>NZ_CP123000.1:0-4170000 GCF_029854435.1 Neorhizobium petrolearium | reverse complement strand
GGGCGATTAAGTTAGTTGCATTAGACCCGAAACCGAGTGATCTAGCCATGAGCAGGCTGAAGGTTGGGTAACACCAACTGGAGGGCCGAACCCGCATCTGTTGCAATAGATTGGGATGACTTGTGGCTAGGGGTGAAAGGCCAATCAAACTCGGAGATAGCTGGTTCTCCGCGAAATCTATTTAGGTAGAGCGTCGAGCGAATACCTCAGGGGGTAGAGCACTGGATGGGCTATGGGGACTCACCGTCTTACTGATCCTAACCAAACTGCGAATACCTGAGAGTACTACTCGGCAGACACACGGCGGGTGCTAACGTCCGTCGTGAAGAGGGCAACAACCCTGACCTCCAGCTAAGGTCCCCAAGTCATGGCTAAGTGGGAAAGGATGTGAGGATCCCAAAACAACCAGGATGTTGGCTTAGAAGCAGCCATCATTTAAAGAAAGCGTAACAGCTCACTGGTCTAATCAAGGGTCTTTGCGCCGAAAATGTAACGGGGCTAAAGCCATGCACCGAAGCTGAGGCTTATGATCTTCTAACGAAGACATAGGGGTAGCGGAGCGTTCCGTAAGTCTGTGAAGGCGGACCCGTGAGGGCTGCTGGAGATATCGGAAGTGCGAATGTTGACATGAGTAACGATAAAGAGGGTGAGAGACCCTCTCGCCGAAAGACCAAGGGTTCCTGCTTAAAGTTAATCTGAGCAGGGTTAGCCGGCCCCTAAGACGAGGCAGACATGCGTAGTCGATGGGAACCACGTTAATATTCGTGGGCCTGGTGGTAGTGACGGATCGCGAAAGTTGTTCACTCTTATTGGATTGAGTGGGCAGCGGGGCGGTTCCAGGAAACAGCTCCACCTTATAGACCGTACCCGAAACCGACACAGGTGGTCAGGTAGAGCATACCAAGGCGCTTGAGAGAACGATGTTGAAGGAACTCGGCAAATTGCACGCGTAACTTCGGAAGAAGCGTGACCCCAGATTGGGCAACCATTTTGGGGTGGCACAGACCAGGGGGTAGCGACTGTTTATCAAAAACACAGGGCTCTGCGAAGTCGAAAGACGACGTATAGGGTCTGACGCCTGCCCGGTGCTGGAAGGTTAAGAGGAGGGGTGCAAGCTCTGAATCGAAGCCCCAGTAAACGGCGGCCGTAACTATAACGGTCCTAAGGTAGCGAAATTCCTTGTCGGGTAAGTTCCGACCTGCACGAATGGCGTAACGACTTCCCCGCTGTCTCCAACATCGACTCAGTGAAATTGAATTCCCCGTGAAGATGCGGGGTTCCTGCGGTTAGACGGAAAGACCCCGTGCACCTTTACTATAGCTTTACACTGGCATTCGTGTCGGCATGTGTAGGATAGGTGGTAGGCTTTGAAGCGGGGACGCCAGTCTTCGTGGAGCCATCCTTGAAATACCACCCTTATCGTCATGGATGTCTAACCGCGGCCCGTCATCCGGGTCCGGGACAGTGTATGGTGGGTAGTTTGACTGGGGCGGTCGCCTCCGAAAGAGTAACGGAGGCGCGCGATGGTGGGCTCAGAGCGGTCGGAAATCGCTCGTCGAGTGCAATGGCATAAGCCCGCCTGACTGCGAGACTGACAAGTCGAGCAGAGACGAAAGTCGGTCATAGTGATCCGGTGGTCCCGCGTGGAAGGGCCATCGCTCAACGGATAAAAGGTACGCCGGGGATAACAGGCTGATGACCCCCAAGAGTCCATATCGACGGGGTTGTTTGGCACCTCGATGTCGGCTCATCGCATCCTGGGGCTGGAGCAGGTCCCAAGGGTTTGGCTGTTCGCCAATTAAAGCGGTACGTGAGCTGGGTTCAGAACGTCGTGAGACAGTTCGGTCCCTATCTGCCGTGGGTGTAGGAATATTGACAGGATCTGTCCCTAGTACGAGAGGACCGGGATGGACATATCTCTGGTGGACCTGTTGTCCTGCCAAGGGCATAGCAGGGTAGCTATATATGGACGGGATAACCGCTGAAGGCATCTAAGCGGGAAACCCCCCTGAAAACGAGTATTCCCTATCAGGGCCGTGGAAGACGACCACGTTGATAGGAGGCGTGTGGACGTGCAGCAATGCATGAAGCTTAGCCTTACTAATCGCCCGATCGGCTTGATCGTTCTCATTGACCATGCTCATCAAAATGAGCGAATGGCGAATAGGATGTAGCGAATAGAAATCGCGCATCCTGATCGCTCTTCAAGCCAAAGACGTGTTCACATCCAGCGATAACAGAGAAGCAAACGCGAACAACCATTCGCTATTCGCTACTCCCTATTCGCTCCCAAAAAATCCAGCTTCTCAACAATCTCCGGCCTCAACGGCCGGAGCATTGCCCTTAGCCGACCTGGTGGTCATGGCGGGGTGGCTGCACCCGTTCCCATTCCGAACACGGCCGTGAAACACCCCTGCGCCAATGGTACTTCGTCTCAAGACGCGGGAGAGTAGGTCGCTGCCAGGTCTGCTAAAGGCAATGCCGCTGAAAAAACAAAGCAAACAATCTTCTCATCACGAAAACAAACGGCCCATGCCGATCCCAAGGGCCGCCCGCAAAGCGGCCTTTCTGCTTTGCAGAACTGATGTGAATATGAGGAAAACGTCCCGTTATATCACCGGTGCGTCCCTCACATGAAACAACTTGGCAAAACCAAGTTGATCAGGCAGAAGATGCAAGCGCTTCGCGCTTACATCACCGCGATAAATCCCAAAGGGATTTACGCTTGGCGCGGGGTGGAGCAGCCCGGTAGCTCGTCAGGCTCATAACCTGAAGGCCGCAGGTTCAAATCCTGCCCCCGCAACCAACGATCCCTGCGATCCCAAAGAGCCCCCTCCGTGGGGCTTTTTGCGTTTCTGGGTGCCGGAAACCGCAGCTTCTCCCATCAGTTCCTTAAGGACTGCCGTCTGTTCGCGGAACTGCGGGTGCGGGTTTCGGTAATTCGCGGACAGGGATTCCATTAAATCCCGGACAGCAATTTCACTAAATCCGGGACAGCATTTCCGCTAATTCGCGGACAGCGATTCCGGTAAATCCCGGACAGTCTTTCGGGATAAAGAGATCGACTTTCGCACGCGCCGTTTTGCCATTCTGGACCTCGATTTGAACGAGGGGCTGATGAATGGCGAGACGGAAGCAGGCGAGACTTACTGACGTGAAGGACATTCGATCGATATTGCGACTGACGTACGAACAGGGGCTTTCGGTTCGTGCGATATCGGAACGGCTGAAGATCAGCAAAACGACCATTTCGACCTACCTGCTGCGGGCGCGTGAGGCCGGGCTGACAGGCTGGCCGTTGCCGCCTGGGCTGGACGATGATGGCATTCTGCAGCGCCGCCTGTTCCATCGTCGCGGCCGTCCGCCCCAGGACATGCACGAACCCGACTGGGGCAAGATCGCCAGTGAATTGAAGCGGAAGGGCGTGACACTGACGCTGTTGTGGCAGGAATATCGCGAACGGCACCCCAACGGTTACGGATACACGTGGTTCTGCGAGCGGTTCGCCGCTTTCGAACAGCGCGCCAACGCCACCTTCCGCAATCGCCACACAGCCGGCGCGGCGATGCAGACCGACTACGCCGGCCAAACCGTCCCGGTGATCGATCCGGTGACGGGCGAAATCCGGCTGGCGCAGATCTTCGTCGCGGTTCTGCCAGCCTCCTTGTACACCTTCGCCTATGCAAGCTTCACTCAACGGTTGCCGGACTGGATCGAGGGTCAGCAGCGGGCGCTGGGTTTCTTCGGTGGTGTGACGAAAGCCATCGTCTGCGACAACCTCAAGGCCGGCGTTGCCAAGCCCTTGTGGTTCGAGCCGACCATCAACGCCACTTTTGCGGCATTCGCCGAGCATTACGACACGACGATCCTGCCGACCCGTCCGAAACGGCCGAAGGACAAGGCTAAGGTCGAAGGCAGCGTTCTCATCGTCGAGCGCTGGATCCTGGCGCGGCTGAGAAACGACCGTTTCTTCAGCCTTGTCGATCTCAACGTGCGGATCAGCCAGCTTCTCGACGATCTCAATAGCCGGCCGATGCGCCGGGTTGGCAAATCCCGGCGGCAGCTCTTCGAGGAGATCGAGCAAGACGCGCTTGCGCCCTTGCCGGCAACGCCATTCGAATACTCCGAATGGAAGTCGGCAAAGGTTCATCCCGACTACCATGTCGAGGTCGACAAGGCCTTCTATTCCGTGCCGCACCGCCTGATCGGCCGCAAGGTCAATGTCCGGCTTACAAGCCGGATCGTCGAGATCTTCCATGATCACCAACGCGTCGCCAGCCACCGCCGGACGTCGCAGCGGGGCGGTCATGTCACCGTCAACGAGCACATGCCGAAGACACATCAGCATTATGCCAACACGACACCTGCGAGCCTCATCAAGCAAGCTGCAAAGATTGGCCGCAACGCTGCAATCCTGATCGAGCGGCTGATGCGCGATAGACCTCATCCTCAGCAAGGATACCGCGCCGCTCAAGGCGTTCTATCGCTTGCGCGCCGGTACGGCCCCGAGCGTCTGGAAGCGGCGTGCGATCGGGCACTGACGATCAATGCGCTCAGCTATTCCTCCGTCAGCACCATCCTCAAATCCGGTCTCGATCAGACCCCGCCTGGTGTTGAGCCGGTCAAGCCCACCCCGGTGCATGGCAACATCCGCGGCAGCTCCTATTACCAGTGAAGAAAGGAAGATACTCACATGCTCACACATCCAACCCTCGACCAGATGCATGCGCTCGGCCTATCCGGCATGGCGGCAGCATATCGCGACCTTGCCAATCAAACTGAGGGCATCGATCTCAACCGCGATGAATGGCTCGGCCTGATGCTCGATCGGGAGATGGCCGTGCGCGGCGACAAGCGCCTGACCAACCGGCTTGCAATCGCCAAACTGCGTTTCCCCGACGCTTGCATCGAGAATATCGACTTCGCCGCCCATCGCGGCCTCGACCGCCGACAGCTCCTCTCGCTTGCCCAAGGCGAATGGCTCAAAGCCCATGAGCACTTGATCCTGACCGGACAAACGGGAACGGGCAAAACCTGGCTCGCCTGCGCCATCGGACGGCAGGCGGCCCGCCTCGATTATTCCGTTCTCTATGTCCGCATGCCCCGTCTCTTCGAGGATTTGGCGCTGGCGCGCCTCGACGGGCGGTTTCCCCGATTGGTCGACAAGCTCGCGCGTGTTCAATTGCTCATCCTTGATGACTGGGGAACCCACGCGCTCAGCGATCAGCAGCGGCTCGATCTCCTGGAAATCTTCGAAGAGCGCTACCGCCGGAAATCCACTCTGATCACTGCCCAGCTTCCCGTCGCGCAGTGGCACGAGATGATCGGCGAACCAACGATCGCTGACGCCATCCTCGATCGTATCGTCCATAACGCCCATCGAATTGCGCTCGAGGGAGACAGCATGAGGAAGCAAAAACCAAGACCGCTCTTGACCGAAGCGCAAAACGCCGAAATCAATAACCAATGACATCAACCAGGCGAACGAAAGTCGATCCCGCCAGACTGTCCGCGATTTAGTGAAACGACTGTCCGGGATTTACCGGAATCGATGTCCCGTTAATCCGAAATCCGCAACTGCGGGTTCTTCTTGCCGCAGGCGAACGTCAGGATCGCCGCCAGATCGCCGCGCAGCACAATCGCGAGTTCATCGCCATTCGGCACCAGTTCGATCCGCTCGACGAGCGTGCGCAGCATCTGCGCTGCACGCCCCCGTGTCTCCTCATTGCCAAGTTGGTCGTGAAGGGCAGCGATCTCCTCGTGGTAATATTTTGCAAGGTTGGGATGCAGCAGGGGCGGCGGTTCGTCAGCGTCATCGAGAATCCCGGCGAGTTCCTTCTTTCGCGCTTCGAGCTTGCCGCTACGCTCCTTCAGCAGATCCACTGGCATCGCGTCCTTGAGATATAGATCGAGGATCTTCTCATGCTCCCGCTCAACCCGTTTGAGTTCGGCTTGGGCGGCTTCGATTGATACACGGGCCTCCATGCGTGCCTTGTTCACCTCACGTGTGAACTCGTCGCAAAACTCCTTGAAGAGTTCCGGTTCCATCAGGTGCTTGTCGAGCCCGTTCAGGATGCTCGCTTCCAGCGTGTCGCGACGGATGTTGAGCCGGTTGTCGCAAGTGCCTTTCGTTCGGGCATTGGTGCATCCGAGCATGTCCTTGGAGATCATCGAATAGCCGCCACCGCAGCAGCCGCATTTGACCAGACCAGTGAACAGGTGTTTTGGGCGCCGGCGGTCGTTCAGGCTCATGTTGTCGCCCGAACGCGCTCCGGGCTCCAACGTCAGCTGGTTCTGTCGCTCCTTCACGAGCTTCCAAATACTTTGGTCGATTATTCGGAGCTCGGGGACGTCCTGGACGACCCAGTCGCTCTCTGGATTAAGACGCGACACGCGCTTGCCTGTGTCCGGATCCTTCAGGTACCGGAGGCGGTTCCAGACCAATTTGCCGACATAGAGTTCATTGTTGAGGATGCCGGTCCCGCGTTTCGGATTGCCGTGGATGGTCGACGGCCCCCATTCGCTGCCCTGCGGACCCGGTACACCTTCGCTGTTCAACATCATCGCGATCGTGCGGGAGGATTTGCCGGCGAGATATTCCGCGAAGATCCGGCGAACGATGTTGGCTTCCACGTCATTGATCGCTCGCTCGCCACGGCTGGCCTCTCCAGAAGAGTCGATCTGCCGCACGACATCGTAGCCATAGCAGAGACCGCCACCCGATTTGCCGTCCTCGACCCGGCCGCGCAGGCCGCGGCGCGTCTTGTCGGCGAGATCCTTCAGGTACAGTGCGCCCATCGTGCCCTTGAGGCCGATATGCAACTCGCTGACTTCCCCCTCAGAAAGTGTGACGATGCTGACGCCGGCAAAGCGCATGCGCTTGTAGAAGCCGGCAATGTCCTCCTGGTCGCGCGAAAGACGGTCCAGCGACTCCGTCAGGATGAGGTCGAACCGGCGCTTGAGGCCGTCGGCGATCAGTTCCTGAACGCCAGGCCTGTTGGTTTCCACGCGGAACTGAGCCGGTTTTTCCACCGAGAAGTGAGCCACTTCTGAGTATGGTTTTCTGATCAGGCTTTGGTCAAGAGATTGGCCTTTTCTCCTCTCTTCTGTGCTGCTGCGGCCGAGCTGGCCTTGAAGCGGAAGCTGTCGTTTCCTGTTTCCAGGATGTGGCAACGGTGGGTCAGACGATCGAGCAGAGCGGTGGTCATCTTGGCGTCGCCGAAGACGGTTGCCCATTCGCTGAAGCTGAGGTTGGTGGTGATGACGACGCTGGTGCGCTCGTAAAGCTTGCTCAACAGGTGGAAGAGAAGCGCTCCGCCTGAGGCACTGAATGGAAGGTATCCGAGCTCATCGAGGATCAGCAGATCGAGACGGACCAGCGTCTCGGCGATCTGACCTGCCTTGCCCTTTGCCTTCTCCTGCTCGAGCGCATTGACCAATTCGATGGTCGAGAAGAAGCGCAGCCGCCACCGCGCATCCATGCGCGACCTCTCCAGACCGACAGTTTCATCGTTTAATGGAGCCAAACCATGCGACCGGCATTTGCAGCACTCGTGGCCGCCACCCTTTCAATTCAATCCGTAGAAGCACGCGAGACAAATTTGCAGCCGAACCATCCCTACGTCGGCATGTGGGTCACCGACGACAACCGCGTTCGTCACGAACTTCTGCCGAACGGACGCTATGTCGAAGCCCGTGGCCAGCGCGAGCGAGCCTATGAAGGCCGATACGAAGTCGAGGGCACGCATATCGAGTACTGGGACGACACGGGTTTCACCGCCAACGGCGATTTCGTCGATGCCGACACATTGCACCATGGGGGCATGATCTTGCGCCGCAAACCAGCGACGCCTTGAGTCATTGGGTAAACCTCCGCGATGCGGAAACTGTTCGAAGCAATGGGTGCCGCAGGTCTTCCTCGAGCCATCTGACAGGGCGGAGGCCATTCCCCCACCGCCCGTCATCGTGCCTTGTCCACCTCTCGCAGGAGATCGATGAAGGCCCGTAACGGGGACGGCACGTGCCGGCTGCGCGGGTAGTAGAGCGCCAGCCCCGGTGTCGGCGGACACCATTCATCAAGTACCGTCACCAACTGGCCCGACGCCAGAAACGGCCGGGCGAAATATTCGGGCACATAGGCGATACCGCGCCCATCCGCCGCCGCCTGCACGAGAAGATCATTGTCATCGAGAGTGAGATTGCCCGGCACGTCGATCACGACTTCGGCGCCGCGTTTGGAAAATTCCCAGCGATAGCGCTTTCCGCTCGGTAGACGTTGGCGGATGCAGCAATGCGCATTCAGGTCGTCTGGTGTGTTCGGTCTTGCTTTGCCGTCGAGGTAGGACGGCGCTGTCACGGCAAGGAAACGCACGTCGCCGCCGAACTTCACTGCGATCATGTCTCGGGGCACCGCCTCGAACAGTCGGACGCCCGCATCGAAACCCTCTTCCACGATATCGACAAGCCGGCCTTCCGAAACCAGATCAAGCTCGACATCGGGATAAAGATCGAGAAAACGCGGCACTACGGTTTGGAGCAGGATACGGGCGCCGCTCTTGTTCGCATTTATCCGCAGTGTGCCGCTGGGGGTGCCGCGTTCTTCCGAGAGGGTATCGAGCGCCTGGTCGAGATCCTGAAGAACCGGATCGAGCCGCGCGACCAGGCGCGCACCGGCCTGGGTTAGCGACACGCTGCGTGTCGTCCGGTTGAAGAGCCGGACGCCCAATTTTCCTTCGAGCCCGATGATCGAGTGGCTGAGTGCGGAGCGCGAAACGCCCATGACGTCGGCCGCTCTGCGGAAGCTCCGGTGGCTGGCCACCGCCGCGAAGGCGGCAAGATCGTTCAGGCTGGGGCGCACCATTCGTGATTTATCCTCACCATCTCATCTCATATTGCCAATCTTATATCACCAATCCTCCAGGTCTACATTCGGAGATGAACAGATGAGGAGATCACATGCCAAAGACATGGTTCATCACCGGCGCTTCTTCGGGACTCGGCTTGGAGATGACGCAGCAATTGCTTGCACAGGGACATACGGTCGTCGCGACCGTTCGCCAGCCAGGGTCACTGACGCGAGTCCGGCAGACTTACGGCGAGCGTTTGGACATCGTTGCGCTCGATCTGGTCCAGCCCAAGAGCATTAGGTCGGCTGTCGAAGGCGCCTTCAAGCGTCACGGTCGGATAGACGTCGTCGTCAGCAATGCAGGCTACGGCCTGTTCGGTGCTGCGGAAGAGCTCACTGATGAAGAGATCGACCGGCAAATTGCCACCAACCTGACGGGATCCATTCATCTGATCCGTGCCGCATTGCCCCTTTTGCGAAAACAAGGCGAGGGGCGGATCGTCCAGGTCTCGTCCGAAGGGGGGCAGATCGCCTATCCGGGCTTCAGCCTCTATCATGCCACCAAGTGGGGCATCGAGGGCTTCGTCGAATCCGTCGCACACGAAGTGGCGCCTTTCGGTGTCGACTTCATCATCGCCGAACCGGGGCCGACTGGCACGAGTTTTGGAGCCAATCTCGTCCGTGCAGAACCCATGGGCGCCTATGAGGACACCCCCGCCGGCGCTGTTCGCCGCGCGATCGGCGATGGAAGCTTCGAAATCAAGGGAGATGCCGCGCGCACTGCCGCCGCAATCCTATCGGCGGCCGAGAGCGCAACGCCGCCATTGCGGCTGGCATTGGGCAGCACGGCCTATTCCTCTATCTCACAGGCGCTCTCGGCACGCCTGTCCGCTATCGAGGCGCAGCGGGAAGTGGCGAATTCCGCCGATCGGCAGGACCTGTGAACCGCGACAAGCGCCTGGAAACACAGACCTCATGAACAGGAAAGGAAACACCATGTCCATCCGACCAGCCATTTTGGCGCTCGCCGTCAGCATTTCGTCGTCTGCCTTCGCGCAGACCGCCACAGAAAACCAGATCGTAGGCACCTGGCGCATGATGTCGGCGACGATCGACCCCGGCGGGAAAAATATCGCCGCCTATGGAGAGAAGCCTAACGGTCTTCTCGTCTTCACGCCCGACATGCACTTCGTGGAGGTTCTGACCGACGCCGAGATCCCGCCGTTTGCTTCCAATGTTCGTGGTGAGGGAACGGACGATGAAAATCGCACGGCCATGGCGCGCAGCATCGGGTTTTTCGGAACCTACACCGTTGATGAGAAGGGCGAATTCAGCGGAAACCGTGTCGAGGGATCGACATTCCCGAACTGGATCGGCAGCGTGCGAACACGTGATGATCTCACGCTCGTCGTCGATGGCGACCGTATGACCGAAAATTTCCGGCGACCGGACGGGACCAGAATCAGGATCGAATTCCAGCGCGTGAAATGAGGCCCGGCAGGCGGGGGTTCGGACACGGTCTTGACCTGTCGCTAACGAGCTTCCGTCCTTCGGTCAAGACCAAGGACGGAAGCCATCCGGAGGAGGAAAGCCATGCTCTTCAATCGTCGTTCCATGTTCAAGGCGGGAGCCGCCGTAACCGCGTTGGCGCTTTCAACGCCTCAAATCATGACCCGCGCCGCCTTCGCAGCCGCTCCACCAAGACCAGAGGTCACCAACAGCGGTTTCCATCGCTTCATGCTGGGCAAGTTCGAGATCACCGTCATCCTGGATGGCATGCGGACATTCGACGGACCTCATCCGACCTTCGGTGCCGATCAAAGTGCCGACGAGGTCGCATCCTTGATGAACGCCAACTTTTTGCCGTCGGATCGGATGATCGGGCAATTCAACCCGGTCCTGGTGAACACAGGCACCGAACTCATCCTCTTCGACACCGGCAACGGGCAGGAAGGCAGGGAGTTCGGAACCGGACACCTGGCGAGCCGTATCACAGCATCTGGCTATACGCCGGCCGATGTGACAATCGTCGCGATTTCTCATCTGCATGCCGACCACATCAACGGCCTCATGGAGGGCGACCGTCCGGCGTTCAGCCAGGCGCGATATGTCGTCAGCCAAGCGGAATGGGACTTCTGGGCTTTCACCGACTTTGCAGGAACGCCCGCCGCCGTGCATGCGACGGCCATCCAGAGAAAGGTCCTGCCCCTCGGGGGGAAAATGACTTTCATCAGCGCCGGCGCGTCGATTGCGCCGGGTGTGACGAGCATGGTGGCCGCCGGACACACGCCCGGTCACATGGCGTTCCTGCTGGAATCGGCAGGCCGCAGCCTGCTTTTGACCGGCGACACGGCGAACCATTTCGTCGCTTCCCTGCAGAAGCCGGATTGGGAAGTTTCTTTCGACATGGACAAGGGCGCTGCCGCCAACAGCCGCAAAAGGATATTCGGCATGCTGGCTGCCGAAAGAATTCCGTTTATCGGCTATCACATGCCTCATCCTTCAGCCGGCTACGTAGAGCCCTTCGATACGGTTTCCGCTTCGTGCCGGTGAGCTATCAATTCCTGATCTGACGCCGGCGGAAACGGATTTATCCCCTGGCCTGCCAGTCGTAGCTCCGCATGTAGTCGAGAAAGGCGCGCATGGCGGCGCTCGGGAGGCGGCGGCTGGGGTAGTATAAAAACCAGTGCGGTAAGGTGGGGCTCCAGTCGGTGAGAAGCTCCACCAGCCGGCCGGTTTGGATATGCGGCTTGGCGTAGTCATCCAAGACATGGGCAATCCCTCTGCCTGCCAGCGCAGCTTGCAGTTCGTTATGGGCGGAGCTGACCGTCAATCGGCCCGTTGGCGTGACTTCAATCTCTTCGCCCGCCTCGTCGAACTGCCAGGTGACGAGCGTGCCGCCTGGGAACCGACGTCTTACACAGTCGTGATTGACAAGTTCGTGCGGTGTCTGCGGCTGTCCCCACCTTCCGATATAATCCGGTGAAGCGACGATGGCGTAGCGAAGTGCAGGGCCAAGCGGCAGCGCGATCATGTCCTGCGCCAGCTGCTTGCCGAACCTGACACCGGCATCGAAACCCTGCTCCACGATATCGATGACGGCCGCATCGCTGATGATCTCGATTTTCACCTCTTGATAGGCATCCAAGAAATCGAACACCAGCGGACAGAGAAAATGATCGACGGCCGGCGCGGGCGCGTTGATCCTGAGCGTGCCGGATGGGCTGTCCCGCAGTTCATCGACCTCGGCGATGGCGAGCCTGATGTCGCCCAATGCAGGTGCCAGGCGTTCAAGAAGGCGCTGGCCTGCCTCCGTGGGGAACACGCTCCTCGTCGTTCGATTGAGGAGCCGGATACCTAGAGCCTCTTCCAGGGCGTTCATCGTTTGGCTCAAGGCCGATGAAGAGACCCCTCGCTCAAGCGCTGCCGCGCGGAAACCGCCGCAACGCACGATGGCCACGAAAACGTCGAAGCTGTCCAGACGAAGAGGGTTCATTGAGAAGCATTTCTAATCAAGCTGATAAACTTAGCGCAGCTTATCAGATCAATCGTCCGGTGTCATGGTTGGCGTAGAGTTCAACGCCGCGCTCCATCCGGTTCCTTTGCGGGTCATTTAGGCCCCTGCGTAGCGAAGCCGAGCGTGCCCAATGCGAAAGGGAAGACCGATGAATGCCTTCACCCTCAACAGACGCGCTGTCATGCTGTCCGCCGTCGCAGGCGCATCAAGCATGCTCATACCCGGCCTGGCCGGTTCCGGCGCAGCCAACGCCCAGGCCACGCCCGCGCCCGCTGGCAATGCCGGGCATTACCGCTTCCGCGTCGGGGACATCAGCGCGACAGTGTTGAGCGACGGCGTGATCGGTGGCCCGCCGCGCGTCTATGCAAGCGATGCGCCGGAAGCCGAGCTTCAGGAGGTCCTGCGGCAGGCTTTTCTTCCGGCCGATCACATGACACTCAACCTCAACACGCTGCTGATCGAAACCGGCGGCCGGCGCATTCTGATCGAAGCCGGAGCCGGCAAGACCATGGGCCCGAACGGCGGCCAGATCTTTGATAACCTCACGGCTGTGGGCCTCGCGCCAGCGGACATCGACGCGATCGTTATCTCCCATACTCACCCTGATCACGTGGGTAACTTGAGAACCGCACATGGCGGCAAGGCCTTTCCCCGCGCCACGGTCTTTGTCCCGAAGGCGGACTGGGACTTCTTCGTCCGCACCGATCCGGATCTCTCCTACATGCCGGTGCCGGAGGAGTTCCGCCTGCGCTTCGCCGCAAACATCAAGAACAGCCTCACGCCGTTCATGAACGATGTGGAGCTTTACGAAGCCGGCGCCGAGATCGTGCCGGGCCTGACGACGATCGTCGCATCCGGACACACGCCGGGCATGGCTACCTTCCTGGTCCATTCCGGAAGCGATCAGTTGCTGCTGACGGCGGACCTGGCCTATCACCCCGTCGTCAACGTCGACAGGCCGTGGCTTCCAGGCCCGGACCGCGACAAGGAAACCGCTCTTGCCTCCCGTCGGCGCATCTTTGACAGGGCGGCCGCCGATCGTATCCCCGTGCTCGGCTTCCATTTTCCCTTCCCCGGCCTCGGCCGGATCTTGAAAACCGACGGCGGTTACGCCTGGGTCCCCGCCAACTGGCAGTTTTGACGATTAAGGAAACAGGAGAGCTCTCATGGACCAGTCAAAGATCAACAGGCGCGATTTCCTCGGCACGATGGGCGCGGCGGCGACAGGGCTGGCATTTGCCAGCCAAGCTGCGGCGCAAACCCAGGAAACGAATGTGGCGTCGCCAACAACTGGATCAAACCCGGACGTTCTTACCCGCACCTTGCCGCGGACCGGCGAAAGGGTCACGGCGCTGGGTCTCGGCACCTTCCTCACCTTCGACCTGAAGCCCGGTGACCGACGCGACGCTTTGCGTCAGGTCTTCGAGCGGTACGTCGCCGCAGGCGGCCGTGTGGTCGACACGTCGCCGCTTTACGGCTCGGCCGAGGTCAGCGTCGGCCAATTCATGGGAGAGTTCGACGGTTCGGACGAGATATTCCTCGCCAACAAGGTCTGGTCAACGGGAGAGTATCTCGGCGACGAAAGCCACGCGATGGAAAGCTTCTGCCAATCGCGCATGCGCACATGGCGCGACACGATCAATCTCATGCAATGCCACAGCATTACCAATGCGCCGGTCGTCGTCCCGCTCATGAAGGCCTGGAAGAAGGAAGGCCTCATACGCCATGTCGGCGTGACCCACCACGAGTCGGCGGCGCAGGACCAGCTCCTGGCGATCGTCCAACGCGATGATGTCGACTTCATCCAGACGAACTACTCGATCTTCAACCGCGACGCCGAACGCCGTCTTCTTCCCGCTGCGGCCGACAAGGGCGTCGGCGTGCTGATCAATCTGCCGCTCGAAAAGGCCCGCCTGATGAAGGTGGTCGAGGGCCATGAGCTTCCCGGTTTTGCAGCCGAGTTCGGAGCGACGAGTTGGGCGCAGTTCTTCCTGAAATGGGTCATGGCGCATCCTGCCGTCACGAGCGTACTCTGCGGCACGTCCAACCCCGACCACATGAGCGACAATGTCCAGGCGATGAAGGGCCCGCTTCCCGATGAGCGGATGCGTGCCCGCATGGTCGCACATATGGAAACGATTCCCGGCTTTGGGTCCATCGGCACGATGCCGTGGTATCCCGGCAAGGAGAATATGTATGCCGGTCTTATCCGGGAGGCGCAGGCTAACGCCGCGCAACGCCTGCAGCCTTAACGGCGCGCCGATTAACCCGCCATTACACTGGGAGACCGGTCTTGTCCTCCACCAGACGCTCGCTTCTGACTGTCTTTCTGACGCTGCCTCTCATTGAGGCTGCAAGAACGAGGGCGTTTGCGCAGGCCGCTCCCGAGCTGCCGCTCACCCCCGCATGTGACGATGGAGACGAACCGACCCTGGAACGGGAAGCCGGTCCCTTCTTCAGGCCGAACTCACCGCTCAACCGGGATCTCTATCCGGATGCACCCGGAGGCGAGCGAATAACCGTCGCCGGCTTCGTCTTCGACAATCGCTGCCGGCCTTTAGCCGGCAGCCTCGTCGAGGTCTGGCAAGCCGATGAGAAAGGCGACTATGACAGCGTGGGGTTCCGCCTGCGCGGACACCAGTTCACCGACACGCAGGGGCGGTGGTGGTTCAACACCATCGTACCCGCGCTTGATCCCGGCCGAACGCGCCATTTTCATTTCAAGGTCCAGCGTCCGGGTAGGCGCGTTCTCACCACCCAGCTCTATTTCCCCGGAGAGCCCGGAAATGCCGGAGACAGGTTGTTTGACGAGGCGCTGCTCCTCGACATCAGGCAAACCGATGACGGAAGGTTCGGACGGTTTGATTTCGTGACGTAACGAAGGAAAGCTGCCGGAAAGGGCAGGATTCAGTCACGCTACGAGTTGGAAGCCGGACGCCGTAAAACACGGCGTCCGGACGATGCGAGGCCAAAATCACGCGTTGAAGCCTGCATCCACACTGAGAACCGCACCCGTAATCAGATTCGCACCTGGACCTGCCAGAAATGCGACGGCGCTAGCGACTTCGCGTGGCTCGCCAAAACGGCCGAGCGACGTGAGGCTCCGCTGATGATCGGCGTTCTCGCCATTGGCAGGGTTCATCTCCGTATCGGTCGATCCCGGCAGAACGAGGTTCACCGTAATACCTTGAGGGCCAAGTTCACGCGAAAGGCCTCGTGTGAACGACAGAAGTGCCGACTTCGACATGGCGTAGGCCGTCACCCCTGGGAATGGAACACGCTCCGCAAGCGCGGAGCCGATCGAGATGATCCTGCCTCCGGATGACAGATGCGGGATCGCCGCCTGTGCGAAAAGGACGGGCGCGCGAACGTTGACGTCAAGCATGGCCTGCAGGTCGGCGAGCGCCAGATCCGCAGTCATGCCGGCGGTTCCGATGGCCGCGCTGTTGACGAGGATATCAAGTCCTCCAAGGGTGTCGACCGTCTGGCCGACGGCGCGATGGATGGCGTCCGGGTCGGCGCTGTCGGCCTGAATGGCAAGCCCGCGCCGTCCTTTTTCCTCGATAGTCTGAACCACCGATGCAGCCCTGTCTGCTGAGCGCTGATAGGTGAACGCGACATCCGCGCCCTTCTCGGCGAGCGCAATCGCGATCGCGGCTCCTATACCTCGGGAGCCGCCATTCACCAGGGCACGCTTTCCAAGCAATTCCATCTTTAATTCCTTTATGCAGTGATCGATGCATAAATAGCTAGCGGCATTGCAAATTGCCGTCAACGCATTTATGCAGTGGTCGATGCAAAATGATGTTTCGACCTATGCCGGCCATACAGAGCCAACCCCGCGTTTGCGGGGGCGACCGCGGGAATTCGACCGTGTTGCCGCACTCGCCGCCGCGACCAGACTCTTCTGGATCAAGGGTTACGAGGCGACTTCGATCGCTGATCTGACCGAGACGATGGGGATCGGGACCAAAAGCCTTTATGCGGCCTTTGGCTCGAAGGATGCGCTCTATGCGGAGGCGCTCAAATATTATTACACAACCTACGAAGGCTTGGTCTGGACACGCTTCAGGAAGGCTTCGACCGCGAGAGAGGCGGCGCTGGTATTTCTTCAGGATTCGGCGGTCGCCATGACCGGTGGAGATTGCGATCTGCCGCACGGATGCATGGCGACTCTTGCGTCCGTCTGTAGCGAAGGGCATTCCGAACTGGGCGACCTCATGCGTGCGACACGTGCAGGCGGTTTCGATCTTCTGAAGGCGCGTTTCGATAGGGCGATCAGCGATGGCGACCTCATGGCCACGACAGACACCACCAAACTGGCAAGGTTCATACAGACCGTCCAAAGCGGGATGGCGATCCGCGCTCGCGATGGAGCCGATCGTGCCGAACTTCAGGCCGTGGCAGAGATTGCGATATCCGGCTGGGACCATGTCGCCAGCGTTGTCGATTATGCATGAAGGACTTGGCTTGATCCGTGCGGTAGTTGGATAGGAGCGGATTCGGCTTCACGTGCCTTTGCAGTTATGCGTAGCGGGCCGAGTTTTCAGCGAACTGCCTCGGCGAACAGCCGACAGCGCGTGAAAAGGCGGTGCTGAAAGCGCTCCCCGACTTATAGCCAATGGAAAAGGCGACTTCCTCTATCCTTGCCGTTCCAGACCCGAGCGCCTCCTTGGCAAGCGCTATCCGCCACCGCAAGAGGTAGGAGATCGGACTGACCCCGACGACGGCATGAAAGCGCGTGGCGAAGGTCGAGCGCGAGACACCGCAAAGCCTCGCCAGCGAATCGACCGTCCATTCTTGCCCAACATCTGCGTGCATGGCACGAATTGCCTTGCCAGCAACCGGGTCTCGAAGGCCGGCGAGAAGGCCGCGCTTGGCGGGATCGGTAGTCTGTCCCGGAAGGCGCGAAGCAGGCATCCTGAGAATTTCGACCAGCGCCAACTCAACGAGACGGGCGATGATGAACTCGCCGGCCGGTCCAGGGTCGCGGCCTTCGGATTCCATCAGCGTGAGTAGGTTGTGAAGCCGGTGGAGTTTGGGCGAGTGAGAGGGAACCTGAACGAGGGGCGGAAGAAGCCCCGTCAAGAGATCCTCGTTGGCGGTCGAGAACAGGAATTTGCCCATGTGAAGAGAAATCGGTCTTTCCTGACCGAAGCCCAGTCTCAACCGTCCCGGCTGTTTGGCGGCCACTGCCGCGACGCTGTCCAATGGCTCTACGTCCCTATTTGAGGTCAGCGTGAAGGAAAGCGTTGTCCGCAGCAGCACGAAGTCGCCCTTGTTCAGCGGCAGCGGATCGCAACCAGGTCGTATCAACTGGCAAGTGCCGTCTTCTAACCAGAGAAACAACAGGTCTCCCAGCGCTGGAAAGGTTATGCCCCAATCACCAGTGGCATCGATGCCGCGACCCAACAGAGCAGCTCTGGGGTGGAGGAGCCGGATGAGATCAAGAAAAGGATCCATTTCTGTACGGTCGATAAACTATCCTGGGGTCGGCGTTATGGAGGGTTCGAAAAACTCAGCATAATTTGCGGGGGAATTTCACGAGGCCTGAGCCTATTTAACTGGAGTGCAACGATGATCAAAGTCACCCCCGCCGATATAGAGCGTTTCCTTGCCGACGATGACGATCAGCCTGTCGTGATGCTGAACCTGCTTCGGTTCAAAGTTGATGGCGGCAGGCAGCGCTACCTGGAATACCTCACCATGGCAGGGCCGATCGTAAGCCGGTATGGAGCAGAAATCATTTTCGCCGGCGATGGCGCGACTGCGCTTTGCGCCGAACCCGGTCAATCCTGGGATGCGGTGGCGCTGGTGCGCTATCCGAATCGGTCAGCCTTCGCGAACATGATTGCCGATCCTGCCTACGCCGTGGCCGATCCGATTCGGATGTCTGCTCTGGAAGAAGCGGTGCTGCAGCCTATCAGCACTATTCAGCTCTAGAGGCGAACGCACGGCGCATATGGGAAGGTTTTCCGTAAAGTCGCACGGTCGTCGCCTTTAACCAACGCTGGATTTTGTAAGGGAAAGGACATTGAAATGTCCTTTCCCTATTTCGGATACTTAATCACCGAGACCTACAGCAGATCTTCGATGCGGATTGGCAGATGTCGTATCCGTCTGCCCGTCGCGTTATAGACAGCATTGACCACAGCCGCTGTTGCACCGACCATCGCCACCTCGCCGAGACCTTTGACACCAGAAATATTGAGCTTGAAATCTGGCTGGTCGATGAAATCGACCTCAATCGCACCGATGTCGGCATTGACCGGCACGACGTATTCGGCAAGGTCGTTGTTGAGCACGCCGCCGAAGCGAGGGTCCGTTTCACCGACCTCGCGAAGTGCCGCGCCAACGCCCCATATCACACCACCCCTGACCTGGCTTTCCGCCGTGCGACGGTTCATGACCCGTCCACAGTCGGCAACACTGACGACGCGTCTGACGCGCGCACGCCCGGTCGACGTCTCCACGTGAACTTCCGCAAAATGGGCTATCCAGCTGAACGCCATGAAGTCGGGATATTCCGGCCCGGTTGTGGACGGAATGCCTCTGCGCAACTGCTCGATCACTTGTCCGTCCTTGCCCAGCGGGATCGTATCGACCGCGACCTCCAGAAATGGGCGGCGGGTTCGGGCGAGCTGGACATGCACCGGTTCTTGCGACAATGGGTTGCCGATCAGCCGACTTAGCTCTTCGCGCAGTCGCAAAGCAGCGCCTCGCGCAGCTGGCGCAGTGCTCCCTGTTCCCCACGAGCCGGCGGTTATATGCTGGGGCGCATGTCCGGTGTCGCCGATGCGGATGTCGAGTTTCTCTGGATCGATGCCGAGAACATCCATGAGCTCTGCTGCTATGACGCTGCGGATGCCTTGTCCCATTTCGTGGCCGGAGGTTGCGATCTCGCATCTGCCGCTCGCGAAGAGACGAAGCGTTGTCACAGAGGCCGTCATCGATGCCTTGTAACTCCCACATGCAACGCCCAGGCCGATGAGGTCGCCATTGTCCGAAACCAAAGCGCCCGGTTCACGCATCCGCCGGTTCCAGTCGAACAATTCCGCCCCACGTCTCAAACAGTCCGCGAGATAACGGGATGAGAAGGGCTTGCCCGTGATCGGATCACTTTCAGCATCGTTGGCAAGGCGGAGTTCAACGGGGTCCATTCCGACAGCCTCGGCAAGCTCATCCATCGCGCATTCGGTGGCAAAGCTCGAGGGATGCTCGTGCGGAGCACGCTGATGGCCGGGGGTCTGGGTATCAACCCGGACGATACGATCACTTCCCCGCCAGGCGCCATAGCCATACATGCGCGGAGGATTGGCCCCGTGGTCACAAGCAAATCCATCATACCGGCTGTTCTGCTGGACCGTTTCATAGAGCCCGGCCAGCAGACGGCCTTGTCCATCTGCGCCAAGCCGGACCCGGTGAAGACTTCTTGGGCGATAGGATGCCGTATGGAACAATTGGCTGCGGGGCATCACGAGCTTGACGGGACGGCGCAGCATCGCCGCGGCGCTTGCGACAAGCACGCTCTGCTCCTGGATGCCGTTCTTCTGGCCGAAGCCACCGCCTGTATAGGGGCTCACGCCGCGCAGCCGTGTCGGCTCCATCCCCATCATGCCCGCAAGACCGCCGGCAAAAGCCGAAGCCGCCTGAGTGCCCTCATAGATTCTGAGTTCACCATCCTCGAATGCGGCCGTCGTGGAGATCAGCTCTATCGGATTGTGATGCTGCTGGGGATGTAGATACTCGACGTCAATATGATGATCTGCAGCAGCAAAGGCTGCCTCCGCATCACCGGAGGACAACTGGCGATCGGGCTCCGGTTCCGGACTGGCAAGGTCATCCTCCATGCGGGCGCTGAACGCGTCCTCGGCGTAGCGAACCTTGATGGCTTCCGCGCCTTCGACGGCGGCCTCCAACGTTTCGGCGACCACCAGGGCGACCGGTTCGCCTCGGTGGCGCACGACCGGGCTCGTCATCGGCTGATGGCCCTTGCCGGGCTGACCATAGGCACCGCGAGCGGCAAGCGTGGTCTTGATCTGCGAGAAATCTTCATGCGTGAAGACGCGAACGACGCCTTGCACAGTCATCGCGGCAGTCAGGTCGATTGCCTCGATACGCCCCGTGACGATCGTCGCTGGTACCATCATCGCATGTAGCAGACCGGGAATCGGCTGATCTGCCGCGTAGATTGCCCGACCCGACACTTTTTCGTAGGCGTCGACCCGGGGACGGTCTGCGGTTCTTTCCTGCGTCATTGCGTTTTTCCTCCGGCGGTCATGATGGCGTCGGCAAGGGTGCGGGCGCCGAGTTCGATCTTGAAAGCGTTGTGTGCGCCGGCTTGCGCATTGGCGAACGCGGCCCTGCCGGCAGCCAATGCACTCTGCCTGTCGATCGCGCGTCCGCTCAAAACGGCCTCTGCCTCATGGGATCGCCACGGCCGGGTGGCGACGCCGCCTATAGCGATATGCGCCTGTCGTACCCGATCGCCTTCCATCGCAAGTGCAACCGCGGCCGAGGCCAGGGCAAAGGCATAGGATTCGCGGTCGCGCACTTTGAGGTAGGTCGAGCGCCGGCCGGCCTCTGTTTTCGGAACAGAGATCCCGGTCACGATCTCGCCGGCCACAATCGAGAACTCCCTATGGGGCGTTTCGCCAGGCAACAGGTAGAACTCCGCGATGGGGATCGAACGTGCTCCGTCCGGCCCATGAAGCTCGATCCATGCGTCCATCGCCGTCAGCGCAACCGGCCAGTCACCGGGTGATACGGCCGTGCAAGCATCACTGATGCCGAGCACGGCCTGACCGCGATCAAGCCCACCGATCGCCGCGCATCCCGAACCCGGCGCCCGCTTGTTACAGGGATAGGCGCCGATTGCCCCGTTCCGGAAATATGGACACCGTGTTCGCTGCAGCAGATTGCCGCCGACGGTCGCCATGTTGCGAAGCTGTTGAGAAGCGGCTTTCGAAAGGCTCTCTGCCAAAACCGGATAGTCACGACGCACAACCTCATTTTCGGCGACATCCGCCATAAGCGCTCCGGCGCCGAAGAACAGGACCTCACCGCTTGTATCGATACGGTCAGATCCTTCGAGGGAGGCGATGTCGATCAGGTGAGCGGGGCGTTCGACGCCAAGCTTCATCAGGTCGTATAGGGTCGTGCCACCGGCGATATAACGGGCTCCTTCACCAGCCACAGCGAATGCTTCGATTGCTTCCCCGATGTTGCTGGGGCGGACATATGATAATGACCTCATGGCTCAGCCTCGCTCAATCTGGGGAGCTGCCTGCTCGATCGCAGCGACAATGCCGACGTAGGCTCCGCATCGACAGATATTACCGCTCATGTATTCCCTGATGTCTTCAGGCGTAGACGCATGGCCTTCCTTCACGCAGGCGATGGCCGCCATGATCTGACCGGGCGTACAGTAGCCACATTGCAATGCGTCGTGGTCGATGAAAGCTTGTTGCATGGGGTGTAGACCGTCAGCACCTGCGATACCTTCGATCGTCGTGACGTCGCGGCCATCGACTTTTGCGGCGAGGGTAAGACAGGAAGCGACCCTGCGCCCATCCACGTGGACTGTGCAGGCTCCGCATTGACCGTGGTCGCACCCCTTCTTCGCACCGACCAGACCCAATCGCTCGCGCAACATGTCCAGCAAGGATGCGCGCGCATCGATCTCAAGTGCGACTGGCTGCGCGTTGATCCGGCAAGCTATTTGAGCCGTGATCCCATTCTCTGAAAGAGCAGAAGGCGCCCCTTGTATTTGCTCCTGCGCCGTCGCAGCCGATATTGCTCCGGAGATCGAGACGACCGTTCCGGCTTCCAGTACTTGCCGCCGAGTGAGGTTTAAGAATTGCGTTTCTTGCGGGTCCGACATCGGTTCTGGCCTCCTGAGTGTTGCAACCGCGTTTGTTCGGGATCACTCTCCCGAAGCTGCACAACCTCTCTCAAGGTAGGGCAATCCGACCGGGAGGATTAGGCGATAGATGCTGCACAATCTGGTTAGCTCTCCTTCGCAATGGAATGCGACGCGAAGGAAGCGACATTTCTGGTCTCGGCAGAGGCTGCTGATCGGTCCAGGTCTGACGAAAGGAAGGTATGCGGACTCAAGCTCAAGGGCACGTCATACGTCCGACCGAGTGGCGCGCGCGGTCTTCGCCGGCTCACACGATAGACTGCTGCGGGCGGAACGTTCGCAAGTGTCCCACCGACAAATGTCGCCTTCAAGCCAAGCCGATCAAGCAGGGGTCTCGGGATCGGGCATCGCGGACCGTAGGTGAACTGATAAAATGCTCCGTCATGACGAAGATGCAAAAAGGCACCTTCGAGAATGGCGATCACTTTCCGAGTTGGCATCGATAGAAGAGGCAGACCGCTCAGGACGGCGCCAATCGGGGCCGAGGTCTGAAGTTCGATCTTGCGGAGTTGCGAGGCGTCCATCTGAAGGGTTCTCGCTGCCGGGAAGCGCATCGCGAGTTGGCGGGCGAAATCCGCGCCGTATTCGACAAGAATGAGATCCGATTCGGGAACACCCCGATCAAGCAGAGCTTCGGTGAAAACCCCCGTTCCCGGACCAAGTTCAATCACGGGCCCGCTATCCGCAGAGATTCCAGCGGTCATGAGTGATGAGAGCGCCCGCCCTGAGGGCGTGACCGAGGCAACCTGCAGAGGCGCAGAAAGCCAAGCGCGAAAGAACAGGAGCGCGTCGGTCGTTTTGCTCGTCATCGCGCATTTCCTGCTCGACCAAGGCGCTTGGCGTACCGGAGATGCAACCGGAATACCAAGGCGCTGACCGCTTCCACTGCGATTAGAACCAGTAGGGTTTTCAGAGCAAGCACCGACGCATTGATCCCCGGAAGTAACGTCACAGCCAGGTAACCGGCACCGATGAATAGTCCATTCCACGAGACGATGCCGACGGCCAAGCCGGAAGCGAACTTCATGATGCCTGTTCCCATTAGCCCCGCAGCCAAAGGTGAAACAAGACGGACGGTAGGGATGAGCTGTGACGTAACGGCGATTGATTGCTCCCGGCCACGCAGGGACGAGATTGTGAGGTCGATACGCTGCCGTGAAAGTCCGACCCATGTGCCGGCTGCGTACAACATCGAGGCAGACCTCTGCTTCCCGAAGGCAAGAACAAGGGCATAGAGTGTCAGTGCGCCCACGAAACTCCCCATGGTCGTGGCGAGGACGGCTGTGTGGATCGACCAGACATCGTTGTTGGCGGCAATACCGATGGCAACGAGAACGCCGTACGACGGAAGGACCGGAACAAATCGCTCTGCAAGCCCGATAGAGAAAAGGCCAAGAATGCCATAGAGCGCTATCCAGTCGACGAGATCTGCGAGCGGGTCCATTCTTAGCCCTCTTGTCTGAGAAGCTGCGCGCCAGAAACCTGATCAGCCACCGTTGCCGCTTGGTCCTCATACGCGATGCCAGCCATCTGTTCCGAGATATCCCAAAGTCTCTTGGCGACACGGAGCTCCATCGCCTGTGGCGGGATTTGCGCCTCGGTAGGATGGCCGCGGGTTTCGCTCAGCCGATTAGGACCATAATACCTGCCACCGCGGGCATCCGGAGATGTGGCGGCAAACAGGGTCGGCAGTGCCCCTTGGGACGCGGGCTGAAACAAGAACCACAGCAGCGAGCGAAGAAGGCCTTGCGCGCTGTGGCGACCCGGTGCGTTGTGCAGCAGGTCCGTCCGCGAAATGCCAGGATGGGCTGCGATGGAGGTTATTCCCCAACCGGCCTTCTCGCTGCGCCGCTGAAGTTCGAGTGCGAACATCAGGCAGGCAAGTTTGGACTGGCTGTAGACAGGCATGGGCTTGTAGCTCCGCGCCGCCTGCAGATCGTCAAAGTCGATCGCCACATTGCTGCGTCTTGCCGCAATGCTGGACAGCGTCACCACCCTCGGCTCTTGTGCCCGCAGCAGAAGCGGCAATAGGCGGGCGGTCAGGACAAAGTGACCGAGGTAATTGGTACCGAACTGCAATTCAAAGCCGTCGTCAGTCGTCTTGCGCACCGGAGGCGTCATGACCCCCGCATTGTTGATGAGCACATCAAGATGATCGCGACGGCCTTTCAGCCGCTCGGCCAGCGCCTCGATCGAATCGAGGTTGCCGAGATCGACTTGCTCGAACGTGACGGCCGCGCACTGCACGATCTCGCTTATCTGCCGAACTGCATCGGCGCCCTTGGCCGGATTGCGCCCTGCGAGGATCACTTCGCCGCCGGCTCTGGCAAATGCGAGAGCGTCCTCGAAACCAAGGCCACCGGTTCCGGTGACAAGGATCGTGCGGCCTTGCTGAGACGGCATATCGTCCAGCGTCCAAGGTTTAGACATGATGCTTTCCTTCGTTGACTGGTAAAAGGTTCGCCCGCCGGAGTTGCAACGGGGGGCAGGCGTCTCCGGCGGACAAAGGTCGCTGGGGGCGGAGGCGACCTTCAGGGATCAAAAATGGGGCTTCAGGATCCAAGCTACTCTGCTGCCGCTTGGATGATCGCAAGTGGCGGTCGTTCCGGCGCATGGCGCGTTCGCTGCATCCAGGCTGGATATTCGGGGCGGAGTTTGCTCACCGCATCGAGTTCGGCCAATTCGTTGATGTCGAGCGACACTTCGTTCGAACGGATGCTGTCGTCGAGTTGACCGACCGTCTTTGCGCCGATGATCACGCTCGTGACGTGCGTTTGGTGCAGCAGCCAGGCGAGTGCTATGCGAGCGACGCTCACGCCCTTCCGCTGGCCGATGCGCTCCATGACCTCGATGACGGCGTAGGCATGGCATGATCCATCGCGACAGGCGGAAAGTCGAAGGTCGTGCGTCGGCTGCCTTCGCCTCCCTGCTTGTCGCGCCCGAATTTGCCGCTGAGGAGACCACCGGCGAGCGGGCTCCAGACGAGAAGGCCAAGCTGCTCCGCCTTGACCAGTGGGACGATCTCCCGCTCGATATCGCGGCCGGCGAGCGTGTAGTAGTTCTGCGTCGTCGCGATCTTCGCGAGATTGAGTCGTTCGCTGTGGCCAATGGCTCTCGCCATCTGCCAGGCCGACCAGTTCGACACGCCGACATGACGCACCAGACCCTGCTGGACGAGCATATCGAGGGCTGCCAGGCTTTCCTCGATCGGCGTCACGGTATCGACGTTGTGCAGTTGATAGAGGTCGATGTAGTCGACCTGCAGCCGTTTCAGGCTCGCCTTGACGCTGTTCATGATATGCGTCCGCGAGTTCCCGGCCTCGTTCGGACCTGTGCCTATCGGACCGCAGACCTTGGTGGCGATCACCACGTCCTCGCGCCGGACGCCCAGGTTCTTGAGCGACTGGCCGACAATTTCTTCGGAGACGCCGCCGGAATAGATGTCGGCGGTATCGATGAAGTTGATGCCATGGTCAAGCGCACGGGTAATCAGACCTTGGGCGTCTTCCTGCTGGACATTGCCCATGTTGGACCAGATCCCCTGGCCGCCGAAGGTCATGGTTCCCAGGCAAAGCTCAGAGACGAAAAGACCAGTATTTCCGAGCGTGTTGTATTTCATGATGCTCTCCTTCACGATGATGGTGAGGTATCGTTGTCGAGTGGAACCCCCCTTGGCCTTACTGGCGGCCGAGGGGTGCTGTCGGGCTGGCCGTCTCAACCGAGGCCGCCGTTTGCGAAGACGTTTTGTCCATTCACCCATGCGCCTTCCTTCGAGCACAGAAGGGCTATGGTGCCTGCGATATCTTCCGGCAGCCCCAGGCGGCCCAGCGGCGTCTGCTCGGGGATTCCTCTGAGCGCCTCTTCTCCGTGCTGACGCAGAAGCTCTGTATCGACGGCGCCGGGCGCAACGGCGTTGACCGAAATGTCGCGACCAGCCAGTTCCTTTGCGAGCACGCTCGAATACAGAACCTGGACCGCCTTGCTCGCAGCGTAAGCTCCGGTCCCAGGCGGTGGCGTCTTGATGATGCTCGAACTGAGGCTGATGATCCGGCCACCATCCCGGACGCGACGCGCTGCTTCGCGCAGGACGTTGAAGCTGCCCTTCACATTGGTCGCGATCATCCGATCGAAGGCTTCGTCGGTCATCTGGGCAAAGGGCCCGACATTCATGATGCCGGCATTGTTGACGACGACATCGACGCCGCCGAATGCCTCATCATTGGCATTGAACAGCGCGTTCACCGCTGCCGGATCCGCCACGTCGGCCTGACGGAAGATCGCGCGACCACCGGCCGCTTCGATGTCGCGGACCACCTGAGCCGCGAGATCACGATTGGTCAGATAGTTCACCGTCACAGCGTAGCCGTCGCTCGCCAGACGCTTTGCCGTGGCGGCGCCAATGCCGCGCGAAGAGCCCGTGACGATTGCCACGCGTTGTTCTGTGTTTCGGGCGGCTGTTTGCGTGGTTTGGGCGGACGCGATGCCGCTCATGGCGAGAGCCGACGGGACAGCGGCTGCGAGAGCCAGGAACGTGCGGCGGGAATTGTCGGTATCAGACATTGAGGTGTCTCCGTTTGACTAAGTTCAGAACGGTTCTGATGTTGCGTGGACGAGGACGTGTTCAGCGTTGCCGAAGGCAAGCGCTGACCCGTTGGTTGGCGACAAGAAGGGCAAGACCTGACAGGATGCTCGCCAAGGGCACGATCAACAGGCCGAGTGCGAGACCGTTCGGAATGTCTGCGGCGCTTGCAGCGTCGCTGGCCATACCCACGAACAAGGGGCCGAGGGCCGGTCCGATCAGGCCGCTCCCGATCATCACGAGGCTCGATGCCTGTGCCTGACGACCCGGTCCGGCGACGAGATGCGCTGCACCGAAACCCCAGGGCAGCATGAAGGAGAATGAGAGCATCGAAGGCACGAACAGGGCGATTGCCATCCATCCTACCGGGACGAACAAAGCCGCAGTCGTGGTGACGCTCGCCATCAGGAAGAGGATGGCGGGGGGACCCAGAACCTTGCCGGAACCGGAGCGTGCCGCAAGGTCAAACCAGCGTCCGCCGCCCAGCGTGCCGACAATCCCCATCAGGCCCTGCAACAGGCCGAAAAAGATCCCTACTTCGGTTGCTGTAAAGCCGTGGGTCCGGATCAGGAACGGGACTGAAAAGGCATAGAAAGGCGCGCCGGCAAAGCCGAGAAGGATCGTGCCGAGGAACAGCCAGCGGAAGGCCGGGGATGCCAGGAGTTCAAGGCTTGTCTTGAGGAAGGGTTCGTTGCGCGTCCTTGCGTTTTGCAGACGGGGCGTCGGGCCTGCGACCAGTATCGTCAACAAGCCGATCAAGATGCCGATGGCACCCGCACCCATCAACACGATGCGCCAGCCGAAGGCATCTGCCATGGCACCGCCAGCGGCAAAACCTGCCATGGTTCCGAGAGGGATTCCCATCGCGAATAGGCCGATCGCAAGGCCACGTCTTTCAGGTTCGATCTTGCGGGCGATCAATGCGTGACCGGACGGGACGGCTCCCGCCTCACCGAAGGCAACGCCGAAGCGCGTGAGCGCAAGGAACATGAAACTTGCAGCAACGCCACCCAGCGCTGTCATCGCGCTCCAAACCAAAACGCATGATACCAGCACGAGCCGCGGCGAGCCGCGATCGGCCGCACGGGCAAGCGGTAGCGAAAGAAGGGCGTAACAGACTGCAAAGGCAAGGCCAGTTAGCAGCCCCATTTGTGTATCTGTCAGTGACAGGTCCGCCTTGATTTTTTCCGCCAGGATGAATGGGAGGATGCGGTCAATCTGTGAAAAAGCGTTTATCAGGAGAAGTGTGGCGCAGATTGCGACGAACCGCCAACTTCCGACATATTCACTGCTGTCAGGTACAGGCTTGGCCCGTGCCGTTGACGGATCTCTTGACCCGGCGACAATTTCTGCCATTTTGAGGTTACTCCTCGCTTGGTTGCACCCTTAAGCTAGACGGAGTGTCCAATGACCAGAATGCCCGAACTCTCAAAAAACTTGCCTATTCCTGCAGAAGAGGAGCTTATGCCGGGGCGGAGCCAAGTGTTAACCTGGCCGCGCAAGCAGCCGGAGCCGCGCATGAATGCACCGCTGCTGGCTGCCGTGACGGACTACATCGAGTCAAAGGGCGGGGGCCAAGGCCTGTTCCCTACAGCCATCGATGGCTTCAATATCGTTCGCTCATTCCAGTCGATGATGCCGATGCGAAATATCTATCGGCCGTCGCTCTGCGTTGTGCTGGAAGGGGCAAAGGAGCTTCATTTCGGAGAAGAGAGACTGAGCTACCGGACGATGGAGTGCCTTGTCGTCAGCGTAGGGCTTCCGGCGACCGGCCGCATTGTCGAGGCAAGCGAAGAGGTCCCCTATGTGGGCGTCTTGATCGATTTCGATGTGGCAACCTTGCGGAATGTCGTCGAACAGCTGGACGCCCTTCCGGTGCAGTCAGAGGAATCGGGCCCCTGTGCATTTGTTGCCAAAGTCGATCAACCCTTGGCCGACTGCATTCTTCGCCTAGTGAGATTGTTGGCGACGCCGAAAGCAATTCCAGTTCTGGCGCCTTCGATCGTGCGTGAAATATGCTACTGGCTGTTGAGCGGGCCGCATGGCGGTGAGATTTGCAAACTTGCGCTGCCGGAATCGAACATCGAACGCGTCGTCAGGGCCGTATCAGTGCTGCACACCAATTTCGCAGAGACACTCCGGGTCGAACAGCTGGCAGAAATCGCGCGAATGAGCCCGTCGTCCTTCCATCAGCATTTCAAGGCCTTGACCTCCATGACGCCGCTGCAGTTTCAAAAGCAGTTACGCTTGCTCGAGGCGCGCCGTCTCATGGTGACAGAAGCCGCCAATGTCGCTGAAGCGGCCTACAAGGTTGGCTATGAAAGCGCGTCGCAATTCAGTCGCGAGTATTCGAGAACTTTCGGCGTCGCTCCGAAGCAGGATGCTTTGACCCAGCAGCGCCTCCACACCGCGTATGCAAGTCGGATAGTCTCCGCATCCCCCTAGACTGCGGACGACGAGCGTCTCCATGAGATCTTGCTATAAAGCCAGTTGCGCCAGGTAAGCATGGGGGCCCACAATCCGGGTCCTCCTGTGTTCAGCCTTGTAAGTCCCTCGACATGTGCTCCGTAGCGTCTTTCGAATTGTTGCATAAAGAGCAAGAGCGGTAAGTTCTGGAACGCACCTCAAAGAATGTTCCATAAGTGGGCCATACGCTGCACCAACGATCCGCGTAAGAAAAGTAATTGGAGATTCAGTGACTTAGAGATTCTGATGAGCAGGTCGCAAGTCCATATTCTTTCAAGACAAAACTACTGCTTCCTTACGCAGCCAATTTGGGAATTTCGCGCTCAACCAATCGCAGGAATCGGGTGTTGCGAGCCCCCGCAACCACGCTACAGCACGCTATAGCTGGAGAAACTACGATCTCCGCTGAAGCAGCGCGATTCCCAATGGGTTGGGTGAAATTCCTTTCCAGACCTCAGGAATGACTTTTTCACCGCTTATTGGGTCGGTCCTGCAGTATCGATGCTGACACCCGCCGATATGCCCGCCTTCCCGTCTGGATCGCACGGCGGTTTCGGCCCGACTAGATCTGCTGATCTGACAGGTTCGATCTGCCGCCGGCAATTCCTTCAGACTAAAGTGGAGGCCAGCCTTTAAGCCGTCTCGATTGAATCGAGCATGCACGCTCCAGATTGCGATCGGCGGACGTGAAAGGGCCGCATTGCCTCCGCATATTGGATGCATTGAGCGTTTCTTTGGCAGCAATGCAAAGAGCCGCCGGATTCCTTCTTCACTGAAATCACTGAACGCAGCCACCCAACGCTTGGCGCATGGATCGGCACGATACCCTGATCGCATATAGTTGCCATTGCAGGTCCATGCTGCAGCTAGATCCCAGCTCTCTGACGTGGAACACACAAGTCCGCCGCCGGCTGACCTCACCAGCAGGAAATAGCGAACAAATCGAGAGGCGGCTGTGCCTCCCCCATTTGAATCTTACAGGAGCAGGCCACGATGGCCTCGAAATCTTCCATGAACAACAAGCGCCTCCGCCAGGGCTATTCCGATAAACTGGTCAAGGTGCCTGCACGTCCGGCCTACCGGAATGATAGGGATCAATACGAACATTACCTCGCACTCGCCCTAGAGAAAGCGTCAGCTGGCGCTCGGATCGAGGCTGAAAACTATTATCAACACGCCGAGCACTATTTTCGAAGCGCGACAGCCGATAGGCCTCTCTAAAATCGGCCGATGCATAAGACAGGTATGTGAGGAAAAGACGAACGCGCGAGGCAGACAATGGAACTCTATTATTTTGTCCTGCTTTTTATAGCGGTGGATGCGGTGATTATTGGCGCGTGGGTATTCCGCATCATGTGGATGAAGCTCAAAACCACCGCACCTTTGGGCGCGGGTAAAAAGTAAGAGAAGCGTGCGAGCAAAAGAGGCTCCCGCATCTGCACCGGGATTGCCGGACAATCCGATACAAATGGAGAAAGCCATGAGCCGCACGAGCACCCGTACTGTCACGTTTCAGAAATCTTTTCTGCTTCCGGGAATGGAGGCTCCGCATGCTGCCGGTACTTTCGAACTTCAGATGCGGGAGGAGCCAATTGACGTGATGTGGGAGGCCTATCACCGAACGCTGACGATTATGCTCACGTCGGCGGGGCGTCTGGAGGCGTGGCCGGTGAGCGAGACCGATTTAGAAAACGCGCTTGCAGCGGATCAGGGGCCAGATACCCACAGGGTCCGGCTGTGAGCCTCACATTGCGGCGGGGAAATCTCGTGTTGGTTGACCTCAGATGACAAAGCTTACGGTACGACATCGCACGACCTACAGCTATCGCAGGAAAGTGGAGCTTGCGCCGCATCGCCTGATGCTTCGGCCTCGGGAGCGGAGGGAGTTACATCTGCTGGCTCACGAGATATCGACGGCACCGAGCTCGGGCGCCCGTATCGTTTCCGGCTACCTATTCAATCCCGTCGGGGGCCTCGAAGGCTCGCCGGACAGGGGGTCGACCCATGCCTGGGCAGAGATCTTCGTCCCAGGCGCCGGCTGGATTCCTTTCGACCCCACCAACCGAAGAATGGGCGGCGAGGACCTTATTCCTGTCGCGGTCGGCCGGGATATCAGCCAGGTGGTGCCGGTGGCAGGAAGTTCTCTCGGTCCATCAGATGCCTGCGCATTTATGCAGGTGGACGTCGAAGTGCTTTCCGGGAACGTCTCGGACATGAGGCAAGCGAAGAATGGCAACCACCAGGCAGTCGTGGTGAATGACCGTCAATCCTAACGAGAGGAGAATGCCTATGGTACAAGAACCCATTGAATTTGCGGTAAGCTCTAACGGCGACCGATGGTTCCTCGAGCGCGCCCAGGCAGCGGGCGAGGATATCGTTATCCACCGCGCCAACCTTGCCTCCGGTGGTACGGAAACCAGGATGGCTGTCTCAAGCTTTCTTCACGTCACCGGCGGGCGTCCCGAGGGTAGGGCTCTTCGCGAAGCTCTGCGTGAAGTAAATTCCCGTGATACGCAATTGGAAAGCGAAACACCCGTCGCTCAAGCCAAGCCCCGAAATCGCTCTCCCTGGTCGAAGCCGGCCGATGGCACCCGCTTATGAGCAGAGCGCCTTGAACTTTTCCGTCGGGCTGCATCGGCTCAGGCTCTGTAACCATCAGGGATGCCGCAACACAGCCTGAAATATGGAATCACGTGAAGCTAAGGAGGTGGGATGGGGAGCTTTCAGGGTCGCACTAATCCCAGATCTGTTGGAGACGCGCCTTGGCGGGATAGCTTCCACATTGCGGGCTGTTTCCCGTCCCCCACCTCAGGCTGAGGGGATCGCCCAGACCGGCTTCTTCGTTTGCTGCACAGACGGGTAGTCCGGCGCAGCTATCTCGATCGCATCTGGGATTCGGCGAAGGCGGCGAGGAAGTCTTCGCGCATGTCCTCCGCCGTGATCTCGTTCCGGAGGGCTGCATGGAAGCGCCTTCTCTCTCGGCTGTAGCAGGGGCCATACTGATGGGGGATGTTTTCAGCCAAATAGCGCAGAGCGTCGCGGGGACCGCGAACTTCCACCTTGGACCGGTCCGCCAGCTCGATGGCTACCGGTAGATGCCAAAATGCGGAAAAGGCGATTGGAATCACCGGGGTCGCCATTATCGGAATCTGCCGGCGTTTCTGAGCAAGTCGATCTCCTTGGCTATCGGTCCCAGCAGTTTCCTCAGGCGATTTTCTTCCACTTTATCAAGACGAAATCGCTGTGCAAACTCGCTGACATACCAGATTTTTTCTTTCCCAGGTCGGCCGATTTTGTCTGGAGGAATGGGATATTGCATGCCGAGATCCTTTTGGCACGAGATGGATTCACCGGAAGTGTTCGAGACCAAGGGTGATTGTGCCGTTGCGGGTTGCTGCATAGACCGCCTTCGCGACCTTCAGAATTCGGGGCCGGAGCGCATCGAACGAAGCGAGGTAATCGTCCTCGCTCGCTGTTCGCTGCGACAGCGCGCCGGCCAGCACTTCTGCGGGCACGTAAAAGTGAACCTCGAACATGCCGTCATGCCCGAGGAAGCGGACCCGCCTATGTGCATCATCATAACTGCGTGCCGAGTTCGGAAAGGAGAGGGGCACTAACGACCTCCCTCATCCTGCCATCGATCGATGGCTTCGTTTTTCGGTGAACTTTCAGGCCGTGGATCGGCGGTAAGCCCAGTATCTCGATGTTCCAGCGCCAACAGCAGGGCTTTCCTTGTTCTGTTTCCATTCCGGAATTCCGAATTCAAGAAGACTAAGGCTTCGCGTTTGGCGTCTGAACTGGCTTCGGCTTCAACACCTCTGAAGCCTGCAGCTCTCAAGACATCCCTGAGCATCGCTACATTGACGGGATCGATGGATTCCTGTGGTGAATTGGAAGACATATGGTCCTCCTTTGTTGGGGCGAGGGTGACACCTCGATGGCAGCGCCCGTGAAACGAGCTGCCATTGTTCGTGGATGTCGTGCGCCGGTCTCCCAATTACAAGTCGAGTTGAAAAAAATCCATAGGAAATCACTCGTTGAGTGCAGCGAAATTTCCAGGGGAATTAAATCTAAATCCGCCTAAATGCGCTAATCAGCAGAATACGCCTTGTAGTTTTCCGGCATGGCCACATATTCAGTAAACGAATGACGCCCTTTATTCGTAATTGTGCGTTGTCATGTCTGTAAATTTGTTTCTTTTCTTTAAGAAACTGACGGCATTTGCCTGATCGAAGCCCCAAATCTGGCCCCGATTACGTGAACCTTTCGGCCGATTCGGCGCCCGAAGGAAGGCTGCTCCGATCTCAGATCGTTCCGATCTTAGCGGTAGATCAAGGAGGCCTCATCGTGACATTCGAGCATGCGAGCGTGCGGATCGCCCGTAAACCGTGGGGCAGCCACGATCTTACACCCTGGAACGGCTGCGACAGCCGCGAAGCTGCAATCGGGGAGCTCAGGTTTGATCGCAGCGAGAAACAGGCGCCTGATCCCGCCTTGCTTCTGAAATTGCTGTTCACAAAGCAAACGCTCTCGATCCAGGTTCACCCGGATGAAGCCTTTGCCCAATCGAACGGAATGGCCAACGGCAAGACCGAGGCTTGGTATGTGCTGTCGGCGGAACCCGGCGCCCAGGTTGCTGTGGGGTTGAAGCGGACGTTAAACCAGGCGCAGTTGCGGGCTGTGATCGCCGATGGTTCGATTGCTGATCTCATCAAATGGCGGGACGCTGCGGCTGGCGATGTGTTTTTCGTCCCGGCCGGGACCATCCACGCGATCGGCGCTGGTCTCGTCATCGCCGAAATCCAGCAGAGAAGCGACACGACATTTCGCCTTTTCGACCACGGGCGCTTGCGCGAATTGCATGTAGATGAAGCCGTCGCAGCGGCCGATTTGGAGCCGGCGAAAGCAGAGGCTGCCCCCATACGTCTTACGCCTGCCAGGACGCAGCTTGTATCGTGTCCCTTCTTCACTCTTGAGCGGATCGACCTTCCTGCGAATGCGAGGTGGGAGCTACTGGCCGAGCGTGAGACCTGGGCTCTGGTCATCGCCGGCGCTGCAAATGTCGGATCGATGCATGCCGGTGTCGGCGATGCGTTTTTTGCCGACGCAGATCGCATTGACATAAAAGTTGGGAAAAATGGCCTGACGGCTTTGCTGGCCTATGCCGATAGTGCGCCTGAGCTAGGCCTGTTGCGCGATCTCGATGTGCAGAAGGCAGATCTTCCAGCCCGTCAGGACCGTGTCCCGGCACTCATTCACCATGAAAAACCGACCGGCTTGCCGTTCCGCTCGATGGAGGGGCAATCATGACCAAGTTCAAGAATATTGCGTTCATCGGCAACTCGCTCCCTCGCCGCTGCGGCATCGCGACGTTTACCACCGATCTGCAGCAGGCCGTTTCAAATTCACCTGCGAGGGTGGGGACGGCGATCGTGGCAATGACCGACCATGGTCACGCCTATGACTATCCCGCAAGCGTCTGGCTTCAGATTCCAGACGAGAGGCCCGACGATTATATCCGCGCAGCGGAAGCCCTGAATGCCGGCCGGTTTGACGTCGTCTGCCTGCAGCACGAGTTTGGAATTTTTGGAGGCGAAGCTGGTAGCCATATCCTTACACTTCTCTCGCGGCTCGACATGCCGGTCGTGACGACGCTTCACACGGTTCTTGCCGCACCCAGCCCGGCGCAACGCAAGGTCTTGGCACGAATTGTCGAGAGTTCAGCGAAGATCGTCGTCATGGCAGAGAAAGGGCGCGCGCTCCTACGTGAGATATACGGGGTCCCGGCTGAGAAGATCGAGGTGATCCCCCATGGGATTCCGGACATTGCCTTCAGTGAGCCGGCTGTCGCAAAGGCAAAGCTCGGGTTCGAGGGCCGGTCCGTTATCCTAACCTTCGGCCTGCTCTCACCCAACAAGGGCGTCGAGGTCATGATCGATGCGATGCCCCGGATACTGGAAAGCCGGCCCGACGCCCTCTATGTCGTGCTTGGTGCGACCCATCCCAATCTTGTCCTTCGTGAGGGTGAAGCATATCGCGAAAGCCTGATCGCGCGCGTGCGGGATCTCGGGATCGAGAGCCAAGTGGTGTTCCTCGATCAGTTTGTCGACCAGGTAACGCTCTTGGACTTCATTTCCATGTGCGACGTCTACACCACGCCCTATTTGAATGAGGCGCAGATGACGTCAGGCACGCTGGCCTACAGTTTTGGCCTCGGAAAAGCGGTCGTTTCGACCCCTTACTGGCACGCTCGCGAACTTTTGTCCGGCGGACGCGGCATTCTTGTGCCTTTCGGTGATGCGAAAGCCATCGGCAACGAGATCGCCGGATTACTGATCGACGATGCAAGGCGGGACGCCATGCGTACGCGCGCTTACGCCAGCAGCCGGTCGATGACGTGGCAAAGGACGGCGGAGCGTTATCTCGGTTTATTCGAGGAAGCGATCCAACCCAGGCCTCTCCCCAATGCGCTGTTGCCGGGAAGTCGGAACGCATCCACGCGTAAACCTGCTGGCCCGCCAGAGCCGCAGCTCACCTATTTTCTCTCCATGTGCGACGATACCGGACTGCTCCAGCATGCCGTCCACTCAGTGCCGGACCGCTCACATGGTTATTGCGTCGATGACAATGCGCGGGCCCTGCTTCTGGCGAGCGCTCTTAACGCAGCAGGCGAAACGCCCCTGCCGGAGCCATTGACGACGCGCTTCGCCTCCTTCGTGCAGCACGCCTGGAATCCTGGCGAGAAGCACTTCCGCAACTTCATGGGCTTCGACCGGCGTTGGCTCGAAGACAAGGGCTCCGAGGATAGCCATGGCCGGACGCTTTGGGCTCTGGGAGAATGCGCCCGAGGCGATAGCAATCCGTCCCGACGGACCTGGGCTGCCTCCTTGTTCGCCGAAGCCCTGCCGACCGCCAAAGGTTTTCTCTCGCCGCGCGCCTGGGCCTTCACGCTGCTCGGACTGGACGGATATTGCGAGGCTTCTGAGGAGGACGTCTTCGCCCAACGCATGCGGCGGCTTTTCGCGGATCGTTTGATGGATCTCCTTGTTCGTGTGGAGACGGAGGATTGGATCTGGTTCGAGGAGGGTCTTTCTTATGACAATGCACGTCTGCCTCAGGCGCTCATCCTCGCCGGGCTTGCCACTGAAATTCCTGCCTATACCGCGGCGGGGCTGAAAACTCTACGTTGGCTCATGACGTTGCAAACCGCTCCCCGCGGCCATTTCAAAGCAATCGGCACGGACGGCTTCAGCGATAGACGAATGCCGCCCCGAGGGTTCGACCAACAGCCCCTAGAAGCGACAGCAACCATCTCCGCCTGTCTTGCTGCGTGGCGTGCCGATCACGGTGCCGAATGGAGGGCCGACGCGGCAAGTGCATTTGAGTGGTTCCTGGGGGCCAATGATCTGTCATTGCCGCTCGTCGATCTCGATACGGGAAGCTGCCGGGACGGGCTGCACCATGCGCGCGTCAATGAGAATAGAGGCGGTGAGTCCGTTGTGTCGTACCTTTTGGGCCTCATCGAGCTTCGCAAGCTTGCACGCCTAAACAACCAGGCGGCAGCGCTCACCCCGCTTCGCACCCTGAGTGCCTGAAGCTCTCTTTTAAATCCAGTAGGATAAACAGAGGTTACTTTGTCACAAGCCACTTTTCTGAATCGTCAAGCCCTTTTTCTACGACCTGATTCCACGCGCGTCGTGGTACGGCCGTTCAAGCCCGCGGTTGAGCCGCGGGATTTCAATCCGACGGACAAGAGCCGGGCAAATCATATCGTAGACCGGGTTCTGGCGCTCGATTCGGAGACGGCGGAAAGCCTGCTTGCGGATGTGCTGGAAAATTTCGACGGGCGCCACCGAAACCTGCTCGCGACGTTTGAAAATCGGGCGGGCGAGATGGAGGAGGCATTCGCGGCTCATGTTGCGTTTTCGAAAGTGCAACGTCAGCTCATAGGCGCTTATTTCCTTCACGAATATTCCTTCGAAGCGTCGGCGCTCTTCAACCCCAGTATCGTCATGCATCCGGATCAATCCGGCGTGCCCCAGGGAAGCCAGCGTTTCATTCTCAGCCTGCGCGCGGTCGGGGAGGGGCATGTGTCTTCCCTGACATTCCGAACCGGGTTGATTGCGGCGGATGGAAGCGTGGAGATCGAGCCGACCGCGCGGTTGGCGTCCACTCCAACGTTGCACACCCGGATATCGGAGCACCTTGGCGAGCCTATCGACGTAAGCTTCAGCTCGCAGCAACACATCAGCGAGCGGGTGATTTTTCCCATCACACCGGCGCAATCGAACGGTATCGAGGATGCCCGCTTCGTGGAGTTCCATGACGATGGACAGAGCACATTCTATGCAACCTACACGGCCTATAGCGGCAAGGCGATCCGCTCCGAATTGCTGGAGACCAGCGATTTCATATCTTTTCGCATGACCCCGCTGAAGGGGACCGCAGCGAGAAACAAGGGAATGGCGCTGTTTCCGCGCAAAATCGATGACCGCTACGCCATGATCGGGCGGCAGGACAACGAGAACCTTTATCTCATTTACTCCGATGATCTCTACACCTGGGAGGAAGGGCAATTGATCCTGAGGCCCAAATTTCCATGGGAGTTCGTTCAGATGGGAAACTGTGGATCGCCGATCGAGCTTGACGAGGGATGGCTGTTGCTGACCCACGGGGTCGGTCCCGTCCGCCGATATGCGATCGGGGCGGCCCTTCTCGATAAAAAGGATCCATCCAAGGTTCTCGCTCGCTCGAAGGAACCGCTGGTCCGGCCGGAGCCGTCCGAACGGGAAGGATACGTGCCGAACGTCGTTTATACCTGTGGTGCGATGCGCCACAACGACCAGATCGTTCTGCCCTATGCGGTCTGCGACACGTTTTCGAATTTCTCGACGATCAAGATTTCCGACCTTCTCAAGACACTCGATGGCTGAGGTGTGGTCTCGTCAGCGGTGAGTTAAGGGATGAAAGAGAGATGCAGCCTCACGTGTGCCCCGAACCTGAAGGCTCTCTCAGATGAGGCGGTCGTCTTCAGCTTGTTGGCGGGCACGACGACGCGTGCCATTCGTGGCCGGTTTCTTTGGTTCCTCAGGCGCTATTTCGCGGAGTTGTTCGAGGGGATCATCTTTCTCCCGCGTCGGTTGCGGGTCGGCCTTTTTTTCGAAGCGGATCATTCGCCGTATTTCCTAATTTGATGGATTGCGGAGGCGCTCCGGCATTGGCCGGAGCGCGGGCGCCTTCAAGGCCGGGCTTCTTCAGCCGGCAAGTGCCGTGGTGCACCCCTGAACCCCGAGCCTGTTAGGAGTGGTCTGTCCCGGCATGGTTGCCCAGCCACCGGCCTCGATGAACTGACGCCTCGCATAACCGTCGGTCATTGCCTTGAACTCCGTAAGCTTCGCGGACGCATCTGGCGCAGCGTTGAACCGCTCGACGCATATGGCGGAGGCAAGTTCTCCGCGCGCGTTCTCGACTGCGGTCGCTTCCGCCGTGCGGGAGGTGCCGCCCGTCACCCAGCCGCCCCAGGTGAATCCGATGATCATCGTGGCGACCGCAGTCACGACGCAGGTCCATACGAGGATCGTCTTGGATGGCTGGTAGTTATCGAAGCGCTGGAAGATCGAGGTCTTGCTGCTGCTTTGCATAGCCATTGGAATTCTCCTGTCGATTGTTGTTGGGTTCCGCCGCCTGGGAATTTCCAGCCATACGGCTCAGGCACTGTCCTCAGTATCCCATGCCACCCATGCCGCCGTTGCTGGCCGCCAAGGTGGAATCTTTTGCTGGGATGTCGGCAATCATCGCCTCGGCGGTGATCAGAAGCGCTGCGATCGAGCCGGCGTCCTGCAAGGCAGTCCGGACCACCTTGGCGGGATCGATGATGCCGGCCTTGATCATATCGACATAGGTCTCCGTCTGTGCGTCGAAGCCCTGATTGTGATTCACGCCGTCGGTGAGTTTTCCGATGACGATCGAACCCTCGACGCCGGCATTGTCGGCGATCTGTCGGATCGGGGCTTCGAGCGCTCTGAGCACGATCGAAATCCCCGCCGTCACATCGGCGTTCTCCCCGGTCAATCCGGTCAGGACCACCTTCGCTCGCAGCAGGGCCACGCCGCCGCCCGGAACGATACCTTCCTCGACCGCCGCCCGGGTGGCGTTGAGCGCATCGTCGACGCGATCCTTCTTTTCCTTGACTTCAAGCTCGGTCGCGCCGCCGACGCGGATCACCGCAACGCCGCCGCCGAGCTTCGCCAACCGTTCCTGCAGCTTTTCCCTGTCGTAGTCGGAGGTCGTCTCCTCGATCTGCGCCTTGATCTGGCTGATGCGCGCGGCGATCTCGGGTTTTTCACCCGAGCCATCGATGATCGTGGTGGTTTCCTTGTCTATCAGCACACGCTTGGCGCGGCCGAGCATATCGAGCGTGACGTTCTCCAGCTTGATGCCGAGATCCTCGGAGATCATCTGGCCGGCCGTCAGCACGGCAATGTCTTCCAGCATGGCCTTGCGGCGATCGCCAAAACCCGGAGCCTTGACTGCCGCGACCTTCAGGCCACCCCGCAGCTTGTTGACGACCAATGTGGCCAGAGCCTCGCCTTCGACATCCTCGGAAATGATCAGCAGCGGTTTGCCGCTCTGCACCACGACTTCGAGGATCGGCAGCATGGCCTGCAGATTCCCGAGCTTCTTTTCGTGGAGGAGGATGTAAGGATCCTCCAGCTCCACGCGCATCTTCTCGGCATTGGTCACGAAGTAGGGCGACAGGTAGCCACGGTCGAATTGCATGCCCTCGACGACGTCGAGCTCGGAATCGGCCGTCCTGGCTTCTTCGACCGTGATGACACCTTCGTTGCCGACTTTGTCCATCGCCTTGGCGATCATTTCGCCGACACTCGCGTCGCCATTGGCGGCGATCGTGCCGACCTGGGCGATCTCGCTCGACGAACTGACCTTCGTGGCGCGCGCCTTGATTTCCGTGAGCACGGCGGCAACGCCAAGGTCTATGCCGCGCTTGAGATCCATGGGGTTCATGCCGGCTGCGACCAGCTTGGCGCCCTCGCGGAAGATGGAGGCTGCGAGCACGGTCGCGGTCGTCGTGCCATCGCCGGCAAGGTCGTTGGTCTTGGAGGCGACTTCGCGCACCATCTGCGCGCCCATGTTCTCGAACTTGTCGGCGAGTTCGATTTCCTTGGCGACCGAGACGCCGTCCTTGGTGATGCGGGGCGCGCCATAGGACTTGTCGATGACGACGTTGCGGCCCTTGGGACCGAGCGTCACCTTGACGGCATTGTTGAGCAATTCGACGCCGCGCAGCAGGCGGTCGCGGGCATCGGTGGAGAAGATGATTTCCTTGGCAGACATGATGCTGGGTCCAGTTCGGTCTTGAGGTACGGGATCGGAATTCGTCCTGTCAGGCAGCCTTTTCGGCGGCCACTCCGGTCTTCTCCACGATGCCCATGATGTCGGCTTCCTTTATGATCAGAAGGTCTTCGCCGTCGATCTTGACCTCGGTCCCCGACCATTTGCCGAACAGGATCACGTCGCCGGCCTTGACGTCGAGCGGGATCAGTTTGCCGCTTTCGTCACGCAGGCCAGGCCCGACGGCGATCACTTCGCCTTCCTGCGGCTTTTCCTTGGCGGTATCGGGAATGATGATCCCGCCCTTGGATGTGAGATCGCCTTGCGCGCGCCTGATGACGACGCGGTCGTGGAGGGGACGGAATGTCATGGGAAATCTTTCTGCGGCCCGCGCATAGGGCGGCTGCGTTTATTCATATAACACCTCTGGCACTCGATTGGTAGAATTGCCAGAAAATATTATTTGTGAAGACGGTATATTATAATTCATATGAATGTCTGCAATTATTGCATGGTGGTAAAAATATTTTTTGTTTATTTTCTGTTTCCTGCAGAATTGTTGATTAAATATGTCAATGAAATTTGGGAATTAGTTCATCATGTCAAGTTGACGCGCAACGGAACTTGTTGATTTGGCCGATCTACCTTTCCCGGGGCCGGAGTCCTATGGCTCCCGTCCACAGCATCCTCGGCAATGACTGCATGAGCCCCATCCAGCATGCGGCAAGTCAGGCCGGCCTGACCGCCTTGGCGGTACCCGATGGCTCAGTGATGTCCAGACACGATTATGTCAGGATCGCCACCAGCGCCTACACTCCGCCGATGTTGCGGTCGCTGATGCGCCGCCAGAGGAATGGATGTCCTCGATCTCCGCGAGCATGCCGTTCTTTTGGAGAAACCGTTCGAAATTGTCGCGGACGACATCCGGTGGGAACCGACCTGCCACGGCATCCCGGCATGCCCCCAGGGTTGTCTCATAGGTGATATCCCGCTTTTCCTCCGGCCAATCCTCCAGAAAATCGAAGATGTCATCCAGGCATCCAATTTCTTGAATGAAGTGCTTTCTTTTCACGAAAAGAGGGCGGTCAAACAGATTACCCGCCATTGCGGCCTCCCACGCGATCCGATTTGACGACCGTGATCTAGGAGGACGATGTTGCATCTTCAGGACGGTGATAATCCCTCACGGCAACAAAAAAGGCCGGGGCGAAACCGCACCGACCTTCCTCATCATCGCTAACTCACCAGTGCCAGTACATCCGTGGTCAAAAGTCTGAAGCGACGGCGGCGATTGCGAGCGGCGAATTCATTCCAGCGCTCATCAGCAATGCCGATGCAGATCATATAGGCGGCCATTGTGTTCAGAACAAGTCGTGGGCTACCGAAGATGAAAATATGGAACCATCACTTCCCTTGGAGGGGCGGAGTCGCTGATCAAATCAGCGTGCCATAACCCGCAACCATTGTGAAAGGACGCAAAGGACTCGCGACGTCCTGCATGCTAGATTCCCAAAGATCGATGAACGCAAAGACCGTTCCGGCCGCTTGCCATCCTTCAGGAGGATCGCATAGCGGATATGACAGCGCGGTACGCCGTTCGTGAGGAAAGAGATCGTAGCTGGACCGTCTATGACGTCTTCACGGGCCTGCCTGCCAAACCATCGACATGGTTTCTTGTGGACCTGTCCGAAAAACAGGCTGAAATGTACTGCACCATTGTCAATGCAAAAGATGCGGCTCGCCGCGGTGAGCATGACTGATTGAGCCTCGTTCATCGGGGCGAGGTTCTCGATAGTCTGAGATGCCGGGGTGTCTGCATTTTGCCGGCAGGCCGGGGGACCGCCAAATGCCGCATTCCTGATTTGAAAGCCGATGGCGCAGATGCCATCGGCGACGCGGTTCATTTCGACTTCATGCGAAGTTCGCCATAGGCGGCGAAAAAGTAAGCTCGGGATTTATCCGGATCCTGCTTATGCGTGTGAGCCGCACGGCCGGATTCGACAGCCAGTCGATAAAGTCCACAGCAGAGCAGATAATCGGACTGGGTCTGGAAGCTCACATCTCGCGTGAGTGGATGTCAAACGGGCTCTCAATCCGGCTGTGTGTTTCCCGCCGCGCCATCAGCCACTAGATGATCGGGCACAGCCATCGAGGACAGCTTTCGAGCCATGCCCAGGAAATGCGCATCGTGATACTCAGGTTCTGTTTTAATACAAGACGACACCATTAGTTGGCTATGCTGCCAACCTCGGTATTTCGCGCTCTACCAATCGCAGGAATCGGGTGTTGCGAGCCCCCGCAACCAAAAATCCCAATCACAGCACGCCACGATAGCAGGACCTGCGATCTACTGCGCCAGCGTAGGGGTTGATAGGTCTCCTATGATGAAGCAGGTTCTGGTCATGCGGACCGCCGGGTAACAGCGGTCCGCAGTCATGGATCAACGGCTGGTCTCTTTCGCCGCCCTTTCGATGACATCGGCCACCTTTTCCGGCTGCGAGGCGAAGATCGCGTGACTACCCTTGATTTCGGTCACGTCGCTGCCGGCGCGCTGCGCCATATCCCGCTCAAGGTCGGGATTGATAGAGCGGTCCTCGGTGGCGACGATCGACCAGCTCTTCTTCGTCTTCCAGGCGGGCTCGCCGACCTTGGCCGAGAACGCTTCCTTGGAGGCGAAGACCTGCGATTTCGCCAGGAATGCAGCCTCGTCCTTCGGCAAGTCGGCGGCGAAGTCGTTCGCGAAGGCGGCGGGGTCGATATAGAGATATTTTCCGTCCTTCGTCTCGCGGATGTTCATGCTCCCGGCCGGCCGGGAACTTGCGAGGCCGATCAGGCTCTCGCCTTTTTCCGGCTGGAAGGCCGCGACGTAGACGAGGCCGGCGACAGTGGGATTGTGGCCCGCTTCGCTGATCACCATGCCACCATAGCTGTGACCGACAAGCAGTGTCGGACCGTCCTGCAGCTCCAGTATCCGGTTGGTCATGGCGATATCGTCGGCGAGCGAGGTGATCGGTTCCTGCACGATCGTAACGTTGAAGCCCCGCTTTTCGAGGATTTCAGTCGTCTTACGCCAGCCGGAGCCGTCGGCCAGCGCCCCATGCACGATGACGATGTTCTTCACGCCGGCGGCCTGGGCGGCGAAAGCGATCATGCTGGTGGCGAATGCAAGTGCGAGGGTTGCGATATAACGGCGGTTCATGGGTTCAACTCCTGTGGTTTGAGGTTGCTGTGAAGGGAGGAGACGTTCAGCCGAAGGTGAAGGCGTAGGCTTCGACGCCGGGATCGAGGAAACGGATCTGGAAGTTCCGTGCCTCCACGTCGCCGGACTGGCGGACGAGCTGGTAGAGCCTGGTCGATGTCACCATGCCATTGCCGTTGGCATCGGTATCGGCACCGTGGTCGGCTCCGGGGGCCTTGCCGTCGATCTTCACCTGGAAGCGAACGGGCTTGCCGGAGAGCCCCGGCCCGAGAACCAGATGCAGGTCGCGGGCGCTGAAGCGGTAGGCTATGCTGCCGTCTGGCTGGCTAAGGGTCGCCTGCTCGGCGCCGACGATCCAGGTTCCGGAAAGGCCCCATTGGTTGAGGCCCGGTTCGACAATCGAATAGCTGGCTGCGGCATCGGCATGCAGGCTTTCCGGCGAAGCGAAGCTGGTGGCGCGCTTGTAGCCGAGATAGGTTTCGGCCGAGCGGATGTTCTTCAGGTCCGGGCTTGCCTCGGCGCCCTTCGCATCTGGCGTCACCGGTGCGCTCGCCGCCATATCGCTGCCGGCCTCGCGCAGCAGGTCCTGGATTGCCTGCTCGGTCTGGCGATAATTGCCTTCGCCGAAGTGGTGGTAGCGGATCTGCCCTTTGGCGTCGATCAGGTAATGGGCCGGCCAGTAACTGTTCTCGAAAGCGCGCCAGATCTTGTAGTCGTTGTCGATCGCCACCGGATAGCTGATCTTGAAGTCGCCGACCGCCTTTGTGACGTTGTCGATCTTTTTCTCGAAAGCGAATTCCGGGGCATGCACGCCGATCACGACAAGGCCCTGATCCTTGTACTTTTCAGCCCAGGCGCTGACGTAAGGCACGGTGCGGATGCAGTTGATGCAGGAATAGGTCCAGAAATCGACGAGTACGACCTCGCCCCGAAGTTGTTCGAGGTCAAGCTGCGGCGAGTTCAGCCATTCGACCGCGCCGTCCAACGAGGGCGCGCGGCCTTCGACGGGCAAGTCGCTGCGGAAAGGTCGCGACACGTCGGCGGCTGTGATCATCGTGCCATTGCTGGCGACTTCGGACGGCGCGCCGGAAGCTTGCTTTGCATGCAGCCGGTCGAGCACGGCCTGTTCGAAGGATGCGGTGCTGGCGTAGGAAAGCCGTGCCAGAAGGCCGGTATCCAGGCCGAGTGCGATGACCGAAACGCCGGCAAGCACGGCAGCCCCCAGGACCTGACGGATCCGTTCGCTGGCGCCGAGCGAGCGCTTCATACCTGCGAAAACTTTGCCTCCGACAAGCAGTGCGACGGCAAGCGAGGTAGCGGCGCCGGCGGCATAGGCAGTAAGCAGGAGGGTGGTTTGGAGATTGGCGCCCTGGAGTGCTGCGCCCGTCAGCACGAGACCGAGGATCGGCCCTGCACAGGGCGCCCAGAGCAGGCCAGTCGCAACGCCGAGCATCAGCGAGCTTGCCGCGGTTGGTGCGGAACCGGATTTGCCGGAAGCATTCAGCAGTCGGCTGCCCAAATCGACGAGCGGCTGGGTGACAGTAGCCGCTACGCGCGCCGAAAGCAGGCTGACGCCGAAAACGGAAAGGAGCAGCAGCGCCGCGAGGCGTCCGTATTCATTGGCATGGATCGCCCAGCTTCCGCCGACCGCCGCAAGCGTCGCAACGAGTGCGAACGTGGCAGCCATGCCGGCCAGCATGGGCAAGGTGCTGCGCAGGAAGGGTTGTCCGGCGCGGGCGAACACAAAGGGAAGGATCGGGAGGATGCAAGGGCTGAGGATGGTCAGCGCCCCTCCGAGATAGGCAATGATAAGAAGCGTCATCATCGTTTCCTTTGAAACCGGGGTTCGGGCTCTGGACGGCAATGCGGCGCGACCAGCAACGGGGCCAATCTGGTCGACGTGACGTATCCCGGATGTGTCCGGGGTGAAGGCGAAGTGTATCGACGTGTAGGAATTGCCCTTGGGTGCTACAGAGTGAGACAATTTGCCCAAGGAGGTGGGCGCGCGGCCCGCGCGATGGTGGTCGAATTGTATCAGCACGTATCCTGACGACCACGTGCTACATCCGCATGCAATAGCGGGTCGCATGGGACACACAGGGGATACATGCCGCCGGCTTTTTCTCGATCGTGTTCAACTGAGATCGGAGAGAAAACATGTCGAACGAAATCAATCATCAGCGCCGCCGCTTCTTCGGCATGGCCGCCATGACCATTGCTGCCGTTGAATTCGGCGTCACCTCTTTGGCGAAAGCGCAGTCCGCCGCGGCATCGGCATCGAAGCAATCCGCTACCAAGACCGGTGCGCAGACTTCTTTCGAAGCGCTGAAGCAGATCGAAGCCGGTGTGCTGAATGTCGGTTATGCCGAGGCCGGTCCGGCGGACGGCCCTGCCGTCCTGCTGGTGCATGGCTGGCCTTATGATATCTACAGTTTCGTCGATGTCGCACCGGTCCTCGCTTCGGCCGGTTATCGCGTCATCATCCCCTACCTTCGCGGTTACGGCACGACGCGCTTCCTGTCCAAGGATACACCGCGCAACGGTCAGCAATCGGCACTCGCCGCCGACATGATCGCGCTGATGGACGCACTCGGCATCGAGAAGGCGATCGTTGCCGGCTACGACTGGGGTGCACGCACTGTCAACATCATGGCGGCGCTCTGGCCGGAACGGTGCAAGGCCATGGTGTCGGTGAGCGGCTATCTGATTGGAAGCCAGGAAGGGAACAAGAAGCCGCTGCCGCCGGCGGCGGAGCTTTCCTGGTGGTACCAGTTCTATTTCGCAACCGAGCGAGGCCGTCTCGGTTACGGGGCGAATACGCGTGAATTTGCCAAGCTGATCTGGCGGACGGCATCGCCGACCTGGAAATTCGATGACGCGACCTTCGAGCGGTCGGCCGTCGCCTTCGACAATCCGGATCATGTCGCGATCTCCATTCATAACTATCGCTGGCGGCTGGGTCTTGCCGAGGGCGAGGGGCAATACGATGCCTACGAGGAAAAACTTGCCAAGGCTCCGGTCATCGCCATTCCCACGATCACGATGGAGGGCGATGCGAACGCCGCGCCCCATCCCGATCCGGCGGTCTATGCCAAGAAGTTTTCCGGCAAATACGAACACCGCACCATCACCGGCGGCATAGGCCACAACCTGCCGCAGGAGGCGCCGCAGGCCTTCGCCCAGGCGGTTCTCGACGTTGCGAAATTCTAGAAGACCGTTGGCTGCCGCGAGGACATTTCTCCGCTTCGCGGCGGCATTTTTCAGGGTTAGAAAAGAACAAAGCATACAGCCATAGCGGGCGAGGGATTTGAAGAGCTATCCATGGAGCATGTTGACCATATTCTGATCGTCGATGACGACCGCGAAATCCGCGAATTGTTGTCGTCCTATTTGAAGAAGAACGGCTTGCGGGCATCGATGGCCGCCGATGGCCGTCAGATGCGCAATTTTCTGGAAGCCAACGCCGTCGATCTGATCGTTCTCGATGTGATGATACCGGGTGATGACGGGCTCGTGCTCTGCCGCGAACTGCGCGCCGGCAAGCACAAGGCGATCCCGATCCTCATGCTGACGGCTCGCAGCGACGAAATGGATCGGATCATAGGCCTCGAGATGGGGGCCGACGACTATCTCGCCAAGCCCTTCGCCGCGCGCGAACTGCTGGCGCGCGTCAAGGCCGTGCTGCGGCGGACGCGCATGTTGCCGCCCAATCTCCAGATCAGCGAGGCCGGGCAGGTGCTGGCGTTCGGCGATTGGCGACTCGACACCATCGGCCGCCATCTTCTCGACCCGCAAGGCACGGAGATCGCTTTGAGTGGTGCAGAATACCGTCTGCTGCGGGTCTTTATCGACCATCCTCAGCGCGTTCTTAATCGAGACCAGCTTCTCAATCTGACTCAGGGCCGGGAAGCCGAGCTGTTCGATCGTTCCATCGATCTTCTGGTCAGCCGTTTGCGCCAGCGGCTCGGCGACGACGCGCGCGAACCGACCTACATCAAGACGGTGCGCAGCGAGGGGTATGTATTTTCGGTGCCTGTCGAGATATCGGAACCGCGGCCATGAAGGCCGGTGATCTGGTCCGCTCATTGCCATGGCCGAGCACGCTGCGCGCCCGCATCTTCGTCATCCTCTTTGTCGGGCTTGCGATTGCGTACGGTCTCTCTTTCAGCGTGCTCTATCTGGAGCGCTACATGTCGGCGAAGGCGGTGATGCTCGGCACGCTCGAGAATGACGTCGCCACGTCGATCGCTGTTCTCGACCGGCTGCCGGCGAACGAGAGAGGAAAGTTCACCAACTGGCTCAGTCGCGGCAACTACCGGTTCGTGCTGGGCGATGGGCTCAAGGGCGTCCCGGACGCATCGCCTCGGAGCGCCGAAATCGCCGCCAGGATCGAGGATGCGGTCGGTCATCGTTTTCCGCTGCGGGTTGAGGCCATTCCCGGTGATGTGATGCGGCTTCAGGCGCATCTGGCGCTCACCGACGGAAGCCCGCTGACGATCGATATCACGCCGCGCGGCGTCATGCCCGTTGCGGACTGGCTGCCTTACGTCTTCGCCCTGCAGATGGTGCTGCTCGTTCTGTGCGCCTGGTTCGCCGTCCGGCAGGCGATCCGGCCGCTGGGTGCGCTTGCGGATGCCGCTGATGCACTCGATCCGAACCGGCCGGGGCCGGCTCTCGGCGAAGCGGGACCACGCGAGGTCGCGCATGCGGCGCGCGCTTTCAACTCCATGCGCGAGCGTATCGCCCACTATCTCGAAGAGCGGGTGCAGATTCTCGCGGCGATTTCCCACGATCTCCAGACGCCCATTACCCGCATGCGACTGCGTGCGGACATGGCCGAAGATTCGCCGGAGAAGGACAAGCTCATCAACGACCTACGTGAGATCGAAAGACTGGTGCAGGATGGGATAGCCTATGCCCGCAGCTCCCACGGCAATGGCGAAAAGACAGCCCGCATCGATCTTGCCTCATTCATCGACAGCATCGTCTATGACTATCAGGACACCGGAAAAGCGGTCACCGTCCTCGGCATCGTCCAAGGCACGGCCTCGACCAAGCCGCATGCGCTGCGGCGTATCCTGACGAATTTCATCGACAATGCCCTGAAGTTTGCCGGTAGCGCCGAGGTCGGAGTCGAGAAAAAAGAGGACGGCAGCACCGTCATCACGGTGCTGGATCGCGGGCCGGGTATTCCGAAGGACATGCTGGATGCTGCGATGCAACCCTTTTTTCGGTTGGAGCAATCCCGCAGCCGCGAGACTGGTGGCGCGGGGCTTGGGCTTGCCATCACCCAGCAGCTCGCCGGGACCATCGGCGGTTCGGTCAAGCTCTACAATCGCTCCGGCGGGGGACTGGCGGCGGAAGTGACACTCCGCTGACGGACATTCGGCACCTTGTATGAGAAGATGTCCCTCCGGTCCGCTGCTATGCTTCGATACACTTCGGCCGTTCTGTGAAACATGCCGGATACGTCAATCCTTCAAATCACCTTTCGTCAACAAACGTCGCGGTGAGCGACAAACGAAGGAGTGTTCCATGACGAAGATCGAAAAGGTTCTCTACACCGGCAAGACCCACACGACCGGCGGGCGCGACGGCTTTGCGCGCAGCGACGATGCCGAACTCGACGTCAAACTGTCTCCTCCGGGCACAACCCAGCCGGGCACCAATCCCGAACAGCTCTTTGCAGCCGGCTGGTCGGCCTGCTTCATCGGTGCGATGGGGCTGGCTGCAGGCAAGCGCAAGCTCAGGCTTCCTGCCGATACGGCGGTCGACGCGGAAGTCGATCTCGGCACGACGGACGGCGCCTATTTCCTGCAAGCCCGCTTGAATGTCAGCTTGCCGGGCCTCGATGCGGAACTCGCCCGGGCGCTCGTCGGGGAAGCCCATGAGACCTGCCCGTATTCCAAGGCGACGCGCGGTAACATTCATGTCGAGTTGAATGTCGCTTGACCTTCGTGTCGCATCCAAGGAGCGTTCGATGAGGCGCATCATCCTTGTCGGCATGCTGGCGATGGCCATTTTTGCGGCGCCTTGCGCTTATGACGTGTTCTCACCGGAACCCTCGCCGCTCGCAGGTCTCGTGGCGATGTCGGCGATTTCCGGCAATTTACAGCGATAACCGCGGCCGCCACCGTTTGCGTAAAATGCGTCCGCAAACGGATATGATGCTGAACGAGGCGATATTGCAGATAGCCGCCTCGTTCGACCTTCTCATGGTTTGTCGCTGGGAATGGAGTTCATGGCCGCCTTGAAAATTGTCCAGCGGCTCTCAAAGAGCATCAGGCATTCGGCTTCGCTGAGGCTCTTCGACAGACCAAGACGCATCCGGTTGTTGGCGCCTTCAAGCAGATCGACGAGAACTCCACAAATCTCGGCAGCATTTCCCGGTGCGATCTCGCCCGCCTCCTGGGCGGAAGCGATCACGGCAACCAGCGGCTACGGGATCAAAAGCAGTTTACCAGTGGTCACGCGGCTTTCCATGTCGGCATGGGCGCGGGCCGCGTCGGCGAGGGGATAAGTTCCGCCGATGCTCACTTTGAGCGATCCGTCCTCGATCCAGCGGAAAAGCTGATGCGTACGGACCCGAAGGAGTTCGGGCGTGTGGATATGATCGAAGAAGGTCGCATAGCCGATCTTGATGCTTTTCGGCAGGCTCATGATGTCGAGCGGTCCCGGGCCGCCGAGCACCGGACCGTACCAGCAGAACGTACCGGAACGGCGTAGCGCCTCTAGCGAACCTTTGAAGGTCGCCGGACCTGAGCCATCATAAACGACATCGACACCCCTGCCGTCGGTGAGGCGCAAAACCTCATCGGCGAAGCGTCCTTGGGTATCGACGATGACGTGCTCGGCGCCCGCCTCTTTGGCGATTGCGATCTTGTCATCGGACGAAACGCGACCGATCACACGACCGCCTCTCAGCCTGATGATCTGGGTCAGCAGAAGGCCCACTCCGCCTGCCGCGGCGTGAATGAGAGCCGTGTCGCCTGGCTGCACAGGATAGAAATCGGTAGCGAAGTGGCTGGCCGTCAGCCCCTGCATCATCACAGACGCGGCTGTCCTGTCGTCAATGGCATCGGGAACCTTCACAAGGGACGTCGCCGGAATCGAGTGGTACTTCGCATAACTTCCCGGCGCATAGACCCAGGCGACGCGGTCGCCGGCCCCCAAATCGTTCACTCCTTCGCCGACGGTGAGCACACGGCCGACGCCCTCGACGCCCAGGACCTTTGGGTTCGGGATCTCGCCCCAGGCCATGCCTTGACGCACGCCGATATCCATGAAGTTCACGCCGGCGGCGGCGATCTCGACCAGAACATGCCCGGGTGCTGCTGCGGGCTCCGGACGATCGACAAATTCCATCACGTCGGTCCCGCCGACCTTGTTCATAACCACGGCTTTCATCGGATTTCCTTTCTTGATCGTTTATTCCAGAATTGTCCAAATTTTTTGCTTCAGGTGAGGGTCCGAAGCGCCAGCCCCGCGATGGAATGCAATTGCTCCCGGCTTGCGCCCCCGCGAGCTGCAATTCGAATTCCGGCAACGCTGGCGAAGAGGAAATCGGCTGCGGCGTCCGCGGATAATGAGGTGTCGACGTCACCTGCGGCCTGCGCTTGCCTGATGTGTTCGGTGGCGACTTTCTTGAGACGAAGATCGGCTGCGCGATGCAATGCTGTCAGTTCCGGCTGGCTCTGGCCGAACTCGCAGATCGAACTCACACCGAGACAGGCTTGGCCGGCATTCTCCACGACCCGCTCCATCATCGCCCGGATACCATCGAGGGCACGCGGTCCGCCGCGCACCATCGCGATATGGGCATCGGTCTCCGCGGCCGAATAGCGTTCCACGGCGAGGCAATAAAGCGTCCACTTGTCGCCGAACGTGTCATAGAGACTTTGCCTGCCGATCTTCATCGCGCGCACCAGCATTTCCGTCGACGTGCCCTCGAAGCCATGTTCGCGAAACACGTCGATTGCGGCGTCCAGTGCCTGATCTTTGTCGAATTCCTTGGTTCGCGCCATAGCCGGCATGTAGCTATATTGGAATGATCTGTCAAGAAACCATCGTCACCAGGCGCCTGTTCCTTATCGTTGAGGTATCATTGTTGCCTCCGTCGGGACAGGGCATGCGTCCGCCGCGGCGATGCCCGTCTTACTCGTGGCGTCGGGCCGTACAGGCAGGCGGGTCTGCTCCTTCCACCCTGCGACCGCCGCTTACCTAATCACCGCGCGAGGCTCGAGGAAGGCTTCGAGACCGAAGACTCCGAATTCGCGGCCGAAGCCGGATTGCTTGAAGCCGCCGAAGGGTGCAAGCGGCTCGTGCGGTGCGCCATTGATGATGACCCGCCCGGCTTCGATCTGATCCGCGACCCGTTTCGCCCGATCGGGATCGGAGGAAAAGACATGCGCCTGCAAACCGTAGTCGGTGTCATTGGCGATCCTGATCGCCTCGTCCTCGTCGCGATAGGAAATGACGGAGAGAACCGGCCCGAAGATTTCCTCGCGGGCGATGCGCATGTCGTTTCTGACACCGGCAAAGATTGTCGGCCGCACGAACCAGCCACGATCGAGACCTTCGGGGCGTCCTTCGCCACCAGTCAGCAGGATGGCGCCTTCTTCCTGGCCGAGGCGCAGATAGCTCTGGACGCGCTCCCACTGTTTGCGGCTGACCATCGGCCCGACACGGACTTCTCTGTCGGCGGGATCGCCGACCTTGAAGGCCATGGCCGCTCTCTTGAGGCGGGCTTCGATCTCGCCCTGCATAGGCTCGGGAACGAGGATGCGGGTTCCGGCGATACATGCCTGGCCGCTGTTCAGAAAGCCGGCGGAAAGAACTTGAGGTATCGCCACATCCAGATCGGCATCATCCAGAATGATGCTCGGGCTCTTGCCGCCGAGTTCCATGGTCACCCGTTTCATCGTCGCCGCTGCCGAGTGGACGATTGCCCGGCCGGTGGCGGTCGAGCCGGTAAACGTAACCTTGGAAACGTCACGATGCGCGGTCAGGGCTGACCCGACGACATTGCCGTAGCCGGTTACGATGTTGAGCACCCCTTTCGACAAGCCCGCCTGGTGCAAGCATTCAGTCACCACCTGCGTCTGGATCGCACTCATTTCCGAGGGCTTGATGACCATGGTTGCTCCCGCAGCGATTGCCGCCGAAAGCTTGCCGCAGATGAAGCTGTAGTTGCTGTTCCACGGTGTGATTGCCACGGCGACACCGGAGGGACGCATCTCCACCTCGGCGCGACCGATATGGCGCCGGAAATCGTAGCTCTCCAGCGTGTTCGCCATGTCGAGAAAGACGTTGCCTGCCCGCGGCGCTGCGAAATCAATGAATGTGGACGGTGCGCCATATTCCTCGCGCATGGCGTCGACAAGATCGCTTGCCCGCGCCGCGACCGCGGCATGTAGCCGCTTCAGCATGTCGATCCGCTCCGCCTTCGTCGTTGTGGAGAATGCCGGGAAAGCGCGCTTCGCCGCAGTCACGGCGCGTTCGGCATCTTGCGCGTCGGCGAGACGAACGGTGCCGATCTGCTCCTCGGTCGCCGGATTGAAGAGCGGCGCCCATTCCCGGCCGTGAGGTTCGACGAACGCCCCGTCGATATAGATCTTGTCGATTATACGCATTTCATTCTCCCATGTTGCCTTCACGGAAGAAATGGCGTGCGCTATCTGTTGTTTGTAGTAGGATAAAGTTTGACAGACTGATGAGCTATATCGAGCAATGAGGGCGAGCCTGATTGAACTTCAAGCGGTTGCCGCGGTGGCGCGCCATGGAGGTTTTCGTGCCGCCGCACGGGAACTCGGCATGTCGTCATCGGCCCTCAGCCATGCGATCGCCGCTCTGGAAGAACGTCTGTCGGTTCGCTTCTTCAATCGAACCACGCGCAGCGTCGCGCTGTCGGCAGCGGGCGAGCAGTTCCTCTTGGAGATCGCGCCGGCATTACGTTCAATCGAAAACGCGATCGAACACGCGGGCGAACACTCCGCTCGTCCTTCGGGCAGGCTTCGGCTCAACATGGCGCCCGGCGCTGCGCGAATGCTGCTTCAGCCCCTCATTCTCGAATATAACCACCGCTATCCGGAGGTCGATCTCGAGGTGGTAACCGAGAATGCGCTTGTCGACATTATCGGCAAGGGGTTCGATGCCGGTATCCGACTTGCCGAGTCGATCTCGCCCGACATGGTAGCCGTCCCGATTATCCCGACACTCCGTTCCCTCGTTGTCGCGTCACCCGAATATTTCGAGGAGCGGCCCAAGCCGGCCGTTCCGAGCGATCTGTTGCATCATCGCTGTATCCAGATGCGCATGACAAGCGGTCGGCTTTACCGCTGGGAGTTCGAACGGCGGGGCGAGGCGCAGATGGTCGATGTTCCGGGAAATCTCACGCTGGACGAGACCGGCCTGATTCTGGACGCGGCTCTTTCGGGTGCCGGCCTCGCTTATCTCGGCGAGCATTCCGTGGCCCTGCATATCGCCGCTGGTCGACTTGTGCCGGTGCTGGAAGACTGGTGCCCAGCTTACCCCGGGCTTCATCTCTACTATCCTCAAGGCCGACACATGCCCGCCAAGCTGCGCGCCTTCGTTGATCTCATCAACGAACAAAAGAGGAAATAGATGGGGCCGGCAGCGACTCGGTTCTTGGTCTTCGATTTTGCAGAAGTGCAAGGACGCGGGGTTAACAAGATCCCGAGGTCGGTTCCTCCAGTTTTTTGCGACTGGCGCTGCTCCAAAGCCTTATCGCATCGATATCTTCGTGTTGTTTGAACCACCAGTATTTCGCGCAAAGGTTCTCATCCAACAAAAATGATCGTTTTCGATCATTCCCTGCCAGCGAATATCTTTTCACGGTCATCGCCTTCAATTTCGGCCCTTCCGTCATGTGAATGTCATTCAAGGAAGATAGATATCGCTCACACGAATGAGCGATATGCGTCAATTTGGTGACATGGGGTAAGCCGGTGCTGACTCAAGCGGAAGATCGTCAGGCGAAAATCGTCGAGCTGTTGCGCGAACGGAACTTCGTCGACATTCGCACTCTGACGGAGCGCTTCGATATTTCGGTGGCGACCGTTCGCCGCGACCTGGGTGAGCTCGAGGAGGCCGGCCTTCTGCGCAGGACGCATGGCGGCGCCGTCAATCTCAACCAGGTTGCGCTCGATGTGACGAATGCCGCGCGTCTGGTCTGGAAACAGACGGAGAAAGCCGCCATCGCCGCGGTCGTTGCCGGAATGGTCGTCGATGGCGACACGGTGCTCCTCGATGCCGGCACCACCGCGCTGGAAGTCGCCAAGAAGCTAACCGGACGAAGCAGCCTCACGTTCATCTCGAACGGTCTCGACATCGTCGCCGAACTGACGCGTGTCGACGGGCAGAGCATCTATTCGGTCGGAGGCGAATATACCGAAACGAACCGGTCCTTCCGGGGACCGTTGGCGGAGCAGTTCATTCGCCAGTTCAATGTCGACAAGCTCATCCTCAACGCCGCGTCGATCGATGTCGATCGCGGATTGATCTGCACGGTCTCACCGGTGAACGCGAGTGTGGCTCGCGCCATGATCGAGGTGTCGAGGCGGGTGATCGTCGTGGCGGATCATTCCAAGTTCACAAAATCCAGCCTTTCAGTCGTCGCGAAGATCGAAGACGTCGGCGTCATCGTAACCGACTCCGGCACGAAATCCATCATCGATGCCGCGCCGGAGAAGCTGCGGAAGAAGTTCGTCATCGCGAACTAGGCAAATCCAAGTTTCCATCAACAGCATCTTCCAACCAGGAGAGAGCAGATGCTCAAGACCAACCGTAGAAAGTTCATGATCGGCGCAAGCGTCACGGCACTCGCCTCGACAGCGGGTGCCAGGTTCTCCTTCGCTGCCGAGCGCCGCGCGCTGAAAATCGGCGTCAACGGGATCCCGGTTACGCTGGAGCCGATCAACGCCATCAGCAATGTCGGCCCTCGCATCGTCAACCAGATTTTCGACACGCTCCTCGTGCGCGACTTTTTCGGCAAGGGCGCGCCGGGCAATGGCATTGATCTGATGCCTTCGCTGGCCGAAAGCTGGGAGCGGATCGACGACAAGTCGGTGCGTTTCAAGCTGCGCCAGAAGGTCATGTTCCACGATGGCGTCGAGATGACGGCAGACGATGTCGCCTACACCTTCTCCTCGGAACGGTTATGGGGTCCGGAAGCGATCAAGACGATCCCGCTCGGCGGTTCCTACTCGCTCGATTTCGACGAGCCCGTTGTCGAGGACAAGTACACCGTCGTACTGCGCACCAAGACTCCCACCCCTCTGACCGAATCCTACGTGGCATCCTGGATGGGACGCATCGTTCCCAAGGAATATTACAAGAAGCTCGGAACGGTTGCCTTTGGCAACAAGCCGATCGGCACGGGTCCATATAAGTTCGTGGAATTCGTCGCCAACGACCGTGTCGTCGTGGAAGCCAACGACGCCTATTGGGGGCTGAAGCCGACCGCATCGAAAATCACCTACCAGCTCGTTGCGGAGCCGGCTACGCGTGTCGCCGGACTGATCAGCCGCGAATACGATATCGTTACGACGCTGACGCCGGACGATATGGCGATGATCAACAGCTACCCTGACCTGGAGACGCGTGGAAATATCGTCGAAAACTTCCACATGTTCACCTTCAATATGAACCAGTCCGTCTTTCAGTCGAAGACCCTTCGTCGCGCACTGGCGCTTGCGGTCAATCGTCCGTTGATCGTCGAATCCCTCTGGAAGAACAAGGCGACGATCCCACACGGCTTCAACTTCCCGAACTATGGCAAGACCTTCGATCCGAACCGCCGCGCCATGGATTACAACGTCGAGGAAGCCAAGCGCCTGGTAAAGGAAAGCGGCTACGACGGCACGCCGATTACCTATCACACGATGGGCAACTATTATGCCAACGCCATTCCCGCCTTGATGATGATGATCGAGATGTGGAAGCAGATCGGCGTTACCGTGGTGCCGAAAGTCTATGCACCGGGCGGAGCACCGAAGGATCAGGACAGCTATATGCGCAACTGGTCCAACGGCCAGTGGATGACAGATGCCTGGGCCACGATGATCTGCGAATTCGGACCCAAAGGCCAGGTTCAGAAGCGGTGGGGCTGGAAGGCTCCGGCGGAATTCAACGAACTGTGCACGAAGGTATCGCAGATGCCTGACGGCAAGGAGCGTTTCGACGCCTTCAACCGCCTCCGCGACATCTTCGAAGAAGAAGCGCCGGCCGTGATCCTCTACCAGCCCTTCGATGTCTACGCGGCCCGCAAGGACGTTCACTGGAAGCCGATCAGCTTCGAGATGATGGAATTCCGCGACAACCTTACCTTCGGCTGAGCCTAACCTGTCGAACCGGCGGTGCGCATCCGTGCGCACCGCGCCTGGAGATTCGCCATGTCCAAACTCTTGACCGTTCGCGACCTCGTCGTCGAGGTCCCGGCGCGGAACATAAAAATCCTCGACGGCATCAGCTTCTCTCTGGAGGCAGGCCAGACGCTCGGTCTCGTCGGCGAATCCGGCTGCGGCAAGAGCGTGACCTGCTGTGCGGTGGCCAATATGCTTCCGCGCGGCATCGTTCGTAGCGGCGGCAGCGTGACCTTCGAACCCGGTGGCCCGAGCACCCGCAAGCCGGCTGTACCGAAAATCGCGATGATCTTTCAGGACCCGACCAGCAGCCTCAATCCCGTCCATACAATCGGCTATTATCTGGAATCGGCGCTCTACCGCCACCAGGGCCTGAAGGGCAGGGATGCCCGGATGGAGGCCATGCGACTTCTGGAGCGCGTCGGCATCGACCGCGCCAGGAGCCGGCTGCGTGCCTATCCGCACCAGTTCTCCGGCGGCATGAACCAGCGCGTCATGATTGCCCACGCGCTTGCAGCCAAGCCCCAGTTGCTGATTGCCGATGAGCCGACGACGGCGCTCGACGTTACCATGCAGGCCCAGATCCTGCATTTGCTGGAAGAGTTGAAGGCGGAAACCGGCATGTCGCTGATGATCGTATCGCACGATCTCGGTGTCATCGCCCGCCTCGCCGACAGGGCGGCCGTGATGTATTGCGGCAAGATCGTCGAGACCGCATCCGTCGCCGAACTGCTTGAGCGACCGTCGCACCCTTATGCGCGCGCGCTAATCGACTGCATGCCGAGCATCGATCCGGATGACCTCGCACCGCCGGTTCCGATTCCTGGCTCCGTCCCGCTTCTCGACAGCCTTCCGGAAGGGTGCCATTTCCACCCGCGCTGTTCGCGTGCGAGCGGCGAATGCTCCGCCCGCTTCCCGGCGCCCGCTAACATCGGCTTCGCCCACGAGGCCTCCTGTTACCATCCGGTGGCGGCATGAGCACTCCTCTTCTTCAAGCCAGCGGCCTGACCAAGGCATTCCGCCACAAGACCGGGCTCTTCGCACGGCCGACCACTCAGCTCGCGGTGAACTCGATCGGCTTTGAACTTGCAGTTCGTGAACGCATCGGCGTCGTTGGCGAATCCGGAAGCGGCAAGTCGACACTCGGCCGGCTTCTGCTCGGATTGACGGAGCCCACGCAGGGCGACGTGTGGTTTGAAGGCATCAACCACAAGCAGCGCCGCGCGCGGGACTGGAAAGAGTTTCGGGTTCGCACCTCCCTGGTGCAACAGAACCCGCTCTCCGCCCTCAACCCGCAGATGACCATCGGACAGCAGGTCGCGGAAGGACTTCTGGTCCATCGTATCGCTGGCCGGGCGGGCGCTTACGAACATGTCGCCGCAATGCTTGAGCGCGTCGGCCTGTCGAGCGCGATGATGACCCGTTATCCCCACCAGATGTCGGGTGGCCAGCGACAGCGTGTCGTGATTGCCCGAGCTCTGGTCCTCGACCCGAAACTGGTCGTCTTCGACGAGGCGGTATCCGCTCTCGACGTATCGGTTCAGGCCCAGGTCGTCGCGCTTCTACGATCGCTCTGGCAGGAGCTCGATCTCGCCTATGTCTTCATCACCCACGACCTGCGCATTGTTCGTCATCTCGTCGACCGCATCGCCGTCATGTATCTCGGCCGCGTCGTCGAGACCGGCGACATCAGATCCGTCTACGAATGGCCGCGCCATCCCTATACGCGGGCGCTCCTCGCCTCGGTCCCGACCATGGACTCGACAGTTCGCAATATCGAGCCGCCGATCAAGGGGGAACTCGACGCGTCGAAAATATCGCAGGGCTGCTCTTTCTGGTCACGCTGTCCCTTCGCGATCGACAGGTGCGCTATTGAAACACCCGAACTCCGTCCAATTCCAGCACATGGCGCCAGCCAGCATGCCGCATGTCATCGTGCCGAGGAATTCCCGCGATCGATAGCACCGCAAATCGACATGGTGACGGAGAGGGGGACGGCATCACAGAAGGAGATGGCACTGTGACGGCCTTTATCCTTGCTCGCCTGGTTCGAGCGATTGCGGTACTCGTGTTCACCGTCACGCTGGTCTTCATCGTTCTGCGCCTGAGCGGAGATCCCGCCCAGCAGATGCTATCCGACAATGCGGGTCCCGAAGCCCTGGCTGCCTTCAACGCCAAATGGGGCCTGGATCGGTCGATCCCCGAACAATATCTGTACTATGTCACCAACGTCCTTCGTGGCGATTTCGGGGTCTCGTTCGCGGACGGCCGCGAGGTTTTCACGGTCGTTAGCGAGCGTATTCCGAAAACCCTGATCGTAACGGTGTCGGCCTTCATCGTCAGCATGCTGATCGGCATACCTGCCGGAATCCTTGCGGCGATGCGCCGAGAGACCGCGCTCGACAAAGGCGTCATGGCCGGCGCTGTGCTGGGCTATAGCGTTCCCAACTTCCTGCTCGGCCTGACCTTCATCTTCGTCGTCGCCGTCTGGCTTCGGGTGCTGCCGAGTTCCGGCAGTTCGACCTGGAACCATGCAATCCTGCCCGTCGCGACTTTCGCCCTATTCAATGCAGCTGCGGTGGCGCGCTTCATGCGCTCGACCCTGATCGACGTGCTGGGCCAGCCCTATATCGCAGCCGCCCGCGCCGACGGCATTCCGCGCTGGGAGATCATTATCCGTCACGCGCTTCCGAACGCCGCGATCCCGATGGTGACCACGCTCGGCTTCGTTGCCGGTGGCCTGCTCGGCGGTTCTGCGCTCATCGAGCCCGTGTTCGCCTGGCCCGGCCTCGGCAGCGGTTTCGTGAATGCGACGAACACCGGCGACCTGCCCGTGGTACAGGCGATGATCGTGCTGTTCACAGCCTTCATGGTTGCCGTCAATCTGATCGTCGACGTCCTTTACGCGGTCCTCGATCCGAAAATCAGGAAGCATTGACATGGCGGTTGCGACATCATTCCGCTCGTTCAGGAGCATGGTGTGGACGCCGTTCCACCGCATGCCAGCCAGCATCGCCCTGTGCTGCGCATGGATCGCCATCGCGGTGATCATCGGCATTACGGCCCACTGGTCGGCACCTTACGACTATACGCATCAGGATCCTCTGGCACGGTTCGCGCGCCCATTCATATCTGCCGCGCATCTGCTCGGGACCGACTATCTGGGGCGGGATGTGGTCAGCAACCTGCTGGTCGCCACCCAGACGACCTTGATGATCGCGCTGGTGGGATCGGTGATCTGCGCGTTGATCGGAATAAGCCTCGGCCTGCTCTCCGCCCATTTCGGCGGCTGGGTGGACAACGCCATCATGGGCTTCGCCGATGCGATGGCGGCGGTGCCTTTCATCATCGTCGCCCTCAGCGTGCTCGCCCTGTTCGGAACCAGCCCGCTGCTGTTTGTCTTTCTCGTCGGTTTCGCGAGCTGGGAACGTTATGCGCGATTGACGCGCGGCCTGGTCATCAGCGCCAAGGAAGAGGGCTATGCGGAAGCGGCCCGCATTGTCGGCGTCCCGTCGATGCGCATTTACCTCCGTCACATGCTGCCGAACATCGCCGGCCCGCTCATCGTGCAGTTCACCGTGAACTTCCCTGAAATCATCCTGCTGGAAAGCGGCTTGAGTTTCCTTGGGCTCGGCATCCAGCCGCCGGAAACAAGCCTGGGACTGATGGTGGCCGACGGCCGGAACTATCTGGCGATCGCCTGGTGGCTCGCAGCTTTCCCCGGTGCGGTCATCGTCCTCACGACCCTCTCCATCAGTCTGCTCGGGGACTACCTGCGCGATCGCCTCGATGCGCGGCTCCGCTAACGAAAAGGAAAATATGATGAATCCGCTTAGAATGACCATTGAGACGATGCGCCTTGGCGGCCATCGCGGTCATAGCGCAGGCGCTCCGGAAAACACGCTCGCCGCGTTTCGAAAGGCTTTTGAATACGCCGGCCGCCTCGTCACGTGCGAGACCGATCTCGGCATCACGAGCGATGGTGAACTGGTGCTGATGCACGACAAGACCGTCGACCGGACCACCAACGGTCACGGTATCGTGCAAAAGATGACGTATTCGGAGATATCCAGGCTTGATGCGGGGAGTTGGTTCAGCGAGGAATTCGCCGGAGAACGGGTGCCGCTTCTCAGGGATGCGCTGCAGCTCGCCCGCGAGCTCGGCATCATCTATCAGCTCGAGCTGAAGATCTACGACCGCAATGACGTCTTCTTCCCGAAGCTGAGGACGCTTATCGATGAATTGGGCTGCGCCGACCTTCTGCAGTTTTCCTCGTTCGACTACGTTCAGCTGAAGGCGGTGAAGGAAGCGATCCCTGAAGTGCCGACCGTTGGCCTGATGCACTCCCGACTGATCGACCCCGCCGCCATTGCCCGGCAGGCGAATCTCGATGCGATGAACATCGAGGTCTACCACTTCGCCAGCGGCGAGGCACACCAGCTTCATGAGGATGGTTTCGCCGTATTCACCTACCTGCCGGCCCTGTATCACGAGAAGCTCATGCAATACGGCACCGATATCGAAGCCCAGGTCGTGCAATGGGTTCGCGAGGGCCAACTGGACCAGCTTCTCGGCGACGACGTGGCGCAAGTGACAAGGCTCAGGGATAGAGCCCGTGGCTGATATGCATAACTCGGCCTCGGCCGCTTGCGCGGTCAAGGCTGTCGTCGAGGACATCGCAAGGGAGGCCGGAAAGCTGGCCCTGACCTACTTTCAATCGCTGGCGAGCCTGCCAGTCGAGAAAAAAGGTCACCTCGATCTCGTGACCGAGGCCGACAAGCAGGTTGAGGAACTGCTGATCGCCAGACTGCAGGAAGCCTTTCCCGATGACGGCATCTTCGGCGAGGAGGGCGGAGAAATCCCCGGAACCTCCGGTCGTATCTGGGTTATCGATCCAATCGACGGGACATTCAACTTCGTCCGGGGCGGCCAGAACTGGGCGGTTTCCATCGGTATTTACGAAAGCCGTCGGCCGGTATTCGGAGTGATCCATGCGCCTGCACGGGGCCTGACCCTCGTCGGAGGCAAGACGGTGCCGACACGGCTCAACGGCAAACCGGTCAAGCCGCTTCCCGCCCTCGACATGTCGCGAGCCTCGATCGGGTTGAGCTTCCATCCCTCGGTATCGACGGCTGACCGGCTTGAAGTCATACGCTTCATCTCGGACGACCTTGGCATCAGCTTCCGCGTCGGAGGGGCAGCCACGATTTCGCTGGTCGAAGTGGCGATGGGCGAAACGGATGGCTATCTGTCGCTTGGGGATTCGACCTGGGATGTGATGGCAGCACTGCCGATCCTCGACAATCTCGGTATCTTGCACACGATCGATTGGGATGGGATCGACCTGTCATCGAAGCTTCGTTTCGCATGTGGAAGCCCCGAGTTCTTGAACAAGGTGCATCCGCTGCTAGAGCGCGTCCCGCTGCCCGCAAAATCGCTCGAAGCCATGGAACAAGGGGCCTAAAAGGCGCTGTGCCACCTACGTATCCCTGATCGCTGCGACGAGCCGATGCTTCGATCGCGGCGACGCCGAAGGAAATGGGCAAGGCGGCCGCAGCCGCCATTCCCAGGGTCTCCGGTACGACCCAGGTTCTTGCCGCTTTGACCGCCCGCAAGGATGCATGCGATCCGCGCATGTCAAAGCTTGCGACCTTTTGGTCGACGAAACGGTCATGAACCACCGACGGCCGCGATCTCGCCCGTGGCTGCCTAACCTAGGCCGTGGGCTGGTGCCAGGGGGCGGCAGACGACCGATTGATAAGGTCCGGGGGGCCCATTACGTCCATCGCGGAGCCAGACCAGACACCGCCGAAGGCCGAAATGATCGGCTCGGAGTTGGGCCGCGATCCTGCGATACTTGTCACATCAAACCCTCTTGCTGGGCCTGATAAACGGTTCGGACGCTGGGTCGAAAACCCAGGCTGCGGGCGAGAGACGTGTCAACATGCAGATACCACGGATTTGGGAGAGACTCGAACCTTGATTCCAACCGGTTACCCAGCAGACCCGCGAGCTCGTAGATGGACGAGGGCGCCTCGTCCGCAACGTTCACGATACGGCGATCGAATGTACCGTTCAGTGCAAGCTTGATCGCCTTGGCGATGTCACGATGGTGAATCGTGCTCATTCGTTGCGCCGGATGCCAGGTGCCGACGTATTTGGGAAGAGATTCGAGATGTCCGTCGCCGTCGCCATACACGAATGGAAACCGGACGATGGACCAGTTCAAACCGCTTTCGCGCAGTTCCTTCTCTGCGGCCACCTTGCTCGCCGGATAGGCGTGCTGTGGATCGACCGGATCGTCTTCTCGTCCCGGATGGGGATTGTCGTTGTTGTAGACATGGCTGGTGCTCGACAGGATGAACCGCGCGTCGGGAGCATGAGCCTTCGCGGCGGCAATCAGGTTGCGTGTCCCATCGAGGTTGCTTTTCCAGATGAGATCGGTGTCCTGCGTGCGAAACACCGCGGCAAGGTGCACGATGGCGGAAACGCCATGCACGGCGTTCGGGAGGGTCGAAGGGTCGAGAATATCGCCCGTCATGGCCTCTATGCCATCAGGGCAGGCTTTGCCCGCCCGGAGCAAGGCACGGCAGGCAAACCCGGCTTCCACCAGCCGCGGAAGAAGTCGTTCGCCAACGAGCCCAGTGGCTCCGGTTATCAGTACGGTCATCTGCTCAATCCTTTCGCAACAGGTTCTGCAGTCGTTCGGTCGCCGATCGCAGGACACGGATGGTCGTGGCCAGCTCGGCCTCATCGATGCCGCCGAAAGCAGCTTCGTGAATGAAAGAAAGATCGGGAAGTTTGCGCCACAGCGCCTTACCTGCGGCTGTCAACGTCAGCAGACGCTGGCGCTGATCTTCTCCGATCGAGGTCTGCTCGACCAGGTCTTTGCGGACGAGGGTCGCGATGATGCCGCTCAAGGTCGCCCGTTCGAGTTCGAGGGCGCGTCCGAGGTCGCGCTGAACGGACGGGCCGTGGTTCGCGAGATGCCAGAGAACGTACCATTGCGTGGATCCCAGATCGTAGGGCCGCAAGGTTGCGTCCATAAGGGCGCGGCCCGCGAAGTAGCACCGCTTCGTCCACGCTCCCACGGAGAGGTGCTCGGTGTTCGCCTGATCCCGCATGTGAAAGTCTCGCCATTTCGTTCGCTACCATACAATAATTGCAAGGTAGCGAACGAATGTCAAGAGCGGGTGGGTCCCAGCCTGGGGCGCGGCGTTCTAGAGATGCTCGGTTAGGAAGGTGCGCATGATCGCCGCGATCTCGCCCGCGTGCGTCTCCAGCGCGAAATGGCCTGTATCGAGCAGATGAACATGGCCTCGCGGCAAGTCGCGCTTATCGAACGGGCGGATGCAAAAGGCTTTACGGCGCCAAGGCCGGCGGCTGCAACTGAGCGGTCGGCAGCAAGAATGTGCGAACGCCCGTTTCGACTTTATCCTCTCTTCAGCGCTTGTTGCCGTAACGGAAGCGAAAGTTGCCGGATGATCAGTGACGCTGGAGGAAGGAAACGCGGTGGTCGCGCCGACGCCCTTACAGCCGATCTCCAAGGCGTGGCATTTGGCAACTGTTAGGTCGCTCCTTCCCTGTTCCGTTCCGGGAGAAACGGCTTGCGGCGCTTAACGCGTTGGCAACTAAAGGGAGGGCAGCGGAGATTTTTTTCATCCATATCGGAAGATTCTGCAAAAGATATTGGTTTCCTGAAAGACAAATCACTCCGGCCTATGCACCCCTATCGATGCGGCGCTATCCGTTCTGGGGAATCAATCGCGGCACTTGGCGGACCTAACTTTATAGCCGCGAGCGATATCGGGACCCCTGGTTGAGGATAGCTTAATTCGACGAGGGGACTTTGCATGCGGAAGCCAATTTCGCTGCGCGATATCGCGCGTCATTCGTGCAGCATAGCAGAGATCGCATCTGATGATCGACGTACACGCTCGAGGCATGTTGCGGATGCAAAAAAACACAATCGAAAAGACCGGTTTTCGGGCGCGGGATCGCGAGCCGGCGCGTCGCCGTCGCTATCAACGAAGCTTTCGGCTTTCGGTTTTCCGGCATTGGCCCTGCTCGGCAGCGTCGCGCTTCCGTTCGATGCATCGGCAGATCCGGGAACGCCCGGCGTTCCGCAGGCTCCCGTTGCGATCTATGCGGATAACTTCCAGAACCGGCCCGGCCCCACCCCGATCGTCAAGCTGAACACCTACACCAGCACTTCCGGCCAGACCTACACGGCCGATCCGAAATGGCTGACGAACTGCAATGGCTGGATCGCCTCCGCCAACCAGTCGACAACTGCTGCCGGCCCAGCCGGTGCCACGGAATGCACGAATACAGCGACCTGGAACACGGTTCAGCGCCTTTCCTGGGCGCTTGGACTTCATGCAGGCCAGACGCAGGCCACCGCACAGGGCAATTTTGCGGTTTCGGCCATGACCGCAGGCAATCCTGGCGCCGGACTTGTAGAGTTCCAGACGGCAACGAATATAGCATTCCCCACAAGCAATCGTTTCTTGACCTTCAGTGTCGATGTCGCGGCCGTCAATTGCCAGGTATCTCCGCCGCTGCTGCAATTCTCACTCGTGAACGAAGCAGGCAACGCTACGCCGGCAGGCACGCAGATCAACGGCTGCTCAAGTGGAACGACACAGACGCCGCCAGCGCTCGGCGGCGCGCCGGCTTCCACGATTACCACGGGAACCTACACGTCTAACGGGGCGGTGCTGATCAGCGGCGCCTCCTTCGGCATCCGCATGGTCAACAACAACGGCAGCGGGACCGGTAACGACCACGCGTTCGACAATGTCAGCGTCCTCGATGCAACGCCGCAGCTCGACAAGGAGTTCGGCCCGACCAGCGTGGCCGTCGGGGGCGTGTCGACCCTGACATTCACGATCACCAACACCAGCGAGTTGGGGGCAAAGACCGGGTGGTCGTTCACGGATGCTCTTCCGGTCGGCCTGAGGGTGGCATCCGATGAGATCAGCACGACCTGCCCATCGGGTGTCGTGACGGCAGCCGTCGGTGGATCGACCATAGACGTCTCGGGAAATCTCACCGCCGGCATGGCTTCGTGCACGGCGACCGTGCCGGTAACGTCCAGTTCCGCCGGAACCTATACCAACGACGCATCGAACATCACGTCGGCCGTCGGCATCAACCCGCCAGGCAGCACCTCGGTCACGTTCGGCACCCAGCCGAACTTCGTGTGCGATTCGACGATGTATTTCGGAATCAATGCGCCCACGCGGCTTCATCGGGCCGATACCAGCACCAATCCGTTCACCTTTCCCGGAATCGGCGCAGTGAACAGCCCCGGCTACAATGCGATGGGCTACGACGTTGTCAGCAACTATATTTACGCGACGCGCTGGGACAGCACCACGAGCAGATACCGCCTGTTGCGGATCGGCAGCAACGGTTCCGTCAGCGACCAGGGTCCCATCGTCGGCGGCGGCATCAATAACGGTTCGGGGCAGGTAGCCTCGGGTGTTGTGGGCCCGGACGGCTACTACTATGTGAAGGAGAACTCCGCCTCCAACGTGATGTGGCGCGTGGACCTGACCACCCGGACGGCTACCAGCATTCCGCTCAACCGCACGATCTCGAACGCGGACCTGGCCTGGCACAACGGGCTCATCTATACGCATGATAGCACTTCGGGCATCTTCTATTCGATCAATCCGACGACGGGAGCGGTAACTGCCATCGGGCAGTCGGGTCTTTCCGTGGACGCGTTCGGATCGTTGATCAGCGCCTCGAACGGTATCTTTGGCCGTTACAATAGCGGTGGGTTCTATCAGTTCGACCTTGCAACAGGCGTGGCGACACTCATTTCGGATGCGCCATCGGGTGCCGGCGACGGTGCCAAATGCCCTGTCACGGCTGTAAGTCTTCCCGCCGACACGCAGATCACCAAGACCGACGGCAGCAACACCTATACGCCGGGCACCAACGTCACCTACACGATGGTGGTCTCGAACAGCGGTCCGTTCGGCGTTCAGAACGCGTCGGTAAACGATCCGCTGCCCGCCGGTATCACCGGGGCGAGCTGGACTTGCGGCGGCGCAACGAATGGCGGTGTCTGTGGGACGGCGAGCGGCACAGGCGCCATTAGCGACGTCAAGGTGAGCCTGCCCGCAGGCAGCTCCGTCACCTTCGAATTGACCTTGACGGTGCCAGCGGACTTCACCGGCGATCTGGTGAACGCCGCTACGGTAGCCAATCCCTCGAGCGTGCCTGACCCCGATACGAGCAACAATTCGGCAACGGACACGGACACCGCTGCGGCTCCGGCACTGACGATCGAGAAGACCGGCACGCTCAACGACCTCGACGGTGATGGGCTCATCGATGCCGGCGAGACGATCAGCTACAGCTTTGTCGTGGAGAATACCGGCAATGTGACGCTGACCGATGTCACGGTGGACGATCCGCTGCTCACGAATGCCGGTGTTTCCGTGTCCCCAGGCCCGCAGACTTTGGCGCCCGGCGGGACGGCGACATTTACGGCGACCTATACGCCGACACAGGCCGACATCGATGCAGGACAGGTGTCAAACACCGCCACCGGCACCGGTACGCCGCCGTCCGGCCCGCCGATCGACAGCCCGCCGGATACGGTCGTCGTGCCGCCGGACCAAACGCCGGGGCTGACGATCGAGAAGACCGGCGTGCTGAACGATGCCGATGGCGACGGGCTCATCGATCTCGGAGAAACGATCAGCTACTCCTTCCTGGTGCGTAACACCGGTACGGTGACGCTGACCGGCGTGACGGTGGACGATCCGCTGCTTGCCAATGCCGGGATTTCGGTAACGCCCGGCCCGCAGACGCTTGGACCCGGTGGAACCGCGACCTTTACAGCGACCTATACACCGACCCAGACCGACATCGATGCGGGGCAGGTGGAGAACACCGCGATCGGCAGCGGCACACCACCGTCCGGCCCGCCGATCGACAGCCCGCCGGATACCGTTGTCGTGCCTCCGGACCAGACGCCCGGGCTGACGATCGACAAGACGGGTACGCTCAATGATGCCGACGGTGACGGGCTCATCGATCTCGGCGAGACGATCAGCTACTCCTTCCTGGCGCGCAACACCGGTTCGGTGACGCTGACCGGCGTGACGGTGGACGATCCGCTGCTCGCCAATGCCGGCATATCGGTCACGCCGGGACCCCAGACGCTGGCGCCCGGCGGAACGGCGACGTTTACGGCGACCTATACGCCGACCCAGGCCGATATCGACGCGGGCCGCGTGGAGAACACGGCGACCGGCACCGGCACGCCGCCATCCGGGCCGCCGATCGAAAGCCCGCCGGATACCGTCGTGGTCCCTCCGGATCAGTCGACCGGCCTGGTTATCGACAAGACCGGCACGCTGAATGATCTCGACGGTGACGGGCTCATCGATCTCGGCGAGACGATCAGCTACTCGTTCCAGGCCCGCAACACCGGCGCCGTGACGCTCACCAATGTGACGGTGAACGATCCGCTGCTCACCGATGCCGGCATCGCGCTGGATCAGGGGCCGCAGACGCTGGCACCGGGGGCGACCTTCACCTTCACTGCGACTTATACGCCGACCCAGGCCGACATCGATGCGGGGCGGGTGGAAAACACGGCGACAGGCACCGGCACGCCGCCGTCAGGTCCGCCGATCGAAAGCCCGCCCGACACAGTCGTGGTGCCGCCGGACCAGACGCCGGGACTGACGATCGAGAAGACGGGTGTGCTGAACGATGCCGATGGCGACGGCCTCATCGATCTCGGCGAGACGATCAGCTACTCGTTCCTGGTCCGCAATACCGGGGCGGTGACGATGACGGGCGTGACCGTCGACGATCCGCTGCTTGCCAATGCCGGGATTTCGGTAACGCCCGGTCCGCAGACGCTGGCGCCCGGCGGAACCGCTACCTTTACCGCGACCTATACGCCGACCCAGGCCGATATCGATGCGGGCCAGGTCGAGAACACGGCGACCGGCACCGGCACGCCGCCGTCCGGCCCGCCGATCGACAGCCCACCGGATACGGTCGTGGTGCCCCCGGACCAGACGCCCGGACTGACGATCGAGAAGACCGGCACGCTGAACGATGCCGATGGCGACGGCCTCATCGATCTCGGAGAAACGATCAGCTACTCGTTCCTGGTCCGCAACACCGGCACCGTGACCATGACAGGCGTGACGGTGGATGATCCGCTGCTGACCAATGCCGGCGTTTCCGTGTCCCCAGGTCCGCAGACGCTGGCGCCCGGCGGAACGGCGACCTTTACCGCGACCTATACACCGACCCAGGCCGATATCGACGCGGGCCAGGTCGAGAACACCGCGACCGGTACCGGCACGCCGCCGTCCGGCCCGCCGACGGAGAGCCCGCCTGACACCGTTGTCGTGCCTCCGGACCAGACGCCCGGATTGACGATCGAAAAGACCGGCAGACTCAATGATGCCGATGGCGACGGGCTCATCGATCTCGGCGAGACGATCAGCTACTCCTTCCTCGCCCGCAATACCGGCACCGTGACGCTCACCAATGTCACCATCGATGACCCGCTGCTAACCAATGCCGGGATTTCGGTCACGCCGGGACCGCAGACGCTGGCTCCGCGGGGGAGTGTCACCTTCACGGCGACCTATACGCCGACGCAGGCCGATATCGACGCGGGCCGCGTGGAGAACACCGCGACCGGCACCGGCACGCCGCCGTCCGGGCCACCGATCGACAGTCCGCCTGACACCGTTGTCGTGCCGCCGGACCAGACGTCCGGACTGACGATCGAAAAAACCGGCACGCTGAACGATGCCGACGGTGACGGTCTTCTCGATGCCGGAGAAACGATCAGCTACTCGTTCCTCGTCACCAATACGGGTGCCGTGACGATGACGAATGTCACGGTCAACGATCCGCTGCTCGCCAATGCCGGGATCTCGGTGTCACCTGGCCCGCAGACGGTGGCGCCTGGTGGAACGGTGACGTTTACTGCCACCTATACGCCGACCCAGGCGGAGATCGATGCGGGCCAGGTCGAGAACACGGCGACCGGTACCGGCACGCCGCCATCCGGCCCGCCGACGGAGAGCCCACCGGATACCGTCGTGGTCCCTCCGGACCAGACGCCCGCACTGACGATCGAAAAGACCGGCACGCTCAATGATGTCGATGGCGACGGGTTCATCGATCTCGGAGAGACGATCAGCTACTCCTTCCTCGTCACCAACAGCGGTGCCGTGACGATGACGAATGTCACGGTCGACGATCCGCTGCTCACCGATGCCGGCATATCGGTCACGCCGGGACCCCAGACGCTGGCGCCTGGCGGTACGGCGACCTTCACGGCGACCTATACGCCGACCCAGGCCGACATCGACGCGGGCCGTGTCGAGAACACCGCGACCGGTACCGGAACGCCGCCTTCCGGGCCGCCGATCGACAGCCCGCCCGACACCGTCGTTGTGCCGCCCGATCCGGCATCGGATCTCGTGATCGAAAAGACCGGCACGCTGAACGATGCCGATGGCGACGGCCTTCTCGATGCCGGGGAAACGATCAGCTACTCGTTCCTGGTGCGCAACACCGGGGCGGTGACGATGACCAATGTTACGGTCAACGATCCGCTGCTCGCCAATGCCGGCATATCGGTCACGCCGGGACCCCAGACGCTGGCGCCCGGCGGAACGGCGACCTTCACGGCGACCTATACGCCGACCCAGGCCGACATCGACGCGGGTCGTGTTGAAAACACCGCGACCGGCACGGGCACGCCTCCGTCCGGGCCGCCGATCGAAAGCCCGCCGGATACCGTTGTCGTGCCTCCGGAGCAGACGCAGGGACTGACGATCGAGAAGACAGGCACTCTCAACGATGCCGATGGCGACGGTCTTCTCGATGCCGGCGAGACGATCAGCTACTCGTTCCTGGTCCGCAATACCGGTGTCGTGACGCTGACCAACGTCACGGTCAACGATCCGCTGCTCGCCAATGCCGGCATATCGGTCACGCCGGGACCCCAGACGCTGGCGCCCGGCGGCAGCGCGACGTTTACGGCGACCTATACGCCGACCCAGGCCGATATCGACGCGGGCCGTGTTGAGAACACCGCGACCGGCACCGGCACGCCGCCATCCGGCCCGCCGACGGAGAGCCCGCCCGACACCGTTGTCGTGCCGCCTCAGCCTGCCAGCCTGAAACTGCAGAAGACCGGCCGCTTCACCGATACTGATCGAAACAGCTATACGAACACTGGTGATACGGTGACCTATACCTTCACGGTCACCAACGACGGCGGGCAGACGATCACCAATGTCTGGCCGGTAGATGCAGGGCCTACCTTCAATGGGCGACCAGCCGGAGCTTCCCTGTCCAGGTTCACACCGGAACCTGTCACATTGGCTCCCGGCGAAAGTCAGGACTTCACTGCAGTCTACACGCTGACGCAGGGAGATGTCGAAAACGCGGCGGGCATCCCGGATGGCATCGCCAACTCTGCCACAGCAAGCGGTCGCACCCCCGACGGCGAAGTCAGTTCGGACAATTCCACGTCCGTTGTCACACCGCCCGCAGCCGTTCCAGGTGACATTTCCGTTACGAAGATTGCCAACCTCAGGTTCATCCGTCGTGGTGAAAAGGCACCGTTCACCATCCGCGTCACCAACAACTCGGGCGCGCGGGTGGATGCTCTGACGGTCATCGACACGATGCCGGCAGGCTTCCGCTATGTGGAAGGCTCGGCGACCGTCGACGGCACCAAGGTGACGCCTGAAGTGGTCGGCCGACAAATCCGCTTCCGCGACGTGTCCGTCGGCAGCAAATCCACGGTCGAGATTCAGATCAGGCTGCTGGCGCTGAGCACGGCCGGGCCGGGTGAGCATGTGAACCTTGCCCATGTCGTGGATCCCAGCGGCGATCAGGTCGGCAATGAAGCCCGCGCGGTCGTCGAGATCATCGTCGAACCGGTCTTCGACTGCGGCGACATCATCGGCAAGGTGTTCGATGATACCAACCGCAACGGCTATCAGGACGAGGGCGAGCCGGGACTCCCCGGCGTAAGGATCGCGACGGTCAAGGGCTGGTTGATCACCACCGACCAGTATGGCCGCTTCCATGTCGCCTGCGCGGATCTTCCCGAGACACGCATAGGGTCGAACTTCATCATGAAGCTCGATCCCAGAACCCTGCCGACCGGCTACCGCCTGACGACGGAAAACCCGCGTGTCGTACGCCTGACGGCCGGCAAGATGACCGAGCTCAACTTTGGGGCTTCGATCGGCCGCGTGGTCCGGCTCGACCTCAAGGGCGAAGCCTTCGTGTCAGGAAAGGCCGAACTCGACAAGCGCTGGGCGGATGGCATCGACCAACTGATAACCGTCCTGGCTCAAGAGCAGTCGGTGCTCCGTCTCTCCTACATCGATGCGGCCACTGAGCCCGAACTCGCCGAGGCGCGCGTGCGCCACATCAAGGAGCTGGTTGCCGACCGATGGCGGCAGCGGAAGCGGGCCTATCCGCTCAACATCGAGACGCGCGTGGAGGCGGGACAATGAGGCTTCTTGTCACGAACATCGATCTTTCCCGGCTGCTCCTGAACCGCCGGCTCGGCCTCCTCCGCTGCACCGCGATGGCAGGCCTGCTTGCCATGTCGCCGCCGGCGGCAGCGCAGGAGAAGGCCGAAAAGGGCGGCAGAATTTCTGCGGACAGTTCGGTGCACCGTCTGGCGATCGGCGAAAATACGGAAGCCGAAACACCTGCGGATGCTCCCGCCATTCCCTTCATGATCGAGGTCGATGGGGAAACAGTGGACAAGAGCGCCGAGCCGGAGGCAACCGATCGGCCGGCCGCCAAAACCAGCCGCTTGACGTCTGGCGAAGCAAAGCCGAGCGATCGTCCGGTGGACCGGCAGCGGCAGACGGATCTCGATTTGTCCGCGGTCGATATTCAGGTTAAGTTCGATGGGCTCGATACCGATCCTCTGCTCAATGTCTCGACCGTGCCCGTGAAAAGGACATATCGGGCCGGAGAGGAGGTCCGCTTTCTTGCAACCTCCAACTATCCGGCCTTCATCGAACGGGCGGAAGTCCGCATCTTTGAAACGAAGGGGCGCGATAAAGATCGGCCAATCGCCACGATTCCCGTTGCGGTCAACGGTGAGGCAGCCTGGATCATGCCCGAGGCGAAGGAGGCCGATTTTGCGTATGTGCTGCGCGTCTACGATGCCAAAGGGCGTTACGACGAGACGGTACCGCTGACCATCGCCAGAACCGATCGCGGGTTTGCTCCCGATCGGAAGCAGGACAAGGCCACGGCACCGGGGACAGGCGAAGACCGGACGGCCTTCCGCAACATTCCCGTTGTGGGAGGGGCGGTGACGGTCTATGGGAAGCAAGTCCCGGCCGGACATGCGGTACGCGTGCTGGGCGAGGAGATCCCCGTCGATCCGAAACAGGCCTTTGTGGTCCAGCGGATCTTGCCGCCCGGGGACCACGCCGTTGATGTCGCCATCAAAGGCGTGTCAAAAACCGGTGGGCTGTCCTTCAGCCGTGATGTCAACATCCCTGACAACGATTGGTTCTACGTGGCACTCGCCGATCTCACGATCGGAAAGCGCACGGGCGATGCTCATATCGAGGAAGTCCGCCCCGGTGAATATGACGAGGTTTATTCGAAGGGAAGATTGGCTTTCTATCTCAAGGGCAAGGTCAAGGGGAAATACCTGCTTACGGCCGCCGCCGACACGGGGGAGGACGACCTTGAAAAGCTCTTCCGCAATCTCGGCAGCCAGGATCCAAGGCAGATCCTGCGCCGGCTTGATCCCGATGACTATTACCCCGTCTATGGCGACGATTCCACCTTCACGGAAGACGCACCCACCAAGGGCAAGTTCTATGTTCGGCTGGAGCGCGGAGACAGCCACGTGATGTGGGGCAACTACAAGACCCAGATTACCGGCACCGAGTTCCTTCCTTCCGACCGTGCGCTTTATGGGGCCTCCGCCGTCCACCGATCGGAAGAGACGACGTCCTTCGGCGAGCGTCGGACGGAGATTACCGCCTATGCCGCCCAACCTGACACGCTGCCGCAGCGCGAGGAGTTCCTGGGCACTGGCGGCTCTGCCTATTTCCTGAAGCGCCAGGACATTGTCGAAGGTTCCGAGACGGTAACCGTAGAGACCCGTGATGCGGTGACCGGCCGGGTCCTCGAACGGCGCGTGCTTACCTATGGCGAGGATTACTCGTTCGATTACATGCAAGGCGTCATCATCCTGCGTCGGCCGATGTCCTCCATGACCGGGACTTCCGAACCGGTCCGCAATGGAGCGCTTGGCGGCGGCAAGCTTTATCTGGCCGTGCAGTACGAGTTCGAACCCATCGTGAGCGACGTCGACGGCTATGTCTATGGTGGCCGTGCGCAGCACTGGATAAACGACAAGATACGTGTCGGCGTGACCGGCATGAACGACAGTACCGAACTGGCGGATCAGAAAGCCTATGGCGCCGATGTCACTCTCCGGCACTCCGACAATACCTTTCTGAAGGCCGAGGTCGCCCATTCAAAAGGGCGGGGCTTCGACCTGTCGCACTCGAGCGATGGCGGTCTGACCTGGGGCAACGACGAAACAAGCTATTATGGCGATCCAAACGACGATGAAGGATCGGCCTATCGCGTGGAAGGTCAGGTCGATCTCGAGGAGCTTGGGACAAGCATTAAAGGCAAGATCGGCGGGTATTACGAGAAGAAAGAGGCCGGTTTCTCAACCCTCTTTGACGATGTGACCGTCGATCAGCGTATCTGGGGAGCGCATGCCGATCTCGATCTTACCCCGAAAACCGGTGTCAAGTTCACCTATGACGATCTGACCGACGATCGCGGTCAGGTGCGCCGCGACGGTACCGGGAGTGTCAGCTATAAATTCGACGAACATTGGAAGCTGTCGCTCGGCCTCGACTACACTGAATTGATGTCTCCCTTGGCCATAGCATCCGGCAAATCCGGCTATGACGGTTCACGTCTGGATGCGGGGATGCGTCTGGATTACCGGATAGATGACGACCGGCTGATTTATGCCTTCGCACAAGGGACCCTTGATCGCTCCGGTGACATCGACCGCAACGACAGGGCCGGCGTGGGTGCCAAGGTTCAGCTTACCGACACGATCGGGGCGGAAGGTGAGGTCTCTTATGGCACGAACGGCCTGGGCGGTCTTGCCGGCCTTACCTATGATCCGAATGCCGACAGTCACTACTACCTAGGCTATAAGCTCGATCCCGACCGCGCGTTCGATCTCCACAATACCCATGACCTGTTCGGCGACGACAAGGGGACCGTTGTTCTCGGCATGCGCCGCAAGATGAATGATCTGCTCTCTGCCTACAGCGAGAGCACTTACGATATGTTCGGCAATCGCAACTCGCTCACCCAGACCTATGGCGTCATGTACACACCGGATGCCATGTGGACCCTGGACGGTGGGCTGGAAATCGGCCAGGTGCGCGACGAGACGGTCAATGCCGATACCGATCTACAATATGAAGACTTCGAGCGGTACGCGCCGTCGCTCTCCGTCGGCTACAAGGACGAGGAGAGGGGCATCAACGCTCGTGTGCGAGGGGAAGTGCGCATCGAACGTTCCGACAATGGTACCCGCGACCAGAATACCTATCTCTTCGCGGCAGGGCTTGGCTGGAAGACCAATCCCGACTGGCGGCTGGTCACCCATCTGGATGCCGTTCTTTCCGACAGCCAGTCATCCGATGCGTCGTTTGCAGATACCGACTACGTGGAAGCATCGATCGGATATGCCTATCGGCCGGTGGACAATGAACGTCTCAACGCCCTTTTCAAATACACCTGGCTCTATGACCTGCCGGGCAACAACCAGCTGATCAGCGGCGCCACGGGCGACCAGTTCGCTCCGGCGCAGCGCAGTCATATCCTCTCGGCGGACGTCAATTACGACCTGACGCCCTGGCTTACCATCGGAGGCAAATACGGGTTTCGCCTGAGCGAGGTCCGCTACCGGACCAGCAACGGCTCAGGTTCCGGTTTTGAGGAGGAGTGGCAAAAATCGACCGCCCATCTTGGCATCGTCCGGGCCGATCTTCACGTCATCAAGAGCTGGGATTTGTTGGTTGAAGGCCGCGTCATGCATATGCCCGAAGCTGAGACGACCGACTTTGGGGCGCTCGCAGCGGTCTACCGCCATGTGGGAGACAACTTCAAGGTCGGCGTAGGCTACAACTTCGGCAGGTTCTCCGACGATCTGCGTGATCTTACCTTTGACGATGAGGGCGTCTTCCTAAACGTCGTGGGAAAGTTCTGATCCGCGGGACATGTCCCTGGCAGCGACGGCTCCAACGGTCTCCTCAGAGACGTCCGGGCGAAGCCTGCCTGGTTGATCTGTGATCCTCAGGCAGCGGTCATGCTGGTGCCTCATCATTCGCACTATTGAACGCGACACGGTCCATACATCGGCTGATTCCACTTCTGCGTTCATTGGTCGTTCTGATGCGCCAGTGCCACATCGATACACAACTATGAGTACAAGAAACCATGTCGTCTAAATTGTAATCGTCGACGAACTGCATCCTTTTCTACTGACGCCCTGTGTGGTGGGATGCGCGTTCGCGGGGTGGCGGGTTATCGAATTAAATGCTGAAAAAAATTGCAGACGCGCGCCTGTTCGGATCTTTGCCCGAGGACGCGGGGCCACGGAAAATGACTTTTCGAGGCGGTGCGATGCACTCTGTGCGGTCTCCAGGATCGCAGGAATTCGTATCCGAAGGTCACGTTTTCGTCGTCATGCTGGCTCCCTGCGCGGGTATCAGCGTGACGTTCGGGGCTGATCGGGTGCAGAATTTTGACGCGACGGCGGGCCAGACCGTCGTGATCCCCGCCGGGGTGGTTAGCAGGACGAGCTGGAATTCGCGGCGGGAAAACATTGTCGTAGCGATTTCGCAAGAAAGCATGCTCGATCTCGCGGGACATGCGCTGGATCGCGTGGACTTCGAGATCAGGCTGGCGAACCAGGCCGTTGATCATACTGCTCTGCATTTCGCGAAATTGATGAAAGCGGAACTCAAGCATCCCGATTACGCCAACGAGCTCTATCTCGACTCCCTGATCACCGCCTTCGGCGTTCATATTCTTCGCAACTATTGCATCGCAAAGCTACAACGTCCGGTGAGAGCGGGGCTTTCCACCATCGCGGCCAGTCGGGTGCGGGAGTATCTGGATGTGCATTTCAGACGAAAATTGACGATTGCCGAGCTTGCCAACATCTGCGGGCTTTCTCCGGGGCATTTCGCTCACGCTTTCGTGAAAACGTTCGGGACCACTCCACATCGCTATCTTATTGAACGACGCTTGGAATTTGCTGAGGGCCTTCTTACGCAAACTGCTTTTCCCATCTCCGAAGTGGCGTTCCTGAGTGGATTCTCCAGCCAAAGCCATCTTACCAACATGATGAAGACATATAGGGGCAAGACGCCAAGTCAGCTGCGCTGAACCGGATCGCAGGCGGCGGATCATGCAAGTATAGCTGAGCACGCATTGGCCGATGCGGCAGGGACAGCGGCGACTTTTCATTATTGAACCAGCCCACCAAAACAGCACTTCACCCACGATTCGAAATACTCGGTGATAGCGGTTTATGCTTTGTGGATGTTTGCTATCAATGTATATATCAAAATATTCTTAGGTATTAATATTAACATACAATATGATTTGCCAGCCTCTGGATTTCTCTGGTAAAGTTATTCTTGCCAGTTGCGGGAGCGTATTCACTCTCCGGTCGAAGTCGCGAATGCCAATGGAAATATGCATCGCGTGATGCCTGCTTTCGTAAAAAATACCCAAAAAAAAACAAAGAAGGAGGAGGGGTATGGCAAAATTAACATGGATATGCGCTGGATGTGATGTTGAGTTCGAATTAAGAAAGATCGATCAGTGGAGAATGTTGCACGTGGAGATTTCGTCCAGGCGAGGTCCCCCACGCCTGAGCGAGACCTTCGAGCTTTGTCCGGACTGTCAAAATCGTCTCGTCAATATGGCGGATCCCCGTAAATGGCCCAGGTCCGAGGTCGGGTTATCTCGATGATCTGGCCAATGGAAATCTCCTCCATCGCATACCGATGCTGAGAAATGATGCCTCTCCGAAAGAGGCTCTGATCTTTTGTTGACGTTATCCAGGCGATTCTGACGCCTCTTGAATTGCTTTTTTGCTGCATTAGCTCCGCCTTAATTAGCTTCGTTCGTCCTGGAATTTGGAGAAGCAATTGTTTTGGCGCTGTGACGGGTGTGGCGAAAAGAGGCGACTTCGCAAGATCGACGAATTCCGATGGACCACTATCAGCGTCACGTCGGCCTCAGGGGCCCAACTTGCCCACGACAAATATGAGCTTTGTCCGGACTGCGCCTGCCGGCTGCTCCAATATGCAAATCCGAGGGAATGGGGGACGGTGGCAACGATCCAACTTTTGCAGGAAGCTAGTCTCAAGACCGCCCGTCCATAGGCAGGGCTTCCATTCGATGCCGCATCCATTGAGAAAATCTCTTATGAATGAGATGATGAATATCAATTCCTGATCAGAATCACTGTCTGCAGAAGCACTTGACGACAAATTCATCGCCCGCCCCCCTGGCACGCAAAGAGCCTTATCACACCGTCCGGCAATACGAGCAGCGGCATGTCTGGCGGCTTGGGACGGAATTCTTGCAGCATGAGCATCTGGGGCGACATATTCTGCAATATTGCGCGACGATGAACCAGGAGCCGTCACCACGAAAGTCTTCGAATAAGATCTTCGCTCAGCAGTTCCGCTATATGACCTGCTTTAATCTGATCAGCAATTATATGAGCTGGAAACGGGGCGAGGGAAAGCCACCAACCTTGAAGGCGTTACAGGAAACCGTTTCCGCCAGCCCCCGGCATGTCGCCGACCTGATTGCGGCTTTGCGGGACAGCAACCACGTCACCGCCCAACGGCAGGCGACGGACCGTCGTTCGATTTATCTCATCCCGTCGCCGAAGCTTCTGCTCGAAGTGGCGCGCTCACCGCTGTCTTTCCTGAAAATATCGGAAGGCATGAGACCAGCCGATCGGTCGCTCGCCGATCTTCTTGTGGGAAACTCAGATCTCCTTGCTCTATGGATCGCCCGATCCATAGAGGAATTCAAGAAGCTCGATATCGTCTTCCGGCCTTTCCCTAATGTCGTGCAGTTCAGCACGCGCGATGCCGGCTACCTCATACTCACGGCAGTGATCGGATCTTATTACAGCAAAATACACGAAGACGAGCCATGGCAGGGCGGCTTGGCGCCGGAGAACCTTGCCGGGCGTTTCGGGGTGTCGCGCCAGCACGTCCGTAATCTTTTTTCGGAAGCAAGAGAAAACGGTGTGTTTGCCGTCAGCAGCGGCCAACTTTCCGAAATCAGTCCGGCGCTCGTCGACGAGTTCGAAACATGGTCTGTCGGGCAGATGGCCCACTATCGGCTGCTTGCGGAAGAAATGCGTGATTTGGCCGGGACCGAGACAATTTCTGCACACCCCTGAGGCAGATCAAACCCGCGACATCGCTTGTCATTAACATTGCCGCATCGCGTCATGGATCGATGCAAAGTTTGGACTGCCACCCAGCGTGCCTGTCTCCTATAAGACGCGGGGCTAAAAAGAACTCAACTTGATGTCGTCCGCGGACTGACCGACGGGCAAGAGTAGAAGGGTGTGAACGCTTTTGCGGCGAGGAACCCTGTACACTTGCACCAAAGGCAACACGGGGAATTTTTCCGTGGACTGTTCATGGGCTGGCGGCCACCGGGGCAGGGATCATGATTCCATTCGGCTTTGCAGGCTTGAAGGCGCAACTGTTGTCGACGACCGGATTGGCGCTTGCGCTTGCCGCAGGCGCCGGCCTCGCGCGGCCGGCCCTGGCCGATCCGCTTCCCGCCGGGGCAAGTGTTGCGGCGGGGCAGGTATCGGTCGGCTCCGCAGGAAAGTCGATGACGATCACGCAAGGCTCGCAGAATGCCATCGTCAACTGGAACAGCTTTTCGGTCGGCCAGGGTCATGCCGTCAACTTCGTTCAGCCCGGAAGCTCCTCCGCAATCCTCAACCGCGTCACCGGATCGACCACATCGACGATTGCCGGATCGCTCACCGGCAACGGCCATGTCTATCTGATCAATCCCAACGGGATCGCGATCACCAAGACCGGCAATGTCAAGGTCGGCGGAGGCTTCGTGGCTTCGACGCTGGATACCAGCGACGAGGAGTTCCTGAAGGGAAAGAGGACATTTGCCGGCAAGGGGGCTTCCGCGGCAGTCGAGAACAGCGGCGTGATCACCATCGGCCGGGGCGGATATGCAGCCTTGATAGGTGGGCGGGTCAGCAATGACGGGCTGATCAGCGTGCCGATGGGCAAGGTGGGACTGGGATCGGGCGAAGAGGCCACGCTCGACCTGTCCGGCGACGGCTTTCTGCAGGTCGCAGTGCCAACCAAAGCAGGCGGTGCGGATGCGCTTGTCAAGAACGGGGGCCGGATCTCCGCCGATGGAGGCCGTGTCGTCATTTCGGCGGCTACTGCGCGAGAGGCGGCGAGAAACGCCATCAACCTTCCCGGAACGGTCGAGGCCAGAACGATCAGCGGCAGGCAGGGCGAGATCGTCATCGGCGGTGGAGCAGGGGGGAGCGTCTCCGTATCCGGCCGTCTGAATGCGACCGCCAAAGGCGGCGGCAAGGGCGGAAAGGTGAAGATCACCGGCAAATCCGTGAAGCTGAATGGTGCCGTAGTCGATGCATCCGGCGCGGCGGGAGGCGGCACGGTGGAAGTCGGTGGCAATCGTCAGGGCAAGGGACTGTTGCAGCGAGCTGAAACCACTGCGGCGGATCGGAAAAGCATAATCCGTGCGGATGCGACCGAAGGCGGTACAGGCGGAGACGTCGTCATCTGGTCCGACGAGATGACTGTTTTTGACGGGTTGATTACGGCAAGGGGCACCGGTCCCGGATCGGGCGGAGAAGTGGAGGTCTCGGGCAAGGCGAAGCTCGACTTTGCCGGCGCGGTGGACCTGACCGCTGAAAACGGCCGCTTCGGTAATTTGCTTCTCGATCCCTACAACGTCACCATTGCCCTTAGGCCGTCCAGCAATTCCAACGGCATGACCCCCACGGGGAACGACAGTGTCATAGACGTCCTTACGCTCCAGAACGCGCTGGCAACCGCAAATGTCACGATTGCAACTGGTGGCTCTGGGTCGCCCGGCAGCCAGGCAGGCGACATTACCGTGGCGGTTGCCGGCGATCTTTTCTGGTCGAGCGACTCGATTCTCACTCTTTCTGCCTATGGCGACATTCATATCGATTCCCCCATCGTCGCCACCGGCGCCAATGCCGGCCTGGTGCTGAACTATGGCGACTTCGCCACGAGCGGCAGCGCGTCGACCGGCAGCGACTATTTCGTCCACCGGCCGGTCACTCTTTCAGGCGCCAATGCCGGTCTGACGATCAACGGGGAGGCGTATACGATCATCCGCAGCGCCGAACGGCTGCAGGCGATGAATGGCAACCTTGGCGGCAACTATGCCTTGGCCGGCACGCTCGATCTCGAACCCGCCATGGCGTGGAATGACGAGACCGGCATGGTCCCAATCGGCGATTATGCCGACCCGTTTACAGGCACGTTTACCGGAATGGGCAATAGCATCGAATGGCTCTTTTTGATGAAGCCCGACCGGGAGGCCGCCGGTCTCTTCGGCGTTTCATCCGGCACCATTCGCGACGTGAATCTCCATCTGGGCGTCGCCAGCGGTGCGAAATATGTCGGCTCTCTCGTGGGCGTCAACAGCGGCATCGTCAAGAACGCTTCCTCCAGCGGCGTGTTCGCGGGTGGTAGCCTGTATTCGGGAGGGCTTGTCGGCCTCAACACCGGTACGATTTATGGGTCATACACTGAAGCAATGCTCTCCAGCACCCAGACCGGATATGGCAATGGCGGTCTGGTTGGACGCAATGACGGCACGATTGAAAAGAGTCATGCCGAAATCACTATTTCCGGAAGAACGTCGATCGGCGGACTTGTCGGCGAAAACAACGGGACGATAACCTCGTCTTATGCAGGATCGAGCGTCAGCGGTGTTATCTCCGTTGGCGGACTTGCCGGCACAAACAACGGGACAATCACCGATTCCTATGCCACAGGCGCGACCAACGGAGCAAACAATGTCGGCGGACTGGTTGGCGACAACAAGGGGGCGATCTCCAGCGCATATGCGACCGGCGGTGTCGGAGTGGGCGGCGGCACAGGGGTTGCGGCCGCCGGAGGACTGATCGGCTCCAATTCCGGCCAGGTCCACGATGTCTACGCGACGGGAAACGTTCAAGCGACCCAGGATCTTGGCGGCGAGATCGTCAATGATCCCATTCCTGATCTTTTCATGCCCATCTTCGGGGATAACGTTCACGGTTCCTACCCGCAAACTACCGACCTGCGAGGCATACAGAAGGTCGGCGGCCTGGTTGGTTTCAACAGCGGAGTGGTCACCGATGCCTATGCCACCGGCGACGTCACCGGCACGGTGACCGGGTTTCAAGGTGTGATCTACCAGTTTGTCGGCGGATTGATCGGTGAGAACGGCGGTGCCATCAGCAACGTATTTGCGACCGGGGACGTGGATACCAATACCGGCGGTGCGGACGGTGGGCAGATGGGATACGGGACCGGGGGGCTTGTCGGCCTGAATATTGCATCGACGAGCGGCGGTGAGGCGACAATTTCCAATGCCTATGCAGCGGGCAATGTGAACGGCGGATATGGTACAGGCGGACTCATCGGGGTCAACGGTACCGGCGGCGCTGTCAGCAGTTCCTACGCAACCGGCGATGTTACGGGATTCAGCCTGATCGGTGGGCTGGTCGGACTGAACCAGGACGCTACGGTCAGTGGCTCCTATTCGACAGGCGCCGTGAGCGGGCAGCTCGATCTCGGAGGGCTTGTCGGAAACAATCTCGGAACCGTGGTTGGCAGTTTCTGGAACACCACGTCCTCAGGCCTCGCCAATGGATTTGGCAAGGGCACCATCGCCGGAGCGACGGGTCTTGATGACGCGCAAATGATGCAGCTGGCGAGCTTTGAAATGGCCGGCTGGGATATAGACGACGCAGGGGGCACCGGTTCCGTTTGGCGAATCTACGACGGATACACCTCGCCCCTGCTGCGCAGCTTCCTGACGCCGGTCACCGTCAAGGCCAATGATGCCAGCAAGGTCTATGACGGCACGGACCAGGGCGGCGAATCCGGCTACAGCATTTCGGTTGATGGCGCAGAGCTTCTCGGCACCCCCTCATATGCCGGATCCGGCAGGAATGTCGGCAGCCACGAGCTGACCGTTTCCGGCCTTTATTCCAGCCAACAGGGCAGCGACATCAGCTATGCCTCCGGCACGCTGACGATCACACCACGCGCCATCACCGTCATCGCCGGGGATACGAGCCGGACCTATGGCGATGTCAATCCGGCACTCGGCTACACGGTGGGCGGCGCAGGTCTCGTCGAAGGCGAAACGCTTTCGGGGGCTCTCTCGACCGCGGCTACCACTTCCTCCGGTGTCGGCTCCTATGCGATCGGACAAGGCAGCCTTGCGGCCTCGTCGAATTACGACGTCACTTTTCAGGACGGAACGCTAACGGTGACGCCGCGGGCTATCACCGTCTCGGCGCATGCCGCGAGCCGCATCTATGGCAACGACAACCCCATTTTCAGCTATTCGGTGGGCGGTCAGGGACTGGTGAATGGCGACAGTCTCGGCGGGACACTCTCAACCGACGCTACGGCAAGGTCCAATGTCGGCTCCTACGCCATCGAGCAGGGAAGCCTGGCGGCTTCGTCAAACTACACGCTTACGTATGTGGGTGGAACACTCGCCATCGTGCCGCGGTCGATCACGGTCACGGCCGACGATCTGACGCGCGACTACGGCGACGCGAATCCAGCACTCACCTATACCGCCGGCGGGCTGCTAGACGGAGACATGCTCTCCGGTGCTCTTTCAACCACGGCGACGGGGGCGTCGGGAGTTGGCCGCTACACGATTTCCAAGGGCACGCTCGACAACGGCAATTACGATATCAGCTTCACGCCCGGGACGCTGGCGATCACGCCGCGTGCCATCACTGTCACTGCTGGCGACACGAGCAGAACCTATGGCAATGCCAATCCGGCTCTTGGCTATCTGGTCGGCGGCAAAAGTCTCGTCAATGGCGACATGCTTTCCGGCGCTCTGTCGACGGCGGCCAGTACCGCCTCGGGTGTTGGTTCCTACACGATCGGCAAAGGCAGTCTCACCGCTTCCTCCAACTACGACGTCACTTATCAGGGAGGGACGTTAACGATCATCCCACGCGCCATCACCGTCATCGCCGGCAACACGAGCCGCACCTATGGCGACAACAATCCCGTCCTCGATTACACGGTTGGCGGCGAAGGGCTCGTCAACGGCGACATGCTTTCCGGTGCGCTTTCGACGACGGCCACCGCCACCTCGGGTGTTGGCTTCTACGCGATCGGCCAGGGCAGCCTCGCCGCTTCCTCCAATTACAACGTCACCTATCGGGGTGGCACCCTGACAGTGACACCCCGGGCCATCACGGTGACCGCAAGCGGAGCGAGCCGGATCTATGGCAACGAGAATCCGGCACTCGCCTATAGCATCGGTGGCCAAGGGCTGGTGAACGGCGACAGCCTCGGCGGCATGCTCGCGACGGAGGCGACGGCACAGTCCGACGCCGGCAGCTACCTTATTACGCAAGGCACGCTGGACAGCGACAATTATGCGATCAGCTATCAGGGCAATGTGCTGACGGTACTGCCGCGAGATATCACGGTCACGGCCAATGATATCGTCAGAAGGGGCGGTAGCGCCAATCCGGCGCTCACCTACTCCATTGGCGGGCCTGGCCTGGCCAACGGCGACGTTCTGACCGGCAGCCTTGCAACGGCAGCCGGTATCGGATCGGCCGCAGGACGCTACGATATCTCGCAAGGCAGTCTCAGCGGCTCTGCCAATTACGCCATGACTTTCCGGCCGGGAACCTTGACCGTGGTCGAACAGGGGTCTGCCACACTCCCCCCGGTTACAAGCGGGCCGACCATTCAAAGTCCTGCGGGAATCGTCGAGCAGTTCATCCGGCAGCAGCAGGCTCTTTCCGGCATAATGGACGGCACGGATTATGACGAGTCGGAGAAGCCGACGAGCAAGCCGAGTGTGCAATCATCCGGCATCAGCGGTGACAGAAACGGAGACAGCGGTAACAGCACTCTGGAGGAAGAACTGAATGATCTGCTCTGAGAGCCGGGCAGAAAGGCTCTCCGTCCGGGCGGCTCTGGCGTTTCCAATCGTTTACGTTTCCGCTGCGGCGGTGCTCTCAATGGCCTTGGCCTGCAGTCCAGCTTTCGGGCAGACTGCGAGCCAGATCACACAGCCCTCCTACGCGCCGCCGCAGACGCGGCAGCCAGGCGGCATTTCCCTGCCCGCCACAACCGGCCTCGACACGCCCGCGGGTGCCGAGCGGCTTTTTGTGACGTTGGACGGTATTGACGTTGAGAACGGCTTTCCCGAACTGGCCGCCGCCGGCAAAGAGGTCGAGGCCAGGCTAAAGGGGCGGAAGGTTTCCGGTTCGGATCTCTTTGCCGCGGCGCGCGACCTGGAGGCGGCATATGCACGAGCTGGTTACTTGCTGGTGCGTGTGAGCCTTCCCCCTCAGACGATCCGGGATGGCGCACGCTTGAGGATGGTGGTTACAGACGGTTACGTCGAAGCAATCGACGTTTCGGCACTCCCCTCCAATGCACGCATGCGCATTCGAAACCTTCTTGCTCCGCTTGTCGGTGCGCGGCGCGTAAAAAGGCAGGAACTGGAAAAGCGGCTCCTTCTGGCGGACGACACGCCGGGCGTCGTGCTGAACTCAACACTCAAGCCGGGAGCGAAGCCGGGTTCGACATTACTGGTCATAGGCGGTCGCTACGATCCGGTGACGACCGATCTCTCGCTGGACAACAGTCTGTCGGAGGATCTCGGGCGCTATGTCTTTGGCATCGGAACGCAGTTCAACAGCGTGTTTGGCCTCGGCGAACAGATATACCTCCGCATTGGAGGCTACCCGGACGATGATCTCTTCGGCGCCGATCCGCGCAACCGCCAGATGTCAGCAGGCTTCATTCTTCCGTTGGGGCTCGACGGGCTGTCGCTGAATGTCGAGGCGACGGATACGAAAACCAATCCGGACTCCGAAATGGGCTATCGCCTCAGCGACCATTACGAGCGCTTATCGCTGCGGTTGAATTATGACTGGCTCCGCTCGCGCGATCTCAATCTTTCGAGCAGTCTGGCACTGGATGTGGCAAACGAACGACAGACGATCGTTCTCGGTTCCAGCGAGTCTCCTTTTAACGAGGATCGCTTGCGTGTTTTGCGCCTTGGCCAGTCGCTTGATGCGGAAACGCCCTGGGGCGCCTCTTTACGGGGCGCGGTTACCGCATCCTTCGGCCTGGATGCATTGGGCGCGCGCCAGGCGACGTTTGACCTGCCCATGACGCGTTACGGCGCAGAACCTGATTTCCAGAAGATGGATGTCCGATGGAGCTACAGCCAATCGGTGATGGATGGCCGGCTGCTTTTGAGTATCGACGGTCGCGCGCAGACGTCCTTCGGGCAGGCGCTGGCGGCTTCCGAGCAGCTCGGTCTTGGCGGGCCGGACGGGCTTTCCGCTTACGATTCCGGCACGCTTGAGGGCGACAGCGGCATTGTTTCGCGAGCCGAATTGGCTTTTCCCTTGGCCTTCTCTCCCCTTGCCGACAAGACCGCTCTCGGGGGAGCCTTCACACCCTATGTTTTTGCGTCCGGCGGGTCTGCGGTTCTGCACAAACCCACTGCACTGGAGTCGGAGATCGTGCGGGCTGCGGTTTTCGGAGTGGGGTTCCGGGCCGCCTTGGGGCAGATAGCAGGCCCCGGCGCCGCAAGCTTCTCGCTTGAATATGCACATGGCAGCGACAGTGACGGCGGGCGGGAAGATCGCATCACCCTGCGCTTCGTGGGGAGCTTCTGATTTGAGGCACAGCGCCGCGACAACAGTTATCTCACGCTGAATTCAAAATCGATACCGGCGAACCGCGTCACTCAGGCTCCGAGACCGACATGCCGGCCCCACCGTAGGAGGGCTCTGGCGAAACGGCAGATAAGCTGAATGTTGCGGCTTCAACCGCTCCAGAAGCGGACTACCAGACATGAGCGGATCTGCGTGTGGGCAAGAGCTGCATCGTCTCCGGTTGCCGCCAGACGAACTGGTCCAGGCGGGGTTGGACATCGCTGACCCATTCAGTGCTGTCGGCCAGATCTGCCTTGAATACCGCATAGGCATGTGCCGATTCAAAAGCGTCGACCTGCACACAGACCGTTTCTCCCTCGCGAACCGGCAATCTGGGGAAGGTGTTTTCGCTCCGTTCGGTTACGAAGCACGCATCGCTGCGTGCACCAGCTCGCTGCATAAGGGGGGCGACATAGTTGCCGAAAAACGTCACAAATTCGTCTTCGCGCCGAGGCGCCAAAGAATAGGTCGTCACCGTTACAAGCGGCTTGCCGCCGTCGGCCGAACGCGCCGCGGTGAACGGCGGTTGCCCGGCAGAGTGGAGCAGAAGCACGTTGTCGGAGTTGATCATCGTATCATTGGCGGTCGCTCCGAACGCCTTCCATACGGGGCCGCCGTAGAACTCTGCAAGCGACCTGGCCCGGGAGGGCATGTCAGGGAATGACCGGACCCAGACAAAAGCGTCGGGATCGTCGCAATCACGATACATGCCGTGCAGGGTCATGCCGGTGGCAATCTGGCTTTCGATAAATTCGCGTTCAAACAATTCGATGAGGTCATCGCGCCTGCCGCGCTTCAGGCGGTAGCGGCGTAATTCAAAGACAGGACCTTCCGGCATTCGGTTCTCCAAAACAGGTTGATTGACCTGTTTTTATAACAGGACGATTGACCTGTAATTGTCAAGCGTCTAGATCAGGGTGTCGATATTTTTGGCTGGGCGCGATGACCAAACGCAGGAACGACCCCATTCGAATGAGAGAGCGGATTGCGGAAGATGCGTTTGCCGCTTTCACGCAGCGCGGCTATGCCTCCACTGGCATGCAGGACATCAGGCAAATCGCCGGCGTATCCGGAGGCGCGCTGGCGCACCATTTTCCTGCAAAACGGGACTTGCTCCTGGAAGTCATTCGCACCCAGCTTGGCCGCGCCGTCTATCGCACGTGCATTGAACCGTTTCTCACAGCGCCTGACGCACTTGACGGGGTGCGCGCCATGTCCGGCGTCGTTCGATCGGAACTAAGGGATGCCGAAGTGATAACCGGCTGCCCTTTGAACAATCTTGCGCTTGAGCTTTCCACGCTCGATGTTGAAGCCCGAGAGGAACTCGACAGGCTGTTTCAGAAATGGCGAGAAGCGATTGCCGAGCGTATCGGCAAGGATGTCGAGCTTGGTCTCGCACAATCCCTTGACCCCGGAAGAATGGCCACCTTGATTGTGGCCAGCTTTTCGGGTGCCATGTCTATGGCCAAGGCTTCGCAGAGCGTCGAACCATTGGAATCCTGCGGTACCCAAATCGATAACCTCATGAGCCCGCATTATCCCCGCCTTAGCGAGTATTAAGGGCAGTAGGCCAATGACCTGGTATCGCGCTTCAATCTACCGACGCGGCCGTTTCCCGGTCGATGTTATTGCTCGCGCCGCCTGGCTTTCACAAGCTAAAGACGCTTTGCATAATGCGATGCAGGGTCTTTCCTCGCCATCAGCATAACATGGTCCTCGGAGGCATCCGCAAGCGTCAGTGCCAATTCCGCTGCGGACCATCCGCGTCTCTCCAGATTATCGAGCATTTCCATCATTGCGATTTCGACCTCTCTTCTGCAGTTCGAAATCAGTTTCAGTTCGATGAGGTTCCCTTTGCAACTGGTAATCATCCTAGCCTCCGTTTGCCACATGAGAGGGGCTGCTTGATATGAAAGTTCGTAACATCGGTGGAATGGCGAGGGTTGCGAGCAACCTCTCGCTTCGCCGTCACTTGCCTTGACCGACGATTGCCTCAATGCTCCGCAGTCGCGAGCTTACGTAATCGCCATGCCGAAGCTTTGCGAATTCGTCGGTCGTTTGTGCCGGCGCATTTTTGAAAACGTACCACTGGCCATCGGGCTCACGCTTCTGATAGATCAGGCCTCCCTTCTTGCGGTGGCTGAAGCAGGTGATTGCAGCTGCCGTTCCGTTTTTGGCGTGCCAATCGGCGTTGAAGCAGAGTTTACCCGGCGCGGTGATGAACCAGCGGCCTATGCCGTAGGACGCTGCCCCATTTTCCCGCGACCAGGCAGTGAAGGTGCGGGCCTTTACTGAAAAATAGCCTGCGCCAGCTTTCCAGATCCAAGAATTCTGGCCGTAGAGTTTGTAGATTTCTGCATTGCTCAGAGGCTTCGAGGTTTCGATTCCGGCGGGTTCCCGAGTTCCGGCCGCAGACGCGGCCGTGGCGATGCTGCCGGCTAATGCGACTGCAAGAAGCACTTTTTGAACTGTCGACATGATTGGGTTCCTTCTTGGTCAATTGATGGACTGGCGGACAATCCGCCAGTCAGGCCGGCCATAGCCGTCTGGCCACGGGTAGACTTCACGATCGTTGAAGTAGATGACGGCGCTCAGCGCAGGGAACTCGGCATATCGCTTCGTCACGCTTTCGGCCCAGTTTCGCACATACGAGTCGTCGCCCTCGTAGCCGAGTTCGGCAACCATGACCGGCTTGCCGTAGCGCGCGACACGAGCATATCCGGGCGAGAGGCGCTCGGAAAACGTCTGGTCACGGCCGGTTTTATCCCTGTCGTACTGCTGCAGGCCAAATACCGAGAGGCCGACGAGATCAACGACATCGTCGCCAGGATAAAAGGCTTCGAGTCCTTCGTTGCCCTTGGGCGACCACATGTATTTGGCCGTCTTCAGATGAGTCTTGCAGACACGAACCACCCGGCGAAAAGCTTCCACATAATCCGCACCACGCCAGTGCGACCAGGAGAACTGATTGTCCGTCTCGTCCATTTCCTGCCCCCACCTTATGATGACCGGACTTTTCAGTGTAGCGGCGGCCGAGCAAACGGCGGCCATGTTGCCGTCGCGCGAACCGTTTAAGATGCTGTGCAGCAGTTCTTGCGACGTCTGGCGCCAGTCGGGCGACCACGACCAGGGTTCGACGGAGATCAGTAAGGTGCGGCCGCGAGCTTGCGCATAGTCATCGGCAAAGGCCAGCGTGGAGAGGTCGACGTCTTCCCATGGCAGAAAGAGATGTTCGATCTTCGAACTGGTCGCTTCGGCGAAATCGCCATGCGGATCATAGGCGCCGAGAATTATCGATTCAGGAGTTACGATCGGCCTCTTGATCGACGGCGTCGTTGATGGCGCGGTCATCGCAGGTGACTGCGCTTTTGGAATCCCGCGCGGGGCGGTTGCCGTGAGCACGGCTCCGGACAGCAACAGGCTGGTTAGCGACAAGGCTACTACTTTTGACAGGCTATGCATTGTCAACCTCCTTCAGGCTTAGACGCCACCAATCCGGATGAGCGGCCTCTGTTCTCATTTCGATTCCCGCCGGAACGGAAATCCATCGTGGCTTCAGTATGGTTCTGCGTAATGCGGCTCCGCCCTTGCCGGCGCCGGCAACTGCGTAACGCTCTTCGAAGATCTGCAGGCGCCCACTTCCCCAGGCGAGCGCCTCGGCCCCGTCTTTCCCGTGTATGGTCGTCGCGACCCCCGGCAGTGCGATAAGCGCCAGGAGTGCCGTCACCATTGCCGGGCGGTAGAAACGGGGGGCTGCTGCGATCGTGTTTTCCCGCGTATGCCGGACGACTATGACCACAAGCAGCAGCGTGTAGATTGCCGCGTTCAAAATGGTGAAGAGATAGAACCCCTTGGGCGTTCCGGCACCATTGATGGACAGGGCGGGCAGCACAGCTGCGATTGCGAGGAAGACGTAAGGCCCCAGAACGCGCAGCGGCAGCGGATCGACTTCCGATCGACCTTTCGGGGTGACCCGGAAATCGACGAACGATCCGGTGAACCAGTCATAGATCGCAGCCAAGGTACCGGCGACTGCCCAGGGCCAGCGCGCAAAAAGAAAGAGCATGCATTCCCAGCTCAGGATCTTCGCGTCGTAGGGCCGGAACGAACCGCTGGCCCGCCAGCGGTAGGCCATCAGCACGAGAATGACCGAGAGCGGCGCGAAATGCGCCAGAAAATCCGGATAGGTCACGGTCACGAAGTTTTCGCCGCGCGCCAGGGCGATGATCGGCATCGCAAACATGAGCAGCATGAAGAATGCGAAAAGCGGGTACCAGAGCTGGGAGAACAGGAACTGGAACTTGAGCCTGAGCGGCAACCGGCCGACAAGGCGGGGTGAGTACCTCAACAGCAGCATGACGAGGCTCCGCGACCACTGGAATTCCTGTGTCACAAGGTCGCTGAAGGTGCCGGGTCCGTCGCCATGGGCGATCGCGTCGAGAGCGTGTACGCCCCGCCAGCCGGCAGCATTCATCATCAGTGTCGTCGAGTGGTCTTCCGCCAGTTCCGGGCCGAGACCGCCGATCCCCCTGAGCGCCGCCGTGCGAACCGCATAATGCGATCCTATGCACAGCGGCGCCAGCCCCCCATTGTAGCCGGCTTGCAGCGAGCCGTGCATGCTGGCTTCGGCGTGGAGTCTTCCGCGTGCCGACCAGCTTTCGGACGCGTTCTTGTCGCAGATGCTGGGCGCCGAGACATAGCCGACTTTCGGATCGGCGAAGGGGCGCAGCATCTGGAAAAGATAGCCGGGCTCAGGAACATGATCCGCATCAAGCTGTGCCACGAAGTCATAGCGGTCGTACCCGTACTGGTCGTAGAAGAAGGCGAGATTGCCTTCCTTGCAACGCGTGCGCCTGGGCCAGGAGGTCCTGTGGTAGTCGGATCGTCCTTTGCGGGTCGAAACGAAGACGCCGTGCCTGCTGCACCAGTCGAGGGTTTCGGCGGAAGGGTCCTCGTCGGCAATCCAGGTATCATGCGGTACATCCTGGGCAAGCATCGCCTGCAATGTCTCCCTGACGACGGAGAAGGGCTCCGACGGTGCCTTGGTCACGACCATGGCTACGCGACTGCCGGCCGGTAGACGCAAAGGGCCGTTTGGTTTTGCTGCCCGGTAGAAGACGATGATGAAATAGGCCGGCAGAACGGTGATCCAGGCCAGCACGAGGCTCACGATAATGGAGCCGAACGCGTCTATGTGATGGCGTGGCTCCAGCCACCAGGCCCAAAAATAAATGAAAGCAACGGCCCATACGCCCGCTCCGGAAAGATATTCCGCTCGGCGATACCCAGTCAGAACCGGCACGAGCAGCGGCTCTTGGGATCGCTCCGAGGCATCCGTCGTTCTGACGATTGAAGGTTCGTTCACGAGCGCACCTCCAATCCAAAGAACGGAGCGGCCGTTCGCACGATGGTCTTCAGGTCGGAGTGTTGAGGCCGGAAGCCCAGCGTCTCACGCGCTAAGCCGGGGTCCGCGTAAAGGCTGGGCGGATCGCCGGGCCGGCGCGGACGGATCACGATCGGAACCTCGCGCCCGGTCGTTTCCTCGATCATGAGCAAGACTTCTTTGATGGAAAAACCACGTCCGGTGCCAAGGTTGAGAGCAAGGTTTGGCCCGCCTCTGACGAGATGATCAAAAGCCAGGACGTGGGCGCGTGCGAGATCGGCGACGTGAATATAATCCCTTATGCAGGTACCATCCGGCGTGTCGTAGTCGTCACCGAAGATCTCCAGGTGCGGGATCTGGCCGGCTGCGGCCTGCATTGCCCGCGGAATGAGGTGGGTTTCTGGAAAATGCCATTCACCAAGCTCGCCTTCCGGATCGGCTCCGCAGGCGTTGAAGTAGCGCAGCGCGACGTAACGCAGGCCGAAAGCAACCGCGTAGTCGGCGAGCACATTCTCACCGATCAGCTTGGTCTTGCCGTAGGGATTGATCGGAGCCTTTGGTGTCGCCTCATCAATCGGCAGTGTGGGAGGGATCCCATAGACGGCGCAACTCGATGAAAATATGATGTTCTGAAGCCCGGTCTGCCGGCAGGCATCGGCAAGCGACAATGCACCGCAGACATTGTTGTTGTAATATTTTGCGGGATTTTGCACCGACTCGCCGACATAAGCCGATGCCGCGAAATGAATGACGGCGTCGGGGGCATATTTTTCGATGACCTCGATCAGACCGTCGGAATCGAGGATGTCGCCCTCGATGAAAGGCCCCCAGCGGACAGACGATCGGTTCCCGGTCGTGAGATTGTCGTAGACGATCGGCTCGATCCCTTCCAATCGAAGCAACTTGGCAGTGTGACTGCCGATAAAGCCGGCACCGCCTGTGACAAGGACCCGGGGCGCACCCATCAGATCGCCTCCGCCAATTCGGGGGTCGCGCGGGTGAGAAGGCGATCGAAATGGCCGATCGTCTGCACGAGGCCGCTCGCCAAATCCACATTCGGACGCCAGCCGAGTTCCTGCGTGGCGAGCGAAATATCGGGGCGGCGCTGGCGAGGATCGTCGGCGGGCAGCGGGCGATGGATGATTTTCGACCGGGATCTGGTCAGTTCAATCACCTGTTCAGCCAGTTCTCCAATCGTGAATTCTCCGGGATTGCCGAGATTGATCGGCCCCGTCAGCGACGCCGAGGACGCCATCATGCGAATGAGGCCATCGATCAGATCATCGACAAAGCAGAACGAACGGGTCTGTGAACCATCGCCGTATATCGTGATGTCCTGTCCCGTCAGTGCCTGGACGACGAAATTCGAAACTACGCGGCCGTCGTCCGGGCGCATTCGAGGACCGTATGTGTTGAAGATGCGGACGACCTTGATCTCGACGTCGTGCTTTTTGTGAAAGTCGAAGAACAAAGTCTCTGCGCAACGCTTACCTTCATCATAACAGGAGCGCGGGCCAAAAGGATTGACGTTGCCCCAGTAACTTTCGACTTGCGGGTGGACATTGGGGTCTCCGTAGACCTCCGAGGTGGAAGCCTGAAGGATGCGTGCACCGGTGCGCGCGGCCAGCTCCAGCAGGTTGAGCGACCCTATCACGCAGGTCTTCGTGGTGTGGACCGGGTCGGATTGATAGTGCGGGGGAGATGCCGGGCACGCGAGATTGTAGATCTCGTCAACTTCCAACTCGGTGGGCAGCACGATGTCGTGGGCGACGACGCTGAAGGCATCGAGGTGGTTCAGACGAGCTATATTGCGCCTCAAACCTGTGGAGAAATTATCGAGACAGATTACCTGATGCCCTGCTGCCAGTAGCGCCTCGCATAGATGTGATCCGAGGAAACCTGCACCTCCGGCGACAAGAACTCTCTTTCGCGATTGATGGCTGTGTGGTGAAGAATTCCTGCCGTAGACCAAAGCCTGTGCAGAACGCGCACGAATGTTACCAAGATAGTTCACAGCTATCCTCCCATGTTTTCATATTTTGTTTTGGATATGCGTAGTTTCACATTGAGAGCGCCAAGAAACTACATCGCGCTGGAATGTGAATGTTTGATTATTCCGGCTTGTGTTCGGAATTAATCATTACTTACTTAGATACAGTCTCAAGACGCAATTGTCGTTATCCCCGCATCCTAAAAATTGTCGTTCCGTACATTTCTGCTTAAAATGGAATATGATAGAAGGCTTATGTGCGTGACGTTTCAGCCACTTCCGTTGTTCCAGGCGGATTGTGCGGAGGTTCAGCTGCGAAAACGAGTGTCTGCTCTCGATTTCAACGGCTGGGATCGACTTACGCGCTGGAGAAATTGGATGGCTACAAAGTCCGGGTCTGAAGATAAACCCGCTGAGGAACAGGAATGGCCGGCCCAGATGGAGCGACGGCGCTGGCCGCGCGAACCGTCGCCGGAGAAAGAAGATCGCCTGGATGTTCCACCTGCTTTGGTGCCATTGCGATTTTCGACGCAAGACCTGCCGCCGAAAGAACAATTCAAAGCCTGGCGGTCGCATATGGCGCCGCTTGTGGATGTTCATCTGCCGGACGAAAGATCATCGGACGACGGTTTTTTCGCCGAACAGATTGGTTGGCGCCTCGGCGAGATACTCATCGTCCAGCAGCGCGCGCAGGCATACAGCTATGTCCGGGATCAGGCGATGCTGCGGTCGAGCCCGATCGATCATTGGAATGTCGGTGTGCTTCGCAACGGGCGGGCCTGGACCGAAGTCAGTCGCCATGTGACGGAGACCGGCCCGGATGAGATATTTTTCAGGTCCCTTGGCTATCCGTACCGCGGGCGGATAACCGATTCGACCACTGTGCTTGTCTTCTTGCCCTATGAACTGTTGGCTGGCGATGCAAGTCTTCTTCAGAACGCCAACAACGTGGTCCTCTCCGGCAGTCTGGCTGAATTGCTCATCAGCTATATCAACGGCCTGGAGACGAACCTGAGCAATTTGACGGCAGCGGAGGTGCCGCGGATCATACGAACGATCGGCGATATGGTCGTTGCCTGCGCTGCATCGTCCACAAAATTGAATAACAATCAGGATCAGACGATGGGCCCGATGGAGCGGGCGCATCGCTACATTCACCTCAACCTTCATTCAGATAATTTGACGCCTGACGTCATGTGCCGCGCGTTGGGTATCTCCCGTACACGGCTCTACCAGTTGTTCGAAGCGAACGGGGGCGTCCTCAACTACATTCGCAAACGTCGATTGCTGCAGGCATATGCCGATCTTAGCAACCCGTCAGATAACAGGCCGATTTCGCAGATCGCGGAGGCGGCAGGTTTCGACGTCGCCGCCAACTTTACCCGCGCTTTCAGCCACGAGTTCGGGCTCAGCCCGCGTGAGATCCGGAAGACTGCGGCAAGCGAGCACCCGACCGGTCCGGTCGCTCGTGCCACGCAACGTTACGGGACGACGATCGGCGACTGGCTAACCCTTGGAGGTTGATCCGGGGTTATTGCCAGGGCTTTCGTCAACCAAGTCTGAGATCGATCGCCGGATGCAACTTCTTCAAGTTTGGAAGAGACTTTGATTGCCAATGATATTCGGAGCTTCCGCGTACCGTTAAGTGAACATTCGGCTTATTGCGTATCTCAATCGTGAGCTTCGCGAGCAGGTTGATTCCGGATGAATTGAGAAACTGCAACCCGGTAAGGTCCACGGTAATGTGATCCGGCTCGGTTTCCAGAATACTCATGACGAGGGAAAAAATCGGCGCATAGGCTTCCGTGCTGGGCAGGCGCATGGACCCGTCGAAATAGATCTCCGTACCCTCCGACCAGACGCGATATTCTTCTTGCTTGATTTCCATATTGAACAGCCCAATCAATTCGAGACATTCGGAACTGCGATAGACGCATAGGTTTCCAGCGGAATTTTGCCGTCTGGCTCTTCAGATCCAAAAACCCACGCAAAGTGGGCGCCATAATCGCTCATTAGCGTTAGAAGCCCGAGGCCTGAGCTGCTTGTGTTCGTGCCGATCGCATTCGCCTCGATCCGCTTTATGAGAAGCTCGCCAGGATCTCCCATGGTGATTTGCGACAGCAAATGCTGGAACTGCGTGGCTGGTTTCTCCTCGATAAGATTGGAGACTTTTGCCCGGAAGACATTGTCCTCAATCGAGGCTTCCACGACGATTTCGCCGGCAGCCCGGAACTTTACCGCGTTCTCAATGAGTTCATTCGTCAGATAGCCGACATTGTGCCGAACCTCCTTGTAGAGGCTGCGGGATGCGCGGTAGCGCAGGGCGACGAACTCGGCGACGAAATCCGACGTGATCGCGCAGTGCTTCCAGCCAAGATCGAGAGGCCCCTCGAAGAGGCAAAGCCTGGTTATATTTTCGCCTGTTCCGATCGCCAGATCTTCCAATCCGTACAAAGTCGTCATTCGCTCACCTGTGTCTCATAACAACGAGTGTGATGTCGTCATGAATCTTCTGAGTTCCGATATGGGTCATCAGGTCGTCGATGATGCCGACTTTGACATCCTCGGCGCTCTGGCCGTATCGCCGACCGGCGCTTTCGCAAAGTCGCTCGATGCCGAAAAGCTCACCGGCGCGATTCTCGGCCTCGGTCACGCCGTCGGTGTGGAGAATAATCATGTCGTCGCGATCAAAGGAGACTTCACGCGTTACCACGAATGGCGAAATATCCGGTTCCAGCCCGATCGGCAGGCCGAGATCCAGCGTATCGATCCGCTCCACCTTTCCCAACTTGCGGACAACGATCAGTTCCTCATGCTGGCCCGAAAGGGTCAGGCGCTTTCCGTCATAATCCAAGAAGGCGAGCGACAGGTGTTTGTTGGTGCTGGTCCTGACGAGGTTCTTGTAGATGGCTCGGTTCACACTGTTCAGAAATTGCGACGGATCCATGTCGCCCGCTTCCTGCAAGGCTCGTGCGGTCGATTGGACCATCAGCATCAGGACGCCGCTTTCGAGGCCATGTCCGGTCACGTCGCCGATGCCGATTTTCAGGCGCTTTCCGTCCCTCAGGACATCGTAGTAATCGCCTCCGACCTCGTCGGCTGGCCGCATATAGGCTGCGATTTCCAGATCGGTAATTTCCTCCAGCTCACGGGCCTTGGGGAGGACCATCATCTGGATGCGGCGTGCGACGGCGAGTTCTGCGCCGAGGCGCAAATTTTCGCTGCGCAACTTATGATTCAAGGCGGAGATTTGCAGGTTTGCCTCTTCGATCTCCTTGGTTCTGTCCTCGACGAGCTGCTCGAGATTTTCCGTATGGAAGCTGATCTGTTCCGCCATGCGATTGAAGGCTAGGCCCGCCTCGCCGACCTCGTCGTGTGTCGGGATATCGAGCCTGACTGAATAATCCTTGGCCTGTATGCGCTTGGCGGCATCGGCGAGCGCGCTGATGCCTCTGGTTATACGCTTCGATATGGCGAAAACGGCTCCGATGACGAAGCACAGGGATACGAGGAGGGCGAGAATCTGGTAGATCAGGATCCGGTTCGTCGCTTGTGAAATTCCTGCCTGGGCGGCAAACAACGAGGCGTAGATCTCGCGCTCCGGCACGACGATGCCGAGCAGCATGGCCTCACGCCGGACAGGGCCGGAAACCCAGAGGTTCGTCGGCTGCAGCTGTTTCAGGACGACCAGGTAGGGGACCTTCTCGCCGTTTTCATCAAGGAGAATGTGGCGCAGCAGTCCGTCCTCCCCCAGCGGCAGTTGCGCGATTTCGGGCTGCAGGCTTCTTCTCAGAGAGCGGTTCAGGCCCGTCACGCCTTCGCCACCCGTATCGCTCGATGCCTGCAGGCCGATGATCTTCTCGCCGATGGGATTGATGGCGACGACATTGCCGTCCGACATGGTCAGGAAGCCGAAGCCATTGTCGGCGACTTTGACGTTCTCGACGATTTCTGCCAACTGGTCGAGGGTGATGTCCGTGCCGGCGGCGCCTGCAACCTTCGTGCGGTCCGGGGACCAGAGAGGCTGAAAGAAGCTGACGATGAGCTTGCCGGTGATCGCATCCGTATAAGGCGCCGTTTGAGTGATGACGTCGCTGACCGGACGCTGCCCCGGATCCGTGGCCCATTGCTCCCAGGACTCGTAGAGCCCGGGAAAGAAGAAAGTCCAGAATTCCGCGCTGTTATGGCCCGGATAGAGCCTGTCGAACGTCTGGGCCTGCTCCGTGTAAGGTGCTGTCCTGAAGATCGGGCGTTCCTTCGGGCCGATGTAATACATCTGCAGCTTCGAAAGACCGTTTGCCAGGAGGCTCGGTGCGACCAGATCAAGGACGGCACTGTTTTCGATGTCCCTCTCAACTTCGGGCAACGGAACGTGATCGGGGCCTAAGAGATATCCCCAGACGCTGACGACGGATAACGGGCCGGGCAGGTTCTGGGCCCATCCTCCTTTCGCATCGTAAACCACGTCGACGGTTCCCGGAGCGCCGCGGGCCATTGCCTCCCCGATCTGGGTTTCCCTCAAGGGGCGATCGATCTGCGACTGAAGGACGCCTGCCAATGTGTTCACGTCGGAGTGGACCTGGTTCAGGAGCAGATTGACGTGTTCGGCCGTCGTTTCCGCGTAGGAACGGATATAGCCCTGATTGGCCTGTTCCAGCCCCTGGCCGACCTCGGCGGTTGCATCGCGGGAGAGCCTTTGCACATTCCAAAGCGCCAGGCCCCCGGTCACGAGCAGATCGAAGAGCACGGCGCTCCCGACGACGAGAACGAACTTCGCGCGGAACGAGCGCAAGCCAAAACGTGCGATCTGCTGACTGGGCGTGCTCATGGCGGTTTGCGTCCGGATGCCGCCCAGATTGGCCAGCCGGCATAGCCCTTGGGATGAAGGGCTGCAAAGATGTGGTCGCTGAAACCCTGGCGGAAGCGTTCCATGAACTCGGGAGGATCGCCACGTTTCATGGCCATTTCTCCGGCGTAGACGTTTTCCCAGGCCGCGATGACATCGGCGAAGTCCTGCGGGTCTCCGTCGAGGTTGGTGACCATGAAGGATTCCATGAGGATATCGTCAAAGCCGGCGTCAACGAGATATCGGCGGCTCTTGGGCCCAAGCTCCACATCCATGTCAAAGTGGCTGAACAGCTTCGCAACCTCGTTATATGTCCATTGAATACTCTTCGATCGGGGTTCTCCCAGGCAGTGCGAATTCTTTTCGTTGGTTATATATACCCGCCCGCCCGGTTTGCAGATCCGGTAAAGCTCCTTCAAAAGCACGGTTGGCCGGTTGAATATCTGAAGCGAATGGCGGCAGGTCACGAAGTCGAACTGATTGTCCTCGAGCAACATTTCGGACGCGTCGCCATAGGTATATTCGATATCGGCAATGCCGAAGCTGGCTGCCATATCGCGTGCATAGGCGAGGCTCGCCTTCGAATGGTCGAGCGCCACGATGCGGGTCGGCTGGAACTCCCTTTTGACAAGCATGGCGAAATCGCCGATGCCGCAGCAGATATCGGCCATCACGATTCCCGGCCGCATGCCGTGACGGGGAAGGATCGTTCGCTCGTGGCGCCAGGTCATCTTGGTCTGCGTGCGCAATATCGGAATGAAACTCGTATCCTCGACGAAGGCTTGGCCGGGATAGAATTTTGAATCGTAGACCTCCACTGTTACCCGCGGCTCGATCCTGTTCAGGTGCTTGAACATGCGTTCGGTCCAGCCGACGACGCTTGAAGTCACTACCACGAAGCGAAGATCGGACCTCGCCCGACAAGCGTCCAGAACGACACGTGCAAAGGCCTGGAATGCTGTGTTGTTCATCTGGACGAGACGTTTCACATTGATGTAGAGAACCCCGCGCACGTCATCGATAGCCCCTTTGAGCACGGAAATGCTTGCGGCGATCTCATCGACCGAGCGCGGCCGGATGACGCCGGCCAGCGAGAACTCCTGGCTATTGGCGTCGAACTCCGCATTGAAGGGCGCTGAGAAAACAGTCGTACTCAATTTATGGCCCTTTCAAGTGGCAGGTCGACGACGAACGTTATGGATGCCGGAGCACGTTCCTCCAGATGCACGTCGGCGTCGAAGTTGATCGCCAGATCAAGAAGAACGACTTCCCTGTTTGGCGTCTGATCCGTTGAAATGGCACCGAGATAGCGCGAGAACGCATCTTCCTGATGGGTTCTCGCAACCGCCTCACGGTAGAATTCCTGCTGCCCTGAAGGGCACGTGAAGCTGAGCTTCACACGCTCCATCAAGTCGCGTCGATAAACGATGCAATCTATTCTGCCTTCGGGCGAACCGCCCCGGAATGATACCTCCAGCAGTTCATTGAGAGCAAACGAGAAGAAATTCGAATGCCGGATGGGATCCGTGCGGTTGTGGCTGATCATCCGCGCGATGAAGGTCGAGAGTTGATCGCAATGCTGCCAGTCCGAAAGAAAGGTTCGCATGTCCATCTCGAACTGGAGCAGAGGCGCGAAGGCCGCTTCCGCAGGCTTCTTGCTGGCTGCACACATGCCGGTCCCTCCTTCCATATCCACTCCGAGGAAGTTCAAAAATTGACTGTCACATTCGCCGAGGATCCAAAGGTCGCATTGGTTTGGGAATGGGGAAATTCCCGAAAGGGACGGGCAGCGTAAACTTCCTGAGGAACGCGCCTATCCTCCCGGCGGGCATCGGCTTGCTCAGAAAATATCCCTGCAGCCGATCACATGCTTTCTTGTTGAGCCAAGCGGCCTGTTCTGCCGTTTCTACACCTTCGGCGGTGACGCTCATGCCGAGCCCGTGGGCGAGCGCGATAATGGATCGGACGATCGTCTGACTTTTGTTATCGACCTCGAGATCCTTGATGAAATACTGGTCGATCTTGATCGTATCGAAGGGGAAGTTTTTCAGATAACTGAGCGACGAATAGTAGGTTCCAAAATCGTCAAGCGATATCTGCACTCCCAGCATTTTCAATGTATTGAGTGTATCAAGATTGTTGATCGTTCGCTCTAGAAGCACAGATTCGGTGATTTCGAGCTCGAGCCGGTCGGCGCGAATTCCGACAAGATCCAAGGTTTGAGCAATACGATCGGTAAGCCCTGCGTGCAGGAATTCCGCCGGAGAGAGATTGACGGCAACCGTGAAGTGGGGTGGCCACGTCATTGCCTCGCGACAGGATTGTTCAAGAGCCCATTGGCCGATATCGCTCATCAAACCGTCCGTCTCGGCCATCGGAATAAAGAGACCGGGTGGAATGATGCCCATGACGGGATGGCGCCATCGCAATAGCGCTTCGAAGCCTACGATCGAGAAAGGCGGCTGCACAAGTGGCTGATATTCAATGAAGAATTGCCCCTCTTTGAGCGCAGTTCGCAAACTGCGACGCAACGTCTCCCGCTGTTCCAGAACCATGAGCATGGAGCGATTAAACCTCCTCGCCCTGCGCCGGCCATCCTCCTTCGCAGCGTAGAGTGCAATGTCTGCCGCTTTCATGAGCTGTTCGAATTCGTCTCCATCTGCTGGGGCAACCGCAACTCCAACGCTTGCACCGACAAAGACGTTAAGGCCCTCGACCATGAATGGCTCCCTGAAAGCATGGACGAGGGCTTCTGCCAGGCGTTCCGCTTCCCCAGGTTGAGCGTTTCTCCGCTGAATGATTGCAAACTCGTCGCCGGCCAAGCGATAAGCGAATTCCTGCTCTCCGAGCACGCTCCTTATCCGTTCGGCAGCCATCTTCAGAACCATGTCGCCTGCACTGTGGCCCAGTGTGTCGTTGACCGGTTTAAAATCGTCGAGGTCGATCTGCATGAGGGCGAACTTTTCCCTCTTCGATGCGGCCAGAACGTCTCGCAATTGATCGCTGAACTGCCGTCGATTTGGCAGCCCTGTTAAAACATCATGGGTAGCTTGGTAAAAGAGAAGCGCTCGGTCGTTCTCAGCCTGGCTGTAGGTCCCGCGCAGGCTTGAGTCACCATTCGTTTCGACAACACCCAAGCCGTGAGGGCTGCGGAAAACGATGAGTGTGCGCTGATCTGCTGTTTTCGCGTTTGCAACCTCGATCTTTCGCGGGAATCCATTCGAAAGTACGAGTTCGACCGCAGATTTCGTTAAAGGAGCCAGCAGCTCCGGATACACGTGCCACAAGGTCGTATCGACCAGAGACGGGAGGCCATATTTCTGTCGGCACCTTGCCGAATATTCCGTAAGATGAAAGCTCTCGTCATAAAGAGAGACCACGTCGTCGGTGTCGGCAAGGAGATCGGTCTCGACAGAAGCAGACTGTGTCGCATCCCGGTCCGGCATCCTTTCCTCCCCTTCCATAAGGTCCTCTCGGAAAACAATCCTGCTAATCCATTTACATTCGCTTGGCTTTGATGCGGCTCAACTGCATTTTCTAATTTAGTTATTTCTGAATAAATATCGCAAAACGTGTTGCATTCAATGCCACGCCGCCAGCGAAATAATAATTTTCTCAGTTACTTCTTGTCTCGGGGGAGGTTTCGAGATGCAATTCTCGGCGCTCGCGTGCGTCCAATTACCAATGCTGTCGTAGAACCTTGGCAATACCGCGGAAATTCTCGGCCTTGTCGGATATGGCCGCCAGCCTCAGTACACTCTCCGTGGAAACCAAGTTCCTTTGAGCCGCCGGTCAGATGCCGGGTCGGAGTGCCTGCTCCCAGCTCGATCCGACGGATCAGCTCGCCGAATGCCGAGAGGCGGTGAAAGGCGCACGACATGTCGGACGGAACGAGGCATCCGGCTCTCTCGTCTGCCTCCGGACTTCCGATCTCAACCGTCGCCCTGATTAATAGTCGAGGGAAGCTTTCGATGTGCACTGTGATTTCATGCCAAATCCGCTTGGGGTGCAAATCCAAGGACTGGGTCCGCCATAGGCCAGTACCGACTGCGAAGACTGGAACCTCGAGCGCTCAACCGTGGTTTTGTTGATTGCTGCAGTGACCGTCATATCCCTCTTTGCAGAACCGGTCGCCGACGACGTCATCGACGTCACAGCCTGGGAATGGTCGGGCATAACCGTGCAGGACGACAGGAATGCCATCATTAAAATCGTTGTACGAGTCACCAGCCAAATCTCCCATTCGTGCGCTCTTCACACCTGTAGAAGAAATTGCTGAAATAATGCTTATTGCCAGTTATCAAGCTCCATGGTCAGGATTCACGACAGCCGCCATATGAAGGTGTCTGCTGATCGTGGATTTGGGTATTTCCAGAAATTGCGAAGCCTTGTTGATTAACAGGGAGCCTGTTCATTGCCTCACCTGCCGCGCTCTCGCCTATTGCCTGGAAAATTTCGCTCTTACCAAATCAAAAATCCTGATACAAAGGACCGACAACAGCAGTTTTGAACATGAAACCTAATTTTCTTACCATATCCGCAAATACAGGCGGTTCGGTACTTAAAGGCCTTGCGTCTCCTATCCGGATCAACATTCTGCAGCTCCTGCACGATCGCGGCAAAATGAATGTCAACGAGATCAGTGCCGCACTGTCGCTGCCTCAATCGACTGTGGCCGTAAATATATTGACGCTGGAAGAGGCGGGGCTGATTGATGCTCATTCGGTGAAGGCGACCAAGGGGAATCAGAAAGTATGCAGCGCCCGATATGACGAGATCATAGTTCGTTTCGATACCCCCGAGAAAAGCCAGAACAGTAACCAGATCGAGGTTGCGATGCCGCTGGGCCTCTTCACGAGTTGTGAGGTGTCGGCGCCGTGCGGCCTCTGCTCACCCGAGGGTGTTATCGGATTGCTTGACGTGCCGGACTTTTTCCTGGATCCCGGTCGGGTCCAGGCGGCGCTCATTTGGTTCGGGCGCGGGAATGTGGAATACAAGTTCCCGAATAACGCCAGGCTTCTCAACTCGACCATCGAGGCGGTGGAGTTTTCCATGGAGCTGTCGTCTGAAGTTCCAGGGACGAATGTCAATTGGCCGTCCGATATCACGTTGTGGGTCAATGATCACAAGGTAGGGACGTGGACATCTCCTGGAGACTACGGTGACAAGCGCGGCGTTTATACTCCCAAGTGGTGGAAGCTCGAAGGTTCGCAATACGGCAAGCTGAAAACCTTCCGGATTACCAAACAGGGATCATTTGTTGATGGAGTTTCCATCTCGAATGTCACTATCGACGATGTCGGCATGGCCGACCATCATTCCATTCGAATGAAGATCGGGATCGAAGAAAATGCCCCCCATCCGGGAGGCATCAACATCTTTGGCCGCGGCTTCGGCAATTATGACCAGGACATCGTGATGCGTCTTTATATCGCCTGAAGCCGGAGCTTATGCGGCAGCGTTAAACCGGACGACATTCCATGAAGCCGGCGGGACAGTCACGGTGGTCCGAGAACTCAGTGCCTCCACGCCCTGCAAGGTGCGGGGGGCGATCTTGTCAGGATTGTTTTTCGTGTTGCTGGCCTTAAGCTCCTCGTGGTGAAGCGTATGGGCGCGCTGCAGCCCCAGGTTTCCGAAACCTGTCGCAGCAATATCGATTTGCATGTCGTCGGAGAGATGCCGGTTCAAGATGAACAGCGTAACGGTTTTGTCCGCCTCCGAATGCACGGCTGAAAATTTGAGATAAGGCACCGGATCGATCTTGTCATAAAGATCTTCCGTGTGGGTTGGATCATAATAACGCGTTGAATACGTCGGCGTGTCAACGTTGGTTCTCAACACCCGACCTCTGCCGAGGTTGCTGAAATCCGAGAATGGCCAGAAGATCGTCTGGCGCCAGGCCGGGCCACCGGTCTCGGTCATGATCGGGGCGATCGCGTTGACCAACTGGGCAAGGCAGCCCGCCTTGACCCGATCGGCGTGATTGAGGAGCGAAATGCAGGCGCCGCCGAAGGCAAGCGCGTCCTGCATGTTATACTCCTCCTCCAGAATGGGCGGGGCGACCGGCCAGCCCTCCTTGACGCGGTTATGCTCACCGCGCCTTGTGCGGTACCAGACGTTCCACTCGTCGAAGCTGAGCATAATGCGTTTGCGCGAGCGGCGCCGCGCGGCCACCGCATCTGCGATCGCAACCACCTCATCGATAAAGCTGTCCATCAAGTCAGGACTTGCCAGGAAGGAAGGCGTGTCATCGGCATAATTGTTGAGATACGTATGCAGAGATATGAACTCGACATGGTCGAAAGTGTGTTCAAGCACGATCCTTTCCCACTCGCCATAGGTCGCCATCTTTCGGCCGGAGGATCCGCATGCCGCCAGTTCGATCGTTGGGTCCGTCATCCGCATCATCTTGGCTGTCTCAGTGGCAATGCGACCGTATTCTTCGGCCGTTTTTGCCCCCATCTGCCAACCTCCGTCCATCTCATTGCCCAGGCACCAGAATTTGATGTCGTGCGGCGTCTCCCAGCCATGCTTGCGGCGAAGGTCGGAAAGATGGGTGCCCGATGGATGGTTGCAATATTCGAGCAGGTGACGCGCTTCGTCAGGACCACGCGTGCCGAGGTTGACTGCCAACATCGGTTCGATATCCGCAGCCCGGCACCAGTCCATGAACTCGTTGGTCCCGAAGTGGTTCGTATCGACCGACTTCCATGCGAGATCGAGCCGACGGGGGCGCTGCTCGATCGGCCCCACGCCATCTTCCCAATTGTAGCCGGAGACGAAGTTTCCGCCAGGGTAGCGCATGATGGTCGGATTGAGCTCCCGTACGAGCTCCAGAACATCTCGCCGGAACCCCTTGCCGTCGGCCGTCGGATGGCCGGGTTCGAAAATCCCGCCATATACGCAACGGCCGAGGTGCTCGATGAATGCACCGAAAAGACGCTTGTCGGTTTCACCAATAATGAAGTCCCGGTCGAACCGGACTTGGGCCTTGATCATCTTAAATCTCGCTCCGATGAAAGAAAAAAGGATATTTCAGCCGCTAGCGCACCTGCGGCTCTGAACTGCTGACATGCGGGTGTGGCGATGCCCGCGCCTGCTGCGAAGCGGCGCTGTCGCCGATCAACACGCCGTGACCATGCGGATCGGGGGACAGAACGGCGGACTTCAGGAGTTGGGAATAGGAATGCTGCGGGTTTTCCAGAACAGTGCGTGCCGGACCACTTTCGACAACTTCGCCCTTGCGCATGATGATGATCCTGTCGCTGACGTAATAGGCCGTCGCAAGGTCGTGCGTAATATAGATGATCGACACCTTCAGGTCGTCGCGAAGCGTCCGAAACAGATTGACTATGGACATTCTCAATGAGGCGTCGACCATCGAGACAGGCTCGTCGGCGACGATCATCGAAGGGCCGGGGATGAGCGCGCGGGCAATCGCAACCCGCTGCAACTGTCCTCCGGACAGCTCGTGAGGAAACCTGCCGCGAACCTCGCCGAGCGAAAGGCCAACCTTGTTCAAGGCTGCATCGGCCGCCGCTTCATGCTGTGCGGATGAGCTTGCGCCTGTGAAGTTCTTCGCGGTCATGAACAGATAACGATCGACGCGCTTCAGGGGATTGAATGCCTCGAAAGGGTTCTGGAAGATCGGCTGTACTTCCTTCATGAATCTTCGCCGCGCACCTCCGCCGTGGATCGATGCCAGATCCTGCCCTTTGAAGAAAATCGTCCCGGCGGTCGGCCGGACCATGTTGAGGATCATTCTGGCCAACGTGGTCTTGCCGCTTCCGGATTCGCCGATGATCGTGAAGACCTGCGGTTCTTTATCATCGAGATGGAACGAGACGTTATCGACAGCCCGAAATTCTTCACGGCCGAGAAGACCACCGCGTTTATAAAGTTTCGACACGCTATCGAGGTGCAAAAGAGGCGTGTTCATCAAACCGCCCCCAACGTTCCCGCCTCGACGGGCTTTTCGTGGTCGCTCGGCTGGACATTTGCGCTCGCTGCGAAGCATGCCACCCGATGATCCTCGGCAAGCGTCGTCAGCGCCGGGTTTTCATGCCGACAAATCTCCATGGCGAGAGGGCAGCGGGGATGGAAGCGGCACCCCTTGGGTGGATCGGCCAGGTTGGGTGGAGATCCGCTTAGTGCGCTACGTGGTTGCGTGTCGCCGATCTTCGGAAGGCTCGCAATCAAATGAGCGGTATAGGGATGCATCGGGTTGGAAAAAACATCCGCCGTTCGACCTTCCTCAACAAGCCTTCCGGCATACATGATACCCAGCCGGTCCGTGACGTTGGCGTGAACCGCCAGGTCGTGGGTCACGAAGATCATCGATGATCCGAATTGACTTTGCGTCTCGCGGATCATGGCGAGGACGTCTTTCTGGACAACGACATCAAGAGCGGTCGTGGGCTCATCGGCGACGATGAATTCAGGCTTGCAGAGGGTGGCGAGCGCTATGCAGACGCGCTGTCGCATGCCGCCCGACAATTCGTGCGGGTAGGCACGAAGGATTTCGGCAGGAAGGCGCAGCCGCTCAAGATGACGCTTAACCTCGAGATCGAATTCGGCGCGCCCCAAATGCATGTGCCGGAACGCAAAATCTTCAAACGTCTTATGGATCCGCCGAACGGGATTGAGAACGTTCATCGAGCCCTGAAGAATATAGGATAGGTGGCGCCAGCGAATGGCGGAGCGTTCTGCCGCAGGCAGCTCATACAGACCGTCCTTGATGAAGCTGTATTTCACTTGCCCTGCGACGATTTCCAAGGGCGGCCTGATCGCTGCGGCGATCGCCTTTATGAAAGTTGTTTTGCCGCAGCTGGATTCGCCGGCGATGCCGTAGATCTCGTTCTTGCGCACGTGCATCGAGATGCCATCGACCGCCCGCACTTCGCGGTCGATACCGAAATATTTCATACGATAATAGGCGCGCAGATCATGCGTTTCTAACACGTGCGAACTATGCCGGACGGATGAGGCGGGGATCTGGGCCATCACGAATTCCCCATCCGGTCGAGCCGGCTTCGCGGATCGATGTACTCGTTCATGGAAATGGATAGGAGGAAGAGGCCGATGAACGTCAGCGTCACGAACAGGGTGGGGAAGAAATACCACCACCAGATGCCTGACACCATTGCGCTGTGCTGGTTGGCCCAGAAGATCATGCCGCCGATTGTCGGCGTATCGACATCGGTAAAACCCAGCACCGCAAGCGTGACTTCCAGCCCGATCGACCAGTTCATGTTGTTCATGAAGGTCGAAAAGACAATCGGCAGCACGTAAGGCAGGTGCTCCTGGGTGACGATCCTCGGCATCGACATGCCGGAAAAAACGCTGGTGTTGGTGAACTCCCTGGTCCTCAGGCTGATCATGACTGATCGGATCAATCGGGCGTCATAAGCCCAACCAAGCCCTGCCATTACAAGTGCAAGTACGAACCAGGTCATGTCGTCCCGCAGGACGAAGTAGAGGAGCACCAGAAGGGGGAACAGTGGGATGACGATGAAGGTGTCGTTAATCGACATCAGGACGCGATCGACGGCTCCCCCGACATAGCCTGAGACCAGCCCGATCGCCAAAGAGAGAATGCGACTGATCAGCGCGACGATGAAGCCGAAGGCGAGCGTGTTGCGGATCGCGAACGTCAGCTGCCAGAAGATGTCCTGGCCGCGCGAATTGGTGCCGAACACATATTCGGCTGACGGTGGGGCGTCCATTGCGACCAGATAGGAATCGATCGGCTCATAGGGCGAGAAAAACGACGCGGCGGCGATGCCGAGGATGATCACCATGATCATGAAGCCGATGGCGAATTCGCCGTTGTAGCGGAACAGGTCCCTAAAGACGGCAATCATTGGGTCACCTGTACGCGTGGATCGATCAATGGGTAGATAATGTCGATGATGAAGACGGCGGCCGACACCGCGATGATGGCGATCGACGTGATACCGAGGACGAGCGAGTAATCGGCCGCATGAACCGCCTCGACCAGAAGGCGGCCAATCCCTGGATATCCGAAGACCTGTTCGGTGATGACTGCGCCATTGAAGATCGCACCAATCGACATCGCAAGGCCGGTGATCTGCGGCAGGAAGGCGTTGCGCATCACATAGGAGGTCACCAGCCGTCTCTCGGGTACTCCGGCAAGAGACGCGTAGGTAACATAATCGTCGGTCACGATGTTTGAGACCAACGCGCGCATGCCCATGAACCAGCTTCCGACACCGACAAGGATAAGGGAAAACGAAGGCAGGATGGAATGAAGCAGAACACTGCCGATGAACTGAAGCGTCCATCCGGGCCTCATGTTCATCTCGTAGCCGCCGCTGCTTGGCAAGATCGGCAGCACGAAGGTAAAGGCGATCAAGAGGACGAAGGCGACGATGTAATATGGGACCGGATGCAGGCCCATCATGATCATGCCAATTATCCGGAGGACCCGATTTCGGCTGTAATAGCCGGCCAGTCCGCCGATGATATTGCCGATGAACCAACTCAAAATGGTTGATACCGTAAGGAGTCCTATCGTCCAGGGGATGGCTCTTCCGATCAGTTCACTCACGGGTGTGGGGAATGCCGACAACGATGGACCGAAGTCGAGCGTGGCAAGTCGTTGCCAGAAGACGAGATACTCCTCCCATAGATTGTCGCCCACTCCGTAAAGCTCCCGCAACGACTGCCGGAGAAGCTCGATGGATTCAGGGCTGGAAAAGCCAAATGTACTGACTTGTGCGACGGCATGCTCGACCGGATCGATCGGCGTCAGATGGGTGATCAGAAACGTGATGCTGATACCGACGAAAACGACAAGCGCGAATTGCAAAACGCGCTTGCCCACGTAGATGACGTAGGATCGCATTGATGCCTCATGTCTTGGAAAGAGGTTCCGCCCGGTGCTGGGAACGCCGGACGGGCCCGGTCACTTCGCCGGTTTGGTCGGCTTCAGATTGACCATCATGTATTTTGTGTTGCCCCAGTTGGAGACCGGATTCGTGTAGGGCTTCGTGGCAAGGCTCGGGAAGCCGGTCCAATAGGTTGTGTCCATCGTCGCGAACACGTTGTATGCCATCAGCGGAATGATCGGCATCTCAGCCGCCGCCAGCTTCAGATACTCGAGGCCGAGTTCAACGCCGCGCGGATCGTCGAAATCAATCGTGCGGATCTCTTCGATGATCTTGTCCAGCCGAGGTTCGGCCCAGCGCTGCCAGTTTCTCGGCGGCTGCACCTTGCCGACATCGACCACGAACTGCGAATGCCAGCTGTCAAGGAAGAAGGAGAGGTCTGGGTGACCGCCCCAGGTTTCGACGCTCCAGCCGATGAACGTATCGAAGTCGCCGACACCACGACGGTCGAGCATTGTTCCCTGAGCGACGTCGATATTGGCATCGATGCCGAAACGCCGCCATTGCTGTGCAATGATCGAGCCTGCACGCGTCATGACGGGTCGAAGGTCGCCTTCGACCATAACCTTCACGGTGAACGGCTCGCCATTCGGCTGGAACCAGCGCTCACCCTGTTTGGTGAAGCCTGCCCTCTGGAGGAGCTCGGTTGCCGCTTCCGGGTCGGGCTTCCACCAGCCTCTGCCGAAGGCGGTCGCAATATCCGCGGGGTCCGATGGTATCTGATCCTTGAGCGAAGGCCGAAGCATATCGGCGATCTGCTTGCCCACCGTCGGGTCGTAAGGTTTGATCTTCCGTTTGCCGGTATCGAGCTCGAAGCCAGTAAGCCATTGCTCCATTGGTTCGAAGTAATATTTCGGATATAGTCCCGTAGGCGGCACGCCGATGGCCGAGATTGTCGCCGCGCCACGATAGGAAGCCATGCTGACGGCCTTGATATCGATCAGCAACGCGAGTGCCCAGCGGACATCCTTGTTCTGGAACTTCTCCAGCCGATGATTGAAGATGACAGAAGGAAGCGTCGGGTCCGGGTGGGCATAAGGGAAACCCTTGAACCAACTCACCGAAGACGGAGAATCCTTCGCGAGCGTAAACATGCCTTCGGGCGAAAGATCGTGAATGACGTCGAGCCGGTGATTGAGCTGCTCGATGACGCGCTTTTCAGGTGGTCCCGGATCGATGTACGCGAGATAGCCAGGACCGGGCTCGCCATAGCGCGCGACTGTCGTCCGTTGCCAATCGTCCCGCTTCTTCCAGATGAACCATTTGCCACCACGGTCGAAATTGTGGAGCGTATATGCGCCCAGCGACACTGGCGGATTGAAGTCGAATTTCAGCACGTCGCCAACTTTCTCGAAGACGTGTTTCGGCATCATCCACATCGCGTTCCAGCGGACGGTAAACAGAGCGTGGAAGCGTGAGTTGGGTTTCTTGAGCTTGAAGAGTACCTCAGTCGGGCTCTTTTTCTCGATCGCGGCCACATTGACCTGAACCGGAGCGCTCCAACGCAGTCCACTGGTCTTCATGTGCGTCTCGATCGTGAACACCACGTCGTCAGCCGTGAATTCCACCCCGTCGCTCCAGAAGATACCCGACCTCAACTTCACGGTCATTTCCGTGAAGTTTTTATTATAGATCGGCTTTTCGGTTGCTAGAGAATTGTCCCAGACGCCGTTGATCCCGTGATCTGGGTCAATATACCAGAATGTATCCATCGCGTTCTGGTGCAGGCCGGTAGTCTGGCCACCTGCATTGATGGCCCAAATGTTGAACCAGCCGGCATTCTTAATTGTGCCTTCTGGATTTTCCAGGATCAGCAACTGATCTCGGGGCAAATCGCCGCCCGGCACCTGCCCAAGCGCCGGCCTGGTCGCGAGAAATGTACCCGCGAGCCACATGAATGTCCTTCTCGAAAGCATGCCGTTATCCTCCCAGTTTCCAGCGTGCTCATCGGCTATCCGAACGGGAGTGATAGTCTAACAGCCGGAGATAGAAGTCAACATATAATGTGATCTATATCACAATATCGGATATAAACTGAGCTGATGTCGATGATTGAGCTAACTCTGCCAGCAGTGAGCGAGCTAGGCTCAGGGTCTATCAATTGAGATGTGATTCATGCCTTAGCCGTCCGGGAGTTCGGGCGGCGTGATGCGCAGAGCGCGCAAGGCGTTCAGGATGACAGCAACGTCAATGATTTCCTGAAGCAGTGCGCCCTGAACCGGCGTGAGGTAGCCGAAGGCTGCAGCGACCATGCCAAGCACGGACAGACTGATCCCGGCGACGACGCTTTCAATCGCGATGCGGCGGGCGCGCCGGGCGATCACGATCCCAGGTCCGAGCCGGTCGACCTGGTCGACGAGCAGCACGACGTCGGCGGCCTCGGCGGAGGCGGCAGCGCCTCGAGCCCCCATAGCGACGCCCACATCCGCAGCGGCGAGCGCCGGTGCGTCGTTGACTCCGTCGCCGACCATCATGACAGGGCCGTTCTTGCGCTCGGTGAGGACAAGGAGAACTTTCTGATCCGGGGTCAGCCCGGCCCGAAGACCATCGAGACCAAGACCTTCCGCCACGCGTTCGGCCACCTCGGGACGATCGCCGGTCGCCAGAAGGATCCGCGCCACGCCCTCCTGCCGAAGCCGCTTGAACATGGTTTCCACCCCTTTGCGCAAGGGATCGGCCATTACCAGATGTCCCGCCATCTTACCGTCGACCGCCACGGCGACGAGAACGGATCCTGCCGCGAGAGATGAATGATTGTCCGATGTCTGCCCGATGCGCCTTGCCACGAAACTTGCGCCACCCACTACAATCTTGCGACCCTGGACACTTCCAACGACGCCCTCGCCGGGAATCTCGGCGACTTCCGAGGGTACCGGCAGAGTGAGGCCCTGTTCCTTCGCGATGGCGACAATAGCCTGTGCGACGGGATGCTGCGATGCCTGCTCAAGCGCCGCGGCGAAGCGGAGGATCTCCACTTCGGAGATGCCGATGTGACTGTCGATCGAGACGATCCGCGGACGCCCTTCCGTCAACGTACCTGTCTTGTCAACAATCAGGGTTCGTATTCGCGCCATCGCCTCGAGTGGCTTGGCACCCTTGATGAGAACTCCGAAATGCGCTGCGCGCGAAAGGCCCGCCACCAGCGCCACCGGCACTGCAAGGATCAGAGGGCAGGGCGTGGCCACCACCAACACGGCAACGGCCCGGATCGGATCGCTTGTGAACCACCAGGCGGTCGAAGCCAGCGCGACCGTCACCGCGAGGAAGCCGAGCGACCAGCGGTCTGCCAGCCGCGACATGGGTGCTTTCGACTTCTGCGCCTCCTCTACGAGGCGGACAATCCCGGCATAGGTGCTTTCCCTCGCGCGGCGTATTGCTTTGAGGTCGAATGCCTCGCCCGCATTGGTCGAACCGCTCATCGCCTCCCTGTCGCGAGCAAGCCGGACGGGCAGGGATTCTCCCGTCAGCGCGGAGGTGTCGAGGAAGGCCGTGTCGGACGCAATCGTGCCGTCCACGGGCACCGTATCGCCTTGCCGGATCAGCAACCGGTCGCCCGGTTCGATATCGTCGAGCGGTACATCCTCCAGCGCCCCGTCGCGATGCCGGGTCGCGACCCGTGGCACGCGCGAGAGGAGATCCTGCATTTCGCGCCTAGCGCGGCCTTCGGCGAAGCTCTCGAGGAAAGTGCCGCCGGAAAACATCACAGCGACGACGGCGGCCGCCAGCGTCTCGCCGAATGCCAGCGCCGACGACATGGACAAGGCCGCCACGATGTCGAGCCCGACCTCTCCCCTGAATAGACTGCGCAGAATCTCCACCAGAAGCGCGGCCAGGACGGGGACGACCCCTGCCGACCATACGATGCCGGCCGCATCGATCCTGCCTGCAGAGTAAAGGGCAAGTCCCGTCACGAGGCCGGCCAGCGCAATCAAAAGGAGGGCCTTCTTCAATCGATCGGCGCTTGCATATTCCACGCGGCTCAACTCCCTCGGCCGAGGCGATTGCCGCAGGCGCTCCGAAAAACAGCGGCCCAACTTTCAGATGACGGACACCACCTTATTTTGTCCGTCAGAAAAGCGCGTTGAGCAGACACTGCCATCCTGACCATGGTGATGCCGGTCCAATTCGTGTCGGAGACTTCGGCCGAATCATGCAGCATGTCATCATTGCCGATTCCGGCCCCGGCAGCATCCGCCCTCGGTGTTTCCACCCAACTTCTGCCTTTTCATCACGATCTCCGAAGGGCCGGTTATATCGCCTGAACGACGACCGCCAGCATTCCCCTAACCTTCCCCGCCGTTTCCTTCAAGGCGTCATTATCGATCGCCTGCATGGAGGCTACGGGGTCGATGGCGCTGACCATGACGCCCTCATCGCCGAGGGATCGAATGATGACGTTGCAGGGCAGCATCGCTCCGACCTTTGGCTCCATCTTGATCGCCTCGAAAGCCATGCCCGGATTGCATGCGCCCAGGATGAGGTAATCATCAAGATCGGTATTCAGCTTCTTCTTCATCGTCGCCTTGACGTCAATTTCGGTGAGAACGCCAAAGCCATTGTTCGAAAGAGCCGCTTTGGTCCTTTCGACCACCTCGTTGAATGTCGACCCGTCGATTGTCTTGTCTAAGGTATAAGCCATTATCTCAACTCCCAACTCTACGTCGCATTGGGTTATGTAGGGCATCCATCATGGCGGGCACTGATCTTGCGCAATGCAGCCCTGATTTCGGACATCAGTTCGGGGGGAACAGAATATCGGCGCGGAAACCGCCGTATCGCCGTGCGCGCCCATTTGGTGGCGTTTTCGAGCAGGCCGGCCGGCCAATCCTCAAATCGAGCTCAATCATCCGCCTCGATCTCCGCGAATATTTCCGATGCGACCTGCTTCGCCTTGCCGGGAAATTTTATTGCCTTGACAGCTTCGAGATTCACCGGTTGGCCTGCAACGATGGCGCCAATCATTCCCATGCCGAAATGCGGCGTGCATTGGAACATATACACGCCGGGAGCCTCGATCTTTACGGTAATTTCCTGATTGATCTCGCCTTTCCACTCAGCAGTGCCGTCGGGAACGCCCTTCTTTATGGCGCTGGAATTGTGGCCCTTGTCGATCGCGACGAAGGTCACCGTGTCGCCGACCTCAGCCCTGACCAGGCGCGGTTCGAATATCATCGCGCTCCCATCAGAGCCCTTGTTCCTCATCTCGACCCTGTGATCGGCGGCTATCGCGAAACCAGGGGTTACAGTCATCAGGGCCAATACGGCTGCCAGGATAATCCTCTTCATGTAATTCTCCCTTGTATGAATGGGGATCTGATCTTGATCGCGGGTTGGTCATCGGCGGCCGTGTAGCAACGGCTTTGTCATCGATTTCAGAGCGGATCGGATCCGAACTGGCGACCCGTCTATTCTATTCCACCGCTCGCCGGCTGGTCATCCTCGCCGGCATCTTCCGGCGTCACGTCGAGGATCGCGGCATGCGCCTTTATGGTCGCCTTGTCGGGTTTGCAATTTTCCATGCACGGCTCCGATTTGTCGGCATAGAACGGTTCCTTCGTACGGTCGTCGTCGGTGAAGTTGACCTCGTTCGGTAGCTTGATGTCGGCAAAATTCTCCTTGGAGAGTTCGAACTCGTCATCCGTCACGACGTCGTTGAGGTAGAGGAGATATGCGGTCAAAGCGTAGACGTCGTCATCCGATAGTGACCGGGCATTGCCGAATGGCATCGCACGGCGGACATAGTCGAAAACGGTGGAGAGATAGGGCCAATAGGAACCGATGGTCTTCTCCGGCCGATCTGCCTGAAGCGTCCCTTTCCCGCCCGCCAGGACAGGCCACCGGCCGACGGCTTCGCCGAAATCGCCATGGCAGGACGCGCAGTTCTCGTCAAAGATTTCCATCCCATGGGCCACTGTACCCCGTCCATCAGGCAATCCGAGACCGTCGGGACGAACGTCGATGTCCCAGGCAAGCAGCTCATCGGGAGTTGCGACGCGCCCGAGCTTGAAATGTTCTCCATCTCCCGCCAGAGCAGTGGCGGCGCTAGCCAGAACGGATAGGCCGATGATGAGCAGCGGCTTACGAAATTTCGACATTCTCGATCCTCCCTTCCTCGGTGACGTGCCAGGTCTGGATGCCGTTGTTGTGATAGATGGAATTGGTGCCGCGCACGCTTCTCAACTGGTCCTTTGTCGGCTGCACGAAACCAGCCTCGTCGATCGCGCGGGATTGCAGGAACAGTTCAGAGCCGTCCCAGTCGAATTCGTAGTAGAAGCGGTGCAACGCCTTTGGCAGGCCCGGCCCGTCGATACGCGCCGTGTGCCAGTTGCGGCCGCCGTCGACGGAGACGTCGACGCGCCTGATCCGCCCGTTGCCGGACCATGCAACCCCGGTCAGCACGAGCGGACCTTTGCCATGCCTGATCGGCGCCTGCGGGCTGGGGTTGGTGATGACGGATTTCACGTCCATCAGGAAGGTGAAACGGCGCGCCTTGCCGTTGGCGAGAAGGTCCGTGTATTTCGACGTCTCTTCGCGTTGCTGCCAGGGCTGGTCCCCGATTTCGAGGCGCCTTAGCCATTTGATCCACATATTGCCTTCCCAGCCGGGAACCACGAGGCGGACGGGATAGCCCTGTTCGGGACGGAGCGCCTCTCCGTTCATTCCGAAAGCGACCATGCAGTCGTCCAATGCCTTCTCAAGCGGGATCGATCGCGTCATCGCCGAAGCGTCTGCTCCTTCCGCCAGAAGCCACTTGCCTTCCGGCTTCACGCCTGCCTCATTCAGGATAGTCTTGAGCGAGACGCCGGTGTACATGACGCAGTGCACCATGCCATGCGTGTACTGGCAGCCGTTCAGTTGCGCTCCGCGCCATTCCATCCCCGAATTCGCCGCGCATTCCAGGAAGTAGACGCGGTTCTCCCTTGGGAAGCGCTTCAGGTCGGCCATCGTAAAGACAAGGGGCTTGTCCACCATGCCGTGGACCATGAGCCGATGCGCGTTCGGATCGATCTCGGCAATGCCGCCATGATGACGCTCGAAACACAGGCCGCTCGGGGTAATGATGCCGTCGATCTCATGCAGGGGCGTGAAATTGACTGACGAGATGGGATCGGAGGTCAGCCAGGGGACGTTCTTGCGGATGACATGAGCCTCGAATGAAGAAGGCGACCCATAAGGCGTTGCATCCACCCCCTTTCCCGGATAGCGGTTCCAATCCTGGATTTCGGTAATTGCCGGATCGCCGGCGGCCCGCGCACCGGCCGCCGTGCCGGTGGCAAGTGCCGCCGCGCCGCCTGCGAAACCGGCCCTGAGAAGGGCACGGCGCGTTGTCTTGGTTGTCTCGGTCTTCATCAGTTCCTCCCGAACAGATGACTCATAAAACATATTCAATTTTTTCTATATATCACGCCGCAATCCATCTGCCAACGAGGCTTTGCCTCATGACTTCCGATTGATGATTTTTACGGATTGGTTCTCTTCCACGCTGACGACCGGATTTTGCGCCAGGTACTGCTCCACGACGTCCCAGATCGGCGGTCCTTGCGTGCTTTCATTGATCGAGGCCCAACCCGCAACGACGTATTCTTTCGAAGCCTCGATCGGCTCGCCCGATTTCAGCAAGACCATGCTGGAAATGCGGGATCCGATCGCCGCTTCGGGATCGATCGAATATCCCATGCCGCCCACCCGGACCATGTCGCCGCCCTGCTGATAGTAGGGGTCTTTGTTGAACAGGTTGTCGGCCACGTCCTCCAGGATGTCTTTCAGCATCTGACCGGTCATCATGTTGCGGTAGGCGTTCGGGTAGGTCATGGAGCATGCATTGTGCAGGTCCTCGACGGTAATCTTCTGCCCGGGCAGAACTGACGTGCCCCAGCGAAAGCCCGGAGAGAGGGCTATATCCGCCTCGCGTATGTCGAGCAGAGCCTGACAGATCAGGTCGTCGAACGTCCCGTTGAAGTTTCCGCGCCGATATAGGAGACCGTCGCAGGTCGCAAGTTCTCGCGAGAGTTCAGCCTGATACGGCGCCCGAATGTCGGATATTGCCTTCGACATTTCGGGATCCGGCGCAATGATATCCGAGAACACCGGGATGAGCCGGTGCCGATAGCCCCTCAGAGCTCCATCCCGGATATCGAGATCGAGCCGTGTAATAAACTTTCCATGCGAGCCTGAGGCAATCAGCAAGGTCTTGCCGACAAGAACGGGCTCCGGAATCGCATCATGGGTATGTCCAGTCAGGATGATGTCGATTCCGCCCACGCGTGATGCGAGGGCTCGGTCGACGTCGAAACCGTTGTGGGAAAGCAGCACGACGATGTCCGCGCCATCCGCGCGTGCGGCCGCGACGTTCTTTGCGACCTGCTCCTCGCGAATACCGAAGGACCAGTTGGGAAACATCCAGCGCGGGTTGGCTATCGGCGTATAGGGAAACGCCTGTCCAACGACGGCGATCTTGGAGCCTCCCTTCTCGAACATCTTATAGGCATCGAAGGCGGGTTCATCCCATTCGGCGTCAAAAATGTTTCCTCCGAGGAATGGAAAGGGAAGGGTCTCGATAATCTCCTGGACGCGTTCCGTACCATAGGTGAACTCCCAGTGCCCCGTCATGGCGTCGGGTGCAAGCGCGTTCATGGCGTCCACCATGTCCTGACCCTTGGTCTGGTAGGAGGTGTAACTGCCCTGCCAGGTGTCACCGCCGTCGAGCAGCAAGACATCTTCGCCGCGCTCGGCCCTGACCCGCTTGACGATCGTCGCAATCCGGTCCAGCCCACCCATCTTGCCGTACCCTTGGGCAAGCGCCACGAAATCCTCGGAGGTGAATGCATAAGCCTCGGGGGTTCCAGGCTTTATGTCATAGAGGCGAAGGAAATCGGAACCGGTGACGTGCGGCGGCAGGCCCGCCACATCACCCACACCGAGATTGACCGACGGCTCCCTGAAATAAATCGGCATGAGCTGGGCGTGTATATCCGTGAGGTGAAGGATCGTCACATTGCCGAGCGGTTCGAAGCGGAGCAGATCGTCCTCGCTCAGAGACTGCTGTGCGGCGACCCTCGACCACTTGCCGGCAAGCCCGGAGCCGACGATGGCCGACAGCGCTGCGCCGGCCATGAGCATTTCACGTCTCGATAACATCAAGGACTCCATAACCAGGGGAGGGGACGGCTTCGAACCCTCCGCGCATGAGAAACAATCTTGGTCTTCGGTCCTGTTATTGGCGAACCGCAGGCGTCTCGACCGAAAGGCCGGTGCCGCGCCAGGTGACGTAGACCTCAAGCGCCATCAATTCGTCCGAAAAGGCCTTTGGCATTTCGGCGCGGGTATCCCGGATGCAACCGCGGAAGCGATTGTGGAGGGAGACCATGCCGGCGGTGTTGAAGCGGTAAGTCGGAAATCCGTTGACCTGCCCCTGGCTGAGGTGATCGGCGCGAATGAACTTGCCCATGCTTTTCTCGTGACAGGAGGCACAGGAGAAATCCAACTGGCCCGTACGGGTATAGTAGAGTTCCTTGCCCTTGTCCCACCACGACTGCATTTCGCCCTGAGACAGGTCGATCTGTACCGGAGTGCCCAAGGACTGGTGCTTGATATAGGTGGTCAGCGCCACCTGCTCCTCCGCGTCGAACTTGTAGGGTTCGGCACCCATACGCTCGGTACGACAGTCATTGATCTTCATCTCGATGTTGACGGGCTTCCTGGCCTTCGCATCCCACTTGGGAAAATGCGCGCCGACATCCTTCATCGTCGCGGATGCATCATTGTGGCAAGAGGAACAGGATTTCCCCATCGATCCATCGACGGTGTTCCAGAGTTCCTCGCCGCGCTCCACCGCAAGCATTCCTGGATTGGCGAACGAATCGGCTTCCGTCGCACGGGTTTCCGACTCCCGGAAAAGCCAACCGGACAGCACTTCATCGAACGGATGCCCTTCCGGCGCCTTCGCCCTTATGATCATCTCGCGATCATCGATGGTCAGGGTATCATCGACAGGATCGGCGTAGGCCATCACTGCCAATCCCGAGATAGATGCCACCGACACCAGCAGCAAGACGGATAGTCTCTTCATCGTTATCCCTCCCAAGATAACCTCCCCAATGAGGCGATGACGACCGATGGGTGTCCACTCGCCGCCCGTTGCGGCGAGTGGAATGCTCAGTTTACGGTGATCTTCTGTTCATCCGTGTAGATAGCGCCATCGTCATCGATCCACGTGAATTTGAACGTGCCGCTTTCGGTCAGTTTCGCGCTGAACTCGAAATAGGGATTGGCCGAGATCGCCGGATCGATATCGCAGGAGAAAACGGGAGCCCCGTTGAACTCGCATGCAAATTTGTTGATGATCTTGCGCGGGATGACCTTGCCGTCCTTGTCCTTGCGCTGGCCCGATTCCATCTCATGGCTGATGAGGGTCTTTATCGACACCACCTCGCCAGCTTTCGCTTCCTTCGGAACCTTGATACGCGGTTTTGGTTGCGCTGCCATTTGACTAGTCTCCTTCCACCTCTGTTGTCGTCAGCCGCCGCAACCGCCGATCGTCACCTTGACTTCCTTCTTGTCCATGAAAACCGAGCCGTCGGCCATCTTCGCGACGGCGATGACGTTCTGTGTCTTGGCAAGGCGCATGCGGGTCGTCGCGACAGCCGTGCCACTCAGTGCGGTGAAGTGAAAGGTGGCCACTTCCGGATTCGGATTGCCATCCGCGATGATGATGACGGAGTCGACCATGTCTCCGCCAGTCATCGCGCTTTCGACGTTTACCGAGATCGGGACCGTGTTGCCGTTCTCGGCGATCTCGGGTGCAGTCAAGGTGATCTTGCCGGATGCGGGCGTCTTGCCGCCTGCAAAGTCCATAATTCGCTTTTCGGCAGCCGGCACATCCGCCCATGTGGAGCGATGTCCCGCTATCGAGAAGAGTGCTGCGCCCGCCGAGAGGCTCAGCATCTGTCGCCTGTTGATCTTCATGCATTCATCTCCTCTTCCGGAAAATTACTTTGAGCCCTTCAGCGTCGTGAGATAGGCGACGACGTCCTCGACCTGCTGTGCCGTCAATATCGTCTTTCCAGCCAGGTCCTTGCGGACGTTGATGCCGACTTCGAGGCTGTAGAAGGCGGGCATGACGGTCTCTTCGGAGAAAACCCGCTTGGCGTCGACCACGATTGCCCGCAGCTCGGCTTCGGACCAGCGATCGGCGACGCCATCCAGGGCAGGGGCTACGTTGCCGTGGAACTGTTCCTTGGCAAGCGGTGTGACGACATGACAGGCAAGACAATTTCCAAGGCCGCGATTCGCCAGAACTTTCGCGCCCTCTTCGGCATTCCCGGTCGCGCCAGTCAGAGACTGAGAGACCTTCATTTCGTCGATCTTGACGGCGTCCGGCGCAATTTCTACCGCCGCAGCCTGACTGCACAAGAAAGCAGGCACCGCGACACAGGTCAGGAAACGCTTCATTTCCATGAGTCCTCCCAAACTCACCGAACCGGCATGACCGGTTCAAGCCTCCATTTTTACGATAGCGCTATGTTCAACAGCCATCAATAGAAAAATATAAATCTTTGAATATATCGGCTGCCGACACGGATCAGTCCTCGCTGATGAGCTTCCCCGAGTTGCGGAGTTCCTGGATAATGCGCGCGTGGTAGGTCTGGAAATGTTCGCTTCCTTCATACGCCTTTTCGCGCACCCAGCGGAACATGTTGAGGAAGGTCCATTTGCCGAAAGCTCCCGGCATCGTCGCGATGGCGGCCTTGCTGACGGAGACCCGCGCCCCGGCATCTTCGGGAAGGAAGACAATCGTCGGCGTGAAGATATAACCCCATTTGCGGGCAGCGCTTTTTTCCGTTAGCACCTCGCCGTCGAGGTCCGTCACTTCCTCGTCACCGAACATGTTGTACTGCACGACGAGGAAGTTGGCTTTGATATAGTCGCGCACCTCCGGATCGGAGAGAATCTTCTCGTGCATCTGGCGGCAATAGATACAGCCTCGCTGCTCGAACACGATCGCCAGGCGCTTACCCTGGGCTTTGGCTTCGGCAATATCCTCCGCAATGTCGCGAAAGGTCGTCGAAAACCACTCTTCCTTGTGAAGGCCATCCTCGCCGATCGTTGCAGCCGCTCCGGCGGAAGCACTGACGAAGAGGGCGAAGAACGCCAGAAAAATGAATTGCAGCATTGCGACCTCCTAACCGATTGTCTGAAACGCCGGAAATGTCTCGAGGAGCCAAAGCGAAATCGTCGACATCTGTCCGGTCATGAAAAGCAGTCCCGTCACGATCAGGAAGAGGCCGAGCGCGACCTCCACCTTACGCATGTGTCGCCGGAAGCGCGCCGCCCAACCAAGGAACCGGCTGGCGAAAACGGCCGAAGCGATGAAGGGCAGTCCGATGCCAAGGGAATAGGCAGCCAGCAGAATACTTCCGCGCGTCGCCGTCCCTTCTCCCCCTGCGACGAACAGAATTGCGGCCAGAACCGGTCCCACGCACGGCGTCCAGCCGAAGGCGAAGGCCAGACCCATCAAAAAGGCGCCAGCCAAACCAGCAGGCTTCTCCGTAACCTGTACCCGCGCTTCCCGATAGAGCATCCCGATCTGAAGGATTTTGAGGAAGTGCAGGCCCATGACGATGATCACCACGCCTGCCGCCACCGAAAGCACATTGAAATATTGGGCGATCGTCTTGCCGATCAGGCTCGCTGTCGCACCCAGGGCAACGAAAACCGTCGAGAAGCCGGCAACGAAAGAGACTGCTGAAAATATGACCTGTCGCCGGTCGTCCGGGTTCGGCTGGGCATCCCGCAATCGATCGAAGCTCACCCCCGCAAGCCAGGCCAGGTAAGGTGGAACGATGGGCAGAACGCAAGGCGATACGAATGACAGCAACCCAGCCAGTAACGCGCCCCCCACGCTAATATCAAGCATTCGATCCCTCCCAAGACCACCCTGCATCACAGCATTGCCACATGTATTCAGAAAATGCTATATGTTGCAAATGATGATTTCGGACGCTTCTCCATCCTTGCGGACATCGACCCTTCTTGCGGTGCTCATCCTCGCCGGTGCGACTTCGGGGAAGGCGGCCGAGCTGGTCATGCTGGAGCAGCCGGGTTGCGTCTGGTGCGCACGCTTCAATGCCGAGATTGCCCCCGCATGGCCGAAGACGGAAGAGGGTGCACGCGCGCCTCTTCGCCGCGTTGACATCACCGAGGCGTGGCCTGAGGATCTCGACCATATACAGCGGGAGCGGTTTACGCCGACTTTCATCCTGATGGATGAGGGTGAGGAGATCGGCCGCCTGCGCGGCTACGCGGGAGATGAGTTTTTCTGGTTTTCAATCGATGAGTTGATCGCCAAGCTTCCGTAGGAAATGGACATTGCGTGGTCCTTTCTGCCAATATGGCCTCGGATGCGAATTAGGAGGTATGGGCGAATGAGCCTGCCACAGTTGAACACGCTGCAAACGCCGGAAGAGCGGGAGAAGCTCTTCGCGCAGGCGCGAAAGGCGAGTGAGCTGCTCAAGGCTTTGTCGCACGAGGACCGATTGCTGATCCTGTGCCTGCTCACCGAAGGCGAAAAATCCGTCTCGGAGCTGGAAAACACGATGGGAATGCCGCAGGCCGCCGTATCGCAGCAACTGGCGCGCCTCCGTTTCGATCGCCTTGTCACGACCCGCCGGGATGGGCGTGTGATCTACTATTCACTTGCCAACAAGGAGATCGCACCCGTGATAGGCTCTCTCTACGAGCTCTTCTGCGCACCGGTGCGACAGGGTGAGAAGCCATCGTAACACCAGTCAACGGAGGGACTGGCGTTACGACCTTTGCGAACCGGGGAGGGTTCGCGGGAGGATAAAATGGATAATATCGTTGCATCGGCATGGTTCTTGCCCGTTGCCGGGCTGCTTGCCGGTTGCGTGCTCGGATTTGTGGCCCGCAATCAGCGTTTCTGCACGATGTCCGCGTTGGAGCGCTATTGGTATGCCAATGACAGCACCGGCCTGAGAACCTGGATTCTCGCCGCTGCGACCGCTCTTGTCCTGACCCAGAGCCTTCAGGCCTTGGGGCTTGCCGCATCCGACGAGAGCTTCTACATCCGTTCGAGCTTCGCTTGGACCGGAGCGATCCTGGGTGGCGTGATGTTCGGCTTCGGCATGGCGCTCGTCGGCACCTGCGGCTTCGGCGCGCTCGTCAGGCTTGGCGGCGGAAGCCTGCGATCCCTTGTCGTTCTCATCATCCTCGGCGTCAGCGCGCTATCCGCCCAGAAGGGGCTGATCGCCCAGGCGCGCGTGCCGATCGTGGACAACCTGGCGATTGACTTCGGTTTTGCCGGCGGGCAATCCGTCGGGCTTGTTGCGTCCTACTTCACTGGCGTCGATCTTCGTCTTGCCATTGCCGGCATCGTCGCGGCTGCCATGTTCGGCTGGGTATTCCGGGATTCCGATTACCGGCGTCGGTGGTGGTCGATTGGCGCGGGAATGACCATTGGAGCAGTCATTGCCTTCGGCTGGGTTGCCACCACTCTGGCCTCGAGGAATTCCTTCGAAATCGTCCAGCTCGAAGCCGGCTCCTTCGTCGTTCCGGTGGGCGATGCCCTGCTTCAACTCATGACATTTACGGGGAGTGTGCCCGATTATGGTGTCGGTTTGGTCATGGGCGTCATCGTCGGCTCGGCCATCAATGCGCAGGTTCGCCGCACCGTGCGCTGGGAAGCCTGCGACGATGCACGGGAACTGAGCCGGCATCTGCTGGGCGCGCTCCTGATGGGGGTCGGCGGCGTATTCGCCATGGGGTGCACGATCGGACAAGGGATTACCGGCGTTTCCGCACTCGCCATCTCGGCACCGCTCGCTTTCGCTTCGATAGCGCTCGGCGCCAGAATCGGTCTCGCCTATCTCATCGAGGGCTCCGGATTGGCAATCTTTCGCGAGAGTTCCGTCAGCCTTGACCGATAGCTCGAGACGGTCGCCGCTCAGGCCCCCGGTACAAAAGCGTAGGCACCTTCTCGCTGCTCTACGCGGCCAATTCCTTCGTGGTCAAAGTGATAGCCGATGATCCGCGCCTTGTCGCCTGCGAGGCGAGCAAGCAACTGCCGGCGCATCGCGACGCCGCGCTCCGGATCATGATCGCTCTGCGTACGCCATTCCGGATGTCGGAAAGATATGGCCGTATTGCTGAGCGCGTCGCCTGCAATCAGTGTCTGGTCACCGCTACCATGGACCATGAAGGACAGATGCCCCGGTGTATGGCCGGCGGTATCGATGACCTCGACCCCCGACAGGATCTCCTGCCCGGGCTTGAGGAACGCGATCCGGTCCTTCAGTGCGGCAAACCTGTTCTGGGCGCCGACCACAAAGGTCTGCCGATCCGCAGAGACGGTTTGCAGGGCGTTCGGCGAAGACCAGAAGTCCCATTCCGCTTGCCCGATGTGATAACGGGCATTGGCAAAGACCAGCTCGTCCAGATCATCGGTTACGCCCCAAAGGTGATCCGGATGCGCGTGGGTGAAGACAACATCGGTGACGCTGCCGGGGTCGATGTCGGCGGCGGCGAGATTGTCGATAAGCGTTCCGGCAGACGGCATGAAATTGGCGCCTGAGCCGACGTCGAATATGGCCAGACGCTCTTTCTGTCTGAGCAGCGTTACATTGCAGTCCGGATGCAGAGCATCGGTCGGCATGTTTTGGGCGACCAGGAACGACTGCAATTCATCCTTTGGAACATCCGGAAACAGGAACCCCATGGGTAACGTCAGTGTTCCGTCGCTGACCGTGATGAATTCGCTGTCGCCCATCGAAACTCGCCCGACCGCATGAGCCGGCCGCGTCAGGACTGCGGATGCCGCAAGGGCGAGACCGCCCGCCAGAAACCCCCTGCGGCTTGATCGCCCCGATGCCTCATAGACACTCAACGACGCCATGATGCTCCTCCTATTTATACATTTATATTTTTGCATGTTTTTGAAGTCTCGGCTAGGCTGATCTTTTCTGCGATGAGGATATGGGAGGAGAAGATGATAAAGATCGTGATGGCATCGCTGGTCGCTCTGCCGGCGGCCCTGGGGTGCACCGGGGCAACGGCGTCGGACGTTTTGAAGATCTATGAAAGCAAGGCACCCTTTGCGGAGGTACTAGCCGATCTGGAGGACGCCATCGTCAATCGAGGCTATGTGGTGGACTATCACGGCCACGTTGCCGAGATGCTGGCGCGTACGGCAGGCGATGTCGGCGCCGGGAAAGTGCTCTACCGCGAGGCGGAGTTCATGCAGTTCTGTTCGGCGACCGTTTCCCGCAAGGCAATGGAGGCAGATCTCGCAAACATCGGCTTCTGTCCCTACGTGCTCTTCGCCTATGAGGCAGAGGCAGCGCCCGGAACCGTGAAGGTCGGGTTTCGCCGACTACCGGAAGGAGAGGCCCGGGATGACGTCAACAGTCTCCTTGACGACCTCGTGCGCGAGGCATCCGGTAATTGACAGGATAAGCGCACCAATCAGATGCTCGGAGCTTGCTGCGGATCGGTAGTTTATGCGACGCCGGCTTGCTCCAGCCATTCCCTCAGCGCGCCGGCACTGATCGCGCCGCTGCGCCGGTCGAGTTCCCTTCCTCCCTTGAACAATATCAGGGTGGGAATGGCCTGAATTCCGTATTTTTGAGCAAGGCCTTGTTCCGCTTCGGTGTCCACCTTGGCGAATCGCACCCTGGGCTCGAAATCGGCGGCAGCGGCCTCGAAGGCAGGAGCCATTGCACGACAGGGACCACACCACGATGCCCAAAAGTCGACGACTACCGGGAGATCGTCGGAGCCAGTCTGACGGTCGAAATTTCCCTTGTGCAGGGAAATCGGCCGGCCGGTGAACAGCGGCGACTTGCAGGCCGGGCAATGGGCCAATTTTCCATCCCGCTTGTCATCCAGCCGGTTAAGTTGCCCACAGTTGGGGCAGGGGACGATCTTCGCCATGATGCCTCCGTGCGACGGGTGTCCATTACCACTCCGCGGTTTCGGTTTTAGCATATCCTATCCATGGTCAAATTCATTGATCTGAAACAACCGTCCGCAACCGCACTGGGTAACGTGTCCAGTGCGGAGCCGAGGATGTTGAGGCGGACTGCGTTCGGCCAAGACCCAACTTTCCTGCAATCATGAATCAGGCTGCCCGGGCCTCGGCGATCGCCACCTTCAGTTCCTTTTCATCCAGGACGCTGCCGAAGGTTGTCCCGTGGATGACGAACGAGGGTGTGCCTACGAAATTGAAGGCGAGGGCCTGGTTGCAATTGCGGTCTAGCAATCCGGATATGCGCGTATGTTCGGCTTAGTTAGATGCACCTATCTGAACTGACCGTTGGACGATGCGCAGAGAAAAATGTGGGAGTTTGTGTGGCTTTGTTGAACTGACAACATAAGTTCAAAAATGTGTCACGCCGCTGCAATGTTTGCGTCCTAGAACACCGCCATCAGAAGAGGCGATCGTCTATGTCGAAGATTCCGGCAGCCAGCCGACACCAAACCATCATCCGCCTGGTCAATGGCGGCAGCGGCATGTCGATCAGCGCGATTGCCGAAACCTTCGGGGTATCGACCGAGACGATCCGCCGCGATCTGGTCGCCCTAGAGCGGGGCGGATCGCTGCAGCGGGTCTATGGGGGAGCCATCCCCTCCGGCCGCGAGGCGGCACTTGACGAGCGCGTCAACATGGAACGGGCGGAAAAGCAGGCCATCGGCACGCTGGTAGCGGCGATGATCCAGCCGGACCAGTGGATCTTCATGACGGGCGGGAGTTCGGTTCTTGCGGTCGCGCAGGCGATGCGCAACGGTCCGCCGGTCGCCGTCATGACCAACATGCCGGCGATCGGCGACGCGCTGCAGGCAGGCCAGCGCCACAAGGTGATCCTGACCGGCGGCGATTACGACTGGAACGCCAAGACGCTGTTCGGCGACGAAGTGTTCGGCGCGATCCGCAATTGCAGCTTCGACCTGTCGATCATCGGCGTCTATGGGCTCGACGCTGAGTTCGGGCTCGTGGAGCGGACCAAGCACAATATGGAGCTGAAGACCCGGCTTGCGACGCAGAGCCGCGCCAGCATCTATGTCGGCGATCACACCAAGATCGGCGCCGTCGGCCGCTATCGCAGCATTCCGTTCGCCGGCATAGAAACCTTCGTGACCGATATGCCGCTCGACGAGCCGTTTGCCGGGCTTCTGACCGAGGCGGGCGCCAGCGTTTTCTATCCTGAGCAATCCGCCTCACCCGAGGTGTCCGAATTTCCGCACCTGCAAGAAAAGGTCAATGACAATGGCTGATATCCGCCATGTAATCGTTGTAGGCATCGATGGCCTGCGCCCCGACATGATCAACGAAACCACCATGCCCAATCTCGCCGCCATGCGGGCGCGGGGCGTGTCGAGCAAGGATCATCGCACGGTGTTCCCGAGCGAGACGCGCGGGGCGCTGACTGCACTTGCGAGCGGCGCCCGCCCCGAAACGACGGGTATTCTCGGCAATGAGTTCTATTCCCGCGACGGCTCGGGCCGCCTGACCGGCACGGATACGGTCCACGACTGGCGTGCCGGCGAGCGCCGCATTGTTGGCGGCATGGTGACGGCCACCAATCTTTCCGAAACGCTCGCCAAGAACGGCAAGTCCTTCGCGGTGGTCAATTCGAGCGGGCAGGGTTCGTTCACTGCGCTCAACTGGAAAGGGGCGGACTGGGGACAAGCCGGCTTCAACGTCCGCCATCCGGCGATCGGCTTCCCGCCCGAGCTCGCCGTCGACATAGCCGAGCAGCACCGGGTTCCGGCCAACGGCTTTGACCGTGGCGCCGAACGCCAGGCCGTTGCCGCCTTCACCGATACCGTCTGGCCGCAGAGAAAGCCGGCGGCCGCGATCATCTGGATCACCGAAGTGGACAGCGCTTCACATCGTCATGGTCTCGGCGCCGAAGGCATGCTCGCCTCGATGCGCGATTGCGATGCGGCGATCGGCAATCTTCTCGAATGGCGCGACAGGCAGCCGGAAAAGGACGACATTGTCATCTTCGTCACCTCCGACCACGGCCACTCGACAATCAACGAATTCATTTCCGTCGGCGATGCCCTGAAGCAGGCCGGCATCGCCGCCGACACGCGCTTCGACAACGACATCGACGTGCTATATCGGCGGGGGCGCGCACCGGGCTTCTGGCTCAAGCAATTTGACAAGGGCCTGTTGCAGGGCGTTTTCGATGTGCTCGCCGCGCAACCCTGGTATGGCGCCACTTTCACCCGGGCGGTCGAGCCGGGCGCGCAGGAGGGCATCATCGCCGGCACGCTGGCGCTGGAACTGACCGGTGCCGCGCATGACCGTGCACCGGACCTCTACATCAACCTTCGAGGCACCGACGCTGAAAACGAGTTCGGCGTTCCAGGCACGTCGATCTGCGACGCCGGCAGCTACAGCGGCATTCCGCTCGGCGGCGGGTCGCACGGAGGTCTGCATGCCGCGGAACTGGCGGCCGTGTTGATCGGTGAGGGCGCCGGCTTGAAGAGCGGCGGTGAGGTCGTCGCCTCGCGCACGGCGATTTACGATCTTGCGCCGACCATTCTCGCACTTCTTGGCCTCGAACCTGCAGCCAGCATGACCGGCCGGCCGATGTTCGAGCTCCTCGAAGACGGCGAAGCCGTGCCGGCCCCGGTCGTGAAGGAATTCACGGCGGCCATCGACGGCAAGGTGTCGCGCATCATTATCGGCCATGTCGGCGAACGTCCCTATGTCGACGAAGCTGATCTTGTGACCGAGAGGGCGGCTGGAATGGACGCTGCAAGGGTCGCAGAACTGCAGGATTGATCGTTCCATGACGATGCGCCCGGCCTGACCGGGCGCCCCGGTAAGACATCGAGACCTCGAGATACCGAGCGCCGGCGGGACAGCGCCAGTCGGCGAGCGGCGAAGCCATGCCGCCCGACAAGGCGGTCTCACTTTCCACTGCATGTCCCCTTGAAGGAGATTTCGCAATGATCCAGAACCTCAAAACCCTGTCGCTCGCGGGCGCCTTGCTCGCCGGCACTTTCCTTTCCCATGCCGCCTTTGCCGAGGACCGGCCAAACATCACAGTCGCCCTGCAGAGCATGGGCACGGCCGGTACGCTCGACACGAGCGACAACGGCGGGACCGCCGCCCGCAAATACCAGAACATGATCTTCGAGCAGCTCATCGAGCTTGATCTTTCCGACCCCAATCTTAGAGCCCGGCCCGGCCTCGCCACCGAATGGAAGTGGCTGAACGACACGATGCTGGAAGTGAAGCTCCGCCATGGCGTCAAGTTCCACAACGGCGACGAGATGAAGGCCGATGACGTTGTCTTCTCGTTCTCCGACGAACGTTACGGCCGCCTGCCGGAACAGGTCAAAGCCCGTGAGGCCGGCCAGACAACCTTCACCCACGCCGACGGCACGAAGGGCATCGTCCCGCCGGCCATCACCGCCGCCAACCGGAAGTCGGAATGGCCGCTGCTGAAGTCGGTCGAGAAGGTCGATGACTATACGGTCCGCTTCGTCATGGAAAAGGCGACGCTCGATACGGAAGCCCGTCTTGCCCGCGTCAACTATGCGGCGATCATTTCCAAGCGCGGCTTCCAGGAGGCCAAGTCCTGGGCAGACTACGCGCTTCATCCTGTTGCGACCGGCCCCTACAAGGTCGTCGGTGTCGACCAGGGTTCGGCAATCCATCTCGTTTCCCATGACGATTACTGGGGCGGCAAGCCGCCGATCGCCAAGCTCGACTTCATGGTCGTTCCGGAAGCGGCGAGCCGCGTGAACGGCCTGATGTCCGGCGAATACGATATCGTCAGCGACCTCGGCCCGGACCAGGTCCCACTCTTGAAGAATACCGAGGATTTTGACGTCGTCGGCGGGCCCGTCGCCAATATCCGCTTCATCGCGCTCGACACCAACAACGGTCCACTGAAGAACAAGCTGATCCGCCAGGCGCTTTCGCATTCGATCGACCGCGACACGATCGTCAACTCGCTCTGGGGTGGCATGACCGCCGTGCCGCAGGGCTTCCAGCACAAGCTGTTCGGCGATCTTTTCGTCGAGGACTTCAAGTCGCCGGCCTATGATCCGGAGCTTGCCAAGAAGCTTCTCGCGGAAGCCGGCTACAAGGGCGAGAAGATCACTTATCGCGTCCACAACGACTATTATCCGAACGAGTTGACTGTTGCCCAATTCGACCTCGACAACCTGCGCAAAATTGGCTTCAACATCGACTTCTCGGTCATAGATAACCCGAACGATCCGGCTCCGGATCGCATGATGGCCGACCTGTCGAACACGGCCTATTTCGCCTATCCGGTTGCGCTGCTTGCCAATAACTGCCCCTACGGCTCGTATAATACAAAGACCAATCCGAAGAGCGGCATGTGGCAGAACGACGAGTTCGATAAGCTCTGCGACGTGTTGAACACCTCAACCGACAAGACTGAAGTGAAGAAGTCCTTTGCCCGCGCACTGGAGATCATCGAGGCTGAAGACCCGGCGATGGTCGTCCTGCACCAGAATGCCATCCTCTACGGCAAGCGCGCCGACATCCAGTGGAAGCCGTCGGCGATGTTCGTGATGGATTTCCGTCCGGGCTCCTTCTCAATCAAGAAGTAATCGAAGGGCGGCGGGTGCTTCAGCGCCCCGCTTTTGTCATCCGGAGCTCTCGTTGCCATGCGCCATCATCGCCGCCCGCTTGCCATTGAACGTCAGGGAGAGCCCTGGCCGGAATTCGAGGATGCCGTCAATCCTGCGATCTCTGGCGGGCGCGTCTATGCGGTCGGTGATGTGCATGGTCAAGCAGACCTTCTCGCAGCCATGTGGACTGCGATCGCCGAGGATATGAAGCGCCATCCGGCGGATCGGGCCCTGATCATCTTCCTCGGCGACCTCATCGATCGCGGCCCGGATTCGGCGGGCGTTGTCGAAGCGATCATCAACGCTCAGGAGCGGCGGGGAGACGGTATCGAGATCATGTGCCTGCGCGGCAATCACGATCATTGGCTGGCGACCTTCCTGACCGATCCTTCTGTCCTCTCGGCTTGGGCGGTGAAGGGCGGGCTTGAAACGCTCGTCTCCTACGGGCTGAAGGAAGGCGAGATTCTCGCGGGCATTGCCGATATCGGCCGCGCCGTCGCATTGCAGCAGATGTTTGCGGCCGTAATCCCCATTCGTCACAAGGAATTCATGCTTTCGCTGCCATTGTGGCACGACGATGGGGACTATTTCTTCGCCCATGCCGGCATCGACCCGGATCGTCCGCTTGCCGATCAGCGGCTCGATGACCTCACATGGATACGCGACAAATTTCTCCTCTCGCGGAAGAATTTCGGCAAGGTGGTGGTTCATGGCCATACGCCGCGCCAGGAGGTCGAGAGCCTCCCGAACCGCATCAATGTGGATACCGGCGCCTATATGCGGCAGGTGCTGAGCTGCGTCATCCTCGAAGGCGCCGAGCGATATCTGCTGCAGGTCGGGCCTGGCGTTCCAGTATCCCCCAATGATCCAGCTACGGAGGCAGGCGCATGACCGGATCCACCGATCTCATGGATATCCGTGGCCTCACCGTCGAGTTTGAAGGCCGCTATCGCTTCACCCGTGCGCTGCACGGTATCGATATCACACTCAAGCGCGGCGAGGCGCTCGGTATCGTCGGCGAATCCGGCTGCGGCAAGTCAATCACCTGGATGGCGGTGCTGGGGCTTCTCGGTCGTAACGCCCGGGTCGGTGGCTCCGCAAGGCTTGAAGGGCGGGAAATCCTTGGCGCCGACGATGCCCGGCTCAGCGAAATCCGCGGCGGCCGCATCGCGATGATCTTCCAGGACCCCTCGAGCTCGCTCAACCCGCTTCACAAGATCGGCTGGCAGCTGGGCGAGGCGCTGCGCCTGCATCAGGGCTTGACCGGCGCGGCAGCCCGCAGGGAGGCCGAGCGCCTGATCGACCGCGTCGGCATCGCCAATGCGCGCCAGCGGCTCGGCGAATATCCGCACGAGTTCTCCGGCGGCATGAACCAGCGGGTGATGATCGCCATGGCGCTTGCCGGCAATCCGGACCTGCTTGTCGCCGACGAGCCGACGACGGCGCTCGATGCCACCATCCAGGCGCAGATCCTTGATCTCCTCGATGATCTGCGCCGCGAGCGCAACATGGCATTGGTTCTGATCTCCCACGATCTCGGGATGGTCGCCGAAATGACCGAGCGGGTGGTGGTGATGTATTGCGGCCGTATCGTGGAGGACAGCCCGACCGCTGATCTCTTCGACAATCCTGCCCATCCCTATACGCGTGGGTTGATCGATGCCATTCCGTCGATCGACGGGCCGCGCCAGAGGCTTCTCGCCATTCCGGGCTCTGTGCCGCCGCCGGACCGGCTGCCGTCCGGCTGTACCTTCGTACCCCGATGCGCCGTTGCCGGTCCCGAATGCCTGCGGGCCGTGCCGACGATGATCGCTGCCGGGACAGACGGACGCCACAGGGCCGCCTGCGTGAAGCTCGGCGACATACTACCGCCGGCCAATGCTCGCCTGCCTGCTTCTGTAGAGATCACTGCGGAGTTGGTGTGATGAAAGGTCAGCTTACCGTCAAGAACCTCACGCGCCATTACAGGCTCCGCCAGCGGGGCAATCTGTTTGCCCGCACAAAAACGCTGAAAGCGGTCGATGGACTGACTTTCGACGTGGCGCCGGGTGAGATGCTCGGCATCGTCGGCGAAAGCGGCAGCGGCAAATCGACCACGGCGCGGCTGCTGCTCGGCCACATCCCGCCAACCTCGGGCGAGGTCGTGTTCGGCGGCGAGAAGGTCGGCGCGGTGCCCGATCTCGCCTGGCGACGGATGCGCCGGCGCATGCAGATGATCTACCAGGATCCACTCGGCGCGCTCGATCCGCGCATCACCATAGGTGAGCAGATCGGCGAGCCGCTCATCGTCCATTTCCCGGACCTTACTCGGGATGCACGTCGTGCCAAAGTACGGGCGGTGATGGGCAATGTCGGCCTTTCCTCGCACCACGGCGATCGGTTCCCGCACGAACTTTCCGGTGGCCAGCGGCAGCGCGTCATCATCGCCAGGGCGCTGGTCATGGAGCCGGAACTCCTGGTCTGCGACGAGCCGGTCTCGGCGCTTGACGTCTCGGTTCAGGCGCAGGTTCTGAACGTCTTCCAGGATATCCGCGCCCGCAACAGCTTTACCGGCGTCTTCATCAGCCACGATCTGAAAGTGGTGCGCCAGATCGCCGACCGGGTGGCGGTCATGTATCTCGGGCGCATTGTCGAGATCGGCCGGCCGGGCGAGGTCTTCCATCAGCCGCTGCATCCTTACAGCCGTGCGCTCGTCTCCGCCGTGCCGCGAAAGGGTCGGTCGGCGCGCGAGCGCATCATCCTGGCCGGCGATCCGCCGAACCCGGTCAATGTTCCGCCCGGCTGTCCCTTCCATACCCGCTGCCCGCAGGTGAAGCCCGTCTGTCGCATCGAGCGACCGGAACTCATGTCGGAAGGCGGGCGGGCGGTTGCCTGCCATCTTGTCAACAATCCGTCGACCGCCGGCGTAGCGGTTGCCAATGGGGAGGCTGCCTGATGTTGCAATTCGTCTCGACGCGTTTCCTGCGCGCCCTGGTGACGCTGTTCATCATCGTCACCTTCGCCTTTATCGTCCTCCGGCTTGCGGGCGACCCGGCCGAACGCTTCTTCGATCCGGCTACGCCGCAGGAAGTGGTCAATGCCTTCCGTCACGAATGGGGACTCGATCAGCCGATCTGGGTGCAGTTCTATCGCTATATCATCGCGGTCCTTCACGGCGACCTCGGCAATTCCATGCGCGAGAACCGGCCGGCAATGGAAACCGTACTGGCCCGGCTGCCGGCGACGCTGTGGATCATGGTGCCGACGCTGTTCCTCAAGACGATCATCGGCGTTGCTGCCGGCATGACCGCGGCGCTCTACCGCAACTCGACTTTCGACAGGCTGATCATGTCGGCCTCCGTTTTCGGCTTCACCGTGCCTGCCTTCGTCCTGGCCCTGGTTCTGGCGCTGATCTTCGCGGTGCAGCTCCGCTGGCTACCCTCCGGCGGCTATGCGACGCCCTACCATATGATCCTGCCGATCGCGACGCTGAGCATCGCGGGAGCGGCGACAGTCGCACGCTATACCCGCTCTTCCATGGTGGAAGTGCTCGGACGGCCTTTCGTGCGCACCGCCGCCGCCAAGGGCGTCCGCTCGAGACAGGTGGTGACGCGGCATGTTCTGCCGAATGCGGCGATACCGATCGTAACCGTCTTCGGTTTCATGCTGGGCAATGTTGTGGGCGGGGCAGTCGTCGTAGAGAGCGTTTTCTCCTGGCCCGGCATCGGCCGGCTGCTGGTCTCTTCGGTGCAGTCACGCGATCTGGCGGTGGTGCAGGTCATCCTGCTTCTGATCGGCGTGATGATGGTCTTCTCCAATCTCTTCATCGACCTTCTCTACGGTCTGATTGACCCGCGCATGCGCGGCGGCAAAACACAGGCGGCGTGACATGGCCATCGAACAGGACGGACTTTCGACCGATGGCAGTGTGTTCACCGAAAAAAGCGGATTGCAGGCCTTTCTGCAGGACTGGCCGCCCATGGTCATCCTGGCGATTGCCTGGCTGGCGCTGATGGTCTTCATCGCCATCTTCGCGCCGCTTCTGACGCCCTATGATTTCATGGCCGTGGACGTGCTGGCGCGGCTCAAACCTCCGGTCTTTTTTGGTGGCACCTTCAACCATGTTCTCGGCACCGATCAGCTCGGCCGCGATGTGTTGTCGAGGGCGATCGCCTCGATCCGTGTTTCGATCACGATCGCGCTGTGCGCCACGCTCATTTCGACAATCGTCGGCGTGACGCTCGGCTTCATCGCCGCCTATTTCCGCGGCTGGGTCGACCAGGTCATCCTGACGATCGTGGATGCACAGCTTGCCATGCCCTTCATGATCATCGCGATCGCCGTGCTCGCCTTCCTCGGCAATTCGCTGCCGATCTTTGTCATGCTGCTCGGTCTCTACGGCTGGGAACAGGTGACGCGCATCGCGCGCGGTCTCGCCATTTCCGCGAATACACAAGGCTATGCGGCGGCTGCGCGCGAGATCGGCGCATCACCCGAGCGCATCTATCTGCGCCATATCCTGCCGAACATTTCCGCGACGATCGTGATTGCCATGACGCTCAATGTTCCCGGCGTCATCCTCCTGGAATCGAGCCTGTCCTTCCTCGGCATCGGCCTGCAGCCCCCGCAGACCAGCCTTGGCAACATGGTGGGTTACGGCCGCGACTATGTCCAGTCGGCGCCGTGGATCATGCTGATGCCCTCAGCGGTGATCGTCGTCACAACACTGTCAGTCTCGATCATGGGCGACTGGCTGCGCGACCGGATCGACCCGACTGTGAAGTGAGGGAGGTCGGAAGGCATCCAAGTGGGATGAAAACGATATGAATACCCGTGGGCTACGGCCATACTCGAAAACGGCGAAGTGGTCCCTCTTTTCCGTCAGACCGTCATGCAACGGTCATCTGCCTCCGCTAGTAGCTGCACACCAACGGGCACATGGCGCGCTTGCAGTAGAAGAGACCGCGGTGTCTTCCTGCAGTCGCCGATCGTCGAAAATTCCAAAACATGATCCGCGCGTGCCCCGGGTATGCGCGGATGAGTCGATTTGTCTAGCTGACGAATGGTCCGTCTGTTTGCCGACGGACCCCTTCGCCGTCCCAAGCAGGAGCGACCAACATGCGCGGCAGCATCACGCTCGAAGAACTAACCGTTTCCTTCAACGGCGTCAGGGTTCTCCACGGAATCGATCTGGCGATTGGTCGGGGCGAGACCCTCGGCCTCGTGGGCGAATCCGGGTCGGGAAAATCGGTGACCTGGCTTGCAGCGCTAGGCCTCCTGCCTCCCAAGGCAAAAGTCTCCGGCCGGGTCATGCTGAATGACCGGAATCTTCTCGACATGCCCGACTCCAAGCTCACCGGTATCCGCGGTGGGCGCATCGCGATGATCTTCCAGGATCCCGTCAGCGCGCTAAATCCGATGCTGACAGTGAAACGCCAGATCGGCGAAACGCTCGCCTTGCATCGCGGCCTGTCCGGTGCCGCGATCAAGGCGGAAGCAAAGCGGCTGCTCGATCTCGTCGGCATTCCCGATGCCGAGCGGCGACTCAATGCCTATCCGCATGAATTTTCCGGCGGCCAGAACCAGAGGGTGATGATTGCCATGGCACTTGCCGGACAACCGGATCTGCTGGTCGCCGACGAGCCGACGACAGCGCTCGATGTGACTATCCAGGCGCAGATCCTCGATCTCCTGGCGCTGACCCAACGCGAAACCGGAATGGCGCTCGTCCTTATCAGCCACGATCTCGGAGTCGTATCGCAGGTATGTGATCGGGTGGCGGTGATGTATGCCGGCCGCATCGTCGAAGAGGCACCGGTGGAACGCCTTTTCGAGCACCCGGCGCATCCCTATAGCCAAGGCCTCATGGGATCCTTGCCCGCCATCGATGGGCCGCGACGACGGCTCACGGCGATCGGCGGAACCGTGCCGGACGCGAGCAGTCTGCCGGCCGGCTGTTCCTTTGCCCCGCGCTGTGCATTTGCAGAGACGCAATGCCATGAACAGATTCCGCTGCTTGCCGGCATCGGCCGTGACCATAGTGTCGCTTGCCTGGTAAGCGAGGCGCAACCGCCCGCAGCGATCCATTATTCCAGGCAGAAAGAACAGCGGATCGAAGCATGAGTGCACCGCTTTTACACGCAAGGAATATCGCGCGCAGCTATGAGCTTAATCGGCATATCTGGGGCAACGCTTCCGTCGTCCATGCCGTTTCGGATGTGACGCTTTCGGTCGGCCGCAACGAGACGCTCGGCATCGTCGGGGAATCGGGCTCCGGCAAATCGACGACGGGACGGCTCCTCCTCGGGCTCGAGCCGCCGACGCGTGGCGCGATCTCTTTTGACGGCAGGCCGCTTCCCGTCATCGGCTCGCCCGAATGGCGGAAATCACGGATGCGCATGCAGATGATCTATCAGGATCCGCTGGCCGCGCTCGACCGTAGACTGCCGATTGCGAAGCAGATGCGGGAGCCGCTGGACATCCATCAAGCCGGCAGCCTGCGGGAGCGCGACGCCCGCGTCAGCGAACTGCTGCGCGCCGTCGGCCTGTCCGATGCGGTTGCCCGCCGCTATCCGCACGAACTCTCCGGCGGGCAGCGCCAACGCGTGGTACTGGCGCGGGCGCTGGTCACCCGTCCGGACCTGCTGGTCTGCGATGAACCGGTCTCCGCACTCGATGTCTCGATCCAGGCTCAGGTCGTCAATCTCTTGTCCGATCTGCAGGCCGAATTGGGACTGGCGATGATCTTCATCAGTCACGACCTTCGCGTTGTTCGTCAGGTCAGCCATCGGATCGCCGTCATGTATCTGGGACGCATTGTCGAGGAAGGAGAAGCGGACGATCTCTTTGCTCGCCCGGCTCATCCCTACACGCGTGCACTCGTTTCGGCGGCTCCGGTTCCCGGCACGAAGCTTGGCGGACGCATCATGCTGCGGGGTGAGCCACCCAATCCGGCAAATCAACCGAGTGGCTGTGCATTTCATCCGCGCTGCTCCGCCGCAGTCGCCCGCTGCAAAAGCGAGATGCCGGTGCTTGCCGAGCTTGGCGGCGGTCGGAAGGTTTCCTGCCATCTGGCCGGTTCGCCCTCGGAAAACCAGGCGGACCCGTCGCCCGCCCGAACGCGCGCGCCTTTGAATCCTGTCAGAGCAGCCAGCGAGGACGTTGCGTAAGATGAAGATGTCGAGCCTGAAGGCGATAGGCTTTCGCGCCGTCCGCTCCTTGGTCACGCTGCTTTTCTGCGTCACTCTGGTCTTCGTGATCCTGCGCGCAGCCGGCGACCCCTCCGAAGAGCTGCTGCCCCCGGAAACACCGCCGGACATACGCCAGGAATACCGGGTGCAGTGGGGACTCGATCGGCCGATTGTCGTCCAGTATCTCAACTTCCTCGGCCGCGTTGCCCGCGGCGATCTCGGTGAATCTTTCGCCAGCGATCTACCGGCAACGGAATTGGTCATGCAAGCGATACCGAAGACCATTCTCCTCGGCGGCTCGGCCTTTTTGCTTGCTACACTGATCGGGATGTCGCTCGGCGTCACAGCCGCTCTTCGCCACGGAACCGCCGTCGACCGATCGTTGATAGCGGCCGCCGTGCTCGGTTATTCCATGCCGGTCTTCTTCCTCGGCATCCTGCTGATCCTGGTATTCGCGTTGCAGCTTCGTGTCCTCCCATCCTCCGGTTCGTCGAGCCCAGTCCACCTGATCCTGCCTACCATCACTCTGGCGCTGCCGCTTGCCGGCCGGGTCGCCCGTTTTGCCAGAACCGCTACGCTGGAAGTGATGGGAAAACCGTTCATCCGCACGGCCCGCGCGAAAGGGCTGAGCCAGCTTGCGGTGATCCTCGGCCATGCATTGCCGAATGCCATGGTGCCGCTCCTGATGTTCTTCGGTATCGAGATCGGCCTTATTCTCTCGGGCGCGGTCGTCACCGAAACCATCTTTGCCTGGCCGGGGCTCGGGCGCCTGCTGGTCGATTCCGTCAACATGCGTGACCTACCCGTCGTCCAGGCAGTCATCCTGATGATCACGCTGATCATCGTCCTTTCCAATCTTTTCGTCGATATTCTGCATGCGCTGCTGGACCCGAAGGTCTCTCTCGCGCGGACATTGGGAGGTACCGGATGAGCAGCGCATCGGAACAGGTCGACATCCGCTCGACACTGCGGCTCTGGGGTGCGTCGCCCGTCATCGTGCTTTGCATCGGCTGGCTCCTGGCCATGATCCTCATCGCCATATTCGCGGATTTGCTGGCGCCAATCCATTATACGACGCAGGATCTGACCGCCCGCTTCCGGCCTCCGGCTTTCATGACCGGCGGCAGCGCGGATCACCTGCTCGGCACGGATCATCTCGGCCGCGACGTGCTGAGCCGGATGATCTATGCCCTGCGGACATCCATCCTGATCGCAACCCTCGGCACGCTGATCGGCGCAGTCATGGGAACGCTGATGGGACTTGCCGCAGCGCGATTCCGAGGGATCGTGGACATGGTCGCGATGATGCTCTGTGACGTGCAAACGGCGCTTCCCTCGCTTTTCATCGCCATCGCCTTTCTCGCCTTCTTCGGCAACAACATCGTGCTCTTCATCATCCTGGTGAGCTTCGAGGGATGGGAGCGCTATGCGCGCCTTGCGCGCGGGCTGGTGCTTTCGGAGCAAACTGCGGATTACATCCGTGCCGTGGAGGCATTCGGCGCCGGAACGGGGAGAGTCGTGTTCCAGCACCTACTGCCGAATATCGCCGCGTCGCTCGTCGTGCAGGCGACGCTCAACTTCCCGGGTACGATCCTGCTCGAAACCTCGCTGTCCTTCCTCGGTCTCGGCGTCCAGCCTCCCGATACGTCGCTCGGCCTCATGCTCGGCGAGGGCCGTCGCTATCTGCTCAACGCATGGTGGATCGCAGTTCTGCCCGGCATCATCATCTTCCTCACAACACTGGCCATGAGCCTATTCGGCGACTGGCTGCGGGATCGCCTCGATCCCACCATCGACAAAGAGGGCTAATTGAAAGGTATGGCGCTGCGCACGACAATCTGGACCGGATACCCTGCTCGTTCGCCTCTTGTTGGCGCCCATCGCGGGGCGAGCGCCGTCGCGCCAGAAAACACCCTCGAGGCTTTCGAGGCGGCGATTGCGGCAGGGGCGGATTTCATCGAAACCGATTTACGTCTCAGCCGGGATGGTATTCCGGTCGCTTTTCATGATGCGGACCTGAAACGTCTTTGCGGCGATCCGCGAAAGGTTGCCGAGCTCGACATGGACGAGCTGCGCAGCCTTCGTTCCGGCATCGTCGCAATGACGGACGCTATTGATATGATCGGCGGACGCGCTTCCATCCTGCTGGATACGAAGCTTCATGAACAGGTAGCGCTGGAACGATGCATCGCAGCTCTGGAATCGAGGACAGCTGACGGGCGGATTGCTTTCGGTGTGCGATCGCTCGACGCATTCGACGTCGTCCACACCCATCTTCCACAATGTCCGACTCTCGGGCTGTTTTCCAACATCGGGGACTATCCGGCGCTCGCACTTCGCGGGGGGACCTGGGCCCGCCTCTGGGAGGCGGACGCTTCCGCAGACAATCTCGCGAACTTGCGACGGCTCGGTTTGAAAACGGTGATCATGACCGGCGATCCGATGGATGGCAGCGTCGGGCTCATCAAGGCGGATGCCTTGGCGGAGCTCTGCTTCAACGGTCCCGACGCAGTGATGGTCAATGATCCTTCACTTGCGGTTGAGGTCATTGGACAGGCGACGCAACCTGTCTGAAAACGGTCATTTAAAGTTCATTTTGGGGTCACCGCCCTGTTATGAAGCCCGCCTAACAGGGGGCCACCATCCGGATTTCGCCAATATATTCCAGGAACGTTGGAGCACTCCATGTATTCGATCAAGCGTCGTCATTTCATGCAAGGGGCGGCAGTCACCCCATTCATCCTCAATGCTCCATTTGCCTTTGCCGCGGACGGGGAGCGCCCCGACTTCACGGTGGCCGTTGCGGCTTTGCCCGCAACGCTGGAACCGGCGCGGGAGCTCTCAAATGTCGGCACGCGTGTAACTTATTCGATCTTCGACACACTGATCCGCCGAGACTTCCTGGGTTCTCCAGATGGCGGTGGTTCCGAACTGAAGCCACATCTGGCCACCTCATGGGAGCGCAAGAGCCCGTCCGAGCTCATCGTTACGCTGCGCCAGGGCGTAAAGTTCCATAATGGCGACGAGCTGACGGCCGATGACGTGGCCTATACATTCCGCGATGGTCGCCTGCGTGGCGAAAAGGCTCAGATTCCCGGCGGTAAAGCCTATTTCAGCATCCTTTCCGATGTGAAAGCTGTCGATAAATACACTGTTCGCTTCACGACGCGTGTCCCGGATGTCCTGCTTGAGCAGCGCCTCGCCTCCTGGTGTGCCTGGATCGTCAACAAGCGTGCCTATGAAGAAATGGGCTTCGAAGGCTATTCACGTGCGCCGGTTGCCACAGGTCCCTACAAGGTCGTCTCGCACAACCAGAGTGATGCCACGGTTCTCGAGGCTTTCGACGACTACTTCCTCGGCAAACCGACTGCGAAGCGGGTTACCTTCCGGGCGGTTCCGGAGCTTGCCGCCCGCGTCGCCGGCCTCGTCTCCGGTGAATTCGACCTCATCACCAACATTCCCCCGGATCAAGAAGCTGTCGTCGGCGCCTATCAAGATATTGACGTGCGTTCGGTCGTTCTGGCCAATTCGCATGTCCTGGTCTTCGATACCCGCGATCCCGTTCTCGCCGACAAGCGTGTGCGCCAGGCGCTAGCCAGCGCCATCGATCGCCAGAAGCTGGTCGACACGCTCTGGCTCGGCAATGCGAAGGTTCCAGCCAGCCACAACTATCCGGAATATGGCCAGATGTATGTCGAAGGCCGCAAGCTGCCTTACGATCCGGAGAGGTCGAAGGCCCTTCTCAAGGAAGCCGGTTATAACGGCCAGAAGATCACCTACCGCACCCAGGCCGGCTACTATACCAACGCTTTGGAGGCGGCCCAGATTCTCATCGAGATGTGGAAGGCCGTAGGCATCAACGCAGAGCTTCAGGTGGTCGAGGGTGCGGCGCTGCGCGGCCCGGGATCGCAGGTTTTCAACTGGTCGAATTCCACCCGTCTGCCCGATCCGCTTGGTGCCCTCTGGGTTGCCTGGGGCCCGGCAGGCGAGATCCAGACCGCTGGCATCTGGGAGGCGGCGTCGGCCAAGGCATTTGATGATGCCGGCCGCGCGCTGGAGGCCGAGACCGATCCGGCCAAGCGCAAGGAACTCTTCGTGAAGATGCTCGATCAGTGGGAAGAGGAAACTCCGGGCACCATCCTCTATCAACCTTCCGAAGCCTATGCCATCAAGCGCTCGATCAGCTGGCGCCCGACCACGTTCTATTTCATGGACCTGCGGCCGGACAATCTCCGGTTTACGCAGTCCTGAGGTGAGCGGCATCTGGCGTCAGATAGGCTTCCATGAGCAAACGCCGCACACCATCGCGGTCAACGGAAGTGGCGATCGACTGATCAGGTGCATCGTCCCAATCGCCCGGCGGATGGAAAGTCGATCGGTCCTTCATAATGGTCTGGCCGATTGCTATCCCGTCGGTAGCGACCCTGATCGGTCCTTTTCGAGTCTCGAATAGCGAGCGATCAAGGACAAAGGCCATCGCCGTTGAATCGTGGACGTAGAAGCCGTCGAGCCCGAATCGCCGATGATAGGTCATATAGTGTCGCGATATCTCGGCGATGAACCGGCCGGCATCGCCGCCGTCGCGGGCCAATATCTCGATATCTGCAGGTCGCATGATCACCTGCCGGGTCACATCAAGTCCGACAGCCGTCACCGGCCAGGACGCAGCGAACACCAAGTCGGCGGCATGCGGATCGCCTATGATGTTGGCCTCCGCCACAGGGGTGACGTTGCCGTTGGGACCGGCAAGGCCGAACGCCCCTCCCATGATCACCACTTCCTTCACTCGCTTCGCAATCGTCGGGTCTTCCGAAAGTGCCAAGGCGAGGTTGGTCAGTCGACCCACGGCGAGCAACGTGACCTCATGCGGAAAGGCATGCACCTGGTCGATGATGAAGCGATGGGCCGGACGCGGATCAAGCGGGGGAAGGTCGTTTTCGTCGATCGGCACATCGCCCAGACCGTTGATCCCATGCACATGGATCGGCGGCGGAGAGGCGCTGAGTCCCAGGGCACGATCCGCTCCACGGGCAATTGGTGCGGCAATGGAAAAACGACGCTTCAGGTAGCGCGCATTGCGGGTGACCGTATCGATGTTGCCATTGCCGAACACTGTGGTGATGCCGAGCAGCTCAATGTTACGGCACGCGTTGAGAAACAGCAGTGCCGTCGCGTCGTCGATGCCGGGGTCAGTGTCAAAGATGATCTTGGGCGACATGTCGTCGTCCTAAGCCAGATCGGCAATCAACGATGGAAAGAAATGAGGCTTGCCGGCCGCTTGTTTCCTCGCATCCCAGCCAGCCAGGATCACGACAGCGCGGCTCGCGACGGCGCAACAGCGCTTGATAGAGTCCGCCGAATCCGCGCGCTTGCGCGTGATGCGGTTTGCTCCCACTGAGCAGATCATGCCTCCCCGGAAGCCGAAGAGCTGAGCCAGCGTAAAGATCGTTGCTGCTTCCATCTCGAAATTGGCAACCTTGGACCGCTGCAGGTCCTCCAGAACGTGGTCCATCTTCGACTGCCAGAAACCTCCGGGCATAGGATTGACTTCGCCGGCGTAGAAACTGTCCACGCTGGCTGCCAGACCCAGATGGTATTTTTCGCCCATCTCTTCCGCTGCCTGGATCAGCGCCATAAGGACTTCGTGATTGGCGACAGCCGGGTAGGACCTGTCGACATAGGCATCCACCGTGCCCGTCAGACGCAATGCGCCGGTCGAGATTACGAGGTCGCCGGGCTCGATTTCCGGCTGCAAAGCCGCGCAAGAGCCGACGCGAATGAAGGTGTCGGCGCCGCAGTTCGACAGTTCCACGACCGCAATGTCCGTCGAAGGGCCGCCAACGCCGTGGGAACATGCGGTGATATCCACGCCGTCGAGCGTGCCGCGAGCAGTCCGATATTCACGAAAATGCGCAACCTCCTCATAGGTATCCCAACTGCTTCCCACGACGGGGACGCGTCCCGGATCTCCCGGTGTCAGCACGTAACGCGAGACGTCGCCCGGTTTGATCTTCAGGTGCATCTGAACCCCGTCCGGATGGATGGGCGTGTGCTGAACGTTCATGGCCGTGTTTCCTCTTGAAACCTTATTTGTGGGGAACGAAGTCGGTGGAGTAGAGCGTCTCCACATCGACATCTGTCGTGAGGCCGCCGAACTCCATGAGCGTCGCCTTCGTCTCGCGAATGACATCACCATCGAAGGCGCACGCGCCGCTGGCTTTGGTAAAGTCCGTGTAGACGTAGCTTTCCTGAAGTTTGAGCTGCTCGGCCTGCTGTTTCGGATCGAGTTGATTGTTGAGTTCCAGGACGGCTGTCACCGTCTCCTTCTGATGGGCGAAGGCGTAGTCGTATCCCTTCTGCGTCGCCGCCACGAACCGCTTCACGAGATCGGGATTTTCATCGACGATCTTCCGGGTCGTGAAGATGACTTCGGCATAGGTCTGCACGCCGTAGTCGGAGGGCAGGAGCACTGAGGTTTTTTGGCCCTGTAGATCGAGTGCGACGGCCTCGTTGATGGCAAAGCCGGTTTTTGCATCCACTGAACCGTTGAGCAGCAGTTCGGTGCTGGGCGAGACCACAAGCTGAACCTGGTCGAGGGCAACACCTGCCTTTGCCAGCATTGCCCGTGTGAGGACCCATGGCCCTCCCTCGTTATACGCGAGCTTTTTGCCGACGAGATCCTTCGGCTTCTCGATGGTTTCCGATGCCAGCGAGATCACGCCGCCCGGATGACGTTGGAAACAGGCGCCCACCATGACAAGGTCCATGCCGTTCGCTGCGCCCAGGATGATCTGGCTGACGTCGTTGGTCCCGAAGGTATTGGCACCAGAGGCCACCAGTGCCGTCGAATTGAGATTCGGCCCCCCAGCCATGATCTCGACGTTTAGTCCTGCCTGTTCATAAAAGCCCTGCTTCTTTGCCATCACGTAGCCTGCCGACTGGACGTTGAGGAGCCACGGAAGGCGCAGCGAGATCTCATCGGCGGAAGAGGCAGGTACTGCCGTCGACAGGCAGGCCGCCGATAGGAATACGAGGGCAAGCAGGGTCTTGAAGCCAGCTGTCATGACGGGTTTCTCCGGAAAGGGTTGATCAAACATCGGCGGTGGCCTCCGGCCAGAAGAGGCAGAGTTTTTCGACGGCGACGACGAGATAGAACATGAGGATGGTGGCAACCGAAGAGACGACGATTGCGGAAAAGAGCATCGCGGAATCCTGCTGATAGCCGGCGGTGACGATAACCGTGCCGATCCCGAGATTGGCTCCCGTGAATTCGGCGACGATCGCTCCAATGACAGCCATGCTGGAGCTGATCTTGGCGGCTGCGAAGATGTAGGGCAGGGCGGCGTAAAGCCTGGCGTGACGGAACGTCTGGCTGCGCGAGGCCCCGATGATCGTCATGAATTCGAGCGACTGGCGATCGATGGTGCGAAAACCCTTCGTGGCATTCACGAGTGTCGGAAAGAAGCAGACGATCGCAGCGATGGCGACCTTCGGCGCCAGGCCGAAACCCAGCCAGATGGTGAGCAGCGGCGCAATCGCAAGGATGGGGATTGTCTTGAGCGTGATTGCCCAAGGGAAAAGCGCGCGTTCTGCAATACGCGAGTAGAGGAAAAGAACAGCCAGAAGAACGGCAAAGGCCGTGCCGATCGCAAAGCCGAGAAAGGCGGCCGTCATTGTCGATATCAGATTATCGAGCAGCATTCCGTGCACGGCGTACATCTTGCCGACAATCGCGCTCGGTGCGGGCAAAAGGTATCCGGGAATCTGGAACAGGCGCACTGCTGCTTCCCAGAGGCAGGCAACGGCCAGAAACAATGCAAGAGAGGGGCCGAGTTCCGCAGCACGCCGAAACGCGCCGGAACGGCTGCGAGAGCCGGGTGTCGTCTTGTCATTGCTCATGAAGCAGCGTCTCCAGTTGCTGGATCTGGCGAGCATAATTGGCGCTCGCCCGGATCGCGGGATCGGCTACACGCGGTTCGATCACGGGCACGACCGCCCTTATGCGGCCCGGACGTGGTGCCATCACGACGATCTGGTCGGAGAGGTACAGCGCTTCGGAAAGGGAATGCGTGACGAACAGCACCGTCAGGCTGCGCGATTTCCAGATGTTGATGAGCTCGTCATGCATCTCGCGACGTGTGAAATCGTCGAGCGCACCGAAGGGCTCGTCCATAAGCAGGAACTCCGGCTCGTAGGATAGAGCTCGGGCGATCGCGACCCTCTGGCGCATTCCACCGGAAAGCTGGGCCGGATAGTGATCCTCAAATCCATCGAGACGGACCAGACCGAGAAGCTCGCGGGCTCTTTCGCGCCGCTTGGACGTCGACTTCATCCCCATGATCTCAAGCGGCAATTCCACGTTCTGGAGCGCGGTTTTCCAGGGGAAGAGACACGCCTCCTGAAACACGAAGCCAAACTTGCGCCGACGCTGGTAATCTTCGCTGCTCATCCCGTTGATGCGGACGTTACCCCTCGATGGCGCGATGAGATTGCTGATGATGCGCAGGAGCGTGGATTTTCCGCATCCGCTACGGCCAACGACCGAAACGAACTGGTCGCGGGGGATGGTCAGGCTGATATCTTCCAGCACATCAACCTGGCGGCCATTGCCGGGAAAGGACATGGATACGTTGCTGATTTCTATGGCCGCGGGCATCGTTTTCGCAACCTCAGCGGCGCTTGGCGATAAAGCGAAGTCGCCGCCTCCTACTGCCAAAGGTGATGCTATCATCCTGTTCCCCATGTGGAAGCCGGCAAGGATAAGAACGGCAAGGCGGCATTCCGGCATCGCCTGACGGTGCTCTAGCGGCACTTTCGTTCAAGCATCGGAATAGAAGCATCATCAAAAGCGTTGCACCAGCAGTAAATTTCGCGCTTACTGCACGAATTATTGGATCGCTTCGGGGTGTAAGCGATGGCCCTTTTACGCACGGCATTACTTCATTTCGACACTGCCATTCGGCATGGCTCAATCAGAAAGGCTGCCGAAAGCCTGCATGTGGCGTCCTCGGCGATCAATCGCCAACTCCTCCTGCTCGAGGAAGAACTCGGTATCGAATTGTTCGAGCGGTTGCCGCGTGGCATACGACCGACGGCGGCGGGAGAAGTGCTGCTCGGACATATCAGACGCTGGAACCGCGAAAGTGCACTGCTGAAGCAGGAGATCGGCAGCCTGCGCGGCGGGGTTCGAGGTACGATCAGAATTGCGGCCGCGGAGACTTTCACCGAACATGTGCTTCCAGGCGCAATGACGAAACTGCATCAGCGCTTTCCGCACGTCGACTACACGATCATCTCCGGTGACAATCAGCGCATCACCAATGAGCTGTTGGCGAAGGATGCCGATGTGGTGCTGGCCTACGACGTCAGCGACAATGTCAGGGCCGAGACTGTTTACACGGTGAGCGAGCCGATCGGTGTCATCATGACGCAAGACCATCCGCTCGCACGGCGATCGGTCGTCTCCTTATCCGATTGCGCCGATTATCCGCTGATCGCTCCGGGGCGGGATTGGCTTTCCCACAGCGGGCTCAACGTCCTGTTCCAGGGCAATTATCCCCTTGGCCAAGTGATCGCTCACGCCGAGCGTCCCGGCATATTGAAGGCGCTCGTGCGCGCTGGCCTCGGCATTGCATTTCTTACCTCGCTTGGCGTCGAGAAGGAAGTCAGCGAAGGGGCGTTGGCCTGGGTTCCGCTTTCCGAGGGAACGATCGAGCCTGCCCGGATCTCCATGCTCATACCGGGGGGACGCGTCCATCCCAGCTATCTGGCGGCATTTATCGAAGTCCTTAAGAACGAGTTCATGGATTATGTAACCGTCAACAGGCGCTCGGCCGCGCCGACCGTCGCGTCCGATACACGCTGATTGAAGTCTCCGAAGCCGGCCGTCCCTGGAAGGTCTGCCCTAACTAGGCAGGTCGACGGCACATGCGCAACGCACCTCCTGAACCGTGGCAGGTGCTCTCAAGTTGAATAGGCCGGAGAGCCCGCGTTCTACTCTCGACGCCCGGATTGCATCCTTGATGGCAAAGAAAACCGAATTCGCAAGCACCAGGGGCGGCTCGCCGACTTCCTTGGCGGAGAAGATCCCCTGATCGTCCGGTGGGATGTTGACGACCGATGGATCGTTTCGCGGAAACAGCGACACATTGAATTCGAGCGGAATCGTGACCTGAGCAGGGATCTTATATCGCCATGTGTTGGTCGTATTGAGTTGCCCCTTCTCGTTTCCTGCATTGGTTTCAGGCTGATAGACGAGATCTTCGGTCATGAGGAAGCCTATGCCCTGGACAAAGGCGCCCTCGACTTGCCCGACATCGAGCGCAGGATTCAGGCTCCAGCCAACATCGTAAACGACATCGGAACTCAATATCTTGGTCTCACCGGTGAGGATGTCGACCTCGACAACCGAACAGGCTGCCGAGTAGGTGAACCCCACGAACTGGTTCTGCACATCTGTGACCGTTGGGACGTTCGCCCGGGTGATGCCTGGGATATTCGGCTGATCTCCGGCCTGCTTGAAGGTCAGGACCGGCATATCGAAGTCGCCGTGCTCGATATTGGCGTTGAACGTCGCGGTCAGCGGCAGTCGCTGTACATAGGCGTAATTAACCAGGTTTTGCCAGATCAAGGCTGTGTTGTTGTTGATGGTGACTTCCGTGTTCCAGCCGGCCTCGCCATAGTTCCAGAAGTCAAACCCGTGCGCTTGACACCAGTCATTTCCATTGTCTTTGAGCAGCCTATAGCCGAATTCGGTCAGCTCTTGCCGAAGCTGCTCGCAGGTGCGTTTGACCGCCTCCGCACTATAGGGCGTTCCCGTCGAGGCGCCGGTGCTGCTGGTGTTGGGAGTCGTATCCGTTTGCGGACTTTCCACATGGATGAGCGACTGTGGAATATTGAGCACATACGCAGCCACCTGCCTGGCCTGGGTCAACAAGCCCTGGCCCATGTCGACGCCGCCCTGATGAATGACCAGCGAGCCGTCCGACTGGTTGACGACGACGATCGCGGGGGATTGCTTCAATTGCTCGAAATTGTATCCCGACCCGTATTTGACGGGAATGAGCGCAATGCCTCGCTTCCTCCATTTGTTCTGCGCATTGTAGGCTTGGACGTCCATAAGCTTATATTCGAACTGACATTTTGCCTTCAGGTAGTTCCAGACCTCCAGCATGTAACAGGCAGTCAGGGTTTGGCCGTAAGGAGTGACTTCACCCCGCTGGTAAAAATTCTTCTCCCGTAAATCCTCTGGGCGAAGGCCAAGCGCGGTCGCGGCATCGTCTATCAGGTTCTCAAGGATATTGGTCGCCTGAACGTCCCCGAATGCTCTCATCGCCGTATTTGGCGGCGTATTGGTCCTGCAAGCATCGATCTGGCTCTCGAAGTTGTCGATCATATAAGCGTTATCGATGCGGGTCTGGATGCAGTTCGTGACCACGAAGGAACAGTCATAATATGCGCCACCGTCTGCCCAGAGAGTCAGATGCGTGCCCTTAATCCTCCCCCTGTCTTCCGGACGCGCCGAGCCGTCATCGACGGCTATCTGTCCCACTCCATAAAGGGCGTGCCGTTTGCCGATCATCGTCATATCGCTGTCGCGAGCCATCGCCAGCCGAACGGGCGCATCCATCACTGCCGCGGCCACGGCCGTCGGCCCCGTCGTGAAACGCGCCTGCTCGGTTTTTCCGCCAAAGGCGCCACCCAGCAATCGCGTCTGGATCTTGACCTTGTTGTATTGTCGTCCCAGTGCCGAGGCGACTGTCTGATGCATCTCCATCGGACTCTGGGTCGATGAGTTGACGATGATCCTTCCTTCGTCCGCCGGAATTGCCAGGCAGGCTTGCGTTTCCATGTAGAAGTGCGCTTGACCGCCGGTTTTCTGGTTATTCACCACCCGAATGCAATTCGCTCCGTCGACAGGCACGTTGTCTGTCGTCACTGGTTCTGCGTCGAAGTCGCTCGGGATGGCTGGCTGGGAGGCCATCCAATCAAATCGGCTGCGCAGGCGGGTCACCTTCCAAATGTGGCAGAGATACGCTGCTGTGGATGGAGTGTCCGGGAAGATACTCTCCTTTGTGATGGCGTCCTCAATCGTCAAGATCGGTTCTTGCCAGTTCGCATCCCAATTGATCGGCTGATAGCCGAGGCAATGTTCGGAAACATAGTCGGCAATCAGGTTGGCATCCTCCTCGGTATCGGCAAGCACCATTGCGATCGCCTGCCCGAAATAAAGAACGGAGCCTTCGGCAAACATGGGTTGATCGCCGCCCATGCCTTGGAAATTGGCAGGCCGGACCGGTACGTCCTCGCATGTCAGCAGTCGGCGGAAGTGCGGGAACATGTCCGCCAGCTTGTCGTTGAGATCACCGGGTTGAATCCCGTAGCCTTCCCACTGGAATGAAAACCGGGCCAGGGCATTGCGGCTCTGCACAAAAGCGGCATGCAAGGTTCCTTGGGGATAGGCGAGTTCGTGGGTATAGTGTGTGCGGCCCGAGCACTGCTCCAGAGCCGTCGTTTTGACATATGGCTGACCGACTGGCGCCTTGAAATTCTGCGCCGTGTAATCCTGGCGGCCATCGCTGACCGGCCAGGTTCCCCAGGTCATTTCTCCGGCGGAATTGGCGTTGACCGGCATGGCGAAGCCCAGTTTTACAAAGACCGCAACTCCCGCCTTGTAAAGCATCGCGACGGCAAGGTTCGCCTTGTACTCGTCGGTGAAACCTTCCCATGGAGCCTCGCTCCTTCGAGCTGCGGAATCCGCCAGAGCTTGCGTTACGTCTGCCTTGAGTTGCGCGCAGGCGGACAGCAGGTTTTCATACGAGAAGATACTGCCAGTCGAAAACGAGTTCTCAATGGCCGATGCCCTCCAATACGAGGCATTGATCCCTCCGAATATAATCTTGGAAGGGCTATCCAAAGTCCCCGATTGGGTATCGACATCGAATGAAATGAACGAATTCACGATCGAATGCGAATTCACCTCCCGCAGCGCCGCCTTCTGGGCAAAGGAGTGATAGCGCTCATAAAGATCCGTGATGGAAGTACGGGCGGGAGTGATCTGAAAGCTGACGACTACAATTCTGCTCGGGAACGTGGGATCAGTCTGGATCTTGGCAAGCAGCGTATCGACCTGCTCGGTCGACTGCTGTCCAGGTACTCTATTGACGAGATCCAGTTCGTAATAGGTGATCGTCATGTTTGTGCCGATCAGGGCAAGCGTCAGGTCAGACGGGAACGGTTCGCCGCTGCCGTTCGCGATGTGGTGGAGCCAAAGCATGAAGTTTCCGCCGATCGAAGCGGCATTCCGCACGATCCGTCCAGCCGTTCGTTTCGCCATGTACAGGATGGCGGCAAAATCGGGAGAGTCATCGTCGAGGTTGGTGATAAATTCGATGAGCTCACTGTAGGTGGTGGCGGCGGGAAGCGTGTAATCAAGCTGGTCGTGAAATGCCGGGCTGGGTTTGCCTTGCAGTTCCTGCACGTATCGCAGGTCGATAAAGGCATCGACGGTTTCGAATTCGGTCTTGTAGACCCCGTAGGACGTTCCGCCGTGAATGAAACGGAATGTCTTGCCGCTATTCGTAAGGTCGGCCGCGTCCGCTGCCAGTTCATCCATGTTCGATGGTGTAAACCATTGCACCGACCCCGGGACATCTAGAGGTTCCACCGGAAATGGCGAGGCCGGTGCGTCGATTTTGACCGGTGTACCTTTCGGAATATCGATTTCCGGGTCCTCCAGGCACTTCATCCGACTGTCCTCATCTTCCGAGTTCCAGTCGCTGGCCATCGTTTTCATGCCGGTGAGGATTGGGCGATATCCCGTGCAACGGCAGAGATTGCCGTCGAAAATGTCCTCGATATCTTGCTTGGTGGCCTGGGGGTTGTTCGTGATGAACTCCGACATGTTCATCACGAATCCAGCACTGCAATAGCCGCATTGGCTGCCATTATTGCTTGAGAGTGCATGGGCAACGGGATTGATTTGAGAGATATCGGGCCCGGCGGCAAGTGCGAGATCACCCTTGGTGCTTGCCTTCACCAGCCTGACCGCTTCGATCAGGCTGGAGGGTAAGGAATCGTGGAAATCCGGGCCACCGCGTGAGGCCGTCGGATGATGGGCGGGATAAGCGGCCAACGAGGCGGCCAGGCTGCCTGTCCCCTCGATCGTTGTAATCGCCATTCCATTCAGCGAGCAGAGCCGGCGCAGGCAGGAATTGATGGCGCGGTGCCTGATGAGACCCCCATCCGGCCAATCAGAAAGAATGACGGTGCAGCCACCACAGCCGCCTTGCCCGCAGGGCTTTTTTGTACCCGTTAGCCGCACCTCGGGTGATCGCAGATAGTCAACGAGCAACATCGAGGGAGAGGGACTTTCGATAGTCACCGATTTCCCATTGAGATAGAACTGCAAGGTGGATGTGGTGGCTGTCATTTACCGCTCCTGGCTGGCTACGATGAAAATTCGCCTTCACAATGGAGGGATTGCTCCGCTGGTTGTGAATCGGTGCGCCTATCTAAGGTTGCCTAATCTGCCGGAGGAACCGGATTTTACCAGCACTAATTCATGCGCGGCCTGTCCGAATTATTAGGGCGCTGCTGCGTGAATTGAGGCGCAAAATCGGCAATTCGGAGCGATGCAACCTGATCATCGGGGCGGGCAATGGCCGTTGGGTGGTTGTATTGATGATGCTGGTTTTGAAGGAAGAGAGTGAACTAATTTCCTTTCGGTCCGCATTCCGGGAGCTCAGATGGCCCCCGTCCTGCAGCCAAGCGCAAAGGTGTGAAGCTCATCTGCGTTCGATATCGAGCGCTCTTTAAACACCAGGCAACCGCGGATCATTGGCGAACGACAGGTAGTCTCACGCGGACCTCAACACCCTGGTTCATGACCGGGCGGGGAGATATCACGTCGATGGTGGCTCCGACCCGGTCGGTGATCACCTTGACGATCGCGAGTCCCAGGCCCGCACCGCCGATCTTGCCAGTGCCGCGCTCGAACCGGCGCGTCAGCCGGTCCATCGCCCCGGCCGGAAGCGGCGGTCCATCGTTTGCAATGCAAAGCATGCCGTCCGCCTCAAGCGTCACTTCGACCGGACGATCCTGCGCACCATGTTTCAATGCGTTTTCGATGAGATTGCGGGCGAGAATGCCAACTGCGTCGGGATCGAGCAGCGACAGCACAGGCGCTGCCGGCAGGGTGAGCGCGAGCCGCCTCTCGCCGGCCTGCTCGAAATCCTGGGTGATCATCTGGACCACGATCCGAAGGTCGGAGGGCTCGTCGGCACGAAGCCTACCACCTTCTGCACGCGCGAGCTGCATCAGCTTCTCCGACATGCGCATCAGCCGCTTGAGCGTTGTCTCGATCTCGTTCGCACGCTGCGCCGTCAGCGCTTCCTTCGTCTCGGTGCGGACGCGCTGTGCCTGCGCGATCGCACCGGCAACAGGGGTCCGAAGTTCATGCGCCGCGTTTGCCGCGAAGGTGCGCTCAGCATCGAAAGCGGCCTTCAGCCGGGCGAGAAGCTGATTGATGCCGGCGGAAATAGGCCGGAGTTCACTCGGCAAGCCATTGTCCGGCAAAGGTGACAGATCCTGTGCTCCGCGCAGGGACAGTTCCTGTCGGAGAGCGCGGACCGGACGCAGCGAAACCCGGACCGCGAACAGGATCGCCACCAGACTGAGCGGAATGACGATAAAAAGCGGCAACAGCAGACCGAGCAGCATTTTCTGCGACAGCTCCCGGCGGTGATCCAGCGGTTCGGCCACGGCGATGGTCAAGTTGCCGTCAGCGCTTGCCGTATAGTAGAGCTGATGTGTCCGGGTCCGGAAAAATCCCTGTCTCTCAAATGGAGGAAAGATCGAGGCGTCCGCTCCCCGCGAACTCAGCAACACACGGCCTTGCTTGTCGCGCAGGAGGAAGGTGACATCCTCGCCGTAGCGAGCTTCTCGTTCAGGTCGCGCGTCACGACTGATGTCGTCTTCGTCATCATCGTCGATGCTTTCACGTCCCGGATGTCCCTCTCGAAGGTCATGCCGGGCGATCGGCAGGATGCGTTCCGCAGTCGCTTTCAGACCGTCGTCAAAAACCTCTTCCATTTCCTGTCCGAGTCGATGCGCGGTGGCGATGGCGGCCGCGAGCCAAAGGACGGTCACGGAAACGCCGACCGCGATCGCTAGCCGGGCCTGAAGCGAGGACATCATCTTCATGGCCGCCCCAATCGATAGCCCAGTCCGCGCTCGGTCTCGATCACGTGCGCGCCGAGCTTCTTGCGCAAGCGGCTGACATGGACCTCGATAGCGTTGCTGTCGATTTCCTGGTCGAAGGAATAGAGCCGTTCCTCAAGCTGCGATTTCGACAGCAACTGGCCGGGACGCTGGACGAAGGCCTGGAACAGCACCCATTCGCGCGCTGTCAGAACCACCGGCTTGCCGTTAAGCCTGACGCTGCGGGCGGCGAGGTCGATTTCCAGCGGTCCAAGCGTAACGATCGGGTTCGGGTTCCCCGTATAGCGACGGGCGACAGAGCCGATACGGGCGGAGAGTTCGGCAAGGTCGAAGGGCTTGACCAAGTAGTCGTCCGCGCCGGCGTTCAGCCCGGCGATCCGGTCGGAGACCTGATCCAGCGCCGTCAATATGATCACGGGGGTGACGTCGCCGCGGGCCCTCAAGGCCTTGAGGAAGGGAATGCCGAGGCCGTCGGGCAACATCAAGTCGAGCAGTACGAGATCGTAGGCGGTCGTGGCGAGCGCATCGCTCGCCTCGTCGAGGCGACCCATCCAGTCGACGGAATGACCATCCGCGGCGATCTGATCCCGGATAGCCGCCCCCAATGCCGTATCGTCCTCGATCAGCAGAACTCTCATGCCGGATTTCTCCCTTTACCCTCCTCTCTAGTCCACCCGGCAGCTTACGGGAAGCTGAAGCAAAGTTCCGGCGTCTGTCAGGTGGCGGTCAGTTTGCGGGCTGAATGATCGTTCCGACAAAGAGAGGAAATGACGATGAAGACCGGCATCCTGCCAGCCGTGGCCCTTGCAATCATGGCGGCAACGTCAGCCCAGGCAAGGGAAGATTGCGACGCTCCGCTCCGCGACTGGAAAGGACGCGAGGCGGTCCGCGCACTTGCCGAGGAACGCGGCTGGACGCTGAGACGCATCAAGATCGATGACGGCTGCTACGAGGTCTATGGCACGGACCAGACCGGTCGTCGCTTCGAAGCGAAAATCGATCCAGTGACGCTCGATGTCATCGAAATCGAGGAACACCACGGCCACCGGTGATCCCGATGGTCGCCAACCCCAAAGGAGATGGCATGAAAGAGGCCGCGGCCGTTGAGAGAACGGATCACTGACATGCAGGTGAAGATCGAGGGACAGTCACACTTCCGGCCTTTGGGCTTACCTTATTGGGGTTTTGCAGATCTCAACAAGGGAGTTGGAAGCATGACTGCCTCTTACGATTACCATATCGGCGTGGACTACCACAAATCCTACAGCCATCTGGTCGTCCAGGACAGCGGTGGCAAGACGTTGCGCTCCGGTCGGGTGAAGAACGACCGCCAGTCGCTCGGCGGGTTTCTGGAACGCTACCGCGACAACAGCCACGCGGTTGTCGAGGCGACCCGCAACTGGATGGTGATGTACGACTGGCTCGACGACATTTGTGATGATGTCGTTCTCGCCCACCCGTGGAAGGTCAAGGCGATTGCCGATGCCAAGATCAAGACCGACAAGATCGATGCGACGGTGCTGGCGCATCTGCTCAGGGCCGACCTGGTGCCGGAGGCCTGGGCGCCCAGCGAAAAGGCACGACAGCTGCGTGTCGCGCTACGCGAGCGGATGTTTTATGTGCGGCTGCGCACGATGGTGAAGAACCGCATCGTCACGGTGTTTGATCGCTATCCCGAGCAGACGGCGCAGTTGAAGAAGCTTGGTGATCTGTTCGGCAAGGCCGGCCGCATTCAACTTGCGCAGGTCAAGGTCTCGGAGATCGACCGCATTCAGATCGACCGAGGTCTTGCCTTCATCGGCGACATCGATGTCAGGATCAAACAGTCGGAAGCAACTATCCGGGCGATGACCAAAGCCAATGCCAATGTGAAGCTGTTGAAGACGATCCCCGGCATCGGCGAGTTCTTCGCCCGGCTGATCGATGCGGAGATCGATGACATATCGCGGTTTCGCAACCCGAAGAAGCTTGCCGCCTATGCCGGGCTTGTGCCGTCGACCTATTCGAGCGGCGGCAAGACCTTTCACGGCAAAATCATCAAGCAGGGCAACAAGTGGCTGCGCTGGGCCTTCGTCGAGGCGGTCGCCCCCGCCATCGCCAGCGATGCGCAGCTGCAGGCCCAATACGAGCATCTGAAGTTCAGAGGAGTGAACAAGGCGCGTGTGGCCATCGCGCGCAAGCTTTTGACGATCGCCTTCCAGATCCTGCGTGATCAGCGCGCCTATGAGCAGCGCGACACCAGCACCACGGAAGGCGCGTCGACAATATCCCGGTTGTCCTGATGAGTGGCTAGCGAGCCCGGTAAAACTGGGCTGCGCTCTTAAAGGAGAATGGGAAACCGGGAGCCGAACGCCATTCTGTGACCGAAGCTGACGCATCAGGGTCACGCATTGGAGCATGGTTCAAGACCGAAGGACGGGAACAACCTGTCCAGCGGAGGGAAGAGATTTAGCCGATCGGTCAAAACGCCGGTCAAAACATAACCGAACCCAAGGAAAAGCCGCCAACCGAAGGTGTTTTGCCCCTTGTGTTCTTTCATTGGAGATCCACCCATGATCAACCGCAGACTTCTTCTTGCCGCTGTCGCCGGCACCGCCATTCTCGCCGCCTTCGCCAGCCAGGCCCTGCCACTCGATGAACTGAGATTCAACGGCACAAGGAATGACATCGTAAAGGCGGACTACCGCGAGCACGAGAGCAAAGGCCATCGTGAGGGACATCGCCGCCACGGCGACGAGGACGGCCGCTACGCTGCCCACGACGATGATGATGATGATGATGATGATGACGAAGGCCGTGCTGCCTACGGCGATCGTGGCGCTCCCGTGCAGCAAATTACCAATCCTCCGGGCAACGGCCTCTTCATGCCCGGCAGCAAGCCGCGTGCCCAGATGAACTGACAAGTCCCGAACCGGAGAATAACAATGAGGATCAAATCCTTTCTGGCCATGCTGGCTGTCACAACCGCACTGACGGCGCCCGGTCTTGCGCTTGCAGGCGAGGTGACCTTCACCACCAATATGCGCAGCTACGGCGGAGACGGAGCCTATCTCGCCTATTACGTCACGGATGCGCAGGGCAAATATGTCGGCAGCCTGTGGATGGCCGGCGGCAAGGCCCGTTACTACGAGCACCTGAGCGGCTGGTATCGCGCCACAGGTGGCGACACGGGCGAAATCAGCGGCATTACCGGCGCCAGCGTCGGTTCCGGCCGCTCGCTCAAGATCACACTCGATCTTGCCGATACGCTCTTTGATGCCGGCTATCAGTTGCACATCGATTCCGCCGTCGAAGACATGCGCGACAGCCCCAACGAGGTTGTCGTGCCGTTGACCTCGGCCGGATCTGGCCAGGCGGCCACGGGCAGCCGCTACGTCGCCGACTTCACCTATACGCGTTAATCACGAAGGAAAATTGCCATGATCCGGTCGCTCCACCGCTGGTTCGGGCTGGTCGCCGCTGCGCTCCTCACAGTCATTGCCTTGAGCGGTACGGCACTTTCGGTCTTCCCGACCTCCGAGGCGCTCACTACCCCTGCCGCTCAGCAGATCAGCGTGGCCAAACTCGCCGCGCGGATCCAGGCCGTAGAACCCACGGTGGAGCAGATCAGGCGCGCACCGTCCGGCCGGATCACGGCATACTATTTCGATGGCGACCAACCGGTTTCCTCCGTCATCGATCCGGCAACGGGCACGCCCGTCGGCAGCGCCGACACATCCGGCCTCGAGCGGTGGCTTACCGATCTGCATCGCTCGCTGTTTCTCGGCGATACCGGCCGCCTCGTAGTCGCCGGTGGAGCAGCGGCGATGCTGACGCTGGCCCTCTCCGGTCTTTTGCTGCTGGCACGCCGCGCGGGCGGCTGGCGCCATATCCTGAAACCCGCCAAGGGTACGGGCGATAGACGCCTTCATGCGGTCATATCGCGGCTTGCGCTACCCGGCCTCCTGCTGTCGTCGCTGACGGCTCTCTGGATGACCGCCGCAACGTTCGGCTATCTGCCCGAGGGCGCCGGCGCTCCGCCCTTTCCGTCGGAAGTCAGCGGCGCTACGGGCATTCAGATCGCCTCGATAACCGTTCTGCAGGAGACCCCGGTCGGCACACTTCGTTCTCTCAGCTTTCCTGCTGCCGGCGATGCAACCGACGCGTTCACCATCAAGACGGATGCGGGCGAAGGCTATATTGACCAAGGCAATGGCGAACTGCTGGCCTGGAACGATGCGAACTGGTTCGATCGCGTGACGAATTTCCTCGCCATGCTGCACACAGGTCAGGGCATGGCCTGGCTCGGCCTGCTTCTCGGTCTCTCCGCGCTTTCCGTTCCCATCCTCTGCTGGACAGGCCTGGCCGTCTGGCTCAGGGGGCGTGGTGAACGGAGGGGAGCTTCGGCTCCAGCAAATCACGCCGACACCATCATTCTTGTCGGCAGTGAGGGCGGCGCGACCTGGGGCTTTGCCGAAACGCTTCGGAAATCCCTCTCCGAGCAGGGCATGCAGGTGCATGTTGGACCCATGTCGTCATTCAATCCGGCGCGATGGACCAGCGCCCGGCGGTTGATCTTGCTTGCCGCGACCTATGGCGACGGCGAAGCTCCGGCATCGGCGCGCGGCTTTATCGAGTGCTTCCGACGTACACCCGTCAGGCAGGGTCTTTCGCTTGCCGTTCTCGGCTTCGGCGACCGCAGCTTCCCCGCTTATTGCGGTTTCGCGGCCGACGTCGCCCGGGCCGCGGAAGAAAAGGGCTGGGACACGCTGCTGCCCTACGACACCGTGGATCGCCAGTCGCCACAGGATTTCGCCCGTTGGGGCCGCGATCTTGCCCGGACACTCGGTCTCGGCTTCGAGCTCAACCATCTGCCGACCAGACCGAAGGCCTGGGAACTGTCGCTGATCGCGCGCCGCGACTACGGCGCAAACGTTCAGGCGACCACCGTCATCCTGCGCTTTTCCCTGCCGAAGACATCCTTCCGGCAGCGCCTGACCGGCAAGGCGTTTCTTCGGTTCGAGGCGGGCGACCTGGTCGGCGTCCTGCCCGAAGGTTCGGACGTGCCGCGCTTCTATTCGCTCGCTTCGGGCACAAAGGACGGGTTCCTCGAGATCTGTGTCCGCAAGCAGCCGGGCGGCCTCTGTTCCCGGCAACTCACGGCACTTGAGCCGGGCCAGTCGGTGACCGCCTTCGTTCGCTCCAACCCGGGCTTCCGTCCGGCACGCGGTCGCAAGCCGGTCATCCTCATCGGTGCCGGTACCGGCCTCGGACCGCTTGCGGGTTTTGCCCGTGCAAACAAGGCGAGCCGACCCATGTATCTCTATTTCGGAACCCGCCATCCGGCGAGCGACGCCCTTTATGCGGAGGAATTGTCGAACTGGAAGACGGAAGGCCGTCTGGCGGACGTTGCCACCGCTTTCTCGCGAACCGCGAACCCGGCCTATGTTCAAGACATCCTGCGCAAAGACGGCGCAAGGATCGGCAAGCTGATTGCGGCGGGCGGCCAGATCCTGGTCTGCGGCGGTCGTGAGATGGCAGCGGGGGTGGCCACTGCTCTTTCCGATATCCTGGCGCCCCAAGGCGTCAGTCTCGCGACACTCAAGGCGGAGGGCCGTTATGCCGAAGACGTTTACTGATCTCACCCGTCATGCCCTGAACGGGCCTTCCATGGGGACCCGCTGGTCGGCGCTCTTCCACATGCCGGGCGACTTCAAGACCGTAGAAGTCCACGCTGCCATGGCGGACGCTGTTGCAGAGGTCGACCGGCAGATGTCCATATGGAAGCTCGAAAGCGATCTCAATCGCCTGAACGCTGCCGCATCCGGCGAATGGGTAGCCCTCCCCGAACACCTGATGAAGGTGCTCGGGATCGGTTTGGCCATCGGCGAAGCTTCGGGCGGAGCCTTCGACATCGGCATGGGCGACGCCGTCGCCGCCTGGGGTTTTGGAGTTGCAGAGGCTGACGAAACGGCAATAAAGGTTGCCCGCCTCGCACGCCGCAATCCGGCCTATGACATGCTGGAGCTAGATCCGGCCAATCAGCGAGCGCGCAAACATGCCGACATGCGCCTTGACCTCAACGGCATCGCCAAGGGCTATGGTGTCGATCGGCTGGCGGAAACCGCAAGCCAGCACGGCATAGAAGCGGGCCTTTTCGCGATCGACGGAGAGCTGCGCGCGCTCGGCAAGCAGCCGGATGGCAGAGGCTGGGCGATTGCGGTCGAGAAACCTGATCTTCACGAACGCGCCGCGCATTCCATAATTGAGCTTACGGATTCAGCTGTCGCTACATCCGGTGACTATCGCCATTGGGTGGACGTCGGCGGACGCCGCCTCTCCCACACAATGGATCCACGGCTCGGGATGCCGCTCAAAGAGCCACCCGCCTCGGCGACGGTGATCGCAGGAGATTGCACGAGCGCCGATGCCTGGGCGACCGCGATGATGGTTCTCGGCAAGCAGCAAGGGCTGGAATTAGCTGGGAAGCTTGGCTTGTCCGTGCTTTTCCTCTGTTACGACCGCCAAGGAGAAGAACCGACACCAGGTCCTCCTGGATGGTGAGTGACCTCGCAGGATTGGTCAACCTTCCGCTTTCGGCCGCCTTCCGGGCGTTGAAGGCATATTCCGGCAGTTCGTGCTGGATGCGGAGCGCAAATAGCTCACGGGGTGCGGTCCTTATGATCGTGTCCTCCATGCCGGCCGTGGCCGTGGAAGAGGTGCATGAGCGGGCAGGCCAGCAGGAGGAGGTATGGTGCGAGACCCAATGCATGGGCCCAGTGTTCGCGGAGGATGAAGAAAACGACGATGACGGCGAAGGAGGCCGCCATCAACAACCATACGCGGGATGAAGTCATAGGCGAGCACTCCTGAGCCTGAGGGAGTTGCCGATCACGCTGATGGAGGACAACGCCATAGCGGCAGCAGCGATGATGGGAGACAGCAGGATGCCAAAGGCGGGATAGAGGATGCCCGCCGCGACAGGGACGCCCGCTGCATTGTAGATGAATGCGAAGAAAAGGTTCTGGCGGATGTTCCGCATCGTCGTCCGGCTTAACTGTCGGGCGCGTGCAATACCCTGGAGATCGCCCTTCAGGAGGGTGACCCCCGCGCTTTCGATGGCCACGTCTGTTCCTGTACCCATGGCGATGCCGACATCGGCGGCGGCAAGCGCCGGGGCGTCGTTTACGCCGTCCCCGGCCATCCCAACGATCCGGCCTTCGCTACGAAGCCGGGCGACAATCTTGCTCTTGTCTTCTGGAAGAACTTCCGCCTCGACTTCCGAAATGCCGAGCTTGCGGGCAACGGCCTGAGCGGTCGTTTTATTGTCGCCGGTCAGCATCACCACCCGGACGCCTTCGGTGACGAGCTGTCGTACGGCTTCCGGCGTGGTTGCCTTGATGGGATCCGCGATGGCGAAAAGACCGATCAGGACACCGTCGGCGGCCATGAGGATCACCGTCGCGCCTTCGTTGCGAAGTTCCTCGGCTTTCGATGCCATGCCCGACACATCGATATGGGCCTCGGCCATGATCCTGTGGCTGCCGAGGACGAGCTTCCTGCCCTCGACAGTGCCCGTCACGCCTTTGCCGACTGGACTGTCGAAATCCTGGGCATCGCCAAGGGGAACGCTACGTTCATGCGCGGCATTGACGATGGCAAGCGCCAACGGATGCTCGCTCGACCGTTCCAGAGTGGCCGCAAGCCGGAGCAACTCTGTTTCGGAAATACCTTCGCACGGTTCGATTGCCGTGACCTTCGGTCGCCCCTCGGTCAAGGTTCCGGTCTTGTCCACAACCAGCGTATCGACCTTCTCGAAACGTTCCAATGCCTCTGCGTTCTTGATCAGCACGCCGAGCCTCGCGCCGCGTCCGACACCAACCATGATCGACATCGGGGTCGCCAGACCAAGCGCGCAGGGGCATGCGATGATCAGGACGGCGACAGCCGCGACCAGGCCATGGGCGAACTTGGGCTCCGGACCGATCAGCATCCAGGTAATGAAGGATGCGATGGCGATTGCGATCACTACCGGAACGAACCAGCCGGACACTTCGTCCGCCAGGCGCTGGATGGGAGCCCGGGACCTCTGTGCCTCGGCGACCATCCGGACGATCTGCGACAGCATCGTATCGCGCCCGACCTTTCCGGCTTCCATGACGAAGCCACCGGTCTGGTTCATCGTCCCGCCGATGAGTTTTGAACCGACCTCCTTGGTCACCGGCATGGATTCCCCGGTGATCATGGACTCGTCGATGGAGCTTCGTCCTTCCAGAAGGGTACCGTCGACTGGTATTTTTTCGCCGGGGCGAACGCGGAGCCTGTCTCCGACGGCCACCGCGTCAAGACCGATGTCCTCGTCGGCACCGTCAGCCCTCACGCGCCGCGCCATCTTGGGGGCGAGATCGAGAAGGGCACGGATCGCGTCGCCTGTCTGTTCGCGGGCTCGCAACTCCAGAACCTGACCGAGCAGCACCAGGACCGTGATTACGGCCGCTGCCTCGAAATAGACGGCGACCGCGCCTTCGGCGGAACGGAACGTGTCCGGAAAGATGCGCGGCAGGATTGTCGCCACGACGCTGTAAATCCACGCGACCCCAGTGCCCATGGCGATGAGGGTGAACATGTTGAGGTGGCGCGTCACAATGGACTTCCAACCCCGCTCGAAGAACGGCCAGCCTGCCCAGAGGACGACGGGGGTGGCTAGAGCCATCTGGATCCAGTTCGACGTTTGCGCACCGAGGAGCATGTGGAGGTTCGTCAGGTGACCGCCCATTTCCAGCGCAAGCACCGGAAAGGTCAGCATCAGCCCGATCCAGAAGCGACGCTGCATGTCGACCAATTCCGGGCTTGGCCCCGTCTCGACCGCAGGCATTTCCGGTTCAAGCGTCATGCCGCAGATGGGGCAGTTACCTGGTCCTATCTGCCTGACCTGCGGATGCATCGGGCAGGTGTAGACCACGCCTTCTCCGATAGAGGGTTGTGACGGAGCCTTTGCAGGCCCCGTCTTGTTCGTTTCATGCTGATGATCATGATCGTGGTGGGCATGTCCATGATGGTCGTGTGCCATGTCGGTCTCCTGATCAGATCGCGCCGTCATAGGTGATGAACGTCATCATACCCGTGGCCATATGATAGAGGTGATGGCAATGGAGCGGCCACCGTCCGGGATTGCGGGTATCAAAGTCGACGACGATCTCTGCCATCGGCGTCAGCATCACGGTGTCCCGGACGGCTCCGCTCAGGACTTGGCCGTTGATACCGACGACCTGGAAATGATGTCCATGCAGATGCATGGGATGGGCCATCATCGACATATTGCGCATGATGAGCCTTACCCGCCGGTCTTTGGCTACATTCAGCGGTTCGCTGGTTTCGAGGCTCCAAGTGTAGGTAGCCATGTCGCCGGTTAGTGCCATCACAAATTGATGGTCGGGCGACCGGGCGGCAAGAGGTGTCGCAGCCCGGAGTTCTTGCTCCAGGCCGAGGTCGAGAGCGGGACCGGTTCCCGAAGCTGTGGAGTCGATCTTTTCAACGGTCGCATCCCTGGTCGCGAGAATGATGCCGGTCTGCTCCCTTGCACCTTCGCGCAGTGCCAGGACCGGGTACGAACCGGAGCCTGGAGGAAGCTCCAGCCGGATGTCGAGGCGTTGACCCATCGAGATCGGGAAGTGGCTGGCCGAGATGGGCGCGATATCGATGCCGTCCACAGCTATAAGGCTGCCGACAACGCGTCCGGTATCGATGGTGAAGGCGGTGGCGGTTGCACCGTTGATGATCCGCAGGCGAACTCGGCCGCCGTTCTCGATCCTGACGACCTCCGGGTCGTCAAGGGTGCGGTCGTTTGCGAGATAGGCGTCGTATTCGATGTCGTTGAGGTCCATAGTCGACATGCCCATCCCCGGCGTGCCGTTCCTCGGCATCTGATGCTGACCGTGCATGTTCGTCATCATCGACATCATGGCTTGATGATCCATCGGCATTCCGCCGTGACCCGAACCGCTACCCTTCAGTCCCTCCAACAGTTCTTCGGGTGACTTGAAGGAGAAATCGTGAAGCAGGATGACGACCTCCTGTTCATCGCGGGCGCGATCCTCGGCAGTCCGCACGATCAGAGGTGCGGCGAGCAGGCTCTGTTCCTGCAGGGTGTGGGCGTGCATCCAATGGGTGCCGCCGGGACCGACAGGGAACTCGTAGTCCCGTATCTCCTTGCCGGGAAGCAGAGCGGCCGGATTGTCCGGAACACCATCCATCTGCCACGGCGGCGTCAGGCCATGCCAGTGGATGAGGGTGCCTTCGGATGTCTCGTTGATGAGGCGGACGTTGAAATCGGCGCCCGCGTCCAGAGTGAGGCCAGGGTTCCCATTGCGGTCAGCCAGTCCGAAGACGGACGCGGCCTTGCCATTGACCTCCAGGATTCTCCTTCCGATGACCAGATCAGTGGGAGCGGGATTTGCATAGGCGGGGGTGAAATTGAGGATAGGCGAGACGGCTGCCGCACTGGCCAGCGTCTTCAGGAATTGACGGCGATACATGATATGCCTCTCGATCTGTGTCGGCGTGCCGACAATGCTGATGAAGGAAGTTGGCTCACCGGTCAGGCGAGCATGTCATCAGGCAGCAGGTCGAGGAGGCTCCAGCCCGGGGGAAGGCACCTGTCCCAGGAGATGGTCGTGCAGTTCACCGAACCGGGCGATCATAGGTGTTTGCCGCACCGCGACGGTATTCCGCACCGGGATGATGAGGACACACGCGCCGCAGACATCAGCGCAGCAGGCTTTGTCCGCCGGAGCCGGCTCTCCTTTCGTGGAACGGTACTCCTCCACGTTGTTATGGCTGATGGAGGCGTGCTCGCTGGAGCAGGGCCGAAGCAACGCATGGGATGCCCCGGCACCGAAAAGAACGGCGACTGCGATGAGCGCCGCGACCGCACTCCAGATCAGCCTTTTCTGCATGCACAGATCCATTCTCAGCTCATTCCCGCCGCTGTCACATGCTAATAAAAACGGTTGCTGCCGGCTTTGACCTTCGTCAAACAGGCTGGCTGCCTACTAGATCCAGGATGGAGATGTTGAGCCTTCCAACAGGGGAAGGTCAAGAAGACCTTTGCGCCTGATTGACGCCCTCGGGACCGAATGGATATGGCGCAGGCAGGACGTCATTCTTGTCGAGGATTGCTATCTCGGCTGGCGGGAGTCGTTGCGAAATCTGGCAAGGCTTGTCGAGCCGGTGATTAACGAATAGCGCGCCGAGTCGCTTTCGTCCCCTCCACAAACAGGCAGGCTATCCTTGTTCCATCTTCTCGCGTCAATTCGCAGGCATATCGGAGGCTCTCCGATTTCTGAAGATATCTGAGACGGGCCGTCACCATTTCTCCAGGTACGATATTGCCCGTGAAGAAGGCATCTCGGCGGGTCAAGGAGCCGATTTCGTCGGGAAACCATGTTTCAACGGCGCGGTCTGCAATTGCCTGGAATTCCGCGAAATAGAACAGGCCGGCGCCGTTGAACTCCTGATGGGGGCTTGGCCTGAAGCTATGGCTGAGCAGAGCCGCATCGAACGGGATCGACATGCCGAGATGGCTCTCGGCAGTTCCGCGGCGGAAGGAGGCCGCCGTGGCTGCGAGCTCGCTCCTGGTAAACGGTTCGGCCAGTGCTCCCCAATGGCCCACTCTCGCCAATGTGCGGTTATCGCCCTCAACCGTGCGATGGACGAAAGCGGAAACGAGCTCCACTTCACCGATGCAGAAGCCGCGGATTTCCAGCCAGTGACGGCTGGACCATTGCGTCCGGGACACTTGTGCCACGGACGAGCGGATGGTCAGGACGTCATTTGCCGCGGCGAGTTCAAGGCGCGCCTTCCGCAGCGACGTCGCGCATAGGGAGGCATAAACCTCCCGACCATCGGGCGTTCGGAAGTCCGCGTTCTCCATGCCAAGCCGCATGGCCAGCAGCACCCAATGCCGGTGCCCCAGTTCCTTCATCAGCCAGGTCTCGGAAAGACCGTAAGGATTGAGGTGCGGCATTCCGAGAAGGACATGAGGTTCGAGCGCACGTTCCATCAGCTCGCGGGGAGAAGGCGCGTGTGGCGAGATATCGATGGCGAGGTGCAGCGTCAACGACTTGCCGCCTGCCTGAGCGCCGGCTGACCGGCTTCCAGATAATCGGCGAGATGGTCGACGACATGCTCGGCATCCTTGCCGACGGCGAGAAACCGACCGGACCCCCAGGTCCAGAGCCAGGGCAGGCCCAGCACATAGACGCCGTCGATGCCGGTCACCCCCCGCCGCTGGACGGGGTAGCCGGTGCCATCGAAGATCGGCAGGCCGACATAGGACCAGTCCGGACTGAAACCGGTCGCCCAGATGACTGAGGTTACGTTTTCGACCTTGAGATCCAGTTCGACGGGTTCGCTCGACGGCTCCCAGAGGGGCATGTAGACGCTTGCCGGCGGCGCATCGATACCTTTCTCGGCGATATGGCGGTCGATCAGTGCGTTGATGCCATTATAGACCCGGTCGGCCGCGTCCAGATTATCCTTCAGATTCGGTGAGAACAGCATTTTTCCTGCCGCCACGCCAGACATGCGGCCATAGAGCGACATGCCTTCCAGTGCAAACTTCCTGAGGTCGATGTCGCGTCCGCCATCGCGGCCGGTGAGGTAATGATTGGTGTCGTGCTTCTTTTTCGTCATGCCGTCATGTTCGACGGTGATGTCGTACTGGCCGACGTCGGAGAGCCAGTCGACGACGTCGCGGCCGCGGTAGAAGCGGGCGCAGCGCGGTGCGTTCCCGGTGACCATATGTACTTTGCGGCCGGCAAGATGCAGGTCCTCGGCGATCTGGCAGCCGGACTGGCCGGAGCCGACGACGACGACAGCGCCTTCCGGCAATTGGTTCGGATTGCGGTAATCGATCGTGTGGAGCTGAACGATCTCTTCCGGCAGGCGCTCGGCGGCGCGCGGGATCGCAGGCCGGCTATAAAGGCTGGTGGCGAGGATAACGCTGTCGGCGGTGACCATACCCGCCGAAGTCTCGACCTTGAAGAGATCGCCGATTTTTTCGACCGAGGTGACTGCCGTGCCTTCCAGAACCGGCGCATTCACCTTCTTCACGAAGCGGTCGACATAGGCAAGGATCTCGTCCTTGACCATGAAGCCGTGCGGATCGTCGCCGTCGTATGGATGATCGGGAAGCTGGCACTGCCAGTTCGGTGTCACGAGGCAGAAGGCATCCCAGCGTTCGTCCTTCCACTTGTGGGCAACAGTCTTTTTTTCGAAGACGACGTGATCGATATCGTGCTTCTTGAGATAATGGCTGGCTGAAAGCCCGGCCTGCCCGCCGCCGATGACGACGGCACTATAATGCGGCTTGAGGGACAAGGTCATTGGGAGAGATCCTTTCAGAGGATGAAGCTTTGGCAGCGGACACGCGCTTCGGCGTCGTTGAGGAAAAGTGCGCCGGCCGTCTCGATGCGGGCAAGCTGGCCGCGTGCGAGTGAGCAGGGATAGCCATATTTCGCTTCGACGCGATCGCTGGCGATGGTCAGCGCCTTGCGGCTCAAGTCGAGGAATTCGCGGATCGGGTAGGTCCGGCCCTCTTCAAAAAAGTCCTTGATGACCAGCGAAGGGGAATAGCAGGTTTCCTCCCGGCCATCCGGCCAGGCGATGACGAACCGCATTTCAGGCATTGGCAGCCTCCTTCAATGTCGCATAGGCGGAGAGATGGGCCTCGGCGACGCGGCGCCACGAGAACCGGCCAGCGACCTCCAGGCCACACGGGATGACGCGCTCGCGGATCCGCGGCACGAGGGAAAGCGCCATGGCTTCAGCGATCGATGCCGGATGATGGGGATCGCACCAGATCGCATCGTCGGCGGTGAGGTATTCGGTGAATGGCGCGATCGAAGAGACGATGACCGGCACGCCGCTCGCCATTGCTTCCAGTACCACCAGACCGAAACCTTCCTTCAGGGAGGGGAAAACCAAGGCATCGGCAAGCCGGTAGAGATTGGGCATATCATCGTCCGCGACGGGGCCGATCAGATGCACGGCGGCAGCATTATCATGCAGCAGGGCGAGCTCGGACCGGAACTCTTCCTGGTAACCGCTGTGATCGAGCAGCGAAGCTCCGCCCGCGACGACAAGCAGGGCATCGGGTCGAACGGCGAGGAGCTGGCGGAATGCCTCGAGAATGCCGATCGTGTTCTTGCGCGCCTCCACGCCGCCGATGCTGAGGAAGATCGGGCCCGGGGGCAGCTTCAGGCGGTCGCGGAGCGCCGTCTGCTCGCCGCTCCAGACAGGCGCGAAGCGTTCGACATCGACGCCGTTGCCGACAACGGTGGCGTTAAGCCCGCGGTCCCACAGCACCCGCTGCCATGCTGCACTGACGGTGAAGAAAATGTCCGCCGGATCGATGGAGCGGTCCTGCAGCTCCATCAGCCGGGGATCGGCAAACTGATCGATATGGTGGACGGTCCGGGCAAAGAAGGGGATGAGGCTATGTTGCTTGAGCGTCGCAAGCGCATTGCCGGAAATCCCGTCATGGGCGTGAAAGATATCAAAGTGGCGGGCTGCGGAGCTTTCGAAATGTCGTACATAGTCGGAGATCCGCCGTTCTACCATCGCCGTCATGTCCGCAGGTGCCGGCTCGACCGGAATGCACATGGTCCCACATGCGGGTGTGCGGAAGAAGCCCGTTCCCTTGGCATCCGGCGCATGCAGCACGACCTCGTGACCGAGAATGGTCAATGCCTCGGAAAGCTGCATGGCGTGTACCACGCCGCCGCGCGGATTGGTGGAATGGGCCAGCATGGCGATGCGGAGTGGGCGAATCATGCGGCATCCTCCCGTCGCCCAAGCCGCAGGAGCGGCGTTTCGGCATGGTCGCGGATAACCGCGCGGTTGCCATCGGCATTGATGGCGACCTCGCTGCCGGCAGTGACGGTGCCGATGACGGCGGCCACGATGCTGCGCGCGGTGAACTTCTGAAGAACGGCTTCGGCATTTTCCGCCGAGGTGGAGATCAGGTAGCCGAAGCTCGGGAAGGTGGCGAGCCAGCGGTCGAGCACAACACCATCCGGAACGGGAATGGCGGAAACATCGATCTCGATGCCGACGCCGGAACATTCCGCCAGCATGATCGCAGTGCCGGGAATGCCGCCCTGACTGATGTCCTTGGCGGCAAAAGCCAGCCCGGCCTCGGCGATTTCGGGCAGGATTTCGAGATCCCCGCGCAGTCGGGCAGGCGGGGCGTCTGTCGCCGCCTGCCAGTTGTTGAAAGGTTCGCGGTAACGACCACGATGGTCGATCGCGGCGATCAGCAGATTGCCGGGCTTTGCGTCGAAGCTGGTCAGCAGTTTTTTTGCCCGGCCGAGGATAGCGACGGACAACTGTCCGCGATCAGTGCGGATATTCGTGTGTCCGCCGACGATCGGCACGCCATAGGCCCTTGCCGCCGCCCGCAGCCCTTCCAGAACAGGAGTGGCACCCGCCTCGCCGTTCGCCCAGACAGCATCGACGACCGCGACCGGTCGTCCGCCCATGGCAGCGACGTCGGAGATGTTGACCATCACACCGCACCAGCCGGCGAACCAGGGATCGGCGGCGACGAATTCGTTGATGAAGCCCTCGATGGCGAAGAGGAGGAAGCCGTCACCATCCGGCAGCGCGGCGCAATCGTCGCCGACAGCAACCGGCTGGCCGGCAAGGCTAAGGCCGGCGGCGACCGTGCCGATATCCGCCTTGGCGGCGATGCCCGAAGAGGCGGCAAGTCTGGCGGCAAGCGCCGGGATATCGATCGCCGCCATGGTCATGCCGCCTTTTTCGGGAGGGCGACGAAGCCTGCTTCCGGCTTGGGGCAGGGCGGATACCAGGCGAGATCCGCCCTCATCCTGAGATGCGGCTTGCCGTAGATCTCGAATTCCTCGACCACGTCCCAGTGCAGGCGGCGGAAGAGCAGACCGTTCTGCACCTGCACATTGGCGAGGAAGGTATGGCAGCCCATGGCGTTGGCCGATGACACGGCGAGCTTGATGAGCGTTGCGCCGAGCGCACCGATCTTGCGGAAATCTGCATGTACCGCGAGCCGTGAGCCCCACCAGAGGCCAGGCTCGGCCTGATGGATGCGCACCGTGCCGACCAGCCTGTCGGCTGTGACGCCCATCATCGAGAGCGCGACGATCGGGATTGCTTGGTCGTCGATCGCATCACGATCGTCGCCGTCGAAGATCCTTTGCTCTTCGCAGAATACGGCGCGGCGGAGCGCATGCGCCTCCTGCCGCTCCCAAGCGGATCTCGCGAACTTCACCTGGAATTCGCCGGCCTGATAGGGTGCGAAGGGCTCGAAGATCATCTGGCCAGCATCCTTTCATAGGTGGAAAGGGCCGAGCAGGCGCCGCATTTGCCGCAGCCCGCCTTGATGTCGACAGCCTTCAGGCCGCCGTCGACCAGCATTTTCGAAAGGGGGGCGAGGATCGAATGCATGAAATCCGGCTTCGGCGCCGGTTGGCTTTCGAGCGGCGTTCCCGAGATGGGAACAAAAGGCACGACGAAGGGGTAGACGCCGATCGCCACCAGTTTCTCGCAGATGTCGAGGATCGCTTCGCGTGTGTCGCCGAGGCCGGCGAGAATATAGGTCGAAACCTGGCCTCGGCCGAAGATTTCCACGGCCGCCTTGAAGGATGCCATATATTTGCCGATCGAGACCTGCGCCTTGCCGGGCATGATGCGGGCGCGGACCTCCGGCGTGACGACTTCGAGATGCATGCCGAGCGCATCGACGCCTGCTCCCTTCATGATCGAAAACCAGATGTCGTCTTCCGGCGGTTCGCATTGCGCCTGGATCGGCAAGTCGACGGCCGCCTTGATGGCGCGGGCGCTTTCGGCAAGCACGGCCGCGCCGCGATCCGGTCCTTTCGGCGTGCCGGTCGTCATGACCATGTGCTTGACATCGTCCAACTCGACGGCGGCTTTCGCAACTTCCGCCAGTTGTTCCGGTGTTTTGCGGGCGATAGTGCGGCCGGCGGCCAGCGACTGACCGATGGCGCAGAACTGACAGGTTTTCGTGCGGCTTTGATAGCGGATGCAGGTCTGGAGCACGGTCGTCGCTAGTACATCGCGGCCGTGCAGAACAGCGATCTGCGAATAGGGAATGCCGTCTGCCGTTGAGCGTTCGTAGAAGCGCGGGCGGAGCGGGAACGAGACCTCACCGAGGATAAGCCCGTCGCGGCTGATGCGGCTCTTGCCCGTCTCGTCCGGTTTTTCGACGAGATAGGGGCTTTCGAAAGCCGGCGCTGTGTGGACCGGCACCATGACCGTCACGCCGTCTATGGTCATCGGTTTGTGGTCGGAAGGGCCGGCACCGCCCCGGCGGCTCTCGTGCCCTGCCTTCGGATCAACCAGCCTGGCTCCGAAGGACTGCAACTCGTTGATCAGGATCTCGGTCGGAAGACGCGTCGTCGTGGTGTCCATCGGTGCTGCTCCTAACGGGTGCGGTTTCGAAAGAATTCTGGGATGCGACCATCGGTGCCGCGGCGCGGCCGTCGATGACGAGATGCAGGAGTTCGGGGCGGGCATAGTGGCCGACCGAATCCATCATCCGCTTGCGCTTGACGATGAGGCTCATGTCGAGGTCGGCGATGAGGATGCCCTCGCCCTCGGTGATCGGCGGGGCGAGGTGTCTGCCTTCCGGCGAGACGATCGCCGTCATGCAGCCGCCGCGCAGCGCCTTCTGCAGGTCTTGGTCCGGTGTGATCGAAGCGATCTGTTCGTCGGTGAGCCAGCCGGTGGCGTTAACGACGAAACAGCCGCTCTCAAGCGCGTGGTGGCGGATCGTCACTTCCATCTGCTCGGCGAAGATCGGCCCCACCATAGAGCCCGGGAACTGGGCGATATGGATCTCCTCGTGCTGTGCCATCAGCGCGTAGCGGGCGAGCGGATTGTAATGCTCCCAGCAGGCGAGTGCGCCGAGCCGGCCAATGCTGCTTTCGACCACCGTCAGGCCGGAGCCGTCGCCCTGGCCCCAGATCATCCGCTCATGGAAGGTGGGCGTGATCTTGCGGCGCTTCAGGATGAGCTTGCCGTCGGCATCGAAGAGAAGTTGGGTGTTGTAGAGCGAGCCGTGGTCGCGCTCGTTGACGCCAAGCGCCACGACGATGCCATGTTCGCGGGCGGCGGCTGCGACCGCATCGGTCGCGGTGCTGGGAACGCTGACGGCTTCCTCATAGAGGCGCAGATGCTCGCGGCCGGAAAGGACCGGAGGCAGCACGAAGGAGAAATAAGGATACCAGGGGACGAATGTCTCGGGAAAGACGATGAGTTCCGCCCCTTTAAACGCCGCTTCGCGGATCGTTTCCAACACACGGGCAAGGGTTTTTTCGCGGGAGGTGAGGTCCGGCGCGATCTGCGCGGCTGCGGCCCTTACCATCGATTTCCTGGCGATCGTTTTGTTCTCCATGACGGAATCCTTCGGTTTCAGATGAAGGAGGCGGAGGAGACTCCGCCCCCCGCCGCTCAGAGCGTCCAGGTGTCGAGGATGAAGGCCCCGTCGCGGCGGTGGATGAGGATGAGGTCCAGCACGTCGAGCGGGCTGATCGGCGTAATGCCGGGGATCAGTGACGGTTCGCCATGACCGTAAAGCGCCTGCAGCGCAAACCGGCAGGCATAGACCTTGCCGCCTTCCTCCATGAAACCCTTGAGTTGGTTGTTGAAATTGAGGTGGCCGGGGAAGGCTTCCGAACCGAGTTTGGGGAAGCCGCGCTGCACGCCGAGCGTAACGCCAGGGCCGTAAAGCAGGACCGAGGTCTCGAAACCCTTCCGCTTGAGGCGCTTTGCCTGCAGCAGGTTTACGAGGCCGATCGAACCTTCGAAGGCAACGGTGTGGAAGGTGATGAGGGCTTTTTCGCCCTCCTTGGCCTGAACGTCTTCGAAGACCTTTTCCTCGTAGTCGACGAAAAAGTCCCCATCAGCATGGGCCGGTGCGGTAACTGCGGGCATGAATGGCTCCTGTGTTTGAAGTCAGGCCCCGTTGCGGGGTACTGCCATCCAATTGCAAGCACCGTGCCAATATTGAGTTTGCCTAAAATACAGTCAAAATACCAATTTTTACATTCAATTATGCGATCAATGGCGGGCGGCGGTTTTTGTATGGGCGAAATAACGAGCAGTTCCCTGCAAAAAACGAGATCAGTAATGAATGAAATGAATGCATTCAATATGCGATCATTGCGGTAGAGGTTTGCCGCTGTAGAGAAAGTTTCGCGCGTGCAGGGCGTGCGGTGCGGCGCAATGTCCGTTTTTTGAACGTGACATCGGTATAGGGCAACAATATACGGTCAATTGTACCTGATTTACCGGATGCCGCATGCCATGAAGACCTGGACACCCGATCTGACCCGCAGCAATGGCCCTCGCTATATGGCGATCGCCGATGTCATCGAGATGGATCTGAGAAGCGGGCACCTGGTTGTCGGGGACAGGCTGCCGCCGCAGAGGGATCTCGCCAGACAGCTCGAGATCGACTTCACCACCGTGGCACGCGGTTATCTGGAAGCACAGAAGCGCGGCCTCGTCAGTTCGCATGTCGGACGTGGAACTTTCGTCACCGGCGGTGCCGACAGGGAGCGTCGCGGCTTTGTTTCCGATGCGACTCCCGATCCCCGACGCACGTCCGTCGTCGACTTTTCCATGAACATGCCGCCGGAGCCTGATGATCCGGATCTCATTGCCCGCATGCGGGAAGGGCTTTCCGCCGTTGCCACAAACCTTGTCCCGCTTCTGCGCTATCAGGGTTTTGGTGGCGCGGGTATGGATAAGGAGGCGGCTGCCGCCTGGCTCAGCCGGCGTGGTCTGGTGCCCTCGCAAGAGCGTATCTTCGTGACCCCCGGCGCACATCCCGCGCTGCTTTCCATCTTCGGCATGCTGGCCAAGCCCGGCGAGACGGTGCTCTCGGAAAATATCACTTATCCGGGCATGCGCTCGATCGCTGCCCAACTCCGATTGAACCTCTCAGGCCTGCCGATGGATGAGGAGGGGATCATCCCTGCCGCTTTTGCCGAGGCCTGCGAGATGAGAAAGCCTAAGGCGCTATATCTCAACCCCACGCTTCAGAATCCGATGACGCTGACGATTCCGGAAAAGCGCCGGGAAGAGATCTGCGCGGTTGCGAGGAAATACCATGTTCCGATTGTCGAGGACGACGCCTACGGTTTCATTCCGCAGCATGCGCCGCCGCCGCTTGCAACGATGGCGCCGGATCTCACCTGGCACATCGGGGGGCTTGCCAAATGCATTGGCGCCGGTCTTCGGCTCGCTTATGTCGTGGCGCCGGATACCAAGGCTGCTTGGCCTTTCGTGAGCGCCATGCGCGCGAACAGTGTCATGGCTTCGCCGCTCTCGGTGGCGCTTGCCACCCGCTGGATCGAGGACGGTACGGCTGACAGTATCCTACGGTTCATTCGCGCGGAGGCGGCTGCCCGCCAGGAGCTTGTGGCTGATATTCTGCCAAAGGGAAGCTATCGCGGCGATCCGATCAGCTTCAACATCTGGCTGCCGCTGACCGGAGGATGGACCCGCTCCACCTTCGGCAGTCACATGCGCTCTTCCGGTATCGGCGTCGTAGCGAGCGATGCCTTCACCGTGGATGGCCCTGCGCCGGAAGCGGTCCGGGTGTGCCTCGGCGGCCCGATTCGGAGGGATACCCTCAAGGGCGCCCTCGAATTCATGGGGCATGCGCTCGAGAATTCGCCCGAAATGGCAGGCTCCTTTTTCTGATTCGATCCTTCATCATTGCGAGGCGTGATGCCCCAGGATGGCTGCGGCGTTCTGGCCAATCGACATATTGAATGCAGTCATGTATGAAAATGATTGCATTCAATGTGCTTGTTGAGTGGCTTTACAAGGAATGACGTCATGGACAACGAATGGCCTCCTCTCCCTCCGATGCAGACCGGTGTTCGCGGCCGTTGCCCGCGTTGTGGCCAAGGGCACCTCTTCAAGGGTTTCCTGACGCTCAATCAAAAGTGTGAAGCGTGCGGACTGGATTACTCATTCGCCGATCCGGCGGACGGTCCGGCTTTCTTCGTCATCTGCTTCGCCTGCGTGCCGAGCGTCCTTCTCGGTGTCTGGCTGGAGGTACAGTTCCAGGCGGCCTGGTGGGTCCACCTTCTGATCACCATCCCTTTCATGCTGCTGACCTGCATCCCGCCGCTTCGGCTGCTCAAGGGGTGGCTGGTGGCGAGCCAGTATTTCTACAAGGCGGAAGAGGGAAAGCCTGTTAGGATCTCGCCTTGAGGGTCAGCCGGGTGAAACCGTCAGAAGTAACCATGTTGGCGGCGAGTGTTCGGCACCTTGGCCTCGTCATTGCAGTCGAAGACGAGGCGTTTACATCACAACTCTCCTCGTAGCTCAATTGGTGCTGATCGAGCACCGATCCTAAAGCAGCATTCAGCCTGAAGCCCGCTTGCCAAGATGAGTAAGCACGATAACGCAGTCTATGCCGAGAGTTTCGTAGACAGCATTGTGGCGGGCCTTCTCGATATACCAGAGCACGACGGCAAAACAGCCAATGGCAGGCTGACGCAGGCGCAGACCGACAACCTGGTTTCGTGCTTGTAACAGGTGAACCGAGATCTTATGCCGCCAGAACTCAGCATGTCGAAACCGCCGTGCCCGATGTTGCCGAGCCTGGCGAGGAGCAGCCGTTGACGCGTGCTCCAGATCGGAACAGCCCATGTGCCGATAATGAGGGGATGGTAAGCATGAGGGGAGGCTATGCCCGAGAATCAGCCACCCGGACGTTTTAGGCGTGCCATGATGGTGCTGCAATGTTAGCGTCGACATGGGAGGCAACCAAAGGAGCTGACCATGTCGCAGTCGATACAGAATGCCGTAGGTGAAACACTCTACTACAGCGGTGCATCACGCGCCTGGTTCTCGGCGACCGGCTCAGGCCCCGTGCTTTATGGCACCGCCGGCAACGATTCGATATGGGGCGACAGTTCGGTCAATGTCACGATGCGGGGCGGTACCGGCGACGATATCTACTATCTCTATTCCAGCATCAATCGTGCAGTGGAAGCCTCGGACGCGGGTATCGACACCATCAATACCTGGATGAGCTATACGTTACCCGAGAACTTCGAGAACCTGACTGTCACGGGCAACGGCCGTTACGCCTTCGGCAACAATGCCGACAATATCATCTCCGGTGCTTCAGGCAGCCAGACGATCGATGGCGGTGATGGAAACGATGTCCTCATCGGCGGCGGCGGTTCCGACACGTTCATCCTCACCAGCGGCAACGGCAGCGACCTCATTGTCGATTTCAGCAGTGACGATACGATCCGATTGAACAGCTACGGGCTGTCGACGTTCGATCAGGTCCTCAGCCACGCCACGCAGGAGGGCGCCGACCTGCGGCTGGATCTTGGTGGCGGCGAGAGCCTTGTCCTTGCAGACACGACCGCCGACGATCTCAGTGCGGATCAGTTCCAGCTCACGCTCGATCGGTCGGCTCTCACGCTGACTTTCGCCGACGAATTCAACACCTTGTCGTTGCGCGACGGCGATGAAGGCACCTGGGATTCGAAGTTCTGGTGGGCACCCGAAAAAGGCAGTACGCTGCCCGGAAACGATGAACTGCAATGGTATATCAATCCCTCCTATGCGGGGACTGCCGCCGTCAATCCATTCTCGGTCGATAACGGCGTTCTAACCATCACGGCTGCTCCAACGCCGGATGCTCTCAAGTCGCAGATCGATGGCTACGACTACACATCCGGCATCCTCACCACGCATTCCTCTTTCACCCAGACCTATGGTTATTTCGAGATCCGCGCCGACATGCCAACGGAGCAGGGCGCCTGGCCGGCATTCTGGCTATTGCCCGAAGACGGTTCCTGGCCTCCTGAACTCGACGTCGTTGAGATGCGGGGGCAGGACCCAAATACCGTGCATGTCACTGTCCACTCAAACGAGACGGGCTCGCAGACCAAGGATTCCACGGCGGTCAAGGTTCCGAGCACGGATGGCTTCCACACCTACGGTGTTCTTTGGGGCGAGGACCAGATTGTCTGGTATTTCGACGACGTGGCCGTTGCGCACGCCGACACCCCCTCCGACATGCATGATCCAATGTATATGCTCGTCAACCTCGCGGTTGGGGGACTGGCTGGGACTCCGTCCGAGGATTTCAATGACGGAGCGGAATTCCAGATAGATTACATTCACGCCTATTCCCTGAATGATCAAACGGCGAATGACTTGCTCGTTTGAAATGCGCTCCCGTCACTCGTCGCCAGCGATGACGGTAACGGCTGGCGGGCCAGCCGTTTTCCCATCCGTTGGCGCCTTGTCGCTCGGGGGACCATCTTACCAAGTTTAGAGTCAGGAACAGCATGTCAGGGCCTGGATATTCGCAACTCGTGCTGTTTCTTTCGTCGCCTCACTTGATCGCCTGACGTTAAGGCGATGCCGCAGCCGCAAACTTGGGGCATATCATCCGTGTGTCATTTCTTCGTCACATGCGTATGATGCAGGAAAGGGATCATCGCCGGCGACGACCGATGGCGCTCGGCAAATCGGAGAAGATATTGCGAGGAGACCATCTACGAATGCGGGGCGGAGAGCGACTTGCCGCCACTTTTCGCCGGGGTCTTGCGGGGCTCTTCGGTTTTGGATTCGTCGTAAATCTGCTGCTGCTTATTCAGCCGATTTACATGCTTCAAGTCTACGATCGAGTGCTGCCATCGGCCTCCATCGAGACGCTGATTTATATTTCCATCATCGCTCTCGGCACTCTTTTTCTGCTTGGTATCGTCGATAGCGTGCGTGCGATCATGGCCAGCCGGCTTGCCAGCCGTCTCGAAGTCGCGGTTGGCGCGGACGCACTTCAGGCTTCGATGGCCGGTCCCCGCGCAAGCCTTGGCGATGTCCAGCCGCTTCGCGACCTTCAGACCGTCCGAGGCTTTACTTCCGGGCGAGGGCTCTTCGCCTTTCTCGATCTGCCCTTCGCTCCTTTTTTCATCGCGCTTCTCTATCTTATCCATCCAAATCTCTTCTGGCTGACAGTGATGGGGGTGGTCGCCCTCGTCGCGATCGCGATAGCCAACCAGTGGGCGAGCGACAAGGCAGCAGGCGATGCCGGCACTCGTCAGATGAATGCGACGCTTGCCGCCCAGGCTTTCGTCCGGAATGCGGAAAGCCTGAAGGCGATGGGAATGAGGCCCAACATCGTCCATCGCTGGGGTTCGGAAGAGGCTCTGTCTCTCGCCGCACAGGATCGCGTGAATTCAACCAATGCCCTCTTTGCCGGCCTTTCGCGCGTCCTGCGCCTGAGCCTCCAGATCGCCACCCTCGGTTATGGCGGCTATCTCGTGCTTGCCGGCGAGATGACAGCAGGGATGATCTTCGCCGCCTCACTGATCTCCGGGCGCGGTCTCCAGCCGATCGATCAGGTAATCGGTGGCTGGAAGGGGTTTATCGAAGCGCGCAAGGCGTGGAAGCGCCTGACCGAGGCTCTTGCCGTCGTGAGACCGGCCGAGACGCGCACGGAACTTCCTGCCCCGCGGGGTGAGGTGAGCTTCGAAGCCGTCATTGTCTTTCCTCCGGCAAGTGAGGCAGCGGGCCGCGCGAGTGCGCAGGCCGGCGAGCCATTGTTGAAACGCATCAGCGCGACGATTCCCGCAGGCGCATGTGTGGCCATCATCGGGCCTTCCGGGGCGGGAAAAACCACCCTCATGCGCACGTTGATCGGAGCCATCGAGCCGAGATCGGGTGCTGTGCGGATCGACGGCGCCGACATTCGCAATTGGGACCCTGATCATCTTGGCCAATATATCGGCTATCTCGCGCAGGACGTCGAGCTTCTGCCGGGAACCATCGCGCAGAATATCGCCCGCTTTGATCCGAATGCCTCCAGCGAGGCCATCGTCCGCGCAGCCCAGAAAGCGCAGGTGGACGATCTCGTTCTGAAACTGCCGAAAGCCTACGACACGATGATCGGACCCGGCGGCTTCCAGCTTTCCGGCGGGCAGCGCCAACGTGTTGGCCTCGCCCGGGCCTTCTTCGGCAAGCCGAAGATCCTGGTCCTCGACGAGCCGAACGCAAATCTCGATATTGAGGGCGAGAAGGCTCTAGAGCGAGCGCTTGCGATGGCGAAAGCGGAGGCGATCACCGTCCTCATCGCAACGCAAAGACGCTCGGTCGTCGAAACAGCGGACCGCATCATGGTCATGCGTGATGGAAGCCTGGAAGAATACGGCCCTCGCGAGGAGGTACTTCGGCGTCAGGCCGAAAAGGCGCAGGCTCTGCGGGAGAGCCAAAGGCGGGGTGCCGGCAATGCCTCGCAGCCTGTTGTGCTTGGACAGTTTGCCAGTGTCACCGATGTCAGGCGTTGAGGCAGCTGCCGGAGAATGACGGAGATGAACGACAAAGCAGATTGGGCCAGAGGTGTTCCGACCAGTACGCGGCGGGTCGCGGCTGTCGGGCTTGGCGCGACCTTTCTTTTCATCTTTGGTTTTGGCGCCTGGGCATCGCTTGCTCCGCTGGCCGGCGCCGCCGTTGCGCCGGGTGTCGTTGCTGCTGCCGGGCAAAACCAGCGTGTTCAGCATCTGGAAGGTGGTATCGTCGACAAGATTCTCGTTCAGGAAGGCGCCCGCGTCAAAGCCGGGCAACCGCTCTTCGAACTCGATGGAACCAGTGCTCTCGTCCAGTACAATCGAATCCAGAAGCAACTCGTTGCCCTTTCGGCACGCGCCACGCGGCTTACGGCCGAGCGGGATGGCGTCGATCAGCTTGTCTTTCCGGAAAGTCTCGAAAGAACGACCGGGCCGGGAGGCGAAAGCGACGTCCTTGCCGAGCAGTCGGCCGAATTCACGGCACGCCTGGCACGCCACCGTCAGGAAGCTGCCATCCTGCAGCAACGTATCAATGCGCTGAATGATCAGATCGAAGGAATGGCAGCTCAGCAGATCGCAGTGGAACGGCAGATCGAGGTCGTCCAGGAGGAAGCAGAACGGAAGAAGGGGCTGCTGGACAAAGGCCTGACGGATCGGTCCGAGTATACGGCTCTGCTGCGAAGCGAGGCCGACCTTCTGGGCGAGCTTGGCCAGACGAAGGCGTCCATTCTGACATCGCGCACACAAATCGCCGAAGCCGAGGAACAAATAGCCAGGCTGAAGACGCAGCGCGTCGAGACGGCAATCTCCGAGCTCAACGAGGTGCGCGTCCAAATTGCTGACGCCGATGAGCAGCGACGTGCGGCCAAGGCCATTCTAGACCGGATCGTGATCCGGTCGCCGAGCGACGGGATCATCGTTGAAATGGCATTTAACAGCCGCGGGAGTGTTGTCCGTCCGGGCGACACCCTGCTCGAACTTCTTCCAACCGCATCCAGCCTGATGATTGAAGCACGCGTTTCCCCGCAGGATGTGGACGTCATCAAGGTGGGGCAAGAGGCGCGGTTGCGCTTCAGCGCGCTCAATACACGCACGACGCCGACCGTTGATGCGACCGTGTTCTACCTCTCGGCTGACCGGCTGGTCGATCAGAACAACAATGACCAGCCCTACTACACCGCGCGGTTGCGCATGACCGATGCGCTGCCGCCGGAAATCAAGATGGAGCAGATCTATCCCGGCATGCCGGTGGAAACCTACATCAAGACGAGCGAGCGCACCTTTTTCGAGTATCTGACGAGACCGATCGTTGACAGCTTCAATCGGGCGTTTCGGGAGGACTAAGCCGAAGACGTCGCTAAGCATAGACGATCGGCACGTAGGACCTGCCCGTCCTTGCTAATTAGCATATGTCAAGCGACTGTCGTAGTCGGCTGCTATGTCAAGCCATCCATCGTCCTCCAACAAGGGGTTGCATAGATGTCCTTCTTCTTTTCCCTCCCACGGCTCTATTTTGGGACCCGCCTGGCCGATCATATCGAGGGTAGCCCAGGTAACGACATCATCACCGGTCTTGGCGGTGATGACCGCATCGAGGCAGGCGCGGGGAATGACTTAGTCATTGCGGGGGACGGAAATGATCAGATCGAGGGCGGCGACGGCAGCGATCTGATCTCCGGCGGGCGGGGTTTCGACACTGCGATCTATTCGGGAAGCATATCCGATTATCGCCTGCCGCAGATCACACGCCTGTCCGACATCTTCTTTACGATGACCGACGCCGATGGTGATCAGGATATCCTCAACGATATCGAAGCCATCCGCTTTACCGCGAGCAGCTATACGCTCTATCTCGATGGCCGCAACAATGCCGTGCTTGCCGGCGACGATGCAGTGTCGACGGATGAGGACGGCGCACTTGCGATCAGTGCGCGCGACCTGACTGCGAACGACCGGGACTTCGATGGAGACCAGATCTCGGTCACTGCCGTTTCGGGGACAAGCACGGCCGGCGCATCCGTCTCGCTTGCGAGCGGTGTCGTCTCCTACGATCCAGGCAGTATTTTCCAGCACCTGAACGAAGGCGAAACCGCCGTCGACAGCTTCACCTATACGGTTGACGACGGCAGGGGCGGCACCGGCACTGCAACCGTGGAAGTGACGATCACCGGTGCGAATGATGCCGCTGTCATTACCGGAGATGCTAGCGGGTTGGTAACCGAGGCTGGTGGTGCCGGATCGGGAACGCCGGCCGCGACCGGCCGGCTCGTCGCCGACGACGTCGATAATGACGATCGCTTCCGAGCTGCGGGCGACCAGTCGAGCGTTATGGGCTACGGTACCTACAGCATCGACGAAGAAGGCAACTGGACCTATACGCTCGACAACGACAATGCAGATGTCGATGCGCTCGGCGATGGTGAGAGCCTCACCGACAGTTTCCCAGTCGTGAGTACGGACGGGACCGAACAGGACGTTACGATTACTATCAACGGGGCGGATGAAGCCGCTCCCGTCGCACCGCGCATAAACGAAATCCACTACGACAATGCCGGCACCGATACGGGCGAATTCATCGAGATCCGCGTCGCTGTCGGCGCCGATGTCTCCGGACTCTTGGTCGAACTCTATAACGGAAATGGCGGCTCCACCTATGGTTCGGCGGACGTTTCCAGCCTTTCGATGACCTCGGACGGCGAATACGACTATTACGTATGGGAGTTGCCGGCCAACGGCGTCCAGAACGGCGCGCCGGACGGCGTGGCGCTCTCCGATAACGGAACGCTGATCGAATTCCTGTCTTATGAAGGCAGCTTTACGGCGTCGAACGGAGCGGCTGCGGGCACGACCTCGACCGATATCGGTGTGGCGGAGGCGGGCAACGAGACTGCAGGCCTGTCGCTGCAGCGGACCGGTGACGGTCCGGCCGATTGGGTCGGTCCCCAGGACCAGACCCCAGGTGCCGCCAATGAAAGTGATCCCGGCGGTGGCGGTGAGCCGACCGCCTATCTCATTTCCGAGGTTCAGGGCAGCGGTACTGCCAGCTTCCTCGTCGGCGAATATGTGCTCGTTTCTGCAATCGTGACTTACACGGTTGCAGACGGCTTCTACCTTCAGGAGGAAGACGGCGATGCCGATGGGGACAGCACTACTTCGGAAGGCATCTTCGTCTTTACCGGGGGAACTCCGAGCGTGACCGTCGGCGACTATGTGGAAGTCGCCGGAACGGTGGCCGAATATTTCGATTTTACCGAAATCACCGATGTCACCGACATCATCTCCATTTCGAGCGGCAACGCTCAGCCGAGCTCGGCGGCGATCACTCTTTCACCGGACTTTGCCGCCAATCTCGAACATTACGAGGGAATGGCGATTACGCTGGCAAGCGGCACGGATGACCCGCTGACCGTGATCGAGAATTTCGATCTCGACCGTTATGGCGAAATCACGGTGTCTGCCGGCTCCCAATATCAGCCCACTCAGATTTATGACCCCACCACGCAGCAGGAAGAGATCCAGGCGCTGATGGAGGCCAATGCCAACAATCGGCTGACCCTGGACGACGGTTCGTCCGCCCAGAATCCGGACGAGTTCCGTTATGTCCCTGCCTCTGTCGGGGACAACGGCAACGGTTATCTGGATGCCGGCGATACATTCACCGAGGACGGGCCGACGCTGAGGCTCGGGGCGGAGCTCGTCGGATCGGTCGACGGTGTCCTCAGCTATAGTTTCGGTGAATACAAGATGCTGGTCGACGGCGTCCTGCCGGTCGACGAGACGACCAACGGGCTTGCCCGTCCGGATGCGCCGGACGATCTCGGTGGCCGGCTGACGGTGTCCAGCTTCAATCTTCTCAACTTCTTCACCACCCTGGATGATGGCTCCGGTGCGGGGTCGGGTCCCAACAATCTAGAGCCTCGCGGTGCGACCACTGCGGAGGATCTGGCGCGTCAGACCGACAAGATCGTGGAAGCAATGTTGCAGATCGACGCCAGCGTCTTCGGCCTGCAGGAGCTGGAGAACAATGGTTTCGACGATGCTTCGGCAATCGCAACCCTCGTCGACGCCTTGAACGCGGCCGCCGAACCAGGCGTAACCTATGCCTTCGTAGACCCGACCGAACCCGGTTCCGACGGCTTTATCGGGACGGATGCCATTACCACCGGCCTCATCTACAAGACCAACGAGGTCAGCCTCGTCGCATCTGATTTCCTTGTCTTCGACGACGGTGACCAGCAGCAGAGCCGGCCGGCCGTGACGGCGACATTTGCGGAGATTAGCACCGGCGAGCAATTCACCGTCTCGGTTAATCATCTGAAGTCGAAGGGCGGTACCGGTACGGGCGCCGATGCCGATCAGGGGGACGGGCAGGGCGCTTTCAACGCCACGCGGACGGCAGCCGCACAGCAACTCGCCGAATGGCTGTCGGCTGACAATCCTGACGGCTATCTTGCGCAAAACGACGTCAGCGATAGTGATGTCCTGATTATCGGTGACCTCAATTCCTATGCCCAGGAAGATCCGGTCGATGCCCTTCGGGATGCAGGCTATGCCGATCTGATCGACAGCTTCATCGGCCAGGAGAACGCGTTCAGTTACATCTTCGACGGACAGCAAGGAACGCTCGATCAGGGGCTATCTTCGCAGTCTCTTGCCAGCCAGGTCAGCGGTGTGGCGGAATGGCACATCAATGCGCAGGAACCCGATCTGCTCAGCTATTCCACCGAGTTCAAGAACCCGGCCTTCTACAATGACGATGTCTATGGAACGTCGGACCACGACCCATTGCTGATCGGCCTCAATCTGGGAGACAACGTGCTCGTGGCTTGATCTCCGGTGCGGCACGACGGCAGCGGAAGCTCTGCTGCAGTGAACTCGCCACAGTGATACGGCCCGGACCGCAAGATGGCCCCTGCAATAACATTTCCACGCATCGGAGTGCCAAAGGGTGCTCCGATGCGTGGAAATCGTGGAACGATCAAGATAAAGGGCGCCGCATTCCCAGGTTCGGCTTCGGCGCCTTCCGGACGTTGACGACCGAAGCGTTTCAGGGGTCGGGAACGACGACCAGTTTGCCGACGAAGTTCTTGGCCATGAAATCCGTTTGCGCCCGGTGGAATTCCGACAGCGGATAGACGCCGCCGACCAGCGGCCGGATTTTTCCGCTTTCGATATAGCCGACGAGGCGACGGAAATCGGCGCGGCTGCCCTGGCTGGAGCCGTGCAGTTCCAGTTGCTTCAGATACATCGTGCGTAGATCGAGTTGCACGACCGGGCCGGCAATCGCGCCTGCGGTCGTGTAGCGGCCCTCGGGACGTAGGATTTTCAGGAGATCATTGAACATAGGGCCGGCCACGAGATCGGCGACGACATCGATCGGTTCGCCGCCTGTCGCCTCGGCCACGGCATCGATGAGATCGCCCTTGCCGCGCGTCACCACCGCTTCGGCACCGATATCGAGCATGGCGCTTTCCTTGCCGGGGCCTGCGACGGCGATGGGAATGGCGCCGCGCGCCCGCGCAAGCTGGATGATCGCCGAGCCGACGCCGCCCGAAGCACCGGTGACAAGCACCCGTTCACCGGCTGAGAGCCTCGCCCGCTCCAGCATTCGCTCGCCGGTCAGATAGGCACAGCAGAACGTGGCAAGCTCGATGTCGCTCATGTCTGTGTCAACCACATGAGCGTTCTCGGCCGGCAGCGTCATGTATTCGGCATAACCGCCGTCGCGGCCGTGCCCCATGTAATCGATGTCCGCGAGGCTGTCGTCCTCACGGTTATAGATGGAGAAATCGACCATCACCCGTTCGCCGATCCGCGCCGGATCGACGCCCTCGCCGACAGCGACGACGTGGCCGACGGTATCGGCGCCCTGGATGCGTGGGAAAGTGAGCGTGTTGCCCTGCCGCCGCCAGGTGGAGACGGCGCCGGGGTCATCCTCGGTGCCATAGGCACCCTGGCGCACCCAGACATCGGTATTGTTCATACCGCAGCCTGTCACGCGGATGAGAACCTCACCCGCGAAAGGTTTCGGCACCAGAACGTCCTGCTGGTAGACGAGCTTGTCGAGCCCACCGTGGCCGGTCAGCAGGACCGCCGCCATCGTTTCGGGGATTGAAACCATAATGTCTTTTCTCCCGTCAGCGGTTGGCGAAGACATTTTCGATCGCTTCAGCCGTCGCCTTTACGACGATATCCGCTTCCTTACGCGTGAGGCAAAGGGGCGGCGCAAAGCCGAGGATATCCCCCTGGGGCATCGCGCGGCCGATGACGCCGCGCTCCAGAAGTGCAGTTGCAATCTGCGGTCCGATCTTCTGAGAGGGATCGAAGAATCTCCGATCGTCCTTGTCCTCCACGAATTCGACCGCTGCCATGAGGCCGTCACCGCGCACCTCGCCGACATGCTTGTGGTCGGCAACGGCTTCGGCAAGCCTGGAGCGGAAATAGCCCCCGGTTTCGGCGGCATTCCGCACCAGTCCCATCTCGTCGATCAGTTCGAGATTGGCGATACCGGCTGCCGCGCAGATCGGATGGGCTGAATAGGTCCAGCCATGACCGATCGCACCGAGCTGATCGGAACCCTGTACGAGGACCTGCCAGAAACGGTCGGAGACGATTGTGCCGGACAACGGTGCATAGGCGGAAGTCAGACCCTTGGCGATGGTGATGAGGTCCGGCTTCATGCCGTAATGGTCGGAGCCGAACATCGTGCCGAGGCGGCCGAAGCCGGTCACGACCTCGTCGGCGACGAGCAGGATTTCATATTTCTGAAGCACGGCCTGGATCTTTTCCCAGTAACCTTTCGGCGGCGGAACGATGCCGCCGGTGCCGAGGATCGGCTCACCGATGAAGGCGGCGATCGTCTCTGGACCTTCCGAGAGGATCAGTTCCTCCAGCTTGTCGGCGCAATTTTGCGAGAACTGTTCCTCGCTCATCGACCGGTCCGGCCGGCGGAAATAATAAGGCGCTTCTGTATGTACGATCGGCACGCGCGGCAGATCGAAGGCCTTGTGGAAGAGTTCGAGGCCGGTGAGGCTGCCGGTCATGACGCCGGAGCCGTGATAGCCACGCCAGCGCGAGATGATCTTCTTCTTTTCGGGCCGGCCGAGGATGTTGTTGTAGTACCAGATCAGCTTGATGTTGGTCTCGTTGGCATCGGAGCCGGAAAGGCCGAAATAGACCCTGGACATGCCCTCCGGCGCCCGGTCGACAATCATCTTGGCAAGCGTGATCGAGGCTTCCGTGCCATGCCCGACATAGGCGTGGTAATAGGCGAGATTCCTTGCCTGTTCGGCGATGGCATCGGCGATCTTCTGGCGGCCGTAGCCGACATTGACGCAGTAGAGACCGGCAAACGCATCGAGGCTGGTGCGGCCGTTCTTGTCGGTGATGTAGACACCTTCGCCGCTGCCGATCACCCGGGTTGGCGTTTCTCCGCGCGCATGCATACCCATATGGGTCGACGGATGGAAGAAATGGTCCCGGTCCCAAGCGGTGAGTTCGTTGTTTCTTTCGAGCATGGTTCTATCCTTCAAGGTTATGGGACCACTCAGGCGGTGGTGTCGATGCAGAGGTATTTGAGTTCGGTGAAGGCCTCGATGCCGTGGCGGGAGCCCTCGCGTCCGACGCCGGACTGTTTCCAGCCGCCGAAGGGGATCGGCCCGCCGGTGATCTTCACGCGATTGATCGCGACCATTCCATATTCGAGCGCGCGCCCAAGGCGCATCTGTCGCGCGCCGTTTTCGGTGACCACATAAGCGACGAGCCCGTATTCGGTGTCGTTGGCGCGGGCGACGACTTCTTCTTCCGTGTCAAAGGCCGTGACGGCCGCGACCGGTCCGAAGGTTTCCTCGCGCATGATGGCCGCATCTGCCGGCACATCGGTGATAAGCGTCGGTTCGAAGAAAAGCGGACCGGCCTTGTGCCGCTCGCCGCCAGCCAGCAGTCTTGCGCCCTTGTCGAGCGCATCCTTCACCTGCGCCTCGACCTTCATCACGGCCCGCTCATGCATCAGCGGGCCGATATCCACGCCTTCGGCAAGCCCGTCGCCGACCCTCAGAGCGGCGATCCGCCTGGCGAAAGCCGCATTGAACGCATCGAGGATGGGTCGCTGGACGAATATCCGGTTGGCGGCGAGGCAGTCCTGGCCAGAGGTCGCGAACTTGGCGGCAATAGCGATATCGGCGGCGCGATCGATATCGGCGTCGTCGAAGATGATCAGGGGCGCATGGCCGCCGAGTTCCATCACCAGCCGCTTCATCGTGGGTGCGCATTGAGTGGCGATCAGCCGGCCGACCTCGGTGGAACCGGTGAAGCTCATCGCCCGCACCTGTGTATCTTCGCAAAGTCGACCGACGATGGTGGCGGCATCGCCCGTCACGACGTTGAACACGCCCGCCGGTATTCCGGCGCGTTCGGCGAGTTCGGCAAGCGCGAGTGCTGAAAGCGGCGTTTCGGAGGAGGGATGGGCAACGACCGTGCAGCCGGCGGCAAGCGCTGCCCCCACCTTGCGTGTCACCATGGCGGAGGGGAAGTTCCACGGGGTGACGACGCCAACGACGCCAAGCGCTTCCCGCCGGACGATCATTTCCGCGCCCAGGAGATGGCTGGTGACGCTCTCCGCATTCACGCGCTTGCCCTCCTCGGCATACCACTCGATGAAGGAGGCCGCATAGTCGATCTCTCCGTGGGATTCGGCGAGCGGCTTGCCCTGTTCCAGCGTCATGAGTAGGGCTAGATCCTCCTTGGCTGCCAGCATCAGGCGGCACCATTCCCTGAGGATTGCTGCCCGTTCCTGCGGCAACTTTGCCCGCCAAGCAGGAAAGGCGGCCGTGGCGGCATCGATTGCCGCGCTGGTCTCTTCCGCGCCGAGGCTCGCGACCCAGGCAAGCGTCGCAGAAGAGGTGGGATCGGTGACCTGAAAGCTGCTGCCCCCGGCGCCGGCAACCCAGCGCCCATCCACATAGGCTAGATCGCGCAGCAGGTGACGGTCGGTGAGACGCGTCAGGGCCTCGTGATAGGCGGGGCGAGCAAAAATTGCGGTCATGGCCAGATCCTCGTTCAGGGTCGTGGCCCAAGTATCGCCTCGCTGAAGCGAGAGATTGTCCATTCCTGAGCGGGAAAAGAGAGAGATGGTCTAAACTGACCCGGCCTTGCAGAGAGATTGTCTAGGGCTGCTGACTATCGTCTCTCCCGAAGAGAGCAGCAAGGGGCACGCCCGTTTCCTCCTTCACGGTCTTAGTGACGATGTAGGTGAAATAGCGCTCGATGCCGAGTTCGCGGTTGAGCAGGTTGTCGATCAGGCGCTGGTAGGCGTCGATATCGGAAGCAACGATCTTCGCGATATAGTCGACGCCGCCGCCGACGGACCAGCAGGCGGTGATCTCCGGAATCGCCGCCACGACCCGCTCGAAACGGTCGAAATCGATCTGGCGATGGTTGGCGAGCGTGATCTCCACCATGACGCTGGCGATCGGCGCGATCTTTCGCGGCGCAAGCCGGGCATGATAGCCGGCGACGATGCCCGCCTTTTCAAGCTTGCGCAGGCGCATCCAGCAGGGGGTCGGAGAGAGGCCGACCTTTTCCGCCAGCGCCAGCTTCGTGATGCGGCCATCATTCTGGACTGCTTCCAGAATGCGTAAGTCTATGGCGTCAAGCTTCATGGAGGTTCCCGTCTGCATCACTGTTGAGAAAGACAATGAAAATTCGTTTTGCCATTGTCAATTGAACTGATTTTAAGCACAGTCGAATTCATGACAAATTGGCGTCCCGATCCATCCCAGCTCCGCCGACCGGCCTATCTTTCGCTCGCCGAGCAGATCGCGCGCGCTATTCAGGAGGGCAAGCTTGTCAACGGGACCAAGCTGCCGACCCATCGCCGTATGGCCGAGGATCTTGGCCTGTCGGTCCAGACGGTCAGCCGGGCCTATGACGATCTCATCCGCCGCGGGCTGATTTCCGGCGAGATCGGGCGTGGCAGTTTCGTGCAGACGCAGCCACGCGAGCCGGAACCACCCTACCTGCCGGAGAGGCTTGGCGAGGTGATCGACCTTTCGATCCTGAAACCGGTCTGCGAGCAGATCCATGTCGAGAAGATGCGGCAGGCTTTTGCCTGGCTCTCTGAAAACCTGCCGGCGAGTTCCGCCTTGTCGTTCCGGCCCAACATGGTCTTCCCGCGTCATCGCGCCGTCGCCACTGAATGGCTGGCGCGTTGCGGTTTGGACGTTTCGCCGCTCAATGTCAGCTTGACCAACGGGGCGACGTCGGGGATGACAACGGCGTTGATGAGCGTCGCACCGCCCGGTTCGACGGTCGCCACAGAAGTAGTCAGCCACCATACGCTCGTTCCGCTCTCGACCTATCTCGGCCTGCATCTCGAAGGGCTGGCGATCGACGAGGAGGGCATGATCCCCGAAGCGCTGGACGAGGCCTGCCGCAAGGGTCCGATCCGGGCGATCTTTCTGCAGCCTTCGGTCATCAACCCGATGGCCGCTCTGATGAGCGCGGGTCGTCGGGAGGCGCTTGCGGCGGTTGCCTCCAGGCATGACATCGCCATCATCGAAAACGACGTTCTCGGTCCGATGGTCGAGGGCCGCGCACCGCCGATGGCCGCGTTTGCGCCGGAGCGGACGCTCTACGTGACGACATTTACCAAGACGACTGTTCCAGGATTGCGGATCGGATATCTTGTCGCGCCGGACCGCTATGTTGCCGCCGTCGCGAACCGACATCTGGTCTCCAACTGGATGGCAACGCCGGCGATGGCGGAGATCGCGACGCGCTGGGTCGCCGATGGCACGGCCATGGAATTGGTCGCCTGGCAGCGCCGCGCGCTTGCCAGCCGTCATGCCATCGCTGCCGAAATGCTGGCGGGTTTGCCGTATCGGGCGCATCCCCAGAGTCTGCATGTATGGCTACCGCTTTCCTGCGGTCATACCGAAGATGCCTTCGTGGCGCAGGCTCGGTTGCGCGGCGTCGGGATCGCGCCCGGCAAGTCGTTCCATACGACCGATCACGGGTGGACGCCCGCCGTCCGCATCTCGCTCGGATCGACGACGGAGAGCGAACTGCGTACCGGGCTCGGGATCGTTGCTTCGCTGGCGCAGGGAAACCCTCAAGAGCTGCTGCTTGCGATTTGATGCTGGCGCCTGTGGTTTGTGCAGGTAAACAAATATTGTCATGATATTATTTTCCGAATTGACATGATTTCGAGAGGCCGTCATCGTTGATGCATTGCTTGTCTCAACAGGGAGAGACATGAATGCCGTCACCCATCATCCGTATCGACAACATCGTGAAGAGGTTCGGTCCGCTGACCGTTCTCGACGGGTTATCAATGGATGTGATGCCGGGGGAGAAGCTGGCGCTGATCGGCCCTTCCGGCTCGGGCAAGACGACGATCCTGCGCATCCTGATGACGCTGGAATCGATCAGCGGCGGACATATCGAGGTCGACGGCGAGCAGCTTTATCACATGAAGAAGGGCGCCGATCTGGTTCCCGCCGACGAGCACCATCTTCATCGCATGCGCAAGAAGATCGGCATGGTCTTCCAGCACTTCAATCTGTTTCCGCACAAATGCGTTCTCGACAACATCACGCTGGCGCCGATGCTGACCCAGGGCGTGGCGCGTTCAGACGCCGAAAAGCGGGCGATGGAATTGCTGGACATGGTCGGCATGGCGGACAAGGCGAAAAGCGTGCCGGCGCAGCTTTCCGGCGGTCAGAAGCAGCGTGTGGCGATCGCCCGTGCGCTCGCGCTTTCTCCGAAGATCATGCTGTTCGACGAAGTGACGTCGGCGCTCGATCCCGAACTCGTCGAAGAAGTGCTGAGTGTCATGAAGCGGCTCGCGGCCGAGACCGACATGACCATGCTTCTCGTGACGCACGAGATGGGCTTTGCCCACGATTTTGCGGATCGCGTGCTGTTTTTCGATCGCGGCAAGATCGTTGAGGAAGGTAGGCCGGAGGAGATTTTCAGCAATCCCAGGCAGGAGCGCACGCAGACGTTCCTTCGCAAGATCATCGCGGCGGGGCACCGCGTCTGACCGCCGGCGGCGGCGACATAGCCCGAAGACATAATCAGGAAACCAGAGGAGTAGGGAACAATGAAGACAAGAATTCTCGCAACCGCTGCCAGCATTGCGGCCTTTATCGCCGTTGCCGGCGGCATGTCTGCATCCGCAGCGGATTTGGAGGAGCTTAAGGAGCAGGGGTTTGCCCGTATCGCCATCGCCAACGAGCCGCCCTATACGGCAGTCGGTGCCGACGGTAAGGTGTCGGGTGCGGCGCCTGATGTCGCCCGCGTCATTTTCGAGCGTCTCGGCGTCAAGGAGGTCGTTGCCTCGATCTCCGAATATGGCGCGATGATCCCCGGCCTTCAGGCCGGCCGTCACGATGCCATTACCGCCGGTCTGTTCATGAAGCCGGAGCGTTGCAACGCGGTTGCCTATTCCGAGCCGATCCTTTGCGATGCGGAAGCTTTTGCCGTCAAGAAGGGCAATCCGCTGAAGCTGACGAGCTACAAGGACATCGCCGACAACACCAATGCGAAAATCGGGGCACCCGGCGGCGGCACCGAGGAGAAGCTCGCGCTTCAGGCCGGCGTGCCTCGCGATCGTGTCATCGTCGTGCCGGACGGGCAGAGCGGTCTCAAGATGCTTCAGGACGGTCGCATCGATGTCTATTCGCTTCCGGTTCTTTCGATCCACGATCTGCTCGACAAGGCGAAGGATCCAAACCTTGAGGTCGTCGCACCGGTCGTCGGTGCGCCGGTCTATTGCGATGGCGCGGCCTTCCGCAAGCAGGATGTAGCGCTGCGCGATGCCTTTGATGTGGAGCTCAAGAAGCTGAAGGATTCTGGCGAGTTCGCCAAGCTCATCGAACCCTACGGATTCTCCGCCAAGGCTGCGATGTCGACCACCCGCGACAAGCAGTGTGCTGCCGCGCAGTAATGAATTTACCCCTTACGCCGGGTGCACCGGCGGTGCCGTGTCGGCCTTCTCCCTCGCTCACGGGGAGAAGGTACCGGCAGGTGGATGAGGGGCAAACTCGTCGGAAGAGACTGGGAAACAAGGCCTGATGATCGACTGGTCCGGCTATCTGTCGCTGATTCTGGAAGGCGCACTGGTAACGCTGCAGCTGACTATTATGGGGTCGGCTCTCGCGCTGGTGATGGCTTTCCTGGCCGGGCTCGGCCGGCTGTCGCGCTTCTTCGTCGTGCGGGCGCTTGCTACGACCTACATCGAGTTCTTCCGCGGCACGTCGATCTTCGTGCAGCTCTTCTGGGTCTATTTCGTGCTTCCTTTTGCGGGGCTCACTCTCACGCCCCTTCAGGCGGGGGTTCTGGCGCTGGGGCTGAACGTCGGCGCTTACGGCGCAGAAGTTGTCCGCGGTGCCGTGAAGGCGATTGGACGGGAGCAGGGGGAGGCTTGTATCGCCCTCAATCTTTCCCGCTATCAGCGCCTGCGCCACGTAATCCTGCCGCAGGCGCTGCCCTTGATGCTGCCCACTTTCTGCAACAACGCCATCGAGCTTTTGAAGGGCACGGCCGTCGTATCGCTGATCTCGCTGACGGACCTGACTTTTCAGGCGCAGGTCGTCCGTGCTCAGACCGGCAATACGCTCGTCCCCTTCACGACGATCCTCATTCTCTACTTCGTCATGGCCTGGGCGATTTCAACGGCGATGCGCTGGCTGGAGCGGCGGATGACGCGCAGCCTCGATGGCGTGAGGACCTGACCATGGAATGGGATTGGGATTTCGTCTGGCAGATCATGCCGACCCTTCTCGAAGGGTTCAAGATCACCATACTGGCGACCATTCTCGGTGCGGCGGTGGCTGCGGTGATCGGTCTCGCGCTCGCCATTGCGCGCCGTTCGCCGATCGCCGCGGTCTCGCGCACCGTTGGCTTCGTCTCGGAATTCATCCGCGGCACGCCGCTTCTCGTGCAGCTCTATTTCATCTTCTACGTGCTGCCGGATATCGGCATCCGGCTGTCTCCGCTGGTCGCGGGCGTGATCGGCATCGGCGTCCACTATGCGACCTATACGGCCGAAGTCTATCGGGCCGGCATCGAGAACGTGCCGCGCGGCCAGTGGGAAGCGGCGAGAGCGGCAAATCTCACCACACGGCAAGCCTGGATCCATGTCATCCTGCCGCAGGCCTTGCCACCGATGATCCCGGCGCTAGCCAATTATTTCATCGCGATGTTCAAGGAAACGCCGCTGCTCTCGGCCATCACCGTGCTGGAGCTGATGAACCAGGCGAAGAGCATCGCCAACAGCAACTACCGCTACATCGAGCCGATGACACTGGTCGGCGTCTTCTTCCTCGCGGTCAGCCTGGTTTCAGTCGTCGGACTGTGCTGGCTCGAGGAACGCTATGCCCGGATGGATGACTGAGATGACTTCTGTTGAGATAAGCCTCGCCGGCAGGAAGCCGCGACTGGACGACCGCCCGCTCCAAAAGCGGATCGGCCTCATCATTCTCGCCACCGACCACACGACGGAAGCCGATTTCCAGCGCATGGTCGCGAGCGAGCGCATCGGCGTCTATGTCAGCCGCATTCCCTATGCCAATCCGACGACGCCGGAGAACCTGTTAAAAATGCAGCCGGTGCTGACCGAAGGCGCCTCGCTTATCCTACCGGACGAGGCGCTGGATGCGGTCATGTATTCCTGCACCTCCGCCTCGGTGGTGATCGGCGATGCACGGATCGAGGAGGCGATCCGCGTCGCCAAGCCGGATGTTCCCGTCGTGACGCCGACGGCGGCATCCGTGAAGGGCCTCAAGGGGGTGGGCGCAAGCCGCATCTCGATCCTGACGCCCTATACCGTGGAAACGAGCCGGCCGATGGCCGACTATTTTGCCGGCCTCGGCTTCACGATCGACCGTTTCACCTGCCTGGGTTTCGAGGACGATCGCGAAATGGCGCGCATCGCCCCGGACGAGATCGTCTCGCTTGCCTGCGAGGCAATGGCGCCGGAGTCGGAAGCGCTTTTCATCTCCTGCACGGCGGTCCGCGCTGCACTGGTCGCGGCACGCATCGAGGCCGAGATCGGCAAGCCGGTCGTCAGCAGCAATCTCGCCACAGCCTGGGCCTGTCTGCGGCTCTGCGGCGAAATTGCACCGCGTCCCGAACTGGGCATGCTGATGACGAAGCCCTATCCGGAAGGCTGAGCTGATGAGGGAGAAGACCTTGCCGGTTCAGATCGATAATATCCGCGCCGCCGCCGCGCGTGTCGATGGCCGCGTACTCCGCACCCCAATGGTGGAGTCGGGGGCGCTGAGTGAACGCGTTGGTGCGCCGGTTCATCTGAAGCTGGAGCATCACCAGACCACCGGCAGCTTCAAGCTGCGCGGCGCGACCAACGCCGTTCTGTCCCTTTCTGCAGAAGAGCGCGCACGGGGCGTCGTGGCCGCGTCTACCGGCAATCACGGCCGGGCGCTCGCCTTTGCCGCGAGAGCGGAAGGTTCGCTTGCGACCATCTGCATGTCGTCGCTCGTGCCGGAGAATAAGGTCTCGGAAATCCGTCGTCTCGGCGCACGTGTTCGCATCATCGGGCGTTCGCAGGACGAGGCGCAGGAGGAGGTGGCTAGGCTGGTCACGGAAGAGGGGCTGGTCGTGGTGCCGCCCTTCGATCATCCGGCGGTCGTCGCGGGGCAAGGCACGCTCGGCCTTGAGATTGTCGCGCAGGTGCCGGAGGTCGAGACTGTTCTGGTGCCGCTGTCCGGTGGCGGGCTTGCGGCCGGCATTGCCGCTGCTGTGAAAGGTTTGAAACCATCGGCTCGAGTCATCGGCCTGACGATGGAACGCGGTGCGGCAATGAAGGCGAGTCTTGATGCCGGCGGGCCGGTTCTGGTTGAGGAACTGCCGAGCCTTGCGGATTCGCTCGGCGGCGGCATAGGCCTCGATAACCGCGTCACCTTCCCCATGTGCCGCGAACTTCTCGATGACGTGGTTCTGCTTTCCGAAGCCGAGATCGCGGCCGGGATGCGGCATGCCTATGCCGTTGAGCGCGAAGTCATCGAAGGTGCTGCAGCCGTCGGCATCGCGGCGCTGTTGGCGGGCAAGGTCGCAAGTCGAGGCCCGATCGTCGCCATTCTCTCCGGCCGCAACGTCGACATGGAACAGCATCGGCGGGTGATCAACGGCGACGTGATCTATGGCAAGGACGCCGCATGAGCCGGATGGTCATTCTCACCGAAAAAGACCTGCGCAAGCTCGTTCCGCTCGATCGTGAGGCGGTTGCTTGTGTCGAAGATGCCTTCCATGCGCTCGCCACCAAGCCGGTCGCCATGCCGCCTATCCTGCGACTTGATATTCCCGAACATCGCGGCGAGGTGGATGTGAAGACGGCCTATGTGCCGGGCATCGAAGGTTTTGCCATCAAGATCAGCCCCGGCTTCTTCGACAATCCGAAGATCGGCCTGCCGAGCACGAACGGCATGATGGTCCTCCTGTCCAGCCGCACCGGTCTCGTGCAGGCGCTGCTGCTCGATAACGGCTATCTGACCGATGTCCGGACGGCCGCGGCCGGCGCGGTTGCCGCAAAACATCTTTCGCGTCCGGATTCGACCGTTGCGGCGATCTTCGGTGCGGGTATGCAGGCGTGCCTTCAGCTTGAGGCTCTGACGCTGGTCCGTCCGATCCGCGAGGCACGCATCTGGGCACGCGACGCCGCAAAAGCAGAGGCCGTGGCTGCCGATCTGACGACCAGACTCGGGTTTCCGGTTCGCGCCGAGGCCGATCCAGAGGCCGCGGTCGCGGGTGCCGATATCATCGTCACCACCACACCGTCGGAAAAGCCGATCCTGAAGGCAGACTGGCTGCGGCCCGGTCAACATGTGACTGCCATGGGCTCTGATGCCGAGCACAAGAACGAGATAGATCCGGCGGCGATTGCCAAAGTCGATGTCTACGTCGCCGACAGCCTGAAACAGACGCGGCGGCTAGGGGAGTTACATCATGCCATAGAGGCAGGGCTCGTTTCACCGGATGCGGAGTTTCCGCAACTCGGTGAAGTCGTCGCCGGCCTTCGCCGCGGTCGCGAGAGCGTCGGACAGATCACGCTTGCCGACCTCACCGGTACGGGCATCCAGGATACCGCCATCGCCACGCTTGCCTTCGCGCGAGCGGATGCCGCCGGCGCTGGCACCGCATTCGAAAGCTGAGCCGACCTTGTGCCGGATAATGAAGGGAAGAAACATGACCCAGCCCAATCTCAAATTCTCGCTCGGCGAATATGCCGCGCGGCTGGAAAAGACACGGCGCGCCATGGAGGCGAAGGGGATCGACCTGCTGATCGTCAGCGATCCATCCAACATGGCCTGGCTGACGGGTTATGACGGATGGTCGTTCTATGTGCACCAGGCCGTCATCGTGCCGCCGTCCGGCGAGCCGATCTGGTTTGGCCGCGGACAGGACGCCAACGGTGCCAAGCTCACGGCGTATCTGAAGCATGAAAACATTGTCGGGTATCCGGACCACTACGTGCAGTCGACCGAGCGCCATCCGATGGATTACCTCTCCGGCATCCTCACGGATCGCGGCTTCGGCACGCTGACGATCGGCGTCGAGATGGACAATTACTGGTTCTCGGCCGCCGCTTTCGCTTCCCTGCAGAAACACCTGCCGAATGCCCGCTTCGTGGATGCGACGGCGTTGGTGAGCTGGCAGCGCGCGGTCAAAAGCGAGACGGAGATCAAGTACATGCGCAATGCGGCACGCATCGTCGAGGCGATGCATGCGCGAATCTTCGACAAGATCGAGGTCGGCATGCGCAAATGCGATCTCGTCGCCGAGATCTACGATGCCGGCACGCGCGGCGTCGACGGGATCGGGGGCGACTATCCGGCAATCGTGCCCTTGTTGCCGTCGGGAAGGGAGGCATCGGCGCCGCATCTGACTTGGGACGACCGGCCGATGAAGGAGGGTGAGGGCACCTTCTTCGAGATCGCCGGCTGCTACAATCGCTATCATGTGCCGCTGTCGCGCACGGTCTTCCTCGGCAAGCCGACGCAAGCCTTTCTCGATGCGGAAAAGGCGACGCTGGAAGGCATGGAAGCCGGTCTCGCGGTCGCCAAGCCCGGCAATACCTGCGAGGACATCGCCAACGCCTTCTTTGCGGTGCTGAAGAAATACGGGATCGTCAAGGACAACCGCACGGGCTACCCGATCGGTCTTTCCTATCCGCCGGACTGGGGCGAGCGCACGATGAGCCTGCGCCCCGGCGACCGCACCGAGTTGAAGCCCGGCATGACCTTCCATTTCATGACCGGCCTCTGGCTGGAGGACATGGGTTTCGAGACGACGGAGAGCATCCTCATCACCGATACCGGCGTCGAATGCCTGGCGAACGTGCCGCGCAAGCTGATGGTCAAGGATTGAGACGGCGATGAGCGAGACAGCTTTACGGCCGTCGCCGATCAGCCCGACGGTGGATTTCGACACCGAGGGTGTGCAGCACGGTTTCCTGCGGCTGCCCTACAGCCGCGACGATTCCGCCTGGGGATCGGTGATGATCCCGATCACGGTCATCCGCAACGGGAGCGGACCGACCGCACTCCTGACTGGCGGCAATCACGGCGACGAGTACGAAGGGCCGATTGCGCTCTTCGATCTCGCGCGCTGCCTGAAGGCGGAGGACGTCAGCGGCACGGTGATCATCGTTCCGGCGATGAACTATCCGGCATTTGTAGCAGGAACGCGGACGTCGCCGATCGACAGGGGTAATCTCAACCGCAGCTTTCCCGGCCGTCCGGACGGGACGGTGACGCAGAAGATCGCGGACTACTTCCAGCGGGAACTCTTGCCTCGCGCCGATATCGTCCTCGACTTCCATTCGGGCGGTAGAACTTTGGATTTCCTACCGTTCTGCGCCGCGCACATCCTGCCGGACAAGGATCAGGAAGCTCGTGCCTTCGAGTTGGTGGAGGCGTTTTCCGCACCTTATTCGATGAAGATGCTCGAAATCGACGCGGTCGGCATGTACGACACCGCGGCCGAGGAAATGGGCAAGGTCTTCATCACTACCGAGCTTGGCGGCGGCGGCACGGCGACGGCAAAAAGCGCGGGCATCGCCAAGCGCGGCGTCATGAACGTGCTGCGCCATACCGGCATCGTCGCGGGAGGGGCTGAGGCCGGACAAACGACCTGGCTCGATATGCCGGACGGCAACTGCTTTTCCTTCGCCGAGGAGGGCGGGTTGATCGAGCCTATCTTTGACCTCGGAGACGAGGTCCGCGAGGGTGCCGTGGTGGCTCGTATCTATCCAACCGGACGAACCGGGGCACCGCCTATCGAAGTCCGCGCAAAGATGGATGGTATCTTGTGCGCACGGCATTTCCCGGGATTGATGAAGGCCGGCGATTGCGTGGCGGTCATCGCGGTCATTGTTGTCTGACCTGACCTGAACAAGCGCAGAGCGGTCCGCCCTGGTAGGGGGGATCTGTGCGGCCCCCGGGCGGGTCGTCCGGATGCTTGAACGGACCGTTGCAAATTTCCAATTCGATGCTCCGGCGAAAAAAGCTTTGACCTTGCGGCAGAATAGATTGTCCGCAACAGAACGATCTGCTGACCCAGTTCTTCAGATTTCCAGCATAATAGAACCTCCGAAAGACGGACCGACTTCGGGGCTTCGGTGACCGGAAAGTCCACTTTGCGGCGCGTCCAGGCAACCAGCCTATTTGCGGAGATAAAACTATTCCAAATCGGAATGAGCTATTTGCAATTAGCATTAGACGCTCTATCCGATCTGGATCATCATGCCCAAAATATCGTCTCGCCTATTTTGTAGGCATTCCGGTGGCTAGCCGGTGGACCATTTTATTGGGCTTGAGTCTTTGCGATGGACGAACAAAAGGCAAGGCACCGTTTTTATCTGCCGGTCGACGAATGTCACCAGCTCTATATCGAGGAATATGGTGCTCATGACGGCATTCCGGTCGTGGTTTTGCATGGAGGGCCGGGCGCCGGCATTTCCCGCAAGCATGTAGAGACATTTGACCCATCGGCATTCCGCGTCGTCACTTTCGATCAGCGTGGTGCCGGGCGTTCCGTCCCGTCTGCAAGCCTCCACGACAACACGACCGATGCCCTCATTGCCGATATTGAGGCTATTCGCGAAAAGCTTGGGATCGATCGGTGGCTTGTGGCCGGTGGTTCGTGGGGTAGCTGTCTTGCGCTGGCCTATGGTGAGGCGCATCCCGAACGATGCCTCGGCTTTCGACTGCATGGTATTTTCCTGGGCGGACAGGAAGATATAGATTGGTGGTTCCATGGCGCACGTTCGATCTTTCCCGATCAGTGGGAAGAGTTCGCGAGTTTCGTGCCGGAAGAGGAACGCGCCGACCTCCTTGCTGCCTATTACCGACGCCTGACAAGCGGCAACGCACATGAGGAAGTGGCGGCTGCCTTAAGCCTGCGCGGCTTTTCCGCGAAAACCCAGACTTTCCTTCCCGATCCGGGCCATGTGGCCGCATTGATGGAACCGACAGCAGCGCTCGCCGTGGCGAGACTCTTCACTCATTACTGCGTGAATGGTGCTTTTCTGGAACCAGGACAATTGTTGCGCGACATCGATCGGATCAGACATCTTCCCTGTGAAATCGTGCAGGGACGATACGACACCGTCACGCCGATGCTTTCCGCCTGGCGACTGCATCGTGCCTGGCCGGAAGCCGGCTTTTCGATCGTCACCGAAGCAAACCACCAATCCACCAAAGGCCCTCTTTTCGATGAGCTGAAGGCGGCGACCGAGCGGCTTCGCAAGCGAATGACCCCGATCACCCCCAAAGAGGGGGAATACGCATGAGCAGGATGATGTCTACCTTCAATGCGGCCGCCATCGCGCCCTTTCTTGAAATCCGTTCGGTGAAATCGCCGGCGATATCCCCTGATGGAACACTTCTCGCATATCTCTGCGACGCAAGCGGCTTCAACCAGATATGGATCAGGCCGCTTGCCGGTGGCGCGGCACGACAGGTCACGGATATGCCGGAGCCAGTCGGCGCGTTGGCCTTCAACCCGAAAAGTCGGGATATCCTGTTCACGACGGATTGCGGCGGCGACGAACGCCATCAGCTTTGGCTCCTGCCGGACACATCCGGTCCACCCGTCGCGCTGACGGATGCGCTCGGTGTCGTTCATCTATGGGGTGCCTGGTCTCCGGATGGGCAACGCATCGCCTATGCCTCCAACGCTCGCTCGCCTCGCGATATGGACATCCATGTCATGGACCTCTCGACGCAGGTGGCGACCTGCGTCCGCGAGGGGGACGGCATGCGGGAAGTCCTGGCTTTCTTTCCCGATGGGCAATCGCTGCTCGTCCGTGAGTCCCTGCGTTCGGGCAATGATCAGGACATGTATCGCCTCGATATCGCGACGGGACGCTTGACGCCGCTTATGCCGCATCAAGGGCGTGCTCGCTATCTCGCCGCCCGCCTGTTCAAGGACGGCCGCGGCGGCCTTGCCGTCTGCGATCAGGGAAGCGATTTCATGGGCATCCGGCAGTTTCCAGCCGAGGGCGGAGAGACGGCAAACATTTTCGATATGTCCGGACGCAATATCGAGGCGCTGGCGCTTTCGCCCGACCAGCAGAAAATCGCTTTCGTCCTCAATGATGAGGGGTGGAGCCGTATCGGCCTCTGCGACCGCGAGGGCCGTTCCATCCGGATGTTCGAGGGGCATCCGCCCGGCGTCGTGACATCGCTTGCCTTTACTCCCGACAGCCGATCGCTTGTCTTCCCGCTCGAAGGTGCGGCGACGCTGCCCGGTATCTGGAAACTCGATCCGGAGAACGGCAGCTTCGAACCCCTGGTGACGGTCGATGGTGCGGGGACGGATACCGGGTCCTTCGTCGAACCTCTCGTGGAACGCTTCGAAAGCTTCGATGGGCGGATGGTGCCGGCTCTCGTCTATCAGCCGACTTCCCCACCCCCCGAAACTGGATATCCCGTGCTCTTCATCGTGCATGGCGGCCCGGAGATGCAATGGAAACCGGACTTCCGCGCCGATGTGCAGTTCCTGGTCTCTCAAGGTGTGATGGTGGTCGCCCCGAATGTCCGCGGCAGCACCGGTTATGGCCGCGCCTGGCATGAACTCGATGACCGTGAGAAGCGCATGGACTCGGTCGCAGACCTGCGGGCCATTCGGCTTGCCATCGGCGCGCGTAAGGACGTGAACGCGGCACGTATCGGCATTTTCGGTCGCTCCTATGGCGGCTTCATGGTGCTGTCCGCGCTGACGGAGGATCCGGATCTGTGGGCGCTTGGCGTCGATTTCTATGGTGTCTGCAATTTCCTGACCCATCTGCTCGCCACCGGTCCGTGGGGGCGCCAGCAGCGTGCCGCCGAATATGGCGAGCCGGCGGTGATGCGCGAGGCGCTGGAGCGCTTCTCCCCCATCAACCGGATCGCCCGCATGAAGGCGCCGCTGCTCCTTGTCCACGCCAATCGTGATCCGCGCGTACCGATCGGAGAGAGCGAGACCGTCTATTCCTGCCTCAGCGGTCTGCGTCACCCTTGCGAGTACCTGCGCGTCGACCACGAGGGCCACGGCTTTGCCCGGATAGAGAACCGCCGAACGGTGTTTTCCGCCTTCGCCCGGTTCCTCGAAAAACATCTTTGATGACGAGTATGGATTGGAGAGAGTGAGCGATGCAGAACAGCGACCTGATCTGGGACTTGGTCGATAATCACAGGACCGAGTTCGAGGCCCTGAGCGACCGCGTCTGGGGCATGCCGGAAATAGCCTATGCGGAATATCGTTCCGTGACCGAGCATGCGGCCATGCTGCGCCAGCAGGGCTTCCGCGTGACCGAGAACGTGGCCGGTATTCCGACGGCGGTGATGGGCGAGGCAGGCGAGGGCGGCCCGATCGTCGCCATCCTCGGTGAATACGATGCGCTGCCAGGGCTCAGCCAGGAAGCGGGTGTCGCTCAGCCGCGCCCCTTGCCCGGCAATGGGCATGGCCATGGATGCGGCCACAATCTGCTCGGCTCCGCTGCAATGCTGGCGGCGACGGCGATCAAGGACTGGCTGGAGAAGTCCGGCAAACCCGGCCGCGTGCGCTATTACGGTTGCCCGGCCGAGGAAGGCGGTGCCGCGAAATCCTTCATGGCCCGCGAGGGCGCGTTCGATGGTGTCGACATCGCCATTACCTGGCATCCGAGCGCCTTCACGGAAGTGGCACGCGCACTTTCGCTCGCCAATACCCGCATGGATTTCCGATTTACCGGCCGGGCCTCGCATGCCGCCGCAGCGCCCCATCTCGGCCGCTCCGCGCTCGACGCGGTGGAACTGATGAATGTCGGCGTCAACTATCTGCGCGAGCACGTTCCCTCCGACAGCCGCATCCACTATGCGATGCTCGATTCCGGCGGCATCGCGCCGAACGTGGTGCAGGCAACGGCCGCCGTCCGCTATGCCATCCGCTCTCGAGATCTCAAGGGCATGCAGGAGCTCAACGAACGTGTGAAACAGGTTGCGCAAGGCGCTGCAATGATGACGGGGACGACGGTTCACATCTCCATCATGAGTGCTGTTTCCAATCTGTTGCCGAACCGCCCGCTGGAAGAAGCCATGCAGCGCAATCTTGAGCGCCTTGGGCCTATACCTTTCGATGCGCAAGACAAGGCCTTCGCGGCGAAGATTCAGGCGACGTTGAGCGAAGAGGATATCAACAACGCCTATCGCGCCGTCGGCATTCCGCGCCGGCAGGAGACACCGCTCTGCGATTTCATCGTACCGCTCGATGTCCGCGGCGAACCAATGATCGGCTCCACGGACGTCGGTGACGTGAGCTGGGTGATGCCGACCGTGCAGGCACATGCCGCGACGATTGCCATCGGCACGCCCGGCCATTCCTGGCAGGTGACGGCGCAGGGCAAGATGCCCGCCGCTCACAAGGGGATGACCCATGCCGCCAAGATGATGGCCACCACCGCGATCGACGTTTTTAGCGACGCCGAGCTGCTTGCTGCAGCGAAAAAGGATCATCAGGAGCGCGTCGGCAGGACGCCCTATGTGTGCCCCATTCCGGCCGACGTGACGCCCCCGCTGCAGCCGCGCCCGAAGGAGGCGGCCTGAAATTCCTTCAGCATTGCTTCGAGTGGCACCTGTTTCAGTCAACAATCAAAAAAGGGGAATTGAGAACATGACCAGAAAGCAAATTATCAAATGCCGCCGCCTGATTGCCGCAGCAGCCGGCGTTTTCCTTTCGTCAATCAGCCCGCCGGCCCTTGCCGCGACGCCGGATTCCGCGCTCGTCATGGCTTGGAATATCGATGCGATCAGCACCTTCGACCCGGCGCAGATCGGTGAAGTCGTGACCAGCGAACTGATGCAGAACACCTGCGACTCGCTGGTCGATTTCGATCCCGCCGACGAATCGAAGGTCGTTCCTCTTCTGGCGAAGAGCTGGGATGTTTCGCCGGACCGCATGCAGATCACGTTCCATCTCAATGAGAACATGAAGTTCCCGAGCGGCGAGCCGGCAACCGCCAAGGAGCTTGCCTGGTCCATGCAACGTGTCGTTCAGCTGGGTTACGGCAATGCGTCGACACTTACCGAATATGGCTTCAGCAAGGACAATGTGAAGGAACGCATCGCGGCGACGGACGACAACACGCTCGTCATGAAGCTGGACAAGCCCTATCCGACCAACCTCATTCTCCAGGCGATCGGCGCCAACCGCGTCTCTTCGCTTCTTGACATGAAGACGCTCATGGAGAAGCAGGTGAATGGCGACCTCGGTAACAAGTATCTCGCCACCAACACTGCCTGCGTCGGTCCCTATCGGCTGGTGCAGTGGAACGCGGGTGAATCCGTCGTTCTTCAGGCGAACGACGGATATTACGGCACCAAGCCAAAGCTCTCCCGCGTTCTGATCCGCCACGTCGCCGAGCCGGGAACGCAACGCCTCCTGCTGACCCAGGGCGATGTCGACATTGCGCGCGATCTTTCACCTGACGATCTGGCCGATCTCGACGGCAAGCCGGGCCTCAAGATCGAGCGCGTACTGAAGCCGCAGCTCTTCTTCTGGGTTTTCAACGTGGCCGACCCGGTCTTCCAGAACGAAAAAGTGCGCCTGGCGATGCGCTATCTCATCGATTATGACGGGCTCGCCAAGTCGGTCATGACCTATCTCGGCGTGCCGCGTGCAAGCTTTGCGCAGCTCGGCGCTGTGGGCGCTCTGGATGAGAAGCAAGGCCAGCCCTTTACGCTCGATCTCGAAAAGGCGAAGGCACTTCTCTCCGAAGCGGGTTATCCGAACGGCTTTGAAAGCGATGTCCTGTTCGGCACCCTGCCGCATTCGGCGCCGATCGCCCAAAGCATCCAGCAGAACGCGGCCAAGGTGGGCGTCAAGCTCAATCTGGAACGCATGGCCAATGCCCAGCTCTTCAGCCGCATTCGCGGCCGCGAGTTCAAGAGCGGCATGCTGGCCTGGCAGACCGGCGTTCCCGATGCGCATGGCAATGCCTCGCGCCTCGTCTACAACCCGGACAATCGCGCGGAAGCGAAACTGACGCAGATTCCAGCATGGCGCGCCGCCTTCCAGAACGAGGACTTCAACAAGCGTGTCCAGGAAGCGCTTCTCGAAGGCGATCCGGAAATGCGCAACCAAATCTACTATGCGCTTCAGAAGGATGTGATGGAAAAAGGCCCGATGGCCATCATGTTTCAGATGTACAACATCCTTGGCATGAGCGACAAGGTGAAGGATTGGAGCTGGAACGGGTTCCGCGTCTACTACACGTCCGCCTCCAAATAGGGGAGGCGAGTCCATGGCGGAAATCACCACCTCCGTTCCCCGCGACAATGCGGGGACGGACCTCAGGCCGAACCCCTTATTCCTCGTTGGGAGGATCATCGGCAAGACGTTGCTGCCGGTTCTGGTGACCCTGTTCGGTCTTGCGGCCCTGACCTTCTTCATCGGCAGGATGCTGCCGATCGATCCGGTTGTCGCCATTCTCGGCGACAATGCCACCCAGGAAGCCTATGACAACATGGCCCGCTCGCTCGGGATGGACAAACCGCTCTGGTATCAGTTCGGCATCTATCTGAAGGGCATACTGTCGCTTGATTTCGGACAGGCTCTGACGACCGGAAAACCGGTTATCGAAGATATCGCTCGTGTGTTTCCCGCGACGATCGAGCTCGCCACCTTGTCGATCATTATCGGCACGGGGCTCGGCATCCCGGCCGGCGTGCTTGGGGCGATGTACCGGAACTCCTGGATCGACCATGTGATCCGCTTCACCGGCCTCATAGGCTATTCGGCGCCGAACTTCTGGCTCGGCCTCATGGGACTGGTGATCTTCTACGCCACGCTCGGCTGGATCGGCGGACCGGGGCGCATCGACTTCATCTACGAGTTCGATATCGAGCCGATTACCGGCTTTTATCTGGTCGACACGGCGATCACGGGGAAATGGGATGTTTTTCGCAATGCCTTCGGTCACATCATCCTGCCCGCCTCGATTCTCGGCTTCGGCGCTCTTGCCTATATCAGCCGCATGACCCGCAGCTTCATGATGGAGCAGCTTGGCCAGGAATACATCATAACCGCGCGCGTGAAGGGGCTCTCCTGGGGACGGACCGTCTGGGTCCACGCCTTTCGCAACGTCGCCGTGCAGGTCGTGACCGTCGTTGCCCTTTCCTATGCCTTCCTCCTCGAGGGCGCGGTACTGACCGAAACGGTCTTCGCATGGCCGGGTTTCGGCCGATACCTGACCAACGCCCTGCTGGTCGGCGATATGAACGCCGTGGTCGGGTGCTCGCTTCTGGTCGGTATCATCTTCGTCACCCTCAATCTCTTCTGCGATGTCCTTTATCGCGTCGTCGATCCCAGAACCCGGTGAGGCCGCCATGACCGACAAAGCCATGACATCTCAGAACATTTCACTCTCCGGCCTCGGCGCATGGTTGCATGCGCCCGTGCCCACTTCCCCTTTTCACGCCCGCATGCAGCAGCTCTGGCTGCAATGGTGGCGATTGCGTTCCAATGTTTCGGCGCTGTTCGGCCTTGCCGTCATCGTCGTCATTCTTGCCGCTGCGCTTCTGGCGCCGCTTCTGGCGACCCATGACATCTTCGAGCAGGATCTCGCGATGCGCCTCCTGCCCCCCTCGGCGGAACACTGGCTGGGTACTGACGAACTCGGCCGCGACGTCTATAGCCGCCTGATCTATGGTGCGCGGATCACCCTCTACATCGCTCTTCTGACCACCGTCATCGTTGCGCCCATCGGTTTGCTGGTGGGCACGACAGCCGGTTACCTGGGGGGCTGGGTCGATACGGTTCTGATGCGCATCGTCGATATTTTCCTCGCCTTCCCGAACCTCATTCTCGCGCTGGCGTTCGTCGCTGCCCTGGGTCCCGGCATCGAGAACGCGATCATCGCGATTTCGCTTGCATCCTGGCCGCCGATCGCACGTCTCGCCCGTGCCGAAACCCTGACCATTCGCAAGTCCGATTATATCGCGGCGGTCCGCCTCCAGGGCGCGTCGAAATTGCGGATCATCTTCGGGCACGTCGTGCCTATGTGCATCCCCTCCGTCGTCGTGCGCGTGACGCTCAACATGGCGGCGATCATCCTGACGGCGGCCGGCCTCGGCTTCCTCGGCCTCGGGGCACAGCCTCCGAGCCCGGAATGGGGCACCATGCTTTCCTCCGGCCGGGAGTTCGTGATGACGAGCTGGTGGATCGCTGCCATTCCCGGTACCGCCATCCTGCTGACCAGTCTCGCCTTCAATCTCTTCGGCGACGGACTGCGCGACGTTCTGGACCCCCGCCATGGATAAGCCGCTCATTGACGTTGAGGACCTCAGGATCCGCTTTCACGGCGCGCATCGCAATCATGACGCCGTCCGGGGGATATCCTTCACCATCGGCCGCGAGAAGGTCGGGGTTGTCGGCGAGTCCGGTTCCGGCAAGTCGCTCACCGGGCGCTCGCTGCTGAAGCTGACGCCGAAGGGCGCGAAAATCACCGCAACCCGCATGCAGTTCCGCGGCACGGACCTCCTGGCCGCCAGCGAAAAGGACATGCGCCGGATTCGCGGCAATCATATCTCGATGATCCTGCAGGATCCGAAATACTCGCTCAACCCGCTGATGCGCATCGGCAACCAGATCGTCGAGGCTTACCGGCTGCATCACAATGCGCCGCCTGCCGAAGCCAAGGCCAAGGCGCTTGCCATGCTGGAAGCGGTGCAGATCCGCGAGCCGAAGCGCGTCTTCGATCTTTTTCCGCATGAGGTATCCGGCGGCATGGGGCAGCGCATCATGATCGCCATGATGCTGATCCCCGAGCCGGACCTGATCATCGCCGACGAGCCGACCTCTGCGCTGGATGTGACAGTGCGCCGCCAGGTCCTGACGATCCTTGACGAACTGGTGAGCCGGAGGGGAACGGGCCTGATGTTCATCAGCCACGACCTCAATCTGGTTGCCAGCTTCTGCGATCGGGTTCTCGTCATGTATGCCGGCAGGATCATGGAGGATCTTCCCGCGCGGGACCTGCATCAGGCCCGCCATCCCTACACGCAGGCGCTTCTCGAAAGCCTGCCACGCCTCGACCATCCGGTGGACGAGTTGAGGGTACCAGTCCGTGATCCCTCCTGGCTCGACGGGCCTGTTTATCGCAACGGAGTCCTTGTATGAGCGCGCCCGATCGTTCCCTGATAGAGGCTATCGGCCTTTCCATCAGCTTCGGTGCCCAGAACATGCGCACCCGCGTCGTCAATGATGTGTCCTTCCGTATCCAGAAAGGGGAGGCCTATGGCCTCATCGGTGAATCGGGTTGCGGCAAGTCGACGATCCTGCACGCTCTTTCCGGCTTGAACAGCGATTACGAGGGTGCGCTCGTCCTCGGGGCTCGTGAATTGCCGAAGAAGCGCGGCAAGGATTTTTTCCGCCGCGTGCAGATGGTCTTCCAGGACCCCTATGGCAGTCTGCATCCGCGCAAGATCGTGGAACGGGTTCTGGCCGAGCCGCTCGCCATCCACGGCTTCGACCGCCCGTCGGAACGTATCGCCGAGACACTGGAGGCCGTCGGGCTTGGTCCGTCCTTCCGCTACCGCTATCCCCATGAACTGTCCGGCGGACAGCGCCAGCGCGTGGCGATTGCAAGGGCGCTGATCATCGAGCCGGACGTGCTTCTGCTGGACGAGCCGACCTCGGCTCTCGATGTCTCCGTGCAGGCGGAAATCCTGAACCTCCTGAAGCGCCTGCGCCGCGAGCGCAACCTGACCTATCTCATGGTGTCGCACGATCTTGCGGTGATCGCCCATATCTGCGAGCGCGCCGGGATCATGCATCAGGGACGGATCATCGAGGAACTGAGCGCGGAACAGATCCGCCATTTCCAGGCGAGGGAGGATTACACGCGAGCGTTTCTCGAAGCCAGCATCGAGGCGGTGGCGCGCCGCGAGGAGGTTGGAGCATGAATGTCGAGGTCGCGTTCAAGAAAGACGATCCGATCGACCTTGAATGGGAATGGCATGGCAGCGAAGGCTCTGCCGGCTTCCGGCCGGGGGCGCTGGAGGCGGTCCGCGCCTGCGCGGCATCGCAGGCGACCGACATGCTGCTCGTCATTCGTCACGGCAAGGTGGCCTTCTCTCTCGGCGATCCGGCGCGAAAATTCCTCTGCCATTCCATCCGCAAAAGTTTCCTTGCCGCCCTGATCGGCTTCGAGGTGGAAAGCGGCAGGATCGATCTTTCGGCGACGCTGGAAAGCCTCGGCATCGACGACCGGGAGGGGCTGAGCGACATCGAGAGGCAGGCCACCGTCTATGACTTGCTGACCGCCCGTTCCGGCATCTATCATCCGGCCGGTTACGAAACCGTCTGGATGCGACGGATCAAGGAGACGCGACATTCTCACGCGCCCGGAACCTTCTGGTGTTACAACAACTGGGACTTCAACGCGCTCGGCACGATCTTCACCCGCTTGACCGGTGAGACTGTTCATGAGGCCTTCGCTCGCCGCATCGCCGGCCCGACCGGCATGGAGGACTTCTCGCTTGGCGGTGACAAACCGGATGGGTGGCACGAGAGGTTCGACATCAGCGACCATCCCGCCTATCCGTTCCGTATGTCGAGCCGCGACCTCGCGCGTTTCGGGCAACTCTTCCTTCAGCGGGGGGTCTGGAACGGAGCGCCAGTGCTCCCGGTCGGATGGGCACATGAGTGTGTCATGCCCTATTCGCACGCCGGTACCCGCGGCGCCTATGGTTACATGTGGTGGCTGGAGAGGGACGGCGTCTTCCTGCCCGGTGTCGTCACGCCGAAAGGCAGCTATGCGGCGCTTGGCGCCGGCGGTCATTACTGCCTGGTCATGCCGGCACTGGATATGGTCGTGATCCACCGCGTCGATACCGAAATACCCGGACGCGAGGTCAAGAACTTTGGTATGGGACGGCTGCTGCGGCATCTGCTGGCCGCGATAGATACGTCCTGAGCACGGCTTTCCGAATTCCTGCTTCCTGCCATCTGCGTCTCTCGTCGGCCGCAGCTGGATTTGTGTTTCCTCCGAACGGTTTACCAATGAGTCCCATGACAATGAGCGTTATCGAAACCATTGCGGCATGGTGCGCCGCACCACCGGCAACCACGGATACTGCCCGGAGGCTTGCCCGCGAGGCGATCGCCGACACGCTTGCCTGTCTCTACGCGGGCCGGGGCGATATCAGCACCCTGGCGGTCAGCCGCGCCTTCGGGTCGCAGTCCGTGGACGAAGCACCGCTCGTGACCGGCGCGCGCCAGTCTCCCTCCGTTGCAGCTCTTGTGAACGGCACGGCGGCACATGCGCTCGATTACGACGACAATTTCAAACCCGGCATGAGCCATGCCTCGGCGGTCATCGTGCCGGCATTGCTCGCTATTGCCGGCCGGACCGGAGCAAGCGGCCGTGCGCTGGTGGATGCCTATCTTGTGGCGCTCCAGGCACAGGCCTTTGTCGGCAGCGGCGTTGCCGGATCACACTACACCGCCGGATGGCATGGCACGTCAACGATCGGCAGCATCGGTACCGCGGCGGGAGCGGCAAAGCTCCTGGGACTGGACGCCGGCGGGATTGCCCGGGCCCTTTCCCTGGGAGCAAGCATGGCGTCCGGCACGAAGGGACAATTCGGCACTCCGGCCAAGCCGTTCCATGCCGGAATGGCGGCCCGCAACGCTGTCGAAGCGGCTTTGCTGGCAGCCGAAGGATTATATGGCAGATCGGACATTCTCGAAGGGCCGCAGGGATTCCTCGAAATGTTCGGCGGCTCGGACCCTGTGGGCTATGATCGCGAGTCTATCGCGTGCACCCGTGATCATGTCATCGAGACTGTCGGGCTCATGCCGAAGCGACACCCCTGCTGCGGCTCGACACATTTGGTCATCGACATGGCGCTCGACCTTCTGCATGAGGTGCCGCTTGATGCCGACGCCGTCGTCTCCGCGGAATGCCATGTCGGTATCGCGAATTTTCGCAACCTCCCTTATACCAAGCCAGTCAACGAGATGGAGGCACGCTTCTCCATGCAATATTGCCTGGCGCTCGCCTTGCGCCGCAAGAAGCTGTCATTGTCGGATTTCACGCCGCCAAGCGTGGCCGCTTTGGTGCGGGACCCGCTGCTCGCGAAGATTTCGATGACCCATTACACTCCGGCAGAAGAACGTGCCGCAACACAGCTGCCACATCGGTTAAGGATCACACTCGATGGCGGCCATGTCTACGAAAAGGAACGTTTCTTCGCGCGGGGTGGTCTTGCCGACCCCTTTTCAGAAGAGGACCGCAGGACGAAGTTCCTTGATTGTGTCGCAGGCCTCAAGGACGCAGAAGCACTTTACGCGACTCTCGAAGCGCTCGACGAACTGACGAATATGAGCTTTCTTGAACAGCTCTTCGACAATCGCACGACAGCGGCTTGAAGAAGCAGGCCTCGGGGCAAATATCGGCTGGATCAAGGAACGACGCGGTCGGCGAGCATGCCGACCTCTTCGGCACGTCTCCAGAACTGTCCTGCACGCTTGCTGCGCAAACGGTAGGAACGGTAGAGCCTGATCTCCACCTCCATGTCGAGTGACGGGTCCGCTGCCCGAACGAGCTGCCCTGTGCTCATTTCGTTGACTGCCAGACTTTCGGGAATCCAGGCGACGCCGTGACCGGACACGGCCATGGCCTTCAGGGCGGCCGACATCGCGTTTTCATAAACGGTATTCAAGCGGATTGCAGTCTTGTCAAAGATGGTCTTGGGAAGTGCCTGGGCGAAGAAGGAACTATCCCGATAACTCAGATAATTTACGGGCGTTCCGTCGGCGCATACCTGGTGAATGGGAGCACCGTCGTCGGTCGGGGCTGAAATGGCGATGACGCGTTCCGACCCAAGGGTGAGATAGGGATAGTCGGACAATTCCTTGATCGCGGGGACACACTCATGCGCGTAGGTCAGAAGGAAGTCGCATTCATTGCGGAACAGCTTCGATACATTGTTGGAAAAAGAGGAGTAAGCCTCCGTGAAGCGCGTCCGGAACGACTCCCCGTCTGCCTCGATTTTCTCCATCCAGACCGGAAAGAACGTGAGAACCAGCGTACTCATGGTGGCGAAGGAGAGGATGTCTTGAGGAGCGGCATGCTGCTCCTGTGTCTCTTCGCGAAGCGCGATCAACATTTCAACTGTCTTGCGCGCGCGGGGCAGGAAGCTTTCTCCAGCAGGCGTCAGTCGCACCGGGTAGGTGGAACGATCTATCAACGGAAGCCCGACCCATTCCTCGAGCTGCCGGATGCGCCTGCTCAATGCCGACTGGGTGATGTGCCTGTCGCCAGCCGCAAGCGTAAAGTTCATGAAATGAGAAAGGCTAAGAAAATCCTCCAGCCATTTCAATTCCATAGAAGCATCTCCGGATCTTCCCCGCCGATACGGGGCACAATTTTGCGCAGAGCAGCGAAGCCACCAACATGCGCAGGAAGGCGTGTACCATGCGGCCTATGAAGGTCGCTTGCAAGCACAGGCTATCCTCCAAGCCGTCGGCGTTACGCACCGCTAAGTGGATGAATGCCCGGGCTCGCAGGAAAGGATGTATCCGCCTCCCCCAAAAGGGCGGATAACCCCTTCTCCGACACGGGAAGGATAAGTCAGGACAGTGAGAACGGGTACTTGGCGATCTTTCGTTTTGCCGTAAAATGAAAAAAGCGAAACCGCCGGAGGAGACCCAATGCTGCTCAGCAGTCGGCAGTCGGAAATCATGTCCATTGCCAAGGAGCACGGACGAGTTCTCGTCGATGACCTCTCCGCCCGCTTTGGGGTCACGCCTCAGACGATCCGCAAGGATCTCAACGATCTGTGCGACAGCAGGGCATTGACGCGGATCCATGGCGGGGCGGTGTTCCCGAGCGGCAACGAGAACGTGAAGTACGATGCGCGCCGCTCCATGGCTGCGACGGAAAAGCAGGCGATCGGCCGGATGGCGGCCGCGATTATCCCCGACAACTCGTCCCTTTTTATCAATATCGGCACCACGACCGAAGCCGTCGGCGAGGCGCTGGCGGACCACAAGGACCTGATGGTCATCACAAACAATATCAACGTTGCCAACAGATTGAGGGTCTACCCCTTCATCGAGGTGGTGATTGCCGGCGGCGTCGTGCGCGGATCGGACGGCGGTATTGTGGGCGAGGCGGCAGTGGATTTCATTCGCCAGTTCAAGGTGGATTTCGCCGTGATCGGTGTCTCGGCGATTGACGAAGACGGAGCGCTCCTCGATTTCGATTACCGGGAGGTGAAGGTTGCCCAAGCCATTATCGCCAACGCCCGGCACGTGATCCTCGTGTCCGATGCCTCCAAGTTCGAGCGTACCGCCCCGGTCCGTATCGGCCATATATCCCAGGTCCACACCTTCATCACCGATCACTGCCCTGTCCCGTCTATCAGACAAATCTGCGCGGAACGCGACGTTCGGTTGATCGAGACGAATGTTCAGAATGGCGATGAAGGTGCGAAAGCGGTTTCGAAGAATATCTTTTGACATTCGATTTTGTTTCGATTTAGATGAATTTATCTTTCGTAATCGCGCATAATGCTGCAATGCGAAATTGGTGCATAAGAAATGTCGGGCAAAGCGGTTTTCGATCTTTTCGTGATTGGCGGTGGCATCAATGGCTGCGGCATTGCGCGTGATGCGGCCGGGCGCGGCTATTCCATCGCTCTCGCCGAGATGAACGATTTTGCCTCCGGCACATCATCAGGCGCCACCAAGCTCATCCATGGCGGCTTGCGCTACCTTGAACATTACGAATTCCGGCTTGTGCGCGAGTCGCTGATGGAGCGCGAAACCCTCTGGGCCATGGCGCCGCACATCATCTGGCCGCTGCGGTTCGTTCTGCCCTATCACAAGGGCGGAATTCGGCCGGCATGGATGATCCGCCTCGGCCTTTTCCTTTACGACCATCTGGGCGGCCGCAAGCTGCTGCCTCCGACCGCCGTGCTGGACATGCGGTCAGACCCTGCTGCAAAGCCGCTCAAATCGCTTTTCACCAAGGCTTTCGAATATTCCGACGGTTGGGTGGATGATGCCCGGATGGTGGTGTTGAACGCCCGCGATGCGGCAGACAAGGGTGCGTTGATCATGCCGCGCACCAAGGTCGTCTCCGCCAAGCGCGAGAACGGTTTTTGGTCGATCGATACGGTTGATGCTATTTCCGGCCAGACCGCAAGCCATCAAGCGAGAATGCTTGTCAATGCCGCTGGCCCGTGGGTCGACCACGTCATCCGCGGTGTCTTCGGCCGTAACGAGGCTCACAATGTCCGCCTCGTTCAGGGCAGCCATATCGTCGTGAAGAAGAAGTTCGACGGTGAGCGTGCCTACTTCTTTCAGAATCCGGACAATCGCATCATCTTTGCCATTCCCTATGAACGCGACTTCACGCTGATCGGCACCACGGATCGCGACTACAAAGGCGATCCAAAGGACGTCAAGATCAGCGATGAAGAAGTCCGATATCTCTGCGGCGCGGCCAGCGAATATTTTTCGGAACCCGTGCGGCCGGAGGACATCGTCTGGAGCTATTCCGCCGTCCGGCCACTCTATGACGACGGCGCGTCAAAAGCGCAGGAAGCCACGCGCGACTATGTGTTGAAAGTTGACGAAGCCGAGGGTGCTCCGCTGCTCAACGTGTTTGGCGGCAAGCTGACCACCTATCGCCGGCTCGCAGAGCACGCTCTGGAGAAGATTCGCGAGGCGATCGGCGCCAAGGGGGCACCCTGGACGGCCAAAAGCCGACTGCCGGGCGGTGATTTCTCTGTCGTCGGCTACAAGGATCAAGTGAAGTCGCTTCGGCAGCGCTATCCGTTCATCGAGACAAGACATGCCGAACGCCTCGTGCGCTGTTATGGTACGAATGCCGCGGTCATTCTCGGCAACGCCGCTGTCGCGGGCGATCTCGGTCGCCATTTCGGCGGCTCACTCTACGAGATCGAAATACGCTGGCTGATGGAGAAAGAGTGGGCCCGAACGGCGGAGGACGTTCTGTGGCGCCGCACCAAGCAGGGACTGTTCCTGATGGCTGATGAGGCTGCGCGACTGGAGGACTATATGGCTGGAATCCGCCGCGCAGCATAGGCGAAGCAAGGACCGGAACTGAACCGAGGGTTGGGAGGCCCGAGGCATCAATGCTCGAATTGCGCAATGTGTCGAAAATGGCAGGAGGCGAATACCACATTCGCCCCACCGATCTGACGTTGCAGCGGGGAACGCTCAATGTCCTCCTCGGCCCTACCCTTTCGGGCAAGACCTCGTTGATGCGGCTGATGGCAGGCCTTGATCGCCCGACGGATGGATCCATCAATTTCGATGGTGTGGATGTCACCGGCGTGCCGGTACAGAAGCGCAACATTGCGATGGTCTATCAGCAGTTCATCAACTATCCGTCCCTGACCGTCTACGAGAATATTGCTTCCCCAATGCGGATCGCCGGCAAGGACGCGGCGACGATCGACCGGGAAGTGCGCAAGACTGCCGACCTCCTGCGGCTGACGCCTTATCTTGACCGCACGCCGCTCAACCTTTCCGGCGGCCAGCAGCAGCGGACGGCACTTGCCCGTGCCCTCGTCAAGAATGCCGGTCTTGTGCTGATGGACGAGCCGCTCGCCAACCTCGATTACAAGCTGCGCGAGGAATTGCGCGTCGAACTGCCGAAGATATTTGCGCAATCTGGTGCGATCTTCGTCTATGCGACGACCGAACCCTCGGAGGCGCTTCTCCTTGGCGGCAATACAGTCACACTCTGCGAAGGCCGGGTGACGCAGTTCGGTCCGACGATTGATGTTTATCGCCGACCGGCTGATCTCATTACCGCAAAGACCTTCGCCGATCCGCCGCTCAACTTCATTGAAGTCATCAAGTCGGGCGGCTCGTTCCGGCATGGGGACTCCGATGGCATGCCGGTGCCATCGCATCTCGCTAACGTCGCGGACGGACCGATGACGGTCGCCTTTCACCCGCATCATCTCGGACTTTCGGCGCAGACGTCCAGTTCGGCGCATATCAGGGCCAGGACCCAGATTTCCGAGATCACCGGTTCGGAAAGCTTCGTTCACCTCGATTTCAAGGGGATTCGCTGGGTCATGCTGGCGCGGGGAATCCACGATATCGATCCTGACACGGAAATCGAGGTCTTCCTGGACACCCGCCATCTGATGGCTTTCGGAACGAACGGGCGCGCCATCGCGACCGCCGCGGCCTATTGAGGGGAAAGATATGGCACGCATCACCCTCGACCATATCCGCCACGCCTACGGAGCCAGCCCACAATCCGATCAGGATTACGCGCTGCGCGAAATCGATCATGAATGGCACGACGGTGGCGCCTACGCGCTGCTTGGCCCGTCCGGCTGTGGAAAGACGACCCTGCTCAATATCATCTCCGGCCTCCTGCAGCCGTCCCACGGCCGTATCCTGTTCGACGGAAAGGACGTAACGAATCTGTCCACTCAGGCCCGTAACATCGCGCAGGTTTTCCAGTTCCCGGTCATCTACGACACGATGACAGTTTACGACAATCTGGCGTTTCCATTGAGAAACCGCGGTGTCCCTGAACCAGAAATCGACCGGCGTGTCCGCGAGATGCTGGAGATCATCGATCTTTCGGATTGGGCGAAGCGCAAGGCCCAGAGGCTCACAGCCGACCAGAAGCAGAAGATCTCGCTCGGGCGCGGACTGGTGCGCAACGACGTCAACGCCATCCTGTTCGACGAACCGCTGACGGTGATCGATCCTCATATGAAATGGGTGCTGCGCTCGCAGTTGAAGCGGCTTCACAAACAGTTCGGCTTTACGATGGTCTATGTGACGCATGACCAGACGGAGGCACTGACATTCGCTGACAAGGTCGTGGTCATGTACGATGGCCAGATTGTCCAGATCGGCACGCCGGCAGAACTCTTCGAGCGTCCTCGGCATACTTTCGTCGGCTATTTTATCGGCTCACCCGGTATGAACGTGCTGCCCGCCAAGATCGACGGGAGCACCGTGACGATTGGCGACGAAAAGATTTCGCTTGATTACGCTCCCGATATCTCGGGCGTCGGCAAGATTGAACTCGGCATTCGCCCGGAATTTGTTCGGATCGGCAGCGAGGGAATGCCGGTAAGCATAACCCGCATAGAGGACATCGGCCGGCTTAAGATCGTGCGCGCGAGCTTCGCAGGCCAGCCGATCTCCATTGTTGCGGAAGAAGATGCAGAAATCCCATCCGAGCCACGCGTTACCTTCGACCCCGCAGCCATCAATATCTATGCCGATTCGTGGCGCGTCGGCGGGGAGGGCTGATCATGGAGAAGACCTGGAACAACAAGGCCTGGTTCCTGGTGCTGCCGGTCCTGCTGCTCGTCGCCTTCTCGGCGGTGATCCCGTTGATGACCGTGGTCAACTATTCGGTTCAGGACACCTTCGGCAACAACGAATTTTTCTGGGCCGGTACGGACTGGTTCGACGATATCCTGCATTCCGATAGGTTTTGGGAAGCGCTGCAGCGCAACCTCCTCTTTTCCTTCATCATCCTGGCGCTGGAAATCCCGCTTGGCATCTTCATTGCGCTCAACATGCCGAAGAAGGGCATCGGCGTTCCCGTTTGCCTCGTCCTGATGGCGCTTCCGCTCCTCATTCCATGGAACGTGGTCGGCACAATCTGGCAGGTCTTCGGCCGGGTCGACATCGGATTATTGGGCCACACGCTCTGGGCGCTCGGCATCGACTACAACTATGTCCGCGATCCGATCGACGCCTGGATTACCGTCGTCATCATGGATGTGTGGCATTGGACGAGCCTGGTCGTGCTTCTGTGCTATGCCGGTCTGGTCTCCATCCCGGACGCCTATTATCAGGCAGCCAAGATCGACGGCGCTTCGCGCTGGTCCGTTTTCCGCTACATCCAATTGCCGAAGATGAAGCGTGTGCTGCTGATCGCCGTGCTCCTGCGCTTCATGGACAGCTTCATGATCTATACCGAGCCTTTCGTGGTGACCGGCGGAGGCCCCGGCAATTCGACCACCTTCCTGTCGATCGATCTCGTGAAGATGGCGGTCGGACAGTTCGATCTCGGGCCGGCGGCTGCCATGTCCATCATCTATTTCCTGATCATCCTGCTGCTCTCATGGATATTCTACACCGTGATGACTAGCAGCGACGCGAACCGTTGAGAAAGGAGAGAGCCATGGCTTCGCCTACGAAATACAAGCCTGCCGGTAATTTCTCCTGGCTCGTTTCGACGATCTATATCATCTTCCTGCTGTTGCCGATCTATTGGCTCATCAACATGAGCTTCAAGGAAAATGCCGAGATTACCGGCACCTTTTCACTCTGGCCGCAGAACCCGACGCTCAGGAACTACACGGTGATCTTCACCGATCCGTCCTGGTATTCGGGTTATATCAACTCGATCATCTACGTGGTGATGAATACCGTGATTTCGGTGCTTGCGGCGCTGCCGGCTGCCTATGCCTTCTCGCGCTATCGGTTCCTCGGCGACAAGCACCTGTTCTTCTGGCTGCTGACGAACCGGATGGCGCCGCCTGCGGTCTTCGCCCTGCCTTTCTTCCAGCTTTATTCCGCCTTCGGTCTCATCGACACACATATTGCGGTTGCGCTGGCGCATTGCCTGTTCAACGTGCCACTTGCCGTCTGGATCCTGGAGGGCTTCATGTCCGGCGTGCCGAAGGAAATCGACGAGACGGCCTATATCGACGGCTATTCCTTCCCGCGCTTCTTCGTCAGGATTTTCACGCCGCTGATCGCCTCCGGCATCGGGGTGGCCGCCTTCTTCTGCTTCATGTTTTCGTGGGTGGAACTGCTTCTTGCCCGCACGCTGACGACGACGGCGGCAAAACCCATCTCCGCAATCATGACGCGTACGGTCTCTGCTGCCGGGATGGACTGGGGCGTGCTCGCCGCCGCGGGTGTGCTCACCATCGTGCCGGGCGCGCTGGTCATCTATTTCGTCCGAAACTACATCGCCAAGGGCTTTGCGCTCGGCCGCGTCTGACAAGGAGGAAGCACGCATGAACTTTTCATGGATGGCCTGGACGCTTCCCACGGCGTTGTTCTTCCTGACGATCCTCATGCTGCTGATCGGCATGAGCGTCTGGGAATATTTTGCACCGGGAGGCTCGCCGCGCGTCGGCATCCTGCGGTTTGAAACGACGCGGGGAGACCGGCTCTTCATCTCGCTGCTCGGGGCTGCATTCATTCATCTTGCATGGCTGGGGCTGGTCGGTCCCAACCTGTGGTGGGCTCTTGCCATAGCGGTGGTCTACGCCATCGGCGTTTTCCGCTTCGTCTAAAGGCAAGCTGATACGGGCGACCAGAATACCGGCTGCCTCGAACTGAACGTGCAATCGCAAACTCTGGGAGGATATCATGCGACGGCATCTTATGACGACAACGGCAGCCATGCTGCTGGCACTGACCGGCTCGGCCTTCGCCGGGATGGAGGAGGCAAAACAGTTCCTGAGCAAGGAAATCGGCGACATGTCGACGCTTTCCAGCGCCGAGCAGGAAAAGGAGATGCAGTGGTTCATCGACGCGGCGAAGCCTTTCGCCGGCATGGACATCAAGGTCGTCTCCGAAACCATCACCACTCATGAATACGAATCCAAAGTGCTGGCGCCTGCCTTCACGGCAATCACCGGTATCAAGATTACTCACGACCTGATCGGCGAAGGCGACGTGGTCGAGAAGCTGCAGACGCAGATGCAGTCGGGCGAGAACATCTACGACGCCTACATCAACGACTCCGACCTCATCGGCACGCATTGGCGCTATCAGCAGGCGCGCAGCCTGACTGACTTCATGGCGAATGAAGGCAAGGATGTCACCAACCCGAACCTCGACATCGACGACTTCATCGGCAAGTCCTTCACCACCGCGCCGGACGGCAAGCTCTATCAGTTGCCCGACCAGCAGTTCGCGAACCTCTACTGGTTCCGCTACGACTGGTTCAACGACGAGAAGAACAAGGCGGATTTCAAGGCGAAGTACGGCTACGATCTCGGCGTTCCGGTCAACTGGTCTGCCTATGAAGATATCGCGGAGTTCTTCACCGGCCGTGAGATCGACGGCAAGAAGGTCTATGGCCATATGGATTACGGCAAGAAGGATCCGTCACTCGGCTGGCGCTTCACGGATGCCTGGCTCTCGATGGCCGGTAACGGCGACAAGGGTATTCCGAACGGTAAGCCGGTCGACGAGTGGGGCATCAAGGTCGACGAGAAGTCTCGTCCGGTGGGCTCATGCGTTGCGCGCGGTGGCGACACCAATGGTCCTGCGGCCGTCTATTCGATCCAGAAGTATCTCGACTGGATGAAGGCCTACGCGCCGGCGGCTGCACAGGGCATGACCTTCTCGGAATCGGGTCCGGTACCGTCGCAGGGCGAAGTCGCCCAACAGATGTTCACGTATACCGCTTTTACCGCTGACTTCGTGAAGGAAGGCCTGCCGGTGGTCAATTCGGACGGCACGCCGAAGTGGCGCTTCGCTCCGAGCCCACATGGTGTCTACTGGAAGGATGGCATGAAGCTCGGCTATCAGGACGCCGGCTCCTGGACGCTCATGAAATCCACCCCGGACGATCGCGCAAAGGCAGCCTGGCTCTATGCGCAGTTCGTGACATCAAAGACCGTGGACGTGAAGAAGAGCCATGTCGGTCTTACCTTCATTCGTCAGTCCACGCTTGACCACAAGTCCTTCACCGACCGTGCGCCCAAGCTCGGCGGCCTGATCGAGTTCTATCGCTCGCCGGCTCGTCTGCAGTGGTCGCCGACCGGCACCAACGTCCCGGACTATCCGAAGCTTGCCCAGCTGTGGTGGCAGGCGATCGGTGATGCGTCTTCGGGTGCAAAAACCGCACAAGAAGCGATGGATTCGCTTTGCGCCGAACAGGAGAAGGTGCTGCAGCGCCTCGAACGTGCCGGCGTCCAGGGCGATATCGGTCCCAAGCTTGCCGAGGAGCATGACCTCGAATACTGGAACAAGGACGCCGTCTCGAAAGGCAATCTCGCGCCGCAGTTGAAGGTCGAGAACGAGAAAGAAAAGCCGATCACCATCAACTACGACGAACTCGTGAAGAGCTGGCAGAACTGAGGCTTTGCCACCACGATCAATGGCCGAGGCGTGTCAAACGTCTCGGCCATATTGCGTGAGAGATGGACGTGAGCCATTCGATGGCTGGCTACACACCGGTCATCGTGTTTGATCTGATCTCTCGCCGACCGGAATGTCAGTTCTTTTGCATCGTCTCATCGATAATCTTCGAAATGCTGTAGAGCCGCTGCTCGATCAGCGTCGGAACTTCGCAGACATAGGTTAGCGACTGGACGCGTTCTTCGAAGATGCGCGTCTCCCATGTCAGCTGTTGGTCATGCCTGGCAAGCTCCGCCTGGTCGGTATCGGCTGCGGCTCGCATCCTGTCGATTTCCGCGGCCTTCTTTCTGACATCTGCCGCAAGCTGCCGTTGCTTTTCGGCATAGCGTGCAATGCCAGAGATGATCTGGCCGCGCTCTATATTGATCTTGTCGAACACCCCCATGAAAAGTTGCTCCAGCTTTTCATGCACCTGCTCTTTCGGCAGGGTCGCGGCATAATCCGAAACCTGCTTGCGAGCATTTTCGATCGGATTGCTGCGCTTGACGAGTTCGGCGGCAAGATCGGACACCCGAGGATCCCTGTCCCACTGCTTGGCCGTTTCGGGCAGTTCGTCCCCGTTCCAAACCTGGCCGATCGAGATCTCGGGCACTTTGCGTTGAATGCAAGGCCAGTCGGGATCGGCATTAGCCGCGGCGAAGGCCGTCGGTATGGCCGATAGCGCGGCGAGCATTGCGATCAGAGGAACATATCGGCTCATTGGCTTCCTCCCATATCCTGTTTGCGGACGGTGAGACCGCGTGCGGGATTATAGGCCAGAATAGCTCCGCCGAGCAGGGCGAGCGTGACGGCCACGACGACGATCAGCGATATCCATTCGATACGGCCGTAAAAGGCGAAGCGGATGAGCTCAACCGCATAGGTGAACGGGTTCAGGAGGCATATCTGATAGAGCAGGGGGCTCGCCTCCTGCACTCGCCAGAGCGGATAGAGTGCCGAGGAGGCGAAATACATGGGAAAGATCACGAAGTTCATGATGCCTGCAAAATTCTCCAACTGCTTGACGAGGGACGACAGCAGCATGCCGAGCGCTCCGAGCATCAATCCGGAGAAGAAGAGCGCAGGCAGGATCAGCATATAACCCCCGACCGGTGCTTTGACATCCCAGAACCAGGCAATCGCCAGAAAAGCATAGACCTGGAGGAGGGAAACGGCGACGCCCGCCAGAAGCTTGGAGGCCAGCAGGTACCAGCGGGGAAAGGGACTGACGAGCAGGATGCGCATGTTGCCCATCTCGCGGTCATAGACCATCGACAGTGAGGATTGCATGCCGCTGAAGAGGAGGATCATCCCGCACAATCCCGGCGTGATGTAGACCTCGTATAGAACATAGGTCTCGTAGGGTGGGATGATCGAAACACCGAGCACCTGCCGGAAACCGGCCGCGAATATGAAGAGCCAGAGCAGGGGACGAACAAGGGAGGAGACGAAACGTTCCTTCTGCGAAAGGTATCGAAGCCATTCTCGTTGGAGAATACCCTTGAGACAGACGAGATACTGGATCGGGGTGAACCCCTTCCATTTCTCCGACGGTGAACCCGCGAACGTTCTGGCTGCATCGGTCATGGCCTTCCTCCCCGAACATTCAAATCCGCGATGCCGGTCAGTTTTGAGAATGCCTGGTTGATTGTCTCCGTGCCTGTCTCAGAAAGAATGGTCGACACCTGGCCATCGGCGACGAGCCTTCCCTGGTCGAGAACAAGAACCTGATCCGCCTGTCCGACCTCATCGATGAGATGGGTCGCCCAAAGCACACTGATCCCTTGCTGTTGAACGAGCGCGCGGATGTCTTTCAGGATGGTCGCGCGTGACTTGATGTCGAGTCCCACCGTCGCTTCGTCGAGCAACAGCAGGGAGGGGCGATGCAACAGGGCGCGAATGATCTCGACCCGCCTGATCTGTCCGCCGGAAAGGCCGCGCACCTTTTCCTCGATACGGTCGGTCATATCGATCGACTGAAGAAGTTCGTCGATCCGCGGCCGCGCCACGCGCGTCCCGATACCGTGCAAGGCGGCGTGGTAGAGGAGATTCTGCCGGACACTCAGATCGAGATCGAGGGTGCGTGCCTGGAACACGATGCCGAGGCGCCTGAGCGCCGGACCCGAATTGCGGTTGATATCCTGGCCGAAAACGCGAATGCGGCCCGTTCGCGGCGAGAAAAGATGGCTGACGAGCGAGAAGAGCGTCGTCTTGCCGGCGCCATTGAGCCCAAGAAGCACGGTGAACCGCGATGGTTCTATGGAAAACGAGACATTGTCGAGCGCCTTTCGCTGGCCATAGCTATAGCTGACAGACGCGAGTTCGAGAGCGGCCGCCGCCGCTCTCTCCTCATCTTGGGACGTTTCTGTTAAACGGGATTGCAGCTTCATCGTATTGCCTTTCACAAGCGGCGGCTTGGCCGCGGCCCGAATGGGGCCTCACCTGGTTCGGCTACTTGATGATGATCTTGCCCGTCATGCCCTTGCCCGCCAAATCGGGAACCGACCACGTGTATTCGCCTGGCCGCACCGTCGTGAACTGGACGTTTATCGTTCCTTCGGAATCGAATTCCAGCCATGCAGGTGCGCCGTTCATGTGAACTTCGAGATCGTTGATGACGATCTGGTTCATCCAGACATTACGGAACAGATCGGTCATGAATTTGTATTCGAGGCCGGCCGCAGATGTGATTTTCCAGCGGTAGCCCTGTCCTGCAATAAGTTCAAAATCCTTCTGGTTCACGGCGAAGTTGTCGTCTTTCGATCCGAGGATCAATTCCGGAACATTCTGGCTGGCGCGCGTGACCTTGGGCGCATCGTCATCATCGTCGCTATCGGCGGATTGGGCGAAGGCCTGATTCTGCACCGAAAGAGCGCCGATGAGCGCGGCAAAGGCAATAGCTGTGAATTTCGACATGTCTTCCTCCCTTTGAAAAAATCGAAATATGGATCAGTCGGGTGCGACCGTCACACCCCAGGGCAGCGCCCCGACAGTGACGGACTTGATCGGTTCATCGCTCTCCGTGTCGATGAAGGTGATATCGTTCGAAAGGCCGTTGGTGCTGATCAGGTTCTTGCCGTCCGGCGTGAACGCCAATTGCCAGACGCGCTGGCCCACGAGGATGTATTTTTCGACCTCGTAGGTTTCCGTGTTAACAACCGCCACCCGGTTGGCAGGCCCGAGCGCGACATAGGCCTTCTTGCCATCCGCCGTGATTCGCACGCCCACGGGTTGTATCGCCTCCGAGCGTAAGCCCTGGATTTCGAAGGTGATCTTCTTGACGACCTCTCTGGAGGCGTTGTCGATGACGGAGATCGTGCCGCCGATTTCCGCGGATATCCAGACCTGCGATCCGTCCGGCTTGAACTCGGCGAAACGCGGGCGTGAATCAACGAGCACGTTCGCCACGATCTCGTGGGTCGACGTGTCGATGAAATGCGCCATGTTGGTGGTTTCTGATGTGTTCACCATCGTCTTGCCATCAGGACTGATGCCCATACCCTCAGGCTCCACGCCGACCGGTATCTCGGAGATCACGCTTTTCCTGTCGACGTCGATGACGGTGACGAGATTGTCGTCCTCATTGGCGACATAAAGGGTCTTGCCGTCTGGAGAGAGCACGAAAAGTTCAGGGTCCGGACCGGACGGCAGCGTTCCGATAATCTGATGAGTCGCGGTATCGATGATCTCCACCGTATCATCGTCGCTGGCGCAGACGTAAAGATGCTTCCCATCATGGGAAATCGTGATCCCGCGCGGTCTCTGCCCCACCTCGATCGTCTTCGTTACTTCCATCGTCTTGGAGTCGACGACTGTGACGGTATTGTCCTTCTCATTCGAGACATAGACGGCATTGGCCCAGGATGGCCCTACATCGACGACAGCCGCGATGGTTCCCGCAAGCAGGTAAGCATGTCTGCGCATTCTCTCCTCCCATTCCCGTTTATCAATTCAGTTTGCAGGCCGTCTCCGGCTGATCTATCCCCAATGTATCGAGTTCGGAAAACTGATGAAGAAATCCCTCCTGTGGTGAAGTGGAGATCACGCCGCGGCCGTCGCCGAGGAAGATTGGCTGGCGAAGCTGCCAATTCCACCGTCGGAAGGTCACCTTCTGCCCCTTGAATGCCGCCAGCGAGAAATTTTCATCTTTCAGGAAGGCTTCGATTTTTGCGGGGTCATTGCTGTTGGTCCGCGTCGCCGCCTCGCCGAGAATGCGGCCGGCCGTCCAAGCCTGCATGTCCTTGCCCAGCATGCGGCGTCCGGTCGCTTTCACGAAGCGGTTCTGGATCTGAGAACCGCCCCATTGCTCGCTGGCCGGATGCCAGGAGGATGGGATGAGGCCGGCTGTTCCGGCGACCGGCCTCGGATCCCAGGTCCGGTAGGGAACATAGCTGCCGAAGACTTCGCTTTCATCCGCGACGATCACCACGTCGTGTGCCGGCAGGTTCTGGGTGAAGACCGGCATCTGCCGTTGGACCTGAACGACGCCGCTGTCGGTGCGGCGGGCTGTGCCGGTATCCTTGTAGAGCCGTTCCTCGACGATCTTGGCGCCGAAGCGCTTCGCCGACCGCCGGATCGCGTCGGCGAAAAGCTGATCCGGTTCGTGGGAACCATAGAGAAGGACCCAGGTGCGCCATTGCTTCCAGATCAGATACTGAGCCAGGCCATCGGCAAGCATGCTCCGGGTCGGAGCGGTGTGGAAGACGTTGGAGCGGCATTCCTGTTCACGCAGGATATCGTCCGTCGATCCTACGTTGAAAAGAAGCACGCCGTTTTCCTTGGCGAGATCGGCGATGGAAAGCAATTGCCTGGCCGAGATGTCGGTCAGCACATATTTCTCGCCCCGGACCAGCATTTCCCGGAATACGGGGACAACATCCTCATCCCGCTTCGTCTGAACCACGTCCAGAGTGAAGGATTGCCCGAGAAACCTGCCGGTCGTGTTGTTGTCGTTGATAGCAACCTTTGCCCCCGCGACACCTTCATCCGCCGGAGGGATATCCAAAACCGAAAGGGCCAGTTGCGGCTCATAAGCTCGAATATAGCCTATCCGGATCTCGGTCGCGGGCTTAGCGGCCGGGTTTTGCTGCGCCATCGACTGCGGCGCATTGACGAAGAGCAAAAAACAAGCGAATAAAAATATAAGAGTATTAGGCACCGTACTCTTCATGATCATACCACGCCCTGCGCCGGCCTTCCGCGAAGGCAGACGCGCTGTACAGATGAGGTGCCCATTATGTTTGTAGCCCAATCCCCGATAAACTCAATACTTGTACTCAGCTTTTCTCGTCCTTGCCGTGAGAAATGCGGTACGCGGAGAGGCGTCTTATGACGTTGATGCTGGCCAGTGTTCAAAATCGCCAGGAAGCGGAGATCGCTCTGCAGGCGGGAGCGGATATCATTGATCTCAAGGATCCGGCGCGCGGCGCGCTTGGATCGGCCGATATCCGGCACATCGTCGATGTGGTCGGTTTCGTCTCCGGCAAAAGGCTCGTCAGTGCCGCCTGCGGAGAGTTTTCCGGCGATCCCGCGGCGCTGCGGTCAAAGGTCGAGGAGATAGCCTCGGCAGGGGTGGATTTCATCAAGATAGGATTTCTTCCATCCTCTCCCATCGCGGCAGGCGTGGAGGCTTTGGCCGATATTGCCGGCCGGAAGAAACTGATCGCCGTCCTTTTTGCCGATCATCGATATGAGGAGAACGTCATGACATCGTTCGCCAAAGCCGGCTTCTACGGCATCATGCTGGACACCGACGACAAATCGAAAGGGCGATTGCTGGATCATATGCCGCCTGATCACATTCCGGATTTCGTGGCCGAAGGGCACCGGCACGGATTGATGGTCGGTCTTGCGGGATCGCTGGAAGCGCCGGACATTCCAAGACTGCTGCCGAGCAAGCCGGATTACCTTGGCTTCCGCGGCGCGCTCTGCGAAGGCCTGTCCAGGAATGGCGATATCGACGCCGAAGCGACGGCAAAAATCCGCGCTCTTATTCCTGGAGACCGGCCCGCCGAAAAGCCTTCCGGCGTCGACCTCAAGCTCCTGGCGGCGCGGGGATATTTTCCCGGTTCGGCAGACGAGGATCTCGGCACGGATCAGATTTTCGTGCGGGATTTCGTCCTGCCGGTGCATATCGGTGCCTACAGTTTCGAACACGGCAAGCCTCAGAAGGTGCGGTTCGACGTCACGGCGGATGTACTTCGCGTAACCCGCGATCCGAAGGACATGCACCATATCGTATCCTACGACCTCATCATGGACGGCATCCGTGCGATTATCGGACGAGGTCATGTCGACCTGGTCGAAACGCTTGTCGAGCAGATAGCCGCATTCATTCTCGAAAATCCGCGTGTAGCCCGTGTGGTCGTGCGGGTGGAGAAGCTGGAACTTGGGCCAGGTGGTGTCGGAGTGCAGATCGAGCGGAAAAGGGAAAGCGCCCGGTCGTCGAACCCGCTTCGGGTCGTGGCGTCCGGCGACGGAGGAAGGAAAGTGGTATGACGCCGCTGGTCGTCAAGCTTGGAGGAAGCACGGCCGGTCGCATCGAGATGGAACAATGGATTGCCGTGCTGGCATCGGCGACCTTGCCCTTGGTGATCGTCCCCGGCGGTGGGCCGTTTGCCGATCAGGTGCGCTTCTCGCAGAAGGAGATGCATTTTTCGGATGCAGCAGCGCATGAGATGGCCATACTCGCCATGGAGCAGTTCGGCATCGTGATTGCCGAACGGCATCCGCGCTTTCAGCCGGCCCGTTCGCTCCATGATCTCGAAATGATCGTTGCGGAAGGCGGAGTACCGGTATGGCTTCCTTCGCAAATGACACGCAGTGCCGATATCGCACAATCCTGGGATGTCACGTCCGACTCGCTTGCCGCCTGGCTGTGCTGGCAGATCGACAGCCGACATCTCCTGCTGTGCAAGCAGGTCGATCCGGGCGCCCGGGACTTGCAAGCGCTGGTTGACAATGGCGTGGTGGATGCCATGCTGCCGGAACTGCTTGGGGAGGAGACAAGCTTGTACATTGCCGGACCGTCATCGCTGCGTTTGCAGCTGGCGGAGTTGCCTATGACGCGCATACCGGGACGCCGCGTGCGGATGCGCGAGGCGGCTGGAGGAGAAACTCGCGGATGACGCGGCTTCATACGCCGCGCTGGGCCTGGGTTCTGACCGGATCGGGCCATTTCTTCGTCGAATGTTTCGAATTGATCCGATCGCTCGACCATTGCGACGTCTTCGTGACGAAGGCGGCGGACGAGGTTTTGAGGATGTACGGGCTGAAGCTTGATTTTTCGGACACGACGCGCGTGCTGCGCGACAAGACGGCGAGCGCTGTTCCGGTCGGCGAATTCTATCACGGCGTCTACCATAGCGTCGTGATCGCTCCGGCGACGTCGAACACGGTTGCCAAATGCGTGGCCGGCATCTCCGATACGATCGCCACGAATGTCTATGCACAGGCCGGCAAATGCCGTCTGCCGTCGATCGTATTCGCATGCGACACTGCGCCGGAACTGGAGACGATGGCGCCGCACGGAATGGTGAAAGTTTATCCCCGGCCAATCGATCTGGAGAACACCGAACGTCTCAAGGCCTTTGAATACACCGAAGTCGTCGAATCCTTTGCCGATCTAAAACTGGCGGTGGCGCGCCGGAAGGGAGTGGTCGAGGGCAGTGGCTGAGCATCTCGTCTTCCTAACCGGACACCTGGCAAAAACCAGGCTCGAAAACGTTCTCGCCGGACTGGGAGCGACGCCATTCACTTACGAGATCATCGACATTGGCGTGAAGGTCGCCGCCCTGATGACGGAGGAGATCGTCAGCCGGCGCCTGCCTCGTTCATTGAAGGCGGACCGGGTCGTCCTGCCGGGGCGTTTCAGAGGGCATCTGGAGCGGTTGAGCGATACCTTCGGCGTCCCTTTCGTCCGCGGACCGGACGAGGTTGCGGACCTACCCATCTATCTTGGCCGGGCCGGAAAGGTGCCCGACCTCTCGCGCCACGATATGCGCATTTTCGCCGAGATCGTCGATGCATCGACCCTTTCGCTGGATGACCTGCTGCAACGAGCCAAAGCCCTTGCATCTGCCGGGGCGGACGTGATCGACCTCGGCTGTCTTCCCGACACGCCCTTCCTCCATCTGGCGGAAGCGGTCGGTCGACTCAAGGCCGAGGGACTTTCCGTCAGCGTCGACTCGGCAAATCCCGGCGAGCTGGAACTCGCCGCACGATCCGGCGTCGATTATCTCCTGAGCCTCAACGAAAAGACCATCGACATCGCCACTCGATATGAGGGGACGTCCATCCTCGTTCCGGCGATCCCGGGAGACCTTGATTCCCTCGGGCGTGCCATCGATGCGGCACGGAAAGCCGGGATATCCTTCATCGCCGATCCGGTTCTCGATCCGATCCATTTCGGCTTTGCAGCCTCTGTGGGACGCTTCATCGAGGCCCGGCGCCGCTGGCCGGATGTCGAGATGATGATGGGCACCGGAAATCTGACCGAATTGACGGACGCGGACTCGTCAGGGGTCACAGCGATCCTTGCTGGCCTCTGTTCCGAGCTTGCGATCGCCAACGTGCTGGTCGTCAACGTCAGTCCGCATACGGTGCGCACAGTGGAGGAGCATGATCGGGCGCGCCGGATCATGTTTGCTGCGAAGAACGACCATGCGCTGCCGCGCGGTTACGATGCCGGCCTCCTGCAGATCCATGACCGCTCGCCTTTCGCCAGCAGCGTCGCGGATATCAATGCGCTGGCTGAGACCGTGCGCGACGCCAATTTCCGGATCATGACCGCTCCGGACGGCATTCATGTCTTCAGCAATCAGGGGCATTGGACGGCGAAGGATGCTTTCGATCTCTTTCCTTCCCTCGATGTCGCGCAGGACGGTGCGCATGCCTTCTATCTCGGCGCGGAATTGATGAAGGCGCAAATCGCCTGGAAGCTGGGCAAACGCTATTCGCAGGACGAGCCGCTTGCCTGGGGCGTGGCGAGCCCTCGGACAAGCGAGGACCGCACCCGGCTTGCCGAGGCCGGGCATACGCTCCGGGCGAAGAAGGAAGGCTCATGACCTATATTCGGGAAACGATCGTGACGACGGTGAGCGCCGAAGGGCGCGTGCATATCGCCCCGCTCGGCATCATCGCACAGGATGACGGCTGGGTTATCGCGCCGTTCCGGCCCTCCACGACGCTTGAAAACCTCACTGCCGTGCCTTTCGCCATCGCCAATTATACGGATGACATGCGGATTTTCGCAGGCTGCCTCACCGGGCGGCGGGACTGGCCGGTCGTTGCGGTGGAAGGCTGCCCGGTCCCGCATCTGCAGGCGGCGCTCAGCCATTCCGTCCTGCAGGTCGCCTCCGTCAAAGAGGACGAGATACGCCCCCGCTATTTCTGCAAGGTCGTTGCCGAAGCCACGCACGCACCCTTCACGGGAATGAACCGCGCCAAGGCCGCTGTTCTGGAACTCGCGATCCTGGTGAGCAGGCTGCAAATGCTGCCGAAGGAAAAGATCGATTCGGAAATCGCTTATCTGACGATCGCGATCGAGAAGACGGCCGGGCCGGACGAGCGGCAGGCCTGGGATTGGCTGATGGAACGGGTGAACGCGCACCGTGCCACGCATTGAAGCGTTTGCCGGAAGGCCGCGAGCAAAAGGCCGCCTTATGGCTTTTCGCGTCCGGACCAGAGCAGGGCAACGGCAGCGGCAGGTGCTGCCTTGCTGGCGTGGTCCCGAGCTTCCTGCGAGGATGCGATGAGGGAGCCGAAATCGACATAGGGCCGCTCCAGGCGCCTGGCGAGCTGCATGATCTGCGGGCGGCCGATCCCCGCCCCCACGATGGGAGCGGCCTGGTTCAGCCGGGCATTGCCGGCGACCATGAATGCGCCGTTATAGATCATGCGCAGCTGATGCTCGCTGAACCAGCGGGCGATATCGATCCATTCGCTTTCGTCGAGATCGGTGCTGTCGCGGCCGACCATGCGGGCGAGGCGCCCGATCGAGCCTGCAAGCGATTTGGCTCTGCGGTCGGCGGCCGGATAGTGATCATCCGCCTCATCCAGAGTTCCGAGAATGCGCCCCAGATCGGCGGTGTTGGCGAAGTATTCGTTCATCAGCGGCGTCATCGTGCCGCGCACAGGAACCCGTTCGGCTATTCCGATCAGCGCGGAACGTGTGAAGCCGGTATAGACGAGCTCGCCGGTCAACAAGCGCTCCGCGTCGGAATAACCCGCGTTGCGAAGCTTTCCATTCTGGAACGCAATGATGTCGGTGGTTGTGGACCCCATGTCGACGAACAGGCCGTCCGTCTCCGTCCTCGCACTCAATTCAGCCGTTGCATGCCAATTGGCCGAGGCGATGTCGGGGCCGAGATCGTAGGCACGGGAAAGATCGACAAAGCCCGCACGGCCAGCATAGATACGGACACTGTCGCGGCCGAACTCTGTATCGATGAAGTCCAGGATACCGCGAATACCGTCTTCTCGTGACGGAAAGCCATCCGACAGCTCGCCTGTCATGGTGAAGACATGGGTGGCATTGCTTTGAAAAAGCGGTCGCAACCGATTCAGCGCCTTGCGCACCTGGTCAAGCCCGAGCCACATCGATGCCTTGAGGGTCGTGGCAAGCGTAATCTGGCCGTGTTCGGCCCGCGCCATCTTCAAATGCGCGCCGCCGATGTCCCAACCGATAATTGTTTCCTTTTCTTCTCTTGCAGTTCCGGCTTTCATGGGAGTCATCGTTTCTGCCGAGGTTTGATCATTGCTTATCATTCCAGTTCTCGACGTCAAAGACGGCCTTGTGGTGCGCGCGCAGATGGGCATGCGCGAGAGCTATAAGCCCATTGAGACGCCACTCAGCTCGACGCCGACGATCGAAAGCGTCGCCGACGGATTGCGCCGAATCCATCCATTTCCGGTTTTCTATGTGGCCGATCTCGATGCCATCGAGAAGGGCTCGAGCCCTTCCGCGACCGCCGACCCTCTGTTTCTTCTGCGGCCGAAACCCGATGTCTGGCTCGATGCCGGCTTTCGAGAGGCGAAGGACGTCGGAGCGGTGCTTGCAGATTCGCAGACGTTCGCGGTTCTTGGCTCGGAAAGCCAGGCCGATACGGATGTTCTCGGCGCGTTCGGCACGCATCCGAGACTGATCCTCTCCCTCGATTTTCGTGGCGGTGCCTTCCTGGGGCCTCCGTCCATCCTTTCGCATCCTCACCTTTGGCCAAAACGGGTGATTGTCATGACCCTCGACAAGGTGGGAGCGCGCCGCGGACCCGATTTCGATCGTCTGCAGGCCATCAAGGATGCCTCCGGAAACCGTGAGATCATCGCGGCGGGCGGTGTCCGCAACGTGGATGACCTGGAACGGCTGTACAGCATGGGTATTGCAGGCGCTCTCGTTGCGACCTCGTTGCATAGCGGTGAGCTCGACGGGGCGGAAATCTCCGCTTTCATGGATAAGTAAAATATATCCGAGAGAAGAAGTTTTTGCCTCTTCTCTCGGGTACACAGCCTCTCAATATGGCTTTGATTGTGGAGCGGGGATGAGCGCATGCTCAACCTCCCACTCCATTCTTTCGATACGAACCCGAAGCGTTGCCATCCTCAACGGTTCGCGCTTGAAGACGGCGCGCTGCTGAAGCCTAGAAGCCTCGACAACCGGCGCAACAGGCCGCCTGTTTCCACGGGCGACTCGCTCTGTGCGGGGTTGCTGCTTGTCTAAGCGCTGAAAGGATGCTTGACCGTGTCCCGCTGAGCGGTTGCTTCCGCCGCGGTCGGTTTGCCCGTCACGGCACGTTCTATCGCTTCCTTCGTCGCCCGGTAGTTATAGTCCTGGATCTTGGCATCGTCCTCGGCCTCCCAGTGGATGAAGACGCCGACGCAGATGAAGACGTCGTCTGCCTCTTCCGCAGGGATGATGCCTTCGGCAACACTGTCCTGCACTGCCTTTGCCACTGCGTGCTGTGCCGGGCCAAACATCTGCACGGCCTGTTTTGCACCCTTGATGGTGACCTTGTTGAACAGTATCGTATTAGGCTTGCATGCCAGGTTCGGCGCGATGACCGCAAGCAGCGATGTAAACCCGTCCTTGTTGTTCGTGAGTGCGTTGCAGAATGCCGTTTCCACGGCACTTCCGCGCGGTCCGATCAGAAGATCGATATGAGCGACTTCATTTCCCTCACCAACGAGAGACTCACCAACCATTACCTTGCTAATCTTTGCCACGGCCAATTCCTCCCTTGTACCGTATGGTCAAAAATGCGTTCGTCCAAAGAAGCCGTACCACACGAGACACGCGCTCGATGGACAGCTATCCTTGTTCGCAGCACCCTTTGACTGGGTCGGTTGGCCAGATAGCAGCGAGTAAGATTTGTTCGCCGATCAAATTCAACCATTTAAGTCGGGATTATGCAAGCCGAAGTTCATGTTGCAGACAAAAAGCGTGGCCACGGTGAGATCGGCAGAGGTTCCGGGATTGATATCCATGTCCTTGAGCCGTTTATCGAAGGCCAGCAGAACCTTTTCCCGCCTCGATAGGTTCATCTCGTCCGTTACCGTGCGGCGTATCATCTCCGCCTCTTTCCGGATTTCTTCGGCGAGATCGATGCCGTGCTTGCGCCCGACATGACTGTCGGGAAATGACGACAGGAAATGAAGGTAGACAAAGATCGTCGGCCACATGTCCTCTTCGCCCCTGTCTGCCGCTCCCGTCCATGCAGACAGGCCGCCGGTGAATATGTCCGCAAAGCCGGTCGTATATTGTCTCGCAATCATGTCGCGGTCGGCGGCCATGCCCATTGCCTCGAGGAGGGACACGGTCGGCTCCTCCCGGACATCCTGTTCTTCGGCGCTTCCAAGTCCTCCCGGATTGGTCAACCGGATGGCGGCGAAGACGTCGCGCGCATCGTCGGCGTCCAGGTCGTCCAATGTCCGGACGAGGTCCTTACGGAAGTCTGTCGTGGTGCTTTCGGCGGCCTTGGCGAGCGGTGCGCAGAGCAGGAGGATGCCGAGATTGGTGTTCGTTCCCACCTTTTCGCGCGTCGCCGTCACTGCGCCGAGAATGCGCCGGCCGACCGATGTTCGTGGTTCGCAAACCAGCGGCGCGCTGACCTCGGCGCTTTCAATGAACTGGGTCGCGGTCATCCGGTGGCCATCGGCGAAGCGATGGACATTGCCGGGTTTCAAGGCTTCGATCTCGGCCCGGCAAGCGCCGAGATAGGCGATCATGATCTGCTGCCGCGTCAGCGTCATGCGGCAGGTCTTTCCTTGATGTCAGGATTGAGAAGCTCGACCATTGCCCGGGCGATGCAATCGGAGATGCGGACGGGAACGACGGATTGCAGACCAGTCCAGGCGGGCATGCTGTTGACTTCCAGCACGAGGAGATTGCCTTCACACCCTTGAACGATGTCGATGCCGGCAAAGTCGGTGCCGATGGCCGAGGTCGCGGCAAGCGCAAGTTCCTCAAGCTTCTGACGCAATGGCCCTGCGACGGATTCCGCCTTTGCTCCGCGTGCGATATTGGTGATCCAGCCGTCGGCGCAACGTCCCATCATGCCGAGGATTTCGCCGTTGCTGACGAATATCCTGTAGTCCCGATAGGGTGGCCCATTCCGCACGACCAGACGCTGCAGGTAATAGACGTTATCGACATCATCAGGATCGGGCAGGTCCTCGATCGAACGGATGAGTCTGATTCCGCGCCCCTGCGAGCCGAAGAGCGGTTTCAGCACGAGCGGACCGTGAGACGCCTCGCGCTCGACGATGGTTTTGGCATTGTCGGGACCTTCCACGGCGAAGGTCTGCGGCGTCGGGATGCCGGCATTCGCGAGAAAAAACGTGGTTGTCGATTTGTCGACGCAGCGCTCGATCGCCTTGGCCGAGTTCCAGACGGGTACTCCGAGATGGGTGAGGGCGTGCAGGATGCCGAGGCGGCGCGTGACCGCTTCGAAAGTGCCGCCGGAGATGGAGCGGACGATCACACCTGCCGGAAGAGCGCCTTCGAGTGCCGGAATGTCGATGCCCGAAGGGTAGCGCGTATCGAACGCGATATCGGCAAGCGGGCAGAAGAGCGTCTCTGAACCGAGTTCTCGGAAGGAGCGCCGTAGCTGTTTCACCTGACCGTCGGGCTTGTCGGAAACGATGAGAATTTTATCGGAAATTGCTATCTGTTCAGCCAAGAGATTGCTCCAGCATCTGCCTGTTCCATTCGCCGGCACGGAAAGTCTCACCGGTTTCGACAGCCGTGACGATCACTTCGGCCGGGCTGAAGAGATGCGGATCGATCGCGTAGAAGTCGCCGTTGAATTTCTTGAAGGTTTCCGCGAAAGGTTGCCCGTAGTCGCGTGACCTGTTGCTCGGCAGTTGCTCGGCGAGTTCTCGTGCGGCGGATGCACTGCCACGAACGAACAGCTGCACCAGCCCACCATAGATGATAGCGTCGTTCGTCCGCCCCATGGCCTGCAGGAAATCGGGATGAGGAGCCGGAACCGGCGAGCATCCCGCCCCGTCGATGATGTTGTCCAGGGGGAAGTGGAGGCTGTGTGCCTTGTGAAGGGCGACCTCCAGGGAGCGGCCGATGATCTGCACGGAGCCGGCAAGGCTTTGTGTCGGGGCATAGATGAAAGTCAGGGCCTCAGGCGCCAGCCTGGTCGCAGCCGCCACCTTCTCGACAATGGCGGGGGGAGGAGGTTTGTCTGCCTCCAACACGAGGACGGATGTGGAAGCGTCGGTTTCGCTATAGGCGATTTCCTCGAACAACGGCTCCACGCGTGCCAGAAGGCGTGCAGGACCGGAGCCCATGGCGAAATATTTCTCGTGCGTGAGGCGCCAGCCGGCGTACTGGCTGCCGAGGCAGGCAAGGACCGGCTGCGAGGAATGGACTGTGACGGTTAGCGGCCACTGTTCATTGTGGCGATCGAGCGCCATGGAGACGGTCCCCAAGCCGCCCATGCAGATTTCCGTCATCCGCAGCCCCACTTCGAGCCCGCCGGGACTGTCCGCGCCGGCATCGATCAGATGTTCTCCGAGCGTTCCGCGAGTATGGGTAATGCCGAGCCGCTCTCCATCGGCAATGATCCGATCTACGATGCGCTGGGCACTTCTATTGAGGTGGGCTTTGCCGTTCATCATTGGAAACCCTCCTTCCAATGCTCCGCCATTTCGTTGACACGACGTTTCACGGCCCGTTCGGCGGCGGCGGCGGATCGTGCCTGGGCCAGGACGGTACAAACGGGGTCATCGGCGCATAGCGTCGATCCCGGGTTCTGGTGATCGGCCGTCATGTTAGGCCATTCGATCTGGGGAAAACGGGAAATGTCATAGGGTGCGTAGGCGATTGCCGAAGCTTTCGTTCCGCGATAGGTCGGCACCGTGATGTTCTCGCCCCGCACGGCACTCAAATGCGCGGCGAGCAGCGGTGCGTCTTCGCTGTCGAAGATATCGAGCGTTGCGCCCGGCCGTGGATTTATTTCGATGAGGTGCAGGCCGTCCGGCCCATCGATGAAATCAGCGCTGCAGAGACCGACGAGGCCGGTGCGCTTCGTCAGTTTGTCGAGCCAGCTGGTGATCTGCCTTTTCTTGTCACGGTCGAAGCGCCTAAGCCGCACGGCGCCGCCGTAGCGATAGGGCGAAGACTGTGAGGGCGCGGACCATTGCCGGCTGAAGCCCACGATGCGGGCGCTTCCCGACTGCGCCAGGAAGAGAGCCGAGATGCTGCTGCCCTGGACGAACTTCTGGTAATAATAGCCATTTTCCAGGGTTGTCGCCCCTGCGGGCCGGACATGCGAGCCTCCGGCGCCGCCGCCGAGCTTTATAAGCCAGCCGTTCTGCTCCGGCGCGGAGAAGCGGATTGCCGGATGCCTGATATCGAGATCCCGGCAGAGGCGAGACAAGCCTGCCGGATCCTTGACCGCGCGTATCGTCGCAGCACTGTTTCCGGCAATCCGAAAGGTTTGGGCGAGCATATCGAGGATGTCGGGGCTACGCTCGAAACCTGAGCCATATACCAGTGCGACCGGCTCCTCCTCTCGTGCCAGCCCCATCAGGATGTCGACTATTTTTCCGCCGTCGATTCCATCGCGTATGCTGCCGGGAAGTTGTGCAGTCCTCTCAGCCAGAGCGACAGTATCGGAGTCGCCAAAGAGATCGGCCACCAGCGGTCTGAAACCGGCGCGGCGCGCTGCTGCGGCAAGTGACCGGCCGGAAATGGCCGCGATCAGGATGGCAGGGCTATTTTTCGATGCTGCGGGCAAGGGCGAAAGCATCCTGGAAATCGTAGATGACCGGTTTTTCGGTGCCGATCATCTGTTTGAACAGGCCGGATTGAGTCTTGTATTTAAGGTTTCCGATGGTGAGAGCACCGATGCCGATCGCCGATGTCTCGCCCAGTTTATCGGCCTTTGCATTGGCCGCCAGGCCTTCGATACCCGAGGGCGGTACGGCATTGACATCCGCCGCGATGAGCAGATGCGTCGCCGAGTGAAGTTGCCCAGCCGAGATTACTCTGACGCCGGCTTTTGCTGCGGCCAGGACAACCTCGGTCTCCTGCAGCAAGCCCGTCTTTTTCTCTTCCGTCGAGCCATCGGCCGCCGTCACCGTGACGCCAAAACGGGCCTCGATGGCTTTCGCTATCTCTTCTACGCGGCTCGTTCCGTCGTGGCCCGCCAGCGTGACGTCTGCGCCTTCCTTGGCGGATATCACGGCCGTGCAATAACCGACGACGCCGGTCGCTCCGAAAATCGTCACTTTTGTTCCGGCAAGGCTTCGGCCATGCAGTTTTTTGAGCGCCGCCTCGACCTTGGCCGCCATTGCCGCAGCCGTCGTGAACGAACCGGCGGGATCGGCAAAAACCGAAATTTCGAAGGGAGGCACCATTGCCGCTCTCGCGGCATCGATCATGTCGAGCGCCAGGACGGTATCTCGCCCGGCAATGAAAACACCGGTGGAGACACCGGCATCCGGTGGGCGCGAGAAGATTGCATCCTGAACGAGGCCGGTCACGTCGGCGAGCGCCACATCCGTGTAGGGAATGACATGATCATAACCCGCATCAAGAGCCATGTTGACGTCGAAGGGGCTCATCTGTCTCAGCGGCGTGAGCATATGAAGAATGGTTTTCCGGCCCATTGCTTTGCCTCCCCTAGCAGCGGTTCTTGTATGCCAGCTCAAATTCGGCTGGTTTTGTCTTTCGCGTGATCGTCGCCCCATTGTTTCTGGCGGCGACGATACGGATCGTCGTCTGGGTATCCTGCAGCGCAGAGGCGGCGGTGATGCGTTCGGCCGCAACCTGCGATTCAGCAAAAGCGAACCCTGTTGGCCCCCAGGAGCTTTGTCCGATACCCACTGCGCCACATTCAGCAAGCCTCGTGAGCGTTTCCTCTACCGCCCGACTGGCGAAACGCCCGCCTTGAGCCGGCGCGAAATAATCGCCGAGCTTCTGCTGGATCGCCGTGATCGCATTGCCGAACGTCGCGATGTCCTTCTCAATCAAGGCAGGCATGATCTCCATCAGCGCATGGCGGCAGATCGAAGCGGAGCTCTCCTCAGGAAACGGTGGAAGTGTGCGGAAGGCTTTGATTTCTGCGTCTCCGTGAATGCCCTGGGCGCTGCTGTCCAGGACCAGGATGATGCGCCATTCGTTCGGAAACGGGATGCGGGAAATGACGGTCGGCGTCAGGTCGTCCTTGGCCTTGCCGGCGTCAAAAATGAGACCGCCTTCTTCGAAAGCCGCAATGCCGATCCCCGATCGCGCGCCGCGCCCGAGAAAGGCGGCATCGTCGCTGACGCGAAACGGCAGACCGTGCAATGTCCGAAGAGCCGCCGAAACGGCGAGCGCGAGCTGGGTCCCAGATCCCAATCCGGCATGAGCGGGAATGGTCTCGAACACGGTGATCTGATGATGATCGGCGAGATCGAGATGGGATCGGAGAGCCGCCAGGTGCGAGAATACGCGGGCGCTCTCATTGCCATGAACACTGGTCCTCGTCGCCCTCGATACTTCCAGCCTGGTTGATATGCCATCGAGAGGCAGGCCGATGCTTCCAAAGCGCGAGCTGTCCTTTCCAGGGATATCCAAAAATCCGAGGTGCAAGCGGCCAGGAACTTGAATGGAGACGGAGTCCGACATCGGTTCAATTCTGAACTTTTTGATAATCGGGCCCTCAGTTCATGTTATCCTATTTTGCTACCGGCGCAAGCCGGCGTGAAGCGGCGGGTGAAAGAAACGAGGAGCATCTGCGATGAGCGACGAGACGGCACGGAGACGGGAGCACGTTTATTCGGAGGACGAGATCGTCTCGAAACTGCAGGCGGAGCTTCCGCATTGGCGTTACGAAAACGGCTGGATTCGCCGCAAATACAAAACGCATGGCTGGAAATCCACGTTGATGGTCATCAATACCGTCGGCCATCTGGCAGAGGCGGCATGGCATCATCCGGATATCAAGGCATCCTACGCCTGGGTGGAGGTCTTGCTGACGAATCATGCGGCAAAAGGCGTTACCGACAAGGATTTCGAACTCGCCAGGAAGATTGAGGACGTCGTCCAGTGGGAGCCAGGCAAGGAAGGTGGGGCTCTGGAAGGTACCCCCAATACCGATCAGCGATTTGCGTACTTGAAATACGATAGCTGACTGCATTTTTCGCCGGATGGACTTCACATTTGGCGAAGAACGGATAAATTCAGGTCGGCACCAGAAAGTTTCGGAGTGTGATGGTTGCATGGATCGGCAGCCGAACAGTTCCTTTGCCGGCAGCAATCGAGCAGGTGGCAAAGCTTCTGGCAAAAAGCCGCTGCCCGGTATTCTCCCTCGATTCGGACATCCATGGATGCCGCTGCCTGATAGCGTTGGCAGAGCAGGTCGGGGCGACCTATGACCATGTGAACGGTCGCGATCTCGTTCATCAGGTCGCTCTGCATACGGATATCGGCGGGTTCTTTGGGACGGCGACGGAAGTACAGCGTCGCGCTGATGTGATTGTCGTCGTCGGAGAGGTTCCTGCCGCTCATCACGATCTGCTTCTTTCTCTTGCGGCCACGACGCCGGACCTGCCTCGGTCTGGCAAGCGACGCTGGTTTCACATCAAGGGCAAGGAGACTGCGGCCCTGAGCGGCGAATTGCGGCGGCGGGCAAAGGTTGTCGACGCCGGTTCGTCCGATCTTCCCATCGATGCGGTGCTTGGGGCTCTCAGAGCATCACTGGCTGCGAGAAAAGCATCTGTTGTGCTCGACAATATCGACGCCTTTCTGGGGGCGGTGGCGAACGCGGGTTTTCCCGTTTTCGTCTTCTCTCATTTCGGAGATGCCGCCAGCCTCACGATGCTGCAGGGCATGCTCATCGACATCAATAAAAAACAGCGTGCGACGGCTCTTTTCCTGCCTTCCGACGACGCTGCTTGGGGCATGGTCCTCGCATCGACCTGGATGACGGGATTCCCGCCGCGAACCGGCTTTTCGAGCGGATCGCCAGTTTATGACCCATGGCTTTGCGATGTGGATCGGATGATAGCCGGAAAGGAGGCAGATCTGCATCTGTGGGTCTCGGAGCGTGATGATGTGGACCCGCCGAGGCGTAGCGGCCTGCCGACGATCGTGCTGACGAGAAGCGACCGGCCGGTAGCCGGCGCAGCGGTTGCCATCCGCATCGGCAAAGCGGGTCTCGACCATGATGGCGTGGTTTATTCGAGCCGCATCGGAACCTTGAGGTCCGCTGCGGCAAAAGCGCCGTCCGATCTTCCCAGTGTTTACGCGATCGTCGAGCAGCTTCAGCATGCCTTGCAGGGTGAGGACGTGGCCTCATGCTGATCCGTCTTGCAGGGGGAGAAGTGATCGATCCGGTCAACGGCTTGGCGGGCAAGCGCGATGTCTGGATCAAGGACGGCATCATCGTCGAGAAACCCGTCTCCAAAAGGGCGGACAAGACCTATGATCTTTCAGGCTGCTTCGTCATGGCCGGGGCGATAGACATTCATTCCCATATCGGCGGCGGCAATGTGAATACTGCGCGTCTTCTGCTGCCGGAACAACACACCGCGCATCTCAAGCGGCCGCAACATACGCCGCTTTCGAATGCTGGGTGGTCGACGTTCCGGACGGGGTGCCTCTACGCGCAGATGGGGTTCACGACCGTGGTCGAACCGGCCATGTCGCCGACGAACGCGTTGCATGCCCATATGGAGCTCGCCGACATCCCGATCATCGACAAGGCGACGCTGGCGATCCTCGGCAACGACGATTTCCTCCTGTCGATGATCCGCGACAATGCCTCGTCGGCAATGATCGACGACTACGTGGCCTGGACCGTATCGAGGTCGAGGGCGCTTGGTGTGAAGGTTATCAATGCCGGCGCCTCGGCCGCCTTCAAGGAGAACATCCGCACTTTCTCCTTCGACGACGTTGTCCCCTCCTACGGCGTCAGTTCCCGCAGGATCGTGGAGGTGCTGCAGGCCTCTGTCGGTCGTCTCGGTATCCCCCATCCCCTCCATGTTCATGCCAACAACCTTGGAGTTGCGGGAAATGCCGCGACGGCCGCTGAGACAATCGGCGCGTCAAATGGTCGGCCGCTCCATCTCGCGCACCTGCAGTTCTATGGTTACGGCACGGAGGGAAAACGTGGCTTCTCGTCGGAGGCCGCCCGTCTGGCCGAACTGGTCAACGGCAATCCGGATGTGACAATCGATGTCGGGCAGGTGATGTTCGGGCAGACCGTGACGATTTCTGCTGACGTCATCAGGCAATATTCCGGAATGCGGACCGCCAGTCCGAAAAAATCCGTTCTCTTCGATGGGGACGGCAATGGCGGCGGGATCGTGCCTTACCGCTATCGCCAGGATTTTTATGGTTCGCTGCAATGGGCGGTGGGGCTGGAGCTCTTCCTGCTGATCGACGACCCCTGGCGGGTCTTCTTCACCACCGACCATCCAAACGGTGCTCCCTTCACGGCCTATCCGGAACTTTTCGAGCTGTTGATGCGCCGCGATGTCCGCAACGCGAAGATGGCGGAACTCGACCAGTCCGCGCTGGAGCTGACCACGCTTGCCTCGATCTCGCGCGAATATACGCTTGATGAAATTGCCGTTATGACGAGAGGGGCGCCCGCCAAACTGCTCGGGCTCGATGATCGCGGTCATCTCGGTCCCGGCGCGATCGCGGATATCGCCGTCTACCGGAAGGGGCAAGATGTCCAGAAGATGTTCCGCGACGCCGCATTGGTGTTCAAGAACGGCGATCTGGTCGTTCAGGACGGCGTGGTGACGCACTATCGCTGGGGGAGGGCGCTGCGGCTCAATCCGCCGTCCGACAAAGGGATCGTCAAACGTATGCAAGCCTATCACGAGGACCGCTACGGGCTGTCGCTCGATTGGTTCACCTTCCCGGATTCGGCGATTTCTCGCGAAAACCCGTTTGCGGAGGTCGCATGCAAGAGCTGACCCGTAATGGCATTGTGATCGATGACACGTTCGCGGAAGCGTTCGGCATGCGGGCGACCGCGATCATCATCACGGCGCCGACCCTGAAATGGGCGCGTCAGGCGGCCATCACCATGACCGGCTTTGCGACCTCCGTCATCGGTTGCGGTTGCGAAGCGGCGATCGACATCGACATTCCGGCATCGGAGACGCCGGACGGGCGTCCCGGCTGCCGCGTGATGATCTTCGCGATGAGCACCGACGATCTGCAGAAGCAGTTGAAGACGAGGCTCGGCCAGTGCGTTCTGACGTCGCCCGGCAGCGCCTGCTTCGCGGACCTCAAAGGCAGTGCCTCCCTCGATCTCGGTTCGTCGCTGCGCTACTTCGGAGATGGTTGGCAGATTTCGAAGAAGTTCGGCGGAAGGCATTATTGGCGCGTGCCGGTCATGGACGGCGAATTTCTTTGCGAGGCGAAGACCGGCCTGACCAAAGATGCGGTCGGCGGCGGGAACTTTCTGCTTCTCGCCGCGGATGCCGAAAAGGCACTGGCCGCCGCCGAGCGGGCCGTGGCGGCGATCGAAAAGGTTCCGGGTGCGATCATGCCCTTTCCGGGCGGCATCGTGCGGTCCGGCTCGAAGGTTGGCGGCAAGTACAAGGGCATGATGGCTTCGACCAACGATGCCTATGCGCCGACGCTGCGCGGTGTGGTCAAGAGTGCGCTTGGCCCGGAGATCAATGCGGTCCTGGAGATCGTGATCGATGGCGAGAACAACGACGCGGTGAACGCCGCGATGCGGGCCGGGCTGAAGGCCGTCATCGATTTCGGGCCCAAGCGCGGTGCGTTGCGCATCAGCGCGGGAAACTACGGCGGCAAGCTCGGCAAGTTCCATTATCATCTGAAGGATCTCCTGCCATGAAGCCGCTGACCTTCACGCTTCGCTCCGAGCCGGGGGAAAGGCTTGACCTGTCCGGCCTGATCCCCGACCGGCTCAGTGGCATGCCGGTGGCCGAAATCGCCGGATTGCCGATCGGCACCAGTCGGAGTCCCGCCATCGTCGGAGACATCTTCAAGATTACCGGTGCCGATGCCGCCAATATCGTCTTTGCCGGAGGCAGCGGGCGTTTCGATTTTGTCGGCGCGGAAATGAAGACAGGGCGCATCCGCGTTGACGGCGATGTCGGTGCCCGCGCCGGCCGCCGCATGGCCGGCGGTACACTTGTGATCGAGGGCAAAGCCGGATTGCAGGCTGGATCCGGCCTCAAGAACGGACGCATCGAGATCAATGGCGATGCAGGCGAGGGGATCGGCGGGCCGATGGCAGGTGAAATCCACGGCATGACCGGCGGTCTCATCATCGTGCGCGGCAAGGCAGGGCATCGTCCCGGCGAGAGGATGCGGCGCGGCATCATCGCGCTCCTGAAAGGCTGCGGCGATTATGCAGGCCTCAACATGGTTGCCGGGACGATTGTCGTCACCGGCCGCGTCGGCCACTATCCGGGCCACCTGATGAAGCGCGGATCGCTCCTGTTCGACCGGCGGCCGGCCGACCTTTCACCCACATTCATGGATTGCGGCCGGGTCGATATCGCCTTTCCGGCGCTGTTCGATCGTTATCTGATGGAGGAAAAGATCCTCGACCGGCCGCTGCTTGGCGCAAAACCCACCCGTTTGGGCGGTGACAATGCCGTTCTGGGCAAGGGTGAAATCATGTTTCCGCGAGGGTGAGCCGTGGCTGCCCGGCTCGGGATCGACCGAAGGTATTCAAACCGGTTCCTGCTGCATCGGATAAAGCTTGTCGAAGAAAGGCAGGCATTGAGCCCCTCTCTGCCGCAGGAAAACCTGAAAGGCGTTCATCGCCGGGGAGATAGTCCTGTCTGTCCGCGTTACCGAAAACCATTGCCTGCGGATCGGCATGCCGATGACGTCCAGCGTGACGAGCTTTCCGAACTCCAGTTCCATGGCGATGGTATGGGCGGAGATGAAGGCGATGCCGAGCCCTGCCATGACGGCCTGTTTTATCGTCTCGTTCGACGACATTTCAGTACCCAGATCCTCCAGCTTTCCTGGGATTTCTCCGAGAAAGATTTCGAGCGAGATGCGCGTGCCCGATCCTGGCTCGCGAATGAGGAAGTGCTCTCTGGCGATCTCTTCCTTGGTGATATCGCGCCTCTTTGCCAGGGGATGATCCGGCGGCGCGATCATCACCAGCGGATGATCGCCGAACACCACGGAGTGCAGCGGCATGTCGCTGGGCGAGCGCCCCATCAGGGCGATGTCGACGTCATGATTCTTCAGCTTGGCGATGATTTCCGCCCGGTTGCCGATCGTCAGCGAGACGGCGATGTCCGGATGGGTTTTCTTGAAGGTGGCCATCAGGCGGGGGGCGAAATATTTCGCGGTCGAGACGACGCCGAGTGCCAGCGTGCCGGCGCGCACGCCCTTGATGGCATCGATCTCGTCGTCCAGCTGGCGCAGCCTTTCTTCGATCATCTGGGCCGCATCGATGAAGGCAAGGCCCGCGGCTGTAGGGCGTAGTCCATCGTTGGTCCGGTCGAAGAGGATGACGCCGGCATCCTCCTCGATCTGCTTCAGCTGGATGGTGATCGCCGGCGGAGTGAGGCCAAGCGTGTTGGCCGCCCGGACGATCGTTCCGTGCCTCGCTATCTCCTGCGCCGCGCGCAGATGTCTGAGCGTCAGATTTCTCATGCTTGAAGATTAGTGAAATTTATCCAGAAGGTAAATGGAATAAATTTTACTTAATCCGAGTTTTTTGGTTCGATACCGCCATGCCCAGGAAGGCAGTGAGCGGGCAGGGAGGGTAAATCATGACTTCGTCGACGCTAGATGCCTTTTTGAATTCCCATGTCGCGGGTGGGGCGCCATTCGCCGAAGCTGCCGCGTCGACGATCCGGCAGTTGGTTACGGCAGCGGTCACGCTCGGCAGAACCATCAACCAAGGCGCCTTTGGTTTGGCCCTATCTGGGGAACGCGGTGATGTCGGCCCTGGCGGTGATGTCCCGAAGGAACTCGACGTTCTGGCCGATGCCCTGTTCATCGAGGCGATGCGGCGGGCGCCTGTCTGCCTCTACGCTTCCGAAGAGCTTGAAGAGGCTGCTCTTCTTGACCCGAGGGCCCCGCTCGCGATTGCCATCGATCCACTGGACGGCTCCTCGAATATCGACATCAATGTCTCGATTGGGACTATTTTCTCCATCCTCCCAGCGGCTGGTGATCCGGTCGGCGAGCCGAACGCCTCCTTCTTCCACCCGGGAGACGCCCAGCTCGCCGCCGGCTTTTTCATCTACGGCCCGCAGCTTGCGCTGGTTCTCAGCGTCGGGAGCGGCACCCATGTCTTTGTTTTTTCCGCGCAGCTCGGCGTGTTCGTCCAAACCCATGAAAACTTGGTCATCCCGCCGCGGACGCAGGAATTTGCGATCAATACGGCCAACTACCGCCACTGGGACGAGGCCGTCCGGCTTTATGTCGATGACTGCCTGAAAGGGATGGAAGGCCCCCGCGAAAAGGAGTTCAACATGCGCTGGATCGCAGCCGTTGCAGCCGATGCCTACCGCATCCTCATGCGCGGCGGCGTTTACCTCTATCCCGGCGACCGGCGTAGGGGCTACGGTGAGGGTCGGCTGCGGCTGGTCTATGAAGCCAACCCGATCGCCTTTCTCATCGAACAGGCCTGCGGAGCCGCCACCGACACGATCAACCGCATTCTGGACCTGACGCCAACGGCACTGCATCAGCGTGTTCCGCTGGTCTTCGGCTCAGCTCGGGAGGTGGCTCGCGTCGGCCGCTACCATACCGAGCCCAGCAATATCGCTGAACGGGCGCCGCTTTTCAGCAATCGCGGCCTTTTCAGAGCCTGATCGGGAGGACGCGGCAATGTCGGCAAGACATCCCATTATTTCGATTACCGGATCGTCAGGCGCGGGAACCACCTCGGTCAAGCGCATTTTCGAGCAGATTTTCCGGCGCGAGCAAATCGAAGCGGCCTTCATCGAAGGGGACGCATTTCACCGCTACGACCGGCAGGCCATGAAGGAAAAGGTCGCCGAAGAGGAGAGGAACGGCAATCCGAATTTCACGCATTTCCATGCGGAAGCCAACGAGTTGGAAATCCTCGAATCCGTCTTCGAGGAATATGGCCGGTACGGCACAGGCCGCACCCGCACCTACATCCACGACGAACAGGAGGCCGCACACCACAATGTACCGCCGGGGAGCTTCACGGAATGGCGCGATTTTCCGCAAAGCGACCTGCTTTTCTACGAGGGGCTGCATGGCTGCGCGGTGACGGACAAGGTCAATCTCGCTCGCCATGCCGATCTGAAGATCGGCGTCGTGCCCGTCATCAATCTCGAATGGATCCAGAAGATCCATCGCGATCGCGAAGCGCGCGGCTATTCGACGGAGGCGGTCATGGACGTCATCCTGCGGCGCATGCCGGACTATGTCCGCTACATCACGCCGCAGTTCACGCTGACCGACATCAATTTCCAGCGGGTGCCGATCGTCGACACGTCCAATCCGTTCATCGCGCGCTGGATTCCGACCCCTGACGAATCGATGCTGGTGATCCGCTTCGCGAGACCGCGTGGCATCGATTTCCCGTATCTGCTGTCGATGATCCACGACTCGTTCATGTCGCGCGCCAATTCCATCGTGGTGCCTGGAAACAAGCTCGATCTCGCGATGCAGCTGATCCTGACACCTTTGATCATGCAACTGATCGAACGCAAGAACCGAGCCTCGTGAGGATGAAAGCGATGAACACGCAACTTCAGCCGCAGGACATAATCGAGTCCGATATCGTAACGGAACAGGACATGGCGAATGCTATCAGGGCGCTTGCCATGGATGCTGTTCAAAAAGCCAACTCCGGCCATCCGGGCATGCCTATGGGCATGGCTGATGTCGCCACGGTCCTATTCGGCCGTTTCATCAAAATCGATCCCTCCGATCCCAAATGGCCCGATCGCGACCGCTTCGTCCTTTCGGCGGGTCATGGCTCGATGCTGCAATATGCGCTTCATTACCTGATCGGCTATGAGGATATGACGATCGAGGAGTTGCAGCGGTTCCGCCAGTTGGGCGCCACGACCGCCGGGCATCCCGAATTTGGGCATACGCTCGGCATCGAGACCACGACGGGGCCATTGGGCCAAGGCATCGCCACGGCCGTCGGCATGGCGCTTGCCGAGCGCATTGCCAATGCGCGTTACGGCGACGCGCTCGTCGATCACTATACCTATGTCATCGCCGGTGATGGATGTCTGCAGGAGGGCATCAGCCACGAAGCGATCGACCTTGCCGGCCACCTGAAGCTGTCGCGGCTGATCGTCCTGTGGGATAACAATTCGATCTCAATCGATGGTCCCACCAGTCTCTCGACCTCGATGAACCAACTTGCCCGTTTTCAGGCGGCAGGCTTCGATGTGCAAGAGATCGACGGTCATGATTTCGACGCGGTCGGTCGTGCGATTTCGCGGGCAAGGGGTTCGGACAAACCGTCTCTGATTTCCTGCCGGACAGTGATCGGCAAAGGCGCTCCGAATCTTCAGGGCACGGAGAAAACCCACGGAGCGCCGCTTGGCGAGAGCGAAATCGCTGCTGCAAGGCAGCAGCTGAATTGGCCTTATGCGCCGTTCCACATTCCCGAATCCATCCTGGATCGTTGGGGCGAAGTTGCCGTGCGTGGGGCTGCGGAACGGCGTAAATGGCTCAATCGGGTTGCCGCGGCTCCCGAAGGCCGGGCGTTCCTCAGGACGATCGAACGGGAAATCCCGGCGTCGCTTTTCGACGCGCTTGCCGAATTTCGCCGGGAGCATCAGACGAAGGCAACGAAGGTCGCCACTCGCAAGGCTTCGGAAATGGTGCTCGGCGTCATCAACGCCGCGACGGATTTGACGATCGGTGGTTCGGCGGACCTCACCCATTCCAACCTCACCCTGACTGCTGGGATGGAGCCTATCAGGCCGGGGAACTACGCCGGACGTTATATCCATTACGGTATTCGCGAACACGGGATGTCGGCTGCGATGAACGGTCTTGCCCTGCATGGCGGTTTCATTCCCTATGGCGGCACCTTCCTCGTCTTTTCCGATTATGCACGTGGTGCCATCCGCCTGTCGGCGCTGATGGGGCAGCAGGTCGTCTACGTCATGACACATGACTCGATCGGCCTCGGCGAGGACGGACCGACCCATCAGCCGATCGAGCATCTGGCGATGCTGCGCGCGACGCCAAACCTCAACGTCTTCCGTCCCTGCGACATCGTCGAGACGGCGGAGTGCTGGGAGCAGGCGCTGAAGGAACGCGATCGGCCGAGTCTTATCGTACTGTCGCGCCAGAACCTGCCGATGGCTCGTTCGGAAAACAGCGAAGAAAACCTTTCCGCGCGCGGAGCTTACATCCTGCGCGCGACCTCGGAGCCACGCGCCCTCTCTCTCCTTGCGACCGGTTCCGAGGTCGAAATTGCCTGTGTTGCGGCCGACAAGCTGCTGGCCCAACACGGCATTGCCGCCGCGGTCGTCTCAATGCCTTGCTGGGAGTTGTTCGAACAGCAATCGCCCGAATACCGCAAGGCCGTGCTCGGGACGGCGCCCAGGATCGGCATAGAGGCGGCGGCGCGCCTCGGTTGGGACCGGTATCTCGGGGAAGACGGCGTCTTCATCGGCATGCATGGCTTTGGAGCGAGCGCTCCGGCTGCCGCACTCTATGATCATTTCGGCATCACCGCCGAGGCCGTCGTGGAAGCAGCGCTTGAGTTTGCTGCCCGTGGATCGAGCACAGACCGGACAGATCGGTAGAAAGGAGCAGGTCCAATGGCCCGCATTACATTACGGCAGCTGCTCGATCATGCGGCGGAATACAGGTATGGCGTTCCGGCCTTCAACATCAACAACATGGAACAGGGGCTGGCGGTCATGGAGGCGGCGGCGGCGTGCGATGCGCCCGTCATCCTCCAGGCGTCGAAAGGAGCTCGCTCCTACGCGAAGGACATCATGCTGGCGCGTATGATCGAAGCACTGACGGAGATCTACCCGGCCATTCCCGTCTGCGTCCATCAGGACCATGGCAGTGACGAAGCGACCTGCATGACGGCGATCCGCCACGGGTTCACGTCGGTGATGATGGATGGCTCCCTCACAGCGGATGCTAAAACGCCTGCCTCCTATGAATACAATGTAGCGATCACCGAACGGGTCGCCCGTATTGCCCATTGGGTGGGCGTCTCGGTGGAAGGGGAACTCGGTGTTCTGGGTTCCCTGGAGAGCGGCACGGGAGCGGCCGAGGACGGTCACGGCGCGGAAGGCACCCTGTCGCACGACCAGCTTCTGACCGACCCCGATCAGGCGGTCGATTTCGTCGCCCGCACAGGTGTCGATGCGCTGGCGATCGCCTGCGGCACGTCTCACGGCGCCTATAAATTCACGCGGGCCCCGGACGGCGACATCCTGGCGATGGACGTGATCGAGGAAATCCACCGCAAGCTGCCGAACACGCATCTCGTCATGCACGGCTCCTCCTCGGTGCCGCAGGAGATGCAGGACATCATCAACCGTTTCGGAGGGCGGATGCCGCAGACCTATGGCGTTCCCGTCGAGGAGATCGAGCGCGGCATCCGCCATGGGGTCCGCAAGGTCAATATCGACACCGACTGCCGCATGGCGATGGCGGGGCAATTGCGAAGGATCGCGACGGAACATCCGGAGGAATTCGACCCGCGCAAGTTCCTGAAGCCGGCGATGGAGGCAATGCGCAATCTCTGCCGCGACCGTTTCGAACGTTTCGGTACGGCTGGCAAGGCCTCGAAAATCAAGGTCATTCCCCTGGACGAGATGGCGAGCCGCTATGCCACCGGGGAGCTCGATCCGCAGATCACAACCGCGGAAGCCGCCTGAGCGGCGGTCCGGAAGACAACGAAAGGACCAAGCCATGGACAGCAAATCCGAAACCGTCAAAGGCGCGGCGCGCTACAGATCGGGCGTGATGGAATATAAAAAGATGGGCTATTGGGAGCCCGACTACGAGCCAAAAGATACCGATGTCATCGCGCTCTTCCGGATCACCCCGCAAGATGGCGTCGATCCTATCGAGGCGGCGGCAGCCGTCGCGGGCGAATCCTCCACGGCGACCTGGACAGTGGTCTGGACGGACCGCCTGACGGCGACCGAGAAATACCGCGCAAAGGCGTATCGGGTTGATCCCGTGCCGAATGGCGAAGGGCAGTATTTCGCCTATATCGCCTACGACCTCGACCTGTTCGAGCCGGGTTCAATCGCGAACCTCAGCGCTTCGATCATCGGCAACGTTTTCGGTTTCAAGCCGCTGAAGGCGTTGCGGCTGGAGGATATGCGGTTCCCCGTCGCCTATGTGAAGACTTTCCAGGGACCTGCGACCGGCATCGTCGTCGAGCGCGAACGCCTGGACAAGTTCGGCCGCCCGCTGCTCGGCGCGACCGTGAAGCCGAAGCTTGGGCTTTCGGGGCGCAATTACGGCCGCGTCGTCTATGAGGCGCTGAAGGGTGGGCTCGATTTCACCAAGGACGACGAGAACATCAATTCGCAGCCCTTCATGCATTGGCGCGAACGTTTCCTCTATTGCATGGAGGCGGTGAACAAGGCCCAGGCCGAGACCGGTGAGGTCAAGGGAACCTATCTGAACGTCACAGCCGCCACCATGGAGGACATGTATGAGCGCGCCGAGTTTGCCAGGGAGCTCGGTTCGGTGGTTGTCATGATCGATCTCGTCATTGGTTACACGGCGATCCAGTCCATGGCGAAATGGGCGCGCCGCAACGACATGATCCTGCATCTCCATCGCGCCGGCCATTCGACCTATACGCGGCAGAAGACGCATGGCGTGTCTTTCCGCGTCATCGCCAAATGGATGCGGCTTGCGGGCGTCGACCACATCCATGCCGGCACCGTTGTCGGCAAGCTGGAAGGCGATCCCGCAACAACCCGCGGCTATTACGACATCTGCCGCGAGGACTTCAATCCGATGAGGCTGGAGAATGGTATCTTCTTCGACCAGCACTGGGCATCGCTCAACCGGATGATGCCGGTCGCTTCCGGTGGCATCCATGCCGGACAGATGCACCAGTTGCTGGACCTCCTCGGCGAGGACGTCGTGCTGCAGTTCGGCGGTGGTACGATCGGGCATCCGATGGGTATCGCCGCCGGTGCCACGGCCAACCGCGTGGCGCTCGAATGCATGGTGCTCGCCCGTAACGAGGGGAGGGATATCCTGCGTGAAGGACCACAGATCCTGCGCGACGCCGCGCGCCACTGCCAGCCGCTGCAGCAGGCGCTCGATGTCTGGAAGGACGTGACCTTCGACTACACCTCGACCGACACGCCGGACTTTGTTCCGACAGCCACCGCAGCAGAATAGGAGAAGCGACATGCATATCACTCAGGGAGCGTTCTCGTTCCTGCCGCCGCTGACGGACGAGCAGATCGCCAGGCAGGCCCAGTATTGTATCGACAAGGGTTGGGCGATGAGCCTCGAATTCACGGATGATCCGCATCCCCGTAACACCTATTGGGACATGTGGGGCCACCCGATGTTCGACAATCCGGATGCGGCTGCGCTGATCATGGAGCTGAAGGAGTGCCGCAAGGTCTATGGCGACCGCTATATCCGCTTCGTCGCTTTCGACAGCACCCACGGATGGGAATCCGTCCGCCTTTCCTTCATCGTCAACCGTCCTGCGGCAGAGCCGGGCTTCCGGCTGGAGCGGCAGGAGGCGGGCGGCAGAAGCATCCGCTACACCACCCGGTCCTATGCGGCGGACAAGCCGGCGGGAGAGCGCTATGGCTGAGGCGGTTTCCATGAGACCTAAGGTCGACGGCGAAGTGCCTTCCACCATCGACCTGCGGGCGGAATATGTCGAATCCGGTGTCAAGGACGTGCTGGAAGAGTTGGACAACTCGCTCATCGGCCTTGCTCCGGTCAAGCAGCGGATCAGGGAGACCGCGGCCTTGCTCCTGGTCGAGCGCGCGCGCAAGCGTCTCGGTCTCGCCCATGAGACGCCGACCCTGCACATGAGCTTCAGCGGCAATCCGGGAACCGGCAAGACCACGGTCGCGCTGCGCATGGCCGATCTGCTCCATCGCCTCGGCTATATCCGCAAGGGGCATCTGGTGTCGGTGACCCGCGACGATCTGGTGGGGCAATATATCGGCCATACCGCGCCGAAAACGAAGGAAATCCTGAAAAAGGCTATGGGTGGCGTCCTCTTCATCGACGAGGCCTATTATCTCTATCGGCAGGAAAACGAGCGTGACTACGGTCAGGAGGCGATCGAAATTCTCCTGCAGGTCATGGAGCATCAGCGCGAGGATTTCGTCGTCATACTGGCGGGTTATGCCGACCGGATGGATCGCTTCTTCGAAAGCAATCCAGGCTTTCGTTCGCGCATCGCCCATCATATCGACTTTCCCGATTATACGGATGACGAGCTGCTGCGGATCGCGGAGGTAATGCTCGCCAAGCAGAACTACAGTCTTGACGTCGAGGGGCGGGCCGCCATGGAGCAATATATCGCGCTGCGCCGTCGACAGCCGCATTTCGCCAATGCCCGCTCCATCCGCAACGCGCTCGACAGGGCACGCCTGCGCCAGGCAAACCGGCTGTTCGAAACGTCCAACGGATCGATCGGTGCCGATGCGCTGTCGACGATCGTTGCCGTCGATATCAGGGCAAGCCGCATTTTCAACAGCGGGACGATGCAAGAGGAGGCCGCATCATGAGCACAAAGACGATCATCGCACCTTCCATCCTGTCCGCGGATTTTTCCCGGCTGGGCGAGGAAGTAGAAGACGTCGTCAAGGCGGGCGCCGACTGGATTCATCTCGATGTCATGGACGGCCATTTCGTGCCCAACATCACGTTCGGGCCGCAGGTCATCCGATCCATCCGCAAGCGCACGAACGCCGTCTTCGACTGCCATTTGATGATTGCGCCGGCGGACCCCTATATCGCCGCCTTCGCGGATGCAGGCTGCGATGTCATCACGGTTCACGCCGAAGCCGGTCCGCATCTCGACCGGACGCTTCAGGCGATCCGTGGACTGGGAAAGAAGGCCGGTGTGTCGCTCAATCCGTCGACGCCCGAAAGCACCATCGAATATGTGCTCGACCGGCTGGATCTTATCCTGCTGATGACGGTCAATCCAGGCTTCGGTGGGCAGGCCTTCATTCCGGCCGTTGTTGAGAAAGTACGCCGCGTCGCCGCAATGATCGGCGATCGTCCGATTCATATCGAGGTGGACGGGGGAGTTACTCCTGAAACCGCGCCGCTGGTCTCGGCCGCCGGCGCGAATGTCCTCGTGGCCGGCTCCGCCGTGTTCGCGGGCAACGATAGAACCGCCTATGCTGGCAATATCGAGGCGATCCGCCGGCAAGCGGACAGGTCACTGGCGCGTCGGGCGGCCTGAGTTCAATTGCGAGTGATGCGAAATGCATGATGGGGCTACCGGGAAGACCGGCAGCCCCTTGCTTCATTGCTTTTTCGAAAACTGTTCGAGATAGGCGAGCAGATTGCTGATCTCGCCTTCGTCCTTCAGGCCGGCAAAAGCCATCTTGGTACCTTTCACCTTCGCCTTGGGATTGTGAAGGTAGTCACGCAACGATGCCTCGTCCCATTGGAGGCCGGCTTTGCCTGCTTCGACCATCGCCTTGGAATAGGCAAACCCGGCATGGGTGCCGGCAACCCTGCCGATCACACCATTCAAGGACGGACCTACCTTATTCTTATCCGTCTCGGCGTCATGGCAGGCCTTGCACTTGTTGAACACCGTTGCTCCCGCGTTGGCATCGCCCTCCTGAGCATTAACCCCGCAGGCAGAAAAGATCGCAACTGACACGCCGATCAGAAGGATTTGATATTTCATGGTATCTCCTCGTTCGCCAAGGGTGCCCTTTGACGAGGGCAGGTGCCGCTATTCCTCCTGTGGCACCGGCCATCCGGATCGCTGGACCTCTCGCGCAATGGCGACAGGGACTTTTGATCCATTCAAAAAAGTTACCTGCCGGCGAATGTAAGTCAACCCTTGATACGCCAATCGGGCCTGCCATGGATGGCACGGATCGGAAGTTGTGATTGACGGGCCGACGTGATGCTCCTAACTTCCCCATTATCTCTTCCCGGCACCGGAAGAGGCTGTGATTGGCTGGTGGCGGCGCATGCAGCCGCCTGTGCAGAAGGAACGGCTGCGGCAAGCCCGTGGGTCGAAAGGTGCGATATGCCTTTTATCGAACTCATTTTGACAATTTGTCTTGCGGACAAGCCTTTGAGCTGTCGGGAGGAGCACCTCCATTTCGAAGATAGGGGAAGCCTGACAACCTGTATGCTCCAGGCACCCCCGCAGATTGCGAAGTGGTCTACGGAACATCCGCGTCTGCGTGTTGTCAGATGGCGATGTGAATACCCGACGAAGAGCCGGGACATCTAGAAACGAAACATCGGATGCGGCGCATGGGAGGAAGGACTTATGGGAGGCGGGATCGGCCGGTTATTTCGGATTGCATTATTGTCGCTGGCGACATTCTCTACCCAAGCGATAGGGCAGGCCGCGGCCGCGGAGGTCGTTCGTGTCGGCGTTCTCAAATTCGGTACGGTGAGTTGGGAGCTCGATACGATCAAACGGCATAAGCTCGACGAGAAACACGGGATCACCGTGGATGTGCAGGAATTTGCCGGCGAAGACGCCACGAATGTCGCGTTGATGGCCGGAGCGGTCGATGTGATCGTTTCGGACTGGTTGTGGGTTTCGCGGCAGCGCGCCACAGGCATCGACTTGACCTTCGTTCCCTATTCCACGGCGGTCGGAGCTATCATGGTTCCGCCAGACTCTCCGATCAAAAACCTCGGCGATCTCACCGATAAGAAAATAGGCGTTGCGGGCGGTCCTTTGGACAAGAACTGGCTTCTGATCCAGGCCATGGCGAAGAAGGATTATTCCAGGGACCTGGCCAAGACAAACACGATCGTCTACGGCGCTCCGCCATTGCTGACGGAGAAGGTGCAGCAGGGGGAACTCGATGCGGTTCTCAATTTCTGGAATTATTGTGCACGGCTGGAGGCGAAGGGATTTCGCAGACTGACCGGAGGACATGAGGCCGCCGCCGCGCTTGGCGCCTCCGGGCCGATCGTTGCTCTGGGATATATCTTTCATGAAGCCTGGGGCAAGGCTCATCCATCCGCGATCGACGGCTTCGTAGCGGCAAGTGCCGATGCAAAGGCGCTGCTCGAAAGTTCCGATGACGAGTGGAAAATGCTTGCCCCGATGCTTCGGGGTGACGAGAGTGAGCAGAAGGTCATGCGCGATCGCTATCGCGAAGGCATTCCCAAACGCCCGCCCGCAGAAGCGGAAAAGGACGCGGAAACGCTTTATTCCGTCTTGGCGACGATCGGCGGCGAGGATCTCGTCGGATCGTCGAAAGAACTGGCGCCGGGCACCTTCTGGGGGGCGGAATAGGTGAGTTCGGCCTCTCTTGGCTCATCGTCGCAAGGGCAAACAGAGAAAACGGCACGAAGACGCAGCTTCGGGCCGTTCCTGACGGTCGTGGCATCGGTCGTCGTTCTGGCCATAGTGTGGCATCTGTCAGCGACCCTGTGGCCGAGTCATGCCTTCCCGCCACCGCTTGACGTCCTGCGCGCCATGGCCCGCGAGACGGCGAGGGGTGAGATACCCTATCATCTGGCGATCACTCTTGGTCGCGTAGCGGTCTCATTCCTGCTCGCCATGATCATTGGTTCGGCGATCGGCATCTTTCTCGGAAGCCATCCGCGCGCCGACCGGTTTCTCGATCCCTGGGTCATTCTTTCCCTGAACATCCCGGCACTGGTGATCATCGTTCTTGCCTATATCTGGTTCGGGCTGAATGAGGTGGCTGCTATCGGCGCCGTGGCCTTCAACAAGATCCCGAATGTGATTGTCACGATGAGGGAAGGGGCTCGTGCGCTCGATCTGAATTACACGGACATGGCAAAGGTCTACAAGTTCGGGCCTCTTGCGCGATTGCGCCATGTCCTGCTGCCACAGCTGCAGCCTTATCTGGCTGCGGCCTCACGTTCCGGCATTTCGCTGATCTGGAAGATCGTCCTCGTCGTAGAGCTTCTGGGTCGGTCGAATGGTGTCGGTTTCCAGATCAATCTCTATTTTCAGCTTTTCGACGTCGCTTCCATCCTAGCCTATACGCTGGCCTTCGTCTGCGTAATGCTTGTCATCGAATTTCTCCTGGTACAGCCCCTTGAACACACTTCAACCCGTTGGCGCAGACGCGCAGCTTGAAATCGAAGTCAGGCACAAATCGTTCGAGGCGTCCAGGGGCGGCAGCATCGAAGTCCTGCGCGATCTGAACTTTGCGGTGGAGCGGAACGAATTCGTCTGCCTGGTCGGTCCTTCCGGCTGTGGCAAGACCACGACGCTGCGATTGCTCCTCGGCTTGGACCATTCCTTTGAGGGGCGCATAAAGCTTCCGGGAGAAAGGGAGCCGCGCATAGGCATGGTTTTTCAGGAGCCGATTCTCCTGCCCTGGCGGACGGTCGAGGAAAATGTGCGTCTGGGATTACCGAGAAGCCTGTCTGGCAAAAACCTCGACCATTTGTTCGATGCGCTTGGTCTGTCGGGGATGCGCGCGTTTTATCCCGGAGAACTTTCACTCGGGCTCGCACGCCGCGCTGCTCTTGCCCGGGCGCTTGCAATCGAGCCCGATCTCCTGGTTCTCGACGAACCCTTCGTCTCCCTTGATGAAGCGACCGCACAGCAGCTCCGTTATCTGCTGCTCGAAATTTGGTCGGAGCGTCCGACGACGGTCTTGATGGTGACGCATAACCTTCTCGAGGCTATCATGCTGGCCGACCGGATCATTGTACTGTCGCCACGCCCATCCCATGTCGTGGGCTCGTTTCTGGTGCGCATTCCCCGGCAATCCAGAAATGCTCAAGTTTGCAGCGACATCCTGCGCTCGTTCCACGAGAAATTTCCGGCACGGGCCGCTACCTGACTTAGAAGCAGCGTATATCCGCTTCGGCCTGTGCCCTTTTCAGTTCCGCTATTGCGGCTTTGGCAGGGGCACTTTCGCGAAACAGTGCGCCGTTTTCTCCAGCGACCAACCCCATTTGCCTGAATGTGGCGGCTGTCTCGTAGCGGTCGTAGGGAATGATGGATTCGATGACATCGATCGAACAGGAGCAGCGATCGAGAGTGGCCCGGTTCTCACCATTGGCTTTCATGCAGGCATAGACATATTCAGCGATGACATTGGTCGGATAGGTGGTCGCCGCTGCCACTGGGACTGCGAAACCTATTGCTGCAGATGCGAACACGGCGACGGGAAACTTCGCAAGCGTAACCATGGGATGTCCTTTCCGTATAGCGCAGTTGTCGCCTCTGGCAAGAGGGGCAAATACTTTCCTAAGTATAATTCCAAAATCGCGTCAATATCCAGCAACATAGGATAATTTTCCGAATATAAATTGCTGCATTGCAGAATAATATGCTGCGTCGCAGCGAATATTGCTGAGAAACACGCTTGCGGAAAGTAATTCTATCTCTTATGGTTAGGTTGTTTCCGGCTTCAAGGACGTTGCCGTCAAGGGAGTGGTGACAGTCTTCGTAGGCCAAGCGGGTGGGCGGTAACGGTGCCCTCCGCGCGCCTGGCTTAGGTCGTGACACGCTGCCGGAAATACTTCCCACATGCTGAACCGGTGACGCGGGCTTCTGTTATGAAACAGGTGCCGCCGCAATAAGTCATCTGTGCGAACTTCGGGAGGACTAAATGCGTGTACGTGCAAACTTCATAAAATCGGGATTAGTGGCGACTGCGGTGTCTTTGTCGTTGGCTGGAGGAGTGTTTGCCAATGATGAAGTCCAGAAGTTGATCTCCGATTCCAAGAACTGGGCGATTCCGACGGGTGATTATGCCAACACCCGCTATTCAAAATTGAACCAGATCAACAAGGACAATGTGAAGAACCTTCAGGTCAAGTGGACGTTTTCGACAGGCGTGCTGCGCGGTCATGAAGGTGGACCTCTGGTGATCGGCGACGTCATGTACGTTCATGCGCCGTTCCCCAATACAGTCTATGCGCTCGACCTCAACAATGACGGCAAGATCCTTTGGAAATACGAGCCCAAGCAGGATCCGAACGTCATTCCGATCATGTGTTGCGACACGGTCAACCGAGGCGTTGCTTATGGCGACGGCAAGATCATCCTCAACCAAGCGGATACGACCGTCACCGCTCTCGACGCCAAGACAGGCAAAGTCGCCTGGCAGGCGAAGAACGGCGAGGATACCGCTGGCGGCAAGGGGGAGAGTGGAACGTCCGCACCGATGATCTTCAATGACAAGGTTCTGATCGGCATATCGGGCGGCGAGTTCGGTGTTCGCGGCCATGTGACCGCGTATAACCTGAAGGATGGCTCTGTTGCCTGGAAGGCCTATTCGACCGGGCCCGACTCGGAAACCCTGATGGATGGTGAGAAGACCACCCAGCTCGGCAAACCGGTTGGCAAGGACTCCGGCATCAGCAGCTGGGAAGGCGAGCAATGGAAGCAGGGCGGCGGAACGACCTGGGGCTGGTACGCCTTCGATCCGAAGCTGAACCTGGTCTATTACGGAACCGGCAATCCCTCGACGTGGAACCCGGTACAGCGGCCCGGCGACAACAAATGGTCGATGACCATCTTCGCCCGTGACGCCGACACCGGCATGGCGAAGTGGGTCTATCAGATGACCCCGCATGACGAATGGGACTACGATGGCGTGAACGAGATGATCCTCGTCGACGGGATGCAGATCAACGGTGCAGCCCGGGATGTACTGGTTCATTTCGATCGTAATGGCTTTGCCTATACGCTGGATCGCGGAAACGGCGAGTTGCTGGTTGCCAAGAAATACGATCCGGTGGTCAACTGGGCGACGGAAGTCGTGATGGACCCGAAGAGTGATCAGTATGGGCGTCCGCAGGTCGTGGCTCAGTATTCGACCCAGCAGAACGGCGAGGATACCAACACGACGGGCGTATGCCCGGCAGCGCTTGGTACCAAGGACCAGCAGCCGGCTACCTACTCACCGAAAACCGGTTTGTTCTACGTGCCGACGAACCATGTCTGCATGGACTACGAGCCATACAGGGTGAGCTATACGGCAGGTCAGCCCTATGTGGGTGCGACAGTGTCGATGTATCCGGCTCCCAAGAGCCATGGCGGCATGGGCAACTTCATAGCCTGGGATGCTGCCAAGGGTGAGATCGTCTGGTCCAAGCCCGAGCAGTTCTCGGTGTGGTCAGGCGCGCTGTCGACCGAAGGCGATGTCATCTTCTACGGCACGCTGGAAGGCTACATCAAGGCTGTCGATAAGGACGGCAACGAACTCTACAAGTTCAAGACGCCGTCCGGGATCATCGGCAACATCAACACCTTCGAGCACAACGGCAAACAGTATATCGCCGTGCTTTCGGGTGTTGGCGGCTGGGCTGGTATCGGCCTCGCAGGTGGTCTGCTCCAGGCCGAAGGCGCGGCTGCCTGGCAAACGGCTGTCGCCGGCCAGAAAGCGCCCACCGATGAACAGCAGTCGATTTCAACAGCAGGTCTCGGCGCGGTCGGTGGGTATGCCGCTCTCGCCGACTATACGACGCTGGGCGGTCAGCTCACCGTCTTCGGCCTCCCGGATTGATAAACGGGAACCATAGGCACGCCGACCTCGCTTAAAGAGGCGGCAGGCAGAGAAACGAGGGCCCGGATCACCGGGAATTCCCTGGCGGGCTCTCGATTTTGCCACGCAACCCACAACCCACCTGTCAACGCCGCATTGCGACAGCCAAGCTGTGTTCGTGGCGAAATGAGAAAGAGGTAGGAATGTCTGTCTGCAAAACAGTCTCGGTTATCACTATGTCTATTGTCATCAGCTCCAGCATCACCTTTGCCGCTGACGACAAACAAAAGGCTGCAGCCGTTACCGATGAAGACGGTAAGTATTTTGACGCCGATGGAAACCCGACGTTCAAGCTTCAGGATGATGGGACGGTGGACTGGTACACGTTCAGTGGATATCGCCGTTATCATTCGGACTGTCACACCTGTCATGGACCAGACGGAATGGGTTCCAGCTATGCTCCGGCGCTGGTCAACTCGTTGAAGACGATGGATTACGCGACGTTTCTTTCGATCGTCGCCGAGGGGCGTAAGAATGTCGGCGGCGGCAAGGAAAACGTCATGCCCGCTTTCGGCAACAACAAGAACGTCTATTGCTATATGGACGATATCTACATTTATCTGCGAGCGCGTGCCGTCGATGGGATCCCGCGCGGCAGACCTCCCAAGAAAGCTGACAAGCCGCAGGCCGCCAAAGATCAAGAAGCATCGTGCATGGGGAGCTGAGCATATGCCTGCACGCAAATCCTGCGGTCTTTATATGCTCTGCGTGATCGCGGCGATTGCCGCGGTTCCCACCGCGGCATTCACGCAGACAGCCGGGCTCGGCGCCGCAGGCGAATTGGTGGATCCGGACGTGCTGCGTGTCTGCGCCGACCCTTCCAACATGCCGTTCACGGATGAAAGCGGGGAAGGCTTCGAAAACAAGCTGGCGGAACTCGTTGCGGTGAAGACTGGCCGCAAGTCGGTCACCTACACATGGTATCCGATGGCAACCGGCTTCGTCCGGAATACGCTGCGGGCCAACCGCTGCGATATCATCATGGGTTACGCCCAAGGTGACGAACTCGTGCAGAACACCAATGCCTACTACCGCTCGACCTATGTCATGGTTTTCAAGAAGGGTAGCGGCCTGGATGGCGCAGAAGCCATCGAAGATCCCAGACTGGCCGGCAAACGGCTCGGCATTGTCGCCGGAACGCCGCCGAGCGCCAGCATGGCAAAGGCCAACCTGATGCGGAATGCCAAGACCTATCCTCTGATGGTGGATACGCGCTCGATGCCGTCCATGGCCGAGGTAATGTTGAAGGATCTTCAGAACGACGTCATCGATGTGGCCGTTCTCTGGGGGCCGATGGCCGGCTACTATGTCAAGGAAATAAATCCGGATCTTGTCGTGGTGCCGCTTCTCAAGGAGAAGGTCAGCCATATGTCCTATCGCATCACCATGGGAGTCCGTCCCTCCGACCAGGAGTGGAAACGCGCCTTGAATACCGTGATCAGGGAGAACCAGTCGGAGATAAATCGGATTCTCCTGCAATATCAGGTGCCGCTGATCGATGAAGCCGGCAACGAGATCAAGGGATAGGATGTCGTTGAACAATGTGAGGTGCGATTGCGTTCGGATGTAACGCCGCGAATTTCAGAGCTTGCGCCCGAGGGCGCACGATGCCGGGAGGAGATCAAATTGTTGATCTCAGGCAAAGAGCGAAGAGGAGAAAGCTTATGAAGAAAAGCTGGAAAAAGCCGACAATGTGCACGGTCGCTGTCGGAATGGAAATGTCACGCTATTATTCCGCCGACCTCAAAGCCAAGAAGTAAGAGCATTTACCGCTCCATGTGGCGTTCACGCATGGAGCGGCTGCCGTCGGAAGGAAGCATTGTCACATGCGGCTGAAGATTCTCGGCTCCGCGGCGGGAGGGGGATTTCCCCAGTGGAACTGCAACTACCGGCTGAGCCGTTCTGTCCGTAATGGCGAAGACGGTTTTCGACCGCGGACGCAATCGAGTCTGGGTGTCTCTGCTGATGGCAAAAACTGGGTTCTCTTCAATGCATCCCCGGATATTCGCGAGCAAATTGCGGCAATTCCCGAGCTGCAGCCGAGGGAAGATGGCCCCCTGCGTGCTTCGCCTATCCAAGCCGTTATCCTGACGAATGCGGACGTCGATCACATTGCCGGACTCTTGAGCCTGCGTGAGCGGCATCGCTTCGTCATTTATGCAACCGCGCGGGTTCTACGCCTACTCGCGGAAAACAGTATTTTCAATGTTCTCGACAGTGAACTGGTCGAGCGCCGCGAACTTCTGCTGAATATCCCGACGCCGATTGCGGATTGGCAGGGCAAGCCGACATCCATCGTGGTCGAGGCGTTTCCGGTTCTCGGTAAGGTGGCTCTGTTTTTGGAGGATGCCGACAAGGCGGAAGAGGGTTTCGGCACGCAGGAGGGCGACACTGTGGGAGTTCGCATTTGGCAGGAGGGTCGTGAGTCCTCGGCGTTATATGTCCCTGGCTGTGCAGCTGTCGACGCCGATCTGAAAGAAAGAATTGCCGCTGCGACATGTCTGCTTTTCGACGGCACGGTCTACACCGATGACGAGATGTTGAGCGCCGGCGTCGGCGCCAAAACCGGCCGGCGCATGGGACACCTGCACATCGGCGGTCCTGAAGGGTCCATGGCTCTGCTTGCCGATGTTGCACCGGAGCGCCGCATCTATGTTCACATCAACAATACCAATCCGATCCTCGGCGAAAATTCCCCCGAAGCGGCAGCCGTGAGGGCAGGAGGCTGGGAGATCGGCTATGACGGGATGGAGATCGGCCTATGAGCGATTTTGCAGACGCGGCGCGCAATGGATTGACGCCGGCCGCGCTCGAAGAGGTACTTCGTCAGATCGGGGCTGAGCGATACCACAACAGGCATCCCTACCATCACAGGATGACGGCGGGCGCCCTGACCAAGGCCGAGCTTCAGGCATGGGCGCTCAACCGGTACTGCTATCAGGCGATGATCCCGCGCAAGGATGCGACGATCATCGCCCGGGCGGAAGACCCGGAATTTCGCGTCGAATGGCGCCGCAGGATCGAAGATCACGACGGAACGAATGGCTGGAATGGCGGCATCGCCCGGTGGATCAAGCTGGCGACCGGGCTGGGGCTCGACGAAGAGACAGTGAAGAGCGAGCGATTTGCCCTGCCCGCCACTCGCTTCGCTGTTGGAGCGTATCTGTCTTTCTGTACCAATCGCAGTCTGCTGGAAGCCGTGGCGTCGTCGTTGACGGAGTTGTTTTCTCCGGTGATCATCGGCGAGCGCGTTCCGGCCATGCTGGCGAAGTACAGCTACGTAACCGAAGATACGCTCGCCTATTTCATGCCGAGGCTGACGCAGGCACCGCGGGATTCCGATTTCGCGCTCGCCTATGTCCTGCAGCACGCGACCGACCCGGAAAAGCAGCAGACCGTCATCAATGCCCTTGTCTTCAAATGCGATATCTTGTGGGCGATGCTGGATGCCCTGGACTACGCCTATGGAGGTGGCGGCAGTATTCCGCCGGGCGCCTTCGTGCCGGAGGCGATCTGATGGAGGCCCGCCGTCAGCGTGTCATTCTGTCCGGAGAAGCGAGACCTCGCCTGAAGCGCTATGTAAGGCTGCAGTATGATCCGGTTCGCGGTGCCTGGGCGCTGCTTTCGCCGGAAAGGGTTTTCTGGCCGGATGAGGTCAGCCTTGATATACTCAGGCTGTGCGACGGCCAGCGCACGGTTTCGCAAATCGTCGACGAGCTCGCCGGCCAGTATGATGCAGCTCGCGAAGATATCGCACCCGATGTCGAACAGTTCCTGCAGGAATGGTCCGACAGATTTCTGGTGACGCTATGAGTGATGCACCTCTGCCTCCGATCGGCATGCTGGCTGAGCTGACGCATCGCTGTCCCCTGCAATGCGTCTACTGTTCCAACCCGCTCGAACTGTTGAAGGCCGACAAGGAGCTTTCGACGGACGCATGGCTTGCTCTCTTTGAAGAGGCGGCCGACCTCGGGGTCCTGCAGATCCATCTGTCCGGGGGCGAGCCGACGCTCAGGCCGGATCTCGAACAGTTCGTAAGCTGTCTGGCACGGCGCGGTGTCTATACCAATCTCATCACCGCCGGTGTCGGCATCGCCGAAGGGCGAATTGAGAGGTTATGTGACGCCGGTCTCGATCACGTGCAGTTGAGCATCCAGGGCGCCAATGCTTCGACGACAGAGAAGATCGGCAACAACCGCGGCGCGCATGAGAAGAAACTCGAAACAGCAAGGCGGGTCGTGGAACTCGGCCTGCCGCTTACGATCAATGCGCCCATCCACCGGCACAATATAGAGGAAGTACCGGCTTTCATCGATCTCGCGCTTTCCCTTGGCGCGCAGCGGTTGGAGATCGCCAATGTGCAATATGCAGGCTGGGCTCTCCTGAACCGCAATACCCTCATGCCCGACCGCGAGGCGGTGGAACGTCAGGTCGAGATCGTCGAGGAGGCTCAGTCGCGGTTGCAGGGAATTCTGGCCATTGATTTCGTCGCGCCCGATTATTTTGCGGTCTATCCGAAACCCTGTATGGGCGGCTGGGCACGCGATGCATTCATGGTTACGCCGGATGGCACGGTCCTTCCATGCCACGCGGCAGCAACCATCCCGACCCTGCATTTCGAGCGGTTCGGAGAACGAAGCCTGACGGATATCTGGCTCAATTCTCTGGCTTTTAATGCTTTCCGCGGCGACGACTGGATGCTGGAACCCTGCAAAAGCTGCGACCGGCGAGAGATCGACTGGGGCGGCTGCCGGTGTCAGGCCATGGCGATTGCGGGCGATGCGGCCGCGACCGATCCTGCCTGTGTCAAATCTCCCCTCCATAACCGTATGGCGATACTGATCGGGGAGGCCAACTCACTCCCTTCCTCCAACGCAGACGATTTTCGGTACCGCCGCATCGGACGGGCGTAACCGCCGATCTGGGCTTTTGTCTTGGTAGCAGAGGCGAGCGCTGTGGTATTGCCAGCTCTTCTACCTCAAGGGACGGGGGAGTGGATCATCTGGTGCCATCACTTCTTTGGGCGTCCTCGATAGCTACGATCTCGCGAAGAACGTCCTCGCGGTGCTGATCCAAATGAGGCGGCGCGCGGTGGAACCTGACGGGCGTGGCGGACATCTTCAATGGGTTGCCTAGAAGCCCTAGCAATTGGCCATCATCTGTGGGCATGCGTATTACCATGTCGCGTGCGATCGTGTGCGGATCAGAAAGGACCTGACCGATCGTTGCGACACGTCCGGCGGGAATCCCCGCTGCTATGAGACGCCGCTCCCAATTTTCCGCCGTGTCATTGCGCAGCGCCTCGGTCACCTGCGCATCAAGGGCATCAATGTTCATCACTCGATCGCGATTGCGGTGGAAACGTTCATCCTGGGCAAGCGCCGGCGAGCCAATGACTGCGGCAAATCTGGCGAATTGCTGATCGTTGCCGACCGCAATGGCGATCTCGCCCTTTGCTGTCGCAAAGGTTTGGTAGGGTGCGATGTTCGGATGCCGGTTACCGATCCGGCCCGGCACCTTGTCTGAAGCCAGGTAATTCGTCGCAGCGTTGATGAGCCAGGCGACCTGTGTGTCGTAAAGCGCGAGATCGATGTATTGACCTTCCCCGGTGTGGTCACGATGGCGAAGTGCTGCGAGGATGCCGACTGTTGCGTACATGCCGCACATGACATCGGCGATACCGAGACCAACCTTGACCGGCTTCCCGCCAGCAGCATCACTTTCGCCGGTTATGCTCATGATGCCGCCCATTGCCTGGATCAGGAAATCGTAGCCGGTTCGATCGGAGTAGGGGCCGCTCTGCCCGAATCCGGAAATTGCGCACCAGACGATATCCGGCTTGATCTTGCGGACATCGTCGTAACCAACACCGCGTCGCGCCAGGTCGCCCGGCTTGTAATTTTCGATAACGACATCGGAAATTGCGGCTAGTCGCTTGACCAAAGCGACGCCATCGTCCGTCGCAAGGTCGATCGCTATCGATCTCTTGTTGCGGTTGGCCGAGAGGAAATAGGCGCTCAGATCACTTTCGCTGCCATCGGCGTTCGCCACAAAGGGCGGCCCCCAACTACGCGTATCATCACCGAGGCCAGGTCGCTCCACCTTGATCACATCCGCACCGAGGTCGGCCAGGAGTTGCGTTGCCGTCGGCCCTGCAAGAATACGCGACATGTCCAGGATGCGCAGGCCTTGAAGGCAGGCCGGCTTCTGATCGCTCGATGTCGTCATTTACGATTTCCACTGCAAGTTACTGAACCAACGGACAGGCAGCGGCGGTTAGTCCGGCAGCCCACTGCCGGGTGAGGTCCGACAAAGCCACTACGGCTGCATGATACGGTTCGTTACAGCAGCAGGCCTTTTTTTGCTGAGACTGTCGATCGAATTGTATGTTGCCAACATTCAAACAGGACTGCATTGTAGAACGATCGAGTTAAAATGCGACGCTCGTGCCGCCAAGCGATGCTAGTAAGGCGGGAGACGACAAAGTGAGGGAATGCTGTCATGCGCTGGAGTGGGATTGCGCTATGTCTACACGGAGTTCTCGCGCGGTTCCCCTCAGTGGAGTGGCTCTTTTGTAAGACAAAAATCAAGAAACTATATGCCAGCTTCGCCGAGGAATGAAGCGATCGGCCCTGATGATCCAGCGCCAGATGCGTTCTCCTTCGGCGCAAAGAGTGTACCAGCACCCCCAAATATATGAGCCATCCAGAACGGAGCTTCACGATGACCGCTTGCACGACAACCCCCATCTGAAACGACTGTTTGAGGTCATCGACGCGCGATCAGCCGCGGCTCGCGCCCCGCGAAGTCGGCAAGGATCGCCCGTTCAAACATGTCAACGACGAGCAAACCAAGTGCGCTCTCTTCCCATCCACCATTTCCCGGCCCCACAAAGGTCGCGGGATAATTCAGGAGACAAAAATGACAGATTCCCCCGAATACGTTCCCCCGAAAGTCTGGACCTGGAACAAGCCAAGCGGCGGCGCGTTCGCCAACATCAATCGGCCGATTGCCGGACCGACCCATGAAAAGGAATTGCCGGTAGGCCGGCATCCGCTGCAGCTTTATTCGCTTGGCACGCCGAACGGACAGAAGATCACGATCATGCTGGAAGAGCTGCTTGCGCTCGGCCACGCCGGCGCCGAATACGACGCCTGGCTGATCAAGATCGGCGAGGGCGACCAGTTCGGCAGCGGTTTCGTGAAGGTCAATCCGAACTCCAAGATTCCGGCATTGCTGGATCGGTCCGGGCCAAAGCCGGTGCGGGTGTTCGAGTCCGGTTCCATCCTCGTCTATCTTGCCGAGAAGTTCGGGGCACTTCTTCCGACAGAGCAGCCGGCTCGCGCGGAGTGCTTGTCCTGGCTATTCTGGCAGATGGGGAGTGCACCATATCTCGGCGGCGGCTTTGGTCATTTCTATGCCTATGCGCCCGTCAAGATCGAATACGCGATCGATCGCTTTGCCATGGAGGTCAAGCGTCAACTCGACGTCCTCGATCGCCGTCTGGCCGAAAGCGAATATTTAGGTGGCAGTGAATATACCATTGCCGATATCGCCGTGCTGCCCTGGTACGGAGGCTTGGTCAAGGGCTGGCAATACGGTGCGGCCGAATTCCTGTCGGTTCAAGACTATAAAAATGTGCTGCGCTGGGCCGATCTCCTCCTGAGCCGCCCGGCCGTCAAGCGTGGCCGTATGGTGAATCGCCTCTCCGGCGACCTCTCCGAGCAATTGCACGAGCGTCACGATGCCGAGGACTTCAATACCAAGACCCAGGATAAATTGTCAGCGGGAAGAACCGAGGAAAATAAGGGGTGAGCTCTTCTTGGTGATGAGGAGAGCTTAAATCTGTCATCGCTGACATTGTCGCGAAGGCGGGCAACGAAACCCGCCTTCCGCGCTCGGCAGAGTGAAGCGCTCCCCAGGATTGCTGCTTGTTGCCACCGCTGTCGTCAGCAAGGTAACGCGAGCGGCAACATGAGAGATAAAGATGGCCAGACCGAGAGAATTCGATGATGAAAAGGTGCTTTTGCTGGCCGTCGAGCACTTCTGGGACCATGGATACGAGGCAACTTCGATCCGCGATCTGGCGCAAGTGATGGGATTGACCACGGCCAGCATCTACAATGCGTTCGGCGACAAACGGACCGTTTATCGCAAGGCTCTGGAATTTTACGTGAAGCAGAGTTTTGTCGATCGGGTCGGGCGTTTCGAAAAGAAACCGCCACGTGAAGCTATTCATGCGTTCTTTGTCGAAATTATCGACCGCTCACTAAGCGACACGAGGCGGAAAGGATGCATGCTGGTCAATTCGGCTCTCGAGGTTGCGCCTCACGATGAAGAGTCTCAGCGCGTGGTCGCCGACGTGTTGCTGCAAGTGGAGGCTTTCTTCAGGCGTTGTCTCCAGGCAGGACAGGAAGATGGAACGATCAGCCGCTACCAGACTGCAACCGACATGGCCCGCACACTTTTGTGCACCCTTCTTGGGATTCGGGTGCTCGCACGAACACGGCCAGAGAGGGACCTCATGGAAGGTCTGATCAAACCTATCTTCGCGTTGCTCGAACCCGACGTGAAAGACGACAAGCCATATGCCGCGCCGAAGAAGGACATGTCGGATGAGAAATCAGGCGCGTGAAATGGAATGGGCCGCCTGGATGCGGTTGGCAATCGCGGGCGACAGCCGTGCTTATCAAAAACTGCTGACTGCCCTCACGCCACACCTGCGCATGATGGCGCGGAAGCGTTGCGAACAGTTTGGCGCACCGACAAGTGAGGCCGAGGACGTGGTTCAGGAAGTGCTGTTGGCGATCCATCTGAAGCGAGGGACGTGGGATCCATCCCGGCCGCTCGGGCCATGGATTTCCGCAATCGTGCACAACAAGCTTGTCGATAGCATGCGCAGACGTGGACGACAGGCCAGCGTCCCGCTGGAAGATGTCATTGCAACGCTCGAGAGCGATGAGCGCGTTAACACCTCGGATCGCATCGACATAGAACGGGTGCTGGACCGGTTGAAGGATCCACAACGAACAATAGTGCAATCAATCTCGATTGAAGGATCGAGCGTGCGCGAAACCGCTGACCGTCTGAAAATGACCGAGGTGGCGGTGCGAGTCTCCTTGCATAGAGCTTTGAAGGCTTTGGCCGCACTATACTCCGACTGAGTAACGTGAAGACCGGCGATCTGATTGCGCTTCTCGCGCAGGATGCCCGCGGAGAAGAATTGCTTCGGTTCATGCGGGTTTCCGAGATGTGGCGGTCAGAGCTTTTCTGCGCAGGAGCATGCCGAAGAGGTCGCGCGGCTCGTCCGGATCGGCGAGCAGGTCGAGATTTTCATAGAGATTGGTGCCGGAGAGCTTGTCGCGGACATAGCGCAGTGCCGAAAAGTCTTCGATCGCAAAGCCGACACTGTCAAAAAGCGTCACCTGCGCGCCGTTCTTCCGGCCGGGTGCAAGGCCGGCGATGACCTGCCAGAGTTCGGTGACCGGATGATCCGCCGGCATCTGCTGGATTTCCCCTTCGATGCGGGTCTGCGGCGGATATTCGACGAAGATATCCGAACGCAGGAGAATGTCCCGGTGGAGTTCGGTCTTGCCCGGGCAATCACCGCCGACGGCATTGATGTGAACACCGGGGCCGACCATGTTGTCGGTCAGGATGGTGGCGCACTGCTTGTCGGCCGTTGCCGTCGTGATGACATGGGCGCCTTCGACCGCCTCTTCAGACGATCGACAGGCTTGGATTTCGAATCCCAAGTTTCGCAGGTTCTTGGCGCAGCGTTTCGTGGCATTCGGGTCGATGTCATAGAGGCGCAACCTTCTTATGCCGAGCAGCGCCTTGAAGGCGATCGCCTGGAATTCGCTTTGCGCGCCATTGCCGATAATCGCCATGCAGTTGGCGTTTTCCGGAGCAAGATATTTGGCGGCCATTGCCGAGGTCGCTGCCGTGCGCAGCGCTGTCAGGATGGTCATTTCCGAGATGAGGAGGGGATAGCCGCTATCGACATCGGAGAGAACACCGAATGCCGTCACGGTCTGTCGGCCGGTGCGCGTGTTCTTCGGATGGCCGTTGACATACTTGAACCCATAAAGCGTACCGTCGCTGGTCGGCATCAGCTCGATTACGCCCTCGCGTGAATGGGAGGCAATGCGCGGCACCTTGTCGAAGACTTCCCAGCGGCGGAAATCAGCTTCGATATAGGCCGCCAATTCATCGAGGAATGTCTCGATCCCGATATTCAGCACAAGGTCCATCATGTTCTCGACGCTGATGAACGGTACGATATTCAGGGTGGGTAGGGCTGGCATCGTCGGCTCCTTGGCAACTTTCCTTGGGTGACAAGTTGCCACGAATGGCCTGACGTGCCAATCGCGTAGGCTGCTCCGCGCAAGGCCATTGCTTTGCGAGTTGCCAGGGAGCGGGCCTCATAAACTGGGCGAAAGACCCGGCTTCGAGCCCGGAGCGGATCTATATCAGCCGGTCGATGCGGCGGTGAAAACCGCCAACTGAGCATCGAAAGCACGCTTGTAAGCGGGACGCGCTTCGCCGCGGGCGACGTACGCTGCGAGGTTCGGATATTCTTCCAGCATGCCCGATCCCTGCAACCTGCGCAGCACCGTCACCATCAGCAGGTCACCGGCGCTGAATGCGCCATCGAGCCAGTCGGCATCGCCAAGGCGGGTGGAAAGACCGCTCAGCCGTTTCCGGATGGTGTCCTCGAGGACACGCAGGCGCTGCTCGTACCAGGGCTCGTCACGTTCGAGGATCCTGACGAGGGCGCGATCGAAGATCGGCGGCTCCACCGTGTCGAGCGCAGCAAACATCCATGTGATCGCACGTGCCCGGGCATTCGCATCGTCCGGCAGCAGGCCCGGCTGGCGCTCCGCGATATGGAATACGATCGCCCCTGATTCGAACAGGGCGAGATCGCCTTCTTCATAGGTCGGAATCTGGCCGAAAGGATGAAGCGCGAGATGGGCGGGTTCCTTCATCGCTTTGAACGAAAGAAGGCGAACGTCGTAAGGCTGGTCAACTTCTTCGAGCGCCCAGCGAACGCGCATGTCACGCGCCAGACCCTTGCCGCGATCTGGCGATCGTTCAAAGGCGGTAATGGTAATAGTCATTGGTGTTCTCCATAGCTCGTCCATCTTGAAGACGACTGGCTAAACGAGATTCCGACACCCCATGCTTGAGATAAATCCAAATGCAGCTCAAGGCATCCGTTCAGCGGCTGTCGAGCGTCAGGCTTTTCCGTATAGCAGACCTTGGCGACCCCGGATTTCATCTGATGTGCCGTCGCGATTCAACTGCGGCAGCGGTCTGCCGGAGTTTGATCAATTCTGGTGGGCGTTGCCTTTTCGGCAATCATATATACGAAATATTGTGCTTTATTAGAACGCGGCATTGCGCCATCCTACCTTCAATCCGGCAGTTGAGACCGGACGCAGCCAAGCCGGCACTTCCGGTGTCGGATCCAAAACAGGGGAACACTATGTCCAATTTCATGCTGAATCGCCGGCGATTCATGTCTCAAACAGCCGCCATCGGCAGCCTTGCTGCAGCATCCAGCTTCATCGGTATAAAGGCAGGCCTTGCCAAGGATACGGCCAAAGTCAGGATGCAGCTCGGCTGGCTCGCCTCGAACGGCTTGCTGGGGGAGGTCGCTGCGATAAAGAAAGGCTTTTTCGAAGAGGAGGGTGTCGAGCTCGAAATCGTGCCTGGCGGGCCAAGCGTCGACGGCGTGGCCGGCGTCGCTTCCGGTCAGTCTGCGATCGGTCAGATCTCGTCGAGCCCTTCGGTCATGCTGGCGCGATCGGCGGGAATGCCCGTCAAGGCCTTCCTGTCCGGATACCAGAAGCATCCCTTCACTTATTTCTCGCTGAAGACCAAGCCGATCCGCGAACCGAAGGACATGATCGGCAAGACGATCGCCACTCAGCCGACGGCCTTTATCCTGCTGCGCGCCCTGCTCGCCAAGAACGGCATCGCCGAAGATCAGGTGAAGATGGTGAACATGGGCTCGGACATGAACCAGCTTATCACCGGACAGGCCGATGCGGCCACCGGCTGGCTCACCAACGTCAACGCGCTCGACGTGCTTGGCGATAACCGCGTAGACATGATGCTTTGGGACAGCGGCCTGCAGCTTTATGCCAACGTCTATTACACGACCGACGATCAGATCGACAAACATTCCGACGTCCTGGAGCGCTTCACCCGCGCTGCGGCCAAGGGGTGGGGCTTTGTCCGTGAAAATCAGCAGGAAGCCGTGGAATATCTCTGTGAGGCCTACCCGATCCTCGATAAACCGAGCGAGCTCCGGGCCGTAGGCCCCTGCGTCGACTTCTCCTTCGGAGACACGACCAAGGCTGCCGGCTGGGGCACGATGACGCGCGAGAACTGGGCCGCGCAGATCAAGGCCTATGCCGACCTCAAGCAGTTCAAGGGCACTGTGCCGGCGGTGGATGATGTCGTCAACTTCTCCATCCTCGAAGCAACCATCGACGCCCGCAAACAGGTGGGGTAATCGCAATGTTGGGAGCGGCGCAGTTGAAGCCGAACGTTCCACGCACCGAGCCAGCCGCCACGGCGGTTTCGATCCGGAACCTCTTCGTCCGGTTCGGCGACAGGAACAACGAATTCACCGCACTATCCGATGTTTCCGTGGAGATTCCGGAAGGTGCCTTCGTCACGATGCTCGGTCCTTCCGGCTGCGGGAAGTCGACGCTTCTGAGATGCGTGGCTGATCTCGTGCATATCAGCGACGGATCGATTTCCGTGTTCGGCCGCAGTCCGCAGGAAGCGCGTGAAGGTCGCGACTTCGCCTTCGTCTTTCAGGATGCGACCCTCTTGCCCTGGCGAACCGTGCTCGACAATGTGCGGCTGCCACTGGAAGTCGGCAAGCACGCCCAAACCGGCGACCATGCGGACCCGTATGAACTACTGGCCATGGTCGGTCTGAAGGGGCGCGAAAATGCGCTTCCTCACGAGCTTTCCGGCGGCATGCGGCAGCGCGTGGCGATCGCCCGTGCGCTCATCACCCGGCCGCGCATTCTGCTGATGGACGAACCGTTCGGTGCCCTCGACGAGATCACCCGCGACCGGCTGAACGAGGAATTGCTGCGCGTCTGGCAGGAGACGGGAACGACGATCCTGTTCGTCACCCATTCCATTCCGGAAGCCGCCTTTCTCGGCCAGAACGTCCTGATGCTTCAGGCGCATCCGGGCCGGGTCAAGGAGTTCATGAAGGTGGAACTGCCCTTCCCGCGTTCGCTCGCAGCGCGCGACACGGTGGAGTTCATCAAGGTCACCGCACATCTACGTGGCCTCCTGGAGGAATGCCTATGAGCCAGGTCGTCTCATCCCGGGTCGATACGGAGCGCAAGATCGCGCTTCTCGACGCCACGGCTGGCGTGTTCGCCAGGCACATGCCGGCGATTTCCGCAGCCATGGGCCTCATCGTTCTCTGGCAGTTGGTTGTCTGGTTCTTCAAGATCCCGACCTTCATGGCACCGAGCCCGATCGATGTCGCCTACGCTTTCCAGCAGAATGCCGGAATTCTCTGGACGAACATGTTGCCGACACTGCTCGAAGCGGTGCTCGGCTTCTTCTTCGGCAATCTCGTCGCGATCCTACTGGCGATCTGGTTCGTACACAGCTCGATGGCGGAAAAGGCCTTCTATCCGATCGCGGTCTTCATCAAGGCGATCCCGATCATCGCGCTGGCGCCCATCCTCGTGTTGATCTTCGGCAACGGACTTGCGCCGAAAATCATCATCGCCGGGCTGATCTGCTTCTTCCCGACGCTCGTCAACATGGTGCAGGGCCTGAAATCCGCAAGCCCGGCCATGCTCGACCTGATGCGAGTGCTTTCGGCCAGCAACAGCGAAATCCTCTGGAAAGTGCGGCTGCCGAGTTCCATGCCGTTCCTGTTTGCGGCTCTGAAGATCGCCGCGACCAGCAGCGTCATGGGAGCGATCGTCGCCGAATGGATCGGCTCCAGCTTCGGGCTTGGGGCGGTCATCATCGAGGCCACCTATAATTTCCGCTCACCGCTGCTCTACGCGACCGTCGTGATCGCCGCGGCCCTTGCGGTCGTCCTCTTCTTCATCGTCTCGGTGATCGAGGCCCGGATGATCCGCTGGAAGCCGGCCGGCTCGCATTAAACCCGACCGTCCTCTGATCCGGTTCCCTGGGAGTTTGAACCAATGCAACAGACAATTCTTCAGGCGGCGCGCGACGTCGCAGTGGTCGACCGTTCCGATGTGGTGGTCGTCGGCGGGGGACCCGCGGGCATTTCCGCGGCGGCTTCCGCAGCCCGCAACGGCGCCAAGGTGACGCTGCTCGAACGCTACCCCTATGTCGGCGGACTTGCCGCCGGCGGCATGGTGCTGGTGCTTGACGATATGATCAACGGACTTGAGGTCACCGTGCAGGGCATCTGCATGGAGATGATCGAGCGGATGAAGAAATGGGACCTCTGCGTCACGCCGACCGGTCGCGATCGCGAACTCGACATCCGCGAGACACCGGAAGCCTGGCGACGCTGGGCGCGTTGGGGCCTCTTCGACTTCCACACCCAGTCCATGCCGCACCCGATCTGCTTTTCCGCCGCCTTCGACCCGGACGGCTTCAAGCGCGCCTCCTATGATGTGCTGACGGAAGCCGGCGTAAAGCTTCGAACCCATAGCTGGTTCTCGTCCGCGATCATGGAAGGCAAGACCATCAAGGGCGTCATTTGCCAGACCAAGTCGGGCATGGAAGCGATCCTCGGCGATATCGTCATCGACACGACCGGCGACCTCGACGTCGCGGCGTCGGCCGGCGCCTCGCATGTGGAATCAAACTTCATCCTGACGACCGTCTCCCGTTGGGGCGGCGTCGATACGGATGCCGCCGAGCGCTTCGAATTCGAGGAACCGGAAGCGTTCAAGACGATCGATCACGAGGCCAAGCGCCTGATCGGTGGTTGCTGGTCCTTCTGGTGGCTGAAGACCCCGCTGCCGGGCATTGTCTGGCTCAACTGCCCGCATATGCCGAACCTCTCCGGCCTCAAGACAGAGGACCTGACCAAGGCGGAACTCGAAGGCCGCGCCCGCATCGGACGGCTGCTCGATTTCGCTCGCGAAAAGATGCCGGGATTCGAGAAGGCCTATGTGGTGGATTTCGCGCCGCAGACAGGTGTGCGCCAGACGAGGCTGCTTGAGGGCGAATATGTCGTGACGAAGGATGACGTCATGAACCGCGTTCATTTTGCCGACACAGTCTGCCGTGGCCGTGACTATTATACGCCTTACCGGTCGATGCTGCCGCGTGAAGTCGATCAGCTCATCGTCGCCGGGCGTCACTATTCGGCAACCCCGCAGGCACAAAAATCGAGTCGCGAAATCCCGCCCTGCATGGCTATGGGCGAGGCCGCCGGCGTCGCCGCCGCCGTGGCTCTCAATGCCGGAACCACCGTTCGGAAAGCCGACATTCGCGCGATCCAGAAACAGATGCGGGCGCAGGGTGCCGATCCCGGCGACATCCCGTCCGAAAATGCAACATTCCTGGAGGCTGCGGAATGAACTCTCTCCCACTCGACGGCATCCGCGTGATCGATTTCACGCAGGTCATGCTCGGTCCCTGCTGCACGCAGACGCTGGCCGATTACGGCGCCGAGGTCATCAAGATAGAGAAGGCCAAGATCGGCGACCTGTCGCGCTGGTCGCTCGGTTCGGACCCGGATGGCCTCAACAATCCGGTCTTCTGCTCGCTAAACCGCAACAAGAAGAGCCTGGCTCTGGACCTTAAACTCAAGGAAGCGCGCGATGCCGTGCTTGCCTTGATCGCCGACGCGGACGTTGTCGTCAACAACTTCCGTCCCGGCGTCATGGAACGGATGGGCTTCGGCTACGATGATCTGAAGAAGATCAACAAGCGGCTGATCTATGCGGTCGGTACCGGCTTCGGACTAACCGGCCCCTACCAGCACAAGGGCGGACAGGATATCCTCGCCCAGGCGCTCTCGGGAGTGATGCGGCGCAAGTCCGACAGCAGCCATCCGACCTCCATCTATGCGACGCCGCTTGCCGACTACTCCGCCGGCATGCATCTCGTCCAGGGCATCCTGCTTGCACTCCTGCACAGGGAAAAGACCGGCGAAGGGCAGCAGGTGGCCGTCAGCCTCTATAATTCCATGCTGGCGATGCAGATGCAGGAAGGTGCGGCGCACATGATGCGCAAAAAGGATCTCAACTGGGGCGCCTTTCCGCTGACCGGCGTGTTCGACACCACGGATGGCGCGATCGTCATGGTCGGCGCTTTCAAGCAGAACCCGCTTCAGGACATCTGCAACGCGCTCGATATCGAGGACCTGTCCCAGCAGCCGCGGTACAGGGATTTCGACGCTCAGATGGAGCATCGACCGGAACTGCAGGCGATCTTCCGCGAGAATTTCGCGAAGAACAGCAACGCCCATTGGCTGAAGCGGCTGGAGGAGGTGGATATTCTGTGCGCCCCCGTCCGCAACCTTGCCGAGGCATTGGAGGATGAACAGACGATCATCAACAAGATGATCCTGGAGGCCGGTGAAACGGCGGCCGGTCCCATCCGCCTGATCGGCTCGCCGATCGACATGTCGGCGGCACCGGTTTCGGTTCGCATCCCGCCGCCAGGTCTCGGCCAGCACAATGACGAGATTCTCGCATCGCTTGAAGCCGAGCGTGGAGACGCGGCATGACAGTCGGATTTTCCGTCGAGAACCGGGTGGCGCGCGTTACTCTTGATCGTCCGGAGCGGATGAATGCCGTGGATGCGGCGACCGAGCAGGAGCTCGAAGCCATCTGGACCGAGATCGAAGCTCGCGACGACATCTCTTGCGTGGTGCTGACCGGCAGTGGCAGCAAGGCCTTCTGCACAGGAGCCGACCTTAAAGGCAGTGGCACGAAGACCGGCCTCGAATACTGGGCAGAAAGCCGGGTGAACGGATTCGGCGGCCTCGCCTTCCGCAGGTCGCTCGACGTGCCGGTGATCGCCCGCGTCAACGGGTATGCGCTCGGAGGCGGCTTCGAGATGGTGCTAGGCTGTGACATCGTGATCGCGGCGGATACGGCGAAATTCGGTCTGCCGGAAGCTCGTGTCGGGCGCATGCCGCTCGACGGGGGGATGGTGTTGCTGCAGCGGAAAATCGCCCATAACCAGGCTATGGCGGTGATGCTGACCGGTCGACAGTTCACCGCAGCAGAGATGCATGGGTTCGGCATCGTCAACGAGATCGCCCCGTACGAAGAACTCGACGCAGCCGTGGACCGGTGGGTGAACGAGATCGTCGCCTGCGCTCCGCTTTCCCTCAAGGCGATCAAGCAGACGGTGAACCGTACCGGCCACCTTAGTCCTGCCGACGCGCAGGGATTGCGCACCCCGGCACTCGTCCGCGCGCTCCAGAGCGAGGATGCCATGGAAGGTGTGGCGGCTTTCCGCGAGAAACGCGCTCCAGTTTGGCGAGGCCGATGAGCATGGTATGAATTTCGGGATATTGGGGGACATTCATGCACGCCAGCATCCTGAAATATTTCATCGAAGTCGCACGCTCCGGCTCCATCCGGAAGGCGTCCGAGGAGTTGCACGTGGCGACCTCGGCGGTGAGCCGGCAGATCCGCAAGCTTGAAGACGAACTCGGCACTCCATTGTTCGAGCGCTTTTCAGATGGTCTGCGCCTGACCGCCGCGGGTAAGGTGGTCCTGAAGCATGCCAAGGAAACCATGCAGCACTACGAGATCATGAAATCCGATCTCGGCGATTTGCAGGGGAAGCGCACGGGCCGGGTGCATATCGCCTGTCTCGATAGCCTCACGGTGCAGTTCCTGCCGGAATTCGTGGTGGGTTTCCATCAGAAGAACCCGGCCGTCGACTTCCGCATCCGGGCGGACAATTTCAACAACATCTTTCATTTCGTTGCCGATGGCGATTGCGATATCGGCGTTACCTTTGATCTGGCGCGACCGCACGACATCAAGCTCGTATACGGTGTACGCATGCCGCTGATGGCAATCGTTGCGCGTCACCATCCACTCGCCCGGCAAAAGAGCGTGACATTGCAGGAATGTGCGCAATTCAAGTTGCTGCTGCAGCTCGATAACGAGGTGATGAGTTCTATGATTGCCGTGGAACTTGCCGCGCTGGACCGCGTCGGGCGTACCTTCGTTGCGACGAACAACCAGATGATGCTGAAGCCGCTGATCCTGTCGGGTGCAGGCGTCGCCTTCTTCACGCCCCTTGGCCTGTTGAAGGAACTGAATGCAGGTGAAGTGGTGGCGCTCCCGATCGCCGGCTCCCGGCTGCAGAATATGGAGGTCGGCATTGTGGCACCTCGACAGAGGCAGCTCACCCACGCCACGGAGGCGGTAATAGAGGCCATGAGCACCGATCTCGAAAAATTTGCGGAACAGATCACGGAGGTTATCAGACAGTGACGGCGGAAGGGACCTACCGCGTCATCGTCGAGAGAGACCGCTGCCGCAAGCTTGTTGCGACGACGCGTGCCTATTGCGAAAGCTGGCCGATACATTCGGCTCCAACCCGGACCTGACGCTCTCGGGATCGCGAAGCGCTGCTCTTATGCAGCCTGATTGCAAAGTAGCCTACCGGATTGCCGTCTTCGACGCACTCATAACCAGTGGGTGATCCTTGGCCGTCGTACGGCTCTTGTCCCAGCCACCGGGAGAGCCGAGTGCCGCGATCCCGGGTCCGAAATAATCGCGATTGACCGGAATGAACCTCTTCTGCGCCTCCGTCGCTTCTTCGTCGTAAGCGATGGCATCCACCGGACAGATCGACAGACAGAGACCGCAGTTGATGCATTCGTCGGGGTGGATGTAAAACATCCGCCCCCCCTCATAGATGCAGTCGACGGGACAGGCTGCGGTACAGGCGCCGTCCTTCACGTCGATGCAGGGTTCGGTAATGATGTAGGCCATCGCAGTCTCGATCCTGCCGGGAATTTTCCGAAATATCTCAAACGTTTGTGTTGCCGAAAAGTGCTATCTTTCGTTTGCTCCGTTCGAATTTTGGCAACAGGCGAGGCTGTGAACCGGCCCCGACCGGTCATCTCATCTCGTATGGGAAGCCGCGACGATGCGCATGCATTGGAAGGTGCCAGTCTTGTCCCAGGCAATTTCTCATCCATGGGCGTCTATTGACAGCCGAGAGCCTCCAAGATATCAAGTTATAAACTAATATCTCAGATATGGATTTGATATGTCGGATACGGTCGAGTTCCCGTCGCTACCTCTCTCCGATCTCGTTACACCCCTTGAGTTGCCGCCAGGCGGCAACATGACCAACCGGATTCATGCTCTGCTGCGCAAGCTTATCGTTGAGGTGAAGCTTCTGCCGGGGCGCGCGCTTTCTGAAAAAGAGGTCGCGACATTCCTGAATGTCAGCAAGACACCTGTGCGGGAAGCCATTATTCGGCTTGCGGAGGAAGGGTTCGTCATCGTCGTGCCGCAGGGAGGCACATACATCGCCCCGATCGACGTGCAGCGCTACATGGAGGCCTGCTTCATCCGCTTCAAGCTGGAGGAAGGCGCCGTCATCGAGGCAACCAAGCGGCATTCTTTTGAAGACATCGCGCGTTTGAAAACCTGCCTGGTTCAGCAGCGCGCTGCCGCAAAGGACGAGCAATTCACCGATTTCTTTTTGCTGGACGAGGAATTCCACCGAACGATCTTCGCAGCGGCCCGCCTTCCCGGCGCATGGAGCGTGGTCAATCAGGCCAAGGGCGAGATGGACCGGATGCGCCATCTCAAGCGCGTATTCGCGGTTCGTCGCACTGAAAAAGTGATCGAGGAGCACGAGAAGATTGTCGCTGGCATCGAGTCTGGCGACATCGAGCAGGCGCGGGAGGCTGTTGTCTGTCATCTCGGATCGCTCGAATCCAAGATCGCCGAACTGTCCAAGAACCCGAAGATCTGGGCTTACATCGAACAGGTCAATACGCGCGTCACCAAGAAGCGGGTCGCAAGAGGCTCCAAAACGATCGCTTGACCATCCAAGGCTTTTGAGGAGGGGCCTTTTATGTCTGCAGTCCAGATCAGTGACGTCATCAAACGGTACGGCGCCTTCGAGGTCGTCCACGGTATCAGCCTGGCGATCCAGCCTGAAGAGTTCGTCGTGCTCGTCGGGCCTTCCGGGTGCGGCAAGTCCACGACGCTGCGCATGGTGGCGGGGCTGGAAGACATCTCCGAAGGCACGATCTCGATCGGTGGCCGGGAGGTCAACAAGATCGCGCCGAAGGATCGCGACGTTGCGATGGTGTTCCAGAACTATGCGCTTTACCCCCACCTCAGCGTTGCGGAGAATATTGCTTTCGGGCTGCGTGTGAGAGGAGAGCGCCGTGAGGTGATCAGCCAGGCGGTTTCGGAAGCGGCGCAGATCCTGGGCCTGACCGACTACCTTTCTCGCAAACCAGCCGATTTGTCAGGAGGCCAGCGTCAGCGCGTCGCCATGGGGCGAGCGATTGTCCGCAAGCCGAAGGTCTTTCTGTTCGATGAGCCGCTTTCCAACCTCGATGCCAAGCTGCGCACCTACATGCGTGCCGAGATCAAGCAACTCCATCGGCGGATGAAGGCAACCAGCATCTACGTGACGCACGACCAGGTGGAAGCGATGACGCTCGCCGATCGCATCGTCATCATGAATTTCGGCAACATCGAGCAGGTGGGGTCGCCGATGGAGGTCTTTCTCGAGCCGGCGAACACCTTCGTCGCGGGCTTTATCGGATCTCCGCCGATGAACCTGCTCGATGCCTACATCGCCAAGCGGGGTGGCGCGGTGAGGGCCGTGCTTGCCGGCCAGTCCGGGCAAAGTCTTGCCGTTCCCGATGCCTTCGCGTCTGCCGCAACGGATGGACAGCCGATCAAGCTTGGGATCCGCCCCGAAATCATGTCGGTCAGAACAGACAGCGCTCCCGACGTGCTCGAATGTGCGATCGAATTGGTCGAGCCGCTTGGGGCCGAAGCCCTCCTCCATGGGAAGGCAGGCGGCCAGTCGTTCATCGCAAAGGAGGAAACCCTCTATTCCAATCACCAGCTGAACTCCGTTTCCCGGCTGGGTGTCGATAGTACCCGCATTCACATCTTCGACGCTGCGACCGGTCGCACGCTAAAAACCGAAGTGTGAGGGCAGATCATGAAGCAGAAATTTCGTGACGCCCTACGCACCCACGCAGAGGATCTGCAGCGGGATTGGCAGCTCTATCTGCTGCTGGCCCCGATGATCATCTGGTTCGCGCTGTTTCTCTACAAACCCATGTACGGCCTTCTGATCGCCTTCAAGGATTTTTCGATCTTCCGCGGCATCGAGCGTAGTCCCTGGGTCGGATTTGCCCATTTCGAGGTTCTGTTCCAGAACGACATGTTCATCAGGGCATTCTGGAACACAATCACCATCAGCGGGCTCGGGCTTATATTCGCCTTCCCTGTACCGATCATTCTCGCCCTGATGTTCAATGAGGTGCAAAACGCCGTCGCCAGGCGCTGGGCGCAGACGATCGTCTATCTGCCGCACTTCATCTCAGTCGTGATCGTCGCCGGCATTGTCATCAACTTCCTGTCGCCGTCCACAGGGGTCGTCAATCTGCTTCTGACCCGCCTCGGTTTCGAACCCATCTACTTCCTGATGAAGCCTGAATGGTTCCGGCCCGTGTTCGTCAGTTCATCCGTATGGAAGGAAGCAGGCTTTGAATCGATCGTCTATCTCGCCGCGATCGCCGGTGTCAGCCCGACCCTTTATGAATCAGCGCGAGTAGATGGCGCTTCGCGTTGGCAGATGATGTGGCGCATCACCCTTCCTTGCATTCTTCCCACGATCATCATCATGCTGATCATCCGCATCGGCAATCTGGTCGAGGTCGGCTTCGAATATATCATTCTGCTTTACCGACCGCCGACCTATGAGACTTCCGACGTCGTCTCAACCTTCATTTACCGGACCGGTCTGCAGGGGACTCAATACGATCTGGCGACAGCAGCCGGGCTGTTCAATGCAGTGATTGCCTTCGTCCTCGTCTATTCGGCAAACCGCATCAGCCGAAAAGTCTCTTCAACGTCACTTTGGTGAGGGCCTGAGATGAGCAGTTTCAATCTCTATTCCCGTGGCGACAGGATATTCGGCTGGGCCAACGCCATTCTTCTCGGTCTGTTTGTCCTGTCGACGCTTTATCCTTTCATCTACATCATCTCGGCGTCACTCTCGTCCGGCGCCGCCGTCACCGCGGGCCGCGTCACGCTCTGGCCGGTGGACATGACTCTTGCGGCATACGACCGCGTCCTATCCGACCGCATGTTCTGGATCGCTTACGGCAATACATTCATCTACACCTTCGGCGGCACGCTGATGAGCCTGGCGATCATGATACCCGGCGCCTACGCGTTATCACGCAAGCGACTGCGCGGCCGCACCTTTTTCAATCTTGCGATCGCCTTTACGCTCTGGTTCAACGCCGGGATGATCCCATTCTTCCTCAATATGCGGGATCTGGGTCTTCTCGACAGCCGGTTCGGCATCATCATCGGCTTTGCGGCCAATGCCTTCAACGTGATCCTGCTGCGCAACTTCTTCGAGGCCGTGCCGAAGTCGTTCGAGGAAGCGGCCAAGATGGACGGCGCCAGCGAATTTCAGCTGCTGTGGAAGGTCTTTATCCCGCTTTCCAAGCCTGCGATCGTAACCGTGGCGCTCTTCTGCATCGTCTCACGCTGGAACGGCTACTTCTGGGCCATGGTGCTTCTGCGCGGTGAGGAGAAGATTCCGCTGCAGGTTTATCTGAAGCGCGTGATCGTCGATCTCAACTCGAACGACGAGTTCGCCTCCAGCCTGCTGACGGCGCAGTATTCGTTCGAGACGGTGACCTCAGCCATCATGGTCGCCTCCATCATTCCCGTTCTCATCATCTATCCCTACGCGCAGAGATATTTCACGAAGGGAATTTTGCTGGGCGGGGTCAAAGAGTGACGACAAAGGGAGGAACTACCGATGAGTGCATTTCATAAAGGAATATCTGTCTTGGCGCTGGCCGCGGCCATGATGACGGCATCGCCGGGCTGGTCTCAGGAGACAACCAAGATCACCGACGACCCATTGGAGCTGACGATCCATTTCCATTTCCGTGACAAATACGTCTATTCGGAAAAGTGGCCGGTCGAGCAGAAGGCGGCCGAACTCACCAACGTCCACGTCCGTAACGTTGCATCGCTGGCGACCACCAGCAGCCGCGACGCCTTCAACCTCCTCATCGCTTCCGGCAACCTTCCCGATATCGTTGGCGGAGATGCCAGCGGCGGTCTGAAGGAAGATTTTATCCGATACGGCCTGGAGGGCGCATTCATTCCGTTGGACGATCTGATCGAGGAGCATGCGCCCCACTTGAAGGCCTTCTTCGACGGTCACCCGGAGATCCGTCGTGCGATCTCCGGTCCGGACGGCAATATCTATTTCATCCCTTATGTTCCGGACGGGAAATTCTCCAGAGGCTGGTTCATCCGCCAGGATTGGCTCGACAAGCTCGGGCTGAAGCAACCCGAAACGCCGGAAGAAGTCCACGAGGTCCTGAAAGCCTTCAGGGACAAGGATCCGAACGGAAATGGCGTCAAGGATGAGGTGCCGTATTTCGCCCGGGAAGAGGTGGATGCAGTCCGCTTGATCAACCTGTGGGACGCGCGCGTGTCAGGATCGGAACGCTACGGCGATTTCGCGGTCTATGACGGTCAGCTCCGTCATCCGTGGGCCGAGGAAAACTACAAGACAGGCATTGCCCATGTCGCGCAGTGGTACAAGGAAGGCCTTATCGACAAGGAGATCTTCACGCGTGGTGCGCGCTCCAGAGAATATCTCCTTGGCAACAATCTGGGTGGCATGACGCATGACTGGTTCGCCAGCACATCGACCTACAATGATGCGTTGTCCGGCAAGATCGAGGGATTTGCGCTTCGGCCGATGCTCCCGCCAAAGACAGTGAGCGGCCAGAGGTTCGAAGATGCCCGTCGGTTGCAGGTGCAACCCGCCGGCTGGGCCATCTCCGCGACCAATGAGCATCCCGTGGAAACCATCAAATATTTCGACTTCTGGTTCTCGGAGCAGGGCCGGATTCTTTCCAACTACGGTGTCGAAGGCCTGACTTACGAAATGGTCGACGGAAAACCGCAGTTCAAGAAGGAGATCCTGGGCAACAAGGATCCCGTCAACGCGCAGCTCTGGGCGGTGGGCGCCCAGATCCCGCGGGGGTACTGGCAGACCTACGACTACGAGCGGCAATGGACCAACAAGATCGCACTCCAAGGCATCTCCATGTATGAGCAGTGCAACTGCCTGAAACAGGAATTTCTCGGCGTCTCTCTGAATACCGAAGAGAAGGCAGTCTATGACCGTTATTGGCCGAGCCTGCTCACCTACATGACCGAAATGCAGCAGACCTGGGTGCTTGGCGCTCAGGACATCAATGCCACCTGGGATGTCTACAAGAAGCGACTTGCCGAGCTTGGCTACGACAAGGTCATAGCCATGATGCAATCGGCCTATGACCGCCAATATGGTGCCGCCCGCTAAATCCTGCGTCGTTCTGGATGGCGGCGTGCATCGTCGCCATCCACCACCAGATTTTCCCACAGGAGTTCGAGCCGAATGCGTCACTCTGCGCCGGCGATTGTCAAGCAAACTCATCTCGATGAACCCCGCCCTGGTTCGTTGACCATAGATTATGTGCCAAGCGAGCAAAGACCAGCGCGGGAGAACCCGCCGCGTTTTTCCTGGTTACCCGACATCGATGATGGCGCCAGATATGTGCTTCGGATCTCGACAGATCCTGTCTTTACCGACAGCAAGACGCAGACTTACGAGAACCTGGCGTGGAATTTCTTCACGCCGAACGAGGTTCTTCCGGCGGGCCGTTATTACTGGTCCTATGCGCTCTGGGACCCGGTGTCCCGGGCATGCAGTTCGAACTGGAGCATTGTACGCAGCTTCGAAATCAATGACGCTCTACCGCGGGCGCCGCTTCCCGATCGGAAGACCCGGCATGGCGCAGCCGGCACCGGTCATCCCCGGCTCTGGCTCAATCCAGACAAGCTCAAGTCCTTTGCGTCTGCGGTTGCCGATGATCCAAATCATTGCGGTTGGTCGGATTTCCTCTCCAAGTCGGTCGAACCGTGGATCGAACGTCCCATCATCGCCGAACCTCAACCCTATCCCGACAATGTGCGCGTCGCCTCCCTTTGGCGGCAGATGTACATCGATTGCCAGGAGGTCATCTATGCTATCCGGCATCTCGCGATAGCGGGGCGGGTTCTTGGAAGAAGCGACCTGCTCGACGCTTCACGTGCCTGGCTGCTTGCTGTTGCCGCCTGGGATCCGCAAGGTCCGACCTCGCGCGCCTACAATGATGAAGCCGCCTTCCGCATCGTGGTGGCTCTCGCCTGGGGCTATGATTGGCTTTACGACCACTTGAGCGAAGAGGAGCGCTCCACAGTCCGGGCAGTTCTCCTGCGTCGGACGCGGGAGGTTGCCGATCATGTCATCGCCCATGCACGCATCCATGTCTTTCCCTATGACAGCCACGCGGTGCGGTCACTGTCAGCGGTCCTCACGCCGGCCTGCATTGCGCTTCAGGGCGAGAGCGACGAGGCGACGGAGTGGCTGGACTACACCGTCGAGTTCCTGGCGACGCTCTATTCGCCTTGGGCGGGTACGGAAGGCGGATGGGCGGAAGGCCCGCACTACTGGATGACGGGCATGGCCTATCTCATCGAGGCCGCCAATCTCATCCGATCCCATCTGGGGTTTGATCTCTATCAGCGTCCCTTCTTCCAGAACACCGGCAGCTTTCCGCTTTACACCAAAGCCCCCGGCACCCGACGCGCCGGTTTCGGCGATGATTCCACTCTCGGTGACCTGCCGGGATTGAAGGTGGGCTACAACGTCCGCCAGTTCGCCGGTGTAACCGGCAATGGCCACTATCAATGGTATTTCGAGCGCATCAAGGCTGATGCGGCCGGCACCGAGATGGCCTTTTATAACTATGGGTGGTGGGACCTGAACTTCGACGATCTGGTCTACCGCCATGACTTTCCGGAGGTTCAGGCAATTTCGCCTGAAGATCTGCCGGCGGTCGCCTGCTTCAGCGACATCGGATGGGTGGCGGTGCAGAGGCATATGGAAGATCCCGACCGGCACCTGCAATTCGTCTTCAAGTCCAGCCCCTATGGATCGCTTAGCCACAGCCACGGTGATCAGAACGCATTTCTGCTCTACGCCTATGGCGAGGATCTTGCGATCCAGTCAGGGTACTATGTCGCGTTTGGCTCCAGCATGCATCGTGACTGGCGCCGGCAGACGCGGTCGAAGAATGCGGTACTGATCGGCGGCAAGGGCCAATATGCGGACAAGGACAAGGCGCTTGCCCGTCGGGCCGCAGGCCGGATCGTCGAGACTGAAGAAAAACCTGGATATCTTCGCATCCTCGGCGATGCGACGGCGGCTTATCAGCTCGTCAATCCACTGGTTCAGAAGGTTGAGCGGGAAGTTCACTTCGTCAACGATTCCTATTTCGTCATTGTCGATCAGGTCGAATGCCTGGAGGCGCAGGAGCTTCAATGGCTGTGCCACATCATGGGCGCGCCGCAGGTGGGGCGTTCGAGTTTTCGGTATAAGGGCCAGAAGGCCGGTTTCTACGGCCAGTTCGTCTTTTCATCCGCCGGCGCGCCTCAGATCGTCGCAGTCGAGGGTTTCCCCGACATCGATCCCGCGGAACTGGAAGGACTGGAGCGGCATCATCATGTCCGCGCCACAGCCCCGGCATCGACGAGCCATAGCCTTGTGACGCTTTTGGTCCCCTACAGTTTGAAGGAACCGAAGCGGATCTTCAGCTTCATCGACGATCAAGGCTTCTCCACTGACATCTATTTCACCGACGTCGATGATCAGCGCTTCAAGCTGACCCTTCCCAAAAAATTCTAGTTCCAGGAATTCCAGCCAAAGAGGTTCATGATGAAACGTTTCGCCAACAAGACGGTCATTGTTGCCGGTGCGGGGCGCGATATCGGCCGCGCCTGTGCTTTGCGGCTCGCGCAGGAAGGTGCGAATGTCGTGCTAACGTATAATGGTGCCGAGGAAGGTGCCAGAAGCGCTGTTTCCGAAATCGAGCAATTCGGCCAGGCTGCGATCGCAGTCCGTGCGGATCTGACGCGGAAAGAAGAGGTCGAAAGCGCCATCACGACAACTGCGGACAGGTTTGGAGATATCCATGCGCTCGTGCATGTCGCGGGGGGCATGGTGGCGCGAAAAACCATGGCAGACATGGATGAGGCGTTTTGGGGTCAGGTCATGGATGTCAATCTGACTTCGCTTTTCCTGACCACCAAGGCTGTGCTTCCCAGGTTGGCAAAGGGCGGCGCGATCGTCACCTTCTCCTCGCAGGCGGGAAGAGATGGTGGTGGACCGGGCGCTATCGCCTACGCCACATCCAAGGGAGCCGTAATGACCTTCACCCGAGCGCTCGCCAAGGAGGTTGGACCGGTCGTTCGGGTCAATGCCGTCTGCCCCGGCATGATCGCCACCACCTTTCACGACACCTTTACAAAACCGGACGTGCGCGAGCGCGTCGCCGCTGCCGCCCTGATGAAACGGGAAGGGACCAGCGAGGATGTTGCCGCCCTTGTCGCCTTCCTTGCCTCGGACGATGCAGCGTACATTACCGGCGCCTGCTACGACATCAATGGTGGCGTGCTCTATTCCTGAGGCATAATATGTCCGTTTTTCTTCCGCGGGCAGGGCGTATCGCCATAGTCGGTACGTCACTTGTGCAGCAGAATCACATTGGCGATCACTCCTTCATCGGCACTTCGGCGCGCGGCTGGATGAGCTGGGCGGAGGTGCTGTCACATGGCCGGCTGGCTTGCCCTGTCCATCACGATCCTGCAATCGTCCCGGGTTGGGAACCTTCCAATCGTGCTGGTGGCAGCCGGTTCTTTGCCGGCCTCAATTTCGGTGTTTCCGGACAGAAAGCGATCGAGATCGAGCGGCGCCTGCCACGGTTGCTGGCGTCCGATTTCGATCTCATCATCGTCGACGCGGGTACCAACGATATGATGGTGGAGACAAGGCAGACGATCGCCGACACCCGGGACCGGATCGTCAAGGCCTTGCTGAACGCGGGCAAGACGGTGATCCTGCTGCCAATCCTGGCGAGGGGCACGCAGAAATGGCCGGCAGGCGGCCCGGAGCGTGCCAAGGCCCATTGGATCAATCAGCACAGCCGCGATTTTGCGGCCAGGCACGCCAATTGTCACGTCTTCGACTGGAACGACGCCTGGGTGGACCCGGAGAGCAGATTCGGCGAGCCGCGAGATGGTTACTCCAATGATGGAACGCATTTTTCCGTCCGTGGAGGTTTTGCGGTCGGAAGCCTTCTGGCCGGTTATCTTGATCATATCCTTCCCAATGCACCTGATCGCGTGTTGTCGCAGGACGACTGTTACGACGCGGCAGACAATCCGCTGGGTAATCTTGCTTCCGAACTCTCTGCCTCGACTTCGTCTGAGGCGGGAGAGACGAGCCATCGGTTGGGTGGTGAACTGTCCCATCCCGGTGCGGGCGTTTGGATCGAGGCCATATGTGACATGGAAGTACCCTCACACGGGGGCATCGTGGGTGTCTCCCTCAGGCTGCGCGATGCTGCCGAGGAGGGGCTTGAAAGCATTGCGCTTGCGCCCTTCCGGTCCGAAGACGGGTCGCCTTTTCCGTTCCCGTCACAATCCTGGCGAGGGACGCTCAGGACGCCTCCATTGAAGTTGAAGCCGGGGAACAAGGTTCCCGAACTTCATCTCGACGTGATCTTGAACACGCAAGCCGAACCGCTGCGGCTCGATGTGGCGAAAATCGAGGTCCGTCCCGTTCCCAGTCCGGTACGAGCATGACGCCGATACCTGCAAAGACCGAAGGTCCGGTCCTGATGGTGAGAAGGAGCTATTGAATGCGCATTGCCGAAATCCATCTCACGCCCGTGGCCATCCCGGACAAGCCGCTGCTGAACTGCAAGGGTGTTCACCAGCCTTATGCCCTGCGGACAATCATCGAAGTGATCTGCGATGATGGCACAACCGGCCTCGGCGAAAGTTACGGGAGCATCAAGGCGCTGGAAGGATTGCGGCGCGCCGCACCCGCGTTGAGAGGACTTGATCCGTTTCACCTTCACGAGTTGAAATCCCGTGTGGCCGCTGCCCTGCCGGAGGGGGGCGGTATCAATGCCAGGACGGCGGTCGCCGACCACAAGCTGACGGATGTGGTGACATCGGCCTTTGAAGTTCCCTGCATGGACATACAAGGCAAGATGCTTGGCAGATCTGTGGGCGACTTGCTCGGCGGTGCGGTGCGCGAAACCGTGCCATTCAGCGCGTATCTGTTCTTCAAGTTCGGCGCTCATATCGGCCAGGACAAAGACGAGTGGGGAGAGGTGCTCACACCCGATCAGATGGTCCGCGAAGCGAAGAAAATGGTCGCCGACCATGGCTTCAAGTCCCTTAAAGTCAAGGGCGGTGTTCTTCACCCGGATCTCGAAATCGAAACCATGTTCAAGCTGAGAGAGGCATTTCCTCACCATCCGCTGAGGATTGACCCGAATGGCGGCTGGACCGTCGAGACCGCTATCTATGTCGCGCGCAGGCTGGAAGGCGTTCTGGAATATCTCGAAGACCCCGTTGCCGGCATGGATGCCATGGCACAGGTCGCCGCCGCGACGTCAATTCCGCTCGCCACCAACATGGTTGTCCTGGAATTCGATCAGATTGCCGAAGCCTTTACAAAGCGGGCAGTCAAGGTCGTCCTTTCCGACCATCATTATTGGGGCGGGATGCGTGCATCCACCCATCTTGGCAAGGTCTGCGAAGTGCTGGATATGGGCATCTCCATGCATTCCAACTCGCATCTTGGCATAACGTTGGCCGCTATGGTTCACGTCGCGTCGGCCACACCCAATCTCGGCTATGACTGCGATACGCATTATCCCTGGGTCGGCGCGGATGTAGTTGAAGGGGCGCCCTTCGTGTTTCGTGACGGTGCACTGGCTGTGCCTCGCGGGCCAGGGCTGGGCGTGACCCTGGATCGCATCCGGCTGGCGGAATTGGCTGCCCTTTACGAAGTGGCAGGCGTCAGGGAGCGTGACGATACGCTTTATATGAAGCAGTTCGACCCCGGTTATGAGCGTCGCGTTCCGCGCTGGTAGAGAGCCGCCGCGCGCCCCGTTAGCCGCTTTCGCCTTCGACCAGAGCCATCGGCCAGAGCTTTCTGCGCACGGCCTGAGGATAGAGTCCGGCATAGGCGGGCATAGTGGACAGGAGGCTTTCGGCGAGCGCGATGCCGAGCTCCCTGAGCGATAGGTCGAAGCCCGTCAGGCGTGGAGACAGAAACCGCGCCTGGGGGCTTTGCCGGCCGATAACGGCGATGTCGCGCCCCGGTTTCAGACCGACCTCGTCGAGGCCGCGATAGAGCCCTGCGACAAGGGTCTCGTTGACCAGGATAATGGCCGTCGGCGGATCGCTGCTTGCTTTGATACTGCGTGCGACCGCATAACCGCCGGCCTCGTTCGGATTGGTGCGAAAGATATGTTCTTCGGAAAGCGTAAGGCCGTGCCGTGCCAGCGCTTCCCGGCAGCGTTCCACGAACACGTATCCGAGATTGAGATCACCGTGCGGCCAGACGAAGCCGATCTTGCGGTGGCCGGCCTTCACGAGACGCTCGACCGACATTTCCGCCATGCCTTCGAAATCCAGGTCAATCCATGGTTGATCCACGTCGGTGAGGCTGCGCCCCAGCGTGATGAAGGGAATCTTGTGACGCGCCAGGAACTCGAAACGCGCGTCGTGGCGCCGTGTCGCCGAGAGGATGATACCGTCGGCAAAACCCCGGGCGACCATCCGTTTCAAATAATCGTCCGGATCCTCTTCGGATGAACACAAGAGAGCGACGAGATCGAGCTTGTGGCGGGCCAGCACCGTCTGCACACCGTCGAAGACACTCATAAAGAAGATATCGCCCTGGCCGGTGATTTCCGGCCCGGTCTGCATCATGAAACCAATCACTCCGGTCGCGCCCTTGCGCAGTGCGCGGCCTGACTGGTTGGCGACATAGCCGAGCTGTTCGGCCGCCTCCAGCACGCGCCGGCGCGTTTCCTCGTTCACGTCCGGCTTGCCGTTAAGCGCGCGGGAGACCGTGCCGATCGAAATGTCGAGATGTTCTGCCAGCCGGCGAATGCCCTTCATGATCCCGTCCTATCAGACCGTAATCGTTTTCGGAAATCCTATTGACAAAGACCATAGCCTGTAAATAGGATCGTAAACGTTTACGGAGCCCGATGGAGGAGCATCGGCACCGTCGGCAAGGAGGGTATCGTGACATTGAAGGCAGTCCTATGCGGATGCGGAGCCATGGCACATGGCTGGATGCGGGCGTTGAAGACAACGCCCGGCCTGGCAGAGGCCATCACGATCGTCGGGTTGGTCGATCTCGATCGATCGGCCGCCCGTTCGCTTGCGGAGGCTTTCGACCTGACGGACGCGGTTGTCGGGACCGATCTTGATCGGGTGCTGGAAGAGACCAGGGCCGATCTTCTGTTCGATGTGGTCGTGCCGGTTGCCCGCAAGGCGGTCGTTGCCGCTGGGCTGAAACATGGTTGCCACGTCTTGAGCGAGAAGCCGATGGCGACTTCGCTGGAAGAGGCGAGGGAACTGATTGCGCTGGCCGAGACAGCCGGTCGGATACATGCGGTGGTGCAGAACCGCCGTTTCATATCCGGCATCCGCCGCATGCGCCGCTTCGTCGAGAGCGGTGCCATCGGCGAGTTGACCGGCGTTCATTGCGACTTCTTCATAGCCCCGCATTTCGGTGGGTTTCGAGAGCAGATGGAGAACGTGCTGCTGCTCGATATGGCGATCCACACCTTTGACGCCGCCCGCTTCGTCAGCGGCAAACGGCCGCTCTCGGTTTATTGCCTTGAAACCAATCCGGCCGGCTCCTGGTATGCCCACGGGGCTTCGGCGAACGCGATCTTCAAGTTTTCCGACGATGTCGCCTTTACCTATCGCGGCTCCTGGTGCGCCGAGGGCCGCCGCACGAGTTGGGAAAGTGCCTGGCGGCTGGTCGGCTCGAAAGGCATGCTGACCTGGGACGGCGAGGAGGCCTTCGAGGCGACAGTCGCCGGCACGGGAGAAGGGCTTCTGCGTGGCCACCGGGCGATCGATGTGCCGCCGCCACCGCGCGAGGAGGAAACGCACGGCCATGCAAGCGTGATCGCCGATTTCCTCAACGCGATCCGGTCCGGCCATCCGCCCGAAACGGCGGGTTTCGACAATATCAAGAGTCTGGCCATGGTGTTCGGCGCCATCGAAAGCGCGCGAACCGGCCAGCCTGTCGCCATTCAAGTGTGAGGACCAGGAACAGTGAGCAATCCGGCCAAATCCATCCGTATCGGCACCATGATCCGTGGCACCCAGGGGCACGCCGCAGAGCGCATCGCCCAGATTGCCGATATGGGTTTCGAGAGTTTCCAGCCGTTCTTCTGGCAGACGACGAACGGTCAAAACCTTGCGGAACTTGGCAAGCGCTGCCGCGAGGCCATCGGTGATCGCGACATCACCATTCCGGCGATCGGCATGTTCGGCAATCCGCTGGAAGAGACCGATGTCGACCTCCAGACGCTCCAGGGCTGGAAGGACTGTATCGACAATGCCCATCACTTCGGTGCGACTTGTATTGCAGGCTTCACTGGCCGATTGCGAGGCCGACCGATCCCCGAGAGCCTGCTGCGCTATCGTGAGATCTGGAGCGAGCTTGCGAAGCGCGCTGCGGACAAAGGCGTCAGGATCGCCTTCGAGAATTGCGCCATGGACGGCAACTGGCAGTCTGGCGACTGGAACATCGCCCACAATCCGGATGCCTGGGAGCTGATCTTCAACGAGACGCCGGACGACAATATCGGCCTCGAATGGGAGCCGTGCCACCAGATGGTCTATCTGATCGACCCCCTGCCGCAGATCCGCAAATGGGCATCGAAGATCTTTCACGTGCATGGCAAGGACGCGACGATCCGCCGGGGCGTCATTCGCGAGCACGGAATTTTCGGCAAGCATCCGTTCGTTTTCATGCGCACGCCCGGTTTCGGGGACACGAACTGGACAGACGTCATTTCCGAACTGCGGCTCGCAGGCTGGTCGGGTTCGATCGACATCGAGGGATGGCATGACCCCGTTTATCGCGACGAGCTCGAAATGACCGGTCAGGTGCACGCGCTGAATTATCTGAAGTCCTGCCGGGGCGGCGATTTCGTTACGGATCCGGTTTGATGCAGCCGCTCGCCGCGTGCGGCCTGGAGGAGGTCGCATCGGGAGCACAACCTGAAGGAGGAGAGCATGGGTATTCGCAATTTGGCTTTGGCCGGCGCGCTCGCGGTCGCCAGCATGTCGGCATTCTATACCTCGGCCCACGCCGAGGACGTGAAGATCACCGTCTGGTCGCTTGACCGCGACATTCAGCCGGCTCCGAACCTCATCAAGGATTTCAACAATCTCAAGAGTGGCATCACGGTCGAATATCGCCAGATCCAGTTCGACGATGTGGTAAGCGAGGCAATGCGTGCCTATTCGACCGGGCAGGCGCCCGACATCATCGCCGTCGATAATCCGGAACATGCACTGTTTTCGTCGCGTGGCGCATTCGTCGACCTGACCGACATGATTGCGCAGTCGAGCGTCGTCAAACCGGAGAACTACTATCCCGGTCCCTTGAAATCGGTGATGTGGAAGGACCGTTACTTCGGTATCCCGAAGGCGACGAATACAATTGCGCTCTACTACAACAAGGACATGTTCCGGGCGAAGGGACTCGATCCGGACAAGCCGCCGCAGACATGGGACGAATTGGTCGAGACCGCCCGCAAGCTGACCGATCCGGCCAAGAACGTCTATGGCATCACCTTCTCGGCGAAGGCCAACGAGGAGGGGACCTTCCAGTTCCTGCCCTGGGCGCAGATGGGCGGCGGCGGTTATGACAAGATCAATGCGCCGGGCGCAGTCAAGGCGCTGGAAATCTGGAAGACGATTATCGACGAGAAGCTTGCCTCGCGCGACACGCTCACCCGCAGCCAATGGGATTCCACCGGAACCTTCAATTCCGGCAATGCGGCGATGGCGATTTCCGGCCCATGGGAGCTGGATCGCATGGTGAAGGAGGCGAAATTCGACTGGGGCGTGGCATTGCTGCCGCTGCCCGAGCCGGGTGCCAAGCGCTCATCCGCCATGGGCGATTTCAACTGGGCGATCTTCGCCAACACCAAACACCCGAAGGAAGCCTTCAAGGTGCTGGAATATTTCGTCTCGCAGGACAACCGGATGTTCAAGGATTTCGGCCAACTGCCGGCCCGCTCTGACCTTGCTATTCCGCCCACCGGGCAGCCGCTCAAGGACGCTGGATTGAAGGTCTTTCAGGAGCAGCTGAAATATGCCCAACCCCGCGGGCCGCATCCGGCCTGGCCGAAAATCTCGAAAGCGATCCAGGATGCCATCCAAGCGGCTTTGACCGGCCAGATGAGCGCTCAGGAGGCGCTCGATCAGGCGGACCAGAAGATCAAGGCTGTGCTTGGTTGAACCATGGGAGCGGGCCCCTGACAGACGGCTCTTAACCTTTCCTCCCGGCCGGGGTCGCGACGGTTTTGCCGCGCGGCTCCGGACCGGAAGATGGATGCCTATCCGGAGGTGTCATGAGAAGATTCCTGCTTTCCATCAGCGACGGGCGCGGCTTCGACATCGGCCTCGTCTCCGTGCCGCTCGCCTTCCTGTTCGCGATGGCCGGCCTGCCGCTCATCTACAATATTGTGATGAGTTTTCAGGAAGTGGACATGTTCAGCCTCGGGACTTTCGCGCGGCCGTTCGTAGGATTCAAGAACTATGTCACGCTGTTCTCGCTGCCGGAAACCTGGCCGATCCTCGGGAATACGGCTGTTTTCGTGATCGCTTCGATTGCCGGGCAATTCACCATCGGTTTTGGATTGGCGCTTTTCTTCTGGACCGGCTTTCCCGGTTCTTCCTGGCTGCGCGGGTTGTTTCTCGTCTCCTGGGTCATGCCGGGTCTGGTCGTCGGCGCCATCTGGAACTGGATTCTCTCGGGCGATTTCGGCGTGCTGAATTACATTCTCCGAGAGTCGGGGCTCATTTCCGGCAATATCTTCTGGCGCTCCGATCCCGATTTCTCGCTCTGGGCCGTGGTCATCGCCAATATCTGGCTCGGCATCTCCTTCAACATGATCCTGCTCTCGGTTGGCCTTTCGGCCATTCCTCAGGACCTTTACGAAGCAGCCGAGCTGGATGGCGCCAATGTCATCCAGCGGTTCTATACGATCACCCTGCCGATGATGCGTTCCACGATCGGAGCGATCATCTCGCTCGGCCTGATCTTCACCTTGCAGCAGTTCGACCTTTTCGCCGCGATCACCGCCGGCGGGCCGAACAATTCCTCGAATGTGGTGCAATACTGGGCCTGGGACCTGTCCTTCCGCCAATATGATTTCGCGCAAGGGGCAACGGTCTCCGTCATCATGATCGTCTTCGTGATGATTGCGTCGGTCGTCTATGTCCGCTCGACACGGCATGAGGTGCGCGGATGAACCTTGCCTTGCGCGACAAGCTCATGCTGGCGATCGCAGTCCTGCTCGCGGCGGTCTATCTTTTCCCGCTCTATTGGATGTATGTCACGGCCATCAAGACGGGATCGGCGATGTTCGCCTCTCCGCCTGCCTTCTGGCCCAGCGATCCGCAATGGGGCATCTACGGCTCCGTCTGGGAGAGCCGCAATGTCGGTCGCTATCTCTGGAACTCGCTCGTCATCGCTTCCGGCGCGGTCTCGCTGATCGGCATACTCGGCACGGGCTGCGCCTATGTGCTTGCGCGTTACCGGAATGTCTGGGTGGATATCGGCCTGTTCCTCATCCTCATGCTTCAGGTGCTGCCGGCCTCGCTGATGATCACGCCGATCTTCGTCGGCTTCTCCCAACTCGGCCTGCTGGACTATCCGCGCACCGCCGTCATCCTGGCGATCGCGGCAAAAAGCATGCCCTTCTTCGTCGTACTGGTCAGGGCGACCTTCATGAGCGTGCCGATGGAACTGGAAGAGGCCGCACTAGTGGACGGCAATTCCCGCCTCGGCGCCTTTTTCAACATCGTGCTGCCGCTCGCCCGAAACGGCATTCTTGTCAGCGCCATTCTGATCTTCATGCAGGCCTTCGGCGAGTTCGTCTATTCGAAGTCGATGATCCAGGCGATCGAATACCAGCCGGCAAGCGTCGGGCTCAATTCCTTCATGGGACCGAACACCAACGAATGGAACAATATCATGGCCTATGCCGCGATGTACGTGACGCCCATCCTCGCCATCTTCGTTCTCTTGCAACGCCGGATCGTGTCCGGCCTGACCTCGGGAGCTCTCAAATGACCGCGAACCAGATCGAACTTTCCGGGGTGAACAAGTATTACGGCGCCTATCATGCGCTGAGGAACATCGACCTGAAGATCCGCAAGGGTTCTTTCGTGGCGCTCGTCGGTCCTTCCGGCTGCGGCAAGTCCACGCTGCTGCGTTCGCTCGCCGGGCTGGAATCGATTTCCGAGGGAGAGCTAGTCATTGCGGGCGCCCGGATGAACGGCGTTCCGCCTCGTAAGCGAGACCTTGCCATGGTCTTCCAGTCTTACGCGCTCTACCCGCACATGACGGTCGAGGAGAACCTCACCTACAGCCTGCGAATGCGCGGTGTCGGCAAGGCCGAAGCCAGGCGCAAGGCGGAGGAAGTCGCGGCCACCACGGGCCTTTCAAACCTTCTCGGTCGTTACCCGCGCGAATTGTCCGGCGGTCAGCGACAGCGCGTAGCGATGAGCCGGGCGATCATCCGCAATCCCAAGGCCTTTCTGTTCGACGAGCCACTTTCCAACCTCGATGCGGCGCTCCGCGTCCATATGCGCAAGGAAATCCGGGCGCTGCATGACCGGCTGGGTGCCACGTCCGTTTACGTCACCCATGACCAGATCGAGGCGATGACCATGGCCGACCATGTGGTGGTCATGCGCCAGGGCGTCATCGAACAGCAGGGCGCGCCGCTCGAACTCTATGACCGGCCGGCAAACCAATTCGTGGCGGGGTTTATCGGCTCGCCGGCCATGAATTTTGTGCCATGCATAGCCGGAGCGGACGGACGATCGCTGGTGCTTGATTTGGGAACTCCTCAGACAGTGATCGCGCCCAAGGCCGTCGCGGCCGGTCGGGTGCTGATCATGGGGATTCGCCCGGAGCATATCGAGCTTTCCAGCGAGGCCGACGCGACGCTCCGGCTGCCGGTTGGGGCCGTCGAAAGCACCGGTGCTGCAACCTATGTCACGACCGCGACGCTGCCGGAACTGGTCATCGTGCTGAACAGTCGCATTCAGATACGTCCGGGGGAGACGGTTCCACTCCGTCTCGACCAATCCCACCTGCACCTTTTCGATAAAGAGACGCAGCTGCGTTTGCCCTAACCTCAGATTCCAACAATCCGAGGGGAGAAGCGGCCAGCAATGCGAGCGAGATCATATACCGCTGTGCGTATCAACGGCGATATCCCAGCGCCCGGCTGATCTCGTCAGCGATGCTACGCACCATCAGGAGGAGGGTCTCGCGCCGCTCGACATAACGGATCGTCGGCATGCCGAGATTGAGGGCAGCAACGACAGCACCATGGGCGTCGAAGACGGGGGCGGCAAGGCCGGTCGAGCCGGTGATGAACTCCTGGTCGTTCAGTGCGTAGCCATCGCGCCGTATCTTGACGAGCATCTCCCGGATACGATCAACATCGGTTACCGTATATCGCGTGTAAGAGAGGAGCTGGACCCGGGCCAGATAGTGCTCCAGTGCCTCCTTCGGCGCATGGGCGAGAAGCATGCGGCCCGTGGCCGTGCAGTAAGCCGTGATTGCCGCATCCAGGTTCACATCGTAACGCACCCGGTGACGGCTTACGCATTTGGCGAGGCGGCGCATGTCGCAATGGGCGTTCATGGTTGCGAGCAATACCGTTTCACCGGATTCATCACGCAGCCGTTCCATGAACGGCCGTGCCGTCACCACCAACGGCTCTTCATGTCGGCGGAAGGGAAATCCATGCCGGCTCGCTTCGACCAGCATGTAACGCCCGGCGGCATCCTGGACAAAGTGCCCGCGGGCCGCCAGCGTCTGAACGAGGCCATGTGCGCTGCTTTTCGGAAATCCAAGATCGCGGACGATCTGTGCCAGCGGCACCGCTTCCCGCTGCGAGGCCATATATTCGAGCAGATCCAAAACCCGGCCGGCGCTTTTCACTTCGAAGTTCATGTATGTGAACAAAACCCCCGTTGATGGCTATTCGGTTGGCTCATAACAATTCTGCCCAGAAAGCGGCCACTCACATTTTCACGTGCTGTGGCGAAAGGATGAACGATCTCATGAACGCGCCAAATAAGCAAAACGATGCCTCAGAACCATGGCTGTGGCCCGATAGGGTCTGGCAGCAAAAGGTTCAGAAAGTGCGGGCGGGGCGTTCCCTGAAACCGGCGAAATGGAAGGATGGCGCGCGCATGGCGGTGGCGTTGTCTTTCGATTCCGATCACGAGACAATGGAATTGCGCAACGGGGGACTTTCCTTCGGCAGGATGAGCCAAGGCCAGTATGGCGCCCGTTCCGGCATGCCGCGCATTCTGCGCCTGCTCGAGAAATATTCCATTCCGGCCTCCTTTTTCATGCCGGCCGTCTCCGCGATGATCAACGCCGAGGAGGTGAGAACGGTGGTTTCCGCTGGGCACGAGCTCGGCATGCATAGCTGGATCCACGAATTCAATTCCCGCCTGGATGAAGCGACGGAACGGAATCTTGCACTGCGTGCCGCTGACGTGCTGGAGCGGCTCTCTGGCGCGCGTCCGGTCGGCATGCGCACCGCCTCCTGGGATTTCAGCCCCTACACGCTGAAGATCGCCCGCCAGATGGGGCTTCTCTACGATTCCTCCCTTATGGCGGACGACGAGCCTTACGAGCTTATCGAGGACGGCGAGCCGACGGGCGTCGTCGAAATTCCCGTCGAGTGGATCCGCGACGACGCCCCTTATGTAGCGATGGACCGCATGACCGGCGCTCGGCCCTATGGCGGCCCCTCAATGGTCTTCGACATCTTCAGCCGGGAACTGGAAGCCGCCTGGGATGAGGGAGGGCTGTTCCAACTCACCATGCATCCGCACCATGTCGGCCACCGCTCGCGCATCTTCATTCTCGAAGAAATCATCCGACTTGCCAAATCGAAGGGCGATGTCTGGTTCTGCACCCATGCGGAACTGGCACGCTATTGCGCCGATGAAGCCGGCCTCAAGACCGCCGAAAAAGCCGCGTGAGCAGATTTTAAATGAAGCAACAACATCTAAGAGGGTAAGGAACATGTCTGCCAGAATCGCATCCATAGCCGCAGTGCTCTTGGCGTTCACCGCCTCGACCGCGCTTGCTCAAACCAAGGACACGCTGACCATCGATCTTCCGGGCGATGCCGCGACGCTTGATCCGCATCTGCAGTGGAATACGGACAGCTATACCATCTATCGCAACATCTTCGACAACCTCCTGACCCGCGATGCCTCAGGCGAGATCGTGCCGCAGATCGCGAAATCCTGGAAATATCTCGACGACAAGACGATCGAGTTTCAGATCCGCGATGACGTCACCTTCCAGGACGGCAGCAAGCTGACCGCCGAGGATGTCGCCTTTTCGATCAACCGTATCATCGATCCAAAGCTGAAGAGCCCGCAGCTCTCGCAGTTCGACCAGATCGAAAAGGCGGAAGCTACAAGCCCGACGACCGTGAAAATGACGACCAAGTCGCCTTATCCGGCGCTGCTTGCCCAGCTCGTCAAGCTCTCGATCGTGCCAAAAGCCTATGTCGAGAAGGTCGGTGACCAGGAATTCAATCTGAAGCCGCTTGGCTCCGGCCCTTACAAGATGGTCAACTGGCAGAAGGGCATTCAGACCGAGTTGCAGGCCTATGACAATTACTGGCGCGCAAAGCCCCCGTTCGAGAACGTGGTCTTCCGCGCCGTTCCGGATGTCTCGACGCGCATCGCGGACCTGAAGACCGGCAAGGCGGACCTCATCCGCGATGTGCCCCCGGATCAGACGGCGAGTGTCGACGGAGATTCGAACTCTCAGGTCCTTTCGGTTCCCACCGAGCGTGTCGGCTATATGTTCATCAATGCCGAGGCCGGCCCGACGAAAGATGTTCGTGTCCGCCAGGCGATCGCCTACGCGATCGACCGTGATGCGCTGATCCAGTCGCTGCTCGAAGGTTACGGTGCGCTGGTCAATATCGTCGGGGCCAAGCCGGTGTTCGGTTACACCGACAAGGTTCAGGGTTACTCTTACGATCCGGAAAAGGCGAAGGAACTGATCAAGGCTGCCGGCGCCGAAGGCGCCAAGGTCGAGTTCCTGACATCGCCTGCTTACAATCGCGCCATGGTCGAAGCGATCCAGCAGATGGTCAACGAGGTCGGCCTCAATGTGGAAATCTCGTCCAGCGACCAGGCGACCTTCCTCAAGCGCCGCCAGGGCGATCCCGCCAATGCGGGCGGCCTTGCGCTCGGAGCCTGGTCCTGCGCCTGCCAGGATGCGGACGGTATCATCTTCCCGCTCTTCCGAAGCGGCAGCATCTGGGCAAAGTACAAGAACGAGACGTATGATGCCCTGGTCGATAAAGCCCGTACGATCCTTGATGAGGACGAGCGGCTGAAGCTCTACGAGCAGGCTTACGAGATCCTCCGTGAGGATGTTCCGGGCATGGGGCTTTATCAGGCGTACGCGCTCTACGGCGCAAGCAAGAAGCTGAAATGGCAGCCGACGGCCAATGAGTCCATGTTTGTCATGGACATGGGCTGGCAGCAGTAAAAAACGGATATCGGGATCATGTTGAGATACGCCGTCGAGCGTTTGGTACAGGCAATCATTGCGATCTTCGGCGTTCTCACCATCGTGTTTGTCATCATGCATCTTTCGGGCGATCCAACCCTGCTGCTCGTGCCGCAGGACGCATCGGCCGAAATGATCGCCGAACTGCGCCATCAGCTCGGCTTCGACCGGCCGATCTGGGTGCAGTATCTCGAATATCTTGGAGATCTCGCCCATCTCGATTTCGGCATTTCCGTCGTGCAGCGTGTGCCGGCGATCGACATCGTCGCCTCGCGCATACCCTACACCGTGATGCTGGCGACCGGCGCTATGGTCGTGGCGATCGGCATCGGCATTCCGGCCGGCATCCTGATGGCAACGAAGCGCGGCGGCTGGCTCGAACGCCTGCTGACCGCCATCGTCGTTACTGGCCAGAGCGTGCCGACGTTCCTTTCCGGCATCGTGCTGATCTTCATTTTTGGCGTGACGCTCCGCTGGCTGCCGACTTCGGGCTCTGGCGACTTCGCTTCGCTGATCATGCCGTCGCTGGCGCTCGGCGCAATCTCGATGTCGACCTTCGCCCGCATGACGCGGATTTCCATCATCGATGAACTCGGCAAGGATTATGTGCGGGCGGGACGGGCCCGCGGCCTTTCGCTTGGCTCGGTGGTTGTTCGCCACGTGTTGCGCAACGCATCGATACCGGTGATCACTATCGCCGCGCTGGAAATCGGCAACCTGCTCGCCGGCGCGGTCATCATCGAGACGGTCTTTGCCTGGCCAGGCATTGGTCAACTCGCGATCCAGTCCATCCAGGCGCGCGACTTCCTTGTCGTCCAGGTCATCGTGCTTCTGATTTCTTTTGTCTATGTGCTGACCAGCGTGCTTGCGGATTTCGTCTACGCGCTTGTCGATCCGCGCATCCGTCTGGTCCGGTGAGGAGGATTTCATGAGCACCGCCGTTCTCGTCCTTCGCCAGCGCCTTCGCCGGGTTCCCATCTCGGTCGTCATCGTCTCGATCATCTTCCTGGTGATCGTGCTGCTCGCAATTCTCGCGCCCTGGGTTGCACCCGCCGACCCCGCCAAGCAGAATCTGCTTGCCCGCCTGAAGCCGCCGGGTTTCGAACTGCGTGGCGTGACCTACTGGCTCGGCACCGACGATCTTGGCCGCGACCTGCTCTCGCGCACCATTTATGGTGGGGGTGTGTCGCTCTCCGTCGCCGTGCTTTCCGTCGTCGTTTCGACGCTCGTCGGGGTGACGCTCGGCATGGTCGCCGGCTGGTTCCGTGGTAAGATCGAGATCGTCATCATGCGCCTGGTCGACATCATGATGTCGATCCCGGCTATCCTGCTTGCGGTGCTGACCGTCGCGGTCCTCGGTCCCGGTTTCCTGAAGCTCGTCCTGGTGCTCGGGCTGACCCGCTGGCCGCGCTACACCCGCGTCGCCTATGCCCAGACACTTCAGATCGCCAACCTGCCGTTCATCAAGGCATCCGAACTCGCCGGCGCCGGTGCTGCTCGCATCCTCTTCCACCACATCCTGCCCAACATTGCCGGCCCGGTGCTGATCGTCGCGACCGCCGAATTCGGCCTGATGATCCTGATGGAAGCCGGCCTTTCTTTCCTCGGCCTCGGTATCCAGCCGCCGGCCTCGAGCTGGGGTTCGATCATGAGCGTCGGCCGCCAGTATCTCGAAAGAGCCTGGTGGATCGTCGCCTTCCCGGGCGTATGTCTCTTCCTGCTTGTCTTTTCCGTCAATGTGCTGGGCGACTGGTTGCGTGACCAGATCGATCCACGTTCCCGTTCGCGCTGAGGTTTCTCAAATGGAATTTGAAAACAAGACCATGGTCATCACCGGCGCCGCCGGCATTTTCGGCCGCTGGATTGCCGCCCATTTCGCAAGGGAAGGCGCGAGGCTCTGCCTCAGCGACATCCGCATGGACGCGCTGGAAAGGATGGTGGCGGAACTCGGCCTCGACCGTTCGAAGGTGCTTCTGCATGCGACCGAACTGACCAGTGACGCATCCATGCTGGAATTGGTCGATCTCGTGCGACGTGAATGGCAAGCGCCGGACATTCTTGTCAACAACGCCGGCATCTATACCCGCTTCAGCCTGCTCGACATGGAATTCTCCGACTGGGATCGCGTTTTCGGCGTCAACCTGCGCGCGCCTTTCGTGCTGTCGCGCGAGATGGCCAAGCTGATGATTTCGGAAGGCAAAAAGGGCTCGATTATCAACATCTCGTCTGGCGCGGCGCGTAAGATGAATCAGAATTCCGTGCCTTATTGCACCTCCAAGACGGCGATCGAGCGGCTGTCGAAAGGTTTCGCTATGGAGCTCGCCGAATACGGTATCCGCGTCAACGTCGTCGAACCGGGCTTCGCGCCGGGCAGCGAAGTGAGCGAGCTTTCCGATGAATACGTCACAAACATGCTGAAGAACATCCCACTCGGTCGCTCCAGCGGGCCTGAGGATGCGCCGGGTGCGATCGCCTATCTCTGCTCTGACAAGGCCTCTTTCATTACCGGTGCCGTGCTCTCCGTCGACGGCGGCAATTCGATCGGCAATTACAAGCGCCCCGAGCGCTACACCGCGAAGGCTTGAGATTGATGAATGCCGCCGCAAACCCGCTGCTTGCCGTCGACCGGCTCACCATTGATATCGGTGGCGCCAAGGTTGTCGACGACGTGTCGTTCACCGTCGCGCCTGGCAAGGTCATGGCGCTGGTAGGCGAGTCGGGCTGCGGCAAGTCTTTGACTTCCCATGCCATGCTCGGCCTGCTGCCATCGGCGGCGCGGCGTACCGGTGGCCGGATCATGCTCGAAAATACCGATCTTGCCGCCTTGTCCGAACGGCAGTTCCGCAAGGCGCGCGGCAAGGATATCTCGATCATCTTCCAGGAACCGAGCGCCTCGCTCGATCCGCTGACGACGGTGGGTGAGCAGATCGCCGAGGCCTATCGCGTCCATCACGGCGTCTCGAAGACCGAGGCTTTCGTGAAGGCGCGGCAGATGCTGGTGGATGTCGGCATCCCCGATCCCGACCGGCGTCTGCACCAATATCCCTTCGAGCTCTCCGGCGGCATGTGCCAGCGCATCATGATCTCGATCGCACTGATCAACGGCCCGCGCCTGCTGGTCGCCGACGAGCCGACGACAGCGCTCGACGTGACGATCCAGGCGCAGATTCTCGATCTGATGAAGAAGCTGGTCGCCGAACGCGGCACGGCAATTGTGCTGATCACGCACGACATGGGCGTGGTCGCCGACATCGCCGATGAAGTTGCGGTCATGTATGCCGGCCGCATCGCCGAGATTGCGCCGGTGCATGCCCTTTTTCGCGCGCCGAAACACCCGTATACGGCCCTGCTTCTGGCCAGCGTGCCGAAACTCGACGACGCGCCGAAGGCGGACCTTGCGACCATCGAGGGAATGGTGCCGAGCCCAAGTGAATTCGGCATCGGCTGTCGTTTTGCCGATCGCTGTCCGCTCTCTACCGACAAGTGTCGCTTGGAACAACCATCGCTGATCGATTGCAACGATGGGCATCGTTCCGCCTGCTGGCATATCGACCGAATGGCCGAAATCCGCGAGGTGGCGGCATGAGCGAGACGAAGAACGTTCTCGAAATCCGCGACGTCGCGGTGCATTTTTGCGGCCGCGGTGGGCTGCTTGGCCAGTCCGGGCCGGTCGTGAAGGCCGTCAATGGCGTGGATCTAGACATTCCTCGCGGCGAGACGGTGGCACTGGTCGGCGAATCCGGCTGCGGTAAGTCCACGCTTTCCAACACGATCGTCGGTCTGCAGGCGCCGGCGTCCGGCAGCGTGAGGATCAGCGGCGAGGAAGTGGTCGGAGCCGACAAGAGAAAGCTCAATGACATTCGCCGCAAGGTGCAGATGATCTTCCAGGATCCGGCGTTGTCGCTCGATCCGCGTTCGACGGTGGGGGCGACGATAGCCGAGCCCCTGATCGTGCGTGGTATCGCCAAGGGTAAGGTACTGAAAGCACGCGTCGCGACGCTTCTGCAGCAGGTGGGCCTCCGACCGGAACACGCGGACCGTTATCCGCACCAGTTCTCGGGCGGCCAGCGTCAGCGGATCGTCATTGCCCGGGCGCTCGCACTCGAACCAGACCTCGTCATCTGCGACGAGCCCGTCTCCGCGCTCGACGTTTCGGTGCGTGCGCAGATCCTCAATCTGCTTGTAGCGTTGCAGAAGCGCACCGGTGTTTCCTACCTTTTCGTTTCACACGATCTCGGCGTGGTTCGCCACATCTGCGACCGCGTCGTGGTGATGTATCTCGGCCGCTTCGTGGAGATGGCGGACCGGGATACATTCTTTTCCAATCCAAAGCACCCTTACACGAAGGCGCTGATGTCGGCCGTTCCGGAAGCCGATCCCGTCGTCCAGCGGTCCAAGGAGCGGCTGATCCTCGGCGGCGAACTGCCAAGCCCCGCCAACATTCCCGCCGGCTGCGCCTTCCATACGCGCTGCCCGCTGGCGACCGAAATCTGCTCGAAGGAGCGACCTGAGTTGACACCGCGCCCGGACGGTGCTCGCGTCGCCTGCCATCACGCCTAACCGCCACTGCCCATAGGGAATGCCATGACCGATGCCCCGACGAACGAAACGCTCCGACTGGCCGGCCTCAGTGCCGAGGCGGAGATACGCATCGACGGCTGGGGCATCCCGCATCTCAAGGCGGCAAACGAGAACGACCTGTTCTTCGTGCAGGGTTTCAACGCTGCACGCGACCGGCTCTGGCAGCTCGATCTGTGGCGCAAGCGCGGGCTCGGGCTGCTTGCCGCGGATTTCGGCCCCGGTTACCTGGCGCAGGACCATGCGGCCCGGCACTTCCTCTACCGCGGCGACATGGCACCGGAATGGACCTCCTATGCGCCGGATACGGAGACGATCTGCAACGCGTTCGTTGCCGGCATCAATGCCTATACCGCGCTTTGTGAGGCCGAACCCGCCCGCCTGCCGCCGGAATTCGCTGTCTTCGGCACTAGGCCGGCCTACTGGCAACCCTCAGATGTTGTGCGCATCCGCAGCCACGCACTGACCCGCAACGGCCTTTCGGAAATCCTGCGCGCCAACATCATGGCGCTTGCCGATGCCGAAACCGATCTTCTCCGCTACGAGATCGATCCGCCGGTTGAGTTGAAGCCTGCCGAGGGCATTGTGCTCGCCGACATTCCACTCGAAGCGACCCGCCTCTTCAAGCTCGCCACCGCGCCGGTAACCTTCGACAAGGTTCGGCTTGCCGCGACCCTCGACGACGTCTGGAAATGGACCGAGGTAACCGATCTCGGCGACGTCATCCAACGCGTCACGGAAGAGGGCTCCAACAACTGGGCCGTTCACGGTTCGCGCACGGACACCGGCCGGCCGATCCTGGCGAGCGATCCGCACCGGGCGCATGCTGTGCCGTCGCTGCGTTATCTCGTGCATCTCCAAGCGCCCGGCCTCAATGCCATCGGCACCGGCGAGCCGACCGCGCCCGGCATTTCGCTTGGCCACAACGAGAAGGTCGCCTTCGGACTCACAATCTTCGGCGCCGACCAGGAAGACGTTTATGTCTACGAGACAAAGGACGGCGATCCGGATTCCTACCGTTATGGCAGCGGTTGGGAGAAGATCAACCGAATCGAGGAGCGCTTCGGGGTCAAGGGCTTCTCCGACCAAGCGTTGACATTGTCCTTCACCCGCCACGGACCGCTCCTGTACGAGAACCCGAAGAAGAAACTGGCGATCGCCATGCGTTCCGTGTGGCTGTCGCCGGGCTCGGCCGCCTATCTCGGCAGCCTGGCCTACATGCGCAGTACATCAGTGAAGGCGTTCTCCGAAACGCTCGGCCACTGGGGTACGCCATCGGTCAACCATGTCAGCGCCGACGTGGACGGCAATATCGGATGGTTCACGGCCGGTTTCACACCGGTACGACATAACTGGCAAGGCCTGCTGCCGGTGCCGGGCCACGGATCCCATGAGTGGGACGGTTTCCTGCCGGCCGACCAGTTGCCACGGAGATATAATCCCGCCGAAGGCTTCGTCGCTTCCGCCAATGAAATGAACCTTCCCTCCGACCGCGACCCGAACGCTCCTTCGATCGGCCATGAATGGGCGGAGATCAGTCGCGCCCAGCGCATCAAGTCCGTGCTCGCCGCCGATCTGAAACATACGTTGAAAGGCTCGATGGCGCTGCAGACGGATACGTATTCCCGTCCCGCCGCAACGATCTGCAGCCTGCTGGAAAAGGTTGCCGTCCGGCATCCACTCGATGGCACGCAGCGAATGGCGCTCGCTCTCGTCAAGGGCTGGGATCACCGGCTGGAAGCGACGAGCGCTCCGGCCGCACTTTTCGAAGTGTGGTGGATGAAACATCTCCGTCCAGCGCTGTTGTCGAAATTCGCACCGAACCAGACCGTGCGCCAACTGCTTTTGCCGGGCGATGTCGACCGCATGCTCTCTCTGCTGACCGAGCCCGGCAGGCATTGGGACGAAGCCGAACGCGACGCCATGCTGCTTTCGACACTCTCGGCGGGCTTTGACGATTGCGAAAAGCGGCTCGGTTCCAGCCCTGCCGCCTGGCAATGGGGTGATCTGCACAAGGCGACTTTCGAGCACGCCACCAGCCGCATCACGACTGGAGGCATCGCAAATTGGAACGTTGGCCCGCTGCCGCTAGGTGGCAGCCGTTCGACACCCATGAATGCGGGTTACCGGATGAGCGATTTCGGCGTCACTGCGGGTGCTTCCGTGCGGCTCGTGATGGATGTCGGCGATTGGGACAACAGCGTGTGTATCAATGCGCCCGGGCAGTCCGGAGATCCTCGTTCACCGCATTATGGCGATCTCGCCGAAATCTGGTCAAAGGGTGGCTATGTGCCGCTGGTCTACAGTGAAGCTCGCATCGCTCGGGAGATTGTCCGACGCATCACCCTTCTGCCTGGCTGAGTGCGATGCAGGGATTTCAAAACCGTTGACAATCCGGACATCCAGGGCGGAAAATATTTCGCTCTGCGCGATAAGGCGTAGGGACGGAATGAAAGTCGCCTCGATCATGCAGCTTACGGTTTTTTCCGACTACGGGATGCGGTTGATGATGATGGCGGCCGCTCATCAGGACAGGCTCATCACGATCGAGGAAGCCGCCAGGGTTTACGGCATCTCCCGCGCCCACCTGATGAAAGTGGCCCAATTGCTGGTCAAGAAGGGGTTTCTCAAGGCTGTACGCGGCCGCACCGGCGGCCTCATGCTCGGGCAGCCGCCCGAAGCCATCCGCATTGGCGATATCGTACGGGCCACAGAACCGGATTTCGCGGTCGTTGAATGCTTTAAACCCGACAACAGGTGCCGGATTACCCGCTCCTGCCGCCTGCAGGGAATCCTGGGAGAGGCGGTTATGGCATTTATAGATGTTCTGGATCGCCATACGTTGCAGGATCTCATGCTCAACCCCGAAGATTTCGGCACCCCGAACGCTGCCTGAACTGACAGGGAAGCCGGCGAGCCAAAATTTCAATCGCAAAAAGATGCATCCCTTATAGTTGATTTAGCTCAAAGAGTATTTTCCCGAGTCCCCTAAAGCTCTGCTCGTAATTCACAGAAGACCGAGCAGATGCCACAGAGATCACGTTTTTCGCTGCGCCCTTCGATCCTGTTTGCCTGGTTTGCGGCCTTCTTCGTTGCATTCATGATTGCAACGCAAGGCCATGCTGCCGGGCAGCTCTCTACTTTTCTCGACAAGGTCCAGCCGGGAGATCTTTTTCAGGGCGCAGATCGTTTCGGACCGATTGCCGGAGACCCGCCGATCGTTCCGGTTCTCCGTGGCGACGAGCTGCTTGGCTACGCCTATCTCAATTCCGATTTCACCAGTTCCGTCGGTTATTCCGGCAAGCCCATCCGCATCGTTGTCGGCATTGATCCGAAGGGCGTCATACGGGGCTTCAAGCTGGTCGATCACAAGGAACCCATCGTTCTTATCGGCATACCGGAGAAGAAAGTGGTCGCATCGATGAATGCGATCATCGGAAAGGATATGGGACGCGTTGCGGCGGGAGCGGAACGACCGCCGCAGGTCGATATCGTCAGCGGTGCGACCGTCACCGTCCTTGTCATGGGCGACAGCGTGGTGCGGTCCGCAGTCCAGCTCATCCGCAGCAATCGGCTGAATGCAGGTAGCGGCGAGACGGTTGCGACGGTGACCGAAATCAGAAAGGTCGATCCATCCAGGACTGCCGTGAGTGACTGGCAGACGCTCATCGGCGACGGCTCGATCCGCAGCCTTCGGCTGACAGTCGGGGAAGTGTCGGATGCGTTTCGACAGGCGGGCCAGCCGATCGCCGCGGAGAAGGCTGAAACCCAGAATCCCGAAGACAGATTCATCGATCTTTTCATGGCGCCTGTCAGCGTCCCGGCGATCGGCAGAACGCTTCTGGGAGAGGAGGGTTACCAGCGTCTGACAGCCAGGCTTAAGCCCGGACAGTCCGCCCTCATCGTGGCTGGTGATGGAGCCTATTCCTTCAAGGGCTCGGGCTATGTTCGCGGCGGCATTTTCGATCGGGTCGAACTGCTGCAGAACGGCCAGGGCCTCCGCTTCCGTGATCGCGACCATACGAGGCTGCCGGCATTTACCGCACCTGACGCGCCACACCTTCGCGAGATCGCTCTGTTCATTGTGCCAAGCGAGTTTGCATTCGATGTCACGGAGCCCTGGGAGTTGCAACTGCTCGTGCAACGCAGTGCTGGCGGTCGTGAGAAGGCTATCCTTCCCTATAACCTCGGCTATTCTCTCCCCCCTGCCTTCATGACGGTCGAGAGCCGCCCGGCTGTACCACCGGTGCCTGTCGCGACTGACGAAAAAGCAATCACGGCCGCGTCAACTGATCCGCTGCAGGAGGGCCAGCCCCTGTGGATCAGCATCTGGCAGATGAACCGCATGTCGATCGGCATCACGGTCGTAGCCGTGCTCGTGCTGACTGCGATCTTCTTTTTTCAGGATTGGCTGGTCCGCCGTCCCAAACTTTTCGCCTGGGTCCGCAACGGCTATCTCATCTTCACGCTGGTCTGGCTCGGCTGGTATGCCAATGCCCAGCTATCGGTCGTCAATGTCCTGACATTCGCCAATGCCCTCGTCGCCGGCTTCAACTGGGAATTCTTCCTCGCGGCACCGCTCATCTTCATCTTGTGGGCGTCGGTGGCAGCTGCACTGCTTTTCTGGGGACGCGGGCCGTTTTGCGGCTGGCTGTGCCCGTTCGGCGCGCTTCAGGAACTGACCAACAAACTGGCCCAACGGCTGAAGGTGCCGCAGCTCAAGCTGCCCTGGGGGCTGCACGAGAGGCTCTGGCCGGTCAAATACATTATCTTTCTCGGACTGTTCGGCCTTTCCTTCTATTCGATGGCGCTCGCTGAGACAGTCGCAGAGGTCGAGCCTTTCAAGACGGCGATCATCCTGAAATTCGCCCGCCAGTGGCCCTTCGTCCTCTTCGCCGTGACATTGCTCGTCGCCGGCCTTTTCATCGAGCGTTTTTACTGCCGCTACCTCTGCCCGCTCGGCGCAGCTCTCGCCATACCCGGTCGCATCCGCATGTTCGAATGGCTGAAACGCTGGCCGGAATGCGGCTCGCCCTGTCATCGCTGCGCCAAGGAATGTCCCGTGCAGGCCATTCATCCGGAAGGGCAGATCAACGTCAACGAGTGCATCTACTGCATGCACTGCCAGGAACTCTACCAGGACGACCAGCGCTGTCCGCACATGATCGAGGTGCGGAAAAAGCGCGAGAAATTCCTGCGGCTGTCTTCCCCCGCTTCCCGCGGCGAAACGCCACCCAAAACCCAGGTCACCTACAAGGGTGCACCAATCACCAGCTCTGACGCCGTATCGGATCAGCCGGCGTGAAGGACCAACCAAGGAGAGACGAACAATGTCTGACGAACACAACCCACCGCGCCTGAACAGGCGGCAGATACTGGGGACGACCGCCATGGCCGCAGTCGCAGGCGCGACCGGGGTCGGTGGTGCGCTCACGCTTTCCGGCGCGGCTGCGACGCCGGCGCTCGCGCAGAAGGTGGGCGACCAGCCATACGAGGTGAAGCCGGGCGAGCTGGACGAATACTACGTATTCTTCTCCAGCGGGCAAACGGGCGAAGTCCGTATCGTCGGCCTGCCCTCCATGCGCGAGCTGATGCGCGTTCCGGTTTTCAACCGGTGCAGCGCGACTGGCTGGGGCCAGACCAATGAAAGCCGCAAGATCCTGACCGAAGGTCTGCTCCCGGAAAGCGTCGAGTTCCTGGAGGATAAAGGTGGCATCTATCTCAACGGCGACCTCCATCATCCCCACCCGTCCTTCACGGAAGGCTCCTATGACGGGCGTTATCTCTTCGCCAACGACAAGGCGAATACCCGCGTTGCGCGCATTCGCCTCGATGTCATGAAGTGCGACAAGATCATCCAGCTTCCCAATCAGCACACCGTCCATGGGCTGCGTGTCCAGAAATATCCGAAGACCGGCTATGTCTTTGCCAACGGAGAGGATCGTGCGCCTATCCCGAACGACGGCAAGATCCTCGACGATACCAAGCAGTACCATGCGATCTTCACCGCTATCGACGGCGAGACCATGAAAATCGCCTGGCAGGTCATGGTGGATGGCAACCTCGACAACGTCGATGCCGACTACCAGGGCAAATATTGCTTCGCCACCTGCTACAACTCCGAGGAAGGCGTCAACCTCGAACAGATGATGTCAAAGGAGCAGGACTGGGTCGTCGTGTTCGACCTGAAGCGGATCGAGGAAGCCGTTGCCAAGGGTGACTACAAGGAAATGAACGGCGTGCCTGTCGTCGACGGCCGCCATGGCTCTCGCTTCACGCGCTATATTCCGGTCTCCAACAGTCCGCACGGCATCAACACGGCACCGGATGGCATTCATGTGGTCGCCAACGGCAAGCTGTCGCCGACCGTGACGGTCTTCGACGTTCGCAAGTTCGATGACCTCTTCGCCGACAAGATCAAGCCGCGCGATACCGTCGTCGCCGAACCGGAACTGGGCCTCGGCCCGTTGCACACGGCCTATGATGGCAAGGGCAATGCCTATACGACGCTCTTTCTCGACAGCCAGATATGCAAATGGAACATCGAGGATGCCAAACGTGCCTTTAAGGGCGAGAAGGTCGATCCGATTCGCCAGAAGCTCGACGTCCAGTATCAGCCAGGCCACAACCACACCTCCATGGGCCAGACCAAGGATGCCGATGGCAAGTGGCTGATCTCGCTTAACAAGTTCTCCAAGGATCGCTACCTCAACGTCGGTCCGCTGAAGCCGGAAAACGACCAGCTGATCGACATTTCCGGTGATCAAATGGTGCTCGTGCATGACAATCCGACATTCGCGGAACCGCATGACGCCACGATTGTCCACGCTTCGAAGATCAACCCCATCAGCATCTGGAAGCGCGACGACCCCTTCTTTGCCGACGCCGTCAAGCAGGCGAAAGCCGACGGTATCGATCTGCTCGTCGATTCCGAGGTCATCCGGGATGGCAACAAGGTGCGTGTCTACATGACCTCCGCCGCCCCCGCCTTCGGCCTGGAAAGCTTCACGGTCAAGGAAGGGGACGAGGTCACGGTCTACGTCACGAATATCGACGAGATCGAGGACCTGACCCACGGCTTTGCCCTCGTCAACTATGGCATCAACATGGAAATCGGGCCGCAGGCGACTTCCTCGGTGACGTTCAAGGCCAGCAAGCCGGGCGTCTACTGGTACTATTGCTCGTGGTTCTGCCATGCCATGCACATGGAGATGAAGGGCCGCATGTTGGTCGAGCCCAAGACGGCATGATGCGGCGGAGATCAACAATTGCGACAATCGGGATGGCGGCCTTCTGGGCCGCCCTTCCAGCCGTGGCGCTTGCGGAAAATCACATCGTCGGGCCGGGCGAGGGAGTGTCGTTGCAGGCGGTCATCGATGCAGTTGCCCCAGGCGATCTCATCGCCTTGGAACCGGGTATCTATCCAGCGCCTATCGTTATCGACAAGCCCCTTACGATCTCCGGCAAAAAGGGAGCAAGCGTTGTCGGCAACGGCAGGGGCAGTGTGATCACGATCAATGCGGCGGGCGTCACTATACGCAATCTCGCTATCAGCGGCTCCGGCCACGATCTGACAGCACTCGATTCGGGAGTGCTGGCGACGGAGGCGGCGACCGGCGCAGTGATCGAGGGCAATGTGATGACCGGCAATCTTTTCGGCATCTATCTGCACGGCGCGGCCAATTCCGTCGCGCAACGGAATACGATTGTCGGACTGCAGGGCGAGCGCCTCAGCGAGGCCGGCAACGGCGTTTCCGTCTGGAACGCGCCCGGCGCGCAGGTGCTGGACAACGTGATCAGCTACGGACGGGACGGCATCGCCACCATGGCGAGCAAGCGCAATGTCTTCAGCCGCAACCGCTTCAGCGATCTGCGCTTCGGCATCCATTACATGTACACGAACGACAGCGAGATCAGCGACAATATCTCCACCGGCAATTCCGTCGGTTACGCGATCATGTTTTCCAACCGCCTGAAAATCACCGGCAATGTCTCGGACGGCGACCGCGACCACGGTCTGCTGCTCAACTATGCCAACAGCTCGGTCATCACCGGCAATTCCGTCTTCGGCCGCCTGCAGCCGGCGAGCCGCTGGTTGCTCGGGGGAAACCGGAACGCCGATCCCGACATGCCCAAGACCGAAGACACGACATCGATGGACCGGAATCCCGTGGGATTACGACCAGGCCCGGAAAAATGCGTGTTTATCTACAACGCCAACAAGAACCGCTTCACCGACAACCTCTTCGAGGGATGTGCGATCGGCATTCATTTCACTGCGGGCTCCGAAGCGAATGCTATCAGCGGGAACGCCTTCATCAACAATCGCAACCAGGTCAAATATGTCGGTACGCGCTATATGGACTGGTCGAAGGACGGGCGGGGCAACTACTGGAGCGACAATCCGGCCTTCGATCTCGATGGCGACGGTATTGCGGACAATCCCTACCGGCCAAACGACCTGATCGACAAGGTTCTGTGGACGGCGCCGCAGGCCAAGCTTTTGACGACCAGCCCTGCAGTTCAGGTCATCCGCTGGGCACAAGCGCAATTCCCTGCCTTGCTGCCGGGCGGCGTGGTCGACAGCCATCCTCTGATGAGGCCGATCATCGGAAAGAGACAAATCCAATGACAGCAACGGTCGAACTCACGGGCGCCTCCAAGCGCTATGGCAAAATCGAGGCCACGAAGGATATGTCCTTCGCGCTGAAGGCCGGAGAGACCATTGCCCTGGTCGGGCATAACGGTGCGGGCAAGACCACGCTGATCAAGCTGATGCTTGGCCTGATCCGCCCGACCACGGGCTCTGTCAAGGTTCTAGGCGAAGACCCGGCGACAGGCGACTTCGCGGTCCGCCAACGGCTAGGCTATCTGCCGGAGAGCGTTTCCTTCCATATGACGCTGACAGGACGCGAGACGCTTGCCTTTTATGCCAGGTTGAAGCGCGTGGCGGTTTCCCACATGGATATGCTCTTTGAACGTGTTGGGCTGGCGCCCGAAGCCGCAAACCGACCGGTGCGCACCTATTCGAAAGGCATGCGTCAGCGACTAGGTCTCGCCCAGGCGCTCCTCGGCGAGCCGCGCATCCTGCTGCTCGACGAGCCGACCAGCGGGCTGGACCCGGCGCTGCGGCGGAATTTCTACGACCTGATAACCGAGTTGCGCGGTGGCGGGACGACGGTGCTCCTCTCATCGCATGCCCTGACCGAGCTCGAAGATCGGGCAGACCGCGTCATCATCGTCAATCGTGGCGCCAAGATCGCGGACGGAACCCTGGATGAATTGCGCAAGCTCGCGCGTCTGCCGACCCGCATCAGCGTCCGGCTTGCGAACGGAGGAGGCAGCCTTGAAGGGGCAAGCTGGAGCAGAACGGCCGAAGGACGTCTCGAAGCCAATGTCGCGCCGGAGGACAAGATCGCGCTGCTGCGCGAAGTCACGGGCGATCCCTCCATGCTGGCTGATTTGGCTATCACCGAGCCTACGCTCGACGATCTCTACGCACATTTCCTGAACGGGCAGAAGACGCAATGACCAACATCCTCATCGTCGCCCGCAAGGAAATCCAGGAGGGCCTTCGCAATCGCTGGGTCCTGGCCACCACGCTACTCCTGGCGGCCCTCGCGCTTACGCTTTCGTTCCTCGGAAGTGCGCCGACCGGTAATGTCGGTGTCAACCGGCTGGATGTCGTCATCGTCAGCCTGTCGAGCCTCACCATCTTTCTCATCCCGCTGATTGCGCTCCTGATCTCACATGATGCGATCGTCGGCGAAGCGGAGCGCGGGACCATGCTGCTGTTGCTGAGTTATCCACTCGGCCGGAGCGAGGTGATGCTCGGCAAGTTTCTCGGACATGTGTCCATTCTCGCTTTCGCGACGCTCTTCGGTTACGGCGCATCCGCGCTGGGACTTGCTCTGACCAGTACGGGGATCGACATCGAAAGCTGGGAATCCTTCGCCTCGATGGTGGCATCCTCGGTACTGCTGGGCGCGGTCTTTATCGCCATCGGTTATCTGGTCAGCACGCAGGCAAGCGAACGCAGCACGGCGGGCGGGATCGCCATCGGCATCTGGCTGTTTTTCGTCCTGATCTATGACATGGCCCTGCTCGGCGCGCTAGTCGCCGGGCAAGGTCAGGCCTTGCCCTCGGGGCTCCTCGACCTGCTTCTGGTCGCCAATCCGACTGACGCCTATCGCCTGCTCAATCTTAGCTCCGGAGGCGCGAGCGCTCTTTCGGGCATGGGAGGGATTGTAGGCCATACCCGGCTTTCCACGCCTGTTCTGGTCGGTGCTCTGGGGCTGTGGACCGTCCTCCCGCTCGCCGTCGCCAACTTTATCTTCGCCAGGAGGGAAGTATGAGATTGATCCTAGCCGCAGCGGCAGTCGCTGCATCTTTCCTTCTTGTCGGCTGCAAGGAGGAAAGCACCATTGTCCCGCCTCCGTTTGCCCTGACGGAAGAGGCGATGGGCCGTTATTGCGGCATGAACGTGCTCGAACATCCAGGCCCAAAAGGGCAGATCATCCTGCAGCAAATACCTGAGGCGATCTGGTTCTCGTCCGCACGCGATGCTCTCGCCTTCACCATGTTGCCGGAAGAACCGAAGGACATCGCCGCGATCTATGTGTCCGACATGGGCAAGGCACCGAACTGGGATCAGCCGGGAGCGGAAAACTGGGTCGACGCGCGCAGGGCATTCTTCGTCATCAACAGTTCTGCGCGCGGCGGAATGGGTGTCGATGAGGCCGTGCCCTTCTCCAATGAGAACGATGCGCACGCGTTCGCCTCGAAGAATGGTGGGCGCGTGGTTGGTTTCGCCGAAGTGCCGAAGGCCTATATCCTCGGAGCCGGCGCGGAACTACCCGCAGCGGATTCCTCCCAAACAAACGACAACGGTGGGGGCCATGATCATGGCTGAGACTTTCACACGCCGCCGTGCAATCTGTATTCTTGCCGCTGCTGCGGGGCTTCCGCTCATCCCATCTGCCGGACTTGCGGCGCAGACGATGGAACCTGTCGGCTGGAAAGGCCAAGCCCTTGGAGCTCCGGCGACGCTGATTCTGAACCACGACGATCCCGTGCTGGCCAGGCAGTTGGTCAATCGCGTCATTGCCGAAGTCTCCCGGCTGGAAGCGATATTCAGCCTGTACAGAAGCGATTCCGTTCTGGCGGAGCTGAACAGGTTCGGCGCAATCGCTGCCCCCCCTTCAGACATGATTATGTTGCTGGAAAGGTCCCGCGCCATTTGGGAAGCAAGCGACGGTGCCTTCGATCCGACGATACAACCGCTCTGGGCCCTCTATGCGAAGCATTTCTCCAGGGCTGATGCCGATCCTGCCGGACCGAAAAACGACGAACTCCGGACTGCCCTTTCTCGTGTCGGTTTTGATGGCGTTCGCTTCAACCGGGATCGCGTCGCTTTCGCTCGATCACACATGGCCCTCAGCTTCAATGGCATTGCGCAGGGTTACATTACCGACGGCATCGTTCAGATGCTTCGCGATGCCGGGGTCACGAGCAGCCTTGTCAGCATGGGGGAAAATCGTGCCATCGGCGCCGCGTCCGATGGTCGACCCTGGCGTATCGGCCTCGCTGAAATGGAAGCCGGTGAAACCCCGAATACGGTCATCGATATCATCGACAAGGCGGTTTCCACTTCGAGTTCATCAGGATTCCATTTCGACCGTTCGGGCCGCTTCGGACATATCCTGGACCCAATCCGTGGCTGCGTTCCGGAGCGTTACCGGCGCATGAGCGTGATTGCTCCGGATGCGACGACGGCCGATGCGCTCTCCACCGCATTTAGCCTGATGGAACCGGCAAGAATTCGGCATTTCCTTGAAGCGCGCCCGGATATCGCCGTAGATATGGTCGCAGCCTCCGGCGAGCATGTTCGTATCGGCTAACTCGAAATCAGTATGGCAAATCCGAACCGTCGTTGGCGATGGCGTTCATGGCCGAGCTTCGTGCAGATACCCCTCAAACCATTTGATGTTACGAACCATTTAGTACAAAATCCCTGACCTCTAGCGAGGAGCAATCGGCGGCGGCCGATGCCCTCATGAAACGTTCTGCGGAACTGGAGGAAGGGAGGAGTACATGAAGACCTCGATAGCGACCGTATCGATCAGCGGGGAGCTGCCTGAAAAGCTTGAGGCCATTGCAAAAGCCGGCTTCGATGGCGTGGAAATCTTCGAAAACGATTTCCTGGCCTTCGACGGCAGTCCGGTGGATGTCGGCAGGATGGCGCGCGACTACGGCCTTGAGATTACACTATTCCAGCCCTTTCGCGACTTCGAGTGCATGCCGCCTTCCCACCGGCAACGAACCTTCGACCGTGCCGAGCGCAAGTTCGATGTCATGCAGCAGCTTGGCACCGACCTGCTGCTTGTTTGCTCGAATGTCTCGCCAGTCTCGCTCGGCGGGATCGACCGGGCGGCGGCGGATTTCCACGAGCTCGGCGAGCGGGCTGCTAGGCGCGGCCTGAAAGTCGGCTACGAAGCGCTCGCCTGGGGGCGCCATATCAACGACCATCGCGACGCCTGGGAGGTCGTGCGGCGCGCCGATCATCCGAACATCGGCCTCATCCTCGACAGTTTCCATACGCTGTCGCGCAAGATCGACATCAATTCCATCCGTTCCATCCCGAAGGACAAGATTTTCATTGTCCAGCTCGCCGATGCGCCGCTGATTGACATGGACTTGCTCTACTGGAGCCGGCATTTCCGCAATATGCCGGGCGAGGGGGACTTACCCGTAACGGAGTTTGCAACAGCGATCGCCGAAACCGGTTATGACGGCTACTTCTCACTGGAAATCTTCAACGACCAGTTTCGCGGCGGTTCGACCCGCTCGATCGCGGCGGACGGCCACCGTTCGCTGATCTATCTCGGCGATCAGGTGCGAAGGAGCCCGAATGTGTCTGGCCTGACCCTTCCCGCCATGCCGGATCGGGCAAAGGTGAAGGGTGTCGGCTTCGTGGAATTCTCTGCCGATGAAAAGGAGGCCGCGGATCTTGTTGCCATCCTCCATACGCTCGGCTTCCGCAAAGCGGCTGTCCACAGAACAAAGAAGGTCAGCCTGTTCAGCCAGGGCGATATCCGGCTGCTCGTCAATACGGACGAGAAAGGGTTTGCCAACGCGTCCTTCGCCGTGCACGGGACCTCCGCCTATGCGATGGCACTCCTCGTCGACGACGCCAAGGCCGCGCTCGCGCGTGCCGTGACACTCGATGCCGAACCCTTCAACCAGCCGGTCGGGCTGGGTGAGGTGGAGATACCGGCAATCCGCGGCGTCGGCGGCGGGCTGATCTATCTGATCGATAACAAAAGTGAGCTCGGGCGCTTTTCCGAAATCGATTTCCTGCCCGTTGAAGAAGGTATGGAGATTACCCCGGCCCATCTCCTGCGCATAGATCATATCGCCCAGACGGTGGCCTATGACGAAATGCTGACCTGGCTTCTGTTCTATACTTCGATCTTCGACGCCCATAAGACGCCGATGGTGGATATCATCGATCCGGCCGGCGTGGTGCGCAGCCAGGTGGTTGAGAATGCCTCAGGGGCACTGAGGGTCACGCTGAATGGTGCGGAGAACCGCCGCACTCTGGCAGGCCACTTCATTGCGGAAAAGTTCGGTTCGGGCATCCAGCACCTCGCCTTCGAGACCGACGACATCTTCGCGACCGCCGCAGCGCTCCGGAAGAACGGGTTCCGGCCGCTCTCCATCTCGCCCAACTATTATGGTGATGTCGAAGCCCGATTTGGTCTCGACCCGGAGCTGACAGAGCGGCTGAAGGCGGACAACATCCTCTATGACCGTGACGAACACGGAGAATATTTCCAGCTCTACAGCGGCACCTATGGCGAAGGCTTCTTCTTCGAGATCGTCGAACGGCGTGGCTATCGTGGCTATGGCGCCCCGAATGCCATCTTCCGTATCGCCGCGCTCAAGAAACAGATGCGGCCGGAGGGCTTGCCGAGAACTTAGCGTTTGCCTGCGTGCGCTCCATGTTCGGATCTGGCGGTCTATGTGCGGTTCGGCATATTTCTCTTCAATATTGGCTGCGACTGAACAGGATGTTTCCTATTCCGCGGCTTCGTTTGGCTTGAGGACGCCACGGCGAATCTGATCTTCCTCGATCGATTCAAAGAGGGCGCGGAAATTGCCCTCTCCGAAGCCTTCATCGCCTTTACGCTGGATGAACTCGAAGAAGATCGGGCCGATGACGGTCCTAGAGAAGATCTGCAGCAGGATCTTCGTCATACTGCCGTCGAGCACGCCTTCGCCGTCAATCAGGATGCCGTGTTTTTTCATACGGTCGATCGGCTCGTCATGGCCGTGCACGCGCTCTCTCGACATTTCGTAATAGGTGTCGGGTGGACCGGGCATGAATTTCAGCCCGTTATCGGCGAGCCTGTCGGTCGCCTCGTAGATGCTCTCCGTCCCGACCGCGATGTGTTGAATGCCTTCCCCCTTGTACTTCTTCAGATATTCTTCGATTTGGCTGGTGTCGTCCTTGGATTCGTTCAAGGGGATACGGATCTTGCCGCAGGGCGAGGTGATTGCCCGGCTCATCAGGCCGGTGATGCGACCGTCGATATTGAAGAAGTGGATCTGCTTGAAATTGAAGAGCTCGCGGTAGAAATCCCACCACTTGTCCATATTGCCGCGATAGACGTTGTGGGTCAGATGATCGAGGTAATAGAAGCCGACGCCCTCGGGTTTTGGATTGCGTTCGCCGAGCCATTCGAATTCCGCGTCGTAGGCTGAACCTTTCTCACCATAGGTCTCGACGAAATAGAGAAGCGATCCGCCGATACCAACAATGGCCGGCACATCGAGCGTCTTGTCTTTGTCCTCATAGGGTTTCGCGCCCCTGGCGACCGCATGATTGAAAGCGTGTTTGGCATCGACGACACGCCAGGCCATGCTCGGCGCGCAGGGGCCATGTTCATCGACGAAACGCATGGCATGGCTGCCCGGCTCGGCATTGATGACGTAATTGATGTCGCCCTGGCGCCAGACGGTGATGTTCTTCGTCCTGTGCCGCGCCACCGGCTTATAGCCCATGCGGGAAAACAGTTCTTCCAGCTTCTGCGGCTCCGGATGGGCGAATTCGACAAATTCAAAACCGTCGGTCCCAGCCGGATTGTCGGTGGTGATCTCGGAAACCGGTGCGTCGTGCGGGAAAGGACCCATGGTAAACTCCTCCTGTCAGTCACCTTTCATGATGATGCAGGTCACGTGCATTGTGCTTGCAATATGGGCTGTATTCCGCTCGAATGATGCATGATGTGTGCGAGATTAGTGAAGTGGGTGCACGATGGATGCTCTGGACGGATATGATCTAAAAATCTTGAGCCATCTGCAGAACGACGGACGGCTGACCAATAACGAGCTCTCCGAGCTCATCGCCTTGTCTCCCTCGCAATGTTCACGCCGGCGGGCACGGCTGGAAAGTGAAGGGTTCATTCAGACCTACCGGGCACATCTCAACCGGCAGAAGCTCGGTCTCGACCTGCTCGTGGTCATCGCCGTGACGCTGGCCACGCATAACCGCGATAATGCCAAGCGCTTCGCGCGCCTCGTCGAGGACCTGCCGGAAGTGCTGGAATGTTTCTCGCTCACCGGTGAGATGGATTATCATCTGAAGGTGGTGACACGCGATCTCGCGGGCCTGTCCCATTTCGTCAATGACGTGTTGCTGCCGCATGAAAGCGTGCAACATGTCAAGACATCAATCGTTCTCAATGTCCTGAAGGATTTCGGCGGGATTCCGATTCAAAAGCCCGCCAAGAGCTGAGGCTCAGAGGCCATCAGGTTCCGGAAGCTTCTTGCCCCTGGCGGGCTTGCGCATGACGCGTTCCACGGCCGCGAGACCCTCGTCAAGCGCCCGGACACCGCCGTCACCGAACTCTGCCTCCAGCTCTGCCTGATACCGGCGGGCGAGTTCGATCAGCTCCCGGTAAGCCTGTAGCCCGGCAGCAGTGAGTTCCAGATGCTCGAGCCGCCGGTCGGCTTCGTCCTGCGTTCGTCTTAGCCAGCGACGCTGTTCCAGCTCAAACACGGCGCGGCTTACCTTCGTCTTGTGCATGCTCGAATGGATGCCGACAGCCTTCGATGTCATGCGGCCGGAACTGCCGAGGGCTGCGAGCGTGCGCCATTCCGGCCGTGTCATGCCATACTTTGCCTTGTAATGCGCGGCGAAGCGCAGGCCGACAAATTCGGCGGCGCGATTGAGACGGTAGGGCAGAAATTGTTCGAGAGCAAAGTGGTCCATGGCGTTGATGGTTACAAAATAGATGGTTACATTTGTAACCATATCGTCATCATGGGAGGAAGCAAGCCATGCTGGACAAGATCGATCCGAAAGCCGTAAAGGCCTCTGTCAAAACGCAAGCGCTCGCCTACATGCCGGGCTTCGGCAATGATTTCGAGACCGAGAGCCTCCCGGGAGCATTGCCGCAGGGCCAGAACAGCCCGCAGCAGTGCAATTACGGCCTCTATGCCGAGCAGCTTTCCGGCTCGCCTTTCACCGCGCCGCGCGGCACCAATGAGCGTTCGTGGCTCTATCGTATTCGTCCCAGCGTGCGGCACACGGGCCGCTTCACGAAAATCGACTATCCATTCTGGAAGACTGCGCCGCATATCGGCGAGCACTCGCTGGCGCTTGGGCAGCTTCGCTGGAGCCCGCTGCCGGCTCCAAAGGAGGAATTGAATTTCCTGCAGGGTATCCGCACCATGACGACGGCGGGCGATGCGCTGACCCAGGCGGGCATGGCGGCTCATGTTTACACGTTTAATGCCGACATGGTGGACGACTATTTCTTCAATGCCGATGGCGAGATGCTGGTTGTGCCGGAGACAGGATCGATCCGCGTGTTCACCGAGCTCGGCAAAATGGACCTGGAGCCATCCGAAATCTGCATCGTCCCGCGCGGAACCATGTTCAAGGTCACCCGGCTCGGCGAGGAAGACGTCTGGCGCGGTTATATCTGCGAGAACTACGGCGCCAAATTCACGATGCCGGACCGCGGTCCGATCGGTGCCAACTGCCTCGCCAATCCGCGCGACTTCAAGACACCGGTAGCCACCTATGAAGACAAGGAAACGCCATGCCGTGTGCACGTGAAGTGGTGCGGCTCTTTTCATGTGACCGAGATCGGCCATTCACCGCTCGACGTCGTCGCATGGCACGGTAACTATGCGCCTTACAAATATGATCTGCGCACCTTCTCGCCGGTCGGTGCGATCCTGTTTGACCATCCCGATCCGTCGATTTTCACTGTGCTGACGGCACCGTCGGGCGAAGAGGGAACGGCGAATGTGGATTTCGTGATCTTTCCGCCACGCTGGCTGGTGGCAGAACACACGTTCCGGCCGCCCTGGTATCATCGCAACATCATGAGCGAGTTCATGGGGCTGATCTACGGCCGCTATGACGCCAAGGAAGAGGGATTCGTGCCGGGAGGCATGAGCCTGCACAACATGATGCTGCCGCACGGCCCCGATTTCACGGGTTTCGAGAAAGCGTCGAATGGCGAACTGAAACCGGTCAAGCTCGAGAACACCATGGCCTTCATGTTCGAGACGCGGTTCCCGCAGCAGATCACCAGGTTCGCCGCGGAGCTCGAAACGCTGCAGGACAATTATATCGATTGCTGGACCGGCCTCGAACGCAGGTTTGACGGCACGCCAGGCATCAAGTGAAATAATACGAGGGCACGTCTACTCAATTAAACAGTCTGGGCGTTGTTTTCTTCGGCAGGCGCCACACATTCTGACATGTTGCCTTGAGGAGCAGGGCGAATAAGAGGGGGACATATGAAGCTTGCGACGTTGAAGGATTCCACGCGCGACGGTCGGCTGGTCGTGGTGTCGAAAGACCTGACCCGGTGCTCGGAGGTAGGGCACATCGCCCGGTCGCTGCAGGCGGCACTGGACGACTGGGCGCATGCGGGGCCGCGGCTTGCCCGTGTCGCGGAAGGGATTGAAACCGGTTCGCAGCCGACCCTCCGTTTTCATGAGCACGACGCCACGTCGCCGTTACCGCGTGCTTATCAATGGGCAGATGGTTCCGCTTACGTCAACCATGTCGAGCTTGTCCGCAGGGCGCGTAACGCGGAGATGCCGGAGAGTTTCTGGACCGATCCGCTGATGTATCAGGGTGGTTCCGATGCCTTCCTCGGCCCGCGCGATCCGATCCTTCTCGGCGACGAAGCCTGGGGCTGCGACATGGAGGGTGAGGTGGCTGTCATCGTTGACGACGTGCCGATGGGCGCGTCGGCGGATGAGGCCCGCGATGCAATTCGGCTCGTTATGCTGGTCAACGACGTATCGTTAAGGGGACTGATCCCGGCTGAACTTGCCAAGGGTTTCGGCTTCTTCCAGTCAAAACCCTCTTCGGCGTTTTCACCGGTCGCCGTCTCTCCGGATGAGCTTGGCGATGCCTGGGATGGCGGCAAACTGCATCTGCCGTTGCGTGTCGATCTGAACGGCAAGCCGTTCGGCCGGGCCAATGCCGGTATCGACATGACCTTCGATTTCCCGCAACTCATCGCCCATGCGGCTAAGACCAGGCCCCTTGCTGCCGGCACGATTATCGGTTCCGGTACGGTTTCCAACAAGCTTGACGGCGGGCCGGGCAAGCCGGTGGCCGACGGCGGCACGGGTTATTCCTGCATCGCCGAAATCCGCACGATCGAGACTATCAATCTCGGCGTGCCGAAGACGCCCTTCCTGCATTTCGGGGATACTGTGCGGATCGAGATGAAGGACGAGAAGGGGCATTCCATCTTTGGCGCGATCGAGCAGGCCGTGACGAAATACGAGAAGACGGGATGAGCGACACGGTGCTCTACGATTACTGGCGCTCTTCTGCCAGTTATCGGCTGCGGATCGCGCTCAACATGCTCGCCGAGACATTCCGCTCCGTTCCGGTCGATCTGCTTGCCAAAGCACACAGGTCGCAGGAGCATCTGCAGCGCAATCCGCAGGGCCTTGTCCCAGTGCTGGAGATTGACGGCCACATCTTTACCCAATCGCTGGCCATAATCGAATATCTCGACGAGACGCGCGGCGGGGCCTTCCTGCCAGGCGATCCCGTCGGTCGGCAGAGGGTGAGGGCACTCTCCTACATCATCGCAATCGAAATCCATCCGGTCTGCAATCTCAACGTCACCGGCCATGTCCTGTCGTTGACCGGTGGCGGTGATGAAGCACGGATCGCCTGGATGCAAAAATTCATTGGAGAGGGATTGGCCGCTTTCGAAAAATCTCTGGATTTGCCTTCGACCGGCAGGTTCTGTCACGGCGACCGTCCGACCATGGCGGATATCTGTCTTGTGCCACAGGTCTATAATGCACGGCGCTGGAATGTAGATCTCACCGGATACCCGAGACTTTTGGCCATCGCTGATTGCTGCGCCGAGCTGAAATCGTTCGCAAATGCGCATCCGGACAAGGTGGCACGTTAGAAGCTGACTTTTCTCGTTCGGATCGATATCCGCCTGCTGCTTCTTGTCGGATCGGCCGGAGGGCCTCGTCGCTGGCGACAGATTCGCCGATCAGTTCCCGACAGACACCGGGTGGTGGCCGCCATATCACGGGCTCATTAGCTCATCCGCTCCCCGTAACGATGCCGCGCGGGCCCTCGATGCTGGCCTCCGCCGCGGTTCCGCGATCCACTGGTACACTACGGCAGGCCATTGACAGGACCTTCGGGTTCTGTATTCTCTTATAAAGTCTTATATATCATAATAGTGGAACATAAAAACGGGAGACCTCAATGAAACTGAAACTGGCGTTCCTGGTTGCGACTGCCTTGATCGCAGCCCCCTCGCTGTTGATGGCTCAGGAAAAGGGCGGCGTGATCAACGTCGCGACAATCGGCGAGCCGCCAACTCTTGATCCGATGGTATCGACCGCCGACCTCGTCGGCATCGTCACGCAGCATATCTTCGAGACCCTCTATACTTTCGACAAGAGCTGGAAGGTGACGCCGCTTCTCGCCGAAAGCCTCCCGGAGATCAGCGCGGACGGCAAGACCTATACGATCAAGCTGCGTACAGGCATCAAGTTCCATGACAGCAGCGACATGACGTCGGAAGATGTGGTTGCTTCGCTCAGTCGCTGGACGAAGCTTGCTTCGCGGGGCAAGCAAGTCGCCGGTTTCATCGAATCCGTCGCTGCTGCCGATGCCGCGACGGTCACTATAAAACTGAAGCAGCCCTATGCACCGCTTCTTTCTCTCCTCGCCTTCAACAATTCCGCGGCCATCATCATTCCGGCTGAAAAGCAGGATGAACCGATGAAAGAGTTCATCGGTACGGGACCCTATATGCTGAAGGAGCGCAAGGCGGACCAGTATATCCAGCTCGCCCGTTTTGATGGCTATAAGCCCCGTTCCGGCGAGAGCGACGGTTATGGCGGCGCCCGTCATCAGTATCTCGATGAAATTCGTTTCGTGCCGGTTCCGGATCCGAACACGCGCGTCGAGGCGGCTGTTTCGGGCCAGTACGACTACGTCGACTCCATTCCGGTCGAATCCTTTGACAAGATCAAGAATTCCCAGCCATCCGAGCCGATCATGCTGAAGCCGTTCGGCTTCCCGGTCTTCGTTTTCAACACCAAGGAAGGCCTCTCCTCGAACCTCGCGATCAGGAAGGCTGTCGAAAAGGCCCTGAGCATGGAAGACATGCTGGCTGCAGCTTTCGGCAGCAAGGATTTCTACAACGCGGACGGAGCCTTCTATCCGAAGAGCTTTGTCTGGAACACCGAGGTCGGGACCGAAGGCAATTACAATCTCGGCGATCCCGAGGGGGCTGCGGCGGACCTGAAGGCAGCCGGCTACAAGGGTGAACCGTTGCGGATCCTCACCAGCCGCCAATACGAGTTCCATTACAAGATGGCCCAGGTGGCGGCAGAATACCTGAAGCTCGCCGGCGTTAACGTGGACATGCAGGTGGTCGACTGGGCGACGCTGACCCAGCGTCGTGCGGACGCCAAGCTTTGGGATATCTACATCACCCACAGCCCCTTCCTGCCCGAGCCGGCCCTGATGGGCGTGCTGTCGACCAGTTCGCCCGGCTGGTGGGATACGCCTGCCCGCAAGGCCGCAGTTGATCCCTTCACGTCCGAAGCTGATCCGGCGAAGCGCGTCGAGCTCTGGGCAAATGTCCAGAAGACGATCTATGATGAACTGCCATTGTTGAAGATCGGCGATTTCAACGCCGTCTCCGCGAAATCGAAGAAGCTCGAAGGCGTCGATCCGGCTCCCTGGCCGTATTTCTGGAACGCCTCGATCACGAAGTAAGCACGAGAAATGCGGATGCCAGGCTGCAGGCCGGCATCCGCTCTCGGCCTTGTCCCGTGCGGACACAGGAACCCGTTTGCATGATACGTTACATCCTTCAGCGCCTCGCGGGCATGATCGTCGTGATGTTCCTGGTCGTCACGATCGTTTTCGTGATCGTGCGCGTGACGCCCGGAGACCCGGCCGCCGTGATGCTCGGTCCCGACGCGACGGCGCAGGACATCGCCGAGCTCAGGACCCGTCTCGGGCTCGACCAGTCGATCGGTGTTCAATACATCTACTATATAGGCCAGCTTCTGCGCGGCGATCTCGGTCAGTCGATCTTTCTCAATATGCCGGTCGGTTCGGCTCTTCTCGATCGCGCCGAGCCCACCTTTTTCCTGACAATCTTCTCGCTGGCGATCGCGAGCATCATAGCCCTGCCGATCGGCATCTATTCCGCCTACAGGCGTGGCTCCTTCGTCGATCAGGCAGCGACCACGATCGCCATGCTGGCCGCAAGCATTCCGAGTTTCTGGCTGGGCCTCATCCTGATGCAGTTCTTCGCGGTCAGGCTGAGCCTGTTTCCCGTTTCGGGATACGGGGGTCCGGGTTCCTCCTTTCTGGAACGGATGTACCATTTGACGCTGCCGGCTTTCGCGCTCGGTCTCGTCTCCTCGGCGCTCATCCTGCGCTTCACGCGTGCCTCGATGCTCGACGTGCTGGGTGACGACTATATCCGCACGGCGCGCGCCAAGGGTCTGGTCGAACGGCGCGTCGTGATGAAACACGCCCTGAAGAACGCACTGATCCCGATCCTGACCGTCGTCGGCCTGACGGCGGCGGTCCTGATTTCCGGCGCGGTCGTCACCGAAACCGTCTTCGGCCTGCCGGGCGTCGGCAATCTCGTCGTCTCGGCGGTCTTGCGCCGCGACTATCCCGTGATCCAGGGCGCACTGCTGGTGATTGCCGGCCTCTATGTCCTGATCAATTTCGCGATCGACATGCTCTATCTTCTGGTCGATCCCAGAGTACGTTACTGATGGGGGTGCGCACCTGATGGCCGATATCGCAACCACCACTCCCAAGCCGGCTGTCAGCGAGCGAGGCAAATTCCTCCGCCGGCTCCTGAGGCGCAAGACCGTCGCTGCCGGCGTGATCGTGCTGATCATCTTCGTCCTGCTTGCGATCCTGGCACCCTGGATTGCGCCTTATTCGCCCTCGAAGCTCTCGATCGTCAACCGGCTGAAGCCGCCGAGCGAAATCTTCTGGTTCGGCACGGATGAATTCGGGCGCGACGTCTTTTCACGCACCATCTATGCCGGGCGGTTGTCTCTGTTGGTCGGGGCTGCCGTGGTGGCGCTGTCGGCGCTGATCGGCGTGACGCTCGGCCTGCTTGCCGGCTTCTTCCAGAAGCTCGACACGCCGATCGCCCGGCTGATCGATGCGATGATGGCATTTCCGGATATCCTGCTCGCGATTGCGCTCGTTGCGGCCCTCGGTCCGTCGCTGGTCACGGTCATCGTGGCACTCGCCATCGTCTATTCACCGCGGCTTGCCCGGATCGTCCGCGCCTCGACGCTGGTGATCCGCGAACTGCCTTACGTGGAAGCGGCGAAGGCGCTCGGCATTTCGACCTTCCACATCATGACGCGGCATGTGCTTCGCAATCTCATGTCGCCGATCCTGGTGCAGGGCACGTTCCTCTTCGCCAGCGCCATGCTGGCCGAAGCCGGGCTTTCCTTCCTCGGGCTCGGCGTCAGCCCTGAAATTCCAACCTGGGGAACGATGATCGCCGCCGGCCGCCAGTATATCGGCCAGGCCGACTGGATGACCTATTTCCCCGGCTTTGCAATCATTCTTTCCGTGCTGTCGCTGCAAATGGTCGGCGACGGGCTGCGCGACATGCTCGATCCAAGACTTCGAAAGGACCTTTAGAATGACCGGTGAAAAAGCGGGCAAGCCGCTCCTCCTCACCAATGTGAAGCCGATGGCCTTTGGCGGCGATACATCCGCCGCCGTCACGGATATCCTCGTTGGCGCCGATGGCAGGATTTCGGCGATCGGCTCGTCGCTTGCGGCGCCTGTCGATGCGGAGCGTGTCGACGGCAAGGGCGCGTGGATTTCTCCCGGCTGGGTCGACCTGCACGTCCACATCTGGCACGGCGGCACGGATATATCGATCCGTCCGTCGGAATGCGGCGCCGAACGTGGTGTGACCACGCTTGTCGATGCGGGCTCGGCAGGCGAGGCCAATTTCCACGGCTTTCGCGAATACATCATCGAGCCGTCGAAGGAACGCATCAAGGCTTTCCTGAACCTCGGCTCGATCGGGCTCGTCGCCTGCAACCGCGTGCCGGAACTGCGCGACATCAAGGATATCGACCTCGACCGCATCCTCGAATGCTACGCGGAAAACAGCGAGCATATCGTCGGCATCAAGGTGCGCGCGAGCCATGTCATCACCGGGTCCTGGGGTGTTACCCCCGTCAAGCTCGGCAAGAAGATCGCCAAGATCCTCAAACTGCCGATGATGGTGCATGTGGGCGAGCCGCCAGCGCTTTATGACGAGGTTCTGGAAATCCTCGGGCCCGGCGACGTCGTCACTCACTGCTTCAACGGCAAGGCCGGTTCGAGCATCATGGAAGACGAGGACCTCTTCAACCTTGCCGAACGCTGCGCCTCCGAAGGCATCCGCCTCGACATCGGCCATGGCGGCGCGTCCTTCTCGTTCAAGGTGGCGGAAGCGGCCATCCAGCGCGGCTTGCTGCCGTTCTCGATCTCGACCGACCTGCATGGGCATTCGATGAATTTCCCGGTCTGGGATCTGGCAACGACCATGTCCAAGCTGCTGTCGGTCGGCATGCCGTTCGACAAGGTCGTTGAAGCGGTCACCCATCACCCGGCTTCGGTCATCAAGCTCTCGATGGAAAAGCGGCTGTCGGTCGGCGAACGCGCCGATTTCACCATTTTCGATCTCATCGATGCCGATCTCGAAGCGACCGATTCCAACGGCGACGTCTCGCGCCTGCAGAAACTGTTCGAGCCGCGCTACGCGGTCATCGGATCGGAAGCCACCGTCGCCAGCCGCTATATCCCGCGGGCCCGCAAGCTCGTCCGCCACAGCCACGGTTATTCGTGGCGGTGAGCCGACATTCCTGGAATTGCATGACAGGAGTTTACGTGAATACGTCTCCAGCAAAGGCCACTCCGGTGGCAGAAACGCCTTATGGGCGGTTGGCGGCACTCGGCATCAAACTGCCGCCGCCGCCGCCGCCGATTGCCAATTTCGTGACGCATGTACGCGAAGGCAATATTCTCTACCTTTCCGGTCAGGGGCCGCGGGAGATGGACGGTTATCTCCATGCCGGAAAGGTCGGCGGCGATGTCGATGTGGAGCAGGCCTATCAACACGCGCGACTGACGGGCATCAATCTGCTTGCCGTGATGCAGGACGCGCTCGGCGACCTTTCGCAGGTGAAGCGGGTCGTGAAACTGCTCGGCATGGTCAATGCCGTTCCGGATTTCGAGGATCATCCGCGGGTCATCAACGGATGCTCGGACCTCTTCATCGAGGTCTTCGGCGAGGCGGGCCAGCATGCTCGCTCGGCCGTCGGCTTTGGTTCTCTTCCCGGCAATATCACCGTCGAGATCGAAGCGATCGTTGCTCTGCGCGATTGAGGGGAGGACAGAACTCAGTGGTTGCGCCAGCCCATCAGCTTTTCGATCTTCTCGGCGGAGGCGCGCACCTGTTCCGTATAGTGGTTTTCGTCGGAAAAGACCTTTTGTTCCGGAAGTACGATGGAAATGGTGGCGACGCACTGGCCCTCGCGATCTACGACGGGCGAAGCAATGCAGGCAACGGCATAGTCCGATTCCGCAACCTGAATGGACAGGCGCTCCTGAAACGCCTTGCCTGCCGAGTCGGACAGGGTGCGGGCATTAATCTCGGCGCGACCGGTCGGAGAGGTTCGGGCGCAACGCTTGAAGAGTTCGATCCGCTCCTCGTCCGGCAGGTGGCCGACAAGCAGCCGGCCGGAGGCAGTCCAGTTGAGCGGTACACGCGTGCCGACGCGCGAAGCGACCTGGAAATGGCTCGGGCCGTCCGCCATGGCGAGCACCAGCATATAGTCGCCGTCGCGGCCGCAGAGCTGCACGGTTTCACCCGCCTGCCTGCAGAGGTCGTGCATCTCGTGGGTGGCGACGCTCATGAAATCCAGCGACCGGGCATAGGCAAGACCGTAGTGGTAAAGCCGAGCGCCGAGCCAGATCGACCCGTCGGGATTGCGGGCCAGCATGTTCTTTTCGACCAGGTCATCGATGATCACGTAGACGGTGGAAAGCGGTGCCTTGACCGCCTTGGCGATCGCATAGGCGCCCGCCGGCGCACCGGTTTCGTAGAGATAATCGATCACCTGCAGCGCACGGTCGATGCCGCTCACGCGCGAGCGGCGCGCGCCCTTGGCTTCCGTTTCCCGGGTGGAAGCGGCGTCTTCGGAGAGTGCTGCAGATGAAGTCCTGGTGTCCAATTCAATGTTCCTTGCGGCCCCTCGTGTGATTTCGAGAGGCTATTACATTACTATGGCATAACTGTCGATGGCAATCCGCAGCCGGCCATCACTTTGGAGAGATGAGAATGTCCGATGATATCCGCACCCAGATCGGCCTCCGCCCGGTCATCAATGTATCCGGCACGATGACCAGCCTCGGGGCCTCGATCGTCGTTCCGGAGGCGATCGAAGCCATGGCGGCGATCCTGCCGCAGTTCGTGGAGATCAACGACCTGCAGCGCAAGGCAAGCGCCGTCATCGCACGGCTGACGGGGGGCGAAGCGGGGTTCGTGACGGCCTCCTGCTCTTCCGGTATCAGCCTCGCAGTCGCCGGAGCCATGACCGGCAACAACCTGCTGGCGATCGAGAAACTGCCGGACGCGGCGCCGGAGAAAAACGAGGTCATCGTCCAGATGGGCCATGTGGTGAGCTACGGTGCGCCGGTGGACCAGGCGATCCGGCTTGCCGGCGGCAAGGTGGTGCTGATCGGCCAGGCGACCTCGACGCATCGCTACCACATGGAAAATGCGATCACCGACAAGACGGCGGCCGCCGTCTATGTGGTCTCGCATCACGTCGTCGACTATGGGCTGCTGAACCTCATCGAGTTCGTCGAGATCGCTCATGCGAAGGGCGTTCCGGTCATCGTCGATGCGGCCTCCGAATACGACCTGAAGCTCTTCCTGGCGCAGGGTGCGGATATCGTGCTCTATTCCGGCCACAAGTTCCTCGGCGGCCCGACCTCGGGCATCGTCGCCGGTAAAAAGGAGCTGGTGCGCAGCGCCTTCCTGCAGAACATGGGCATCGGCCGCGGCATGAAAGTCGGCAAGGAGAGCGTCTACGGCGTCATGGCGGCTCTGGAAGCCTGGGAGAAACGGGATCATGCGGGTATCCGCGAGCGCGAAACGGGCTATCTGAACCTCTGGAAAAAGACACTCGACGGGCGTCCGGGCGTGACTGCACTGATCGAGCCCGACCCGACCAACAATCCGCTCGACCGCATGCGGGTGATCATCTCACCGCCGGAAGCGCATATCACCGCTTGGGATCTTGCAAGCGCGCTTGGACGCGGCGAACCGCCGATCATCGTCCGCGACCACGAGGTGGAACATCACTATTTCTACCTCGATCCGTGCAATCTGCATCCGGGCCAGGAAACGATCGTTGCGAACAGGCTTGCGGAAGAACTCGACAAGGCACGCGCCTCCAACGAGATCATCGCCACGCCCATCGAGGAACGCAGCCGGCACCGGTTTGATGGAATGCTGCGCTGGCCGGACTGAGCCGAACAAGACCACAGGAAGGGAACGATCATGGCCACCTCGCAAGCGCAAGCCGTCCAGTCCGATCAACCGGTTCTGTCAGTCCAGAACCTGACCACGTCGTTCAACGTGGACGGCGAATGGAAGCCGGTGGTCCGCAACGTTTCCTTCTCCGTTGCGCCGGGCGAGACGGTGGCGATCGTCGGTGAGAGCGGCTCGGGAAAGAGCGTCACTTCGCTCTCCATCATGCGCCTCCTGCAGGAAGGGACGAGCCGTATCGAGGGCAAGATCATGCTCGGCGGGCGCGACCTGCTGTCGCTTCCTGAACACGAGATGCGCAAGGTGCGCGGCAATGACGTCTCGATGATCTTCCAGGAGCCGATGACGAGCCTCAACCCGCTCTTCACCATCGGCGATCAGATTTCCGAGGCGCTGCTCTGCCACAAGGACATGTCGGCGGCAGAGGCGAAAGCCGAAACCATCCGGCTTCTGGAAAAGGTGCGCATCCCGTCGGCTGCCTCGCGTTTTGATGAGTATCCGCATCGTTTCTCCGGCGGCATGCGCCAGCGCGTGATGATCGCCATGGCTCTGGCGTCCAGGCCGAAGCTCCTGATCGCCGACGAGCCAACCACCGCGCTCGACGTGACGATCCAGGGCCAGATCCTCGACCTCATCAAGATGCTGCAGGATGAGGAGGGCACGTCCGTCCTGTTCATCACCCATGACATGGGCGTGGTTGCCGAAATTGCTGACCGAACAGTCGTCATGTATCGCGGCGAGCAGGTCGAGACGGGCGCGACCGCGGACATCTTTCATCGCGGCAAGCATCCCTATACCCGCGCGCTGCTCTCCGCCGTGCCGGTGTTGGGTTCGATGGAAAAGTACCAGCGGCCGCTGCGTTTCCCGGTCGTCAATGCCGCAACCGGAGAGTCCGATGTGCCGGTCGAAGTGCCGGATACAGTCGCGAAGGGCAAGCCGATCCTTGAGGTAAAGGGGTTGACCAAGCGTTTCGATATTCATTCCGGCCTGTTTGGGCGGTTGAGCGGCCGCGTGCATGCCGTGGAGAACGTTTCTTTCGATCTCTTCGCCGGCGAGACGCTATCTCTGGTGGGCGAATCCGGCTGCGGCAAATCGACAACCGGCCGAGCAATCATGCGGCTCATCGAGCCGGACGCAGGTTCGGTCACCGTCGAGTGCCGTGACCTGCTCGCGCTCGACAGACGGGAAATGCGCGAGATGCGCAAATCCGTGCAGATGATCTTCCAGGACCCGTTCGCCTCGCTCAATCCGCGCATGACCGTTGGCCAGGCCATCGCCGAACCCTATCTCGAACACCAGATGGGGACTTCGAAGGAAGCCAAAGAGGTCGTCGCTGACATGCTCGGCAAGGTGGGGCTGACACCGGACATGGCAAGCCGCTACCCGCACGAATTTTCGGGTGGCCAGCGGCAGCGCATCTGCATCGCCCGTGCGTTGGCGCTTCAACCGAAGGTGATTGTCGCCGACGAAAGTGTTTCGGCGCTCGATGTGTCGATCAAGGCGCAGGTCATCAACCTGATGCTCGACCTGCAGCAGAGCCTCAACCTCGCCTTCCTGTTCATCTCCCACGACATGGCGGTCGTGGAACGCGTGAGCCACCGCGTTGCAGTCATGTATCTCGGTGAAATCGTCGAAATCGGCCCACGCGTCTCCGTTTTCGGCAATCCGCAGCACGATTATACGAAGAAGCTCATGGCCGCTGTTCCCGTGCCGGATCCCGACCGCCGGCGAGAGAAACGCATGGGCGCCAGCGATGAGTTGAAGAGCCCAATCCGGCCGGTCGATTACCTGACGAAGACGCGCGAATATCGCGCCGTGTCACCAGGCCACCTCGTTGCGGTCTGACGCGGCAGACGGTTCATCTTCTCAGGATGCTTTCGCTGGTCCCTGTAAAGCAGGTGTCCCCGAAAGCATCGCACTATTTGGGTCAGTCTGGCGAGGCCGCCCCCATCGTCGAGCGGCGTTTGATAAGTTCACCGGAAATCCTGCGGATGGTCGGTAGCTTGCCGGGCACGCATGAGCCGTCTTCGAGCATGGTTACCGTGACATCGACAAGCGTGTCGATCGGCTGGCGGAATGTCGTCAGGCTGTAATGTGGCCAGCCTGCCATGGCGATGTCGTCGAAGCCGGCAACAGCGATATCCTCCGGCACGCGTACGCCATTTTCCTGAAGCGCGTCGATACCGCCGACCGCGAGAATATCGTTGGCAAAAAAGATCGCGTCAGTGTCTCCACGGGCCAGAATATCGAGCGCCGCGTTTCGCCCTGCATAATAGCTGTACTCGCCGCCATCGATCAGCGCAGACAGCGTCATGCCGTGCTCGGCGATGCGGGTGATAAAGGCGCTCTGACGCTCGCGGTTGGTGGTGGTGTGCGAAAGGCCCGCCACATAAGCGATACGGCGGCGCCCGATCTCGTGGAAATGATCGGCGATCGTCCTCGCGCCCTCGATATTGTCGCAGATCACGCAACTCAGTTCCGCATCTTCCGCGACGCGGTTGATCAGGATTGCCGCCCGATCCTCCGTCGCCCAACGCAGAGTCGGGCCGGACAGGATCGTCGCGGAAATGATAATGACCGCATCGACGTTGTAGCGTCTCAGCGCCGAAAGCTGCTCCTCCAGGTCGGCGCCCTTGGTGATGTTGAACATCAGACTCTGCAAGCCGACGCGTTGCAGCCCGCGTGAAAGTCTCTCGATAAGCGCCGGATAGAAAGGGTTCTGCATGTCCGAGATGACGATGCCGACGATGTTCGTCCGGCTCTTCGAGAGCATGCTGGCGATGGCATTGGGATGATAACCGACGTCTTCGGCATGGCGCAGGATTTTCGCCCGGAGTTGCGGTGCAATGCTCGCCCCGGGTGTGAAGGCGCGCGAAATGGCCGACTGGCTGACGCCGATCATCCGAGCGAGCTCGCGTGCCGTCATCGGCTTGCGCCGCACCTTTTCGCTGGTCGTATTATTCAATGCCGCACTCCCTGGCACCGTTGCAACCGCTGCGAGATTCTCCCTATCGCTTAATCAGCCTTCCTTCAATACGACGAATTGGAGCAGAAGCCAATCTTGCATACGTATGCAATGCGCGCTACTTTTGCGACGGCGGGGGAAGGAGACCTGTCGGCAAGCTGATTGGTGGAGGTGCGGATGCCCACGGCATTGCACGGCCTGCGGGTCGTCGATTTCTCGGATAGCCTGGCAGGACAGTATTGTGCACGCCTGCTAGCGGATTTCGGGGCGGACGTCACGCTGATCGAGCCTGTGGAAGGCTCTCCCATTCGCCGCATGCAGCCATTTTCGGTGACTGAGCCCAATCTGTCCTTGCATTTCTGGCACCTCAACGCCGGCAAGTGTTCCATCGTCGTCGACCGGGCGAATGCAGTACGGCTTGACACGATGCTGGCTGCGGCGGACGTTGCGATTTTGCCGGAGGATTTCGATCCGCAGCGCGTGGAGCGGCTGAATCCCGGCTGTATCGTAGCATCGGTCAGTGCCTTCGGGCGGGATGGACCGCTGGAGGATTGGCGCGGGCCGGAGATCGTCCTTCAGGCGCTGTCCGGCATGATGAACAACAACGGCGCCTATGGACGCGAACCGCTCTATGGTGTCGGAAACCGCGCCTCTTACGCGGCAGGGTTGGCGACCTGCATCGGCATTCTCGTCGCCTTGCACGAGCGCCATTCCAGCAATCTCGGTCAGGTCGTCTCGGTGGATGCGGCGGAGACTGCTGCAGCCATGTGCTTCCCTTATGTGATGCGGCACATCTACAACGGCTCCATCCACACGCGGCGGGATCAGACGATCCCCGCGGGCCAGGTGAAATGTCGCGACGGCTGGGTCTGCATCTGGATCTACAATCATCGCTGGCATGCGGTCTGCACGGCGCTCGACCTGCCGCATCTGGAAAACGATCCGCGCTTTGCCGAACCGGCTGTGCGCCGGGCGAATTGGGAAACCCTTTACGAGATCATTCAGGAAAAGGTTACGGATCAGTGCGCCGAGGAACTGGTGGAGCGGCTCCAGAAGGCGCAGGTCATCGCCGCGAAGGCTTACCAGCCGTCCGAGCAGTTGCAGAACGGCCATCTCAACGATCGGAATTACTGGGAAAAGGCAGACGGACGGCTGATCCTCGGCACGCCTTACCGGATGAGCGTTACGCCGCGTAAAGTCACATCCGGCGCACCGGCTCTCGGCGAGGCGAACGGTGAAATCGCCTGGACGCCCCCGGAACGGGTACCAGGTCGGCAATCGTCCCCGAGGCTGCCGCTTGAAGGCCTGAGGGTCATCGAGATCACGACGGCCTGGGCCGGTCCCATGGCTGGTCGGGTGCTTGCCTATTTCGGCGCGCAGTCGATCCATGTGGAATCGCCGAACCGCGTGAATTCCTGGCGGCTCAACAAGGAGAAACCCACTCCGATCAACTTTCCCGATGGTGAAGCGGGTTCCCGCCCCTTCGACCGCTCCTTCCTCTTCAACTCGCAGAACGTCAACAAGCTCTCGTGCATCCTGAACCTGAAGACGGAGGAGGGGCGCAAGACGCTTCGCCGTCTCGTGGCTGTCGCCGATGTATTGATCTGCAATTTCCGGCCGGGCACGCTCGCCAAGCTCGGACTCGACTATGAGAGCCTGGCCGCGATCAAATCCGATATCATTGTCGCGGAATTGCCGGCCTTCGGAGGCAGAGGACCGATGTCGCGCTATGCGGCGCTCGGGCCAACGATGGAAATGGCGACCGGCATGTCGGCAATGATGGGCTATCCTGGCTGCCAGCCGGAAAACAGCGGCCCTTCCTATCTCGATCCGATCGGCGGCTTCAACGCCGCCGCCGCGATCCTGATGGCGCTTTATCATCGCGACCGGACAGGTGAGGGCCAGTATGTCGAGGTGCCGCAGGTGGAGGCGGCCATGCAGTTCATCGGCGCTGAGCTTCTACTTGCTGCTGAAACCGGAGACGACCCGCCGGCGGATGGGAACCGGGTTCTGCACATGGCGCCGCATGACGCCTTCCCTGCGCGAGGCGAGGATCAATGGGTGGTCATTGCCGCGGAGGACCACAAACAGTGGGTCGCCCTTTGCGCGGCCATGGGTCGGCCCGAGCTTGCCTCCGATCCGCGCTTCTCCGATCTTGCCGCTCGCAAGCGTAACGAGGCGGAGTTGACCTCCATCATCTGCGAATGGACAGCGACCCGGGACAAGCATGCGGTCGCAAGGCTCCTGCAATATGCCGGCGTGGCGGCCGCTCCTGTCGCAAACGCAGCCGATGTGGCGGCGAGCACCTATCTTGCCTATCGCGGGTTCTTCACCGAACTCGATCATCCCGATGCAGGGCGACATCGCCATCCCGGCCTGCCCATTCATTTGAGCCGTACGCCCGGAAGCCAGCGCCGCGCCGCGCCACAATTCGGTGGCCATAATCAGCATGTGCTTCGGCACATATTGGCCTTTTCAGCCTCCGACATCGATCGCATTTCGAAGAGCGATGCGATGGCGGCCGTGCCTTTTCCGGACGGTTGAAGCATGAATTCATCTCCCGTCTTTCCACGAGAACTGGCCGTTAACATCCGGCTCGACGACGATCCGCGCTACAAAGGGTCGATCCATGACGACGCGGTGGCAAGATCACGCGGCTACAAGGCAGCACTGGTTCCGGGCGCCTTCGTTTACGGCCATATCAGCCGCCTCGCGCTTCACGCCTGGGGCAAGGATTGGACGGTCCGCGGCGGCATGGGCGTGCGCTTCCGCCGGCCGGTCCATAACGGCGACCATCTGGTGATGCGCGCAGGTCCTCTTCAAGATGAAGGCAGTATATGCCGGGCGGAAGTTTCGGTTATGAACGAGGATGGTGACGAGGTTGCTGCCGGCTGGATCGGATTGCCGGAGGACTCACCGGACCTGCCGGACATGTCAAGGCTTGCCGCTATTGCAAGGCCCGAGATTCCTCCGCCGGTTGAGGCGGGGGATCTCAGCCGGGGCATGCCTCTCACCACGGCCAATCGAATCCTGACGGATGTTGATTTCAAGGCTTCCCTGCGTGCCTTCGGTGAGGCCGATCCTTTCTACGAGCGGGAGGCGGTCGTCCATTCGGGATGCCTGATGCGGCTTGCCATGGGCGATACGAACAACAGCTTCAGATTTCCCACTCCGGTGGTCCTGACGGGGATCGAGACGCAGCATTTCGCTCAGGCGAGGCCGGGGCAGCGGCTTGCCGTCGTCGGTGCGGTCGCAGGAGCCTATCTCCGCAAAGGCAAGCATTATCTCGAAAGCGAGGAATTCATGCTTGCGGATGGAAAACTCGTCGCACGGTTTCTCCGAACCCAGATCTATGCCTTTGAGCAGGTGTCTTCCTGATCATCATCAGGCCCGCCATTCATTCCGCTTTTTTGCAGATGTCGCTTGCATACGGATGCAATTTGCGCAATGCTGTCAATATGGAGGAATGTGACGGCGACAGGCCGATCACGGTGATCGATGCGGTCGGGAGGGCCGCGCGAGACTTCAGCACAGCATGTCATGCATCGAACTGTTTGCCGGGCGTTGCCGGGACAGTGCCAAAGGACTTTTCAACCCGCGCTCATGCGCGGGCGGTTTTGCTTTTTCATTGAGGATGCGCAGTGGCTACGCCGACGACCATTAAATCCATAGAAGCTCTCCAGGTGATGTGGGAGCCGAACGAGCCGCCGGGTCGCCGCAGCGCGATCGTTCGGGTGACGACGATCGACGGGATCGTCGGATATGGCGAGGCTTCGCCGATGATGGGCGGCGAGCATTCGCTCGGTGTGGTGCGGGACTTCGCGCCATCCCTGATCGGTGCGGATGCGCTGGACCAGGCGGTGCTGTATGACAGGCTTTTGCATAGATACGTGAAGCTCGGGCCGGAAGGCGCCGTGACCGGGGCGCTTGCTGCGCTTGACATCGCGCTCTGGGACATCAAGGGAAAGTATTTCAACCAGCCGATCTTCAAACTGCTCGGTGGCGGATGGCGCACCGAGGTGCCGTTCTACGCTTCGATCGGGGGCAATGCCGGGCGCACCGTCGATGAAGTCCTGCGTGTTGTCGAGGCACGCTGGAGGAAAGAGACGCCGGCCGCCATCAAGATCCGCTGGGATGGCGACCGTACCCGGCAGGACTATGACATCCCGGGCGATATCGCAAAGGCGAAAGCGGTTCGAAAGCTCGTCGGCGACGATTTCCCGCTCGCCTTTGATGCCAACAACCAATATTCGGTCGGCGGTGCGATCCGGGTCGGGCGGGCCTTGGAGGAGCTCGGCTATATCTGGTTCGAAGAGCCGGTGCAGCACTATAACGTTCGTGCGATGGGGGAGGTCGCCCAGCGACTCGACATCACCGTTTCGGCGGCGGAGCAGACTTACACTACCCAAGCGCTCGTCGACATGATCAATGCCGGGGTCCGCATGGTGCAGCCGGATATCGTCAAGATGGGCGGCATTACCGGGCTCATGCAATGCGCCGCGATATGCCATGCGCACGGGGTCGAACTGGTGCCGCATCAGACGCAGCCGACCATCGCGCACACCGCGAATCTGCATGTGCTCGCGACCATCATGCACCTTACCAAGCCCGCCGAGTTTGCCGATCCCTCGACCCGCATGCATGTGGCTTTCGAGAATCCGCCGATACCGTCCGATGGCAAGTTTACGGTTCCGAATGGGCCGGGTCTTGGCCTGGTGGTCCGCGATGCTGAATTGAAGATGCGGCGAAGCTGATAGACTCAAACTTGTCTTTGGGAGGAGATGATGAGCTTGAACAGAAGGGAATTTCTTGAACTGGCTGCCGCGGCAACGGCATTGAGCACAATGGGCGTCCGCGCAGCCAATGCCCAGGACACCGACGTCATCCGCATCGGGATTGCCGCAGGCGGGCCGCGTACCAGTGATCCGAACTTCACGACGCAAGGGTCCGATAATTGGGCGACGGAGCAGATGTACGAACAGCTCGTCCGTCCGGAAGACGGCGATTTCGCCACCTCGCCCGACAAATATGTGCCGACGCTCGCGACCGAATGGACATCTTCCCCGGACGCCAAAACCTGGAATTTCAAGCTTCGTCAGGGCGTGCAGTTCCACAAGGGGTATGGCGAGATGACGTCCGATGACGTCGTCTTTTCCTACAAGCGTGCAATTGCCGACGGCACCAACAGAACCATCATGTCGAACGTCGCGGACGTGGTCGCCAAGGGACCTTACGAGGTCGAAATCACGCTGAAGACACCGGACGTGAACCTGCTCGGCACCACGATCTTTTCCAACAATACTGTGATCGTTTCGAAGAAGGCCTTCGACAAGATCGGCGCTGAGAAGTTCATGACGGATGCGGTCGGCACCGGTCCCTACGAGCTCACCCGCTTTGACAGCGAATGGGGCGAGGCGATGAAGCGCCATGAGGGTTATTGGGGCAACAAGGCAAAGATTGCCAATGTCGAATGCGTCTTCATCGCCGACACCACGGCCCGCACATTGGCGCTGCTCTCCGGCAACGTGGATATGATCGAGGCCGTGCGTGCACCGGGCTGGGTGGATTCGATGCTGCAGCGTGACCCCACCCTGCAGTTCGACATGACGCAGCCGGGTTCGTTCAATACCCTGCATATCAATCTCAAGCGCAAGCCTTTTGACAACCTGAAGGTCCGTCAGGCGGTCATGTATGCGATCGACCGGCATGCGGTCGCCGAGGCGCTGAAGCCGATGGGTGGCTTCATGGCCGGCCTGCAGCCGGATTTCTTCCCCGCCGGCTCCAAGACCGAGGATCTGCCGCCGGAACTGCAATACAAATACGATCCGGAAAAGGCCAAGGCCCTGTTGGCGGAAGCAGGTTTTCCGGACGGGTTCGATTTCGACAGCAATTGCAGCCAACGCGAGGACTATTCCTCGACCATGCTCATCGTACAGGAGCAGTTGCGCGCCGTCGGTCTGCGCATGAACCTCAAGATCGGCGACCACACGGCCTATCACGCAGACAATCGCAGCGACAAGAACACGCTCGCGATGCATTCTTCGAGCTATCCGCCGATCCCGACGCAGCTTTATTTCCAGCAGCTTTCGTCGAAATCGGAAGTAAAGCCGGACGGCAAGGGTGGCGGCGCCTACAGCCATTACGGCGTGGCGATGCCGGGTATCGACGATCTGCTCAACCAGGCCCTGCAGGCGACCGATTACAAGATCTATGTGGATCTCTGCAAAAAGATCGAGCTGCAGGTGCTCCGCGATCTGCCGCTGATCGGTCTGTCGACGCTGTCCTTCACCGTGGCGCGCAACAAACGCGTTGATCTCGGTTACCCCGTGAAGAGCGGCTATGCCCGCTGGCGCTTCCATCGCGCGACCAAAACGGCGTGATATAATCCTCCCAGCGCCTGCTATCCCTGTTGAGCGATCTTCGGGGATAGCCTTTTCCAGAAGGGTGCGTTCTCCTCTCGAAAAGCAACTCCGACCTCATCCGGTCGCGGGCCCACGAAGACCGGTGATGCTTGTGCCTCGCCGGTCTTCGGACATTTCCTGTTGATTTTATCAGGCCGGAACCGCTTGAGATGCCGTCGGCCGAGGGATCGGAAACGGCTTTGCAAAATGACAGGCCGTGAGCTGACCCGGCGCCACCTCGCGCAAGGGTGGCCGCTCGATGCCGCAGATATCCTGACGGATCGGACAACGGGTATGAAAACTGCACCCTGACGGGACGCGCTTGGGGCTCGGGACGTCTCCCTCCAAAATGATCCGCTTTCCCTTGCGGTCGGGATCTGGCTCCGGGGCCGCCGACAGAAGCGCCTGCGTATAAGGATGCTGAGGCATGCCGTAGATCTGCTTCTTCGGTCCGATCTCGACAATGCGGCCGAGATACATGACCGCAACCCGATCGGCGATATGGCGCACCACGGCGAGGTCATGGGCGATGAACAGGAACGAAAAGCCTTTCTGCTTCTGCAAGTCCTGCATCAGGTTGATGATCTGCGCCTGCACGGAAACGTCGAGCGCGGAAACGGGTTCGTCGGCCACGATGAAGCTCGGATCGACGGCGATGGCGCGGGCGATGCCGATGCGCTGGCGTTGGCCGCCGGAGAACTGGCGCGGATGCCTGTCCATGAAGCTTGGCGAAAGTCCGACCTGGGTCATGAGGTCGGCGACGCGTTCGCGCCGCTGGCGGCCCGAGCGGACCAAGCCAAACACGTCGAGAGGTTCGGCGATGATCTGCGCGATCGTACGGCGAGGACTGAGCGAGCCGTAAGGGTCCTGGAAGATCATCTGCAGGTGGCGGCGCATGTCTCGCATGCGCGCGGCGGGCAGGTTCGTCAGTTCGGTATTCTCGAAATAGACCTTGCCCGCGGTGGCATCGATCAACCGCAACAAGAGCCGCCCCAGCGTGGATTTGCCACAGCCGGATTCGCCCACGAGTGCCAGCGTCTCGCCGCGATTGATCTCGAAAGAGCAGCCGTCGACGGCGCGCACCTCGTCGGCCTGTTTCGCAAGGCTGAGCCGCATGCCGGAGCCGAATGTCTTGCCGAGGTCGTTGATGCGAATGATGGGATCGGTCATTGCAGGGCCGCCTCCTTCTTCTTGGCATCCGCCTGGCTGGCCGTCACCCAGCATGCCGCCCGCTGATCAGGCCCGAAAGAGAACATGGGCGGCATTTCGTTCGCGCATTTTTCGATGCGCAGCGAGCAGCGTTCATAGAAAGGACAGCCCTTTTTGACCGATCCGGCCAGCGGCACCGATCCAGGGATCTGGTAGAGGCGGTCGCGGTCGTCATCGAGCCGCGGAATCGATTGCAGAAGTCCCCGCGTATAAGGGTGCTGCGGTGTGCGGAAGATCGAGCGGATGTCTGCTTCCTCTACAACACGGCCGGCATACATGACGACGACGCGCTCGCAAACGTCCGCGATGACGCCGAGATCGTGTGAAATCAGCAGAATGGCGGTGTTCAGCGTACGGCGCAGCTTATGCATCAGGTCGAGGACCTGGGCCTGGATTGTGACGTCGAGGGCCGTTGTCGGCTCGTCCGCGATCAGCAGTTTCGGGTTGCAGGCGAGCGCCATGGCGATCATGACGCGCTGGCGCATGCCGCCCGAGAACTGATGCGGATAGGAGTCGAGCCGGCCTGCCGGGTCGGGAATGCCGACGAGGCGGAGCATCTCGATGACGCGCGCGCGCCCTTCCTCGCCCGTCATTGCCTCATGCAGTTTGATCGCCTCGCCGATCTGGTCCCCGATCGTCATGACGGGATTGAGCGAACTCATCGGCTCCTGAAAGATCATGGCGATGTCGCGGCCCCGGATATCGGGCATTTTCGAGCGCGGCAGCTCGAGCAGGTTCACGCCGTTGAACTCGATACGTCCCTGCACGATGCGCCCGGGCGGTTCGGAAATCAGCCGCAGGATAGAGAGCGAGGTGATCGACTTGCCGGAACCGGACTCACCGACGATCCCCACCGCCCCGCCGGCGGGGATCTCGAAGCTTACGCCATCGACGACCCGGATCGGATTGGCTTTCGGTCCGAACTCGACAGCGAGGTTATCTACTCTCAGAAGCGGTACCGTCATTCCGATATCTCCGGATCGAGTACGTCTCGCACCGCGTCACCCAGGAGGTTGAAGGAAAGGACAACACAGGTGATGGCGAAGCCGGCCCCGATGATCGGCCAGGGCGAACCGAAGAGATTGTTGAGGCCATCGCGGATGATGTTGCCCCAGCTCGGGTTCGGCGGCTGCGTGCCGATGCCGAGGAAGCTCAGCGACGCTTCGAGGCGGATGGCCGAGGCGACCCAGAGCGTCATCAGCACGACGATCGGGGCGGCGATATTGGGGATCACGTGGCGGAAGATGATGACCGGCGTGCGCACGCCGACTGCGATGGCCGCCTCCACATAGGGCTCCTGCTTGACCGCAAGCGTTGAGGCGCGCGCCACGCGGGCAAAGCCCGGAACGAAAGCGACGGTGATTACGGCGATGACATTCCAGAAGCCTCCGCCCAGCACCGCCGCGATCATGATGGCGAGCAGCAATTCGGGGAAGGCGAGGAGGAGGTCGATCAGGCGGGAAATGATGCGGTCTATGACTCCGCCGAAATACCCGGCAACCACGCCAAGCACCGTACCGCAGATCGCCGCCAGCACCGGCGAGATGAGGCCGAAGATCAGTGAGTTCCGCGAGCCGTAGATCATCCTCGACAGGACGTCGCGCCCGAACTGGTCGGTGCCGAGCCAATTGTCGGCGGAAGGCAGCCGGTTGATCTTGAGGATGCTCTGGGCCAGCGGGTCATAAGGTGCGAGAAGCGGCGCGAAAACCGCGACGAACACGAAGACCACGACGACCGCAAACGCGAACATCGTCGATGTGCGCGAGAAGAGCTCGTAGCCAAGCCGGCTCAGCGCCCTCGGTTCCGGTGCTAGGGAAGGGGACGGCAGTTCGGAATGTTCTGTACTGACGGCCATTACTGCACCCGAATTCTGGGATCGACGACGATATAGACGAGGTCCATCATGAGGTTGATGAGCACGACGAACATCGCGAAAATCACGACGCCGCCCTGGATGACTGCATAATCGCGTTCCGAGATGGCGCTGATGAGCAGCTTGCCGATGCCCGGGCGATTGAACACCAGTTCGATTGCCACCGATCCCGACAAAGTGGCGAGCGTGCTGAGGCCGATCCCGGTGGTGAGCGGCAGCAGGGCATTGCGCAGCCCGTGCCGGTAGATGACCCTTGGTTCCCTTGCACCCTTGGCCCGCGCCGTGCGGATGTAATCCTTGCCGAAGACTTCCAGCAGGGACGTTCGCGTGAGCCGTCCGATGAAGGCCGCCTTGACCAATGCCAGCGTGACGGCCGGCAGGAAGACGTGATGCATCCGGTCGAGAAAACCCTCCCCGCCGCCATTGATGGGAAAAAGCCCGAGGTTCAGCGAGAAGGTGATGAGAAGCAGGGCTCCCAGGTAAAAATCCGGCACTGCATAGCCGAGCAGTGAGAAGCCGCGCACCGCACTGTCGGCGGCCTTGTTACGATGGGTCGCCGCCAGCACGCCGAGCGGAATACCAAAACCGACGCCCAGTATCATGGCGACGATAGTCAATTCGATCGTGTAGGGCAGGTTATAGCCGATCAGTCGCAGCACCGATTGATTGTTCATTAGCGACGTGCCGAAATCGAGCGTCAGCATGCCCCAGATGAAGTCGATGTATTGCTGCCAGAGAGGCGCGTTCAGGCCCATCCGCTCGCGGAAAATTTCGAGCTGTTCCGGCGTCGCCATATCTCCTAGCGCTGCGATCGCCGGATCGCCCGGCAGAATGCGCATGGCGATGAAGACGAGGGTCAGAACCAGCAGGACTGTGGGAACGGCATCCGCCAATCTCAACAGAAGATATCGCGCCATGGTGTTTTCCTCCTCCCTGGTCGCGGTGTCCGTTTTGCCTCCTCGCAGCACGGGCAGGCTATACTTGCGCAATCACCTGCCTACTGCCAGCCTCTCTCCTGCAAGGACGTCAAATAAGGCTCGTTGGCGAGGTTCGGCTGCAATCCCGGCGATAAGAAATTTCGTCCGTCGCGCTCAAAGCTGACGAAATACTGCAGGTGATACTTCGAGCGTGTGTAGTCGCCCGGGATGGTCGCGACGAAGCTATCCTCCCGTCGCCTCATCGGCAGAGATATCCAGCGCTCGGCCTGATTGACGTGCCGGCAGTGGAGGAGGGGCTCACCATCGGTCTCTCCGGCGAAGCGGACCACGAAATCCTCGCCCGGCTTGAAGGTCGGGGCACCATGCACGGAGGACGCGCTTGATGAGACGGGTTGGCGTGCTTCCAGCGCCGCGATCGTGGCTGCCACCGCTGGTTCGGCCCTGACGCTTTCATAAAAGCCGCCGCCACGGAGCGATTCCAGATCGGCCAGTTCCGCACGCATTTCCGGCAGTCGCGAATGCCACGAGCCACGCAGCCAGGATTGTGGGCCATAGGTGAGGTCATCCATGTAGAGATCACGGGAAATGTCGGCGATCTTCTCCCATGCCATCAGCGAGCGGTTTGCATGGTCGATGACACGATCCATCAGCGTCGTGACCTTGGTTGCGACGAAGAGCTCGGCCCAGCATGCCGCCCGGAAGCGTTCAGCGAAGAAGCGTGCCAGCCCGGCGCAGATCTGGATGTCGACGATCATCCGCTGCACGGCTATGTTGCCGAAGCTTTTGGTGCCGGTCGCCTTGAGGACTGCGCTCTCGCAGCCATGCGCCATCTCGTCCAGCCAGTCGGCGACATCGAGCGGGGTATAGCGGTGCGATGCCTTTCCGTTGAGCAGCAGTTCAATGTATTCACGCGCATTGGCAAAGAGGGCAGGATCGAAGGTCGGAGCGTTACCGAAGCGGACCGGTCCCTCCATATCGGAACCATAGGCTCTCCGTCCCGAGCCGTCGATCAGGGCGAGGTTGGTGTAGACCTCCGGCCAATAGTGGTTGTTGGATGCGGACGGGCCATGCGCCAGTGTGACCAGCGGCAGGACCCGGCTTGCCCAGGACAGCCCCTTTTCGCATGCCTCTGCTGTATCGCCGCAGGTCTTGGTGAGATAGCGCATCCAGCTTTCGCGTGGCGCATCCGGGTTATAAAGCAACCGCCCCCAGACGCGGTACTGATAGTCGTATTTCTGCCAGTCGTAACGGGTGGCAAGGCCCTGTTTCTGGTAGTTGAAGCGCCCGCCCGGAATGCCGGTTCCCATACGCCCCTTGAAGCCCAAAGGTTCACACCATTCGACTCCGTCGGAGCCGGCAAACATGGAACTGCGCCCGTAGCCTGCGGCAAACTCGGGATCTCCCCAGAGAAGCACACGCTGCGTGCCTGGCCAGATGCGGTAGATGACCTTATAGTCCTTGTCCGCGGTCAAGAGATCGCCATAGGAATACCGCAGGAACTTTCGCGAGCCCTCGCTCAACTGCTCTCGCTCGCTCCGGGCGACTTCCGGCGGATATTCCTTGTCGCGAATGGCCGACTGGTGATAGGGCGGGCCCATGTGCTCAGCCAGATATTTCGGCGAGGCCGCGATCGGCATGCCGCTGGCGCGGGCGATTCCGATCATCCTGTGGTCGAGGCCCTTGCCGTGCATGTCGATTTCGATCGGACGGCCGGCAGCGGCAACGCCGGCGAAAGCTTCTTCCCAGAAGCCGTATTCGCCCTCGGCGATGCCGCCCTCCACATGGACCCGGAAGGTAAGCCCGGTAATTTCGGGCACTTCCTTCAGGAGCGTCGTGATAGCCTCGCGACAATAGGGGGCGAGATTGTCTTTGGTTATGCCCGTGACGGTGTAATTGGCGCGCGGCACGTCATCGAAGTCGTATCGCTGGGTCCAGAGCGCAAGCTGGAATTCGAGCCCTCGCTTGGCAGCTTCCCGGCCGATGAACTTCAGCATTTCCAGATTCAGCTCGCGCTCGTCGTCCGGCAGTTCCTCGACCCTCACGTCATGGGCGGGGAGGTTAAGCAGATAAGGATAGGGGAAATAGAAATAGACGTCGGTAATCCATGGATTGTGGTAGGGGTAGTTGTAACCAAAACCGAGCGCGAGTGAAAAACGATTGAAGCGGTTGGCTGCAAGCATCGACAGGTATTCGCGCCATTGCTGACGGTCGTAGAACCAGATCTTGTCTTCCTGCTCACTGCAGAACAGCCGGCTCATGCTTCGCACGCGGGCAGATGGTTGCTCGACAAGCGGGAAAGTGCCTTCGAATAAATCCTGGCCTGGAGCGAAACGCACCCGATCGGCTAGTTCCGTCAGCGCGAAGACCAATCCGCGCGTATCGGAACCCCAGGCGGTGATGATGTCGCCCTGCCGGACGAGCACGAAGCTTTCCGGCGCTTCAGGGAGTTCCACAGGCAGTTCTCGAGTGTCGGGCAGGCCGGCTCCGAAGACATTGATAACGATACCGGACTGCGCCGTATCGGCGATCCTGGCCTCCACGTTCCGGCGCGCAAGCGCGTTTTGCAGTTCGGCCGCGGCCCAGCGAACCGGCGGGGCGGTATCCGTCCTCGGGAGAACAATGGTGACCGAAGCCGATGCAGTCATAACGTCATTCCTCTAAAAACAGGCTCGAATTCACCGCTTTCTCGGAGCGCTCTTGGGTGAGGCGTCGAGGCTCGCCGTCTTTCGGCGGATGAATTCATGAAATCGGGCATGGCGCAGCCAGCCGGGACTGTGCCCGGCGGGCCTGTTTCGTTTGGCGATCGGCTTTGCCGGTCAGCTGATCTTCGCCTTGGTCAGCCGCCAGTGGGCGTAGCCCGACTTGAGTTCGTAGCCGAGATCGACATTGGCAGCCCGGACGACCAGATAGCCGTTGTCGCTGATCGGCAGGAGCGGCATGTCGGTCAGGAACTTGACCTCGATGTCCTGGACCAGCTTGACGCGTTTCTCCAGATCAGGCTCCTCCATCGCCTTCTTCAGCATGTCGTCGATGCCGGGGATGGCGACGCCATAGTGGCTGAAATTGGGACCGCCGGAACCATCTGATTTGACTTCGGCAGCGGCACTCAATTGCTCGATGATCGCCTGCGTAGGGACAGGCGGATAGGCCGCCGAGCGCTGGAAGATCGTGTTGGTGCCTTTCTGCTGATCGGCGTGGAAGGCGGTGTGGTCCTTGATGTTCAGCTTCATGTCGATCCCGCCGGCGCGAAGCTGTTCCTGGACGATCAGCATTACCGAGGAATAATCCTCGCGCTGCGAGGTGTCGGCGTTGAACGAGAACCCGTTCGGATGACCGGCCTCGGTCAGCAGTGCCTTCGCCTTCTCCGGATCGTAGTCATAACGAACCTCTGCAGGGATGGTCTCCGTTGTGAACCCTCCCAGATAGGCAGGCGGATTCAGGCCATAGGTCCGCTGACTGACCGGAGCCATGGCGTTGGCGATCTCGTCGCGATTGATCAGATGGGCGATTGCCCGCCGGACACGGATGTCGTCGAAGGGCTTCACTGTCAGGTTGAACGAGATGGTGAAGAAGCTTCCCGGGGAGGCGACGTCGAAATGCAGGTTCGCATTTCGTTGCTGAATCGAGGGCACCCAGCCCGGCGCACGAACGCCTTCGATCATGTGAACGTCACCCGAAAGCAGCGCCAGCGTCCTAGCCGTGGTATCCGCGATATAGCGGACCTGGAGATTGGGGGTGACGGGCGCCCCGCCGAAATAGTCCTTGTTGGCGGTGAGCTTCACGCCCTGCGAGGGATCGCTTTCGACACTCGCGAGCTGGTAAGGTCCGGTGCCGATCGGGTCCTTTTCGAAGGCGGCTGCCCCTTTTTCCTCAAGTGCCTTGCGTGAAATGATGCTGGACGAATAGTGGCTGAGCGGCCCCATGATGAACAGCGGATCGGGCTGGTTCAGCGTGAATATGACCGTGTTGAGACCGTCCACTTTCACGTCGGCGATATTGTCAAACAGGACGCGATTGCCGCCCAGAGCCTTGTCGTTGCGCAGGCGATCGAAGGTGTATTTCACGTCGTCCGACGTGAGGTCGCCATAGCCTTTGTGGAACTTCACGCCCTGGCGAAGCTGGAACGTCCATGTCTTCGCATCCGGTGTCATCGACCAGCTGGTTGCAAGGCTCGGCTGAACTTCGGCGACACTACCCGGAAAATGCCCGAGCGGCACTTCCACAAGCTTGTCGAAGATATGGATGATGGCCCATTCGTCGGCACCCTGGATCGATTTGGCCGGATCGATAGTGCGGACGCCGCGGGCGGCAAAGGCCAGCCGCAACGTATCTGTTGCTCCCTGTGCGAGAGCGTTCGGACCAAGGCTGGTCGCGATGCCTGCGCCGGCAATGGTTGCGGCCGTGCGGCTCATGAACATGCGTCGAGATATTGCCATGCCACTCCTCCCCTGGGCTGTACCGGCTCCGTGTCGCCTCCACGGCACAAGACGGTTGACGAACAACTCGCGCTGATGGTAGCGCTACCATAAACAGATCGTCAAGCGCTGGAAGTCGATTTTTTGAATTGGGGAGGCGAACGCTGTGGTTGGACGAGGGCGTAAATGGATTACCTGCGGCAACGTGGATATCATCGTGGCGTGCTGCAGACGCACGCGGCGGCGCCTTCCCGCCGTGATGCGAACAGGTGGCCATTTCATGGAGCCTTGAATGTCTAAACGCCGTACGGACGGTAGACCCACGATAGCCGATGTTGCCCAGCGTGCCGGGGTAGGGGCGATTACCGTATCCCGCGCTTTGCGGGACCCTTCCCTGGTGTCGGACATGCTGCGCGAGAAGATCGATACTGCCGTCCGCGAACTCGGGTATGTTCCCAATCTCGCTGCCCGGACCCTGGCATCCACCCGCAGCGACGTGGTGGGCGTCCTCGTGCCCTCGCTGACGCAGCATATTTTCGCCGATGTCTTGCGCGGCATCTATGACGGGATCGGCCAGACCAGGCTGCATATCCAGGTCGGCAACACGCGCTATGATCTCGACGAGGAGGATCGGCTGCTTGCCGAACTTTTGCGACACAAGCCGGCCGGCCTGATCGTTTCAGGGATCGACCAGAGCGCTGCCGGCCGCCGGATGCTGGAAAAGGCGAATTGCCCGGTCATCCAGATCATGGATCTCTCCGACAATCCGGTGAACAAGATCATCGGCTTTTCCCATCACGACGCCGGCAAGGCGATGACGCAACATCTGATCGAAGCCGGATATCGCCGCATCGGATTCCTGAGCGGCTGGATGAACAGCCGTTCCAAGGGGCGGTTGTCGGGATATGTCGAAGCTTTGGAGGAGGCGGGGCTATATGATCCGCAACTGGTCAACCCTGCCGGTGATCTCGAAGCACTGGCCTTGCGCGGCAGTTGGGACAGGCATCAGTATTCAACGCCCGCCATGGGGCGGCAGCTGCTCGCGGATCTCTGGAAAGCGGCGCCGGATATGGATGCCGTCTTCTGCAACAATGACGTTCTGGCGCTGGGCGCTCTCTTCGAATGCCAGGCCCGGGGCGTGGCAGTCCCCCGCGAATTCGGCATAGCAGGATTCAATGATGAGGATTTCATGGAGGCGGCTTCTCCCTCCCTGTCGAGTGTCCGGACCCATCGTTGGAAGGTCGGACATGACGCCGTTATCGCCTTGCGTCGGCAGTTGGACGGCGAGCCGGACGATGAACGGATTGTCGATGTCGGCTTCGACGTCATGAAGCGTGCGAGCACCGATCGCACGGGAAAGTCCGCGCAACCAAGGGATGCTGCGGCTGAATGAGGAAGTCGGCAAACTGAGGGAGGAAAGAATGGCTGAAGAACCCTGGTACAGGACAACGAAGCGTTGGGGGCAGACCAATCTGGTGGAGATCGACCCGGACCGCTACGATGCCGCCTGGTGGCGCGCGCATTGGCGCAAGACACGTATCCAGGGGGTCATCGTCAATTCCGGTGGGATCGTTGCCTACTATCCTTCCCGCTTTCCGTTGCATCACAGGGCTCATACACTGGGCGAGCGTGATCTCTATGGAGAAATCGTCAAGGAGGCCCGGGAGGAGGGGCTTAAGGTTATCGCCCGGATGGACTCCAATCGGGTTGCCGAGGATTTCTATCGTGCTCATCCGGATTGGATCTGCGTTGACGCGACCGGCAAACCCTATCGGCAGGCGGACAAGTACATTACCTGCGTCAACTCTCCCTATTATTCGGAATATCTGCCGGAGATCATGCGTGAGCTCATCGAGCGCAGTCATCCAGACGGGTTTGCCGACAACAGCTGGGCAGGTATTCCGCGCAAGAAGATCTGTTATTGCCGGCACTGTGCCGATCAATTCCGGGGATATTCCGGAGTCGATCTACCCTCCGGCCATGACTGGTCCGACGAGCGTTACCGACGCTGGATCCGCTGGAGCTACAAGCGCCGGACAGACCTCTGGGAATTCAACAATTCCGTTACCATGCAGGCAGGCGGCGAGCATTGCCGTTGGATGGGCATGATCAGCGGAGACGTGCTCAACAATGGTAACCGGTTCATCGACCTCAAATCCATACTGGAGCGCACCGAAATCGTCATGCTCGATCATCAGCGCCGCAATGCCGTCGACGGCTTTGCCGACAATACGGAAGCAGGCAAGCGGCTGCACGAAGTGGGGGGATGGCAGAAGCTCATTCCGGAAAGCATGCCGCAATACCAGCTTGGCAGCCCCGCCTTCCGGCTTGCGAGCATGCCTGCGGCCGAAGTGCGGTTATGGTCCTCCTCGGGGTTTGCCGGAGGCATCCAGCCGTGGTGGCACCATATCGGCTCGTCGCATGAGGATCGTCGCCAGTACAACAGCGCGGAGCCGATCTTTTCCTGGCATGAAGCCAATGAAGACATTCTGGTCGACCGCAAGCCATTGGCCGATGTCGGTGTCGTCTGGTCGCAGGACAACCACGATTTCCACGGCCAGGACAAGGCCAACGATCGCACGATGACCCCCTATAGGGGGGCGATCCGTGCTCTCGACCGCGCCGGGATCTCTTATCTGCCCGTTCATGCCGACGACATCAGCCGTGTCGTAGGCCGTTTCGGCGTTCTCATTCTGCCCAATCTCGGTGTCATGTCTGATGCGCAGGCCGAGGCGGTGAAAATATTCGCAAAGTCCGGCGGATCGGTCGTAGCGACATCCGAGACCAGTCTTTACGGGCCGTTCGGTGACCCGCGCGAGGATTTCGCGCTAAACGACCTTTTTGGTGTCCACTGCCAGGGCAAATCGCATGGCGGGCAGGAATTTGCCAACCCGGACATCGAGGTGAGCGATCGCCACACCTATATTCGGCTTGTTCCAGAACTGCGCGCCGGCCTCTACGGCCCAAGAGACGCGACCGCTCCCTTGGCCACTGGCCGGCGTCATGCGCTGCTTGCCGGTCTTGAAGGGACGGACACCGTTCCGTTCGGCGGGTTTCTGCCGGTCGTGGAGGTGGATGACGACGTTGCGGTCCTTGCAACATTTATCCACGAATTTCCGATCTACCCGCCGGAAACCGCATGGATGCGGCGGCCGCATTCGGACCTGCCGGTCATCACCGCCCGCGAAACCACATCGGGAGGAAAGCTCATCTGGCTTGTCGGCGATCTCGACCGGTGCTTTGCCCGCGACGAGCATCCGGAGCATGCGCTAATCATCGCCAATGCCGTTCGGTGGGCCCTTGGTGAAAAGCTCCTGGTGTCGCTCGAAGGCACGCATGGCCTCATCACTCCGACGCTCTATGAGCAGGACGGCCGATATATCCTGCATCTCAACAACCGGCTGGTTACCGCCAAAACGCCCGGACGACAGAGCGACCTCGTTCCGATCGGTCCGGTCACAATCCGGCTGCGCGTTCCCTCCAGGGAAGTTCCCTCCAGGGAAGTTTCCTGCCAAGTGCAATTGCGTGTCAGCTCGTGTGACGTTGCGGCCAAACTTGAGGGAACAGAACTCGTTTTCGAGGTCCCGCAAATCCTGGACCATGAAGTCGCCGTCATCGAATTCCGCTCTTGACGGAAGGTCCCCCTGCCAGGTTCAAAACGAGAGGTCGAGTACACGACCTTCGAACAGGCGGTCGCGCGAGCCTTCAAGGTGCTTGCGCATCAGGTCGCGCGCATCCTCGGCACGTCCGTCGGCGATGGCACGGAAGATTTCCTGGTGTTCCTCGTAGACCTGCTGCAGGCCGGGGCGTGGTCCCATCAGCGACAGGCCGTGGAGGTGCATGCCGACGGCGATGTGCGCTTTCAGCGCTTCCATGGAGGCCGTGTAGAAATGGTTGTTGGCCGCCTCGGTGACCGCTCTGTGGAAGTTGAAATCCGCCTCCACTCGATGAAGCTGGTGGCTCGTTGCTTCACGCAGTTCTTCGAGTGCCGCGGCGATCTTGTCGATCGCCGCCTTGTCGCGTCGCTGTGCGGCGAAGAAGGCGGCCGCCGGCTCGATCGTCAGGCGGAATTCGTAGCAGCGCTGGATATCGGCGATCGATTTGACCGGCGAATAGGCGAGATGCGCGGCTCCCGACGCCTGGGCGCTGACGAAGGTTCCGGCACCCTGGCGCGAGTAGATGAGCCCCTGATCGCGAAGGCGGCTCAAGGCATCGCGGACGACCGGCCGGGATACGCCGAGCATGGCTGCCAGTTCGTGCTCGCCGGGCAAACGTGAGTCCGGTGCATAATTGCCGGTGCGGATGCGTTCCAGAAGCTGGTCGAAGACGCGGTCAACGAGTTTCACGGAGCGGCCGCGTTCCGATTTCACGCTCGCCGTTACTCGCGTTTCTCTTTGTGCACTCTCAGTCAGTCGATCTGCCATTCTTGCCCATCATCCGGCCTGCCGCGTTTCGGGCGCCGTTTCAATCGCTTGTATCAGAGATTCCCGCGTACCGAAGCCCCCGGACTTTACCGCAACCCGGATGTGCCGGCCATTTTTCAGCAGGATTTCGCACCAGGGAATACCCGGCTCGATCTCACCCTTCGGAAACAGCACGCCGGCTTCCAGAGCCCGCAGCAGCGCGTAGGCCGTGTCGCCGCCGCCGGTGACCACCGTGTCGGGCATCAAGGCTTCGATCGCGGCTTGGATCGTTTCCGCAAATCGGCTTGCGACGGTCGCGCTGTCCTCGACGATTTCGCCGGAACAGCGAATAAGCACCGGCAATCCGGTTTCAAGTGGAGCTACAAGGGCACCCGCGGGTGCATCGATCACCGTGTGGAGCTGCCGGCATTCCTCCAGAGCCGTCATCTGCGCCGTGGTGATCGGATCGCGGGAGCCGATTGCAAACAAGGTTGCCGCGGAGGTGCGGAAAGGTGTGGAGTTCGTGTCCGGTTTACGAAGCCTCCGCGCGAGCGCCAGGCCAAGGCCCCGCGTTCCGACTGCCACCGTGTCGCTCCAGTCATGGCTTGCGAGAACGCGGTCAAGGTCACCGTCGGTCTCGGCATCGGCGATGACGAGGTCCGCGCCGGGGCCGGCAAAGAGGGGCAATATCGGGATAGGTTTGTCGACGCCGCGACCGACGACCGCTCCACCACGGGTGAAACGTTGCTGGTCGGGAATGGCGGGCGCGACGACAAGCTTGCGATAACCTGAGGCTTTTGCAACTGCTTCGCTTTCGACGGCGACATTTCCTTTCAGGCGTGAATCGATCTTCTTGAAGAGGAAGGCGGGTTCGGCAACTGCGATTGCCGCTGCCGCAAGCCCGATACGCGCTTCCGCTTCCTCCGGAGGCAAGGCACGGGAGGCGGTGTTGACCACCAGCACGTCCGGCTTGCTTCGCAAAGCGGTCGGAATGTCCTCTATGTCGGTTGCCACCGCGACGACGAGTCCCGCCGCCGCGAAGGGCGTGCCCGTATCGAGCGTGCCCGTCAGATCGTCGGCGATGATCGCGACTTGAATAGCCATCAGCTCAAGCCCGAATTGACCGCATGGCAGGCCACGAGATGACCGGGCCGTGCCGCCTTCCATTCCGGCACGACCTTGGAGCAGACCTCCATGGCGATCGGGCAGCGGGTGTGGAAACGGCAGCCGGAGGGCGGATTGAGCGGGCTCGGCACATCGCCCTGCAGGATCTGGCGCTTGCGATTTCGTTCGCGCTCCGGATCGGTTTCGGGCACGGCGGAGAGCAGCGCCCTGGTATAGGGATGTAGTGGCGTCTGAAACAGCGCATCGCGTGGTGCGAGTTCTGCCAATCGGCCAAGATACATGACCCCGACACGGGTCGAAATGTGCTGAACCACCGCAAGATCATGGGCGATGAAGAGATAGGTCAGGCGGTATTTCTCCTGCAGGTCGAGCAGCAGGTTGATGATCTGCGCCTGGATCGATACGTCGAGCGCCGAGATCGCCTCGTCGCAGACGATGAATTTCGGCTGACAGGCAAGCGCCCTCGCAATCACCACGCGCTGGCGCTGACCACCGGAAAGCTCGTGCGGATAACGGGATGCGAAACGGGCGGGCAGGCCGACATCGGAGAGCAATGTGGCGATGCGCTCCTTGAGCTCCGCCTTTGTCGCAAGTTTGTGGAAGAGGATCGGTTCTCCGACCGCTTCGCCGACCGTCATGCGCGGATTGAGCGTCGAATAGGGGTCCTGGAAAACGATCTGCAAATCGCGGCGGAAGGGCCGCATATGCTTCTCGTCGAGCCGTGTCAGGTCCTGGCCCTTGTAGATGACCTTGCCGCCGCTGGCGCGGTGCAGGTTGAGGATGGTGAATCCGGTCGTCGACTTGCCGCAACCGGATTCGCCGACGAGGCTCAGCGTCTCGCCTTCCTCGATGTCGAGGCTGACGTCGTCCAATGCGTAGACGGTCGCCGCCTTCTCGCCGAAGGCGCCGAGCCGCACGTGGAAGTGCTTCACCAGATTTTCGATCCTGAGCAGGGGTTCGGCACTCATCATGCAGCCTTCAATGCTTTGTTGACGGCAAAACAGGCGGCGCGATGGCTGCCGCCGGAGGAGATCGGTTCAAGCTTCGGCACGTCCCGCCGACAGATGTCCATGGCAAGCGGGCAGCGCGGCGCAAACGGGCAGCCGGCAGGGCGGCGGCCGGGTTCAGGCGGCGTGCCGCCGATCGAACTCAGCCGCGCGGCCGGAGCATCGGAAAGCGTCGGGATCGAGGCGAGCAGGCCGCGGGTATAGGGATGGCTCGGATTGGCGTAAAGCTCGTCGACCGGTGCGTCCTCAACCACCGTTCCGGCATAAAGCACCACGACGCGATCGGCCAAACCGGCGATCAGCGCAAGGTCATGGGTGATCCAGACGACCGACATGCCGAGTTTGTTGCGCAAATCTTTCACCAGATCGACGATCTGTGCCTGGATCGTCACGTCGAGCGCGGTGGTCGGCTCGTCGGCAATCAGCAGCTTCGGCTCGCAGGCAAGCCCGATCGCGATCATCACACGCTGGCGCATGCCGCCGGAAAGCTCGTGCGGATAGGCGTCCAGCCGTTCCTCCGGCCCCGGAATGCCGACAAGGCGCAAGAGCTCCACGGCCCGTTTGCGGGCATCCGTCTTCGCCATCTTGCGGTGATAGATCAGCGGCTCGCACAGCTGGTCGCCGATCCGCATCACGGGGTTGAGGGAAGTCATGGGGTCCTGGAAGACGAAACCGATATCGCCGCCGCGCACCTTGCGCAGTTCCCGGGTCGGCATCGTCTGCAGGTCGCGGCCGTCGAAACGCGCCGTTCCCTTGCTGACACGGATCTTGTTCGGCAGGAGCCGCATCAGGCTCAGCATGGTCAGGCTCTTGCCGCAGCCGGATTCGCCGACGATGCCGAGCGTCTCTCCTCTGCCGACATGCAAATCGATCCCGTCGACGACGACGGCGGGGCCACGACGGCCGTCGATTTCGACGGTCAGGCCTTTGACATCGAGAAGAGGGGGTTCTGAATTCCGAGCGGTCACTTCGTACCTCGCGGGTTGAGAGCGTCGTTCAGGCCATCGCCGAGGAAGGAGAAGGCGACGGAGGCGAGGCCGAGCACGGCGGCAGGGGCGGCAAGCAGGTGCGGATAGTGCTGCCAGACGCGCAGGCCGTCGGAGATCATGTTGCCCCAGCTCGGTGTCGGCGGGTTCACGCCGACACCCAGGAAGGAGAAGGCGCTTTCGAGCACCATGGCCGTGCCGAGGCCGGCGCTGACCGAGACGATCAGCGGACCGAGCGCGTTCGGCACCACGTAGCGCGTCATGATGATGCGGTTCGACAGGCCGAGCGCCATGGCGGCGGTAATATAGGGGCGGCTGCGGATCGACAGCACCTGGGCGCGGACAAGACGCGCATAGGGAGGCCACGAGATCAGCGCCATAGACCCGAAGACGAGGAGGAAATCGATCCAGATCGTCTCACGGTAGAAGGGATTGAGGGTCGCCATGTATCGCGCTTCCATCCAGCGGGCGATCGGCGTTTTCAGGGAGGCATTGATGACGACGACCAGAAGCAGGTTCGGCACGGACATGGTCATGTCGGTCAGCCACATGATGAGGCGGTCATAGGGATCGCCGAAGAAGCCGGCGATTGCGCCGAGGGTCGTACCGATGGCGAGAGCGATCACCGTGACCACGACCGCGACGAGGAAGGCAGTGCGGGTGCCGTAGACGACACGGCTGAAGACATCGCGGCCGAGGTCATCCGTACCGAAAAGATGGGCGAGCGACGGCGCCTGGTTGCGGGCCGCGAGGTCCTGGCTCAGGAAATCGTAAGGCGTCAGATACGGGCCGAAGATAGCGGCAAAGGCGAGCAGCAGGACGATGCCGAGGCCGAGGATCGCCAGCTTGTTGCGTTTCAGCCGGTGCCAGGCATCCCGCCACAGGCTGACCGGCGGCTCCTCGTCGGCCATCGCCGGATTGGTCTGAACGAGCGTCATCGTCAGCTCCTCCTCCTGGAAGCGTTGGCGCGTGGGTCGAGCAGCGGATAGAGGATGTCGACCAGAAGGTTGGAGATCATCACCAGGAAGGAGCCGATCAGGGTGATCGCCAGGATCACCGGATAATCCGAATTGATCAGCGCCTGCACGGTGAGGCGGCCGAGACCGGGCAGGCCGAAGACCAGTTCCACGAAGATCGCGCCGTTGACGATGGTGATCATGATCAGGCCGAGCTGGGTGACGACGGGGGTCAGTACCGGCCGCAGGATGTGGCGCAGCGCCACCATTATCTCCGGTACGCCCTTGGCGCGGGCAGTGCGGACGAAATCCTCCGACAGAACCTCGATGACGGCGGCCCGTGTCTGGCGCACGATCAGCGCAATCGGCTGGAAGGAGAGGACGATAAGCGGCAGGAGGATGCGCACGTCGAAGATACCGCCCCAGCCATAAGGCACCCTGACGCCGGGCAGGAGAACGATCAGCGCCACCATCAGGAGCGGACCGGCGACATAGGCCGGGATCGCCCAGAGGAAGAGGGCCGAACCCAGAATGGTGTAGTCGATACGGGTGTTCTGGTTCAGCGCTGCGATCATGCCGAGCGGAATGGCGACCAGCGCCGTGAGGATGACGGAACAGAGAGCGAGCTGGAAGGAGACCGGGGCAGCCGCTTTCACCAGCGCCCAGACCGAGCGGCCGGAACTCAGCGAATTGCCGAATTTGCCCTGGGCGAGATTCCAGACATAGTAGGCGAACTGTTCGATGAACGGCTTGTTGAGGCCGGCGCTTTCGCGGATCGCCTCGATGCGTTGCGGGTTATAGGCCACATCGCCCGGTGCACGCAGAAAAATCAGCTTGATCGGATCGCCCGCGCCGTAAAAAACCAGCGCATAGACCGCCAGCATGACGAGCAGGACCGACGGGATCCAGATCGCAAATCGTGTCGCAACATAACGCAGCATCGCCGAAAATCCTCCCGCATGGGGCCGGAAACCGGTGGCGATGGCGGTTTCCTGACGCTTTCATGCCGTTTCTTCCGCGAGCGCACAGCCGCTGCGAAACATTCGGAGCCTCCCGCACCGGCGGAAGGCAATGCGCGGAAACTGGCGCTCCGCGCATCGCACTCTTGCGGGCCTTGCAGTCGGCCCGCGTTCCGATCGATTGCCGCCTTAACCGATCGAAATCTCCCAAGGCCGCGCCACCTGCCAATCCAGGTTCTTGTCGATGCCCTTGACCTCGCTGGTCGCCCAGCGCGACATGGCCTGAGCATACCAGGGAATGAAGACCCAGTCCTCGCGGAAGGCCTTCTGGGCCTCCTGTGCAAGTTCCACGCGTTTCGGGTCGTCGGCCGCCTTGGTCGAGGCCTCGGCAAGCGCTGCATCGACCTTCTGGTTTTTGTAACCGCCGAGTTTGTTCTGTGCATTGGAAGAGGCCGAGGCGATCGAGCCCTGCAGGTAGGAGACTGCATCCGGCACGCGGGTGCCGACGTCGTCGCGGAAGATCTGCACCGCGTTCTGGTCGGGGCCGGCATAGGCATCCTGCTGCGGCTTCATATCCACCGCCGTAATGCCGAGGTTCTGACGCCACTGTTCGGCGATGAATTGCGCCGCGGCCTCGATCGCCGGGCCGGAAATACCGACAAAGAGGAGCTTCGGAAGCCGTTCCGGACCGCCGTATTTCGATTCGGCCAGCAGCTTCTTTGCTGCTGCCGGATCGTAGGGAAAGGGTTCGAAACCGGAATTTTCTGCGCCCGGCACGGAATTAAGGACCTGATCGGTCTTCTCGTGCGGTCCGTCCGGATAGGAGGCTTTCATCAGGCCGTCGCGGTCGACGGCCATGATCAGTGCCTGCCGAACCTTCGGGTCATCCATCGGCGCACGGGACGTGTTGAACCAGAAATGCTGACTGGTGGGGATGATCGGACCGGAGGAGAATTCGGGACCGAGATCCTGCACGATCGTGGAGGTGATGAGCTCCGTATGGGCATTGAACTCGCCCGACTTGATCAGCGAGGTCGCGGTGATATTGTCTTCGATTGAGGTGATTTCGATGCGAGCGAGCTTCGGCTTCGGTCCAAAGAAATTCTCGTTCGGTTCGAAGGTGAGCTTACCGGCATCAAGGTCGATCTCTGTCAGCTTGAACGGGCCGGAATAGACCGCGTCGTTGTCCGGCATGTACCAGTCCTGGATCTCCTCTCCATCATCGCCGCGCGACTGAGACGCCTTGGTGATCGGTGCAATGTGATTGGCAACGCGCATGAAGAAGATCGGATCAGCTTCCGAAAGCGTGACGACGATCGTGCCTTCATCTGGCGTCGCGATGCCGGCGAGTTCTGTGGCATTGCCGCCGCTCACATCCGCATAGCCGGCAACCTTCGACAGAACCTGGTCGGCGCGCTGGTTCTTGGTGTTCGGCATGGCCGAGACGTTCCAGGAGCCTTTGACGTCCGCCGAGGTGATCTTGCTGCCGTCCGAAAAGGTCGCCTTGGGATCGATCTTGAAGGTCCAGACCTTGCCGCCTTCCGACGGCGACCAGCTGGCGAAGACATAGGGGTGGATCTCGCCCTTCTCATCGAAATACATGGGCGAGGCCCACCAGATCGAGTTCCAGCGATAAGGAACGCCGCCGCCGCGAAGAGGCGACCAATCCTGGTTGAAAGCGGGATTGGCGACTTTGAGTATCTGGCCTTCCTGCGCGAGCACGATGTGCGCGTTGCCGCCGAAAACCGATGCGGCGATCGTCGCGCCAATGCCGAGTTTCAGCGCCTCACGCCGCGAAAACTGCGCGGCTGCTGCAGAATCGTCTTCCCTCTTGGTCATCCCTACCTCCCATGTGGAAAAATGCGTACCGTTCCTCCTGGCCGCAAGATGCGCTAGATTTGCGCGATATTGTAAATATGTCAATATTGTTTCTTGGGTTTTCTGTGCTTCGTGGAAGTCTTCAAAAAATATTTTGTGAATTCAATGTGTTACAATAATCGTCTCTGGCCTCGTGGCGTTTGTTTGTTGACAACTATCGATTTTTAACGTCAAAAAAGCGGCATCCATATGCTCTATGAGCGATGGTTCAATCGGCCAATTCCAGAGCGGGTTGGAATCGGGAGGCTACATGTCAAATAATCATGTCATCAAAGGCGTCTTCTGCGCGGCGGCAACGCCGATGAATGCGGATTATTCGCCCGATCTTGGCTTGTTTGTCGCTCATTGCAAGCGCTTGCTTTCCGATGGTTGTCACGGCATCGCGCTGCTTGGTACGACCGGGGAGGCGAATTCGTTCTCGATTGCCGAGCGGCGGACGATTCTCGAAGCGGCTCTTGCCGCTGGCATTGCGCCGGGGGAGTTGATGCCGGGCACGGGGCTGGTCTCGGTTCCGGATACCGTGGAACTGACCAGGCACGCCTTGTCTCTTGGCGTGACAAAGGTCGTCATGCTTCCGCCTTTTTATTACAAGGGTGTGAGCGATGATGGTCTGTTCGCCGCCTATTCGCAAATCATTGAAAAGATCGGCGATGCCCGTCTTCAGATCGTGCTCTATCATATCCCGCAGGTCTCCGGCGTGCCGCTGTCGCTGCCGCTGATCCAGCGCCTTGTTGCTGCTTTCCCGAAGACGGTTGTGGGTATCAAGGATTCGGCCGGCGAACTTGCCAATATGCAGGCGATCACGGCGGCCTTGCCGGATTTCTCGGTATTGGCGGGCGCCGATCCGCTGATGCTGCCGCTCCTGAAATCCGGCGGCGCAGGCTGCATTACGGCGACTTCCAACATTGTGGCAGATTCTCTGAGGGTCATCTTCGACAATGTCGCCAATCCGGCCATGGCCGCCGAAGTCGAAGCGGCGCAGGCGCGCATCAACGCCTACCGCGCGCTCTCCAATTCTTATGTGCAGATTCCGACGATCAAGGCGATGGTGGAACTGAAGACGGGCGAGGCTGGCTGGCGTCGCGTGCGTCCACCTTTGATGGCGCTTTCGGAGACGGAATTTGCCGATCTTTCCGCAAGCTATCTCAGCTTGCCATAAGCGATTGATCTTATGACGTTTACAGCTCTCAACCCCGCTGATGTGCCGGCCCTGATGACCGGCGAAATTCCCCCGAATGCCGGGAGCGCCGGTCGCTCCGATGCCTACCTTCCATCGCCTTGCATGCAAAATCATGCTGCAAACCTCGCCTTCCTGGCGGATGGAACACTCACGTGCGTCTGGTTCGGGGGCACGATGGAAGGCATGGGTGATATTTCGGTCTACATGTCCCGTCTTGCGCCGGGAGCAAAAACATGGTCGCAAGCGGAGAAGCTCAGCGACGATCCCGCCAAATCCGAGCAGAACCCGCTGATCTTCACTGCGCCTGATGGCAAGGTGTGGCTGCTCTATACCTCGCAAACATCCGGCAATCAGGACGGCGCAGTTGTCAAGAAGTGTGACTCTGCTGATGGTGGTCGTACGTTCGGGACGCCCGAGATTCTCTGCGACATTCCCGGCACGTTCATTCGCCAGCCGATCATCGTGAATAATCACGGCGTATGGCTTCTGCCGATCTTCCGCTGCCTGACGGAAATCGGTCGCCGCTGGACGGGCGATATGGATCGGGCCGCCGTGCTGGTCTCCCAGGATGCCGGCAAAAGCTGGCAGATGGTCGAGGTGCCGGACAGTATCGGCGCCGTGCATATGAACATCGTACCGCTTCAGGGCGGGGAGATGGTGGCCTTTTATCGCAACCGTTTTGCGACAAAGATTCTGCGCAGCCGCTCCGGCGATGGCGGTCTGACCTGGAGTGCGCCGGAGGCAACCGAGCTTCCCAACAACAATTCGTCCATTCAGGCAACGCGCCTGAAAGATGGTGGGATTGCAATGGTTTACAATCACTCCGATGCGATTATGTCGGATGCCCGCAGGCATTCGCTTTACGATGAAATCGAAGGTTCCGAGAGTAGTGGAGCGGCGGCAGGGGTTGAAGCTGTGTCCCGTCCGGGCGGTGCTGTCTGGGGCGTGCCACGTGCGCCGCTCAGCCTTGCGATCTCGCGTGATGGCGGCGCGACATTTCCGACACGCTTCGACCTCGACACGGGCGACGGTTACTGTCTCAGCAATAATTCGACCGACATGCTGAATCGGGAGTTTTCCTACCCGTCAATCGTCGAAGAGACGGATGGGACCCTGCATGTCGCCTACACCTACTTCCGACGGGCCATCAAATATGTGCGGCTGGACAGGTCTTTTTTGGAGACTTGACAATTCAGAGCATTGGCGCCGCAGGTCCTGGAGTGTGGCCTTCTCGCCCGGTTCAGGGCGGGGTGTTCGGTCTTTCAAGTTCATATTGCTTATTAAAAGTCTGCTGAGGACGCCGGCAAAGTGGGAAAAGCCTACTCGTCGCTTGCCAAGTTTGCTCAATGGATATAACAACTTTACATCTATAGGCGCGAGGCGCTCCGCCCGCATGGGAAGAGGTGAAGCGGATGAACACTCTGAGCATGCCGATCTCCATGATCCGGCCGCCGGTGATCGAATTCGGTGTGGGGACGGCGGAACGCCTTGGCGTCTGGGCCGCCCAGCGGAAATATCGCCGTATTCTGGTGATCTCGGATGCGTTCAACGCGTCGCGAACGAAAGTGCTCGGTCTTGCAGGTGAGGTTACGGTGTTCGGCGAGGTGCGTGCCGAGCCGGATATCGAGGACCTGACGCGCGTATTGGCAGCAGCCGATCAGGCAAATGCCGAACTCATCGTTGGCTTCGGCGGGGGAAGCGCCATGGACCTTGCCAAGCTTGCGGCTGTTCTCTCCGGCTCCAGTCAGGCGCTTGCCGATGTGGTTGGCGCCGGCAAGGTCGCCATGCCGCGCCGCGCCGCACTTGCGCAAGTGCCGACGACCTCGGGTACGGGGAGCGAAGCCGGTATCCGCGCACTGGTCACCGATCCGGCTACCCAAAGCAAGCTCGCAGTCGAAAGCATCCATATGCTTGCCGATATCGCGGTCATCGATCCGGCACTCACCTTCACCGTGCCGCCCAAGGTTACCGCCGCCACCGGCATCGATGCCATGGCCCATTGCGTCGAGGCCTTCACCAACCGGAAATCCCATCCGGCGATCGATCTTTATGCAATCGAGGGCGTACGGCTCGTCGGGCGTTATCTGGCTCGGGCCGTCGCCGAGGGTAATGACGCGGAAGCGCGCGCCGGGCTGTCGCTCGCCTCTCTTTATGGGGGCTTCTGCCTCGGCCCGGTCAACACGGCGGCGGGCCATGCACTTGCTTATCCGCTCGGTACGCGCTGGCATATGGCGCATGGTGCGGCGAATGCGCTGATCTTTCCGCATGTACTCGCATTCAATACGCCGGCCGTGCCGGAAAAGACGGCAATGATCCTCGAGGCGCTTGGCCTCAGGCACTCGAACACCATCGGTTCAGTCTTTGAGGCAGCGCATGCCTTCTGCGCCTCGCTTGATATCGAGATGAGGCTCTCCAAAATCGGCGTGCCGGATACGGATCTCGGTATCATGGCCGATGATGCCTTTTCTATCCGCCGTCTTCTCGACAACAATCCGCGCGACATGTCTCGCGCTGATATTCTGGCGATCTACGAAGCTGCATATTAAGACGGGCTTTAGGAGAAGGGCATCCGATCATGAGCAAGGACACGCGTATCGCGATCACGCTGGGCGATCCGGCGGGCGTGGGGCCTGAGGTCATCGTCAAGGCGCTGACGGCTTTGCCGGAGGTTGAACGTGCGAATTTCACGGTGGTTGGCAATATCGAAGCATTGGAGCGCGCCAACAAGTCCTGCGGCACCTCGCTTGCTTTTTCCACTACACCCAGGGCAGGAGCGATCGCGGTCGATGAGGTGGAGATCGATGGTGTGATGCCCGATATTGGCAAGGTAAGCCTTGTCGCAGGTGATGCCTCGGTGCGCTATATCCGTCGGGCAGTGGAGCTTGCGCTTGCGGGGGACGTGGATTGTATCGTCACCGCACCGATCAACAAGGAAGCGATGAACCTCGCCGGCCATCATTACGACGGCCATACAGGCCTGCTGGCACATCTGACCGGCTCGAAAAGCTCGTTCATGCTGCTCGCCTCCGAACGGCTCAACACGATCCATGTCTCCACTCATATCTCGCTGCGCGGCGCGATCGAGCGGGCGAAGACGGAGCGGGTGCTGGCGACGATCGAGGCGGGACATCAGCACTTCCTGCGGATCGGCAGAAAGGCGCGTATTGCGGTGGCCGGTCTCAATCCACACTGCGGCGAGAACGGCCTTTTCGGCACCGAGGATACGGAATTCCTGGCGCCCGCCGTCCAACAGGCCTGCGCAAAGGGCATTGATGTGGTCGGGCCGATTTCGGCGGATACGGTCTTCGCCCGGGCGTATAACGGCGCCTTCGATCTCGTCGTGGCGCAATATCACGACCAGGGTCACATCCCGATCAAGCTTGTGGCGTTCGACAGCGCCGTCAACGTCTCGCTCGGCCTGCCGATCGACCGTGTTTCGGTGGATCACGGCACGGCATTCGATATCGCCGGCACCGGAAAGGCGAACCACGTCAACATGCTGTCTGCCATTTCCTATGCGCGGCTGATCGCAACCAGCAGAACCAACGCTTTGTAACTGCCGTTCCGACGGAGCGAACCTTAGCGCCAGCCAAGAGCCGGGGCAACGTGGGTCAGGATGGCTTCCATGACATGCGCGTTGTAGTCGACGCCGAGCTGGTTGGGGACAGTCAAAAGCAGCGTGTCAGCCTCCGCGATCGCCTCATCCTTCGCCAGTTGCTCGATAAGGACATCCGGCTCGGCGGCGTAACTGCGGCCGAAGATCGCCCGGGTCTTTTCGTCGATGAAGCCGATCTTGTCGTCGTTATCGTTTCCATACCCGAAGTAGGCACGGTCGCGGTCATCGACCAGCGCAAAGATGCTGCGGCTGACCGATACCCGCGGCTCGCGCGCGTGACCAGCGGCCTTCCATGCCTCGCGGAAGGCTCGAATCTGGTCGGCCTGCTGAACGTGGAATGGAAGTCCGCTCTCGTCATCCTTGAGTGTGGAACTCTGCAGGTTCATGCCAAGCTTGGCCGCCCAGGCAGCGGTGGCATTCGAACTCGCTCCCCACCAGATGCGATCCCGCAGACCTTCCGAATGCGGCTCGATGCGCAGGAGGCCGGGAGGATTGGGAAACATCGGCCGCGGATTGGGTTGAGCAAAACCTTCGCCTTGCAGCACTTCGAGCAAAACCTCTGCATGGCGGCGGGCCATGTCGGCTTCGGTCTGGCCCTCGGGCGGGACGTAACCGAAATAGCGCCATCCGTCGATCACCTGCTCAGGCGATCCACGGCTGATGCCAAGCTGCAGGCGCCCACCGGCGATGATGTCGGCCGCGCCTGCGTCCTCGGCCATGTATAGCGGGTTCTCGTAACGCATATCGATGACTGCCGTGCCGATCTCGATGCGGCTGGTCTTCGCACCGATTGCCGCCAGCAACGGGAATGGCGAGCCGAGCTGGCGGGCGAAATGATGTACACGGAAATATGCCCCGTCAGCTCCCAGGTCCTCGGCCGCGACGGCGAGGTCTATGGACTGCAGAAGCGCGTCGGATGCCGACCGCGTCTGCGATTGGGGCGAGGGCGACCAATGCCCGAACGATAGGAAGCCGATCTTTTTCATGATCCCGTCGCGTAAAAGGTTTTGCCAGTGCAGCTTGCGCTTCTTGGCACAATTCCGGCTCGGGATATAGGTGCGACGCAGCTACAGAGCGTTCACACTTTACGGGCCAGCCTCCAATCCAATTCTTGAGCGCTCATTTCGGGCCTTTACTGCCGTCCAACTGCCTTTCGCAGGATAGCCTCCGGTGAAGGAGGTGTGTCGTTGGAAGACCACGTGACAAATTGGTCGGGCCGCACAAGAATGTAGCGAGCATCATATTTCTCTCGCCCATCAGCCCGGTTGTCGGAGATGATTTCGAGCGGCAGATACAGCATTTCCGCGGCTTTCGAGAAGGCCGCCATGCTCTTGGCGTCTCCATCGAAAGCAAGCAGCGTGAACCCCGACCCAAGAACTTCAAAGGCATTGCGCCCGTCCGACAGTATTTGTGGCGAAAGATGGTGGCCGGGACGGGCGGTGAATTCATGCCCGCCGATGGCGCCAGTCTTTCCACCAGGGGGACCGAAGATAACCGGCGAGCCGCAGTAGTTCGGCTCGAAGGCATTTACCTCCGCTCTCGCTCCTGACCCTCGTGCCGCCCATTCCGCTTCGAAGGCAGCCTTGTCGCGCGCCGGATCATATTTCTCCAGGAAGTCCCGGTCGCTGTGGATCGCCTTCTCGATAAAGTCGCCGGCAGTAGAGGCAAAGACCGGCCGACGCTCTTCGTCATAGCTTTCGAGGAGGTCCGGGCCGCCCCAGCCCTGAAGAACCGCTGCAAGCTTCCAGCCGAGATTGCGGGCATCTTCGAAGCCGGTGTTGATGCCGTAACCGCCATAGGGAGGATGGCTGTGAGCGGCATCGCCGGCGATATAAACCCGCCCGCGACCATAGCTGTCGGCATTGGCGAAACGCAGATCCCAGAAGCCTATGTAATCAAAGGCGATGTCGAATTCTGCGCCGGCCGCCCTGTGCAGATAGGAGGCGAAATCGAAATTGTCCTTCGTCGTGCCCGCCGGGACCGGCGCGTGGAAGAACCAGCTATTGCCGAGATCGACGCGGCCAAAGAACTGCCAATAGCCCTTCAATTCCGGATGAAGCACATTGTAGAAGGATTTGCCGGGGAATCGTTTTAACAGCTCATGAAGGCCGGTGGAGCGAAAGACCAGGAGAACCATCAGCCGATCATGGTCCGAGAGTGTCTGGGTAATGCCGGCTTTTTCCCGCACCATCGAGCGGCTGCCGTCGCAGCCGACGACGTAATCGGCATGGAGCACGCAGCGCTCGGCCCCATCGCGCCGAGCCATAGCAACCGAAGCACCTTCCGGATCTTCCGCTATATCCTCAGCGTTCCATCCGTAGAAACACTCAACGTCACGTAATGCTTTCACGCGCTCGCGCAGCACCTCCTCGGTCCGGTATTGCGGCAGCCGCTCATTGTCGGTGAAGTAATAGGGCCGCACGAGTTCGCGCTGCAGCCAGTCATAGTGATAGTCGCCGAGGAGCGTGCCATATGCAGTCAGCCCACCGATACCGTATTCCTTCGGCACCGTCCGGGCCGCTCTCAGCGGTTGTTCTGCGCCCCAGAAGTAGAAATGCTCCATTGTCCGCTGGGTGAGGTTTTGTCCCTTGGGCACTTGCTGCGGTGAGGGATAACGCTCGACGATGATTGTGTGAACTCCTCGCTGGCCCAATTCGATCGCAAGTCCCGTTCCAACCGGACCACCGCCGACAATAATTACCTGCGCTTGTCTTTCCTGCATCTCGCTTTGTCCTCCCGCTTCCGAAGATGCGAGGCTGAAGCAATCAAGTCAATGCAAAGTCTCTCTATATGAGATTATGATTTTCATTGCTGTGGCGATGCGATGCCAGCATCTGGCTTATGTCCTTTCCCACGGATCTGACGTTTCGGCCGATCTCATCGATGGTCGAGCCATCGACAAGGCTGCCGGAAATGGTGACGCAAACGCTGGCAATGGGGCTGCGACCGACATCGAAGACCGGTGCGGCGATGCCAACCACACCTGGCGTGACCTCGCCATAGGCGACAGCAAAGCCCGCCTTCTTCACGCGTTTCAGGCTCTCGTATACTTCTTCGATGGTGCTGCCGAGACCAATGGACTTCATATCGTCGAAATTGCGCTCGACGATCTGCAGAAGGCGCCGGCGAGGCAGGAACGAAATAATCGAGCGGGCAATCGCGCCCTTGGTCAGCGGCATCGGGCGGCCACGCGGGTAGCTGCTGATAGGGTTCTTGACGGAGCTGCGGGAGTCGACGCAGAGGATCTTATCGCCATACCAGCGCAAGAGAAGGGCGGTGCAGTTGTATCGTTGAGTGAGATTCTGGAGGTGTTGAGCGCCAGAGAGGATGAGGGTGTCCGACTTTCTCAGAAGATAGTCCAGCTCGACGATTTTCGGTCCCAGCGTAAAGCCAGTATTCGGCATGGAGGTCAAAAGCCCCGCCGCCTTCAGGATCTTCAGATAACGGTAGAGCGTGGGGCGGGCGTAACCCAGGACCTCCATCATTTCTTCCGGCGTCCATTCCAGTCTGTCTTCGGAGAAAAGCCCCAGCACAGCCTGCAGGCGTTCGAGACTGTTGACCGATTTTTCCGTCAAGATGCTGCCTGTTCCATGAGTTTTTTGCCACCGACGTAGGCATATGCCATGGCGGCGATCCCAGCGACAAGTCCCGCCGCATCGGTATAGACGGCGCCTGTAAAGGCGTCGGTGGGAATGAGTGCCAGAACTCCGGCAATAGCAAAGACGATGCGCATGATGATCGAGAGGCGGGCCGTGAAATAACCGGCGAGCGCGGAGGAAACCAGCCAGACGCCGAAGGCCGCAGTGACCAGGGCCCAGATAACCGAGGTTGTATCGCCGATCATGAGCAGGCTCGGCGAATACGCGAACATGAAAGGAATGACGAAAGCGATCCAGCCGAACTTGCAGGACGCGATGCCGGTCTTGATCGGATCGGCCTTTGCAATGCTTGCGGCCGCGAAGGCAGCAAGCGCGATCGGCGGCGTGATCATCGACATCATGCCGAAATAGAGCACGAAGAGATGAGCCGCCATTGGAGGCAGCCCGACTTCGACGAGGGCCGGCGCTACCAGGGAGGCGAGGAGCACATAAACGGCGAGCGTCGGCAGACCCATGCCAAGGATGATGCAGACAATCGCCGACATGACGAGCAGCACGATCGCGCTGCCGCCACCGAGTTGAACCAGAGCATAAGTGAGATTGAAGCTGAGGCCTGTCATATTCATCACGCCGATGACGATACCAGCCGCGGCTGAGATGACGATAATCTCGACGACCGCCTCGCCGGCCTCGATGATCGTCGCAGACAACGCTCGGACCGATGCTCGTACACGGTCGTAACCGAAGATCGCTCCCGTCACCACCACCGAGCCGCAGGCAAGAAAGGCAGCCTTTTCCGGTTGCCAGTTCATCCAAAAGAGAGCGTAGATCAGCAACGCGAAGGCAATCAGGAAATGCAGTCCGCCGAGGATCGCCCAGCCGTTTGGGATATCCTCCTCCGGTGCGCTCTTGATGCCGAGCTTGGCAGCGTCGAGGTCGGCCTGAATGAACAAGGCGCCATAGTAAAGCAAGGCGGGTATGAGTGCCGCCAGTGCTACGTCGGCATAAGATACCTGCAGGAACTCTGCCATCAGGAAGGCCGCGGCGCCCATTACGGGGGGCATTAACTGTCCGCCGGTCGAGGCGACGGCCTCGATCGCGCCGGCCTTGTGGGCGGGATATTTATCCCGCTTGATCATCGGGATGGTAACGACGCCGGTCGCGACCACGTTGGCGACCGCAGAGCCGGAAATCGATCCGAACAGGGCGGAGGCGGCAACCGCGATCTTCATCGAGCCGCCGCGATATCGACCCATGGAAAAAAGTGCGGCATCGGTGAAGAACCTTGCGCCCCCGGTTGCGCCGAGCAAAGCTCCAAAGAAAATGAATGCCACGACGATCGTGGCGCCGACCGATATCGACAGGCCGAAGATGCCGTTGACGTCATAGGCCATGTAGCCGGCGAGCTTTTGCCAGTCCTGTGGCCGGCCGGCGAGACGGCCGGGAACGAAATTGCCAAACATGGCGTAGAGCAGGAACGCGACGATGATGATCACAAGCATCCAGCCGGTCGAGCGGCGAAGGCCTTCCAGCAGAAGTAAGAGCAGGATGATCCCCGGCAGCCATGCCTCGATCGGACGCATGAATATCTGGTTTACAACGGCTGGATAATTCCAGGCGATATAGGCGGAAGCCGCGGCGCTGAGGACGGCACCGATCGCGTCATACCACGGCATCGCGCCGGAGCGCTTGTCGCGGCCAGGCGTATAGATCATGAAGGTAAGTGGCAGAGTGAGGGCAAGCACGACGGCCAGGAACTGCTGGGGATAATAGGATACCCCCAGCATTCGCGGCACGTCCAATGACCAGAGCATGGCACTCAACGTGATGGCCGCGGCAAGCACCGCAGCGACCGGCTTCCAGAGACCTGCGGGAACGCCAAAAGCGGGCTCCCTCATGCGTTCGACGGCCATCACGCATCAACCCTTCCAGAGATCAGCTTCCTTGTAGAACTTGATAGCGCCGGGGTGGTACTCACCCGGAGCCGTCTCACCGACCATCGCTTTCGGGTCAAATTCGGCAAATGGCGGGAAGGCCGCTTGCATGGAAGCTTTGCTATCGTAGAGGACTTTTGTCATCTTGTAGACAATGTCCTCGCTGACGGCTGCATTGGTGAACACGAGCTGCGGATAGGCAATGAAAGTGCCGGGTTCCAGGACGCCGGGGTTGGCAGGACCGGGTTCCATCTTGACGACATATCCGGACTTCCAGTGTTGTCGGATCGCGGCCTTTGCTTCCTCCGTATCCGGAATGGTCAGTGCCCGGATGCCGCCAACGGCCGCGTCCGCTTCGCGCACCTTTCCGGCACCATGCGCGAAGATAAAACCGACACTCTGGCCGGCGATGAAGGCATCTGCGCCCGCGACGACGCTGGGCACTTGCACCGGTTGCATATCCTTTCGCGACAGGCCGACAGTGGCATAGATGGCATCGAGCTGCGGCAGGATGGTTTGTTGCGCCGTATAGCCGTCCACCATCGGCTTACCCTTGAGATCGGCGGTCGTTTTTATGTCGCTGCTTGCCTTGACGAAGATCGCTTCCCTGATCGGCATGATCAGGCCGACGACCCGCAGGTTCTCGTTGACGCTGCCCTGGAACCAAGCTTCGCCCTTCAGGGCGTTGTTGAATTCCTCAAGGTTACCGACGCCGAATTCGACCTCGTTCTGATTGACGAGAGGCATATATTGGTTGGGGCTCGTTGCCGGTTGGATCGTCGTGTTGAGGCCGGCATCGTTGGCGGCTTTTGCGACAGCCGTGCCGATATTGTGGAAGATCGAACCGGGGTTCGACGTGGCAATGCCGACGGTTTGCGCCGAGGCATGGCCAGAAAGGATCAGCCCGGCCGTAAAGACGGCCGAGAGCATCAGCTTCTTCATTGATTGTTCCTCCTCCGCTTGTTCTCCTCCATCGGCCAAGCATACCGATGTAAAATCTCAATAAGAGAGATTACGGATCAATCTTGTCTCGCGACTGGTGTTTTTACAAGCCCTTTTCTCGGATGGCATAATATTCGACACTCGCCTTTGTCCGTCGATGGAGCGCCGGCCTGGATCTTCTCTCACCGCGCATAGAGGCGATCCAGGCGCACCACTCTGCCCACCAGCGTCAGGGCAATGACCGTGAAGAGGATCAGCACGGCGGAAATCGCGTGCGCGGTCGGTTCCAGGCTGAAGGTCGATTCCGCATAGATGCGGACCGGCAGCGTCGTCAGGCGGGCTGTGGTCAGGAAGCTCGTCACCGTGACTTCGCCGAAACTGAGGAGGAAGCCGACGATTCCGGCCGCGAACAAGCCCGGCGCAAGACCCGGCATGATGACCAGCACGAAACGCCGGATCGGGTTTGCTCCGAGGCTTGAGGCTGCTTCTTCCTGAGCGCGGTCGAGGCCCATGACTGAGGTGGTCAGCAGCGTGATGGCGAAGGGCAGGATGACAATGACATGAATGGCGACCAAGCCGAGGAAGGGCGGTATCATCAGATAAAGCTGGAGAAGCCGCAGCATGCCGACGCCGATCGCCACATGCGGTAGTGAGAGCGGCAGGAGCCAGAAGGCGAGCAGGACGGACCGGCCCTTGAAGGGAAACCGTGCCAGGGCGAATGAGGCCGGCAAGGCAAGGGCGATCGCCACCAGCATGGAGGTGACCGCAAGCTTCACCGAGACCCAGAACGCATCCGCATAGGTGCCGGCGAAAAAGACCTGTTCATACCATTTGAGCGTGAAGCCCCGGAAGCCTGCGGCCGTCGCCTGCGGCACGTCGTTGAAGCTCTGGATGCAGACGAGCACGAGCGGCAGCAGGAGAAGCAGAAGTGCCGCGACCAGCAGAAGCTTCGAGACGATCGGCCCGAGGATATCGACCACCGGCACGAGCCAGCGCGGGATGCTCAGAGGCCGGCTGGGCCTGGCCTTCAGCCAGGGCATCAGGCGGTTGAGCGCAACGGTGCACAGAGCCGCGAAAGCCAGGCTCGTGATGGTCATGATGACGGCCAGCGCCGAAGCAAGCGGGGCGTTGAGATTCTTTATCGCCTCCTGGAGCACGAGCATGCCCGTCGTCCAGACTTTCTTGCCGCCGAGCAGGGTGGCGGACACATAGGCCGTCGATGCCATCAGGAAGACGATGATCGCCCCTGAGCGCAGCCCCGGCAACGAAAGCGGCAGGTCGACAGTGAGGAACCGCACCGCGGGAGACGCGCCGAGGCTTTCGGCCGCCTCATGGACGCGGGGCGACGTGTTCTGCAGGTTGTCGTAAAGTGCCAGAACCATGAACGGCAGGAAGACCTGCGCCAGCGCGACGGCGACGGCGCCATGGGTGAACAGCATGTTCCTTGCCGGCGGAATGTCCAAGAGCCCGGTCACGGTGTTGATCAGGCCTTCGGGCGCAAGCAGCAGGATGATGCCGAGCGATCGCACGACGACGTTGGTTAACAACGGGATGAGGATGACCGAGAATGCGAGTGCGCGATATTTGACCGGCATGCGCGCCAGCCAGTGGGCGAGCGGATAACCGAGCAGCGCGGTCAACACGGTCACGCCGATGCCGAGAAGCACGGTTTCGGAGACGACGCCGTAATAGAAGCCGTCGGAAACGATATCGCTGTATTGCGCAAGCGACGGCGCCATGAAAATGGGGCCGAACGGGTCCGGATACTCGTGCAGGGACAGCACGAGTACCACGAACATCGGTGCTGCGAAGGAAAGCAGCAGCCACAGGGTGACCGGCGCAGCAAGCGCCGGTCCTATCCATCGGTTCATCCGGCGATCTCCCGGTCGTAGCGCGCCTGCCATTTCGCGCGGCTGGCGTTGATGACGTCCCAGTCGAAGTCGACAAGCTTGCTCACCTGCTCATCGCCGAGAATGAGCTTCGGTTTAAGATCGTCCGGCACGGTGACGTTGTTGACGGTCGGCGAATAGTAGATCTCGCGTGCATAGGCCAGCATGCAGGGCTCCGAAAGGTGGAGGTTGATCCACTCCTCGGCGAGTTTCTGGTTCTTGGTGCCCTCGGTAATGCAGGCGACGTTCATCGCGAGAGCCTGTCCCTCAATCGGAGATGCAATTTCAATATTCGGGTTGCGGCTTTCCACATAGGAGCGGGTGAAGCTGCCGAATTCCACCGACAGATCGCAAAGTCCCTGGTCGAACATTTCAAAGAGTTGCGCCTGGCTGGCCTGGATGGCGGCGAAGGGCTTGAGTTCCTTGACCTTGTCGACGACGAGATCAAAGTCCTTCTCGGTGCCGCCCCAAGCGCGGGCGGTCATCATCAGGGCCGAAATGCCTTCGGCACCGAGCCCGTCCGGCCAGGCGATGCGGCCCTTCCATTCAGGGTTCCACATGTCCTTCCAGGACGTGATCGGCTTCGAGGCCTTGCGCTTGTCGTAAACGATGGTGCAGGGATTGAAGGCGACGCCGTAGCCGCCCTTGCGCGCGCTCGGGTAAAGCGCCTCGAAGTTCTTGACGGCAGGAGTCGGGGCCTGGGTTACGCCGTCCTTCACGGCCTGGCGGCTTTCGTAGATATTGAGGTAGATGACATCGAAGCTCGGGCGGCCGCGCTCGGCATAGGCGCGGGCGCGGCGATCGCCGGTGCCTCCGAGAACGTAGCTCACCTTGCAGCCGTATTTCTCGACCAGCGGCTTTTCGACATGTTCCTTGACGATTTTCTCCTGGGCGCCGCCCCAGATGCCGACGACCAGTTCGTCGCCTTTCTTGGGTTCCTGCGCTGCTGCGGGTCGGATGATGTGGAACGGTGCGGCAAGACCGGCACCGAGAGCGAGCTTGTTGAATGCACGACGCGAGAGAGTCATCTGAAGTTCCCCTTGTTCGTTTAGATGAATGTGGCGCCACCTGGCTGGGTTTGGATGTTGCACGACGTGCCGATGGGCGGAGGCGGCATATCCGACGACACGATCAGCCGGATCGTGCCGCATGCGGATTGAATGTCGGCTTCGTAGGTGTCGCCTAAGAAAGCCGAATTGACGAGCGTGCCGGAGACATTGAGCGGTCCGGGCTCGCTGGAAATCCTGAGACGCGAGGCGCGCAGCACGAGCCTGGTGGCACCCTCCGGTGCACCGTCGCAGGCGAGCCCCGGCGCGTGGAACCGGCCGTTTTCCGTTCGTCCTTCGATCACCGTGCGGGCGCCGAGGAAAGAAGCGGTGAAAGCGGATTTCGGCCGGTCGCAGAGGCCGACCGGCGATCCGATTTCCATCAGCAGCCCCTTGCTCATCACCGCCACGCGGTCGGACATGGCGAGCGCCTCCTGCTGGTCGTGGGTGACGAAGACCGTGGTGATGCCGAGGCGCTGCTGAAGGGAGCGGATTTCGCTGCGCATATCGGCGCGCAGGTGGGCGTCGAGGTTGGAAAGCGGCTCGTCGAGAAGCAGAACGTCCGGCTCGATCACCAGGGCGCGGGCAAGCGCCACGCGCTGCTGCTGGCCGCCCGAAAGCTGGCCGGGATAGCGATCCTGATAGGCGCCGAGGCCGACCGTTTCGAGAGCGGCGGCGGCCTTCTCGCGGCATTCCGCCTTGCCGACATGGCGCATGCGCAATCCGAAGCCGACATTGTCGAGCGCCGTGAGGTGCGGAAAGAGCGCATAGGACTGGAAGACCACGCCGATATTGCGGGTATGCACGGGGCGGCGGCTGATATCCTCGCCGCCGAGGATGATGCGTCCGCCCGACGGCTGGATGAAGCCGGCGATCATCCTGAGCGTCGTCGTCTTGCCGCAGCCCGAGGGGCCGAGCAGCGAGAGCAGCTCTCCCCTGGCGACCTCGATCGTCAGGCCGTTGACCGCGACGGATTCGCCGTAGGTCGCAGTGACATTGTCGAGTGTGAGATAGTGCTTATGCGACGTCATCGGACACCCTGGGCATGATGAGGCGGGAGCCAGCAGCCCCGCCGTGGTGAATGGAAATCGGAATGGGCCTGCATGCGATGGCTGGCGCCGGGGCAAAGGCGCCGTTGCCGGGGTGGATTTCGAAGGCTGGCGCCGCCGCGCCCTGCAAGGACAGCCGCAGCCTGAACCCGACCGGAACCGACAGGCATATGGATCGCAGGGAAATGCGCGCGAGAGCACGATGGGCATCGTCGATCCGGGCATAGCCGGTGGAGATGACTTTCGCTGCGCCATCAGGGCCGACCAGCGACAGCGTCGCGCAGACATCGCAGCCCAGGGATCGGGAGGCTATCTCGATCTCGGCCGCAGCCTTGCCGATGAAGGTCGTCGCGGCGTCGAACGGAAGGGTCGTGTAGACCGCCACATCGGCGCGGTTGTCGAAGGCGCTGCGGTCGGCAAAGCCGGCCGGTGTGCCGAGATGGCCTCCGACAAGCGGCGTCGGGCGGAAGGGATCGTGGACGAAGGTGTCGCCGGCCGGCGACGACGGCCCGGTATCGAGGCGACCGTCGCTGATCATCGCGGCGGCAAGCCCTGACGACGCCAGGAAAAAGGCCGTATCCGCCGTGGGCGGAAGCGAGGGAAGCGTCCGCCAGCGTCGAAGCCCCATATCGAACAGCCGAGCCGTCGCCGGCCGATCTCCTTTACCCTTCAGGTAGAAGTCGAAGAATGCAATCTGGGCGCGGTCGACCGGGAACTCCGCCTCCGGCCCCATGTCGGTGCCGCCGCTCATCCTGTTCCAGGGCGCATGCGTCCATGGCCCGATGACGAGATGAGAGGTTTGAAGGTTCTTCCGGCGGAAAGCGGCATCCGCCGCCCAGGTGCCTTCCAGAAAGAAATCGGCCCAGCCGCCCGTATGGAAAGCGGGGATGTCGAGCGGGTTATCCCTGAGGAGGACGCCCGGAGAAATCTTGCTCCAGTATGTTTCGTCGTCCTCGATCCATTTCCCGAGATGCGAAAGGTCAGGCCGGGCGATCAGCAGATCGCGGAGCGCAAGGTCGTCTGCCGCGCCGTCGATCGTGGAATAGGTCTCGCCATCGTCGTTGCGGGCTGCCTTGAGCTTGGCCATCTGCGCCGCCCAACTCACATTCAATCCGAGCCGGAACGCACTACCCTCGTAGGCCCAGTCGTCGCGCGGCATCCAGGATGCCATTGCCGGGGCGATCGCATCGGGCCGGCGGCCCTTGCCGGCAAGCGCAAGATATTGCGTCATGGCCTGGTAGCTGAAGCCGTAAAGGCCGAGCTTGCCGCTGCAGCCCGGAAGAGATGCCGCCCAATCGAGGGACTGCGCGCCATCTTCCATTTCGTTGACGAAGGCTTCGAAATCCCCGCCGGAATCGCCGCAACCGCGGACATCCTGAATGACGACGATATAACCATGCGACGCATACCAGCACGGATGCGCCAGCACGACCGTCGAGGCGATGGCGCGCCCATAGGGCTGGCGCATCAGGAGCACGGGATAGAGGCCTTCATTCGCGGGCCGGTAGATATCTGCAACAAGCACGATACCGTCGCGCAGCACGAGTTCGGCCCTTTCAGGCCCGATCACGTCATGAGGCGTCCGGTGGTGCATCACGTCGTCAGCCCCTGTACGTCGTCTTGTCGGTGATGCGGTCGAGTGGGAATTCGAGAACTTCCCTGACCAGCTTCAGGAGATTGCGGGCGCTGCGCTCCACATGCTCGCGGCCGCGTTCGGCATCGGCGGCTGCTGCGTTGCCGCAGGCGCCGGACGGCTGGATGTCCTGGGTCTGCCATCCATAACCGATCCGCCCCTCCGGCATCAGCAGACCGCCCGCCTTTTCCAGTTCGACGGATACGGGCACAAAATCATCGGCGAACTGCATGTCGATCAGTTCGGGATGGAGATGCAGCATGACGCTGGTTTCCGCCTCGCCGCCGTGAATACCGTGTTTCAGCTCGTGTTCGCTGTAGAGGTCGGAGAAATCGGCACCGGCGCTTGCCCAGGCGCTGACGGCGAACATGCGGAGCTTCACCCGCAATTCTCGGCAGACGATCTCCATGACCTGTGGCTGGCCGCCATGCGAATTGACGAAGATGATCTTGCGGCAGCCGGCCCGGTTGACGCTCTCGCCGAGCTCGAACCACATTTTGGCGAGCGTATCGTAGTTGAAGGTCAGCGTGCCCGGATAGGCCGTATGCTCGACCGACTTGCCGACCGGCATCATCGGCAGCACCAGCGCCGGCAGGTCGTCTTCCATCAGTTCCACGGTCCTTGCGATCGTGCCGGCATTGATCGCCGCATCCACGCGCACCGGCAGGTGCGGACCATGCTGCTCGACGGCGGCGACGGGCAGGATGGCGACGAATTTCTCCATGTCGAATTCGAAAAAATCCCTGGTCGTATGATCCCACCACCAATGCGACTTCAGCTTCATGGATATGTCCTCGATTTCGTTTCAAACCGCCGCGGCGCGCGCGGCGAGTTCGGCCTTGGCGATCTTGCCGGTGGGGGTCATGGGAAGCTCGGCAAGCGAGACCACGGTCATGACGGAGAGGTCGTAGGGCAGAGCGTCGGCGATCTTCGCTTTGATCTCCTCGCCATCCAGCGGCAGGGTGGCCTGCACGAAGGCGACCGGACGGGTTGCGATCGCCGCATCGGGCACGCCGACGACGGCGGCCTGTTCGACACCGGGCACCGTCGAAAGCGCCTCCTCCACGTCGCGCGGATACCAGGTCTTGCCGTCGACATGCAGGAGTTCGGAGCGGCGCCCCAGCATGGTCACGAAACCCTGGCGGTCCATCGAGCCGATATCACCGGTCCAGAGCCAGCCGTCTCTCAGCGTCTCCGCCGTCTTTTCCGGCTTGCCCCAGTAGCCCCACATGAAGCCGCCGCGCAGTGCGATCTCGCCCACCGCCCCGTTCGGCACTTCGGTGCCGTCGGCATTGAGAATGCGGACTTCCTTGTCGGGAAGGGGCATGCCGGCGCGGCGCGTCTCGATGTCTTTCCTGTCGAGCTTCGGAAAACCGAGGGCGACGAAGCCGCCGAGTTCGGACTGTCCGTAACTTTCAACCAGCGGCAGCTTGAGCTTTTCGTGCCAGCCGGCCTTGAGGAGGGGTGGAACAGGCCCGCCGCCCGACATGCTCATGCGCAGCTTCGACGGTGCATGGCCGCGGGCGGCGGCCTCGTTGAAGACATCGGTGAGGATCGGCGGATTGGCGATCAGCATGGTCGCGCCGCGCGCTTCCAGTGCATCGAAGCCCGTCGACGGCGTCCACTTGCCCATGACGTTGATGGCGGCGCCGTGGGAGAGCTGCGGCAACAGGTTGCCGACGAGCTGATAGGAGCTCGACAGCGCGCTCGGACCGAAGGAGACGTCGTCGGCGGTGATCTGCAGGCGTTCTGCGATGCAGCGCGTCGCCCTGACCGTCGGTTCGTGCTTGAGGCAGGCGCCCTTCGGTCTGCCGGTCGTGCCGGAGGTATAGGAGAGATGGGCAATCGCATCCTCATTGCCGGGGTCGGCGGGCACGGGAAGCGCTGCGGCCATCAGGGCGGGCAGGGAATGGGCGCCTTCCTGCGGGCCGTCCATGCAAACCAGCGCCCGGATGCTCGCAATGCCGGCGGCGGCGGTCCGGACCGGCTCCTGCATGTCATGGGTGTAGACGACAACGGTCGGCTCATGATCGGCGAAATAATAGGCAAGTTCACCAGCGAACTTGACGTTTACGAGGGCGCAGATCGCTCCAAGACGCCAGCAGCCGAGCATGGTGACGAGATAGTCCATGCCGTTATGGGCAAAGATCGTCACCCGGTCTCCCGGCCGGACGCCGAGGTCGTGGAGGGCGCCCGCGGCGCGCTCCATGGCGCCGACGGCCTCCGCATAGGTCAGGCTCCTATTCCTGTCCACCCAATGGAAACAGGCGTGGTCCGGATCACGGTTCGCACCGTCCAAAAGCAGAGTGTGCATCAACATTCGCATTTCCCGGTCGTTATGCTCAATTATTCAGCATGCATTATGCGTGCCTCAAGCATGGGCAAAATTGCTCGCGGGGTGAATGTCTCGCTCGTCAATACTAGGTATAGACGGAGGCTTATATATCTGGGGTTCAAGAGGCTGCTAGGAGTTCGGATGTCGTTGGTACGGCATGGAGGGTCTGGTCGAAGCGGCGGGCCACGGAGCGCACCACGCTGCGGAGCCATTGATTGGCGCCGCTGGCATGGGCCCGTTCATGCCAGAGCAGATAAAGGTTCATCTGATCGAATTCGCGGGGTGCCTCGACGAGCTGAAGCTGATTGGCCGGAGCATGCTCGACAATATACTCCGCATAGGGCCGGGCGGTGGTGAAAACGAGGTCGGTTTCGGCGAGAATGGCCGGGATGAGGGCGTATTCCGGAACGGACATGGCGATCCTGCGCTTCAGGCCAAGCTGGGACAGCCGCCCGTCGATCGGACTGTAGAAGGCGCTCGATCCCGGCGTCGGCGACACGTGATCGGCATCGAGATAGGTTTCGAGGGAAAGCCTGCCGCGCCGGGCGAGCGGATTGGATTTCTGTACCACGCAGGCGATGTCGCAATGCAGAAGCGTGGTCGACTTCAAGCTTTGTTGGGGCGCCGGCCAGTTGCCGATCACGAGATCCACTCGCCCCGATCCGAGCTCATCGATCAGATCCACCTTTTCGGAGGGAGCGAAGAAATCGACGGATATGCCGGGCGCCTTCTGCCGGATGCTGCTCGCGAGCGGCGGAATGAGGAAGGCGCCGAAACAATTCACGGCAGCAACGCGCATGCGGCTCTGGACTGCGCCCGGATCGAATTGGTTGGTCCGGTTGATGGTGTTCTTGAGGCTTTCCAGCATCGCGCCGAGCGAAGCGACGATTTCCTCGCCGCGCTCGGTGAGAACAAGTTTCTGGCCGCTGCGCACCAGCAGCGGATCGGAGAAGATCTCGCGTGCCTTCTTCAGTGATGCGCTCACGCTCGGCTGGCTGAGGCCGAGCAGGACTGCCACTTTCGAGACGTTCCTCTCGGTGAGCAGGAGATAGGTGGTGTGCAGCAATCGGATGTCGATCGAAGGGTTGATATTCGCATACACGGCCGTATCCTCTCGCAAGCTGGCATCTAACCGATGCAAGCGACGTGCCACGCGCGTTCAGAGGCTGCCGGTGTTCGACGCCGATGATGGCTCTTTCTTCCAGACCGTCATATATTGTTGCGGCGGATCAGCCTGGGCACGTACCAGACCAAGAGTGCGGCCACGACAATCAGCAGGAGAGAGACGATCATCTGATAGATGGGGTAGCCGATGTCATTTTCCGAGACGAAGAAGGCAACGATGACACCCGCTGCCGACAGTATTGCCTGAGCGACGATCCTGACCATCCGCGCATCCTTTCCGGTTCCGTATTGGAATTCGTACAACCGTGGCGGTGAGCCGTTTGAAGGTCTCCGCTCTGAAATTCCCTTAAGACCTCCAGAGTTGATCAAGAGGTGGATGCCAATATGCCTGTTGGAATCGCGGGCGAGTTGACATGAGTCAAAATCCATCGCCCTCTCGTTGGACCTTATGATTTCGAGGCGTCAGTTCAGCTCAATAGAAGGTTGAGTGGAATGGCGTGATCGCGGCCCCCATGGCCGAGGCGTCGGTTCCTATCTCCGAAATAATGAGTTTTGGGCTAGGGCGATGTACACCGTAACGCGGTCGATCATAAATGCGCGTTCGCTCAATCAACATCTGCGCAAGATCGGGCGGGACCTGGCCGCCGAACACGATTGCCTGTGGATCGACAACGGCCCGGATGGCGTTGATGAGACGATTGTATGCGGGTGTGATCTCTTCCACCCATTCGGCAACGCCGGGCCAGTCCGGGTCGAAATGTTTGCGCATATAGCTGATCGAGGGCACGTCGACGCCGTTGCGGTTCAGCCGTTCGATCAGATATTGCAGGGCCGGCCGGCGTTTCGATTCCTCTATGTCGAATATCCCGGAGAATTCCCCGGCGTTGCCGTTGCCGCCGAGCAGCAGTTCGCCATCGCTGATCAGCCCGCCGCCGAATCCGTAGTTGAAGCTCAGATAGGCAAAGTGCTTGATGTAGCGCCCGACGCCAAACATCGATTCGGCGATTGCTCCGGTATTGGCGCCGTTGTGGACCCAGACCGGCCTGCTGAAAAAGTCGGAAAGGAGAGGTCCGAGCTCGATCAGCGACCATTCATGCAGGGGCAGCGGCGCGTTGTAGCGCGTACCGCCGACATGGTAGCCGGAAATGGCAAAGCCGATGCCGAAAAAGCTTTCCGATGTCAGACTGTTCTGCCGCTGCAATTCAACCATCTGTTCGCGAACGAGATCGAGCGACCGGGCCATGGTGTGTTCGCGCAGCGTCACGCTGCTTTCGCCGAGGATGTTGCCTGCCAGGTCCATCAGGCAGATGCCGATGATGTCGGTGTTGACCGAGATACCGCAGGAATAGGCATGGCGGCCGTCAAGCCTCAGTGTCGGGCTCGGCTGGCCGCGGCCAAGGCCGGGCTTCGGCGAACCAAGGGCAACGACGCCGCGCTCCGCCAGCTGGTCGATGATCCGGTAGACCGATTGCTGCGTGAGGTCGGTATGGCTGGTGATTTCGGATCGGGAAAGGCCCGGGTGGCGCCAGATCAGCTTCAAGAGGTTGCGCTCGTTCGGCGATACGACGCCGCCTTCGCTGGCGCGCAGAAATTGGGGGGCGATCGACGCTTCCGGAGAATAGCTCATTGTCATACCCCCTAGACCGACAAGCATTACCATAAAGGTGTAATAATTGCCGCTTCGCGTATTGCTTGCTCACTTCCCGATTCCTGCATAGCTGCGCCCTTCTTCGAGGGCAAGGGTTTCCGGCCGTCATCCTATTGTTACACTTTAAGTGTAGTAAGGCTACGTTCAGGGCCGGCAAGGCCAATCCCAAAACAGGCGAGGGCAATTATGAAGATTTCCGTTCTGGTGGCAGCGACCGCCCTGGCGACGTGCGCGGGTGCAGCACATGCCGCCGATATCGAATTCTGGTATGGCAATACGGGCAATGTCGAGACCGCGATCAAGGCCCAGTGCGATGCCTTCAACGCCGCGCAATCCGAACATCGCGTCACCTGCGTCGGCCAGGGCAGTTACGAAGTCGGCATGCAAAAGGCGATCGCCGCCTATCGCGCCAAGAACCACCCGGTGCTGATCCAGTTCTTCGATGCCGGCACGCTCGATCTGCTGCTGTCCGGCGCCGTGGTGCCGGTGCAGGACGTGCTTCCCGATGTCAACTGGAACAACTACATCGCCGGCGCCCGCTCCTATTACGAAACGTCGAACGGCAAGCTTTATTCACAGCCCTACAATTCCTCGACGCTGCTCTTCTACACCAACAAGACCGAATTGGAAAAAGCCGGCATCAGCAAGACCCCGGTGACCTGGGAAGAGATCATTGAAGCGGCCCGCAAGCTGAAGGCCGCCGGCCATGCCTGCCCGTTCGTTACGGACGGCGATACCTGGCGCGTGCTGGAGCAGTTTTCGGCGCGCCACGGCCTGCCGATCGCCTCGAAACATAATGGATACGACGGCCTTGATGCCGAATATGTTTTCAACACCACCTTCGCAGCCAAGCATCTCGCCAATCTTGTCGAATGGCGCAAGGAAGGGTTGGTGAAGCTCAATGCCGACACCAAGGCCGGCAACTACACCGCCGCTTTCAACGCCGGCGAATGTGCCATGATGGAGGGCTCCTCCGGCTCCTATGCTGCTTCCGCGAAGGCTTTCGAAGGCAAATACGAGATCACCGTCGGCATGGCGCCGATGTACCAGGGTTATGAGCGCCACAACACGTTCGTCGGCGGCGCGTCGATCTATATCATGAAGGGTCATGACAAGGCGGAAATCGAAGGCGCCAAGGCTTTCCTCGATTTCCTGCGCCGCCCCCAACAGCAGATGTTCTTCACCGCCGCGACGGGCTACGTCCCCGTCACCAACGACGTGCTGGACGTCATCGCCGAAAGCGGTGAAGCGGACTCTCCCAAATATGCGACGGCTGCGATCGGCATCGAATCGATGAACCAGCCGCGCACGCCGGACACCCGCGGCATCCGCCTCGGCTTCTACGTGCAGTTCCGCGAAGTCTTCATGGAGGAAACCCAGAAGGCGTTCGCCGGACAGCAGACCATGCAAGTGGCGCTCGACAGCGCCAAGAAGCGTGGCGACGAACTGCTGCGCCGTTTCGAGCAGACCTACAAGGGTGCGAAGCTCCCCTGATCCTGGCGCGGCCGGTACGGGTAACAGCCCCGTGCCGGCCTCATTTGTAGGTTTCATGCATGTCTTCGGATTCCACTCTCTTCAGCAATCGCTGGCTGCCGGTCCTGCTGGTGGCGCCGATGATGCTGCTGATCGTCCTCTTCTTCTACGTGCCGATCTTCCAGGCCTTCTACTGGTCCTTCTTTCTGGAACGACCTTTCGGCGGCGGCTCGGAATTCGTCGGGCTCGACAATTTCGCCCGGGTGCTTGCCGATCCAGAATTCTGGAAGGCGGGCTGGCGCACCATCATCTTCATGGTGACCGCGTCCTCGCTCGCGGTTCTGGTGCCGCTGATCCTTGCAGTGGCCGCCGATCGGAAGATCCGCCTGTCGCTGCCGGCCCGCAACGTGCTGGTCTGGCCGAAAGGCGTGGCGGGGGCTTCGATCGGCGTCGTCTTCGCCTTCATCTTCAATCCGTTCGTCGGCATCCTGGCGCCGCTCAACAGCATCTTTCCGGGCATATGGGCGCCTGGCATCAATGGTACCGACGCTTTCATCACGCTGATCGCTGCACATGTCTGGGGTGGCATCCCGTTCAATTTCGTGATCCTGCTTGCAGGCCTGCAGTCGATCCCGCGAACCATGCACCAAGCGGCCGCGATGGACGGGGCAGGACCATGGCGGCGCATCTTCGACGTGCAACTGCCGCTGATCATGCCGCAGCTTTTCCTGACGCTGGTGCTGGAATTCACCGAGAGCGTCACCTCGGCCTTCGCCTTGATCGACACCATTACCAACGGCGGTCCGGGCGGCGCGACGACGTTACTCGTCTACAAGATCTATATGGACGGGTTCAGCGGGTATGACCTCTCCGGCGCCTCGACCCAGACCGCAATCCTGATGGTCTTCGTCATCATCCTTACCGCCGCCCAGTTCATCTTCCTTGGCCGGCGCGTCGACTACGAGCGGTGAGCCATGGTCGAAAACGCACGTTCCCTCAACATTATCGCGAGCCTCATCCTGGTCGTCGGGATGATCTACATCCTTGGGCCGCTCTACCTGACGCTCTCAACGGCTTCGCAATCCTACGAATTCATGCTGCGCAACGGGCTCGCCTGGTATCCGGGCGACCAGCTTCTCGCCAACATGGCGAGCATCTTCACGGAGACGCGCATCCCGATCCAGATGCTGAACAGCATGGTGGTCGCGTTCAGCAATGCGGCTGCGACCTGCGTCCTGTCGTTCCTGTCGGCCTATGCGATCGTCTATTTCCGCATCCGCTGGGCGGGCGTCGTCTTCGCCCTCATTCTCGCGACGATCATGCTGCCGCTCGATATCCGCGTCATCACCACGTATCAGGTCGCTTCGAACATTTTTTCTCCGCTCAACGCCGTGCTCGACGCAACCGGTCTCAACGGCCTGATCGCACGGATATTCGGCACTCCCGTCCAACTGGAACTAAGCGTGCTCAACACACATTTCGGCCTGGTCGCGCCGCTTGTGGCGCATGGCACCGGCACGTTCCTGTTCCGGCAGTTCTTCCTGACACTGCCAAAGGACCTGTTCAAGGCCGCCCGCATGGACGGAGCCGGCCCCACCCGGTTTCTGTTCGATATCCTTCTGCCACTGTCGCGCACCAGCTTTGCCGCTCTTTTCGTGCTGACCTTCCTCAGCGGCTGGACGCAATATCTCTGGCCGCTGGTCGGCGCCTCGACGCCCGATATGCAGACCGCCGTCGTGGGGCTGGCACGGCTGGTTCCGGATTCGGAGGGGCAGGTGCCCGATTTTCCGATGATCATGGCCGGGGCCGTGATCGTTTCCATCATCCCCCTTGCGATGATCGCACTCCTGCAGCGCTACCTCGTGCAGGGCCTCGTTCTTTCGGAGAAATGACGTGAACGCTATCGACACGGCCATTCGCGCGGCTGCGGCCGATATCAAGCTTATCGGCGTCACAAAGGCCTACGATGCCCAGACGGTCGTCATCCCGCCGATGGATGTCGAGCTCAGGGCCGGAGAGTTCACGGTCGTGCTCGGTCCTTCCGGCTGCGGCAAGTCCACGCTTCTGCAGATGATCGCCGGGCTCGAACGGGTGAGCGACGGCAAAATCATGGTCGGGGGCCGGGAAGTGCAGGACCTCGAACCGAAGCGCCGCGGCTGCGCCATGGTGTTCCAGAACTATGCGCTCTATCCGCATATGACCGTGTTCGAGAACATGGCCTACAGCCTCAAGGTCGCCGGTGTGCGGAAGGCCGAGCGTGCCGCGCGGGTCGCGGCGGTTGCGAGAATGCTGGCCCTTTCCGACTATCTCACCCGCAAGCCGGGGCAGCTTTCCGGCGGCCAGCGCCAGCGCGTCGCGATCGGCCGTGCCATCGTGCGTGAACCGAACGTTCTTCTGTTCGACGAGCCGCTTTCCAATCTCGATGCGCAGCTTCGGCACGACATGCGTGTGGAGCTTTCGGAACTCCACCGGCGCATCGGCGCGACCTCCATCTTCGTCACTCACGACCAGGTGGAGGCGATGACGCTTGCCGACCGTATTCTCATCCTCAACAAGGGTCGGATCGAGCAGTTCGATACGCCCAAGGCGATCTATCACCATCCGGCTTCTGTCTTCGTCGCCAAATTCATCGGCGCGCCGCCGATGAACATCCTGCCGGTGACTGGCGATGGTTCCGTGCTGCGGCTTGCCGATGGGCAAATCGTCGCCGAAGCTCGGTTGACCGGAAGCTATCAGCTCGGCATCCGCCCCGAGGACATCGTTGTGGGGATCAAGGCAGACGGCCATGCCGTTCGCGCAGTCCTCCGATTCCGCGAGGACCTTGGTTCCCACTCGGTCCTGGCGGCCGATCTGGCCGGATCGGTGATCCGAATCGCCACGCCTTTCGGCGCCGATCTGATTAACCAGTCCGAACTTTTCCTGAACCTGCCTGCTGCCCGGCTGCATCTCTTCGATGCCGAAACAGGCCGAGCAATATGCGGCGCATTTGCTGCTCAATGAAAGAAAGCCTCATGACCTATAAAGACTTTATCGCCTCGCCGGCGCGCGCCTGTGCTGTTGTCGCTCATCGTGGTGCCTGGCACGGCGCTCCCGAAAACAGCCTGGCCGCCATCGAAAACGCCATCGCTCTTGGCTGCGAAATCGTTGAGCTCGATATCCGCAAGAGTGCCGATGGCGAGCTTTTTTTGATGCACGATGACACGCTTCAGCGCATGGCAGGCATCGGCCGCGAAGCGGAGAGCCTTACGATGGCGGAACTCAAGGCGCTGACCCTGCGGGAAGACGACGGCGGGGAAGGCCGCGTGATGACCGATCAACGCATTCCGACGTTGAGGCAGGCGTTGGAAGTGATTCGAGGACGTATCTTTGCCGATCTCGATCTCAAGGATCGCGGACTTTTTCCGGAAGTTGCCGCTTGCGCGCGGGCGATGGATGCCCATGCGAGCGTCGACCTCAAGACCAAGGTTCACAGCCGCGCGGAGGTCGCCTGGGTGCGCGCCCAGAAGATCGACGGCGTGCCCTTCATGGGCATGGCACGTTTCACGGCGGAAGGGTTCAGAGAAGAACTCGGCATTCTCGCCGAGCTCTCGCCCTTCATGTGCGAAATCCGTTTCGACAGTCTCGAAACGATCAGTCTTAACCGCGAAGCCTTTATGAGGGCTGGCATGGCGCTCTGGGTGAACACACTCGATCAGCCCGGCAGCGGCGAATGGACCGACAGCGCGGCCCTTGCCGATCCGGACGCGATCTGGGGCAGGCTGATCGACGCCGGCATCAGCGTTATCCAGACCGATCAGCCAGAGGCGCTGAAATCCTACCTCGGCTCACGTCATCTGCGACAAAATGCCTGATTCGCGTCTGCGCGATTCGGATCCGGTACAGGTCATTGTTGGTGTTGCACCATTCCAGGCATTGGAAGAGCGGGGATCCCGATGCCTGCTTCTTTTCAAAATTTGATCAGGATCATGTCTATGTTGATGGGGGCGCGATAAAACAAATCGTGGAAGCACATTTTTTTGCATTGCCATAGGGAACCTAGAGGTGTCCTATGAAGTCTAGAGACATATAGATTCAAAATGAATTGCCGCATCGCATGTAATCTTTGCGGCAGTTGAGCTGTGGCAACACCTTGAATGGAAGGGCCCCATGCTGAGTGAATCCTTGTTCGATACTTTCACGCGGAACTATGAAGCGCGGCGCGAGACCGACATGTCCGTCGCTGACTATCTGGAGCTGTGCAAGAAAGACCCGATGGCCTACGCCAACGCGGCGGAGCGCCTGCTTGAGGCGATCGGCGAGCCGAAGATAGTCGATACGTCGAAAGATGGGCGGCTTGGTCGGATTTTCATGAATCGGACCATCCGGACCTATCCGGCATTTGCCGGCTTTTACGGCATGGAAGAAACGATCGAGCGTATCGTTTCCTTCTTCCGTCATGCCGCACAAGGTCTCGAAGAGCGGAAACAGATTCTCTATCTGCTCGGTCCTGTCGGGGGCGGCAAATCATCTCTCGCGGAGCGGCTGAAGCAGTTGATGGAGGTCAACCCGATCTACGTCCTGAAGGCCGGCGACGAAATCAGCCCTGTCTTCGAAAGCCCGCTCGACCTCTTTGATCCGATCACCATGGGACCGTTGCTCCTCGATGAGTACGGCATCCCGACGCGTCGCCTCAGCGGACTGATGAGTCCGTGGTGCCTCAAGCGGCTTGATGAATTCGGCGGCGACATATCCCGTTTTCGGGTGGTGAGGATGCAGCCCTCGCGGTTGCGGCAGATAGCAATTGCCAAGACGGAACCTGGTGATGAGAATAACCAGGACGTCTCCTCGCTGGTCGGCAAAGTCGATATCCGCAAGCTCGAGAACTATTCGCAGAACGATCCGGACGCCTACAGCTATTCAGGCGGGCTCAATCGCGCCAATCAGGGCGTGCTGGAATTCGTCGAGATGTTCAAGGCACCGATCAAGATGCTGCATCCGCTGCTGACGGCGACGCAGGAAGGAAACTACATGGGAACCGAGAATATCGGTGCCATTCCGTTTTCCGGCATCGTCCTTGCGCATTCGAACGAAGCCGAATGGCAAACTTTCAAGGCCAACAAGAACAACGAAGCCTTCATTGACCGCATCTGCGTGATCAAGGTGCCCTATTGCCTGAGGGTGACGGAAGAGCAGAAGATTTACGAGAAGCTGATCGAAGGGTCTGAGCTGGCTGATGCCTCCTGCGCCCCGGCAACGCTCGAGATGCTTGCGCGCTTTTCGGTGCTCTCACGCCTTCGCAAACATGAGAACTCGACATTCTTTTCGAAGATGAGGGCCTATGACGGAGAGAGTCTGAAAGAAACCGACCCGAGGGCCCGAAGCGTTCAGGAATATCGGGATGCAGCGGGTGTCGATGAAGGCATGGACGGAATATCGACACGTTTTGCCTTCAAGGTGCTTGCATCGACGTTCAACTACGACACCACCGATATCGGTGCGGATCCGGTGCACCTGATGTATGTTCTTGAACAGGCAATCCGGCGCGAGCAGTTTCCGGAGGAAACCGAGAAGCGCTACCTGGAGTTCATCAAAGCCGATCTTGCTACACGCTATGCGGAGTTCATCGGCAATGAAATCCAGAAAGCCTATCTGGAGTCCTATGCGGATTACGGGCAGAACCTGTTCGACCGGTATGTTGCCTATGCCGATGCCTGGATCGAAGACGTCGATTTCAAGGATCCGGACACCGGACAGCTTCTCGACCGGGACTTGCTCAATCAGGAATTGACGAAGATCGAAAAGCCGGCCGGGATCGCCAATCCCAAGGATTTTAGAAACGAGATCGTCAAGTTCAGCCTGCGTGCGCGGGCCAACAATAGTGGCAAGAACCCATCGTGGACGAGCTATGAGAAAATCAGGGAAGTGATCGAAAAAAGGATGTTCTCTCAGGTTGAGGACCTTTTGCCGGTGATCTCCTTTGGTTCGAAGAAGGATAGTGAAACCGAAAAGAAGCACAGCGAGTTTGTCTCGCGTATGGTCGCGCGCGGCTACACCGAAAGACAGGTTCGACGTCTTGTGGAATGGTACATGCGCGTAAAGCAGGCGAGTTAAATGCTCACTTAGGAGCCCACATGCACATCATTGACCGGCGGCTTAATCCGCGCGGTAAAAGTTTGGAAAATCGGCAACGGTTTCTTCGGCGCGCGAAGGACGCCGTGCAGCAAGCGGTCAGACGATCTTTGCAAAGCGGTAACATTCGCGATGTGCTCAACGGCGGTGAAGTCAGCATTCCGATAGGAGGAGTGGCCGAACCAAGCTTTCGCAGAGGTGAAGGCGGGGTGAGAGACCGGGTTTTGCCAGGTAACAAAGATTTCGCCGAAGGGGATATCGTTCCACGCCCCGAGGGAGGGAGCGGGGGCAGACCAACGGAGGCAGGCGAAGGCGATGCCGAGGACGATTTCCGCTTTGTCCTGACCCGGGAAGAGTTCTTGGATATTTTCCTCGATGATCTTGAACTGCCCGATCTTGCGAAGCGGCGATTGAGCGAAACCGAGGAAGTAACCCCGACCCGCGCGGGTTATACCGTTTCAGGTTCTCCTTCCAACATTGCGGTTGGCCGGACCACGCGTCTGGCCATGATGCGGCGTATCGCGCTTCGCCGTCCGAAGCCGGAGGAGATCGAAGCGCTGCGGCGCGAGATCGAGGAATGCGAGAGCGAGGAGAAGCGTCTGGCGCTCGAGGCGGAGTTGAAGTCGCTGACGGACAAGAGCCGTCGCATTCCCTATATCGATCCCCTGGACGTGCGTTATCGCCGCTTCGAAAACACGCCGAAGCCGGTTGCTAAGGCCGTGATGTTCTGTCTGATGGATGTCTCGGGCTCCATGACGGAACACATGAAGGATCTGGCAAAGCGCTTTTACATACTGCTGTATCTCTTCCTGTCGCGGCGTTACGAGAAAGTGGAGATCGTCTTCATCCGGCATACGGAAAAGGCGGAGGAGGTAGACGAGGAGACCTTCTTCTATGGCCCTGCGACCGGAGGCACCCTGGTTTCGAGCGCGCTTTTGGCTATGCGTACCATTATTGCCGCTCGTTTCGATCCGACCGACTGGAACATCTATGCGGCGCAGGCTTCGGATGGGGACAACTCCTATTCGGACGGAAGCCTGGTCGGCCAGTTGCTGCAGTACGAAATTCTGCCGCTCTGCCAATATTTCGCTTATATCGAGGTCGGAGAGGAAGGAGAGGATTCCTCGACATCCGACTCTCCGATCTGGAACCTTTATGAAGGTATACGCTCCGATATTCTGCCTCTTGCGATGCGCAAGGTCTGCCGGCGAAACCAGATATTTCCCGTCTTCCATGACCTTTTCCAGAAGCAGCAGGCACATTCGAAGACAGAGCCATGATCAAGACCGTAAAACAGCGAGGGGGTCTGCTTTTTGAAGGCTCAGATTGGGATTTCCCAACGCTTCAGCGCATTCATGATGCCTGCGAGGAAATTGCGCTTGGCGAACTTGGGCTCGACGTCTACCCGAACCAGATCGAAGTGATCACGTCGGAACAGATGCTGGACGCCTATTCCTCCATCGGCATGCCACTCTTCTATCGCCACTGGTCCTTCGGCAAGCACTTCGCTCACCACGAAGCCTTCTATCGTCGTGGAATGCGCGATCTGGCCTATGAGATTGTCATCAACAGTTCCCCCTGCATTTCCTATCTCATGGAGGAGAACAACGCCACGATGCAGGCGCTGGTCATCGCGCATGCTGCATTTGGCCACAACCATTTTTTCAAGAACAATTACCTCTTCAAGCTCTGGACGGATGCCGAAGGCATTCTTGGCTATCTTGAATTTGCAAAGGGCTACATCGCCCGCTGCGAAGAGCGTTATGGCGAGACTGCGGTAGAGCGAACGCTGGATGCCGCCCATGCGCTGATGTCGCATGGCGTGCATCGTTATGCCGGGAAGACGAAGCTCGACTTGCGGCAGGAGGAAAAGCGGGAACAGGAGCGGCGGGCACACGAGGAGCAGGTATTCAACGATCTCTGGCGCACGGTCCCTGCCGGCCACAAGCGCAGCAGGGCTGATATCAGCCTTGACAAGCGGCGCGCGGCACTTGGCTTGCCACAGGACAACATCCTTTACTTCCTTGAAAAGTCGGCTCCGCGGCTGCAGCCGTGGCAGCGGGAGATCCTGCGCATCGTCCGGCATGTCGCCCAATACTTCCATCCGCAGCGCCAAACCAAAGTGATGAACGAGGGCACCGCCACCTATGTTCATTACAAGATCATGACGAGACTGCACGAACGCGGACAGATCGGTGACGGGCACTATCTCGAATTCTTGAAGTCGCACACCAATGTGGTGTTCCAGCCGTCCTATGATGACCGACGCTTTTCCGACTTCAATCCCTATGCGCTCGGCTTTGCGATGATGCAGGATATCGAGCGCATCGTGACGAACCCGACCGACGAAGATCGCGAATGGTTTCCGGACATCGCCGGGCGCAACGATCCGGTCTCTGTGCTGCGAGATATCTGGGCCAGCTATCGGGACGAGAGTTTCGTCGGGCAGTTCCTCAGTCCGCACCTGATCCGCCAATGGCGCCTTTTCCAGCTCCACGACGATCCGGATATGCTGGACGGCATTCTTGTGTCGGCCATCCATGACGAGCGTGGCTATAGGCGCATTCGTCGGCAGCTTGCTCGCGAATACGACATCGGCTGGACGGATCCGGGAATAGAAGTTGTCGATGTGGATCTTGCTGGCGACCGCCGCCTGCTGTTGCAGCATAAGGTGCTCAACGATTGGCCTCTTGACGAGAGCGAGACCAAACTTGTCCTGCAGCACCTTGCCGATCTCTGGAGTTATGATGTCCTGCTGCAGGAAATCGACAGCTCAGAGAAGGTGGTGAAGGAACATGTAGCACATCCGCGTTCCTTGTTTGCGGATTCTCGATTTTCCTGAGAAGTTTCGCGGCATATGCTGCAGCATCCTCGGACCCTGTCTTGGGCAATCAATTATAGTTGAAGGATGAACGTAAATAGTGCCTGAATGTCCAATCGTGATTGGACATTCAGGCGGGTTGGTATCACGGTAGAAGTTGGGACGGGCGCGCTATTTTTGTTAAAATAGGAGGCCATAATGGAACAGCATGCCGTCGATCAGCTCAAGGCTATTGCCAAGATCAACCGCACCTATCCTCGTCCTGAAATGTCGCGTAGCGAACGGCTCGAACGGTGGGCCGATCTCCTCGATCGTGATCCGGATTTATTGCTTCTGACCCTTCGCGAAACCGAGTACCGGCCGGAAGAGGAACGTCTCGCCATGCGCGCGGACGGGACGGCCATCTCGGTTGCTTTCGCCGATCCGGTCTTTCGGGCTGCAGGCCTGGAGAACGATACCTACGGTGAAGCCAAGCGATTTTTCGAACTGAGCGATCGGCAATTGCATCGACTGGTCTGCTTTTGCCATTTCGGCGCACGCGTGAGCGCCCGGACGGTAGCCCATAGTGTGCGGTCGCTGGCTGCTCGCAATTCCAATGGCATCATTGCTCGCCTGGTTGCTTTCTTCGAAAGATAGGGCAACTTGTATATTCCGGAGACGACGTTTGCCGGGGCGCCCCGGAGGCGACGCCTTATTTCGACCATTGGATGATTGGCTGACACGCATGCGAGCGTAGGGACGGCAACGTCCCGCGACGCAAATGTCTGTGCCAAAACCGTCATGGAGATCACGACCTTGTTCGGGGTCTGTCGAAGCCGGCGAGGAGGATCTTCCCTGGAGATGTCCGGCAGTTCGTCTGAAGTCGCCGTTACGGCATCCGGGACTTCAGTTGAATTATCTCGCCGTCCACTGTGAATGAGCCGTACCCGCGATGATGAATGGTTCTCGGCGCCTCCCGCGCCGGATCGTGCCATGCCGCGACGACCTCCAGAACGAAGAGGTTGTATTGCTCGACGAGACGGGTCTCTACGACCCGGCATTCCAGATTGGCGAAACATTCTTCGATCAACGGTGCTGCGATCCGGCTCGCTGGCCGCGGCGTCAGTCCGAACCGCGCGAACTTATCCGTGTCGCGGCCGGAGCAATTGCCGATTGCCACGACCTTTTCGGCAATCTCCACGGCAGGGATGCCGATCACGCATTCGCCCGTAGCCGCAAGCGCCGAAAAGCTGTAGTCGCCGCTCGATACCACGCAGGCCAGGAGCGGCGGCGTGAATTCGACCATCATGTGCCATGACATGGTCATGACATTGGGAACCCCCTCCCTGCTGGTTGTCAGCAGCACAACGGGGCCGGGTTCAATCAATTGATAAACCTTGTCGAGTGCCAGAGCCTTCATATCATTCGTCGCCATCGTTCTTGCCTCAATCCAGGGGCGCAACTGGCTGCGCGAGCGGTCTGATCCGGTGTCTTCACCATGGCCTGAATCTCGGGCGACGGCGGGCATTCGCCAACGGCTCGTCCTCGCCTCCCGCGATATGAGGCGTTCTCCGGCGATCAATCCGGTGCCCTGACGGCGGCAGTTGTGAAGACGGTGCCTTTCTCGCCCGCCACGATTGCCGAAGCGTCTTCAAGGCGGCCGATTGCGGCGCGACGTCCGATTTTTTTCGAAAAACGGGCCGCCGCCATGACTTTTGGTCGCATCGATCCTGCGGGAAATTGATCTTCCCTCACACCTGTCGGGTCCAATCTTGCAAGCGGACGCGCGTTCGGCGTGCCGAAATCGGCGTAGACGGCATCGACGTCAGTCAGGAGAAGCAGCATATCGGCGTCAAGCTGTTCGGCGAGAAGGGCGCTTGCCGCATCCTTGTCGATGACGGCCTCAATGCCTTGAAGGCTGCCATCATCTCGTTCGACAACGGGAATGCCGCCGCCGCCGGTGCAGATGACGGTGACCCCTTGCTTCACCAGGAGCGAGATCACCTCGGCTTCCATGATCGCCTGCGGTGCCGGCGAGGCGACGACGCGCCGCCATTTGTCACCATCCGGCGCAACCTGCCACCCGCGTTTCGCCGCCAGGGTGCGGGCTGTTTCCTCGGTATAGACGGGGCCGATGAATTTCGTGGGTTTCCGGAAGGCCGGATCGTCGGCGTTCACCTTGACGAGCGTCAGCAGCGTACCAAAGCGGCTGCCTTGCAGGATGCCGGCAAGCTCCTGCTCGATCATGTAGCCGATCATGCCCTCGGTCTCGGCTCCAAGAACATCAAGCGGCAGGTCGGCACCATCCACGCCGGCGGTTTCAAGCGCCAGAAGGCCGACCTGCGGACCATTCCCATGGGTAATGACCAGGGAATGGCCGGCCGTGATCAGGCCTGCGAGAGGCGCTGCCGCCCGTTTGACGTTGGCGCGCTGGTTTTCCGCGGTTAGCGGTTCACCCCGGCGCAGGAGAGCATTGCCTCCGAGAGCGGCGACGATCAGCATCCCTAGCCCCCGATCGTCGCGACGAGCAGTGCCTTGATCGAATGCATGCGGTTCTCGGCCTGATCGAAGACGACGGAGGCCTCGGATTCGAAGACCGCGTTGGTGACCTCCATGCAGTCTATGCCGTATTTTTCGGCGATCTGCCTGCCGACTTCGGTGCGGGTGTCGTGGAATGCGGGCAGGCAGTGCATGAACTTGCTGTAGGGGTTGCCGGTCGCCGCCATCACCTGTTCCGTGACGCGATAGGGCGCCAGCAGTTTGATGCGCTCGCTCCAGGCGGATTCATCCTCCCCCATGGAGAGCCAGACATCCGTATAGATGAAATCCGCGCCCTTGACGCCCGTGGCGACATCGGACGTGAGTTCGAACCGGCCGCCGGCCTTCGCCGCCTCGGCATTGACATGGTCGATGAATGTCTGTTCCGGCCAAAGCTGCCGTGGGGAGACAAGCCGGAAATCGATCCCCACCTTGGCCGCGCCGAGCGCCAGCGAGATGGCCACGTTATCCCGGCCGTCCCCGACAAAAGCAAGGGCGGTATCCGACAGGTGCTTGTGGGTGAACTCCCGCATGGTCATGAAGTCAGCGAGTACCTGGGTCGGATGCCAAATATCGGTCAAGCCGTTGTAGACGGGAACGCCGGAATACCGTGCAAGCTCCTCGACGGCCGCCTGCTCGAAGCCGCGGAACTCGATCGCATCATACATGCGGCCGAGCACACGGGCCGTGTCCTTCACGGATTCCTTGTGGCCGATATGGCTGCCCGAAGGGCCGATATAGGTCACGTGAGCGCCCTGATCATAGGCGGCGACCTCGAACCCGCTTCTGGTGCGGGTCGAATCCTTTTCGAAGATCAGGGCGATGTTTTTTCGCGTCAGGCGCGGCTTCTCGTAGCCGCCCAGCTTGGCAGCCTTGAGCTCCGCGGCCATGCGCAGCAGGAAGCGGATCTCGTCTGAGGAGAGATCGTCGAGAGACAGGACGCTCCTGCCATGAAGATTGATCGGCATGTCGGTGGCCCTTCTAAATGGCGTCGCGAACGAGGGGGCAAGTCATGCAATGCCCGCCGCCGCGACCGCGGCTGAGTTCGGCGCCTTCGATGGTGATGACTTCGACGCCCTGGCGGCGCAGAAGCGTGTTGGTATAGACGTTGCGGTCATAGGCGACGACCACGCCGGGCTCGACGGCGACGACGTTGTTGCCGTCGTCCCACTGCTCGCGCTCAGCCTCGTAACGGTCGCCTCCAGTCTGGACGATGCGCAGGCTCCTGAGGCCCATCGCTTCGGCCACGACCTCGGTGAACGATCTATTCTCCTCGTGGATGTCGATCGTCCCTTCGACGTCTCCGGGGCGCAGGGAAAAGCTGCGCAGCCGCTCGACGACCGGGGGATACAGGGTCACAAGATCGCGATCGCAAAAGGTGAAGACGGTGTCGAGGTGCATGAAGCTGCGGTCGCGCGGCATAAGGGCGGCAATGACCCTCGTCGCAAGCCCCGCGATGAACAGCCGCTTGGCAAGGGCGCTCACCGCCTGGGGCGTTGTCCTTTCGCCCATGCCGATCAGCACGACGCCGTTACCGACCGGCATCACGTCGCCACCCTCCAGGCTCGGCGCGTCTTCGCCATCCGCCGAGAAGATCGGGAAGTCGCTCTGCTGGAAGCGCGGGTGAAAGCGATAGATGGCTTCCACATTGGCCGCTTCCGGCCGCCGTGCCTGCCAATACATCGAATTGACCGACACGCTGCCATAGATCCAGCAGGAACTGTCGCGTGTGAAGAGCTGGTTGGGCAGCGGCGGCAGGACGAAATCTTCCGGTGCGAGCGTCTTTCCGCTCAAGCCTATAGGCTCGAACGGGAGTTCGGCGCGGGCGACGCCGCCGACGAGATAGGCAGAAAGCTGCTCGGATGGCATCTCGTTGAGCCAGGCCTGCATTTCGACGACCATGTCCTCGCCGACGATCGGGGGCCTGATCCTCCGGCCGAGCAGCCATTGCCTGGCGTCGGCAGTGTCGAGCGTTTCGGCAAGAAGATCGCCGAGCGAATGAACCACCACGCCCCGCTCTCTCAGCGTGTCGACGAACACGTCGTGTTCCTGCCTCGCCCGCTTGACCCAGAGCACATCGTCGAAGAGCAGGGCCTTGCAATTGTCCGGCGTAAGCCGCCGGAGGCTGAGATCCGGCCGGTGCACCATCACTTCGCGAAGCCGCCCGACCTCGGAATGAACGCCTAAAGTCATCATTGTTCCATCTCCTCAGAACGGGCTGACCGCACCGGTCCACATCTGGTAGGCCGCAAGCAGTCCGACCGCGACAAGAGCGACGGCGAGAAGAGCTTCGACCGGTTTGAATATCTGCTGGCCGGTCTGGCGGCGGGCTGCGGCATAGAAGATGATGCCGGGTGCATAGAGGACGGCGCACATGAAGAGGTAGGCGGGGCCGGCGGCATAGACGAGCCACAGCCCGTAGATGGTGGCGATTAGCCCGCCGATCATCGGACCGGTGCGGCTTTCACCCGCCTGGTAGGCTTCGCCTGTCATCGCCAGCTTTGCCGCATAGGCGCCGGAAAAGATGTAGGGGACGAGGATGGCGGCCGACGCGATCGAAAACAGGGCCTGATAGGTGCTCTGCGCAAACAGGGTGACCAGAAGGAAGGCCTGTACCAGGAGGTTGGTGATCAGCAGCGATGTCGAAGGAACGCCGCGGGTGCTCTCCCTGGCGAAAAAGGCCGGCATCGTGCCGTCCTTGGCCGCGGCAAGCGGGATTTCCGCAGCCAGAAGCGTCCAGCTCAGGAACGCGCCGGCGACCGAGACGACCAGCGCGATGTTGATCAGGATCGCACCCCAGGGGCCGACGACCGCTTCGAGAACGCCTGCCATCGACGGGTTCTTGAGCGCGGCGAGTTCCGGCTGGTTGAGGATGCCGAGCGAGAGCAGCGATACGAGAGCATAGAGGGCCAGGCAGACCAGGAAGCCGCTGATCGTCGCGGTCGCGATATCCTTGCGGCGCTCAGCCCGGGCCGAATAGACGCTTGCGCCCTCGATGCCGATGAAAACCCACAGGGTGACCAGCATGGTGCTCTTCACTTGATCGGTGATCGAGCCGAGGCTTGCATTGCCGAGACCGGAAAAATCGGCGGAGAAGACATCGACCTTGAAGGCGACGACCACAACGCCGATGAACAGGATGATGGGCGCGATCTTGGCCACCGTCACGATCAGATTGACGACCGCGGCCTCGCGGATGCCCGCCATGATCAGGGCATGGACGAGCCATAGAAGCACCGAGGCGCCGATGATTGCCTGCCAGGTGTTCCCGTCGCCGAAGGAGGGGAAGAAATAGGAGAGGGCGCTGAAGACCACGACCGCATAGGAAACGTTGCCGATCCAGGCACTCAGCCAGTAACCCCAGGCACTGTTGAAGCCGACGAAGGGGCCGAATCCGGCTTTGGCATAGGCATAAGGGCCGGCATTCAGGTCGGGCTTGCGGGTCGCCAGCGATTGGTAGACGAAAACGAGAGCCAGCATGCCGATCGCGGTGATCGCCCAGCCGATGATAATCGCCAGCGGACCGGCGCCGGCGGCCATGTTCTGCGGAAGGCTGAAGACGCCCGACCCGATCATCGAGCCGACGACCAGGGCCGTCAGCGATCCGAGGTGAAGCTTTTGATGGGGTGCTTCCGCCTTTCCATTGATATCGGGGACAGCCGTCCCCCCAACCTTCATGTCAGTCGAAGCCATGGCGTTATCTCCCGGTGTTGGAAACTGCGGGGATCAGACCATGCTGCCGGGGCGGGAACATTGATCGCAGTCAAACCGGGTGCAGGGAGGAGATTTTCGATATCCGATTGGAAACAATGGGAAATTTCTCTAAAATAGTGTTCGCTCGGCCGTCGACCCAAGCTGCCCCGACATCGGGAAGGCCGCGATATTCTTCGCGGCCTTGAAAAGCAATGCCGTCACGCGGACGGCTGCGCGACCCTCATGCCTTTCTGTCCCGCTCGGCTTCGGCCACCTTCCGCTTCACCGCCATGAAGCTGTCGGGGCTGACGGAAATGCTGTCGATGCCGCATTCGACCAGGAAGCCGGCGAAGTCCGGGTAATCGCTCGGTGCCTGTCCGCAGATGCCGATCTTGGCGCCAGCCTTGCCCGCTTCCGAAATGACACTGCGGATCATCCATTTGACCGCCGGATCCTGCTCATCGAAGAGGTCGGCGAGATCGCCCGCGTCACGGTCGACGCCAAGCGTAAGCTGCGTCAGGTCGTTGGAGCCGATCGAGAAGCCGTCGAAATGGCGCGCGAACTCCTTGGCGAGGATGACGTTCGACGGGATCTCGCACATCACATAGATCTGCAGATCGTCAACCCCGCGCGACAGGCCGTTTTCCGCCATGACACTCAAAACCTTTTCCGCCTCGCCGACGGAGCGGCAGAAGGGGATCATCACGATGACATTCCTGAAGCCGAGTTCGTTGCGCAGTTTGCGGATGGCACGGCATTCGAGCGCAAAACCCTCGCGGTAGCGCGGTGAATAATAGCGGGAGGCGCCGCGGAAGCCGAGCATGGGGTTCTCCTCCTTCGGCTCGAACTCCGCGCCGCCCAGCAGGCCGGCATATTCGTTCGTCTTGAAGTCGCTCATCCGGACGATCACCGGCTTGGGATGAACCGCGGCGGCAATCCGGGCGAGGCCGCGGGCAAGGTTGTCGACGAAATATTCGGGCTTGTCGTCATACCCCTTCGTCAGTGCGGCGATCTCGTTCTTCGCCGCTTCGTCCTTCAGGTGGTCATAATGGACAAGCGCCATCGGATGGATGCGGATCGCATTGCTGATGACGAATTCCATGCGGGCCAACCCCACGCCGTCGGCGGGCAGCCGCCACCAGCGGAAAGCGGCCCCCGGATTTGCCAGGTTCAGCATGACCTTGGTTTTCGTGGCTGGCAGGCCGGCGACATCAAGCGTCTTCTCTTCATATTCCGCGATGCCTTCGTAGATGAAGCCGTCCTCGCCTTCGGCGCAGGAAACCGTCACTTCCTGGCCGGTATGGAAGATGCTGGTGGCATTGCCTGTGCCGACGACCGCCGGCAGGCCGAGCTCACGACTGACGATCGCCGCATGCGACGTGCGCCCACCATGGTCGGTGACGATCGCCGCCGCCCGTTTCATGATCGGCACCCAGTCGGGATCGGTGGTCGCAGTGACCAGAACCGATCCGTCCACGAACTGGTCGATGTCCTTGGCCGTCTCGATCAGGCAGACACGCCCGGAGACGACCGCGTCGCCGATCGACAGCCCCGCGGCCAGCTTTCGCCCCTTCTTGCGGATCGTGTAGCTCTTGAAGACGCCCGTCTGGCGGTTCGACTGTACGGTCTCGGGCCTTGCCTGGACGATAAACAGTTCGCCGGTCTCGCCGTCGCGGGCCCATTCCATGTCCATCGGGCAGCCGTAATGCTCTTCGATGATCGCCGCCCACCGCGAGAGCTTCAGGATAGCCTGGTCGTCAAGGACGAATGCCGCCCGTTCCACCTTGGACGTGGGTACGTTTCGCGTCGGCTCACTTCCGGAGCCGTAGATCATCTTCTTTTCCTTTGCGCCGCATGTCTTCGCAATGATAGGGCTCAGCGAACTGTCCTGCAGGAGGGGCTTGAAGACCTGGTATTCATCCGGATCGACAGTGCCCTGCACGACGTTCTCGCCAAGCCCCCAGGCCGCATTGATCAGGACCACCTTGTCGAAGCCGGTCTCGGTGTCGATCGAGAACATGACGCCGGAGCCGCCGAGGTCGGAACGCACCATCTGCTGAACGCCGATCGACAACGCGACCTTCATGTGGTCGAAACCCTTCGTCTGGCGATACGAGATCGCCCTGTCGGTGAAGAGCGAGGCGTAGCAGCGGCGGCAGGCATCCAGTAGCGCTTTCTCGCCGCTGATATTGAGGAAGGTTTCCTGCTGCCCCGCAAAGCTTGCATCCGGCAGGTCTTCGGCGGTGGCGCTCGAACGGACCGCGACGGCGACGTCACTGCGTCCCGCGCGCAGGGAAAGGGTGCGATAGTCCGCGATGATGGCTTCGGCGGTTGCTTTCGGCCAATCGCCGCGCAGGAAGAGCTTTCGGATGGCTGCTCCGGTTTCGGCGAGGCCCACCTTGCCGTCCTGCCAATCTGCGACAAGTGCAGCGATGGCCTGCCTCAGACCGTTGGTATCCACATAGTTCCAATAGGCGTCGGCGGTCGTCGCGAATCCTGCGGGAACGCTGATCCCCTTCGCCGACAGGGTCTGGATCATCTCGCCGAGAGAGGAGTTCTTGCCTCCGACCTTGGCGACGTCGCTGCGACGCAGCTCCTCGAACCAGATGGCAGGCTGCGCCATTCTGCTCATCGTGAACTCCTTTCAGGCCCCTGCGGACATTTTGTGATGTCAGTCAGCTTATTGGGGTCGACGCCGCTCACCTTGATCCTCATCAAGGTGAGCCTGTTTGCCATCCGGCAGTTTATCGTTGGGTTTTCACACCATAGCGAGGCACGAACATGTTGATGTCGTCGGACCGGCACGCGATCGTCGGAGAGATTGGGTCCCACCATCTGCGCTTTGCCATTGCGGATATCGATGAACTGACGATCGACCATCTGGTGAATTTCAAGGCGGGGGATTTCTCCTCGGTCCAGCAGGCGCTTTTCGCCTATCTGAAGTCACTGGCGAAATATCCGAAGATCGCAAGCCTCGCCATTGCGGGCTCTATCGAAAAAGATCGCGCTCATATTGCCAATCTCTCGCGAACCTTTACGGGCAAAGAGCTCGAAGGCGCCCTCGATCTCGACAGCGTCACGTTGATCGCCGATATCGATGCGATCGCGAGGGCCACGGAGCTCCTGGGCCGCCACGACGTTCGCAAGATCGCGGGGACTTCCACGCTTGCAGATAAGCCGAGAGCGGTTATCTCCCTGGGGGAAAAGCTTGAAGCCGCAATCGCTGTTCCAGGTGGAGGGAAGTGGTCGGTATTGCCCAGTAAGGCAGGCGGCATGTTTTTGGGTGCCGCCGACGAGGAGGATCTCTGGCTGCTGGAGCAGGTGCGGCAGGAGGTTGGCGGTACCAGCGCCGGGAGCATCCTGACCTCTGCAGGAATGGTTGCGCTCAGCGGTGCGATCTCGCGACAGGCCGGAGCAACAGGACGATATTCGACCGTCGCGGCGATCGTTGCTGCCGCCTGCAAAGATAAGGAGCCTTCGGCAGTCGATACGCTGAAGCGCTTCGGTCTTTGGCTTGGCCGCTTCTCAAATGATTTTGTCCTGGCGACTGGCGCTGAAGGCGGTCTCTATCTTGCCGGAGAGATGCCGACACGGATGCTCGAAGTTTTGAGCAAGGATACCTTTGAGGCCGCGAGCGGCAGGGCTGCATATTCCTCGACGGCGCCTGTCTATATCATCACGGCGCTGAATGCCGCCCTGCGGGGCGCCGCGATGGCGATTGCCTGAAGCAGGGTGGAGCGGGGCGGAAAGCAGCCCCGCTCCACTTCGTTCCCGTCTACATTCCGATGGGCGCGGGAGCCGGCGGTATGGTCGGTTCCGGAATTTCCGTCATGGTTGCCTCCGTCAGAAGAAGCACGCTGGCAACCGATACCGCATTCTCCAATGCGACGCGCACGACCTTCGTCGGGTCGATAATGCCTTCCTGAAGCAGGTCCACATAGCGGTTGCGCGAGGCGTCGAAGCCGATGTTTCCTTTGCTTTCGAGCATCCTCGCAATGACGACGCCGCCGTCGACCGCGGAATTTTCGGCGATCTGGCGGGCAGGAGCTTCAAGGGCCCGCTTCAGGATCTGCACGCCCGTCCGCTCGTCGCCTTCACACAATTCTTCTTCCTCTTCGACCGCCTTTATGCAGCGCAGCAGCGCAAGTCCACCGCCCGGCACCACGCCTTCTTCGACGGCCGCTTTGGTGGCATTGATTGCGTCGTCCAAAGCCTCCTTCTTGGCCTTGACCTCCGCCTCGGAAGGGGCGCCGACCCGAATCACGGCGACCCCGCCGGAAAGTTTTGCCAACCGCTCCTGAAGCTTTTCTCTATCGTAATCGCTGGTCGTCTTTTCGATTTCCTTGCGAATCTGGTCCGTGCGCCCTTTGATCGCTGCCTGATTGCCGCCGCCACCGATGATGGTCGTCGTATCCTTGTCGACGATTACGCGTGCGGCAGTCCCGAGCTGGTCCTGCGTTACGTTTTCAAGCTTGAAACCGAGGTCTTCGGAGATAACCTGGGCGCCCGTCAGAACCGCCATGTCGCGAAGCATTTCCTTTCGGCGGTCACCGAACCCGGGAGCCTTGACCGCACAATTGTGCAACGTTCCGCGAATGTGGTTGACGATCAGTGTGGCGAGCGCCTCACCGTCAACGTCCTCGGCGATGACAAGAATCGGTCTGCCGGATTTCGCGATCTCTTCAAGCAGGCCCACCATGTCGCCGAGCGCCGAAATCTTCCGGTCGGATATCAGGATCCGGACGTCTTCAAGGATGGTCTCCATCTTTTCCGGATCGGTCGCGAAATAGGGCGAAATATACCCGCGGTCAAACTGCATGCCTTCGACCACGTCGAGGCGCGTCTCCACCGTCTTGGATTCCTCCACGGTGATAACGCCCTCCTTGCCGACCTTCGCCATGGCGTCGGCAACAAGCTTGCCGATGGCCTCGTCATTATGGGCCGAGATCGCCGCCACCTGCTGCCTTTCTTTATCGGTGGTGATCGGATGCGAAATGCCCCGCAGGGCTTTTATCGCCCGTGCTACACCCCGGTCGAGGCCGCGTTTTAGGTCGATTGCATTTGCTCCCGCGACGACATTGCGGTGGCCGTCGGCAAGCATCGCATGCGCCAGCACGGTCGAGGTGCTTGTTCCGTCGCCCACAATCTCGCCCGTCTTCTCGGCAGCCGCGCGCAGCATTCTCGCTCCGAGATTTTCCTCCGGGTCCTTGAGGTCGAACTCCTTTGCGATTGTCACGCCGTCATTACAGATGATCGGCGTGCCCCACTTCTTTTCGATGAGAACGGATTTCGACTTCGGGCCCAGGGTGAGGCGAACCGCGTCGGCCAGTTGTGTGGCGCCCTGGAGTACCTTGCCCCGGGCTTCGGTTCTGAAAAGCACTTGCTTATGCGGCATGATCGGCTCCTATGGCTGCCTGGGCTGCCGAGACATCCTCTGCTGACGCGTCCGCGCGTCACTCCCAGCCTGACGCCGAACAATGAACCAGCTCGGGGTGCGAGCGTTTGACCGGCGTCAAAAATGCTGCACGGCTTTTTCACCCGCTGTAGTCGGCATTGAAGATTGACGCCGATCAAACTGCGCTCCATCTGAACCACTATGTTGATCCCATTCATGAGAAGGATGAAGCGATGAACACGAAAATCATTCCCTATAACGCGCGGGTCCTCGTTTCGGATGCAAAGAAGGCGCTTCTGCTGCGCAATACCGGCACAGCTTTCAACCTGACGCTGGAAGTCGAGCAGGTGATCGAGGCTCCCAAGAACGCCCCGACCCACGAACAGGGCACGGACAGGCCCGGCCGCACGGCGACCGGCAGCCATCGCAGCAGCGTCGGCCAGACCGATTTTCACGAGTTGGAAGAGGATCGCTTCTCCGCCATGATCGCCGAAAAGCTGGAGGCGATCTGCGAGGAGAACGACATCGACAAGCTCTTCATTGTCGCTCCGCCGAAGGCGCTCGCCGACTTGCGGCAGGCGATGCCCGAGGCAGTCAAGCGCCGGATCGTCGCGGAATACGCCAAGGACCTCGTCAATCTGCCGGTGCAGGAGATCGAGAAACACTTGTCTTTCTGACTGCATTCGCCCGCTTGGGAGGATTTTGGTGGAGGCGGCGGCGGGTAGCAGATCGCCCTTCATTCAAAACCCGAGACATGCAACGCTTCCATCAGCCGCAGATTCAACTCGCCGTTTCACAAGCTCACCTTGGGAAACGGCGTTTTCGCTTGCCGGGCAGCTGGGGATATCCGGCAAAATATACAACCGGCAAAATATACAAAAAGGCGCGCACCATGCTGGAGCGCGCCTTCCCTTTGAGGCGATGGATCAAGCTGTCTTGATTTCCACCTTGCGTTCGTTCTTCTTCGCATCGGCGCTCTTGGGAAGCTTGACTTTCAGGATACCCTTTTCGAAGGCCGCTTCCACCTTGTCGGCATCGACACCTTCGGGAAGCTGGAATGTCCGCTGGAAGGAGCCGTACCGCCGCTCGGAATGGCGATACTCCTTCCGCTTCTCTTCCTTTTCTTCATTCTTTTCGCCGCGGATCGTCAGGTAGCCGTTCGAAAGCTTGACCTCGAGGTTCTTCTCATCGATGCCGGGGACTTCAGCGGTGATTTCGAATGCGTCGTCCTTTTCGACCACATCGACGGCTGGCGCAATGGACCATCCGCTCGGAGATGGCGCCCGAGTGAACAGGGAGCGTTCCAGCGGGCGCCAGGACGCCGGGACGAAGTCATCGAACAGCCGGTCGATTTCAGTGCGAAGGGTTTCAAATGGAGACCAGAAGCTACCTGTCGGCTGTATCGGCTTTTCATCTTTCTGGACTGGAAGTCTGGTTGCTGGCTCAGGCATGATTTTTCTCCTATTTTCCGAAGAAGGGATGCTGCATGGAAGCATCGCGAAGGTGCCTGTGCAGTCCCGTTATCAGCTCTTGATCGAGCGCCGTCATGAAAAACCTCATGGACCGAGGCCACATTGACGCGCGTCAAACAGTTGAGGTGTTCACTGCCGCCTTGAGGCGCTCAGGATGTCGGCCTGCGCTGTTTTTGTTAAACAGGTGAAAATGTGAGGTGTGCCTGTTTTCATGTTCCAACAGGAAGGCAAATCGTGAGCTGTTTTCAGTGGACGCGCGTCGGCGAAGTCCGCCATTTGCGGATATCACCGACGGTGACACAGACATGGCCGGTTGAATCGAACAGGCCACCATCGAACTTTTCACTTGCGATACGGCTGAAGGTCTCGATGTATTCCTGCAGCCTGAATTCATCGACACGCGGCGGGTCGGCAATCGCTGCAAGTGCATCATGGGTGACCACAACAACCTGATCGCCGGCCCCAGAACTCATTATAAGGCGTCCTTCGTATCCGGACGACGTGAGAAATCCCGATTTCAGCGTCAATGGCATGGTATCCTCCTTATCTGAAGCAAGAAGAATAGCCGCGGTTTGGCTGCTGTCCGTGACCAAGATCAAAGCTGGCGCGCAATCTGAAGAGCGCATGATTGCAATATGATCACTGCCGGTTGGTGCTTTTTGCAGACCTTCAAGCTACTTGTCATGCCGCCGTAAGGAAGCCAGCGTTTGGCCAGTTTCGAAATCGATTGATCCGTGTTGACCCCGATCAATGTCGGTGACCGCAGCAGAGATAGGCTTTGAACCTTTGGATGCTGGCACTCGTGAGAGACTACTCGCGGGTCTTCTGGCGGGGTTGCGAAATGGACGCGGGTTACGAAACAGGAGTCCTGAAAGCGGCAGATGTCCACCGTGCCTTTGCGGTGATACAATTGATCATGCCTGGAATGGGGCTCGAAACATGGCGAATCATAACGGCGACGGAGGTGTCGCGCCACGATTGGCTGACTGTCACCGACACCAAAGGTTATCTTCGGGGACTATGTTACGTCTTCGTTCGTGATCATCCGCCTTCCGCGCGTCAATTGGAGGTACCGGTCTGTGCATCGATCAGCCTTTTCAATGAGCAGGACATTGCAAAGCGGCTCTTCGAAGTCATCAAACAACGGGCGGCGGAAACAGGTTGCGAGAAGATCCATTTCTGGAGGGTGGTGGCGAGGGACTGGAAGAGCCTTGAAGATCTCAAGGAGACGGAGCCCCGGAATAACGGCCTGGTCTATGACCTGAACACTGACCTCAACGATGCACTTCAGTCGATCTTGCCGGTGAAGATGTAGCCGACGCCGCGGATGGCCTTGATCAATTGCGGATTGCTGGCATCCGCCTCGATTTTTCTGCGCAGGCGCACGATCTGAGCGTCGATCGTCCGGTCGAAGGCCTCAAGCTGGCGTCCCCTCGTCGAATCCATCAGGAAGTCACGCGTCAGGACGCGTCCGGCATTCTCGAGAAAGGCCGTGAGCATGTCGAACTCGCCGGTCGTGAGTTCTACCTCGGAGCCGTCCGGAGCCAGCAACTGCCGCCTCGAAAGATTGAGTGTCCATCCTTCGAAATGGATGATCTTGTCCTCGTTGGCCTCCGTCCTGGCGATGCTCGGCTGGCGCCGCCTGAGGATCGATTTCAGCCGTGCGTGCACCTCGCGGAGATGGAAAGGTTTGGCGATATAGTCGTCTGCCCCAATCTCGATGCCGATGATCCGGTCGACGACATCGTCACGCCCTGTCAGCATCATGATCGGTACGTCCGACTGGCTTCGAATTTCGCGCGCAAGGTCGAGGCCATCCTGTCCGCCGGGCAGGGAAAGATCGAGCAGGATGATGTCTATCTCCTTATGCCTGAACTGGCTTTTCATTTCCGTGCCGTCGGCGGCGGTGCTCACCGAGTATCCCTCGTCCTCGAAATAACGCGTCAGCATCTGCCGAATGCGAGGATCATCATCGACGACGAGAATACGGACGGTACTGGATGAGAGAATTGGCATCGGCCTGTTACCGTCTGTTACAAAATCGAACCGTGTTTCACACTATTAGCATTCGCGTGTTACCTGGCTTCGGTCAACTGTATCCATCGAAAGACGGAGGCAGCGCCATGTTTCTCACCAGCAACCGCATTCATGGATACGAGATCGCAAGGGCCACGGAACTTGGAGAACAGAGTTGCCTGCACACTCTTTTCGCAAGGCAGCCCGTTGAACATCTGACCCCGGGTCAGTCGCTGTTTTTCGAGGGCGACAGTGCCAAACATGTTTTCGATGTGATTGAAGGCACGCTCCGCATCTTCAGAATCATTTCTGACGGCCGGCGCATTATTACAGGTTTCGTGCATGCTGGCGATATCGTCGGCGTCTCCCTGAAGGGCAACTATCTTTACAGTGCCGAAGCGATCACCGCTACAAAGGTTCGCCGTCTCACCCGCAAGGCATTCGATATGGCTGTTGCGGATTCGGAGGAACTCCGCCCGCAGGTCTTCGCCCATGTCTGCGACGAGATGGCCGCAGCCCAGGATCAGATGGTTCTTCTCTCCTGCAAGAACGCCGAGGAGCGGCTCTGCAGCTTTCTTCTGAAGTACCTCAGACGGACAATGTCGGAAGGTGCGTTGCAGCCTATCGTCGATTTGCCGATGACTCGGCTGGACATGGGTGACTATCTGGGTCTAACAATCGAAACCGTTTCCCGCACGATCACCAAGCTGACCAGCAAGGGCGTCCTCGGTCCGGCCGGTCGACATTCGCTCCGGATCATCAAGCCTGCGACGCTTGCGCAACTCGCCGGGGACGGCGATGAATATGAGGACAGCAGGCGGGATTTCGTCGTTCATGGTGAGCGGCGCCGCCATTAGCGGTACCGCTCACGGAAGACATATGAACGAAAAGACGCTTGTCGATACCGAAAATCAGCTCGATGCCGTAACCAGCCTTCTGGATGATGCCAACCTCATCGTTCACGGGTTGGATGGCGTCATTACGCGCTGGACGAAGGGATGCGAGAGCCTATACGGCTGGTCGCAGGATGAGGTTGTCGGTAGCGTTATTCACGAGCTTCTGGCAACAGAGTTTCCTGAGCCGCTGGATATCATTCGCCGACAGGTCCAGACCGACCATTCGTGGGAAGGGGAGGTCGTTCACCGGCACCGAAATGGTCAGCGGATTTTCGTCGCCACCCGCTGGGTCGCACTCAATCCGTCACCGGATGAACGGACGATCATCATCCAGACGAACAACGACATCACGGATATGAAAAAGGTCCAGAACGATCTTGCCGGACGGGAGGCGCATCTGCGGTCGATCCTGGATACGGTTCCCGAGGCGATGGTCGTCATTGACGAAATCGGCATCATCACGTCTTTCAGCGCCGCAGCGGAGCAGCTTTTCGGATATTCGGCGAATGAAGTTTGTGGTCACAACGTCAAGATGCTGATGCCGTCGCCGGACCGGGAGGCTCATGATGGCTATCTTACGCGATATCTGACGACAGGCGAGCGTCGCATCATCGGGTACGGTCGCGTGGTTACCGGTCAGCGGAAAGACAGATCCGTGTTTCCCATGGAGCTTGCGGTGGGCGAGGCGATCACCAATGGCAAGCGCATCTTCACCGGCTTCATCCGCGACCTCACCAGCCGCCACAAGATCGAGGAAGAACTGAGGCAATCGCAGAAGATGGAGGCGATCGGCCAGCTCACCGGCGGGCTGGCACACGACTTCAACAATCTGCTGACCGTCATTGGCGGCAATCTCGAAATGATCGAGAACAAGCTCTCGGACGAGAAACTGCTGGCCCTGCTGCATGAAGCGCAGGATGCCGCCGAGGACGGCGCCAAGCTGACCGGCCAGCTTCTGGCCTTCGGGCGCCGCCAGCCCCTCAATCCGAAGCTGGTGGATGTCGGGCAGTTGGTAACCGGTTTCTCCGATCTTTTAAGACGCTCGCTCGGCGAGACGATCGAATTCCGTACTGTCGTCACGGGAGCTTCCAACGAGGCGCTCGTCGATGCGTCGCAGCTCCAGAACGCGCTTCTCAACCTTGCCCTCAATGCCCGCGATGCCATGCCGCGCGGCGGCAAGCTGACGATCGACATCTCAAGGGTCAAGCTGGACGTCGATTATGCCCAGATGTATCCGCATATGCGCACCGGCGACTATGTGCTGATCTCGGTGACGGACACCGGCACCGGCATGACGCCGGAGGTGAAGGAAAAGGCCTTCGAACCTTTTTTCACCACCAAGGGTGTCGGTTCCGGAACCGGTCTTGGCCTTTCCATGGTCTACGGTTTCGCCAAGCAGTCCGGCGGCAATATCCAGCTTTACAGTGAGCCGGGGCAGGGCACCAGCGTCAGGCTCTTCCTGCCGGCGGCGCAAAAGGTGGATGCGAAGATGTCCGAGGAAGTGGCGACTGCCTCAAGGGCGGCGGCGATTCCCGGCGGAACGGAGAAAATCCTCGTCGTTGAGGACGATCCCAGGGTGCGGCGTGTGGCGGTCTCGCGCCTGATCGATTTCGGCTATCAGGTTGTCGAGGCGGCAAATGGCGAGGAGGCGCTCGACCGGCTCGCCCAGAACGACGATATCGCGCTGCTGTTTACCGACATCGTCATGCCGGGCGGCATGACAGGCGACGAACTGGCGGCGGAAGTCCGTGCGAGGCGTCCGAATATCAGGGTGCTGTTCACGTCGGGTTATGCCGAGCCGGCGATCGCCGGACGCGAACTTGCCCAATCGGGAAGCTGGCTCAAGAAGCCCTACACGGCACGAGAGCTTGCCACCCGTTTGCGCCAGCTCTTGGATTGAAGATCCACGTCGAAGCTCCCCATGGCGTGAGATGTGAATGAGATGCGCAGGCTATTTGCCGGGCGCATCCCCTTACACCGATACTTCTAATTTCCGGGTTTCGCCGATCGCTGCGATGGACCATGCGCGTTGACGCGTCGGCAAATCATCGGGCCGAAACTCTGAAGATATCACACGCGGGTTCCACTTCCTTATTGCAGTGCGGAATCCAATTTCAGAGTCTCATTGCATCAGAATGTTGATTTGAGACATCAATAGGTACATCATAACTCGCGAATATCAGAGTCTGCGTAATATAAGCGATGGATGAATCGTGATTACTGCTGCTCAGATGAGAGCCGCCCGGGCTCTTCTTGGAATCGACCAGCGCCAACTGGCCGAGCGGGCGGGAATTTCGGTGCCGACAATCCAGCGCATGGAGGCCAGCGTCGACGTCGTCCGCGGCAATGTCGATTCTCTGATGCGTTTGCTGGCGGCACTGGAGAACGCCGGGATTGAACTCATCAGAGAGGGCGCTGTCAGTGAGGACGGCGGACGAGGGGTCCGGTTGAAAACGAGAGCCAACCCGCCCGAAGACGGGGCAGGAAGATCACCTGCCCGCAGGAATAAGGCGGGGTCGAGCTCATGACATCGCTTTCCGTCATCCTGTCATGTATTGTCATGTTTCTGGTGACGGGAGGGCTCGGGATTTTGATGAGCCGGTCACACCGGGCGACCCCGGCCATCTATGGGCTGAGCCTTCTTCTCTCGGCCATTGCTTTCGTCACCAGTCTTATGCATCTCGCGACATCTTTCGTTGACGCGCCGACCCTCATCCTTCCCATCGGCCTGCCGTGGCTCGGAGCCCATTTCCGGCTCGACGCGCTCTCCGCCTTCTTCCTGCTCGTGGCCAATCTCGGCGGCACGCTCGCCAGTCTTTACGGTCTCGGCTACGGCCGGCACGAGCATGCGCCGCACCGGGTGCTGCCGTTCTTTCCGGCCTTCATCGCCGGAATGAACCTGGTGCTGCTGGCCGACGATGCGTTCACCTTCCTGATTTCATGGGAGTTCATGTCGCTCGCCTCATGGGCGCTGGTGATGTCGCATCATCGCGATGCGGGCAATCGCAGGGCGGGCTACATCTATATCGTCATGGCAAGCTTCGGGACGCTGGCTCTGCTGCTCGCCTTCGGCCTGCTTGCCGGGCCTCAAGGCGCCTACGGTTTTGCCGCCATTCGCGCGGCTGAACATACGCCGCTGACGGCAGGCCTTGTCCTGATCCTCCTGCTGCTCGGCGCCGGCTCCAAGGCGGGGCTCGTGCCGCTGCACGTCTGGCTGCCGCTGGCTCACCCCGCCGCGCCGAGCCATGTCTCTGCATTGATGAGCGGCGTCATGACCAAGATCGCGATCTATGGCTTCATCCGCGTCACCTTTGATCTTCTCGGCGCGCCGTTGTGGTGGTCGGGCCTCATCGTCCTGCTGCTGGGCGGAGCGACGGCGGCGCTCGGCATTCTGCATGCCCTGATGGAACGCGACCTCAAACGTCTGCTCGCCTACAGCACCATCGAGAATATCGGCGTCATTTTCGTCAGCCTCGGTTTGGCGCTGGCCTTCAAGGCAAACGGCATGGGACTAGCATCGGCGCTGGCCCTGACCGCTGCGTTGTTCCATGTCCTCAACCATTCGCTCTTCAAGAGCCTGCTCTTCTTCGGCGCCGGCGCGGTGCTGACGGCGACCGGTGAGCGGGACATGGAGAAGCTCGGCGGCCTCATCCATCGCATGCCCGTCACCAGCTTTACCTTCCTTGTGGGCTGTGTCGCAATTTCGGCCTTGCCGCCGTTCAACGGGTTCGCGTCGGAATGGCTTGCCTTCCAGGCCATATTGCAGAGCCCCGACCTGCCGCAATGGGCGCTGAAGATCGCAGTGCCGGCTGTGGGTGGCCTGCTCGCCCTGTCGGCCGCGCTGGCGGCCGCCTGTTTCGTCAAGGCTTTCGGCATCACGTTTCTCGGCCGTCCCCGAACTCCGGCGGCTAGCGAAGTCGCGGACGTGGACCGGTTCTCTCTTGCGGCGATGTGCGCGCTTGCAGGCTTGTGCCTGCTTGCCGGCATCCTGCCGGGGATCGTTATCGACGGCACCTCGCCCGTGGTACTTTCCCTGGTCGGCGATCGCATGCCGGTGCAGATGGATATCCCCTGGCTGTCGATCGTACCGATCGCCGAAAGCCGCAGTTCCTACAACGGCCTGCTGGTCTTCCTGTTCATCGCCGTCTCAGCCTCGGCAACGATCTATGTCGTCCATCGCTGGGCGTCGCGGGCGCTTCGTCGTTCTGCCGCCTGGGATTGCGGCTTTCCCGAAAACAGCCCTTCGACACAATATACGGCAGGCAGCTTCGCCCAGCCCGTCAGGCGCGTCTTCGGCACGCTCGCCATGCGTGCCCGCGAACGGGTGGATATGCCGGCCCCGGGAGATCTCCGGCCAGCCACCTTCTCGGTCGAGCAGCACGATCTGGTCTGGGAGGGACTCTATGTGCCGATCGCGGGCGCCGTCGGGTTCGCTGCCGAGAAGCTCAACCGCCTGCAGTTCCTGTCGATCCGGCGCTATCTGAGCCTGGTCTTCCTTGCGCTTGTTTTCCTGCTTCTGGTGTTGGCGCTATGGTCCTGATTTCGGCTCTTCTCGTTCAGGCTTTCCAGATGGCGCTTGTCGTGCTGCTGGCGCCGCTGCTGACCGGTCTCATCCGCAAGGCCAAGGCGCGGCTGTTGCGCCGGCAGGGCCCCTCGCTGATCCAGCCCTATCGCGATCTCCTGCGGTTGTTCCGCAAGGAGGCCGTCGTCGCGGAGAACGCATCCTGGCTGTTCAGGGTGGCACCTTACCTGATCTTCGCCTCGACCTGGGTGGCGGCGGCCGTCATCCCGACATTCGCGACCGGCCTGATCTTCAGTTGGACGGCGGACCTGATTGCGATCGTCGCCCTTCTGGGCAGTGCGCGGTTCCTCCTGGCGCTCGCTGGCATGGATGTCGGCACCAGCTTCGGTGGGATAGGTTCAAGCCGCGAGGCGATGATCGCAACGCTCGCCGAACCTTCAATGTTGCTCATCATCTTCACGCTTGCCCTGGTGGCCGGCTCGACGCAGCTTTCGACGATCGCCGGGTTCATGAGTTCCCCTGAGGTCGGCTTGCGCGTTTCCCTCGCGATCGCCCTGGTCGCGCTCGTCATGGTGGCGATTGCCGAGAACGCCCGTATTCCGGTGGACAATCCTGCGACCCATCTGGAGCTCACCATGGTGCACGAGGCTATGGTGCTCGAATATTCCGGACGGCATCTCGCGATGATCGAACTGGCGGCGTCGCTCAAGCTGCTCCTCTACATTTCGCTGATCGTCTGCATATTCGTGCCGTGGAAACTAGCGGCCCCGGAAGCGGGGCCGATCGCCTATCTGGCCGGGCTCGTCGTCTATCTGACCAAGCTTGCGGTCGGGGGCGCGCTTCTTGCCTTGTTCGAAACCTCGATCGCCAAAATGCGAGTTTTTCGCGTGCCGGAATTCTTAGGTGCCGCGCTCATGCTCGCGCTGCTTGCCACTCTTCTGCGTTTCGTTTCGAGGAGCCTGTGATGAATGGTCCGGTCTTCGACATCGCTCACATGCTTGCCGGCGGACTGGTGCTGGTGAGCATGATGATGCTCTACCAGGACCGTCTTTATGCCCTGCTCAACGTGTTCGCACTGCACTCGCTGGTGCTGACACTGTCGGTCGCCTGGCAGGCTTTCGTTCAGGACGCGCCGCATCTTTACGTGACCGCGGCCATTGCCCTCATCTTCAAGGCCATCGTCATTCCGGTGGCGCTCCATCGCATGATCCGCCAGCTCGGCATCCATCGCGAGATCGAGACGGTCGTCGGAGTCGGCCCGACCATGCTGGCCGGCATCGGGCTCGTCGCGCTGTCGATCGTGGTCATGCTGCGCGTCACGCCGGAGGCCGATCCGCTTGCCCGTGAAGATCTTGCCTTCGCCCTCTCCGTTCTGCTGCTCGGATTGCTGATTATGGTCACGCGCCGCAATGCGGTCAGCCAGGTCGTCGGTTTCATGTCGCTGGAGAACGGGCTGGTGCTGGCCGCGACCGGCGCCAAGGGGATGCCGCTGGTCGTCGAGATCAGTGTCGCCTTCTCGATCCTGATTGCCTTCATCGTCATCGGCGTCTTCCTGTTCCGCATCCGGGAACGGTTCGATACCGTCGATGTCAGGGCACTCGACGATTTCAGGGGGAGGAGGCGGAAGTGAACGCGCTATCCCCTTTGCTCGCCTTCGATGCGGTGGCGGCGGTCCTGCTGATCCCCGTCGCGGCGGCGGCGCTTCTGGCCCTCTTGCCCGGCTACAGGATCACGGCGCGGCTCAATGTGCTTGCAAGCCTGCTGACGCTGCTCGCCGCCCTTTCCCTGTTCGTCACCGAACGGCCCGAGCCGGGACAATACCTGCTCGTCGATGATCTCAACATCGTCTTCATCGTCCTCAATGCATTCGTCGGGTTCACCACCAGCATATTCAGCGCAAGCTATATCGCGCACGAACTCGAAACCGGGCGGCTGACGCCGTCGAACCTGCGTTTCTACCATGCCATGTATCAGGTCATGATGTTCGGCATGAACCTCGCCTTCGTCTCGAACAATATCGGGCTGATGTGGGTGGCGGTCGAACTTGCGACACTGACGACGGTGCTGATGGTCGGCATCTATCGGACGCATGAGGCGCTGGAAGCGGCCTGGAAATATTTCATCCTCGGAAGCGTCGGTATCGCCTTTGCGCTCTTCGGCACCATCCTCGTTTATCTCGCCGCGCAGCCGGTCGTCGGCGAAGGTTATGACGCCATGGTCTGGACCATTCTTGTGGAGCATGCCGCTACCTTCGATCCGGCGCTTCTCAATGTCGCCTTTGTCTTTCTGCTTCTGGGTTACGGTACCAAGGTTGGCCTCGCGCCGCTGCATGCCTGGCTGCCGGATGCGCATGCCGAGGGACCGACGCCGATCTCGGCGGTGCTCTCCGGCCTCCTGCTGAACGTCGCACTCTATGCGGTCCTGCGCTTCAAGATCCTGCTTGCCGCCAGTCCCGAGGCGATCGCCGCCGGGCCGCTGATGATGACGATGGGGCTGACGTCGCTGATCTTTGCCGCCTTCATGCTCTATCGCCGCCGCGACATCAAACGCCTGTTTGCCTATTCCTCGATCGAGCACATGGGCATCATCGTCTTCGCCTTCGGCCTCGGTGGGCCACTCGCCAATTTTGCTGGCCTGCTGCACATGGTCATGCACTCGCTCACCAAATCGGCGATCTTCTTTGCCGTCGGCCATGTCGCGCAAATCAAGGGAACGCAAAGGCTTTCCGCCATCCGCGGCCTGACCGAGACGCATCCTGGCCTGGGCTGGGGATTGCTTGCCGGCGTCATTGCCATTGCCGGCCTGCCGCCGATGGGTATCTTCATGAGCGAGTTCCTGATCGTGAGCTCCACCTTCGCACGACATCCGCTGCTCGCGATCCCGCTTGTCTTCGGGTTGTTGGTTGCATTCGGGGCCCTGCTTCTGCGGCTGACAGGGGTGGCCTTCGGCCAACCACGGGGCAGCGTAGCCCCGGGCAAGGCATCCTATATTCCCATGTACGCCCATCTGGCGCTGGTACTCGGCGCCGGCATTTATCTGCCGCCGCCGCTGGTCGCCTGGTTCCAGCATATCGCCAACCTTCTTCGATGATGAGGGGGACGGGTATGCCGATGCTGAGCAATTTCATCCGGACCGGTCGCCTCATCGAGGCGCATCAACCTTGGCCACGTATCGTTGTCGATGCCGATGCCCGGGTTTTCCTGGCCGAGGCTCTCCGGGATGGACACTTGACCTTGCTCGGCCTCTGGGGCGAACGGAACAGTGTGCATATGGCGCTGCTGGATGAAGTCGACGGCGCGGTCTGCGTCGCCAGCCTTGAGGGGCTGGAGGGTGCATATCCTTCCGTCGCGCAACATCACCCACCGGCGCTTCGCCTGGAACGGACGGTCCGCGATCTGACGGGTCTTGAACCCGAAGGTTTGCCGGATACCCGGCCTTGGCTCGACCACCGGCGCTGGGATATCCGCTTCCCGCTCGGAGAGAAGGCGCTCCGTTCTTCCAAAGCGGCTCCTTACGAATTCCTGCCGGCGACAGGAGAAAGCCTGCACCAGATTCCGGTCGGACCGGTCCATGCCGGCATCATCGAACCGGGGCATTTCAGGTTCACCGCCAATGGGGAGACGGTCGTCCGCCTAGAAGAGCGTCTTGGTTATGTCCACAAGGGGATCGAAGCCCTGATGGCGGGTGCGGACATCGACAAAGCGCTCCAGCTCGCCGGACGGACATCCGGCGACAGTACAGTTGCCTATGCCTATGCGTTCTCGCGGGCCGTGGAGGCAGCGTTCGGGCTCGAAATACCGGTACGCGCGGTCTGGCTCAGAGCGCTCATGGCCGAGCTGGAGCGACTTGCCAACCATCTCGGTGATATCGGCGCCATCTGCAACGACGCGGCATTTTCATTGATGCTCGCCCATTGCGGCGTGTTGCGCGAGCGGGTGTTGCGGGCGGCGGACATCGCTTTTGGGCATCGCCTGATGCGCGACCGCATCGTGCCCGGCGGCGTCGTTGCCGACCTCGATGACATCGGTATCACCGCCTTGCGGGAATTGCTCGCGGAAATCCGCCGCCGGTTTCCGGCCCTGGTGGAACTCTACGACAATACCGCCTCTTTGCAGGACCGGACCGTTGGAACCGGCCGACTCGTGCCGGAACTCGCCCGCCAGTATGGCGCGGGCGGTTATGTCGGACGTGCGTCAGGCCGCGATTTCGATGCTCGGCGCGCCTTGCGCTATCTGCCCTACGGAGAACTTGCCTTCGACGTGCCGGTTCTGCGCGAGGGTGATGTCAATGCGCGCGTCTGGGTTCGCATCCGGGAGGTGGAGAGCAGTCTGTCGCTGGTCGAACAGATCCTCGACCGGCTCCCGGCCGGGCCGGTGCGGATCGAGCTTCCCGAAAATGGCGAGGTGAGGGAGGGCATGGCGATGGTCGAGGGCTTTCGCGGCGATGTGTTGGTCTGGCTCCGGCTTGCCGGGAACACGGTGGAACGGTGCCATCTGCGCGACCCTTCCTGGTTCCAGTGGCCGCTGCTGGAGGCAGTCATCGAGGGCAATATCGTCGCCGATTTTCCCCTCTGCAACAAATCGTTCAACTGTTCCTATTCCGGTCACGATCTCTGAAGGGAGGCCGTCATGCGCAAGCTCCTTTTTGGAAGTGTAATCCGACCGCCATTGACCGAACCGGCGCCGGATATTTCCGACGTGGCGGCGGAGGAACTGGCGGCGGCGCTCGACAAGGCGGCCCGCCGGCGGCTCGGCCGCAGCCTGTCGATCCGCGCCGTCGATGCGGGGTCCTGCAACGGCTGCGAACTCGAAATGCATGCGCTCAGCAATGCCTTTTACGACATCGAGCGTTTCGGCATCCGTTTCGTCGCTTCTCCCAGACATGCCGACGTCCTGATGGTGACAGGGCCGGTGACGAGGAACATGAGCGAGGCCCTGTTGCGAACCTACAACGCCACGCCCGCACCCAAATGGGTGGTCGCGCTCGGCGGCTGTGCCCGCGACGGCGGCTGCTTTGCCGGCAGCTATGCGGTCGTGGGTGGGGTTTCGAAGGTCGTTCCGGTAGACCTCCATATTCCGGGCTGCCCGCCCTCTCCGACGGACATCCTCAAAGGTCTGCTCGCGCTGCTTGAGCAGTCGGACAAGGGAGCCCGCGCTTCGTGAGGACGGTCTTCCATGATGCGACGTCTCCAGGCAGCACTCTTCGCAACCGGCGCCCATATAGCAGCTCTGCTCACAGCAGCGTTCTCATCACTTGCAGGTATCCGGAGACGGCGATCTCCGCTAAAGCCGCTCCGCCGCTCGCGCCATAAAGGCCCGAAAAACCATCCGGTGGATCAGGCCACGCGCCTCGCGGTCGATGCCAGCGAGCAGGTTTTCCGGCGGGATTTCAAATGGTTCTTTCGTCGGATACCGGAGTCCGATATCGGCATAGAGGCGCGGGCGGAAATTCTCGATGAAGGGAGAGCCACGGGCCGGTTCATGGCGCTGCACATCCGGTCAGAAACGTCCTGTGTCCGGGAAGAGGAGGGATACCTCTATCATGGGCGCAAGGAGCACCTGGACTATTGGACAAGACATTCGCTGCCGGTCTATCTTCTCGTTGCCGACACGCTCGGAAAACGGATCGTTTGGCAGCGCATTGAACGGCCTTTCTGCCGGGAGACGGAAGAGGAATGGTCGATCGTCGTGCCGGATGCCAATCGGCTCGACGCCGCGGCACGGCTGCTTTTCGAAGAGGCGATCCCCGCCGATCCCGAAGCCCTGATGCGTTCGATCTTTGCCCTCGACCGTCCGCTGATGGAGGACATGCAAGATCGGATAACTGTCTTCGTCTGGGATGAATGGATCGCCCCACCTTCGACCTTCTGCAATCTCCGCATCTATTTCAAGGAAGACAGAGATAGCGGTCCGGACATGCGGTTCGACTACCATTTGCGGGCAGACAGTCTCCACGAGATCATGACCAGACTTTTCCCGTGGGCGAGCTATTCCTATGCCGAACCGATTGCGGAATATTCGGAAAAGATCGCCGTTCACGTGCTGGACGTTGAATTGCGTCCGGAAGCCTGTGCCTATCTCGATGCCGAAAGCTTTCTGGAGGCAGGCTACCCGCACGAAAAGGAACCGGCCGCTCCGGAGCCAGAGGATTTCGTGACGCAAGAGGAGGAGCGTGAGTTCTGGCGCAAACGCGGCGTCAACCAGGCTCCCGATGACCGGGAAAACTGATGTGTCGGCGCCAGCTCTCTTTATAATCCGTCAGGTGATGGATGCTGCCCTCGAATCGCGCAAATTTCTTGGCCTCGACCGAAGGCATTCCCGCCAGCAGCGCAGCACCCTGGCTTGTTCCGGTCGATCCAGGCAGCGCAATCACCTCGCGGCCCAACAACGATGCCAGCGTGCGAAGGTATGTGGCATTCGAGGCAAACGGGCCTTCCACCAGAACAGGTCCTTTGGCGCCAATCAAGTGGAGGCAGGTCTCCGTCATCAGCGCGAGATAGAGACAGGCGGCGGTCCAGCGTTCGTCCGTCGAGGTGCCCCCCTCGTTGGTCCATTGCCGCTCGCAGCCGGGGAAGGGGCCTGAGCCTGCTGCAATATTCGGCAGCAGCATGACACCTTTTTCGATTACTGCAGGCATCGCGGCCAGGGCGGCGGCCTCCAGCGGGAGCTCGCCAAGCTCGGCGGTCAAAAGTTCGAATTCGCGGCCGCCCATAAAGCGGGAGGAGGGCACCGCGCGGCCATAGGCATCGACATTGGCGAGCGTATCGCGCTCAGGATCGAGATGGTCGAGATCACCGCCGACCGCAAAACTCACCACCCAAGTGCCGGTCGAGACGACGGCGAAAGGCGGCTCGCGTCCAATCAGGTGCGGCAGCAGCGAGGCGTTGGAATCATGGATGCCGCAATATACCTGAGCCGGTTTCATGAGGCCGATTCTTTCGGCGATCTCCGACAGGACCGGCCCCAAAGCATCAAAGGCGGAGCGCACCGGCGCCATGAAGTTCCGGATGCCGAGCGAATCGACCAGCGAGGAGTAGGCGCCTTCGCGCGGTCGCCAGAGGTCGGTATGGCAACCGAGCGAGGTGACCTCGTTCGCCGCTACTCCGGTCAACCTCCACGCCCAGTATTGTGGATAGGTCAGGATCGTCCGCACCCGGGCGAAATCCTCCGGAAAGACCGTCTTCTGGTAATGGAGTTGCGCCCCGACATTCAAGCCGCCGGAAAGGGGCGGCGAGAAGGTCTCCGAGAAGGGCGGCCGAAGAGCTGCATAGGCCTTTTGAATTTCTTCCGGATATTGATGCTCGTAGTCCAGGGCCGGCAAGGCGAGATTGCCCGTGTCATCCAGAAGCACGGCAGCTGCGCCATGCGTGGTGATGGAGATCGCATCGAAGCCGGGTTGTTGCGCGAAGTTGGTCAGCGCTTCCAGCACAAAGGTCCACAGCGCTTCCGTATCGTAGTGAGGATATGGCGGATCGGAGAGAACCCGGTTCGGCATGCGCCGTTCGGCGATCTCCTGGCCAGTTGCGAAATCGAGCACGACGACCTTGGCGTTGGTCTTGCCGATGTCGAGGACGGCGATCTTTCCCGGCTCGTTCATGGCAAGTGAAATACCGTCACGAGGTCGGTCGCGACCGGCGAATTGTCCGGATTGGTTTCCATGATATCGGCCATATGTGCCCACCACTTCTTCATGACCGGATGGTCCGGCAGGCCCGCCATGCCATGGTTCTGTGGACGGGTCAGCACCCCGAAGAGGATATTGGTTTCGCGATCGAGATGAATGGAATAGTCGCTGACACCTGCCTGGTGCAGCAGATCGACCAGTTCCGACCAGATCTCGTCATGACGCTTCCGGTATTCCGCCTCCATGCCCGGATTGAGCTTCATCTTGAAGGCATATTTTTCCAGAGTCATCGGCTCATTTCCCTGATGCGGCGGGTAATGATCGGCACGGCGATGGTGATGATCAAAAGCAGACCGACGAAGATCGACATGACGATGCCGGGTACGTTGAGCAGGCCCAACCCGAAGGTGACGAGCCCCATGACGAAGGCGGCAATGACGACGCCGGCGATCGTGCCGGCGCCGCCGAGGATCGAAACACCACCCAGCACGACCATGGTGACGATTTCCAGCTCCCAGCCCTGTGCGATCGATGGCCGGGTGGAACCGAGCCGCGAGGTGAGGCAGACGGAAGCGACACCGGCCATCAGTCCGGTCAGAAGGAAGAGGATGAATTTGACCCGCTCCACCGGAATCCCTGAAAAACGCGCCGCGAATTCATTATTGCCGATGACGTAAATCTGCCGACCGAAATTCGTCGCATGCAGGAGGACGGAGAAGGCAATGGCGAGGACGATGAAGAGCACGAATTCGAAGGAGAAGACCCAGGCGACGTAGCCCTGTCCGAAGTAAGCGAAGCTCTCCGGATATTTGCCATAGGCCTGGTCGCCGAGCACAATGTAGGAAATGCCCCGGAAGAGGCTCATCGTGCCGATCGTCACCACAATGGACGGAAGGCGCAAACCTGCGACAAGCAGTCCATTGAAGGCCCCGCAGACAAGCCCGGTGCCGATGCCGATCGTCACCAGTCCAGGCGTGCCAATACCAGCCTGTGCGGCTGCGCCCATCGCCGTCGAAGCAAGCGCGATGATTGCCGCGACCGACAGGTCGATCTCGCCGGCAATGACGAGTAAAGCCATGGCAAAGGCGATCATCGCCTTTTCGGTGAAATTGAACGTCGCGTCTGAGAGGTTCCAGGCGTTGAGAAAGTAGGGCGAGGCGAGGGAATTGAAGATAAAGATCAACACCGCCACGCCTAAGAGCAGGATTTCCCAGCTGCCGAGCATGCGCGAGGCTTTCGTCCCAAGCCGGTCTGGAATAACTCGTTTCGTGGTAGCGACGTCGTTCATGCGGTTACCTCGGGAGCTGCGCGGTTGCGCAGGATGATGCGGCCCGCCTTCTTTTCGGCACGGGCATTGAAGACGACGGCGAGTACGATGACGATGCCGGAAATTGCCATTTGGGCGAAGGGCGATATGCCAATGACTGGCAAGGCATTCTTGATAACGCCGAGGAACAGGGCGCCAAGCACTGCGCCGGCAACGGTGCCAATGCCGCCGGCAATGGATATGCCGCCGATCACGCAGGCTGCAACCGTATCGAGCTCGAAACCGGCTGCAATATCCACATAGGCAACGGCATAGCGCGATACCCAGAGGTAGCTGGAAAGACCGGCCAGCGCGCCCGACAAGACGAAGGCGAGGAAGCGCGTCCGACCGATATCGATTCCGGCATAGACCGCGGCGGTCGGGTTGCCACCGGAGGCATACGCCGCGCGGCCGAAGGGGAGGCGCGTCAGGACGAACCACGCACTGATGACGATGAGGATTGCGATCCAGGAGAGGACTGGCAGGCCGAGCACTGGCATGCGCGGGACATTGAGGAAAGTCGACGTCATCTGATGCGCATTGACCCAGCCGCCGCCCGAGAGCACGAAGGCCATGCCACGATAGATGGTCAGCGTGCCAAGGGTGACGACGATCGGCGGGATCTGCAGCGCCCAGACGAGAAAGCCGTTGATGGCTCCGAGCAAAGCGCCGATGCCGATTGCCATGACGATCAGGAGCGCCAGCGGCAGGTCGGGGTAGGCGGAGTTGGTCATCGCCACCGCCATGCCGGTGAAGGCGAGGTTGGCGGCGACCGAAAGGTCGATCGATTTCGTTAGGATCACCGTCATCTGGCCGAGCGCCAGGATGATCAGGATCGAGGTGTCGTTAAAGATGTTGGCGAGATTGCCCGGCGAGGCGAAGCCCGGCGCACGGGTCGAGAAGGCGGCCACCATGATCGCAATGATGACGATGAGAAGGATTTCGCGGTTTTTCAGGAGGCGGTTCATCTGTCTTTCCTCACTGATTGCCGGTTGCAGCACGCACAAGCACTTCGGCGCTGAGACGATCACGTTCGAAAATGCCGGCGGAGAGGCCTTCGCGCATCACCATCACCCGATCGGACATGCCAAGGATTTCCGGAAGTTCGGAGGAGACCATGATGATCGACAGGCCCTGCGCGGCCAGTTCGCTGATGAAGCCGTGAACGGCCGCCTTGGAGCCGATATCGATACCTTTGGTCGGCTCGTCGAGAATGATCACCTTCGGCTGGGTCGCCAGCCATTTGCCGATCACCACTTTCTGCTGGTTGCCGCCGGACAGTGTGCCGACCGGCACGGAAAGGGCGGCGGCGCGCAGATCCAGCCTCTCGGCATATTTGCGGGCGAGTGCCAATTCGTTGGCCGCCTTCAGGAAACCGGAGCGCGACGTCTTCTTGAGAGACGGTAGCGACATGTTCTGGAAGATCGGCATGGGCAGCGCCAGGCCATGGCGGCCGCGCTCTTCCGGCACGTAGACGATGCCGGCACGGATCGCATCGCTCGATGAGTGGATATCGATCGGCTGACCTTCCAGAGTGAGGCGGCCGGATGAAGGTCGGGTGATGCCGAACAGCGACTGGCAAAGCTCCGAGCGACCGGCGCCGATCAGACCGTAGAGCCCGAGGATTTCGCCTCGCCGGAGTTCGAAGGAAATGTCGCGGAATTCTGTCGGATGGCTGTAGCTCTGGACTGAGAGAACCGGTCCGCCGATCTCGACATTGACTTTCGGAAAGACGTCCTTGACGTCGCGGCCGATCATCAGGCGGACGATCTCGTCCTGCGGCGTCGTTTTCAGCTTGCCCTGGCCGACGGCGCGACCGTCGCGGAAGACCACGAAGTTCTCGGCGATCTCGTAGACCTCGTCGAACTTGTGGCTGATGAAGAGGATCGCCTTGCCCTGGCGCTTCAGGTTCTGGACAATGCGGAACAGGTCGTCGATTTCCTTGCGGGAAAGGGCGGCCGTCGGCTCGTCCATGATGACGATGCGCGCCTCGACCGAAAGCGCCCTGGCGATCGCTACGAGATGGCGCTGGGCGATCGAGAGGTCGCGCAACCGGATCGTCGGGTCGATCTCGCTTTCGAGCTGCCGCATGAGCGTTTTTGAGCGCTCGTTGATCTGCCGCCAGTCGATCGTGCCGAAACGGGTGCGCGGCGCGTGGCCGAGAAAGATGTTCTCTCCGACGCTCAGCTCGTCGAACAGCACGGTCTCCTGGTGGATGGCGGTGACGCCTGCATCGATCGCAGCCTGCGCACTGTGAAAGACGATCGGCTGGCCGTCGATCAGGATCTCGCCCTCATTGGGGCGGTAGATACCGGTAAGGATTTTGACCAGCGTCGATTTTCCGGCGCCGTTTTCGCCGATCAGTGCCGTCACCTGGCCGGGATAGAGTTTGATGCTGACACCGTCGAGCGCCTTCACGCCCGGAAATATCTGGCTGATGCCGCGCATTTCGAGGATTGGTGTTTCGGTAGCGATTGGCTGTATTTCGATCATCGGTGCCGCGGCGTTCATCATCGGTTTCACCTGCAAAAGCCCCTCATCCGCCTGCCGGCACCTTCTCCCCGCATGCAGGGAGAAGGGATATGCCGCATCGTTTTCCTTCATCCGCAATGTTGCGTGTGGCACGTTCCCTCTCCCCGCGGGCGGGGAAAGGGTTAGGGTGAGGGGCAACTTGCTTGCGGCTCAGAAAATCTTCGAGAACTCGTCGATATTGGAGGCATTGTAGACGAACGGGTCGGACATCGCGGCTTCGCCGTTGTCGTCGATCTTGATCGCGCCCATGCGGCCTGCCTTGATCTCGGAGCCCGGCTTGCCGTCCGCGTTGCCCTTGACGATGTGATAGGCGATCTGCGTTGCAGAATAGCCGAGGTCGATCGGGTTCCAGATCGCGAATTCCTTCGTCGCGCCCGACTTGATGGCGCCAGCCATTTCAGATGGCAGGCCGAGACCGGTCACGTAGACCTGGCCGATCTTGCCGGCATCCTTGACGGCCTGCGATGCAGCCAGCACCCCGACTGTGGTCGGTGCGACGATGACCTTCACGTTCGGCTGCGAGGTGAGCAAGCCCTGGGCTTCGCGATAGGACTTGTCGGCCAGGTCGTCCCCGTAAACGGTGGTAGCGAGGTTGAGGCCGGGGAAATCCTTGAGCTGCTTCTTCATTTCGGCGATCCAGGTGTTCTGGTTCGTCGAGGTGGTGGTGGCAGACAGGATCGCGAAATCGCCCTTGCCGCCTTCCAGATGGTTCTTGGCGAGCGTCAGGCACATCCTGCCGATCAGCTCGTTGGAAGACGGATTCAGATGCATGATGCGACCTTCAGGCGCCACACCGGAATCCCAGGAAATTACCTTGATGCCGCGCTGAGTAGCCTTCTTCAGCGCCGGAACGACGGCATCCGGATCGTTGGCGGAAATGGCGATCGCATCGACGCCCTGCGCGATCAGCGAATTGATCACTTCGATCTGGCCTTCGGCCGTGGTCGTCGTCGGGCCGGTATAGATGACCTCGACGCCGCCGAGTTCCTTCGCTGCTTCCTGCGCGCCTTTGTTGGCGGCTTCGAAGAAGCCGTTGCCGAGCGATTTGACGACAAGGGCGATCTTCATGTCGGCGGCACTTGCGGCCGTCGTCATGGCGGCAAAGGCGAGCGCCACGCCGAGCGCAAGTTTCTTGGCTAGTTTCATTTTCAGTCCTCCCAGTTGAACAGGTTCATTTCCCTCCCGTCGCCTCTCAGGCGGCCGACGGGGAATCCTCCTTGACAGTCTCCGCCACCGCGGCTCCGGCAATGATCAGCTTGACGCCCGCGTCCTCGATCATCCGCGCGGCATCTTCAGAAATGCCGTCATCGGTGATGACCGTCGTCACGCGTTCCAGCGGGCAGAGAATGAGGCTGGAACGGCGATGGAATTTCGAGGCGTCCACCATCACGATCAGTTCTTCGGCTTGGCTCATCAGCTTCTGTTCACTCTGAATCACCAAAGCATCGGCTTCCATAACGCCGAGCGGACCGACGCCTTGCGCGCCGATAAACATCCGCCTTGCATAGAAGTTGCGGATCGCGTCGTTTTCGAAGGGTGACAGGATGAGGCTCTGCTCGCGATAGATCGCGCCGCCCGGCACCGTCACCGTGCTTTTCGAATGCTTGACCAGATGCTCGGCGATCGCAAACGAATTGGTCATCACCTGCAGGCGGCGCGCCGACATGAAATGCACCATCTGGAACGTGGTCGTGCCGCCATTGATGATGACGGAATCGCCTTCTTCGCAGAGTTCGACTGCGCGGCGTGCAATCGCGCGCTTCTTATCGATATTGACGGATTCGGAAACCCGGAACGAGCGGGCGGCAAGCTGGCCGATCTGTGGCGGATGAACCGCCTCGGCCCCGCCGCGCACGCGTCGGAGCTTGCCCTGGACGTGCAGTGCCGCGATGTCGCGCCGGATAGTCGCTTCGGAGGCTTCGGTCAGTTCGGCGATATCCTGCACCGTAATGACAGGCTTTTCCTGGATCGCGCTCAGAATGATGCGATGGCGTTCACGTTCGTGCATGGGGTTCCTCCTGAGCGTCAACTATTGCCGGAAATATTCTGTTGTCAATCAGAAACGATCAAATTCGCTTTTATTGCGCTGCACAATGAAAGTTTATGATCGTTTTTGATTGACACATGGCGGAGCAATGCGCGATATCCACCGTATAGGAGACGGCGGCGCCCGGTCGCCGTGAGCCGAAACACGTTGGGAGGAAAGCGATGTCGGGCCAAACCCGCCTTCTCGAAAACCGCTGGGACGATTCTTACGCAGCCAAGCTCGATGAGCCGGGCAAGCTGCTCTACCGCTCCAACCTCCTCGGCGCCGACAAGCGCATTACCAATTACGGCGGCGGCAATACCTCTGCCAAGGTGATGGAGAAGGACCCGCTGTCCGGCGAAAAGGTCCGCGTCATGTGGGTGAAGGGTTCCGGCGGCGATGTCGGCACGATCAAGCTCGATGGTTTCGCCACCCTCTACATGGACAAGCTGGAAGCGCTGAAGGGCCTCTACAAGGGGGTAGAGGACGAAGACCGCATGGTCGGTTTCCTGCCGCATTGCACCTTCAATCTCAATCCCCGCGCGGCTTCCATCGACACGCCGCTGCACGGTTTCGTGCCCTATACGCATGTCGACCACATGCATCCGGACGCCATCATCGCGATTGCCGCTTCGAAGAATTCGAAGGAACTGACGAAGCAGATTTTTGGCGACGAGATCGGTTGGCTGCCGTGGCGGCGGCCGGGCTTTCAGCTCGGGCTCGACCTTGAAGCATTCGTAAAGGCCAATCCGAATGCCAGGGGCGTCGTATTGGAGAGCCACGGCCTGTTCACCTGGGCAAACGACGCGAAGGCCTCCTACGAACTGACGCTTCAGATCATCAACAAGGCGATCGACTGGTTCGCGGGAGCGACCGAGGGCAAGACGATTTTCGGTGGCGCCGTGGCGAAGAGCCTGCCGGCAGCGGAGCGTCGGGCGGTCGCTGCCAGGCTTATGCCGGAAATCCGTGGCCGCATCGGAAAAGCCGAGCGCAAGCTCGGTCATTTCGATGACCAGGATGCGGTGCTGGAATTCGTCAACTCGAAGAACCTGAAGCCCTTGGGCGCGCTCGGCACGTCCTGCCCGGACCACTTCCTGCGCACGAAGATCCGGCCGCTGATCCTCGATTTCGATCCGGCAAAGCCGGATGTCGATGCGGTCATCGCCGTGCTCGACGAGGCGCTGGAGGAGTACCGCGCCGATTACACCCGCTACTACGAGACCTGCAAGCACGACAACTCGCCGAAGATGCGCGATCCCAATACCGTCATCTTCCTGGTGCCGGGCGTCGGCATGCTGTCCTTTGCGCGCGACAAGGCGACCGCCCGCATCGCCGGCGAGTTCTATGTCAACGCGATCAACGTGATGCGCGGCGCCTCCACCGTTTCCGAATATCAGGGCCTGCCGGAGCAGGAGGCTTTCGACATCGAATACTGGCTTCTCGAAGAGGCGAAGCTGCAGCGCATGCCGAAGCCGAAGAGCCTCGCCGGCCAGGTGGCCTTCGTCACCGGCGGTGCGGGCGGGATCGGCCGGGCGACGGCTTCGCGGCTGATGGGTGAGGGGGCCTGCGTCGTGCTCGCCGATATCGACGGCGGTGCGCTTGAGGCGACCAGGGCGGATTTCGAAAAGTCCTTCGGCAAGGATGCTGTTCGAGGCGTCATTCTGGACGTCACCAAGGAAGACGCGGTCCTCGCCGCTTTCGCGGAAGCCTGCGTCGAATTCGGCGGCGTCGATATCTTGGTCTCCAATGCCGGCATTGCCTCCTCGGCCCCGGTCGAAGAAACCACGCTCGCCATGTGGAACAAGAATATCGACATCCTGACGACCGGTTATTTCCTTGTCTCGCGTGAGGCGTTTCGGCTGTTCCGGCGCCAGAAGCTTGGCGGCAATGTCGTCTTCGTCGCCTCCAAGAACGGGCTCGCTTCCTCGCCGAATGCGTCGGCCTATTGCACCGCAAAGGCTGCTGAAATCCATCTCGCCCGCTGCCTGGCGCTGGAAGGGGCGGAAGCGGGCATCCGCGTCAATACGGTCAACCCGGATGCGGTGCTGCGCGGCTCGAAGATCTGGAGCGGCGAGTGGCGCGAACAGCGGGCGGCATCGTCAAAGATCGAGGTGAGCGATCTGGAGGAACATTACCGCAAGCGCTCGATGCTGAAGCTGAACGTCTTTCCGGAAGACATTGCCGAGGCGATCTACTTCCTTGCGTCCGACGCATCGTCGAAGTCGACCGGTAACATCATCAACGTGGATGCGGGCAACGCCCAGAGCTTTACGCGCTGACAGCTTGTCCGCCCGCATCCGGCTCTCCCAAGGCCGGCGGCGGGTGGACCCTCTAATTACGCCTTGGGGAGGAGACGTCATGACAGAGCTGAAGATTGCTGCGGACCTGATCGCTGCGGAAAACGACAAGCGCGCAGCCGCACTCAAATCCGATTACGCTGCGCTCGGCGAAAATCTGTCGCGCCGCGAGATCGATATCGACGCGATTACGAGACAAGTCGCGGATTTCTTCGTCGCGGTGCCCTCCTGGGGCGTCGGCACAGGCGGCACCCGGTTTGCCCGCTTCCCGGGATTGGGCGAACCGCGCGGCATCTTTGACAAGCTCGACGATTGCTCCGTCATTCATCAGTTGACCCAGGCAACGCCGACAGTCTCCCTGCACATTCCCTGGGACAAGGCGGATGCCAAGGAACTGAAGGCTAAGGGAGATGTGTTGGGCTTAAGCTTCGATGCGATGAACTCCAACACCTTTTCCGACGCGCCGGGGCAGAAACATTCCTACAAATACGGTTCGCTCAGCCACACCGATGCTGCGACGCGCAGCCAGGCCATCGAGCACAATCTCGAATGCATCGAGATCGGCAAGACCATTGGCTCCAAGGCGCTGACAGTATGGGTCGGCGACGGCTCGAACTTCCCGGGCCAGAGTCATTTTACCCGAACCTTCGAGCGGTATCTTGCCTCTATGGGCGAGATCTACAAGACGCTGCCGGACGACTGGCGGCTCTTTACCGAGCACAAGATGTACGAACCCGCCTTCTATTCGACGGTGGTGCAGGATTGGGGCACGAACTACCTGATCGCCAAGACGCTCGGACCCAAGGCCTTCTGCCTCGTCGACCTCGGCCACCATGCACCGAATACCAATATCGAGATGATCGTCGCCCGCCTTATCCAGTTCGGCAAGCTCGGTGGCTTCCACTTAAACGACTCGAAATATGGCGACGACGACCTCGACGCCGGTGCCATCGAGCCCTACCGGCTGTTCCTCGTCTTCAACGAGCTGGTCGATGCGGAACATCGTGGCGTAAAGGGCTTCCATCCGGCCCATATGATCGACCAGTCGCATAACGTGACCGACCCGATCGAAAGCCTGATTTCCAGCGCCAACGAAATCCGCCGTGCTTATGCCCAGGCGTTGCTCGTCGATCGCGCGGCACTCGACGGCTATCAGCAGGACAACGATGCGCTGATGGCTTCGGAAACCTTGAAGCGCGCTTATCGCACCGATGTGGAACCGATCCTCGCGGAAGCCCGTCGCCGTGCCGGCGGCGCGGTAGATCCCATCGCAACATACCGCGTCAGCGGTTATCGCAAGAAGGTCGCGTCAGAGCGCCCGGCGCCAGCTGCCGGCAGCGGTGGGATTGTTTAGATTCTGATAGGCCGGCCTAAGGGTTAGGTGTGCCGTTCCTTAAAAAGGCATCGGTTCCAACTTCGAATTTGATTACCATGTTTCCGGTATTTCTCTAAGAAACCGGCGCGCGCCCGTAATGCGGCAGCTCAAAACGTGCATCGATAACCATCGGATTAATTGTTCCTTGATTATCAAATCCTAATGTTTCGGCTTGCAGGAATAACCTGCTGTTTATACAGATGCCGGTCCTATAGATGCAGAAAAGCCTACGCGCCCGATCCTCCCATTCCGCCCTTCTTGTTATAGCCGCTGTGACAGCGTTCTTCATCGTCGTCGGTACCATCCTGGCGGTGTTGGTGGCTTTGGCGGTCAAAGACATGACGGGGGCGGCAACGGCGATCGATGATGCCCGCGCACTCAATGCCGCTGGCGCCGCTGTGCGGGCCTTTCGGAACAATCTCAGCGCAACGGTCAGGGACAACGCCGTCTGGGACGATGCCTACAGGGCAATCGCGTCGGAGGATGCAAAGGATTGGGCTGTCGAGAACTGGGGCACGACGACGGAGGACTATCCGCTGTACGACATTGCCATCGTGCTGACGGCAGAGCGGGAGGTATTGATCTCCTACAAGAAAGGGCAGGAATTTGACCCAATCCGCTATTTCGGCGCAACGCTCTTTGAGTTTTCCGAAAAAGCGAGCAAGGCGGGCCAGAATACGGTTGCAGGTTTCGTGGCGACACCTGACGGCACCGTGCTTGTCGGAGCCAGTGCCATTCAACCTTATACGGCGACGGCCGATATCCCTCCGAGGTTCAGCACGCTCTTCCTCGCCAAGATGCTGACACCTGAGGCAGTGGCACAGCTGGACCAAACCTTTCACCTTGGCGACTTGAGACTTGTTAGTTTTCCCAATGCTGACCATTTGAGCACGCCACTTCCAGGCGTCGACGGCAGAGCCATTTCCTATCTGGAATGGCCAAGCCGGGATCCGGGTTCAAAGATCTATCAGGAAGTTCGGGGCTATTTGCTTGCGGCCGCGTTGCTTCTCACCGGCTTCTTCGTTGCCATTGTTGTGACCGGTTCCCTTTCTGCCCGCAACTTCAAGCGATCGGCGCAACAGGCCCATCAGAGAGCAATTCATGATCCATTGAGCTCCCTCTTAAATCGAGCGGGATTCCTGGAAAGGCTGGACGAGCGGCTGGTTCGAAAGGTTGAGTTGGACCTTCATTTTCTCGATCTCGACGGGTTCAAAGAGGTCAATGATGCGTGGGGACATGCCGTCGGTGACGCATTGATCAAGCTCGTCGCCGCCAGGATCGAGGCGCTTCTGCCCGATGATGCATTGTTCGCGCGTCTCGGTGGCGATGAATTCGCCATTGCCGTGGCGAAGGGAGCCGTCGATGAGCTTTCGGAAACGATCCTGCGCGCATTGGCGACCCCGTTCATTATCGGTGGAAGGACAATAGAGATCGGGGTAAGCATCGGTCTTGTTTCCACCGATGCAACTATCAATGACCCTCTCGAATTTGTCCGACGCGCCGACATGGCCTTGTACCGGGCCAAAGAAAATGGCCGAGGTCAGGCTGTCGCATATCACGGAGACCTTGACCTTGAGCGGGAGCATCGCACGAGACTGGAGGATAGTCTCCGTTCGGCGATCGCGTCTGCAAGCATTCACCCAGCCTATCAGCCATTGGTAGATGCGGAGACCGGAGAGCTGAAGGGGGTCGAAGCCCTGGCTCGGTGGACAACCGAAACCGGCCCGATCAGCCCGGAAGTCTTCATTCCGATCGCCGAACGCGCCGGTCTGATCGATGAACTTGGCCTGCACGTACTCTCGGCGGCTATCGACAGCGTTAGGCAATGGGACGATATCACCGTTTCCGTCAATGTCTCGCCGATACAGCTCAAGAATCCGAACTTTGCTGCAGATGTCGCAGCCGTTCTCAAGGCGAAGTCTTTCGATCCAGGCCGGCTGACGCTTGAAATCACCGAAGGTGTTCTGATGTCGAATCCTGAACACGCCAAGCGTTCGATTGCCAGCCTGAAAGCGATCGGCGTCAAGTTCGCCCTTGACGATTTCGGTTGCGGTTATGCGAGCATCGGGGCGTTGCGGGAGTTCGGTTTCGACCGCATGAAGATAGATCGATCGCTGGTAACGGCGATCGATAGCGAGCGGGGAGCGCGGATATTGGCCGCAACCATCTCCCTTGCCAATGCGCTCAACATTCCCGTAACGGCTGAGGGCGTCGAAACGCCGGCACAGGCCAAAGTTCTCAAGCTTTCCGGATGCGACCAGCTTCAGGGCTATTTGGTAGGCAAGCCCATGGCGGCCGTCGAAATCGAAAAAAGATTTATCTCACACGTGGCCTGAACCGCGCCAGGAGATTCCTTTCCTAGCGGAACCCTCCGCCTCAATGCTGGTTCTTCCTCAAAGAAGGAGGATTTGACATGGGCATGAATGCACCAAAGAAAGGCGCACCGGGTACGACCGATCAGTCTCCGCGGTGGGAAGGACCACAGGAAAATCTGCCGCGAGGCTACATGCCGGCCAAGGATGATCCGGATCGGGACAGAGATGCGCGCGGCGAGAACAATCGCGATCCATCTCGCGAAAAGCTTTCCGATGCCGGCAAGACCAAGGGAGACTGACATGAAGGAAAGCCAATCGCCCCGCGGTCCCGAAGCCGACGCAAAAGGTCAGTTCGCCAAGTCGCAAGCCGACAGGAAAAGCAGCGGCGTTCATAGCGCCAAGCCGACGGTCGTTACCGGGTCCGAGGATGCCACGGCACATCGCAACCCGCCAGGAAGGAAGGGTAAGGGGGCCTCCAACGACCATTAGTGCGGTCCGCACCAGGGCGCTGGTGCGGACGTTACTTCTTGAAAAACCAAAGGCCACTCACCAGATTGATTTCGCTTCTTTATCCGGTTTGACAGCGAAAGGAGGAAATCATGTACATCCCGGATATGCCATTCCGTGCGCCTGTTACGATCCGCCTGCAATCGGGCTTGGAGCGCAGTTTTGGAAGCGTCTATGACGCGCTGGATTTTCTGGAAAATGAATGGCCTTTAAAACACGGGGAGCGCTATCAGCGCGCCGTGCGAAGGTGCCGTGCAGCTTTGAACAGGATGCTTCCCACCGAGGTCGCCCGCGAGGCATTCATCGCCGCCTGCCTGGAGGCCGGCATGCCCGCGATCATGGTCGGCGGCATTGTGTTTGCTCCATCGGGTAACGGCAGGATCGCGGCTTCGTAAGCGAAGGCGGGGGACCGGTTGCCTGCATCGCGCCCGTTCCCCTGCTCGTTGAACGCATCTCTCGTACCCGGCATCGTCATGACTTGGCCGACTGACCGCAAGGCGGCCAAATCGCTCAGCGCTCCGAGGTTGTGCTAAGCTCAACCTTATCCCCATCCTCGTTCCCGATGAGGCGTTTGGATTGGGTATCTCGCTTTGTTTCGGCATAGGCCATCATCAGAGGCCCGACGCCCTTGATGTCATCCGGGCGGATTTCCTCCGAAAGATAATATTCCACCGTGCCGTCCCGGTATCGGCCGTTAAAACCGCCAAGACCCGCTACGCAACAGACATTGTGAAGCTTGATCATGCCATCCGGAGCCGGCCGCAATTCGTGTTCGATCAGCGATTGGAGAGCTGTCCGGCCGGCGTGCGCATAGGATGCCGATCCGGTGAGGCGCGCAAGCTTCTGGAGGAAATAGGAAAACATCGCCGTCGCCGAACTTTCTGGGTAATTCCGGGCTTCGTCGGGGCGGTCGATGACCTGCAGCCAGCGGTGGTCCGGCGTTCGAAGGGTCAACAATCGGGATGCGAGCGCCGAGGCTCGATCGGCAAGTTCCTGCCGAACTGGGCCAAACGGCAGGCTCTCGATAATGTCGACGAAAGCCATGGCGAGCCAACCAATCGATCTTCCCCAATGGGCGGGCGAGAGGCCGCTTTCCGCATCCGCCCAGGATTGCTGCCGAGATTCGTCGTAGCCATGCCGGTAAAGGCCGGTCGCCTGGTCGTAAGTCAGGTCGAGCGCGGTCAGGAATTGCCGAAGCGTCTCATCTGCCATGTCGGGCCGGGAGGTGGCGCGGGCATATTCCATCTTGAACGGCAGAGCCATGTAGAGACCGTCCAGCCAGATCTGGTGGGGGTAGCGGAGCTTATGCCAATAGACGTCGCTTTCGGTGCGCGGATGCGTTTCAAGTTGCCGCGCGAGTAAAGTGGCGGCACTAAGCCAGGCAGTCTCGCCGGTTAGCCGGTAAAGGAAGACGAGGGCGCGGCCGGCCAGGATATTGTCGATGTTGAATTCCTCGATCTCATACCCGGCCAGCCGACCCGAGGCGTCGATCTGACCGCCGACCAGCCGGATAAGGTGGTCGAGCCAGCGGTCGTCGCCGGTCGCTTCATAGAGCGTAATCAGACCGCGATAGAGGCACCCGTCTTCGTAGCACCACGCGCCGCCCTTATAATATTCGTAGTTGCGGACATAGGTCTCGAAGTAGTCGTGAAGCATCGGATTTCAGTCTTGTGCTGGATGAATGGAAGGAGGGGAGAGCCGTACAAGGCGGCTGAATGTGGTGTTTTCCGCAATAATCCCGGCGTGGCGGAGAGGCGAGAGACGGCAGGCCATTTCCGGCACCTCTGCCTCCGCCTCGGGCGCGAAGGAAACCGAATAATTCTCAAAGGTGATGTCGTGGATTGCCGCTTCCGGCAGGCCGTAAAAGACGGCTGCCGCCGTGCGGGCGCCGGAGACGGTAACATTTTCGATCGAGATTGATCTGATACTCGGCGTCTCGATGGATACCGGTAGCGGCGCTCGGGACTGGACGTAGTCCGACCGGCCATCGGCATCGCAGAAATAAAAGGAGTTGACCGCTACCGGTGTCGCGACCTCCTCCATAAGGCTGTCCGCAATCCTGATGTCCGAAACCATGCCGCCGCGTCCCCTCCGGGTCTTGATGCGCAGGCCGCGGTCCGTGCCCCTGAAGTGGCAATTCCGGATGGTGATGTCCCGGACACCGGCACTCATCTCGCTGCCGATGACGACGGCCCCATGGCCGCGTTCCATGAAGCAGTTGGAGATACTTACGCGTTCCGTGGGCAGGTCCGGCCCGCCGCGCGGGCTGCGCTTGCCGGCCTTTATGGCTATGCAGTCGTCTCCGACCGAGATGTGCAGCCCGACGAGACGGACGTCAGCACAGCTTTCGGGGTTGAAACCGTCCGTATTCGGCGAATCCGGATGATTGTAGATTTTCAGGCCGACAGCCAGCACTCGCCTGCAGAGGACCGGATGAATCGTCCAGGAGGGCGAATTGCGGATGGTAAGGCCGGAAAGGGTCACGTCCTCACATCCGGAGAGAAAGACGGTCCGTGCCCGGCGGGCGCCCTGACGTGTCTCCTTGGGCCAGGACCACCAGTCTCCGCGGTCGCCGCCGCCATCGATGATACCGGCGCCGGTGATCGAAAGGTTCCGGCAGTCGATCGCGTTGATGAGGCCTGCATAACAGGCTTCCGCCACGCCCTCCCAAGTACCGAGTACACGGCCATCGGGATGACGAGCAGGTATGATAGGAAAGTCTTCCCTTTCGGAGGTCGCCGCCAATTCCCCTCCCTCTTCAATCAGCAGTGTCATGCTGCTCTTGAGGAAGACCGGGCCGCTTAGCCAGCGGCCCGCGGGTATCTTGAGCGTTCCTCCGATCGGAAGAGCGGCAATGGCGCTCTCAATCGCTTCAGCATTGTCCGATGATCCGGTCGACGCGCCGAAATCGCGGATGTCAATTAAAGCGGTTTCGTTTCGCGTTGTGAACTCAAGACGGGCATCGCCTATCTGGAGAGAATAAAGGCTGCCCGGCTCCAGCCCATTGACCGAGGAGACGACACGCCGTGTCGTCTCCTCGGCTACAAGGCCACCATCAGCATCCCGCACTTCCCAGGCGAACGTAGCGTCACGTTCAAAGAAATACCTTCCGGCATCGACGCTGAAGGTCGCACTGCGTGATCCGGTCGTCAGAAGTTCGATGGTGGCCGTCACGTCTTCAGATCCCCGTCAGCGCTTCATTGATGCCGGCGATGATTTCGGCCGCGGCGTCCTCGGCGGACTGTTGGCCGTAGGCGAAGGCTTCGAAATTGCTGTCGAAGGCTTCGGTGACCCGCGGATGCTCGTTGAGCGGCGAAACGCCGGGGCTCGTCGGCTCCATCACTTGCTTGTAAGCCTCCAACTGCACAGGCTTGATCTTGCCTTCCTTGGTCAGGATATCGAGGGCTGCCTTGCTGGAGGGAATGCCTCGACTGGCGCCCATCACCTTCGCCGCTTCCGGGTCGTTGAGCAGGCAATTGACGATCTGCGCTGCCGCCTTCGGGTCCTTGCTGTTCTTGGAGATCGCAAACAGCATGGAAGGCTTGCGATAGACACCGTCCGTCTTGGCTCCGTCGATCGTCAGGAGCTTGACCGGGACCAGTTCCTGCCCCTTTTCCATAGGGGTTGAAATCTTCCCGTAGGTGCTGTCCCACTGATAGGTGCCGGCGATCTGGCCCCTCGCCCATTTTTGGTTTTCATGCAGCGGCGTGTTGCCGGCGGCGGCAACCTGTTTCCAGGATTCGATGACGCCTTTGTCGACCAGGGTCTGGTAGAATTCGAGACCCTCGACGAGTTCCTCTTCCGTCCAGGCGACCTGGTTCGTCGCTGGGTCGATCAGGTCCTTACCGGTCTTTTGCGTGGTGCGCAGGATGACCACAAGCCGGGCGTCGAGGGCGGCGCCTTCGAAGGGATAATAGTCCTTGCCGAGCTTTTCCTTCATCTTCGGTGCGGCAGCGATCAGTTCATCCCAGGTCTTCGGGATCGGGACACCGGCCTTGTCGTAGGTCGTCTTGTTGAACATGAAGACGCGCCCGGTGGTGGAGACCGGAATGCCGTTCAGCTTGCCCTTGACGGTGCCGCTGTCGAGGTCGGCCTTGGTCCACTGGCCGAGGTCGATGATGTCCTTGTACTGATAGAGATCGGCAAAGCCGGTGCCGTTCTTGGTAAAGAGCGGCAGCCACGGCCAGTTGATCTGCAGGATATCGGCTTCGGTGCCGCCGGCAAGCTGGGTGGCGACCTTCTCCTGATGCCCTGTCCACCCGGTGAACTCGGGCGCGATCGTGTGGCCGAACTTGCCGCCGCAAATCTTCAGGGCTTCCTGCGTTGCAAGGTGACGGTCGTCGCTGCCCCACCAGGACATGCGCAGATCCGCAGCGAATGCTGTCGAAAGGCTGGTAGCGGCAAACAGTGCCGCCGTGATGATCATGGTTCTCATTTTGGCTCCTCCCAGGTTGGAACGGTGAAATTTCAGACCGCCAGGCTGATATTCTCCCCGGTCTGGCGATCGAACAGATGCACTCCTCTCGGGTCCGGGCTCAGCCAGACCCAATCGTCGCGCAATGCGCTGCGGTCGTAGGCCGCAGACGGCACGACGGCGATCAGTCGCTTCGGGCCGATATCGACATAGAGGTAGACTTCATGGCCCATGAACTCGATGTGATTGAGCTTGCCTTTGAGTGTTGCCGGCGTCTCAGCGGCGGCAAGGCGCAGATGCTGAGGCCGGATGCCGAGCGTTACCGCGCGGCGCGAATTTCCCGACAGGCGGGAGGCGAAATCTTCACCGAGCTCGACCGTCTGATCCGCTGTCCGGATGCTGCTTTCTCCCACAAGCTCTCCGTCCAGGAAGTTCATTTCCGGGCTGCCGATGAAACCTGCGACAAAGGTATTGGCAGGGCGATTGTAGAGCGTCACCGGGTCGGCGACCTGCATGATGTGCCCGTCCTTCATCACACAGATGCGGTCGCCCATGGTCATGGCTTCCGTCTGGTCGTGGGTCACGTAGATGACAGTCGCCTGCTGTCCCTCGGCCTTCAGGCGCTTATGCAGGTCGGTGATGCGCACACGCATCGAGGCGCGCAGCTTCGCGTCGAGATTCGAGAGCGGCTCGTCGAACAGGAAGACCTGCGGCTTCTTGATGAGTGCCCGGCCGACAGCGACCCGCTGGGCCTGACCTCCGGAAAGTTGCTTCGGAAGCCGATCGAGGAGCGGGTCGATCTCCAGAAGGCCGGAGACGTGCTGCGTCGCCTCCGCGATCTCTGTAGCCGGGCGGCGCTTCAGCCGCATGCTGAAGGAGAGATTCTTGCGCACCTTCATATGAGGGTAGAGAGCATAGTTCTGGAAGACCATGGAAATGCCGCGGTCGCCCGGGGTTTTGTCGTTAACAAGCTCACCACCGATGAGGATCTCGCCGCCGGTAATCCGTTCAAGGCCGGCGATCATGCGCAGCGTCGTCGATTTGGCGCAGCCGGACGGGCCCACCAGCACCATGAACTCACCATCCTCGACATCGAGGTTGATGCCATGCACCGCGCGGAACGAGCCATAGTCCTTTTCGAGGTTTCTCAGTTGCAGACGCGCCATGTCGATTATCCTTTGATGCCGCCGGACGAGATGCCGTCGATGAAATATTTCTGCGCGAGGAAGAAGACCGCGAGCGCCGGCGTCAGCGTCAGGACGGACATGGCGAGCACGCGATTCCATTCGAACGCTTCCGTGGTGTCGATCGAGAGTTTCAGCGCCAGCGAAACCGGATATTTGTCCACCGAGGAGATGTAGATCAGTGGCCCCAGGAAGTCGTTCATCGTCCACATGAACTGGAAGAGGCAGACGGAGATCAGCGCCGGCATGAGCAGCGGCACGACGATAAAGATCAGCGCCTGCCACGTGGTGGCGCCATCGACACGGGCGGCTTCTTCCATGTCGCGAGGAATGGCGCGCAGGAACTGCACAAGCATGAAGACGAAAAAGGCGTCTCCCGCAAAAGCCGAGGGTACCCACAGCGGCAGAAAGCTATCGAGCCATCCGAGGTCGCGGAAGAGCAGGTATTGCGGAATGCGGGTGACCACGTTCGGCAGGAGCAATGTCGCGATCAGCGAGGCGAAGAGCAGCTTCTTAAACGGAAACTCGAAGCGAGCGAAACCGTAGGCTACTGCCGTGCATGAGATGGCCGTGCCGATCACTTTGGGGACGACGATCCAGAGCGTGTTCAAAAAGAACGTGCCGAAGGAATAGGGCGTCGACGTCCTCCAGCCCTTGATATAGCCGTCAAGTGTCGGATTCTCGGGCCAGAAGCCGGGATTGGCAAATATCTCGGAATTGGTCTTGAAGGATGCGCCGATCAGCCAGATCAGCGGATAGAGCATGAGCAGGCCCACTCCGGCGAGCAGTGCATAACGAAATGCCATGCTGAGCCGATGGCTGCGCATTTCGCGCGCGCGCATGGTGTCAATGTCGCCGACCGTGGGTGCGGTATTGGAAAGCACATGCTCGGTCATGATCAGTTCCTCTTGTCGCCGGCGTAGTAGACCCAGTGGCGCGAGGACCAGAAGGCCACGAGCGTGAGCAGCATGATGATGACGAAGAGGACCCAGGCGATCGCCGAGGCATACCCCATGTCGAAGCGCTTGAAGGCCTCATCATAGATGTAGAGCGGCAGGAGATAGGTGGATTTCAGCGGGCCGCCTTGCGTGATGATGTAGGGGCCGTTGAACTCCTGGAAGGCCTGGACCATCTGCATGATCAGGTTGAAGAAGATGACCGGGGTGATGAGCGGCAGCGTGATATAGACGAAGCTTGTCCAACGGCCGGCGCCGTCGATCGCGGCAGCCTCATAAAGCGTCCTGTCGATGCTCTGAAGTGCGGCGAGGAAGATCACCATCGCCGAACCGAACTGCCAAAGCCTCAGCAGCGTGATGGTGAACAGCGCATTGGTCGGATCGCCAAACCAGTTGACGGGTTCGAAGCCAATCAGATTCAGGCCCATATTGACGAGGCCGACATCCGCAAAGATATATCGCCACAAAACGGCGATTGCGATCGAGCCGCCGAGGATGGACGGTACATAATAGGCCGTGCGGAAGACATTGATGAACTTCAGCTTGTAGTTCAGGATCACCGCCATGAAGAGAGCGAAGGCGAGCTTCAGTGGCACGGTCGTGAAGACGTAGACGAGCGTCACCCAGAGCGATTTGCGGAAGGTCCGATCGTTGGTGAAGAGTTTGATGTAGTTCGCCAAGCCGGTGAAGATCGGCTCGTTCATCAGGTTATAGTTGGTGAAGCTCAGGTAGAGCGATGCCACGAACGGAAGGGCCGTGAAGATCAGCAGCCCGATGATGTAGGGCGATAGATAAAAAAGACCCAGGAACCGGCTTTCTCCGCTCATGCCGCTGTCCTCGACTTTGCCAGCGCTTCGGCCCGCCGGTGATGGGATCTATCGATGATCTGGCGGGAGGCATAAAGCTGGATGAGCAGGGCGAGCGTTCCGCCCTGGGCAAGGTCGCCCATGAGTTTCGCCGGCCCGTTGCGCGCGCCCCTGCAAAGGGCAATGTTAAACGACGAGATACTTCCCTTATTGTGCATCGTATTTTTGGCACAGAAATCCCGCGGCGCCCGCAACGACGGCGGGCTCCTGAAAAATCTAACGCCATTTCCTCCCAATCTGGCCTTCAAACGTGTTGAGGTCTTGGTTCCCGCACTGATAATCTCATCTTGTTGGAGAGATCAAATCGACAAATTCGGGGAAAAGGATGGACAAAATTGAAGGTAGCGTGCTCGCCGGGATTCCGATGGGTGCACTTGCCCTGACACTCACGCGTTCAACCATAAGGATGCAGCATTCCCACACCTGGAGCGTCGACAAGTCGAACAGTGTCCACGATCTCATCATCTGCCTGACGGGCTCGGCGCATTACGAGGTGGACGGAGAGGCAATCCTCATGTCGCCGGGCCGGGCGATGCTGTTGCCGGCGGACACGCACTTCATCGGCTATTCGACCTCGAAGGAGCCTTATACGGGAATTGCCCAACACTTCATGCTCGACCTCTTCGGTCGGCTGGACATGATCTCCCAGATGCATCTCAAGCGGTCCGTTGCCCTTTCCCGCTGGGATATGATGGAGCCGCTGACGCGCTACTATCACGACAATTCGCCGCCCTATTCCACCACACTCCTGCAGCATCATCTTTTCATGTTCCTTCTGATCGAATTCATCGAGCAGGCACATATCGGATGGCGGGAGCAATCGGTCGGTAACGTCAACAATCCCGACGCGCTTTCATTTTCCATCATGGTAGCGGCAAGTCAGATTGCCGCCGATCCGCTCAACGATCAGATCGTGGAGCGCGCTCTGAATTCGGCGCCTTATAATCTCGACTATTTCAAGCGCGAGTTCCGCAAGCGCGTTGGATGGACCCCGGACAAATTCCAGGAATTCAAACGGATGGAGAGAGCCATGGGGCTGATGGCTGGCGGTTGCAGCGTCAAGCGCGCGGCAGAGCTTTCGGGATATTCCGATGCCTATTATTTCTCCCGCATGTTCAAGCGCTATATCGGCATCAGCCCGCTTGGGTATCAACAATCGGAAAAACGCAACCGCGAAGGCGCATTTCCGCGAGGCGAAGAGGACGGGCAGCTCCTTTATCCCCTGCCACGATGAGCTCGATGGTGTGTGGCGTCCACGAAAGCACGGATTGATCCCAATTCGGTATGAGATAAAAAGTCCAGGCTTGCCACAAGCTGCGGCCTGAGCGTTTCGAAGCTCAGTTCATCTGGCCGGCCGACGGATCGGAAGACGCCAGAGAGAGGACCTTTTCCCCTTGAGAAGGAATTGAACGGGCCTTTCCAGGCACTCGTAGCCGGCGACACCCGCGAGTGTACCGAGCACGACGGCCGCAAAAAGGATTGCCGGAGCCGCGAGCGATAGCGAGACGCCAACCTGCGCCACGACGGAAACCGCGAAAGTGTGCCAGAGATAGATGGAATAGGAGCTGTCGCCGAGATAGGTGAGCGCGGGAAGATTCGGCAGCTTACCGCTGGCTTCAACGGCCAGCGCTCCCGACACGAGCATCACCGCCAGCGGTCCACATGACCAGGCATCGAATTCAAGCTTCAGCAGATGGATCGCAGCAAAGCCTGCTATTGAAGTTCCCACGAGAACAAGGCCGATCGAGGGGGAGGGCAAACGTCCGCTGCGCCACAATTTTGCGAGCGCCGCTCCGGCTACGAATTCGAGGATGACCGGTGCCGTATAGAAGCCGATGATCTGGCTCGTTGGCTGCAGCAAGGCTCCGGCGGCAACAAGCAGGCCAAACAGGACGGCCAGGGCCGGGAGCCGTGAGGCGGGTTTCAGAAACAAGATCAGCGCGAATACCGCATAGAAGAAGATTTCGTAGTTCAGCGTCCACCCCTGCACCAGTACCGGCCACAGGTTTCCCGAACTTGGAGACGTTACCGGGATGAAGAAGAACGATCCGAGCATATGCTCGAGGTTGAGTTTCAGGTTCGGGAAGAGCCCGATAACCGCACCGATGATCATGACCGCAGTCGCGGCCCAATAGGCCGGTGCGATGCGCTGAAGGCGGTTGCGGAAGAAATCGGCGGGGCTGACTGGCCGGCTGTCACTGAGAGCCACCATGATGAAACCGCTGACCACGAAGAAGACATCGACGCCGGCCGCGCCGATCGTGAAATGCAAGCCGGTGCGCTCGCCGGCATGAAAGATCACGACGGCTATCGCTGCGAATGCCCTCAGGTACTGAATTGAGTAGAGCGTCTGCATCCTGGGTATCCTTCAGCGCGGGGTTTAGGCGGTCGGGCGCCCCCGATAAGCGTTCAGCCCGTACGGGCGCTGTTCAGACTGGAAACATATTGATCGAAATAGGGGCGGGAGAGGCGGGACTGCGCGATCGTCAGCTTCCCGACGGCAAAATAGAGGAGGAACGAGCCGATATGATAAGGATGCATGATGTCGATCTCGACAAAGGAACGGACCAGCAACAGGCTGGCTATGCCGAAGAGGAGAAGCGACCCGGGGTTCCTGTCGACGGTCAGCAGTCGTCTCAGGTGACTGACGACGGTCGTCAGCAGAATGAGGGTAAGCAGAAGCGTGCCGGCCAATCCGGTTTCCACCATGGCTTCGATATAGGTGTTGTGGAAATGGAAGCCGCTTCGCGAGGCGATGTAGAAGTCCTGCCACAATCGTTCCGCTTCGGAAAACCCCGGCACCCAATAGGCCTGATAGCCGATTCCGAAATAGGGATTATCGCGAGCTGCGGCGATGCCCTGCTGCCAGAGATAGGTTCTGCCGGTCAGGGTCGCATCCTTGCCGAAGACGGAGAGGATCACATCCATCGCGCCGAATTGCAGTGCCCCAACGCCTATGACTGCCATCACGATCAGGGACGCGGCGAAGAATACCCGTCGGTTCTGTGGCGTAAAGAACATGATGACCTGCATACCGACACAGAGAGCCACGGCACCAAGCGTCGTAATGACGGATGTTGCCGATTGTGACGCGGCGAGGGAATAGACCGAAAGCAGGCCAATCAGGCCGGAGGCGATGAACCAGAGACCGCGCGCCCGGAAGATCAACACCGTTGCATAGGAAAAGAAAACGCCGAGCGAAGCATAAAGGCCGAGCTGGTTCTTGGAGGAAAAGGCGCCGACGAAACTGTAAGTGCCATCAAGCGAATCGTAGAGATAGGTGCCGAACAGAAGCGAATACAGCAATACCAGCCCGCATCCAGCGACGGCGCCGCGCGATAGAGTGGCGACGGTCATCGTCCGCATTGCGATCAGCGCACAGATGATGTGCGTCAGATACTGTACGGATGCACGCATCGATACCGGAGGAGCCGCCGACCAGAAGACCGACAGGAAACAGAAGAGTGCGAAGGAGAATATCCACAGGTATCTGAAGGAGTTGCCGAGGACGCGGCGATAGTCGATCAGGACGAGCGGAAACCAGACGGCATAATAGGCCAGGATGGAAACCTGCCCCAACCGGCTCGAATAGGCGAACACGAAGAAAGAAAGCGCGATCGCAGCCACGCCATAGACTTCATTGCGGGCCGGATCGATCAGCGCAGATTTGGCTATCCTCATGCATGCCTCATTGCATCAAAAGCTCGGAACTGACCTTGATGACATCGCCGGGCAAGAGCCTGTCGTTTTCGCCCACCATGACTTCCTTCGGCCCTTCTCCCTGGTCCCGCACCACGACATATTTGATGGTGGCAGCCTTGCCGGTAGGGTCGAATTTCAGCGCTTCAGCGGATTGGGCCAGCGCTTCCGACATCAGTTCGCGGCTGGTGCCGAGCTGCAGCCCGAGTTTTTCAAGCTCGGCTTCGGTATCCTGCAGTTCCTTGGCGCGTTGCGCCTCCCAGTCATTACGCAGATTGACTTCGTCCTGATTGGCCTGGTTAATGTCCTGCTTGGCGCGAAGTGCTGCCGTATCCGTATCCAGCATGTTCGATTCGAGATCGGCTGCCCGCTCCTCGGCCGTCAGGCGCCGGCTGGAAGTGGCAAGGCCTTGTTCGGTCAGCTTGGCCATCTTGTCGCGGTCCTCGGCGACAAGCTGCAGCCGGCGCTTCTGTGTCTCGGACTTCTGGGCTAGCGATTGGACTTCCTTTTCGAGCAGTTCCCTGAGATCGGCCAATGCTTTCAATTGAGTTTCATAACGATCCCGCCGGGATTTCATGAGCGCCGCCTCGCTGGCGATAAGCTGGTCGGCATTTGCGACATTCTGAAGCTCCGGCGGGACCTTCAGTTCATCGGCGCCGGCGACTTCCGCAAGCAGGCGGGCGCGACGGGCAAAAAGCCGGCTGCGCCCGGAATCATAGACTACCGCTTCGCCGCGAGCATTAATGAAATCACGGGCGAAACGTTGTCCTGCATCGGACCGGCGGAGCCCGCCGGCGAGGCTGACGGCCTTCAGAACCGTCAGGTTGGGGCCATAGGGATATTCGCCGGGCCTATCGACATCGCCGGTTACGAAAACCGGACGGAATTCAGCGATTTCCACCGAGGCCGATGGCAAGTTGCGTAATGCGAACTTGCTGCGCAGCTCTTCACCGATGGCTTTTGCCACGTCGGCGGTCGTCTTTCCCGCAGCTGCGAGGTCACCGATGAAGGGTAACGAGAGGGAACCCGTTGGCCCTATCGTATAATCGCCGCTGATCGCATCCCAATTTCGAACGGTGCCTTCGGCAGGCTGCCATTCAGCCACCCGAATGCGCAGCTTGTCCATAACACCGAGTTGATATCCGGTTTCATCCGCTGCGGCGCTTTCGGTCGATATGACAAGGAGCGCTCCAACCAGAAAGCATAAAATCCTCCATGCGGAGGCGGTTCGTATCTGCATTTGACTTTTCCTCAAATCGCGCGGTTGCGTCCACGCTTGGGGAGCATCATTTTTCCGAAACCGGCCGCGGACAGGGATTTCGGATTTCTTCTGGGGCAAGAGAAGGCGAACGATTAGTAGCTGCCGCGTGCCAGGCAAACGGCGGGAATCGTTTTCGCAATGATTGCGAAGTCGCCGAGAAGCGACCAGTTCTGGACGTATTGGGTATCGAAAGCGATGCGGGTTTCGTAGGAGACGTCGTTGCGACCGCTGATCTGCCAGAGACCCGTGAGGCCCGGGCGGGTCCGCAGGTAATAAGCGGCAAAGCTGTCGTAGAGGTTCAGTTCCTCATCGACGACAGGTCTTGGACCGACCACGCTCATTTCACCTCGAACAATGTTGATGAGCTGCGGGAGTTCATCGAGGCTGAGTTTGCGTAGCACTGTCCCAACAACCGTCACACGCGGGTCGACCTTGAGCTTGCGGGTGGCCCGCCACTCCTCGGCTGCTTGTGGGTTGGCGTTCAGATAGTTTCGCAGGACCTCGTCGCCATTGACAGCCATCGTGCGGAACTTGAGGCATCTGAATGACCGGCCGTTATGGCCTATCCGACGATGCCCGTAGAAGACCGGACCATTGTCGGAAAATTTCACCAGCGCCGCAATCATCAGAAAGATCGGGCTGAAAAGGATGAGGGCTAGAGCGGCTGCGGTGATGTCGAAGGTACGTTTTGCCAAGCCACCGGTCGGGAAAGCCAAGTCGGCTTGGTCGGGGCTTGAAAACGGCGAACCTGCCGAACGTGTCGCTGACTTCATAGAGTTAACTCCATTTAGGTTTTGCGATAGTCGGTGCCATTGCGGCGCGTTATTCCGAGCCTATGGGATAATAAGTCTGTGTTCGGAATTTGATGCCAGTCAAATTTTTTGCGCGGCCATTTCCGATGGGGCGCCGCTGCCGGCTGGGGGATGCCGGAGGGATATTGGTTAACTTGAGAGGCGTTGGTTTATATGTTTGGAAATACTAATTCTTGTATGTAAAATCCTGTTTGTTGCGAATAGTTTCCGACTGTGTCCGGTTATTTCCCGCTTTTTGTCTCGTCGCTGCCCCAGCTACACCCGACCGTGCTTCTTTGAGAGTGGGACCAAAGTAGCTTGCACTTAGGACCAAAGGCCCAGCCCTGCTGCGCCGCAATACAATGCTGCGCTGCAATAATCGTAGGTGTGCCGTCTTAAGCTTTGTAACAAAAGTTGATCGCATAACCGGCCACTCTACCCGACGCAACTGGTGAATTGTTCCAAACGCGGCGAAACCGGGCTAAAATATGGCGAAAACGAGGCGTAAGCATTGTGGTACGGGGGTATCAAGCGCTATGACGGGCTATATTTTCACGGAACTTGCGAAACCTTACGAAAGTTTCACCAATAGCCTGACATAATCGAGATAGGAAACTTGAATCCTCTCCTGCAGGCTCCTATGGTTGTTCCATTGGGAGAGGAGCCGAAAGATCGATGAACTGAGCAAGTTTAAGTTCGGGAGGAGGAATTATGTACGCACCGCGCGTCTTTGTCAGCATGACAGGGGTACTGATCGTTTTTGCGGTGTCTGCGTATTTTATGACCGGATCGTTTTATACGGCGCTTATACAGACATTGATCTGTGCCGTACTTCTCCAGGTCGGTTATTTCATCGGCGTTCTTTACCTGGTGCGGCGCGAAAAGAAGCTTCGCGAAGAGAACATTTCATCAGAGGCGGCCACCATCAAAAACTCGAAGGACAGCAATCGACGCGACGGTCTGCGCGCCGATGCCGCTCCGAATTTACCCGCCAGTGACACCTGATTTGTCTCGTTCAAGCTTTTTTCAGGAGATTTCACACGAGGGCCATTTTCCTGCGTCCATAGTTCCACCAACCGATGAAGCTTGGAGAGGGCTATGGCTGAAACCACTCACCAGACAATCTGCGTCATCATCGCGGCCAAGAATGCCGCCGAAACAATCGGGGTCGCGATTCAATCGGCCCTGAATGAGACGCATGTCGGCGAGGTCGTCGTGGTCGATGACGGTTCGACGGATGCGACGGCGACGGTTGCACGGCAAGCCGATGACGGATCGGGTCGCCTGACCGTCGTTTCCTTTGAAAAAAACCGTGGTCCTTCGGCTGCCCGCAACCACGCCATTGCGATATCGCGCGCCCCGCTGATCGCCATCCTCGATGCCGACGATTTCTTCTTTCCCGGCCGTTTCGCGCCGATGCTCGAAGAGGATGGATGGGATCTCATCGCCGATAACATCGCCTTCATCTACGAGCCAACCGAAATCATTCATCCAGAACGCTTCGAGACGAGGGCGCGTACAATGTCACTCACCGAATTCGTCGAGGGGAATATCTCGAAGCGCGGCGTGAAGCGCGGGGAGACCGGTTTCCTGAAACCGATGATACGTCGGAATTTCCTGGAGGCTCATGGGCTGCGTTACAAGGAGGAGATGCGGCTTGGCGAGGACTATGATTTCTATGTCCGGGCACTGGCAAAAGGCGCCCGCTACAAGGTGATCGAGCATTGCGGCTACGGCGCCGTGGTCCGGCATGATTCGCTCAGCGGTCGGCATCGCACAGAGGATTTGCGCACGTTCTACGAAGCGGACGAGGCAATTCTCGCCGACCGGAGGCTCCCCGACGAGGCGAGGGCCGTCATTACGCGACATCGCGACCATATCCGCGACCGCTACGAGTTGCGTGCTTTCCTCGACGTCAAGTCGCACGCCGGCAAGTTTGCCGCAATTCGCCATATCCTAACCCGCCCGCAGGTGTTGCCGGCGGTGGCGACAGGCATCTTCCTCGACAAGCTCGATCTCCTGCGTTCGAAATCATCTCCGGCGGCGGTTGAGCCTCCGAGGACGCGCTATCTCCTGCCTGGTATCCCTGCCGTTCAGAAATAGTCGCGGCGGATCCCATCCAGCATCGTGCGGAACTGTTCCTTCCGCTCTTCGAGGACATTATCGGGGCTGAGGCGTGGTTCGGCGCGGCCGGCCTGCCAGAGCGCCAGCACGGAGGGAGAGGCCAGAAACTGCTTGGCCATTCCGCGAAGCCCGGTCTGTGAGGGAGGCCTGCGGGTCATGACTTCGCCTCCCGGGTTTTGCGGCGTCGCCTCGGGGGCGGGCTGCTCCCCGTCGAAGCGCACGCCCCAGAAACGGGAGCGTTTGGCGACGGCCTCTGCGCGGGTGGATACCGGCACATAGCGAGGTTCATAGGTGGTGCCGACGGAGCTTGCCCAGTCGTTCCATTTGAAATTGTTGATCGAACGCGAGGTGCTGACAGCAATCCAGGGAACACGGAAGGCATCCGCCAGGATAGCGCCGTGCATGGATTCGGCGATTATCAGCTCCGACTGCGCAATGTGGCGGATGACGGATTTCGCTTCGCCGCGGGGGTCGAGGTAAGCGAGGCCGACCGGCTCGCAAACCGCCTCCCACATGCCGAATTCGGCCGATTCCCAATGGGGAATGAAGGTTTTCCTGTGGACCTTCGGGAGGCTCTGGAATTCCGGCATGTCTGTGATCATTGCCGCCGGATCGGTAATCGCCCTTTCTGGCGGCAGGCCAAGCTTGGCAGCCGTCAACGGACCGCGAACCGCACGCACGTCCCATTCCGCCGGATTGCCGATATCCGGCGGCGTGCCATAACCATAACCGCTGCCCACCACGAGCTTCTTCTGTCCCGCTGGCAACAGGGCCGGATTGAGAACAGTGCCGACACCTACGAGAAGTATCTCCGGATGCACGTCCCGAAAGCCGGGCAGCAGTGCGTCCCAGAGCCAGAGGTTGAGATCGTCGCCGAAATTGCCGTGATGCGATTCCCAGTAGTACGCTTTCATGCGGGCCTCCGTGGGATAATGGTTGAATGGGACGTCTTGGTTTCAGCGAGCGCTGCCACCGAATTTTCCGGCGCCGAGTTCGAAGGCTGCTCGAAGCAAGCCCGGATCACGCAGCACCCAGCGGGCGAGCAGGCCGAAATCCGGAGCCTGACGTCGTTTCACCCGTCCGGCCTGGCTCCAGAGCGCCTGGCGGCGGGCGGTGTTTTTGTAGGATGCGATCGACGCTACGTCGCCAGGGCGGGAGCGGAAACGCTGTTCCAGCGTGTCAAGCGCGACCCAGGTGTTGAACTGCTGGCGCAGGAACTGCGGCGAGCGGTTGTCGATGCTGTGGAAGATGTTGAGGCCCATGCCGCGGCCCGCCCCCGCCTCGTCGCAGAGCAGGGTTCGTTTCGATTTGAGAATGCAGTCGCAGAAGAACAGCACATCTTCTGCAGCCAATCGCAGCGAGGGTTCGAAGCGGATCGTTTCGAAAACCGGCCGCGCGATCACCATGCAGGATAGATGCAGGAAGCTCCAGTTCTTCAGCATCACGCTTGCCAGATTCGACATCTCGATGACGAGGGGATCTTCGGACAGCCGCGTGCCGCCCTCCGCCTTTTCGAGCTCGGCCATGCCGAAATGATAGTAGAACTCGTCGCTCGCCTGCATGGAGGCCCAGTAGCACTCGGCATCGAACCGTGTCATGCAGTCAAACGCGTTCTTCAGATGATCCGGCAGCCAGATGTCGTCCGAATCGAGAAGGGCGACGAAACGAGTTTCCGCCGGTACGTTATCGAGGCCGGTGTTGCGTGCAGCTCCTGGTCCGCCATTTTTCTGGCTGATCACCCGGATGCGCGATTTCCAGGTTTCATCAATGCCTTGAAGCTCGGTGTCGGCGGGAAGGGGGGACTCATCATCGACGATGACTATATCGAAATCCTGATAGGTTTGATCGAAGATCGATTTCAATGCGCGGCCAAGAATGCCGGCCTCTCTTTGGTAAAATGGGATAACAACCGTGAACGTCGCCATGTTTTAGCCCTGCTTCCTTGAAGAATTGCAAGCCACCGACTTTCGCCGGGCTCCGGGTTTAGGCGGCAGCTCGCTGCCGTATTCGACTGACCTCCAGCAACGGGATTCGACCTGTGGCTCCAGGCCACGACACTAAGACCATCACGCAAGTGCCGGCTGGAGCGCACTATCTAAGACCGCTACATTCGGGCTGAAATTTGTCACCATGTCCATTCTGGCAAGACCGCTGACACCGGAAGATGTCGGATCGGGTGGCCGGAGAGGCCACCTAGCCAGCAGTCTATCGACGGATCACCGCCTTTGTGATGACGCTCGGCATGCGCGTTTTCCTGCCTGTTTTGGGCGGACGGGTTAACAAATCTTCGATATGGAAGTGCTGGCTGCACTGCCGCGGGACGGGTTTCCTCCTTGCGGAGCGGGCGCTTCTGAGAAATTTTCCAGCTTATTCGACGTCGCGGGATGCGCGAGCCGGTCAGACGCCTCGCCTGCCTGATTGTGTCGCAGATTTGCCTTAATCTCGCCATATTTTAGCGAAGTCTGAAACGGGAGCGGTAATAGAATACGGACTCCGATAGATTGTTTCGGGGTCGGGAGGAAAAATTTTTCGCGCGTGCTGCGATGCAGCATTTTGGGTTGGAATCACATCGAACTCCCTGTGAATCATAAATTCGTGCGGGCGAGTTGATGGGGCGGGCGCTTGGCTGCCCACGCATCGATTACTCTGTCATCCATCAATTTTTTGCTGCGCCGCCACATTTTGCGCCAAACTCGGCGTGATCATTTTGATAACCGCGGGCCCAAGTCTGCTCTGATTGAAACGGCGGTGAGGGGAGGCACTGCTCAAAAGGGGTGACTCGTTGACTGTTGATCAGAACATATCCTCCCGTATCAATTTGATGCGTATCCTGCTGATCTCAGGCATTGTCTTCGTGCATGTGCCTTATGATCCTCCGACGAGCGCCTTCCTCGGATTGAATGGCTTCTTCGACTGGCTGCGCGTCTTTTTGGGTGACAGCCTGTTTCGCATTGGCGTTCCGTGCCTCAGCGCCATTTCCGGTTATCTGCTGTTCCAGCGCGGCCTGGACGCTTTCGACTATGCCAGGACGCTTCGTTCGAAAGCGAAAACCGTCCTTCTTCCTTTCCTGCTTTGGAATTGCAGCCTGCTCGCCACCGTTTTCCTCCTTCAGCACTTCGATATTGGCGTGGGTTATTTCCCCGACCTTTGGAACGCCTCGACACGAGAGTTCCTGAGTTATGCGCTGGCAACCGAAGGGCTGCCGGTCAATGTTCCGCTCTATTTCCTGCGTGACCTGATCGTCTGCATCATTCTTTCGCCGATCCTTGCCTTTCTGGTGCGCCGCTATGCGGCACCGACGCTTGTGATCCTCTTCGTCCTGGCGATCTTGCCGGAACTGACGCTTGGTATTGTTCTCAAAAAGTCGATTCTCTTCAGCTTCACGTTCGGCATTTTCCTGGCGCTCAACCGGCTGGACCTGAAGGCGCTCGATCGATTCTCGATTGTTGGGACCGCAGCAATGCTCGCAGTCGCCATCTTGCTGTCGATTGGTCTTTTTCGCACCGGCCCGGATTTCCCATGGGCGCTTGATCTTGCGCGCAACACGCTGTCGATCGTTGGCGCGGGGGGATTCTGGCTTATGTCGGCCTTGGCCATCCGGTCGTGGATCGGCCGGCGTCTCGCCGGCACCGGCAGCTTGAGCTTCTGGGTTTTCTGCGCCCATTATCCCTTACTGGTCCTGCTGTGGATGGTCTGGAACCGGATGGCTGGAGATGAGCAGTATCCGCTTTTCTATGCCAGCTCGGTCATCGCCAGCTTCGTCATCCTCACGACATCCAATCTCTTCGTCTCCCGCGCGATGCCGGGCTTCTATGAAATCCTGACTGGCAGCCGCGGGCGAAAGGCGAAGCTTTCCGCCGCGGCGAAATCCTATTCGTCGGCCGGCACCACTCGCTCCGGCGAACCGGCAATGACGCAACAGCAGAGGTGAAACATGATGGCGAAAGCCAGACATCTTCGGCGAGCCTGCCAGATCGCTACCGCAGCCGCGGTGGCGAGCCTTCTTGCACCCATGGCCCAAGCTCAACAGGGTGCGACCGGCAAATCCTTTGTCGAGAACTTCGACAGCCTCGACCGTTCGTTCTGGTACGTCTCCGACGGCTGGAATAACGGCAAGCACCAGAACTGCACTTGGTCGAAGAACCAGGTGCGCGTTGAAAATGGCCTACTGCAGTTGGAATTTGCCGAGCGGAAGACCAGCAACCGCAACTATGTCTGTGGCGAGATCCAGACCAAGGCGCGCTTCGGCTACGGTACATATGAGGTGCGGATGAAGGCTGCGACCGGTTCCGGGCTGAACTCTGCCTTCTTCAGCTATATCGGACCAACCGACAAGAAGCCGCACGATGAGATCGACTTTGAGGTCCTCGGCAAGAACACCGGCCAAGTTCAGGTGAACCAGTACATCAACGGCAAGGGCGGCAATGAGAAGCTTGTGCCGGTCGCCGGCGGCGCGGACCAGGGCTTCAACGATTACGCCTTCATCTGGGAGGAGAACCGCCTCCGTTACTTCGTGAACGGCAAGCTTGTTCAGGAGGTGACGGACAAGGCGACGATACCTTCGAACGCCCAGAAGATATTCCTGAGCCTCTGGGGCACCGATACACTCAAACAATGGATGGGTGCGTTTTCCTACACTCAACCCACGACGATGACCATTGACCGTGTCGCGTTCACGGCGATGGGCGAAGACTGCCGCTTTCCAGAATCCGTGCTCTGCACGCTCGATTGAGGCGGTCTGCGGCTCGTTGCCCGATGCGGTCCCTGAGAGCCGGAAGGCTCGAAAAAGGAGTTGGACGATTTGACATTGAACGTTCTTTATCTCGCGCATGATCTCGCGGATGCGGCGATCCGGCGGCGGGTGCTGACCTTGAAAGCGGGCGGTGCAAGCGTCACTGTTGCCGGTTTCGAGCGCGGCGCGAACGTGCTGTCCGACGAGCGGGATGTGCCGACGATTGTGCTCGGAAGAACAGCGGATGCCCGCTTCGCACAACGTATCGGCGCCGTGGTGGCCGCGCGCATGGTGCTGAAGCGAAAGCTCTCGGGAATCACCCGGCCCGACGTTATCATCGCCCGCAACCTGGAAACCCTTGCGCTTGCCGGCCACGCTGCCTCGCTTTTCGATCGCAATGTTCCGGTCGTCTACGAATGCCTCGATATTCACCGGCTTCTCCTCGATGAGGGGATAAAAGGCCGCCTGATGCGGCAGGCTCAACGCTTCTTCGGCAATCGCGCCAGCCTGTTGATCACCAGTTCGCCGGCTTTCGTCGAGAATTTCTTCAAGCCGCGGTCAGGTCTCGATCTGCCGGTCCTGCTTCTGGAGAACAAGGTTCTGGCCCTGAAGCCGGAACTTATGCCCGCCTCAGTCGCGCCGAGACCACCAAGACAGGGGGCGCCTTGGCGGATTGGCTGGTTCGGAGCGATCCGGTGCCGAAAATCACTGGACAGCCTGATCGATTTCGCGGCGCGGATGGACGGCAGGGTCCAGATCGTCCTGCGCGGTCGCCCGGCATATAGCGAGTTCGACGATTTCGATGCGAAGGTCAGTGCTGCCCCGCATGTGGAATTCCACGGCGCCTACCGCAATCCGGAGGATCTCGCGGCGATCTATGGCGATGTCCATTTCACATGGGCGATCGATTTCTTCGAGGAAGGGCTCAATTCGAGCTGGCTACTGCCGAACCGCCTTTATGAAGGAGGGCTCCACGGCGCAGTGCCGATCGCGCTTTCGGGGACCGAGACCGGCCGGTTTGTCGAGAAACGTGACATTGGCGTGACGCTCGACAACGCGATGCCGGAAACGCTTGAGGCTCTGTTCGAGGGCATGACCGAGGCACGCTACGCCGATCTCGCTTCTAGAATTTCAATTATTGAACGGAATCAATGGATCACGGGTCAGGCGGAATGCCAGGCCCTTGTCTCCAGACTCGCCGCCCTACATCCCAACCTCTCGTCGCCGGCAGACATGCCGGTCGTGTCAACCGTGCAGTCGTGAGGTTGAGTATGGTTTCGCGTTCTCACTGTAATGCCCAGATTTCCAGCGTCCGGACGCTCCTCGTGATCCCTTGCCTGAACGAGGCGGCAACGATCGAGCCGCTCTTGCGCAAGCTGAACGGACAGCGCGGCGAGATGGACATGTTGCTTGTTGTGGCGGACGGCGGCAGCCATGATGGCACGCGGGATATCGTGCAAAAGCTTCTGCCTGAGATACCCCGACTTCTGCTTCTGGAAAACCCGAAGCGCATCCAGAGCGCCGCGATCAATCTTGCCGTGGACCGTTTCGGGCAGGATCGCGACTATCTCATCCGTATCGATGCGCATGGTGACTATCCAGACGGGTATTGCCGGACCTTGCTGGAGGAAGCGCTCGATATGCAAGCCGATTCCGTCGTGGTCGGCATGGAGACGGTCGGCTTCGGCCTGTTCCAGAAGGCGACGGCCGTGGCGCAGAATTCCAAACTCGGCAATGGCGGCTCCAAGCATCGGGCCGGTGGCGGCGGCGACTGGGTGGATCACGGTCATCATGCGCTCATGCGGATCGAGGCCTTTCGCGCTGTCGGCGGATACGACGAGAATTTCAGCCACAACGAGGATGCGGAGCTGGATTTCAGACTGCGCGCCGCGGGCTTCCGCATCTGGATGACCGGCAAGACCTTCATGACCTATTATCCGCGGGCGAGTGCCCCGGCTCTCTTCCGGCAATATCTCGCCTATGGCCGCGGCCGCGCGAAAAACCTCATCAAGCATCGCTCGATCCCGAGGCTACGTCAGGCGATCCCGCTCGCGGTCGCTCCTGTTGTCGTCGGCGCGTTCCTCGCCTTGCTTCATTGGTGGGCCGCGGTGCCGCTGGCGATCTGGGCTGCGGCCTGCCTCGGCTACGGCTTCTGGATGGCCGTGGGGCAGAAAAACCCCTACGGCCCGCTCGCCTCGCTCTCGGCGATGATCATGCATTTCGCCTGGTCGGCTGGCTTCTGGCTGGAACTGATCGGCATTCGTCCAGGGAGGGCCGCTTGATGACGGCAGGAGAAAAGCCGGTTCGCATCGATATCGGCGTCTGCACCTATCGCCGACTGGAACTGCAGGCGACGCTCATGTCATTGTTTTCGCTGAGCGTTCCGGCGGGTGTCGAACTGCGCCTGATCGTTGCCGACAACGATGCAATTCCGAGCGCGCGCACTCTGGTAGACGGCCTGCGCAACCGGTCGCCCTTTCCGATCAGCTATGTCCATTGCCCGAAATCGAATATCTCGATTGCCCGCAACGCCTGCCTGACCGAATGCAATGCGGATTATCTTGCCTTCATCGATGACGACGAGACGGCTACGCCCCGATGGCTCGCCGAGCTATTTGCAGCGGTGATGCTTACCGGCGCAGACGCGATACTCGGCCCCGTCCGGGCGGTCTACGGAGCACGGAGCACCTCATGGATGCGCAAGGGGGATTTCCATTCCACCATGCCCGTCTGGGTCGGTGGCAGGATCAGGACCGGCTACACCTGCAACGTATTGCTCGACATGCGTTCGCCCGTGGTTGCGGGTCGCAAGTTTGCCTTGTCGCTCGGCCAGAGCGGCGGCGAGGACACGCATTTCTTCACAGCGCTCACCGATGCCGGTGGGCGCATTGAATTTGCCCAGGAGGCGATTGTCGAGGAAATCGTTCCGGAAAAACGGGCGAGCTTTTCCTGGCTTGCAAAGCGACGCTTCCGCTCGGGCCAGACGCATGGGCGCATTCTTGCCTCCAAGCATGCTGGTTTGAATCGGGTCAAACAGATGGGGCTTGCCGGTTCGAAGTTTGCCTTTTGCGCGGCGATGGCCGCAGCCACGGCCTTTTCCCCGGTCATCCGCAACCGTTATGCCCTTCGTGCGGCTCTGCACGCCGGCGCCGTTTCCGGCACGCTCGGCATGCGCGAGATTCGCCAATATGGAGCCGCTGAAGCAGCATGAGCACGTTCGTACACCAACCCGACGTGAGCTTCGTGATTGCCGCCTACAATGCGGAAGATACGATCGAGCGTGCGATTGCGAGTGCGCTGGCTCAGATCGGGGTGACCATGGAGGTCATCGTCATCGACGACTGCTCGACGGACGGCACGCGCGAGCGGGTGCGTGCGCTTGCGGATGATCGGGTGCGGCTGATCGTTCAGGAGAGGAATGGCGGACCGGCTGTTGCCCGCAATGCCGGCCTTCTTGTCGCCCGCGGCCGCTGGATCGCCATCCTCGATGCCGACGATACTGTCTATCCGGCAAGACTTTTGATGATGCTCGAAAGGGCGGAGGCTGCCGAGGCTCAGATCGTCGTCGACAATATCGATGTCATCCCCATCGAGGGCGGAAAGCCGCAGACGATGTTTCCCAGGGAAGAACTGACGCGGCGGCCGCTCATGACGCTTGCCGATTTCATCGGCTCGAACGTGATTTTCCGGTCGACCTTCAACTTCGGCTACATGAAGCCGGTCTATGAGCGGGATTTCCTTGAACGCCACGGACTACTCTTCGACGAGACGCTGCGGATCGGGGAAGACTATCTGTTGCTCGCCTCCGCCCTTGCAAGCGGCGGCGAGTGCGCAATCATGCCGGATGTCGGCTATGTCTACCATCTTCGGCAGGGCTCGATTTCGCGGGTCCTGGAACAACACCACCTCGACGCGATGCTGGCGTCCGACCGGGCCTTCCTCTCCCGCTATACGCTGGATGAGAAGGCTATGGCTGCCCAGCGCCGACGCACCCGCAGCCTCGTCGAGGCGGGTGCGTTCCTCACGCTGGTCGAGGATATCAAGAAAGGCTCCGTCAGGGGCTTCCTGAAAACAGCGATCGGAAATCCGCGTGCATTGAGACATTTGCGCATGCCGATTGCTGTCCGCATGCGCCGGCTGTTGGGGAACGGCTGGCGCCAACTGAAATCCGATCGGATAGGGCGGGGGCGCCCTCGAGAAAGGACGAAGGAATGGATATGAATAGACCAGTTCGAAAGGCGGTGATTCCCGTCGCAGGCAACGGCACTCGGTTTCTGCCGGCCACCAAGGCCATGCCGAAGGAGATGCTGACGATCGTCGATCGTCCCGTCGTCCAGTATGCCGTCGATGAGGCCATGCAGGCGGGAATCGAGAACATCATCTTCGTGACTAGCCGCAACAAAACGGCGATCGAGGACTATTTCGACAGTGCGCCGGAACTGATTGCCACGCTGACCCGCTCCGGCAAGACGGTCCAGGTTACCCAGCTTGAAAAGATGCTGCCGGTCGCCGGCACCGTCAGCTACACGCGTCAACAGGTCCCGCTCGGGCTCGGTCACGCGGTCTGGTGTGCCCGGGAACTGGTGGGCAACGAACCATTCGCGCTCTTGCTGCCCGACATGGTCTCCTACGGTCCGCAAGGCTGCATGGCCGGGCTGATGGAGCTTTATGAGGAAGTCGGCGGCAATGTCTTTGCGGTAGAAGAATGCTCACCCGAGGAGACGTCCAGCTATGGCATCGTCGGTGTCGGCCACTCCGTCAGGCACGGTTTCGAGGTGACCGAGATGGTCGAGAAGCCCAAACCGTCCGAAGCGCCGTCTAATTATTACCTGAATGGTCGCTATATTCTGCAACCGGAAATCTTTGAATTGCTTGCGCGTCAGGAACGGGGTGCCGGCAATGAGATCCAGCTTACGGATAGCATGCACAAGCTTGCGAAGGCCCAGCCGTTCCATGCACACCCCTATCAGGGACGCACTTTCGACTGTGGCAGCAAGCGTGGCTTCATCGAAGCGAATGTCGCGTTCGCCATGTTGCGTGCGGATATGGGAGCGGAGATTTACGCCTCCCTCAAGGAACTGATGATGTCACACGAGACACGCGTCCAGGCAGCTTGATGCAGCTTGAAATCATTCGCGGCGGACGGCAGCGCGGCTGCCGCCCGTCACACCAACGCTCCGGAAAGCGAGCTCCATGGATCAGGTAAACTTTCGACCACGAACGATATTTCCCGGCGAGACGCGCGACAGCGACACGTTCATTGATCTCGACAAGCTCTGGGCGGCGGCGTTTCGCCGCCTGGGCGTGATCGTCGTGTGCCTCATCGCCACCGTCACGCTTGCGGGGCTTTACCTCCTCACCGCGCAGCCGACTTACACGGCGATGACGCAAATCCTGATTGACGAAAATCTCTCGCGTTATGCCGAGGACGAGCGAGACAGCCAGACCGCCCAGCAGATCGACAACCGCATGTCGAGTGCGGTGGAGATCCTGAAATCCAAGGCATTGGCGTTACGGGTCGTCGACAAGGGCAAGTTCGACCAGAACGAAATACTGGTCAATCCGCCGCAATCGCCGGTCGCTCTTGCCAAGGGAGCGGTTCGCAGCATCGTCGCCCTGGTCACCCCCGGCGATCCGCCGCTTTCGGAAGAGCTTGCCCGCATGGGCCGGCGTGAGAAGGCCGCCGCTGTCCTGCAGCAGTCCCTGACCGTCGAACGCGTCGGACGCAGCTCGGTGATTGCGGTTTCCGTCAGGTCCCCTGATCGGCAGCTTTCGGCATCGATCGCAAGAACCTATGCCGATTCCTATCTGACCGATCAGCTCAATGCCAACTTCGATGCGTCTGAACGAGCCTCGCTGTGGCTGCAGGAACGGCTCAACGATCTTAACAGCCGTTCGCAGCAGGCGGCGCTTGCCGTCGAGCAATATAAAATCGAGCACAATCTCGTCTCGCCACGCGGAGAACTGCTTTCGACGCAACAGCTTTCCGATCTGAACAGCCAGTTGATCGTGGCCCAGGCAGATGCCGCAGCCGCTTCGGCCCGCTACGAACAATACAAGGCGATCACCGACAAGGGGCCGGATGCGGCTGTCCAGAACGCGGTCGTTTCAGCACGCGATACGGACAATACGGTCATTCAGGACTTGCGGAAGCGTTATATCGCGATCAACGACCGAGAGCAGGGGGTCATCCAGCAGTTCGGGGCAGATCACCCGCAGGCTGTCGCGCTGAAAGCGGAAAAGAACGATGTCGCGCAACAGATCTATCGCGAATTGCAGCAGTTGATGGGAAGCTTCCGCAATGAGTTCGAAGTGGCAAGCTCCCGGGAAAAGTCGCTGCGCGATAGCATCGACCGCGTCGCCGGGCGGAATTCGGAGGCCAATGTCTCAATGGTCCAGTTGCATGAACTGGAGCAGAAAGCGGCGGCGCTGAAGTCACTTTACGAATCCTATCTAGGCCGTTTCGAAGAAGCCACCCAGCGGCAATCCTTCCCGATTGCCAAGGCGCGGGTGATCTCAGATGCCGGTATTCCGACGGCGCCGTCCAGCCCTCGCAAGACGCTGACGATGGCGCTTTCGATCGTGCTCGGCCTGCTTATCGGCGGTGCGGCGGCGACGCTGCTTGAATTCCGCGAGCGGTTCTTCCGCACCGGCGACGACGTGCAGGACAAGCTGGGCCAACGTTTCCTCGGGTATCTGCCGAGGGTCAGCAATGCTCTGGTGGAAGACAAATCGACGTCTTCGGCCCCTCCTGCGCCACCGACGGAGAATGAGGCGGCTGGTGTACCTGCCGGCAACCCGATTTCATCCAGACGTCTGATGCGGATTGCCGTGGAGGCGCCCCGTTCGCAGTTTGCCGAGACGCTGCGCAATACCAAGCTTGCCTGCGATATCATGCTGCAGGATCGGAAATGCCGGGTGATCGGCGTTGTATCCTGCCTGCCCGGCGAGGGGAAATCCATGGTTGCTGCAAACTTCGCCGGCCTGCTCGCCTCGACCGGCGTGCGGACGCTGGTGATCGATGCCGACCTGCGAAATCCCGGCCTCAGCCGCATGCTTGGCAGCGAGCCGGAGGTCGGCCTTGTGGAAGTCATCCTCCAGAAGACGTCATGGACGAGCGCTGCACGTGTCGATCGCAGATCGCGGCTGACGATCCTGCCGATGACCATGCGGAGCCGCAATCTCGCCCATACAAGCGAGCTCCTGGCGTCCTCCGGCATGAGCCAGTTCCTCGAAAGCATCAAGGAAACGTTCGACGTCATCGTCGTCGATCTCGCACCGCTTATCCCGGTGATCGATGCCAAGGCTTTCGAACCCTATGTCGACGGCTTCGTCTTCGTGACGGAATGGGGCGCGACGCCCGCGAAAGCGGTGCAGTCCGTGCTGCGATCCGAGCCGCAGATCGCCTCGAAGACGGTCGGCGTCATCCTCAACAAGACGGAGATGTCGGAACTGCATAAATACGCTGATCCAGGCGCACCGGAGCGGCTGCGCAGCAGCTATCTTTCCTACTACAAGGACAAGGAAGGGGCCGCGCCGGCGCCACGATAAACCGAGAAGGGGCGGTTTCATCGCCCTTTTTTGTTTATCGACGTTCCGCCCTCAGGCACTGGCGGCAAGTTGTTCGCTCAAAGGATCGGTGTTGGCAACGAGGATTGCCTTGCCGAACACCTCGCCGATGCCGATCAGCACGGGTTCGTCGACACCGATCTCTGTCATCGCCGCTGTCATATCCCTAAGCGATCCGGTCCAGCGCTTTTCGTTTGGCCTGGATACTGCACTGACGATCACGGCCGGCATGGCAGGCGTCATGCCGGCTTCAACGAGTTTCGTGGCGATTTCGCCGGCGGTGCGACCGGCCATGTAGTAGATCGTCGTCGTCCGCGGGTCGGCGAGACCGTTCCAGTCGAGATTGTCGGGCAGCGTACCTTTGCGGGAATGGCCGGTGACGAAGCGGACGCCTTGTGCATGATCGCGATGGGTAAGCGAAACACCGAGCCGCGAGGCCATGGCGCTCGCCGAGGTGATGCCCGGCACGACATCGACCGGAATGCCCTGGCGTTCCAGGCAGGCAATCTCCTCGCCGGCCCGGCCGAAGATCATCGGGTCGCCGGACTTCAGGCGGACCACGCGTTTGCCGGCCTTGGCGAACTTCGCCATCATGTCGTTGATGTCTTCCTGCCGGCAGCTCACGCGACCGCCGCGTTTACCGACCAGCATGCGCTTCGCCTCACGACGGGCGAGTTCCAGCACTTCGTCAGAGACGAGATCGTCGAAGAGGATGATGTCGGCGGCCTGTAGTGCACGCACCGCCTTGAGCGTCAGCAGTTCGGCATCGCCAGGACCGGCTCCGACGAGCGTGACGCGGCCGGTGGCGGGGGCTTCCGCGAGCCTTTCGGCATCGCTTAGAAGCACCCCGCCGGCACCCTCCTCCGGCGCATTCGAACTTGCAAAGACACAATCGACAAAGCGTTCCCAAAATGCACGGCGCTGCGGACCAGGCGCCAACCGTTCATTGACCCTCTCCCGCAGCGATTGCGCAAGCTCTGCCCAGTTCTTGAGCGAGGCCGGCAGCAGCGTTTCGATGCGCCGGCGGATCGCCTGAGCAAGGATCGGCGCGGCACCATCCGTCGAGATCGATACGACGACCGGCGAGCGGTTGACGATCGAGCCGAACTGGAATTGGCAGAAGGTGGGCTTGTCGATCACGTTGACCGGCACGCCGGCTGTGCAGGCTGCATTGAAGAAGGCTTCGGCTTCACCCTGTTCGTCGCAATCGGCGACCGCCAGGGCGGCGCCCTCGAGCGCCTCAGTGTTCCATCCGTCGAAGTGCCGCACAAATCGGCCCTGCGGATGCTCGGCATCTCGCTCCACCAACCTCTCGAAAGTCCCTGAAAGTTCTTCCGCGTAGACATGCACCTCGGCACCGCAGGCGGCCAGAAGTTCGGCTTTCCAGGCGGCGGCATCGGAGCCTCCCGCGACGATCGCCCGCTTGCCTTCGAGCGCCCAGAAGACTGGAAGCTTCGCCAGTGCCGTCATGCGGGCAGACGCTTCGTTCCGCTGCTGTTGCAGAAGGTTCATCATTCCGCAGCCACCATCATCAGGCTTTCGAGTTTGATGAAGAGTTTGCCGTTTTCGTTTCTGACGGGGATGGTCCGCACTTCACCATCGTCGGCGCCGAGCGCCTTGCCGGTTTCGAGCGAGATTACCCAGTTGTGCAATGGGCAGGTGACCGCCTTCTGATGAACGATGCCCTGGCTGAGAGGACCGCCTTTATGTGGGCAATGATCCTCGATTGCGAAGACCTCGTTCTCGGCGGTGCGGAAGACGGCGATCTTGCCCTGCGGCGTCTTCACACAGCGCGCGCCTCTGAGCGGGATATCGGAAATATCGCCGATCGGGTGCCAATTCATATCCAACTCCATCACTCGGCCGCCTGCGGATAACCGACGGTCGCCATCGGCTTGAACTCGTGCTTGTCCTTGCCGGAAACACGTTCCGACCAGGGATCGACCTGCGCGAACTTCTGGGAGAACACGAAACGTTCGTAATAGGCCTTGCGCTTGTCGTGATCCTCCATGATCTGCCGGCGGATCTCGTCGAGCCCGATGCGCTTGGCCCACTTGTAGATGCGCTCCAGATATCGGGCCTGCTCGCGATACATCTGGGTCAGCGCGACGATATGCTCGAGCGCCTCGTCCTCGGTCCTGACGAGGCCCAACACCTCCGTGCCCTTGATGTCGAGGCCGGCGGCGCCGGCGAAGTGGATCTCGAAACCGGAATCGACGCAGATGACGCCGATGTCCTTGCAGGTCGCCTCGGCGCAATTTCTGGGACAGCCGGAAACGGCCATCTTCAGCTTTGCCGGCGTCCAGGACCCCCACATGAACTTCTCGATGCGGATGCCCAGTCCGGTCGAATCCTGGGTGCCGAAGCGGCACCAGTCGGAGCCGACGCAGGTCTTTACGGTGCGAAGCCCCTTGGCATAGGCCTGGCCGGAAACGAAACCGGCCTTGCCGAGATCGGCCCAGACGGAGGGAAGGTCTTCCTTCTCGACGCCGAGCAGGTCGATGCGCTGGCCGCCGGTTACCTTCACCATCGGAATGGCGAATTTGTCGACCACATCGGCGATCGCACGCAATTCCTGCGAATTGGTCACGCCGCCCCACATGCGCGGCACGACCGAATAGGTGCCGTCCTTCTGGATGTTGGCGTGGACGCGTTCGTTGATGAAGCGCGACTGGTAGTCGTCGGCATATTCGTCCGGCCAGTCGCAGACGAGGTAGTAGTTGAGTGCCGGACGGCACTTGGCGCAGCCGCAGGACGTCTTCCATTCCAGTTCCTGCATGACGGCCGGAATGGTCTTCAGCTTCTTTGCCTTGATGAGTCGGCGCACATCGTCATGGCCAAGCTCGGTGCAGGGACACATGGGCTGCACGGCTGCGGGATTGTATTTGTCGCCGAGAGTGAGTGCCATAAGCTGTTCGACGAGACCGGTGCAGGAGCCGCAGGAGGCCGACGCCTTGGTATGGGCGCGCACGTCGTCCAGAGAGGTCAGGCCCTTGGCAGTGATCGTCGCAGTGATCTTGCCCTTGCAGACGCCGTTGCAGCCGCAGATTTCAGCATCATCCGGCAAGGCTGCAACGGCCGCCATAGGGTCCAGCGGGGATCCTCCCTGATAGGCCTGGCCGAAGATCAGCGTGTCGCGCATCTCGGAGATGTCGGTCGCCTTCTTCTTCAGATCGTTGAACCAGGCGCCGTCGGATGTCTCGCCATAGAGAACGGTACCGATAATGCGGTTGTCCTTGATGACGAGGCGCTTGTAGACGCCGGCGGTCGCATCGCGAAGCACGATTTCCTGCCGGTCGTCACCATCGGCGAAGTCACCGAGCGAATAAAGGTCGATGCCCGTTACCTTGAGCTTTGTCGGTGTGTCCTGATGGACGAAGCCGGCCGTCGTCTCACCCGCAAGATGAGCCGCTGCGACGCGGGCCATTTCATAGAGCGGCGCGACGAGGCCATAGACCTGACCTCCGACCTCGGCGCATTCGCCAAGCGCCAGAATATCTCCATCCGAGGTTCCCATGCCGGCGTCGACGACAATGCCGCGGTTGACGGCAAGGCCGGCTTCCTTGGCGAGCGTCACATTCGGGCGGATGCCGACGGCCATGACGACGAGAGTTGCCGGGATGACACGGCCGTCGTCCAGTTCAACGCCTTCGACCTTGCCGTTGCCGATGATCTGTTTGGTGTTGGCCTTGCAGAGGACCTTGATGCCGCGCTCCTCGACGGCCTTCTGCAGCAGATAGCCGGCGGCGGGGTCGAGCTGACGTTCCATCAACGTCGGCATGACATGCAATACGGTCACATCCATGCCGCGCTGGGCAAGGCCGGCCGCGGCTTCGAGCCCTAGAAGGCCGCCGCCGATGACGATTGCCTTCTCGCGCGACTGGGCGGCGAGCAGCATGGCGTTGACGTCATCGAGGTCGCGATAGGTGATGACGCCTGGCAGGTCCTTGCCCGGCACCGGGATGATGAACGGTACAGAACCGGTGGCGATCACCAGCTTGTCGTAGCTTTCGGTAACGCCGTGATCAGACGTTACGGTCTTCTTTTCACGGTCGATCGCGACGATCTTGTGACCCTTGTAGAGGGTGATGCCATGATCGATGTACCAGCCGTCGCCGTGAATAACGATCTGCTCATAGGTCTTTTCGCCGGAAAGGACCGGTGAGAGCATGATGCGGTCGTAGTTGACGCGCGGTTCGGCGTTGAAGATCGTGATCTCAAAGCGGCCGGGCGCCTGTTCGAAGAGGTGCTCCAGCATGCGCCCCGGGGCCATGCCATTGCCGATGATGACGAGTTTTTCGGTCATGTGCTCATTTCTCCATCAGATTTCTGCTGATGCAGCCTGGGGGATGGGCTCTGCCTGATCTGCAGAGCCCATAAGGTGGCGTTATTCAGCGGCGACGAGAGCCGGGGTCTTTGCCATCGACGCCCGCTTTGCAGCCGTGCGGGAATGCGTCGCATACAGAGAGAGGCCTACGAACGCGAGGCCGCCGACCAGGTTGCCGACCACGGTGGGGATCTCGTTCCAGATGAAGTAGTCCATGATCGAGAACTTGCCGCCGAGCATCAGACCCGAAGGGAAGAGGAACATGTTCACGATGGAGTGCTCGAAGCCCATATAAAAGAACAGCATGATCGGCATCCACATCCCGATCACCTTGCCGGATACCGAGGTGGACATCATGGCGGCAACGACGCCGGTGGAGACCATCCAGTTGCACAGGACGCCGCGAATGAAGAGCGTCAGCATGCCGCCGGCGCCGTGGGCCGCGTAGCCCACCGTCCGGCCTTCGCCGATATGGCCGATCGCCTGACCGACCGCATTCGGTTCGGTGGTGAAGCCGAAGGTGAAGACGATGGCCATCATCACCGCCACCGTCAGCGCGCCGGCGAAATTGCCGATGAAGACGAGGCTCCAGTTGCGCAAGACGCCGCCGGGGGTGACCCCGGGGCGCTTGTCTATGAGCGCGAGCGGCGCAAGTGTGAAGACGCCCGTCAGAAGGTCGAAGCCCATCAGATAGAGCAAACAGAAGCCAACCGGGAACAGGATGGCGCCGGCGAGCGGCTGTCCGGTCTGGACATTGATGGTGACCGCGAAGGCGGCGGCCAGTGCCAGGATCGCCCCCGCCATATAGGCGCGGATGAGCGTGTCCCGGGTGGACATGAAGATCTTGGATTCGCCGGCATCAATCATTTTGGTGACGAAATCGGCGGGCGTGACGTAGGCCATTTCAATTCCCCTTGTTGTTTTGGACGTGGCCGATGACCAGAAATTCAGCACAAAAAAACGCCGCTCGGAGTTTGCGTCCACGGGAAGGGAGGTGTCCCGGATAGCAAAACCTTGCGACGTCGATGTCTGTGTAAACGCTTATGGCGCGCTCATCCGCGCCGATCGCCATTGACCGGTGCAGAAACTATGAAGCAAACCGCGTGCCAATTCCTGGGTTTTTCAGTAAATATCTGAAAACAATTGGAATCTTATCCTGTTAAACTTCTCGCTTAAATTATCGGCGAGTGGCTTCTGTGCAATATTTTTGTGCGATTGCTGAAATGAGAGCATCAGGGATGTGCAGATGCCAATCCCTGTTAGATTTCATGGCTGTCGAAATGGCTTGCAAGAGCACTGCGGACGGCAAATTTTTCGACATAGGCTGGCATGTTCGAGGGGTCGAAAACGTGCCCGTCCATGAAGCGGTCGCCCTCTCTGTCGCCTTCGAGGCCGATATCGGAATCGTCCGGGCCGATGCCTAGAGCTTTCCGATAGAGATCAGGACGATAGGCGCGTTTAGCCGAATTCAGGCCTGCCTCGCTGAAGGTGGTCTGGCCCCAACGGATCATCTGGCTGTAAATCCACAGCGCATGGTTCGGCCGCGGATAGTTCGCGAAATCGCGATGGAACGTGAAATAGTCGGCGATGACCCGGCGGTTGCCTTTGGCGTCCAGACTGAATTCGCCGGCAAGCACATGGCGGATGATATCGACAGGGGCCGCGATGAAGCGCGGATCGGCCAGCGCCTCGGCCAAAGCGTCATGGTTTTCGGCATCGTCGCACCAGCGCGCCGCGGCATCCAGCGCGACAATGAGCCGTGAGACGGTCTCCGGATGACTTTCGGCCCATTCCGGTCGCATACCGATGACCTTTTCCGGTGCGGACGGCCATATGTCCTGCTTGGCGGCGACGATACGGCCGACGCCCCGTCCGGAGGCCACCATGTTCCACGGCGCGCCGACGCAGAAGCCGTCGATGGCGCCGGCTGCCAGTGCGTCGGAAGTCAGCGGCGGCGGTACCACGATGAGCTTCACGTCGCGGTCGGGATCGATGCCGCCGGCGGCGAGCCAATAGCGGAACTCGTAGTTGTGGGACGAGAAGGGGTAGGTCATGCCGAGCGTCGGCAGCGGTTCGCCGCGCTCCTTTATGACCTGCAGCACCTTTGCGAGCGCCTGGGCGTTTTCCAGCGCGCCCGCCGTCTCCGAAATCCCGCTGACTTCGCACATCCGCTCGAACAGCCGGATCGAAAGCGTGATGGCATTACCGCCGCGGCCGAGGGAGAACGGTGCAATGGTGGGTGAGGGGTTGGAGCCGAGACCAAGCATGGAGGCGACCGGCATGGGCGATAGCATATGGGCGATATCGAACTGCCTGAAGGCGAGGCGGTCCCGCACGTTGGCCCAGGAGACGTCCTTCACCAGATCGAGCGTCAATCCCTCCTTTTTGGCAAAACCAAATTCGGCTGCCGCGATCAGCACGGAGGCATCGACCAACGGAATGAAACCGGCGCGCAGCACTTTTGGACCTTCGCCATTGGAACGAGAGGGTGCGGAGAGATTGCTTCCGGTTTGGCTGATCTTCGTCATCATATTCACTCCGGCAGTCTCCGGGACACTTTCCTACTCGAAACCATCACATCAATAGCCCGGCCGCAGTCACCACGCTCTGGGCGATCTCCGACATTTTCTTCTTCTCGTTCATGGCTGTCTGGCGCAGCAGCGCAAAGGCATCCTCCTCCGACAAGCCTCGCATCTTCATGAGAATCCCCTTGGCACGCTCGATGACCTTGCGCTCTTCCAGCGCCGATCTGGCATCCGCAAGTTCGCGCTGCAGGCGGCTGAAGGCGTTGAAGCGGCTCACGGCCATGTCGAGGATCGGCTTGACGCGCTCCTTCTTCAAACCATCAACCACATAAGCCGAGACGCCGGCCTCGACGGCGGCTTCGATCGAGGCCGTGTCGGAGCGGTCGACAAACATGGCGATCGGCCGGCTCACCGTGCGGGTGAGCTGGAACAGGTGCTCCATCATGTCGCGGTTCGGGTTCTCAATGTCGATGACGATGACGTCCGGCCTCAGCGTCTCGACGATCCGGGCAACCCCATTTACCTCATGGATGACCGTGACATTGCCATGCCCAGCCTCCCGCAGCCCTTCCTCGATGATGGAAGCGCGGATGGCATTTTCGTCGATAACCAGAATGGTGAGATCGGGCGCTGACATTCCTATAGTGTTGCCGCAGTGCAGCAACCTTGGCAAGCCCACGATCACATTTGTGGATTTGTTCCATCTTTGGCCGGACGGAAAGAACCGGTTAACCTTTATTTTTTACTTCATGGAAGCATGTGCCACTCTCGTATTTCGTCCGGTTCTCATGCAATTTTCTCGTCATAATTTCCCTCAGAGTTCCGACCAGGCCAGCGCTGAAGACGATGCAGTCGACGGAGCGCGGCAGAACATCCGCCAGCAAAGTCTGGCGGAATTCAACCAGCCCGTCGTGGAGCAAGCGCCCTGGCAAGCGGCTTTCCGTCTGGCGCCGAACGTGCGCTTCACGCGGACGCCGGAAAAGATTCCGAATCGCAAGCCGGAACCGTTCGAGCCGCCCAAGGTGCTGACGGACGAAGAACAGGCCGAGCATTTTGAGGCCTTCCCGTCCGAAATCTTTGAAACGGCGGCGAATGATGCGGATGCCGCGCAGGAGATACCAGAGCCGATCGAACAGATTGCCGGCCTGCAACGGCTTGCGACGACGATGCGGCAGAACGCGGCGGAAATGCTAGAAACTGCCGCAATGCCCGAAAATTTCATTGAGGTTGCCATGCCGGAACCCGTTCAGGAAATGTCGGTGGTCACCTCGACCCGGCGCGACATTGCGATCTCCGACTATGCTTTCTGGGATGCCATGCCCTTTGAGCTTGAGGGACCAACCATAGCCGAGCCGGCAATTGCGCCAGCCGAGCCGGGCGTGTCCCGTATCGTTCCGGAGCTGACCGGCTCGGTCGCGGCGCTTTACCGCGAAGTGCCGCGGAAGACAGCTATCAGGACGGTGATGGTTGCGCCGTCTCCGAGACCGGAGCAAGTCAGGACGCCTGAGCCGGCGGTGCCTGTGCAGCCAACTCCTCAAACTCCTCGGCCGGCCATCGGGGCGGAAGCCCCGGTTGCGGTGGAGCCTCCGCGTCCCCTTCCCGCGACAGTCTCCGTGCCGGTGCCGCATCCGGAAAAGGCACGCCCGCAGACGGTCCGTCCGGCGGTGGCGGAATACGAATTCCCGCCGATCTCGCTTTTGCAGGAGCCGCGGGGCGAGCGCGGCCAGGCGATGCAGCCCGACACCCTGCAACAGAGTGCCGGTTTGCTCGAAAGCATTCTCGAAGACTTCGGCGTCCGCGGAGAGATCATCGACGTGCGGCCGGGTCCGGTCGTCACGCTCTACGAATTCGAGCCCGCGCCGGGCGTCAAATCTTCCCGCGTCATCGGCCTGTCGGACGATATCGCCCGGTCGATGTCGGCCCTGTCCGCCCGCGTTGCCGTGGTGCCGGGTCGTAACGTCATCGGCATAGAACTGCCGAACGCAACGCGCGAGACGGTCTATTTTCGCGAACTGATCGAATGTGAGGACTATTGGGAGACAAAGCACCGGCTGGCTCTCTGCCTCGGCAAGACGATCGGCGGCGAGCCGGTGATTGCAGAACTCGCGAAGATGCCGCATCTGCTCGTCGCCGGCACGACCGGTTCGGGCAAGTCGGTCGCCATCAACACCATGATCCTGTCGCTTCTCTACCGGCTGCGTCCGGAGGAATGCCGGCTGATCATGATCGACCCGAAGATGCTCGAACTCTCGGTCTATGACGGCATTCCGCACCTTTTGACGCCGGTCGTGACCGATCCGAAAAAGGCCGTGCTGGCGTTGAAATGGGCGGTGCGCGAGATGGAGGATCGCTATCGCAAGATGTCGCGCCTCGGCGTTCGCAATATCGACGGCTACAACCAGCGTGCCGCAAGCGCCCGCGATAAGGGAGAGGTGATCACCGTCAGCGTCCAGTCGGGCTTTGATCGCACGACTGGCGAGCTTCTCTACGAGGAGCAGGAGATGGATCTTTCGCCGATGCCCTATATCGTCGTCATCGTCGACGAGATGGCCGACCTGATGATGGTCGCCGGCAAGGATATCGAAGGCGCGATCCAGCGGCTGGCGCAAATGGCACGTGCCGCCGGCATCCATCTCATCATGGCAACCCAGCGTCCCTCGGTCGACGTCATCACCGGCACGATCAAGGCGAATTTCCCGACCCGTATTTCCTTCCAGGTCACTTCGAAGATCGATAGCCGCACGATCCTCGGGGAGCAGGGGGCCGAACATCTGCTCGGCCAGGGCGACATGCTGCATATGGCGGGCGGCGGCCGGATTTCCCGCGTCCACGGGCCGTTCGTCTCCGATGCAGAAGTGGAATCGGTTGTCCGTCACCTCAAGACACAGGGGCGGCCGGATTATCTCGGCACGGTCACGGAGGACGAAGAGGAGGCCGAGGAAGAGGAGGTTTCGCAGGAAGCTGTCTTCGACAAGAGCGCCATGGGCGGTGATGACACCGACGAGCTTTACGACAAGGCCGTCAAGGTGGTCATGAAGGATCGGAAGTGCTCGACCTCCTATATCCAGCGGCGCCTGTCGATCGGTTACAATCGTGCCGCGTCGCTGGTGGAACGCATGGAGAAAGAGGGTCTGGTCGGTCCAGCCAATCACGTCGGCAAGCGCGAGATCATCACGGGCGGACGACCGAGTGCGGCGGCGACCGAGGATTTCGGGGATTGAGCAGAGTTGGCTGGCAATATCCCCTCACTTGCGATTTCTAACACTTAGCTTTCAGCTAAGATGTTGAAATCGCTTTCTCTCCCACGAGGGGAGAGATGGGGATGCCGCGCCACCGCGAATCGACCTCTCCCCGTGTGGGAGAGGTTACAAAATCAGCATCTTGAGCCAAGCTAAGTGCTGGATTTTGTTGGTGAGGGGATCGCTTCGTTCTCTATGGCTTTGTTAACGCCTGCGGATATAATCGCTGAGCCGTTGCGCGGCATCTTCGATCTGCAGCGGATCGCGCAGATAGCAGGCGCGCATGAAGGCTGCACCGCCCGGACCGAAAGCGGTGCCCGGTGCCATGCCGATGCCTGTCTTGTCGACGATCCTGAACGCTTCCTCACGGCTGTCGGTGACACCGTCGATCTTCAGGAAGGCGTAGAGGGCTCCCTCCGGTTTGCGCGTTTCCACCCGGTTGGTGGCGATCAGCGCATCGCAGAGAATGTCGCGCGATTTTCGCGCTCGCTCGATATTCGAACGGATGAAGTCGTCGCCCTCTTCAAGGGCAGCGATCGCGCCTTTCTGCATGAACTGCGCAACACCCGAGGTCGAATACTGGATGAGGTTGGTCAGCGTCTGGCCGATCTCGGCAGGCACCACCATCCAGCCGACGCGCCATCCGGTCATGCACCAGTTCTTGGAGAAGGAATTGGCGAAAATGATCCGGTCTTCCGGCTCCATGACGTCCATGAAGGACGGCGCGCGGGTGCCCTCGAAATAATAGAGGCCGTAAATCTCGTCGGCGATGATCCAAAGGCCGTGCTTGCGGGCAAGTTCGAGGATCGCCTTCAGGTCTTCATGCGTAGCCGTCCAACCGGTTGGATTGGATGGCGAATTGATGAACAGCGCGCTGGTTTTCGGCGTGATCGCCGCCTTCAGGCGTTCTATGTCGAGCACCCAGCGGCCGTCGGCAAAACCCAGCTGGACGGGCACGGCCTTGGCTTCCGCGACACCGATCGAGTTCACCACATTCGGCCAGGCGGGAGAAAGATAGATGATCTCGTTGCCGGCAGAGGCGACCGTCTGGATGGCGAGAACGATCGACTGCATACCTGAGCCGGTGACGTAGATATTGTCGGTCGACAGGCTGGTGCCGTAGTGTCGCCGGTAATAGCGGACGATCGCTTCACGAAGCGGTGGAATGCCTTGCGTCCAGGTGTAGAAGGTCTCGCCGGCGAGCAGGGCCTCGCTGGCCGCGCGGGTGATGAAATCCGGCGTCGGCAGGTCGCCTTCGCCGATCCAGAGCGGCATCAGGTTTTCCCGGCCGCGGGCGTGGGTGACGATCTCTCCGATGCCGCTGCGTGGCGCTGCCGCGGCGCGGGCGCTGATATCCGGTCTGATGATGGTCATGGAGGGCCTGTCGATGCTGGAAGGGTGTTTTCCTGCGTAGGCCCGGCCCATGCGCCGGTCAATATTTTTCCGACTTCAGTGGCCTTGAAAACGGCCGAATGTGCCGCGGGAGAAACACAAGGGATCGCCCTCGCGATGAGCGGCGCGAAGCACCCTGCCGAGGATCAACGTGTGGTCGCCTGCATCGTGCATGGAGGAGAGTTTGCACTCGAAGCGGGCCAGCGTGCCTGGGATGACCGGCACGCCTTCGAGGTTTTCCAGCCAATGCAGATCGTCGAAGCCCAAACCGCCGCGGGTGAAGCGGGTGCTCAAGCGGTCTTGCTCGGCGCTCAGCACGTGGATGGCGAAATGGTCGGCCGCCGTGAAGGCACCGTGGCGGGACGAGCTTTTTGCGGGAGACCAAAGGACGAGCGGCGGGTCGAGCGACACGGAGGTGAAACTGTTCACCGTCATGCCGATCGGCCCGTCGGGTGTTCTTGCCGTCACCACCGTCACCCCTGTCGTGAACGCACCGAGCGCATCGCGGTAATGCCTGGCGGTTGATGCGTCCGGAACGAAGACCTGTTCGTTGGGTCCATGGGTGGCGTTGGCGGATATCGTCATGGCACAGGCTTTCCGATAGCTGCGGTATAGAGTTCGAACCAGGTCTGGCGGTCGATCGCCACTTTCGTAGCGTCGCCGATCTTCTTGATGCGGTAGGGATTGTTGGTGCCGAGCACCGGCAGGATATTGGCCGGATGGGCAAGCAGCCAGGCGACTGCGACGGCGGTGGCGTCGAGACCTTGTTCGACCGCGATGCGTTCCAGCACCTCGATCAATGCCGCATTTTCCGGCTTGAAGAGTGAACCACCACCGAGCGGCGACCAGGCCATCGGCGCAATGGCACGTTCCTGCAGATAGGCGAGATCGCCATTCGTGAAGGCGTCCGTCGCCAGCAGGCTGATCTCGATCTGGTTGGTGAGGAGCTGGGATTCCATCGAGGACTGCAGCAACGAGAAATCGTAAGGCCGGAAATTGGAGACGCCGACGGCGCGCACCTTTCCGGATGCGACGAGGGCATCGAGCGCCGGTCCCGTTTCATCGGGGTCCATGAACGGATCGGGACGGTGGATCAGCAGGAGGTCGACGTAGTCGGTCGCCATATCCCGCAGCGAGGTTTCGACCGACGCGTTGATATGCTCGGCGCTGGTATCATAGTGCTTGCCGCGAACCGCGGAATGCCGGCCGGACGGCGCAACGATGCCGCATTTCGTGATGATCTCGATCTTGCCGCGCAGCGAAGGCGAAGCCTTCAGCGCCGCGCCGAAGATCGCTTCGGCCGTGTAGCCGCCATAGATGTCGGCATTATCCATGGTGGTGATACCCTGCGCCAGGCAGGCTTCGACCTTGGCCTGGACATGTTTCGGCGAGGTGTCTGCATCGTCGCCGATGCGCCACAGGCCATAGACGAGACGGCTCAGTTCGAGTTCTGGCGAAAGTTGGATGCGGTCCATCAGTGGCGTTTTCCCATTAGTATCGTGTCCCTGCGCCGAGCGGTGTTGCGGGTGTTTCGGCCGGGACCCGGCCATAGACATGCGGCAGCGAGCAGGTTTTCAGCTGCGGCAGCACCTTCTGACCGAAATGTTCCGCCTCGTCGAGATGCGGATAGCCGGAAAAGATGAAGGCCCGGATACCCATCTTTTTGTATTCCTCGATCTCGGAAAGAACCTGGTCCGCCGAGCCGACGAGCGCCGCGCCGCAACCCGAGCGAGCCCGGCCGATGCCGGTCCAGAGATGCGGCTCGGCATAGCCGAACTTGTCGGCGAGTTCGCGGGTTCGAGCCTGATGCGATACGCCAAGCGAGGTGCTGTCATGGGCGCGGTTGCGGATCAGCTGGCCGTATTCGTCATCAAGTTTCGAGACGAGGTGTTCGGCATATTCGCGGGCTTCTTGCTCGGTATCACGGACGATCATATGGATGCGCAGGCCATAATCGAGCGTGCGGCCATGCGCCTCAGCGCGGGCATGAACCGCCTTCATGCGCTCGGCTATCTGTTCCTTGGGTTCCGGCCACATGAGATAAACGTCGCATTGGGCGCCGCAGAGCTCCAGCGCGTCTGGAGAGTAGCCGCCGAAATAGAGGAGCGGCCCACCGTTCTGCTGGTAAGGTCTCGCCGGATCGGTGGTGAGTCCCTTGAAGTTGTAGACCTCGCCCTCATGATCGATCGTGTCGCGCGTCCAGGCCTGGCGCAGGATCTGCACGACCTCATGGCTGCGGCGGTAGCGGAAGGCGCTGTCGGCAACCTCGCCCGGGAAATCCGAGCTGATGACGTTGAGCGTCAACCGGCCCTTCAGCATGTGGTCGAGCGTCGCGACTGTGCGGGCGAGCATGATCGGCTGCATCTCGCCGCAGCGGATGGCCGCCAGAAAATTGATCCTGTCGGTGATCTGCGAACAGGCTGCGACGAAGCTCAATGTGTCCTGACCCACCTGATAGGAGGATGGGCAGAGGATATTGCGAAAACCCAGAGTTTCGGCGCGCTTCACGATATCGGAGCAGTGTTCGAAGCTCGATTTGAGCGCGTCGTCCGGCACCCCGAGATAGGCATAGTCATCGGAGCAGAGAGCCGCGAACCAGGAGGCTTCGGCCGCATCGAGATCGGGCGATGTGATGGGTACGACGGTCATCAGTTCCTCCTCCGCGTTTGACGATTGTCACTTGCATAACATCCGATTTTATGTAGATCAATGATGTATCAATTTAGGTCCACGGTTCCTGGGGAGGGGAGCGGGAGTTCATGGAAAGCCATCCGGGCAGCCTGCCGATCTATCTGCAGATCACCGAATTGCTCGTGCGCGACATCGCGGCCGGCCGGCTGGTCGATGGGGAGAAGCTCGCGCCGGAACGCGATCTGGCGGCTGAGCTCGGGATTGCAGTCGGCACGCTGCGCAAGGCGCTGGCGGAACTGCAGAGCCGTGGGCTTCTGGACCGGGTGCAGGGGTCGGGCAACTATATCCGGGCGATCAGCGACCCGAAGAGCGTCTATGCCATGTTCCGGCTGGAGCTCATCCAGGGTGGGGGGCTGCCTACGGCCGAGGTTCTGGATATTGTTCGGCTCGACAAACCGAAGGACCTGCCGGGGTTCGGCTTTTCCCCGGAGGGACACAGGATTCGGCGGGTCCGAAAACTGTCGGGGAAGGTGGCGGCGCTGGAGGAGATCTGGCTCGACGGCTCCTATATATCGGCGATCACGCCGGAAGACCTTTCGGAATCCCTCTATCTCTACTATCGCAGCCGGCTTGGCCTCTGGATCTCCCGGGCGGAAGACAGGATCGGTCTCGACACGGTGCCCGAATGGGCGCCGCCGGTTTTCGGACCGAAGCCGGGCGCGCCGGTCCCTCATGTGCTGCGCATGAGCCAGGCGCAGGATGGCGTAGTGGCTGAGGTTTCCCATACATGGTTCGACCATTCCGTGGCGCGTTACGTGTCGCGGCTCAGGTAGGTCATCCGAATTGAGTAACGCACATATGAAATTCGAAACGACGTCAGACGGCTTTTCCATCTCGCTGAACGGACGCCTGATCCTGCGTCATGGCGCCTCCTCGCCGTCCATTTTCATCGGTCATGGCCAGGAGCGGATGGAGATGTATCGCGGCAATTTCGAGGTCGAAGACTATATCGAAGAGCGCAGTCCGCTCAGGCATGTGGAGGTCGAGGACAACAGAATCAGCCTGTCGGAGGCGAAGGGCCGCGCGCCGCGTCTGGAACTGACGATCTCGGATTCTGTGATCCACTTCCGATCGCTGGACGACACCATCAACCGCCTCTGGATTCGCATCCCTGCGGAGAGCGACGAGCATGTCTGGGGCGGCGGCGAACAGATGTCCTATTTCGACATGCGCGGCCGCCGTTTTCCGCTCTGGACCTCCGAACCTGGAGTCGGGCGCGACAAGACTAGCGAGATCACCTTCAAATCCAACCTGAAGGACAAGGCGGGCGGCGATTATTACAACACCAATTACCCGCAGCCGACCTATATCTCCTCGGCGCGTTACGCGTTGCATGTGGAGACTTCCGCTTATTCCGTCTTCGATTTCCGTCGCAAGGCATTCCATGAGATCGAAGTCTGGGCGGTTCCGGAACGGATCGAGTTCTATTCCGCGCCGACCTTCATCGAACTGGTGGAAGCATTGTCGCTGCGTTTCGGGCGGCAGCCGGAATTGCCGGAGTGGGTTTACAACGGGGCGATCATCGGCCTCAAGGACGGCATCAACTCCTTCGACCGGCTGGCAAGGATGCGGCAGGCCGGTGTGCAGATCTCCGGCCTCTGGTGCGAGGATTGGGTCGGCATCCGCCAGACCTCGTTCGGCTCACGCCTCTTCTGGGACTGGCAGGCGAACGACGAGCGGTATCCGGGCCTGCGGCATCGCATCGCCGAGCTGAACGACCAGGGCATTCGCTTTCTCGGCTATGTAAATCCCTATCTCTCCGTCGACGGGACTTTGTTTCCGGAGGCTGAGGCGGCCGGCTATTTCGCCAAGGACCAGCTCGGCCGTACAGCAATTGTCGATTTCGGCGAGTTCGATTGCGGTGTGGTCGACTTCACCAACCGGCAAGCCGCCGAATGGTTCGCCGAGGAGATCATCGGGCGGCGCATGCTCGATTTCGGGCTTTCCGGCTGGATGGCCGATTTCGGCGAATACCTGCCGATCGATGTCGAGCTTTCGAACGGCATCGACGCCAAACTGATGCACAATGCCTGGCCGGTGCTCTGGGCCGAGGTCAATGCCAGGGCGGTGGCGAGCCGCGGCAAGACCGGCGAGGCACTGTTCTTCATGCGCGCGGGTTTTACGGGCGTGCAGAGACATTGCCCGCTGCTGTGGGGCGGCGATCAGTCGGTGGATTTCTCCCGTCACGACGGCCTCGTCACCGTCATATGCGCGGCGCTTTCGTCAGGCCTGCTTGGCAACGCCTACCACCATTCCGATATCGGCGGTTACACAAGCTTGTTCGGCAATGTCCGAACTTCCGAACTTCTGATGCGCTGGGCGGAGATGGCCGCCTTCACGCCGGTCATGCGCACGCATGAGGGAAACCGGCCGCGCGACAACATCCAGATCGACCAGGATCCGGAGGTGCTCGCGCATTTCGCACGGATGACGCGGATCTACGTGCATCTGGCGCCCTATCTGAAAACGCTGTCGAAGGAGGCGGCTGCCCGCGGCCTGCCGGTCCAGCGACCGCTCTTCCTGCACTACGAGTACGATCCAAGGACCTATCCCATCCAGGATGCCTATCTTTACGGCCCTGAACTGCTGGTGGCGCCGGTCTGGCATGCGGCGCAGGAGAAACGCACCGTATATCTGCCGGAGGGTGCGGAGTGGGTGCATGTCTGGAGCGGTGAGGCGTTTTCGGGCGGGCAAGAAGTGACCGTCGCCTCGCCGATCGGTAGTCCGCCGGTGCTTTATCGCAAGGATGCAGCGTTTGCGGAGATTTTTGCGACATTGAGGGAAATTTGAGGGCGGCGAGCCGTCCTCAAATTGGATATCACCGCGCCGCCCAATTCGCTCCACGTCTAAAGATCGTCTTCATCTGCGGCACATCGAATTCCTTCGCCTGATGGCCGAGCGACGAATAGAAGACGCGGCCCTTGCCGTATTTCCGCTTCCACACCACCGGCATGACGACGCCGTCAATCCAGTATGCGTGATCGCCGGTGAAGGTGGTCGTGGCGAGGACCTCATTCGAGGGGTCGACATGCATGTAATACTGCTCGGACGTGTAGGGGAAATCGCTGATCCCTTCCATCAAGGGATCGTCGGGCCGGGTGATGTTCACGGTGTAGTCGATGATGTTGCCGGGATGGGCCACCCACTGGCCGCCGATGATGAACTGGTAATCGACGGAATCGCGGAAAGCGTCGCCCGCGCCGCCATGGTAGCCGGCGATGCCGACGCCGTTCTGTACGGCCGCGGCGAGGTTCTTCACCTCTTCCTTCTCTATCTTCGACATGGTCATGATCGGCACGATCAGGCTGAGATCATGGATCGAGGGATCGGCGAAGGCTTCGGTCGAATGTTCCAGATAGACCTTGAAACCATCCTCTTCGAGCATGTCCTTGATAATGGCTGCGCATTCCTGCGGCTCGTGGCCGCTCCAGCCGCCCCAGACGATCAGTGCTTCGCGCATTTTCTTCTCCTCCAAAATCATAAGGCCAGCAGGCCGTCGATCAGCGACTCCGACAGGGGTGCCGGGCGTTCCGTTGCAGTGGTGATGGTGATCGTCCGGCCTTCCGCGGCTGCCGTGTGGAAGGCTTCCATGACCTCCAGTACATGCAAGGCCAGATCGCCGTTCGCCCGGTGCGGGCGATTGGAGCGGATCGCATAGGCCATGTCGGCGACGCCGATCGAACGGTAATTGCCGTCCGCATAGGGCATGGTGACCGGCTGGTCCTCGAACTGGCCGCCCTTCTTCAGATATTCGACCGGGCCGGCGAAACGGTTCGGATCCGGCACAATCAGCGTACCTTCGGTACCATAGACTTCGAGCGGTACATGCTTGTGGCCGGCGACATCGAAACTCATGCCGATCTGCACGACCGCGCCGTTGGCGAAGCGCATCACGCCCGCCACATGGGTCGGCACATGCACGGGAATGCGCTCGCCGTTGCGCGGTTCGCTGGTGATGGTGCGCTCCTTGCGCGGGGTGATCGCAAAGCCCGCGACCTGCGCGACAGGGCCGAGGAGATTGACGAGATCGGTGATGTAGTACGGCCCCATGTCCAGCATCGGGCCGCCGCCGACCTCGTAATAGAAGGCGGGGTTCGGGTGCCAACGCTCATGGCCGGGGCACATGAAGGTGGCCGTGCCGCCGACCGGAATGCCGATGACGCCCTGGTCCATGAGCGCGCGGGCGGTCTGGTGGCCGCCGCCGAGGAATGTATCGGGCGCTGCGCCGATGCGCAGGCCTTTTGCCCTGGCGGTATCGGCCAGTTTTTTCCCTTCCGCGAAATTAATGCCGAGCGGCTTTTCCGAATAGGTGTGCTTGCCGGCTTCCAGCGCCTGCAGTCCAACCGCGACATGCGCTTTCGGGATGGTCAGGTTGACGATGATCTCGACTTTCGGATCAGCCAGCAGATCAGCGACAGCCTTTGCCTGCAGATTGAATTCGGCAGCCTTGGCCTCGGCGAGATCGCGATTGAGGTCGGCCAGCCCGCGAATGTCGAGGATCGGAAAGGTGGAGGTCATCGCCTTCAGATAGGCGCCCGAAATATTGCCGCATCCGATGATGCCGATACCGACTTTGTCCATCATTCTCCTCCCGATGAATTCTGCCTGTTCGATGCGTCAGAGCGCCGGTCCCGTGGTGCTCCAGGGCGATTCGTAAAGCTCGTAAAGCGCGACGGCGGCAGCGCCCTGAGCCCAGAAATCGTCCGTGGAATCGTCGAATACGAGCTCGCTGACACCCTTAAGCGACGGTGGAATGGCAAGCGCATAGGCATCGCGCAAACTGTTGAGAAATGGCTCTCCAAGCGCCAGCGACGACCCGACGAGGATCACGCGCGGCGGCGCGAACAGCGTGACGATATTGGCGATCGTCAGTCCGATTGCCTCGCCGGCACGTACCGCCGCGGTGATCAGTCGGTCGTCATCGGCCTGGATCAGCGCCTGGACATGGGTCATACCGCGACCGAGCCGTATCGCTTCGGCGAAACGCCCATCAGTCTGCTGTTCACCCAGAATGGCGCTCTCTCCCGCCTGACTTGAAAGGCGTATGACGCCTTGTGGGCCGATGCCGAGCACAAGGTCTCCGAGATTGTGGCTGAGGCCGCCGGCACCGCGAAAGAGCCGATTGCGATGCAATACGCCGAGCCCCAGCGTCTGCTCCAGCGAGACCAGAACCATGTCTTCCAGCTCACGGGCCTTGCCGAACCAGTGGTGGCCAAGCGTGATGGCGTGCGCGTCGCTCTCGATAATCGTCGGCGTCGACAGGCGCGCTGACATTTCTGCAGCAAAATCAATATTGACTTCGCGAAAGATCGGGCTCGATCGGATATGGCCGGTGCGGTGTTCGACGACGCCGGGAATGCCGAGGCAAACGCTGTCGACATCCTCCAGCGAGAGGCCGGCATCTACAACGCAGCGACGCACGCCATCCTCGACAAGATCAGCGATTACCGCGATCGGCTGCCGGTCGATGCGGATCGGCAGCGTCAGCGTCGAAAGCACGTCGCCGCGGAAATTGGCGACGACGAAGACCATGCGGCTTGCGGCGATCTTGGCGCCGACGACGCGGGCGGCGTCCTGATTGACCTCCAGCATGACGCGGGGGCGACCACGCGCGGCCGCGTTGCGGATATCGCCTTCATGGCGGGTCAGGATCAGCCCGTCGTCGAGAAGGGATGCGGTGATCGCCGAAACGGTGGTGGTCGAGAGTTCTGTGCGTTCGCTGATCTCCACCCGGGAAATAGGTCCATGTCGCCGGATCGTATCCAGCACGCTCAAACGGTTGATGGCGCGCATCAATTCGGGATCGGCAGTCTTCATTGCGCAGGCATCCAGAACCCAATCAGTGCCTGCGGATTTTTTACGCCAGGCAAATTAAATTCACTTTCTTCTAGAGCGGAATTTCGCATAAGTGCAACAGGAATTTCTGTAAAGGCCGCATTTTCGCGCATTCAAGGCCGCTTCTCTGGGCAAGGTATTGACAGATTGCTAACGTCCGCGTTTATTTAATCCGGATGCAGAAATAAAGCGCTACGGGAGGAGTGCGATTATGGCTATCATCAGGACACACGGAATACGCAGGTTCAAGGTCGCGGCCCTGGGGGCCGCCGCGCTTATGGCAAGCGCCGCAGTCGCGGCTGCGGAATCGGTCATCACATGGATGTATGTGGAGGCCCAGCCAAACGTGATCGATGTCTGGCGCGGCATTGCCGAGCAGTTCGAAAAGGACCATCCGGGCGTCAAGATCGAGATGAAATTCCTGGAGAACCAGGCCTTCAAGGCGAAGATCCCGACCCTGCTGCAGTCGTCCGAAGCGCCGAGCATGTTTTACACCTGGGGTGGAGGCGTGCTGAAGGCGCAGGCGCAAACCGGCATGCTGCGCGACGTCACAGGGGCGCTTGATGCCGATGGCGGCGCCTGGCGAAACACGATCAACGCGGCGGCCGTCGATGCGCTGACCTTCGACGACAACGTCTGGGCGGCACCCTTCAGGACCGGCGTCGTCGCTTTCTATTACAACAAGGAGCTGTTCCAGAAGGCCGGTGTCGATGCTTCCACGATCAAGACCTGGGGTAATTTCACCGATGCCGTCAAGAAGCTCAAGGCAGCCGGTATTACGCCGATCGCCGGTGGCGGCGGCGACAAGTGGCCTCTCCATTTCTACTGGAGCTATCTTGCCATGCGTCAAGCCGGCCACCAGGGGTTCGTCGACGCCAAGGCGGGCAAGGGTGATGGTTTCGCCAGCGAGCCCTTCGTCAAGGCAGGCGAATATCTGGCTGAGCTCGGCAAGCTCGAACCGTTCCAGAACGGCTATCTAGGCGCTACCTGGAACGATGCGCTCGCGGCGTTTGGCGACGGGCGCGCCGCCATCATCCTGAGTTTCGAAAACACGCCCGGCACGCAAGCCGTGAATTCCACCAGCGGCAAGGGATTGCCGGTGGAGAATATCGGCAGGTTCCCTTTCCCGGCGCTTGACGGCGCGCCGGGGGTCGTCACCGACAATTTCGGCGGCATCAACGGCTGGACGATCACCAAGAACGCGCCGCCCGAGACCGAAGAGTTCCTGAAATATTTCAGCAGCCCGGATGTGCAGCGAAAGCTGGCCCGGGATGCGAAGATCCTTCCCGTGGCCAAGGGCGCAAGCGATGCCGTGTCCGACCCGCTTCTGAAGGTCGCCGCGGAGGCGATCGCCAACGAGACGTGGCACCAGAACTTCCTCGATCAGGATCTTGGGCCCAATGTCGGGGCCGTCGTCAACGACATGTCGGTCGCCATCGTTTCAGGCCAGCAGTCCCCGGCGGACGCCGCCCAGCAGATCCAGGACGCGTTTTCGCTTGAGAACCCGTAAGTCCTGATCTTTACCGGCACCGCATCGCCGATCGCGGTGCCGGAACGAGTCAGATGTCATTCATGTCATGAGCGACCGCCACCGGCAGTCGGGGAGCCGCGACCATACCGATGAATACGACGTCAATATTGGCCAAATCGCTGCCCGCCTCAGGCGCTGGCATCACCGGCCGAACCAATCGCCGCCGTCGCTCGTTTGCGAAAAGCAAGTGGCCGGTGCTCGTACTCTTCCTGCCGCCGGCTCTCCTGCTGTTCACCGTGCTGGTCATCCTGCCGATGGGGGAGGCTGCCTGGTATTCCTTCTACAACTGGAACGGTTACGGCCTGCCGACCCAATGGGTCGGGTGGCGCAATTATCAGCTTGTTCTGCGCAACAGCGCGTTCATCCAAGCGCTGATCAACAACGGCCTCATCATCCTCGTCTCGCTTGCCTTGCAGATTCCCCTGGCGCTCTGGCTCGCCACCATGGTGACGACCCGCATCCGTGGCGCGCTGTTCTTCCGGCTGATCTTCTTCCTGCCTTATGTGCTGGCCGATGTCGCCGCCGGCATGATCTGGCGCTTCGTCTATGACGGCGATTTTGGCCTCGCCGCCGGTATCGCCCATTTCTTCGGTTTCGAGGCGCCGTTCCTGCTGGCCGACCGCGACACAGCGATGTATGCGATCCTCGCCGTGGTGGTCTGGAAATATTTCGGCTTCCACATGATGCTGTTCATCGCAGGGCTCCAGGCGATCGACAAGAGCGTACTCGAAGCCGCCGATATCGACGGCGCCTCCGGCTGGCAGAAGTTCCGCCTGGTCACCCTGCCGCTGCTCGGTTCCACCGTCCGGCTGTCAGTTTTCTTCGCGGTCGTCGGCTCGCTGCATCTCTTCGACATGATCATGCCGCTCACCGGCGGTGGGCCATCGAACGCCACGCAGACTATCGTGACATTTCTCTACAATTTCGGCGTGACGCGCATGCAGATCGGTTTCGGCAGCGCCGTCGGCGTGATCCTGTTCGTCATCTGCGTGACCCTCGCCTTCAGCTACAAGCGGATATTCATGCGCCATGACTGATATTGCCGCACCACCGATCGACGCAGCAACGGAGCAGACGGGCGGCCGCAGGCTCTCCGTCGGGACCAGGACCTATCTCTATGTCTGCCTGATTGTCGTCGCTGCCCTGGTCATCGTTCCACTCGTGAGCACCGCGCTCGGCGGCTTCAAGACGCTGTCGGATCTGAGGGGCAATCCCTTTGGCCTGCCGTCGGAATGGCAGTGGAGCAATTACGGCGACATCATCACCAGCCAGCGCTACTGGCTGCAGATGGGCAATTCCCTGCTGATCGCCGCGCTCACCGTGTTCCTGACGCTGACATTTGCGGCGATGGCGGCCTTCTGTTTCGCCCATATCCGCTTTTTCGGCTCGGATTATCTGCTGAACTATTTCCTGACCGGCCTGATGTTTCCGGCTGCCACCGCCATATTGCCGCTCTATATCCGCATTCGCGATCTCGGTCTGCTCGACACCTATTGGGGCGTCGTGCTGCCGCAGGTGGCCTTCGGGCTCGGCATGAGCATCATCCTGTTCCGCAACTATTTCCGCGGCCTGCCGGTGGAGCTTTTCGACGCGGCCTTCGTCGATGGCTGCGGCTATTTCGGCTTCTTCTGGCACGTGACGCTGCCATTGTCGCGTCCGATCGTCGCGACCGTCGGCATCATCTCCTTCGTCGGAAGCTGGAACAGCTACATCCTGCCGCTCATCCTGCTGAATTCCGAAAGCCGTTATCCCTGGCCGCTCGGCATCATGGTCTACAAGGGAGAGTTCAGCACCGAATGGCATCTGGTGCTCGCCTTCATCACGCTCACCATCCTGCCGACCATCATCGTCTTTTTTCTCGCTCAGAAGCACATCATCGCCGGTCTCACCGCCGGTGCGGTGAAGTCCTGAGCGCAGGATCGGAGGTATTATCATGGCATCCGTCGAACTCAGGAATGTCCGCAAGGCCTACGGCTCGCTCGAAGTGATCCATGGCGTCTCCCTGTCGATCGAAGACGGCCAGTTCATCGCCCTGGTCGGCCCATCCGGCTGCGGAAAATCGACGCTGCTGCGGATGATCGCCGGGCTTGAAGAGATCACGGCCGGCGATGTCGTCATCGACCATGCGGTCGTGAACGATCTGACGCCGCGCGAACGCAACATTGCCATGGTGTTCCAGTCCTATGCGCTCTATCCACACATGACGGTGGCGGAAAACATGGGTTTCAACCTGCGCCTTTCCGGTGCGCCGAAACCGGTGATCGCCGAACGAGTCAATGAGGCGGCCCGCATGCTCGACCTCATGCCGCTTCTCGATCGCAAGCCGGCCCAACTTTCCGGTGGCCAACGGCAACGCGTCGCTATGGGCCGGGCGATTGTTCGCAACCCTGCCGTCTTCCTGTTCGACGAGCCGCTTTCCAATCTCGACGCGAAGCTGCGTGTGCAGATGCGCTCAGAAATCAAGACGCTTCACCAGAAGGTCGGTACCACCTCGATCTATGTCACCCACGACCAAATCGAGGCGATGACGCTCGCCGACCGCATCGTCGTGCTGAATCAAGGCCGGATGGAGCAGGAAGGTACACCGATGGAACTCTACAAAAAGCCGGCCAATCTCTTCGTCGCCGCCTTCATCGGCTCGCCGGCCATGAACATCCTCGATGGCACGGTAGACGGCGAGGGGGGCGAACCGGCGGCGCGCCTCAGCGACGGGACGGCGATCCGCATCGCGGCGGACCGCAAGGTGAAGCGCGGCCAGGCGATCAAGGTGGGCTTGCGCCCCGAGCACCTGAGCCCCGGTGTGGGCGGGACGGTGCTCGCGGGGCAGACTTTGCTGGTCGAGCCGACCGGGGCGCAGACACATGTGGTCTTCGACCTTGCCGGCCAGCCGGTCGTGGCGATCGTCGACGGCGAATATCCGGCCCGCTACGGCGCGCGGTTTGAGGCCAATATTCCCGCTGAACAGGTGCATGTCTTCGACCGCGAGAGCGGTGTCGCGCTGTAATTTCAGAATATCTCCAGCCGGATATCGGCGGGTCGCGAATTGGCGATGATATAGCGCCCGTTCGGCAGGTCGTTGCCGTCGAGTTTCCATGCGATGCCGGCTTCGTCGAGGCCATGATGGACCCATCGTGCGATGAGCCGTTCTCGCAGCACGTCTTCCGATGGGCCGACAAAGATCGTGAGATCGAACATGTCCTTGAGCCGCGACCAGGGGGCGTGGTCGATCAGCAGGTAATTGCCTTCCGCAAGCACGATATGGGTATCCGGCGAAATCGGGCGAGCCGAGGCGATGGCGATCTCGCGGGACCGATCGAAGACCGGCACCAGCACTTCCTCGTCCGCCTGCCGGACGGCCTTGAGGATGTCGGCAAAGCCGCGAACGTCGAATGTCTCCGGTGCGCCTTTGCGGGGCAGGAGGCCACGCGCGCTCAGAATGCCGTTGTCCATATGGAAGCCGTCCATCGGCAGAATCTCGACGGTTTCTCCGCGAGCGATGAGGGCTTCGCGCAGCGCATCGGCGAAGGTCGATTTGCCGGCGCCCGGCGGTCCAGCAATCGCGACGATGAACCGCCGCCTGTCTTTCGCGCGGTTCATCACGGTTTCAGCAATATCGTCCAGTTTCATCATCCGGCATCCTGCAGGGGACTCATCTCCGGACGATTTTATCGCTTCCGTCAGACGTTGGCACCCGCCGAGTTCAAGGCCGCCCAGACCCTATAGGGCGTTGCCGGCATATCGAACTCTTTGACGCCGGACCGGCGCAGGGCGTCCATCACGGCGTTCATCAGCGTCGGCAGCGCTCCGGTCGTGCCGGCCTCTCCGCCGCCCTTGGCGCCGAGCACGTTGGTGGGCGATGGCGCCGGCATGTCGAAGAAGCGCGGCGTCGGCATGAAGTCGGCGCGCGGCATGAAATAGTCCATGAAAGTGGCGGTCAGGAGCTGGCCGCTTTCGCCATCGTAGACGATCTGCTCGCCGAACACCTGGCCGGCCCCCTGGGCGAGGCCGCCATGCATCTGGCCTTCGAGGAGCGTGTGGTTGATCACATGCCCGGCATCGTCGACGCCGATATAGGAAATGACCCTGGTCTCGCCGGTGCCTGGGTCGATCTCCACTTCCGCGACATGCACGCCGCCCGGAAAATTGCGCTCCGGCTGGATCGACGCCAGCGTGTCGAGCGCATTGCCGTCCTGTGCGGCATTGCGGGCCGCGAGTTCCATAAGCGAAATGGAAAGGTTGGTCCCGGCGACCTTATAGTGGCCGTGGTCGAATTCGATGTCGTTCTCGGACGCTTCCAGCGCGTCCGCTGCGAGCTTGAAACCCTTTCTGACCACTTCGCGGGAGGTAACCGTGAGCGACGCTCCGTGTGAGGCCATGCTGCGCGAACCCATCGTGCCCGCGCCTTTCAGCTTGTGAGGGGCGTGAACACTGTTGGCACGCAGCGTAATCAGGTTCTCGTCGATGCCGAGTTCCTTCGCGACAAGTTGCGGGAACACCGTCTCGTGGCCCTGGCCGGCGGAACCGGAAAGAGTGTAGAGCGTCACGGTGCCGTCGGGCTCGAAGCGGATCTCGGTTTCCTCCGGCATGTGTCCGCCGCCGGATGGCTCGATGAAGATCCCCATGCCGATGCCGCGCAGATTGCCCTGCCTTTCGGACTGTTCCCGACGCGCCTCGAAACCCTTCCAATCTGAAATCGAGACGGCTTCCTCGATCATGGCCATGTAGCTGCCGCTATCGTAGACGGTGGTCGGAGTCTGATAGGGATAGGCGTCATCCGGGATCAGGTTCCTGCGACGGATCTCGACACGGTCCATGCCGATATCGACGGCGGCCTGGTCGACCAGCCGCTCGACCATGTAATTGATGTCGGGGCGTCCCGCGCCGCGATAGGCGGCGATCGGAGAAGTGTTCGTGAAGGCGAGACGGTTGAGTCCGAAGACGGTCGGAATCCGGTAGCAGCCGGTGCCGGTCAGCATCGGGTTCAATATGTTGATCAGCGCGCCCGGCGGCGAGTGATAGGCGCCGAGATCGCACACGACATTCATGCGGATGGCAAGGAACTTGCCGTCTTCGCCGAGCGCAAGCTCGCCGGTGAATTTTACCGCGCGGCCGTGGTAGTCGGCGAGGAAGCTCTCTGTGCGGCTGGCGGTCCAGCGCACCGGGCGACAGAGTTTTTTTGCGGCAAGCATGATCGCCGCATATTCCGGATAGGCGGCGCCGCGGATGCCGAAGCTGCCGCCGACATCGCCCATGTGGTGCCTGACCTTTTCGGGAGGATGGCCGGTGAAACGGGCAAGCCCGTCGGCAAGCCCCGTGCCCTGGCTGGCGGAATAGACGTCGAACCCGTCCGTTTCCGGGTCGTAGGCCGCGATGAAGGATTTGAGCTCCATGGGATTGGCGGCGACGCGCTGCGACTCGACCGTGAGCGTCGAGATATGCGTGGCGCTCGCGAAGGCTGCGTCGGTCGCGGCTTCGTCGCCAAATCCATGCAGGAAAACGAGATTACCCGGCACATCATCGAAGATCTGCGGCGCACCGTCATCAAGAGCCGCCTCGGGGCCGACGACGGCCGGCAATTCCTCATATTCGATGGAGATCAGTTCGATCGCGTCGGCCGCCGCATCGGCACTGTCGGCCACCACGATCGCGACCGGTTCGCCGACGAAGCGCACGCGGTCGGTCGAAAGGGCATAGCGGGCAGGCGCCCTGATCTTCATGCCGTCGACGCCGGGAAAGGTGACCAGCGGTCCGGGGGCGATCAGGTTCGCTTCGAGCGCGTCCTTGCCCGTCAGTACGAGACGGACGCCGGGTGCTTCCAGAGCCGCATTTGCATCGATCGAAACGATGCGTGCATGCGGCAGGTCCGCCCGCAAGAAGGCGGCGTGGAACTGGCCTTCCAATATATTGTCGGCGGTATACACGCCTTGTCCGGTCACAAGTCTCATGTCTTCCCGGCGGCCGGTGAAGACCTCATGATCACTGCTCAAAACACTCTCCCATGCCGGCCAGGTCCGGGCCGAACTTTTCTGCAAGATTCAACTGCGAAGCAGGCATCGGACGAGATTCCGCCCGGCCTTCCCGCCCTGTCCCGGAGGCCGACGCTAAAGGAAGAATTCAACTCTGACAAATGTCATTTTATGACGTGATCGCATCCTTTGCGGATTGTCGCCAGCGAAGGAAAAGCCCGCGCCGGCCAAGCCAGCGCGGGCTTTCGGTTCTTCAGGTCGTGATCAGGCAGCGGAGCGGACGAGTTCCTCGGCTTGGCGCAGAGCGGCGATGATGCGGTTCTGGCCGCGCACGAGTTGCGTCCTGGCGAAACCATGCCTGGCCGGATCGAGCTTGTCGAAATCGGCGGCCGTCGAGATCGCCGGTAGTTCCGGGATCGGCAGGGCCGGATCGTGGCGGAAACGCTGTTCGCGGGTGAAGTTGAGCGGCACGAGGATGCGGGCCAGACGCTGGATCACGCGGTTGGCCTCTTTCGCTTCCACCTTGCCGGCGTCGATACCGGCATAGAAGGCGGCGAGTGCCGCGCCGAGCTGTTCCACCGCCTTGCGGGTCGGAGAGAGGTCGAAGCGGTCGCCGGCCTTCTTCTGGTAGGTGTCGACCGTGTGGAGGAATTCCTTCGCCGTCGCGCGCCAGTCGAAGGGCAGGATCTTCGCATTGGCGTTGCGCAGCACGGCGAGCAGGTAGACCTTGATGTCGCGCAGAAGGATGTCCTTGTCGGCGATTTCCAGCGTGTCGTTCTCGGTGTGCCAGGCGATGTTGCCGCCGCAACCGCCGACCGTATAGTAGCCCTTCTCCTCGCGGTCGCGGTCGGCCATGGTGGAAGACAGCATCAGGTAGCTCGAAAGACCTATATTGTTGAAGGAATAGTCGCCGGCGCGGTGCGGGCGCTCGCCTTCCGCTTTTTTGCCGGCCACCTCTTCGATGACGTCAGAGAGAAAGGCTTCCGTCTCGCTCATCATGCAGAGGTTGATGAACTCTGTCGCCCAGCGGCAGCCGGGGCTGTCGCAATTGACCGAGGCGACGCAATTCTCGTCGAGGTCGAGCGCGAAATTATCCGAGAACCAGGTGGAGCCGGCATAACGGCCGGTCGAATGGCCGGGCCACCAGCAGATGCGCACCGAGCGCTTCAGCTTGTCGCGGTTTTCCCAAAGGACGCGGGCGATTTCGAGGAGGGTTGCATCGCCGGTGGCGTTGTCGCCGACGCCGACGTCCCAGCTATCGAGATGCCCATGCAGCAGGATGTATTTTTCCGGCTCCTCCGTGCCCTTGATGAAGACTTCCGGCAACTTGGAGGTGAACCACCCCTCTTCCATGTCGGTGAAAACCGTAACTTCGGTTCCGCTTCCGGCAAGCTCGATGAGTGCGTCGCCGCTCTCCCGGTTGACGGCAACGGCCGGGATGGAGGGTTTGCGCGGCAGGTCGTCAAGGTCCGGTGTGCCCCAGACGGTGGTGCAGATGCCCCAATGGATATCGACGCCGGGGTTGATGGCGATGACGCCGATCGCCCCCAGTTCCGTGAATTGCGAGACAAGGCCGGGATTGGCGAAACCTTCGGAGAGAACGATCTTGCCGCGCACCCGTGCCGCGAGGTTGTCCGTGTCCTCGACGGCCTTCTCGAACATGGTCGAGATCGCCTTCGGCTGGAGGCTCGCGATATAGACCAGTTCGCCCTTCACGCCGGCCTTGGCGTCCTTCGCGTAGGCTGGCGGTTTGGCACGAAAGGTCTTATCCCCGGCCTCGACGCGGGCAAGCCCCGGAAGGCTCAGGTAGAGGTTCGGCTCGTGCATGGTCACATCGACACCGTGCTTCTTCAGCCGCGCGGCCACCTCGTCCATGCCACGGTTCACGTCGGTTGGATGCTCGCGCTTGTAGGTCGAGAAGCTCTCGATCAGCGCCCAAGGCTCGTCCAGTTTCACCGCTCCCAGAACGGCGGATTCGGTCTCGTTCATCTCCGGTACTCCCCAAATTGTTTTATTAGATGAAACGTCGTTTCATAAAACGAGGAGACGCTAACAGAGGTTTTCCGACCCTGCAAGCGGGTTTGGAGGGCGAGAAATCGCACTCGAGCGCCGTGCGTCCTTTTGGACGCACATAGGACGCTCGATATCTTTGAATCTGCGCATCGTGTTTTCCAAAAATCGATTCCGATTTTCGGGCCGATGCGCCGGCGAAAATGGGCGCCAAGGCGCCCGAATTTCCTGAAGTGACGAAGAGGAGCGATCTGCAGAGTTCAAGCAGTTGATGTCATGCGTCCACTTTCGCCGGGCCCATGAATGGAAAGGCGTTCGGAAATCTCGGCGGCGGCCTCCAGCGCCGCGTTCAGATAGCTCTCCCGGCGTTCCTCGTCGAAACGGACCACCGCGCCGGCGACGGAGATCGAGGCGATGACGGCGCCGTCCGCTCCCCTGATTGGTGCCGCCACCGAGAAGGCGCCGTCGTCGAGATCATTGAGTACGATGTTGTAGCCGTTCGCCCGGATGCGTTCGAGGATCTGCAGCAGTTTCGCCCGATCTGTCACCGTGTGCGGGGTGAAGGCTTCGAGTGGCTGGGCCAGAACGGTGTCGATCACGGAGGGATCGGCATGGGCGAGCAGGAGCAGCGATCCGCCGCCGGCGTGCAACGGACCGTTGCGTCCTGCCTGGGCGAAGAGGCGGATCGAATGCCGGCCTGCCCGCGTCGCCAGCACATAGCTCTTCAGCCCTTCCCGGACGACGAGGTTGATGTTTTCCGACGTCTTGTCACGCAGCGCGTCCATGACCGGCCGGGCTGCATGCAGCAAGGCGCCATCCTTGCCGAGCCGCTCGCCGAGTACACCAATGCGGTAGCCGAGCGAATATTCGGCGCGTTCCGCATCCCGTGACACGAAGCCGCGGTCCTCCAGCGTATGCAGCAGCCGGAAGACGAGCGACTTGGTCATGCCGAGCGATTTCGCAAGCGAGGTGACACCCTGTTCGGGACGATCGGCCAGCGCTTCCAAAAGCGCAAGAGCCCGATCCACGGCTGCGATCTTGTAATCCTTGGTTTCGGTCATCGGGTGTGTCCTCCGGCATGTGAAATGGATTGCTTCAAGCTTCTTGCAATCTTCTGGGAATGTGATTTACTCGTTTGCAATGCGAAACGATGTTTCACGGAATAAAACAAAGCGCGTCGCGATGCAATTGCCTCAGGCGTGCTGATGATGAAATCTGTGGATTAGAATTTCCTTCGGTGCGCGCGATGCGTGTCGGTGATGATTTCAAAGTTCGCAAAGCAAGGGGGAGATAACCCTTGCCAACAAAGAGAATAGTCAAGCTATTCAGAGGAGAACAACGATGAAGTCCTTTTTGAGAACCGCATGTGCGGCAATGATGGTGAGTGCCTTGGCCTTGCCTGCCTTTGCCGGCGATCCAATCCGCAAGATCACCATCCTGTCACGCCCGCAGGCCGGCCAGCAGGCCGAATTCCAGTCCGTCCAGCTCATCGCCCAGGAATGGCGCAAGCTCGGCCTCGATGTCGAGGTCAAGGCGATGCCCTGGGAGCAGATGTCTGATGTCGTCTGGTACAAGCGCAACGACTGGGATTCGACCGCCTGGCAGATGGTCGGCCGGCCCGAGCGTTCCGATCCGGACGAGCTCGTCTTCAACCTCTTCCATTCATCGACCGCCGAGAACGGCTACAATTTCGCGGGCTATCTGAACAAGGATTACGACGCGACGGCGGAAGCCCAGCGCGGCGAGATCGATCCGGACAAGCGCAAGGCGCTCGTCTACAAGGCACAGGAGATCCTCGACAAGGATCAGCCCTATATGATGCTGGTGCATCCGAAATCGACCTTCGCCTTCGACAAGACGGTCTGGAAGCCGGAATCGGTCGTCAACCAGAGCGGCATCGGCATCCGCAACACCTGGACCTTCCTGGGCATTGAGCCGGCCGGCGCCAAGAAGGATCTGATCATCAATTCATCCGACAATATAAAGGCGATCAACCCCCTCTATATCTCGGGCAGCGTCGACAGCTGGATCACCGAACTCGTCTGGGACCGCCTCCTGCGTGTCGGGCCGGACGGTCTGCCGAAGCCGTGGGCTGCCGAAAGCTTCACCTGGAAGGACGCGACTACGGTCGACGTGAAGCTCAAGTCGGGCATGAAGTGGCATGACGGCAAGCCGGTCACGCCGGAAGACGTGAAGTTCTCCTTTGAGGCTGCTGTCGGCGGCGAAGCGCCGATGTACAAGCCTTTCGCCACCAATATCGACTCGATCGCCATCAACGGCGACGTCGTCACCTTCAAGCTGAAGAAGCCGGCAGCCTCCTTCGTCACCTCCAGCCTCGCCAAGGTCAATCTGATCCCGAAGCATGTCTGGGAGCCGATCCTCAAGGATCTCGCCGCGAAGCCGGAAACCGCCGAAAGCTATCAGGAGCAGATGCCGATCGGCTCCGGCCCGTTCAAGTTCGTCTCCTGGGCAAAGAACGAGTCCGTCACGCTTGCGGCGAACAAGGATCACTTCAATCCGCCGAAGGTCGATCGCTGGATCCTGCGCATCGTTCCCAATGCGGAAGCCGCACTCGGCATGCTGCGTTCGGGCGAAGTCAACTTCATGGGCGAGTTCACCGGCGATCCGCAAGTGCTGATCGATGCCGCCAAGAAGGACGGCGACCTGGAAGTCGTGTCGACCGTCGACATGGGCTTCCGCTACATCGCGTTCAACGAGCGCCGTCCGCCCTTCAACGACCCGGCCTTCCGCCGTGCGCTTTCCGAAGCGGTCGACCGTCAGCTGATCGTCAAGGCCGCCTATCGCGGCTTCGCGGTCGCCTCGAACTCCATCGTCTCGCCGGCGCTTGAGTTCTGGCATGACAAGTCGGTGGTCGATGGTTTCAAGGCCGGCCATGACGTTGCAGCCAAGACCTTGAAGGACGCTGGCTATACGCTCGAAGGTGGCAAGCTCCACTATCCGGGCGACACCAAGGAAGCCTTGGCAGCCAATTGATCCTTCGCGGAGGCGGCGCTCCTCCCGCGCCGTCTCCTCCCTGCCTGACGCTTGACATTGGCGACCTCGCATTCCTCCCGAGGGGCCGAGCCAAGAGAAGGAAGTTTATGAGATGACCAATTTCAAGGCGGTGGGCAGCAGGCTGCTGCAGCTCGCTCTTGTCCTGTGGGCGGTGGTGACCATCCTCTTTCTGATGTTCCGGCTGATGCCGGGCAATCCGATGGCTGCCTATATCGACCCGACATTCACGCTGGAACAGCAGCAGCAGCTCATGGCCCAGTTCGGGCTCGACAAGCCGCTCTGGCAGCAATACCTGATCTATCTCGGAAATCTCCTGCAGGGCGAGCTCGGCCAGAGCTTTCGCTATCGCGAGCCGGTCGGTGAGCGCATCTGGACGCTCTTGCCCAACACGCTGGTGCTGACCTTTTCCTCGCTGATCATCGCTTACGCTTTCGGCATCCTGGCCGGTGCCTATCTCGCGTGGCGGCGCGGAAGCTTCATCGAGCAGGCCGCCATTCCCGCGGTGCTCACTACCCGCGCCATGCCGGAATTCTGGCTCGGCATGGTGCTGCTCGCCATCTTCTCGTTCTCGCTCGGCTGGTTCCCGGCAGGCGGCACGCGCGCTCCAGGAGCGGAATATTCCGGTTTCCTTGACCTCTATACGTCCCGCGACTTCCTTTCGCACCTGATCCTTCCGGCCGCGACGCTGGCGATCTACAGCCAGGGCCTGCCGCTTCTCCTGATGCGCTCCAACATGCTGGACGTGATGAAGGAGGATTTCGTCACCATGGCGCGCATCAAGGGCCTGTCGAACTGGACGGTCGTTGTGCGCCACGCGGCCCGCAACGCACTTCTGCCGGTGATGACTTCCTTTGCGATTGCCGTCGGCTACCAGCTTCAGGGCAATGTCGTCGTCGAATCCGTTTTCTCCTGGCCGGGGCTCGGCCGCGAACTGGTGAATGCGGTCGCCGCTTCGGACTATCCGCTGGCGCAGGGCGCCTTCCTGATGATCGCGCTGGTCGTCATTTTGATGAACCTGCTTGCCGACCTGCTCTACGCCGTTCTCGATCCGAGGGTTTCCCATGCCTGAGATCGCCGCACCCGCAATCATCAAGCCGAGGCGCCCCAATATCCTTGCCCGGATGTTCCGCGCGCTGAGACTGCCGGTGAACGACCCGTTCGCCGTCGCCGGCCTTGTCATCTATTTCGTCTTCATCGTGACGGCGGTGTTTGCCGACCAGATCGCCACGCATGATCCGACGGAAATCCTCTACACGCCTTCCTACGATCTGGCGGCGGACCTCCGGCCGGGGCAGGACGGTTTCCTGATGGGGACCACCAGCCTCGGCCGGGACATCTTCTCGCAGCTCGTTTACGGCAGCCGTTCCGCGCTGCTGATCGGTGTGACCGCCGCCTTCATGGTGGCGCTGATCGGCTCGATCATCGGCCTCATCGCCGGCTATTTCGGCCGCTGGGTGGATGCCGTGCTGATGCGGCTTGCCGATATCGCCTTCGGCATCCCGTTCCTGCCTTTCGTCATCGTGCTTGCCGCCTTCCTGCAGCCGTCCATCTGGAACGTCGTGATCGCGATGGCGCTGGTGCTTTGGCGCGACACGGCACGCGTCATTCGCAGCCAGGTGCTGACGCTGAGGACGCGCGGCTACGTGGAAGCGGCGCGAGTGGCTGGATCGTCCGATTTCAAGATCATCCTGCGCCATATCGCGCCGAACATCCTGCCGCTCTCCTTCCTTTACGGCTCGATCGCGATCGGCTGGGCGATCCTGACGGAAGCGTCGATCAGCTTTCTCGGCTTCGGCGACCCGGATTCGATCAGCTGGGGTTACATGCTGCAGGATGCGTTCGCGAGCCAGGCGCTCGCCAAGCAGGCCTATTACTGGTTCGTGCCGCCCGGCATCTGCATCATCCTCGTCGTCAGCGCGGGTTTCTTCGTCACCCGTGGTTATGAGAACATCCTTTTCCCGAAGTTGAACCGATGACAGAACCCCTCCTTTCCGTCCGGAACCTGCGGGTGAGCTATCAGGTGGGACGCAGTTTCGTCCATGCCGTGGATGGCGCGAGCTTCGACATCCCGAAGGGCTCGATTACCGGCCTGGTCGGTGAATCCGGCTGCGGCAAGACCACCGTAGCCCGTGCCCTGACGCGGGTGATCGCCGACAATGCAGCGATCACGGGCGGTGAGATCCTGTTCGAGGGCAGGAACCTCGCCAAGCTGCCCGAAAAGGAAATGAACGCGCTCAGATGGCGCGACATCGCCTTCGTGCCGCAGAGCGCCATGAACTCGCTCGACCCGGTCTATACGGTCGAATACCAGCTCGGCGAGGTGCTGCGCCGTCGCGGCGGCATGGGCCGCAAACAGGCCCGCGCACGTTCCGAGGAACTGTTCGAAATGGTCGGCATCGATGCCAACCGTCTGGACGATTATCCGCACCAGTTCTCCGGCGGCATGCGCCAGCGCGTGGCGATCGCCTTGGCTTTGGCGCTCGACCCGAAACTGATCATTGCCGATGAGCCGGTGACAGCGCTCGATGTCATCGTGCAGCGGCAAATTCTCGACCAGCTCAAGGAACTGCAGGTGCGGCTCGGCCTCTCTGTCATCCTCGTCACGCACGACATTTCGGTCGTCGCCTATATCTGCGACCGCACGGTTGTCATGTATGCCGGCAAGGTGGCGGAGTCGGGAACCATGCAGGCGGCGCTGACCGCCCCCTCGCACCCCTATACGATGGGCCTGCGCAACGCCTTTCCGGACCTGCAAGGTGCTGCTTCCGGCGTGCTGACGCCGATCGAAGGCGCGCCGCCCAATCTAGCCAATCCGCCAGCCGGCTGCCGCTTCAAGCCGCGCTGTCCCTTCGCGCTTGATCTCTGCGGCTCGGAGCCGCCGGTAATCGACGTCGCGCCGGGGCATCCCGTGCTCTGCCATCGCGCACGTGAAAGCGCCGCCTTGCGTATCGAAGCCGCCAAGACGGAGACCTGGATGGCCCGCGCATGAATATCGTGACCAAGAAGCCGGAAGTCCTCGTTTCCGTCCATGAGGCCAGGCTGCATTATCAGGTCGGCGGCGCGTTTGCCGCAATGCGCGGCAAGTCGACCGTGGTCAAGGCGGTCGACGGTGTCACCTTCGATATCCGCCGCGGCGAAAGCGTCGGCCTGCTCGGCGAATCCGGCTGCGGCAAGACCTCGATGGGCAGGCTGCTGCTGAAGCTCGAAGACACGACCGGCGGCTCGATCCATTTCGACGGCGAGGAGCTTGGCGAGGTTCGCCGCCATCGGCTGAAGAAGTTCCGCTCGCGGGCGCAGCTCATATTCCAGAACCCGTTCGATGCGATCAATCCGCGTTTCACCATCCGCGCGACGCTGTCGGAGCCGCTGGAGAATGCCGGCATTCCGCGGTCGGAACGTGAAGATCGCATCGTCAAGGCGCTGGAACTCGTGCGCCTGCCGGAGCCGGAGCAATTCCTTGACCGCTACCCGCATCAGCTTTCCGGCGGCCAGCTGCAGCGCGTCGTGATGGCGCGGGCGCTCATCCTGCAGCCGGAATTCGTGGTGGCCGACGAGCCGGTCTCGATGCTGGACGTTTCCGTCCGCGCCGGCGTGCTCAACGTCTTCCGCGACGTTCGCGACAGACTGGGCCTCACCGCCATCTATATCAGCCACGACCTGGCACTGGTGCGCTACGTCTGCGAGCGGACGATCGTCATGTATCTCGGCCGGATCATGGAAGACGGCTCGACCGAGGATATCGTCCGCGAGCCGTTGCATCCTTACACCAAGGCGCTGGTTGCCGCCGTGCCGGTTCCCAACCCCGACCAGAGCCATGATCCGCTGCCGATCGGCCGCGGCGCACCCGACCCGCGCAATCCGCCGTCCGGCTGCGTCTTCCGCGACCGGTGTCCTTCGGCGCACGCGCGCTGCGCTTCCGAAGTGCCCGAGCCGCGGCCTGTGGGATCGCGCCTCGTGGCCTGCCATCTGTTCTGATTGGAGTTGTTGATGCTGGCAGCCTTTTACACACGCACCGGTCCTGCCGCGGAAGTCCTCTCCGTCGGCGAGATGGCGCCGCCCGTCGCCGACCCAGGCGAAGTGTTGGTGCGGGTGCATGCCTCTGGCATCAATCCCGCCGACGTGAAGCGGCGCGGCGGCTGGCGCAGCATGGGCATGGATCACCCATTGATCATCCCGCACACTGACGGCGCGGGCCAGATCATTGCAGTCGGCGAAGGTGTCGATCGGGACCGGATTGGCGAGCGGGTGTGGTTGTGGAATGCGCAGGGCGGATACGGCGAGGCGGGTCGCGCCTTTGGCACCGCCGCCGAGTTCATCGCCATCGCATCGCATCAGGCGGTGAAGCTTGCCGATAGCCTGAGTTATGCGGAGGGCGCCAATCTCGGCGTTCCGGCGATGACCGCCCACCGCGCTGTCTTCGCCGATGGCCCGGTCGCCGGCCAGACGATCTTCGTGAACGGCGCGGCCGGTGCAGTTGGCCATTTCGCGGTGCAGATGGCGGTTGCTGGCGGTGCGCGGGTGATCGGTACCGTCAGCAATCAGGAAGCTGCGGCCCATGTGATGGATGCCGGCGCTTTCGCCACCATCGACCGCAAAATGGAAGATGTCGCGATGCGTGTTCTTGAACTGACGGAAGGGCAGGGCGTCGACCGTATCGTCGAGGTGGATTTTGGCGCCAACCTGGAACTCGACGCGGTCGTGCTGAAGCGCAATGGCACCGTCGCCGCCTATTCTTCGTCCAGCAATCCGACGCCGGTGCTTCCCTATTACGCCTTCGCCAGCAAGGGCGCCAACCTGTGTTTCATCCAGGGTTTTCTGATCCCCGAAGATCAGCGGCTGGCCGGCGAAAAGGTGATCGCCGAGATGGCCGATACCGGCCGGCTCAGCGTCGGGATCGGCGCGACGTTTCCGCTTCGAGACATCGCCAAGGCTCATGAGCGCGTCGAGCGCGGCGGCCTCGGCAATGTCGTCGTCCTGATCAAGGGTGAACCGTGAGCCCTGATCCATCCATTCCAAAGCATTCACCGAGGTGACCCAAATGTACAATCCCCAAGAGCGTACGAAACCAGAAGGGACCGTCTGCGATCCCGTCTCGCTCGAAATCATCCGCGGCGCAATCGCCGCCGCCCAGTCGGAAATGGAGGCGCTGCTCGAGCGCACGGCGATCTCCGCTTTCATCCGCGAGAAGAAGGATTTTTATACCGCGCTCTTCGACGGCAACGGCGTGATGGCGGTGGGCTCCATGGTGCCGGTCTTCGGCGACATGACAGGCCCCGTCTTTGACAAGTTCCCGGCCGATACGATGAAGCCGGGCGATCTCTACTGGTACAATGACTGCTACGGTTCGCGCGGCGCGGTTTCCCACTCCAACGACCAGGTGCTGCTGGCGCCGGTCTTCAAGGATGGCAAGCGCTGCGCCTTCGTGATGAGCTGGGCGCATTTCGCCGATATCGGCGGCATGCGGCCGGGCTCGATCAGCCCGGATGCCACCGACATCTACCAGGAAGGCATCATTATTCCGGTCACCAAGCTGATCGACCAGGGCGTCACCAATGAGGCGACGCTTTCGATCTTCCACCGCAATTCCCGCTTCCCGGAGCAGAGCATCGGCGACATGCGGGCGCTGATGGCGAGTGTCGAAGTGGGCGTCAAGCGCATCGGCGAAATCCTCGACCGGTTCGACGCGCAAGTCGTTGAGGACGCGCTGGCGCAATTGCTGACACGCACCCGCAAGCTGGTGCGTGCCAAGCTCGCCGAGACCTTCGACTACGGCACGCACAAGTTCACGGATGCGATCGATACGGACGGTCACGGCAACGGCCCCTATAAGATGCGCTTTGCGCTGACCCGCGAGAAGGGGGCCGATGGCGAGGACCGGTTTATCTTCGATGCGACCGAATCCGACGATCAGGCGCCCGGGCCTGTCAATTTCCTGATGAATCGCGGTGTGCCAGGCATGGCGCTCGGTCTCTTCTATCTCGGCGGCGATCCGGCACAGGTCTGCAACGCCGGTGGTCCGCAGGCGCTGCACGACGTGAAGCTCAGGCAGGGCTCTTTCCTGCAGCCGAACTTTCCGGCCTCGCTCGGCATGCGTGGCCTCACGATGATGCGCGTGCTTTCAGCACTGAACGGTCTGGTCAATTCGGCGGGTGGCAGGGCGCCGGCCTCCAACTCGGCCTATGTCATCACCATCATGCGCGGCAACTACAGGGACGATGCGGGCGGGCTGCAACGCTTCCTGCTCGCCGACGGCATCGGCGTCGGCTACGGCGCGCGACCGGATGCGGACGGCATCGATGCCGTCTATTTCGTGGCGCAGGAAAACTATCCGGTCGAATTCCTCGAAGTGGGGTATCCGGTCAGGCTCCGGACCTATGGCATCGTCAGGGATTCCGGTGGTGCAGGCCAGTTCCGCGGCGGCTGCGGCATCATCCGGGAATACGAGATCCTCGCGGAGGACTTGTTGCTGGCCGTGCGCATCGACAGCGTCAAGAACCCGCCTTGGGGCATCCATGGCGGCATGGGCGGCGGCACCGGCCGCGTCACCGTCAATCCCGGCAAGCCGGGTGAGCGTATCCTTGCACCGCTTTCCGACGGCAACAAGCTCGTCAAGGGCGATATCCTGCGCATGGAAACGGGCGGCGGCGGCGGCTACGGCCATCCCTTCGACCGCAGGCTCGATGCTGTCCTCGAAGACGTGCTGGGCGGTTTCGTCAGCGCCGAGGCGGCAGAGCGTCTCTACGGAGTCGTCATGAACGGCAACAGGATCGATGAGGCCGCCACCGCAGCCCTTCGCGCCGATCGCCCCGCCACCCGTGCATTCCATCGTCAGGAGTATGTCGATGTCCTCGCTTGAAATGTCCGTTGATACGTCCCTTTCCGTTGCAGTCGATATCGGCGGCACTTTTACCGACGTCGCCCTTCTGGATCGGGCGACCGGCAAGGTCTGGCGGGCAAAGACGCCGAGCGTGCCCTCCGATCCTTCTGAAGCCTTCCTGAACGGCATCCGGCTTGCACTCGCCGATGCGGGCCGTGAGGCCGCCTCGCTCGGCCAGGTTCTGCACGGCACGACGGTCGCCACCAACATGATCCTCGAAGACAAGGGTGCCCGCACGGCGCTCGTCACCACGCGCGGCTTCCGCCACGTTCTGGCGATCGGCCGGCAGGACATTCCCCGCAAGGCGAACCTCTATACCTGGGTAAAGCCGGAACGGCCGGTGCCGGCCTCGCGGATCGTCGAGATCGACGAGCGTATCGGCGCCGGCGGCGCGATTCTCGACGCGCTCGACGAGGCGAGCGTGCGTACCGCTGCGGACGCGATCCGCGGCATGGATGTCGAGGCGGTCGGCGTCTGCCTGCTGCATGCCTTCGCCAACCCGGTTCACGAGAAACGCGCGGCGGAGATCCTGCGCGAAGAGCTGCCGAATCTGGCTGTCACCACCTCGACCGACGTTCTGCCCGTCGTGCGCGAGTTCGAGCGGACGCTGACGACGGTGCTGAACGCCACCGTCATGCCGGGCGTCACCACCTATGTCGGGCGTCTTGAAAAGCGGCTCACGGACGAAAAGGTCGCCGCGCCTTTGCTCCTCATGCAGTCAAACGGTGGGGTGGCGGGGGCGGCGACCATCCGCCAGGCGCCGGCGTTGACGGCGCTTTCCGGTCCCGCCGCCGGCGTGGTCGGGGCGCGCTCGGTCGCGGCCGCCTGCGGCATCAAGGACATCATCACCGTCGATATCGGCGGCACGAGCGCCGATATCTGCCTGATCAAGGACGGCAGGATCGGCCTCACCCAGAACGGCAAGGTGGGCGAATGGCCGTTGCCGCTGCCCATGGTCGACATGGTGACGATCGGCGCCGGCGGCGGATCGATCGCCAAGGTGAGCGACCACACGCTTTCCGTCGGCCCGCAGAGCGCCGGTGCCCGTCCGGGGCCGGCAGCTTACGGACATGGCGGTGAGAACCCGACGGTCACCGATGCGCATGTCGTTCTCGGCCATCTGCCGGCGCGGCTTCTCGGCGGCCGCATGGCGCTCGACGTCGAAGCCGCCCGCAAGGCGGTGGACGACAAGGTCGCCGGTCCGCTCGGTCTTTCGACTGCGACGGCCGCTCGCGGTATCCTCGCCATCGTTGACAACCACATGGTGGGTGCGGTGCGGGTCGTTTCCGTCGAGCGCGGCCATGACCCGCGGGACTTCACCCTGGTGCCCTTCGGGGGCGCCGGTCCGCTGCATGGCTGCTCGCTCGCCGAACTGCTCGGGATTTCCCGCGTCATGATTGCCCCGGCGCCGGGCATCCTCTGCGCCGACGGTCTGCTTGCCGCCGATCTCAAGGCCGAATTCAGCCGCACCCTGCCCAGGGCCGGCGCGGTGGACATGGATGTCGCCAACGGCATCATATCCGATCTGAAGGATCAGGCGATCGCCTGGTTCGAGGCGGAGGGCGTGGCCGAGAAGGATCGGCGTATCCAGACCGTGGCGCTTCTGCGCTATCACGGCCAGGGCGGCGAACTCGCGGTCGCCTGGGGCGAGAGCCGCGAGGCGGTGGAAGCTGCCTTTGCCGCCGAGCACAAGGCGCTTTACGGCTTCACGCTGGATACCTCGATTGAGCTTGTGACGTTGCGCGTCGAGGCCGCCGGCATGACGCATGAGCCGCCCCCGGCGAGGCTGGAAGCCGGTTCGGCCGTCACACCCTTCGGCCATGTGCCGGTGCATTTCGAAAGCGGTGTTGCGAGCGTTCCGGTCGTGGATCGTGCGACGCTCGGTGCCGGCGCCACGTTCAAAGGCCCGATGATCCTCACCCAGCTCGACACGACGACGCTTGTCGCGCCCGGCTGGACAGGTACTGTGCACCCTTCGGGCGCGCTTCTTCTCACAGCCAGGCAGGATGCATGACATGACTGAACAAAAGACCGATCTGGAGCGTGTCTTCGCGCATATCGAGGAGAACCGCGAAAGCTTTATCGCGCGGGTGATGGATTATGTGCGCCATCCCTCGATCAGCGCCCAGAATAACGGCATCAAGGAAGTGGCGGCCATCCTCGTCGACATGCTCACGGGCATGGGCATGGAAGCGATCACCATTCCGACCAGGAATCATCCGATGGTTCTCGGCCGCATGGAAAAGCAGCCGGGCAAGCCGACCGTGCTGCTCTACGGCCATTACGACGTGCAGCCGCCGGAGCCCTACGAATTATGGGACAGCCCGCCCTTCGAGCCGACGATCCGGAACGGCCGCATCTATGCGCGCGGCATCGGTGACAACAAGGGCCAGCATTTCGCCCAGCTCATGGCGCTGGAATCGCATCTGAAGGTGACCGGCGAGCTGCCCTGCAACGTCATCTTCCTCCTTGAAGGCGAGGAGGAGATCGGCAGCCCGCATATCGCCGAATTCGTCGCCGAACATGCCGACAAGCTCGATGCCGACCTCGTCGTGACGTCCGACGGTCCACTGCATGAATCGGATACCCCGATCATCACGTTTGGCGTGCGCGGTGTCGCGTCTTTTGAACTGCGCTGCAAGACGGCCAGTCGCGATGCCCATTCCGGCAATTTCGGTGGCGTCATGCCGAATGCGATCTGGAAGCTCGTGCATCTGCTCGCCACCATGAAGAACGAGCGCGGCGAGATCACCATTGATGGCCTGCACGACGTGGTGGTTCCGCCGACCAACATGGAGCGCGAGGCGGTTTCGAAACTGCCGCTCGATCTCGATGCGATCAAGGCCGATCTCGGTATCAAGGAGCTCGACCAGCCGCTCGACCGAGGTTATTTCGACCGGCTGATGTTTCATCCGACGCTGACGATCAACGGTCTGCATGGCGGCTATGGCGGGCCGGGCCAGAAGACGGTGCTGCCCTGCGAAGCATTTGCCAAATGCGATATCCGCCTCGTCGAAAGCCTGACGCCGGATTACGTGTTCGAGAAGGTCAGGGCGCATGTGGAAGCCCACGCACCGGACGTGGAATTCGTGCCGCAGAACGCCATGCTGCCGTCAAAGACGCCGATGGATAATCCGTTCGCCTCCGTCATCCGGGATGCGATCGTCGCGGCCCGCGGCGTCGAGCCGCTGCTTTACCCGACTGTCGGCGGTTCGCTGCCGGACTACGTCTTCACCAAGATCCTCAAGAAGCCGGCCTTCGTGGTGCCTTATGCCAATGCGGACGAGGCAAACCATGCGCCGAACGAGAACCTGAAGATCGACCTCTTTATCGACGGCATCAAGACAGGTGCTGCGCTGCTTTCGAAGCTCGGTGAGATGAAGATGTAATAAAGGGGTCAATCTCTCCGACAGTCGCGTGAGCCTCAAAGGTCATGTCACTCTTCCCATGGCTTCGATTGTTATCTATGCCATGGCCGAAGCAGAAGAGCTTTGTGAACCTTGCGTTCCACAAAAGGGAGTATGTCCTTGTCGCCGGATCGTGTAAGTCGCCTCGTTGCATGTCTCGAAAATAAGCTGGACGCTCCAGGGATTCTCGTCGGCGATGCGGTCTCCGACGGCTATGCGGCGGATGCGACGGCGCGTGGCGTTCGCCCTCCGGCCGTTCTTCGCCCGCGCAATACCGCGGATGTTTCGGCCATTCTTTCCGCCGCCAACGGGTTTCACCAACCGGTCGTGGTTCAAGGCGGCCGGACGGGGCTTTCGGGTGCGTCACGGCCTTTGAGCGGCGAGGTCTCGCTCTCGCTGGAGCGAATGAGTGGTGTGGAATCGATCGACATCGCGGCCCAGGCGATGATTGTTGGCGCCGGCACGCCGTTGCAGGTCGTTCAGCAGGCAGCAGATGACGCCGGTCTCCTCTTCGGTGTCGATATCGGCTCGCGGGGGACTGCGACGGTCGGCGGCAATATCGGCACCAATGCCGGGGGCATCCGCGTGCTGCGCTACGGCATGTACCGGGCGCAGGTCATGGGGCTGGAGGCGGTGCTGGCGGACGGTACCATTCTTTCCTCCCTCAAGGGACTGCCGAAGGACAATTCCGGCTACGATCTCAATCCGCTGTTCATCGGCACGGAGGGCACGATCGGCGTCGTTACCCGGGCCTGCCTGAAACTGCATCCGAAACCAAGGATCGAGCGCAATGCCTTCGTCGCCCTGCCGTCGCTTAAAGCCGCGCAGGAACTGCTGGCAAAGCTCCGGGTCGAACTGTCCGGCCTGCTGTCCGCCTTCGAGGCTATCTTCCCGAATGTTTACGAAGGCACGGTCGCCCATATGGGCATCCGCCCGCCGGTCGAGACGGGCGCCAGCATGTATGCGATGGTGGAAATCCAGGGGCAGTCGCCGGAGCAGGACAATGAACGCTTCGAGACGGCTCTTGCGGCTGCGTTGGAGGAGGGACTCGCTATCGACGTCGTGCTCTCCAACTCGCTGCGCGAGTTCAACGGGCTCTGGGCGATCCGCGACGGTATCAACGACTATCTGTTCGGTCTGGGCGAAATGGCTGGCTACGACATTTCCGTGCCGCTCTCCCGCATGCAGGAGTTCCTCGATAGGGCAGCGCACGGAGTTGCGGAAATCGATCCGGATGCGGTCTCCTTCATCTTCGGCCATCTCGGCGACGGCAACCTGCATTATTGCGTGAAGACGGCTCACGAAAAGAGGATCGCCGAAGCGGTGTTTTCCGGCATCGCGGCGGTCGGCGGCGGGGTTTCTGCCGAGCACGGCATCGGCACCGACAAGGTGCGATATCTGAGATATGCGCGCAGCGAGGCCGAAATCGCCACCATGCGGCGGCTGAAGGAAGCTTTCGATCCGAACTCTATCCTCAATCGCGGCCGGGTCTTCGAAGCATCGGCCATCGCCCTTTAAGCGGGGGTGGTTTTCAGGCTTTCGCCCCTGGAAAGCATCAAGGATGCGGGCAAGCAGGAAACGCCAGTTCCTTGCGGCGCAACTAGGTCATCCATCTCGCTGCTCGGGTCTGTCATTTCGCACAGGGATCGGTAAGCTGGATTTCGGTGACGATAACCGAACCTTGCGAAGGGATAGTCCATGAGCCCCGAATTCCTGATCACGTCTCTCATCGTCGTTGCTTCTCCGGGCACAGGCGTGCTCATCACGCTGGCGGCCGGGCTGTCGCGCGGGGCGCGGGCAAGCATCGTCGCCGCCTTCGGCTGCACGCTCGGCATCCTTCCGCACATGGTCGCGGCGATCTCGGGTCTTGCTGCGGTGCTTCATGCCAGCGCGCTCGCCTTCCAGACGATCAAGTATCTCGGTGTTGCCTATCTTCTTTTCATGGCCTGGCAGGTGCTTAAGGAAAAGGGTGCGCTTACGATCGAGACGAAGGACACGCCCAAATCGGCGCGGCAGATGATCGTCTCCGCAATCCTCGCCAATGTGCTCAACCCGAAACTGTCGATTTTCTTTTTCGCTTTCCTGCCGCAATTCGTCGGGCACGACGAAGCGACGCCGATCGCCCGGATGAGCGAACTCAGCCTCGTCTTCATGCTGATGACCTTCGGCGTCTTCGTCATTTACGGGCTCTTCGCCGCATCGATCCGTAACCATGTTGTCTCGCGGCCGGCCATTCTTGCCTGGATGCGGCGCGTCTTTGCCGGCGCGTTCGTGGCGCTCGGGGCGCGGCTGGCGCTTGCCGAGCGATAACGATTACCTGCCGCGTAATTGAGACGCGTTCCGCTCTCCCGCATGATCGCCCGGCCTGGAACGAGCCGGGCGACAGGAAGGAGATAAAGACATGACTGATGCTAACACCCATGCCGAGCGTTACCTCGCCATCTGGAACGAGACGGAGGCAGGGCGTCGCCTGGTATTGATCGCCGAAGCCTGGACGGAGGATGCAGTCTATGTCGATCCGCTCATGCGGGGTGAGGGCCATGAAGGGATCAACGGGCTGGTCGAGGGCGTGCAGGCCCGGTTTCCGGGTTTCCGGTTTACGCCGATCGGATCGGCCGATGGCTATGGCGACAATCTCCGCTTCTCCTGGGGTCTCGGCCCCGAAGGTGCCGAACCGGTTATCAGGGGCACGGATTTCGCGGCGCTTGAAAGCGGCCGCTTCAAGGCTGTGCACGGTTTCCTCGACCAGATTCCGGCTGCCGCATGACGACCATTTCACCTGCCCGTCCTCTCGGTGATTTCCTGCGTGAGTGGCGTCGCCGCCGGCGCATGAGCCAACTCGATCTGGCATTGGAGGCCGATATCTCGCAGCGGCATCTGAGCTTTATCGAGAGCGGGCGGGCGGTTCCGAGCCGGGAGATGTTGCTGCATCTGGCAGAGCGGCTCGGCGTACCGCTCCGCGAGCGCAATCCGATGCTGATCGCTGCGGGTTTCGCACCCGTCTTTGCGGAGCGAAAGCTCGACGATCCGGCGCTTGCGCCGGCGCGCCAGGCGATCGACATGGTGTTGCGAGGGCACGAGCCCTTTCCGGCGTTGGCCATGGACCGGCATTGGACACTGGTGGCCGCGAACGCCGCGGTTACGCCGCTGCTTGCCGGTGTCGCCGATCGCTCCTTGATGGACGGGGCGGTCAATGTCCTGAGATTGAGCCTGCATCCGCACGGGCTGGCGCCTCACATTGCCAATTTTGCCGAATGGCGAAATCACCTGCTCGACCGGCTGCATCAGCAGATCGCCGCGACCGGCGACCGTGTTCTGGAAAAGCTTCTGGAGGAATTGTCCGGTTATCCCGCTCCGGGAACCGGGCCGAAATCTCCGAGCCGCGATTATGCCGGCATTGCCGTGCCGATGGAGTTGCGGACAGCGGCTGGAGTTCTGTCCTTCATCTCGACGACGACCGTCTTCGGGACCCCGGTCGACGTGACGCTTTCGGAACTGGCGGTCGAGTCCTTCTTTCCCGCCAATAACGAAACGGCCCGGCTTCTGCGTCAGATGGCGGAAGCCGGGCCGTTGAAGGACGAGAGTTAGTCAGCGGATCAGAATTCCGTCCATTGGGACACAGTCGGCGCTGCTGCTGCAGCGGCATTGCCGCCGAAGGATTTCGTCACGCGCTCGGCCAGGCGACGGGCCGGCGATTCCTGTGGAGCCGCATTCCGCGGAGCAGCGACCGGTGTCGCGCCTGAACTGGAAACCGCGCGCGGTGCGGTGTTCATGCGGCCGCGCTCAGCAAGTTTGAAGCGGGCGATCAGTTCGCGCAGCTTCGAGCTTTCCGAGGCGAGGTTGGCGCCGGCGGCGTTGGTCTCTTCCACCATGGCGGCGTTCTGCTGGGTCACCTGATCCATCTGGTTGACGGCCGAATTGACCTCCGCCAGACCGACCGACTGTTCGCGGGCGGCGGTCGCGATCGCGCTGATATGCTCATTGATCGTGACGACATGTGCTTCGATCGTCTTCAGCGCATCGCCCGTCTCGCGAACGAGCTTCACGCCGTTGTGGACCTCGGCACCGGAATTGCGGATGAGGTCTTTGATCTCCTTTGCCGCATTCGCCGAACGCTGGGCGAGTTCGCGTACTTCCTGGGCGACGACGGCGAAACCCTTGCCGGCCTCGCCGGCGCGGGCCGCCTCGACGCCTGCGTTGAGCGCCAGGAGGTTGGTCTGGAAGGCGATCTCGTCGATCACGCCGATGATGTTGGAGATCTGGTTGGACGACTGCTCGATGCGCTGCATGGCGTCGACGGCATTCGCTACGACGGCGCCCGATTTGGCGGCGCTGGAATTCGCTTCCAGCGCGATCACCTTGGCTTCGTCGGCGCGCCTGGAGGAGTTCGCAACGTTGGCGGTGATCTCATCGAGCGCCGCGGCGGTTTCTTCGAGCGAAGCGGCCTGCTGCTCCGTGCGCTTCGAAAGATCGTCAGCGCTCTGGCTGACTTCGCGCGAGCCGCTGTCGATGCTGCCCGCTGAGGAAGCAACCTCGGAAAGAGCGGCACCCAGGCGGGTCACGGCGGAGTTCAGGTCCTCGCGCAATGCTTCGAAATCCGGCGCGAAGGGCTCGGTGAGCTGGAAGGCGAGGTCGCCGGAAGCAAGGCGGCGCAGGCCGGCTGCAAGGACGGCTGTCGCTTCCTGGAGACGGGTCTGGGCTGCGGCTTCCGCCTCCTCCTGCAGGCGGATGCGATCGGCTTCCGCATGGGCGCGGGCTTTCTCCGCCTCTTCCTGCAGTTGCCGGTTCGAAATGGCAGCCTGGCGGAAGACTTCGACGGCGCCGGCCATGGCGCCGACTTCGTCCTTGCGGCCTGCGAAGGGAATCTCCGTCTCGGTGTCGCCAGCCGCGAGCCCGCTCATCGAGGCGGTGATACGTTGGATCGGGCGAGCGATGCCGGTCATCACATAGGCCGCCGCACCGACAATCAGCGCAAAAACCACGGCGAGGATGGCATACATGGTGGTCAGCGCCGTGGCATAGGTCGCCTCCGCCTTGCCGGTTTCGATGCCTGCGGCGTCAGTATTCGTCTTGACGAGCTGGGTCACCGCTTCCATGACCGGCTGGATCGTGATCCGCATCTTTTCCATCTCGACGCGGGCGCGGGCGTCGGAGGCCTTGCGGGAAAAGCCCAGCATCTTTTCGCCGGCCTGTACGTATTTCTGAACGCCCGCTTCGATCTGGTCGACAAGCTGCTTTTCCTGATCGCTGGACGTCAGCGGCCTGTAAGTGTCCAGAGCCGCCTTCAACGCATCGGACTGTTGGGCGATCAGCTTCTCTGCTGCTTCCATGCCGAAATCCGAAGTCGTGGTGAGATGGCCCATATAAGCGATCGTCATTCCGAGGATCGCCGTCTCGATATTCTTGGAGGCCTGAACACTCGGCAGTGAATCGCCGGAAATCGTGTTGAGGTTTCCGGCAACGTTCGAAAGCGAGGAGATGGCCGCCCAGGCGAGAACGGCGGTAAGCGCCGCGATCGCGCCGAAGACGGCAATAAGCGAGCTGCGTATGGAGAGACGGGACATGAGTTCGGCTCCGGATGATGAAGCCTCGACTGAGGCATCGCGTTTTCACGCGCAGATCTGATATCTGGCAGTGTGGGGGAAAAGAGCCGGTCTCATACCGGCCCTGGCGCTACACCGGACGGCGATGGCGCGATGGTCGGAGCCTAGGCCAAACTCTTTAATGACAGATTGAATTTTGACATTGTACAACGTTTTTTGACGTTTTTTCGATGCAAGATCAGTGCTGCTATATATCTAATTTTTAAGAATAATCTTATGAATCAGACGGCATGAGTAGCAGGATACCTGTCAATCGGAGACTGATTGATTTTCCGTTCAGACGGGATGCGAAATCTAGCCTCGATGACAGGATTCTCGAAGCGGGCTCCGCACTCCCGAAGATGATCGTCCGACGGGTTATTTCCGCGCCTTCAGACCGTCCATCAGGAGTCCGATCAGGCGGTGCGACCGGTCGCGCCAATCGGGCGATTCGGGGATCGAATAGATGCTGGACAATGCATGCAGCAGATCGGTCGTTTCGATGTCCGTGCGGATATAACCCTTCTCACCGGCGGTTTTGATGAGGCTTTCGAGTGCACCCCGGATCAGGCCGGTTCCTTCGGCAAACAGCGAGGAATTGGAGGTCATGAGGATGCGCAGGCTGTTGGCCATGCCGCGCTTGGTGGCGATGTACCCCACGAAACGGCGCATCCATTCTTCGAGCGCCACATCCGGCGCATGTCTTTCGGCGAGGTCGGATGCCGCCGCGGCCAGGCTTTCCAGTTCCCGGCGGTAGACGACTTCGACCAGATGCTCGCGCGTCGGAAAATGCCGGTAAAGCGTACCGATGCCAACGCCTGCCCGCCGTGCTATATCTTCCAGCGAGGTCTCGACGCCCTTTTCCTGAAAGGCTGCGGCCGCCATTTCGATCAGTTTGTCCCGATTGCGGCGGGCATCGGCGCGCAGTTTCGTCGGGGTCGTCGATGTTGTTTTCGGCGCGGCCGAGGCCAAAATCATGCTCCAGGCGGATTGGGGACTTGACGAAAATCAGCAAGTCACTAGTTTAACCGGAGGCTCCTCCGTTTGAGCGGAGTGCCTTCCGCTTCTTAATCCAGAAGGGGGCCGGATGTCATGCCAAATGTGCCGGTGTTTCTCTCAAGATATCCATTTAGCGCGCCGGAGCCGGGCGGCCAGCCCATTCTGGATTCGGAATTTTGCATTCTCGTGACGATAGCAGGAGCTTATCATGACACGAACCATCCATCTTTCGCTCGACATCAACGGGAGGCGGCACGAGCTCGATGTCGAGCCGCGCGTCACCCTGCTCGACGCTTTGCGTGAGGAACTGGCGCTGACCGGCACCAAGAAGGGCTGCGATCAGGGCCAGTGCGGCGCCTGCACCTGCCATGTCGACGGCAAGCGCGTACTCTCCTGTCTGACGCTGGCTGCGCAGGTCGAGGGCCGGCAGATCACCACGATCGAGGGGCTTGCCGCAGAAAACGGCGACTTGCATCCCGTCCAGGCGGCTTTCATTGAAAACGACGCCTTTCAGTGCGGCTATTGCACGCCGGGGCAGATCATGTCGGCGGTCGCCTGCATCCGCGAGGGCCATGCCGGTTCCGACGAGGAGATCCGCGAATACATGTCCGGCAATCTCTGTCGGTGCGGGGCCTATAACAGCATCGTCGCGGCGGTGCGCGAAGCGGCGGAGGCCGTCCGATGAGAGACTTCTCCTATTTCCGCGCTTCTTCCGTGGATGAGGCCCGCAATGCCGTGCTTCAGGCCGGCGGCGCACTTCTTGCCGGCGGCACGACGCTGCTCGATCTTGCCAAATGCGGCGTGGACGAACCCGAAACCGTCGTCGATATCACCCATCTCTCCGGTCTTGGCGAGATCAATGTCGATGCGAGCAGTGCCGTTATTGGTGCGCTTGCCAGGATGGGGGACGTCGCCGACCATCCGCAAATCCGGGCGGCATTCCCGGCGGTTGCCGAATCGCTCTCGCTTGCGGCTTCCGCCCAGCTTCGAAACATGGCGACGATCGGCGGCAATCTCCTGCAGAGGACGCGCTGTCCCTATTTCCGTGATCCGGTCACCTTTCCGGCCTGCAACAAGCGTAATCCCGGCTCGGGCTGCTCGGCGATCGGCGGGGTGACGCGCAACCACGCCGTCCTCGGCACGAGCGATGCCTGCATCGCCACCTATCCCGGGGATCTCGCAGTCGCGCTCGTGGCCTTCGACGCCTTTGTCGATCTCGGCAGCCGCAAGGTGGCGGTCGACGATTTCTTCCTTCTGCCGGGCGATACGCCCGAAAACGAAACGGTGCTGAAACGTGGCGAGATGATCGTCGGCATCGGCATTCCTGCGTCTGCCGCAGCCAGGAACTCGACCTATCTCAAGGTTCGCGACCGGCAATCCTACGAATTCGCTGCGGCGAGCGCCGCTGTCGGTGTCGAACTCGAGGCGGACGGCAAGACGGTCCGTAACATTCGCGTTGCGCTCGGTGGTGTCGCCACCAAGCCGTGGCGCGCAAGAGCGGTCGAGCAGGCTCTCATCGGCAAGGCGTTTGACGTCGAAACCGTCGAGAAGGCCAGTGGTCTCGCCATGGAAGGGGCCGTCTCCCACGGCGGCAATCGCTACAAGATCGAACTTGCGCCGCGCGTCGTCGCTCGCGCCATCCTGAAAATGGCCCAGAATGTTGGAGGTCTCGCATGACCATCATGGAAACCCGCAAACACGGCGATGCCTCAGACGGTATGATCGGCGGCCGCCAGACCCGATTCGAAGGGCAACTGAAGGTAACCGGGGCGGCAACCTATGCGCTGGAATATCCGGTGGAAGGATTGGCGCATGCCGTGCTGGTGCAGAGCACGATCCCGGCGGGGCAAGTCGTCTCGATCGATACGTCGAAGACGCTTGCGGCACCGGGCGTCCTTCTGGTGCTGACGCCGGAAGACGACCTTGGGCTCATAACTGCCTCCGACTGGCATGGCAATCGCCCCGAGAACCAACCCTATCATCCCCTGCCGCGCGAGGTCCGGTTCAACGGGGAGTCGATCGCGGCAGTGGTCGCCGAAACCCGCGAACAGGCCGTTGAAGCTGCCAGGCTGCTCGACATCGTTTACGCGGAAGCTCCGTCGGTCGTCAGTCTTGACGATCCTAGTGCCGGTGAAGGCAAAGCCGTCGATATGCTGAACGTTGCCTGGGGTGATGCGGAAGCGGCGCTTGCCACCGCCCCCGTGATGATCGAGGCCGAGTACAGCACGCCGCGCGAATATCACGTGGCAATGGAGCCGCACGGGCTGACCGTGAAATGGGACGGCGATCAGCTCACCGTCTGGGAGCCGAGCCAGTGGTCGCATGGTATGGCGCGCAGCTATGCCGAATGGTTCGCCATCCCCTATGAGAACGTCCGGTTGATCTCGCCCTTCATCGGTGGGGGGTTCGGGTCGAAGGGGGCTGCGCTCGCCTATAGCGCAGTCGCCGCCTTCGCGGCTCGCAAGCTCGGGCGGCCGGTGAAGCTCGCGGTCACGCGGCCGCAGAACTTCACAAGCTATGGCGGCCGTGCCGCGACCAGGCAGACGATCAGGCTCGGGGCGACGGAAGACGGTGTTCTGCAGGCCATCGTCCATCGGGGTGCGAGCGAAACCTCCATCTATGCGGACTGGCCGGAGCAGACAGGCGCCGCTACTTCGATCCTCTACAAGGTCGAAAATTTCTCCTCCCAGCACAGGATCGTGCCGGTCAATACCGTGACGCCCGGCGCCCTTCGCGGCCCGGGCAAGAACCCGAGCGCCTACGGCATCGAATGCGCCATGGACGAGCTCGCCTGGAAGCTCGGCATGGACCCGCTGGAACTGCGGCTCAAGAATTATGCCGACCGCGACTACCAGTCGGGAAAGCCCTGGTCGACCCGCCGCCTGCGCGAAGCCCTCATGGAGGGTGCGGAAGCCTTCGGCTGGTCGAAACGCAGTCATCAGCCGCGCTCGATGCGGGAAGGCAGGACGTTGATCGGCTGGGGTATCGGCTGCGGAACCTTCCCGGTCATCCAGGCACCCAGCGAGGCGATGATCCGTATCCTCGGCAGTGGCCGTGTCGAAGTCGTGAGCGGCGCGATCGACATGGGGCAGGGCACCTATACGATCCTTGCCCAGACCGCGGCCGATGTGTTCGGCGTGCCGGTCAGCCAGGTCGATGTGACGCTCGGCGACTCCCGCCTGCCGGGCTCGGCGATCGCCGGCGGCTCGATGCTGGCGGGCTCCATACTGGGTGCCGTTCACAAGGCTGCCACGGCCGCGCGAGACGAACTCATCGGGCTTGCGCTCAGCGATGGCAACTCGCCGCTGCGTGACACCGGGGCGAACACACTCACCTTCGGTGACGGACGCATCAGCGTCCCGCGCGGCGAAGGTCCCTCGCTTACCCTGCCGGAGTTGATGGCCGCACTCGGCCGTGACGAACTGGAGATCCGCCGGAACACGCTGCCGGACGGTGCAACCGCCCAGGAGCACTACCAGGCCTGGACGACCATGGCAAAGGTGCAGGGGCCAACCATGGGCGACTACTCCATGCACAGCTGGTGCGCCCATTTTGCCGAGGTTCGCGTTGATGAGGATTTCGGCACGGTGCGTGTCTCCCGCATGGTCTCCGCCTTCGATTGCGGGCGGCTCTACAATCCGCGGCTGGTGGAAAGCCAGTGGCGCGGCGGCATCATCATGGGTATCGGCCAGGCGCTTTTGGAAGAAGGCCTTGTCGACCAGCGGAACGGCCGGATGATGAACAGCAATGTGGGTGATTATCTGGTGCCGACCAATTCGGACATCCCGGACATCCAGGTGATCTCCGTCGGCGTGCCGGATTTCAGCGCGTCGGCATTGGGCGGCAAGGGTGTGGGCGAGGTCGGTATCGTCGGCGTGGCACCTGCGATCGCCAATGCCGTCTTCCATGCGACGGGAAAACGCGTCCGCGACCTGCCGATCACGCTCGAAAAGCTGATCTGATCGATCCCGCGCATCCGGCACGTCGCCGGGTGCGCTCACCTTCCTTTCGGCATGTTCGACGCGCCGAGACTGCCGGCGAAACGTTCGGCCAATCGCTCCCTGCGAAAATGTTCGGTCACGAAATCGATGAAGACGCGGGTCTTCGCCGGCAGCAGCGTGCGGCTGGCATAGTAGAGCGAGATCGGCCCGACATCCGCATACCAGTCCGGCAGCAGGCGGATCAATTCGCCATTTTCCAGATAGGGCAGGGCATCCGGTACGGCGAGCATGGCTATGCCGAGGCCGAGGCATGCGGCACGTGCGATCGCCGCCGGATCGTTGAGCACGACCGTTCCGGTCAGGGCGGCCGGCATTTCCTCGCCTTCGGCATTGCGCATGATCCATTGGCGGAGACGGCCGCTGTTGAGCGAACGCATGGAAATGCCGTCGAAGGCTGCGAGGCCCGCGGGGTCGAAGGGCTGCGTTCGATCCCTCACATAATCGGGCGACGCTACCGCGATGACATGTGCCGGACCAAGCGTGCGGGCGACAATGCCCGGCGTCAGTTCGAAGCCGCCGCCGATCGCTGCATCGTAACCCTCGGCGATCAGGTCCACCTGCCGGTTCTCGAACATCCATTCCGGGCGGATTCGCGGATACCGAGCCAGAAAATCCGGCAGCAGCGGCAGGATGTGCTGCGCGCCGAAATTCGGGCTCATGCTGACCTTCAGCACGCCGGACGGTTCCCCGCCTTCCGAAGATACTTCGGCAATCGCGGTCTGCAGCGCCTCAACGTGATCGCTCACCGCCGACAGGAATAGCTCACCGGCCTCCGTCAGCGTCAGGTTGCGGGTACTTCGTTGGAATAGCCGAACGCCGAGATTCCTCTCCAGCATCGCGACATTGCGGCTGACGGCCGCGGGCGTCAGCGCCAGGCGTCCGGCGGCTGCCGAAAAGCCGCCGAGTTCGGCACTGCGGATGAAGGATTCCAGGTTGGCGAGGCTTTCCATCAGACGATATTTTCAACGATTACTTGAAAATCATCCGCATTATTACCGTCTAATCAAGCGCCAATCCAAGGGCGATATTCCCGTCATCGAAACGATAAGGAGTATCGCACATGTCCACCACCTCTCATTCCCTCGTCGGAAAGACGGCCCTCGTCACCGGCGGTTCCCGCTCCATCGGCGCGGCGATCGCGGCTTCGCTCTACACCCTCACCAAGGGGGCGATTTCCGGTTTCAACCGCAGCCTCGTGCGCGATCTCGGGCCGCGCGGCATCACCGTCAATACGGTGCATCCCGGCCCGACCGATACCGACATGAACCCCGACGGCGGTCCCGTTTCGAAAATCGTCGGTCCCGGCATGGCGATCGGCCGCTATGGCAAGGCGCATGAGATCGCCAGTGTCGTCGCTTTCCTCGCCAGCCCCGACGCCGCCTTCGTCACCGGTGCCGATATCGTCGCCGACGGCGGCTTCACCGCCTGAACGCCCATCTCGTTTCAAGAAGGATCAAGACCATGTCCATCGGTATCATCGGCGCCGGCAATATCGGCGCAGCCTTCGCCCGCGCGCTTGCCCGGAACGGTTTGCGTGCCACCATCGCCAACAGCCGCGGCCCGGCCTCGCTCGAAAAGCTGACGGGCGAGCTCTCGCCCTGGATTTCGGCGGGAACGATCGAGGAGGCCGCAAGCGCGGACATCGTGCTGGTCGCGGTTCCCTGGTCGAAACTGCCAAAGGCGCTTGCCGGCCTGCCGGACTGGAACGGCCGCATCGTCATCGACGCCAACAACCCGATCGAGGCGCCGCTCTTCAAGCCGGCCGAACTCAACGGCCGTCTGTCGAGCGAGGTGTTTGCCGGTCTCGTGCCCGGCGCCCGCGTGGTGAAGGCCTTCAACCACCTGCAGCCGCATCTGCTCTCCGGTGACCCGGCTGCGGAAGGCGGCATGCGCGTGCTCTTTTATTCGGGTGACGATGCCGCGGCAAAGGCGGAAGTCGGCCGGCTGATCGACAAGCTCGGTTTCTTCGGCATCGACCTCGGTCCGCTTTCCGTCGGCGGCAGGCTGGTGCAATTCCCCGGCGGCCGGCTGCCGGCGCTGAACCTCGTCAAGTTCGGCTAATCGTCCGAGTATCGCTCCTCTGACCAGGGATCGCCCCGCATATGGTAGCCATTGTTCTCCCAGAAGCCGGCGCTGTCCCGGTCGAGGAATTCGATCCGGTGGAGCCATTTGGCGCTCTTCCAGAAATAGAGATGCGGCACGACCAGGCGCACCGGCCCGCCGTGCTCCTCCGTCAGCGGCTGGCCTTCCCAGCTATGGACGATGATCGCATCCGGCGAGGCGAAATCCGAGAGAAGCAGGTTGGTTGTGTAGCCGTCATAACTTGTCAGCATCACCGCCACCGCTTCGTCCTTCGGATCGACGGCATCGAGGAAGTCGCGGGTGGAAACGCCTTTCCAGTTGTTGTCGTAGCGCGACCAGGTCGTCACGCAATGGATGTCGGAGCGCATTTCGCTTTGCGGAAGAGCCTGGAAGGCGGCCCAATCGAAGGTCTTCGGGTGGTTGACGAGGCCGCGCACGTCGAGCTTCCACTGGGAGGTCGAGATCCGTGGCTGTTGGCCGAGATCGAGCACCGGCCAGTTCTTGACCAGATGCTGGCCGGGCGGCAGGCGCTCGGTTTCGGGGCGGGACACGCGCCCGGTCAGGAACTTGCCCTCTCCGGCCCATTTGCGCTTGGTGATGGTGAGTTTCGAATCCTCAGGCTGAATATCGTCGGCCATCTACGGTTCTCCTTGCGTCCCTCGATATTCTGATAAACAAGGGGGACAAATCAATCGCCCATCTTTGAAAACCTTGTCCTGGACAATCATGCCTGCCTTCAATCCTCTTGTCGAAAAGCTTTCGCCGCCGCCCGTTCCATCCGTTTTCGCCTGGGGGCGTGCCTATCAAGGGGCGAGGGGGCCGCTGATCGATCTGTCGCAGGCGGTCCCCGGTTATCCCGCCCATCCGGACATGCTGAGACTGCTCGGCGAGACGGCGTCCTCCAGGGTGTTCACCGGCTACGGACCGATCGAGGGTGAGGCGGAGCTTCGGCATGCCTATGCCGAGCATGTCTCGCAAGTCTATGGCGCGAACGTGGGGTCGGAGAACATCCACATAACGTCGGGCTGCAATCAGGCCTTCGTCTGTGCCGCGATGACGGTTGCCGGTCCGGGCAACACGGTCCTGATGACGGAGCCTTTCTATTTCAACCACGAGACCACGCTCGCCATGATGGGCATCAAGACCGCCTTCGTGGCTTGCGATGCGGCAAACGGCTTCCTGCCGGATCCGGCGCGTCTTGAAGCCGCAATCACCGGTGACGTTCGGGCGCTGGCGCTCGTGTCGCCCAACAATCCGACCGGGGCGATCTACCCGCCGCCGCTTCTGGACGCGGTCTTCAGGTTGTGCCGGCAAAAAGGCATCTGGCTCATCCTCGACGAAACCTATCGCGACTTCATGCCGGAGGCGGGCAAGGCGCCGCATGGCCTTTTCAGCCTCGACGGCTGGGAAGATACGCTGATCAGCCTCTACAGCTTTTCGAAATCCTTCTGCATTCCGGGCCACCGGCTGGGTGCGATCACCGCCGGCTCGACAGTCGTCGAACAGGTTGCCAAGATCATGGACAACCTGCAGATCTGTGCGCCGCGCGCCGCCCAGGCGGCTGTCGCAAGGGCGTTACCTCTTCTCGCCGGCTGGCGCGAGCAGAACCGGCAGGAGATCGGCCGCCGCGCGGACGCGCTGAAAGCGGTGATGCGTTCACTCAACGACTGGAAGCTCGATGCGATCGGCGCGTATTTTGCTTTCGTGCGTCATCCCTTCCGCGGCGTAGGCTCTGCGGAGGTGGCGGAGAAGCTTGCCCGGGAGGCGGGTATCATCTGCATTCCCGGCGCCTATTTCGGCGAAAACCAGCAGGATTACCTGCGGTTTGCCTTCGCCAATGCCGACGTTCCGACGATCGGCCTTCTGGAGGAACGTTTGCGGAACTTTGCCCTGTCATAAGGCGGGCGGTCGTTCTATAAGCGGAGCATGGTTCAAAGAGCAGGCAGCGCCGATCTTCCGCTTCACGGCGGCCGGGTTCCCCGGTGGCTCGGCGAGCGCATGACGAAACTCGGCGCGGTCATCGCGCAGGCGATCGTCATCGAATACGGCCGCGACGAGTTCATGCGGCGGCTGGCGCATCCCTTCTGGTTCCAGTCCTTCGGCTGCGTCATGGGCATGGACTGGCATTCGTCGGGCATCACCACCAGCGTTATCGGCGCGCTGAAGCGCGGGCTGACGCCGCTCTCCGGCGAACTCGGCATCCATGTCTGCGGCGGACGCGGCCAGAATTCGAGGCAGACGCCCGGCGAGCTCATGGCGATCGGCGACCGGGTGGGTTTCGACGGCGAGGGTCTGGCGACCGTCAGCCGGCTCGTCGCCAAGGTGGACAGTGCTGCGGTTCAGGACGGGTTCGATCTTTACCTGCACGGCTTCATCGTCGCCGACGACGGCAAATGGGTCGTGGTGCAGCAGGGCATGAACGGCGACAAGCGGCAGGCCCGGCGCTATCACTGGATTTCTGAAGGGATCACCAGCTTCGTCGATTCTCCGCATGCAGCGATCGAAGGCCGCAAACAGGGCGAGATCGTCAACCTCGCCGACCGGCGTGCGGATGCATCCCGCAAGGGCCAGCTCGACCTGCTCGCCTCGCTCGGGCCGGACCGGATCGTGCGAGAGGTGATCGCGCTCGATCCCCCGTCAAAGGCGAAAGATATCGCTCAGCCGCTGCTGCCGCATCTCATCATGCCAGCGCATCATGATGTCCGCGAGGAAGACGTCAACATGAAGCGGCTGCACGGCACGCTTGCCGCCGCGGCCGATCGGGGGCCTCAGGATTTCGAACAATTGCTGCTCACGCCGGGTGTCGGCGCCCGCACGGTCAAGGCGCTCGCCATGGTCGCCGAAGTGGTGCATGGGGCGCCCTGCCGCTTCTCCGATCCGGCGCGGTTCTCGCTTGCGCATGGCGGCAAGGACCGGGAACCGTTCCCCGTGCCGATCAAGGTCTATGACGAGACGATCCGCGTAATGAAATCGGCCGTCGGCAAGGCGAGGCTCGGCCGCGACGAGGAGTTGCAGGCGCTCAAGCGGCTGGATGACCAGGCCCGCCAGCTCGAACGCTACGTCACCGGCCCGGACCTCAAGGAGATCGTCGCCGGAGAATTCCACCACTCGCATGAATGGGGCGGCCGCAGCGTCTTCGGCTTCGAGCCGCCGCCGGAGAACAAGGCTGAAAAGCGTGGCGGTTGAGAACCGTCAGGCGCGCTTTTCCTCTGCCGAGACAAGGCGGCCGGCGAGTTCGCCGACACGGCCCATGGCGACTGCGAGCACATCTTCCGGCACCGTCAGCGAGACGCGCAGGAAGCCGGCCGCCTGATCACCGAAGGAGGTTCCGGGCATCACCGCGACCTTTTCCTGATGCAAGAGTTCCCAAGCGAATTCCTCGCCGTTGAGGCCGGTTGCCGTGACATCGAGAAGAACGAACATTCCGCCTTCCGGCGGCATGGGCTTGATCAGGTTGCTGCCTGCAAAGGCCTTTTCGACGATCTCTGCGCGACGACGATAGTTCTCGCGCATCACGTCTGCCGTTTCGAAATGCTGCGAGAGCGCCATGGCCGTCATGTCGGAGATGAACGGCTGGACGCCGAACAGCATGGTTTCCGAGACCGGCAGCAGCTTTTCGCAGAATTCTTCGGGACCGGCGGCCCAGCCGCTGCGGAAGCCCGGAGCTGCATGCGACTTCGAGATGGACGAGACGACAATGGTGCGCTCGGCAAGCTCCGGAATATCGAAGGGTGAGGCGAAGGGCGTGCCTTCAAAGATCAGTTGCTCATAGACCTCGTCGCAGACGATCCAGAGGTCGTGGCGACGGCAGACGTCGCCGATTGCGGCGATCTCGGCGGCGGTCAGCACTGCGCCGGTCGGGTTATGCGGGGTGTTGAGGAGCAGCACGCGGGCTTCCGGGGTGATCGCCCGTTTCAGGTCTTCGGCCTGCAGGTGGAATTTCTTCTCCGGGCGGAGCGGAACCGGGATCATATGGGCGCCGGTCGAGGCGATGACGCCTTCGTAGGTAGCATAAAGCGGGTCACCGACGAGCACGCCGTCGCCGGCTTCGGCAAGGCCGGTCATGACGCTGTAAAGCGCGGTCTGGGTGCCGGGAAAGCAGAGGAAGTTCTTCTCGGTGACGTCCGGTCGGCGTTTCGAATATTTCCGGACCAGTGCTTCCAGGATCGATGGTTCACCGCGACCGTTGGAATAGCGGGTGCGGCCGGCATACATCGCACGCGCCGCTTCATCGAGCAGCGCCTTGTCGGGCGCCACGTCGGGCTCGCCGATCGTGAGCTCGATGATCTCCTCGCCGGCTGCCTTCATGCGGCGGGCGGCCAGATGGACGGCCCAGCGGCCGGAGCCGAGATGAGCGAGACGGTCGGTGATCGAGGCATAACGCATCGGTATTTCCTTTTGTTGTCGTTATTCGTCTGAAAGCCCGCCCGGCCGGAGATGCAAAAGCGCCTCAACCGAACTCAACGCATTCTCGGCCAATTCCCTGTCTGCGAACATGTCTGCGGCCAATGTTCCTTCGAGCCATAGGCCGTCGACCAGTGCGCTCAGCGAAATCGCATATCTGCGGCATTGGTCCGAACTCACAAGACGTTGCTCCTCCTTGAAGAAGGCGGTGAGCAGGGTTTCCAGCGCTTCGAGAAAGGCCAGATAGTTCTCGCGATGAATGGCGGCAAAGCTCGGATCGATCTGGATATGGCTGATGAAGGCGGCCCAGAGCGAAAGCGTGCGCGGATCGGTCACCGGCGGCGTGACATTGGCGACGATGAAGCGGCGCAGCCGCGCCTTGGCCGTTTCGCCCTCGATGGCCGCCGCGATCGCGGCTTCCGTCATGCCGGTCATCACCTTGCGGTAGGCGGCCTGCAGCATCTGGTCCTTGCCGGTGAAATAATGCCGGATCAGCCCTCCCGTCACGCCGGCACGCGTGGCGATCTGGCGGACCGTGGCGCCCTGGATGCCGGACTCGGCGATGCAGTCGAGGGTTGCGGTGATCAGATCCTCGCGCCGCTCGGCCTCGCTGGCGCGATAATAAGTCCGTCGGTTCTCCGTCATCGCCGGGTCTCGTCCGGATGACGTATCAGAACACGCAACAAAGACGTCGACATGGCCCGCGAGCCGTAGGCGTTCATAAAGATATCCCTCGGGAAAACGGAGGCGGACCTTTTCGGCTGCTCCGAATTCGGGCCGCTCTTTTTCGGATTTGATTGTTATTATACGATTGGATAATTGCCGCACAAGTGCCGATCTCTTCCAGCACGCAGCGCCCGACCACCAATCTCCCCGAAAAGCCAAGATATCATCAGGTTTCAGGGAGCCTTATTAAGGGATCGTATACCATAGGTTCACAATATGGCGCCCGTACATTTCGTACGGATAGTGCACTGTGGAACGGGGGCTTTGCAGAATGTCGTCGGCTGAAGAGAAACGCGAATTGCAGAAGCGCCTGGATTTCGTCGGGCTGGACCAGGAGGCGCGTGCCACGCTTCGCCGGCTGGATCCGGTCATCAGCGCCAGTTTGGCACCGGGGCTCGATGCCTTTTACAAAAAGGTCCAATCGACACCGGAAGTTGCCGGCTTCTTTTCGAACCAGGCGCATATGGATGCCGCCAAGAAGCGCCAGATGAACCATTGGCGCGTCGTCGGCGAAGCGAAATATGACGAACATTATGTGGAAGGCGTCCGCGCGGTCGGTGCTGCGCATGCCCGTACCGGTCTTGATCCGCGCTGGTATATCGGCGGCTATGCGTTGATCGTAGAGCACTTGATCCATGCGGTAATGGCGGCCAGCTGGCCGTCCCGCTTCGGCCGCAGCAATTCCGAAAAGCTTGCCAAGGAAATCAGCACGCTCGTCAAGGCAGCGATGCTCGACATGGATTATTCGATCTCCGCCTATCTCGATATCCTTGCCGCAGAGCGCCGTAAGGCAGAGGAGGCAAAGCAGGCGGCCGAGCGGGAGCAGAATATCGCGCTTCAGGCGCTGGACGACGTTTTGAAGGGGCTTTCCGTTGGTGATCTGGAAAGCCGGCTTTCCACCGACCTGCCGTCAAATTTCGTCCGCATGGCTGAGGATTACAACAACAGCGCCGAGAAGCTGCGCCTGACGATGGCAACGGTCCGCCAATCCGGTGAGGAAATCCTCACCAGCACTAATGCGATCACCCAGGCTTCCAAGGATCTTGCCCGGCGAACGGAAGAGCAGGCGCAGGGACTGGAGGAAAGCTCGGCGACGCTGCACCAGCTCACACAAAGCGTTTCCGGCACCGCCGAGGGCGCCGGCAAGGCGGCCGCTGCCGTCGATGTCGCGCTGTCGGAAGCACGAGCTTCGGGTCCGGTGGTCAAGCAGGCAGTCGCGGCGATGGGAGAGATCGAACGCTCATCCGACGAGATCTCCAAGATCATCGGTGTCATCGACGAGATCGCCTTCCAGACCAATCTCCTGGCGCTCAATGCGGGCGTCGAGGCAGCCCGCGCTGGAGAAGCGGGACGGGGTTTTGCCGTCGTGGCGCAGGAAGTGCGGGCACTCGCCCAACGTTGCGCCGATGCAGCCAAGGAGATCAAGGACCTGATTTCCGACAGTTCCCGTCAGGTTCAGGCGGGCGTCGACCTCGTCAACAATGCCGGCACGGCTTTGAGCCAGATCACTGATCGCATCGACGACATCAATGCCATTGTGAAGACCATCGCTACGGAAGCCGGGCACCAATCCCTCGGCCTCCGCGAGGTCAATGGCGCTTTAAGTCACATGGACAAGCTCACCCAGGAGAATTCCGCCATGGTGCAGGAAACCTTCGGACGGACTTCGGATCTTCGGGATGCGGTGGAACGGCTGGTGACGGCGTTGCGTGGCTTCAAGACCCGCAGCATGGAGCGGCTTGGGCGCGATCGTCAACAGCGGGAAGAGGAAAGCCGCCGCGTCGCCTGACGTCCACTATTGCGATCTACCGGGCGCGTCGGCCCCTTTGACATGCGTCAGCGCCTTCCGCCGGCCATTCGGATAGCATCCGGCCTGCCTCGCAGGATCAGCATCGATATTGCACCGAAGATGGGCCCGACCGCGAGCAGCATGAAAGTCCAGCGCCAGCCGCCCAGCAGTTCCGCGAGATGCGGCATCAGCCAGATCATGAAGATGGTGAGCGCAAAACCCATGCCCATCTGCAGGGAAAGCGCGGTGCCGACATATTTCTGATCGGCGAGTTCCGTCACGGCAGCGGAGAACTGTGCCGAATCCCCGATGATCGAGATCCCCCAGACGATCACGACGAGTGTCAGCAGCCAGGACGGCCCGTCGAAGACGAAGCCGATCAGCAGGGCGCAGGTGCCGGAGACGATCATCAGGCCGGCGGTGGTGGCGGTGCGGCCGAAGCGGTCCGACAAGAGGCCCCCGGCGAAGCAGCCGATGACGCCCGAGGCCACGGCAACGAAGGTCAAAAGCGAGGCCTGGCTGTTGATGCCGCTGCCGCCGTCGAGTGCGGCGGTCAGATAAGCGAGCAGCCAGGCCCACATGGCGTAAAGCTCCCACATATGCCCGAGATAGCCACCGTTCACCAAAAGCAGATTGCGGTCTTTCAGCACCCGGCCGATCTGAGCCGGGTCGAACAAGGCCTTGCCGAACGGGTATGGCCCTTCCCGTGTGCAGGCGAGGAAGACCATGGCGCCGATCAGTGTTGCGCTGCTCGAAAGCAGGACGACATATTGCCAGGCGATGGCGGACGACATGCCACGGAAGAGATGCGGCAGCGATGAGCCTGCGGTGATGGCGCCGATAACCCCGGCAAGCGCCAGCCCCCGGCCGGAGATGAACCAGGTCGAGACGAGCTTCAGCGCCGGCGGATAAACGCCGGCCAGCGCAAAGCCGGTGACCATGCGACAGAGGACAGCACCGAATGGGCCGGGTTCTAGAAGGATTGCGGCATTGGAGAGCGCCGCGAGCAGAGCCGAGCCAGCCATCAGCCGGTTCATGCGGACCAGGTCGGGCAGGTTGAAGAAGCTCGCCGATAGCGCTCCAATGACAAAACCGATCTGCACTCCGTTGGTGAGCCACGCAGCCGTGCTTTCGGAAAGCGACCAGGCGTGTTTGAGGTCCGGCGCGATGGCGTTCGCCGAAAACCAGGTGGAGAAGGACAGGACGACCGCAAGGCACAGCAGGGAAAGCATGCGCCAGCGGCCTTCGGCCTGAAGTTCCAGGGACTTCGCTGTCGTCATCATCTCACCCCGTCATGCGATATTTCGTGGCCATGTGCCGGTTCGGTAGCCGCGGTGTTCCGAACAGTTTTTCACGGAACGTGCCGTCGCGATAGCTCGTCTTGTAGAGGCCGCGCTCCTGCAGGATCGGGATCACGAGCGCGATGATATCGTTGAAACACTCCGGCACAACGGTGCGCGACAGGTTGAAACCGTCGACGCCGGCCTGTTCCGCCCAGGTGACGAGGGTGTCGGCGATCTGTTCGGCGGAGCCGATCATCGGTGCCTGACGGCTGCCGAGCACCATCTGTTCCAGGAGCTTGCGCCTGGTCCATTGCGGTCCGACGGTGCGGGTCATGGCTTCGATGTTCGAGACAATCGCCGAACTCTTGCCTGTTTCGATCGGCTCGTCGAGATCGTATTTGGCAAGATCGATGCCGAGCGAACCCGCGGCATGCACGAGTGCGCCTTCGGAACTCACATAGGCACGATAGTCCTCGAATTTCTCCTGCGCCTCCTTCTCCGTGCGGCCGGTGACGATGGTTGCGCCCATGAACACCTTCACGTCGTCCGCCCCGCGGCCATATTCGACGGCGCGGGCGCGGATGTCGTCGACGATATCCTTCACGCCTTCGATCTTCTGGCCGTTGACAAAAACGCATTCGGCATGTGTCGCCGCGAATTGTCGGCCGCGCGTCGAGGAGCCCGCCTGGTAAAGGACCGGGGTCCGCTGCGGCGACGGCTCGCAGAGATGGATCGCATCGATGCGGTACTGTTTGCCGTGATGATGGATCTTATGGACCTTCTCGGGACGAGCATAAAGATGGCTCTGACGGTCGAAGATGACCGCGTCATCCTCCCAGCTTCCCTCCCAGAGCTTGTACATCACCTCCATATATTCGTCCGCAAGATCATAGCGGTCGTCATGGGCGGCCTGCGTATCAAGGCCGATCGCCTTTGCCGCGCTGTCGAGATAGCCAGTTACGATATTCCAGCCGATACGTCCGCCGGTCAGGTGATCAAGCGTCGACATGCGCCGGGCAAAGAGGAAAGGCGGCTCATAAGTCAGGTTGGCGGTAACACCGAACGAAAGGTGTTCCGTGACGGCGGCCATGGCCGGCACCAGCATCATCGGATCGTTGACCGGCACCTGCACCGCATGCTTCAGCGCTGCGGCATTGCTGCCGCCATAGACATCGTTGACGCCGACGACATCGGCCAGGAAAATGCCGTCGAACAGGCCGGCTTCCAGGGTCTTCGCGTAGTCTGTCCAGTAGCGCAGTTCGGCGTATCGATGCGACTGGTCACGAGGATGCGCCCATAGCCCTTGCTGAATATGGCCGACACAGTTCATGTCAAAAGCGTTGAAACGGATTTCGCGCGTCCCATTATTCCCCATGACACACTTCCCTTTATTCTCGTTGCGGACAAGACTTGTCTCTTATATGATTTGAACGTCCACTATAAAAGACGATTGACGAAAGGCAAGCAGCTTTGCAGCACGTGCAGAAGGACCCGGTTCAGGCGATTGCCATGCGGGTGAAGATCGAGCGGGAAGCGCGCGGTTGGTCGCTTGCGGAGCTTGCGGAACGTTCCGGAGTCTCCAAGGCGATGATCAGCAAGATCGAGCGCTGCGAGGCAAGCCCGACTGCGACCGTGCTCGGCCGGCTTTCCGGTGCCTTCGGCCTGCCGCTTTCGGTGTTGCTGGCCCTGGCGGAGCGGGTACAGGAGCGCATTGCCCCGCAAGCGGAACAACCGGTCTGGACCGACCCGGAAACCGGTTATACGCGCCGAGCCGTCTCACCGCCGAATTCCATGCTGGAGCTTATCGATGTCTCGCTGCCGCCGGGCGTGCGCGTGCCTTATCCCGCCGCGGCCTTTGCTTTCCAGCACCAGCAGATCTGGGTGCTTTCGGGGAGGCTCGATTTTCAGGAAGGGACGGCGCTGCATCATCTTTCCGAGGGCGATTGCCTGCTGCTCGGTCCGCCGTCCGATTGCGTCTTCTTCAATCCGGGCAAGGCCCCGACGCGCTATGTGGTGGCGCTGACGAGACGCTGAGACGGGCTTTGCAAAGAAAAAGCGCTTCCCGCACAGGGGAAGCGCCAGTTGGGGAGGGTACTTATGACGCTGTCGGCCGCGTGGAGGTTCGTCGTCCGACACGCCGTGAACACATAGTCGTGAATTTTGTTCCATTTTGGATTTCGATCTCGTGTTCGCAAACGGAACAATCCCCGGCGGCGTCGGTTCTGCAATCGACCAACAGGGAGAACGAAAGCGATGAGCAAAGCCGTAGAGACCATGGACCACACTGAAATCCGTCAGTGGATCGAAGAACGCGGCGGTCACCCGGCCCGCGTCAAGGGCGCCGGGGAAGGCGGCATCCTGCGTGTCGACTTCGGCAAGCCGGAGGAAGCGCTGGAGAAGATCGAATGGAACGACTTCTTCTCGATCTTCGACAAGAACAAACTCGCCTTCCTTTATCAGGACGAGACGGAGGCCGGAAAGACCAGCCGCTTCAACAAGTTCGTATCCCGGACGAAGCACTGAGCGAACCGCAGTTCCATGCTGCAGCCGCGAGCATGAAAGCGAACACTGCAAGGATGGCGGCGTCTGGTGCTGCATATCGGAGATGAAACCGGCCTTAAGGTTGCCCCACATCCCTGCGGTGGTTATGCTCTTTGTGCCGGAGGAAACAGGAGGCGCGGCCTGCGGTCGCGCCGCCATGCTATGGGAGGAAGACATGCCCGGTTTGGCCCCCGCTTTTTCCGATCGCGAGGATGCTGGCAGGCAGCTTGCGGAAGCGATGCAGTCGGTGCAGCTTCAGGATCCTGTCGTTGTGGCACTTCCTCGCGGCGGCGTGCCTGTCGCCTTCGAGATCGCACAGCGGCTGGGAGCGCCGCTTGATCTCCTGATCGTGCGTAAGATCGGGGCACCCGGCCATCCGGAATATGGTATCGGCGCGGTGGTCGACTGCAAGGAACCGCATGTGGTGGTGAGCGAAGAGGCTGCCCGTCACTTCCGCATCCCGCCAGGATATCTCGCCACCGAGCGGGAGCATCAGTTGGCCGAGATTGAACGCCGGCACCGCATATATTTCGGCGAAGATGAGCCGCAGGACCACGATCATGCGGGCCGTGATATCATCCTGGTCGACGACGGCATTGCCAACGGGAGCTCGATCCGCGCCGGTATCCATGCGCTGAAGGAGATGGGCGTCGGCTCGATCTGGATCGCCGTGCCCGTCGCGCCGCGCGATCTCGTGGAATCTCTGCGGGAAGAGGTCAATGACATCGTCTGCCTGTCTGCGCCGCAGCACCTCGAGGCGGTGAGCGCGCATTATGCCGATTTCACGGAAACGACGGACCAGGATGTCGTGCGCCTTCTGAAGGAAGCCCGAAGGCTGAACCGGATGATCCATTGAAATCATAGATGAACGGTGGTCAGGAGCGGCAGGTGATCGGAGGCGCGGCGTGTCAGCGGCGTCGAGATGACCTGTACGTCTACCGGCGTGACCTCGCTGGAAACGAAGATGTGGTCGATCCTCAACAGCGGGTAGCGTGACGGGAAGGTTGCCCTGGGTTTTGCCTTCAAACGAGATTGCACGTCAGCCATCCGGCGGGCGACGGTTTTGTAGGTGGCGGTAGACGGAGTGGAATTGAAATCTCCGATCAGGATACGAGGCTTCTGATGGCAGGCGGGGCTCCCGAGCCAGGAGGGGCCGAGAAGCGCGCCGATCTGGCTGAGCCGGTCACGGCCGCGCAGTCCGAGATGCGTATTGAACACCTGCAGGCAATGATCGCCGACCTTGATCTCCACCCATATCGCACCACGCGGTTCGCCAACGGAGGGCAGGCCTCCGCCCTTGATCATCCTTGCCGGCAAAGCAGTGAGGATGGCGTCTCCATAGCGTTCTTCAGCGACGTTGAGGGCTGGATGGAAATGGAATTCCATGCGCAGCAGAGAGGCGATGGCATGAGCCTGATCGACGCCGCCGGTGCGGCTGCGGCCGACATCCAGTTCCTGCAATCCGATGATATCGGGTTCTACGGTTGCGATGACTTCGGCCACTCGCGCAGGGTCAAGCTTGCGATCAGTGCCGATGCAGCTATGGACGTTGTAGCTCAGGATTTTCAGACGAGGCCCCTCGAAGGATGGTGGAACTGTCGGATCGTTCATAGGGCAGGGAACACCTTTGCCGGTTTTTCGTTCCCGTCCACATATAACCACTCGCGGGAAAGGGTATGACCTTCAGGCGTTACATGGTGAAGCTCCTCGTCGGCGCGGCGATCTGCCTGGCGATCTTCCTCGTCTATCGCAGTCTGGGCCGCTATACCCTCGATGAAATCGAGGAATCGGTCCAGTCGATTGCCGGTTTCCGGCTGGCTTCCGCCTTTTCCTTCGTCGTCCTGTCCTATCTCTGCCTGACCGGCTTCGATACGCTCGCGGTGCTTTATACCGGCAAGCGGCTTGCCTACCGGCAGACGGCGCTTGCCTCGTTCACAGCGCTTTCGATCGGGCACAATGTCGGACTTGCAGCCCTGAGCAGCGGCGCCGTGCGCTATCGGTTCTATTCGCGCTGGGGGCTGACGGCCGAGGAGGTTGCGAAGGTCATCATCTTCTGCGGAATAACGGTCGGGCTCGGACTTGCGACGCTTGCCGGCCTGGCATTGCTGCTGCAGCGGGGCGATGAGCCGAACCTTATCGGGCTTGATGGCCCGGCGAGGATCGTGGTGAGCCTCCTCTGTCTTGCCATACCGGCCGCTTATCTGTTGCTTTGCGGCTTTGTACGCCGGCCTCTCTGCCTGCGGACATGGCGTTTCGAGCCGCCGGGAACAAGAATTGCCCTCGGCCAGATCGTCATTGGCGCGCTCAATTTTGCATGCGTTGCCGCCTCGATCCGCCAGCTTCTCGCGACGTTCACCGACGCCGGTTATCTTGAAGTGGCGAGCGCTTACGTGACGGCGAATATCGCAGCCCTCATCAGCCATGTGCCGGGCGGGCTCGGAGTCCTTGAGGCGACGATGCTCGGCATCCTGCCGTCGACCGCCTCGATCGGCGCCCTGGTCGCCTTCCGGGTGCTCTATTTTTTCGTGCCACTGACAATCGGCGTACCGATCTTCATCGTCACTGAAGCCTATTATCGCCATCGGGGCGGCAGGTATTCAGAACAGACGGTGATGTGACAGGCTGGAGAAGAAGTTCCGAAGTCCGTTTCGGATCAGCGGGATCGGCCAGAAGGGCTGTTTCGGATCGATGATTCCGGTGCCGACCATGGATTCGGTCTCGCCTTTTTCGGGATCTATATCGAAGGATCGCAAGCCGCGCGGCTTGACGTTCAGCCTGTCGATGGCTGCCAGCATGGAGCCTGTCTCGTTGATGATCCGTGCCACTTCGGCCGGTTCGGCATCGAGATGTTCCGCCAGAAGGTCGTTGCGCAGAGCAGCGATGGCCTGCCTGCCGGCAGGATCGGCGGTCTCGACGGCAAGATCGCATTCTGTGTCCAGTCCCTCCGAGCGATTGTTCAGATTGGACGATCCGACACGCGCGAAGCGATCATCGACGATGATCACCTTGGAATGCACGATGATCTCCCGTTCGCCGCCTTTGCCGTCCGGCACCGCGGCATAGAACACACGCAGCCGGCCGTGTCGGTCGGCCCGCTTCAGGCGGCGGATCAGACGGTTTCGGTTGTGACCCATCATCAGCTTCTCCAGGAAGCCGTGGGATTCACGGGTGACGATGACGACGACCTCCGGGCCGTCGGCCCGGCGGAGCCGTCTGGCAAGGGTGCGGGCCACGCCAAAGGAGGCCAGGTATTGGGTCTCTATGTAGAGATGCCGCCTGGCGCTGCGCAGCGCGTCGTGGGTCAGGCGGATCGCTTCACGGTGGCCGAGGCGGCCTTTCCACCTCCACGGTTCCGTGAGGGCAAGGCCGGTGCTGCAATGGGTCAGCGCCGGTTTGAGATCTGCCGGCCAAGGCTTTTCGCCGGGAATATGCTGAGGGGTGAGGACTTCGCCGGTGGCCTTCTTCCAGCGTCGTCGCGCCACATCGCCGATCAATCGCGCGATATCGCCGGTTACGATGGTCTGCATGTCGTGGAGCGGTCCATAGGGCGTGCCATCCGGCGAGCAACGCAGGGGATTTGTAGCTGCATGGCTGCGGTCGTCCCAGCGGCGGGCCGTCAGGTCGATGCCGCCGAGGAAGGCTGTGTTGTCGTCGATGGCGACGATCTTCTGGTGATGGCTGGCGCGAAGCGGATGATCGAAATCGAAATGCAGAAAGATACGGGGATGGTCGCTCCATTCCATCTTGCCGAAAATCTTCAGGCTCTTGCCGGAATAGACCGGTCCCATGCCCCAGACGAGGATGCGGATTTCGAGGGCGGGCTTTTCGTCGACCAGCTTGCGAAGAAGATCACCAAGTGTCTCTCCGTCCGGATCGTGGGGCCTCAACACGATGTTGGGATTGAAGTCCCAGCCGATGATGAAGAGCGAACTCTTGGCTTGGCGCAACACCTGGTCCAGCCGGTAAAAATAATCCTCGCCGTCGATAAGGAAGGCGAGCTTTTCCGCCGTAGCGCTACGCCAGGCGTTGCGGCCCGGCCGGATGATGGGCTCGAACTGGAATATGGATTCCTGAAAAGAAAGCGATCGCGTCTTCGTATCCACCTCAACCACCTCGTCGTGCAATTGATAAGGAAACGTGTGAATTTTATCCTTTGTTCCCGAAGGCCAATCCCGCTCCGGGAGAGAGCGGGAGGGCGGGGCCGGCAACTATTCACCTTCGGTTTGCTGCGGTGGGTTCGGCGCGACGAAATCACCGCCCGTGTCTCCAAAAATCTCCATGGAGGCGACCAGCGCGAGAAGGATGAAGGCTGCCGCGACAAGCAGCTTCCAGAGCCCGGACGTCACCAATGTCCTGCTGTCTTTCCGTGGTATCTGCCTGTGGTCCAGGTGCGTATGGCGATGGATATCCATAGTTGCCCTCCCGGCGCCTTGCGCCGGTATCGCTTTAATGTGCGGTCGGGTTGCCAGGCGGCATGTGGGCTGGCGGATTGGGATTCTCATCAGGATTGGGCACCGGCACCTCATCCGGCAGACGATCCGGTTCCGGTTCCTCGATCGGAGGCTCCGGGGTCCAGACAGGCGCCGGCATCGGCGGCTGTTCGCTGGGTTCGCGAGGATCAGGTATCATGAGAATACTCCCTGTTATTCAGCCCACAACCGTCCGGCATGGTGATTGTTCCTCGCAAATCGCCGTTTCGGAAACCGTCAAGATCCAACAGTTCCTATCGGTTCGTGGAGCCGGTGCTCGTGGGGTCGCTTCCCTGCGCCGTGTCGTTCGATATGCGGCTGAGGTAATGCCCGGCCGCCAGCAACAGCAGCACCGGAATATTGGCTCCGAGGATTGAGGTCGTTCTGGTTGTCAGCGTCATGATCTTGCCCCTATGGCTAGTAAACTGCTTGCGATCCGCCTGTCGGGCGGCAAACCGGTTTTGCGAGGAAATGAGAATGGCACATGCTCGAGACAATTTCCTGGCCTGGCTTCGCGCAGCCCATGCCATGGAGGAACAGGCGGTCACCATGCTGACCGACCAATCGCGCCGGATAGAAAGCTACCCCGACCTCAAGGCCAGGATCGTCCAGCACCTTCATGAAACGGAGGCGCATGCGCAGGCCTTGAAGGACCTGCTTGATCATTTATCGGGTTGGACCGGCGCAGTGACGCTCAAGGACATGGCGGCGAAGCTTGCCGCGAAGGCCCAGGGTGTCGGCGGCATGCTCACCAGCGACGAGGTCGTCAAGGGCGCGATGACGAGCTATGCGTTCGAGCATCTCGAAATAGCCAGCTATCGCGTGTTGATCGCTGCAGCCGACGAACTCGAGGAGATGGAGGCGAAAGCTGTCTTCGAGCGCATCCTCGCGGAAGAAGTTGCCATGGCCGACTGGCTGGAAGCCAATCTCGATCCGATCACTCGCATATTTCTGATGCGGGACGAACGGGACCTTATGGCCAAGAGATAGTTTTTGGCCGGCCAGAGTGGATGGTGAGACCTTTTTAGGAGAGTTTTATTGGCTGAAGCAAAGCTGATGCGAGGAGGAAGCCCGAGCAGGATATCCGGACGCCACAAGGCTCAGCGCTCCAGCTTTCGATCCCAGCCGCGATGTCAGTTTCTCAAAGCTCCGCAATCCAACTGGACTTGCAGGTCTTTTTCATCCCGCACGCCCTGCTGGTAAAGCTGGATGATCCTTGCGGCAAGGTCGTTGGCGGCAAGGCTTCCACCGGTCAGCCCGCGCTCGGCGCAGAGACCGTCAAAAAGACGCTTGAGAAATGCAAGTTCATTCGGTTCGAAAGTGCTTGTCAGAACTGCCGGATTCATCTTTTCAGCCTCCACTATCTGGGGGCGAAAGCGCTCCTGTCTTCCAGTCGCCGCTGCCCTTATCCATAGCTGGCGATGCCCGAAAGATGACTCTTTCTCCTACCCTTTGCAAGCCAAGAACGAAGACGGATCGGTTTCGAGCGGGTGGTTTTGTTCCGTTTTCACCTGCTCGTGAATGACAGTGCTTTCTACGCGTCCAGATGGTTTGCCTCGTGATCGTGAAACTGCTCTGTCTGCCCGGGCTTCGCTACCGAGTTAGCGTTTCCGCGAATGCTTGGTCGGTTCGGCTGGACGCCCGAACGATCAGTCTGTTTCGAGCAGGAAGAATGTGGCGGGACCAGCCGGCGTGTCGTTGTTGAGTTGGAAGCGCAACGGTCCATTGCCGCTTTGAAGCGGTGCGTGTACGACGCCGTCCAGTCCGACCGGCGAGAGCCGCCAGCGACCGGTTCGATGCTTAAATTCAATCGAAAGCGTGCCCTTGCGGATCAAGACCGGCAAGGTGCCGAAATCCTCGATCACCTTCTCCTCTCGATCCCGGAACCGCATGTTCGTGTTGCGGGCGTCGGTGGCGAAGATCAGCAGCATGCGCTTGGCCGTCGCGAGCGATGCTGCCCCATCGAGCGCCGAGGCCGCAAAAAGTGCGTCGCCGTCCCCGCGTTCGATGCGGATCGTTTCGAGATCGATCGGGCCATCCAGTGCCACGAAGGCGGCGGCTTCGGTGCGCGGCGCCGATAGCGTCAGACTGCGCTTATCCCTGTCGAGGAGCAGTTCTCCGGTATCGCTCTGGAAGATGCCCTGGGCCGGGTCGGTGCGATTGTTTTCCGGCAGCAGGCCCGAGGCCTTCATGGCCGCCAGCAGTTTGCCGGCGTCTGCCTCGCCGCGCGGCTGATTGACCGCAAGCGACTCGCGCAATCCGTCCGATTGCCTGAGGCCGATGCGGGAGACGAGCGACAGCACGGTCAGGGTGTCGGGCTCGGTCGCCTGCATGTCATCCGTCAAATCCTCCTCGCCGCGGACAAGGAAGGGAATGGTGTTACGCGACATGGAGACATCGCCGCGCCGGAAGAGGAGGGCGGAGAGCGTCTCACCGGCGCGGGCGACCGGATCGAGCGCGATCGCATAGGGCAGCATGGCGCGCTTGTGGGGGAAGGGCTCGCCATATTGCAGGGCGATCGGTCCGTGCCCGTGGCGGCAGAGCATGTCCCAGCCCTGCAAGGCTGCATAGGCGGGCATCACGAGGCCGGCCTCGTAGCGATACCGGTTCCAGAAGAGATGATCGTATTCCGTGATGCCGAAAGGCTTACCGAGCCAGCGGCTTGCGGCGGCCATGCGCATGTAGGAGCCGGCATCGGCGAGCGAGCTTTCGTTCTTGATCTTCGCTCCGGGCTCATAGCTCATTACGCCGTCCTGGTAGGTGTTCATGGTGACGGCTTCGAGGTTCTGGCGGGTGAGCCCGGTCTGCACCGTCGGCCAGTTGTTGTAATCGCTGACGAGGCCGCGATAACCGAGCTCCCGCAAGACCCTGGTCATGCGGGCAAGTGCGTCCTTCTCGGTCTCGACGAAAAATGCCTGCAGATCGCGCAGACGCGGACTATCGGTATAACGTTCGACGGGCAGGCGCACCGAGGCATTTTCCAGCCGTTCGTTCGCCCGAAGATCCGGCCATGCGGCCCTAAGCGCCTGGGTCGAGCCGTAGCGTTCGCGCAGCCAGGTGTTGAATGGTTGGCGCAGGCTGTCCGGATAGGGGCGGCCTGCCCGGTCATGGACAACCGTCTCGAACTCCATGCTGTTTTCGTTGACGAGGACCACCATGGCGAGCGCGTCGTCGCGGATCGGGGCGATGCCGGTGTAGGGATTGACCCGGGTGAGGAAATCCGTGACCAGCCTTTTCCAGTGGGCGAAGGCCCTGTCCTGATAATTGACTTCGAGCTTGAGGCCTTCGGAGGGCGCCCACCGGTCGTCATGACCACCATAACCGCCGCGCCAGGAGGTGAGCCCGTCGACCATCCAGTAGATGCCGTGCTTCTTCAGCGCAGCCATCAGGTAGTGGATGCGATCGAGGATTTCCGGATCGAAATCGAAATCCTTCTGCCGGCCGAACATCAGGCTTCCGTCAATGAAATGGAAGCGGGCGATGTTGTAGCCATGCATCGCGAGCTGTCTGGCGTAGACATCCGCGTCCGCGTGGTTCGGAAAGCCGCCGGATGCTGGACTCCACGCGAGCGAGGCGCAGAACAGGCGGGCCGGCCTATCCGGCGCGCCGGCTCTTGCCAGACGGCCGTCCGTTCCGGCGACAAGCCGGCTATCCCCGTCGATGGGGCCGTTCGGAAGGAAGCCGGAAAAATCGAGCGGGCTGCCGGGGGCGATGGTAAGCGAAATCTCCCGGACCGGAAGCCAGTCAGCCGGCCAGGCTGGGCTGGTCGAAACCGTGAGCGCGAGCGCCGCTGCCAGGATGCGGACCAGTCTTTTCATCTCCGTCTCCGATCTCCCGGCTCTCCACCCATCCGCCGGGATCGCGCCGTGGGGCGAAAAAGCCGAAGGGCACTGCCATCGTGTGGAACAGCCAGGCGACTACCGTATAAAGTCCGAGCTTGAAATTACCCTTCCGCCACGACATCAGCGCAACGATGGCTGCGAAAATGCCGAGCACCGATCCCAGCGCAAGGAGCTTGTCCGGGATGGCGATCAGCAACCCGAGCGAAAAGAGGATCCAGGCCGCTACCAGCGCCCAGAGCCGGAGCTCCGGCAATTCCGTCAGGAGCCGGGCAAAATAGGGCTTTCCGAACGAGGCACGCAGCAATTCGCCGATGCCGAAGAGATATTTGGTTTTCCAGCGGCGGACGAGCAGGCGATAGGAATTGACGTTGTGGCCGTAGTGCCGGACGAAGCGGCGGTCGAGGCGAAAGAGGCTCCAGCCCGCATGGCGAAGCCGGATGCCAAGGTCGAACTCCTCGTATCCGTGCAGGTTCCTGTCCGTCAGGTAGCCGATGTTCTCGACCGCAGCACGGCGATAAAGCCCGCCGCCGTTCATCCGGTCGATGGCGCCGGTGCGGTTTTCCGGGGCATTGCGCTGGACGCGGCGCGTATATTCCAGATTGTCGAGCATCATTTCCTCGACATGGCCTGTCACGCCCCCGGCCTTTGGATGACGGTCGAGATAGGCAAGCGCCTCGGGGAGGAACCCGGGATCGAGATCCATGTCGCCGTCGATCAGGCAGATGAAATCCTGCCGCGCATACTGGAAGCCGAGTTGCGGGCCGATGCCGCAGCTCGGACGCGCCGGGTTTTCGATCTGGACGATGCGGACCGGATAACGCGACGCGATCTCGACGGTGGCGTCCGACGAGCCGCTGTCGGCGACGATCACTTCGCCTCGACCGCCGGGCAGTCCTGCCAGCGCGAATTCGATCGTGCGGGCGATCCGCTTTTCCTCGTTCAGCGTCTTGATGATGACCGATACGCTCACGGCCGCTCCTTCATTTTCCCGACGATACCAGGGATTTGTAGACTTCCAGCGTGCTGCGGGTGATGGAAGGCCAGGCATAGGTCCGTTCCATTTCCCGAATGCGCGACAGGGCGGTCTGGTGACCGAAGGGCTCGGCGATCTTGCGTGCCAGAGCCTCGGCAAGGGCATCGACATTCCCGGCGGGGAAATAATCTTCCGGTGGCAATTCCACTTCGTGATTGGCGACGATATCGCTTGCCAGCACCGGCAGGCCGTAACCCATGGCTTCGAGGAGTGAAATGGGCATGCCCTCGTGGATCGACGGCAGGACGAAGAGCCCTGCCTGCGAGAACAGTGCGGCCAGCTCTTCGCCGCTCTGGAAGCCGGTCAGCACGACGTTCGGAACGCGTGCCGCCATCTCCTCGATCTCCTTCGCATAGGTCGTGCCCCGGTGATCGGCGCCGCCAACCAGGACCAGTTTCCAGTCCGTCTGCTTCAGCTTCCCGAATGCGGCGATCAGGTCGGTCTGGCGCTTTTCGGGCACGAAGCGGGCGACCATGACGATGTACCGGCGGCGCTGCAGGCCGAACCGGTCGAGCGTCGCCTTGCCGACGAGGCTCGGCCTCACGGTCACGCCGTTCGGGACATGGGCAACCTTCGCGCCGTACCGACGCTTCATCGTCTCCGCCACATCGCGCGAGACGGCGATCCTGGCGCTGGCAAACCGCATGGCCAGCCGCTCGCCTAGCTTCAGCACCCTTTTTGCCGTCGGGCTCCATTTCTCGCGGTCGTAATCGTAGCCGTGATGGGTCATCACCACCTTCAGTCCGAAAAGACGCGCCAGCGGGGTCAGCAGGCCGGGGCCGACCGCGTGGATATGCAGGATGTCAGGACGGCGGACGGCGGCATAGAGGACACCGATGAGCGTATGGGCGAAGGCCTCGAAGAGCATCGATTTCGGCGCCCAGAGCGGCGCGATGCGGATGCCGCGCCAGATCGACCCCTTCTGTTCGGCGAGATACTGGCGGCGGCCGAGCACTTCGACGTCCCAGCCGCGTGCGACGAGTTCCTGGGCAAGCATTTCGACATGTTTTTCGACGCCGCCCTGCACATTCGGGATGCCTCGGAGGCCGAGCATCATGACGCGCTGGCGAGGGGTCTCGCGCCCCACAAGGATGTCGGGAGCGTTGACGACGTCGGGTAGGGCAGGCGAGAGGCGTGGTGCCTGGCCGACGACGACACGCTCGATGCGGCGCTGCCCGGCCGGATCGGGGCGCGGAAGAGCCTGGGCCTGCAGCAACTGCGCAGGGATCTGTTCGAGCGACGACAGGTTCTCCGGAAGCTTCCGGGCAGACTGCGGGTGCCGTTTGCTCGACGTGTTGATTTTCTTGTCCATCCACCGATACCAGAAATCATTTCCTGGCGTCGGTTCTACGGAGGGAGCCTTCTTATACCGGCAAGAAAAATCCTAAGATTTTAAAGGAGTTGTGCAGTTATTGAGCAAAGCGGCGGAAAAATTTGAAGACACTCGACCTATTTTGGGAATCGGCTTTTGCGACCGTCAAACCCCGGTAAGGGATTGGTAAAGATCAAGCGTTTTCCGGCGGTAGGCCGCCCGTGAGAATTCATCGGCAATCCAGGCGCGGCCCGCCTGTCCCATCGCCGCCCGCTCGGCGGCCGGACGGGAGGCGAGATCTGCAAGCGCCTCTGCCAGGCCGTCCACCGAACCGGCGGTGGCGGTCAGCCCGGTCTCGCCTTCCCGGATCATTTCCGGGATGCCTCCGATTGCGGCACCGACGACCGGGCGGCCGAGCGCATAGGCTTCCAGAATGCTGATCGGCGCATTCTCGTACCATTCGGAAGGCAGGACGAGGCCGCGCGACTTACCGATGAGCCGGAAGAGATTTTCGCCCGACAGGTAACCAGCGAAGGTGACATCGGCCCCGGTCGAATGCGCAATTTCCTTCAGAGCCGCTTCCTCCGGTCCGGTTCCCGCGATCACCAGCTTCTGGCCCGCCCTGGCGCAGGCACGGATCAGTGTCGCGATGCCCTTTTCGGGCGCCAGTCGACCGGCGAAGACAAAATAATCGCCCTCCGTCCAGTCGGTGGAGAAATGATCCACATCGACGAAGTTCGGGATATGGACCAGCTTTTGCGCGGGCCAGCCCCATTCGATCAGTTTCTCGCAATAGAAGCGGCTCGGCACGACGATGCGGTCGACCTTGTTGCGATAGAGGCCGAGGCTCCGGTGGAGGAGCGTCTCGGCGAAGACCACGGCGCTGAGCGGCAGCGAGCCCTTGACGCAGCGGTTGACGACGACGTTGTGAATGCGGCCGCCCTTGCAGTCTTCGCAGATCGCTCCGTCGCGCAGCATCTTGTAGGAGGGACAGGCGAGTTTCAGGTCATGGGCCGTCATCACCACCGGAATGCCGGCATCTTTCAGCGTGGAGAAGATCGCCGGCGAGATATGATGATAGATGTTATGCGCGTGTGCGATGTCCGGGCGCGCCTTGTCGATCAGGCGCTTCAGGTTGCGCTGCGCTTCGAAAGAATAGATGACCTTCGCGGCCTGCGCGACCTTGTCCTTCAAGCCGATCTCGCGGCCGTATTCGATCTCGGATACGAAATAGTCCGACCATGGCGAGGGCAGGTTCTTTTCATGCTGCATGGCGAAGGGCACGACATTCCAGCCGATCTCTTCGAAAAGCGCCGTATGGTCGAAGAACACCGCCTCGGCGCCGCCGCGCCGGTAGAAATAGTTGTTGATGTTGAGAAGGCGACGTGTGTCCGCCATCGTCACCTGGACATTCGTTGGAGCGTTCATCGTGGATCAGCCTCCCAGCCCATGGCGCGCGCTGCCGCCTCTATCGTCAAAATGCGACATCCACGCTGATGGGCATGACGGACCAGATGTTCGAAAGTCCCCGGCGTGCAGCCAAAAGGCGTCGGGGTTTCGGTAATGTCGTGGGTGAAGAAGATGAGCCAGCCAGGATTGTTCACAACCTCATCGATCCAGCAGGTCAGCCCGTGCGCATGTTCCTCGGGTTGACGGATTTCCACCGCTTGCAGCATCAACGGGTCGACTGCGCCGCGGTTGATCGCCTCGCCGGCTCCCCGACAGGTCCGGTAGCGGCTGGCGAGTTCACGGCGTGCCGGCGGCCAGGCGGCGTTATAGGGGAAGGCGAAGCTGGTGGCCGGGCGGGGAATGCCGATACCACGCAGATAGCGGGCGCTTTTGTCGAGGTCGTCGGCCAGTGCTGAGCCGTAGGAGCGGACGCGACGATGGGCGAATGTATGGCAGCCGATCTCGTGGCCTCGGCGGAAAAGCTCGAGAGAGCCTTCGCGGCTGATCAAGGTCCGGTCCGGTTCGACCAGACCTTCGATGCCACCGGCGATGTAGAACGTACCGTGCGCATCGTATTTCTCCAGGATCGCCGCGCCGTAGGTCAGGGCCGTATCCGGCACGTCATCGAACGTGAACGAGACGATCGGAACATCGGTTGCGACCGTACGGGTTCGCGGGGCCATCTTCCAGATGAGCCGGTTGCTGACCCGGTCGATCAAGCTGCCCATTGCCTCCAATGCATCAGGCATGGGCTGGCTTCCCTCTTCGCATCGATTCCTCCTCGATATGGACCGCATTCGCCTCGTAACGGAGCCCGAAGATCGCCATGCAGAACAGGAACCAGCCGATGATGTAGCCGGCCGAACTTTCATAAAGGAGGCTTTCGAGGCACGTGGTGAAGATCATGTAAAGCCAGATGCGCAGGAAAAGCCGTCCGCTATGACTTATCTTTCCCTGGGCGCCGATCTTCGAAAAGCTCCGCAGCGGCACAGCGAAGAACCAGATCAAGGAAAGAACGAGGGCGGGTATTCCGCCGATCAGCAGGATCTCCACATAGGAATTATGTGCATGCGACGCCTGGATGGCCCAGGTCTCCAGACCTTCGCCGCCATAGACCAGTTCCTGCGTGCGCCAGAAGGATTTGAGGCCGAAACCGGTCATCGGGAATTGCGAAATCGCGTTGAAGGCGAGCCGCCAGATATCGGTGCGGTTGGTGAAGGTCGCATCCACGCCGAGGCTTGTCACCAGTTCGCTCAGGGCCGGGGAAAGGGCGGCGCCTACGGCGACGAGGTTGAAGGCTGCGACCCCGCCGAAGGAAAGCGGGATGCGCAGGAGCGGGAATTTTTCGAACAGCCAGGCCAGCAGGATAATTGCCGGCAGCATGGCCGAAGCGGTCTTGCCGCCGGTGTGCATGAGAAACCATGTTGCGCTGACGACTATTGTCAGGCCCACCAGCCGCGACCAGGTTCGCATGATGAATATGCCGCAGAAGGCAAACAGCACCATGGCGGCCGCTGCATTGTTCTTGTGCGGAAAATAGCCGCGCCATAGCCCGGCATGCATGGGTTCGGAAACCTCTGCAGCCGAATGGATGGAAAAGTACGGCAGAAAGAAGATACCGTAATAGGCAAGCCCGATGCAGGCAAGCGTTCCAATCGCCAGAAGCTTGGCGAAATGGGTTTCGGACCGCGGCAGCAACAGGCAGGCATTGGCGCCGACGACGATCAGCGATGTGACGAACAGCGCCTTGAGGCCGTTGAAGCTGTGGTTCGAGATGAGCGAGACGAACAGAAGCCAGAGGAAAAGTGTCAGCATCAGCCACCACGGCTGCAGGAGCGTGCCCCGCATCGGGGTCATCATGGCGCAGGCGAGTGCGCCGAGCGGCAGGAAGATGAACAGGAGCTGGTTGAGCCTGCTGGAATTGTCGGTTTCGATGCTCGCGGATGAAGGCAGTGTCAGATCGTAGAAAGGATTGATCGATATCGCGACGAACAGGAATATGGCGATGAACAGCAGCGAGCCGATCATGCTGCGATGATCGATCTCAGATGAGCTTATCGCTGCGGCGGCGGGGCTGCGCATGGTCACCCCCTCAAGGCGTATCTCTGCGTATAGGCAAAGCGTTCACGGGCATCGCCGAAATGCCCCCACAATCCCAGTACCAGAGCAAGGCCAGTACCGGCCATGAAGCCACCGATCGCGCCTGCCACAAGCAGGATCAGCGTGCGCGGCGGCCAGCTTTTCGTCTTCGGCGGCACGGGCGGGGAGATGACCCGCACGTTGCTCGTGTCGATCTGCTGGCGCTCGGTGATCTGGTGGGTGCGGCCGAGATAGGTCTCGTAGACGGCGGCCTTGGCGCGCGCATCCCGCTCCAGTTCCCTGAGACGTACTTGGGCGTCGTTGTTGGTGAAGACGGTCGAACGTTCCGCGTCCGCCTTGCTGCGCAACTGGGAGAGCGTCGAGCGGGCTTCGTCGACGTCGGTCCTGGCACTTTGAAGAATGCGGTTCGCCTCGTCGGCTATGGCTTTTTCGAGCGCGGTCTTTTCGGATTGCATGGAGATCAGGCGCGGATGCCGTGCACCATAGGTGAGGGTCAGCGAACCGATCTGCTGCTGCAGCGTGTTGTAGCTCGCCCTCAGCGTTTCCATACTGGGCGAGTCGAACACAGTCGCGGTGACCGTGCGCCTGTCGGCGACGGCAGACCGCATCTGGTTGTAGCGCGCCTCGGCCTGGATCAGCTTCTGTTGCGCGTCGAGGACCTGGGTGTCGAGTGCGCTCGAAATGCGGGTGCTGGCCAGCTCGCCCGTATTGGATTCCTGGATATTGTTGTCGCGCCTGAACTGCGCGACCTTTTCCTCCGCGTCCGTCACGGCGGCGCGCAACTCGTCCAGTCGACCGGTCAACGTTGCGGCGACGCGGCCGGCGCTGTCGGCGGAGGATTCGAAGAGTTCCGCCTCGAAGGCGCGGACGATCGCCTCGGAAAGCCTGACCGACTTTTCCGGATCGGAGGTCCAGACCGAGAGCGTGACCACGAAGGAGCGTTCTTCCCGGCCTGCCTTCACCCGGTCGCCGAGTTCCATCAAGACGCCGAGTTCCTTGTCACCGGTCGGCCGGTTGCCGGAAATCAGCCGGTAGAGCGGCGCAAGCAGGCTCGGTTTGGTGAATTCGGGATCCTCGGTCAGCTTCATGTCCCGGATGACCTGCATCAGGACATTGCGGGAGGTGAGCACGCGCAGCCTGCTTTCGACCTCCAGCAGTTGCGAATCCCGCTGCGGGTTGGAGGCGAAGACATCATCGTTGACGACGTTGAGGTTCTGCGGATCGATGATGAGGTCCGTATAGACGGTGTAGCGGGGCGTGGCGGTTGCCGAATAGAGGAAGGCCGCAATCACGCCCATGACGGTCATGACGATGATCCAGCGCAGCCCGCCCCGCAGCCAGGAGAGAATGTCTCCCGGCGTGATTTCCGAAAGGCTGCGGACCTGCGCTTCTATGATGCCGTCGAGCGAGGATTTCTCCGGCTTTTCGGGTTCCTCGAAACGGTCCGGCGCTGGCTGCCGCGGGGTCGGGCGCCGCCAGTATTCGTCATGATCGTCATCGCGCTCATCCTCGATCCGCTTTCCGGTTTCGAACCGGTCGTCATTGAGGCGATCGAGAAGCGAGCCGCGATAAGGCATGCCGGTGCCCTGGCCGGTGGACGCAGCATATGATGCCGGTCGTCGGTTCTCGGGCTCCTTCGGCCGGTACATGCACACCTCCAGCCATGCAGCCTTCGCATGGGAGAGACCGCGTTTCAGCAAATAACATCGCGTCAATCACTAGGTCAGCACGATGAATATCGCGTTAACCAAGGCATTGGTCCTATCGAAAGTCCGTCAGCAGGCGGCTCCAGCTTTCGGATGCCAGGCCGCCGACGAAGATGTCGTTGCGGGTCGCCGCTTCACGGATATCGGAATGCCGGGTCACCATGCAGAAATAGCCGCGATGCTTGAAGCTCATCTGCCGCTGACGCATCAGCGCATTCATCAGGAAAGGCTGAGCCGTGCCATGGGCGGCGGCATAACCGGATGCGGCGAGATCGGCGAACATCTGCCCGACGACATCGAATTCGCGGCCTTCGAGACAGAGGATGTTGAGCACATGCGCCGCCTCGCCCGGCTTGCCGAAGAAGAGGTAGCAGCCGATCGTGACGCCCTGGCCGTTTACCACGAGCTTGCAGCGGAGCCGGCCGAGCGAGATGTTCGATGCAGCGGTGTCCATCAGCCACAGCAGGTCGTCGCGCGACCAGTCCGGGCGGATGGCAAAGCGTTCCGTCATCCTGCCGGCGCAGGCGAAGAATTCGTCGAAGCCCGCCTCGATGGAGGCCGTGCCCTCGGGGCTCGGCGGCGTGAAGGCTGCGAAGCGGCGCCTAGCGGCGAGATCGGCCGGCTTCAGGAATGGGGAAAGCGGCAGATACCGGGCAAGCGGCAACTTTTCCCGGACGCGATTGAACCCGGTATGGAAGGGCCGGAAGGTGCGGCGCCATTCGAGGCTCTGGATCGGCAGCATGAAGCCGCCGCCGGTCGTCCAGTGATCGGCGCTGACGGGGGAGGCGTTGTCGGAAAAGCAGAGGTCGGGTTGTGAAAGCCGGACCGCCCGCGCCAGTCTCGCAGCACCCGCAAACCCTGCCTTGCCATCCGCCATGAAGGCGCAGAGAAGCCGGGCCGTGATCCGGCGGCCCGCAGCGTGAAAGGCCATCGGAAGTGCAAGCAGCGCGCTGTCGATGCGGCCTGCGCCATCCTCGTGCACGATGCTGCCGTAATCCGGCGCATATCCGGGGTTCTTCAGGAAAACGCGATCGAGATAGTCGAGGAGATCCGGGCGAGGTTCTTCGTTTTTCCTGCGGAATGCCTTGTTGAAAAGCCGCCCGACGGATTGAAGATCGGCAACCTCCATCGGTCGCACGCCATGGGCATGTTCACGAGCAGCGACGGAGGTTTGAGGACGAAGCGCCTGCATGAGGCCGGGCTGAAGATTCATTCGGCAGGCTCCCCAACCGCAAGGCCTGCCTGTCTCCTGCTCTTGCCGACCACGTGGGAATAGACCACCCAGGCGGCGAGCGCCATCGCGATTTCGATGACATAGTATGAGACGAAGGTTCCGGTGGGCGGTGCGTACCACGTGGCCAACGCGGCCAGTGCCGCTCCGAGCAGGCTGCCCAGACCAAGGACGGACGCGCGCGCACCCTGGTGGCCGGCTGCGCCGAGAGCCTCCACGGCGATCGCCCAGCATGTTACCGGAATGACGACCCAGCAGAGGATACGGACGAACAGCACCAGCGAGGTGTAGTCGTGGCCGAAGAGATAGGGCAGCACGGGTGCGAGGATATAGACTGCAATGGCAGCGCCGATGCTGATCGCGATCGCCGCCGCAAAGATTTTCGAGACTCTCTCCGTCGCCTGATGCAGGCCGCCGAGGCTCGCTTTGGCGGTGCCCGGATAGACGATGCGGTTCAGCGCGTCGACGGACAGATAACTGCTTTCGATGATCCGCCGCGCGACGCTGTAACTTGCGACGATCTCGGCCGTGGTGACGAGGCTGAGCACCAGGAGATCGGCGTTCTGGCGCGCCGCCTTCAGGATGAACGGAATGCTGAAGAAGAGGCCGAGCTGCAATTCTTCCCGGACGATCCGGAATTTCGGCCGGCCGAGGTTACGCAGCGCCCTGATGCAGAAGGCCAGCATGATCGCATGGGCGGCGAACTGCCAGACGATCCAGCCGGAGAGCGTCGAGACGCCGAAGACGAGGCAGGCCAGCACGGCGGCTGCGGTGCGGATCAGCGCGAAGCCCATCACCACCTTGTTGGCCGAACCGAAATCGGAAAATGCGATGAAGACCTGCTCGGAAAAGAGGATGCAGCGCACCAGGACGATATTGGTCACCAGCATCATGGCGATTTCGATGCTGTTTACAGCCGCGTTGGGAGCGACTTCAAAGAAGAAGGGCAGGATGATCGCGCCGATCACGACGAGCAGGATACCACTCACCGAGATCAGGATGATGTTGTGCCCCAGCATGGCCGGGTACATGGCGTGGTCGCGAGCGACGCGCCGCACCAGGCATTCGGTGGCGCCGACGCCGCAGAGATGCACGGCGATTGCCGCAACGGCGGTGATCGCCACGAACAGACTGAATTCGTGGACGCCGAGAAATCGGGCGAGGATCGCAAACGTCAGGAGCTGGGCTGCCGAGCTGACGATCAGGCTGCCGCCGGAAGCTGCATAGGACACGATCATCGGCACGAGTCCGCGATAGCGCCGCAGCTTTCCGATCGCGTGGGGCATTGTCATGCTCGGCCTCCTGCCGCCGCTGCGAGGTTCGGTATGTCTGCCGTCGCGCGGGAGCTAAAATTCTTCAGCCAGAGCTGGGTGGAAAGAATGCCGACGAAGGCGGCGTTGTCGCGGAAGCCAGAAACAGGCTGCGTACGGCACTTCTGATGAAGTTTTTCCACCGCCCGGGCATTGAAGAGGCCGTTGGAGGTGATGGCCTGTCCGCTCAACATTTCGCTGACATAAGCCTGCTCTTCGTTTCCGGTGAAGGATCGGCTGTCGGGCGCGCGATAGGGTTGTTTCGGCCGCTTGCTGATTGCCTCCGGCAACAGGTCCTTCGCCACACGGCGCAGAATATGCTTTTCCTCGAGGCCCCTCAGTTTCATGCCGGGCGGCAGGCGACCCGCGAACTCCACCAACCGATGATCGAGGAAAGGGAAGCGGCCTTCGATGCCATGCGCCATGGCCATGCGGTCCCCCTGGCTCGACAGGATATAACCGGGCAGCAGGAAGCGGCTTTCCAGGTATTGGGCCTGATGCAGCGGGTGCCAGCGGCCGAAATTTTCCGGCAGGCGCGAGGAGAGTTCTTCGGCTGCGTCGTAAGTGCCGAGCGTAGCGCGCAGGTCGTCGGAATAGAAGATCTTGGCGGCTGCTGTGGTGCGAAAGCGGGGCCGGTGCGAGAAGAGCGGATCGTCCATCGCGTCACTGCCGGCGCCGAAAAAGGCGGCGAGATACTCCGCCGACTGCTGTTTGAGGCCCGGGAGATAGGGGTAGAGCTTGCGGAAGAGATGCGGCCTGATCCTCGAGCCCGGCTGGCGGGCGGAGAAGCGGCGCACGCGCGCCTCGCGGAAGATGTCGTAGCCGGCAAAGACCTCGTCGGCGCCTTCGCCGGTCAGCACGACCTTCATGCCTGCCTCGCGGACGAGGCCGGAAAGGCGATAGAGCGGGGCGGGCGCGGTGCGCAATACCGGCCGCTCCGTGAAGCGGACGACATCCGGGAAGTTTTGGGCAATATCGGCCGGGCCGCAGGCGACGGCGCGGTGATGTGTGCCGAGCGCACGGGCGACTTCCATCTGGAAGGCGCTTTCGTCATGCTCGGCGTCGTCGAACGTGACCGAGAACGTATTGAGGCCGTTCGGAGCCATCGGCGCGGCGAGCGCCGTGATCAGCGAGGAATCGAGGCCGCCGGACAGATAGGCGCCGACCGGCACGTCGGCCCGCATGCGCAGACGCGTGGCATCCGTCAGCAGCGCTCTCAGCTCCTCCTCACTCGCAGCCTCATCGGCCTGCCTGTGGTCGCCGGCATCGGGGAAGTCGAGGGTCCAGTAGGGGCGAATGTCCCTTCGCGTGCCCTCGGCGATCATCAGATGGCCGGGTTCGAGCTCGAAATTGTCCTTGAACGCGGTGCGCGGCGGGATCGGCGTCCAGAGTGTGAAGATCTGGTCGAGCGCGACGGGGTCGAGTTCCGCCTCGATGCCCGGCACTTCAAGCAACGCCTTAATTTCCGATGCGAAGTAGAGCGCACCCTTGTGCTCGGCATAGAACAGCGGCCGCACGCCCATCCGGTCGCGGGCCAGCATCAGCCGGCGTTCGCGCGCATCCCAGATGGCAAAGGAAAAATCGCCGTTGAGGCGCGACAGGCAGGCTTCGCCGTATGCTGCATAGAGCTGCAACAGCACTTCCGTATCGCTGCCGGTGCGGAAAACGACCCCGCGCGCCTTCAACTCGTCACGCAGTTCGACGTAATTGAAGATCTCGCCGTTGAAGACGATCGTGAAGCGGCCGTCGCTGCCCGTCATCGGCTGCTGTCCGTCGGAAAGGCCGACGATCGAAAGCCTTACATGGGCAAGCCCGACGCCCGGCGCGGCGAACACGCCCTGGCCGTCCGGCCCGCGATGGGCGATCGCATGCGCCATCGATGACAGGAGGCGTTCCGGCTTCCCGAAGCCGCATGCCTCACCTATGAAGCCAGCAAAACCGCACATCTGTTTCCATCATGAACAGGGACTAGTGCCGTCGTTGATAAATCGAAATGCTTGCCGGTCCCCTTACATGATCGGTAAAATTCGAATTGTGTGCAAAAGAGGTTCACCCTGGCTGCATGCTGAGGATCACCGTCGGCCAGAGTTCCGAGACGGTCGGATGGATTGGAACCGCCCAGCGCAGCTCGTCGAACGTTGCGCCGGCATTCATCATGTCGAGCACGCCGTGGATCGACTCGTCCCCGCCGGTGCCGAGGATCGCGGCCCCTAGAATCTGTTTCGTTTCCGCATCGGCGACGATCTTCATGAAGCCCTGCGTCTCGCCTTTTTCGACCGCGCGGCCGACCTGAGTCATGGGCCGCCGCCCGACAAGGATTTTCTTGCCCGCCTTCTTCGCTTCCGTTTCGCTCATGCCGACGCGGCCGAGCGGTGGGTCGATATAGAGTGCATAACCGAGCAGCCGGTCGGAGACCTTGCGGCTCTCGCCGTCGAAGAGGTTCGCCGCGACAATCTCGAAGTCGTTATAGGCGGTGTGCGTGAAGGCGCCGCGGCCGTTGCAGTCGCCCATCGCCCAGATGCCCTCGACATTGGTCGCGAGATCGTCGCCGACCTTGATATAGCCGCGTGTGTCCGTCTCCACGCCCGCCTTGTCGAGACCGAGGTCGTCGGTATTCGGGCTGCGGCCGACCGCGAGCAGGATATCCGAGCCGATGACCTCCGGCTCGCCTTCGGTGCAGTTCACCCCAACCGCGACGCCATCCCTGTGCTTGCTGAAGCGGATGCATTCCGCGCCGGTGCGGACCTTGATGCCCTCCGCTTCGAGAATGCCGCGGACAGCCTCGGAAATCTCTTCGTCCTCGCGGCCGATGAGGCGGGGGCCTTTTTCGACGATTGTCACCTGCGCGCCGAAGCGGCGGTACATCTGGGCGAATTCGAGCCCGATATAGCTGCCGCCGACGATGACGAGATGTTCCGGCACCCGGTCCAGCATGACGATGTCGCTGTTGGTCATGTAGGGCACGTCGCCGATGCCCTCGAAATCCGGGATCGCGGCGCGTCCTCCGACATTCAGGAAAATCTGCGGAGCGGTCAGAAGCTCGTCGCCGACGCGTACCGTATCCTTGCTTTCGAAGCGGGCGTGTCCGCGGATCAGTGTGCAGTTCGGCATGCCCTCCAGCCAGCTTTCGTTGCCGTGGCGGGAATCGAGCGTCACCTGATGCGAACGGCGCATCACGGCCGGCATGTCGATCTTCACGGGGCTGTCGAGCACGACGCCGTAATCTGCGCCGCGGCGGGCGAGATGGGCGGCATAGGCGCTGGCGACGAGCGTCTTGGTCGGCTTGCAGCCGGTGTTGACGCAGGTGCCGCCGACATGCTTGCGCTCGATGATCGCAACCGTCTTGCCGGCGTCGTTGAAGCGCCCGGCAAGCGACGGGCCGGCCTGGCCTGCTCCGATGATGATCGCGTCAAAAGTTCTCATGGTGTGACCGGGACGGGCAGAGTGGCGACGATGAGATAGGCGCCGATGATGGCGACCGCGTCCTCGATGAAGGCGGCGGGCGGGTCCTTGCCGAAGCTGGCGGCCAGCCTGGAGCGGGCGGCGGCCCCGCCATAGGTGCCAACGACCGCTCCGATGATACCGGCGATCACGCCGATGACGACGGAACTCATCCCCATTGCCGCGAAACCGGGCATGCTCAACGCGGCCCCCGTCAGAGCGCCCATGACGAGCCGAGCACCGAACTGCTGCGGCACCTTGCGGCTCGGCGTCGAGGGAAGCTGGTCGGTGACGAGTTCGACGACCGCCAGGATCGTGAAGACGCCGACGGCCCAGACGGAGCCCATGAAGGCCAGCCATGAGCCGGAGAGATCGAGCCAGCCGAGATAGGCGGCCCAGGCGATGGCAGCCGGTGCCGTCATGGCGCGAAGGCCGGCCACGACGCCGATCAGAAGTGCAAGCACATAAAGCATGAGACCCCCGTTTGCCTTGTCGACCTTGACCTGCCCGGTTGCAAGACTGTTCCCGACCTCGCACCCGGTCAAGCAAAACTTGTATAAAGCTTGGCATATGTCTGCTTTGAAGGGCTTGAGCGCCCGCAAAGCGTGTATTCGGTACGGTGTCAGGATTTTATGGAAATCGGTTGTGCAAGGATTAAAATGGCCGTCTAATTCCGTTAGAAGCACCGGGAGGATGGAGGAGCCGGGAACCTGTTGAGATATCGCATTCTTCTGCCGCTCGCCATACTTGCAGCGATTGGTCTGGTGCTGGTCTTGAAGGGCAGCGAGATTGCCGCGCGCAGCTATATGAACGAGGCCGAGGCGCAGGCCGGCACGACGCTGCGCCTGGCGGTGTCGGCATTGGACGGGCATCTGAAGCGCTACGAGGCGCTGCCGGCGCTGATCGCCGACCAGAACAATATCGAGGCACTCATTTTTGATCCGAAGAACGAGGGCCTGCGGGCGCGCACGAATGCCTATCTCAAGGAGATCAACGCGCTTCTGACATCCTCGGACATCTATGTGATGACCTTGGACGGCGAGACGATCGCTGCCAGCAACTACGATTCCCCCGTCAGCTTCGTTGGTGAGAATTTCATCTATCGTCCCTATTTCCAGGATGCCGTCGGGGGCCGGCAGTCGCGGTTCTATGCGCTCGGCACCACGTCGCTCAAGCGCGGCTATTACTTCGGCTCGCCGATCGAGATCGACGGCGTCATCCGCGGTGTGATCGTCTTCAAGGTGGATATCGATTCCATCGAGGCTTCCTGGGGCGGTGGCGACGACCGTATTTTCGTTTCCGATCCGGAAGGCATCATCTTCATGACCGGCAGCCCGGAATGGCTCTATGCGAGCATCCTGCCGCTGACGCCGGACCGGATCGCCCGCACCGAAGCGTCGCGCCGGTATGCTGATGCGAAATTGCGCGAACTGCCGGTAAAACGGGGAAGCTTTGCCGGCCGCGATGTGATGATGATTGCCGACGGCAGGGCCGAGAAGGAATATCTCGTCGTGTCGCAGCTGATGCCAGAGGCTGGCTGGACCGTGAATGTCCTGATGGATACCGGTTCCGTTCGTGTCCAGGCGCAGACCGTAACCGTTGCCGCCTTCCTGACGCTTTGTCTTGCCGGACTGGCGCTTGCCATCATCGTGCAGCGCCGCGCCCGGTTGAACGAGCGCATGCAGTTGCAGGCGGAAGCGCGCAACGAACTCGAGCGGCGGGTGGCCGAGCGCACCGCCGATCTTGCCCGCGTCAACAGCCGCATCGAGGAGGAGATCGCCGAACGGCGGCTCACCGAGCAGCGGCTGCGTCAGACCCAGGCGGATCTCATCCAGGCCGGCAAACTCGCCGGTCTCGGACAGATGTCGGCGGCGCTCTCCCACGAACTCAATCAGCCGCTTGCGGCCGCCAAGACCTATACGGAGACAACCGGTGTATTGATCGACCTCGGACGCATCGAAGAGGCAAGAGACAATGTCAGCCGCATTTCGGCGCTGATCGACCGCATGGCGTCGATCAGCAAGCACCTGCGCAACTTCGCCCGCAAGCCGAACGAAAAGCTCGGGGCAGTCACGCTGGACGAGGCGATGCGAGACACGCTCGAAATCGTCGCAGCGCGGCTCAAGGCTGCGGATGCAACACTCGAAATCAAGATCGATCCCGCGCTGCCGGCGGTGAAGGCGGGCGCCGTCAGGCTCCAGCAGGTTCTGGTCAATATCATCACCAATGCCGCCGATGCGGTCGAAGGGCTCGATGACCGGCGCATCACCGTTTCCGCCGGACGTGACGGGGACAAGGTGACGATATCGGTACGCGACCGCGGGCCGGGCGTCGCGGCGGCAATCCGCGAGCGCATCTTCGATCCCTTCTTCACCACCAAGGGCGTCGGCAAGGGATTGGGCCTCGGTCTTTCGATCTCCTACAATATCGTCAAGGATTTCGGCGGCAGTCTGAGCGTCGCCGATCACCCCGAAGGCGGCGCGGTCTTTCTCATCGAGCTGCAAGTCGCCGACGGCAACTTTCTGGAGGCGGCTGAGTGAACGGGCAAAGGGTCTTGCTGGTCGACGACGAGGAGGAACTGCGCCGCTCGACCGCACAGGCGTTGGAACTTTTCGGCCTCGACGTCCAGACTTTTTCCAATGCCGATCATGTGCTGGAACTCACCGGTTTCGGTTTCGACGGCGTGGTCGTCAGCGATATCCGCATGCCAGGGATCGACGGCATGACGCTGCTTCACCGCATCCGCGAGCTCGATGCTGAAATCCCGGTCATCCTGGTGACGGGCCATGGCGATGTGCAACTCGCAGTCAAGGCGATGCGGGAAGGGGCCTACGACTTTCTGGAAAAGCCGTTCACGCCGCAGCATCTGGCCGGCATCATCCGCCGCGGTCTTGATCGCCGCGGCCTCGTGCTGGAAAACCGGCGGCTGAAGGCGGTCGCCGGCAAGCGCGACGATCTCGAAACGCGGCTGCCGGGCCGCACCCAGGTGATGGTCGACCTGCGCTACAGCATCCGCGCGATCGGCGCCGCCGATGCCGACACGCTGATCATCGGCGAGACGGGAGTGGGCAAGGAAGTGGTGGCCAGGGCGCTGCACGACGTCAGCCCGCGCACCAACAGGCCCTTCATTGCCATCAATTGCGCGGCGTTGCCGGAGAACCTGATCGAGAGCGAGCTTTTCGGCCACGAGGCCGGCGCTTTTCCGGGCGCACTCAGGCCCCGCTACGGCAAGTTCGAGCATGGGCGCGGCGGCACGATATTGCTCGACGAGATCGGCTCGATGCCCGTCGACCTGCAGGCGAAGTTCCTTCGCGTGCTGCAGGAGCGCGTGATCACCCGTCTCGGCTCCAACGAAATGGTGCCGCTCGACGTGCGCTTCATCGCCACCAGCAAAGTTGATCTTGAAGCGGAAGTCGCAGCGGGGCGTTTTCGCGCCGATCTCTTCTATCGGCTCAACGTCGCGACGATCCATGTGCCGTCACTGGCGCAGCGCCGGGCGGACATTCCGTTGCTTTTCCTGCAGCTTGTGCGTGAGGCGGCGGCCCGTTACGGCCGTGAGGATATGGATGTGCCGGCCGACATGATCTCGGCGGTTGCCCAGCGCGACTGGCCCGGCAATGTGCGTGAGCTGCGCAATGCCGCCGACCGGCTGGTGCTCGGCCTCGACGTAAAGCCAGGCGAAACTGCCGGATCGGTACGGGACGGGGGCAAGGAAGGGATGGGTCGGCTTGCCGACAAGGTCGCGGCGTTCGAGCGGAATCTGATTGCGGGCGAGATCGCCGCCCATGGCGGGGCGCTGAGACCGGTCTACGAGTCCCTCGGTATTTCGCGCAAGACGCTCTATGAAAAGATGCAGAAATACGGGCTCGACAAGAAGCTGCTTGGCCCGGAACACTTGCTTCAAGACGAAAGAGACGGCTGATTGCTCCCTGCATGGGTGGAAATCCACCCATGCTTTTTGCGCGTTGTTTCCGAATCCACCCATGTTGCGGCGCGATATCGGCAGAAATGCGGTTTTAATACTTTCGCACCGGTTGAATGCCTTTCACGGCTTGCAGCAAATGGCTGCCAGGTTGGCGCCGGAGGAGACTTGAGCGCCGGCTTTGCCATATATTTCATCTTGGAGGACCCCGATGAAAATCCTGAACGCCGTGTTAGGCGCAACCGCTCTTGCGGCACTTTCGCTTTTTTCCGCTTCCGCCAATGCGCAAGGCTATCCGGAACGCCAGATCACCATGATCGTGCCGTTCGCCGCCGGCGGCCCGACCGACACCGTCACCCGGCTTGTCGCGGAATCCATGTCGAAGGATCTCGGCCAGCAGATCATCGTCGAAAACGTCGGCGGCGCCGGCGGCACGCTTGGGGCAGCCCGCGTGGCCAATGCCGAGGCGGACGGCTATACCCTGTTGCTTCATCATATCGGCATGGCGACCAGCGCGACGCTCTACCGCAAGCTTCCCTATGACACGCTGAACGCATTCGAATATGTCGGCCTCGTCACCGACGTTCCGATGACGCTTCTCGCCCGCAAGGACATGGAGGCGACCGACCTCAAGGGCCTGATCGAATATGCCAAGGCCAACCAGGACAAGGTGACGGTCGCCAATGCCGGCATCGGCGCCGCCTCGCATCTGTGCGGCATGCTGTTCATGAGCGCGATCGAGACCTCGCTCGTCACCGTTCCCTACAAGGGAACCGGTCCGGCGATGACCGATCTTCTGGGCGGCCAGGTCGATATCATGTGCGACCAGACGACCAACACGACCAAGCAGATCCAGGCCGGCACCGTGAAGGCCTATGCAGTCACCTCGCCGGAACGGCTTGACGTGCTCAAGGACCTGCCGACCGTCAGGGAAGCCGGGCTGCCGCAGATGGAAGTCGGCATCTGGCATGGCATCTATGCTCCGAAGGGCACGCCCAAGGAGGCGGTCGACAAGCTCTCCAAGGCGTTGCAGGTGGCGTTGAAGGACCCGAATGTCGCAGCCCGCTTCGCCGAGCTCGGCACCAAGCCTTCGCCGGAAGCCGATGCGACGCCGGAAGCGCTCAAGGCCAAGCTGGAAGGCGAGATCGCCCGCTGGAAGCCGGTCATCGAAGCTGCCGGCCAGTACGCGGACTGAGACTTTTACCGGCGATTGGATAGTTCGCCCCTCACCCTAACCCTCTCCCCGCGAGCGGGGAGAGGGGACGTGCCATACCTCCACCGTTTACGTTTCGGGAAGCCGGTGCGGCACAGGTCCTTCTCCCCGCAAGCGGGGAGAAGGTGCCGACAGGCGGATGAGGGGCAGCGCGGCCAAGCATCTCCACCCTTACGGAGACACCATGAATTCTCTGAAATTCGACACGACCAATCTGATCTGCGGACTGCTGTTCATCGCGATCGGCATCTTCTTCGCCTATCAGTCCTTTGAACTCGATCTCGGCACGGCGTTGCGCATGGGGCCGGGTTATTTCCCGTTCATCCTCGCCTGCGCGCTCATGCTGTTCGGACTGGTCATCCTCGTCCAGTCGGCACGGGTCCAGGGGGAGCCGATCGGCCATATCGCCTGGCGCGGCATGCTGTTCATCCTGCCGGCGCCGATCCTCTTCGGGCTGACGGTGAGGGGGCTCGGCTTCGTGCCGGCGCTGTTCATCACCGCGCTCTTCGCCTGCTTCGCGTCCGGCCGCATGAAGCCGCTTACGGCAATCGTCCTGTCCGTGGCGCTGACAATCTTCTGCGTCCTGGTCTTCAGCTACGGTCTTGGCCTGCCATTCCGCCGCTTCGGGCCCTGGCTCGGTCTTTGAGGTTTGAGCATGGATCTTCTCGACAATCTCGCGCTCGGCTTTTCGACCGCTTCTTCACTCGCCAACCTGTTCTTCTGCCTGATCGGCGTGCTGCTCGGGACGCTCATCGGCGTCCTGCCGGGCATCGGGCCGACCGCGACGATCGCCATGCTGCTGCCGATCACGTTCCAGCTCGAACCGGTCTCGTCGCTGATCATGCTCGCCGGCATCTATTACGGTGCGCAATACGGCGGCTCGACCACGGCGATCCTGATCAATCTCCCGGGCGAATCCTCGTCTGCCGTCACCGCCATTGACGGCTATCAGATGGCACGCAAGGGCAAGGCGGGTGCGGCGCTCGCGATCGCAGCGCTCGGTTCCTTCTTCGCCGGCACGGTCTCGACTTTCCTGGTTGCCATCTTTGCTCCGCCCCTGACTGAAATCGCCCTCCAGTTCGGCGCTGCCGAGTATTTCTCGCTGATGGTGGTCGGCCTCGTCTCCTCGATCGCGCTGGCGCATGGCTCGATGGTCAAGGCGCTGGCAATGGTTGTGCTGGGCCTGCTTCTCGGCCTGGTCGGCACGGACATCTATACCGGCACGCCGCGGTTCACGCTCGGCATCCGCGAATATTCCGACGGGTTGAATTTCGTCGCGGTCGCGGTCGGCGTCTTCGGCATTGCGGAAATCCTGCGCAATCTCGAAAACGAAAAGAGCCGCACGGTGCTGATGGCCAAGGTCAGCGGCCTGATGCCCACAAAGGAGGATTTCAAGGCGATGATCGCGCCGGTGCTGCGCGGCACTGTCATCGGGTCGGTTCTCGGCATCCTGCCGGGCGGCGGGGCGATCCTTGCGGCCTTCGCGTCCTACACCGTCGAAAAGAAGGTCTCGAAAAACCCGCAGGAATTCGGCCATGGAGCGGTGGCGGGCGTCGCCGGGCCGGAATCGGCCAACAATGCCGGCGCGCAGACCTCGTTCATCCCGCTGCTCACCCTCGGCATTCCAGCGAACCCCGTCATGGCGCTGATGATCGGCGCGATGATCATCCAGGGTATCGTCCCCGGCCCGAATGTCGCGGTCGAGCAGCCGGCGCTCTTCTGGGGCATCATCGCCTCCATGTGGATCGGCAACCTGATGCTCGTCGTCCTGAACCTGCCGCTGATCGGGCTGTGGGTGAAGCTGCTCACCATCCCGTATTACGTGCTGTTCCCGATCATCATGGCCTTCTGCTCGATCGGGGTCTACAGCGTCAATTCGAACGTCTACGATCTCTATTCCGTCGCCTTTTTCGGCTTCATCGGTTACGTGTTGTCGAAACTGCGCTGCGAGCCCGCGCCGCTCCTGCTCGGCTTCGTGCTCGGTCCGCTTCTCGAAGAAAACCTGAGACGGGCGATGATCCTTTCGCGCGGCGATCCGAGCACGTTCGTCACGCGTCCAATCAGCGCAGCCCTGCTTTTTATAGCGGTTGTCGTCCTCGTGATTGTCTTCCTGCCGAGCGTCAAGGCAAAGCGCGAGGCGGTGTTCCAGGAAGAGGATTGAGACACTGGAAGCCTTACCTTCGCATGATCAATCCTGACGGGATCATGCGGGGAGCGCTCCGGACGGTCAGACCGTCTGGAGCGCCTGTAGTTCGTGGACGGGCACCGGCCCGGCGATGCGCTTGAGGAGCAGCCGCCCCATCAAGAGGCCCGCTTCGGAAAGGTCCTCGTAGATCGTCTCGACTCGTGGACGAACCTGATCGAAAAGGCCCGAGGTCTGCTTGGCGACCAGCCGTACATCCTTTCCGAGTGCGAGGCCGTGGTCGTAAGCGGCGGCCATGACCGCGAGTGCCGACACCTCGCCGCCGCAGATGAACCCGTCGGGACGTTCCGGCTCGTCCATCCGGCGATAGAAATAGTCGCGGATGTCATTCGAGTTGCTGTCGAGCGTCACGCCCCTGGCAATCTCGAAGCCGATACCCTCCTCGCGTACCGCCGTCATGAAGCCGTGGCGCATGTGATGGGCGAACGTGAACCGCTCCGGCGGCAGGATGATCGAGAGCTTCTTCGCACCGGCGTCAATCAGCTTGCGCGCGGCCTGATAGGCGAACCCGTAATTGTCGTAATCGACATAGGGGTGGGCGGTCGCAAGTTCGGTCCGGCCGTGACAGATGAAGGGAAAGCCGTTCTCCATCAACAGCTTCACCCGCGGGTCCGAGGGCTCGGTGCGTGTGAAGATGATGCCGTCGGCCATGCGGTTGCGCACGATGTGGCGCACCGGGTCGATTTGCGGCGTGTCGGAGAAATGGGGTGTGACGACGAGATGATACGGCGTGCGCCGCAGCGCCTCGGTCAGTCCCCGGATCATCGACGTCGCATAGCCTAAAATTTCCTCGTGCGGGTCGAGGACGAGGCTGATGACATTGGTGCGGCCGGTACGCAGGCGCTGCGCCGCCCGGTCCGGCAGATAGCCGATCTGTTCTGCGACCTGCCGTACGCGCATCCGCGTTTCAAGCGCGATCTGCGGCGCGTCGGCGAGCGCCCGCGACACGGTGGTGACGGCGAGGCCCGTCATTTCGGCGATTGTTTTCAGCGTGGGCTTCGTATCCGCGCCGGCTCTCTCCCTTACAGGCTCCGGCTTCGCCCGCCGACCCTCGTCCTCCAGGTCTTCCAGCGACATGTCTTCTTTCCTCCGCTCCTGCTCCGAGATCGGAACAGGCCTCATCTACATCGTTGCAAATTTTTCAAATGCCGTCAGGAAATTTTCTCGATTCCTGAGGAAAAATTTGTCGATTTCAAGATTTGCAAGTTTTTTCATCATGTTAGGTGTCATCTGAAACTCTGCAAAAAATCCTCCGGCTGGGTTGACACCGACTGCGTTTATATCGTTATAAATCGCCATATCCGGAGAGGAGCCCGGATGCAAAGGGAGATTTCTCAATGAATATTCGAATGATCAGCAAATTCGCCGCCGGTGCGGCGATCATCGCCCTGACGGCCGGTGCCGCCAAGGCACAGGAGAGTGTCGAAGTCCTTCACTGGTGGACGTCCGGCGGTGAGGCTGCGGCTCTCAACGTGCTGAAGGAAAACCTCCAGAAGGAAGGCGTCGCCTGGAAGGACATGCCGGTTGCCGGCGGTGCCGGCTCCGCTGCCATGACCGCGCTTCGCGCCCGCGTCACGGCCGGCGATCCGCCGACAGCCGTCCAGCTTCTCGGCTTCGACCTCCGCGACTGGGCGGAAATGGGCGTTGCCGCAAACCTCGACGACCTTGCAGCCAAGGAAGGCTGGGACAAGGTCATCCCGGCTGCTCTCCAGGATTTCTCCAAGTATGATGGCCACTGGATCGCTGCTCCGGTGAATATCCACTCGACCAACTGGCTGTGGATCAACAAGGCTGCCCTCGACAAGGCCGGCCTTCAGCCGCCGACGAATATCGACGAATTCATCGCCATGCTCGACAAGTTCAAGGAGCAGGGCATCACGCCGATCGCGCATGGCGGCGTTCCGTGGCAGGACGGCACGATGTGGGAAGCCGTCGTTCTTTCCATCGGCGGCCCGGAGTTTTACAAAAAAGCCGTCCTCGACCTCGATCCAGAAGCGCTTTCCGGTGACACGATGAAGAAGGTTTTCGACACCATGTCGAAGATCCGCACCTATTTCGATCCGAACTTCTCGGGCCGCGAATGGAACCTCTCGACCGCCATGGTCATCGAAGGCAAGGCCGGCGCGCAGGAGATGGGCGACTGGTCGAAGGGCGAATGGCTACGCGCCAACAAGAAGCCGGGCACCGACTTCGTCTGCATCCGCTTCCCCGGCACACAGGGCTCCGTGCTTTTCAATGCCGACCAGTTCATGATGTTCGACGTCGGTGACGACCAGCGCGACGCCCAGCTCAAGATGGCGTCCGCCGTCGAGGATCCGGGCTTCCAGATCGCTTTCAACACGGTCAAGGGTTCGGTTCCGGCCCGTACCGACGTCTCGGACGAAAAGTTCGATGATTGCGGCAAGAAGGGCATGAAGGATCTCGCCGAGGCTGCTTCGAAGGGCACGATGATGGGCTCGCTCGCCCATGGCTACGCCCAGCCGGCTGCCATCAAGGAAGCCATGCTGGACGTCATCACCCAGCACCTCAACGGTCAGCTCACTACCGATGCAGCGCTGAAGCGCCTGCCGGAAGCGGTGGCTGCCGCGAAGTAAGCATTGGTTTGAATGAAACGGGTGAGGGGGTTGCCCAGAAGCGACCCCCTCACTTGCGATTTCTAACACTTAGCCTTTGGCTAAGATGTTGAAATCGCTTTCTCTCCCACAGGGGAGAGATAAGGATGCCGCGCCGCCGCGGGCCTACCTCTCCCCTGGTGGGAGAGGTTACAAAATCAGCACCTTAGCCAAAGGCTAAGTGCTAGATTTTGTTGGTGAGGGGGTAGGCCAGGTATCCTTAGAACTCGTAATTTCTTCCTACTCCCTACCCGGAGGTCATGATGACGACAATCGAACCGGTTCCCGTTGCGGAACCGCAGAGGCAGGGCCGCACTTTTGCGGATGGATTGCGCAATGCGCTGCCGAAGATCGTGTTGGCGCCCTCGTTCGCCGTGATCCTCGTCTTCGTCTACGGCTTCATCCTCTGGACGATCACTCTGTCCTTCACGACCTCGCGCATCCTGCCGGTCTACAAGTGGGGCGGGTTCGATGCCTATTACCGTCTCTGGTCGCAGCCGAACTGGTATGTGGCCATGCAGAATCTGGCGGTCTTCGGCGTTCTCTACATCGGCATCTGCATCGCGCTCGGTCTCTTCATCGCCATCCTGATGGACCAGCGCATCCGCGCCGAAGGGGTGCTCAGGCCGATCTTCCTCTATCCGATGGCGCTTTCCTTCGTCGTGACGGGGACGGCGTGGAAATGGTTCCTGAACCCCGGTCTCGGGCTTGAAAACACCATGCACAATCTCGGCTGGGAGAGTTTTGGGTTCGACTGGCTGGTCAATCCGAAGATGGCGATCTACACGGTCGTGATCGCCGGCGTCTGGCAGGCATCCGGCTTCGTCATGGCGATGTTCCTCGCGGGGCTTCGCGGCATCGACGGCGAGATCGTCAAGGCAGCGCAGATCGACGGGGCTTCTAACGTCGCCATCTACCGCCGCATCATCATCCCGCTGCTTCGCCCCGTTTTCCTCTCCGCCTTCATCGTGCTGGCGCATATGGCGATCAAGTCCTACGACCTCGTCATCGCGCTCACCGGCGGCGGACCGGGCAATGCGACCGAACTGCCGTCGACCTTCATGTATTCCTACACGTTCACGCGCAACCAGATGAATGTCGGTTCGGCCAGCGCGGTGATGATGCTGATGGGCATCACCGCGATCATCGTGCCGTATCTTTATTCGGAACTGCGGGAGAAGAAGCAATGAGCGCTGCGAACGAAACCATCAGCGCCGGTTCGGCCCGCACCGCCCGCTATTTCATCTACGCGGCCCTGATCATCCTGGCGGTCGTCTACCTGCTGCCGCTCTATGTGATGCTCACGACATCGCTGAAACCGCTCGACGAAATCCGCGGCGGTGACATGCTGGCGCTGCCGCGCGAGCCTTCGATCGCCGCCTGGGTGAGGGCTTGGGGCGAGGCCTGCATCGGTGTCTCCTGCGTCGGCATCAAGGGGTATTTCTGGAATTCGATCAAGATGGTCGTTCCGGCGGTGATCATCTCGACCCTGCTCGGAGCGCTGAACGGCTACGTGCTGACCAAGTGGCGCTTCCCGGGTCACAAGATCATCTTCGGCATGATGCTGTTTGCCTGCTTCATTCCGTTCCAGGCCGTCCTCATTCCGATGGCGCGGCTGCTCGGCCTGATGGGGCTGTCGAACTCCACGACCGGCCTCGTGATGGTGCACGTGATCTACGGTCTCGGCTTCACGACGCTGTTCTTCCGCAACTATTACGAGGCTTTCCCGGATGAACTCGTGAAGGCCGCGATGATCGACGGCGCCGGCTTCTTCCGTATCTTCTGGCGCATCCTGCTGCCGAGTTCGGGGCCGATCATCGTCGTCACCATCATCTACCAGTTCACCAATATCTGGAACGACTTCCTGTTCGGCGTATCGTTTGCGGGAGGCGAAGCCTCGCCGATGACGGTTGCGCTCAACAACCTCGTTTCCTCCTCCACCGGCGTCAAGGAATACAATGTCGACATGGCCGCAGCCGTGTTCGCCGCCTTGCCGACCCTGTTCGTCTATATCGTCGCCGGACGCTATTTCGTGCGTGGCCTGATGGCCGGCGCAGTCAAGGGATGACCGCTTATGAGCTTTCTTGAAATCAAGGACATTCGCAAGAAGATCGGCAATGTCGAGATACTGAAGGGCATCAATATCGATCTCGAAAAGGGCGGCTTCCTGGTCCTTGTCGGTCCGTCGGGCTGCGGGAAGTCCACGCTTCTGAACGCGATCGCCGGCCTTCTGCCGCCGTCGTCGGGCGATATCGTCATCGACGGTCAGGTGGTGACCGATCTGCATCCTTCGAAGCGCGACATCGCGATGGTCTTCCAGTCTTACGCGCTATACCCGAACATGACGGTGGAGGAAAACATCGCTTTCGCGCTGGAAATGCGCGGCGTCGACAAGGCCGCCCGCGAGGCGGCCGTGAAGCAGGTCGCAAAGACGCTGCAGATCGAGCATCTGCTCAAGCGCCGTCCGAGCCAGCTTTCCGGCGGCCAGCGCCAGCGCGTCGCCATGGGCCGGGCGCTTGTCCGCCAGCCGCGCGTCTTCCTGTTCGACGAGCCGCTCTCGAACCTCGATGCCAAGCTGCGTGTCGAGGTTCGCGCCGAGATCAAGGCGCTGCACCAGAACACCCATGCGACGATCGTCTACGTCACCCACGACCAGATCGAGGCGATGACGCTGGCCTCCAAGATCGTCGTCTTGAAGGAAGGCACCGTGCAGCAGGTCGGGGCGCCTTCGGAAATCTATAATCGTCCGGCCAACCTGTTTGTTGCGGACTTCATGGGCTCGCCGGCGATGAACATGCTGAAGGGCAACGTCGTTTCCTCGGACGGTGCACAGGCAATTGCGCTTTTCGGCAACGAGAACGTCAAGGTCGCCATGCCGCCGTCCGTTACGAAGAGCCTCGCCGATGGTAAGGAGATCATCCTGGGGCTGCGTCCGGAAGCGATTACCGACACCGGCCTTCTCGATCCGCAGGTGCGTTCCGTAGCGCAAATCGAAGCGGATGTGACCATGGTCGAGCCGACGGGTTCCGACACGTTCGTGACCGGCAGGCTGGATGGAGCAAGCTTCACGGCCCGCACCCGTGCCGATGTGCATGTCTCGGTCGGCCAGAAATTCCCCTTCGCCTTCAATCTCGACAAGGCGGTCGTCTTCGATCCGGAAACGACCGGCCGCATCGATTGACGCGGGCAGGTTCGGCCCTTTTACCCTTCGGCTTGCAGGGGGTGCCGGGAGGCCTCCTTCCGGCGGAGGATTGTGCCTTTTGGAGAAGCGTATGGTCAGCAATCAATCCTTGGCCAAGCTTTCAAAACCGGTTAGAAAGACCCGCTAGTTGTATTAGCAAAAGGCGGGATGCTAAAATGAATACGGGGGCAGGTGACATAGGCGCCTGCGTTTTTCCTTTTGGGTAAATGCGCGGAATGATTAGGGTTTCGCGGTTTTTCCCGACGGCGCCCATCGGCGCTTATCTGGTTGCGCTCGCTGTCGGCGTTGCGTTGCCCTTGCTGGTTTTCGTCGCCTATCTGATGATGGAGCTCGAGGCGAACGAACGCGAAATCCTGGCGAACGAGACAGCCGAGGATGCGCAGCTTATTGCGCGATCGATAGATCGCGAATTGCAGGACATGGCGACGACGCTGCGGCTGCTCGTCACGTCCCCTGAACTGGAAAGGCGCGATCTGCGCGCCTTCCACAACAGGACACAGAACAGCCTGCGGTCGAATTCACTCTATGTCATCCTGGTCGATGCCGCGGGCCAGCAGCAGCTCAACACACGCCTGCCTTTCGGGACGCCCCTCGGCAAGGTATCCAACATGCCGGCGCTCGAATCGGTGCTCAGTCGCCGCGTGACCGAGGCTTCCAACGTCTTTTTCGGCACCACCAGCGGAAAGCACGTTTTCAATATCAGCATGCCGCTGCCCAGGGAGGTTTCCGCCTCGGGCGCGGCAATGATCATCACCCAGAATGCCGAAGACCTGCAGAAGCTCATCTCCACTGAGGGGCTTTCCGAGGGCTGGACGGTCGCGATCGTTGACGGTTCGGGACACGTGGTTACCTCTTTGGGTGCCCATGCGCTGTCGTCGGGCACGGCTTTCCCGGCCGATACGCTCAAGCTGATGACCGGCTTCAAGGGGACGATCGAGGATGTCGATGGCGAGTTGAAGCAGATGTACGGTTATGCGCAGATCACCGGCTGGACATGGAAGGCCGTGGTCTGGGGGCCGATCGATGCAGCGCAGGCGAGCATTCTGACCACATGGCGGCAGCTGATCTCGGGTGGCGCTGTTTTCCTTGCCGTCGGCATGCTGATCGCCTGGCTTGTCGGCCGTCAGCTTCGCATCCCGATCCGTCAGATCGCGGAAATGGCCGAACGTATCGGCAAGGGCGAGATCGTGTCTCCGGTGGAGACGAAGATCAGGGAAGCGAATCAGGTGGCCATTGCGCTTTCGAATGCTTCTTTCGACCGCAGCCAGGCAGAGGACCGCATCCACCTTATCCTGCATGAACTCGTGCACCGTACGAAGAACATCCTCACGCTTGTCCAGGCGATGATGCGCCAGCTCGCGCGGAAGGACACCACGATGGAGGAATTCCAGAAGGCGATCGGCAACCGTTTGCAGGGCCTCGGGAAATCGATCGAGGCGCTCGCGAAGGAGCAGTGGGCCGGGGTGTCGATCCGGCGCGTGGTGGAAATCCACATGAGCACCTTTGCCGAAGTGGCCGACCGGGTGGAGTTGCAAGGTGCGGATTTCATACTGAAGGCCGAGGCGGTGCAAAATCTCGGCCTCATCCTGCATGAGCTTGCCACAAATTCCGTGAAGTACGGGGCTCTTTCCGTGCCGCAGGGCAAGGTCCGTATCGCCTGGAAGGATGTGCTCGACGAGGCCGGTAGCGAACCCAATCTCCGGCTGGTTTGGGAGGAAAGGGATGGCCCGCCGGTCCACGAGCCGGCACGGACCGGTTTCGGCACGACGATCATCAAGCGCCATGCGGCAGCAGCTTTTTCAGGGCAGGTCGACGTGGATTTCCGATCCGAGGGGCTCTGCTGGATACTGACTGCGCCGCGTTCGTCTTTCGAGCGGGGCGAAGGTACCGAAAGCCTCAAGGACATCGTGATCTGATCGCCGGCTACATCGCTGGAACGAAGTTGATATGCTTGCCGTTAAGCGGCCATGGACATGGACGCCCGTCTCAACTCGCTCGATATCGATCAGGGTTTTCTCGAAATCACCGGCCTCACCTATGTCAGCGATACGGAGCCGGGCATCCGGCGGCTCCGCCGCGGCAGGGGTTTCTGCTACCGTCTGCCCGACGGGAGCTTGCTGACGGATGATCAGGAACGGCGCCGGATCGCCGCTCTCGGCCTGCCGCCGGCCTATGAGAATGTCTGGATCTGCCTTGATCCGCGCGGGCACCTTCAGGCAACGGGTTATGATTCCCGCGGGCGGAAGCAGTATCGCTACCATTCCGATTGGCAGAATTTCCGCAGCGAGCAGAAGTTCGACCAGCTCATCCGGTTCGGTGAGGCGCTGCCGCGCATACGCCGCAAGGTGAAGCGGCATCTCGCGCTTGATCTCGAGGGGTCCGATACGGTTGTCGCCGCTCTGGTGGCCCTTCTGGATGCGACGCATCTGCGTGTCGGCAATCGCGCTTATGCAAAGGAAAACAAGACCTACGGCGCCACGACGTTGCTCAAGCGGCATATGACCCTCTCGGGCGATACGATCCTGCTTCGCTTCACGGCCAAGGGCGGCAAGCGTGTCCGGCATACCTTGAGGCATCCGCGTCTGCAGCGCATCCTCGAGGACATTGCGGACCTGCCCGGCCGGCAGCTTTTTTCCTGGCCGGACGAGCAGGGCGTGCCGCATCCGGTCGATTCAGGACGGTTGAACGCCTATCTTGCCAAGGCGGCGGGCTTTGCCATCTCGGCCAAGACATTCCGTACCTGGGGTGGCAGTCTCACAGCGTTCATGGCGGCGTGGGAGGCGGTGGAGATGAATGGTGGCCGCCCGAAGATCAAAACGATGGCCAATGCAGCATCGGCTGCCCTGCACAATACACCTGCGGTCTGCCGGTCAAGCTATATCCATCCGGGGATTCTTGCGCTGTCTGAAGATATCTCGCCGCTTGAAAAGGTGATGGCGGACGAGACCGTATTGAGCGGTCCGAGGGGCTTGAGGTCGAACGAGCGGCGTCTGTTGGCATTCCTGCGGGAAGTGTCCGATGTTCCCGCGACGACCGCCCGCGAGGAGCAGCGGGCGGCCGAGGCCGAGCGGGCGTAATTCTACGCAGCCCGGCGATTGTGGCGTCCTTCTTGGACTTCCTCGACGATCTTGTCAACGAACTGCGGCAGGTCGCTCGGCGATCGCGAGGTGATGATGCCGTTATCGACGACGACTGCTTCGTCCTTCCAGGAGGCGCCTGCATTGCGGATGTCTGAGCGGATCGAGCAGTAGGATGTCGCCTTCAGGCCGCGCAGGGCGTCAGCCTCGACCAGCAGCCAAGGACCATGGCAGATCGCCGCAACCGGCTTGCCGCTCTTCACGAAATCACGCACGACGCGCACGGCATCCTCGTTGACGCGCAGGAGGTCCGGGTTGATCTGGCCGCCGGGCAGAACGAGCGCATCGAAATCCTCGACCTTGACGTTTTTTGCCTCCAGATCGACACCGATTGTATCGCCCCAGTCCTTCTTGTCCCAGCTCTTGATTTCGCCGGTCTTGATCGAGGCGACCTTCACATTCGCGCCGCGCTTCCTCAACTCATCGAGCGGGACCCGCAGTTCCGAGCGTTCGTAGCCGTCAGTGGCAAGGATCAGGATGGAAGCGGTATCAATAGCGGTCATATGCTGTGCTCCTTTCAGTCGAATTCCATTGCTGTTGGGCTCAGAGGCGGCCGCTGGAAAGGTCTCGGCCGTTGATGGAGGCAGGAACGCAGATTTCGTCACGAGGTGCCTTCGGCAGCGGAAGGACAACGGCTTCAGGTACGACGACCTGCACGTCTTCCGGGTGTTCAACGGCAAACGTCTTCTTCTCCTGCCGGGTCCCCTTCAGTCTGTTCCTGAGCATTTTGAAAAAGTGTCGCATGATAATCTCCCGTCGCGCGAACAAGGGCGTCTGCCCTCACGAAAATGCAAACCCCCCTGTGGCGAATTCGTTCCACGTTTTTCACAGCCTGTTACAGAAAGTTATCGCAGGCATTGGAACAAAATTCCGGCTTGCGTGTTTTTGCCAACCGTTTCTGTGATCTCCTGTCGCAAACGACTTCTGGCCCGGGTGCATGCTGAATGGATGATGACCGCTTGACCGGCCCCTGCCGCCGGCCAATCCGATCAAAAAGAAGCCTCGGTCAGCAGGGCATCAAGGGTAGCTATTGCCGATCGGTCCGGCCGATCGCCTCCGCACTTTTTTTCTGCCCGTTGCTCGTTTCATGCTCCGGCATTCAATCGGCGCTCGATCCCGCCGGGCGCGAGGCGGCGCATGTGGCGACGCTTTTCTTCACCATGCTGATCGGTGGCGCGGTGATATGGCTCGCGGTGGTCGGTCTGCTGTTTTATGCCGCGCGCAAGCGGCGTGTTCATTCGGAAAAGGGTGCCGGTCAGCTCATCCTCTGGGGAGGCGCAATCTTTCCCACCGTCGTGCTGGCAGCACTGCTTGCCTATGCCGTCTGGCTGATGCCGAACATCCGGCCGTGGTTCCAGGGAGAGGCTGGCAGCGTGCGTCGCATCGAGGTCACCGGCGAGCAGTTCTGGTGGCGTGTGAGGTACCTCCGGCAAGACGGCACGGTCGCATTCGAGACGGCGAACGAGGTACGGATTCCGGTCGGGGAGCGTGTCATCTTCTCGCTCAAATCGCCCGACGTCATCCACTCCTTCTGGATTCCCGTGCTTGGCGGCAAGATGGACATGATCCCCGGCCGCGACAACCAGCTCACCCTTATGGCAGAAAAGTCCGGCACCTATCGCGGCGTCTGTGCGGAATTCTGCGGTTCGTCGCATGCGCTGATGGCGTTCACCGTACTCGCCATGGAGCCGCAGGATTTCGAGAATTGGATGGCTGCACGGCAGGTTGCATCCGGCACCGAGGATATGGACGGACTGGCGCTTTTCCTGAAACAGGGCTGTGACGGCTGCCATGCGATCTCCGGAACCGAGGCGCGCGGCACGATCGGGCCGGATCTCACCGCCTTCGGAGAACGTGGCTCGGTCGCAGCCGGCACTCTGGAGAATGTGGAGGAACATATCGCCCGCTTCATCCGCGACCCCGGCGCGATCAAGCCGGAAGCCCGCATGCCGCATTTTTCCATGCTGCCGGATGCCGAGATCGACCGGATCGCCGCTTACCTGAAGGGGCTCAGATGACCGAGGAATTGGGCAATTTCTCGCCTCAGGAGAGGGCCGCTCAGGAAGAACGGCTCCGCAAGGTGTGGGAGACGCCGAAGGGCATCCGTTACTGGACCTCGGTCAACAACAGCCAGATCGGCCTCTGGTACGGCGTCACCGCGTTTGCCTTCATGCTGTTTGCCGGCCTGCTGGCGCTGCTGATGCGGTTGCAGCTTGCAGTGCCGGAGAACGATCTCATCTCCGCCGATCTCTTCAATCAGGCCTTCACGCTGCACGGCACGGTGATGATGTTTCTGTTCGCGGTGCCGATCTTCGAGGCGATCGCGATCTTCCTGCTGCCCTCCATGCTCGGCGCCCGTGAACTGCCGTTCCCGCGGCTTTCGGCCTTCGGTTTCTGGAGTTTTCTCATCGGCGGCATCTTCGTGTGCGGCTCAATCTTCTTCAATGCCGCGCCGAATGCCGGCTGGTTCATGTATCCGCCGCTTGCGACCGACGAGGAATATTCCGGTATCGGCGCGGATATCTGGCTGCTCGGCCTTTCCTTCATCGAAGTGGCCTCGATCGCCGCGGCGGTCGAGATCATCGTCGGCATCATGAAATGCCGGGCGCCCGGCATGCGCATCAATCTGATGCCGATGTTCGCCTGGTATCTGCTGATCGTCGCAGGAATGATCCTCTTCGCCTTTCCCCCGCTGATCGCGGGCGACATCCTGTTCGAGATGGAGCGGATGTTCGACTGGCCCTTCTTCGACGCGGAGAGGGGAGGCGATCCGCTGCTCTGGCAGCACCTCTTCTGGATCTTCGGCCATCCGGAAGTCTACATCATCTTCCTGCCTGCGATCGCGCTGATGGCGATGATCGTCCCGACCTTCTCGCAGCGGCCGATCGTCGGTTATTCGTGGATCGTGCTGGCAGCCGTGGGCACGGGTTTCCTGAGCTTCGGGCTTTGGGTGCATCATATGTTCGCCACCGGCCTGCCGCAGATCTCGCTCGCTTTCTTCTCGGCGGCGTCGGAGGCCGTTGCCATTCCGACCGCCGTGCAGATCTTCGTCTTCATCGCCACGATGCTGGCGGGCCGCGTCATCTTCTCCGTGCCGATGCTGTTCGGCGCCGGCGGGCTGATCATCTTCGTGATCGGCGGGTTGACCGGCGTCATGGTGGCGCTGGTGCCGTTCGACTGGCAGGCACACGACACCTATTTCGTCGTCGCCCATCTGCATTATGTGCTGATCGGCGGCATGCTGTTCCCGGTCGTCGCCGGCATCTATTACTATTTCCCCTTCTTCACCGGAAAGAAGCTCAGCGATTTGTGGGGCAAGGTCGCCTTCTGGCTGATGTTCTCAGGCTTCAACATCGCCTTCTTCCCGATGCATTTCTCCGGCCTGCGCGGCATGCCGCGGCGCGTCTTCACCTATCCGGAAGGGATCGGCTGGGACTGGTTCAACCTGCTTTCTACGGTTGGCGCCTTCATCTTCGCGGCCGGCGTGGCGACCCTCGTGATCGATATTCTCCGCCCGAAGCCCGGGCCTCGGGAGCGCAACCTCAACCCGTGGAATTCCGGCACACTGGAATGGACGAACGACCCGCAAGAAAGCTGGGGCATGCGTTCGGTGCCGATCATCACCAGCCGCTATCCGCTCTGGGACCAGCCGGATCTTCGGCGGAATATCGAGGAAGGGCGTTATTACCTGCCGGATGCGAAATCCGGGGAGCGCGAGACCTTGGTGACCTCCGTGCTCGATGCCGAGCCGATCCAATGTCTGCGGGTGGGCGGCCTTTCCTATGTGACGATTATTGCGGCCATGGCACTCGGCGGCGTTTTCATCGCACTGACGTTTCATTGGTGGATCACGACGATCGTGTTCGCCATCATTACCTTCATCGCGATCATCGTCTGGCTGTGGACCGGCACTGCGCCTATTCCGGAGGCTCCGGAGATCGATGTGGGACTTGGCCTGAAGCTGCCGATCTATGTTTCCGGCCCTGCCTCGGTCGGCTGGTGGGCGATGTTCATCACTATGGTCGGTGACGGCACGGCGTTTGCGAGCCTCGTCTTCGGCTATTTCTTCTACTGGACCATCCACGAGGATTTCACCGCTGTCGTTTCCGGGCCAGGGACCTTCTGGCCGATTGTGGCGCTGGTGCTTTTCGTGGTCGCCTGGGTCCTGACGCTGCTGGCCCGCGAGTTCAACAACAAGGGTGCGATCGGTGCGCGCATGGCGCTGGTTGCGGCTTTTACCGTTACGGTCGCGGCTTCGTTTGCAGGCCTTGCCGGACCTTACGTCCATGGCATGGACCCGACAGCCAACGTTTATCCGGCGACAGTCTGGATTCTGGCGATCTGGACGGTGGCGCACGCAGCAGTCGGCGCGATCATGCAACTCTACTGCCTGGCTCGCAGTTTTGCGGGCAGGATGACTGCCGAATACGACCAGGATATCCGCAATGTCGCGCTTTACTGGCACTTCATGGCGGTGACTGCCGTGGTGACTTTCGGCGTCATCGGCCTTTTCCCGATGGTGAGCGCATGAAGAGCGTCATTCCGCGTGAAGTCGAGAGCTTGTGGACACTGTTTACCGCGCCGACGGTCTGGGCGCTGCATTTCATCGTCTGCTACGCGACCTTTGCGATCTTCTGCGCCAGGGGGCTTGCCTCCGACATTTCGTTCGATACCGTCCGCCTTGCGCTTGCGGTCTTCACCCTGCTGGCGTTGGCGATGATCGTTCTCTCGGCCTATCTCGCCTGGCGGCAATGGGGTTTTGGCTCCGGCGATCCGCCGCATGACGCTCCGACCCGCAAAGATCGCAGATATTTCCAGGGCTTTGCCACGCTGCTGCTGTCCGGCCTCAGCTTCGTGGCTGTCGCCTATATGGCCATCCCGCTGATGTTCATCGCGGAGTGCCAGCCATGAGAAGGAGACAGGCGGATATGGGACGGAAAGCGGTGCCTCTTGCCGATCTCCCCCCTTGTGGGGGAGATGCCCGGCAGGGCAGAGGGGGGTATCTGCCCGGGGAATTGATCTCTCCATCTGCCGCACTGTCGTCACACCCCCCTCTGTCGCCTTCGGCGACATCTCCCCCACAAGGGGGGGGATCGGAGGGAGTTCGCGGTGACGCCATGCCATCCTTCTCGGCGTTCAAGCGTGCAGCATTGATTGTCAGCTCAGTTATGCTGTTCCTGCTCTGGATTGTCCTCCTGCCTTTGGCCGACCGGACATCCTTCTCGGTTCACATGATCGCCCATATGGGCGTGGTCGCGGGCGCCGCGCCGCTGATCGCCATCGCGCTTTCCGGGACGCGTTTCGATTTTACCGCCGGCTGTGCCTGGATGACGCCGCTCATTGCTTCTGTTGCCGAACTCTTCGCCGTGTGGGTCTGGCATGTCCCGGCAATGCGGGCCCTGTCGGAATCCTCCGTCCTTTTCGCGGCCATCGAACAGGCAATCTTCCTAGGCGCAGGACTGGCGCTCTGGCTTTCCTGCCTCGGCGGGACATCGAGCGGACGGGAAGAGCGTCGGCTTTCCGGCACGTTCGGGCTCCTCTTCACCTCCATGCATATGACACTGCTTGGAGCGCTTCTTTCTCTTTCGCCTCGTCCGCTTTACGGTGGCGGGGAGGCAAGCTGTCTGGGCGTGACGCTGACAGCGGCGGCGGATCAGCAGGTCGGCGGGGTGGTCATGCTGCTGGTTGGTGCCGTCGTCTACCTCGCCGGCGGCATTGCCCTGCTTGCCCGGACGCTGGGAGACAATGTGCCAGAGCCGTTGGGGAGGAAAGCTCTATGATGATCCGCTGGAAGCATCTGATTGTCCTGGTCATCGTGCTGCCTGTGCTTGGACTTGTGGTCGCCTGGTCCGGTCTTATGAGCGTCGGGGCGAGCAGCGGCCATTGGGCTGCGACGGACTGGTTCCTGCATTGGGTCATGCGGAATTCCGTCCGCACCGCTGCATTGTCCGTCGAGGCGCCCCCGCTTGACAATCCGGCGCTCCTGCCGCCAGCTGCAGGTCATTTCGAAACGGGCTGCGCCATCTGTCACGGCTCGCCGGCGCAAGGCCGGTCGGATGCGGTGCGCGCCATGCTTCCCCCGCCGCCAGACCTGAAGACCGTGGTACCGACCTGGACCGATGCGCAGCTTTTCGAGATCGTCAAGCATGGCGTGCGCTTCACCGGCATGCCTGCCTGGCCGACGCAAATGCGCGACGACGAGGTCTGGGCGATGGTCGCCTTCCTGCGAAAGCTGCCGGAGATGGACACCAACGCCTATCTGCAGGTCTCCGGCCTGCACGGCATCGGCAATGCGGGCGAGGTTTCGCCGCTGCCGATCACCTGCGAGAGCTGCCACGCGGAAAAGCGGCTTACCAATGACAGCATCATTCCGCGCCTCGCCGGCCAGTCGGAGCCCTATCTGCTCAACAGCCTGCGCGCCTATGCGCAAAGGCAGCGGCCGAGTGGCGTCATGGAGGTGGCGGTCGGCACGTTGGCCGATGAAAGCCTGCCGGAGCTTGCGCGCTATTACGCGAAACAGGCGCGGCCGCCGCGCGCGGTTTCTCCTGCTGATGCGCAGTTGATCGAAAAAGGAAGAGAACTTGCCGAAAAGGGAAGGCCGGCGGACAAGGTTCCCGCCTGCTTCAGCTGTCATGAAAAACCCGGAGGAAATCCCGCCTATCCGCGCATCTCGGGCCAGAACGCCGCCTATATCATGCGTCAGCTCCGGCTCTTCCATGCAGGCGTCCGAGGCGGGTCGTCGTTCAGCCACCTCATGATCGAGGTCGCCAGCAAGCTGAAGGAAGAGGATTTTGCTGCTCTCGCAGCCTTCTTTGCCGGCCGCGAGAGCAGGGTGCCCTGAAGTTTCAGGCCACGCTCTCCTCCCCAGGAGTCCGGAAAACCGGTATCAGACCGGAACGACCATCATGTAGCAGGCTGCGATCACCAGAACGAAACCTGCTGCCTCCACCCATTCCCTGACCATAGACGCCTCCCTCCGCATCGGTGGTAGATGAACGTGAAAGCGGCATTCTAGTTCCATGAAATGGCCATAAACGTGGCGAGATCGTCATAAATGTGAAGCGCTATGGTTAACGACCATCCGCTTCCGCCCTGGCACGGGCCGCTTCGAGGATCGCGCGCACTTCACGGGCAGCCGAATTCTCGATCGCAAACGCTTCTTCAGGGATCACGCCCGGGTCTTCTTCGCTGTCCTTGAAAGTCGCATCATCCCTCAGCCGTTGCAGGAAAGCGGTGATGGTGACTTCGCCGCCGATCATCGCGGCAAGAAGCTCGATCAGCAGTTCGCGGTGGGCGTTCAAGCGCCCCTCCAGCTCCTCCGGCGTCATCGCGGACATAGGTGGCCTCCTCGTCATGTTTTGTTTCCTCATGAAGATAGGGGAGGCTTTTCAGGAGGGAACAATCAGCCCCGCCGAAAGTTGGCCTCCTGAACAAGGACATGGAGAAGACCATGGCGCAAGTCATCAAATCAGGGGCTGACCAGCATGGACGCGATATTCGCGACCGGTTGATCCTGGCCCTCTACGCGCAATTGAAAGCAGAACGTCAGACCCGTGAAGCACTGGAATATGTGATCCGCAACGGAGCACTGGCACCGGAAATCCTGGAAGCCATTGCCGGCGACCCCGTCCCGGTCGCGGCGGCGGAAGATATTGCTGCCGTTGAAAAGGTCATTGCGCTCGATACACGCCGCCGGGCCGCATCCGGCACATCCGAAGGGGAAGACCGGACATGAAACGCTTGATCGCCGCCCTTTCTGTCCTCATGCTCCTGAGTGCCTGTAGCGACAGTGGCGAAAACCAGAACGACCCGATCAACAACACGCCTGCGCAACAGCCGAATGCGACAGCTCCGGCGGACAAGGATTCCACGCCGCAAACCGGTACCGGAGGACAAAGCTCGGCCACCTCACCCTCTGGGACGACGAACACTCCGCCTGCAAATCCTGCGCCTTCGGGATCGAATAACCCGTAATCTCGAAGGCCGAGGGAACGAAATGCTGTGTCGCACCATTGTTCCGCGAATCTTTCATCAGGTGTGGCATGGATACCAAATCGAGCAATATCGTCATTGAGCCGGGCTCCTGGCACCAGCTTGGGGCCAATTTTGATGGCGAGGGCGTCAATTTCGCGATCTTCTCGGCGCATGCGGAACGCGTCGAACTCTGCCTTTATGACGAGAGCGGCAGGATCGAGACTGCGCGTCTCGAACTCCCGGAATATACGCACGAGATCTGGCACGGTTATGTTCCCGGCCTGAAGCCCGGCGCGCTTTACGGCTTTCGTGTCCACGGACCTTACGATCCGGAAAACGGTCACCGCTTCAATCCGAACAAACTGGTCATCGATCCATACGCCCGCGAGCTTGTCGGTGATGTGCAGTGGAACGAGGCGCTTTTCGCTTATGACCTGCAGAATGAAGACAAGGACCTGACGTTTGACGAGCGCGACAGCGCGCCCTTCATGCCGAAATGCCGGGTGATCGATCCGGACGCGTTCGACTGGCAGGATCAGAATCGCCCGAGCATCCCGTGGCCGGCTGCGATCGTCTACGAAACTCACGTCAAGGGGTTTACCCAGCTCAACCCGGCGATCCCGAAAGAGCTCCGCGGCACCTACGAGGGCATGGGCCACAAGGCTTCGGTCGACTACATCAAGAGCCTCGGCATCACGTCGGTCGAACTGATGCCCGTCCATTATTTCCCCGATGATCAGCATCTCCTGGACAAAGGCCTGAAGAACTATTGGGGCTACAACACGCTCGGCTTCTTCGCGCCGGCCCCGTGCTACTACGGTCCGAGAGGGATCCAGGGTCTTCGCGACATGGTGCGGGCCTTCCATGATGCCGGCATCGAGGTGATCCTCGACGTGGTCTACAACCATACGGCGGAAGGCAACGAACTCGGCCCGACGCTCTCCTTCAAGGGTATCGACAACTTTTCCTATTACCGGACCATGCCGGATCAGCATCGCTACTACATCAACGATACGGGCACCGGGAACACGGTGAACACTTCGCATCCGCGCGTATTGCAACTGATCATGGATTCGCTCCGCTATTGGACAGATGCCATGCATGTCGATGGCTTCCGCTTCGACCTCGGCACCATCCTCGGTCGCGAGCCGCAGGGTTTCGACCAGCGCGGCGGCTTCTTCGACGCGATGACGCAGGACCCGATGCTGTGGAAGGTGAAGCTGATCGGCGAGCCCTGGGATATCGGTCCCGGCGGCTATCAGGTCGGCGGCTTTCCGCCCGGCTGGTCAGAGTGGAACGACAAGTATCGCGATACCGTGCGGGAATACTGGAAAGGGACCAATGTCTCGACCGATTTCGCTGCCCGCCTGCTTGGCTCCGGCGATCTCTACGACCAGCGCGGCCGCCGGCCCTGGGCGAGCGTCAACTTCATCGCCGCCCATGACGGCTTCACGCTCAACGATCTCGTCTCCTACAACGAAAAGCACAACGAGGCGAACGGCGAGGACAACAACGACGGCCATAACGACAATCACAGCTACAATTACGGAGCCGAAGGCCCGACCGACGACGAGGCGATCAACGCGATCCGCGAGCGTCAGAAGCGCAATTTCCTCGCGACGCTCTTCTTTTCGCACGGTACGCCGATGCTGCTTGCCGGCGACGAGTTTGGCCGCAGCCAGATGGGCAATAACAACGGCTATTGCCAGGACAACGAGATTTCCTGGGTGCACTGGGAGAACTTGCCGGAGACCTGCGAAGAACTGCGGGAGTTTACGCGTTGCCTGATCAAGTTGCGCCAGGAGCAGCCGTTGCTGAGGCGTGAAAACTGGCGCGACGGCATGGAGGTGAACTGGTTCAATGCCGGCGGCGGCGAGCAGAAGCCCGAGCATTGGGATGACGGCACGACACTCGGCCTGCATATCGGCCGGGAGGATCTCAAGGGGCAGGAAGGCATCTGGCACGACGTCCTGCTGCTCTTCAACCCGTTCGAAGGAAATGTTCCCTTCCGCATCCCGCAATTCGGCGAGGGCGGCTGGGTGCTGGAACTCACCACGTCCGATCTTTCCAAGCGCGGCCTGGTGATCACCAAGGAAAAGGATTTCGAGCTCGAAGGCCGCAGTCTGGCGCTCTTTCGCAGACCGTGAGGCTCGTCAAGAATCTCTCAGGTGGCATGATCTCGATAGACCAGATGCGTGATGTCGCTTGACGTGCCGGCGATCAACGCACGGAGCGGAAAGGGCTTCAGGTCATATTCGTCAAGCGTGCTTGCCGTGGGGCGAATCCAGCGGAATTCCAGGTCGTTGGAACCGTCGCGACAACGGTGGACGACCTCATTTTCGTGGAAAGGCAGGGGGCGGAGTAGTTCGGTCTCGTAATAGAAGCCGACTTCATGGACCGTCCGCCCCTCCAGGGTGAAGAAGTTCTCGATGACAAAGCGCAACGGACCGATGGCTGCCCGGGATCCGATTTCCTCCTCGATTTCCCGCGCCAGCGTTTCCGTCGTTGCTTCCTGAAACTCCACGCGACCGCCCGGAAGCGACCAGAAGGGCTCAGTCGTTCCCCGGTGGATGAGAAGATGTCCATTGGAGCGGATGAGCGCTGCGGTTCGAAACTGGAAACGCGAACGCCCAGAGTCCATTACAATCATGGTGCGTGTCGGATTGTCCATCGGAAGGCCTGTCGGAAGCAAATCTGCGTTGCAGCGGACGATCCGCTATCCGATTCTTCAGCTGGCGACAAACGCCGGGCGGTCCGGACAGATCGTTCAGAGCGTGGCGCGACGTATCTCGCTCGCCGGAACCCGCCCTGATTTGCGGGCCAGGCTGGCATAGACGGCAGCATATTGGCGGGCGCTTCGTTCCCAGGAGAATTTTGCTTTCATCCCCTGGTTCTGCAAACGAGCCCACATTTTCGGATCGGCATAGGTTTGCAGGGCGCGGCGAAGCGCCAGGCGCAACCCGTCCGTCGTGACCGGATGAAACTGGAAGCCTGTTGCCACGCGGGCCGACATTGCTGCATCATTGGCGTCGATGATGGTCTCCGAGAGCCCGCCGGTTCGCGAGACGACCGGCACGCAGCCGTAGCGCAGGGCATAGAGCTGGGTGAGGCCGCACGGCTCGAAGCGGGACGGCTGCACGATCGCATCCGAGCCGCCGTGGATCAGATGCGCCGTCGGCTCGTCATAACCGATATGGACGGCCATGCGGCCGGGAAAACGCGAGGCAGTGTCCAGAAGCGCCTGTTCGATCTCGCGGTCGCCCTGGCCGAACACGATCACCTTGCCGCCGTTGTGAATCACCTCGTCGGCGGTTTCGGCGAGCATGTCGATACCCTTCTGCCAGGTGAACCGACTCACTGCGGAAAAGACCGGACCGACGCCCGACGGGTCGAGGCGGAATCTCTCCAGCAGAACGGCGCGATTCTCGCGTTTGCGGCGCAGGCTGTTGATGTCGTAGTTGCGCGGCAGGTGCGGATCCGTCGATGGATCCCAAACATCGAGATCGATGCCGTTGACGATGCCGCGCAGGACCGAGACGCGTTCGTTCAGAACGCCGTTCATGCCCATGCCGAAGCGTGGCGTGAGGATTTCGCGCGCATAGGTCGGGCTGACGGTGGTGATCGCGTCGGCTGTCTGCAGCCCGCCCTTCAGGAAGCTGATGTCCCCGAAATATTCCATCCGATCCATGGAATATGCTTCCGGGGGCAGTCCGAGTTTGTCGAGCAGGCTCGCGGGATATTGGCCCTGGAAGGCCAGGTTGTGGATCGTCAGCACGACCGGCGTCGAGCAGCCCCGTTCCCGCATGTAGACGGAGGCGAGCGCCGATTGCCAGTCGTGGGTATGGACGAGATCGGGACGCCAGCCGGGCAGGACGCCGCCGGCGATTTCCGCCGCGGCCAGCGAAAGAGCGGCAAACCGCTTCCAGTTGTCGGGATGGTCGATGCCCCGTTCATCGACATAGGGACCACCCGGACGGTCATAGAGAGTGGGCGCGTCGAGCACGAAAAGGCTGAGGCCCTCGATGCGGGTGTGCAGGAGCGAGGCCTTTTCGCCCAGCAGGCTGTCGAAGGCTACGAGCGGCACGGCGCTTTGCAATTGCCGCATCACATTCGGATATCCGGGGATCAACGACGTCGTTTCTATGCCGAGCGGGGCGAGCGCTTTGGGCAGGGAACCTGTCACATCCGCCAGGCCGCCCGTCTTTACGAATGGAAAGATCTCGGAGGTGACCGAAAGCACCCTCATTTGCGGCAGCACCCGCGTTTCCTCGACCGGGGTGACCACGCTCCCAGACATGGCGTGCTGATCGCGGTGCGTATTGCCGAGGGGGGCGTGAGCGTTCATCATGTCTGCCTCCGCCGTGGGCCGTTTGCACCCCTCGGAACATTTCGGCCATGGCCAACGTTCCCTGCCGGGTTCGGTGTCGGGCGGAGTTCAGACGCAACTGTCATCTCAATCTTCCAAGGCAAGAAAATACGCTCTCGCGACAATGCCAATCGCCGCGATTGATGAAACTGGTCTTGATGTATACGATCCGGGCGGCGTTATTGGCCGGCCGGCACCTTCTTGGAGCGCTTTTTCGCCGGTTCGACCGCTGCCGGAATAGCTGCGGGGGTCTTCGAGGTCGTCTTGGCAGCAGTCCCTGTCGATGCCGGCTTCGATGGGGCCGTCTTCGTGACAGTCTTTGGAGCTTTCGGCGCTGCTGCCTTTGGAGCCTTTACGACTGCGGCTGCCTTCTTACGGGGACTTGCCATTGGTGGTGTGTTCGAGGCGGTCGGCTTGAGCGTCGCATGCTCCAGCTTCGCCCTTTCCCAATGCTCCCGATCCTTACCGGAAGGGTAGCCTTCCTCTTCCCACAAAGCGTATGCCCGTCTCTTGATCCAATCTTCCTCGGATTCCGCCATTATCGTCTCCATTCGACCGAACGCCCCAACGTGTGCAGCGCAAAAAAGTTCCATCGTCCAAACGAAAAATTGCACCCTGGCCAGCAGAGCAGGGCCATGAACTCAAAAATCGGCCCCGGGGGGTATTTTCTGGCAATTGGGGGTATGTTTGTCGCCGCCGGGAAGGAGCGCATCCAAATCAAAGGTACTGCGATATAATCCCTCATGCAACTGCTCGGGTCCATATTATAAGCGCCGTTCGATCTGCGTCCTATTATCACACCGGCATTCCGCTCCGGACATGGCAAATGCTCATCTCGTTCCGCCTGGGGTGAGCAAAAGCCCAGCTTTGACCGGGCTTTTGCTCAGGGAACGGGGCTATGCGGCCTTTGCCGGCGCCCCGTTCATCGAAGGCCTCAGGCGGCCTTCTGAGCCGCCATGTTCACGGCGGATTTGGCGAGACTGGTCAAGGCCTCGTCCGTCTTGCTTTCCTCGGCGAGCGTTTCCTCCAGCAGCTTCACAGCCTCCTTGAGGCCAAGCTGCTGGGCCCAGGTGCGCAGCGTACCATAACGGCTGATTTCGTAATGCTCGACCGCCTGTGCGGCAGCGAGCAGGCCAGCGTCAAGCGCAGGATTGCCCTTGAACTCGTCGAGGATTTCTTCGCCCTCTTCGATGATGCCGTCAATTGCCGGGCAGGTCTTGCCCTGGGCCCGCTTGCCGATGATCTCGAAGACCTGTTTCAGGCGATCGATCTGGCCTTCAGTCTCATCGCGGTGTTTCTCGAAAGCGGCCTTCAGCTTTTCATCCCGGGCGCCGCGCGCCATCTTCGGAAGAGCCTTCACGATCTGGCGTTCGGCATAGTAGATGTCTTTCAGGGTTTCATGGAAAAGGTCGTCGAGGGTCTTGCTGGCCATTGCTCTCTCCTTGGGTTTTATAGGTGTTGGGTGAAAAGGTATTGCGAGGCATCTAACGACGAGGTGCCTCGAAGGTTCCTGTTCCAGTCAGCGGCTGTGCGGATGAGGTTCGCGGCCGCCCGGCGGCTTGTCGTAGAGACGTTCTATCGCCTCTTCCTGCTGCTCTTTTTCGCGGTCCGTCAGGCGACGGCGCTGTAACAGCGCATAGGCGATCGCAGCGCCGAGAAGGATCGGCCCGATCGCCACGACTATGAACCAGAAGTTATCGGCCATTGCTTTCTCCTTGTCCGGGGAACTTGTCGCCTATGTCGGGAAAACTGCCGGTTGCTGCAAAGGTTCCGGAAATCGTCGTCATCCTTGCCACCAGCGCAACACCTCGTCCGTATCGGCGAGCCGGAGCTGGTTCGAAAAACGCCTGCCGAAAAGGGCGAGGGATGCGTCATGCGTCTCGTCGGAGGTGCTGCAGATTGCATCTTTGACGAGAATGATCGCATAGCCGAGGTCCACGGCGCCGAGAATGGCGGCAAGGACGCAGACATCCGTCTCCCCGCCGGAGATGATCAGCGTGGTGACGCCCTGGCCTCGAAGGAAATGATGAAGCCGGTTGTCGAACCAGGGCGAGTAGACCATCTTGTCGAAGACGATTGCGGGAGGAGCCAGTGCCCTCAGCTCCGGAAGAATGTCGACCATCTCGTCGCCGAGTTCGCCGCGCGTCATCATCGGCCATTTCTCGTAATAGTCGCGCCAACTCCCCTGGGCTTCGGCAGGCGTTGTCGGGGGGACGAAGCGAGTGAAGATCGTGCCTGCAGGAAAGGCTCCGGCAATCATCGCGACCGGTTGGCGCACGCGCTGCATCCATGGAATATTCCAGGGCGTGTCTTCCGCGAACATGCGCTGCATGTCGACGCAAAGATGCCGGCAGTGATGCGGGTCCTCCATGTCTTCCTCAGCTTCCATGCTTGTCAGGACAGAAAACTTCCACGGTGGTCAGGAACAGAAAAGCGGCGGCAAAAGTTCCACCGCCGATGATGGAACCGGGCTTGACCGAGAACGTTGCGAAAAGCAGCAGATGCGATGTCTCAAGGGAGAGAGAGATGCAGGAAAAGCTGAAGATCTACCGGCTGGTGCCGAACGCCGCTTCCGATGACCCGAACTGGCAGAATTCGCCGCCGCACGGCGAGGTGGTGGTCCGGGCCAGAACCGCGGGTGATGCGCGCCTCGTCGCGAGTGCGGCGGAGCTCGATTTTACCGAGATCGACGCTTCACCTTCGGAAGGTAACTCGACCGAAATGGCAAGCGCCTTCCGCAACGAAAAGCTCTATACGGTGATCGAGGACGGGAGCGGGCGTTATGAGGCGGAGGGCCCGAGAGGTGTCGTGGCAGGCCGGGTGCGCACCGACAATCTGATCTCGACCCAGCTTTGAGACGCGCTTCAGCCGGCAGGGCTGCCCATCTTTTCGTTGAGCGCCTTCTGCAGTTCGCGCGCCAGTTCGAGCAGACGATCGGGGACTTCTTCCTTCTCGATTTCGGCGAGCAGGACCGAGACCCGGCGGTTCACGCGCTTTCCCATCCTGACTTCCTGTTCCGCAACCGGAGTGTTTTGCTTCGCCATCCCGACCTCTGACGTAACCAATATCGGCAAACTCGCGCCGAAAGAATGTCCGCCTCGCCGATAATTCTGCTATCGCTCTCCTTACCGCAATATGGTCGACTTGGGGTATCCCGAAAAAGTCACAGGGATGGATGAAATACCGACACAAATGAAATAAGGCGACTTCCTATCACGGAAGACGCCCGAATTGTTCCATACGGATTTTACTGTTGTCTAGTGTTTTGGCGGTTTTGGTGTGCCGGCCGGGATGGAGGTCACCGTGGTCGAAACGGGGTCGCTTGCCGGAAACGTGTCTTCCAGCCCCTCGTTGAGCTGTTCCTCCAGCTCCCTGGTTTCGTGCTTTGAACGTGCGGAGCGCTCGGTCGTCTTCTTGTCCCCTTCGTTCCGTGAAGCGTTCTGGCTGCTGCTGGTGCTCATGGGAATGCCCTCCTGTGCAGGTGTCTGAAGCAAACGGTTTCTCTTGGATGTTTGTTCCGGAACCAAGCCGTATCGTGCGGGTTATCGCGGAAAAGAAGGAGTCCTGCCGTGGCGCCGCGTGTATTCTGGAAAGGTTATCTGAAGCTCTCGCTCGTCACCTGCCGGGTGACGATGACGCCCGCCGTTTCCGAAGGCGCCAAGGTGCGCTTCCACAACGTCAATCGAAAGACCCACAACCGTGTCCTCAGCCAGTATGTGGATGCGGATACCGGCGAAGCGGTCGAAGACGACGATCAGGTGAAGGGTTATCCCAAGGGTGAGGACGACTACGTGCTTTTCGAGGACGACGAGCTCGATGACGTCGGACTTGAGAGCACGCGCACGATCGACATCGAGACCTTCGTGCCGGCCAATTCGATCGGCTGGATATGGTATGACCGGCCGCATTATCTCGCTCCGGACGACGAGGTGAGCGCAGAGGCCTTTGCCGTCATCCGCGAGGCGATGGCGAAGACCAAAACGGGCGGCGTCGCCCGGCTTGTCATGTACCGCCGCGAGCGGGCCGTGCTTCTCTTGCCGAAGGACAAGGGGATCGTTGTCTGGACGCTTCGCTACGGCGACGAGGTGCGCGACGCCGACGATTATGCGGCCGAGATGCCAAAGGAAAAGCCGGGCGCCAAGCATCTGGCGATGATGGAAAAGATCATCGAAGAGCGCACCGAAGCGTGGAAGCCTTCGATGGTAGACGATCCGGTGCAGGACCGGCTGCTCGACATCATCGCCGAGCGCAGGAAAGGCCGCAAGACGAAGAAGCGTACCCAGGAGAAGTCGCCGGAGCGGCCGAGCAATGTCATCGACATCACGGCGGCGCTCAAGAAGAGCCTTGAGGCAGAACGGAAATCGCCTCGGAAGTGAATCGTCTCCGGAATATTTGAGGATGTGCGTGCTGCGGGCGCCCGGATGTCCTGCTGACGGGGCTATCGCATGCCGAACCCATGCGACTCGAACGATTGGGATATCCACGAACTTGCATTGTCCGTCTTTAGCATGTTTACTGCCCACGCATCTCTCTGGGGCAGGGGTTCCAGCGGTATGCAGGCGGCCGGGATGTGTGGAGACTCCCGGCCGTTCTTCACTTGCGGGGAGAGGGTCGCCGAGCGAGGCGAAAGCCGGGAGGGGCAAAACCCGCATATGCGATTGCCCTGCTCTTGAACGGATGCCGTATCGTTCCGGCTTTGCAGCTATCTCTTCTTCACCTTGAATTCGATCGGCGCTTCCGCCTTGCGGAAATCAGCCCAGGGATCGCTCGCCTGCCGGGCAATCCGCGTCGGGGTGTTGTTGACCGTGAAATAGTTGGGGCCGATCACGCCGCCGAGCTCGTCCCAGGCGAGCGGCATGGAGACGGGCGCGCCCGGCCGCGCGCGGGTGGAATAGGGAGCGACCGCGGTGTTGCCCCGGCCGTTGCGCAGGTAGTCGATCAGGATCTTGCCCTTGCGTTTCGACTTGGTGATGGTCGAGACGTATTTGTCCGGGTCGTCACCGGCCATGCCGTCGGCGAGCGCCTTCATCGCAGCCTTTACCTCAGGCCATTCCGCCTCGGGCTTCACGGGGGCGACGACGTGCAGCCCCTTGCCACCGGACGTTTTGACGAAGGGCGCGAGGCCCATGTCCTCAAAGCGCCGTTTCACCTCGTGGGCCGCGGCGATGATCTCCGTCCACGAAACGCCTTCACCGGGATCGAGGTCGATATTGACCATATCCGGCTTTTCCCAATCGTTGAGCGATGCCCCCCAGGGATGGACTTCCAGTGTCCCGCCCTGCACGAGCCCGAGCAGCCCGTCGAGGTCGCGGATGGAGATATATTCCTCGCTCGGGTCGGCGGGATCCTTCACCAGAACCACATTTTTCGTCATGCCTTTCCAGGCGTGCTTCTGGAAAAACAGCGGTTTGGTAATTCCGTCCGGCCCGCGAACGAGCGCCAGCGGCCGGTTGACGACGAAAGGCGCCATCAGCCGCCAGACCTCGGTATAATAGTCCGCAAGTCCGGCCTTGGTCACCCCGGCATCCGGCCAGTACACCCGATCCGGATGGGTGAGATTGACCGTCCGCTTGGGCGGTTTCGGTTCTTCCGCAGCATTCACAGGCCCGCCCTCCCGGACGATATCCTTCGGATCCTTGTCTTCCCTCAGACCTCTGAAAGAGGCGTGGCGGATATGGGCATCCGCCGTCCAGCCGCGAAACTCGACTTCCGCCACCAGTTCCGGTCTGACGAAGACGGCATCCTTTTTTTCCACTGCCGCGAGCTTTTCGTCAAATTGGCTCTTGTCGCTTCGAATGCCGTTGAGCCGCTTGAAGAGCGATTGTGCCACGGTATTCGAATAGCCCGTGCCGACGCGGCCGGCATGACGAAGCTTTCCCTTCTCATAATAACCCATGACCAGCGAACCGATCGCCTTGCGGTTGACGGAGGAAGGAACGTAACCCGCAACCACGAATTCCTGCCTTGCCGAGCATTTCGATTTGACCCAATCGCGCCCGCGACCGGGGCGGTAAGGGGCATCGGCGATTTTCGAAATGATGCCCTCCAGGCTCAGCCGGCAGGCATGTTTCAGCACCAGCGCGCCCTCGTCGCTGAAATGCTCGCTGTAGCGCAGCACCGAGCCGCTGTCGGCGAAAAGTGTTTCAAGCGCTTCCTTGCGCCTGAGCAGGGTTGCGCCGGTCAGGTCATAACCATCGAGATGAAGAAGGTCGAAGGCATAGAAGGTGAAGTGATCGGTGTGGCCCTCGCTGAGAGCCTGCTGGAGCAGCGAGAAATCCGTCGCGCCGGAGCCTGCTTCGACCGCGACCTCGCCGTCGATGATGGCCTCGGAGACCGGAAGCTTCGCGAATGCCGCAACGATCTGCTTGCCGAACTTGTGGGTCCAGTCGAGGCCGGTTCGGGTGAGCAGCGTCACCTCGCCGTTTTCGATATGTGCCTGAAGCCGATAGCCGTCGATCTTGATCTCGTGGACCCAGCGTTTTCCGGAAGGGGCGCTTTTGACCAGCGTCGCAAGCTGCGGTTCGATGAAATCCGGCAGCTTGGCCTTCTTCGCCCCCCGGATCTTCGAAACCGCGATGTCCGTGCCTTGCGGGTCTGGATCGGTCGGGAGCTTCGTTTTCGAGCGCGCCTTTTTTGCCGGCCGCTTCCTGCCCCAGACCTCTTCGATCGTCTTGCCGGTTTTCACGGAAAGCGGCATTTCTTCGAGAATGTCAGGGTCGCCTTCGTCGCGGGCGAATTCGTCTTCGCCTTTGATCAGCAGCCAGTTTTCGCGTTTCTCACCTTGCCTCTGCCCCATGCGGACGAGGTGCCAGCGGCCTTCCAGCTTCTCGCCTTTCAATTCGAATTCCATGTGGCCTTTCCGGTAGGCCTTGTGCGGATCCCCGATCGGCTCCCAGGCCCCACGATCCCAGAGCAGCACCGCGCCGGCGCCGTAATTGCCTTCCGGGATCATGCCCTCGAAGCCGCCATAGTCGAGCGGGTGGTCTTCCACATGGACCGCAAGGCGCTTTTCGCCGGGCACGAGGCTCGGACCGCGGGTCACGGCCCAGCTTTTCAGCACGCCATCCATTTCCAGCCGGAAATCGTAATGCAGCCTGGTCGCGTCGTGCTTCTGGATCACGAAACTGTTGCCGGCCGCCTTTGTCTTGCGGGTGCGAGATACCCTTCCTGTTGGTTCGGGAGAAACCTTGAAGTTGCGCTTCTGGTGGTAGGTTTCAAGCGCCATGATCAGCCGACCTTTCTCTGCTGGGTGGTCGTCTTACGCGAGGTTGCCCTGGAGGCGGTCTTCTTGGCGGTCGTCTTCTTCCGCGTGGCGGGAGCGCCGGCGCTCTGGCGGAGCGCGTCAAGCAGGTTCGACACTTTCTTGACCTCCGGCTTGGGCTTCTTCTTCAGCTTGCGGCCTTCGATCTTCGCTCTGACGAGTTCGGCGAGGGCCGCCTCGTATCGGTCGTCGAATTCGGTCGGGTCGAATTTTCCGCGCTTGGTGTCGATGATGTGCCCGGCAAGGTCCAGCATTTCACCCTCGATCTTGAAGTCCTTGATATCGGAGAAGATTTCCTTGGCGGATCGCACCTCGTATTCATAGTTGAGCGTGCTGGCGATCATGCCGCTTTCGCTCGGACGGATGAGCAGCGTCCGCAGGCGCCGGAAGAGAACCGTGCGGGCCAGTGCTGCGACGCTCTTTTCTTCCAGCGCCTTGCGGATCAGCGCAAAGACCTCGGCGGACGGCCTGTCCACCGGCATCAGATAATAGGGGCGGTCGAGATAGATTGTGTCCACCCCATCGCAGGGGATGAAGGTTTCGAGTTCGAGCGTCTTGTCGCTTTCGGGTACCGCCGCCTTCACTTCGTCCGGTTCGAGGAAGACGTATTCGCCGCTTGAAATTTCGTAGCCCTTGACGATGTCGTCGCTTTCCACCGGCTTGCCGGTGTCGGCATCGATCATCTGGCGGTGGACACGGTTGCCGGTCTCACGGTTGATAATATGGAAACTGACGCGGTCGGATGTGGAGGCGGCCGTATAAAGCCCTACCTGGCAGCTCAGTTCCCCGATTTTGAGATAACCTTTCCAGTTCGCACGCGGTGCCACGATCATAACTCCGTGAAAAACCTATCAACCGGCCTGCCGGCCGCTTTGTTCCGTCATCGGTATGAACAGGCCGTTCATCTTGGGGGAACCAAATGCGCAAGGCGCGCGTTTGCCACCAAAATCCCCGCCCATCGAGACTTCGGAGAGGTAGGCAACGGTGTCTGAATCACAGTTGAATGGTGATCTTGCACGTGCAGACATAGTGAGGCTCATTCCGGCTCTCCGCGCATTTGCCCGTACCTTCTGCCGCAATCCCACCGATGCAGACGATCTGGTGCAGGAAACGCTGATGAAGGCGCTCGCCAATCTCGACAAGTTCGAGCCGGGCACCAAGCTGAAGAGCTGGCTCTTCACGATCATGCGCAACACGTTCTACACGCGCGCCAAGGTGCTGGGACGCGAGGCGCCGGGAATCGAGGAGAACGTTTCGGGCGATACGGCCGTAGCCGCATCGCAGGAAATGGCCGCGCGGGCGAGGGAGGTGCAGCGGGCGCTCCAGAAACTGCCGCCGCATTATCGCGAGGTGCTGACGCTGGTGGCGATTCTCGGCGAAAGCTATGAGACAGCGGCCGAAATCTGCGATTGCGCCGTCGGTACGGTCAAAAGCCGGCTCAACCGGGCCCGGCACCAGATCCTGCAGGAATTGGGCGAAGAGACGACCTAAGCCATCAGGCCGGGTCCTGGTCCAATTCCGGATAGTGCCGGAATATGCCCGAGTCGTTGAATGCGAGCCGGCGCTTCGAATTGACATAAGCCTCGATATTGGGACGCCTGCGGACGAGGTCGCGCAGCTTCGCGACATCCGGATAGTCCCTGTCGAAGTTCCGCATGGCACGGGGAAAGGCGTAGGCGAGCCCTTCGGCGATCTGGAAGAGCGATAGATCGGCATAGCTCAGGGCGTCACCGACGGTGTGACCGTTCTTTGCCGGGTTCACCTGGATGACGTGGTTGAAATAGCCCAGAAATTTCGGCACCCGATGCCTCAGGAAGGCCTGCGTGCGGGCCTTCGCCTCTTCCTTCTGATCCTCGTAATAGTCTGTGGTGCTGATCGGATGGTGGGTGTCATGTGCTTCCGCGACAAAATCCGTCAGGGTAAGCTGAAGGCCATGGATGAAGATGCGGCTTTTCTCCTCCTTGGGCACGAGGTTCAGCTTCGGCCCGAGATAATGGAGGATATTTGCCACATGCGAGACGACGATATCGCCGTCCTTCAGGAAGGGAGGTGCAAAAGGCATCGCCAGATACCCTTGCTTGCCATGCAGGTAGGCCATCATCGCCGACATGCCGTGGCTCGATCGGGCGACATCCACATATTTGGCACCGGCCTCTTCCAAGGCCAGCCGCACGAATTCGCCGCGCCCCTGGAGGCCGTCCCAGTAATAAAGTTCGTAAGCCATGATCACTCCAGAAAATCGGCAATTTTCCTCAAGTCCTCGATAAAGCGGGCACGGTTGAGCTCCGCATCCGCCCGATCCCGGCTCCTCAGCAGGGCCGAGGGGTGAATCGTCACAAGCATAGGCACACCGTTCGGCGAATTCAGGATCTGGCCGCGGTCACGCATGACTTTCGCCTGTCTGCCCAGCAGAGAATAGAGCGCAGTCGCGCCAAGCGCCACTACCAGTGCCGGTTGATGAGGCGCAATTCCGCCGCCAGCCACCAGGCGCAGGCCTGCACCTCTCCGGTATTCGGTTTTGAATGGATGCGCCGCTTGCCACGCGGCGTGAATTTGAAATGTTTCACTGCATTGGTGACGTAACACAGGTCGCGATCGATGCCGGCTTCATCGAGGCAACGGTCGAGCAGCTTGCCGGCGGGGCCGACGAAAGGCTGTCCGGCCTGATCTTCCCTGTCGCCCGGCTGTTCGCCGACGAAAAGAACCTTCGCTCTTGCCGGCCCGTTTCCGAAGACGAGATGAGTGGCGCTCTTGTAGAGATCGCAACGGGTGCAGCTTTCCGCCTCTTCCCTGACCCTGGAAATGCTTGAGCCTTCTGCACCGGTTGTCTCGAAGGCGGGGCCCTTGCGCGACGTCAACATGGCGGAACTCCCTTCATGGGCGCCAAACCAGTTCGATGTCCGGCGGTTCCGGAAGTTGTCGGAAAAGGTTGTCCAATATCCATTGGAACTTTTGCGCAAAACCCGTGTTGAAAGCGCGAAGGTGCCGCAGAGTTCCCGCGCACCTCGCTTTATTGTTTTCAGGGACAGGATTTCACTATGGCCGTTAAGATTACCGCGATCCTCTTCACGCTGATCGGGATCGCGCTGGCTGTCGGGGGTGGGCAATTGGTGCTGCTCGACGGAAGCGCCTATTATCTGATTTGCGGTCTCGGTTTCATATTGACCGCCGTTCTTCTGTTTCTCAGGCTTGCTATCGCCCTCAGGGTCTATGCCGTCCTCATACTCGCCTCGCTCGTCTGGGCGGTCTGGGAGGTCGGGTTCGACTGGTGGCAACTCGGTCCGCGCGGTGGCGTCATCATTCTGCTGGGTATCTGGCTGCTGACGCCCTGGATCCGCAGGCCGCTCGGTTTTTCAAGCCCGACCGGCATGCGTTACGGCGCAAGCAGCACGCCGCTGGCGCTTGCGGTCGTCATCGCCATCGCGGTGGCGATCTTCTCGATGTTCATCGATCCGCTGGATCAGAGTGGCGAGCTGCCGGAGCAGTCCGTCGCCGCAGCCCCCGCAATGGGGGGCGACGTGCCGCCCGGCGAATGGCACCAGTACGGCCGCACCCCCTACGGCCAGCGTTATTCGCCGCTCGACCAGATCAATGTCGAGAACGTCGCGAATCTCCAGGAGGTCTGGCGCTACCGGACGGGCGACGTGAAGCGGCCGGACGATGTGGGCGAAACGACCTATCAGGTGACGCCGCTGAAGGTCGCCAACACGCTTTACCTCTGCACGCCGCACAATCTGGCGATTGCGCTCGATGCGACGACCGGTCAGGAGAAATGGAAATACGATCCGAATTCCGGCATGAACCCTGACCGCCAGCACCAGACCTGCCGCGGCGTCAGCTATTATCGAGACCAGGCGGCTCCCGGTACACCCTGCGCCGAACGGGTTTACCTGCCCACCTCGGATGCGCGGCTGATCGCGCTCGATGCGGCAAACGGTGAGGTCTGCGCGTCCTTCGCAGACAACGGCACGCTGCATCTCGAAACCGGCATGCAGTACAATCCCGCCGGCTATTATTACTCGACCTCGCCGCCGGCGATCGCGGGCAACAAGATCATCATCGGCGGGGCGGTCAACGACAACTATTCAACACAGGAACAGTCCGGCGTCATCCGCGCCTATGACGTGAATACGGGGCAGCTCATCTGGAACTGGGATTCCGGCAACCCCACCCAGACGCAGCCGCTCCAGCCGGGGCAAACCTACACGACCAATTCGCCGAACAGCTGGTCCGTCTTCAGTATCGACGAGGAACTCGGCCTCGTCTATATCCCGCTCGGCAACCAGGTGCCCGACCAGCTCGGCATGGGGCGGAGCGAAAACGTCGAGAAATACTCCTCCTCGATCGTGGCCCTCGACCTGAATACCGGCGCAGATCGCTGGGTGCGCCAGACGGTGCATCACGATCTCTGGGACATGGACGTTCCCGCCCAGCCGGTGCTCCTCAATCTCACCATGCCGGACAATACGGTCGTGCCGGCGCTGGTCGGGCCGACCAAACAGGGCGACATCTATGTTCTCGACCGGCGTACGGGGGAGCCGATCATTCCGGTCACCGAGGAGCCGGCACCGGGCGGTGCCATCCCCGAAGATCACACCGCGCCAACGCAGCCGACCTCGGCACTGACCTTCAAGCCGCAGCCGCTGCGAGAAAAGGATATGTGGGGCATCACCATGTTCGACCAGATGGTGTGCCGTATCCGGTATCACCAGTACAACTACGAGGGCCGCTATACGCCGCCCTCGCTCAAAGGCACGATCGTCTATCCCGGCAATTTCGGCACGTTCAACTGGGGCAGCGTCGCGGTCGATCCGGAACGGCAGGTGATGTTCGGCATGCCGACCTATCTCGCCTTCACCTCGCGGCTCGTGCCGCGCGCGGAAATCCCGCCGAAGGGACAGGACGAGAAGGGCAGCGAGCAGGGGCTCAACCGCAACGAGGGCGCGCCCTACGGCGTCTATATGGGGCCGTTCCTGGGACCTTTGCAGATTCCCTGCCAGGCGCCGCCCTGGGGTTACGTGGCAGGCGCCGATCTGCGCACGGGCAAGATCGCCTACATGCACCGCAACGGCACGGTCTACGACATGACGCCGCTGCCGCTGCCCTTCAAGGTCGGCGTGCCCGGCATCGGCGGGCCGATGATCACCAAGGGCGGCGTCGCCTTTCTCGGTGCAGCCGTCGACAATTATCTGCGTGCCTATAACCTCACCAATGGCCGGGAACTGTGGAAGGCACGGCTTCCGGCCGGTGGCCAGGCTACGCCGATGACCTACGCGATCGACGACGGCCGGCAATTGGTGGTGATGGTCGCGGGCGGCCACGGTTCGGTCGGCACCAAGCCCGGCGATTACGTGATCGCCTACGCGCTGCCGCGCTGATCGTTGTTCGGTTCCCTCTGAGGGGCGGGCCGCCACGAGGCGATGGATGGGGTGCGACGATCACTCCACCCCCCGACCTTCGATCCGATCCTTCTCCTCGAGGATTGGGCAAGCCGGTTACAGCGGCCTTGGCGCGTCATTGAAGAAGGAGGGAGCAATAGAGCGAATCTCGTTGCGAACCGTCGTGACGCCGGGTACGCCGCGGGCCACCTCTTCGGCCCGGCTGATTTCCTCCGGAACCTGGACCACGCCCCCGAGCGTCACCTCGCCGCCTTGCACCGTCACGGTCACGTCGCTTGCGTCGACGCCACCGGCCGAAGCCAGTGCATCGGCGACCGCGCTTTCAAGCACCGCACGCGGCGGAAACTCCGTCTCCACTTCGGCGGTCGTCTCATGAAAATGCTGGTGTTTGAAGACCATCTGTCGTTCTCCCGTTTCCGATGGGAAAACAACGTTTGTCCCGGCGAATTGGTTTCAGGAGGCGCCAAGGACCGAAGCGATGACGTCCTGAAGCTGATTTTGCGAGAAAGGCTTCGGCAGCCGCGGCAGACGGTTGTCGCCACCGGTGGGCAATTCCGCATAGCCGGTTGCGAGCACGACCGGCAGCCCCGGCCATTTTTCGCGGATGGCGGCCGCCAGTTCCGAGCCGGTCATGCGCGGCATGGAATGGTCGGTAATGACGAGATCGAACTGACGCTCCCCTTTGCGCAGCGTGTCCAACGCCTCTGCACCGCTATAGGCTTCGATCACCACATGCCCCAGATCCTCCAGCATCAGCGTCGTGTTCATGAGGACCAGGGCGTCGTCATCGACGGCGAGGATGGTGAAGGCTCCCTTGGGAGCCTCGGCGGGTGAGGGCATGGATGTCTCCGAAAATTGCGGGGCGTCATTTGCGTCTGCGACGGGCAGGAAGAGCGAAACCGTGGTGCCCTTGCCCTTCTCGCTTTGGATCACGAGCTTGCCACCCGATTGCTCGGACAAACCCTGGACCATCGGAAGGCCAAGTCCTGTTCCCTTGCCGACGCCTTTGGTGGTGAAAAAAGGCGTCGTCGCCCGCGCCAGCGTTTCCTCATCCATCCCTTCGCCGGTGTCGGCGACCGAAAGCCGGACGTAACGGCCGGGCTTCAGCTTTTCCGACCCTCCGTCTACCACATGTTCCTCGGCATCGATGGTGATCAGACCGCCGTTCATCATTGCGTCGCGGGCATTGACGACAAGGTTGAGAAGTGCGGTTTCGAGTTGTACGGGGTCGGTCATGACCGGGGGAAGATGGGGCGGGAAGTGGGTCTCGATCCGGGTATCGGCACCGAGGGAGCGTTGTACGAAATCCATCATGCCGTTCATCAGGGCCTGTGCGTCGACGGCCTCCATGTTGAGTTCCTGCCGACGCGAGAAGGCGAGCATGCGTTGGGTCAGGGCGGCACCACGCTCGGCGCCCTGTATGGCATTGTCGATCAACGGCATCAGTGCCGGATCGTTCGGCAGGCGTTTTTTCAGGATTTCCAGGCTGCCGAGGACAGCCATCAGAAGATTGTTGAAGTCGTGCGCGACGCCGCCGGTCAGCTGGCCGATGGCCTCCATCTTCTGTGCCTGGAAAAGCTCCTCACGTGCCTGGGTGAGTGCTTTCTGCACCTCAACCTTTTCGGTAATGTCGCGGGTTATCTTGGCAAAGCCCAGGAGCTCGCCATGCTCGTTGCGGATGGCATCGATGATCACATGTGCCCAGAAACGGCTGCCGTCCTTGCGTTGCCGCAGCCCCTCCTTCTCGACGCGTCCTTCTCTCCTGGCGGTTTCCAGGCTTTTTGCCGGCTCGCCGCGCTCGCGGTCCTCTTCCGTATAAAATTGTGAGAAATGCTTTCCGACGATCTCATCGGCCGTATATCCCTTGATGCGCTCGGCTCCGATATTCCAGTTGCTGACATAGCCTTCCGGATCAAGCATGTAGAGCGCGTAGTCTGTGACGCCCTGCACGAGGAGCTGGAACTTCTGCTCGCTCTGCCTGAGGTCGACTTCCGCCTGCTTCCGCTCCGTCAGATCGCGGGTGACCTTGGCGAAGCCCAGGATCTCACCGGACCGGCCCCAGATCGGATCGATGATGGCATGCGCCCAGAAGCGAGTGCCATCCTTGCGAACATGCCAGGCTTCGCTTTCGAAACGTCCTTCCGTCGCCGCCGTCCGCAAGGCGTTTTCGGGCACCCGGGCGAGGCGGTCTTCATTCGTGTAGAAGCAGGAAAAATGCTCTCCGAGGATTTCCCACGCCTCGTAGCCCTTGAAGCGCTGCGCCCCCGGATTCCAGCTCGCCACCCTGCCGTCAGGGGCGAGCATATAGATGGCATAATCGGTGATCGCATCAACAAGAAGCCGATAGCGCTCCTCATCAAGTAGCGAAACGTCGTAGCTTTGCGGCATGCTCATCCAATTTCCCCGGCCCGCCGAACGCGGTTCAACACGCTCAAACGTCATTTGTAACTTTTGGTTCCCGCCAGAGATGATTTTTTGTCACAAAGCGTAGCCGCTCCGTAAAGGTTGACAGATGACAGTTTTCGCTTTACGACTGACGAAAAATGAAAATCGTCAGTCGTTAAGTGAAAGCCGTCAATCCATGGAAGCCAGTGAAAATACCATAGAGGCGACGAGGCAGGAGAACGTCAGCCGCATCCTCGATGCGGCGGAACGCCTCTTCAAGCACTACGGCTATACCAAGACCAATGTCGCCGATATCGCCCGCGATCTCGGGATGTCGCCCGCCAATATCTACCGCTTCTTCTCGTCGAAGGCGGATATTCACCAGGCGCTGGCGAACCGCATGCTCGACGGCAGCTATCAGATGGCTTTGGCCAATGCGAAGCGGCCGGCGAGCGCGACGGAGCGCCTGCACGATCACGTCCTGCAACAGCATCGGCTGACCCTCGAGACCATGCTCGACGAGAAGAAGGTGCACGAGATGGTGGTGATCGCCATCGAGCAGCAATGGCCGGTGATCCAGCAGCATCTGGACCGCCTCCGCTTGCTGATCGCCGACCTCATCCGGGAAGGCATCGATGCTGGTGAATTCCGGGAACAGAACCCGCTGCTGGCGGCCGAGAACTTCATGTCGTGCATGGTGAAGCTGTGCCATCCGATGCTGATCGCCGATTGCCTGCTCGAAAGGCAGATCGGGCAGCCGGAAGATCTCGTGGAATTCGGCCTGCGTGCCTTGAAATAACTGTCCTTATCGAAATCCCGCCATCAGGAGTGCGGCGCCATGTTTTTTGTGAAGACCAGACGTGATGTCTCGTTTCTCGTCAAAGGCCTCGTTGTTGCGACCGCGCTTGGTGCGCTGGCGGCCTGCTCGGAAGAGAAGAAGGCCGAAGCGCCAGAGGTGGTTCGGCCTGTCAAGGTAATCGAGGTCTCTGCCGCCGATCAGGGCCGGAAGGTAGAGTATTCCGGCTCCGTCAAGGCGCGCACGGAGATGAATCTCGGCTTCCGTGTCGCTGGCAAGATCACCGAGCGGCTGGTGGATATCGGTCAGCGGGTCAAGCCGGGCGATGTGCTTGCCCGGCTTGATGCGACCGATTACCAGCTCGCCGTCCGCCGGGCGGAGGCCGATCTCGCCGCCGCGCAGAAGCAGGCGGAGATCACCGAGCTCGCCAAGCGCCGTGCCGATTCTCTCTATTCCAAGAACGTTGCCTCCCAATCGGACATGGAGCAGGCGGCGCTTGCCTATGACCAGGCCGTCTCCTCCCGCCAGTCGGCGGTTTCGGCTTTGCAGGAGGCGCGCAACCAGGTTGCCTATGCCGAACTCAAGTCGGATCAGAACGGCATCGTCACCGCCGTCAGCGCCGATATCGGCCAGGTCGTGGGCGTCGGAACGGCGGTCATTTCCGTCGCCGTTGATGGCGGTAAGGAAGTGCAGATCGCCGTTCCGGAAATGGACGTCGCCAAGTTCAGCCCCGGCAAGACGGTCAAGGCGCGCTTCTGGTCGGCGACCGACCTTGTGCTTGACGGCAAGGTTCGGGAAATCGCAGGCAGCGCCGATCCCCAGTCGCGGACCTTTGCGATCCGCGTCAGCCTGCCGGAGGACCCGCGCGTCCTGCTCGGCATGACCGCGACGATCGAGGCTATCGAGGACAACGCCGCGCCGACCTGGTCCATTCCGCTTGCGGCTCTTGCCAAGAAGGACGGCCAGTCGGTCGTCTGGATCGTCGATCGTGAAAAAGGGATGGTGGGTTCGCGCCCGGTGACCGTTGCCGATTTTTCCGATGACGGCGTGCGCATTTCCGAAGGGCTTTCGAAAGGTGACCTCGTCGTCTCGGCGGGCACGCAATTCATGCGTGAAGACATGAAGGTGAAGCTGCCGGAAGCAGTTGCCTCCCGCTTCGGCAGCGCCAGCAGCATCAGCACCGCTTCGGTTATGCCCTGATTTCAAGAACCCGGCCCTAAAGGACCACGATCATGAACTCCTCCCATCAGGACAATCCTCCGGAAAAGGCCAGGTTCAACCTGTCCCGCTGGGCGATCGGCCATCCGAGCATTGCCCGCTTCCTCTTCGGTCTGATCATCGCCATGGGCGTGCTCGGCGTCATGAACATGGGTCAGAAGGAGGATCCGGATTTCACCTTCCGCGTCATGGTCGTGCAGTCCGTCTGGCCCGGCGCCTCGATCGACGACATGCAGAACCAGGTCGTCAACAAGATCGAGCGCAAGCTTCAGGAAACGCCGCATCTCGACTGGGTGAAGTCCTATACCCGCGCCGGTTTTGCGATCACCACCGTGCAGGTCAAGGGCGATACGAATTCCGAGGAAGTGGCCGACGCCTTCTATCAGGTGCGCAAGAAGATCGGCGACATCAAGCAGGATCTGCCCTCCGGCCTGCTCGGTCCTTATTTCAACGACGAATTCGGCGACACGTTCATCACGATGCACGCGATCGTCGGCGAGGGATACAGCTATCCGGAGCTGAAGCAGTTCGCCATCCAGGCGCGCGACATGCTGCTTGCCACGCCGGGTGTCGAGAAGGCGGTCATCCTCGGCGACCAGCCGCAGAAGATCTTCATCGACGTTTCCTCAAAGGCGCTGGCCGAACGCGGCCTGACCGTCGTCGACATCCAGAATGCGCTTGCCGGCCAGAACAATGTCGATCCGGCCGGCAGCGTGGAGACCGCCGAGCGCTCGGTTCGCATTTCCGTCGAAGGCGATGTCACGACGCCCGAAGATATCCGGGAACTGCGCCTGCGCGCCGGCAGCCAGGTGATCCGGCTCGGCGACATAGCGACGGTGAAGGAAGGTCTCGAGGACCCCTACCAGCGCAAGTTCCGCTTCGACGGCCAGGACAGCGTGCAGCTTGGCGTCGTCATGGCGAACGGGTTCAAGGTCACCGATGTCGGTCACGATATCGAGGCAACTTATCACCGCTTCGAAGAGACGCTGCCGGTCGGCGTTTCGGTGCACCAGATTTCCAACCAGCCGGAGGTCGTGACCGAAGCCGTCGGCGAATTCACCAAGGCGCTGATGGAAGCCCTCGTGATCGTCCTGATCGTCTCGCTGATTTCGATCGGCTGGCGCTCGGGCATCGTGATCGCGATCGCAATCCCCCTCGTGCTCGCGGCGACGCTCGCCATCATGTATTACATGGGCATAGAGCTGCAGCGCATCTCGCTCGGCGCGCTGATCATCGCGCTCGGGCTGCTCGTCGACGACGCGATGATCGTCGTCGAGATGATGGAGCGCAAGCTGGAGGAGGGATTGCACCGCATCGATGCGGCGAGCTTCGCCTATTCGTCCACCGCCTTCCCGATGCTGACCGGCACGCTGATCACGACCGCCGGCTTCATCCCGGTCGGCTTTGCCGAATCCACCGCCGGCGAATATGTCCGCACGCTTTTCTACGTGGTGGGCATCGCGCTCGTCACCTCCTGGTTCGTGGCGGTCTATTTCACTCCCTGGCTCGGCTACATGATCCTCAAGCAGCGGGCGCATGCCGGCACCCATCACGATGCCTATGACACCCGCTTCTATCACCGCCTGCGCAGCACGGTCGGCTGGGCGGTGCGCCACCGGATCATCGTGCTCACCCTGACGCTCGCCGCCTTCTTCGGCAGCCTCTGGTCCTTCCAGTTCATCCCGCAGAGCTTCTTCCCGCAGTCCTCGCGGCCGGAAATCCTGGTCGACATGTGGCTGCCGGAAGGGACCGCGATCGAGGAAGTGGAACGGCAGGCGAAGGCGCTTGAAACCAAGATCCTGCCCGATCAGGACAAGACTTTCGTCGCCACCTATATCGGCGAAGGCGTGCCGCGCTTCTTCCTGCCGCTCGACCAGCAGCTCCGCAATCCGAACTATGCGCAGCTCCTCGTCATGTCGAAGGATGAGGACGCAAGAGAGCGGCTGATCGTCAAGCTGCGCCAGATCCTGGCGGAGGATTTCCCGACCGTGCGCGGCAAGGTTGACCGTCTCTTCCTCGGCCCGCCGACCGGCTGGCCGGTGCAGATGCGCGTCATAGGGCCGGACAAGGCCGAGGTCCGCCGCATCGCCGACCAGGTCAAGGAACGCTATCACCAGCAGCCGCTGTTCGGCTCGATCCATGACGACTGGATGGAACCGGTGCCGGCCATGAAGCTGGTCATCGACCAGGATCGCGCCCGGGCGCTCGGTGTTTCCTCGCAACGTGTCCGCCAGATGCTGCAGACGGCGGTCTCGGGTGCGCCGATCGATGATTTCCGCGACGGCGAGGAGACGGTTTCGATCGTCGTCCGCGAGCCGGATGCGACGCGCAGCCTGCTGTCTGCCGTGCAGTCGGTCTATGTCCCGACGGACTTCGGCAGTTTCGTGCCCGTCTCGCAGATCGCCAAGGTCGAGCCGGTGCTCGAACAGGGCATCGAGTGGCGCCGCGACCGCCTGCCGACAATCACCGTCAAGGCGACATTGCCGGACGGCGTCGAGCCGACCCAGATGGCGCTCAACTTCTACAACTCGATCGCCGATCTGCGCGCCAGCCTGCCCGCCGGCTACAAGATCGAGATACAGGGCGGCGCCGAGGATTCGGCCGAAAGCCAGGCGTCGATCGCTGCCAAGGCGCCGATCATGCTGCTGGTGATCCTGGTGCTCCTGATGGTGCAGCTCCAGCATTTCGGCAAGGCCATGCTGGTGCTGGCCACCGGTCCGCTGGGTATCATCGGTGCAGCCATGGCGCTGCTCGTCACCGGCGCACCCTTTGGCTTCGTGGCGATCCTCGGGGTCATCGCACTGCTCGGCATCATCATCCGCAACTCGATCATCCTCATCGACCAGATCGACCAGGATATCGCTGCCGGCATGGCACGCTCGGAAGCGATCGTCGGTGCGGCAGTCCGGCGCTTCCGGCCGATCATGCTGACCGCGATGACGGCGGTGCTGGCGCTGATCCCCATCTCCCGCGGCGTCTTCTGGGGGCCGCTCGCCTATGCGATGATGGGCGGCATCCTGGTTGCCACGGTGCTGACCATCCTCGTACTGCCGGCTGGCTATGCGCTCTTCTTCGGCCGCGAGAAGAAGGACGAAGACGACAAGGGCGATCGCCAGCCGGCCAATCAGGGCGACTTGTTCGAAAGCCGTGAAACGCCCCTGCCCATGGCGGCCGAATAACGTCGCGCGCCTTCCTCGGGAGCCTGGTAGCTCCTGAGGAAGGCGTCCTGATTCGCGCGAACCGACTGAAAGATATAGTCCGTCACCATTCTCACCCGCGGCACATGACTCAGGTCGCGATGGCAGACCAGCCAGTAGTTCCGCCTGATCTCCACCTCGTCCGGCAATACGATCTGCAGGTCCGGATAGGAGCGGGCGATGAAATGCGGCAATACGCAGAGGCCGAGCGCATTGAGCGTCGCGGTGAGCTGCGCGAAGATGCTGGAGCTCTGGAAGCGCGCCTTGATGCCGGGGTGGACCTCACCCAGATAGTCGAGCCCCGGCACGAAGATCATGTCCTCGATATAGCCGATGAAGGGATGGCTCAGGAGATCCTGCCGGCTGCGGATCGCAGCCGCCCCGGAAAGATAGGCCTTCGATCCGTAGACGTTGAGGCTGTAATCGGTGAGCTTTTCCGTCAGATACGGTCCGTCCTTCGGCGGATCGAGGGAGACGGCGATATCCGCCTCCTTGCGCGACAGCGACATGATCTGCTGGATCGTCACCAGTTCCAGGGTGATGTTCGGGTGGCCGTCGCAGAAATTGCGGATCTTGTCGGCGAAGAAGAAATTCGCGAACCCTTCCGGCGTGCTGAGCCTGACGACGCCGCGCTGCGCGGTCGTGCCGGAGGTGATGTCGGCCTGCAGCCGGTCCGCTTCCGCCTCGATCCGCTCCGCCGCCTCGATGAAGCGCTGGCCCATGCCGGTCAGCACGTAGCCGCGCGGATTGCGCTCGAAGAGCTTCACCTTGAGGGAAAATTCCAGCCGGTCGATCCTGCGTGAAACCGTCGCATGGCTGGTGCGCAGCTGTCGGGCGGCGGTCGAAAGTTGCCCCGTGCGCGCCACGGCGAGAAAATATTGCAGGTCATCCCAAGTAAAGTTCGCATTGGCAGACAAGTCGAATCCTTAATCTGTTCAAAAATGCACAGATACTGTTTGCAATTAATTGCAGGTCCCTGCTTGCGTCAACAGCAGTTTTCGAGAACCATGGGGTTGGAACGGCTGCTTGGAGGAGAGCAGCTCACCAATTTTGAACAGACACTTTGGGAAAATCTCCGGGTACTTTCTCTGGGCACACTCTCTGGGAGGAGAAATCATGCGCAAGACACTTCTGACATCTCTGGCTGTCCTTTTTGCAAGCACGGGTCTTGCAAGCAGTATCGCGTTTGCGCAAAGCGCATCCGACGGCAAGGTCAAGATCGGCATCCTGAACGACCAGTCGGGCGTCTATGCGGATTTCGGCGGCAAGTCCTCGGTGGAGGCCGCGAAGATGGCGGTGGAGGATTTCGGCGGCAAGGTGCTCGGCGCTCCGATCGAGATCGTCGATGCCGACCACCAGAACAAGCCCGATATCGCCTCCAATATCGCCCGCCAGTGGTATGATACCGAGCAGGTCGATGCGATCATGGAACTGACGACCTCTTCCGTTGCGCTGGCGGTGCAGGCGATCGGCAAGGAAAAGAAGAAGATCGACATCGTCACCGGCGCGGCGACCACCGACCTCACCGGCAAGCAATGCAGCCCCTACGGCTTCCACTGGGCCTATGACACCCATGCGCTTGCGGTCGGCACCGGCGGCGCGCTCGTCAAGCAGGGCGGCGACACGTGGTTCTTCCTGACCGCCGACTATGCCTTCGGTTACTCGCTGGAACAGCAAACCAGCGACTTCGTCAAGGCGAACGGCGGCAAGGTCGTCGGCGCGGTCCGCCATCCGCTGGCGACGACCGACTTCTCGTCCTTCCTCTTGCAGGCGCAGTCCTCGGGCGCCAAGGTCATCGGTCTTGCCAATGCCGGCCTCGACACTTCGAACGCCATCAAGCAGGCGGCCGAATTCGGCATCACCGCCGGCGGCCAGAACCTTGCCGCGCTCCTCTTCACGCTTGCCGAAGTGCATGGTCTCGGCCTTGAAGCGGCGCAGGGGCTGACGATGACGGAAGGCTATTACTGGAACCTCGACGATCAGAGCCGCGCGTTCGGCAAGAAGTTCTTCGAGCGCACCAAGAAAATGCCGAACATGGTTCATGCCGGCACCTATTCGGCGGTGACGCAGTATCTGAAGGCCATCGAGAAAGCCGGCACGGATGATACGGACGCCGTCGCCAAGGCGCTGCATGAAATGCCGGTCGACGATTTCTTCGCGCGCGGCGGCACGGTTGCCGCGAACGGCCGGATGATCCACGACATGTATCTGCTGCAGGCGAAGAAGCCCGCCGACAGCAAGGAGCCGTGGGACTATTTCAACGTGCTCGCCACGATCCCCGGCAAGGAAGCCTATATGGACCCTGCCAAGAGCGGCTGCGAGCTGGTGAAGTAATGGCTTTCGCCGCGACAGTAACGCATGAAGAGCCGCGGGTGGTGCTTTCCGCCCGCGGCCTCACGAAACACTTCGGCGCCTTCACGGCGGTGAAACAGGTTGATCTCGACGTCCAGCATGCCCGCGTCCACGCGCTGATCGGCCCGAACGGGGCCGGCAAGACGACCGTCTTCAACCTGCTCACCAAGTTCCTGCAGCCGACGGCGGGTTCGATCACGCTGCTCGGCACAGACATCACCAGCACGCCGCCGGACAAGGTGGCGCGCATGGGCCTTGTGCGTTCCTTCCAGATTTCCGCCGTCTTTCCGCATCTTTCGGTGCTCGACAACGTGCGCGTAGCATTGCAGCGGCCGAATGGCCTTTCCACGCAGTTCTGGCTGCCGCTCTCCTCACTGAACCGGCTGAACGCGCGGGCCGATGAACTGATCGAGACCGTCGGTCTCAAACGCGAACGCAATGCGCTCGCTGCCGACCTTTCTTATGGCCGCAAGCGCGTGCTGGAGATCGCCACGACGCTCGCGCTCGATCCGAAGGTCCTGCTGCTCGACGAGCCGATGGCCGGGATGGGGCAGGAGGATATCGGCACGGTCGCCAACATCATCCGCGAGGTGGCGAAGACCCGTGCGGTGCTGATGGTCGAGCACAATCTCTCGGTCGTCGCCGACATCTGCCACCATGTGACCGTGCTCCAGCGCGGCGAAATCCTCGCGGAAGGCGATTACGCGACCGTCAGCCAGGACGAGCGGGTGCGGTTGGCTTACATGGGCTCGGAGGAGGCTTGAGATGACGCCGTTGCTGCAAGTCTCCAACCTCAATGCCTGGTATGGCGAAAGCCATGTGCTGCATGGCGTCGACATGACGGTGGGCGAGGGCGAGACCATCACTATCCTCGGCCGCAACGGCGTCGGCAAGACGACGACGCTCAGGACCATCATGGGCATCATCCGTGAGCGGAAGGGCGAAATCCGCTTTGCCGGCAAGGACATGCTTTCCGTGCCGCTGCACCGCATCGCGCATGCCGGCCTCGGCTTCGTGCCGGAGGAGCGCGGCATCTTCTCGACGCTGACCGTCGAGGAAAACCTGATGCTGCCGCCGGTCGTCGCCGGTGGCGGGATGACGCTCGACGAGATCTACGCGCTTTTCCCGAATCTTCAGGAGCGCCGCTCCAGCCCCGGGACAAAACTCTCCGGCGGCGAGCAGCAGATGCTGGCAATCGCCCGTATCCTGCGCACCGGCGTCAAGCTGCTGATCCTCGACGAACCGACCGAGGGGCTGGCGCCCGTCATCGTCCAGCGTATCGGCGAGGTGCTGAAGCAACTGAAGGAGCGCGGCATGACGGTGCTCCTGGTGGAGCAGAATTTCCGCTTCGCGAGCCGTGTCGCCGATCGCTTCTATCTCATGGAGCATGGTAAGATGGTCGCGGATTTCCCGGTCAAGGAACTCCCCGGCCGCATGGACATGCTGCACAAGGTTCTGGGGGTGTAGGGATGGCGAAGATCGTTAGATATTCTACTCCCAGGACTCCCTCGCAGCCATCTATGGGGTCCGGCCGGTGCAGCATACTCCCAATCTCCCCCCTTGTGGGGGAGATGTCATCGAAGATGACAGAGGGGGGTGGTGCAGCGAACGCGACGGTAGAGATTGAGGCGTCACCCCCCTCTGCCCTGCCGGGCATCTCCCCCACAAGGGGGGAGATCGGCACGCTGCGCTGTCTTCCTCAAATCGCGGCGACATTGCCCAGGAGCCACGCGCCATGACGATGATCTTCGGCATACCGCTGCAGGCCTTTCTCGGGCAGCTCCTGATCGGCCTGATCAACGGTTCGTTCTATGCGCTGCTCAGCCTCGGGCTTGCGGTCATTTTCGGCCTCCTGCGCGTCATCAACTTCGCTCACGGCGCGCAATACATGCTCGGCGCCTTCGTCGCGATGCTCCTGCTCCAATATTTCGGGATCAACTACTGGTTCGCGCTGGTCCTCGGTCCGCTGATCGTCGGCCTGTTCGGGGCGTTGATCGAACGGACGATGCTGTCCAGGCTCTACAAGCTCGATCCGCTTTACGGACTGCTCTTCACCTTCGGGCTGGCGCTGACGATCGAGGGCACGTTCCGCTATCTCTATGGTGCGGCCGGCCAGCCCTATTCGGTGCCGTCGCAACTTGCCGGCGGCACGAATCTCGGCTTCATGTTCCTGCCGATCTATCGCGGCTGGGTGGTGGTCGTGTCGCTCGTCGCCTGCATCGGCACCTGGCTGCTGATCGAGAAGACCAAGCTCGGTTCGTATCTGCGCGCGGCCACCGAGAACACGGTGCTGGTGCAGGCCTTCGGCGTCAACGTGCCGATGCTGCTGACCCTCACCTACGGGTTCGGCGCTGCGCTCGCCGCATTTGCCGGGGTGCTTGCCGCACCGATCTACCAGGTCTCGCCGTTGATGGGCTCGAACATCATCATCGTCGTCTTCGCGGTGGTCGTGGTCGGCGGCATGGGCTCGATCATGGGCGCCATCCTGACCGGCTACATGCTCGGCATCGCGGAGGGTTTGACCAAGGTGTTCTATCCGGAGGCCTCGAACATCGTCATCTTCGTCATCATGGCGATCGTGCTTCTCCTGAGGCCAGCCGGCCTCTTCGGACGGGATGCGTAACATGACCGACCTTACTCAAAGCAGCGTCAAACGGCAGCCCGAACGGTCGGCCACGGCCTCGATGACCTATGCGGCCTTCCTGATCGCGGGGCTCGCCTTTCTCATCGTGGCGCCGGCCTTCTTCTATCCGATCTTCCTGATGAAGCTTTTATGCTTCGCGCTGTTCGCCTGCGCCTTCAACCTGCTGCTCGGCTATACGGGGCTCTTGTCCTTCGGCCATGCGACCTTCTTCGGGGGCGCCGCCTATTTCACCGCCCATGCGGTGAAGGAATGGGGCTTTCCGCCGGAACTCGGCGTCTTGACCGGCGTCGTCGGCGCAGCACTGCTCGGCCTCGTCATGGGCTATGTGGCGATCCGCCGGCAGGGCATCTATTTCGCGATGATCACGCTGGCGCTGTCGCAGATGTTCTTCTTCTTCTGCCTCCAGGCGGGGTTCACACAGGGCGAGGACGGCATCCAGTCCGTGCCGCGCGGCCATCTCTTCGGCTTCATCGACCTCAGCCAGTCAAGCAACATGTATTACTTCGTGCTGGCGGTGTTCCTGATCGGCATGGTGGTCATTTGGCGTTTCATCAACTCGCCCTTCGGCATGATCCTGAAGTCGATCCGCGAGAACGAGGCGCGCGCCACCTCGCTCGGCTATTCCGTCGCGCGCTACAAGCTAGGCGCCTTCGTCATGTCGGCGGCGCTGGCCGGACTTGCCGGCGGATTGAAGGCGCTGGTCTTCCAGTTCGCGACGCTGACGGACGTCGCCTGGCAGATGTCCGGCGAGGTGATCCTCATGACGCTGCTCGGCGGCATCGGCACGCTGATCGGCCCGATCTTCGGCGCTGGCCTGGTCGTCACGCTGCAGAACTATCTGGCGACGTCGGAATTCCCGGTGACGATCATCACCGGCGTCGTCTTCATGGTCTGCGTCCTCGTCTTCCGGCGGGGCATCATAGGAGAATTCTACGCCTCCCGGCTCGGCCGGAAGCTCGGTTTCGAGCATCGGCGGTGAACGGTCAAAGCCATGGAAAATTACGATTACATTGTCATCGGTGCGGGCAGCGCCGGCTGCGTCCTGGCCAACCGCCTCTCGAAGGACCCGGATAACCGCGTCCTGATCATCGAAGCCGGCGGTAACGACAATTACCACTGGGTGCATATTCCCGTCGGTTATCTCTACTGCATCAACAATCCGCGCACCGACTGGTGCTTTACCACCGAGAAGGAAGAAGGCCTCAATGGCCGTTCGCTTTCCTACCCGCGCGGGAAAATCCTCGGTGGCTGCTCCTCGATCAACGGCATGATCTACATGCGCGGCCAGGCGCGCGACTACGACCTCTGGCGGCAGATGGGTTGCACCGGCTGGGGCTGGGACGATGTCCTGCCGATCTTCAGGAAATCGGAGGATTTCTACAAGGGCGCCGACGAGATGCACGGCGCCGGCGGCGAATGGCGGATCGAAAAGGCCCGCGTCCGCTGGGCGGTACTCGACGCCTTCCAGAAGGCGGCGGAGGAGGCCGGAATCCCGATCATCGACGACTTCAACTGCGGCAATAACGAGGGCTCCAGTTATTTCGACGTCAACCAGCGTTCCGGCATCCGCTGGAATGCGTCGAAGGCCTTCCTCAAGCCCGCGATGAAGCGGCCGAACCTCACCGTGCTGACCAAGGCGCATGTGCGCCGCCTGATCATCGAGAACGGCGAGGTGAAGGGTGTCGAATTCCAGCACGACGGCGTGACGAAGAAAGCCCATGCGAGGAAGGAAACCGTGCTCAGCGCCGGGGCGATCGGTAGCCCGCATATCCTCGAGCTCTCCGGCGTCGGCCGCGGCGAGGTGCTGCAAAAGGCGGGCGTCGAGGTCGTCAAGGAAGTGAAGGGCGTCGGTGAGAACCTGCAGGACCATCTGCAATTGCGCATGGTCTACAAGGTCACCGGCGTTCCGACGCTCAACGAAAAGGCGTCGAGCCTGATCGGCAAGGCGGCGATCGGGCTGGAATATGCATTCAAGCGCTCCGGGCCGATGTCCATGGCGCCGAGCCAGCTCGGCATCTTTACGAAATCAGGTCCGGACAGGGAGACGCCGGATCTCGAATACCATGTCCAGCCCGTCTCGCTCGACAAGTTCGGCGATCCCGTCCATGCCTTCCCGGCCATGACCGCGAGTGTGTGCAACCTGCGTCCTGAAAGCCGCGGCTCGGTGCATCTCAAGAGCCCGGATTTCGCAGCCGCCCCCGGCATCCATCCGAATTATCTCTCGACTGCCGGCGACCGGGACATCGCGGTGAGGGCGGTCCGGCTCACCCGCGAGATCGTCAAGAAGCCCGCCTTCGCGCGTTATCATCCGGAAGAATACAAGCCCGGCCCGTCCTTCGAGACCGATGCCGATCTCGAAAAGGCGGCGGGCGATATCGGTACGACGATCTTCCACCCGGTCGGCACGGCGCGCATGGGCGCCGATCCGGAAAGCGTGGTCGATCCGCGTCTGAAAATGCGCGCGCTCGGAAAACTTCGTATCGCCGATGCCTCGATCATGCCCAATATAACATCCGGAAACACCAATTCGCCGACGATCATGATCGCCGAAAAGGCGGCGGAGATGATCCTGGCGGACAACCGTTAAACCGGAGATGCGCATGTCCGATACCGCCATTCAGAGTGATGAAGTCCTTCTCGACCACGTTGGTTCGGCGGCCGTCATCCGGCTCAACCGTCCAAAGGCCCTGAACAGCCTGAACCTTGCCATGGTGCGGGACATGAAGGCGGCGATGGAGCGTTTCGCCGGCGATCCGGCGATCTCCTGCGTCATCGTGAAAGGCGAGGGGGAACGGGGGCTTTGCGCCGGCGGCGATATCCGCGTCATCCACGAGATGGGCAGGACGGATGATCCCGAAGTGACGCGCTTCTGGCGGGAGGAATTCCCGCTCAACTACATGATCTCCCATTATTCCAAACCCTATGTGGCGCTGATGGACGGTATCGTCATGGGCGGCGGCGTCGGCATTTCTTCGCATGGAAAACACCGCATCGTGACGGAACGGACGCGGCTTGCCATGCCGGAGACCGGCATCGGTTATGTGCCGGATGTCGGCGCCACCTGGCTTTTGCCGCACGCGCCGGGCGAGACCGGCACATGGATGGCGCTGACGGGCGAGACGGTCGGCGCGGCGGACGCCATCCATGCCAATCTCGCAGACGCCTGCGTTCCGTCCGAGCGCCTGGAGGGGCTGGTCGAGGCCCTGGGCGAGCTCAAGGGAAGTGCCTCCGATGAACAGGCGCGGGCGGTGATCGATCGTTTTGCGGTCGCGCCGGGCGAGGGGCAGTTCGCCGCCCATCGCGACCTGATCGACCGCACCTTCCGCTTCGATAGAGTGGAGGAAATCGTCGCGGCCCTGGAAAAGGAAGAGGGCGAGTTTGCCGTCAGGACGCGCGAGATCATCTCGAAACGCTCCCCGACAAGCCTCAAGCTGGCCCTGCGGCTGCTGCGGCTCGGACGCGCAAGTTCGAGCCTTGTCGAATGCCTGGAACGGGAGTTCACTGCCGGCGTGGAAATCCTGCACAACCACGACTTCTACGAGGGCGTGCGGGCCGCGATCATCGACAAGGACCGCAATCCGAAATGGCGGCCGGCGACGCTCGAAGAGGTGAGCGAGGCGGACCTCGACCGTTATTTCGCCGTGCGGCATCCGGTGTTGTTTGCGGACCACAGGCTCTGAGAAATACAGGAACGGGAGGAAGACATGACCAAGATCGCATTTATTGGCCTCGGAAACATGGGCGGGCCGATGGCCGCCAATCTGGTGAAGGCGGGTCATGAGGTGCATGGCTTCGACCTCTCGGATGCCTCGCTGAAGGCGGCTGCCGGCGCAGGCGTCAAGGGCGCTGCGACGCTTGCGGAAGCCGTTCACGATGCCGAATGCGTCATCACCATGCTGCCGAAGGGAGAGCATGTCATCGCGGTCTGGACGGACCTTACGACGCTCGTCCCCGAAGGAACGCTTGTCATCGATTGCTCGACGATCGACGTGGAAAGCGCCCGCAAGGCACACAAGCTCGCGGAGGTGATGAACTGCATCTCGCTGGATGCGCCGGTTTCCGGCGGCACCGGGGGCGCTGCGGCCGGCACGCTGACCTTCATGGTCGGCGGTTCTCAAAAGGCGTTCGCGTCGGGCAAGCCTATCCTCGAGGCCATGGGCAAGAAGATCGTCCATTGCGGCGAGGCGGGAGCCGGGCAGGCTGCCAAGATCTGCAACAACATGATCCTCGGCATTTCGATGATCGGCGTCTGCGAGGCCTTCGGGCTTGCCGAAAAGCTCGGCCTCTCGCACCAGGCGCTGTTCGATGTTGCCTCCACGTCATCGGGACAATGCTGGTCGCTCACCACCTATTGCCCGGTACCCGGTCCGGTGCCGGCCTCGCCCGCCAACAACGATTACAAACCGGGTTTCGCCGCGGCGCTGATGCTGAAGGACCTGACGCTGTCGCAGCAGGCGGCAAGGCAATCGGGTGCCGCAACGCCGCTCGGGAGCCATGCGGCCGAGCTTTATGCGGAGTTCGAGAAGGCCGGCCACGGCGGAGACGATTTTTCCGCGATCATCCGGATGCTGCGGGAGAAGGCGAGCGCTTGAGTTTTTCCGGAAACACCTTCGCCCACGCAGGCAGAGCCGGCATGGTTGGGAACGGGGCAGGCAGTGGCATTGGGTTTGGGAGGTAGGATTTTCTGCCTGCCCCGGCCGTTTCGGTTATCTTTCGAGAGTTGTCAGTTCCCGTCCAATCGTCTTCCACGACCATCACCGGAAACCGAGCCTTGACCCGTGAAGCTGGAGCCGGCTCGCGAACCCGGTTCCCATCCGATGACGTGAGGATTATCGCGCCGGTTTTGCTGGCGGGGACAAACGGCACGGGCCGTTCGATCCAAGTCGTTGATGGACAGACGGTTTATTTTTCGAAGACGCCGAATCATCCCCGCAGGCGATCCGCCCGGCGGGGCTTTGTTTGCGTTTGTTTGTCCCGAGCGATGGGAGTAAGATTCATACCCCCTGGCCGACCGGCCATGGACCTGTGATGGAGGAGAACATGGGTCGCAAATTCATCGATTGCCGCGAATTTCCGAGCGAAATGAAATGCACCGTAGCCATGTCGGCTGACAGCACCGACGAGCTTGTCGACGTCGCGGTCCAGCACGCCGTTTCCGTGCATGGTCGTCAGGACACGCCGGAGTTCCGCACGGAGATCAGGAAAGCCATCCACGACCTGGAAGCCCCGCGCAGCGTCGCGTGACGGGTGCTTGATGGAGGGTCCCCAGCGTTCATGGCACTGCCTTCTCGGGAGGGGAGGCGGCGTAATCCCGATGGTGAGCGAAAAGCTTTGCCAAACAGGGGCGAAAATGGACGAAATTTCTAAAGGGATGCGCAAGCGGGGTCCCCGGTTCCTCGCGATCCGGCACGCCAGCCGGTAGTTTCAGCGGAACAATCAAACACCGGAGACTTGCATGAACCGCCTCCTGATCCTCGGCACCGCGTTTGCCGCGCTTTTCGTCACGCCTGCACTGGCGCAGGAGCCGAACAAGCTTCTCAACGCCTCCTACGATATCGCCCGCGAGATCTTCGCAGCCGAAAACGAGGCCTTCATCAAGAGCCATCCGGGCGTCATCATCGACCAGTCGCATGCCGGTACCTCGAAGCAGGCCCGTTCGATCGTCGAAGGTCTCGAAGCCGATGTGGTGACCTTCAACCAGGTCACGGATGTCGAGTTTCTGGTGAAGCAGGGCTTCGTTTCCGCGGACTGGCAGAAGGAATTCCCGAACAACGCCTCGCCCTTCTATTCCTTCCCCTCCTTCCTGGTGCGCGCCGGCAATCCGAAGAACATCAAGGACTGGAGCGACCTTGCCCGCGACGACGTGCACGCCGTCTTCCCCAACCCGAAGACCTCCGGCAATGCGCGCTACACCTATCTCGCGGCCTATGCCTGGGCCAAGGAGGCCTATGGCGGCGACGAGGAGAAGATCGAGGCGTTCATCACCAAGATCTTCGACAACGTGCCCGTCTTCGATACCGGCGGCCGCGCCGCGACCACGACCTTCGTGGAGCGCGAGACCGGCGACGTGCTGATCACCTTCGAGGCGGAAACCCGCAGCATCGTCAAGCAATACGGCGCCGACAAGGTCGAGAGCGTCATTCCCTCGGTCAGCCTGCTTGCGGAATTCCCGGTCGCGGTGGTCGACAAGGTCGCCAAGAAGCACGGCTCCGAAGTGCTTGCGAAATCCTATCTGGATTTCCTCTATTCCGAGGACGGCCAGCGGATCGCGGCGGAGTTCGGCCATCGCGTCCACAACGACAAGGTCGTCTCCGAGTTCAAGGACGAGTTCCCGGAAATCCGCCTCGTCAATGTCGACGACGTGTTCGGCGGCTGGAGCAAGATCCAGACGGAGCATTTCTCTTCCGGCGGCACTCTCGACAAGCTTTACGGCAGTCGCTAATCCCACATCGGACCGGTTTCCTCCTGCCCGGCGGGCTTTGATCCGCCGGGTTTTGCCGTGAAAAAGGAATAGCAGTTTGAGACGCAATGTCCTGCCCGGATTGCCGCTCTCGCTGGGCGTGACCCTCACCTATGTCGGCCTGATCGTGGTCCTGCCGCTTGTCGCGCTTGCGTTCAAGGCGGCAAGTCTTGGGCCGGAGGACTACTGGCGGATCGTTTCGTCGTCGCGGGCGCTCGCCAGCTATCGGGTCACGGTGCTTTCGGCGCTCGCCGCCACCGCGTTCAATCTGGTGTTCGGCCTGGCGCTCGCCTGGGTGCTGACGCGCTACCGCTTTCCGGGGTGGCGGATCGTCGACGCCATGGTGGATCTCCCTTTCGCGCTGCCGACGGCGGTTGCCGGCATTGCGCTGACCGCGCTGTTTTCCACCAATGGCTGGTTCGGTTCCGTGCTTGCCGGGTTCGGCATCAAGGTCGCCTATACGCCGCTCGGCATCATGATCGCCATGTGCTTCACGTCGCTGCCCTTCATCGTCCGCACCGTGCAGCCGGTGCTGGAGGACCTCGACCCGGCGCTGGAGGAAGCGGCTCAATCGCTCGGCGGCTCCGACTGGGAAATCTTCCGCAAGGTCATCCTGCCGCTTTTGACGCCTGCGCTTCTGGCGGGCGTGTCCCTCTCGTTTGCCCGTTCGCTCGGCGAGTTCGGGGCGATCATCTTCATCGCCGGCAACCAGCCGATGTCGACGGAGATCACCGCGCTCCTGATCTTCATCCGGCTGGAGGAATACGACTACCAGGCGGCAGCCGCGATCGCCTCCGTCCTGCTTCTGACCGCCTTCTTCATGCTCGCCGTCACCAACTGGATGCAGGCGCGGGCGCTGCGCTATACGGTGAGGAACTGACCATGAGTGTCATCGCTACCCGTCGCAAACCGCCGCGCATCGGAGACGGACCGGTTTTCCGCCGCAGCCTGATCGGCGTCGTGCTCGTCCTCGTCGCCATTCTCATCCTCGCGCCGCTCGTCATCATCGGCGTCGAGGCCTTTTCGAAAGGCTGGCAGGTCTATCGCGACACGATCGCCCATCCCGACACGCGGCATGCGATCATGCTCACGGTGCTGACCGCGCTCGTCGCCGTGCCGGTCAACACCGCCTTCGGCATCGCGGCGGCCTGGGCGATCACCAAGTTCGATTTTTGGGGCAGGCGCTTCCTGCTCGTGGTGATCGAAATCCCGTTCTCGATCTCGCCGATCGTCGCCGGTGTCGCCTATCTGTTCGTCTACGGGCTGCAGGGCATTTTCGGCCCGGTGCTGGATGCCTACGGGATCAAGATCCTGTTCGCGATCCCCGGCATCATCCTGGCGTCGATGTTCGTCACGGCGCCCTTCGTCGCCCGCGAACTCATCCCGCTCATGCAGGCGCAGGGCCGCGACCTGGAGGAGGCCGCCACCTCGCTCGGGGCGTCGGGCTGGCGCACCTTCTTCGCGGTGACGCTGCCGAACGTCAAATGGGCGCTGCTTTACGGCGTCGTGCTCTGCAATGCCCGCGTCATGGGCGAGTTCGGCGCGGTCTCGGTCGTTTCGGGCAATATCCGCGGCCAGACCAACACGCTGCCGCTCCATATCGAACTGCTCTATCACGATTACCAGGCGGCGGGCGCCTTCGCTTCCGCCTCCATTCTGGCGCTCATCGCCGTCTTCACCATCATCGCCAAGGTGGCGCTGGAACGCCAGGGGGCCGGCCGCGTCCGCCCAAGGGCGCCGGAAGCCGCCAATGCCGCGGAGAAAGCCTCATGAAAATCCGCCTCGACCACGTGGTCAAAACCTTCGAGACTTTTCGCGCCGTCAGGGATGTCTCTCTGGAGATCGAAAGCGGCGAGCTCGTCGCGCTGCTCGGGCCGTCCGGTTCCGGCAAGACGACCATCCTGCGCATGGTCGCGGGCCTCGAATATGCCGATGGCGGCCACATCTATTTCGGCGAGCAGGACGCGACGGACATTCCCGTGCGTGACCGCGGCGTCGGCTTCGTCTTCCAGCACTATGCGCTCTTCCCGCATATGACGGTTGCGCAAAACATCGCATTCGGCATGAAGGTCTCGAAGGTGAAGCGCGGACAGGCGGCGATCGATGCCCGTGTCGGCGAGCTTTTGCGTCTCGTGCGCCTCGAAGGCCTCGGCGACCGGTTTCCGGCGCAGATTTCCGGCGGCCAGCGACAGCGCGTGGCGCTCGCCCGCGCGCTTGCGGTCGATCCGAAGGTGCTGCTGCTCGACGAACCGTTCGGCGCGCTCGATGCCAATGTCCGCCGCGACCTGCGCCGCTGGTTGCGCGAAATCCATTCCGAGCTTGGGATCACCACGCTTTTCGTCACCCATGACCAGGAAGAGGCGCTCGACCTTGCCGACCGGGTCGTCATCCTGAAGGATGGGCATATCGTCCAGCAGGGCACGCCGGAGGAAGTCTGCCGCGATCCGAAATCGGCATTCGTCATGAAGTTCCTGGGTGATGCGAACGTGATCTCTGCCGAGGTGCGCGACGGCAAGGCCTATGCCAGCGGCGCGGCGATCGAGGTTTCCGGCCTGGCGGACGGCAAGGCGGAACTCTACGCCCGTCCGGCCGATCTCGACTGGTCACTGCAGGGGCCGGGCATTCCGGCCAGCATCAGCCGCGTGCTGGACCGCCCTGGTGGCCGGCGGGTGCTGGCGACCACCGAGGCCGGCGAGCATCTGGAATTCGACGTCGAGCCGGAGCGCCTCGTGAAGGCGGGCGATGGGGGCTTCGTGACCCTCAGGCGGGCGAAGGTGTTCGCGATCGGTTGAGCTTTGGGCTGAGGGGGGTGTCGCGGGCAATGAAGCAAAAAGGGACAGCGATACGAACCGCTGTCCCTTGGATTTCAAACAACCAACTTAAGTCTCAGCTCATCTGGGAAACGAGGCGGGTTTCCAGATAGGCTTCGACGGCTTCCGAACCACCCTCGGTGCCGTAGCCGGAGTCCTTGATGCCGCCGAAGGGTACTTCCGGCAGGGCAAGGCCGTTGTGGTTGATGGTCAGCATGCCGGCCTCCATCTGGCGGCCGAGCGCGTGGGCCGTCTTCACCGAGCTGGTGAAGGCATAGGATGCAAGGCCGAAGGGCAGGCGGTTCGCCTCTTCGATCGCGTCGTCGAAATGCGAGAAACGGTTGACGATGGCAAGCGGGCCGAACGGCTCGTCGTTCATCACCTTGGCGGAGGTCGGCACGTCGGCGAGCACGGTCGGCTCGAAGAAATAACCCTTGTTGCCGATGCGCTTGCCGCCGGTCTTGAGTTCTGCACCCTTCGATACGGCGTCATGGATCATGTCTTCCATGGCCGGGATGCGGCGGTCGTTGGCAAGCGGGCCCATGGTGACGCCTTCTTCAAGGCCGTTGCCGACCTTGATCGACCGGGCATACTTGATGAGGCCCTCGGTGAACCTGTCGGCGATGCCGTCCTGCACCAGGAAGCGGGTCGGCGCGACGCAGACCTGGCCGGCATTGCGGAACTTTGCCGCCGCCGTCACCTCGATCGCCTTTTCGAGATCGGCGTCGTCGAAGATGATCGCCGGCGCATGGCCGCCGAGTTCCATCGTGGCGCGCTTCATGTGCTTGCCGGCGAGTGCAGCGAGATGCTTGCCGACCGGCGTCGAGCCCGTGAACGAGATCTTGCGGATCACCGGATGCGGGATCAGGTATTCGGAAATCTCGGCCGGAATGCCGTAGACGAGGTTGACGACGCCCGCCGGAACGCCGGCATCGACGAAGGCGCGAATGAGTTCGGCAGGCGAGGCCGGGGTTTCTTCCGGCGCCTTGACGATGATCGAGCAGCCTGTGGCGAGCGCTGCGGAGAGCTTGCGGACGATCTGGTTGATCGGAAAATTCCAGGGCGTGAAGGCGGCGACCGGGCCGACCGGCATCTTGATCGCCATCTGAGCCACGCCGCTGAAGCGGGCCGGGATGATCTGGCCATAGGTGCGGCGGGCTTCCTCGGCGAACCAGTCGATCGTGTCGGCGCCGCCCATCACTTCCATCTTCGCCTGGGCGAGCGGCTTGCCCTGTTCGCGGGTCATCATGAAGGCGATCTCATCAACGCGCGAGCGCATGATGTCGGCGGCCTTGCGCATCAGCTTGGAACGCTCGAAGGCGGCGGTGTCACGCCAGATCTTGAAGCCCTTATCGGCCGCTTCCAGCGCAAGATCGAGGTCCGCCTTGCGTGCATGGGCGATCTTGCCGATCACCTCTTCGGTCGCGGGATCGATGACCGGAATGGTCTCGCCGCCGATGGCATCGCGCCATTCGCCGTTGATGAAGAGCTTGACGTCGGGATAGGTCTGCATGGGGTCCACTTTCGTTCCAAAAAAAGGGCGGGCGTTCTAAAAAGGGCGGGGCGATCAGGGAAAATCGCCGGCAGAGATACGGAGAATTCGCCAGCCTGACCTAAGATAATTGACGGCCACAATCAACGGCGACCTTCAATAAAGTCATACTAAAGATAGGGTGGTGTGCAGGCGCTCACCACCTCGCAGCGTTCGGTGCCGACGTTGCGGTAGCGGTGCGGCAGGCGGCTGTCGAAGAGATAGGCGTCTCCCTTCTTGAGGATGCGTGTCTGGCTGCCGACGGTCAGTTCAAGCTCGCCGGCCACCACCACGCCGCCTTCCTCTGCATCATGCTGGAGCATGGTCTCGCCGCTGTCGGCGCCGGGTTCGTAGAACTCATGGAAAATCTGCACGCTGTGGGATTTCGCGTCGCCCACCTGCAGAAGCGTCAACGTGCCGGTGGAAAGCGGAACCAATTCATCGGCGCGATAAAAGATCTGGTCGACCGGCGGCAGGGTCAGCGCGAAGAAATCGGTCAGCGGATAGGAGATCGATTCAAGAATCTTCTTCAGCGAGGCGACCGAAGGGCTCACCTTGTTCTTCTCGATCAGCGAGACGAGCGAATGGGTGACGCCCGCCTTCATCGCCAATGCCCGCTGGGAAAGCCCATGCTGATGGCGCACCAGGCGCAACCGTTCACCGACGTTGAAACCGCCATCGGCGTCTTCCGCCGTCTTCTCCATGGCGTGCATTCTTTCGAGCGACCTTTATCTCATTCGTGCACTGTCCCTGATGGGACCTGACCTCACTGATACACCGAAGGCGGAAATTTCTCCAATGACGAAAAACGGCGTGGGGTGTGAGGGGATTTAAGTTTTTTCGGCTGGATGTCGGATCGCCGAAGGCCCCGGCGTCTTTAGGGTATGGTCGTGACTGACGACCTCGTCACGAGGACTAAAAGGGAGAAATGCAATGGCAAAGAACACGATCTGCGTATGGTACGACAAGGATGCCGAGGAGGCTGCCCGCTTCTATGCCGGGATTTTTCCGCATAGCGCCGTCGGCGCGATAATCCTCGCGCCCGGCGATTACCCGGACGGCAAGCAGGGAGACGTGCTCGTCGTGGAATTCACCGTCGCGGGCGTTGCTTGCATCGGGCTGAACGGCGGTCCGGTCTTCAAGCACAACGAAGCCTTTTCCTTCCAGATTTCGACCGAAGACCAGGAGGAGACCGACCGATACTGGAACGCCATTGTCGGCAATGGCGGTCAGGAGAGCGAATGCGGCTGGTGCAAGGATAAATGGGGCATCTCCTGGCAGATCACGCCCCGCGTTCTCATGGAGGCGCTTGTGGCCGGCGGCGGCGAGGCGAAACGTGCCTTCGATGCGATGATGACCATGAAGAAGATCGATGTCGCGGCAATCGAGGCCGCGCGGCGGGGGTAGGTAAACGCCCCCACAAGCTTCGGATCGTTGCCGGCTGGCGAGGTCAGCCGGCGCTTGCCGTTTTCGAGACAGGTGCGGGAAGGAGGGTATCGGGCATGATTACCGTATATGGCGAAGGGAGAGGGTTCCGGGTCGTCTGGCTGCTGGAGGAAATGGGCCTGCCGTACCGGCTGAGGCCGGTGGACCTGATCGCCGGCGTCGAGCATGACGCGGAATTTCTGGCGATCAATCCCGCCGGGTTCATCCCGGCACTTCAGGACGGCGACGTCATCATGGTCGAGTCGATTGCGATCATGGAATATCTGATGGCCCGCTACGGGCCGACGCCGCTTGCGCCGCAACCATCCGATCCCGCCTTCCCGTCGTACCAGCAGTTCCTTCACCTGGGCGAAGCGGGGCTGGCGGCTTCCATGTACTTCGTCTCCGGTGCCCGCAATCTCGCGCCGGAGGCCGAGCGGCAGAACTGGAGTGCCGGCCAGGCGCTATCCGTGTTCGAGAGCCGGCTGGGACTGGTGACGCGACAGCTTGCGCATTCGCCCTATCTTGCCGGCGAAACATTCACGGCGGCGGACATTTCGGTGACCTATGCACTGGAATTTGCCCGCAGGACTGTCGGCTTTGCCTTTGGCGAGGCTGAACGCGCTTATGTTGCACGAACCACCGGCCGCGAGGCCTACAGGCAGGCGATGGATGTCTGTGCGGACACGAAGGCGTGGGACAAAAAAGTGTCGAGGCTTTGAAACTCAAGGAGAAATTCGATGGAAAAGAGAGTGAGTGACCGCCGCACGGCGGTCGAACGGAGGTCCGAACGCGAACTCGTCGTGACGCGCACCTTCAACGGTCCGGTTCGCCTCGTGTTCGATGCGTGGACCACGCCCGAATTGTTCAAGCTGTGGTGGGCACCGAAATCCAGCGGCGTACCGCTTCTTTCCTGCGAGATGGATGTCCGCACCGGCGGCGGCTATAGCGTCACGTTCGGACAGGATGCCGAAAACTCCATGACGTTCTTCGGCAAATATCTCGAAGTGTCGCCGCCTTCACGCCTCGTCTGGACCAATGACGAAAGCGAAGAGGGCTCCGTCACCACGGTCACCTTCGAGGAAGAGGATGGCAAGACGCTGCTGGTCCTTCACGAACTCTATCCTTCCAAGGAGGCGCGCGACGAATCCTGCGCCGGCATGGAAGGCGCGATGCCTGAACAGTTCGGTCAGCTGGATGAACTTCTCGTCACCCTGGGCGCGGACGTGTGAACCAGCGACTGTCGCTTCGCCGAGGCGCAGAAACATGGAAGGCCCGGCACGCTGGGAGCTGCCGGTCCTTCAGACTGCTGACAAACATCTCGGCGTGCAGGACGTCATCCTCGGGCTTGTCCCGAGGATCTGCCGTCGCTTGCCAAGCTATTGTTTATATTTATGTAATTTCGGGAATATAGACGTGGTCAGATGCTCGGGACAAGCCCGAGCATGACGAAAGAGGAATTGCCGCCTTTGTCCGCAGTCTGAGTCCGGCGCGCTGGGAGCTGCCGGTCTGCCGAAGCGGCGAACGCGTCTACTCAGAAAAACGCTTGGATGCCGGTCTGGGCGCGGCCGAGGATCAGCGCATGGACGTCATGCGTGCCTTCGTAGGTGTTGACCGTTTCCAGGTTCTGCGCATGGCGCATGACATGGAATTCGATCTGGATGCCGTTGCCGCCGTGCATGTCGCGGGCCTGGCGGGCGATGTCCAGCGCCTTGCCGCAATTGTTGCGCTTGACGATGGAGATCATCTCCGGCGCCATCCTGTGCTCGTCCATCAGCCGGCCGACGCGCAGCGACGCCTGGAGGCCGAGCGCAATCTCCGTCTGCATGTCGGCAAGTTTCTTCTGGTAGAGCTGCATGCCGGCAAGCGGCTTGCCGAACTGCTTGCGGTCAAGGCCGTACTGGCGGGCGCGGAACCAGCAGTCTTCCGCCGCCCCCATCACACCCCAGGAAATGCCGTAGCGGGCGCGGTTGAGGCAGCCGAAGGGTCCCTTGAGGCCCGAGACGCCGGGCAGCATGGCGTCTTCCGAAACCTCGACGCCGTCCAGCACGATCTCGCCGGTGATCGAGGCGCGCAGCGACAGCTTGCCACCGATCTTCGGCGCGGAAAGACCCTTCATGCCCTTTTCCAGCACGAAGCCGCGGATTTCGTTGTTATGGGCTTCGGACTTCGCCCAGACGACGAAGACGTCGGCGATCGGCGCGTTGGAAATCCACATCTTCGAGCCGCGCAGGCGGTAACCGCCCTCGATCTTCTCGGCGCGGGTCTTCATGCCGCCCGGATCGGAGCCGGCGTCCGGCTCGGTCAGGCCGAAACAGCCGATCAACTCGCCGGAGACGAGGCCGGGCAGGTACTTCTTCTTCTGATCGTCGGAGCCGTAGGCATAGATCGGGTAGATGACCAGCGAGGACTGAACGCTCATCATCGAGCGATAGCCGGAATCGATCCGTTCGATCTCGCGGGCAACGAGGCCATAGGCGACATAGGAAGCATTGGCGGCGCCGTATTCCTCCGGCAGTGTGACGCCGAGCAGGCCCGTCTGACCCATCAGGCGGAAGAGTTCGGGTTCGGTCGTCTCTTCGAGATAGGCTTCCTGGACGCGCGGCAGGAGTTCGGACTTGGCGAAGGCGGCGGCCGCGTCGCGGATCATCCGTTCCTCGTCGGTCAACTGGTCTTCAAGCAGAAAGGGATCATTCCAGGAAAAAGCCAAGGGTCTCACTCCAATTTCAAGTTTGAAAGAATTATCGCCGCGCGGCCGCGAAGAGCAAGCACCGTTTACTCATCCGGCCATGATCTATAGTAATAACGCCATGGTCAGCCTCTCGCGAAAACTGCTTCCCTCCACCTCCGCGCTTGCGGCTTTCGATTCCGTCGCGAGGCTCGGCAGCTTCTCGGCCGCGGCAGAAGAGCTGTCGCTGACGCAAGGGGCGATCAGCCGGCAGGTTTCCGGGCTGGAGGAGCAGCTTGGCGTGCTGCTGTTCGACCGCACGAGCAGAGGCGTCATGTTGACGCCCGCCGGCGAGGAATACGCCAAGGCGGTCGCCGGCGCGCTGACACAGATCCGCTCGGCTTCGCTGCAGGTCATGACAAAACGGCATAGTGACCAGTTGAACCTCGCCATCCTGCCGACTTTCGGGACCCGCTGGCTGATGCCGCGCATCCCGCAATTCGTCGCCCGGCACCCGGAGATCACCATCAATTTCGCGACCCGCATCGGCGTCTTCGATTTCGACCGCGACGGCATCGACATGGCGATCCATATCGGGCCCATGGGTGAAAAAGGGCCGGACTGGCCGGGGGCGGAATGCACATTCCTTATGGAGGAGATGGTGGCGCCTGTCTGCTCTCCCGCCTTCCTCAAGGCGCACCCCATCATCAGGGGGGAGGACCTTTTGCGCCTGCCGCTCTTGCACATGGCGTCGCGGCCGGGCGCCTGGAGCCACTGGTTCGAGAGCCTCGGGGTTACCGGCACGCCGTCGCAGGGCATGCGGTTCGAGCAGTTCGGCAACGTCGCGCAGGCCTGTATCGCGGGGCTCGGCGTGGCGCTGATGCCGCTCTTCCTGATCGATTCGGAACTCGCGAGCGGCCAATTGGTCGAGGCCTTTCCGCATCAGGTCAGGAGCCCCAGCGCCTATTATGCCGTCGCGCCGCTCAGCAAGACGGGGTTTCGCCCGGTGGTGGCCTTTCGGGCCTGGTTGCTGGAAGAGGTCGGGCGGTATCGGGAGAACGAAGAGGTGGTGGGGTGGTAGGAGGTTTTGGCATCTTAATCTCTCCCCTTGTGGGAGAGAAAGCGATTTCAACATCTTAGCTTCAGCTAAGTGTTAGAAATCGCAAGTGAGGGGGTATTTCGCAGCCAATCCCCTCACCAACAAAATCTACGACTTAGCTGAAGCTAAGATCGTGATTTTGTAACCTCTCCCGCAAGGGGAGAGGTAAACCTGCCGCACCGTTTCAGCTAAAGCTCCGGCCTTCTATCCAACCATTCCGTCACCTTCTCATAGGCCAGCGCCACCTCCAGCACGGCCCTGTCGGCGCGGGGGCGGCCGATGATCTGGATGCCGTTTGGCAGGCCGTTTGAGCTGAAGCCGGCCGGCATGGCGGCGACGGGCAGGCCGGCCATCGAGGCCGGGATCACCACCTCCATCCAGCGGTGATAGGTGTCCATTTTCCGGCCGGCGATTTCCTTGGGCCAATGAATGTCCGCATCGAAGGGGAAGACCTGGGCGGAGGGCAGGATCAGGTAGTCGTATCGCTCGAAGAGCGTCAGCAGATACTGATACCAGGCGCTGCGGCGTTTCGAGGCGAAATGCACCTCGCGCCCCGTCATGTCGAGGCCGCGCTCAATTTCCCAGACGATCTCCGGTTTCATCAAGGCCCACTTGGCGGGGTCGTCGTAGTTGTCGCGCATGCCATTGGCTGCGAGCCAGCTTCTGAGCGTCGTCCATGAGCGCCAGACGTCGGCCATGTCGAAATCCGGCACCACGTCTTCGACCTTGCAGCCGATGCGCTCGAAGACCGGCAGCGTCGCGCGGCAGAGTTCCAGCACGCCGGGCTCGAAGGGCAGGTAGCTGCCGAGGTCGCCGAGCCAGGCGATGCGGGCGCCGGAGAAATCGCGGTCTTCCCGGGGAACCAGATCCTCGACGGCGAGCGAATGCGGGTCGCGCGGATCGTAGCCCGCCTGCGTGGCGAGAAGGGCTGCGGCATCGCGCACCGTGCGGCCCATCGGCCCGAGCACCGAAAGCTGGCCCATGAAGAGTTCGAGCTTGAGCGATGAGGGGATGCGGCCATAGCTCGGGCGGAAGCCGACGACGTTGTTGAAGGCGGCGGGGTTGCGCAGCGATCCCATCATGTCGCTGCCGTCAGCCACCGGCAGAAGATGGGCGGCGAGAGCCGCCGCCGCGCCGCCGCTCGATCCGCCGGCGGTTTTCGTCAGGTCGTAGGGGTTCTTCGTCGTGCCGTGGACCGGGTTGTAGCTCTGTGAGCCGAGCCCCTGTTCCGGCGTATTGGTCTTGCCGATGATGATTGCGCCGGCGGCCCGGATGCGCTCGACCATCACCTCGTCCTTGTCCGGCACGAAATCGGCGAAGAGCGGGGAACCGTAGGTGCAGCGGATGCCCTTCACCTCGCAAAGGTCCTTGATGGCGATCGGAAGCCCGTGCATCCAGCCGCGCGATTTGCCGGCAGCAAGCTCGGTGTCACAGACCTCGGCCTCGGCAAGCAAGGCATCGGCATCGCGCAGGCTGACGATGGCATTGACCTTCGGATTGAGCCTTGCGATGCGCGCCAGATAGGCCTTCATGACCTCTACACAGGATACTTGCCCGTCGTGGATCGCTTTGGACAGGTCAGTGGCGGAAAGTCCGGTGATGTCTTCGACCTGCATTTGCCCTCTCCCGATCGTCGAACCCGGATTTCCACTGGTGGGGAGGGCGAAGTCAAGGCAAGATATGGGGATATCGATCGCCTGGCGGCCAGAAGCGACTCGACAAAGCAACTTGATCAAAGTATCTTGCTTAAACGTTTAAGCAAGGCGTTTTATGGCAATCAACCGGACCGGACCGAATATGAATGCGATCGCAGCCGCCCTCGGGGTGTCGGCGGCGACCGTGTCCAATGCGCTTTCGGGCAAGGGCAGGGTATCACCGGAACTGGTGGAAAAGGTGCGGGCCAAGGCGGCCGAGCTCGGCTATGTGCCAAGTCTTGCGGCCCGGGCATTACGCACCGGCCGCACCGGGGTTCTCGGCCTTGTGCTGCCGGATATCGCCAATCCGCTTTTCCCGCAGATCGCCCAGGCGATCGAGAATGCCGCCTCGAATGCCGGCTACGGCGTGCTGATCGCCGACTCCCGCGGCGACATCGCGATGCAGACGGAGGCGATCGCCCGGCTTCTGGAGCGCGGCGTCGACGGCATGGTGATCGTGCCCCGGCGCGGCACGCGTATCGCCGATGTCGGCTGTCCGGTCGCCGTCATCGATACGCCGTCCACGCCCGGCAATACCGTTGCCGCCGACCATTGGGGCGGCGGCGTGCAGATGGGGCGGCATCTTGCCGCGCTCGGCCATCGCAAGGTCCTGCTGATCGGCACGAACACGTCCTCCAATGTGCAGAACGACCGGATCGGCGGGTTGAAGGCCGGGTTCGGTGCCGGCATCGAATGCGAGACGCTGTGGATCGAGAAGGTCGAAGCGGTCGCGGGAGAAGGCTGTCCGCTCGGGCTTGCGGAAAAGGCCGCAACCGGCTTCACTGCCTTTGCGGCCGTCTCGGACCTTTCGGCGCTCCGGGCGCTGACCGAGCTACAGCGCGCCGGGATCGGAGTGCCGGAAATGGTGAGCGTCACCGGTTTCGACGACCTTATCTGGTCCCCCGTCGTCACGCCCGCGCTCACCACCATACGCATGGACATGGCCACGATCGCCGATCTTGCCGTTGCCGCCTTGATCCGGGTCATCTCGCAGGACGGCGAGGCCGAACCCGCAGCGTCCGGTAACGTTGCGTCGGAAACGGACCGGGTGCCGATGCAGCTCATCGTGCGCCAGTCTACTGGCGCACCGAATTCGCATGCCCTTCAACCATCCAACAAGCCGACAGCAGGAGAACTCAAATCATGAAAAAGGTCATTCTCGCATCGGGCACCGCCCTGATGCTCACGATGGGCGCCGCACCAACTCAGGCCCTGGCCCAGGAAAAGACATTGACGATTTCCGTCTATGCCTTCGCGCAGGATGAATTCAAGCAGCTCGTCTACGATCCCTTCGAGAAGATCTGCGGCTGCAAGCTCGTCGTCGAGACCGGCAACAGCGTCGAACGTCTCGCCAAGCTGGAGGCCAACAAGGCCAATCCGATGGTCGACATGGCCGTCGTCTCGATGGCCGATGCGCTGGCCGCTTCCCGCGCCGGCCTGACCGACAAGGTCGATACGGCGAAGCTCTCCAACTTCAACAAGCTCTACGACGTTGCGAAAGACCCGAACGGCGACGGCATGAGCGTCGGCTATACCTTCTACGCGACCTCGATCGCCTATCGTTCCGACAAGATGAAGATCGAGTCCTGGGCCGATCTCCTGAAGCCGGAATATGCAAGCCATATCGCCTGGCCGAACGTCACCACCAACCAGGGGCCGCCGGCGCTCTACATGCTGGGTCTTGCGCTCGGCAAAGACACGCCGGACCTTGCGGCTCCGATCGAAGCCGTCGGGGAGAAGAAGGGCGAGATCGTCACCTTCTATGAAAAATCCTCGCAACTCGTGCAGCTCATGCAGCAGGAGGAAATCTGGGCAGCACCCATCGGTCGCTTCTCCTGGGCTCCCTTCACCAAGCTCGACATGCCGATTGCTTGGGCCAATCCCAAGGAAGGCCAGACGGGCGGCATGAACGTCATGGTCGTCACCAAGGGTTCGAAGAACCGCGATCTCGCGCTGCAGTTCATGGATTTCTGGCTCTCGACCGATACCCAGACGAAGCTTGCCGAAAAGCTGATCGACAGTCCGGCCAACAAGGAGGTCAAGCTGTCCGACGCGATCGCAAACAACCTCACCTATGGCGAGGAGACGGCGAAAAGCCTGAAGCTCATCCCGTCCGCCGTGGCGCTCGACAACCGCGCCGGCTGGGTGAAAAGCTGGAACGAGAAGGTCGGGCAGTAAGGGTTGGCGCATCGCGCTCCGTCGTCATCCTCGGGATTGTCCCGAGGATCTGCAGCGCTTTCGGCACACTCTTCGTCACGTATTTTTCGGCTTGGATCCTCGGGACAAGCCCGAGGATGACGCCGCAAAATCTGGCGAGGACGTGTCCGAAGCAAAGCGGGCGACGACGTAAATAAACAGGTTCCCTTCGAGGGCGGATCGTTCAGGAGACCACCACCAATGTTCCACAACAGGGCTGAAGCGCTGGCGCTTGCACTGCCCGCGGCATTCTTCGCCGCGGCGGTCTTCCTCATGCCGGTGGCGATCCTGCTCTCCGACGGCTTTCGCAATCCGGTCGGCGGCTGGACCATATCCGCCTATACGGATTTCTTCGCCGACCCGCTGAACCGGACCGTCTTCCTGCGCACGCTGAGGCTCGGGGCGATCGTGACCGTCGTCTCGGCCGTGCTCGGCTATGCGGCCGCGTTTGCGATCGTCAACCTGGAGCCCGGCACCAAGGGCAAGATGACCGGTCTCGTCGTGCTGCCGCTGATGATCTCGCCGGTTGCCCGCACCTATGCCTGGATCGTCATTCTCGGCCGCACCGGCATCGTCAACCAGGCGCTGCAACTGGTCGGCCTGACGGATGCGCCGCTGCGCATCCTGTTTTCCGAGACGGCGGTTTTCATAGGCCTCTTGCAGCTCTTCCTGCCGCTGATGATCATCTCGCTCATTTCCGCGCTTGAGAACATGCCGAAGGATGCCGTTCCGGCTGCCCGCGTGCTTGGCGCCAACTGGTTCCAGGTCTTCTGGAAGGTCATCCTGCCGCTCACCAAGGAAGGCCTCGTCATCGGCGGCACGCTGGTCTTCACCGGCTCGCTGACGGCCTATATCACGCCGGCCATCCTCGGCGGCTCCAAGGTGCTGATGCTGGAGACGCTGCTCTACCAGCAGGTCTCGGTCTCCAACAATTTCGTCTCGGCGAGCGTCATCGCCTTCATTCTGATCGTCATGAGCTTTGCCGCGAACATCCTTCTCAAACGCGTCGCCACGGCCAGGAACAAGCAGAGGAGCCCGCAGTGAGCGCTCGCAGCCTCTTCATTCCCATTACGCTTTTCCTGGTGCTGGGCTTCCTGATCGGGCCGTTCCTGATCATCGTCGCCGCCTCCTTTTCCGGCGGAGAGACGCTGGCCTTCCCGCCGCAGGGCTTTTCGCTGCGCTGGATCCTGAAGGTCTTCACGGTGGAGAGCTTCCGGGCGAGCTTCGCGATGTCGATGTTTCTGGCGATCGGCGGAACGGCGGCAGCACTCCTGCTTGGCATTCCTGCGTCCTACGCGCTCTCCCGCTACAAGCTGCCGGGGGCGGAAATCGTCCGCACGGTCGTCTCGGCGCCGATCATCGTGCCCGGCATCATCGTCGGCCTGGCGCTGCTCCGCTACATCGTCGTGCCGTTCCAGGTCGGCATCACGCCGGCATTGTTCCTTGCCCATACGGCGCTGGTGCTGCCCTATGCGGTGCGGGTGGTCTCGGCAAGCCTGGACAACCTGCGCTCGGATATCGAGGAGGCGGCGGTGCTGCTCGGCTCCTCCCGGCTCGGCGCCTTCTTCCGGGTGGTGATGCCGAACATCCGCGGCGGCATTCTTTCCGCCTTCATCCTCGGCTTCGTCACCAGCTTCAACCAGGTGCCGGTGTCGCTGTTCCTCTCCGGGCCGGGCGTGCGCACGCTGCCGATCGACATGATCGCCTATATGGAGATCGTCTTCGATCCGTCGGTTGCCGCACTCTCCTCGCTGCTCGCCTTCCTTTCCATCGGCATCGTCTTTGCTGCCGAACGCTTCCTCGGATTTTCCCGCTATGTCTGACGCGCCTTACCTCTCGCTCGAAAAGCTGACGCTCGCCTATGGCGACACCGTCGCCGTTGCGAACCTCGACCTTCCCATCCGCAAGGGCGAGCTCGTCGCGCTGCTCGGCCCTTCCGGCTGTGGCAAGACGACGACCATGCGTGCCATCGCCGGCCTGCTGCCGGTCAAGTCCGGCCATGTGCGGCTCGACGGCGCGGATATCACCCGCGTGCCGGCCAACAAGCGCGCCGTCGGCCTTGTCTTCCAGTCCTATGCGCTTTTCCCGCACCTCTCGGTCTACGAGAACGTCGCCTTCGGCCTGAAGCTCAAGGGCATGCGCGGAACCGAACTCGACGCCAAAGTCCGGTCGGGCCTCACCTCGGTCGGCCTGTCGAGCTTCGCCAACCGCAAGCCGGCCGAGCTTTCCGGCGGCCAGCAGCAGCGCGTGGCGCTTGCCCGCTCGATGGTCATGGAGCCGAAGGTGCTTCTGCTCGACGAACCGCTTTCCAACCTCGACGCCCGCCTGCGGCTTGAAATGCGCACCGAGCTGCAGCGCGTCCAGAAGGAAACCGGCGTGACGATGATCTTCGTGACCCACGATCAGGCGGAAGCGCTTGCGCTTGCCGACCGCATTGTGGTCATGAAGAACGGTAAGATCGAACAGATCGGCTCGCCCGAGGATATCTACAACCGCCCGACCTCCTCTTTCGTGGCGGATTTCGTCGGTTTCGAAAACATCTTCCCGATCGAACAGGGGAAGATGAAGACCAGCAGTGGTCTGATAGACCTATCGGGTCCGGCCCCTTCAGCGGCGGGTCTGGCCTGGCGGCCGCGTATGGTGACCCTGGGCTCAGGTCCTTTCCGGGGCACCGTGCGCGGCGCATCCTTTGCCGGTGACAGCCGCGAATACCTGCTCGATACGCCTTTCGGCCCGATCAAGGCAGAGGTGGAGGCGAGCCAGCCGGCGCATGCGCTGGGCAGCGATCTCTCCTTCGACCTGCCGGCCGAAAAGGCCGCCCCGCTTTCCCGGTTTACCTGAGGCGTCCGGACCATGGGCATCTGGATCGATACCGATATGGGCTTCGACGACATCGCCGCGATCATGATCGCGGCGCATGCGGGGCTTGCGATCGACGGCGTCTCGCTCGCCTTCGGCAATGCGCCGCTCGAAGCCGTCCGCCGCAATGCGGCGGGTGCTGCGTCTGCCTTCGTCTGGCCGTTTCCGATCCATGTAGGGCGTGATACGCCAGTGCTTGGCCAGTTGGAGACGGCAACGGGCATTCTCGGCGAGACCGGCATTCCGACGGCCGGCCTCAGTCTGCCGGAGGCTGCCGATACGTTTCAGAATGACGCTTTCGGAGCGCTCTGTTGCTGGCTCGAAAAGGGTGAAGGCGAGCGGCGCATCCTGGCGCTCGGGCCGCTCACCAACATTGCGGCCATCGCGCTGGCGCGGCCCGATCTTGCGGCGAAGATCACCGATCTCACCTGGATGGGCGGCGGAGTGACGACCGGCAATCACACGGCATCCGCCGAATTCAATGCCTTTGCCGATCCGGAAGCGCTGGCGATCGTGCTTGCCCACGACATCCCGTTCCGGATGGTCGATCTCGATCTCTGCCGCAAGGTGCTGTGCGGGCCGGAGGACATTGCGCCCATCCGGGCGGCAGGCGGCCGCAATGCCGGGCTGGTTGCCGATCTCCTGGCAGGCTTCGTTAAGATTGCCACCAGCCGCGGGCGGCCGGCGATGGCGCTCTACGATGCCGTCGCGGCGGTCGCCTTCGCCTATCCGGACCATGTGACCTGGCGCGAGGCACGTATCGACGTGGAGCTCGCGGGCGGGCTGACACGCGGGCGCACGGTTGTCGAGACGCGTGCCGGGCGGGCGGCATTCAATGCGGCCTACGGTGTCGAGATCGACGCCGAAAGGGCAAGAACTCTCATTCTCGAAACATTGCAGGCAGAGGCGAGCTGGTGAAGAACATTATCGCAACGGTGCAGGAGTTCACTGAACCGGCCTTTCGCGACCGCGCCGTTACGGCTGCGCGGGGCGACGCTCCGTTCGACATCCTGATTGCGGGCGGCACATTGGTGGACATGGGGACCGGGGAATTGCGGCCGGCGGATATCGGCATCGTCGGTCCGATGATCGCCAGCGTCCACGAGGCCGGCAGCCGCTCTGACGCCGCCCGGATCATCGATGCGAAAGGCGCGTTCATCTCGCCCGGCCTCATCGACACGCACATGCATATCGAAAGCTCGATGGTGACTCCGGCCATCTATGCGGCAACCGTGCTCCCGCACGGGGTCACGACCGTCGTCTGGGATCCCCACGAATTCGGCAACGTCCATGGTGTCGACGGGGTGCGCTGGGCCGTCGAGGCGGTCAAGCCATTGCCGCTGCGTGCGGTCGTCCTGGCCCCTTCTTGCGTGCCGTCGGCACCGGGCCTGGAGGTGGCGGGCGCCGATTTCGACGTTTCGGCCGTCGAGGAAATGCTGTTCTGGCCGAAGATCGGCGGGCTTGCCGAGGTCATGAACATGCGCGGCGTCATCGACCGCGAGCCGCGCATGAGCGCGATCGTGCAGGCGGCACTGGTCTCCGAAAAACTCGTCTGCGGTCATGCGCGGGGCCTCGCAGGTCCCGATCTCGCCGCCTTCATGGCGGCCGGAGTGACCTCCGATCACGAACTCGTCTCCGGAGCCGACCTTCTTTCCAAGCTGCGCGCGGGGCTGACGATCGAGTTGCGGGGATCGCATGATCACCTGTTGCCTGAGTTTGTGGAAGCGTTGAAGACGCTCGGCCACCTGCCGCAGACCGTGACACTCTGCACCGACGACGTCTTCCCGGACGATCTCGTCAGCGGCGGCGGACTGGACGATGTGGTCCGCCGGCTGGTGCACTATGGGATGAAGCCGGAATGGGCGCTGCAGGCTGCGACGCTCAACGCTTCCGTCCGGATCGGTCGCGCCGATCTTGGCCTGATCGCCGCCGGCCGCCGCGCGGACATCGTGGTTTTCGAAGACCTCGATGATTTCCGCGCGCGGCATGTGCTGGCCAGCGGCACGCCGGTTGCCCACGACGGCGCGATGGCGATCGAGGCGGCCGCCATCGATTCCTCGCCGCTTCGGGATTCCGTCAAGCTCAAGCCGCTGACGGCGGAGGACTTCAAGCTTTCCGCAACGGCGAAGAAGGTCAGGCTCGCAACGATCGATCGCCCGCGCTTCACGAACTGGGGGGAGACGGTTGCGGATGTCACCGACGGTTACGTGGTACCCCCGGAGGGAACGACCCTGATCGCGGTCACCCACCGCCACGGCCGCGCCGACAGCCGCACCCGTCTCGGGTTTCTCACCGGCTGGGGCCGGTGGAAAGGGGCATTCGCCACCACGCTTGCCCATGACAGCCACAACCTCACCGTCTTCGGCTCCGATCCGGCCGATATGGCCGCGGCGGCGAATGCCGTCATCGGGGCCGGCGGCGGCATGGCGGTGGCGATCGACGGCAAGGTCGTGGCTCTCCTTCCATTGCCGCTTTCCGGCCTGGTGTCCGAAGCGCCGATGGAGGAGGTGGCGGAAGGTTTCCGGAATATCCGATCCGCCATGGACCGCGTCGTCGACTGGCAGCCGCCCTATCTCGTGTTCAAGGCCTGTTTCGGCGTGACGCTCGCGTGCAATCCCGGCCCGCATCAGACCGATCGCGGCATTGCCGATGTGACCAGCGGCAGGTTATTGGAATCACCGATCCTCGAAATTCTCGAATAGGAAAGACGATGCAGCCGCATGATTTCTGGCAGGACGTGCATCCGCCGGGCTCATTCGACAGGGCAGGGCCGTTTTCCGGCTTCTTCCCGGCGACGCTCGACGACGGCAGCCAGATCAAGCTGCCGATCCGGCCACTCGCGGGCGGCGAGCATGCGCTCGCCTCTCTCATCATCAACCAGGCGAGCTTCGACGTGCAGGACGCTCTTGCCGCCGATCTCGCGCCGAAGCTTGCCATCTATCGGCCGGAAGTGATCGTCGGCCTGCCGACGCTCGGCCTCACGCTTGCCGCGGCCGTCGCCCGCTCACTGGGCTTCACGCGCTACGTGCCGCTCGGGACCTCGCGGAAATTCTGGTACGACGAGACCCTGTCGGTGCCGCTTTCCTCCATCACCACGCCGGAACAGAAGAAGCGGCTCTATGTCGATCCACGCATGCTGCCGCTCATCCAGGGCAAGCGTGTGGCGCTGGTTGACGACGTCATCTCCAGCGGCGCGTCGATCGTGTCGGGGCTTGAGTTGATGGCCTCGCTCGGTATCGAACCGGTGGTGATCGGCGCAGCCATGCTGCAATCGGAACGCTGGCACGAGAGGCTCGCTTCCTTCGGGCGGCAATGGCAGGAGCGCACCGTCGGCGTTTTCAGGACGCCGATGCTGAAAAAGGCGGGCGAGGGGAACTGGACCGCCTGAGGCGATTTGTGCCTTGCGAAACAGCGTCGGGCGAATAGGATCGCGGATCACTCACCTCGGGGATTTTCACAGGAAATCGGGAACAGCTTCATGGAACTGGTGTTCGACGGCCATAACGACGTGCTTCTGCGGCTCTGGCGGAACATGAAGGCGGGCGGCGACCCGATCGCCGAATTCATGCACGGCACGCCGAACGGCCATATCGACGGACCACGCGCCAAGGCCGGCGGGCTCGCCGGCGGACTCTGTGCTATCTATATCCCGTCGGGCGACCTCATCCTGAAGGAGCCCGATGCAGATGGCCGTTACGAAACGCCGCTTGCTGCACCCCTCGACCATCTGCCGTCCGTGACCATCGCGCTTGAAAAGGCGGCCATCGCCCTTCGCCTCGACCGGGCCGGCGCCTGGCGGCTTTGCCGCTCCACGGCCGATATTCGCAAGGCGATGGAAGACGGCATTTTCGCCGCCGTCATGCATATGGAAGGCTGCGAAGCGATCGATCCGGACCTCGGCAATCTCGATGTTTTTTACGCCGCCGGCCTGCGCTCGCTCGGCCCTGTCTGGAGCCGCCACAACATCTTCGGCCACGGCGTGCCGTTTGCCTTTCCCATGTCGCCGGATACCGGTCCCGGTCTTACCGATCTCGGCTTCGAACTCGTCAGGGCCTGCAACCGGCTCGGTATCCTGATCGATCTTTCGCACATCACCGAGAAGGGCTTCTGGGATGTCGCCAAGACCTCGGACCAGCCGCTGATCGCCAGCCATTCGAATGCCCATGCGCTTACTCCGGTCGCCCGCAACCTGACCGACAGGCAGCTAGACGCGGTCAAGGAGAGCGGCGGCCTCGTCGGCCTCAACTATGCCGTGACCATGCTGCGCGACGACGGCCGCGACAACGTTTCGACGCCGCTTTCAGACATGATCCGTCATGTCGACCACATGGTCGGCCGCATGGGGATCGATCACGTGGCGCTCGGTTCGGATTTCGACGGCGCCTCGATTCCCGAAGAGATTCATGATGCTGGAGGAAATCAGAATCTGGTTGCGGCGCTCAGAGGAGCGGGCTACGCTGGCGAAGAATTAAAAAAGCTTTGCCGGGAAAACTGGCTCAGAGTTTTGGGGAAGGCCTGGCACGAATAGGGCGGTTTTCCCCAAAGGTCCAAAGAACCAAAAGGGGAAACCAGACCATGCTCCATTCATTCAAGGGACGAATCCGTCTGCTGACCACGGGCGCTGCGCTCGCAGTGATGCTCGCGGCCGCGCCGCAGGCATTCGCCGTCACGCCGAAGGATACGCTCGTCATCGGGCTTGCCTTCGACGACATCATCACGCTCGACCCGGGCCAGGCCTTCGAATTCTCGGCCGGCGAGATCAACGGCAACAGCTATGACCGTCTCGTCCGGCTCGACATCAACGACACATCGAAGGTCGCGCCGGATCTCGCTGAAAGCTGGACAGTATCCGACGACGGCCTCACCTATACGTTTAAGATCAAGCAGGGTCTGAAATTCGCCTCCGGCAACCCGATCACCGCGGAAGACGTTGCCTATTCCTTCGAACGTTCCGTCAAGATCGACGGACCGCCAGCCTTCATCCTCAATCAGTTCGGCCTGAAGAAGGACAACATCACCGAAAAGGCCGTTGCCAAGGACCCGAGCACTTTCGTGCTCACCGTCGACCAGTCCTATGCGCCGTCCTTCGTGCTGAACTGCCTGACCGCGACCGTTGCCGCCGTGGTCGACAAGCAACTGGTTTCGCAGCATGTCACCAATGACGACTACGGCAACGCATGGCTGAAGAGCAATTTCGCGGGATCCGGCCCCTACAAGATTCGCGAATGGCGCGCCAACGAAGTGGTCGTGATGGAGCGCAACGACAATTACTGGGGTGAGAAGCCGAAGCTCAACCGCGTCATCTATCGCCACATGAAGGAAAGTGCCGCGCAGCGGCTTGCGCTCGATAACGGCGATATCGACGTCGCGCGCAATCTCGAGCCGAACGATATCGACGCGGTTTCCAAGAAGGGCACGACGATCACCAGCACCCCGAAGGGTTCGGTCTTCTACTTCAGCATGAACCAGAAGAACCCGAATCTTGCAAAGCCGGAAGTCGTCGAGGCGATGAAATACCTGGTCGACTATGATGCGATCCAGGCGACCCTCATCAAAGGCGTCGGTGAAATCCACCAGACCTTCCTGCCGAAAGGCCTGCTCGGCGCGATCGACGACAAGCCCTACAAGCTCGACGTCGCCAAAGCCAAGGAACTGCTCGCCAAGGCCGGCCTGAAGGACGGTTTCTCCGTCACCATGGACGTGCGCAACAACCAGCCGACCACCGGCATTGCGGAATCGATCCAGCAGACCTTCGCCCAGGCAGGCATCAAGATGGAGATCATTCCCGGCGATGGCAAGCAGACGCTGACCAAATACCGTGCACGCACCCATGACATGTATATCGGTTACTGGGGCGTCGATTACTGGGATCCGAACTCAAACGCGGAAACCTTCACGTCAAACCCGAACAATGCCGATGAGGGCACGTCAAAGACGCTCGCATGGCGCAATGCCTGGGATATTCCGGAGCTGACGAAGGAAACCAAGACCGGCTTCCTGGAGCGGGATTCGGCCAAGCGCGCCGCAATCTACGAAAGCCTGCAGAAGAAGCTGCTCGCAACCGGTCCGTTCGCGCTGATCTTCCAGCAGACGGAAGTGGCCGGCGTCGGCAAGGGCGTGAAGGATTTCAAGCTCGGCCCGACCTTCGATACGAACTACGTGTTCAACGTTTCCAAGGAGTAGGGCCTATATAGGCCTTAGCCCGGAAGGCTGATTTCTTGACCCTTACAGATACAACCGTGGCGACACGGCGCAATCGGCGCCGTGCTTCGTCCTTCGCGGCTTCCGTCCTGCGTTTTGCGGTGACCGTGGTCACGACCATATTCGGGCTGCTGCTCGTCACCTTCTTCATCGGCCGGGTCGTGCCCATCGACCCGGTGCTGGCGATCGTCGGCGACCGCGCTCCGGCCCACCTCTATGAACGGACCCGGATCGAGCTGGGCTTGAACCTGCCGCTCTATCAGCAGTTCTGGATCTATTCGAAACAGGCGCTTTCGGGCGATCTGGGCACTTCAGTGCTGACCAGCAATCCGGTGCTGGAGGATATCAAGCGCGTCTTTCCCGCCACCATGGAGCTTGCAACGATCGGAACGCTGATGGGTGCAATTCTCGGCATACCGCTCGGCGTTCTTGCTGCCGTCAAGCGCGGCAGCGTCGCCGACCAGATCGTCCGCGTCATCGGCCTGATCGGCTATTCCGTGCCGATCTTCTGGCTCGGCCTCCTGGCGCTGGTGCTTTTTTACGCGCAACTGCGGTGGGTGGCTTTTCCCGGCCGCGTGGATATCGTCTACGAATACAGTTTTTCGCCGCAGACCGGCTTTTACCTGCTGGATGCGGCCATGCAGGGCCAGTGGGACGTGGTGGGTGATCTCTTCCGCCACATCGCGCTGCCCGGAGCGCTGCTTGGCTATTTCTCGCTCGCCTATATCAGCCGCATGACCCGCTCCTTCATGCTGAACGAGCTTTCCCAGGAATATATCGTGGCGGCGCGGGCAAAGGGCCTTTCCGAGGCCCGCATCATCTGGTTCCATGCGTTGCGCAACGCCGCCGTGCCGCTGGTGACGGTGATCGCGCTTTCCTATGCCAATCTCCTGGAGGGGTCGGTTCTCACCGAAACCATTTTCTCCTGGCCGGGGCTCGGCCTCTACATCACCAATTCTCTCCAGAACGCCGATATGAATGCCGTGCTCGGCGGCACGCTGGTGATCGGGTCCGTTTTCGTCGGCATCAACATCTTCTCCGATCTTCTCTATCGGACACTGGACCCGAGGACCCGCAGCCGATGAGTATTCCGGAAATCGCACTCAAACCCTATAGCCGCGCGTGGTTGCTATCCGACCGGCCGGCCTCGCGCCAGCAGGCGCGTCTCGGTCGCGCCTATATCATCTGGCGCCGCTTTGCCGAAAATCGCCTGGCGCTGGTGGGCCTGGGCATTCTGATCCTGCTGCTGGTGGTCGCAGCCCTTGCCGACGTGCTTGCGCCCTATGATCCGGTCGTCGGCGACCTGCGCAACGCGCGCCTCCTGCCTCCGGGCACGGCCGGCTATCTGCTCGGAACGGACGACCAGGGCCGCGACATCCTCTCGCGGCTGATCTACGGATCGCGGCTGACGCTGCTCGTCGTCGTGCTGGTAGCGGTCATCGCCGCACCCATCGGCCTCATCGTCGGCACGGCTTCCGGTTATGCCGGCGGATGGCTGGACGCGGTGCTGATGCGCATTACCGACATCTTCCTCGCCTTTCCGAAGCTCGTGCTCGCTCTGGCGCTGGTCGCGGCGCTCGGGCCGGGGATCGAGAACGCGATCCTGGCGATCGCCGTCACCTCCTGGCCGCCCTATGCACGCATCGCCCGCGCCGAGACGCTGACCTTCCGCAACTCGGAATTCATTGCCGCGGTGAAGCTGATGGGGGCTTCGCCGCTTCGCATCATCATCCGGCATGTGATGCCGCTCTGCCTCTCGTCGCTGATCGTACGCGTCACGCTCGATATGGCCGGCATCATCCTGACTGCCGCCGGCCTTGGCTTTCTCGGCCTCGGCGCACAGCCGCCGCTGCCCGAATGGGGCGCGATGATCGCCTCCGGCCGCCGCTTCATCCTCGACCAGTGGTGGGTCGCCGCCATGCCGGGTGTCGCGATCCTCGTCGTCAGCCTCGGCTTCAACCTGCTCGGCGACGGGTTGCGCGACGCGCTCGATCCGAAGGAGGCGGGCCAATGACGAATGGACAGACCCCGCTTCTGACAGTCGAAGACCTGCGCGTGACGTTCCCGACCCGCACCGGTGAAGTACGCGCCGTGCGCGGCGTCTCCTTCACGCTCGGGAAAGAGCGGCTCGGCATCGTCGGCGAATCCGGGTCCGGCAAGTCGCAGACCGGCCGCGCCATCATGGGGCTCACGCCGGCCCATGCGTCGATCACGGCCAGAAAGCTCGCTTTCTCCGGCCGCGATCTTCTTTCCATGCGCAAGGCCGAGCTGCGGGCGCTGCGCGGAAAGCGGATCGCGATGATCCTGCAGGATCCGAAATATTCGCTGAATCCGGTGATGACCATAGGCCGGCAGATCGTCGAGACGTTGAAGACACACGAGGATGTTTCGACGTCCGAGGCGAGGACGCGTGCGCTTTCCATGCTGGAAGCCGTGCAGATCCGAGATCCGGAACGCGTCTTCGACCTTTATCCGCACGAGGTTTCCGGCGGCATGGGCCAGCGCGCCATGATCGCCATGATGCTCGTCTGCGGTCCGGAGCTTCTGATTGCCGACGAGCCGACCTCGGCGCTCGACGTTACCGTGCAGCTCGAAGTGCTCTCCATCCTCGACAAGCTGGTGGCGGAGCGCGGCATGGGACTGATCCTGATCTCGCATGATCTCCGGCTCGTCTCTTCCTTCTGCAATCGCGTCATCGTCATGTATGCGGGGAAGATCGTCGAGGAATTGCCATCGGCCGATCTTGCCCAAGCGCAGCATCCCTACACGCGCGGGCTTTTGAACTGCCTGCCGACCATCGGTTCGCACCGGCATCCGCTGCCGGTTCTCGACCGCAAGCCGGAGTGGGCGCTATGAGCTCAGCCGTTTCCATCCGCGACATGGTCGTCACCTACGAAGATTTTGCGGCACTTGACCATGTCAGCTTCGATATCGGCGCCGGCGAATCCTTCGGCATCGTCGGTGAGTCCGGTTCCGGCAAGTCGACGCTGCTGCGTGCCATTTCCGGGCTCGCCTCCTTCGATCAGGGTACGCTTTCCGTCAATGGAAGGCCCTATTCCGGCCGGAGCCGGGACAAGGAGTTCTACCGCACCGTCCAGATGGTCTTTCAGGACCCCTACGGCTCGCTGCATCCGCGCCAGACGGTCGACCGCCTGCTGCTCGAACCCCTCCTGATCCACGGCTTCGACGATATCGAGACCCGCATCTCCCGGGCGCTGGACGAGGTGGGCTTGGGCTCCGGCTTCCGCTTCCGTTATTCGCACCAGCTCTCCGGCGGGCAACGGCAGCGCATAGCGATCGCCCGGGCGCTCATCCTGGAACCGAAGATCCTGCTTTTGGACGAACCGACCTCGGCGCTCGATGCCTCGATCCAGGCGGAAATCTTAAACCTTCTCGAACAGGCGCGCCGCGACCGCGACCTCACCTTCATCATGGTCAGTCACGATCTGGGCGTCATCAGTCACATGTGCGAGCGGCTGGCGGTGATGAAGATGGGCAAGGTTGTCGAGACTTTGCCAGCAGCGGCTCTGGAAAAACGCGAATTTTCGGCGGAATATACGCGCCAGTTGCTCGTCGCCAGCGAAGGCTTTCGCCGCGGTTGAGGGGCGTCTCTTTTTGTTTCCAAGCAATTCCGGACGGAAAACCGCGACACACTTTTCCGGAATTGCTGCAGCCGGCAGGATCGCATGCAGCTTCGCGCGCTTATGTATTTCGATGAACTGGTGCGCACGAACTCCATGCGGGCGGCGGCCGAAAACCTCAATGTCGCGGCGACCGCCGTGTCCCGGCAGATCGAGAACCTGGAACATTATTTCGGGACCCCGCTCGTCGAGCGCAGCAACCGCGGCATCAAGCTGACGGCAGCCGGCGAGCTTCTCGCCGCGCGGGCGGGACGGACGTTGCGCGAGCTTGAACATGTCCACCAGCTGATCGACGACCTGCAGGGCCTGCAGCGGGGCAGGGTGGTGATTTACGCCAATGGCGCGACGGTCGCGAACCTCATCGCGCCGGTGCTTGCGGAATTCAGCCTGCGTTATCCGAAACTTCGGTTCGAGGTGGCGATCACCAGCGCCCGCGAGGCGGTCGAAGCGCTTGCCGCGGCGGAAGCCGATCTGGTCGTGACGCTCTTTGCGCCCAAGATTTCCGGCGTGAAGGTGCGGCTGCGCTCCGAGATCACCTATGACGTGGTCATGGCGGCCGATCACCCGTCGGCGAGTGCGAAGGAACTCACGCTCCGCGATCTCGTGCAGATGCCGCTGGCGCTGCCCGACAAGAGCTTTGGCGCGCGGCAGGCTTTCGAAGAGATCTTTTCCAGGGAAGGGCTGGAGCTCGATCCGGTTTTCGTGACCGGCTCTCTGGAGATGCTGAAGGAACTGGTGTTGCGGAAAGCGGCCGTCACGCTTCTGCCGGCGCTTACCGTGCGCCGGGAGATCGAGGCGGGCCAGCTCGTCGCCGTTCCGATCGCCGCCGGCAAGGCGGTGCGCACGCCGATCGACCTCTGCGTCGCGCCGGACCGGCAGCTTTCTTTCGCCGCCGGCAAGCTCGTCGATTTCATAGAGCGCTTCATGCGCGGCGCCGACATGCGCAAATCGGAACCCGTAAAAGCCACTGTTCAAATGCATTCCGTGTAGCGTTTTCGGCTACACAGAGAACACAAAATTCTACATTGTGTGTGCACCTGCGAAATGACACACTTTTGGCAATCGCGATCCCGCAGGTGCCGATCAGGCTGGATCGCCTACCAAAAAGGGGACGATGGATGGGCAGGATGACGTTTTGGGGCTCCGCCACGATTTTGAGAAGTGCCGCTTTCGGTCTTGCGACGGCGGTGGGCCTTTTTCTCGCACAGGACGGTGCGGAAGCCGCGCCGAAGACCGCGATCACCGTTGGCATGGCGATCGAGCCCGCCGGGCTTGATCCGACGATCGCGGCACCCGTGGCGATCGGCCAGGTGACCTGGCAGAACATTTTCGAGGGCCTAACGGCGATCGACAAGGCCGGCAAGGTCCAGCCGCAACTTGCCGAGAGCTGGGAGATTTCCGAAGACGGTCTCACCTATACGTTCAAGCTTCGCCAGGGCGTGAAATTCCACAACGGCGAGATTTTCGATTCCTCGGTTGCGAAATTCTCGATCGACCGCGCCCGCGGCGCCGATTCCGTCAATCCGCAGAAGCGTTATTTTGCCTCGATCGACACGATCGAGACGCCGGATGCCGCGACGCTGGTGCTGGAACTCAAGCAGCCGGCCGGCAGCCTGCTCTACTGGCTCGGCTGGCCGTCCTCCGTCATGGTCGAGCCGAAATCGGCCGCTGACAACAAGACGACGCCGATCGGCACCGGTCCGTTCAAGTTCTCGGGCTGGGCCAAGGGCTCGAAGGTCGATCTCGCCAAGAACCCGGACTATTGGAACAAGACTGTTGCTGTAAAGCTCGATACCGCAGCCTTCCGCTTCATCAGCGACGCGCAAGCCCAGGCCGCAGCACTGAAGGCCGGTGACGTCGACGCCTTCCCCGAATTCGGCGCGCCGGAGCTGATCAAGTCCTTCGAAGACGACAAGCGGCTCGCGACCGTCATCGGCAATACCGAACTGAAGGTCGTGGCCGGCATGAACAACACGCGCAAGCCTTTCGATGACAAGCGGGTGCGCCAGGCGTTGATGATGGCCATCGACAGGGCAACCGTCGTGGAGGGAGCCTGGTCCGGCTTCGGCACGCCGATCGGCAGCCACTACACGCCGAACGATCGCGGTTACAGGGATCTGACCGGCGTCTATCCCTATGATCCTGAAAAGGCCAAGGCATTGCTTGCCGAAGCGGGTTACCCGAGCGGTTTCACCTTCACGATGAAGGCGCCGCAGATGGCCTATGCGCAGCGCACGTCGCAGGTGCTGCAGGCGATGTTTGCCGAGATCGGCGTGACGATGAATATCGAGACCACGGAGTTTCCGGCGAAATGGGTGGCCGACGTCTTCAAGGCGGGTGATTACGACATGACGATCGTCGCCCATGCGGAGCCGATGGACATCGATATCTATGCCCGCGATCCCTACTATTTCAACTACAAGAACCCGGCCTTCAACGACGTGCTGAAGAAGGTGGAAGCCACTGCCGATCCTGCGGAACAGGAGAAGCTTTACGGCGAGGCGCAGACCATTCTCGCCAACGACGTGCCGGGGCTCTACCTCTTCGTCATGCCGAAGCTTGGCGTCTGGGACGCCAAGGTGAAGGGGCTTTGGGAAAACGAGCCGATCCCGTCGAACGTCCTGACGGATGTTCATTGGGAGGAGTGAAGCCTGGGTCATGAACTGGAATGGGGTGAATGCGGCAAATCACCCTCCCCTTGAGGGGGAGGGTCGGAGCGAAGCTCCGGGGTGGGGTGAGCTTCGCATCCCTTCTATTAAGCGTCGGCTTTCAAGCTATTCCTTTGAATCCGATCACCCCCACCCGCCGCTTCGCGGCGACCTCCCCCCTCAAGGGGGAGGTGAGTGCCCGCCGCGTCGCCTCCGAATGCTGCGAGGACTTGCGTTGAAGCCATGGCCTTCGAAGTTTTGCCATGAGGTCACCCCATGATCTCCATCCTCATCCGCCGCATCCTCAGCCTGATCATCACGCTGCTGGTCGTCTCGCTCCTCATCTTCACGGTGATGGACCTGCTTCCCGGTGATCCGGCGGCGATCATGCTCGGCACTTCGGCAAGCCCGGATACGCTTGCGGCGCTCAGGACACAGCTCGGGCTCGACCAGCCGCTGCCGGTGCGCTATCTCGCCTGGCTTGCCGGCGTGTTCCGGGGCGATCTCGGTCAGTCCTATACCTATGGCGTGCCGGTTGCCGGCCTGATCGCCGAACGGCTGGCGGTCACCGTTCCGCTGGCGCTGATGGCGATCGTCCTCTCCGTTCTCGTCGCCGTCCCGCTCGGCGTGCAGGCGGCCAGAAAGCACAACGGCGTCTTCGATTTCGTCGCCGGCCTGCTTTCCTACATCAGCATTGCCGTTCCCGCCTTCTGGGTCGGGCTGCTGCTGATCATCCTCTTCTCCACCACGCTGGGTCTGATGCCGGCCGGCGGTTTCCCCGGCTGGGATGCCGGGTTTTTCGCCGGATTGAACGCGCTGCTGATGCCGGCGGTGGCGCTCGCCCTGCCGCAGGCGGGCGTGCTGACTCGTGTCGCGCGTGCCGCCGTGCTGGAGGTGATGAACGAGGATTTCGTCCGCACCGCCCGTGCCAAGGGCCTGAGCGAAGGCATTGCCGTCTGGCGGCATGCGGTGCCGAACGCGATGGTGCCGGTGGTCACCATGCTCGGCCTGCAATTCACCTTCCTGATCGCCGGCGCCGTGCTGGTCGAAAACGTCTTCAACCTGCCGGGCCTCGGACGGCTCGCCTATCAGGCGCTTTCGCAGCGCGACATCGTCGTCATGCAGGATGTGGTGCTGTTCTTCTCCGGTCTCGTCATCCTCATGAATTTCCTCGTCGACCTCGCCTATCTCCTGATCGACCCGCGCCTGAGGGCGGGTGCGCAATGACACGTGCTCTTCGCCGCCCCGTTTTCCTCATCGGGCTCGTCATCACGCTGGCGCTGTTTACGGTCGCATTGCTGTCGCTCGTCTGGACGCCGTTTCCGCCGACCCGCATGCAGATCGTCCAGAGGCTCAAAGCGCCGCTCGAATCCGGCCTCTTCGGCACCGACCAGTTCGGCCGCGACGTCGCCTCCATGCTGATGGTCGGCGCCTGGAATTCGCTGTCGACCTCCGTCCTTGCGGTGCTCATCGGCGCGAGCGTCGGCACGGCGGTCGGCGTGATCGTCGCCATGCGGCGCGGCCTCCTGGAACTCGTCGTCATGCGCGGCTGCGATATCGTCTTCGCCGTGCCGCCGATCCTGTCGGCAATGATGCTCGGCGCCTTCATCGGCTCCGGCCGGTTCACGGCGATCATTGCGATCGCCGTCTTCATGGTGCCGGTCTTCGCACGGCTCACCCTCAGCGCCGCGCTGCAGATATGGACCCGCGACTATGTGACTGCGGCGATCGGCATGGGTCGGCCAAAAGCCAGGATCACGCTCGCGCATGTGCTTCCGAACATATCGAACCAGATCATCGTTCAGGTGACGATCCAGCTCGGTCTTGCGATCCTCACCGAGGCGGGCCTTTCCTTCCTCGGTCTCGGCATGCCGCCGCCGGCGCCGACCTGGGGACGGATGCTCGCCGACAGCCAGACCTTTCTCGGTCAGGCGCCCTGGCTGGCGCTGATGCCGGGGCTTGCGATCGCGCTTGCCGTTCTCGGTCTCAACATGCTGGGCGACGGCCTGCGTGACCTGCTCGATCCCCGCGACAATTCCTGATTTCGAACGCAAAGATATTCCGATGAACGACCTTCTGAAACTGACCATCCGCCAACTTGCAGGCCTCTACGCCGCCAGGAAACTCTCACCGTCCGAATACTGGCTGGCGGTCGAGGCGCGCGTTGCGGTCTTCGAGCCGCATGTGCAGGCGCTTTATCTCTACGATCCGGAAAACGCGCGCGAGCAGGCTGCGGCCTCCACCGCGCGCTGGATGAAGAGCAAGACGCTCGGGCCTCTCGACGGCATTCCGGTGACGCTGAAGGAACTGATCGCCACCAAGGGCCAGCCGGTGCCGCTCGGAACCGCGGCGGTGGAACTCCTGCCGGCGACGGAGGATGCTCCGATCGCCGGCCGTATGAGGGAAGACGGCGCGGTGATCTTCGCCAAGACGACATGCCCCGATTACGGCATGCTTTCCTCCGGCCTTTCGAGCTTCCATCACCTGAGCCGCAATCCCTGGAACCTGACGCAGAACCCGGGCGGATCGAGTGCCGGCGCGGCCGCAGCCGGCGCGGCGGGTTTCGGGCCGCTTCATATCGGCACGGATATCGGCGGCTCGGTGCGCCTGCCGGCCGGCTGGACCGGGCTTTTCGGCTTCAAACCCAGCCAGGGCCGCATTCCGGTCGATCCCTATTATGTCGGCCGCTGCGCAGGCCCCATGACCCGCACGGTGGAGGACGCGGCAATCTCCATGGCGACACTGTCGCGTCCGGACTGGCGCGATGGCACGTCGCTGCCGCCCAACGATTTCGACTGGCTCGATTCCGCCATCGACGTGAAGGGCATGAAGATCGGCCTGATGCTCGACGCCGGGGTTGGCTTAGCCGTCGACGAGGACGTCCGAGAGGCTGTCACTGCCGCGGCGAAGCGCTTCGAGGAGGCGGGTGCGATCGTCATTCCGGTCGGGCCGGTCATCACCCGCCAGATGCTGGACGGGCTCGACAATTTCTGGCGCGCCCGTTTCTGGGGCGATATCGAGAAGATGCCGGAAGAGCGGCGGGCGCTGATCCTGCCCTATATCTACGAATGGGCGAAAGGCGGCGCGCATGTCTCCGGCGTCGAGGCGGTGCGCGGTTTCAACCAGACGATCGAGATGCGCAAGACCTGTGGCAAGCTCTTTACTACGGTCGATGCGGTGATCTCTCCCACCAATCCGATCGTCTCCTATCCGGCGGAATGGGCCTCCCCCACTAACGACCCGGCTTTGCCTTTCGAGCATATCGGCTTCACGGTGCCGTGGAACATGTCGGAACAGCCGGCCTCGTCCATCAATTGCGGCTTCTCGAAATCCGGCATGCCGATCGGGCTGCAGATCGTCGGCCCACGCTATGACGACCTCCTCGTGCTCAAGCTGTCGCGTGCCTTCGAGCAATGGACCGGCGGGATCAGCCAGTGGCCGGAGCCGCCGGAGGCAGTCGTATAGCCTCTTTGTCCTCTTTCGGCCTTCCGTCTCCGAACGGTATCGCGGAACAATCACGCCTTTGCCGCGTTCAATTCGCGCAACCTGAAACGGGTTTGCAGGTCTGCGCGCTCGCCATGCGCTTGTCGAGGAGGTTGAAGATGAGAGGCATATCCCTGTGGCCTTGGGTATCCCGAGCCCTTGATCGACGTCTCGCCGTCCACGTCATTTGATTTTCCGCAAAGCCGGCCGTCTGCCTGCATGCTTCAAAAGAACAGATAAACCCAGGAGATCGATATGCCCACTGCCAATCCGACCAGTGAATTCGCCCGCGGCGGTAACGGCCAGAACTCGGCCTCATCGAAGGAGATCGAAGCTCAGCTCCAGCAGTTGCGCGAGGATATTGCCTCTCTTGCCAAGACCGTGGCTGCTGTGGGAAATGAAAAGGCCAGTGAATACAAAGGCAAGGCCCGCCGCGCCGCGCATGAGGCGGCTGATGCGTCGATGCACATGGTGGAAGCTGCGCGCGAGCAGGCCGTCTCGCTGGAGCGCGACCTGGAACGCCAGATCCGCACGAACCCTATCCAGTCCGTCGCCATCGCCGCAGGCGTGGGTTTCCTGTTCGCGCTGATGATGCGGCGCTCATGATGGCAGGATTAGGCCCCCTTTTGGCCTCGCTCGTCGCGATGGATGTCGCGGCGTTCGCGCGTCGGCTCAAGCGAAACGCGATCCTCTACGCTTTCATGCTGGTTTTTCTGCTGACGGCCTATGTGCTGGCAGTCGCCGCACTCGCGGTCTATCTCGGCCAGATGTGGGGATTGCCGATGGCATTGCTTGCCGTGGCGGGTGGGGCGCTTGTCCTGGCGCTCATCATTCTCCTCTGGGTGATGATGGAAAACCGGGCGGAAGAGAGGCGCAAGCGCGAGGCCGCGGCGGCAAGCAGCAACAAGGCGCTGATGGTGACCGCGGCGATCTCGGCCCTGCCGCTCGTCATGAAATCGCGGCCGCTCCTGCTTGTCGGGGTTGCGGCCGGCCTCGGATTCCTGCTTACCCGCAACATGGGGATGGCGAGCCGCGATACGGACGAACCTGCCGAATGATCTTAAAGCGTGTCGCGATCTCTCAGATTCATCCGGCACGCTCTAAGTTCTTGTTTTCACGCATGTCGTTTTCGCAAAACCGCTGCATACTTTGGCGCGACACGCATTAGATGAACGGTCGCTTGCCCTCCTTGGGCGGCCGCCATTCGGCGACGTGGTAGAGCCTTTCCGTGTCAAGCACCTCGCAGCCGCGGTCGAGCCAGCGGATGAGCCCTTGTTGGACCAGTCTGCGCAGCGTCTTGTTCGTGTGGACAAGCGAGAAGCCCAGCGTGTCGGCTACGTGCTGCTGCGTCAACGGCAAGATGAAGGGTCTATCAGCCGGCGGAGCGGCGACCGATTTTACCCGCGCATCCAGAAATGCGAAGAGATAGGCCGCACGCTCGCGGGCGCTGCGGCGGCCTATGCTGAGAAGATGTTCATCAAGCATGGATTCTTCCCGGGCAGCCAGCCAGGTAATGTCGTAGGCAAGCGAGGGGTGATGGCGGAAGAGCTTCGGAAGCTTGTCCCGTTCGAAGATGCAGAGCGTCATCCGCGTCAGCGCCTCGATCGAGTGCTGCATCTCCTCCATGAGGTGGCCCTGCAGTCCGATCAGATCGCCTGACAGCACGTAATTGAGGATCTGACGGCGCCCATCCTCCAGGATCTTATATCGGAAACCCCAGCCGGACAGCACGGTATAGAGTTGCGGGTTGCGTTCTCCTTCCACCATGATCGACATACCCTGCGCGGCGGACACTTCACCCGTCTTGAAGTCATGCACGAAGCCAAGTTCCTCCGAGGAGAAATCACGAAAGCTCCGACATTGGCGCAGAGGGCACTGATCGCAGCTAACGCGCGGAAGAATGGCGGGTGTGGACGTGGCCATGGGACTCCATGAAGACAGGGCGGATGAACCATAGCTTGGCGTTTTCTTCCCGTCTGTGTCTTTTTTAAATGACGCGCTCTTCGTTCAATGATCTAGGGCGTTTTTGCACTCGAATGAGAGCGACGCTTTTGCGAATTCTTATCATTGATTTGGAATATCTCGTTGCTATGGGCGCTGAACGCATTCTCGGCAGCGCGATGACCTGTGAAATTCAAATTGCCATGCCACGCGATTACCCGCCGGTTCTGGAAGGCCGCAATTTCGATGTCGTTCTGGCCGATTCCAGCCTTGGGCAAAATCCCGACGAGGCGCACCGGCTGCGCGCAAGCGGCGCTGGCATCGTGTTTTCCACTTTGGTGGACGAGGAACTGGCCGGGCTTCCAACCTGGCCCGGCACTGCCGTCGTGGCAAAGCCCTTCGACGAACAGCAATTGGTCGAGGCTGTGAGGAATGCCGCTCGGGTGAACGGCATTCCGGATGACAGGGCCTAGCTGCCGAAAGCGCGGGCCGTAATCGCAGCATCGCCTGGATCGGGGCCATAATCGCCTTCGCCGGAAACCCCCAAGAGTTCCTGGAGACGGCCGCGAGCGCGGGAAACGCGGCTCTTGATCGTGCCGACGGCGCAGCCGCAGATTGCGGCGGCTTCCTCATAGGCGAAGCCTGCGGCGCCTACGAGGATGATCGCCTCGCGCTGGTCGTCCGGCAGCTTGTCGAGCGCCTTGCGGAAGTCCTGCAGATCGAGCCGGCCGTATTGTTCGGGATGCACCGAGAAGCGTTCACTGAACAGGCCGTCGCTATCCTGCACTTCGCGACCGCGCTTGCGCATCTGACTGTAGAATTCGTTGCGTAGAATGGTGAACAGCCAGGCCCGCATGTTCGTGCCGGCCGTGAAGCTCGACTGGTTGGCCCAGGCCTTCATGATCGTATCCTGCACGAGATCGTCCGCCTTGTCGTGCCGGCCTGTCAGAGATACTGCAAAAGCGCGCAGATTGGGCAGCGATGCAAGAAGGTCGCGCTTAAAGCCGCGATCGTCGCTCTCTTTCTCCCTGCTCATTTTACATTCACCGGCTTTGCGCTCTTCTCGGCCTGTTCAAGACGTTCCAACAGTTCGAGAAAACGATCCGGAATCCCTTCTTCCTGTACTGCGTCGTAGAATTCGCGCAGCTTTCGAGAAATGGATGCGTTCGGAGGTACCGCTCCAGGTCTGACTTCTTGGGATTGAATTGTTGTCATCTCGTCTTTTTTTCTGTTGTCGTCTTCGTCACTCATCACGCAGGCCTGTTACGATATTGCTGGGCGGAAAATTCACGATAGTAAAAAAAGTTCCCATCTTGCGGAACTTTTTTTGCATGATCACGTTCATAACAGGTCAATTGCCGCTGGGCATCAGGGGAGATTTTGTATGTCACTAACTACACGCGTTGCGACCCACCTTCCATATTTGCGCCGATATGCACGCGCCGTCACCGGGTCGCAGACCTCGGGAGACGCCTATGTTGCTGCGGTCCTGGAAGCGTTGATCGCAGACGTTTCGATATTCCCGGAAACGTCCAAGGACCGTGTTTCGCTTTATAAACTCTTCGTCACGATTTTTGGTTCCACGAATATAGATATCCGACCGATGGAATCGCCCTTCGCATGGGAGCAGCGCGCAGCCGCCAATCTGGCTACCTTGCCTTCGCAGGCGCGGCATGCCTTCCTGCTGATCTCGGTGGAGGGCTTTACGGTAGAAGAGGCCTCGGAAGTCCTGGACGTTAGTGTCGCGGAGGTAAACCGCCTGCTCGAGGAAGCGACCCGCGAAATCTCGCGTCAGGTCGCGACCGATATCATGATCATAGAGGACGAACCGCTGATCGCGCTCGATATCGAGCAGATGGTGCAGGATCTCGGCCATCGTGTCGTCGGCATCGCACGCACGCACAGGGAGGCCGTCTCGCTCTTCCAGTCGTCGCATCCGAAGATGGTGCTGGCCGATATCCAGCTTGCCGACGGCAGTTCCGGCATCGACGCCGTCAATGAGATCCTGAAATCCTCCAGCGTGCCGGTGATCTTCATCACCGCCTTCCCGGAACGTCTTTTGACCGGCGAACGTCCGGAGCCCGCCTTCCTCGTCACCAAGCCGTTCAATCCAGACATGGTGAAGGCGCTGATCAGCCAGGCCCTGTTCTTCAACGAGGCAGTCAAGGCGGCTGCCTGATTCATCTCTGCAGAAGCGGTCGGGAACGAACGCAGCAGGATGGCGTTTGGCATGCATCCGAGAAGGAGGAAAATATGCGATATCATGCTCTGTCGTGTTCCTGCTCCTGGCTGCCGCGGCCAGCTTCGATCGAGCTGCAGGTGCGTGGGCAATATCGCCCAGGTTCCGTTCTTTCTGTTCCCACCTATGCTGATGCCCTGTCGGGTTGTTCCGGCATCTGTGACAATCTATAAATGACAAGAGATCATAAACCGGGCGTCCCTTCGGCGGACGCCCGTTTTTTCCCGAGAGCCCGCAGAGGGAGTGAGAAATTGGTGCATCCCCTGACATGGCAGCAAGCTGGTCAGAGTGATGACAAGTTGCGTGAATTTTTCATGCCCGCGCTCGTCGATCTGGGGGCGAGCGTGATCATCCAGGATTCTCACCGCAACTATCTCTTCGTTACCAATCTTCCGGACATCTGGGCCAACGAGCACTTCTCGACGCCGAGCGATCTCAGCCTGTTCGGCGAGGAGGTTGCAGCCAAGCTGGGCACCCTCAAGGAAGGGATCATCAAGCCAGGCAACAAGGGGCATATCGAGATCGCCGTCGGCACCGAGCAGATCTACGAGTTCCGCGTGCAGGCGGTGGAATTGGCCAAGGGCGGCGTGCATCTGGTCACGACCATCATCGACCGGTCCGAGGAACGGCATCGGGAGCGACTGCTCAGGGCATTGCTCAGGGAAGTCAGCCACCGCTCCAAGAACCTGCTTGCGATCATCCAAAGCATCGCGCTGCAGACGGCCCGCTATTCCGGCTCGCTCGAGCTTTTCCTGCACAAGTTCCGCGGCAGGCTTTATTCGCTCTCGCAATCCCAGGACCTGATCACCGATTCCAGCTGGCGGGGTGCCTATTTCTTCGAACTGGTACAGCAGCAGACGGAAAAATACCTGCCCGAAAACACGCACCTCGTGCGCGTGAATGGTGACAACGTGCTGCTTACGCCGAATGCCTCGCTTCATCTCGGCCTTGCCCTGCACGAGCTGATCGTCAATGCGGTGAGCCACGGTTCGTTGCTCCGCAACGGCCGCGTCATCAATGTCACCTGCGCCCGCACCCAGCTCAACGGTCATGACGCGCTGGAAATCACCTGGGACGAGGCGCTGGAAATCAGCCGGAAATCCGATGAGGACGAAGAAGAGGCGCTCAAATCGCATTTCGGCAGCACGGTGCTGGAGCGCGTCGTGCCTGCCTCCGTCAACGGCAAGGCTCAATACGTCATTTCACGTGACAGGATCAGCTATCAGCTGGTCTTCCCGCTGGAAAGCGGTGGAGAGTGAAGCGAATAGGGAGTAGCGAATAGCGGATAGTCTTTGCGGCAACTGGTCCGTATTCGCGACAAAACGCTTCCTTTTCACGACCCGTTGGTCTGCGAATCGGAGAATATTCATTCGCTATTCGCTATTCGCCAAAACTGAGCTGGCCCGGTTCCGATTGACGGAGCCGAGCCAGTTCGTCTCTTCGAGGGGGATTGAAGAGTCTGTCCGAAGGCTTTTGTAGGGCGGGGGACGGGGGGGTCGCCTTCGAACAATGCTATAACGAGCCTTCTTGAAATAGGTTCCGAAGGTTCGGGAAAAAATTTTTTAGTGCCTGTGGAGCCAGTCTTCCACCTCGCGATCGGCCTCTTCCTGTGCCTTGCCGTAGCGTTCCTGGATCTTTCCGGCAAGCTGCTTCCTGTTGCCTGCGATCACGTCGAGGTCGTCGCCGGTCAGCTTGCCCCACTGGCTCTGGACCTTGCCCTTGAACTGCTCCCAATTGCCTTCAACCTGATTCCAGTTCATCTGCCTCATCTCCTTCTTCGTTCTTCGAGCGACATCCGCTCTCGGAATCAAACGACGCAGAGGCTTATGGGTTCCAGGGACAGCGGAAAGCAAAATGGCGGCCGGAGCCGCCATTTTCAAAACCTGGATAGGATCAGGCGCTTCAAAGCTCAGTGCTTCAGGGCCCTCGGATCGAGCGCGTCGCGGATCGCATCGCCCATATAGTTGACGCTGAGTACGGTGAGAGAAATCGCCAGACCCGGCCAGAGAACGCGCGACGGCGTCAGTTGCAGGAAATTGGCGCCGTCGAAGAGCAGGCGGCCCCAGGTCGGGAAATCCGAGGGAAAGCCGAGGCCCAGGAAGCTCAGCGCCGATTCCGTGATGATCGCGGAAGCGATGCCAAGCGTCGCCGAGACCATAATGGAGCTCAGGACGTTCGGCAGGATATGCTTGATGATGATCCGGAATTCCCGCATGCCGCTCGATTTCGCCGCCAGGATGAACTCCTGGCTTTTGACGGCGAGCACATCGCCGCGGACGATACGGGCGGTGTGCATCCAGCTCGTGATCCCGATCACGAAGACGATCAGGATGAAGATGCCGGTCTCCGGGCCGAAGGTCGCGCGGAGCGTATCGCGGAAGAGCATCAGTATGACGAGCAGCAACGGTAACAGCGGCAGCGCCAGGAAGAGGTCGGTGATGCGCATCAGCGGCCCGTCGAGCCTCCGGAAATAACCGGAGAGCACGCCGACCAGCGTTCCGAGGAAGAGGGCAAGCAGCATGGCCGTCACGCCGACGGCGAGCGAGATGCGACCGCCGGCAAGCACCTGGGCAAGCATGTCCTTGCCGAGATTGTCGGTGCCGAAAGGATGAGCGAGCGACGGCCACTGGTTCTTGTCGCGGATGTTGATCGCATTCGGCGCCACCCGATGGATATACGGGCCGATGACGACTGCGAGCAGGATGAAGACGAAAATCACCAGCCCGGCGACGCCGCCCCGATGGGCGCGGAACTGGTGCCAGATGTCGCCGAAGGCGGATCGGACGGGCGTCGCCGCCTTGACCGGCGGTGTGGCTGTTATGGTCGCATCAGTCATAACGGATCCTCGGGTCAAGAATGCCGTAAAGCACGTCGGCGATGAGATTGAAGAGTACGATCAGCACGGCGAAGATGAAGGTCAACGTTTGTACGAGCGGAATGTCAGCACCCTGTACGGCAGTGATCAGAAGCTGGCCCAGCCCATTCACGCGAAAGATCTGCTCGGTGATGATGGCGCCCGAAAAGATCGTCGGTACCCCAAGGGCAATGACCGTGACGACCGGGATCAGGCTGTTGCGCAGCACATGAACGAGCAGCACCGTCTTTTCCTTGACGCCCTTGGCTCGCGCCGTGCGCACATAGTCCTGATGCAGGTTGTCCAGCATCGATGCTCGCACGAAACGCGTGATCTGGGCTGCGTTATAGAGCGCCAGGACCGCCACCGGCAGCGCCATCTGCTTCACCTGCGCGATGAAGGTCGAGAAGTCCGTGACCCTCAGGTTCGTGTCATAGACGGACGGAAACCATTGCAGGTAGGAGGAGAAGATGACAATGAGCAGCACGCCTGTGAAGAAGGTCGGTACGGAATAACCCACCATCGCCAGGAAGGTGCCGATCTGGTCGATGATCGAATATTGCTTGTAGGCGGAGATGACGCCGATCGGAATGGCGATCAGCACGCCGAACAGATAGGCGAGGCCGACGACCCAGAGCGTCTGCGGCAGGCGCTGGACGATCAGGTCGACCACCGGGCTTCGGGTCGCCCAGGACAGAACCCGCATGCGATCACCGTCGCCGACCTGCCAGCCGGTCAGGCTTTCAAAAATATTGAGCGGTTCGTTGATGAAGAATTGCTGCAGCCATTTCAGGTAGCGGATGGCGAAAGGCTGATCCAGTCCGAGCGAGGCGCGGATCTGCTCGCGGACCTCCGGCGGGATCGTCAGCGGCAGGTCGCCGGTCGGATCGCTGGGCGCGAGGTCCAGCAGTGCGAAGATGACGAAGCTGATAATCAGCAGGGTCGGGATTGCGAAAAGCAATCGCCGCAAAGTGTATGTGAACATGGAAACCTCTCCGGACTAGCGCGGGAGAAAAATGCGGCCGCCGGGCCTGCTCCAGGCAGGCCCGGCGATCGTCATTACTTCTTGCGCGACCAGTCGGCGGCGTTCCACAGTTCGGAGTCCCAGGCATTCATCTTCACGCCGTCAAGCGAGACCGAATGCGAGGAGACCTGACCGCGGTAGATGAGAGGAATGTGGGCACCTTCCTCGGTCAGCATGTCGTTGGCCTTCTTGGAAAGCTCGATCCGCTTTTCGATGTCGGCCGTCTTGGAGAGCTCGGCAACCAGCTTGTCGTATTCCGGGTTGCAGTAGCGGGGGATGTTCTGCCCCTGCCAGCCATTCTCCGGGCTCGGAACCTTGTCGCAGAGCCATTCCGCCAGATATTTTTCCGGGTCGGTGCCGTCGAAGTTGTTGGTGTACATTTCGACGTCCGCATAGAACTTCTGGAACGTGTCCGGGCTTGCCGGATCGCCGCCGAAGAAGACCGAGGCGCTGACGTTGCGCAGTTCGGCGTCCACGCCGATCTGCGACCACATGTCCTTCACCAGTTCCTGGGTCGCCTGGCGGACCGAGTTGGTGGAGGTCGAGTAGAGGAACGACAGGCGCACACCGTCCTTGGCGCGGATGCCGTCGCCGCCTTTCTTCCAGCCTGCCTCGTCGAGCAGCTTGTTGGCGCCTTCGACGTCCTGCGTCAGGCACCAGTCATTGGCCGTGGAGGCGTAGGCTTCCGGTCCGGGAACGATATTGCAGGTGGGGCGGCCGGCCTCCCCATAGCCCGCCTCATCGATGATGTTACGGTCGATCGCCATGGAAAGAGCGCGGCGCACGGCCGGATCCTTCAGGGCCGGATGCGGGCCGGCCTCCTTGGTGGAGCGCTTGTCGCCGAGCTTCGGATCGGGGTTGTACCAGTTCAGGTTGATACGCTCGACCTGCGTGCCGAACGCCGTTACCAGTTCGCCCTTGCCGGCCTTCAGCATGGTGGCGAGAACCTCCGGTTCGACCTGCATGTTCCAGCCGTAGTCAAACTCGCCGGTCTCCAGCACAGCGCGGGCGGCCGATGCGGCATCTCCGCCGCCTTTGAGGGTGACGGTCGCGAAGGCCGGCTTGGCCGGGTCGCGATAGTTGGGGTTCGCTGCATAGGTGATGACGTCGTTCGGCTTGAAATCCTTCACGACGAACGGGCCGGTGCCAATCGGGCCGAAGTTGGCCGAGGTGCAGCCCGGAGCCTTGGCGCCGACGCAGTTTTCGAACTGCTTCTTTTGGATCACCGGCGACTGAGCGCCGACGAACGCGCTATAGGGGTAGTATTTGGGCTCGCTGAAGGTGATCTTGACCGTATGCGGATCGACTGCCTCCACGCTTGTCACGCCTTCATACTGGGCTTTCTGGGCGCAGCCGCCATCCGGAGCGACGCAATATTTCCAGGTGAAGACGACATCGTCGGCTGTGAACGGAGTTCCGTCGGACCATTTCACGTCCGGCTTCAGCTTCCAGGTCATGCTCATCATGTCCTTGGAGACGCCGCCGTTTTCGACTGTCGGAATCTCGGTCACGAGCCATGGAGCAAGTTCGCCCTTCTCGTCGTAGCGGGCCAGCGGCTCGATGACCATCGAGGACGAATAGACCTCTTTGGTGCCGCCGGAAAGATACGGGTTGAGGGTCGAGACCGCCTGCCAGAACAGAATCTTGAGATCCCCGTCGGTACCGCGCTCCGCATGAGCGGCAGAGCCGGCGAAAGCAAGCGCGGCAACTGTGCCGGCCAGAAGGAGTTTGAGGTTTTTCATGCTGCTATTCCCCTTGATCATTCTTTTATGAGTTGTGTTTTGCGGCTCGCCGGTCACGCCGGCTTGTAATGCCACGGGATTGCGAAGTCATTTCATAACGCATTGACTTCGCACGATGTTTCTCTCTTCATCCTCCTCAAATGCTGGCTTAGGAACAAGTTGCATCGTGTCGCCTCAGGCGAACGTGACCAAATTTTGGGCCATCTAAGCATAGGCCTATTTTCCGTTCAAGCGGGAAAATTGAAGCTTGCAAAAACCCATCTTCACGTCGCAATATCCGCCCCGGCCAGACCATAAACAGTTAAAAACACGATGGGGAATTATATGCCGGTTATCAATCGCGTCGCCGAAATGCAGGATCAGGTTGCCGAATGGCGGCGTCATCTGCACCAGAATCCGGAGCTGCTCTACGACGTTCACGAGACGTCCAAATTCGTCACCGAAAAGCTCAGATCCTTCGGCTGCGACATGGTCGAAGCCGGCATCGGCAAGACCGGGGTCGTCGGCATCATCAAAGGCAGCCAGGGCGAAGGTCCGGTGATCGGCTTCCGCGCCGACATGGATGCATTGCCGATCTTCGAGACGAGCGGCAAACCCTGGGCTTCGAAGACGCCGGGCAAGGCGCATTCCTGCGGCCATGATGGCCATACCGCGATGCTGCTGGGTGCCGCGCAATATCTTGCCGAAACCCGGAATTTCAAAGGCTCGATCGCGGTGATCTTCCAGCCGGCGGAAGAGGGGGGCGCAGGCGCGCTGGCGATGATCAATGACGGCCTGATGGAAAAGTTCGGCATCGAGGAAGTCTACGGCATGCACAACGAACCGCGCCTGCCGGTCGGGCATTTCGCGATCGGCAAGGGCGGCGTCATGGCGGCCGCCGACACATTCGAGATTACCGTCCACGGCCGCGGCAGCCACGCCGCGCAGCCGCATCTGTCCATCGATCCGGTGCTTGTCTCCTCGCATATCGTACTGGCGCTGCAATCGCTCGTCTCACGCGAGACAGACCCGCTGAAATCGCTCGTCGTCACCGTTGCATCGATCCATGGCGGGGAGGCGAGCAACGTCATTCCGGCTTTCGTCAAGATGACCGGAACGGTGCGGACGCTGCTGCCGGAAACCCGCGATTTTGCGGAAAAGCGTCTCGTCGAAGTGGCACAGTCCACCGCAATCGCCCATGGCGCGACCGCCGAGATCGTCTATAACCGCGGTTACCCCGTCACCTTCAACCATGACGACGAGACCGATTTCGCGGTCCAGGTCGCCGGAAAGGTTGCCGGTTCGAAGTCCGTGCATGTCGGCGTGCCGCCCCATATGGGCGCGGAAGACTTTTCCTACATGCTGGAGAAGCGGCCCGGAGCCTTCATCTTCATCGGCAATGGCGAGACCGCCAGCCTTCACAACGCAGCTTATGACTTCAACGACGAGGCGATCCCCTATGGCGTCAGCTACTGGGTGACACTCGCCGAAACCGCGCTTGCCGCCTGATCCCGGTCAAAGGAGATTTCCATGCTGCTTTCGGGTAATTCGATGGAAGCGAGCGGCGGTTCGGTGACGCCGGTGCTGTCGGTGAAGAACCTTTCCACGTCGTTTCGTGTGAACGATGAATGGCGCACGGTGGTGCGCAACATTTCCTTTGACGTGGCGCCGCGCGAGACGGTGGCGATCGTCGGGGAGAGCGGCTCCGGCAAGAGCGTCACCTCGCTGTCGATCATGCGGCTTCTGCCGAAGAATTCCAGCCGTATCGAAGGCGAGGTATTTCTCAACGGCAGGGAACTCCTGTCCTTGCCGGAAGAACAGATGCGCCAGGTGCGCGGCAACGAGATCTCGATGATCTTCCAGGAGCCGATGACCTCGCTCAACCCGATCTTCCCGATCGGCAAGCAGATCGCCGAGGCGCTCACCGTCCACAAGGACATTTCCAAGGCCGACGCCAAGGCGGAGGTCGTGCGCCTGCTCGAAAAGGTGCGCATCCCCAATGCCAAAAGCCGCTACGACGAATATCCGCACCAGTTCTCCGGCGGCATGCGGCAGCGGGTGATGATCGCCATGGCGCTCGCCTCGAAACCGAAGCTTCTGATCGCCGACGAGCCGACCACGGCGCTCGATGTGACGATCCAGGGCCAGATCCTCGACCTCATCAAGCTGCTGCAGGAAGAGGAGGGCATGTCGGTGCTGTTCATCACCCATGACATGGGCGTCGTGGCTGAGGTCGCCGACCGCACCATCGTCATGTATCGTGGCGACGCGGTCGAGACGGGCGAGACCGGCGACATTTTTCATCGCGGCAAGCATCCCTATACGCGCGCACTTCTATCGGCCGTGCCGCGGCTCGGCTCGATGGGCGACCGCAGGCTGCCGCTGCGCTTCCCGATCATCGACATAAAAACCGGCGAGCAGCAGCCGCTTGCCGACGTCACCGACACGGTCGCCAAGGGCAAGACGCCGATCCTCGACGTCAAGGACCTGACGACGCGCTTCGACATCCATTCCGGCCTGTTCGGTCGCAAGAGCGGCGCCGTGCATGCGGTCGAGAAGGTCTCCTTCAACCTGTTCGAGGGCGAGACGCTGTCGCTCGTCGGCGAATCGGGCTGCGGCAAGTCCACGACCGGCCGCTCGGTCACCCGCCTCATCACGCCGACCAGTGGCGACGTCACGCTCGACGGCTACGAGGTGATGAAGCTCGACCAGTCGACGCTGAGGCAGATGCGGCGGTCGATCCAGATGGTGTTCCAGGACCCGTTCGCCTCATTGAACCCGCGCATGAGCGTCGGCTCGGCGGTGATGGAGCCGTTCATCGAGCACAGTCTCGGTACCAAGCAGCAGGCGCGCGACAAGGCGGCGAGCCTGATGGAGAAGGTGGGCCTTTCCGCCGACATGATGCGGCGTTTTCCGCACGAGTTCTCGGGCGGCCAGCGGCAGCGCGTGGCGATCGCCCGCGCCCTGATGCTCGACCCGAAGGTGATCGTCGCCGACGAGGCGGTGTCGGCGCTCGACGTGTCGATCAAGGCGCAGGTCTGCAACCTTTTGCTCGACCTGCAGCAGAGCCTGAACCTCGCCTTCCTGTTCATCTCCCACGACATGGCGGTGGTGGAACGGGTGAGCCACCGGGTGGCGGTGATGTATCTCGGCGAGATCGTCGAGATCGGCCCGCGGGCAGCGGTGTTCGAGAACCCGCAGCATCCCTATACGAAGAAGCTGATGTCGGCCGTGCCGGTGCCCGATCCGTCGCGCCGCCGGATCAAGCGCAACATGTCGACCGACGAGATCAAGAGCCCGATCCGCCCCGTCAACTATGTGCCGCCCAAGCGCGAATACCGAGAGGTCTCACACGGGCATGTCGTCCAGGTGGGATAGGGGTGGAGTTTTCGGATGTTAGGGGCCCTCCAGTTCCCCTAATAGGCTACTAGATGGCTCCAGTGCCCAGACTTCCCTGCACGTTTGAACAAATGTGGTCGCGTCTTCCGTGGTAGAGGCCGCTAGTTCATTGTCGACGCCTTCGACTAGGCCATAGTCAGAAATCATGCGGTCGGTTCGCGCCCGGTTGAGAGTCATACCCAAGTGTTCGAGGTCTTTTTGTTGGTTTCGAATAATCTTGCCAAAATGCTCGATGACATGGGTATGACTTTCGGGCGCATCGAGCTTCTTTCCAACACCTCCAGATGCCAGAATGACCGCTGTGGCGCAGTGGTACATGGCATAGTAGGCTGAGTGAACGCACGCATTCGGTGCCTGCTCCCACGCCGCAAGACGTTGAGCTTCCTTCAAGTGAATGATGCTTTTGGAGAATTCGAGACGGGCCTTGTGTTTACGCACCTCCTCACCAATGGGTGTCACAGGCTCCTTGCGAGGTTTGTTTGTCTTTTTCTTTTTCGGTGGATGACTGAGGTTTTTAGCCATTAGCGCAGCTCAATACCCTCTTCTTGGACGCTAATTGCGAGGGGAAGTGATCGTGGCCGGTCCAAAAAGTCTGGTGGCACAGAGAATGCCTGAATATCAACGCCGGCAAGTACGTGGGGATAAGCTAAATCGGAAAGGATATGATCGGTTGCTCGGCGGCTTTCATCATTCTCAATGAAAACAACTACATCGTAGTCAGAATTGCTCTTGGCATCACCTCTGGCTCTTGAGCCAAATAGCTTGATGCTTTTAACGCGCGTTCCGAACCGTTTCTCAACATCCGCCCTAAACGACCGAAGGTGTTTAGCTGCTCGCTTGGATACCAATTGATCGAGTGAATGTTTGTGCATCGCGCTTCGTTCGCTCCTGCCGGCTTCGAACTAAGAATGTTCGCATTGAGTCCATTATTCTTATTAACAACATTCTTTAAGTTTGTTTCCAATCTTATGATCCGGAAAAGATGGCGCGGGGCCGATCGCGCCTGACAGCTTTCAGGATTGAGACGTCTGTTTGAATTGTCACGCGCAGGAAATAAGTGAATTTTCGATGCGTTTCTAGGGATACCCGGTTCCTATTATTGTTGTTCCAGCCGTTTGACAACTTCTCCGAAATCGTGGCAGCAACGCCGGGAGGAGAATTTCTGTCATGGCAAAACGGTCTGATACGCAAGGGCGGCTCGACGATGCAGCGCGGGCCGGTTGGCTCTATTACGTCGCTGGGCGCACCCAGGACGAGATTGCCGCGGCCATGAGCATATCGAGGCAGTCGGCGCAGCGGCTGGTGTCGCTCGCCGTGGCCGAACGGCTTATCAAGGTGCGGCTCGACCATCCGATTTCCGCCTGTCTGGAACTCGCTGAGGCCTTGAGGAAGAAATACGACCTCAAGCATGTCGAAGTGGTGCCGAGCGATCCGGCCGGTGTTTCGACGACAGTCGGGATCGCCGAAGCGGCTGCCGCCGAGATCGAACGCTGGCTGAAGCGGCCGGACCCGATCATCGTCGCCATCGGCACGGGCCGCACGCTGAAGGCCGCCGTCGACCAGTTGCCGCCGATGGAATGCCCGCAGCACCGTATCGTGTCGCTCACCGGCAATATCGGCCCGGACGGTTCGGCCGCCTTCTACAACGTCATCTTCTCGATGGCCGACGCCATCAAGGCGCGGCATTTCCCGATGCCGCTGCCGGTTCTCTGTTCATCCGCCGAAGAGCGGGAGACCCTGCACGACCAGGCGCTGGTGCGCTCGACGCTCAAGCTCGGCGCACAGGCGGACGTGACCTTCGTCGGCATCGGCGAGCTCGGCGTCGATGGTCCGCTCTGCGTCGACGGCTTCCTCGGCAAGGAAGAGATGCTGAAACTGGTCGAGGGCGGTGCGGCCGGCGAAATCTGCGGCTGGGTCTACGATCAAGAGGGGCGGCTGCTCGGCGACGCGATCAACGACCGGGTCGCCAGCGTTCCCATCCCCTCGCGGGAGACATCCGCGGTCATCGGAATCGCTCAGGGCAAGAAGAAGCTCGCCGCGATTTCCGCCGCGCTCAAGGGGCATATCATCAACGGTATCATCACCGACGAAGTGACCGCAGAGCATTTGCTCGCTGACTGAGCAAAAATTATTCCTTGTCAAATCAATGGCATGCCCTATGTCCGTTGCAGTGCAGCGACGAAAGTTGATTGACTTTTTGCGACATTCTGTGAGTAATTGCTCACGAGCAAAGCGAATGCTCGCATCCAATCTTCTCGGGAGGAAGATATGACATTGAAGACGGTTTTGCTGGGCGCCTGCTCGGCGCTGGCGTTTGCCGGGATTTTTTCCACCGGGGCTTCGGCCGAAACTCTCACGATCGCGACGGTCAACAACGGCGACATGGTCCGCATGCAGGGCCTGACCTCGGAGTTCACCAAGGCCAACCCGGATATCCAGGTCAACTGGGTCACGCTGGAAGAAAACGTGCTCCGCGAGCGCGTCACCACCGACATCGCCACCAAGGGCGGCCAATACGACATCATGACGATCGGCAATTACGAAGTGCCGATCTGGGCCAAGCAGGGCTGGCTGCTGGAGCTGAGCGGGCTCGGCGACGCTTATGACGTCGACGACCTTCTGCCGGCGATCCGCGGCGGCCTGACGGTGGATGGCAAGCTCTATGCCGCGCCGTTCTACGGCGAGTCGGCGATGATCATGTATCGCAAGGACCTGTTCGAGAAGGCCGGCCTTACGATGCCGGAAAGCCCGACCTGGAAATTCATCGGCGAGGCGGCCCGCAAGATCACCGACCGTTCCGCCGACATCAACGGCATCTGCCTGCGCGGCAAGGCCGGGTGGGGCGAGAACATGGCATTCGTCACGGCGCTTGCCAATTCCTACGGCGGCCGCTGGTTCGATGAAAAGTGGAACCCGCAGTTCGATCAGCCGGAATGGAAGGATGCGCTGCAGTTCTATGTCGACCTGATGAAGGATGCCGGTCCGTCCGGCGCCTCCTCGAACGGCTTCAACGAAAACCTGACGCTCTTCCAGCAAGGCAAATGCGGCATGTGGATGGACGCCACCGTCGCCGCGTCGTTCGTGTCCGACCCGAAGAACTCGACGGTTGCGGACAAGGTCGGCTATGCGATCTTCCCGACCAAGGAAGGCGTCGACAACCACGGCAACTGGCTGTGGTCGTGGAACCTTGCCGTGCCGACATCGTCGACCAAGGCGGAAGCGGCCCAGAAGTTCATCTCCTGGGCGACCAGCAAGGAATATACCCAGCTCGTTGCCTCCAAGGAAGGCTGGGCGAACGTTCCTCCGGGCACACGCACCTCGCTTTATGAGAACGAGGAATACAAGAAGGCGGCGCCTTTTGCCGAACCGACGCTGGCGGCCATGAATGCGGCCGACATCACCAAGCCGACCGTCAAGCCGGTGCCCTATACGGGCGGCCAGTTCGTGGCGATCCCGGAATTCCAGGCGATCGGCACGAATGTCGGACAGCTCTTCTCGGCTGTCATCGCCGGCCAGTCCTCGGTCGACGATGCGCTCGCCCAGGCGCAGACCGCCACCAAGCGTGAGATGATGCGCGCCGGTTACATCAAGTAATCCTCCCGAGCATCGGCCGCCCGGTACCCCTGTCTCCCCGGGCGGCCGAGATCTCAGGTAAATCGCCGAAATAACAAGAAACTTGGAATCCTGCGTCCTTCTCATCCCGCAAAGAAAAGGCGCAGGGACTATCAGGGAGGGCGTCGACATGGCTACGCAGAACACCAAGACGTTGGCACGCCTGATGATGGCGCCCTCCGTTCTGCTTCTTCTGATCTGGATGATCGTTCCCCTGGCAATGACGTTGTGGTTCTCGTTCCAGAACTACAATCTGCTCAACCCCGCCAATGTGAGCTTCGCCGGTCTCTTCAATTACCAGTTCTTCTACACCGATCCCGCCTTCTTCCAGTCGATCTGGAACACTCTGGTGATCGTTGGCGGCGTGCTCCTGATCACCGTCGTCGGCGGCATCGCGATCGCGCTCCTTCTCGACCAGCCGATCTTCGGGCAGGGGATCGTGCGTATCCTGGTCATCTCGCCCTTCTTCGTCATGCCGCCGGTTGCGGCGCTGATCTGGAAGAACATGATCATGCATCCGGGCTATGGCGTGCTGGCCGATATTGCCAAGTTCTTCGGCCTTCGCCCGATCGACTGGTTCGCGCAATATCCGCTTTTCTCGATCGTCGTCATCGTCGCCTGGCAGTGGCTGCCGTTCGCGACGCTGATCCTGCTCACCGCGCTGCAATCGCTCGACAGCGAGCAGAAGGAGGCGGCGGAAATGGACGGCGCCAATTTCGTCAATCGCTTCATCTACCTGACGCTGCCGCATCTCGCCCGTGCCATCACGGTCGTCATCCTGATCCAGACGATCTTCCTGCTTGGCGTCTATGCGGAAATCCTCGTGACCACCAATGGCGGCCCCGGTTACGCCTCCACCAACCTCGCCTTCCTGATCTACCGCACGGCGCTGCTCGGCTACGACGTCGGTGGAGCCTCGGCGGGCGGCATCATTGCGGTCATACTCGCCAATATCGTCGCGATCTTCCTGATGCGCGCGGTCGGCAGAAATCTGGACCGGTAGGAGCAAGACCATGGCACGTGCAGTCACCACAAGACACAAGATCACCGCCACGGTCTTTGCCTGGCTTGTTGCGCTCCTCATCTTCTTCCCGATCCTCTACACGCTGATCACCAGCATAAAGACGGAGCCGGAAGCGATTGCGGGTTTCAGCCTCATCCCATCCGGCACATTCGAGAACTACATCACGGTTCAGACGCAGCGCGACTACCTCAAGCCGTTCCTGAACTCGGTGATCATTTCGGTCGGGTCGACCGTCCTGGCGCTGATCATCGCGATCCCCGCCGCCTGGGCGATGGCGTTTTCGCCGACCAGGCGCACCAAGGACATCCTGATGTGGATGCTCTCTACGAAGATGATGCCGGCGGTCGCCGTCCTGGTGCCGATCTACCTGATGTTCCGCGATTTCGGCCTGCTTGACAGCCGCATCGGGCTCACCGTCATGCTGATGCTGATCAACCTGCCGATCGTGGTGTGGATGCTCTACACCTATTTCCGCGAGATCCCCGGCGAGATTCTGGAAGCGGCGCGGATGGACGGTGCCGGTCTCTGGCAGGAGATCGTCTACGTGCTGACGCCGATGGCGGTGCCCGGCATCGCCTCGACGCTGCTCCTCAACATCATCCTGGCCTGGAACGAGTCCTTCTGGACGATCCGGCTGACGACCACCAATGCGGCGCCGCTGACGGCCTTCATCGCCTCGTTCTCCAGCCCTCAAGGTCTCTTCTGGGCGAAGCTTTCGGCAGCCTCCACCATGGCGATCGCGCCGATCCTCATCCTCGGCTGGTTCTCTCAGAAACAACTCGTTCGCGGCCTCACCTTCGGCGCGGTTAAGTAGGGGAAGAAAGATATGGGCAGCATAACCCTCAAAAACGTGTCGAAGGTTTTTGGCGAGGCGAAGGTCATCCCTTCGATCGACCTCGACATCACCGATGGCGAATTCGTCGTCTTCGTCGGTCCTTCGGGTTGTGGCAAATCCACGCTCTTGCGCCTCATTGCGGGTCTGGAAGATGTTTCCGGCGGCAACATCCTGATCGATGGTAAGGACGTGACGGCGGCAGCGCCGGCCGAACGCGGTCTGGCAATGGTGTTTCAATCCTATGCGCTCTATCCGCATATGAGTGTCAGGAACAACATCGCATTCCCGCTCAAGATGGCGAAGGCCGACAAAGCCATCATCGACAAGAAGGTTGCGGATGCGGCGCGGGTGCTGAACCTCACCGACTACCTTGAGCGCCGCCCCTCGCAACTTTCGGGCGGCCAGCGCCAGCGCGTCGCGATCGGCCGCGCCATCGTGCGTGAACCGTCCGCCTTCCTGTTCGACGAGCCGTTGTCGAATCTCGATGCGGCATTGCGTGGCACGATGCGTCTCGAGATCAGCGATCTGCACCATCAATTGAAGACGACGATGGTCTACGTCACTCACGACCAGGTGGAGGCCATGACCATGGCCGACAAGATCGTCGTTTTGAACCGCGGCAATATCGAGCAGGTCGGCTCGCCGCTCGACCTCTACCGCACCCCTCGCAATCTCTTCGTTGCAGGCTTCATCGGCTCGCCGCGAATGAACTTCATCGAGGGCACCTTTGCGCAGTCGAAGGGTGCCAGGACCGTCGGCATTCGGCCGGAACACCTTGGCTTGTCGAAGGACAGCGGTGTCTGGACCGGTACGGTGAAGGTTGCGGAACATCTCGGCGCCGACACTTTCCTGCATCTCGATGTCGATGGCATCGGCCAGATCACTGCACGATGCGACGGTGAATTCGGCGCGCAATACGGCGACCGCATTCATCTCATACCCGACGAGACCAAGCTGCACCGTTTCGATGACAAGGGGTTGGCGATCAAGGCCTGAGGTTGTGACGAGGCTGCGAATGTTCCGTCGTCATGCTCGGGCTTGTCCCGAGCATCTGCAAACGGTCCGATAGTCTCGACGTGGATAGATCCTCGGGACAAGCCCGAGGATGACGGCAAGGGAGTGCAACGTGCCATCAAACCGGGGCCTTGCGATCGAGGTCGGAGTGTTGGTCTGATTTATCTGGCCTGGGATTTCTTGGGCCGCACCGGAGTATAAGACAATGACTGTGAAGCTTTCGCTGGCGAGCTTGAAAGACGCTGCGGCAACCGCCGCCGTGCCGGCCTATGATCCGAAGAACCTGACAGGCGGCATCGTGCATTTCGGCGTCGGCAATTTCCACCGGGCGCATCAGGCTGTCTATCTCGATGATTTGTTCAATACCGGCAAGGACCACGACTTTGCGATCATCGGCGCCGGCGTCATGCCGTCCGATGCAGCCATGCGCGAGAAGCTGAAAGCCCAGGATTTCCTGACCACCGTCGTCGAACAGGACAACAACAGGACCGCCGCCCGCATCACTGCGCCGATGGTGGATATCATTGCGCCCGACCAAAAAGAGGCGCTGATCGAAAAACTCGCCGATCCGGCGATCCGCATCGTTTCGATGACAATCACTGAAGGTGGCTATTTCATCGATGCCTCGGGCCAGTTCAACCCGGCCCATCCGGCGATCGCCGCGGATGCCAGCAACCCGCAAAACCCGGAGACCGTGTTCGGCCTTATCCTCGCCGGACTCAAGGAGCGCAAGGCGAGGGGAGTACCTCCCTTCACCATCATGTCCTGCGACAACATTCCCGGAAACGGCGAGGTCACGGAAAACGCCGTTATCGGCCTCGCCAGGCTTTCCGACCCGGACTTCGCCCGCTGGATCCACCAGAACGTCGCGTTTCCGAATTCGATGGTCGACCGGATCACGCCGGCCACCGGACAGCGCGAGATCGACATCCTCAGGAACGACTTCAATATCGACGACAACTGGCCGGTCTTCTGCGAAGAGTTCAAGCAATGGGTGATGGAGGACAAGTTTCCTGCCGGGCGTCCGCGGCTGGAAGAGGTGGGTGTCCAGTTCGTGCCGGATGTGGCTCCCTACGAGCTGATGAAGATCCGCATCCTGAACGGCGGCCATGCGGCGATCGCCTATCCGGCCGCTCTGCTCGACATCCATTTCGTCCATGAGGCGATGGAGCATCCGCTGATCCGCGCCTTCCTCGCGAAGCTCGAAACGGACGAGATCATCCCGATCATCCCGCCGGTGCCGGACACAAACCTCCATGACTATTTCGCGCTAATCGAGCACCGTTTCCTCAATCCGAAGATCGGCGACACCATTCCGCGGCTTGCCCAGGATGGTTCCAATCGCCAGCCGAAGTTCATCCTGCCTTCCACCCGCGACCGGCTTGCCAAGGGTCTCGAGATCGTCGGCCTGTCGCTCGTCTCGGCGCTGTGGTGCCGTTACTTTGCCGGCACGTCCGACAGCGGCAGAGAGATCGTCTTCAACGATGCGAGCGCCGACAAGCTGCATGCGGCGGCGTTGGAGGCCAAGGATAATCCGGAGGCCTTCCTTGCCTTCGACGAGATTTTTGGGGAAGTTTCGAATTCCGAGCTGTTCCGGAAGCGCTTCGCTCATGCGCTTGCGACGCTCTGGAAAGAGGGGACGGCGAAGACGCTCGAACTTTATCTTTCGGGTGAACTCGTCAAATAACGGGCAGGCAGGACACGTGCTGCAGACGGCAGGGCCATTGGTGATCTTCGATTGCGACGGAGTGCTGGTCGATAGCGAAACCGTCTCGATCCGCGTGCTGCTCGACGGGCTTCGCAGCAAGGGCCTCGAAATGGATGAGGCGGAGGCCTATCGCCATTTCCTCGGCCGCAGCCTCGGCACCGTCACACGCACCATACGCGAGGAGTTCGGCATCGATGCCGACGAGAGCTTTCTCGAAGGCATGCGCCAAGAACTCTATGCGCGCTTCCGTGCCGAGCTCAAGCCGATGCCGGGCATTGCCGAAACGCTGGATGCCCTGAGCTTTCGCCGTTGCGTGGCTTCGTCCAGCCAGCCGGAACGTATCCGCCTGTCGCTTTCGATCACCGGTCTTATCGGCAGACTGGAGCCGAACATCTTCTCCGCCGCCATGGTGGCGCGCGGCAAGCCCGCACCCGACCTTTTCCTGCATGCGGCGAGTCAGATGGGCGCCGATCCGCAAAACTGCATCGTCATCGAAGACAGCCCCGCCGGCATTGAAGCGGGGCATCGCGCCGGCATGGCGGTCTTCGCCTTTGTCGGCGGTTCGCATGCCGGCACTCCCGGCTACCGGGAGCGGATCGACGCGCTTTCGCCGGAAGTCGTGTTTGACGCCATGCCGGATTTGATCCACCTTGTCCAAAAACATATAGAGGATCGCGGAGGATCGGCTTTCTGGTAACCGCGCTGCGCGTCGGGGCCGACTGAGGCGAACTTGAGGGACAGGAAACAAATCCGGATGCGTGATCACTTGGTTGCGGTCGACATCGGCACCGGCAGCGCACGCGCCGGGGTGTTTGACCGCAACGGGCATCTGCTCGCCAAGGCGAAGCACCCGATCCTGATGTTCCGCCCGAAGGAGAACCACGCCGAACACGATTCCGAGGACATCTGGGCCGCCACCTGCCGCTCGGTGCGGGAGGCGATGGCCGAGGCCGGCATTCAGGCTTCGCAAGTCGCCGCGATCGGTTTCGACGCCACCTGCTCGCTCGTCGCCCGCGACCGCGGGGGCGCGCAGCTTAGCGTCTCCACTAGCGGCAAGGACAGCCAGGACACGATCGTCTGGCTCGACCACCGGGCCATCAGGGAGGCCGACCAGCTTTCCGCTACCGGACACAAGGTGCTGGAATTCTCCGGCGGCTCGCTGTCGCCCGAGATGGAAATGCCTAAGCTGATGTGGCTGAAGAAGAACCTGCCGCGAAGCTGGGCGAGGGCAGGGTATTTCTTCGACCTTGCGGATTTCCTGACCTGGAAGGCGACCGGCTCACCGGCCCGCTCGCGCTGCACGCTGACGGCAAAGTGGAACTATCTCGCCCATGAGAATCCGGGCTGGAGTGCGGATTACCTGGCGCTTGCCGGTCTTGATGATCTTCTGGAAAAGGGCAGTCTGCCGGAAGATACGATAGGGGTGGGGACGAGCATGGGAAGGCTCAGCCCGCAGGCTGCCGAAGAACTCGGCCTCGATACCGGCGTGCAGGTGGCGCCGGGCATGATCGATGCCTATGCCGGCGCTTTCGGGGTTCTTGGTGGCGTTTCCGGAGCCAGCAAGCTGGAAACCAGCGTCGCCCTGATCGGCGGTACGTCGAGCTGCATCGTCGCCTTCGCGAAGGATGCCAAGCCCGGCCGCAGCCTGTGGGGCCCCTATTACGAGGCGATCCTGCCCGGTCACTGGCTTGTCGAGGGCGGCCAGTCGGCGGCCGGCGCGCTGCTCGACCATATCGTCCGCATGCACGCGGCCGGCGGCGAGCCGACGGCGGAACTGCATGGCCGGATCATCGCCCGTATCGGCGAGCTGCGCGCCGAGAACGAGGGCGACATCGCTCCCAACCTGCATATCCTGCCGGACTTTCACGGCAACCGCTCGCCGCTTGCCGATCCGCACGCGACCGGCGTGATCAGCGGGCTGACGCTCGACACGTCCTTTGACGGGCTCTGCAGGCTCTACTGGCGGAGCTGCGTGGCAGTCGCGCTCGGGATCCGGCATATCCTGGACGCGATCTCGGATTACGGCTACCGCTTCGAGATCCTGCATGTCACCGGCGGGCATGTGAACAACCCGCTGCTCGTCGAACTCTATGCGGACGTCACCGGCTGCAAGGTCGTGATCCCCGAAACCCGCGACGCCGTTCTGCTCGGCACGGCGATGGCGGCTGCGGTCGCGGGCGGCGTGCACGGCAGCCTGTTCGATGCCGGCCAGGCGATGGACGGTGGCGGCACCGAGCGGCTGCCGAACCCCGCCCGGACGGAGCAGTATGGCCGGGACTATCGGCGGTTCCTCGCGATGATCCGGCACCGGGAGGAGCTGCGGGGGATTGGTAATGAATGAGATCAAACTTTCCGGCATCTACCGCGCATACATTGCCTGCCTGAATAGCCAGGACTGGGACAGCCTCGATCGCTTCGTCGACGATGAGGTTATCCATAATGGCCGGCAGCTCGGCATTTCCGGTTATCGGGATATGCTGACACGGGACTTCGAGCAAATTCCGGACCTGCATTTCGACATCGAGCTGCTCGTGTGCGATCCGCCGCATGTAGCGAGCAGGCTTGCGTTCGACTGCACGCCCAAGGGGGCGTTTCTCGGCCTCGACGTCCATGGGAAGAGGGTGGCGTTTGCCGAAAACGTCTTCTACCGGTTTCAGGCGGAAAAGATCGCGGAAGTCTGGTCGGTCATCGACAAGGCGGCCATCGAGGCTCAGCTTTAGCCGCTCTACGGCAGGATCCGGTTCGTCATCAGCCATTTCACGGAGCGGGGCCAGGCGTAGTTCGCGCCCATGCGCAGATCGGTGAAACCCACCGAAACGGGCTTGCCGGTTTCAGCGTCAAGGATGCGGATGAACATCGTATGCTCGGTCCGGTTGACGCGGGTGACGACGCCCAGCAGAGCAAGGGACGCGCCGTGCTCCTTGGCAATCTTGCCTTCACAGCCGCCACAGTTGCGCAAACCGTGCGGCGCCGCCGGCTGCTCATTCCCGGCCTGCGCCTCTATGATCGTGAAGCGCCCCGATTGGGAGAGCATGTCCTTCGCAACCCGAGCGGATTCGGACAGATAGCGCCTGTCGTGTTCATCCGGTGGGATTATTCCCGCTCCGGCGCTCTTATCTTCCAGTTCGAAGGGAAATACCTCGATCGACATCCGCTTTGTCTGCTCGGCCTGCGCAAATGCGCAGGTGCCCGCAAGCAGCGTCATCAGGACAGTCAATATGCGAAGGCGCATGGTCTCCTCCCGTCCATGTGGCGGCGATCATACACGGTCTGACGGCCCAAATCACGTTCAAAGCAGAGAGGGTTGCTAATGCAGATGTCTCAGCTTGTCGGGGTTTCGCACCACATAGATGGCCGTGATCTTGCCGTCCTCGATGTCGAGCGCGGTCGTCTGGAGTTCGCCGTCCGCCTCCAGCGTGACGAAACCGGGCAAGCCGTTGACGAAGCCGGCACGCACCAGTTTCGAACCGTGCTTCTGGAAGAGAGCCGCCAGATTTTCGTGCAACTGCATCACGGCATCGAAGCCGAAGCTGGGCTTCACGGCTGCCGGGCGTTTGCCGCCGCCATCCGAATGAACGCTGACATCGGCCGCCAGCATCGCGCCAAGCGCCTTCATGTCGCCGCTGCGCGAGGCCGCATAGAAAGCCTCGGCAAGCTCGACACCCCGCTTCTTGTCGATCTGGAAGCGGGCTCTCGCCTCGCGAACGTGGGTGCGGGCACGGGTGGCGAGCTGGCGGCAGGCGGCTGCGTCACGCTCGATGGTCGCCGCGACCTCCTCGAAGCCGAGACCGAACACGTCATGCAGCAGGAAGGCCGCCCGTTCGAGCGGCGACAGGCGCTCCAGTGCCAGCATCAGCGGCAATGTGACGTCCTCCTCTTCGTCCTCCTCCACCACGGGGTCGGGAAGCCAGGGGCCGACATAAGTCTCGCGCTGGCGTCGCGCCGACTTCAACTGGTCGAGGCAGAGGCGCGTCACCGTGCGGCGCAGGAACGCTTCCGGCTCGCGCACTTCGCTCCGGTCGGCCTTCATCCATCGGATGAAGGCCTCCTGCACCATGTCCTCCGCATCGGCCACCGATCCGAGCATGCGGTAGGCGACACGCATGAGCTTCGGACGCAGCGGATCGAAGCTCGCCGCTGCATCCTCTTGGCCAAGATCCGCCATCACGCGGCCACGTCCGCCTGGGCGGCCTTCGCGACTGCGGGTTCGAACCAAAGGCCGAAGCCGACCGCGAGGCGATTCCATCCGTTGATGACATTGATCATCAAAGTGAGCTTCACCTGTTCCTCCGCCGTGAAATGGCCCCACAGGGCTTCATAGGCGCTTTCCTGCGCATGTCCTTCCGAAAGCCGGGTCAAGGCTTCGGTCCAGCCTAGCGCAGCACGTTCGCGATCGGAATAGCAAGGCGCTTCACGCCAGGCAGACAGGAGATAGATGCGCTGTTCGGTTTCGCCCTGTGCGCGGGCTTCCGCCGTGTGCATATTGATGCAGTTGGCGCAGCCGTTGATCTGCGAGGCGCGGATCTTCACGAGTTCGATGAGGCTCGGCTCGAGGCTCGCGGCAACATCGACCGATACTCCCATCCACTTTTTCATCAGCGCAGGAGCGGCGGAGAAGACATCAATCTTGGCAGTCATGGTCGGTTTCCTTCTGTTGGTTACGACACCATGACGAGACAGGATTTGCCGGTGTGACATGCCCCACAAAATTTTCTTGGTGGCGCCCCATCCGACTGACGCTTGCTCCGGCACCTTCCTGAACCTACATGTTTCCCGCTTAACTGGAGACGCCGATGATCCTCGACGCCGCACGCCTTTCGCTGATCAACCTTTTCGCGCCGGAGACGCGCGCCGTCTTCTGGAAGACGCTGGGGCTCACCATCCTCGTGCTCGTAGGCATCTGGTTCGCCTTGCGCGAGATTTTCATTCTCTACGCCTGGCCGTGGTTCGCGGCTTTCTTCCCCGACATGCCCGACTGGACCGGCTGGCTCACCCTGATTGCGGCGATTGCCGCCGGGATCGGTTTGGCGCTGGCGCTGGCGCTTCTGATCGCGCCGATCACCGCGCTGATCGCCGGTCTATTCCTCGACGATGTCGCCGAGGTGGTCGAAAAACGCGACTACCCCAACGATCCGCCCGGAAAGGCGATGCCGCTCGGGGAGGCGGTCGCTAGTTCCATCAAGTTCCTGGGCGTCGTCATCGTCGGCAACATTATCGCGCTTTTCCTGCTGTTCATTCCCGGTATCAACCTGGTCGCCTTCTTCCTGGTGAACGGTTACCTGCTCGGCCGGGAATTCTTCGAATTCGCGGCGATGCGTTTCCGGTCGCCGCTGGAGGCCCGCGCCTTCCGCGCGAAACATGCCTCGACCGTGTTCATGGCGGGGCTCCTGATCGCCTGCTTCCTGGCGGTCCCGATCGTCAACCTTCTGACGCCGCTCTTCGCGGCCGGCCTGATGGTGCATCTCCACAAGATGATTTCGAAGCGCGATCCGGCGTTCAGGGGTTAGGTGGGCAGAGCGGATGTGTCGTAGAGGGCGGCAAATTCCGGGCTTGGCATGATCGGCGTGATCACATCGATCAGCACGCCATTCGGATCGGCGGTGATGAAGTGCCGCTGGCCGAAATCCTCGTCGCGGAGGTCCTGCCGGATCGGCAGGCCGGCCGCCTTGAGGCGGGCGTAGACCGAGTCGACATCCTCCACTTCGAAATTCAGGATGAGACCGGAGACCTTGCCGCGGCCGCTTTCCGGGATCGTGTCATGACTGCCGTCGAGGATGGCGAGTGTCACGTGTTCGCTCTCCCCCGATTGCAGATGCACATACCAGTCTGCCGAAAACAGAGCCTCAAAGCCGAGGTGTTCGACGTAGAAGGCCGCCGTTCCGCCGACGTCGTCGGTCATGATGACGGGATAATAGCTGGTCGATTTCATAGCTTTCCCTTTCCGTGCGCTTAAGATACATTCAGCCTGTATGTTTTATAGATACATTCTGTCTGTATGTAAACATGGGGAGAAAAAATATGGCGCGCAGCAATCGCGAACGCACGGACGCGACCCGAACCGCTCTTCTGGATGCGGGTAGGGCGCTCTTTATCGAAAAGGGATATGCGGAGACCGCAACGCCCGAGATCGCCGCGGCGGCCAAGGTTACGCGCGGCGCTCTCTATCATCATTTTCCTGACAAGAAGGCTCTGTTCTGGGCCGTAATCGAGCGTGAAGCCGATCACGTCGCGGCAGATATCGAGGCACGCTCCGCGGAGGCTTCATCGGCGCGGGACGCTCTGCTGCAGGGTGCCTCCGCTTATTTCGATGCCATGGCGGCACCGGGCCGAACGCGGCTCCTGTTGCGGGAGGCACCGGCCCAGATTGCGATCGATTCCGGGGAAGGCGAGGACCCTGCGGAAGCGGGCCTCAAGATGGGCCTTTCCCACCTGCTGGCCGGCTCGGACCTGCTCTCCCTGCTCGATCCGCTGACGGTGCTGATCTCGGCCGCTTTCGAGCGCGCGGCGATCGCCATCGATTGCGGCGGCAATCGCGAGGAATATGAAGCGGCGATCGCGGCTCTACTCGACGGCCTCTGCAACGCCGATCACCTGCGGCGGTAGTTCGGCGAGCGGTGCCGGCACGTCGCAGGTCTTTTCGGGCGAACGACAGAGGTCGGCGATGATGCAGCACTCGCATTCGGGCTTTCGCGCCTTGCAGGTGTAACGCCCGTGCAGGATCAGCCAGTGATGCGCGCGGAAGAGATAGTGGTCCGGAATGACCTTGAGCAGGTGCTGTTCCACCTCGTCCGGTGTCTTGCCGGGGGCGAGCAGCAGCCGGTTGGCGAGCCGGAAGATATGCGTGTCGACGGCAATCGTCGGGATACCGAAGGCCATGGACATGACGACATTCGCCGTCTTGCGGCCGACGCCGGGCAGCCGCATCAGCTCCTCGCGGGTCTTCGGTACTTCGGAACTGAACTCATTGATCAGCAAGCGCGACAGCGCAATGACGTTCTTCGCCTTGTTGCGGTAGAGCCCGATCGTCCTGATATATTGAGTGACGCCTTCCTCGCCGAGTGCCAGCATCTTCTCCGGCGTATCGGCCACCTTGAAGAGGGCCCTTGTCGCCTTGTTGACGCCCGCATCGGTTGCCTGCGCCGAGAGCGCCACGGCAACCACCAGCGTGAACGGATTCACATGCTCCAGCTCGCCCTTCGGCTCCGGCCGCTGCACGGAGAAGCGGCGGAAGATTTCCTCCAGCTCCGCTTTTGAATAGGCGGATCTGAAGCGCTTCGGCTTGCGTGCCGACGCGTGATTTGACTTTTGCAAGGTGCTGGTGCTGGATTTGGGTTTCGGAGTCGCCATATCCCTGTATAGCCAGCCTGTCCGAAGGAAAGCAACGTGGACGTTTGCAACGATCAACCCGTTTTTGCCGCCGAACTCACGCCGCATCGCTCGCTCGGCCGGCGCGGTTTCCATGTCGTGCTCATGCTGTCCGGCAGTATCTGTTTCCTTTACGGCGCCTTCTTTCTGATCACCGGTGCGTGGCCGATCGGTTTCTTCTTCGGGTTCGATTTTCTCCTGCTCTATTTCGCGCTGAAGATGAGTTATCGCTCCGGCCGGGCGCGGGAGGAAGTGATGGTCTCGCGTACCCATCTGTCGATCAGGAAGTTCTCGCCGGCCGGCCGCATGGTGGAGCATTGCTTCAATCCGTTCTGGGCGCGCTTCCGCGTCAATCGTCACCAGGAGTTCGGGATCACCTCCATGTATGTGACGGGCGAGGGACGCTTCACGGATATCGGTTCGTTTCTCAATCCGGACGATCGCGAGAGTTTTGCGAAAGCCTTTCGGGGCGCGTTGGCAACTGTCAAACAAAGGTTATGATCCGGCAAGAAACGGGTGGTTTCGGCGAAGCCGAAGGGACATTTATGAGCGAAAGGAGAGATGTCATGAACGCTTTTGCTCAGATCACTCAGCCCGTCATCGATGTGACGCCGGAGGATTCCGATTACGAGACCGTCCGCCGTGTCATCGAGCTGATCACGCTCGACTACCGCGACCAGCCGTCGCTTGAAACCATCGCCGCAGAACTCGGCCAGTCGCCCACCCAGCTCCAGAAAGTCTTTACCCGCTGGGCCGGCCTCTCGCCGAAAGCTTTCCTGCAGGCCGTGACGCTCGATCATGCCAAGCGCCTGCTCGGCAAGGAGGAGATGCCGCTGCTCGAAGCTTCCTACGAGCTGGGCTTGTCCGGCCCCGGCCGTCTGCACGATCTTTTCGTCACCCACGAAGCCATGTCGCCCGGCGAATGGAAGGCACGCGGCGGCGGCCTGACGATCCGTTACGGTTTCCACCCGTCGCCTTTCGGCGTAGCGCTCGTCATGGCGACGGATCGCGGCCTGTCTGGGCTTGCCTTCGCCGATCTTGATGGGGAAAAGGCCGCCTTCGAGGACATGGCCCGTCGCTGGCCGAATGCGGCGTATATCGAGGATCAGGAGGCCACCGCGCCCTATGTCAGCCGTATCTTCGATCGCGCGCAATGGTCCTGCGATCAGCCGCTCAAGGTCGTTCTGATCGGCACGGATTTCCAGGTGCGGGTCTGGCAGAGCCTGTTGAAAATCCCGTTCGGCAAGGCGGTCACCTATTCGGATGTCGCCTGCGATATCGGCCAGCCGACCGCGAGCCGCGCGGTCGGCGCCGCGATCGGGGCCAATCCGGTCTCCTTCGTTGTGCCCTGCCACCGGGCGGTCGGAAAAAGCGGCGCGCTCACCGGCTACCATTGGGGGCTCACCCGCAAGCGGGCGATCCTCGGCTGGGAAGCGGGGAATGCCTAAGCCTCTCCGGCCAGTCTCAACAGTTCCCTCGCCCCCGTCTCGTCGGTGATCAGCGTATTGCAGCCGATGCGGCGGATGGTGGCGCGGATGGCGACGGCGCGGTGTGCGCCGCCGGAGGAAAGCACGATGTGCTTTGCCTTTTTCAGGGTGTCGAGGTCGATCGACATTACCCGTTCGTTGAGCTTGTGATCGACCGAGTTGCCTTCAGCGTCGAGGAAGTTGAACATGGTGTCGCAGACGCAGCCGGCCGCGATCAGCCGGTCGAGTTCCGCCCTGGAGATGAAGCCCTCCGAAAGCGAGGTGGAATGCGGGCCGATATCGCCGCAGCTCACCACCGCGAGGTCGAGGTTTTCGGCAAGGTCGTAAATGGTGTTCAGCCCGCATTTGTCGATCAGCGCCCGCTTGGTGGTGACCGAATCCACGAGCAGCGGCGCGAGGAACATGTAGCATTCGGCGCCAAGATGGCCCGCGAACCGCCATGTATAGTCGATCGGGTTGGTCTGGTGCACGGCGACGATGCCGCCAAGCAGCGAGACGACCTTGCAGTTCTCGCGCCTGGGCGGGCGGAAGCTCGACAGCGAGGCGGTCATGGTGCGGCCCCAGCCCACGCCGATCGTCATGTCATTCTGTATCACTTCGGAAAGGAACTGCCCGAGCGCCAGGCCGACGGCGCTTGCCATCGCCGTTGCGCTCTCGTCGCGCGGCGCCGGGACCACGATCGCCTCGTCCAGCCCGTATGCCTTTTCCAGCCGGGTTGCGAGCTCGACGCAGGTGTCGATGCCCTCGCTGATCCAGATCTGCACTTCGGAACGCTTCATCGCCTCGTCGAGAAGGCGGATCACCGTCGATCGGCTGATGCCGAGCCGTTCCGCGACATCTTTCTGTGTCAGACCCTGGTTATAGTAGAGCCAGGCCGCGCGCAGCCTCAGCGAGCCGGCTTCGGAATAGGCGGTGTGGGTCTCGCGTCTGAGCTTGGCCAATGGGCCTCCGGCGGGCATGGTTCAATATCCGACGATATTGGCTCATGTGAAACATATGTCAATTCCGAAGGGCAAATGTCTTGACTTCCCGGCCGCCGAGGGACGATAGTCCCTGAGGGTGCGCTGGGAGCAAAATTGCGCCTGAAGCGTTAAGATTGATATCGAGGATTACCCGGATGACGTCGAAACTAGAGCAACTTCGTTCCATGACCACGGTCGTCGCCGACACCGGCGATATCGAGGCGGTCGCCCGCCTGAAGCCCGTGGATTGCACCACCAACCCCACCATCGTGCTCAAGGCGCTCGGCACGCCCGTTTTCGCCGACAAGGTGAAAGAAGCGATCGCCTGGGGGCGCAAGCAGGGCGGTCAGGAAGAAGCGGTCGTGTCCGCCGTGGCCGACCGGCTCGCGATCGACGTGGGCGCCGCGCTTGCCGGGATCGTGCCCGGTCGCGTCTCGACCGAGGTCGATGCCGACCTTTCCTTCGACACGGAAGCATCGATCGCCAAGGCACGCTCCATCATCGCCGCCTATAAGGAGCGCGGCATCGACCGCGACCGCATCCTGATCAAGCTCGCCTCCACCTGGGAAGGCATCCGCGCAGCGGAAGTGCTGCAGACGGAAGGTATCGACTGCAACTTGACGCTTCTCTTCTCCATGGCCCAGGCGATCGCCTGCGCCGAGGCCAAGGTCTTCCTGATCTCGCCCTTCGTCGGCCGCATTCTCGACTGGTACAAGAAGTCGACCGGCCAGGATTATACGGCCGAAACCGATCCGGGCGTTCTCTCCGTCCGGCAGATCTACAATTACTACAAGGCGAACAATATCAACACGATCGTCATGGGTGCCTCCTTCCGCAATGCCGGCGAGATCGAAGCGCTGGCCGGTTGCGACCGGTTGACGATCAGCCCGGCGCTGCTCGAGGAGCTCGACAAGGATACGGGCACGCTGACGCGCAAGCTTTCGCCCGACACGTTCAAGGCCGAGCCGCTCCAGTCGCTCGACGAGAAGACGTTCCGCTGGATGCTGAACGAGGACCAGATGGCGACGGAAAAGCTTTCCGATGGCATCCGCCTTTTCGCCAAGGACCTCGTGGCGCTGCGCCAGATGGTCCGCAAGGAGCTGACGCTCGCGGCTGCGTGATCGTTTCGACAGGCTTACAAGCAGAAGGCCCGGAGCGATCCGGGCCTTTCCCTTGTGAAATTGCCCCTCACCCTCTCCCCGCTCGCGGGGAGAGGGGACGTGCCTAACGCAACGTTCACGGTGAAGGAAACCGGCGCGGCATATGTCCTTCTCCCGTGAAAACGGGGAGAAGGTGGCGGCAGCCGGATGAGGGGCATACAAATCAAGCCGCCTGCGGCACTATGGTCGCGGAGCCCGGCTTCTTCAGCAGGAGAACCGAGATCGCGGCGATCATGCACATCACTCCGGCGATTTGCAGGGCGGGCATATAGGTGTTGAAGTCGCTCTTGAAAAAACCGGCGCCGAAGGCGGCTGTGGCAGCCCCGATCTGATGGCCGGCAAATACCCAGCCGAAGACGAGGCCGGCCTTCTCGCGGCCGAACTTTTCGGCGGCGAGCTTCACGGTCGGCGGAACGGTCGCCACCCAGTCAAGCCCGTAGAAGATCGCGAAGACCGACAGTTCCACGAAGCTGAAACCCGAGAGGGACAGGTAGATCAGCGACAGGCCGCGCAGGCCGTAGAACCAGAAGAGCAGATAGCGGTTGTCGAACCGGTCGGAGAGCCAGCCCGCGAAGATCGTGCCGAAGAAATCGAAAATACCGATCACCGCGAGTGTGCTGGCGGCCGTCACGGCGGCCATGCCGAAATCGCCACAGATCGAGATCCAGTGGGTCTGGATGAGCCCGTTCGTCGAAAGCCCGCAGACGAAGAACGTGCCGAACAGAACCCAGAAGACCGGGTTGCCGGCGACGCTGTAGAGGGTGACGAGCGGGGAGGCAAGCGTCGCGAGCAGCTTGTGGTCCTGCTTCGGCGGCTTCGATACTGCCGTCTCGCCATATGCCGGCAGTCCGACGTCGGCGGGATGATCGCGCATCAACAACAGGACCAGCACCATCGCGGCGGCGATGACTGCAACGGTCAGCGTCAGCGCCGAGCGCCAGCCATAGGCTTCGGTCATCGCGGCCAGAAGCGGCAGGAAAACGAGCTGGCCGGTGGCGTTGCTTGCCGTCATCAGCCCGATGACGAGGCCGCGGCGCTTGGAGAACCAGCGGGTCGCGACCGTCGCTCCCAGGACCAGCGCGGTCATGCCGGTGCCGACGCCGATCACCACGCCCCAGAGAAGGACAAGTTGCCAGACCTCTGTCATGAACAGCGAGACGACGATGCCGCCCATGATGAGCGCCAAGGCTGTCGCCACCACCTGCCGGATGCCGAAATGGTTCATGAAGGCGGCGGCGAAGGGGCCGAGCAGGCCGAAGAGCACCAGGCGCACGGCCATGGCCGACGAGATGTCGGCAATGTCCCAGCCGAATTCCTGGTGCAACGGCTGGATCATCACGCCCGCCGACCCCATGGCGCCGGCGGTTGCCAGCATGGTCAGGAAGGTGGTCGCGGCGACCACCCATCCGTAGTGGAGGTCTCTGCCGGCCATCCATCGTGCGGCGCTGGTGGAGATCATGTCTAGTCCCTTTCCTGATCCTTGCCGCATCCGCAGCAGATAATTCGGGTATATGCCCGCTTTAGAATATAAAAATCAGAGCTCCTTGAGCAGCTCCAGCAATTGTTTCGTCTTTTCCGGTCCAAGCCGGTCCTCGATATCCTCCTGAACGCCGTCCCAGAGGGGGGCGCCTTGCCGAAGCAGGTCGTGGCCCCTGTCGGTCAGCGTCAGCATCGCTTCCCGCTGGTCTTCCCCGTGGCCTATCGTGACGAGACCCATGCGCTCCAGCACTTTCGTGTTGCGGCCGACGGTGGAGCGGTCAAGCTCCACCTTGCCGGCAAGTTCGGTAAGCGAGACCGGCTCCAGCCGCCTGATGTTGCGGAGCAGGCTGAACTGGCCGATGTTCACGCCGAGCGGCGCCAGTGCCTCGTCATAATAGGACGAGACCTTTCGAGAGGCTTGGCGCAGCACAATACAGTGGCAGGTTTCGCTTGGCATGCATGCGGGTATATACCCACAGTGTGATTTGCGCAAGAGGGCTGATTTACACTGTCGCCCGCGCCTTGATCGTCGTTTTGACGAATGCTCCGATGAACAGTGCCGTCATCAGAAGCACGATGGTCGGGGCCGGTGCGCTGTCGAGAAAGAAGCTGATATAGATGCCGGCAAGGGAACAGCCGGCCGCGATGGCAGCTGCCGTCAGCAGCATCGGGGTGAACCGCCGGGTGAGGAGAAAGGCGATTGCGCCAGGAGCAACCAGGAGCGCCACGGAGAGGATGATGCCGATCGCCTTCAGCGCGCCCACCACCGTCAGCGAGAGCACCGCAAGCAGGCCGTAATGCAGGAGTCGCGTCGGCAGGCCGATTGCCCGGGCGTGCTGCTCATCGAAGGAATGCACCAGCAGATCCTTGCGGAAGATCACCAGGAAGAGCATGGCCGCCAGCGCGATGAGGCCGGTTTCGACCAGATCCGATGGCAGGATGCCGAGCATGTCGCCGAACAGGATATGGTCGAGATGCACGTCGCTCTGCACTTTCACGAAGAGCACCAGCCCCAGCCCGAACATGCCGGAAAAGACGATACCAAGAACGGTATCCTCCTTGATGCGGCTGTTCTCCTTCAAGAAGCCGGTCGCGAGCGCGCAGATCATGCCGGCCACGAAGGCGCCGACCGAAAGCGGGATCGACAGGATATAGGCGATCACCACACCGGGCAGCACGGCATGCGAGACGGCGTCGCCCATCAGCGACCAGCCTTTCAGCACCAGGAAGCAGGAGAGGATCGCCATCGGCAGCGCGATCATCAGCGTGACGATGAAGGCACGCTGCATGAAATCGATCTGGAAGGGGAAGGTTGCGAGGTCGATGAAGTCGCTCACGGCGTTTCCTCCAGGGTGCGGCGCAGCCGGCGGCGGGCAGCGAGCATGCCGTGTTTCGGCGCGAGCAGAAAGGCCAGCAGGAACAACGCGGTCTGCAGCACGACGATGATGCCGCCCGTGGCGCCGTTCAGGAAATAGCTCAGATAGGCGCCGACGAAACTGGTCGCGGCACCGATCGCAAGGCCCATGAGGATCAGTCTCTCGAACCGGTCGGTCAGCAGATAGGCGGTCGCGCCGGGCGTTACCACCATGGCGATGACGAGGAAGGCGCCGACCGTCTGCAACGCCGCGACGGTCGAGGCGGCCAGCAGGGTGAAGAACAGTATTTTGAGGAAGTCCGGGTTCAGGCCGATGGTGCGGGCGTGGTTCTCGTCGAAGAAAGTGACCATCAGGTCCTTCCACTTGAGCGTCAGGATGACGAGGCTGACGCCGCCGATGATGACGAGTTGCAGCGTGTCCTCCGGCGTGATGGCGAGGATGTTGCCGAGCACGATCGTCTGGATGTTCACCGAGGTCGGAGAGAGCGACACCATGAAAAGGCCGAGGCCAAAGAAGGATGTGAAGATGAGCCCGATGATGGCGTCTTCCTTCAATCGCGTCCGCTGGTTGAGGAAGAGCATGGCGCCGGCCGCCAGTCCGCCGGAGATGAAGGCGCCGAGCGAGAAGGGGAGGCCGAGCATATAGGCGCCGGCAACGCCTGGAACGATGGAATGGGAGAGCGCGTCGCCGATCAGCGACCAGCCTTTCAGCATCAGATAGGCGGACAGGAAACCGCAGACACCACCCACCAGGGCGCTGACCCAGATGGCGTTCAGCATGTAGCTATAGGTGAAGGGTTCAAGAAGCGTCTGCAGCATCCGCCTTCTCCTTCGATTCACCCTTGCCGTTGCCATAGGTGACGAAGGGCCGTTCGTCGTCGCTGATGACCTTGATCCTTCTTTCGTCGGCATCTTCGTGAAGATCGGAGCCGCCGAGGACAAAATGGCGCAGCACGCCGCCGAAGGCCTTTTCAAGATTGGCTTCAGTGAACGTGTCCTCCGTCTTGCCATAGGCGAGCACCGTGCCCTTGACGAAGACGGTTCGGTCGCAGAATTCCGGCACGCTGCCGAGATTGTGGGTCGAGACCAGCATCACCCGGCCTTCGTCACGCAGCGCCTTCAAGAGCGTGATGATCTGTTCCTCGGTGGTTACGTCGACGCCGGTAAAGGGCTCGTCGAGCAGGATGACCTGGCCTTCCTGCGCGAGCGCGCGGGCCAAAAAGACACGCTTCCTCTGGCCGCCGGAAAGCTCGCCGATCTGGCGCTTGCGGTATTCCTCCATGTTTACCCGCTTCAGTGCCTGGGTCACCATCTCGTGGTCGCGGCGCGAAGGGATGCGCAGGAAGTTCATGTGCCCGTAGCGGCCCATCATCACCACGTCCTCGACGAGGACCGGGAAATCCCAGTCGACCTCTTCGGCCTGCGGTACATAGGCGACGAGGTTCTTCCTAAGCGCCTCCCGGGCCGGCATGCCGAAGATCTCGACGGAACCTTCGGCCAGCGGCACGAACCCCATGATCGCCTTGAAGATCGTGGACTTGCCGGCGCCGTTGACGCCCACCAGCGCAGTGACCGTGCCTTTCGGCACGGTAAAGGTCGCGTGTCTCAGCGCCGTCAGGCCGTTGCGATAGGCAACCGTGACATTGCTTACATCAAGGCCGGCGGCCTCGGGTTTCTTCTTGCCCATCATCACTGGGAGAGGCCTTTCGCGATGGTTTCCGTCGTTACGCGGAGGAGGTCGAGATAGGTCGGCACCGGACCGTCCGTCTCGCTCAGCGAGTCGACATAGAGGACGCCGCCATACCGGGCGCCGGTTTCGGAAGCGGCCTGCCTGGCCGGCTTGTCGGACACAGTGCTTTCGCTGAAGATCACCTTGATGTCATGCTCGCGCATGGCGTCGATGACGGCTTTCACCTGCTGCGGCGTTCCCTGGCTGTCGGCGTTGACCGGCCAGAGATAAAGCTCCTTGAGACCGAAATCGCGGGCGAGATAGGAAAAGGCGCCTTCGCTCGTCGCCAGCCAGCGGTGGTCTTCCGGAAGGGCGGCGAGTTCATCGCGGATCGGCTGGACCTGCGCCTTGATCTTATCCGTGTAGGCCTTGGCGTTGGCGGCATAGACATCGGCATGGGCCGGGTCGATTTCGGTCAGCCCCTTACGGATGTTCTCGACATAGATCACCGCGTTTTCCGGCGACATCCAGGCGTGCGGGTTCGGCTTTCCCTGGTAGGCGCCGCCGGCGATCGCCATGGGTTCTATGCCGTCGGAGACCGTCACGTTCGGGATATCGCCCAAATTGGTGAGGAACTTCTCGAACCAGAGTTCGAGGTTCAGGCCATTGCGCAGCACCAGATCCGCATCGCGGGCGCGCAGGAGGTCGCGGGGGGTGGGCTGGTAGTTATGGATTTCCGCGCCGGGCTTGGTGATGCTTTCCACGTCGGCTGCATCGCCTGCGACATTCTTTGCCATATCGGCGATCACGGTGAAGGTAGTCACCACCTTCGGCTTTTCCTGCGCTTGCCCCGCCACGGGGAGGGAGAAGAGGGCGGCAGCCAGAGCCAGTCGAAGAACAGGATGGAAATATCTCATGAGCGGATCAAACCTTTTTTGCGACTAAGTCGCAATACCAAGTAACAAATATTTCTTGGTTGTCAACGCTATTGCAACTCATTCGCAACAAGGATGCATTTGCCGCGGGGTCATCGCCGGCCTTGGCCCGGACCTGCCGGGATCGGCGGCTGTTCCAAATTGCGTCGGCATCGGCTGCCGTGGGTTAAAGCTTCTTCAAGAAGAATGAGGGAATATCCCGCCGATATTCCATAGGTGTCCTGCGTAAGATGGAGTTGATTATGCCGGAGCTCGGCAAGTGAAGGGTCTGAAGTTCCGGTTTTCCAAGACGCTCGTCCTGATCATGGGCGGCATTGTGGTCCTCGGTGGCGGCAGCGGTACTGCGGCGGTCATCATCGGCACGGACAAGATTCTCGGCCCCTCCTACCGGGAGATCAATGGCCTCGAATGCACTGCTCTCGAAACCATCAAGATCAGGCGCGATCAGCGCTACTGGATCCGCAAATATGTGACCAGCGATCAGTCCGGCGATGGCGTCGCGCGCATCAAGACGGCGCTGCGTGTTGCCCGAGCGGTACAGGAAAAGGAGAAGGCCGATCTCGTCCAGGTGGCAATGATCGACAAGGCCGGCCCCCAGGACCGCGCCCGGATGCGTGGCCGCATGATCGGTGCGCAGGTCGTCTATATTCCCGATCTCAAGAAAGTGCCCGAAGGCGCCGACGCCGAGATCTATTCGGCCTATTATCTCGATGGTTCGCCCAATTCGAACGGCGAATATTACGGCATGCGCATCGACCTGCCGCTGGAAGACGTCGAGGCCCTCACTGCAAGCCTGACCGACAAGGCCGATTGCATTGATCCGGCAGCGGTCGCTCCAGCCGGTGAGCACGGAGCGCCAGCCGACGGACATGGAGAGAAAGCAGGCGGCAGTGGTCATGGTGAAGCCGGCGGACATGGGGAAACTTCAGACGGTCACGGCGCGCCGGCCGAAGCCCATGGCGAAGGAGGTGAAGCTGCGGCCGCGGAGAGCGGCGGATTGCTCAGCTCTATCACAGGGATGATCTTCGGCTCAGGTCACGAAGCCCCGGCGGAGGGCCAAATGGGCGAAGGCAGCGCCCATGCCGCGGCTCCGGCTAAGGCGCACGACGCGCCTGCCGATGAACATGGCGAAGCCGCCGGGGAAGACCATGGCGATCAGGCTGCGTCCCCCGCAGAGACCAAAGCGGAAGTTCATGGCAATCAGCCTGCCGCTCACATCGAGCCCGCCTTGGCCCAGTCGAAAGAAAAGGAGGGTTTCTTCGCGTCTGTGAAGAACATGCTCTTCGGGGGCGGTGAAGACGAAAAGCCCGAAGCGTCTCATGACGAAGCTTCAGCCGATGCCCGGCCTGTCCCGGAGGCGTCTCTACCCGCGCCGGAACCCGGGACTGCTGTGGAAGGCGGCAAGAAATGGTCCAAGGGCACGGAGGCTGACGAAATCCGGTCCGGTCACGACTCCGCCGAGGCCGCGCATGCCGAGGCGGCACCGTCTCCGGCAGGCGACGCCAACGATGCGGACGCTGCCGGTGCCGCCTGGCTTGCGAAGCTCAGAGGGGAAGAGGCGAAGACCGGAGGGGAAGCGTCAGAGGCTGGGTCGAAAAAGGACGTACACTAGGCTTTTGGGCATACCCCCTCACCAACAAAATCTAGCACTTAGCCATGCTAAGATGCTGATTTTGTAACCTCTCCCGCCAAGGGAGAGGTAGACTCGCGGCGGTGCGGCATATCTATTTCTCCCCTTGCGGGAGAGAAAGCGATTCAACACCTTAGCGCAGCTAAGTGTTAGAAAATCGCAAGTGAGGGGTTTGCAAAGCCCACCATTCCCAATCAATCCGCCTTGGCGCGTCTTGCCGGGAACAGAATGACGTCGCGGATCGACGGCGAATCCGTGAGCAGCATCACCAGGCGGTCGACGCCGATGCCGAGGCCCCCGGCCGGCGGCATGCCCTGGTCGATCGCATCGAGGAATTCCTCGTCGAGCTGCTTTTCCTTCTCGCCGCGAGCGTGCGCCTGCTCGAGCTGTTCGACCATGCGGCGGCGCTGTTCTTCCGGGTCGTTGAGTTCGGAAAAGGCGTTGCCGATTTCCCAGGCGTTGCAATAGGTCTCGAAACGCTCGACGAGGCGCGGCTCGCCCGGAACTTCCTTGGCAAAGGGTGAGATGTCCTTCGGGAAGTGGGTGACGTGGGCCGGCTGGATCAGCGTGCCCTCCACCTTCTCCTCGAAGATGAAGGCAAGGCATTCGCCCCAGGTCCAGTCCTTCTCGACCTCGAAGCCGGCGGCCTTGGCGGCGGCGCGGGCTCCCTCGTCCGTCTTGATCGCAAGGAAGTCGATGCCGGTCGCCTCCCTGACAGCCTCGGGCATCGGCACGCGGCGGAACGGACCCTTGAAGGAGATTTCCTTGTCGCCGAACTTGAACTCGGTCGAGCCGTGGATGCTCATCGCCAGATGCGCGAAGAGCCGCTCGACAAGGCCCATGACGTCCTCATAGTCGGCATAGGCCCAATAGCATTCCATCATGGTGAATTCGGGATTGTGCCGGGTCGAGACGCCTTCGTTGCGGAAGTTGCGGTTGATCTCGAACACCTTGTCGGTGAGGCCGGAGACCAGCGTGCGCTTCAAGAACAGTTCCGGCGCGATGCGCAGGTACATGTCGAGCTTCAGCGTGTTGTGGTGGGTCTTGAAGGGTTCGGCCGTCGCACCGCCATAGACCGAATGCAGCATCGGCGTCTCGACCTCCAGGAAGTTCTCGTCCTCCATGAAGCGGCGGATGCCGGAGATGATCTTCGAACGCTGACGGAAGCGGAGCTTGGACTCCTCGTTCGTCATGATGTCGAGATGGCGCTTGCGGTAGCGGGTCTCTATATCCGACAGGCCATGCCATTTTTCGGGCATCGGCAGCAGCGACTTAGTGAGCATGGTGATTTCCTTGGCGTTCACCGTCAGCTCGCCGCGCTTGGTGCGCCGCACCTCGCCGGTCACCCCGATGATGTCGCCGATATCGATCATCGGCAGCAGCGCGCGGGCCTCTTCCGGCGTGGTGTCCTTGTGGGAGAAGATCTGCACCTTGCCGCCTGCATCGCGGATGTCCATGAACATACCGGAATTGCGCGAGGAGTAGACGCGCCCCGCCACCGTGACGATATCGCCGGTTTCCGTGTCCGGCTCGACGCCGGCATATCTTTCGGCCAGTTCCGCGTTCGAGATTGTCCGGTGGAAATGGGCGGGATAGACATCGCCGATCTGCTCGCGAAGCAGCTTGAGCTTCTGGGCGCGCACCTGCGTGGCGTCGGAGGAGAGGGCGGTTTCGGTATTCGTGTCGGTCATAGTTCTATTCCTGTCGCAGGTCTGCTTTTTCTGCGTTTGCCCCTCACCCTAACCCTCTCCCCGCAAGCGGGGAGAGGGGACTGGGAGCCCGCGGTTTGCGTCCTTCTCCCCATTGTTATGGGGAGAAGGTGCCGGCAGGCGGATGAGGGGCATTACCCTAAATTCAATTCCCGCTTCCCACCATCGAAGCCACCACGGTCGCGGCGACTTTCAGTCTCTGGCGCACGACCGAGCGGCCGAGCAGCGCCATCGAGTCGAACAGCGGCAGCGAGCGGGACGAACCCGACATGGCGACGAAGAGCGGCGGCGTGACGACGCGCAGCTTCTTGGCCAACTTGTCGGAAACGGCGCGCAGCTCGGCGTCGATCGTCTCGACGTTCCATTCCATGAGCTTTTCGAGATCGGCCTGAACGGTATTGAGGATCTCCAGCGTCTCGGCCGGGCTGGTCTTCAGGCCGGCGAAGGAGGCAGGCGTCAAGCCGACGTCATTCGAAAGCAGGAAGCCTGCGAGCTGTGGCAGTTCGCCGAGCTTGGAAATGCGGCTCTGCGACAGTTTCAGGCCTTCCGTCAGGCGGTTGTTCTCCGACGCCCATTCGAGCGTGCGGGCAACGAAATCCTCCGGCGAAAGTTTTTCGCGGAGCCAGCGGCCGTTCAGCCAGTCGAGCTTCTGGATGTCGAAGATCGCGCCGGCCTTGGAAAGATTGTCCGGATCGAACTTTTCGCAGAGCTCGTCCATGGTCAGCAGTTCCTCGCCCTCGGCGATCTGGATGAAGAACAGGCCAAGGAAGTTCATCAGCGCTTCCGGCAGGTAGCCGAGCGCGGAATAGTAGGAGATCGACGTCGGGTTCTTGCGCTTCGACAGCTTCGACTTGTCGGCATTGCGCATCAAGGACAGGTGCATGAAGACCGGCTGTTCCCACTCGAAATAGCGGTAGAGCAGGATGTGCTTCGGCACCGAGGCCAGCCATTCCTCGCCGCGTGCCACATGGGTGATCTTCATCAGATGGTCGTCGATGACGTTCGCCATGTGATAGGTCGGCATGCCATCGCCCTTGATCAGCACCTGCATGTCGACCGAGTCCCACGGGATGGACACATCGCCATAGACGCCGTCATGGAAATCGCAGGAGCCTTCGGTCGGGATCTTCATGCGGATGACCGAGCTTTCGCCCGCTGCCATCTTGGACGTAACTTCCTCGGCCGTCAGGTGGAGGCAGAGACCATCGTATTTCGGCGGCTTGCCGGCGGCGCGCTGCGCCTCGCGCATCTGCTCCAGCCGCTCGGGCGTGCAGAAGCAACGGAAGGCATGGCCCTTGTCCAGGAGTTCCTGGGCGTAGGGCTGGTACATTTCCTTGCGGTCGGACTGGCGGTAGGGGCCATAGGGGCCGCCGACATCCGGGCCTTCGGCCCAGGTCAGCCCCGTCCATTTCAGCGCGTCCAGCACCTTCTGTTCGAATTCCGGCGTCGAACGGGTGGCGTCGGTATCCTCGATGCGCAGGATGAATTCGCCGCCCATCTTTTTGGCGAAAAGATAGTTGAACAGGGCGATATAGACGGTGCCGACATGCGGTTCGCCGGTAGGCGAGGGGGCAATACGGACGCGGGGGCCATGTGTGTTCATGAATGATGCTCGATTTCTGGCGCCTGTCATGCGAGGCGCGGACCTGCTTTTGCCTATGCGGGATTTGTGGCAGGCCTTAGCGCATATTCAATCGCAGGCGTCAAGGTTTTTGGCCGCATATCCGCGCAACCCTACCTTACCGGCCAGATATAGAGCAGCGCCGGGACGCTCACGAGCACGATGATAAACGACAACGGCAGGCCGAGGCGCGGGTAATCGGAGAACTTGTAGCCGCCGGGGCCGAAGACCAGCGTATTGCATTGATGGCCGACGGGGGTCAGGAAATCCGAGCCGGCGCCAATTGCCACAGCCATGAGAAAGGCTTCCGGCTTGAAGCCGAGATTGGTGGCGAAGCTGACGGCGATCGGCCCCATGACGAGGACGGTTGCTGCATTGTTGAGGAAGGGCGTCACGGCCATGGCGGTGACAAGGATCAGCGCGAGCGCGCCCCAGGCGGGCAGATTCGTCGCGACATCGCCCAACCAGCCCGCAATCAGCGCGCTGCCGCCGGTGCTCCGAAGCGAATCCGACACCGGGATCAGCGCCGCGAGCATGACGAGGATCGGTCCGTCGACCGCCTTGTAGATATCGGCAAGCGGGATTGCCCGGAAGACGACCATGCCAAGTGCCGCGGCAAAGAAGGCGACCGGTACCGGCGCAATACCGACCGCCGTCGTCGCCATCGCAAGCGCGAGGATGATGAGCGGAACGTAGGCGCGCCGATGCGTGCCGAGCAGCACCTCGCGCTGGGCGAGCGGCAGAAGCGAGAAATCCTGCAACACCCCCGGCAGGTTCCTGCGGCTTCCCTGCAGCACCAGCACGTCGCCTGCCATCAGCGTGAGATCGCCGAGCCGTTCCTTCAGCCGTTCGCCGCGCCGGCTGACGGCCAGAAGGTTGACGCCGCGCGTGTAGGAAAGCGCAAGTTCCTTGGCGGAGAGCCCCCGGAGCGGCGATTCCTGCGAGATAATCGCCTCCACGGAGATCACGTCGGGCTGGGCCTGCCCCTTTTCTCGCAGCGGCTTGCCGGAAAGTTGCAGTCTGCCTGCGGAGACGATGCGATCGAGCGCCTTCGACGGGCCTTCCAGAAGCGCCACGTCGCCTTCGCGCATCACGAGATCGGGGAAGGGTGACATGCGGGCCGGGCCGCGCAGCACGGCTGTCGCGATCACCTCGCCATCGCCGAGCTTCAAGAGTTCGCTCATGGGTTTGTCCAGGACGGAGGATTGCGCTGTTACCGACACTTCCGACGTATAGTTGGTAATCTCGACCGCTTCCTCGATGGAATTGTTCTGCTTCGTCCGACTCGGCACCAGCCAGTGGAAAAAGAGCAGAAAGGTAATGCCGACAATGGTGAGGATTGCGCCCATCGGCGTGAAATCGAACATGGTGAAGGGCGTTCCGGTGAGCTCGCTCCTCAGCCGCGACACGACGATGTTGGGAGACGTGCCGATCTGCGTCATCAGGCCGCCAAGCAAGGCGGCAAAGGCGATGGGCATCAGGTATTTGGACGGCGAGGCGCCGGATTTGCGCGCAAACTGAAAGGCTACCGGCATCATGATCGCCAGTGCTCCGATGTTCTTGATGAAGGCGGAAAGCACAGCCACCACGATCATCAGAAGCGCAAGCTGGGTGGGCAGCGTGTTGAGGTTCGGGAAGAATTTCTTGATGGCGGTATCGACGATCCCCGAGCGGGCCACACCTGCACTGACAACCAACGCGCTGCCGACGATGACGACGATGTCGTCGGAAAAGCCGGAAAAAGCCTTGTCGACCGGCACGATGCCGAGCGTGACTGCCAGCACGAGGGCGCAGCAGGCAACCACGTCATAGCGAAAGCGATCCCAGATGAAGACCGCCATCATGATGGCGATGACGGTAAAGGCGAGAATCTGGTCGGTTGTCATGGGCTCCGGCGGCTCTGAGGCTGAACGACGGATGAGCATCCGCCGAAAAAGAAGAATTGACGCTTTCGGGTGGCGTATCAATCCCACCGACCGGTTAAAGTTCCGCCGGGCAATGTCTGTCCACTGGACAAGCATGACTGTTGGAATAGTTTGTGTCCGCCTACTGCTTTGTCAATTTCAGGGAGATTTGCCGATGAGCGCCGTTCTGGATATTCCGGTCAAGCTGGCGGACGGCCGCCAGACGACGCTGTCCGAATATAAGGGCAAGGTCATGCTGGTCGTCAATGTCGCCTCCAAATGCGGGCTCACCAAGCAATACGAAGGTCTCGAAAAGCTCTATGAGGACAAGCGCCAGCACGGGTTCGTCATCGCCGCCTTTCCGGCCAACAATTTCAAGGGCCAGGAACCGGGTACGGATACCGAGATCGTCGAGTTCTGCACGCTCACCTACGACGTCAAATTCCCGATCTTCTCGAAGATCTCGGTGAAGGGCGAGGACAAGCATCCGCTCTACAAGGAACTGACCGGTTCGGGCGTGGCGACGACCGGGGATGGTCCGATGAAGGAGCGCCTGCGCGGTTATGGCATGGAGGTTCCCGACGACCAGGAAATCCTCTGGAACTTCGAGAAGTTCCTGATCGGCCGCGACGGCAAGATCGTCGCCCGTTTCGCGCCGGATGTGACAGCGGAAGACAGCCGCCTCGTTTCGGCGATCGAGAAGGAACTGGCGAAGGGGTGAGGAGAGCTTCGGCGTTCGCCTCTGCCCTCACCCTGACCTTCTCCCCGCTTTATAGGGAGAAGGTCGCAACAGCGGGATGAGGGGCGGATTTTCCGTCAATGCAGCGTCTGCTGCTCGCCCTTCTTCTTCCGTCTCCCGTTGCGGGCCAGCATGTTCAGCACTTCGACCAGCGCCGAGAAGGCCATGGCGGCGTAAACGTAGCCCTTCGGCACATGGAAGCCCATGCCGTCGGCAATCAGCGTCGTGCCGATCATCAGGAGGAAGGCGAGGGCCAGCATGACGATCGTCGGGTTCTTCTCGATGAAGTTGGCGAGCGGCGTTGCGGCGACCAGCATCACGGTCACGGCGATAACAACGGCGGTCACCATGATCGGCAAATGCTCGGTCATGCCGACGGCGGTAATGATGCTGTCGATCGAGAAGACGAGGTCGAGAAGCAGGATCTGGCCGATAGCAGCCGCGAAGCCCGTGGTTGCCGAGCTTGCGATGAAATCCTCGTTGTGATCGGCCGGATCGACATTGTGGTGGATTTCCTTGGTAGCCTTCCAGACGAGGAAAAGACCGCCGGCGATCAGGATCAGATCCTTCCACGAGAAACCGTGGCCGAAGGCTTCGAAGATCGGGGTGGTCAGCTGGACGATCCAGGCGATGGTGCCGAGCAGCGCGAGCCGCATGATGAGCGCGAGCCCGATACCGATGCGGCGGGCTTTGACGCGATGCTCGGCCGGCAGCTTGTTGGTGAGGATGGAGATGAAGATCAGGTTGTCGATGCCGAGCACGACCTCCATGACCACAAGAGTAACGAGCGCTACCCAGGCCGCCGGGTCTGCTACGAGCGCTGCAATGTCCATCCACATCTCCTTTTCTCAATCTCAGGGCGTAATTGCCCGACCGATTTAAGAAGTGGAAACGCAAAGACAAGAGGAGGTTGTGCAACAACCTCCTGAAATCAGGCGTGTTCTACCGTTTTCGCATTCACTGACGTGTCATGGGCGCCATAGGCCGCCATGAACACCCGGATCGCGCCCCTGACGACATGGTCCAGTTCCTCCCGCGGCGGCACGTCGTCGATATCGCCAAACAGGCGGAACTTGAAGAAGGTGCCGCTCGTCATGTCGATGAACTGGCGAGCTGCCAGATCGGTATCTTCGGCCTTCAGGTTCCCGAGCGCCACATGCCGCCTGATGAAGTCGTCCAGAACCGTCCGCACGTTCACCGAGGGGGAATTGAAGAAATGCCGACAGAGGCTCGGCATCCGGTCGGCGACACCGATTACGGTGCGCATCGCATTGATCACCTGAGGCGAGGTGATATGCGCGGCGAAGCCCACGCCGAAATGATAAAGCCCGTCCTCGACCTCCTCGCTGCCTTCAAGAATGTCGCGCATCCTCGTGGTGATACGCTCGCGCTCGCGCGCAACCATTGCGGTGAAGAGATGTTCTTTGTTCTGGAAATAGACGTAGATCGTTCCCTTCGAGACACCGGCCTCGCGGGTAATGTCGTTCATGCTCGCCGCATCGAAGCCGAGCTTCATGAAGACGGCCTTCGCGCCATCGATGATCTGTTCCCGTTTCGCCGGGTCCTCGCCCGCCGCGAAACGCCCGGCCGGGCCAGGATCGGATATTGCCAGCTTCCCTGTCTGTTTGGACATTTTAATGCCTTCTTTAATCTTTTCGAACCGAGTGGTTCGATTGCTCTTGATATGTGCCATGGAAAGGTCTATGTCAAGCTCACTGAACCGAACGGTTCGATGAAAGACTGCACTCCCAAGACGGTAATAGAAAAATGACGGTCTCCCAAAACGCCGGCGCACTGCGCGCCGTGACGACGGACAATGCGGGTCCTGCCGAAGCCAAAGCGCGCGAGGAGAATCCTGCTGCAGAAAAGCCTGCGGCGGCGGAAGCGATCCTGGCGCCGGCAGATCAGAAGGCGCCCGCAAAGAAGAAGCGCGGTTTCCTGCTGCCGATCATCGGGCTTGCTCTTCTGGGCGGCGCAGCCTGGTATGGTTATGACTGGTGGACCGATGGCCGCTTCCTCGTTTCGACCGATGACGCTTATGTGGAAGGCGATATCGCCGTCATTTCTCCCAAGGTATCAGGTTACGTTGCCAAGGTGAATGTCGTCGAAAACCAGTCCGTCAAAGCGGGCGATCCGCTTGTGACACTTGACGACGGCGATTACAGGCTGGCGCTCGAAAAGGCCGCAGCAGCCGTCGAATCCGCCAATCTCGCGATATCGCGCATCGATGCGCAGATCGTTGGCGGCAAGGCGGCGATCGAGCAGGCCAAGGCCCAGCAGGGCGCGCTTGAAGCGGCCGTTCGCGGTGCCGAAATAACCCAGAAGCGCCAGGCGGAACTGGCCGCAAAATCCGTGGGTACGACCGCCGACCTCGACAATGCAGAGGTCGCGCTCGAAAAGGCCCGTGCCGATCTGGTCGCCGGTCAGGCGGCCGTTGCTTCCGCGGAGGCCAATCTCGGCCTCTTGCAGGCGCAGCGCAAGGAAGCGGTCAACGATGTCCGTGCTGAGGAGATTGCCCGCGACCAGGCCCAGCGCGACCTGGATTTCACGGTCCTGAAGGCGCCTTATGATGGTGTCATCGGCAATCTCGCCGTCCAGACGGGCGATCTGGTCACCGCCGGCAAGCGGCTGGCCTCTCTGGTGCCGCTCACCGAGCTTTATATCGACGCGAATTTCAAGGAAACCCAGATCGGCCACCTGCAGCCGGGCTCCAAGGTCCGCGTGCATGTCGATGCCTTCGACGATCACACGGTCACGGGTACGGTCGTTTCGATCGCGCCTGCTTCCGGTTCGGTCTTCTCCCTGCTTCCGCCTGAAAACGCCACGGGCAATTTCACCAAGGTCGTACAGCGCGTGCCGGTGCGGATCTCGATCCCGAAGGACGTCCTGGAGCGCGAGCATCTGAGGGCCGGTTTGAGCGTCGTCGTCGACGTCGACACCCGAACGGCTCCCGCCGACAGCAACGCGGTCGCTGCAAAATAAACCTACGGAGAACGGCCATGGCAACTGCAACGGCCGCGGCGGGTGCTATATCCGTCGACCCACCGATGGACAGACGCAAGGTCATCGCTTTCTTCGCGATGGTCTTCGGCATGTTCATGTCGATCCTCGACATCCAGATCGTCTCGGCCTCGCTCGCCGAGATCCAGGCCGGCCTTTCCGCCGGCTCGGACGAAGTCGCCTGGGTGCAGACTTCCTACCTGATCGCCGAAGTGATCATGATCCCGCTGTCGGGAACGCTGGCGCGGATTCTTTCGACGCGCGTGCTTTTCACCATCTGCGCGGGCGGCTTCACGATGGCGAGCGCGCTCTGCGCCACTGCCACCAATATCGAGCAGATGATCGTCTACCGGGCGCTTCAGGGCTTTATCGGCGGCGGCATGATCCCCTCGGTCTTCGCAGCCGCCTTCACCATCTTCCCGCCCTCGAAGCGCAGCATCGTCTCGCCGATCATCGGCCTTGTCGCAACGCTCGCGCCGACGATCGGGCCGACGGTCGGCGGCTATCTGTCGCACGCCTTTTCCTGGCACTGGCTTTTCCTCGTCAACATCATCCCGGGCATCCTCGTGACGGCCGCCGCCTGGAGCCTGATCGACTTCGACAAGCCCCAGATGCAGCTCTGGAAGAAGTTCGACTGGTGGGGGCTTTTCTCCATGGCCGTGTTCCTGGGGTCGCTCGAATACGTGCTCGAGGAGGGTAACAACAAGGACTGGTTCGGCGACGAGCGTATCGTCATCGGCACGGTGATGATCTTCGTCGGCGCCGTGGTGTTCTTCTGGCGCGCCTTCAGGGTCGAGTTCCCGGTCGTGGATCTCAGGGCCTTCAGCAATGCCAACTTCGCCTTCGGTTCGCTTTTCTCCTTCGTGATGGGCGTCGGCCTCTACGGTCTCACCTATCTCTATCCGCTCTATCTGGGACGCATCCGGGGCTATGATTCCCTGATGATCGGCGAGACCATGTTCGTCTCCGGGCTTGCCATGTTCGTCTCCGCGCCGATTGTCGGGCGCCTGACGAACCTCCTCGATCTCAGGGTGCTGATGGCGGTCGGCTTTGTCGGCTTCGCCCTCGGCACCTGGCTGATGACGGGAATTACGGAAGACTGGGATTTCTGGGAACTGTTCCTGCCGCAGATCCTGCGCGGGGCCTCGATGATGATGTGCATGGTGCCGATCAACAATATCGCGCTCGGCACGCTCGCGCCGCAGCGCATCCAGGGCGCTTCCGGCCTCTTCAACCTGACCCGCAATCTCGGGGGCGCGGTGGGGCTGGCGATCATCAACACCATGCTGACCCAGCGGACGGACGAACACTATGCCCGGCTCTCCGAGCACGTCAATTACGGTAACCCGGCTGCGATGAGCTGGCTCGACAGCGTCGGCGCCAACTACAATTCCTATGGTTTCGACGGCAGCGCGGCTGCCCTGCAGAGGCTTTCCGGAATGATCACCCAGCAGTCCTGGCTCTTGTCCTTCGCGGACGTTTTCCTGCTGCTGACCGTGCTTTTCGGCAGCCTCATCTTCTTCGTCTTCCTGATTGCCAAACCCGCGCGGCCAGCCGGAGCCGGTGGAGGCGGCCACTGATCACAGCCCTCCACCGCCGGAAAGGGGTCGCCGCTTGAAGTGGCGGCCCTTTTTCCTGTCGACCGGTGACCTGGCCCCCTGTCGGAGGGCTGTTTTCCGACACCTTCGGTAAATTCTGATTTACGTACCTCAAAAATTGGGCTACGACCTTCCGCGGAGGAGTTCATGAAGCCCACTGTCCATGACATCGCGAAGAGCGCAGGCGTCAGCCTTGCCACGGTCGATCGCGTGTTGAACGACCGGCCGGGCGTGCGCGCGGTGACCCGCTCGAAGGTGGAAGAGGCGATCGCTGCGCTCGGTTATGTGCGGGATCTTGCGGCCGCGAACCTTGCCAAGGGCCGCACCTATTCCTTCGTCTTCATCCTGCCGGAAAACGACAATTCCTTCATGATCGGCCTGCACGAGGAAGTGCGCGGCGCGATTGCCCGTTCGAGCGCCGAGCGCACCCATATCCGCATCATCGACGTGCCACCCTTTGATCCGGATGCACTGGTTGACGCACTCGAAAAGGTGCTGGCCGAAAAGCCGTCCGGAGTCGCCTTCGTCGCCATCGATGCGCCTGAAGTCCGCGCTGCCGTCGGTCGCTTGAAGGAAGCGGGCATTCCGACCGTCACGCTTGTCTCGGATCTGCCCGACGCCTCCCGCGATCATTACGCCGGCATCGACAATATCGCCGCCGGCCGTACCGCAGGCAGCCTGATGGGCCGTTTCCTGAGCGGCCCGTTCCTGGCTGAGCGAGGGGCGACGGTGGCGGTGCTTGCCGGCTCCATGCTGGTGCGCGACCATCGCGAGCGGCTCGAAGGGTTTTCGTCGGTCATCGGAGAGAGTTATCCGAATGTCCTTATCCTGCCGGTGCTGGAGGGCCGGGACGATCCGGCGCTCGCCGAAACGGTGGTTGCCGATGCGCTGCGCCGTCATGCTGACATCGCTGGCATCTATAGTCTCGGCGCGGGCAATCGGGGCCTCATCCGGGCGGTGCAAAAAGCGGGAATGTCCAGGCGGCCTCTTGTCATCGCCCACGAACTCACCGCCTCGACCCGCGCCGCACTCGCCGAAGGCGTGATCGATGCGGTGCTGAACCAGGATGCGGGCCATGAGGTGCGCAGCGCCATCCGCGTGCTGAAGGCCAAGGCGGATGGCCTGCCGGTGATCGCCGGGCAGGAGCGCATCCGCATCGACATATTCTTGAAAGACAATCTGCCCTGAGAAGCAGAGCATGAAGGAGAAACACCATGTATCTCGGTCTCGATCTCGGCACTTCCGGCGTCAAGGCGATGCTGATCGACGGCGATCAGAGGATCATCGGTTCGGCGAGTGGCGCGCTCGACGTTTCGCGCCCGCATTCCGGCTGGTCGGAGCAGGAGCCTGCCCACTGGATCCGCGCCACGGAGGAAGCCGTCGCCGGCCTCAAGGCGAAGTTCCCGAAGGGACTCGCCGCCGTGAAGGGCATCGGGCTCTCCGGCCAGATGCATGGCGCGACGCTGCTCGATGCGGACGACAAGGTGCTGCGGCCTTGCATCCTCTGGAACGACACGCGCTCCTACGAGGAGGCGGCGATGCTCGACGCCGATTCCCGCTTCCGGCAAATCACCGGCAATATCGTCTTTCCGGGCTTCACCGCGCCGAAACTCGTCTGGGTGCGGAAGCACGAGCCGGAGGTTTTTGCGAAGGTCGCCAAGGTACTGCTGCCGAAGGATTATCTGCGCCTGTGGCTCACCGGGGAGCACATTTCCGAAATGTCGGACTCGGCCGGAACCTCCTGGCTCGATACAGGCGCCCGCAAATGGTCGTCCGAATTGCTCGATGCGACCGGATTGTCCGAGACGCAGATGCCGTCGCTGGTGGAAGGCACGGAACAGGCGGGCAAGCTGCGCGGCGAACTGGCCTCCAAATGGGGCATCACCGGCAATGTTGTGGTGGCCGGCGGGGCGGGGGACAATGCGGCATCCGCCTGCGGCATGGGCACGGTTGCGGAAGGCCGCGCCTTCGTCTCGCTCGGCACGTCCGGCGTGTTGTTCGCGGCCAACGCCTCCTACCTGCCGAAGCCGGAAAGCGCCGTGCACGCCTTCTGCCACGCGCTGCCGAAGACCTGGCACCAGATGGGCGTCATCCTGTCGGCCACCGACGCGCTCAACTGGTATTCGCACATTGCCGGCAGATCTGCTGCCGAACTCACGGAAGAACTGGGCGATAGTCTGAAGGCCCCGACCGGCGTCACCTTCCTGCCCTATCTTTCCGGCGAACGCACACCGCATAACGATGCGGTTATCCGCGGCGCCTTCATCGGCCTTGGACACGAAAGCAGCCGGGCCGTGCTGACCCAGGCGGTGCTGGAAGGCGTCACCTTTGCGATCCGCGACAATCTGGAAGCGCTGAAATCCGCCGGCACATCGATTTCCCGCGTCACGGCGATCGGCGGCGGTTCGCGCTCGCGTTACTGGCTGGCCTCGATCGCGACCTCGCTCGGAATGCCTGTCGATATCCCGGCGGACGGCGATTTCGGCGCGGCCTTCGGTGCCGCCCGGCTCGGTCTCATCGCCGCGACCGGGGCCGATCCGGTGGCGGTCTGCTCGGCGCCGAAGACGGAGGAGACGATCGAGCCCGTTACGGCGCTTTCCGATACCTATGAGGCCGCATACGCGCGTTATCGGGCGGCGTATCCGGCGATCAGGTCGCTGGCGCATTGAACCGGGGTTTGCCCCTCACCCTAACCCTCTCCCCGCCCGCGGGGAGAGGGGACGTGCCCCGCTCACCGTTCGAGGGGGTGGATAGCTCACCGCGCGTCTCCTTCGCCCCGTTTACGGCGAGAAGGTGCCGGCAGGCGGATGAGGGGCAAGCGTCAGATATGAATGAACATTCCCCAAGGAGGACATGACTATGAGCACAGGCTTTTTCGGCGACATTCAGAAGATCAAATACGAAGGCCCGGAGAGCGCCAATCCGCTCGCCTTCCGCCACTACAATCCCGACGAGATCGTCGCGGGCAAGCGCATGGAGGACCACCTGCGCTTTGCCGTCGCCTACTGGCACACCTTCACCTGGCCGGGTGGCGATCCCTTCGGTGGCCAGACATTCCTGCGCCCCTGGTTTTCCGACACGATGGAAGCGGCCAAGATGAAGGCGGACGTCGCCTTCGAATTCTTCCAGCTCCTGGGCAGCCCGTTCTACTGCTTCCACGATGCGGACGTGCGCCCGGAAGGCACGAATTTCGCGGAAAACACGAAGAACCTCAACGAGATCGTCGACTATTTCGAGAAAAAGCAGGCCGAAACCGGTGTGAAGCTTCTCTGGGGCACGGCGAACCTCTTCTCCAATCGGCGCTATATGTCCGGTGCCGCCACCAATCCCGACCCGGACGTCTTCGCCTTCGCCGCGGCGACCGTCAAGACCTGCCTCGACGCCACCAAGCGACTCGGCGGCTCCAACTACGTGCTCTGGGGCGGGCGCGAAGGCTACGAGACCATCCTCAATACCGACTTCACCCGCGAACTCGACCAGATGGGCCGTTTCCTGAATCTTGTGGTCGAATACAAGTACAAGATCGGTTTCGAAGGCACGATTCTCATCGAGCCGAAACCGCAGGAGCCGACCAAGCACCAGTATGACTACGACGTTTCGACCGTCTATGCCTTCCTGCAGAAGAACGGATTGGAAAACGAGGTGAAGGTCAATATCGAGCAGGGCCACGCGATCCTTGCCGGCCATTCCTTCGAACATGAGATCGCCATGGCGAACACGTTCGGCATCTTCGGTTCGATCGACATGAACCGCAACGATTATCAGTCCGGCTGGGATACCGACCAGTTCCCGAACAACGTGCCGGAAATGGCGCTCGCCTACTATCACGTCCTTGCGGGCGGCGGCTTCAAGAACGGGGGCACGAATTTCGATGCCAAGCTGCGCCGCCAGTCGCTCGATCCGCAGGACCTGCTGATCGGCCATATCGGCGGCATGGATTGCTGCGCCCGCGGCCTCAAGGCAGCCGCGAAGATGCTGGACGACGGCGCGCTCAAGACCCCGCTCGATGCCCGCTACGAGAAGTGGGAGAGCCCCGAGGCGCAGAAGATGTTGCGCGGCGAATACAAGCTCGACGAGATCGCCGCCATGGTGGAGCGTGAGAACATCAATCCGGAACCGGTTTCCGGCCGCCAGGAATATCTGGAAAACATCGTCAACCGCTACGTCTGACACAACAAGCTGGGGCCGCGGTATGCGGCCCCAGCTTGTTGACGCACCTTCCGGCATGCATGACGTCATTCTTATCTATGCTGGCCGTGTCGATTTGTTAGATTGAGGGGGTCGGGAGCGTACCTTGGTCATCTTTGGTAGTGAGAAACCGTGGCCGAGCCCGGTAGGCTGCCGTTCCGACTTTTGTCACCCGAACAGTTGATCGGGAGGCCGTTGGCGCGGCGATCCCGCAGGATAAGGACGGGCCTCATGACGATAGCATCTTGCATCGTCGGAATCGACGTTTCCAAACAATGGCTGGATTGCTTTCTTCATCCGACTGGCCGACGAAGCCGGTTTTCCAACGACGCGAAAGGGCACGATGCCTTCCTGGCACAGCTGGGCGGACGGCAGGGCTTCTGTGTCCTTGAAGCGACCGGTCGTTACGATCGGGCTCTGTGCCTTCGGCTGCATGAAGCCGGACAGCCTTCCACCAGGCCAACCCACGCAAGGCGCGTCAGTTTGCCCAGGCCGCCGGTTTCCTGGCCAGGAGCCAGGATCGACCGGGTCGATGCCCACATTCTGGCGCGCTATGGCGTGACGATGGACTTGCCGGCACAGGTACGACCGGAGCCGGAGCGGCTGGAACTGCGCGACCTGATGGAACGCCGTGACCAATTGGTGGAGATGCGCAAGAGCGCGCGTATCCGCCTGGCCCAGCCGCAGCCGGCTGCTCGTCACCCTCAAGGCCGCCATCCGGGACAACAAAGCATTCGAGCTTTGACAACCAACAACACAGTTGCGCGGGCTTCTGCCGAGGATATGCCGTCGCTTGCTAAATTTTTGATTATATAGCGATAATTTTGAAAATTTTGAGGTGGGTAGGTGCTCGGGACATCCTCGGGTTAAACCCGAGGACGAGCATGACGAAAGAGGAGTTGCCGCTCTTGGTTTTGTCAGCAGTCTGCGGCTTTTTATGCGACAAATTTGCCACTCCGCCTCATAAGCCGGCCTCCCCCGGCAAGCGGTTGATCCTGATCAAACCGTCCCTCTTTTCCCAGGCCTACCGCTCTTTCTGCAAAGATCATTGCTGATTCAAGGAGAGGTTAAATGAACATGAGCGGTGTACGGCATCTGAGATGGCTCGCAGGCGTCAGTGCGGCTTTTTTCGCATTCGGGGCGGCGGCGGCGGACCTGACGCCGGCTCCGGCTGCCCCGGTGGCAGAGGAAGCAGTGACTGGGCAAAGCCCGTGGCAGATCCGCGTACGCGGTTTGGGCGTCATCACTGAGGATGAGGGCTCGGTGAACGGCGTTCCGGGTTCGGACCTTTCCTATTCCGACTCGGTGATCCCGGAACTCGACATCACCTATTTCTTCACCGACAACATCGCCGCCGAACTCATTCTCGGAACGACCTATGCGAACATCAAGGAAGACGGCGCGGTCGGCGTTCCGGTCGGCCGGGCCTGGCTCCTGCCGCCGACACTCACGCTGCAATATCATTTCACCGATTTCGGCGCCTTCAAGCCCTATGTCGGTGCGGGCGTCAACTACACCTTCTTCTACAATCAGTCGGAAAAGACCGGGTTCCATAACCTCGACGTGGAAAACCATGTCGGCGCTGCCTTGCAGGTGGGCTTCGACTATATGATCGATCAGCACTGGGGCGTGAACTTCGACGTCAAGAAGATCTTCCTCGAAACCGACTGGAAGGCCGATCACGACGTCCTCGGCCCGCTCAGCGGCAAGGCGAAGATCAATCCCTGGCTGATCGGCGCGGGTGTCACCTACCGGTTCTAAAAAAAGAACAACGAGGGCGGTGGGTAGGCGGACGACGCGGCGAAAGCCGCGTCGTTTCCTGCTTTTTCCGGCGGCCGTCGCGCCAATGAGGCAGCGGGTGGCGTCCTCCTTCGCCTCTCACACCCCATCACCTTGGCGTGAATCCGGCGCTTGAGCCAACAGAAGTGCCTGCAAATTCTCATCCGATGCTCTAACCTGCGGCACATGATCACGCGCCGTGCTGCTTTCCTGTCCCTGCCGTTCGTCTTTGCCGCTGCCCGGAGTTTGGCGCAGGGTGCAGCCTCCGCGCTGCCCGTGCCGCAACCGCCGGCGCTACCACAGGATATGGCGCTGAAAGCGGTTCTCGACGCAGCTGCGGAACTCGAACCGTTGAAGGTCGTGCTCGTCAGCCGCGGCGGCGAGATGCTCGCGGAACGGGCGTTCAACGGCCGGTCGAGCAATGCTTCAAGCAACATCAAGTCGGCCTCGAAATCGATCGTCTCCTGCCTCGTCGGCATCGCCATCGACAAGGGGCTGCTTGAAGGCCCGGACCAGAAGATCGCGCCGATCCTGAAAGCCGATCTGCCGCAAAATCCCGATCCACGCATCCACGAGATCACCATCGGCCATCTTCTCTCGATGCAGGCGGGGCTCGGGCGCATGTCCGGCCCGAACTATGGCCGCTGGGTTGCGAGCCGCAACTGGGTCCGTTTCGCGCTTGCCCAGCCCTTCGACGATGATCCGGGCGGCGGTATGCTCTATTCCACCGCCTCGACGCACCTGCTGTCGGCGATCCTCACCAGGGTCGGCCGGAAATCGACGCTGGCGCTGGCACGCGAATGGCTGGCGCCGGTCGAAGGTTTCCGCATCGGCGCCTGGGACCGTGACCCGCAAGGCATTTATCTCGGCGGCAATCAGATGGCGATGACGGCCCGGTCGCTGCTTGCCTTCGGCGAGCTTTACCGCAACGGCGGCAAGACGAAATCCGGCGTGCAGGTCGTCTCGAAGAACTGGGTCGACCAGTCCTGGACGCTGCGCACCAATTCCCGCTTTTCCGGCGACGGTTATGGCTACGGCTGGTTTCTCAGGAATATCGACGGCGAGGAGGTGAAGTTCGGCTGGGGGTATGGCGGGCAGATGCTCTATGTCATTCCATCGCTCGACCTCACCGTCGTCATGACCTCCGACGACAGCGGTCCCTCCGCCCGCAACGGCTATCGCGACGATCTGCACGATCTGCTTGGCGGGATCATCGGGGTCGTCCGGCAGGCGTTGAATTCTCATCCCTGAGTTGAAATCGATAAAATTCTAACGACTGCGCGCACGATATCGAAAGGAGGTCGTATTACGGTTTCCTTGATTAGGGCTGGGCCTCCCAAATACGCAATCCATCCGGAACTGCCGGATCACGTCCGATGAGCCGGGCGCATCTTGCGGAATGCGAATTGGGCGGGTTGCAACCCTGGCGGGGGAAGCACATGACGTTCGATCTCCGGACAATATATGCGATGACGGCGGTTGCCTGCGTGGTGCTGGGCATGCTCCAGTGCGCCGCCTATTTTACAGGGCGCTTCGAGCGCTGGCTCGCCTGGTGGAGTGCCAGCAATTTCCTCGTCGGGATCGGCTCCTTCTTAATTTCCCTTCGCAGTATCGCGCCGGACTCCATGACGGTTCAATTCGGCAATGTCCTGACGGTCGCCGGTTGCGTGCTCCTGCCGGCATCCATGCGCATCTTCGTCGGGCGCACGGTCAGCCTTCTCTATTGCAGCCTCATCATCGCCGTGCTCGGCATCCCCTTCGTTACGATTTTCAGCGCCCATGATGCGTCGCTCCAACGCATTGCCTATGGTTCGGCGGTCTATTGCCTGCTTGATCTGGCGGTCGCCCGGGAGGCCCATCGCCTCGGGCGGGAGGAGAAGCTTTATTCGGCGGAACTTGCCGTCGGCTTGTTCGTGCTGACGGCAATGCTCTATGCCAGCCGTTCCACCATGGCGATGACGGGCCTGCTGGGCGACGGGAACCTGTTCAACGGCGGTGACGCGGTGCATGCCTGGGTAGCACTTTCGGCCATGGTGTTTCTCACGCTCCGCAGCATGGTCATCATGCTGATGGCGGGGGAAAGGGCAAGCGCCCGGCTCAGGGCTGCAGCCTATTGCGACGCGCTGACGGGCGTGCTCAATCGTGGGGGATTGGTGCAGTCATTTGCCGAGCTTTCCCCGAAGCCGCTGGCCGTGCTGCTGATCGACATAGATCATTTCAAGCAGCTCAACGACGCCCACGGCCATGCCATGGGAGACGAGGTGCTGCGGGCGTTCGCATCGTCTGCAGCGAACGCGCTCGACGATGGTGATCTCATCGCCCGTCACGGCGGCGACGAATTCGTGATCGTGCTGAAAGAGCGTTCGCTCGAACAGGCGGTGGCGATTGCCGAACATATCCGCCTCGCTTTCGTCACCTCGCTTCGCCGCCTCGGCGACCGGCTGTCGGTCCTGCCAACGCTCAGCATCGGGGCGGCGGCCGAAAGTGCGGGGCCTGTCGATCTCGAAGCCCTGCTTCACAAGGCGGATCAGGCGCTCTATGCGCGCAAACGGCAGGGGCGCAACGGAGTCGATGCCTTCAGGGAGGATGTGCTCGCGGCTTGAGAGGCGGGGACGAAACCGCCGGCGCAGAACGAATTTCTCCTGTTATTTGAATGATGGCCGCGGAAAAATAGCGCCTCCGCATCCCCGTGTTTCGCCTGCCGGCTATTCTGTTTTCGTCATCGGGCAGGGAGCCGGGTCGCGAACCGGTCGCCATACGGGCAAGCAATCCGGCGCCCGGTGATGGTTGCGAAGGCCGGTCAGGCGTCGTCAGGACAAATGACCTGCTCACGCCGGAAAACGGGAACTGACACCTCCCGTTGACCGCGAAAGCATGAGGCCAGAAGCGATCGGGCAGGCGGACAAGCCTGACATCAATACCACGCAATACCCACTGCCTGCCCATCCCACCCCTCGGGATCAGGCCGTGGCGGAGTTCTCTCCGCCGCGGGTCTTTGTGCTGATTTATGCGGAAATATCCACTACCCCGCAATCGCCCGCTTCCGACGAGAAAGCCAGAAGCTTGCCGCTGGCGCTCCAGCTCAATCCCGTAATCGCGCCGTTACCAGGACGGCGGAGCAGCGCCTCCTTCTGATCGGCGATCCTGACGCCCAGGATCATGCCATCGATAAAGCCGATGGCGAGCACCTCTTCAGCCGGATGGAACGCGACCTGCGTCACCATGATATTGGCGCGGGTGCCGAGCTCCAACGGCGCCTTGCCCATCGGCCCGTCCTTCGAGGAAAACGGCCAGACGATCGCCGCCGGCGCGCCGGAAGAGGCGAGCCACTTGCCCTTCGGCGACCAGGAGAGCGATTTCACCTTGGCGGGATAGCCGGTCATGCGCATGTGGCGGTTCTCGCCCGGCTTGCCGTCCAGCTTCCAGCCGTGCAGCGCGTTTTCCTGCATCATCGTGACGAGGAAACGGCCGTCCGGTGAGAAGGTGACGCCCGTATGCGCTCCCTTCCATTCCAGATCGACCGGCGGCGCATTGGTGCCGACCCAGTGTAGGGACACGCCGTTGTAACGAGCGGCGGCGATGCGCAGCCCCTTGGCGGCAAAGGCAAGGCCTTCGATGCTGCGGCTCTCGGGAAATTCCTTCAGCGAACCGTCATTCTGGCGCACGAAGCTCGACTTGCCGTGGGCATAGGCGACCGCGTTCTGCGGGCCGCCGGCCACGACGCTGATCCATTTGCGCGGTGCTTCGGCAACAAGAGTTGCCGCGCCGTCCTTGCCGATGCGGAAAACCTTGCCATCCTCACCGCCGGTAATCAGCGTCGGGCTGAAGGGATCGCGGATGCAGGTCAGCAAGCCCTGATGGGCTTCGGTGACCTTTTCGCCGCTGTCGAGGCGGTGGATCGTGCCGGCGGCTGTGGCGAAGAATGGAATGTCGCCGAGGAAATGGGCCGCGACGACATGGCCTTGCAAATCAAGCGGTGCAACAGTCGGCATTACGCTGCATTTCTCCCCGGCTTGCCGTTACCCGGAAACCGCCTCACATTTTCTTCCGGCCTCATGCCGCTGCCTCACACGCTTTGAAGCTCTTCTCGATCTTTTCGACATCAAGATCGCGGCCGATGAAGACGAGCCGGGATTCGCGCTTCTCGCCATCCTTCCAAGGGCGCTGGTGATCGCCCTCGATGATCATGTGGACGCCCTGCACGACATAGCGCTCCTCGTCGCCCTTGAAGGCGATGATGCCCTTGAGGCGCAGGATGTTCGGGCCGTCCGTCTGGGTGAGCTTCTGGATCCAGGGGAAGAAGCGTTCCGGATTCATCTCCCCGCCGCGCAGCGAGATCGATTTCACCGTCACGTCATGGATCGGCGACATGTCGCCATGGTGATGATGGTGGTGGTCATGATCGTGGTCATGATGATGATGATGGTCGTGATCATGGTGGTGATGGTCATGGTCGCAGTCCGGGCCGCAGACGTGGTCTTCGTGGCCGTGCTCCAGGAAATGCGGATCGTTTTCCAGCGCGCGTTCCAGGTTGAAGGCGCCCTGGTCGAGAACACGGGCGAGATCGACGCCCGAACGGCTCGCCTTGTAGACGCGGGCGGCCGGGTTGATGGCGCGCACCACGTCTTCCACCCGGGCCAGTTCTTCCGGTGTGACGAGGTCGGTCTTGTTGATGATCACGACATCGGCGAATGCGATCTGGTCCTCGGCCTCGCGGCTGTCTTTGAGGCGCAGCGGCAGATGCTTCGCGTCGACAAGGGCGACGACCGCATCGAGCTCGGTCTTGGAGCGCACGTCGTCATCCATGAAGAAGGTCTGGGCAACCGGTACGGGATCGGCAAGACCGGTCGTCTCGACGATGATGCCGTCGAAGCGGCCCGGGCGGCGCATCAGGCCTTCGACCACGCGGATCAGGTCGCCGCGCACCGTGCAGCAGACGCAGCCGTTGTTCATCTCGTAGATCTCTTCGTCCGACTCGACGATCAGGTCGTTGTCGATGCCGATCTCGCCGAACTCGTTGACGATGACCGCATATTTCTTGCCGTGGCTTTCGGAGAGGATGCGGTTCAGGAGCGTCGTCTTGCCGGCGCCGAGATAACCGGTGAGCACGGTAACGGGAACGGGCTTCTGTGTGGCTGTTTCGGTCATGGAAAACCTCGAGGGATGTGGGAGCGCCCAAAGTACGCAATTGCGGGCGCGGAAATTGGTCCGCCTCATATAAGGGCAAGCCGCGGCGACTTCAAAGGGTTTTGAATGTTATAAGATCACATCATGTGGAGACGGCCGAAATAGCGGACCTTACGTCGGTCCGGCCAAAGTCGTCACCGACATAGAGAAGCGGGCAGTCGAATTCCTTGGCGGTCGCATAGGAAAAGCAGTCGCCGAAGTTGAGGGAGGCCTTGTGAAAGTTCTTGCCCCATTGGGCATGGGCTGCGGCGGCTCGTTCAGCTCTTATTTCGTCGACCTCGATGATGGTGATAGGAAGCTGATCGATCAACGCCGTGAGACCGGGAAGGCATTTCTTCCTCCGCGCGACGATTAGTGCTTCCGTCAAGGTCGCCGCATTCAGAAGAACATTCACTTCTTCTGCCAGCACCTCCCGGCAGGCGATTGCCATCGCTTCGTTATTGACGATGGCAATCAATGCCGAGGTGTCAATAACGATCATCCCGGCATGCCGTCATCATCGTAAAGAAAATCCTGACTCCGCTCGGCGGGCACATCATCCGCGGCAGGCTTCGGTGCCATGGCTCTGATCTCGTCGATGAGCGCCCTACGCTGTTCCCTTGTCAGGCTGGGCTTGATCGGCACGATCCGCGCGATCTTATGACCCCGGCGCGTCAAGACAACGTCTTCACCGGATTCAGCACGATGAAGCAACTCGGTGAGGCTTGCTTTCGCCTCGCTCACAGAGATTTCCATTCCGCGTTCCTTTGGTCCATTTAATTGGTCCAAATAGCATCGATGGCGTTGCGGCTCAAGCACGATCACTGCAGGCACGTCACGTCAAACCGCGCCACGTCCTCCAGCAGTTCGATGATGCCCCTGACCGCGTGGGCGATGAGCCGCTCCCCCCGTTCTGCGGTTGCGGCCGCGGCATTACCGGCGACACCTTTGGGGTTGAGATCGGACATCTTCCAGCCGAAGGCATGCGATCCATAGGCGCGCAGATGCTTGAATTCTTGCGCGAACTCAGACTGATGCGAGCCGAAGTTTTCCGCCTTCGTCATGTCCACCTTGTCCGGATGAAGCGCCAGCATCACCGAGGTCTCGATATCGCCGCCATGGATGTCGATCGCCTTGTTCTCGGGCCTGATCCATCCCTCCGGCTGGCCGAAGCGCGTCCAGCTTGTCGCCACCACCAGCATGCCGAAGCGCACGCGCGCCTCGGTCGCGACGATCGTCATCAGCGGGGAATTGCCGCCATGGGCATTGAGCAGGACAAGCTTGCGGATGCCGTTTGCATGAAGTTCTGCGGCGATGCCGAGCCAGCGATTGACCGCTTCATCGAAGGCAAGCGTTTTCGTGCCGGCGACATCCATGTGTTCTATCGAATAGCCGACCGGCTCGACCGGCAGGAAGGTCACTGGCAGGCCGGCGGGGAGGGCGGGAATGAGCCGTGCGACAAGCCCCTCGGCAATCAGCGCATCGGTTTCGAACGGCAGGTGGGGACCGTGCTGCTCATGCGCCCCGAGCGGCAGGACGGCGATCCAGCCGCGCCTTTCTGTGGACGCACCTGTTGGATCATTGTCATGATAGCGTGGCAAGGGGTGCGGCATCTGGCGGTAATTTCCCGGTTTCGGTATGGATAGCGCGAAGCTGATATAAGGCTAAAATCCGACAGCACAAAACAGGCGGAGCCGATGAGCAAGAAGAAGAGTGAGAAGAAGGCCAAGTCGGGCAAGAAGAAAGGGCTCGATAGCCTTTCGGCCGCCGACCTCGCTCCGGCGATCACGCAGGCGGCGCGATCCATGCGCACCGCGCTCAGTCGCAGCCTTGGCGAGAGCGGGCTTTATGCAGGTCAGGACGGCGTCATTCTGGCGCTTGCCGAGGAGGACGGGCTGACCCCCGGACAGCTTGCCGCAAGACTCGGCGTGAAGGCGCCGACCATGACACGCACGATCGGCCGGATGGAGGCGCAGGGATTCCTGGAGCGCCGCCCCGACGGAACCGACGGCCGGCTCACGAACGTGCACCTGACGGAAATCGGCCTGAAAAGCGTCGAACAGATCGGCCGTTCGGTCGCCGATTGCGGTTCGCTTGCGGTGAAGGGCCTTTCCGACAAGGAGGTACGCACGCTTCTGAAGCTGCTCAAGGCCGTCGAACACAATCTCCAGCCTGCGCTCGCTGACGACTGACCTTGGCGAGCGCGATGCGGCCCTGAAAAATTGCCGTCGCAGGATTGTCGTGTGGAATTAAATTGTTTATTTAAAATTTAATTCCGGCACCTGAAAAGCAAAAGCGGCCGGTGGCGAGGGGGGAAATGGCGCAGAAGATCAAGTTGTCGACGATTGCCGAGAGCCTCGGTCTTTCCACCGCCACCATTTCGCTTGCACTTCGCGACAGTCCGCTCGTGGCGGTCGATACGCGAGAAAAGATCAAGGAACAGGCCCGCGCGCTCGGCTATATCTACAATCGCCGCGCCGCCAGCCTCAGGACTTCCCGCTCCGGCATCATCGGGGTCGTGGTGCACGACATCATGAACCCGTTCTACGGCGAAATCCTGAAGGCGATCGAAAGCGAGCTCGACCGCAGCCGCCATACTTTCATCCTTTCCAACCATTACGATTCGGTCGAGAAGCAGCGGACCTTCATCGAAACCCTGCTGCAGCTCGGCGGCGACGGTGTGATCATGTCGCCGGCGATCGGCACGCCTGTCGAGGACGTCAAGCTCTGCGAGCAGAACGGCATGCCGGCGATCCTTGTCGCCCGCTCTATGGAAGGCGTCGACCTGCCCACTTATCGCGGCGACGACAGCTACGGCATTTCGCTCGCCACCAACCATCTGATCGGGCTCGGGCACCGGGTCATCGCCATGATCGGCGGCACGGACCAGACCTCGACCGGCCGTGACCGTTACCAGGGCTATGTCAACGCGTTGCGCAAGGCGGGCATCGAGGTGGATCCCAACCTGCGCATTCCCGGCCCGCGTTCCAAGCAGGGCGGTTTCGAGGCGGCGGTGAATTTCCTCTCTCTGCCGCAGAAGCCGACGGCAGCTGTCTGCTGGAACGATCTCGTGGCGATCGGCCTGATGAACGGCATTGCCCGCGCCGGCTTCGTGCCGGGCCAGGACATTTCGGTGACCGGCTACGACGATCTGGAAGAGGCCTCGATCGCCACGCCGGCCCTGACCACGGTTTCCAACGGCCAGGCGGAAGTCGGCAGGCTTGCGGCGCGCGCACTGCTCGACCGGCTGGCCGGCAGCCACGAGCCGGATGGCCTCCACCTGATCAAGCCGGAAATGCGCATCCGCCAGTCCACGGGCATCTACAAGCCGCGGAGCTGACGCGGGCAATGTCCGTCAGGCGGCGACGCTGGCCAGCGCCTTGCGGGCGGCATAGGTTCGCACGGCGTCGCCGAAAGCCTTAAAGAGCGCGCGGGAGGGGGCATCGGTTTCCGCCCAGTATTCCGGATGCCACTGCACGCCGACCGCGAAATTCTTCGCATCGATCACCGATACCGCTTCGATCGTGCCGTCTTCTGCCGTCGCTTCGACCCTCAGCCGCGGTGCGGTTTCGGCGATCGCCTGGCGGTGAAGCGAGTTCACCTGGACCTCGCCTGAAAGGCCGAGATGGTTCGCAATGCAGGAGCCTTCCCGGACGAAGACCGGCTGGCGGATGGCATACATGTCGTCGCGATGGGGAACATCCGGCTTGCGATGGTCCCATGTGCCCGGCTGCTCCTGTATTTCACTTGCGAGCGTACCGCCGAGCGCCACATTCAGCTCCTGGATGCCACGGCAAATGGCGAGCAGCGGGATGCCCCTGTCGATGGCGCTGCGGATGAGCGGCAGGGATGTCGCGTCCCGGGCCGGATCGAAAGGGCCGTCGCTATCCCTGGCTTCCCTCCCGTAGAGAGATGGATGGACGTTCGTCGCAGAGCCGGAAACCAGCACGCCGTCGACCCGGTCGAGGATGGCGTCGATCTCGTTGCCTTCTTCGAATGCCGGAATGATGAACGACATCACCTCGGCCACTTTCAGCGCCGCCTGGACATATTGGTTCGGCGTGGCGTGCCAGAGGGCTCCGTCCAGTTCGCGGATGTCGGCGGGCACGGCGACGATCGGTTTCGGCATTGGAATCTCCACGTGAAGCAGGCGGGCAAGCGCCTTGCTTCTTGTGACGCCGGAAGCCGTTTCAAGTCAAGTTCGCGGCATGGTCCCGGGTCGGATATTGCACAAAGAATAAGCAATTCTCCGTTGAATTTCTTCAATAATCTCCTTTCCGAGCGGGTGCGACGAAAGTCTAAGGTCAAAAGACCTGCCGGTATTAAGGATTATCGGGGGCAGTGCTTGCAACCCATTGAGCAACATGTTTACTTCGCGGCAGAGCCGGGGGGATGGGAACGGATAACCCTGCGGTTTCATCTTTATGGGAGGTATTTTATGGATCGTCGTTCATTCTTCAAAAAGGCTGCCGTGACGGGGGTCGGGGCTGCCGCTGCAACGACGTTGGCCGCGCCGGCCATCGCGCAGACGAACCCGAAGCTCACCTGGCGTCTGACGTCTTCATTCCCGAAGTCGCTCGACACCATCTATGGCGGCGCGGAAGACATCGCCAAGCATGTCGCCGCCGCAACCGACGGCAATTTCACCATCCAGACCTATGCGGCCGGTGAGATCGTTCCGGGCCTTCAGGCGGCCGACGCCGTCAGCGCCGCGACGGTCGAAATGTGCCATACCTGCTCTTATTACTATGTCGGCAAGGACCCGACCTTCGCCATCGGCACGGCCATCCCGTTCGGCCCCAATGCCCGCCTGACGAATTCCTGGTTCTATGAGGGCAACGGCAACAAGCTCCTGAACGAATTTTACGCCACCCACGGCCTCTACGGCATGATTGCCGGCAATACCGGCGCGCAGATGGGGGGCTGGTTCCGCAAGGAAATCAATACGGTGGACGACTTCAAGGGCGTCAAGATGCGCATTGCCGGTCTTGCCGGTCGCGTGGTCGAGAAGCTCGGCGTGGTGCCGCAGCAGATCGCCGGTGGCGACATCTATCCGGCGCTGGAAAAGGGCACGATCGACGCGGCCGAATGGGTCGGTCCCTATGACGATCACAAGCTCGGTTTCTACAAGGTCGCGAAATATTACTACTATCCGGCGTTCTGGGAAGGCGGCCCGGTTATCCACGCCATGGTCAATCTCGACAAGTGGAACAACCTGCCGAAGAACTACCAGGCCGCGCTCACGGACGCCTGCGCCTTCGCCAACACCAACATGATGGCGAAGTACGACATGAAGAACCCCGTGGCAATCAAGCAGCTCGTCGGTGAAGGCACGATCCTGCGCCCGTTCAGCCAGGACATCCTCGAGGCCTGCTTCAATTCGGCCATGGATGTCTACAAGGACATCTCGTCGAAGAACGAGTGGTTCAAGAAGATCTACGAGGACCAGGCGGCGTTCAAGCGGGAGGGCTACCTCTGGATGCAGCTTTCGGAATACACATACGACACCTTCATGATGATCCAGCAGCGCAGCGGCAAGCTCTGACCGGTCATCGAGCCTGGTTTCAGGAACCCCGGATCGAAAGGTCCGGGGTCAGCTTGTTGACAAACCTCCCGGCATGCAGGACGTCATCCTCGGGCTTGTCCCGAGGATCTGCTGCCGCTTACCAAGATATTGGTTATATTGGGATAATTTCGAAAATATAGACGTGGTTAGATGCTCGGGACAGGCCCGAGCATGACGAAAGAGAAGTTATCGCCCTTTGTCAGCAGTCTGACCCCGGATCGAAAGGTCCGGGGTTTTTCTTTATGGGAAATTTGGCGGTTGCGACGGGTTGTGCGGTCTCGACAACTACGCGTGATTGTCTATGCCTGCGGTTTTCGGGGGCAGCAGAGCGCCCGAGGCCAGCCGGGCATCGGTGAAGAGGGGCTTCACCGACTTAGGCAAGAGCCTTGCCCTCGAACCGGAGGTGATACGATGTGGAAACCACTGAGCATTACGATATTGGCAAGGAGAAAACGGACGGGCTGGTCAGTCTCCGTCCGATTTCAATTCCTAGCTAGATAGCAAAAGGAAGGCAGGGCTCCACCCCTGTCTTCCACTCCGAAATATACTCTCCCATCAGGATGCTGACAAGAGAAGCCGCCCCTCAAGGATTGATCTTCGGGGGCTGGCTCAGATCGGGATTGCCGGAAGGGGCTGTTCCCGATGCCGGCGGTGCCGGTTGCTGGCCCTGGCCTCCCGCGGGCGCCTGGGGAGCAGGGCCGCCCAGATCAAGCGGAGGAAGGCCCAGTTGGGGCTGTGCCGGCGCGCCGCCCGCCGGTGCCTGCGGCGAAGGCCCGCCAAGGTCGAGCGGGGGAAGCCCCATCGAGGGGGCCTGGCCGCCCGTGCCGCCGGGATGATTGCCAAGCGGCGGCAGGCCGAACGGTGCCGGTGCGGAGCCGTTCTGGTTGCCGAAGCCCGGGATCTCGATCTTCACGTCGTCCGGGTTCACAGCCTGCTGGTCGCTCTTGTAATGCATGACCAGGCCCGGGAAGGCGATCACCACCAGGATCATCGCGAACTGGATGACGATGTAGGGCAGCACGCCGCGGTATATTTCCGAGGTCTTCACGCCTTCCATCATTTTGCCCGTCACCTTGTCGGCCCAGGGAGCCGAGGGCGCGATCGAGCGCAGGAAGAAAAGAGAGAAGCCGAAGGGCGGCGTCAGGAACGATGTCTGCAGATTGACGCCGAGGATGATGCCGAACCACACGAGGTCGATGCCGAGCTTTTCGGCCACCGGCGCGAGCAGCGGCACCATGATGAAGGCGATCTCGAAGAAGTCGAGGAAGCAACCCAGGATGAAGACGATGATCGTCACCACGATCAGGAAGCCGTATTCGCCGCCCGGCAGGGCAAGCAGCAGTTCCTCGATCCAGACGTTGCCGTTGATGCCGTAAAAGGTGAGACCGAAAACGCGGGCGCCGATCAGGATCATCATCACGAAGGCGGAGAGCTTCGTGGTGGAATCGAGCGCGCTTTTTATCGACGAGAATGTGAGCCGTCCCTTGGCGAATGCCAGGATGAGAGCGCCGGTGGCACCCATGGCGCCGCCTTCGGTCGGCGTCGCGATGCCGAGGAAGATGGTGCCGAGCACGAGGAAGATCAGCGCGAGCGGCGGGATCAGCACGATGATCACCTGTTCGGCGAGCCTCGAAATGATCTTCTTCTGCATCCGCCCGTTGATGATGGCAACGACGTAGGCGACTGCGATCGCAAAGGCCATCGCCGCGACAAGCCGCCATTCAGGACTCTGGATGCCGGTGAAAAGGACGTGGAGCCCGAGGTAATAGAGAGCCACCGCAATCGCGATCATCACGATGAGGGACGTCACGCCGTTGCCGAGCGTGCGCGCCTCCAGCGGCAGGGCAGGGGCCCATTGCGGCTTCGTCATCGATACTATGAACACATAGACACAATAGACCGCGACGATGAGCAGGGCCGGATAAAGAGCGCCGACATACATGTCGCCGACCGAGCGGCCGAGCTGATCGGCCATGACGATCAGCACCAGCGAGGGCGGCACGATCTGGGCGAGCGTTCCCGATGCGGCGATGGTGCCGGAAACGAACGGCCGATTATAGCCGTAACGCAGCATGATCGGCAGGGAAATCAGGCCCATCGCCATGACGGAGGCGGCGACCACGCCGGTGGTGGCGCCGAGCAGCGCTCCGACCAGGATCACCGCATAGGCGAGACCGCCCCGGACAGGACCGAAAAGCTGGCCGATCGTGTCGAGCAGGTCTTCGGCCATGCGCGACCGTTCCAGGATGATGCCCATGAAGGTGAAGAACGGAATGGCGAGCAGGGTATCATTGTACATGATCCCGTAAATGCGTTCGGGATGGCTCTGCAGGAGCGGCCAGAAGAGCCGGATTTCCGGCGAAATAGTCGAAAGCTCGACCCCGATGACGAAATAGGCGAGGCCGCCGGCTGCCAGCGTGAAAGCGACGGGGTAGCCGAGCAGCAGCATCGCCATGACGCTCGTGAACATCACGAGCGGGAGGTTGTGGGCAATGAAATCGATCATGTCAGACCTCGGACGCGGCGGGCGGCATCTGGCCGGCTTTATCTTCGCGCGGGTCTTCGATCCGGCCGGTCACGACCGCGAAGCGCTTGATGATCTCCGACAGGGCCTGGAGCAGGAGCAGCATGAAGCCGAGCAGTACGGCAAGCTTTGCAGGCCAGATGATCAATCCGCCGGCATTCGAGGATATTTCGCCGGAGCGGTAGGAAAGCCAGAACCAGGGCCAGGCGAGCCATGCCATCAATCCGGCAAAGGGGAGCAGGAAGATGATGTGCAGAACGAGGTCGATGATGTCCCGGGTTTTCTTCGACCAACTCGACGACAGGATGTCGATGCGGACGTGCTCGTTCTGCAGAAGCGCATAAGCCGCGCCCAGCATGAAGACCGTGCCGTACAGGTACCATTGCACTTCCAGCCAGGCGTTGGACGACAGGTCCAGCGTCTTGCGCAGCACGGCATTGCCGGCGCTGATCAGAACCGCCGCCAGCAGCAGCCAGGATACGGATTTGCCAATTGCCGTCGTAACAGCGTCGACGAGCCGACTAAATACAAGCAGTCCAGCCATTATTTTCCCCTCCTCTTGGACTTATTTTGAGTGATTATCAGGTCCTGGGTCATGATAGGATAGTGTTCGGCCGGAAGCGATAGCCTCCGGTTTCGGTGGCGCGACGTGTATTGACTGGTGCGGCAAAAATCAATCGCCGGATAACCGGGAAAGCCTGAAATCGGTGGCTTTCGGCAAGGTTTTTCGCGTTTTGTTGAGTGCAAACAGCGGAGGATTCGACGAAAGTCGGAGAGCGTGTTGGACGATCGATGGATGCGAATGACGGCGGCGTTGCAAATCCCAATTCGGCACAGGTGTTGGAATTTTAGCTATCCTGTTTGGAATTCATTGAGCAAACTCTCAACAACCCCCCACTGATTAGGGGGGGATGGGGCACTTGCACAATCAATTTTTAAAAGGTTTTCAGCAGTGTTGGCCGGAACCAAAGGGATGAACCCGATGAAAGAGACTGAAGCGAAGGTGCTGCAGACGGACGTGTACCTGTCGTTCGTCAGCTCACTGTTTGGCAATCGCGGCACGCTGGCGACGGGCATGATCGTGCACGTCATGTGGTGCTTTCTCGTCTTCAGCGATACCGGTTCAGTCTTCTATCTCGGCATGGCGGCGTGCTTCGTCGCGGTTTTCCTCTATCGCATCACGGGTTTCTGGCAGTTCGACCGTCTCGACAAGCAGTCCCTGTCCCGCGAACAAATTGCTTCCATCGAGCGCGGCTATGTCGTCGGAGCGGCGATGACCGCGCTTCTGCTGGGTGTTGCCAGCGGTTACGCGCTTCTTGTCCTGCAGAGCACATTTGCGGCTTTCACCTGCATCGCGATGACGCTCGGCACGATGATGTCCATCGTCGGGCGCAATTACGGTTCACGTCATGCGGTGGATTTTCAGATCATCGGTTGCTGCCTGCCGATCATCGTGGCCTGTATTCTAACCGGCGAACTGAATTTGGCGTTGATGTCGTTGCTGCTGATCCCGTTCGGACTTACCACGCGCTCCATGGCCAAGGGGGTTCGAGACTTCCTTTACGAGAATGTCATCGCTTCGCGTGAAATGACGCTCATCGCCGGCCGCTTCGACACCGCGCTCAAGACCATGGCCCACGGCCTCATGATGCTGGACGGTAACGGCAGGATCGAGGTCATCAATCGTCAGGCCCGCGATCTCCTGGGACTCGATCCTGCTGTGGACGTGAAAGACAGCGAACTCGTGAACGTGCTGCGGCAAGGCACCATCCGCGCCTCCGACGCCATTATCCAGCAGATCGCCCTATTGGCCAAAGGGACGTTGAACCGGGCACTGTTTCGATTCAGCGGTGAACGCCACCTGGAATTTTCCGTGAGCCATCGCTCCGATGGCGGCGTGGTCCTGATTTTCGAGGATGTCAGCGCCCGCGTGGCCGCGGAGGAAAAGATCCTGCATATGGTGCGGTTTGACGCGCTGACAGGCCTGCCGAACCGCGGCTATTTCGCCGGGCTGGCGGCGGAGAAGGTGAACGGTCGCGGCGAGGCGCTGGCGGCTCTCGCCGTGTTCGACGTCGACGGCTTCAAGCATGTCAATGACATGCGCGGCCATGTGGTCGGCGACCGGCTGCTTTCGGCGATCGCGGCCCGGTTTGCCGCGCTCGGGACGGACAACATGCTGACCGGGCGCCTGATCGGCGACGAATTCGTCATCCTGCTTACCGGTGGCGAAGACAGTGGCGGACTGGAACAGCAGATCCGCCAGCTTCACGCGGGAATTCAGGGAGATTATCATGTGGAGGGCCTGCGCCTGACGGTTTCCATGAATGGCGGCTGCGTCATCCTGCCCTCGCAGGATTTCGACATGGAGAACTGGCAGATCAAGGCCGACCTTGCCCTTAACCATGCAAAGTCCGAAGGGCACGGTGCGCTGACTGTCTTCCGGCCGGAAATGGACGCGCAATATATCGATGAGCAGAAGCTCCGTGCAGACCTTCGGCTCGCGGTCGCCAACGGAGCCCTCCATGTCGTCTACCAGCCCATGTACCGGCCCGACGGTTCCGTCATCGAATGCAGCGAAGCCCTGGTGCGCTGGCACCATGCCGAACGCGGCCTGGTCGGCCCGAACATCTTCATCCCCATGGCGGAGGATATGGGCCTCGTCTCCCAGATCACGCGCCTGGTCCTCGATCAGGCCTGTCGCGATTGCATGACCTGGCCCGACCCGATGGGCGTCTCCGTCAATCTCTCAATCCAGGACCTGCGCAATGACGAAATCGTCGGATACGTGGCGGACGTTCTGAAGCGCCATTCGCTCGATCCCTCCAGGCTGCACCTGGAGGTGACGGAAAGCTGTTTCATGGACGAGCCCGTCGCGGTCAGCGCCATTCTCAATCAGTTCCGGGCGCTCGGCGTCACGATTGCGATCGACGATTTCGGCACCGGCTTCTCGAGCCTCAGCTACCTGGATTCGCTGCCGGTCGACATCGTCAAGATCGACCGGGCCTTCATCCGCAATATCGGCGAGGACCAGCGCAAGCTGAAGCTCCTGCGCGGCATCGTACACCTGTCGCGAGAACTCGGCCTGAAGATCATTGTGGAAGGCGTCGAGACGCGGGAGCAGCTTGCGCTCATCAACCGTCACCGTTTCGCCGATCTGGTGCAGGGTTACGTCTTCTCCATGCCGGTGGATGCCGACAGAATCACCGAGCTTGCGGCCACCGCCTCGCCGACCGGCAAGCTTTCCACCCTGCGGCGCGGTGCAAAGAACACGCAAAGCTCCGCGTTCAGGGCAGCCGCACGCTGACCACTGCCTAAAATCTGAGCGAATGCGATTGGATTTCGTGCAGCCGGAAGGCCGATCCGGTGCTTTTTAACCATAATATTTAAAACTTTATTAAAATCGGCATTCGCTTATTGCAGCCCTGTCGCCTTTTAGGGTTAATTCCTGGTTAACGCCCCAGGAATGACCTCAATGCAAACAGAAAAGACCTTTTCAGACGGATATTTTTCCAGCAAGCTTCTTGAGACCTTGGATCACATAGAATACCGGCGTATCGAAAGCCATGAGGATTTCGAGGATATCGCACGGCTGAGATATAGAGCCTATAAAGCGCACAATGTGCTGCCTGTCGCTGTGAGCAGTATGCTGGACGAGATCGATTTCGACAGTCATGCTTATGTCTTCGGCGTCTATTATTACGAAGAGCTCGTCAGTACATTACGTATTCATTATGTAACGCCGGAGCATCGGGTATCCCAGTCGAGCGGCATTTTTCCCGATGCGATCAACGCTTTTCTCGATGCCGGCCTCACGCTCATCGATCCGGCGCGATTCGCCATCGATGCGGAATTCGCCAACGAGCGCTCGACGCTTCCCTATCTCACCGTCAGGCCGACGATCATGGCGGCGATCCATTTCGACGCGGATCGCATGCTCCAGCATATACGCCCTTCGCATGCGGCGTTCTACAGACGCTTCTTCTATGCCGATACCGTCGTTCCGCCGACCATGACAAAAACCTATGGCTTCGAGCTGACCTTGCTTGCATCGCGTACGCGGGAGATAAGGTCGAAACTAATGCGGCGTTTCCCGGCGTTTCAATCCGAGGCCTTCGAGCGACGGCTGATGTTCGACCGGTCTTCGCGCTTCGAGATTTCGCCGCTCACCATCCTTCCGACGGCCCGGATTGCCGTCAGGCCGGATTCTCCCGAGATGGTCTACGTGACATGACGAGCGTACGGGAGCGGCGTTTCGTGCCATTGCGCTTTCCAGCCGCTTTGTGTAAGGCCTGACGTGACGTTCATCTTGCTGCTCCAGGCATGATCGAGGACGTTCAAGAGGGTTTTTCCGCGCGCGAAAACGCTTGACCCCGCGGGTTGCGTGCGGCTGGTGTTCTAAGGAGACGGGACAGATGGACAATCACCATAGCGGGCCGGTGGAAACAGGGGCTTCCATGGACTATTCGGAACATGAGAAGACCTACAACATGTTCATCGCCGGTGCGAAATGGGGCACGATGGTCACCGCCGTCCTGCTGATCGCAATGGCCGCCGGTTTCTTCGGCGGCGTGGGCTTCCTCGGCAGCCTCATCGTCTTCATCGTTCTCAACATCGCCGGCGTCTTCCTGCTGCGCTGATCCTGACAGGCCGGATTTGACTCTGGCGTAAGGGGGACGAAACGTCGCGCCCTCCTGCGATAGCGACTGGGAGGAAACAGTCTTTGGCGAAAATCGTATTTGTAAGCCGCGAAGGTTCGGAAGAGCCGCGCGTATCCGCATCACCCGAGACGGTAAAACGGCTTGTCGGCCTCGGCTTTTCAATGGTCGTCGAGAATGGCGCGGGGCTGGCTTCGGGCATCCCCGACGCAGATTTCGAATCTGCCGGCGCCCGGATCGGGACCGCCACCGATGCCGGAGCGGCCGATATCCTGCTCAGGGTCAACCGGCCGACGGTCGCGGAGGTCGCATCCTATAAATCGGGCGCGGTCGTGTTTGCGGTCATGGATCCTTACGGCAACGAGGCGGCACTCGCCGGGATGGCGAAGGCCGGGCTCACCACCTTCGCCATGGAACTGATGCCGCGCATCACCCGTGCGCAATCCATGGACGTCCTGTCGTCCCAGGCGAACCTTGCCGGCTACCGCGCCGTGATTGACGCGGCGCATGAATACGGCCGGGCCATGCCGATGATGATGACGGCGGCCGGCACGGTTCCTGCCGCCAAGGTTTTCGTGATGGGGGCGGGCGTTGCCGGCTTGCAGGCGATTGCCACCGCAAGGCGCCTTGGCGCCGTCGTCTCCGCGACCGACGTGCGCCCGGCCGCCAAGGAGCAGGTCGCCTCGCTCGGCGGCAAGTTCATCGCTGTCGAGGACGACGAGTTTAAGGCCGCCGAGACCACTGCCGGTTACGCCAAGCCGATGTCGGCGGAATATCAGGCCAAGCAGGCGGCGCTTGTCGCCGACCACATTGCCAAGCAGGACATCGTCATCACCACGGCCCTCATTCCGGGCCGTCCGGCGCCGAAACTCGTCACGCGCGCCATGCTCGCCTCCATGAAGCCGGGCTCGGTGGCGGTCGATCTCGCGGTCGAGCGCGGCGGCAATATCGAAGGTTCCAAAAAGGGCAAGGTCGTCACCGTCGAGGGCGTCACCGTCATCGGTTATGCCAATGTCGCCGGCCGCATCGCCGCATCCGCTTCAGCGCTTTATGCGCGCAACCTCTATGCCTTCATCGAGACTATGGTCGACAAGGGCACGAAGGACTTTTCGATCAATATCGAAGACGAACTCGTCAAGGCGACCATGCTGACGAATGGCGGCGCGGTCGTGCATCCAACCTTCGCGGCGGCTGTGCCCGCCGAAGAGCCGGCAGCGGCGCCGGCGCCGAAGAAGGCGGCGCCCAGGAAGGAGAAGGTGGTTTCGGCCAGTGACGCACCGGCGGAAAAAGCCACGCGCGCGCGCCGTAAACCTGCCAAGGACGATGCCGCGAAGAAGGAGGGGCTTTGATGGCGAATGAAATTATGAACAGGGCGCTGGAAAGCCTCGACAATGCGGTCGCCGCCGTGAGGGCCGCTGCGGAGCAGGCGCCCGAAGTTGCCAATGCGGCCGGTGCGGCCGCCCATGCCGTTTCCGGCGGCGTGATCGATCCTTTCGTCTTCCAGCTGGCGATTTTCGTGCTGGCGATCTTCGTCGGCTATTACGTCGTCTGGTCGGTGACGCCGGCGCTGCATACGCCGCTGATGGCCGTCACCAACGCGATCTCCTCGGTCATCGTGGTCGGCGCACTGCTCGCAGTCGGCGCCTCGCTCAGCGGGTTCGCCACCGGTTTCGGCTTCGTCGCTCTGGTGCTCGTCTCGGTGAATATCTTCGGCGGCTTCCTGGTGACCAGCCGGATGCTCGCCATGTACAAGAAAAAAGATCGCTGAGGGACGCCTAGACGATGTCGCAGAATCTCGCAGCCTTCCTTTACCTCGTCTCCGGCGTGCTGTTCATCATGGCGCTTCGGGGTCTTTCCCACCCAACCACCAGCCGTCAGGGCAATATCTACGGCATGGTCGGCATGGCAATCGCCATCGTCACCACGCTTCTGCTCGCCACGCCGACCTTCGGCGGTTTCATCCTGATCGTGCTGGCGCTCGCTATCGGCGGCGGGGCAGGGGCCTATATTGCCCGCACCATTCCGATGACGGCGATGCCGCAGCTTGTCGCCGGTTTCCATTCGCTGGTCGGTTTCGCCGCCGTGATGGTGGCGGCCGCGGCACTTTATGCGCCGCACTCCTTCGGCATCGGCGAGATCGGTGAGATCCACGGTCAGGCGCTGGTCGAGATGGCGCTGGGTGCCGCGATCGGTGCGATCACCTTCACCGGCTCGGTCATCGCCTTCCTGAAGCTCGATGGGCGCATGTCCGGCAAACCGATCCTATTGCCCTACCGGCATTTCATCAATATCGGCCTGCTGGTGCTGATCGTCGTCTTCATCGTCGGCTTGGTGCAGACCGAGAGCCATTTCGATTTCTGGCTGGTCGTGGGGCTGGCGCTGGCGCTCGGCGTGCTGCTCATCGTGCCGATCGGCGGTGCCGACATGCCGGTGGTCGTATCGATGCTGAATTCCTATTCCGGCTGGGCGGCCGCCGGCATCGGGTTCACGCTCGGCAACCTGGCGCTGATCATCACCGGCGCGCTGGTCGGTTCGTCCGGCGCGATCCTGTCCTACATCATGTGCAAGGGCATGAACCGCTCCTTCATCTCCGTCATCCTCGGCGGCTTCGGCGGCGAGACCGCTTCGGCCTCCGGCGACGACGGCGTGCAGCGGACCGTCAAGCAGGGGTCGGCCGACGACGCTGCCTTCCTGATGCAGAACGCCGAGAAGGTGATCATCGTGCCGGGCTATGGCATGGCGGTCGCCCAGGCGCAGCATGCGCTGCGTGAGCTTGCCGACACGCTGAAGGAGCACGGCGTCGAGGTCAAATACGCCATTCATCCGGTCGCCGGCCGCATGCCGGGCCATATGAACGTGCTGCTCGCCGAGGCGAACGTACCCTATGACGAGGTCTTCGAACTGGAAGACATCAATGCCGAGTTCGCGCAAGCCGACGTCGCCTATGTCATCGGCGCCAACGACGTCACCAATCCGGCGGCGCGCGACGACAAGTCCTCGCCGATCTACGGCATGCCGATCCTCGACGTCGACAAGGCCAAGACCTGCCTGTTCGTCAAGCGCTCGCTCGGCTCCGGTTACGCCGGCATCGACAACACGCTGTTCTACAAGGACGGCACGATGATGCTGCTCGGCGACGCCAAGAAGATGACGGAAGATATCGTCAAGGCGATGAAGCACTGACGCAAGCGATTGCTGAATAGTGAGTATAAAAGCCCGGCGATGCCGGGCTTTTTCGTGGGTCGGTTGCTCGAAGATTTCGATCTTTATCGCGACGAGGCCAGCGACCAATAGACTCGGCAACGGAAAACCTTCCACGCCTCGAGTGCTATGAAGCGGAGTCTCAGCTTGTCGCGCGGGTACGGGAAGCGCCGTCAACGGCGGGCTTGTAATTCGGGTCGAGGCGCACGGCGTGCGAATAGGACCGGTAGGCGCGTGACTTGTCGCCCTTGCGTTCGTAGACCAGCGCCTGGTTCGCCCAGGATTCGGCGAGCTTGTCGTTCAGCTCGATCGCGCGGTTGAAGTCGGCGAAGGCGTTGTCGTCGTCATTCAGCGCGACGTAGGAAATGCCACGTCCGTTATAGGGTTCGGCCGAATTGGGCGAGAGCGAGATTGCCTTGGAAAAATCCTCGATCGCCTGGGCATGCTGGCCGCGAAGCTGGTAGATCAGGCCGCGGTTGTGATAGGCGCGGCCGTCGGTCGTATCGAGTTCGATGGCCTTGGAGAAATCGTTGAAGGCTTCGTTGGTGCGGCCTGCCTGACGGTAGATATTGCCCCGGCCGATATAGGCGACATCATAGCTCGGGTTGATCTGCAGCGCGCGGTTGTAGTCATTGGCGGCGTCCACCGGCTTGCCCATGTTGCGATAGACGAGCGCCCGGTTGGCATAGGCCTGGTAGAACTGCGGATTGAGCTGGATGGCGCGATTGAAGTCGTCAAGCGCGCGGGAGAATTCGCCTGCACGTCCGTAAGCCGTGCCGCGGACATTGTACCCTTCCGGATCATTCGGATTGGCATTGATGACCGCCGAGAGCGAGGAGATATTTTCCTGGCTGCCCTGGGCACGGTCAACCGTGATCATGTCGGTGGAGGTCGTCGAGCAGCCGGTAATCGCCAGCATGGCGAACAGCGCAGGGACAAGCGCGGTCTTGCCGCGGAGGGGAGAAACGATGGTTGAAAGGCCGGAAATTTGGGTTCCACGAATCAGAACGGCAGTTTTGGCGGCCATCAGGCGCGTTTCCTCGTATCGGGCAAAGAGCATTTCTTGTTCCCTTGCCTGTCGTTGTCCCAAAACCGGTTCCCGCTTTCGGGGCGACATGCAATTGGTTCAAGACCAAATCAAAAGAGCGGCGGCGCCCTTGTCGCCACCGCCCTGAAAGCACAGGAAAACGTCGAAAAAGCGGCCGATCAACGACCGGTGCGACCGCCGGCGATCAGGCCTTCGCGCTGAGCGCGCTTGCGAGCCAGCTTGCGGACGCGACGAACAGCTTCGGCCTTTTCGCGGGCGCGCTTCTGCGACGGCTTCTCGTAGTAGTCGCGCATCTTCATTTCACGGAAAATGCCTTCGCGCTGCATCTTTTTCTTGAGAGCGCGGAGCGCCTGATCGACATTGTTGTCGCGGACTAGTACCTGCACGTGAATCCCGTTCCTTTGGTTTGGTTGCTCGCCCTCATCGGTACGATTAGAGGACGAAAAATAACGTCCGCCCGGCGTTAACCGTGCGATTGGTGATGCGGCATAGCAGATGAGTCCGTGGAAGTCCATATGCTCCGTTCAAACTCTCGCGAAAATGGATCCGGGTCCTTTTGCCGCGTGTCGAAACAATCGTCTCACGCGTCGCAAAACAGCCATTGTGGCGCATATTGATTTGCGATGGGTATCGCACTACCGAGAATGCCGATCCAACATCACCGAGCCAACGATCCCAGGAGTCTGAAGGCGAGATGCGCAAATATTCGGTTTTCGCCATAGCCCGCGAGGCGATGCGCGCCCATAAAGGCTGGGAAGCGCAGTGGACCTCGCCGGAGCCGCGTTCCTCCTATGATGTCGTCATCGTCGGCGCCGGCGGGCACGGCCTTGGTGCTGCCTATTATCTCGCCAAGGAGCACGGCATCACCAATGTCGCGGTGATCGAGAAGGGATGGCTTGGCGGCGGCAATACCGGCCGCAACACGACGATCATCCGGTCCAACTATCTCTATGAAGAGAGCATGGACATTTACGAGCATTCGCTGAAGCTCTGGGAGGGCTTGAGCCAGGAGCTCAACTACAATATCATGTATTCGCCGCGCGGCGTGATGATGCTGTCGCACAATACCCACGACATGCAGAGCTTCAAGCGGCACATCAACGCCAACCGGCTCTACGGCATCGACAACGAATGGCTGACGCCGGAACAGGCGAAAGCTTTCGTTCCGGTTCTCGACATCTCCAAGACGGCGCGTTACCCGATCAACGGCGCGGCACTCCAGCGGCGCGGCGGCACCGCCCGCCACGACGCGGTCGCCTGGGGTTATGCCCGCGCGGCCTCCGATCGCGGCGTGCATATCATCCAGAACTGCGAGGTGACGGGCATCCGCCGAGGCGCGAACGGCGAGGTGACGGGTGTTGAAACCACGAGGGGTTTCATCGGCACGAAGAAGATCGGGGTTTCGGCAGCCGGACACTCCTCCGTCGTCATGGAAATGGCGGGCGTGCGCGTGCCGCTTCATTCCAACCCGCTGCAGGCGCTGGTCTCGGAACCCTTGAAGCCGATCTTCCCCTGCGTCGTGATGTCGAACACGGTGCATGCCTATATCTCGCAGTCCGACAAGGGCGAACTCGTGATCGGCGCCGGCACCGACCAGTACAATTCCTATTCCCAGACCGGCGGATTGCAGATCATCACCCATACGCTCGACGCCATCTGCGAGCTCTTCCCGATCTTCCGGCGGGTGAAGATGATGCGCCAGTGGGGCGGCATCACCGACAACACGCCGGACCGCTCGCCGATCCAGGGCGTCACGCCGGTGCCGGGCCTCTTCGTCAATTGCGGCTGGGGTACAGGCGGTTTCAAGGCGACGCCGGGCTCGGCGAACCTCTTCGCCCACCTGATCGCCAGGGGCGAGCCGCATCGGCTGGCGGCCGGCCTGACGCTCGACCGGTTCCGCACCGGGCGGCTGATCGACGAGGCGGCGGCGGCCGCTGTCGCACATTGAGGGGGCGTGGGATGTTTCGGGTTCCGGATCAGGTTTTGTCCATTCGCTGCATAGGATGGCGGTCGCTTATGGAGGAAGACAGCGCGGCATATCGATCTCCCCCCCTGAGGGGGAGATGCCCGGCAGGGCAGAGGGGGGTAGGCCTTTCCGCATATTCGCCGGCAACTGTCTTTGCCGCACCGTCGCTACCCCTCTCCGTCACCTTCGGTGACATCTCCCCCTCAAGGGGGGAGATCAGTGGGAGCCTGCCTCGCTCACATTCATCCTCCCAAACCCTGCGGAGCCCCGCATGCTTTTGATCCATTGCCCTTATTGCGAGGAAGATCGCTCGGAGCTGGAATTCCGCTGGGCCGGCGAGGCGCATATCGCCCGGCCGGAAAATATCGCGGCGATCTCCGACGAGGAATTCGCGGAATATTTCTTCCTGCGCAACAATGAAAAGGGCCTCACCTACGAGCGCTGGCGGCATATCCATGGATGCGGCCGCTTCTTCAATGCGGCCCGCGACACGGTGAGCGACAGATTCCTGATGACCTACAAGGCAGGCCTGCCGAAACAGCCGGTGCCGGAAAGCGGCGCCAGCGAGAAGACCGTGGAGACCTATGAGGCGACAGAAGGAGACGCAAGATGAGCGGTTCTCCGAATAATCTCGGCGCCTTCCGCATCAAGGGTGCCGGCCGCCTGACGCCGGCGCGTACTGCGCGCTTCACCTTCGACGGCAGGAGCTACACGGCGATGGAAGGCGACACGGTCGCCTCGGCGCTCCTGGCGCATGGCGTGCATCTCGTCGGACGGTCGTTCAAGTATCACCGGCCGCGCGGTATTCTCTCCGCCGGGGCGGAAGAGCCGAACGCGCTCATCGACGTTGCGCGCGACGCTGCCCGCCGCCAGCCGAACGTGCGCGCCACCGTGCAGGAAGTGTTCGACGGTGCGAAGATTGCCTCGCAGAACCGCTGGCCGTCGCTGAGGTTCGATGTCAGTGCTTTCAACGACCTGCTTTCGCCGTTCTTCGCGGCCGGCTTCTACTACAAGACCTTCATGTGGCCGAAGGAAGCCTGGGCGAAGCTCTACGAGCCCTTCATCCGCCGCGCCGCCGGCCTCGGCGTCGCGCCGACGGAAGAGGATCCGGATCACTATGCCAGCCGCTATGCCCATTGCGATGTGCTGGTTGCCGGCGCAGGCGTTGCCGGCCTGACGGCGGCGCTTTCCGCCGCCTCGACCGGCGCATCCGTCATCCTCGTGGACGAACAGCCGGAAGTCGGCGGTGCGCTGCATTTCGATGCGGCGGCGACGATCGACGGGCAGAACGGCTATGACTGGGCGCAAGGCCTCGCCGCGAAGCTGAAGGCCATGCCGAACGTCACGGTGCTGACCCGCACGACCGTCTTCGGCTATTACAACCACGGCTTCCTGGGGCTGGTGGAGCGGGTGAGCGATCATCTGGCCAGGCCCGGCAGGGACCTGCCGCGCGAGCGGTTGTGGCAGGTCAGGGCAAAGCGCGTCATCCTGGCGACAGGCGCGATCGAGCGGCACATGGTGTTCGCCAACAACGACCGGCCGGGCATCATGCTGGCCTCTGCGGCGCGGACCTTCCTTAATCATCACGGCGTCGCGGTCGGGAAGAATGTCGGCGTCTACACCGCGCATGACTCGGCTTACGAGGCGGCCTTCGATCTGAAACGGGCCGGTGTGGCGATCGCTGCGATCATCGACAGTCGCAGCCATCCGGGCGATGCGGTTCTGGCGGAAGCGCGCTCGCTCGGCATCGACGTCCTCACCGGTCATTCGGTCATCAATACGTCGGGACGCTTGCGCATTTCCTCGATGACGGTTGCCCGCAATGGTGGATCGAATGCCCGCAAGATCCCGGTCGATGCGCTGATCGTCTCGGCGGGCTGGACACCATCGGTGCATCTCTTCTCGCAGTCGCGCGGCAAGCTGCGTTTCGATGAGCAGAACCAGCGCTTCCTGCCGGATATCTACGCGCAGGATTGTGTTTCGATCGGCGCCTGCAACGGCACGGACGACCTTTCCGACCTGATCGATGAGGCGATCGCCGTCGGCGGCGGGTCGCTTACGCTTTCCGGCGAGAACCGGTTCGAATGGACCGGCGGCATGATCGGCGCGGCGGAAGGTGCGGGGCCGGAGACGGTTGTGAAGGCCTTCATCGATTTCCAGCACGATGTGACCGCCAAGGATATCCGCCTTGCGGTGCGCGAGGGCATGCATTCGATCGAGCATATCAAGCGCTTCACCACCAACGGCATGGCCTCCGACCAGGGCAAGCTTTCCAACATGCATGGTCTGGCGATCGCGTCGGAAATGCTCGGACGACCGATCCCGAAGGTGGGGCTCACCACCTTCCGCGCGCCTTACACGCCGGTCACCTACGGCACGCTGGTCGCCCATTCACGTGGGCCACTCTTCGATCCGGCCCGCAGGACGCCCATGCATGATCTCGAGGCGGCAGAAGGCGCCGAATTCGAGGATGTCGGCAACTGGAAACGCGCCTGGTATTACCCGAAGCGCGGCGAGGACATGCTGGCTGCCGTCAACCGCGAATGCCGGACGGTGCGGGAAGTGGCGGGCGTGTTCAACGGTTCGACGCTCGGCAAGATCGAGGTGGTCGGGCCGGATGCGGCGGCGTTCCTAAACCTCATCTACACGAATGCCTGGGATACGCTGAAACCCGGCAAGTGCCGCTACGGAATCATGACCCGCGAGGATGGTTTCGTTTATGACGACGGTGTCGTCGGGCGGCTTGCCGAAGACCGGTTCCATGTGACGACCACGACCGGCGGTGCACCGCGCGTGCTGCATCACATGGAGGATTATCTCCAGACGGAATTCCCACATCTCAGGGTCTGGCTCACCTCGACCACCGAGCAATGGGCGGTCATCGCCGTGCAGGGGCCGAAGGCGCGCGAGATCATCCAGCCCTTTGTCGAGGGCGTCGACCTCTCCAACGAGGCCTTCCCGCATATGAGTGTGGCGGAATGCTCGGTCATGGGCGTATCCGCAAGGCTCTTCCGCGTCTCCTTTACCGGTGAACTCGGTTACGAAATCAACGTGCCGGCCGATTACGGCCCGGCCGTCTGGAAGGCGATATGGGAACGGGCGGAAGACATGGGCGCCTGCCTCTACGGCACCGAGACCATGCATGTGCTGCGCGCCGAGAAGGGCTATATCATCGTCGGCCAGGATACCGACGGCACGGTGACGCCGGACGATGCGGGCCTCGACTGGGCGGTTTCGAAGAAGAAGGCGGATTTCGTCGGAATCCGCGGGTTGAAGCGGCCCGACCTCGTCCGCGAGGGCCGCAAGCAGCTCGTCGGGCTCCTGACGAAGGACCCAGCGGAGGTGCTGGAAGAGGGGGCGCAGATCGTCGCCGATCCGAACCAGCCGAAGCCGATGACCATGCTCGGCCATGTCACCTCATCCTACTGGTCGGAAAATTGCGGCCGCTCGATCGCGCTGGCGCTGGTTGCCGGCGGAAGAGCTCGCATGGGCGAAACGCTGTACGTGCCGATGAAGGACAGGACGATCGAAGTGGAAGTGACCGACATGGTGTTCTTCGACAAGCAAGGAGGCCGCATCCATGGCTGATCCAGTAATTCGTAGTCTGCCCCTTTCGGGCGTTCACGGCGGCTCCTCCACCGTCCGCCTCGAAGCGGCGCCGCCGGCCGAACGCATCTCGCTGCGCGCCAGGCCCGAGGACGTGGCAGCACTTTCCGGCGCGCTCGCCCTCGACCTGCCGGTGAAGCCGAAGACCTCCGCTTCGGCAAACGGCCGCATGGCGCTCTGGCTCGGGCCGGACGAGTGGCTGGTGATCGGCGAAGAAGAAACCGGGCTCATCCAGGCGGCGAAGAATTCCGGCGTGCTGCATTCGGCGGTGGATATCTCCCACCGCAACACGGCGATCCTGGTTTCCGGTCCCGGCGCTGCTGCGGCGATCAATACCGGCTGCCCGCAGGATCTTTCGCTTGCCGCCTTTCCGGTTGGCGCATGCTCGCGCACCGTCTTCGGCAAGGTGGAGATCGTGTTACTCAGGACCGCAGAGGATGCGTTCCGGGTAGAGGTCTGGCGGTCGTTTTCGGATTATGCCTTCGGACTGCTGTCTGAAGGCGCGCGGGACGCAGCGGTTTAGGCGGGACGGATCATTGCCGGTGAGGCGGGATTCGATGGTTCTGCGCCTCCGCAAGTATACTTAGGTATGCCGGCGGTCATCTGCTCATATGATCCGATTAATACTCCAGGAATGTAGAACGACGAGCTTCCGGCCTGCATATTTCATCCGTGAAGTTCGAAGCGCGTAGGGCCGAAATAGGCCTCGGAAGTCTCTGAAGAATTTGCTTGAAGCAAAGAGAGGCTTGCTGCCTGTGACTGCAATTTTGTCTCCGGAACCGCAGAAGTTTTGAGCTTCAGTACGCATGCCCTATCCGCACCCCTGGTCGGGCGTTCCCGCCGAGTATCATTGGAGAAAAGCAAATGCTGATGAACAGACGTACCTTTTCGTCCGCCCTGGTGGCAGGCGCAGCCGCTTCGCTCATCGCGAGCCGCGGCATGGCCGCTCCTTCCGCGCCGCTGAAGGCGCGCAATGTCGTGCTTGTGCACGGGCTGTTTGCCGACGGATCATGCTGGTCCGAGGTGATCGGCCGTTTGCAGGCAGCCGGCCTCAATGCGACGAGCGTGCAGAATCCTCTGACGACATTGCCCGAAGCGGTCGCGTCCGCCGAACGCGTACTGGCGCGACAGGACGGTCCCACGGTCCTGGTCGGGCATTCCTTTTCCGGGATGATCGTCACCGAAGCCGGCATGCACCCCAACGTTTCGTCGCTCGTCTACGTGGCGGCGCGTGCGCCGGATGCGGGCGAGGACTATACGGCGCTGGCCAAGACATTTCCGACGCCGCCCGCCACGGCCGGCATCGTCTTCGACGGCGATGAGGGACGTCTGAGCGAGGCCGCGTTCCTGCGCGATTTCGCGGGCGACCTGCCGGAAGCGAAGGCGAAGGTGCTTTACGCGGTTCAGCAGCCGTTCCACAAGGCCTTGCTCACGGGCAAGACCACGCAGGCGGCCTGGCGTTCGAAACCGAGTTTCTATGCCGTTTCGACGGAAGACCGGACGATCAATCCGGACCTCGAACGGTTCATGGCCAAGCGCATGGGCGCCAGGACCATCGAGTTGAAGGCCAGTCATCTGTCATTGATCTCTCACCCGCAGGAGATCACCCGGCTCATCCTGGAAGCGGCAGGGCATCAGGCATAGGAGGCGTCCGGGTCCCGACCCGGGCATTCCGACGTTTCACCACCCCCGCCACTTCACCCAGCGGCCGTGGGGGTCGGTGCGGCCGAGTTCGCGGCGTTCGCCGGTCGGCCAGATCTGCAGGCTGAGCGTCACACCGTCCGGATTGTCGTCCATCTCGATCTGAAGGCGGGCGAGGGGGGCGTCTTCGGTGGCGCGGCTGCCGGCTTCCGCGATGATCGCCTCGCCTCTCGCGCGGGCATCCGGCGGCAGGTATTGCCAGGCGATCGAATGGTAGACGACATGTACGGTGCCGGGCAAAAGGTTCGCGAGCCGCTTTTCCTTCAGCCAGGCGAGCGCGTCGCCCTTTTCGACCAGGACATGGTTGATACGGGCGACTTCGATCGCTGCGCGGGTACGCTCCACCCGGTCGGGCTGGTCGGCCCAGAGATAGGAGAGGAGCCGCAGGCTGTCTTCGGGCGCGTTCGGGTCGAGCGGGTTCAGGTCGCAGCCGGCGCGATCCTGCACGGCGATCTCGGCACGCGGCGGCGACCCGCCCTCCCAACGAGGCTTCAGCATCACGGGAGACGAGGGATCACCCCACAGGAAGCCGCCGAGATCGTGATGATAGCGGTCCCAGTTGAGGTTGAGGCCCATGCTGGCGCCGAATTCCGAAAGAACCAGGGGCTTCCCGAAAAGGTCGGCGATGGTGAGGAAGCCGGCGAGCAGCGCGCTCGACCGGCGCACCTCGTTCGTCTGCGGCGCGAAACGCAGGCGTTCGAGGATGAAGTTCTCGTGTTCGCGGAAGGCATGGATGATGCCGCTCCAGAGTGCGTCGTCGCTGACCTCGTTCGGCGGATAGACGGCCTTCAGCCCCTCGTCCCTGCCGTCGATGACGAGCGCATGCAAAGCGCCGGCAAGCCGGGTGGGCAGCAGGTCGCCGCGAGTGCCGGGGTCGCCTTCCCAGGCCAGCACCCTCCGGCCGACCGTTGTGGAGCCGTCGAGGCGTTCCACCATCAGCGCGCCGAGGCGGGCGGTAAAAGGGGAATCCAGCGTCTGGCCGGCAACGATCTGTTCGCGGAAGGCCTGCCTGATCTCAGCTTCGGACGCCATGGCTCACACGCCCTCCGGCCGGTCCTTGGGGTCGAACTGGATGATGGTGATCCAGTTGGCCGTCAGCGCCGGCTTCTTCTCGTTCTCGATCTCGACCGTCACCTCGTAGGTGGTCATCAGCATGCCGGCGCCGCGAAAACGGCAGTCGGAAAGCACGAAACGGCCGCGGACGCGGCTGCCGGTCTTCACCGGCGACATGAAGCGGATGCGGTCGAAGCCGTAATTGAGGCCCATGGTCTGTTCGCGGATTTTCGGCACGCCGCCGAAATTCATCGCCGACAGAAGCGAGAGCGTCAGGAAACCGTGGGCGATCGTCCCGCCGAACGGACTTTCGGCAGCGGCGCGCTCCGGATCGACATGGATGAACTGATGGTCGTGCGTCGCATCGGCAAACAGGTTGATCATCGTCTGATCGACCAGAATCCAGTCGGATATGCCGAGTTCCTGGCCGACAAGCCCCGGCACTTCCACGAGCGAAATTTCACGCATGCGACCTCACTGATTTCTTCCAGAACGATTGGTGCAGTTCCGGGCGGAAAACCGCTCCACTTCATCTCCGGGAACTGCGCTGGCGGCGGGCGGACTTTACAGAGTTTGGACCGATTGGCGAATTATTTTTGCACCGCATCATTCCTCGATGCAGAAGCGGACGGAGCGGGCGGGAAGCATCTGGTTCCAGAGCTCGCGGGAGGGGAATTGCCGCCAGTTCCAGCCGGGCAGAGCAAAGGTCGCCGGCTCCGGGCCGCGGTTGAAGAGGACGGCAAGCCGGGTCGGTCTCCCAGCCTGGCGATCGTGCGTCGTGAGCACCATGCCGAGCACGGAATTGTCGGGGGCGTCCCAGTCGCCGACCTCCATCGGCCTACCTTCCACTGAGAGCCATTGGACATCGCCGTTGCCGTTCAGGAAGCCGGTTTCGGCAAAGATCGCAAAGCGTTTGCGGAGCGCGGCGAGCGCGGCGGTGTGCTCCACCAGCCTGCCGTCGATCCTCGACCAGTCGAACCAGGTAATGGCGTTGTCCTGGCAGTAAGCGTTGTTGTTGCCGCGTTGGCTGCGGCCGGCCTCGTCACCCATGGTGAGCATGACGAAGCCGCGGCTCACGAAGAGGGTCGAAAGCAGGGCGGACACATCGCGGCGGCGTTTTTCCAGGATGACGGGATCGTCCGTTTCGCCTTCGACGCCGTTGTTCCAGGAGAAGTTGTCGTTGTGGCCGTCGCGGTTTTCCTCGCCGTTCGCCTCGTTGTGCTTGTTCTCGTGCGAGACGAGATCCATCAGCGTGAAGCCGTCATGGGCGGCGAGGAAATTGACCGTGCGGGTGGAATGACGGCCGTGGCGGGCGAAGATATCCGACGAGCCGGCGAGCCTTGTCGCGAGCGCGCCGGTCGTCCAGCGGTCGCCGCGCCAAAAGCGGCGGATGTCGTCGCGGGCGCGGTCGTTCCATTCGAGGAAGGGTTCGGGGAAATTGCCGAGCTGGTAGCCGCCGGGGCCGATATCCCACGGCTCGGCGATCAGCACGCGATCCTTCAGCGCCTCATCGGAAATCATCGCTTTCATAGTTTCCCCATCGGGGACGAAGCCGTTGGCCGTGCGGCCGATTACGGGCGCGAGGTCGAACCGGAAGCCATCGACGCCGGCATGCAGGACGAAATGCCGGAGTGTGTCGATGATCAGCCGGCGCACGTGAGGATGGTCGCAGGCGACCGTGTTGCCGGTGCCGGTGTCGTTGACGAGGTGCCCCGGCTCGCCGGGCACATGGCGATAATAGGACAGGTTGTCGAGGCCGCGCATGGAGAGCGTCGCGCCGTGGCGGTCGCTCTCACCGGTATGGTTGAAGACGAGATCGAGGATGACACCGATGCCCGCCTGATGGAGGGCTGCGACCGTCTCGCGCAGTTCCTTCATCCCGCCGGGGCAGAGCCTGGGATCGAGCGCCATGAAGGCGATCGGGTTGTAGCCCCAGGCGTTGGAGAGACCGAGGCGAGGCAAATGGCGTTCGTCGATCCAGGCGGTGATCGGCATCAGCTCGACCGCATCGACGCCGAGCGTCTTCAAATGGGAGATGATCGAAGGGTGGGCGAGTGCTGCGATCGTACCGCGTTGTTTCTCCGGAACCGCCGGATGCAGGATGGTGAAGGACTTGACCGCGACCTCGTAGATGAAACCGCCCGGCGGCAGGAGCGGCGCGCCGATCTTGGCGAGCGGATCGCGGGTGACGATCGCTTTCGGGACGAGGTCAGTGGTGTCGACGCCGAACAGGGAGAGTTTTGCATCGTGCCGGAACGGCCGGTCGATCTCGCGGGCATAGGGATCAACGAGAAGCTTGGACGGATCGAACCAGGAGCCTTTGTCGGGATCATAGGCGCCCCAGGCGCGGTAGCCGTAGCGCTGTCCCTCCATCACTCCGCGCACCGAGATCTGATGGATATCATCGCGGCCGCGTACGAGCCGGTGGCGGGAGGTTTCCCGTCTCCCTTCTGCATCGAAGAGACAGAGCTCGATCCGTGACGCGTGATGCGACCAGATCGCGAAATCACAGCCGTCTGCGGTCAGCGTTGCTCCGAGCGATGAAAGAACCATGCGGTCGTCCAGTCCCAGTTGCGCCCGTCCTGTTGCGCCATGCGAGGCCGGCCGGAGGATCATCCGACGAAAGCCGCCGGATCACGTCCGACCAGCATCCCTCCTGATGGTGAATTCATCGTGAAGAAGCATCTGCCGCCGGCTATCGCCGAAAAGCCGTCCGCGCCCTAATTTGCATTCGACGGCCGATTTCCCTAGTCTTGGGACCGGTCGAAGGAAAAAAAGCCGTTTCGCCGGCCGTATTCAGTTACCCGTATGCGGTCACCTTCAAACCTCAGGCAAAGAGGGCCAGACAGATGACGCAAGCCAAAAGCGGCGACACAGTCCGGATTCACTATATCGGAAAATTCACCGACGGCACCGAGTTCGACTCGTCGACGGGCCAGCCTCCGCTGGAGTTCGTGCTCGGTGCCGGTCAGATCCTTTCGGGGCTCGACAAGGAGATCGACGGCATGGAACTCGGCAGCCATCAGACGGTGACCGTGCCGGCTGAAGAGGCCTACGGAGCGCATGATCCAGCCAAGGTCCACGCGCTTCCCCGTTCGGCCGTGCCGTCGGATATCGACCTCAAGCCCGGCCTGCAACTGCAGACCAGAACGCCGGACGGAAACACGATCCCGCTCGTCGTCACCGAAATCGACGAGCAGGTCGTGACCGTCGACGCCAACCATCCCTTCGCCGGCAAAGACCTGGTCTTCGACGTCGAACTGGTGGAAATCGTCAGGGCGGCGTGAGGGTCCTGTAAGCAGGTGGGATGCTTTGCCCCTCATCCGCCTACCGGCACCTTCTCCCCGCTGGCGGGGAGAAGGAGATATGCCGCGCCGGTTTCCTACCTATTGGGCGTTGCGTGAGGCACGTCCCCTCTCCCCGCAAGCGGGGAGAGGGTTAGGGTGAGGGGCAAATATTAGAAAGATCAGGTAATCACGCTCGGCTTGTCGCGGCCGGTGCGTTTCTTGAGTTCCGAAATCTCGTCTGCGATGGCGATGAGGTCGGCCAAGGCTTCCTGCGTGTCAATGCCGTGTTTTGCCGGATCAGGCTCGTAGCGCTCCACATAGACGCGGATCGTCGCGCCGGACGTGCCGGTGCCGGAGAGGCGGAGGACGATGCGCGAACCACCCTCGAAGAGAATGCGAATGCCCTGGTTCTTCGAGACCGAGCCGTCGATCGGATCGTGATAGGCAAAGTCGTCGGCGGCGGAGACCTTGAGCGAACCAAAGGTTTTGCCGGGAAGCGTTGCGAGCTTCTCCCGCAGCGCGGCCATCAGGTTATTGGCGGCTTCGGTATTCACTTCCTCATAATCGTGGCGGGAATAGTAGTTGCGGCCGTATTCGGCCCAATGCTTTCTGACGATTTCGGCGACGCCTTCGTTGCGCGCGGCCATGATGTTCAGCCAGAAGAGGATTGCCCAGAGCCCGTCCTTCTCGCGCACGTGGTCGGAGCCGGTGCCGAAGCTTTCCTCGCCGCAGACCGTCACCTTGCCGGCATCCATGAGGTTGCCGAAGAACTTCCAGCCGGTCGGTGTCTCGTACATCCCGATGCCGAGCTTTTCCGCCACCCGGTCGGCGGCGGCACTGGTCGGCATGGAGCGGGCGATGCCGGCGATGCCCTTGGCATAACCCGGCGCGACCGTGGCGTTGGCGGCGATGATGGCGAGGCTGTCGGAAGGGGTCACGAACATGCCCTTGCCGACGATCATGTTGCGGTCGCCGTCGCCGTCGGAAGCGGCGCCGAAATGCGGGCCGTCCTTGCTCATCACGTCGTCATAGAGGTCCTTGGCATGGACGAGGTTGGGGTCCGGATGATGGCCGCCGAAATCCGGCAGCGGCGTGAAGTTGCGCACCGAGCCTTCCGGCGCGCCGAGACGTTCTTCGAAGATCTCCTTGGCATAGGGACCGGTGACGGCGCCCATGGAATCCATGGCGACATGGACGCCGCTCGCGATCAATGCGCGGATCGCCGGAAAATCGAAGAGCTGCTCCATCAGGTCGGCATAATCGGCGACCGGGTCGATCACCTCCACCTGCATGCCGGCGACCTTGAAGGAGCCGAGCGCGTCGAGATCCACGTCGGCCACGTCGGCGATCTTATAGGTATCGATCACCTTGGAGCGCGTGAAGATGGCGTCGGTGATCTTTTCCGGCGCCGGGCCGCCATTGCCGATATTGTACTTGATGCCGAAATCCTCCGTCGGGCCGCCGGGATTGTGGCTGGCCGAGAGGATGATGCCGCCAAAGGCATGATATTTGCGGATGATGTTGGAGGCGGCGGGCGTGGAGAGAATGCCGCCCTTGCCGACCATGACCTTGCCGAAGCCTGCGGCCGCAGCCATCTTGATCGCCTTCTGGATGACCTCGCGGTTGTAGTAGCGGCCGTCGCCACCGATCACCAGCGTCTTGCCTTCAAAGCCTTCGAGCGAATCGAAGATCGACTGGATGAAATTCTCCGCATAGTTCTCCTGAGCGAAGACCGGGACCTTCTTGCGCAGGCCGGATGTGCCCGGTTTCTGATCCTGATAGGGGGCTGTGTGAACGGTCTTGATCATGATCATGATCCTTTTCTTGCAAGGAGATTTTTATAAAGCTCGGCATAAAGACCGGCGCTTTTTTCCCAGGAGACGTCGGATTTCATGCCCTGCTTCTGCATGGCGGTCCAGACCTTCGGATCGCGGTAGAGCCGGACTGCGCGGCGGAGCGCTCGGCGCAGATTGCCGGCGGTGACGGGGCCGAATGAGACGCCGGTCGCGGTTTTGGCGGCGAGTGCCGCATGGCTTGCGTCGATGACAGTATCGTTCAGGCCACCTGTTCGGGCAACGACGGGAATGCAGCCGTAGCGAAGACCATAGAGCTGGGTGAGCCCGCAAGGCTCGAAGCGCGAGGGAATGATGATGGCATCCGAACCCGCCTGCATGAGGTGCGACAGCGGCTCGTCATAGGTGGGGAGAACGGCAATGCGGCCGGGATGATGGGCGGCGGCAGCATGGAAGGCATTTTCGAGCGCCCGGTCGCCCGAGCCGAGCACGGCAAGCCGTGCGCCCAGTTCGACGAGATCGCCGACCGCTTCCGCCAGAAGGTCCATGCCCTTCTGCCAGGTGAGCCGCGAGATGACGCAAAAGAGCGGGCCATCGTCCTCGATCAGGCCGAAACGCTCGGCGACTGCCCGCTTGTTCTCGGCGCGGGTCTTGAGCGACGCGGCGGTGTAATTCGCCTTGACGGCCGTGTCCGTGGCCGGGTTCCAGATGCCGGTGTCGATGCCGTTGACGATGCCGTGCAGATCGGCGGCGCGATAGGCGAGCAGGCCTTCGAGCCCCATGCCGAATTCGGGCGTGAGGATTTCCTCGGCATAGGACGGACTGACCGTGCTGATCGCCCAGCCCGTCTGCAGTCCGGCCTTCAGATAACCGACGCCGCCGAAATATTCGACGCCGCCGATACCGAAGGCATGCGGCGGCAGTTCGAGATAGGGGAAGATGTCGGCGCCGAACTGGCCCTGGAAGGCGATGTTGTGGATGGTGACAAGCGTCGGGATTTCGGGTTCGGCGGCGTAACGCATGTAGGCCGGCACCATGGCCGCCTGCCAGTCATGCACGTGAACGATATCCGGCTGCCAGCCTGATTCTCCCTGGGCCATGCCGCCCTGGGCGATGATGGCGCCAGCCTTGGAAAGAGCCGCAAAACGCCGCCAGTTGTCGAAATGGTCCTTGCCGGTGGCATCGGCATAAGGCCCGCCGGGGCGGTCGAAGAAGGTCGGTGAATCGAGGATCAGCAGGTCGAGCCCCTGATGTTCGACTTCGAGCACGTCGGCCTTGGCGCCGAGCAGGCTCTCGAAACTCATCCGGACCGTTGCGTTCTCCACCATCCGCATCACCGCCGGATAACCCGGCATCAGCGTCTTCACCGATACGCCGTAGCCTTTCAGGGCAAGCGGTAGCGCGCCGGCGACATCGGCAAGCCCTCCTGTCTTGATGAGCGGATAGACCTCCGACGCAACCGAAAGAACCTGCATTAAACCCCTGAACTCCGTCTCATAAATCCAGTTTGTCGATCATCGCCTGGGTGATCAGGCAAATGCCGCTCTCGGTGCGGCGGAAGCGCTTCGCATCGAGTTCCGGGTCTTCGCCGACCACCAGTCCCTCGGGAATGGTTACACCGTGATCGATGACGACATTGCGAAGCTGCGCACGCCGGCCGATGCGGACATTCGGGAGAATGACGGCGCCTTCAAGGCGGGAATAGGAATTTGCACGCACGCCGGTGAAGAGAAGGCTGTTGTAAAGCGTCGAGCCGGAGATGATGCAATCGCCGGAGACGACGGAGGAGATGGCCGAGCCGCGGCGGTCCTCGTCGTCATGCACGAACTTGGCCGGCGGGGTGATTTCCGCATAGGTCCAGATCGGCCAGGACTTGTCGTAGATGTCGAGTTCGGGGGTGACGGCGGTCAAGTCGATATTGGCCTGCCAGTAGGCATCGACCGTGCCGACGTCGCGCCAGTAGGGCTCACGTTCGAAATCGGAGCGGACGCAGGAATTGGCGAAGCGGTGGGCGACCGCCTTACCGTTATTGACGATGTAGGGAATGATGTCCTTGCCGAAATCGCGGTTGGAGCCGGGCGTTTCGGCATCGCGCTTCAGGGCTTCCATCAGGAGCCTGGTGTGGAAGACATAGATGCCCATCGACGCAAGCGCGAATTCCGGATTGCCCGGAATGCCGGGCGGATCGGCGGGCTTTTCCACGAAAGCGATGATCTCGTCCTTTTCGTTGACATGCATGACGCCGAAGCCGGTCGCCTCCATGCGGGGCACTTCCAGGCAGCCGACGGTGACGTCCGCGCCGGAATCGACATGCTGCTGGAGCATGTATTCGTAGTCCATCTTGTAGACGTGGTCGCCGGCGAGGATGACCATGTATTCGGGCGCATAGGCCTCGATGATATCCATGTTCTGGTAGACCGCGTCGGCGGTGCCTTCGTACCATTGCGTTTCCGAAACGCGCTGTGAGGCGGGCAGGATGTCGAAGCTTTCGTTGCGCTCGGGGCGGAAGAAGTTCCAGCCGCGCTGCATGTGGCGGATCAGCGAATGGGCCTTGTATTGCGTCGCGACGCCGATGCGGCGGATGCCGGAATTCAGGGCATTGGAGAGGGCGAAATCGATGATGCGTGCCTTGCCGCCGAAATAGACGGCCGGCTTGGCGCGGCGGTCGGTCAGTTCCTTCAATCGGCTGCCGCGTCCGCCGGCCAGCACATAGGCCATCGCGTCGCGCGAAAGGGGCTGAATTCGCTTCTCGTTCATATTCTCCTCCCTATTCCACTAGGCCTGTTGTTCCAATTCCAGCATCAGCGTTGCCAGCGGCGGCAGCGTGACTTCGGCATGGACGGCTCCTCCCGCGTTCACCGCCTGAACGCGGCCGCCATTGCCCTTGCCGCTGCCGCCGTAGATCTCGGCATCGGTATTGAGGATTTCCCGCCATCTTCCCTCGTTTGGCAAGGGGATGCGGAAATTTTCCCGATAGACGGGGGTGAAGTTGCTGATCACCGCCACCGGCTTTTCTCCCGGCGCCATCCGAAGCCAGGCGAAGACGGAATTTTCCGCATCGTCGACGATCAGCCAGCGGAAGCCGTCGCCTTCGCAGTCGCGGGCATGCAGTGCAGGCTTGGAGCGGTAACAGAAGTTCAAGTCCCGGATCAGGCGGCGCATGCCTTCATGCGGATGGTAAGCCAAAAGATTCCAGTCGAGTTCGCGGGCCTCGCTCCATTCGCTCCACTGGGCAAATTCCTGGCCCATGAAGAGCAGCTTCTTGCCCGGATAACCCCACATGAAGGCGTAATAGGCGCGCAGGTTGGCGAATTTCTGCCAGTCGTCGCCGGCCATCTTGGCGATCAGCGAACCCTTTCCATGCACCACCTCGTCATGGGAGAGCGGCAGCACGAAATTTTCCGAAAAGGCGTAGATGAGGCCGAAGGTGATCTCGCTGTGGTGGTGCTTGCGGTAGACGGGTTCGCGCGCCAGATAGCTCAGCGTGTCGTGCATGAAGCCCATGTTCCACTTGAAGCCGAAACCGAGGCCGCCTTCGTGGACGGGCTGGGAAACCTTCGGCCAGGAGGTGCTCTCCTCGGCGATCGTCATCATGCCGGGATGGGCGCCATAGGAGAGCGTGTTCATCTTCTGCAGGAAGCGGACGGCTTCCAGGTTTTCCCGCCCGCCATATTCGTTCGGCACCCATTCGCCTTCCTTCCGCGAATAGTCGAGATAGAGCATGGAGGCGACAGCATCGACACGCAGGCCGTCGAGATGGAACTTCTCCGCCCAGTAGAGCGCGTTGTTGATGAGGTAGGAGAGGACTTCGATGCGGCCGAAGTTGTAGATCGCGGTGTTCCAGTCCGGATGGAACCCCTGACGCGGATCGGCATGTTCGTAAAGAGCGGTGCCGTCGAAGAAGCGCAGACCGTGCTCATCCGTCGGGAAATGCGCGGGCACCCAGTCGAGGATGACGCCGATGCCGACCTTGTGGCAGCCGTTGACGAAGCGGGCGAAACCTTCCGGTTCGCCGAAACGGGCGGTCGGCGCGAAGAGCCCGGTCGTCTGGTAGCCCCAGGAGGGATCATAGGGATGTTCGGTAACGGGCAGGAATTCGATATGGGTGAAGCCCATGTCGACGCAATAGGGGATGAGTTCGGCGCCGAGCTCGTCCCAGGTGAGGAAGGAGCCGTCCGGCTTGCGGCGCCATGAGCCCGCATGCACCTCGTAGATGGTGATCGGCTGGCGGCGATGGTCGGCCTTTTCCCAGAATTCCCGGTGGGCCGCATCCTCCCATTTCTGCAGGAGTTCCGGTGCGGTGACCGAGGCGGTGTCCGGTCTCATCTCGGCGCGGCGTGCATAGGGATCCGCCTTCAGCGGCAGGAGCTTGCCGTTCTTGCCGACGATTTCGAACTTGTAGGCAGAGCCGGCCGAGACGTCCGGCGCGAAGATTTCCCATATGCCGGTATCGACCCTCAGCCGCATCACGTGGCGGCGGCCGTCCCAGTTGTTGAAGTCGCCGACGACGGAGACTCGTTTCGCATTCGGCGCCCAGACGGCGAAATGGAAGCCCTCGACGCCCTCGTGCTTCATCTGATGGGCGCCCATCTTGTCGAAGAGGCGCAGGTGTGAACCCTCGCGGACGAAATAGTCGTCCATGGGGCCGAGCACGGGACCGAAACTGTAGGGGTCGGTGACGGCCCATTCGTTGTCGCCGCGGCGAGCGCGGTAACGGACCGGCTGGAGGTGGGAGGCGTTGACGGGGCCTTCGAAATATCCGGCCTCATGGCGGCAGGTGAGTTCGCCGAGCTCCGTTCCGTTGAGGGAGAGCGCGGTGACGGCTTCGGCGCCTGGAATGAAGCAGCGGACCCTGAAGCCGTCCTTCAGCTTGTGAAGCCCAAGGACGGCGAATGGGTTGGCGTGCCTGCCTTCCAAAATCGCCTCGATCTCGGATGATGGAATTTCGCCTGGGGCTCTTCCGTCATCGAGGACGCGCGGCGATTTCGTCATCAGGCTCTCCAGATCTCCGACGCGTATTGGCGAATAGTTCTGTCAGAGGAGAACCATCCCATCCGGGCAGTATTTCGAATCGTCTTCGAATACCAGGATTTAGGGTCGAGCCAGAGCTGGTCAACACTGCGCTGGGCTGCCGCATAGGCGTCGAAGTCGGCAGCGACCATGAACCAGTCGTGATTGTAGATGCCATCGATCAGATCGGAGAAGCGCGAGCGGTCGTCCGGCGAGAAGACACCGGATGCGATGGCGTTCAGGGCCTGGGCGAGTTCCGGGGATCTGTCGATGATGGCGCGCGGGTTGTGGCCGTCGGCGCGGACCTTGGCGACCTCGTCGGCCTTGAGGCCGAAGATGACGATATTGTCCTCGCCGACGTAATCGCGCATCTCGACATTCGCGCCGTCGAGCGTACCGATCGTCAGCGCGCCATTCAGCGCGAACTTCATGTTGCCGGTGCCGGAGGCTTCCATGCCGGCCGTGGAGATCTGCTCGGAAAGATCGGCGGCCGGAACCATGATCTCGGCGAGCGAGACATTGTAGTTCGGCACGAAGACGACCTTCAGGAGGCCACGCACCGCCGGGTCGTTGTTGATGGTGCGTGCGACGTCGTTGGCAAGCTTGATGATCAGCTTGGCGTTGTGATAGCTCGGCGCCGCCTTGCCGGCGAAAAGTTTCACACGCGGCACCCAGTCGAGTTCCGGATGCGAGCGGATCTGGTCGTAGAGCGCGACAGCCTCGACGATATTCAGAAGCTGGCGCTTGTATTCGTGGATACGCTTGATCTGGATGTCGAACATGGCGGAGGGATCGAGCCTTATCCCCATGCGGCTGCCGACGAGATTGGCGAGCTGCACCTTGTTCGCTCGTTTGACGGCGGCGAATTTCTCCTGGAAGGCAGGGTCATCGGCGTGAGCATCGAGCGCCTTGAGCGCCTCCGTGTCATCGAGGAACTTGTCGCCGATGGCTTCCTCGATCAGTGAGGTCAGACCGGAATTGCACTGCATCAGCCAGCGGCGCGGCGTAATCCCGTTGGTCTTGTTGTTGATGCGGGCCGGATAGAGCGTGTGCAGGTCGGCGAAGACGGTTTCCTTCATGAGGTCGGTATGCAGCGCCGAGACGCCGTTTACCGAATGCGAGCCGACGAAGGCGAGATTGCCCATGCGCACACGCCGCTCGGCGTTCTCGTCGATCAGCGAGATCGAGCGGATCTGGGTCTCGGAGAAGCTTTTCTGCTTGCGGGCTTCCAGCAGGATCTGCGCGTTGATCGCGTAGATGATCTGCATATGGCGCGGCAAAAGCCGTTCGAAGAGCGGCACCGGCCAGCTTTCCAGCGCCTCAGGCAGGAGCGTGTGGTTGGTGTAGGAGAAGGTCTGACGGGTGATTTCCCAGGCCTGCTCGAAATCCATGCCGTGGATGTCGGTCAAAAGCCGCATCATCTCGGTGATCGACACGGCCGGGTGGGTGTCGTTGAGCTGGATCGCCACCTTCTCATGCAGGTTGGTGAAATCCGGATATTGCTGCAGGTGGCGGCGCAAGATGTCCTGGAGTGAGGCGGAGGAGAAGAAGAACTCCTGGCGCAGGCGCAATTCCTGGCCGGCCGGATTGGCGTCCGCCGGATAGAGGACGCGGGTCAGGCTTTCCGCCTTGTTGCTCTCGCGCAGCGCGCCGATATGGTCGCCGGCATTGAACGCGTCGAGCAGGATCGGATCGATCGGCTGGGCCGACCAGAGGCGCAGCGTGTTGACGCGCTTTCCGCGCCAGCCGACGATCGGCGTGTCATAGGCCGTGGCGATGACGCGTTCGGCCGGCTTCCAGACATAACGGGACGGGTCGTCATAACCGCCGACCGTCTCGACCGTGCCGCCGTAGCCGATCTCGTAGGAGCTTTCCCGGCGCTCGAATTCCCAGGGGTTGCCGTGGGCAAGCCAGGTTTCCGGCAGTTCCACCTGCCAGCCGTCCGCCATCTGCTGGCGGAAGAGGCCGTGGACGTAACGGATGCCGTAGCCGTAAGCCGGGATGTCGACCGTCGCCATGCTCTCCATGAAACAGGCGGCAAGACGGCCGAGGCCGCCATTGCCGAGCGCCGCATCCGGTTCGAGGCCGGCGATCACGTCGATATCGACGCCGAGCGAGGTAAGCGCGTCGCGGATTTCCGTCATCAGGCCCATATTGGTGACGGCATCGCGCATCAGCCGGCCGATCAGGAATTCGAGCGAGAGGTAATAGACGCGCTTGTCACCGGTGCGGTAGACCTTGCGGGTACTTTCCATCCACTTGTCGATGATGCGGTCGCGCACCACCAGGATCGTCGCCGTCAGCCAGTCGTGGGGCTTCGCCACCTTGGCGTCCTTGCCGATGCGGTAGGTCAGGCGCTCAATGATCTCTTCCGCCATGATTTCGGGGCGGGAACTGCGGGGAGCCGGCTGGGGGATTTCAACGGTGGGAGACGTTCTGTTCATATATCGCCAACTTTCTGGTGGAGCGGGAGGATAGCGTCCGATTCAGTCCATCCGGCACGGTGTATGGCTACAGTTTATGCACCGTTATGACGCGCTTGCAATGCTCGTTTTATTTTTGCTCGGCCCCGTTATTCTGCCCGCGCAAAGCAAAACGCCCCGCCGGCAAGGGCAGGGCGTTTTTGCAGTGCGTTCGTGTCGAAACTTAGTTCGTCAGGCGGGTAGCCGTCTTGGCTGCCTTGCGGGCGATCTCGCCGAAACTCTGCACGAGCTGCGTCATGTTGTCCGGCTCGTAGTAATAGTCGGGACCAGTGGCGCAGTAGTTCAGCAGAGCCTTGCCCTTGTCGGGAGCCATGAAGGCGATCGTGTAGATCTTGATGCCGTTGCCCGCCGCGTCCTTGTCCGCCTTGGCCTGGTCGCAGATGCCGCGCACCTTGGCGTCGATCGTGGAGTTCCACGAGCTGCTGTTGCCGGTCATCTCGCCGTCGGTCATGAAAACGATGAAGCGCTCGAAGCTGGTATTGCCCTTCCCGTCATGGGCGTTCTTTTCGGTGCTGTTTGCCTTTTTCAATGCGCTCAAGGCATTGGTCAGAGCGCCGCTGGCGTCGGTGCCGCCGTCGGGAACTGCCGGAAGGTTGTCCACATAAGTGGCAACCTTGGTGGTTCCCCAGTTGATCTTCTGCTCGGCCTTGCTCTTGTCGTCATAGGAATCCGCGCCGACGCGGACCAGTTCCCCATCAGGATCGGCCTTGTCCAGTTCATCGAACATGACGCCAGCCGCGGTCTTGAGGGATTGCATCTTGGTCAGGTAGTTGTCGACGGTCCTGTAGCAGGTCTTGGTTTGCCAGTAGTAGCCATTCCATGTGGAGCCGCAGTTATAGGCTTCCTGTTTCGTCGGCTGGGCGGGATTGATCGTCGTCGTATTCCAGGCCATGGAGCCGGACTCGTCAAGCGCCAGATACATGGACAGGGCGTTGCCTTCGCGGGCGCTCGCAGACTGACTTTCGATGCTGATGGTCATTTTCTTGAACCCGAGAACCGCGCTCAAGCCGCTGAGCGGCACGTCATAGCTCGTCTTGAGACGAACGTCATAGCTGGTCGTGGTGTTCGAGGCGACCGTCATCAGTGCCATGGCCTCGGTGTTCCGCCTAAGCTCTTCCAAGGCTGCCGCCTTTTCGGCTTCGGTCATGTCGGAATTGTTGATCTCCTGTGCAGCCTGCTCGACGTAGAAGTCCGTCATCAACGTTTCTGCTTCCGACTGACTCATGTCGCCCTCATCGGACATGGCGGATGCGGTGGCAAGAGTAGCCGCATCCGCGGCCGCCTGCAGGCGTGTCTTCTCGTCCATGACGTGCGTGAGATCGATCGCAAAACCCGCAACGCCCAGAAGGACCGGAAGCATGGCGGCCGTCATGATACCGAAATTGCCGGCGCGGTCCTTCAAAAGCCGCGAAAAGAGAGTGTGCTTCATCGTCGCCCTTATGCCCCGTTCAATTCATTTGAACACCCATGGGACCCGTTTACCGGATGCGGGTATAGGAAGGGCTAAGCGGATCGTTACAATTTTAGCGATTTCAATGAATTAGCATCAAAACGGGGCGGAAGGTCAGGATTTCAGCGGGACGACGTCGACCGCCTGGACGGCCTTCTGACTTCCGTAACCTTTCAGAACGCCGATGACCGGGGCGATGTCGGCATAGTCGCGGCCGTAGGCCACGACGATGTGGTCGCCGCCGGCCGGAATGTTGTTGGTGGGGTCGAGTTCGACATAGCCCATGGTTTCGCCGCACCAGACCCGCACCCAGGCATGCATGGCATCCGCCCCTTCGAGCCGTTCCTTGCCGGGCGGCGGAATGGTGCGCAGGAAGCCGGAGACATAGCCGGCCGGAATGCCGAGGCTTCGGAGCGCCACGATCATGACATGCGCGAAATCCTGGCAGACGCCGCGCTTCAGGCGGAAGGCCTCCTTGGGCGTGGTGTCGACCGTGGTCGCCTTCGTGTCGTAGGTGAAGTCCCTGTGGATGCGGGCGCAGATCGCAGCGGCAATCTCGCGCACCGTCTGGCCGGGCCTGGCGATCTCGCGGGCATAGGCGGCGATCTGCGGCTCTTCGGGTAGACGCGGGCTCGGAGCGGCAAAATGATGCGGCGAAGAGGCATCGACCGACCAGAGGCGCGTCAGTTCCTCCCTGAGCGCGTCGAGTTCCGGCGAGAGATCGGCCGTCAAAGGCTGAGGCTCCACCATGACACGGGCCTGCATGCGGATGTCGAGACGCTCGTGCGGCGCGCGCAGCAGAACCGAAGTCGCCTGCTGGCCGAAGAAATCGATGAAGGTCGCCTTCTCCTCGGCGTTCGGCATCACGGTCAGCGAGCCGGCCACCAGCCGCTGCCGGTCGGGCAGCGAAAGCGGCAGGACACGGATCAGGTGGCGGGCGCCGGTGGCCGGCACGTCGTAGACATAACCCATGTGGAGGGAGAGGTCGTAAAGCATCAGCTGAAATAGGTCCGTCCGAGAATATCGGACAGCCTCTCCATCTCCTGTTCGAGCTTCAGGTAGACCTCCTGGTTCATCGCCTCCGGGGTCATGACGGCAAGCCCGGAATGCAGCCGCATCGCCTCGCGGTAGAAGGGCGACATCTGGCCGTTGACGAAGGCGTTCGGCAACTGCTCCACCTCGGTGCGGATCTCGTTCAACTGGAAGAGGATCGAGCGCGGGTTGAGCGGATCGAGCGCGAGCAGGTCGGCGACCGTCAGCCGCGCCGTGTTGACGTTGTAGCGGCGGCGATGGGTCATGACGCTGTCGCCGATTTCGAGCAGCATGTCGAGCGAGCCGTCGGGCGCATCCGGTCCGGACATATGGCCGAGCAGGCGGGTCATGTGCAGGCCGCGTTCAAGATGCCGGCCGATCGACAGAAAACGCCAGCCGGTGAAGCGGTACATGTTCTCGTGCACGAGACCGGCAAAGCCCGCAAGCTTGCGCAGGAGGATGGTCATGGCATGCGAGGCATCGTCGCCCGGCTGCACGGCATCGTGGAAGCGGCGGGCGGTCTTGGCAAGATCGGTCAGCGCCAGCCAGCCGTCGGGGGAGAAACGGTCGCGGATATTGCTCGCCGAATAGATGGCGCTGTCGACATTGCGCAGCAGCGAGACCGGCACGGCCTTCGACATGTCGATGTCGATCGCTTTGAGGTAATGCGTCACGTCGGCCAGCAGCGGCTGTTCGGGATCGGCCGATTCCGCATAGCGCAGGTGCCAGGCGCGCAGGATGCGCAGCGCCCCTTCGGCCCGCTCGATATAGCGGCCGAGCCAGTAGAGATTGTCGGCGGCGCGGCTCGGCAGGCTGCCCGGCATGTTGCGGGTGAAGCTTTCCTCCGGCGGAAGCAGCGTAGGGCGCGCGACCGGCTTGTCCGAGACGATCCAGACATCGGCCGCCGCTCCGCCGGCCTGCATGGCGATCGCCGCGACATCGTCGCCCGAGCCGATGCGGGCAAAGCCGCCCGGCATGATCTGCCAGCCGGTTTCGGTGCGGGCGGCGAAGACACGCAGCGACATCGGCCGCGGGGTGAGCTTGCCGTTGACGTAAGCGGGGGTGGTGGAGAGCGTCACGACCTCCTGGCCGACCAGCTTGGCGCCCTCGGTCGCAAGCCAGTCGCCGACCGCGTCCTTCGCCGTCATGCGCAGCGAGGAACCCAGCACCGACTGGCCGTTATCGTCGAAGAAGGGAAGCCTGGAATAGGCCGGGCCGATGACCATGCGCTCGATATTGCCGGCGACGTGGTCGCGCTCGTTCTTCTGGCCGCACCACCAGGTGGCGATCGAGGGCATGAGAAGATCCTCGCCGGTGAGCCGGCGACAGACAGTCGGCATGAAGGCGAGCAGCGCGCGGGTTTCCAGGATGCCGGAGCCCAGCGCATTGACGAAGGCGAGCGCGCCCGCGCGCAGCGCCTGCACCATGCCGGGCGTACCGATATGGGAGTTCTGGTTGAGCTCCAGCGGATCGGCATAGGAAGCGTCGAGGCGGCGCCAGAGCACGCCGATCGGTTTCAGGCCGGCGACCGTGCGGACCATGACGCGATTGTTGACGACCGTCAGGTCCTCGCCTTCGAGCAGCATGAAGCCGAGATAGCGGGCGATATAGGCGTGCTCGAAATAGGTCTCGTTGGCCGGTCCCGGCGTGAGCACAGCTATCCGGTCCTCCGGATATTGCTTGTGGGCCTGCAAGGCGTCTCGGAAGGCGCCGAAGAAGGAGGCGAGCCGGTGGACATGGCTTTCGGCATAGATGTCGGAAAAGGCGCGGGTGGTGGCGACACGGTTTTCCAGCGCGAAGCCGGCGCCCGAGGGCGCCTGAGTGCGGTCGGCGAGCACCCACCAGTTGCCGTCCGGGCCACGGCCGATCTCGAAGGAGCAGAAATGCAGGTAATGGCCGCCGACAGGCCTGACGCCGACCAGCGGCCGCAGGAATTCTGAATTTCCTGCGATCAGCGCAGGCGGCAGTATGCCTTCCTGCACCAGTCTGTTCTCGCCGTAGATATCCGCCAAGACGGCTTCGAGAAGATCGGCACGCTGGACGAGCCCCTTCGAGACCGCGTCCCATTCCTTGCCGTCGATCAGCACCGGGACATGGGAGATCGGCCAGTTGCGCTCGCCGCTGCCCTGCGCGCCATAGGTGCGGTAGAAGACGCCGGCATCGCGCAGGTAGCGGTCGGCGCGGGCGAAGCGCTCGTGGAGCTCGGCCTCCGGCATGCGGCCCAAGTGCGAGATCAGGTTGCGCCAGACCGGCTTGATCTGGCCGCCGGCATCCAGCATCTCGTCGGCGATGCCCGGCAGCGCGGCATAACCGAGGATCGGATCGGTGGCGACCCTCTCTTCATTTGCCAGTCCGGTTGCCGGTGCCTTGGACATCGACTTCTCTTACACTCCTTGCGGCCGGCGCAGGTCGAGCGTCAGCGGGAATTCGGGCGAGGGCGCTTCCGGCATCAGCGCGTAGCGACCCGCCGTATGCCCCCAGGGTTCGAACCGGGCAAGCCGGCGCGCTTCCGCCTCGTTGCCGTTGACCGGGAAGGTCTCATAATGGCGACCGCCCGGATGGGCAACATGGTAGATGCAGCCGCCGATCGAACGGCCGGACCATGTATCATATATGTCGAAGGTGAGTGGCGTATTAACCGGCAGGACCGGATGCAGGCCGGACGCCGGCTGCCAGGCCTTGAAACGCACGCCCGCCACCGAGACGCCGGATGCGCCGGTTTCCTTCAGCGGCACGGCGCGGCCGTTGCAGGCGACCGTATAGCGCGACCGGTTGGAGGTCTCCAGCTTAACCTGCAGGCGTTCGACCGACGAATCGACGTAGCGCACCGTGCCGCCGATCGCCCCCTGCTCGCCCATCACGTGCCAGGGTTCGAGCGCCTGCCTGAGTTCCAGCTTCGAGCCCTCGTATTCCACCTCGCCGAAGAAGGGGAAGCGGAATTCGAGCTGCGCCTTGAACCATTCGGGGCGGAGATCGAAGCCGTTTTCGCGGAGGTCGGCCAGTACATCAAGGAAATCGGCCCAGATGTAGTGCGGCAGCATGAAACGGTCGGCAAGCGCCGTGCCCCAGCGGACGAACCTGCCCTCGATCGGGTTCTTCCAGAAGCGGGCGATGAGCGCCCGCACGAGAAGCTGCTGGGCAAGCGACATGCGGGCGTTCGGCGGCATTTCGAAGCCGCGGAATTCGATCAGGCCGAGCCGCCCGGTCGGGCCGTCGGGCGAGAAGAGCTTGTCGATGCAGATTTCCGAGCGGTGGGTATTGCCGGTGACGTCGACCAGCAGGTTGCGGAACAGTCGGTCGACCAGCCATGGCAGCGGCGGCATGCCCTGTCCGGGCGGCGGCACCTGGGCAAGCGCGATCTCCAGCTCGTAGAGCGAATCGTGGCGGGCCTCGTCGATGCGCGGCGCCTGGGAGGTCGGGCCGATGAAGAGGCCGGAGAAGAGATAGGAGAGCGAGGGATGGCGCTGCCAGTGCAGCACGATGCTCTTCAGAAGGTCCGGCCGGCGCAGGAACGGGCTGTCGTTCGGGTTCGCCCCGCCGACGACGACATGGTTGCCGCCGCCGGTGCCGGTGTGGCGGCCGTCGATCATGAACTTGTCGGCGCCGAGGCGGCTCTCGCGGGCCTCCTCGTAGATCGCAGTGGTGATCGCCACCGTCTCCTGCCAGCTCGCGGCGGGGTGGATGTTCACCTCGATGACGCCAGGATCGGGGGCGACGCGGATGACGTTGATGCGCTCGTCATGCGGCGGCGCATAGCCCTCGATATGGACGGAGAGGCCGAGCGCGGCCGCCGCGTTTTCCGCCGCCGCGATCAATTCGAGATAATCCTCGATCCGCTCGGTGGGCGGCATGAAGACGCAGAGGCGACCGTCGCGCGGCTCGACCGAAATGGCGGTGCGGACGGCGCCGCCGATGTCGCCGAGGGTTTGTTCGACACGGTCCTGAATTGCGGTTTCATCCGCCTGAAACGAGGCTTCCGGCATGGCGCGGCCGCTCGGGACGAAGACGTCCGGCAGCGGGCCGCGAGGGATGAAGGGATCGGCTTCGTGGATATAGGGAAACTGCGACGGCGGAACGTAAGGGAGCGTGCCGAGCGGCAGGCGGTAGCCGACCGGGCTGTCGCCGGGAACGAGGAAGATCCTGCCGCGGCGGGTGCGCCATTTCTCGCTCATCCAGCGTTTGCCATTTGCCGTTCTCCCCGCTTGGGCGTTCCAGGCCTGTACGGGCAGCACGTGGCCGGTCGGCCGGGTCAGGCCCCGCTCGAAGACGCGGGCGATGCGGCTTCTCTCTTCCGGGTCTTTCAGCTTTGAATTGGACGGATCGACATTCTCCGGCAGGCTGCCTTCCTTGATGATCCATTCGGCCGGGTCCTCGAAGGCCGGCGCGACGTAATCGGGATCAATGCCGAGCTCGCCGGCAATCGTCGTCAGGAGCCTGGCGGAATCGTCCTCGGTAACGTCATGATCGCTTCCTTCCTGGGCAATCAGGCCCGGATCGCGCCAGATCGGCTGGCCGTCCTTGCGCCAGTAGAGCGAGAAGGTCCAGCGCGGCAGGCTTTCGCCCGGATACCACTTGCCCTGGCCGTAATGCAGGAAGCCGCCCGGCGCGAAACGTTCCCGCAGCCGGCGGATCAGGGCATCGGCCTTTTCCCGCTTGGTCGGGCCGACGGCGGCGGTGTTCCACTCGTCGGATTCGAAATCGTCGATCGAGACGAAGGTCGGCTCGCCGCCCATGGTCAGCCGCACGTCCTGCGCCTGGAGGGCGCGGTCGACCTGCTCACCGAGATCGTTCAGTGCTTCCCAGGATTCGTCGGAAAACGGCTTGGTGATGCGCGGATGCTCGGCGACGCGGGCGACCCGCATGTCGAAGGCGAAATCCGTCTCGGCCTCGCCGTAATAACCGCCTGAAATCGGCGCGGCATTACGGTAATGCGGGGTGGCGGCAAGCGGAATATGGCTTTCGCCGGTCAGGAGGCCGGAGGTGGGGTCGAGGCCGACCCAGCCGGCGCCGGGAAGATAGGCCTCAGCCCAGGCGTGCAGGTCGGTGAAATCGACCTCGGTGCCGGACGGGCCGTCGAGGGCCTTGAGGTCCGGCGTCAACTGGATCAGGTAGCCCGAGACGAAGCGGGCGGCGAAACCGAGATGGCGCAGCAGTTGCACGAGCAGCCAGCTCGTGTCGCGGCAGGAGCCCCTCGCGGTCGCAAGCGTCTCCTCCGGCGCCTGGACGCCGGGCTCCATGCGAATGACATAGCCGATCTCCTTCTGAAGGCGGGCGTTCAGGCCGACGATCATGTCGACGGTCGGCTGGTCGGAAGACTGGTCGATCGAATTGACGAAGGCTTGCAGGAGGGGCGTTGCCGGCTCCGGCTTGCGGTAGATCGAAAGGTCCTCGACCAGTGTTTCGGGATAGTCGAACGGCCATCTGGTCGCCTCCTCCTCGACGAAGAAGTCGAAGGGATTGTAGACCGTCATGTCGGCGACCAAGTCGACCTCGATCTTCAGTTCGGTGACCGGATCGGGAAAGACGTAGCGGGCGAGATAGTTGCCGTAGGGGTCCTGCTGCAGGTTCACGAAATGGTTGGAAGGGGTCACCTTCAGCGAATGGCTGAGCACCTTGGTGCGGGAATGGGCGGCGGGCTTCAGCCTGATGATCTGCGGTCCTAGACGGACGGGTCGGTCGTATTTGTAATGGGTGAGGTGATAGATGCTCGCCTTGATCGCCATTGTGCCCCTTGCCGGCCGTTCGAAGAGCCTGAGCTCACTGGCCGATCGATGATGATTGCAAGGATTTTGTGCGCTGCACGAAAATAATGCAAGGCGGATTTGAAGCTTGTCGTGTATCGGGAATTACAGGTGCTCGATGTAGAGCATAGCGCCCCGTTACCCCCCTCTGTCCTGCCGGACATCTCCCCCTCAAGGGGGGAGACCGATAGCAGCAAGGCCTTGCCCCCAAACAAAACTCTCGAATTGCCGAAGCTACAGCGAATGAAGATGAGGTTTGCGAAGCCGGCTCATCTTGCCGATCTCCCCCCTTGTGGGGGAGATATCCGGCAGGACAGAGGGGGTGACAGGAAAGCCGCGGTGATACGTGGGAGAACGCCTCAATCCAGCGTCCGACGGAAGCGGGTGACGGCGATCGACATGGCTACGAGCATCAGGCCGGCAAGTGTTGCCGTGTCGTAGGCGAGCACACCGATATCGGCGCCCTTCAGCATGATGGCGCGCACGACCCTGATATAATGGGTGAGCGGCAGGGCCTCGCCGATCCACTGCGCCCATTGGGGCATGCCGGCGAAGGGGAACATGAAACCCGAGAGCAAAATGTTCGGCAGGAAGAACATCATCGCCATCTGCACGGCCTGCAACTGGTTGGTCGCGAGCGTCGAGAACGTATAGCCGATCGACAGGTTGGCGACGACGAAGAGCCCGGTAATCGCGGCGAGCGAGGCCGGATGGCCGACGATCGGCACGCGGAAGACGAGGATGCCGGCGGCGATGATGATCAGCGCCTGGATGAGGCCGATCAGCACGTAAGGGGTGATCTTGCCAAGCATGATCTCCACCGGCGTGATCGGCATGGAGAGCAGGTTCTCCATCGTGCCGCGCTCCGTCTCGCGGGTCACCGAAAGGGCGGTGAAGATCAAAAGCGTCATCGTCAATATCGTGCCGAGCAGGCCGGGCACGATATTGAGCGTCGAAGAGCCGGCCGGGTTGTAGCGGCGGTGCTGGATGACCTTGAAGGCCGGTTTGGTGGGCTCCGAAAACTCGATCTGCCGGTCGTTGGCAAGTGCCGTGGTGATGATGCCGGACAGTGCGCCGAGCGCGGAGCTCGACGCGACCGGATCGGTGGCGTCGGCGGCGACGAGCAGGGCAGGGGTCTCGCCGCGGCGGAGCGCCCGCTCGAACCCTTCCGGGATTTCGACGACGAAGAGCGCGCGGCCGGATTCCAGCAGTTCGTCCATGTCCTCGGCGCGGGTGATGACGGTACGGATCTGGAAGAAATCGGTGTTTTCAAGGGCGGCCAGGATCGAGCGGCCGACATCGGTATTCTCGCGCATCAGGACGGCGGTCGGCAGGTTATGCGGTGTGGTGTTGATCGCGAAGCCGAACAGGAAAAGCTGCATGACCGGGATCATGATCATGGTGGCGAGCGTCACCCGGTCGCGGGTCATCTGGATGAACTCCTTGATCGTCATCGCCCAGAAGCGCCCGAAGGATATGCCGCCGTTGTTGTTCCTGGTCTCGTGTGAGGGCACCGTCATCTAAAATTGTCCTCCGAGCGGCGCATCAGGTCGATGAAGGCGTCTTCGAGCGTCGGTTCGTCCTTTTCCCATTTTAGATCGGCGCGGTCGCGGTAAGGCGCGATCGCCTGTCCGAGGGCTGCCTCGTCATGGCCGGCGACATGCAGGTTGGTGCCGAAGGGGGCGATCATGTCGATGCCCGGCAGCTTCTCCAGTTCCTGCTGGAGGCGGTGGACCTCCGGGCCGGATACCGTCCAGGTGGAAAGGCCGGTGGCGGCGATCACCTCGTCCACCGTGCCCTCGGCGAGAAGCTTGCCATAGGCGATATAGGCGATCTCGTGGCAGCGCTCCGCCTCGTCCATGTAATGGGTGGAGACCAGCACCGAGAGGCCTTCCGTCGCAAGGGCATGGATCTCGTTCCAGAAATCGCGGCGCGCCTGGGGATCGACGCCGGCGGTCGGCTCGTCGAGGAGAAGCAGGGCGGGTTCCGGCAATATGCAGGCGCCGAGCGCAAGCCGCTGTTTCCAGCCGCCGGACAGTTCACCGGCAAGCTGTTTTTCGCGGCCTTTCAGGCCAAGACGCTCGATCGCGGCACTTGCCTTGCCGCGCGGGTCGGAGAGGCCGTAGACGCGGGCGACGAATTCCAGGTTCTCGCGGATCGAGAGATCCTGGTAGAGCGAGAATTTCTGCGTCATGTAGCCGACGCGGCGGCGGATGCGGTCACTCTCGGTCAGGATGTCGAAGCCGAGACAGGTGCCGTCGCCGCTGTCGGGCGTCAGAAGCCCGCAGAGCATGCGGATCGTGGTGGTCTTGCCGGAGCCGTTTGGGCCGAGGAAGCCGTGGATGCGCCCCTTCCTGACAGACATGGAGACATCGTCGACCACCTTGCGGCCGCCGAAGCTCTTGGTCAGGTGGTGGACGTCGATTACCGTTTCCGGGGCTTCGACGGTCATTGTCGGGTCCGTCATGGTTGCCTCGGTCATGGCCGGGCCCCGGCCGAGACATCCACCGGCAGGCCGGGGCGGAAGGATTTCGGATCGGCCGGGATCGCCTCGACGCGGTAGACGAGCTTGGCGCGCTCGTCGAGGCTATAGATTTCCGGCGGCGTGTATTCCGTCGTGCCGGAGATGAAGCTGATCTTCGCATCCGACGGTTCGCAGGCATCGCAGGCGACGCGGATCGCCTGGCCGAGCGCAAGCCTCGCGATCTCGGTTTCCGGCACGAAGAAGCGGATGCGGACGTTTTCCGGCGGCAGGAGCGCGACGATGGGACGGCCGGAAGGCACGACCTCGCCGAGCCGGTAATAGAGGGTCTCGATGCTGCCGGCGGCCGGGGCCGCGACGGAGCGCTTGGCAAGCGTCGCCTCGGCCGATGCGAGATCGGCCTTTGCGGCGGCGACGGCCTCGCGCGCCTGGCGAAGCTGCTCGTCGCGGACGGGCAGGTTGGCGAGGGTGATCTCGCTGCGGACGCTGTCGAGCGAGGCGCGGTTGGCTGCTTCCGTGGCGATCGCCGTATCGAGGCTCGCCTGGGTTGCGGTGCCGCGCTCCACCAGGACGCGGGTGCGGTCGAGATCCTGTTTGGCGAGTTCCAGGCGGGCGGTGGCCTCGCGTTCGGAGGCACGCAGAACGTCGATCTCCTCGGGCCGTTTCTGGGCCGCTTCGGCCAGATCGAGTTCGGCCTGGGAGCGGGCAAGGGCAGCGCGGGCGGCGGCGACCGCCGCCTCCTCGCTCGACGCATCCAGCCTGAAGAGCGGCGCGCCGGCGGCAACGTCCTCACCCTCGGCGACATCGAGCGCCGTCATGCGTCCGGCGCTTTCCGCGCCGATGAACAGCGTGTCCGCCTCGACCCAGCCCTGATAGGCACGATCGCCGCTTTCGGCGAGCAGGAAAGGGAGCACTGCAAGCGCGGCTGCGGCAACGAGGGCGACGGCGAGGATGCGTTTCATTGTGCTGCCCTTTCCGGCAGGAAGAGCGTGTCGAGGAAAGTGTCGAAGAGTTTTTGCGTGTCGAGATGTTCGTAGCGCTCGAAGAGCGTCGACCAGATGATCGACATCAAAGCCGGCGCAATAACGAGCTGAGGCATTTCGGCGACAGCCGGATTGCGCAATTCGCCGCGCCGGGCGGCTCGGTGCAGGAGGATCCGCAGCACACCGAGGCCCTTCGAAATGATCTCGCGGTGGTAGAATTCCGTCACGCCCGGGAACATCGGGCCTTCCGCCAGGACCAGCCGGAGGAGATGCCGCCGTTCGGTCTCGAGCACTTCGCGCCTGACGAGGGCGTAGAATATCGAAACGGCAAGCCGCGGCGGGATCGCCTCATTCTGCACAAGCCCGTCGATCTCGCCAAGGATCGGCGAGGCGATGCCCGAAACAAGCTCGATGAACAGCGCTTCCTTGTCCGGGAAATGCAGGTAGACCGTGCCCTTGGCAATGCCGGCGCGGATCGCGACATCCTCCATGCGGGTGGCGGCAAAACCGCGTTCGGCAAACAGGGCCAGGGCGGCGCCGAGGATATCCGCCTTTCGCTGCTGCGGATCGCGCTTTTCTCTTTTCTTCGCTGCCATGTCGTCTCGACATATTTATGACTGACTGGACAGTCATTATCATGGATCACATCCGCATGCAAACAAAAGTCATTGGAGCAACGTCGGGAGAGGTAGCCATATCAATGAATGACTATGTTAAGCGTGTTAGGAAGTCACAAATATCGGCACTACGAAAAAGAGCGGCAAAGGATGACGGACAGTAAGGTGATGCTTCAAGCCTACGAGCTTCCCCTGGGCGGCCAACTCCGCATGATGGTCGGCGCTTTCTGGACAGCGCCGGTTCGCAATCGCGTTCTGGTGCTGACGGCGGCGCTGCTCATCGTGATCTTCGCGACCACCTACGCGACATATCGTCTGAACGAATGGAACGGGCCTTTCTACGATGCGCTGGAGCGTCGGGACATGCCCGAGTTCCTCAACCAGCTTGTGGTCTTCGCCGTCATCGCGCTCAGCCTGACGCTGCTGAACGTCATCCAGACCTGGCTGAACCAGATCACCGCGATGCGGATGCGCGAAGGATTGGCGCGGGATCTTTCCGATGTCTGGCTCGTGCCCGGCCGGGCGATGAAGCTCTCGAGGGCGGGCGCGATCGCGGCCAATCCCGACCAGCGGCTGCACGAGGATACGCGCATCCTCGCCGAAAACACGACGGCGCTGGCAATCGGGCTCGTCAATTCGACCATCCTGCTTGCAAGCTTCATTGGCGTGCTGTGGGCGATCTCGTCGGATTTCACGTTCCATTTCGGCGCAAGGACGGTCTTCATCCCCGGCTACATGGTCTGGGCAACCGTCTTTTACGCGCTCGTCGGCTCATGGCTCAGCAACGTGGTGGGCGACCGGCTGCCGCGGCTCAACGCCGAACGCTACGCCCGCGAAGCCGACCTGCGCGCCGCGCTGATGCGGGCCAACGAGAACATGAAGCCTATCTCGCTTGCGCGCGGGGAAGCGAACGAGCGCGAGAGGGTGCATCTGGCGATCGACAATGTGCTCGAAATGCTCCGGCAGGTCGCCTGGGCGCTGACCAATCTCACCTGGGTGTCCGCCGGCTTCGGCTGGCTGGCGCTCGTCGCGCCGATCATCATCGCATCGCCCATGTATTTTTCCGGCGATCTTTCCTTCGGCGGACTTATGATGGCGGTCGGCGCCTTCAACCAGGTCAATCAGGCGCTGAGATGGTATGTCAACAATTTCGGCGTCATCGCCGACTGGCGTGCGACGCTGACGCGCGTCTCCTCCTTTCGCAATGCGCTCCTGTCCATGGACGCGCCCGCGGCCGGGGAGAAGGTCATCACCTATCACGAGAACCCGACTGAAGGGGGGATCAGCGTCTGCGGGCTGAGCGTCTTCGCCAATCCCGATCTCGGCGGGCCGGGGAACGGCGTCCAGGTGCGGGAAGGCGAGTGCTTCATCGGGCAGGGCGAGCGGGTGATGATCAACGGCGACCCGGGAGCCGACCGGCACCTCTTCTTCCAGGCACTCGCGCATATCTGGCCCTGGGGGCACGGTGAAATCGGCCTGCCGCCGGCTGGAAGCATGATCTTCGTGCCCCAGGAGGGCTATCTGCCGACGGCGAAGCTGCGCGATGTATTGACCTATCCGCACGGCCTGCCGGGCGCGGACGACGACATGCTGGCCGAAATGCTCGAAAGGGTGGGGCTGCGGCGCCTCGTCCACCGGCTGGACGACGTGGAGCGCTGGGACCGGCTGCTCGACAAGGACGAGGAAGTGTCGCTGCTGGTCGCCAATGCGGTCTTGCGCAAGCCGGACTGGCTCGTCATGGACGACGTGCTGGAAGGCCTGGAACCTCACACCAACGAACAGCTTCTGGCCGTGCTGGCCGACCTTACAGGCTCGACGCTGATCTATATCGGCCGCTCGGAAGATTTCCTCAAGAAATTCTCGCCGCGGCTCTTCCATCTGGCGCCGCTTGCGGCGCGCACAGAGATCAGGAATGTAGAGGCGTGACATGAACAGACATCCGGCATCGGCCAAGACGGGGCAGTGCATCGTCTGCGGCCGGACCTTTCCCAAGTGGAAGCTGCACAGGATCGGCTATCTGAGGCCGCATCTCTACGAAATGATCGCCGCGGAAGTGAAGGATTGCGCCGCCGAAAGCCTGATCTGCGACGAGGATCTCGGCCATTTCCGGCGCCGCTATGTGGAAAAGCTGCTGGACGAGGAGCGTGGCGAGCTTTCCCAACTCGACCGCCAGGTGCTCGACAGTTTCGAGAAGGGGGCTTCGACGGTGCAGGCCGGCGCCGTCATTTTCGACCGCAATCTCACCTTCGGCGAGCGGATCGCCGACAAGGTGGCCTCCTTCGGTGGCTCCTGGACCTTCATCCTGCTGTTCATCGCGGTCCTGCTGGCATGGATGGCGCTCAACATTTCCGGTCTGTTCGCCACCCCCTTCGATCCCTTTCCCTTCATTCTCCTGAACCTTGTGCTGTCATGCGTCGCGGCGCTGCAGGCGCCGGTGATCATGATGAGCCAGCGGCGGCAGGAAGAGAAGGACCGCCTGCGGGCCGAGAACGACTACATGATCAACCTGCGCGCCGAGCTCGAAATCCGCCAGCTCCACGAGAAGATCGACCACCAGATGGCCAAGCAATGGGAGCGGCTGGCCGAGCTGCAGCAGATCCAGATCGAGCTTCTGGAACTGCGCCAAGGCGGGCGGGAGCGGGAGTGACGGTTGTCATCTGTCTTGTCGGTTTTATCAAAAATTGATAAGATTAGATAGATAAGAGGTAATGTGATGCCATCCAGCTACAGTCTCGGCCCGCATTATGAAGGCTTTGTGCGGGAACTCGTGGAAAGCGGCCGTTATGCCAGCGCCAGCGAAGTCGTGCGCGACAGCCTGCGCCTTCTGGAGGAACGTGAAGAGCAGCGCCAGGCGCGCCTCCAGGTTTTGCGCGAGGATATCCGCGCCGGAATTGAGAGCGGTGCAGGTATCCCTGCCGATGAGGTCTTCGACCGCCTTGAAGCGAAGTACGGCGGAAGCCGTTCCTGATGGCCGTCGCATTCTCGCCTGCCGCCGTGCAGGACCTGGAAGAGATCGGCGACTATATCCACACTGACAATCCTATTGCGGCCTACCACGTCATCGCGGAATTGCGTGTCCGCTGTAACCGGCTGGTCGATATGCCACGCATGGGAGCGCCACGGCCTGAACTGTGGGCGGGCCTGCGCGCATTTCCCTTTCGCCGCTATGTCGTCTTCTATACGGTCGAAGGCGAAGATGTCCGCATTGAACGCATCCTACACGGTGCTCGCGATATCGAGACTATTTTCGGCAAGGAAGATGAACGTCCCGAGGGGTGAGCGTTTCGCTTACCCGATAAACTCGTGAATGATCCGGGCGACCTCGTCCGGCATTTCGAGCTGCAGCATGTGGCCGCTCGGCACTTTCATCGACATCCAGCCGGGATCGGCGCTCAAGCGCTTGTAGATGCCGGAGAAAAGTGCAGCCTGATCGATATTGGCCGAGACGTAGAGCCGTTTCGCGATGGTTTCGTGGGCGCCGGTCAGTCTGAGCTTCTGGATCATGGTCGCGAAGGGATGCGGCGAGCGGCCGGTCATGTAATGCCTCAGGTGCTCCGGCACGTGGGTCGCGTGGCGGGCCGGGGGCGGCACGGCGACGCCGCCGAGTTCGCCTGCCGCGGCGAGATTGGCAAGCGCGATATCCGGGCCGAGAAGGTCGAGTGCCGACTGGCCGTCCGACGGCAGGAAGGCGTCGAGATAGATGAGGGTCCGGATGCGGCTTGAAAAACGGTCGGCGACGCCGGTGATCACCATGCCGCCATAGGAATGGCCGACGAGATCGAAATCATCGAGGCCTTCCGCCTCGATGAGGCCCGCAACATCGGCGATATGGGTGTCGAGATTGATCGCGCCGGAAAAGAGATGGATGCGCTCGCCAAGCCCCGTCAGGCTCGGCACGAAGACCTGATGGCCCATGCTCCGCAGAAGATCGGCGACCGGCGTCCAGCTCGCGCTCGATCCCCAGGCCCCCTGCACCAAGACTATCCTGCGGCCGGTCATTCGATCCCCTCCCTCGACATCCGAACGATGCCGGTTGTTTCCCATCGGGCATGATGCGAGTCAATGCGACAGGAGAGGGGACAAACGGGGATGAAATCAGCGCCACATGCCGCGCATGCGGGCGGTGACGTCGATGCGGACCTGGTGGCGGGCCTGGCGTTCTGCGTCCGACATGGGCGCGACCACCGGCCAGGACGTGGTCTCGAAGAATTGCAGGAGCGTTGCCGGAATGAAGCGGGTGCGCGCGGCATAGACGTGGCGGTCGCCCTGGGCGTTCTGTCCGTGGACGAAGAAGCGCTGCGGAGTGATGAGGTGGAGGTAATCCTTCGCCCGCGTCATGGCGACATAGAGGAGCCGGCGCTCCTCCTCGATTTCGGCCGTCGAGCCGACGCCGAGGTCGGAGGGAATGCAACCGTCGACACAGTTCAAGAGGAAAACCGAGCGCCATTCCTGGCCCTTGGCGGAATGGATGGTCGAGAGGATGAGATAGTCCTCGTCGAGCAGGGGCGTGCCGGATTCGGCACTGGTCGCATCCGGCGGGTCGAGCGTCAGCTCGGTCAGGAAACGTTCGCGCGACGTATAACCGCCGGCGATCTGCTCGAGCTGCAAAAGGTCGGCCTTGCGGGTTTCGGCATCCTCGTGGACGCGGTCGAGATGCGGCTCGTACCACAGCCGGGCAAGGCCGATCTCCGAAGGCCAGCCGGCAGTGCCCTGTTTCAGGGAGGCCAGCATGTCGACGAAGGCCGGCCAGTCGGCGCCCGAACGCGGCGGGGCGGGGATTTCCTGCAAAGCCGCGAGCGGCTCGGGATCGGCGGCGATGGCGTCGAGGATCTTTCCCGCCGTCTGCGGGCCGATGCCGGGGATGAGCTGCATCAGGCGGAAGCCGGCGACGCGGTCGCGCGGATTCTGGGCGAAGCGCAGCGTCGCCAGCATGTCCTTCACATGGGCGCTGTCCAGGAACTTCAGGCCGCCGAACTTCACGAAGGGGATGTTGCGGCGGGTAAGTTCCACCTCCAGCGGACCGGAATGATGCGAGGCGCGGAAAAGCACGGCCTGCTGTTTCAAGGTCATGCCGGTTTCGCGGTTTTCGAGGATCTTCTCGACGATGTAGTTCGCCTGTTCGGTCTCGTCTCGGACGGCAACGAGGCGCGGGCGCTCCTCCGATTGCCGTTCGGTCCAGAGGTTCTTGGTGAAGCGCTCGCGGGCAAGCTCGATGACGCCGTTGGCGGCGGCGAGGATGGTATTGGTCGAACGGTAGTTGCGGTCGAGGGTGACGATATCGGCGGGCGGATCGAAGGAGCCGGGGAAATCGAGGATGTTGCGGATCGTCGCTGCCCGGAAGGAATAGATCGACTGGGCGTCGTCGCCGACGACGGTCAAACCTCGGCCGCCGGGTTTCATCGCCATCAGGATCGACGACTGCAGCCGGTTGGTGTCCTGGTATTCGTCGACCAGCACGTGATCGAAGCGGCCGCCGACATCTTCCGCCAGCGCCGGTTCGCTCATCATCTGCGCCCAGTAGAGCAGGAGATCGTCGTAATCGAGGACGTTCTGGGCCTGCTTGGCCTCGACGTAAGATGCGAAGAGTTCCCGAAGCTGTTTTTCCCAGGCGGAGCACCAGGGGAAATGCAATTTCAGCACCTCGTCCAGAGGCGTCTCCGAATTGACCGCGCGGGAATAGATCGCCAGACAGGTGCCCTTGGTCGGGAAGCGGCTTTCCGTTTTCGAGAAGCCGAGTTCGTGGCGCGTGAGGTTTATCAGGTCGGCGGAATCCTCCCGATCGTGGATGGTGAAATCCGGATCGAGGCCGATCTGTTCGGCATACATGCGAAGCAGCCTTGCCCCGATGCCGTGGAAGGTGCCGGCCCAGGCGAGCGCATCGGTCATGATGCCGGCATTGGGCCCAAGCACCTGCGAACAGATGCGCTCGACCCGGCGGCCCATCTCGGATGCGGCGCGGCGGGAAAAGGTCATCAGCAGGATGCGGCGCGGATCGGCGCCGGAAACGATCAGATGCGCGACCCGGTGGGCGAGCGTGTTGGTCTTGCCGGAGCCCGCGCCGGCGATGACGAGCAGCGGGCCTGCCGGCCCGCCCTTCGGCACGTCCGATCCATGCTCCACCGCACGCCGCTGCGCGTCATTCAATTTTTCCAGATAGGCGACTGCTGGCATTCCTGCTTCCGGCGGGCTCGTTCCCGATGCGTTCGAATTAGCCATAGCTGATTCGCCTGGCTCCGCCCTCATTCACATATTTGGGAACGTGCCTTAACTTGACCGCTGTTCTCGTGTTTCGCTATGACGGCCCGCGTAAGTTCTCGCTTGGAGGCGACCTTGAAAACTTCTTCCCCCCTCTTTGCCGGCGCCGCGGCGCTTGCCCTCTCCGTCATCGCGCTTTCGACACCGGCTTCGGCACAGGTGGCCGACAGCATCACCATCTACAATGCCCAGCACGAGGGGCTGACGAAGGAATGGGTCGAAGCCTTCACAGAGGAGACCGGCATCGCGGTGACCGTGCGCAACGGCTCGGACCTCGAATTCGCCAACCAGATCGTCCAGGAAGGCGCCAATTCGCCGGCCGACGTGTTCCTGACCGAAAATTCGCCGGCCATGGCACTGGTCGACGGCAAGGGGCTTTTCGCTCCGGTCGATCTGGCGACGCTCGAGCAGGTTCCGGAACAGTTCCGCCCGGCGGACGGCCACTGGATCGGCATTGCCGCCCGCTCCACCGTCTTTGCCTATGACAAGACGAAACTTTCCGAAGACAAATTGCCGAAATCCATGCTCGATCTCGCCAAGCCCGAATGGAAGGGCCGCTGGGCCGCATCTCCCTCGGGCGCCGATTTCCAGGCGATCGTCGGCGCGCTGCTGCAGCTCAAGGGCAAGGAGGCGACGGCGGACTGGCTCAAGGGCATGAAGGAGAACTTCACCGCCTATCGCGGCAATTCCACCGCGATGAGGGCCGTCAATGCCGGCCAGACCGAGGGCGCGCTGATCTACCACTATTACTATTTCGGCGACCAGGCGAAGACCGGTGAAAACTCGAAGAACGTCGCGCTGCATTATTTCAGGAACCAGGATCCGGGTGCATTCGTCTCCATCTCCGGCGGCGGCATCCTTGCCTCATCCAAGCACAAGGAACAGGCGCAGGCCTTCCTCAAATGGGTGACAGGCAAGGGCGGCCAGGCGGTGTTGCGTGACGGCACGTCCTTCGAATACGCGGTCGGCAAGGGTGAAGCGTCCAACAAGGCGCTCGTGCCGCTCGACGAATTGCGGGCGCCGAAGGTGGAGCCCTCGACACTCAACAATGCCAAGGTGACCGATATGATGACGGCGGCCGGCCTCCTCTGAGATGCGGCAATAAGTTTGCTCTAATACTCAGCAATAAGTGTTGCATGGAGACATCGCAGGGCTTACCTGCGATGTCTCATGTTTTTCGGGTCTTCCATGAGTTCCATCACTGACACCAGTGTTCCAGTCGCACCGCGCCGCCGCATGCCGGCGGCCTCGTCCTGGACATTGACCATCGCGGTCGCGGTGGCGGTGATGGCGCTCCTGCCGCTCGGTTTCGTGCTGTGGGCAACCGCCGTCACCGGTTGGGAAACGGCCGCGCTGCTCATCTTCCGCGGCCGGGTCGGTGAATTGATGGTCAACACCATCCTCCTGATTTTCTTCACTGTTCCGATCTGTACCGTGGTTGCTGTGTCGCTTGCCTGGCTGACCGAACGCAGCGACCTGCCGGGCGCACGTCTATGGTCCTGGCTCGCGGTGGCACCGCTTGCCGTGCCCGCCTTCGTGCATTCCTACGCCTGGATCGGCATGTGGCCGAGCCTTCACGGGCTTTTTGCCGGGGTGGCGATCTCGGTCGTCGCCTATTTCCCCTTTCTCTACCTGCCGCTCGCTGCTGCCTTCCGCCTGCTCGATCCGGCGCTGGAGGATCAGGCGGCCTCGCTGGGGCTGGCGCCTTTTGCCGTTTTCCGGCGCGTGGTGCTGCCGCAGCTTCGGCTGGCGCTTTGCGGCGGCATGCTTTTGATCGGCCTGCACCTGCTCGCCGAATACGGGCTTTTCGCGATGATCCGCTTCGACACGTTTACGACGGCGATCATAGACCAGTTCCAGTCGACCTATAACGGCACTGCCGCACATATGCTGGCGCTGGTGCTGGTTCTCTGCTGTTTCGTGCTGCTCGGCCTGGAAGCGGGCCTTCGCGGTTCCCGCCGTTATGCGCGGCTCGGGCCCGGCGTCGCGCGCCAACTGAAGATCATCCGGCTGGGCAAGTGGAAATATCCCTGCCTGCTGCTGCCGCTGACGGTCGCTGCCTTTTCGCTCGGCATTCCGGCTCTGACCATCGGCCGCTGGCTGATCGCCGGGGGCTCAAGCATCTGGCGGATGGACGAGGTCGGGCTTTCGCTCATCCAGACGCTCGCCATCTGCCTGATCGGCGGGCTTGCGACGACCGCTGCGGCCGTGCCGATCGCCTGGCTTTCGGTGCGCCGGCCGACCCGTGCGACCCGCTTCCTCGAAGGCTGCTACTATCTCGCGAGTTCCATGCCCGGCGTCGTCGTGGCGCTGGCACTCGTTACCGTCACCGTGCGCGTCATGCTGCCGCTCTACCAGACGGTGGCGACCATCGTGCTCGCGTATGTCGTGATGTTCCTGCCGCGGGCGCTGGTGAGCCTGAGGGCGAGCATCGCCCAGGTGCCCGTGGAGCTGGAGCAGGCGGCCGCCAGTCTCGGCCGCTCGCCCGGCAATGCGCTCTGGTCGACGACGGTCAGGCTCGCTGCCCCTGGCGCCGCCGCAGGCGTGGCGCTCGCCTCGCTCGGTATCATCAACGAACTGACGGCGACGCAGATGCTGGCGCCGAACGGCACACGCACGCTCGCCATGGCCTTCTTTGCACTGACGGGCGAGATCGACTATGCCGGTGCTGCCCCCTATGCTCTGCTGATGGTCATCTTTTCCATGCCGCTCATATGGCTTCTCCACTACCAGTCCAAGAAGATCGCCGGGCGATGACGCTTCTCCAACTCAATTCCCTGCGCAAACGATACGGCATGGTGGCCGCGCTCGACGGCATCGATCTTTCGGTCGCGGCCGGCAGCCGCACGGCGATCGTCGGACCGTCCGGTTGCGGCAAGACCACGCTGCTGCGCCTCGTCGCCGGCTTCGACCAGCCGGACGAAGGCATGATCGTGTTCGGCGGGCAACTGATGGCGGACGGTTCGGCCCAGGTGCCGGCGCACAAGCGCGGCATCGGCATCGTAGCGCAGGACGGCTGCCTCTTCCCGCATCTCACGGTAGCGCAAAACATCGGCTTCGGACTGAACGCGGAGCGGGCCGTCAAGGAGGCGAAGGCGGCGGAACTGATGGGCATGGTGGGCCTTGACCGTGCCATGCTTTCCCGTCGGCCGGACCAGCTTTCCGGCGGCCAGCAGCAGCGCGTGGCGCTCGCCCGCGCGCTTGCCCGCAAGCCGAGGCTGATGCTGCTCGACGAACCGTTCTCGGCGCTCGACACGGGACTTCGCGCCGCCACCCGCAAGGCGGTGACGGAAGTGCTGACGGCGGCCGGCATCACCACGCTGCTCGTCACCCACGACCAGGGTGAGGCGCTCGCCTTCGCCGACCAGGTGGCGGTGATGCGGGCCGGGAAGTTCGCGCAGGTGGGCACTCCGCGCGAGGTCTATTCGAAGCCGGTCGATCCGGTGACCGCCGCCTTCCTCGGCGAGGCGATCGTGCTGCCGGCGGTGATCGGCGAAGGCCGCGCGGAAAGTCCGCTGGGCCTCCTGCCGGTCGACGATACGGCCTATCGGGGCAAGGCCGAGATCATGCTTCGGCCGGAGCAGATTTCGGTGACGCATGCGAGTGGCGAAGGAGCCCCGGGCACGATAGCGGAGATCAATTTCTGCGGAGCGACCTCGGATGTTCGGATCACGCTCGGTGGCGCAGAAGCGTTTTCCTTCCGCCTCGACATTCCGAGCCGCGAGGCGCTTTTTCCCGGGGATCGGGTGATGATCGGTGTCTCGGGGACAGCGCACGTTTTTCGATAGCCGGGAACCCTGGAACCTTCCTTCACGTTATGCGGCCATCAACAAGAAGGAACAAGTTCCATGCTGAAATGGGCTCTCATCTTCCTCGTCATCTCGCTGATCTCCGGTTTTCTCGGTTTTTCCGGCATCTCGGCGGCCACCGCAACGATTGCGAAATTTCTCTTCTTCCTCTTCCTCGTCATCTTCCTGGTATTCCTCGTGCTGGCGCTCATGGCCGGCGGCGCGGTGATGTGACGCCCTGGAAGAGGGATCTGCGGTAGCCCGCAAATCCAAGAGGCTTGCCGATCTCGGCTCCTTCTCGGTCTTCCATCTCCGAAAAGAAAAAGCCCTGCCGAAATTCGGACAGGGCAAGTTGGGGAAAACCCACCTCAGCAAGGCAGGTGCGTCGCGTTTGGCACATCTGATGTCGCTTCACGAGGTCAGTTCGCGGCGATTCGGTACGGTCGTGAAAGAAATTTGCAGCCCGGTCATCTATGGGGGCAGCTTTAGGTTGGCCGGGCTGCGCCGTTCAGTTCCTGAATGTGGTACACGGCACGCCCGCCGCCTTGATACGGGTGCAGAGTTCGGTCGCTTCGGCGCGGGTCGCCCTTCCGATCCTTGCCGCATATCTTGGCCGGTAGCCGAAGTTGCCGCCCTTCTGCCGGACGATCAGGGCGCGTTCGCTGCCAAGCGGCTCAGGAAGTTTACCAATCGCGCTGACAAAGAGCCGGCTTGCGACCGTGGGATCATAATGGGCCGAAAGCTGAACACCCCAGGGGGCCCAGTCGGCAGAGCCGATCAGGACAGGCTCCTGCAGGCGCCGCGTCTCGGCGAGTTCGACGCAGCCTTCCATGAAAGACTTGTCCGCATCGAGGGGAGGGGCGGCGGTTTCAGGCGGCTTGTCCCTCCAGGTCTCGACGGTATGTCCTGTGATGGCGAATACATAGTCCCGGGTTTCGATCGGCAGACGGTCGGCCTTCAGGAAAGTCTGGAGGCCAGCTTCGCCGGCATTGTAGGCCGCTGCCGCGAGGCCGAGATTGCCAAAACGGTCACGCAGCTCACTCAGATAAAGGGAGGATGCAGCGAGAGCCTCGATGACATCAAAGCTGTTTGCAAGCCCGCGGAGCTTCGCGGTCCCCGGCATGAACTGGGCGATGCCCTCCGCACCTTTCGGGCTCACGGCTTCGGCGCGGAACAGGCTTTCCCGCCAGATAAGGCGCGCGAAGAATTGCGGCGGCACAGCGTTGGCGCGTGCGACATGCTCCATTACCCGGCACAGATCGCGATCATAGCTTTCTCGCCCGATGCAGAGCGCCTGGCCATCATTCTTTGCGGAACGTTCATAGAGGCAGGCTTTGGACGCAGCCTCCTCGTCCGCAGTCAGACCGATCGAGGGAAAGGTCGCCGCCGCGGGCAAGGCCAGCATTGCCATAAGGAGATGATGGATTGCCTTCACCGCAAGCTCACCCATGGCAAGGCAGGTGGCGGTTATCGTCGCTTGACGACGCGGCTGAAGAAAGGGCTTTCATGCCGGCGATGATAGCACACCGCAACGGTCCGCAGGTGCCGGCGGTAACGGCATGCTCGAACTCCCGCTTGTCTGTTCCCGGCCTGTGCTGATCCTAATACTTTTGCGGTATGGTCGTAATCGTTTGTCTGCAATTCATCCACCAAGATGGAAATTCTCCCTGACGAGAAGCGCGCGCAAGATAGCTGCATTATGGGCTGTAAGGGAGAATGACGATGACCGGTAAAGATCGCTCGGAGATCGACAGTGCGCGACGACATTTGCTAGGCCTGACCGCTGCGACGACCGCCAGGATCGTGGCAATGGGTTCGCTCGCCGGCACGATCATTTCTTCATCTTCGGCAGAAGCCGGTGGAAGGGCATGGTGGAAAAAAGGGGGGGACAAGCCGGGCAAAGGCCCTGGAAAGAACCCCATGTGCCTGCTGCGCGGCACCTCGATCATGACACCGAAAGGTGAAGTCCCTGTCGAGGAGCTTCGCATCGGCGACCTGGTCGAAACGATTGGCGGCAAGGCGCTGCCGATCAAATGGATCGGCCTTCAAACCTACAAATGCAGGGGGCCGACCTGGAATATGGACGTGGTGCCGATTCGCATATCGCCATCCGCCCTGGATGAAGGTACGCCGAAACGGAAGCTCTATCTCTCCCCCGGCCACTCTCTCTACATCGACGGTGTTCTCATCCGGGCCAAGGATCTCGTCAACGGGACCACGATTGTGCCCGAACTGCCCGCGGACAGCCGCGCCATCGAATATTTCCAGATCCTGCTGGACGCTCACCAAGTCATCCTGGCCGAAGGGGCACCCGTCGAGAGTTTCCAACTCAATGCAGACAATTATGAGGGCTTTACGAACTTCGCCGAGTTTGCGCGTCTCTATCCGGCAGACGTCAACCTCACCATGAGCGCCTATGCGCCGATCGTCGGCTATGGTGGCCGCGAGCACCTGAAGGCGCTTTTGCGGTTGGCCTCGGCGGGGCTCATTCGAGCACGGACGCCAACGCGGGACGCCCACGTGAGACTTGCCGCCCGGGGTGAAAGAATCGCCTGTTGATCAGGACGGACGGGATCGGGAATCCACATCTAAAAGGAGATCGGAATGGTGGGCGTGACAAGGATCGAACTTGTGACCCCTACGATGTCAACGTAGTGCTCTCCCGCTGAGCTACACGCCCATCCGATGGCGGCGCATAGACCATAGACTGGTCGGGCCGTCAACTGGTTTTTGAAACGAAATGCGAAGGTTTTTTGAAGGCTCCGCATTTCCGGACTTTTCGCGGCTCAAGCGGCGAGCAGCTTGTTCACTTCATCCACAAGATCGCGCAGGTGGAAGGGCTTGGAGAGGACCTTGGCGTCCTTCGGCGCCTTGGAATCGGAGTTGAGCGCGACCGCCGCAAACCCGGTGATGAACATCACCTTCAGGTCCGGGTCGAGTTCTGTCGCGCGGCGGGCAAGTTCGATTCCGTCCATTTCGGGCATCACGATATCGGTCAGGAGCAGCGAGAAAGGTTCCTCGCGCAGCCGGTCGTAGGCGCTTGCGCCATTGTCGAAGGAAGCCACCTTGTAGCCCGCCTTTTCGAGCGCCTTCACCAGGAAGCGGCGCATATCGTTATCGTCTTCGGCGAGAAGGATTTTCTGATTCATCTCCGGGGACCGTATCCAATGCAGATTTCAAAGAGTTTGAGAGACCTATTACACTGCCAAGACGCGGTAAACATCCGTTTAATGGAGGTGGAAGAGGAGGGTGGCGAGGTATAGATAGTATGGACTTCGCGCCGGGCAACTGGCAACATGGGTTTCCGAACAAGTTCGTGACATGGTAAAGGCAGGATGGATTGCAGCGCGGGTGATTTTGAGCATTTCGAAGTAAGGGAGCCCGCAACGCAGACCATCCCCTTCGTTTTCAATTCGCCGCATAGCGGCCGGCTCTATCCGCCTGCCTTCCTGGCTCAGGCCAATCTCGATGCGTTGTCGATCCGCCGTTCCGCGGATCATTATGTCGACGAGCTGTTTGCAGATGCACCGGAGCTTGGCGCGCCATTGCTGCTCGCCCATTTTCCGCGCGCCTATCTGGACGTCAACCGCGAGCCTTATGAACTCGATCCGCGCATGTTCGACGGGCCGTTGCCGCCTTTCGTCAATATCGGTTCGATGCGTGTCGCGGGTGGTCTCGGCACGATCCCGCGCATCGTTGCCGAAAACATGGAAATCTATCGCCGCCGCCTGTCTGTCGAGGAGGGCATGTCCCGTGTCGAGGCGATCTACAAACCTTATCATGCCTGCCTTAGAAAGCTGATCGCCCGTACCCACGCCCGTTTCGGGCTCGCCATCCTCATCGATTGCCATTCCATGCCCGGCAATATCCGGCTCTCCGGCTCCGACGTGCGGCCGGACTTCATCATCGGCGACCGATATGGCACCAGCGCGTCGGCCGAGCTTTCGCGCGCTGCACTGCATTTCCTGGGTGAGATGGGTTTTTCGGCCGTGCGCAACAAACCTTATGCCGGCGGCTTCATCACCGAGCATTACGGAAGGCCGGTCAGGGGGCTGCACGCCCTGCAGATCGAGGTCAACCGGGCGCTCTATGTGGACGAAGTAACACTCGCCAAGAAGCCGGAATTCCCGGCGATTGCTGCAGCCCTTTCCACCTTCATGCGGCAGATGGCCGATTTCGTCGTCGATTTCGCCGGCGGCAACAGCGCGCTCGCCGCGGAGTAAATTCCGGGCTTCCAGAGGTTCACTGAATGTATTTTTCTGCCGATCCCCGATCGGCGGGCAAAAAAAACCGCGCTTTGGAGCGCGGCTAAGTCTAGGGAGGAAACACCCAAGGAGGGTATTTACAGTCAAAGACTGTATGACAACGCTAGTAGTGCGCTGCACAAATGTCAAGCAACTTTTTTAGTTGATTAAATTTGCGTCATTTTTGGGCGAAGTGGTGAGATTTGCGGCAGGGCTTCGCGCCGTCTTCGGCGATGGTCGATGAAACCGGTTTCCAGTTGCGGGAAACGTGATTAGAAGAAGCATCCATCCATCGAGGGGTTTCCATGCTTCCGGACCGCAACTTCTTCTACGAGCTTGCCGATGCCGCCAGGGCGGAGACGCTGCCACGCTTCCGCACCGGCGCCTATGTGACGAACAAGCTGGAGGGCGGGTTCGATCCCGTGACGGAGGGCGATCGCGCAGCCGAAACCGCGATTCGCACGCTGATTACGGAAAAGTTCCCGGAGCACGGCATTCTCGGCGAGGAGCATGAGAATATCGGTCTCGATCGCGAGCATATCTGGGTGATCGATCCGATCGACGGCACGCGCGCCTTCATTTCCGGCCTGCCGGTCTGGGGCACGCTGATCGGCTTCCAGTCGAACGGTCGCGCCAGGATGGGCCTCGTCGACCAGCCCTTCACCGGCGAGCGCTATTTCGCCGACGGTACGCGTTCCTGGTATCGCGGGCCCGATGGCGAGCGGCAGATTTTTACACGCGACTGCAAAACGCTGAGCGATGCGATTCTCTTCACCACGTCGCCCCATCTTTTCGTGGGCGGAGAGATGGAAAAATACCGGATGGTCGAAAGCAGGGCGCGGCTCTTCCGCTACGGCTGCGATTGCTATGCCTATGCGCTGCTTGCCTCCGGCCATGTGGACATCGTCGTCGAGAACGGGCTGAAGCCCTACGACGTCGGGGCGCTCATCCCGCTCATCGAGCAGGCCGGCGGCGTCATCACCACCTGGGAAGGTGGGCGGCCGGAAAGTGGCGGCAGCATCGTCGCCGCCGGCAGCAAGGCCATTCATGAAGAGGCGCTGGCGCTGCTTTCGGGAAGGTGACGAGAGGAATCAGGCGGCGGTTTCGGACAGGCCGAAGCCGCCGTCCAGGCCCGGCATGAAGGCTTCGATTGCGGCCAGCCCCTGCGCCCGGTAGATATCCCTGTCGTGAAAGAGTTCGTGGCGCGCCCCGTTGACGGTAATGAGCTGGGCGGCCCGAAATTTCCTCGACAGTTCCTCCTGCGCCCGGTAGGGCACGACGCCATCGAGCATGGGGGCGAGGATCAACGTCGGAATGGTGATCCGGGTCAGATGCGCCTGGTTCGATACACGGCGGGCGGCCTTGAAGGTCTCATGCAGCCAGCGGGCCGTCGGCGCGCCGACCGTCAGCTCCGGATGAGCTGCAATGATTTCCGCGTTGCGATGGAAGCGGGCGATGTCGGAAGTGAGCGGGTTGCCCTCGAAGGGGCGGCGGCTCTGGTCCGTACCCATCGAGATGCGGCCGAGTGCGGTCCAGGAGGCGAGGCCGGCGAGCGTGCGGATCGCGCCTTGCGGTGCGCCCTGGCCCGAAAGCGCGATATAGGGCGCCGAAAGCGCCATACGATGAATGCGGGTCGACAGCCGCGGGGCGGCCGAGAGTGCGATCAGCGCGCCGGTGGAATGGCCGACCAGAAAGAAGGGCAGGCGGGCATCCGGCAGAACGATCTGCTCGAGGAAGATTTCGAGATCCCGTTCGTAATCGGAAAAGCGGCGCACATGGCCCTTGCGCGGGTTCTTCGTCAAACGATCCGAGCCGCCCTGGCCGCGCAGGTCGAACGTGGCGACCCATAGGCCCATCGCATTCAGGTCGCGGATCGTCTCGAAATACTTTTCGATGAATTCGTTACGGCCCTGCATGACGACGACCGTGCCGACCGCCGGCGAAATCTCGGAGCGGAAGAGGCCGTAACGCAGTTTTGTGCCGCGATGGCCGGTGAAATAACCGGCCGTATAGTTCAACGGCGCCGGATTGGCCGGGGTGTGGTGGAGGACATCGTTGGCGGAGGCTTCTGCTTCTGTCATGCCGGTAAGCGATAGGCGCGGGCGGCGTAACGTCAAGGGAAAAAGAATGGCCGGGCGCCGACGAAGCCGGCATGGGCGTCCTCATGGACGATTGTCCGGATCTCGAATGCCATGGCTCAAGGCCGGCGGACGGCCCTGACCTTGCTGCTGTTTCCGCCGCCGCAGAAGAACCGGTCGCCGCCGTCGGATTCGAGCCCCGACACGTTGGCTCCGGACGGCATGCCGAGCCTTTCCAGGACTTCTCCCGTTTCCGGATCGATCCGCCGCAACTCGCTCTCGTCATTTTCCCAGGTGCCGTGCCAGAGATCGCCGTTGATCCAGGTAACACCGGTGACGAAACGGTTGGACTCGATGGTGCGGAGGATCGCTCCCGTTTCCGGATCGATCCGGTGGATCTTCCTGTCCCTGTACTGTCCGACCCAGAGGGTTCCCTCGGCCCAGGCAAGACCGGACGAGCCGCCGTCGGGCGCCGGGATCGTCGCAAGCACGCTGCCGGTCATCGGATCGATCTTCTGGATGCGGTCTTCGGCGATCTGGAACAGATGCCGGCCGTCGAAGGCCGTTCCCGCATGCGCGGGGACATCGATCGAGCGCACCACATTACCGCTTGCCGGATCGAACGCATTCAGCTTGTCACCCGACGCGAACCAGACATGCCGGCCATCGAAGGTGACGCCTGCCACCTGCTCCACATCCGGAAAGGGACCGTATTCGCGGAGGATTTCGGCTTGGGATCGTTTCATGGTTTCACCCTTTCTTTGTTTTCACGCCTCCAACCTAGCCGCTCGGCAGCGGGCCCGGGAGTAACAAGGTTGTCGGGAAATCCGATACGGGCGGAGTCATCCAGCGGCGTGCCGGTCCGCGGCCGTATGACTGCACCTTGCCCGCCGCCGCCAGCTGCTCAAGCGCCCGCTGCACGGTACGCGGGCTCAATCCAAGTGCGATCGCGAGCGCCGAACTCGACCATGACTCGCCATCGGCGAGGAAAGCAAGCACCGCCGCATGCTGCTCCTCGACGGGCGGCGCCAGCACGACGACTTCCGAGGCGTGGCGCGGCACCAGCGCAAAGCCCCGCTTCGTCGCCCTGACATCCGCCAGCGTTCGAAGCTCTGCGCGAAGCCGCCCCATTTCAACGCGCAGCCGGGCGCGATGGGATTCGTCCGCATGCCTCGCCCGGAAGGCGCGGGCAAGCAGCGTGCTCCTCGATACATCCGCGGGCCAGGCTTCGGCCAGAGCACGCAGAAGCGCGAAGAGGACCGGGCGTGTCGCAAGCGGGACTATCGTTTTTTCGTCCCGCACGACGTTGCGGCACGCGTCCACGACGAGCTTGCCCGATGCCAGCAGCGCTTCGACCTCGTCGAGCAGGAGAGGGCGTTCGTCGCCGCGGGCGACCAGCCGTGCTGCCGGTGCGCTGAAGACGAGGGAGGCGCTTTCGACCTCGGCTATCAGTGCGGGGATCTTCGCTTCGATTGCGGCCCGTCCGGCCTCGGCAAGCGCTGCGCGCGCCGCCCCGGTCCGCAAGCGCCGGATCGCTATTCCCGCAACCGCCAGCGCGCGGGCGGCCGCCAACGCCGGTGGGAGCGGTATTGGGGCGAGGCCGGCGAGAATGCGTTCCGCCTCGTCGAGGCGGCCGATGAGGAGCAGGCGCCGGAGTTCGAGGTTCCGCGCATGGGCGGCGTTGAGGCCGTCGCCATGCGCCTCGAGCGTCGCCCGCGCCGTGTCGAGCGCCCTGGTGGGCCATCTGAGCTCGCGGGAGACGAGTGCAATCTCGGCTTCGGCGACGACACACCGGGCGCGGGCCACGGCCTCCCTCGAACCGAAGGCGCGCGCGGCACTTTTGAGAAGCATCTTTGCCCGGTCGAGCTCGCCGAGTTGCGCCATGGCAATGCCTCTCAGCGCAAGGGCGGGCGCATCGTCCCGCAGGGCGACGTGCTTCAATGCGCCGAGCGGATCTCCTGCTGCGAGTGCGCGTGCCGCGGCGGTGATCAGCGAGTCCATCGGAATCCCGTCACACTTGTAACTCCCACCATCCCGATAACCGGACCTAGTTTATTCACGACCAGCAAGCAACCGCCGTACCGGAAATCGGGCGGCGGCAGGCAGTCAAATGGAGAAAAGCGATGATGACACATATGACCGGGACACGCGAAGAATGGCTGAAAGCACGGCTCGACCTGTTGAGGGACGAGAAGGAGCTGACGCGCAAGAGCGACGAACTGGCACTGCGGCGCCAGGAACTGCCCTGGGTGCGGATCGACAAGGAGTACAGGTTCGAGACCGAGAACGGGAGCGCCTCGCTGGTGGACCTTTTCGGCGGACGTTCGCAGCTTCTCGTCTACCATTTCATGTTCGGACCCGATTATACGGCTGGATGCCCGTCCTGCTCCTCGATCGCCGACGGGTTCAACGGCGTCGTTGTTCACCTTGAGAACCATGACGTGGCCTTTTCCGCCGTGTCGCGGGCACCGCTTCAAAAACTGCAGGCCTTCAAAGAGCGGATGGGATGGAGCTTTCCCTGGGCGTCCTCGAACGGCGGCGACTTCAACGCCGACTTCAGCGTCTGGTTCACCGCGGACCAGCAGCGCGAGGGCACGATCGAATACAATTTCCGCCGCGAGCCGCCGCTGGCGGGGCCCCCAGGAGGCCAGACCGTTCATGAATGGCAGCAGGGCAGCAGCGAAAGCCCCATCGCCCAGATCGCGGCTTCGACCGGGACCGATGTCGCCACCTATGCGCGCGACAGGCCGGGCGTCAGCGCCTTCGTGCTCGAAGACGGCGTCGTCTACCACACCTATTCCAGCTATTCGCGCGGACTGGATGGCCTGTGGGGCATGTATCAATGGCTCGATCGTGCGCCCAGGGGCCGCAACGAGACCGGTATCTGGTGGCGCCACCACGACAGGTATGGCAGGGGGTGAGGCCGATGCCGCTCCACCGCGACAACGCGAAAGGGAGGCCGGTCTCCGGCTGGCTGTCCCTTGCCGCGGCACCGACATTCGCGATCATGGCGCTGCTGACGGCCGCGACCGGCGGTGCGGACATGATCTGCTCCTCCGTGCACGACATGTCGCCGTTCGGAGGAATGGTGCCGATGTACCTGCTGATGAGCGTCTTCCATCTGGCGCCCTGGCTCAGGCTGCCTTTCGCCGGAGGAGGAACCGCTTCGGGCCGGTCCTGACGCGCCGTTCCGTAAGGAATTCGCGCCGGCGCGATCTGCCGGCGCAAAAAAGAAACCGGAACCGGCGGTTCAGGGAAAACTGCGCGGTCCCGGCAGAGGATGACTGAAGGGACGAATGACGTCTTCGGGAGGCAGTCCTGCTTCCCTGGTCCTGTTCTATCAAGTCGGTCCTGAACGTCACAGGAATCCCATGTTCATGCCCGGTTCATGCCGGCCGGAGGTTTCCGGAGGCGGCCCCGACGAGGCCTTGAACGGCGAGAGCGCAATGCCCATCTTCATCCTGCGGGCGCCAAAAAGGGTCCGCGTGAACGGTCCGCCATCGCCATTACGGGAGGCGGAGCCAAACGAAAACCGCAACGTCGCTTCCCAAGGAGGACATCATGCGTCACGTCGATTTTTCCCCCCTTTACCGATCCACCGTCGGTTTCGACCGCCTCTTCAACCTGCTCGACAACCGTGGCACCGTTGAACAGACCCCGAGCTATCCGCCCTACAATATCGAGCGGACCGGTGAAAACACCTATCGCATCACCATGGCTGTCGCCGGTTTCGACGAAAAGGAACTGTCGCTCGAAGCCCATGCCCATGTGCTGACCGTGAAAGGTGAAAAGAGCGAAGAAGAGGCCGGCGGCCAGAGCGAATACCTTTATCGCGGCATCGCCAAGCGCGCCTTCGAGCGCCGTTTCCAGCTTGCCGATCATGTCGAGGTCCAGTCCGCCTCGCTGAAGAACGGCCTGCTCCATATCGACCTTCTCAGGAATATCCCGGAAGCCATGAAGCCCCGCCGCATCGCGATCGCCGCCGAAGCCGGCGATACCGCGAAGACGATCGAGGCTCAGGTCACGCCGCAGCAGGTCAACTGACCCTCGGCCCTCAAGACCTCCAGTCAAAGCAGCAAGCCGAGTTTGCGGCCCTTCCCGATACGGAAGGGCCGCTTTTTTGTTTCACGCGGCCGCCGGTTCCGCGGTCGTCTCCTTCGCCTTCAGACGATTTGCGTATTTCTGGGCGATGACGGCGCAGGCCATCAGCTGGATCTGGTGGAAGAGCATCAGCGGCAGCACGATCGCGCCGATCGAGGACGACTGGTTGGCGAAGATGGCGTTTGCCATCGGCACGCCGCTCGCCAGCGATTTCTTCGAGCCGCAGAAGGTGATGGTGATCTCGTCTTCTTTGTTGAAGCCGAGCGCGCGGCTGCCGAACATGGTGATGCAGAGCACCATTGCCAGAAGAGCCATGTCGACCAGGATGACGACACCGATATCGACGGCGGAGAAGGTGTGCCAGAGACCTTCCATGACCGCTTCGGAAAAGGCGAGATAGACGACCATCAGGATCGAACCGCGATCGACCGGGGCGAGGATCTTCTTCTTCGAGCGGATCCAGTTGCCGATCCAGGGCTGCAGGATCTGGCCGGCGACGAAGGGCGCCAGAAGCTGCAACAAGATGCTTTCCAGCGCATCCCACGAAAAACCTCCGTCGCCGGTGGTCGAGAGCAGCAGGCCGGCGAGCAGCGGGGTCAGGAACATGCCGAAGATATTCGAGCCGGATGCGGCGCAGATCGCTGCCGGCACGTTGCCGCCGGCAATCGAGGTGAAGGCGATCGATGACTGCACCGTCGAGGGCAGCACGCAGAGAAACAGGATGCCGGCATAGAGCGCGGGCGGCAGGATATCCGACGGGATGAAGCCGATCGCCAGCCCGAGCAGGGGGAAGATCCCGAAGGTGGTGGCGAGGATGGTCAGATGCAGGCGCCAGTGCAGGAAGCCAGCCACCACGACATCGCGCGACAGGCGCGCGCCGTGCAGGAAGAACAGCAGGCCGATGGCGAAATCGGTCGCGACGCCGAACCACTCCGCCCACTGCCCATGGATCGGCAGGACGGAGGCGAGAATAACGGTGCAGACCAGGAAGACCGTGAAACGGTCCGGCAGAAAACGGCTCATGAGCATGTTCCTCGCAATGAGGCTTTATCTCTCGCTTATCATGAAGCAGAATGCAAACATTAACAGTTATCACGAAGGCGGATAGCCATGCTGAACCTTCACCACCTGAACAGTTTCGTCATGCTGGAGCAGACCGGCAGTTTCACGGAAACCGCACTCCGCCTCGGCATCGGCCAGTCGACCGTCACGCAGCATATCCAGCGGCTGGAGAAATCGCTCGGGCGGCAGCTCGTCTTCCGCGATACGCATCAGGTCAGGCTGACAGCGGAAGGCGAGGCGCTGCTGGGCTACGCGCGCGGCATGCTGGAGTTGAACGGCAAGGTCGCCTCGCTGTTCGGCGAAAGCCGGCTGAGGGGGCGTTTGAGGCTGGGTGTTTCGGAGGACGTGGTGGCGAACCGGCTCACCGCCATTCTCGAGGATTTCATCCGGCTCTATCCGCTGGTGGATCTGGAACTGACCGTGGCGCTCTCTGCCGTGCTTCACCAGATGCAGGATGAGGGCGACCTGGACCTCGTGCTCGCCAAGCGGCATGTCGGTGAGACGCATGGGCGGCTTCTCTATCGCGAGCCGCTCGTCTGGCTGGCGCGCGATCCCGACCTCATTCTTTCGCGCGGCAACGCTCTGCCGCTCATCGCCTTTCCGCCGCCATCCATTACACGGCGCGTGGCGCAGGAGGCGCTCGACCGGGAAAAGATGCCCTGGCGGATCGTCTGCACCTGCGAAAGCCTGAGTGGGCTTACTGCCGCGGCGCGGGCCGGCATGGGCGTGCTCGTGCAGCCCCGCAGCATGGCGCCTTCGGGCCTGAAGGAAATCCCGGCCGACCGGCTGCCGGTGCTGGAGGACGCGGAGTTCGTGCTGATCCCCCGGCGCGGCGCGGATGCCGCGCTCACGGAGGCGCTGTCGAGCCTGATCAAGGCGCAGATCGTGCCGCAGCATCAGCGCAACGCGGCCTGATATTTGCGGCTGTCAGCCTGCCTTGCAGATTGACAGGAACTGGTCGATATCGTCCTCGGTCGTCGCGAAACTGGTGACGAGGCGGATCAGCATCTCGTCGTCCTTCACCGGCTCCGGCATGGCGTGCGGTGCCGGCCAGTCGTAGAATTTTGCCCCCCTGGCCTGGGCGGCTTCGGCGGAGGCCTTGTTGAGCACGGCGAAAACCTCGTTGGAGGTCGTGTCCCAGGCAAGCCGCGTGCTGTTCAGCGAACGAATGCCGGCGCGCAGCCGATCGGCCATGGTGTTGGCGTGGCGCGCCATGCCGAGCCAGAGATCGTCCTGCAGATAGGCTTCGAACTGCGCCGAGATGAAGCGGGTCTTCGAAAAAAGCTGGGCGGCGCGCTTGCGGATGAAGGCGAAATCTTTCGCCAGTTCGGGATTGAAGAAGACGATCGCTTCGGCGCACCAGCAGCCATTCTTCGTGCCGCCGAAGGAGAGGATGTCGACGCCGCGCTTCCATGTCATTTCGGCCGGCGTCGTGCCGAGCGCTACCAGCGCATTGGCAAAGCGCGCGCCATCCATGTGGACCGGCAGGCCGTTCGCCTTGGCGATGGTCGAGAGTGTTTCGATCTCGTCGAGCGTATAGATCGTGCCGCTTTCCGTCGCCTGGGTTAGGGTGACGGCGGCGGCGCGGCCGTGATGCAGCGAATCCTGCGGGAAACCGGCAATGCCGCTCGCGAGGTTCGCGGGGTCCATCTTGCCGTTTTCGCCATCAACCGGAACCATGCGCATGTTGCTGAAGAAATCCGGCGCGCCGCACTCGTCTTCGATCACATGCGCTTCCGAATGGGAAAAAACGACGCCGCCGATACGGGCGACGCTCGCCAGCGACAGCGAGTTGGCCGCCGTGCCGGTGGAGACGAAATAGACGGACACCTCACGCCCGAAAATCTCGTTGAAACGGGCTTCGACCGCCTTGTCCAGGTCGCTCGTGCCATAGGCGGCGGCGAACCGGGCCGATTCCCTGGAAAGACGTTCATTGATGGCGGGATGGGCGCCGGCCCAGTTGTCGGAAGCGAAGAACATGAAAGGACACCTTGGGAGAACTTTTGAAAAGGTCCGGCGCAGATTAGGCGTTTTGGCCTCACAATCAACGGTAAAGGCGCTCTCACCCAGCGGACCTATATCCGGGGCAATCATCTGAATATCACCAGACCTGAGAGGTAATTAAATTTCGCGCTTACGCATTGCCCGGCAATCTCCTGTCGCGGCGGTCCCGAAATTTTCAATCCATACTCTTGTTAACCGTTCTAATCTGTGTCATAGAAAATGCGAATTAGGACAGAAATGCTGTCCTAATTTCGGGAAATGAAGCGCTGGTTGGCCCCTCTTTTCCGCTGACGTCAACGCCGATCCGGGTTATGCTGCGCTGCAAAGCTGCATCTGACGCTGGAGCGGCGCCATCGCGTGAAAGAGGGTGGCGGGCAGTCTGTCATCCGAACGAGACAAATGAAAGCCACTTTGCCCGCTTCGACGCGGCCAACAGGAGGAATGACGATGACGAAGATGATCTCCCAGGTGCCCGGCCATCAGGCTCAGGCCTCCGCCGAGACGAATGCACGCGTCCCCTTTGTCGCCTCCGGTGTGCCAATGCGCCAGGGTCTCTATGACCCCCGCAACGAGCACGATGCCTGCGGCGTCGGCTTCATCGCGCATATGAAGGGGAAGAAGTCGCACCAGATCGTCAAGGACGGCCTCTTCATTCTTGAAAACCTGACACATCGCGGCGCTGTCGGAGCCGATCCGCTGATGGGCGATGGTGCCGGGATTCTCGTGCAGATCCCCGACCGCTTCTTCCGCGAGGAGATGGCGGCACAGGGTGTTACCCTGCCGAAGGCCGGCGAATACGCCGTCGGCCATTTCTTCATGCCGCGCGACGCCGATCAGATCGAACATTTCAAGAAGGTCATCGTCGACGTGATCGCGGAGGAGGGGCAGCAGTTCCTCGGCTTCCGCGAAGTGCCGGTCGATAATTCCTCGCTCTCCAAGGCGCCGGACATCGCAGCGACCGAGCCCTATCACCTGCAAGTCTTCATCGGCGCCGGCCGGGATGCTGCGACGAACCTTGAGTTCGAGCGCCAGCTCTTCCTCGTCCGCAAGGTGATCTCCAACCGTATCTACGACGCCTTCGGCGGCCAGGAGACCGGTTTCTATCCGGTCTCGCTGTCGTCCTCGACCATCGTCTACAAGGGCATGTTCCTGGCCTATCAGGTCGGCGCCTATTACAAGGACCTGTCGGACCCGCGTTTCGAAACGGCCGTGGCGCTGGTGCACCAGCGGTTTTCGACCAACACCTTCCCGTCCTGGAAGCTTGCGCACCCCTACCGCATGGTCGCCCATAACGGCGAGATCAACACGCTGCGCGGCAACGTCAACTGGATGGCGGCGCGTCAGGCATCTGTCTCCTCGCCGCTTTTCGGCGACGACATTTCCAAGCTCTGGCCGATCTCCTACGAAGGTCAGTCGGATACGGCCTGTTTCGACAACGCGCTCGAGTTCCTCGTGCGCGGCGGATATTCGCTTGCCCATGCCGTGATGATGCTGATCCCGGAAGCCTGGGCCGGCAACCAGTCCATGTCGAAGGACCGCAAGGCCTTCTACGAATACCATGCGGCGCTGATGGAGCCGTGGGACGGTCCGGCGGCGGTCGCCTTCACCGACGGCAAGCAGATCGGCGCGACGCTCGACCGCAACGGTCTGCGTCCGGCCCGCTACGTCGTCACCGACGACGACCGCGTCATCATGGCGTCCGAGGCCGGCGTCCTGCCGGTGCCGGAAGAGACCATCATCAAGAAGTGGCGCCTGCAGCCGGGCAAGATGCTGCTGATCGACATGGAAAAGGGCCGCATCATCTCCGATGAGGAGGTGAAGAGCGAGCTTGCGACCAAGCATCCCTATCGCAACTGGCTCGACCGCACGCAGCTCATCCTGGAGGACCTGAAGCCGGTGGAGCCCAGGGCGCTGCGTCGCGACGTGTCGCTGCTCGACCGCCAGCAGGCCTTCGGCTACACGAGCGAGGACACCAAGATACTGATGTCGCCGATGGCGACGACCGGCCAGGAAGCGATTGGCTCGATGGGCACCGATACGCCGATCTCAGCGATGTCGATGAAGTCGAAGCTGCTCTACACCTATTTCAAGCAGAACTTCGCGCAGGTGACAAATCCGCCGATCGACCCGATCCGCGAGGAACTCGTCATGAGCCTCGTGTCCTTCATCGGTCCGCGTCCCAACATCCTCGACCATGAGGGCATGGCGAATGCCAAGCGTCTGGAAGTGCGCCAGCCCATCCTGACCAACGGGGATCTGGAAAAGATCCGCTCGATCGGCCACACGGAAGACCGCTTCGATACCAAGACGCTCGACTTCACCTATGACATCGAGCGGGGCGCCGAAGGCATGCCGGAAATGCTCGACCGGCTCTGCGAGCGGGCGGAAGCGGCGGTCAAGGGCGGCTACAACATCATCGTGCTTTCCGACCGGCAGATCGGACCGGACCGTATCGCGATCCCGGCGCTGCTTGCGACCGCGGCCGTGCACCATCACCTGATCCGCAAGGGCCTGCGCACGTCCGTCGGCCTCGTCGTGGAATCCGGCGAACCGCGCGAAATCCACCACTTCTGCTGTCTTGCCGGGTTCGGGGCGGAGGCGATCAACCCCTATCTCGCTTTCGACACGCTGGTCGACATGCACGCCCGCGGCGAATTCCCGAAGGAGGTCGATGCCCAGGAAATCGTCTATCGTTACATCAAGGCGGTGGGCAAGGGCATCCTGAAGGTCATGTCCAAGATGGGCATTTCCACCTACCAGTCCTATTGCGGCGCGCAGATCTTCGACGCCGTCGGCCTGTCGTCGGAACTGGTCGAGAAGTATTTCTTCGGCACAGCGACGACGATCGAAGGCGTGGGTCTGAAGGAGATCGCCGAGGAAACCGTCACCCGTCACCATGCGGCATTCGGCAAGGACCCGGTTCTGGCCTCGACGCTCGATATCGGCGGCGAATATGCCTATCGCATGCGCGGCGAAAGCCATGCCTGGACACCGGATGCCATCGCCTCGCTGCAGCATGCGGTGCGTGGCAACAGCCAGGATCGCTACCGCGAATTCGCCGAGATGGTGAACGAGACATCGTCGCGGATGAACACGATCCGCGGCCTCTTCAAGATCAAGACGGCTGGCGAGATCGGCCGCAAGCCCGTCCCGATCGACGAGGTGGAGCCGGCTGCGAACATCGTCAGGCGTTTCTCCACGGGGGCGATGTCCTTCGGCTCGATTTCCCGCGAGGCGCATACGACACTGGCGATCGCCATGAACCGGATCGGCGGCAAATCGAACACCGGCGAGGGCGGCGAGGAAAGCGATCGTTATATGCCGCTGCCGGACGGTTCGATGAACCCGGAACGATCGGCGATCAAGCAGGTCGCTTCCGGTCGCTTCGGCGTGACCACCGAATACCTGGTCAATGCCGACATGCTGCAGATCAAGGTGGCGCAGGGTGCCAAGCCCGGCGAAGGCGGCCAGCTGCCCGGCCACAAGGTGGATGCGACCGTCGCCAAGACCCGGCATTCCACGCCGGGCGTCGGCCTCATCTCGCCGCCGCCGCACCATGACATCTATTCGATCGAAGACCTGGCGCAGCTCATCTACGACCTGAAGAACGTCAATCCGACCTCGGACATTTCCGTCAAGCTCGTCTCGGAAGTGGGTGTGGGCACGGTTGCGGCGGGCGTCGCCAAGGCGCGCGCCGATCATATCACGGTCGCGGGTTTCGACGGCGGCACGGGCGCATCGCCGCTCACCTCGCTGAAGCATGCCGGCAGCCCGTGGGAGATCGGCCTTGCGGAAACCCAGCAGACGCTGGTTCTGAACGGACTTCGTTCGCGCATCGCGCTGCAGGTCGACGGGGGCCTCAAGACCGGCCGCGACGTCATCATCGGCGCGCTGCTCGGCGCCGACGAATTCGGCTTCGCGACCGCGCCGTTGATTGCCGCCGGCTGCATCATGATGCGCAAGTGCCATCTGAACACTTGTCCCGTGGGCGTCGCTACCCAGGACCCGGTCCTGCGCAAGCGCTTCAAGGGCACGCCCGAGCACGTCATCAACTATTTCTTCTTCGTGGCCGAGGAAGTGCGGGAGATCCTCGCCTCGCTCGGCTTCACCAGGCTCGACGACATCATCGGCATGTCGGAACTGCTGGAGAAGGACGGAATGCTCGCTCACTGGAAGGCCAGGGGGCTCGACTTCACGAAGATCTTCCACAAGGTGGAAGCTCCCAAGGAAGCGACCTACTGGACGACCCGCCAGAAGCATCCGATCGACGACGTTCTCGACCGCAAGCTGATCGAAAAGTCGCAAGCGGCACTTGAGAGCAAGGAGCCGGTGGTCTTCGAAGTGCCGATCAAGAACGTCGACCGTTCCGCCGGAGCGATGCTGTCCGGTGCGCTTGCCAAGCGCTGGGGTCACAAGGGCCTCAAGGACGATACGATCCATGTGACGTTGCGCGGCACGGCCGGCCAGTCCTTCGGCGCCTTCCTTGCGCGCGGCATCACCTTCGACCTGGTGGGCGACGGCAACGATTACGTGGGCAAGGGCCTGTCCGGCGGCCGGATCATCGTGCGCCCGCCGGAAAACTCGAAGCTCGCGGCGGAGAACGCGATCATCGTCGGCAATACCGTGCTTTATGGTGCGATCACCGGCGAATGCTATTTCCGCGGCGTGGCGGGCGAGCGCTTCGCGGTGCGTAACTCCGGCGCCATCGCCGTCGTCGAAGGCGTGGGCGACCATGGCTGCGAATACATGACCGGCGGCATTGTCGTGGTTCTCGGCGAGACGGGGCGCAATTTCGCGGCCGGCATGTCCGGAGGCGTGGCCTATGTGCTCGACGAAAGCGGCGATTTCGCCAAACGCTGCAACATGGCGATGGTCGAACTCGAACCGGTGCCGGAAGAGGACGACATGCTGGAGAAGCTGCACCATCACGGCGGCGACCTCATGCACAAGGGGCGCGTCGACGTTTCCGAGGACATGACGCGCCACGACGAGGAGCGCCTCTACCAGCTCATCTCCAACCATCTGCACTACACGGGCTCGAACCGCGCCAAGGAAATCCTCGATCGCTGGAGCGAGTACCGGCCGAAATTCCGCAAGGTCATGCCGGTCGAGTACCGGCGTGCGCTGGAGGAAATGGAGCGCATGCGGATGGGGATCGCGGCGGAGTAGTTAAACTGTCGGCGCCTTATGTTATGAGTTCTCAACTTATGATGGAGGCGCCGATGGGACCAATTGCGAAAGAGCACGAAGGTAAGATCATCAGAGAGGGCAAGCGTCGTCTCGTTGCTATTCCGGATGACTTCTTTCTCGAAGGAGAGAAGATCATCATCCGTCAGGAGAGGGATGGAGCTATTACAATCCATCCTGCGGAAGAGGCGGCATGTGAGGCCATGTGGGACAAGTTTAATCCATTCGTTGAATGGGAAAATGGCACCTGGCCAGAGACGGTGAAACCTTTCGAATAACTGGCTGGCAACAGTGAAATTAGGAAAGTGGTTATGCGCATTGCCCATGGACTGGTTTCTCTGGTTGTTGCCGCCGCAGTTCCTGCAGCGATTTACCTGTCGAATGGTACGCTGGGACTGGAATTCATCGCACTGGGGGCGGGCCTAGGCCTTGCCTACTGGTATTGGGGGCCTTTGGCTCTGTAGTTTAGGTGTGAGGGCAAACGAGTGGGCAAGGTAACGGGTTTCCTGGAAATCGACCGGCAGGTGGCGAAGTATCAGCCGGCCTCCGACCGCATCCGCCATTTCCGCGAATTCACGATCCCGATGTCGGATGCGGAAGTCACCAAGCAGGCGGCGCGCTGCATGGACTGTGGCATTCCCTATTGCCACGGGCCGACCGGCTGTCCGGTGCACAACCAGATCCCAGACTGGAACGACCTCGTCTACAACAACAAGTGGGAGGAGGCGATCCGCAACCTCCATTCCACCAACAACTTCCCGGAATTCACCGGCCGCGTCTGCCCCGCCCCTTGCGAGGAGGCCTGCACGCTCAATCTGGAGGATGCGCCGGTTGCCATCAAGACAGTCGAGCAAGCGATCGCTGACAAGGCCTATGAATTGGGCTTCATCGCGCCACAGCCGGCGACCGTGCACACAGGCAAGAAGGTCGCGATCATCGGCTCCGGCCCCGCCGGCATGGCTGCGGCCCAGCAGCTCGGCCGCGCCGGCCACGACGTGCATGTCTACGAGCGCGAGTCGAAGCCCGGCGGGCTCCTGCGCTACGGCATTCCGGACTTCAAGATGGAGAAGAACTTCATCGACCGGCGGGTCGAGCAGATGAAGGGCGAGGGCGTGACTTTCCATACCGGCGTCAATGTCGGCGTGGACATGCCGGTCGAAAAGCTGCTTTCCGATCACGATGCGGTGCTTTATTGCGGCGGTTCGGAAACCCCGCGCCCGGCCGGCATTCCGGGCGCCGACCTGCACGGCGTCTATGACGCGATGCCCTATCTCGTGCAGCAGAACCGCCGCACCGGCCGCGAGAATATCGACAGCGTCGCCTGGCCGTCCGATCCGATCCTCGCCGGCGCCAAGCATGTGGTGGTCGTCGGCGGCGGCGATACGGCGTCCGACTGCGTCGGCACGGCATTCCGGCAGGGCGCCGTCAAGGTAACCCAGCTCGACATCCGCCCGCAGCCGCCGGAGAAGGAAGACAAGCTCGCTGTCTGGCCCTTTTGGGCGACCAAGATGCGCACCTCGTCGTCGCAGGCCGAAGGCGCCGTGCGCGAATTCCAGGTGGCGACGCTCGAATTCATCGGCGAAGACGGCCAGCTTACCGGTGTGCGCTGCTGCGAAGTCGACGAGCGCCGCAAGCCGATCGCCGGCACGGAATTCATCATCAAGGCGGACCTTGCCTTCATCGCGATCGGCTTTTCCGGGCCGCTCAAGGAGGGCGTGCTGACCGAGCTCGAAGGCAAGCTCGATGTCAATCTCGACCGGCGCGGCTCGACCAATGTCGTTGCCAACGACCGCGACTACAAGACCTCGGTCGACAAGTTCTGGACGGCGGGCGATGTGCGCCGCGGCCAGTCGCTGGTCGTCTGGGCGATCCGCGAAGGCCGCCAGGCGGCGCGAGCGATCGACGAGGCGCTGATGGGAAGCTCTGTATTGCCGCGGTAAGTTCGGTAATGGGGGCTTGTCCAAGCCCTGCTTTCGGGGCTGGTGGAAATTCCGTTAAGCCGTAACAAGTCCGCCCCCCTCTAGCCTGCCGGCCATCTCCCCCACAGGTGGGGAGATCGGCTGGACGCACCGGTTTCCCCAAACAAGAGGCGTACTGTTCAACAGATGGCCTGCTGCGACGGAAATAACGAGAGAGGCGGGAAGGCCGGGCCGCTTGTAATCTCCCCACCTGTGGGGGGGATGGCCGGCAGGCCAGAGGGGGCGGACTGCTCCAAAGTTACGATATGGGGTCTTCCCAATTCGTGTAGGAAGAGAGGCGGTTACTGCCGGCCGGTAGCTCACTGCGCCGCTGGAATCCGATAATCATCGATCCGTCCGGCCGGGGCGGGGGCAAGCTCTCCCCGCTTGACCAGTTTGTCGCGCGGCGTTTCCACGAGGATCGAGGGAAGTGGTGCCGCGCCGAGCAGGTCCTTGCCGCCGTCAAGCTCGGGGTCTGACAGGCTGATCGGATGGGTCGGGATAGCTTGACCGGGCGCGGCCGGCAGCGCGGACAGGGAGGGCAGACTGCTGGAATCAAGCTTGACGACGTCGGGGCTCGCCATTTCCCCGAGATGCCGGCGGACCAGTTTCTCGACATAGAAGGCGAGCTTCTGCTTGCCGGCCTTGGTGAAGGTAATCCCGTCGGAACTGCGCAGCCGCGCCTGTTGGCCGTTAACGTCCGAGCCCGTCAGGATGAACTTGCCGTCCTCGTCCACGAAGCCGTCCCAGATATCGACGAATTCGCCTCCCGCCTTCTCCGTTTGGCTCCGGTAGATGGCGTTCAGCGTCACCGCATCGGCCATCATGGAGGGCGACTGGAACGAGGGCAGGCCGACCCAGAGCAGCGGCAGCTTCCGGGAGGCGACGATGCCGGCGAGCTCTGCCACGCGCGTCTCGTATTCCTTGAACCAGGCCTCGCTGCGAAACTTTTCGCGCGTGCCGCCGATCTGCATCTGCTGGCGATCGTTGGCGCCGACCATCACCACGACGATGGCGGGCTTTGCTTCGTCGAGCATGGCCGGCAGTTCGGCCGACCAGTCGAAATGATCCTTGCGGACGAGGCCGGAGGAACCGTCGCTGCGTTCGACGACGGCGACGCCGGGAGACGTCGCGAACGCATTCTCCAGTTCGCTGCCAAGGCCGCCGGCCATGAAGTCGCCGACCACGAGGATCTGCCTGGCGTTCTCCAGCTTCGCGACGGGCTCGGGGGCGGGAGGTGCGACCGGCTGCGGCGGGCGCGGCGCCGCGGCGCGGCGAGGGGCCGGTTTGCGCGGCCGTGGTTTCACCTCGATGATCGAGCCGTCACGGTTATAACGCCGACGGGGCGCACGCTCGTAAGGTTCGTATCGCTCGTAGCGCTCATAGCGGGGGCCGCCGAACAGCAGGTCGAAGAGGTTGCGCCGCGGGGCCGGCTCCTGGGCGGTGGCGGGCGAGGTACCGAACGGCAAGGCGAGCAACAGCGCAAGCAAAACCGCGCCCAGACGAGCCCAACCTCCTTGTCCGCTGGTTTTCCACAAAGCCTTCATGCCTCGTACGCCTCGCACGCTCTACAGGTGCTGGACCATCGGAAAACCATGTGGAGCACTACGCCTGCTTGTCAACGCAAAGCTTCGAGAAGCTGCCGTGAGGGTTCGCCGCTTTGCTGCATGCCGAGCCGCTTCTGGATCTCGGAAATGGCTGCCTTCGAGCCGGAGCCGAAATTGCCATCGACCTCGCCGTTGTAATAGCCGAGCTCCTTCATGCGCGATTGCAGCTCGAACTTCTGCCTGATGTCGAGCGTGCCGTCCGGACGCGGCCATGCCTGCTGCATGCCGCCGTAACCGGCGATCTCGTCGGCGAGCAGGCCGACGGCGAGCGCATAGCTGTCGGCGGCATTATATCGCTTCACCACGAAGAAATTCTTGAGCATCAGGAAGGCCGGGCCATTCGTGCCGGCCATGAGCTTCAGTTCTGCGCGATCCGCGCCGCGCGGAAAGCCCTTGCCGTTCGGACGGGCGAAACCAAGCTTCGCCCATTCGGCCAACGTTTTGGTCTGGCCTTCGTAACGCGCGCCGCTTGCCGGAACTGCCGTTTCGTAACCCCAGGTCTTGCCTGATTGCCAACCGTTCTTGGCGAGCAGGTTGGCGGAGGTCGCAAGCGCATCCGGCACCGAATGCCAGATGTCGCGCTTGCCGTTGCCGTCTGCGTCGACGGCGTAGAGCAGGTAGCTGGTCGGAATGAACTGGGTGTGACCCATGGCGCCTGCCCAGGAGCCGGTGAGCTGCCTCGGTGCGACATCACCGGACTGGAGAATCTTCAAGGCTGCGACGAGCTGCTTGCGGGCATAATTGGAGCGCCTCGAATCACCCCATGCAAGGGTCGCAAGCGCTTGCGGGATGTGGTGCAGGCGCTCGGGATTGTCCAGTGCGGCGCCGTAATTGGATTCCATCGACCAGATGGCAAGCAGGATGTGCTTGTCGACGCCGAAATGCCGTTCCAGGGCGTTGAGCGTGGAGCCATGCCTTGCGGCCATCTCGCGACCGATACGCACGGTATAGGGATTGACGCGGGAATCGAGATAGTCCCAGATCTTCGATTTGAATTCAGGCTGGAACTGCGCCTTTTCAAGCACGTCCCGGTCGGGTTCGGTAATGCCGGCAAAGGCTCTTTCATAGGTGGAACGGGAAATCCCGCTCTTTGCGGCAGTCGGGTAGAATTTTGTAATCCAAGCCTTGAAACCGGCGTCAGCCCGGGCATCTATCGGCATGCTTGCGACAGCGAACCCAGCGCACAGGGAGAAAACAAATCCGCGCAAGAGGTTGGTGCGAAGTATCTTCATCGGCAGTCGTGTCCATTCTTCCTTTAACCAAGCCCGAAGGCGAGAGTGGCATGCGGCTTAACGATGTAATAACAGAATACGGTCAACAAATTCTTTACCATGGAAATCCGGCCAGCGGCAGTCTTTGCGAAACGGTAGCAAATCGACGCTAGAGGACCGGAATCGAACAACTCGCACGATGATGTGCTTTCAGGAGGCATGAGTGGCACAACAACAGAAGATCCGTAAGGCAGTGTTTCCCGTCGCAGGTCTGGGCACGCGCTTCCTGCCCGCGACCAAAGCGGTGCCGAAGGAAATGCTGACCGTGGTGGACAAGCCGGTCATTCAGTACGTGGTGGACGAGGCGGCGGAAGCGGGCATCGAGCATTTCGTTTTCGTGACCGGTCGCGGCAAGGCCGTTATCGAAGACTATTTCGACATCCAGTACGAGCTGGAACAGATGCTGCGCGAACGCAACAAGAATGCCGAGCTGACACTGCTCGCCGGCCTTCTGCCGAAGGCGGGCACGGCAAGCTTCACGCGCCAGCAGGTGCCGCTCGGGCTTGGCCATGCGGTCTGGTGCGCCCGGGACATCGTAGGCAGCGAGCCCTTCGCGGTGCTCCTGCCCGACATGATCATGTCGGCCGAGAAGGGCTGCCTCCGGGGGATGGTGGAGCTTTACGAGAAGACCGGCGGCAATGTGCTCGCCGTGCAGGAATGCGATCCGGACCAGGCGCATAAATACGGCATCGTCGGCGTCGGCGAGGCGGTCGGCAACGGGTTCAGGATCACGCAGATGGTGGAGAAGCCGCCGAAGGGGACTGCGCCGTCCAATCTCTACATCAACGGCCGCTATATCCTGCAGCCGGAAATCTTCAAGATCCTGGAGACCCAGGAGCGCGGCGCCGGCAACGAGATCCAGCTCACCGACGGCATGCTGACGCTCGCGAAGAGCCAGGAGTTCTCGGCCTACAAGTTCACCGGCGAGACCTATGACTGCGGCGCCAAGGATGGTTTCATCCTGGCGAACCTCGCTTTTGCCCTGCAGCGCGCCGATATCCGCCCGGCGATCGAGGAGCCGCTCAAGGCGCTTATCGCATCGCTGAAGTAGGACGGGAGAGGCCGGAACCTGCGGCCGGAATGTCGGAAGAACCCCTTGTGGCCCTGCTGTAAGGGGTTCTCCCTTTTTGGAGATGCATATCGACCATGGACGTCCAGGCAGACACGGATTTTCTCGAATTCCACGACCTGCCGGCGGAGATCGTCCTGGCGGTCCTTGCCCGTGCCGGCGAACTGGCGCAGGCTTGGCGCGCGCGGCGGATGCCCCGGAGCCTTTCCGGCAAGCGCATCGCGTTCATCGTCGATGATGGCGGCTGGCGCAACACCACGGCCTTCGATCTCGGCATCCAGGCGATGGGCGGCTTCTGCATCGACGCGCCGGTGAGCCTTGGCGGACGGGAGGCGATCGCCGACCTCGCAGGCTATCTCGACAACTGGTTCGACATGATCGTCATCCGCACGCGGGAGCTTGCCGGACTTCGCGAACTCGCGGCGAATGCCAAGGCTCCGGTGATCAATGCGCGGACACGGTCGAACCATCCCTGCGAGACGCTCGGCGATCTTGCCTATATCAGCAGCAGGCGGGGCGGCATCGAGAGATTGAAGATCGCCGGTGTCGCACCGGACGCCAATATACTTCGGTCGTGGGTCGAGGCATCGATCTCGCTGCCCATCGAGGTGGTGCAGGTTTTTCCGCAGAGATGGCATATCCGGGAGCCGGCGCTCGTCAACCGGAATTTCCGAGTCAGCGAGAATATGCGCGAACTTGAGGATGCCGACGTTATCCTGACGGACTCGTGGCCGGGCGGGGCGGAAGAGAGCGCGCTCGCCGATTATCGGATATCGGCGGCGATTCTGGACGACTGCCGTGCCGACGCGATCTTCATTCCCTGTCCGCCGGTCATGCGGGGACAGGAGGTGACGGCGGATGCCATGCTTCATTCCGTCTGTCAGAGCACTCCGGCGAAGGCATTTCTCCTGCATGCCCAGAACGCGCTCATGGAATGGATCGCCGGTCGGCCGGATATCACCGCTTGACGGTAAGCCCGACGCCGGCGCGGACGATGCGTTCATCGGAGCCGCCGCCATCCGCCTGCTCGTATTCCACGTCGCCGGTCAGGTCGAGATAACGGTTGATCGCCCAGGTAAGACCGGCGCCGGCCACCCAGACGGTCTCGTCGCTGCCGCCGCTTGAGAAATCGCGGTAGGTGGAGCTTCCGGTAAGGCGCGCCACGAGATGATCGCGCATTTCGTGCGTCAGTCCCGCGGTTGCCTGATATTCCACCCAGCCGCTCTGGCCCGGCGTGGTGGAATCCTGCACCGTTGTGCGCAGGCCGAGATTGACATCGGTGCCACGCTGCGGCGACCAGATCGCATTGCCGTTGAAGGTGATCGCGTTCACCGATTTCAGGCGGCTGTCCTCGTAATCGACGAACTCATAGCCGGTGCCGATCTCGCCGCGCAACTTCTCGCCGAAATCGAATTCCACGCCGCCGCGTGCCGCATAGCTCTGCGAGGAGCGGGCGTAACCGGAATTGTCGCGCTTCTGGTCGTAGAATGTGTGGCCGGTCGCCACTTCGACGTAAGGGATCAGGGCCGGCGAGAGCTCGTAGCCAAGCCGCAGCCTGCCGTCGATACCGCTGCGGTTGCGATCCTTCATGCTCACGACGGTGCCGTCCGAGAGTTTGGCGTCGGTATAGATGGCACGGGAAAGATCGAGTGCGGCGGTGCCATGGATTTTACCGAGATCGCGCTCCACCGAGAGGCCGCCGGTAAATTCGTTGACGCCCGATTGGGTCGTGGCGCCACCGATCGCGTTCGGGTCGTAGTCGTCTTCGCGGGAGAAGCTGTAGCCGCCCGTGATATGGGCGATGGTATCGTCGGCAAGATCCAGCCGCAGATCCGCATCGATGTTGGCTTCTGGCCGTTCGCCTTCGTCACCGCCGCGAAAGTTGCGCTCAAGGGTTCCTTCGCCGGTCACCGTCAGTGAATGGCGCGACCAGTCGGAGGAGAGGGTGCCGCGGATTACCGTCGAGAAGTAGTCGCGGCGACGCTCGCTGCCATTGGAACGGGTGATTTCCGTGTTGACGCCGTTGGTGACCGTGGGGCGGAGGAGAAAGCTGCCCAGCCGGATGCCGGTCGGATCACCCGGCTCGCGCGGCTGTTCCCGCGCGTCGATGGGCTCCGCGCCGGGATCGAGCGGCTGCTCGTAGGGCTGGTTCAGGTCTTCCTCGTAAGGCGGTTCCTGATCGGCATCCGGAACGGGGCCCGGTACCGCGCCGGTTGCGACATTCGGGTCGTCCCGGTTCGGATCGTCGGCAGCACCCGCCGTGCCGCTGGCCGGCTGGGTCCCCGTACCTCCGCCGAGGGTGGTTTGTGAAGTCGGTGCCGTGGCGTCCGCCACGGACGGCAGGGAGCCGCCCTGCGGCGGAAAGGGGCTGGCGGTCTGGGCGACGGCCGGCGTGGCAAGCGCTGAGCAGGCAAACAGCAAGCCGGCCGCCGTCCGGCGCCGTTCACGCGTCCTGCCTGTTCTCGTGATGATCTTCATCGGCCCGCCTGGCGATCGGAATGCTTACCCAAACGTAAAGCGATGTAGTTAACGTTTGGTTGCGGTGCCGCACCAAGCCGGGAATGTCGCCGTTGCGGTGCAAAGTTGATGGACTTCGAATATAAAAAACGCTAAGGCTTCACCATGATCAAGAGAGCTTTGCAACTCGTCGAACATGATGTCGTCGACTCTGCGCTGAGGACCATTGCCTTTGGAAAACAAGGGCTTGATGCGCTGGATAATGCCCTCCAGAATGGCTTGGGCGATCGCTTTCGCAATGCAGTGGAGATCATCGGTGGCATCGATGGCCGGGTCATCGTGACCGGGGTCGGCAAGAGTGGCCATATCGGCCGGAAGATCGCTGCGAGCCTTGCATCGACCGGCACGCCCGCCTTCTTCGTCCATCCCGTGGAAGCCAATCACGGCGATCTCGGCATGATTGCCACCGGGGATGTAGTGCTGGCGCTTTCTTGGAGCGGCGAGACCGCAGAATTGCAGGGCATCGTCTCCTTCACCCGGCGTTTCTCCGTTCCGCTGATCGCGATGACCGCCGGCGAGGTTTCGACGCTCGCGCGGGAGGCCGATGTCGTGCTGCTTCTGCCCAAAGAGCAGGAGGCCTGTCCGCATGGTCTTGCGCCGACCACGTCGACGCTGATGCAGCTTGCCATGGGTGATGCGCTCGCCGTCGCTCTTCTGGAAGCGCGGGGCTTCTCGGCAACCGATTTCCGTGTCTATCATCCGGGCGGCAAACTCGGCGCAATGCTCTCGCATGTCAGCGATCTCATGCATACCGGTGACCGGATTCCACTGGTGAAGAAGGGCGTCACCATGCCCGACGCCATTCAGGAACTGTCGCGCAAGCGTTTCGGCTGCGTCGGTGTGATCGATGAGGAAGGATGCCTTTGCGGCGTCGTCACCGACGGCGACATCGCCCGCCACCTGGACCTCGACCTCCGCCAGACGCCGGTCGACGACGTGATGACAACGAGCCCGAAGACGGTCGGCAAGGAAACTCTTGCGACGGCCGCCATGGCGCTTCTCAACAAGCACAGCATCGGCGCGCTCATCGTCATCGACGCGGAGCGCAAGCCCGTCGGCATCGTGCATTTCCACGATCTCCTGCGCGTCGGCGTCGCCTGATTCCGGAAAGAGTTCAGTCCGCCTCGACCGTCAGGTCACGTCCGCTGGCGGTCACCACCTTCACGCGTGTGCCGGCCGGCAGGTCGGGCCCCATGACCGGCCACCAGGTATCGTCCAGGCGGATGCGGCCGCGTCCTTCCGTGATCGGTTCGTGGAGAGTGGCTGTGCGGCCGATCAGGCTTTCGCCGCGCCGGTTCAGGAGAGGCTCGTCGCTCGGCTCGCTCCGGCCGGCATAGAAGCGGCGCCCGGCGAGGGCCAGACCAACCGACAGCACGGCGAAAAGCAGCCACTGGACCTGCCAGATCCAAAACGCCGTATCCCAGAGCAAAAGCGAGAGCGCGCCAACGACGATCGCCGCAGCGCCGATCCAGATCAGGAATACGCCCGGTGCGGCAAGTTCGGCGGCCAGCAGGATGAGGCCGAGAATCCACCAGCTCCAGGGGCCGAGACCGTTCACCAAATCATGGATCATCGCTTCAGGTCTCGGACGAGGAAGGTGACGTGGGGTTGAACGGATTGACCGCCGGCGTCGTGCGCGAAGTTGCCGGCGAGCGGGGAGCGATCGGCGGGCGGGGCGGCGCAGCCGGCGCAGGACCGTCGCCGAAGACGTCCCTGGCGATCGCGCCGATGCCGCCGAGCGAGCCGATGATGGAGGAGGCCTCAAGCGGCATCAGTACGATCTTGGCATTCGTCGCCTTGCCGATCTCCACCAGCGCTTCGGTGTATTTCTGCGCCACGAAATAGTTGATGGCCTGGACGTTGCCGACGGCAATCGCTTCGGAAACGACCTGCGTCGCTCTCGCCTCGGCTTCCGCCAGGCGCTCGCGGGCTTCGGCCTCGCGGAAGGCGGCCTCGCGCTCGCCCTCGGCTTTCAGCACCGCCGCCTGCTTGGCGCCTTCGGCGCGCAGGATCTGGGCATTGCGGGCGCCTTCGGCTTCGAGGATCTGGGCGCGCTTCTCGCGCTCCGCCTTCATCTGCCGTCCCATGGATTCAACGAGATCGGCCGGCGGCTGGATGTCCTTGATCTCGACGCGCGTGACCTTGATGCCCCAGGGACCGACGGCCTCGTCGACGACGCGCAAGAGCCGCTCGTTGATGACTTCACGGTTCGACAGCAGCTCGTCGAGATCCATCGAGCCCATGACCGAACGGATATTGGTCATGGTGAGGTTCTGGATGGCGTTCTTGAGATCGGTGATCTGGTAGGCGGCCTGGGCCGGGTTGAGCACCTGGTAGAAAGCGACGGCATCGGCCGAAACGCTTGCATTGTCCTTGGTGATGACTTCCTGGGTCGGGACGTCTAGCACCTGTTCCATGACGTTCATGCGCGCGCCGACGCGTTCGATGAACGGCGTGATGAGGTTGAGGCCCGGTTCGAGCGTGCGGGTGTAGCGGCCGAAGCGCTCCACCGTATAGCGATAGCCCTGCGGCACGGTCTTGATCCCGGCAAACAGGACCAGGATGACCAGAATAACCAGTGCGATCACGACGATATCGAAGCCACCCAACAGCATAACAACCCCCTGCCGCTTTCTCGAACGGCGTGATCCTATTCAACGGGAATGCTGTTCACAAGCGCATCCGGCCGTTCTAGAGAGGACAATTGAATACCGGTCGCAGCCTACCCGGTCAAAACAAGGATACCTGATCATGAAAACCATCGTCGTCTGCTCCGGCGGACTGGATTCCGTTTCCCTCGCTCATAAGATTGCGGCGGAGCAGGAGCTTCTCGGCCTCATCTCCTTCGACTACGGCCAGCGGCACCGCAAGGAACTGGAATTTGCCGCCGCCTGCGCCCGGCGGCTCGGCGTCTTTCACCAGATCATCGACATGCGGTCGATCGGAAGCCAGCTTTCAGGCTCCGCGCTGACCGACGATGTCGACGTGCCGGACGGGCATTATGCCGAGGAGACGATGCGAATCACGGTCGTGCCGAACCGCAACGCCGTCATGCTCGCCGTCGCATTCGGGGTGGCCGCCGCAAGAGGCGCTGAAGCCGTGGCGATCGCCGTGCACGGGGGCGATCATTTCATCTATCCGGATTGCCGGCCGGGTTTCATCGACGCCTTCCAGACCATGCAGGACCATGCGCTGGACGGTTACGCCTCGGTCAGGCTGCTCGCCCCTTACGTCAACGGCTCGAAGGCGGATATCGTCACCGACGGCGCGCTTCACGGCACGCCGTTCGCCGAGACCTGGTCCTGCTACAAGGGCGGGACGCGCCATTGCGGCCGCTGCGGCACCTGCGTCGAGCGGCGGGAAGCCTTCCATCTGGCCAATATCACCGATCCGACGGAGTACGAGGACCCGGATTTCTGGAAGGCGGCGACCGAAGGCTTCAGGGCTGACGAAATTCGGTGAGGCGCTAAACCCAGCCCTGGAGTTCGCGGCGCACGACCTTTTCGAGCACCGTCATGCCACCCTCGCTGTCGTTGAGGCAGGGAATGTGCACGAATTTCTCGCCGCCGTGATGCAGGAAGGTTTCGGCGGCCTCGCCGGCGATCTCTTCCAGCGTCTCCAGGCAGTCGGAGACGAAACCAGGATTGATGACAGCGATCCGCTTCACACCTTCGCTTGCCAGTTTCTCGACCGTCTTGTCCGTATAGGGCTGCAACCATTCCTCCGGCCCGAAGCGGGACTGGAAGGTGAGCATGAAGTTCTTCTCGGTCAGGCCGAGTGCCTCTCGCAGCAGCCGGCCCGTCTTTTGGCAATGACAATGGTAGGGGTCGCCAGCCTTGAAATAGGATTGCGGAATGCCGTGGAACGAGGCGATCAGCACTTCCGGCTCCCAGTCGAGCGTCGCATAGGTCTGCCGTACCGAGTTGGCGAGCGCTTCGATATAGGTCGGATCGTCGTGATAGGGCGGCACCGTGCGGATCGCCGGCTGCCAGCGCAGTTTCATCAGGTGCTCGAAAGCCTTGTCATTGACGGTTGCGGTGGTGGAGGCGGCATATTGCGGATAAAGCGGGAAAAGTACGATCTTCTCGCAGCCCTTGTCCTTCAGCGCGTCGATGCGTTCGGCGATCGAGGGCTTTCCGTAACGCATCGCCCAATCGACCACGACGTTCGGCAGATCCTTCAGCCGCTCGCTCATCAGATCCGACTGATTGCGGGTATAGGTGCGCAGGAAGCTTTCGTTCAGATCCTTGTTCCAGATCACCTCATAGGCCTTGCCGACCTTCTGCGGCCGCTTGTTCAGGACAATGCCGTAGAGGATCGGATACCAGTAAAGCCTGGACCATTCGATCACCCGCCGGTCGGACAGAAACTCTGCGAGATAACGCCGCATCGGCCAGTAATCCGTGCCGTCCGGAGTGCCCAGATTGACAAGCAGCACGCCGACCTTGCCGAAAGTCACTTTCGGATGATCGGGAGGCATGGAGGCGGATGGAGAAATCATGCGGACCCTTCCAAGGCTAAGCTTCTCAAGCGGCGACGAGGCACTTCGGCATTGCGGTTTACTTAGAAAGAAATACCGGTCCGGGAAAGCCCGGACCGGCATTTTTGACAAGAGACAAATTGTCCAGTTTAGGCCGAGAGCTCACTTCGCCGGAAGTTCGAGCTCGGCGCCGACATGGATGATATTCGGATTGCTAAGCGAATTCGCCTCGGCGATCTTCGTCCATTCCTCGCCGTTGCCGTAATGAGCCTCGGCGATTTTCCAGAGCGAATCGCCCTTCACGACAATGTATTTGGTCGGGCCGGCCGGCTGCGGCGCGGCAGGGGCCGCGGGGGCCGGGGTTGCCGGAGCGGCTGCCGTCTGCGACGGAGCGGGGGCGGCCGGTGCCGGCGCCGCGGGAGCTGCAGCCGAAGGGGCCGGCGGAGCGGCCGGGGCTGGCTTCGGCGGCGGTGTGTAGCCCGCCGGAGTGAGATCGGTGATACGGCCGTCCGTATAGGGCTTGTAGGGATTGTTGGCCGCGAGGTAGTCCGCCACCGCCTGCTCCAGGTTCGGGCCAAAATCGTAGGGGTTCACGGCGCTGGTCGCGAAGATCTTGTAGCCGTCGCCGCCGGCGCGGACGAAGTTGTTGGTAACGACGCCATAAGTCTTCGCCGAATCGATCGGCGCGAATGCGTCTCCCTCCTTGACCTGCACGTCGCTCACCCGGCTGCCGGCCGGTTTCGACTTGTCAAAGGAGAATTTCAGGCCGGCGACCTGCGGGAAGCGGCCGGCGCCATCATCGATCTGGCTGACGCCGTTTTCCAGCGCGGCGATGATGTCCGAGCCTTTGATCTGGAAAGTGGCGATGGTGTTCTGGAAGGGCAGCACAGTCAGCACTTCACCCATTGTCACCTCGCCGGCATCGATCGAAGCGCGCAGGCCGCCACCGTTCTGAATGGATATGGTGATCCCCTGGCCCTTGACGCGGTCAAGCTGCGCATCGGCAAGCAGATTGCCCATCGAGCATTCTTTCGCACGGCAATTGCGGCGGTCGCCGTCGATTGCGGCTTCGGCACTGCCGACGATCTTCTTCTTGGTTTCCTCGATCGGGGCTTTCAATTCGTCGATGCGCGCGACCATGGCCTGGTCGGGCTGGAACTTGGCATCCACGGGGATGGGCTCGCCGCTTGCTTCCTTGACGACGCCGTTGTCATCGAAGACGACCTTCAGGTCGCCGAGATAGCGGCTGTACTGGAATGCCTGCACGACCGGAATCTTGTACCCGCCGGGGTTGTCGGACCAGGTCGGGTAGGGGCCTTCCGCGCCCTTGACGGTGTTGGAGAGAAGCGTGTGGGTATGGCCGCCGACGACAACGTCGACATCCTGTATCTTAGCGATCGCCGCAAGGTCGCGCGGATAGCCGACATGGGTGAGCGCGATGATCTTGTCTACGCCCTGAGCCTTCACGGCCTGGACGGCCTCGGTGATCTTGGCGACGTCGTCGGCGATCGTGATGTTCGGACCGGGATTGGCGATTTCCGGTGTTTCATTGGTGACGGCGCCGACGATGCCGATCTTCTGTCCACCGACATCGAGGATGATGAAGGGCTTGATGCGGTCACCGATCTTGGCGGCGGCGCTTGGGACGACATTGGCGGTCACGACCGGAAACTGGACCTTGTCCAGGAAGGTGGCGAGCACGTCGTCGCTGTCGTCGAATTCGTGGTTGCCTACGGTCATGGCGTCGAATTTCATGGCGTTCAGCACTTCGGCTTCCACCGCGCCCTTGTAGGTCGTGTAGAAGAGGGAGCCCTGAAAATTGTCGCCGGCATTCAACAGGAGGACGTTCTTGTTCTCGGCCTTCAGAGCGTCACGCGTCTGGTTGATCGCGGTCAGCAGGCGGGCCGCGCCGCCGAAGCATTCATTCTTGCCTTCTTCTTCCGCCGAGCAGGTGGAGTCATATTTGTTGACGGCCTCGATGCGCGAATGGAAGTCGTTGATGTGCAGGATATTGAGCTCGAAATCGGCGAGCGCCGCGCCGGTTGAAAGGGCCAAAACCGAAACGGTCATCAGCCCGAACCTCAATGTCTTCATCATCTGATCTCTCTCCTGTTTGATCGATCGGCTTTTGGCCGCCTCGCGCCGATTGTTCTACTGTCCCACCGTGACAATCGTTCTGCGGCACATGTTTTCATCAAGAGGATGCCGTTTCAAGGGAAATGTGACAGCCGTGCATGCGCGCTGCTTCCCGCGCAAAACAAGAAAACCCCGCCGAAGCGGGGTTTGTAAAATAGATCCCGAAAGACCGTGATCAGCTTCGCCGCATAAGGGAGAACTGGGCGCCGCTATCCTGCGTGCAGTTGAGCTGGTTGGGGCTCACGAGCGAGCAATTGACGCGTGACTGCGTCTTTCTCACGAGCGAGGTCATATTGATCTCGACCAGCGTCGGCGAGAGATTGACGTAGGTGCCGGAGGCCAGAAGCGTATTGCTGTCGCTGGAGCGGGTGTTGAACGTGCCTCCCTGGAAGGTGGAGACGATGCCGTTCGGATCGGACCAGCTTCCCTCGACACCCTGGGGCCGGGGCGGAGGAGCTTGGCGCGGCGGAGGAGAGGACATGCAGGCGGTCAGGCCTGCGGCGGCGATGAGCGCAAAGCTCGCTTTCAATTTCATGATCTGTCTCCCGCGAATCGGTCCGTCCCTTAAGGCGAAGCATGCCGCCACGGACCTATGTAACGCAAGATGTGGCCTTGAAAAGGCAAGGGCCTGTGGACACACAAAAAACCGCCTGCCGAAGAGCAGGCGGTTTTCCCAATCGGTCAGCGAACCAGGATGTTCCTGAACTGCCAGGGATCCTTTTCGTCGATGTCTTCCGGGAAGAGGCCCGGGCGGCCATCGAGCGGGGTCCAGTCGGTGTAATGGCCTTCGACCGGGCCGAGATAGGGAAGCTGCACTTCAAGGCAGCGCTTGTAGTCGATCTCATCCGCCTCGACGATGCCCGCACTCGGATTCTCCAGCGCCCAGACCATGCCCGCGAGAACGGCCGAGGTCACCTGCAGACCGGTGGCATTCTGGTAAGGAGCGATGCGGCGGGTTTCCTCGAGCGACAGGCGCGAACCGTACCAGTAGGCGTTCTTCTCGTGGCCGTAGAGCAGGACGCCGAGTTCATCGATGCCGTCCTCCAGCTCGTCTTCGTCGAGAACGTGGTGAACGGGCTGCGGCGTGCCGCCATTGCCGAACATCTCGTGCAGCGAAAGCACCGCATCATTGGCCGGATGATAGGCGTAGTGGCAGGTCGGACGGAAGGTGACTTCGCCATCCTTGTCACGCACCGTGAAGTAGTCGGCGATGGAGATCGACTCGTTGTGGGTGACGAGGAAGCCGTATTGCGGGCCGGGCGTCGGGCACCAGGTCCGTACGCGGGTGTTGGCGCCCGGCTGTTCCAGATAGATCGCCGCCTTGCAGCCCTTCTTGTGCTGCTTGGCGTTCTTCGGCATCCACTCCTCGTGTGTCCCCCAACCGAGCTCGGCCGGCTGCAGGCCTTCGGAGATAAAGCCTTCGACCGACCAGGTGTTCCAGAAAACGTTGAGCGGCTTCGGGTGCTTGGTGCGCTGGGTATCGCGCTCGGCGATATGGACGCCCTTGACGCCGAGCTTCTTCATGAGCTTCGCCCAGCCTTCACGGTCGTGCTGGGTCGGCTCTTCGAATTTCAGGCCGGTATCCCTGGCAAGATTGACGAGCGCCTTCTTGACAAACCAGGACACCATGCCGGGGTTTGCGCCGCAGGTGGAGACCGCCGTCGCGCCGCCCGGGTTCTTCGCCTTTTCCTTGCGCAGGGTTTCACGCAGCGCATAGTTGGTGCGATCCGCGTTCTTCATGTTCTTGTCGAAATAGAAGCCGAGCCAAGGTTCTACGACGGTGTCGATATAAAGGACGTTGAGCTTGCGGCAGAGCTTCATCAGGTCGAGCGAGCCGGTATCGACCGAAAGGTTGACGCAGAAGCCCTGGCCGCCGCCAGCCGTCAGCAGCGGCTTCAGGAGATCCTTGTAGTTATCCCTGGTCACATATTCCTTGATGTGACGGACGCCGTGTTTTTTGAGAATTCCCGCTTCGTCGTCGCGCGGGTCGATCACCACCATCCGGTCCTTGTCGAACTTGAAGTGGCGTTCGATCAGCGGCAGCGTACCGCGGCCGATCGAACCGAAACCGATCATCACGATCGGGCCGGTGATTTCGCCATACACCGGATAGTTAGTCTCTGACATGTCTCTCTCCTTGATCGGCGGCCCTGTGGGCCGCTGCCCCGCTTCTTCGGCAGTGAACGGATAATGGATGCGCAGGTGCGATTTCGCGGCGCTCTAGATCATAAAACAGCGTCACAATAAAGAGGCCATCGGTTTTCCGGGTGAAATCGGCACTTACCCGACAGAGACGAGTTTTTCGGCGGATTTCCGAAGCATGGCCACGAGTTCGGCGCGTTTTGCGAGGAGCCCCTTGTAATCGGCCTGTTCCGGCGTCAGCGCTTCGAGCTGATCGGCGAGCGAGGCTGGCAGTTCCCGGGCGTTCGGTTGAGCCATGATCGCGGTGACCGGATCGAGATAGATGCGAATGGTGAAGAGGATGTCGCCCGAGACCGGCATTTTCCTGAGCGTCTGGCGCTCGACGCGGATGAACGCCCCCTCTGCCGGCACGTCCTTTGTTTCGGAAGCAGGCTGCGCGACAGGGCGATAAAGCTTGTAGCCCCAGTTGACCGACCAGTTCCAGCGGACCACGAAACGGGCTGGCGAAAGATTATCGAACATGCGGTTGATGAGGTCCGCATTGCGGCTGCCGCGTGCAAAATCCGGCACTGGCGCATGAACCTCATCGATCGCCTTGCCGAACTTGTCCGCAAGCGACCAGGAGGAGGGGAAGGCGAGGAAGGCGGCGGCGAGGCGCCAGCCGTTCTCGCCCTTGCGCATGATGACGAGATCGTCCTGCATCATGAGACCGGCACGAACAAGCGGCGGCAGGCTCTGGTCGGCGAGATCGATCCTGTGGCCCGCCATCTCCACGAGATTGCCGTCGCGATGATAGATTGCCGGATGGTGGGACGGGAGATAGTCCGCCAGCGCATCCAGGATTTCCTGCTGGGCCTCTTCCGTATCCGGTTCTGCCTGAAAAACCTGATCGCCATGCTCGGCGAAGAGCTTCCTCTTCTCGGTCAGGTGATAGGCAAGATCGCCGTCCGGTTCGATCCAGCGGGCAGGATCGAGCTGGAGAAGCCCGATGGTGAAGGGCTTCGAGGAGCCGTCATAGGGCGTATAGATGAGGGGCTTGTCGTTCATGCCGTCCCGGGTGTGCCGTTTCAGGATCGGTTTAAGCCAAATTCATGTACTTGTAAAAATCGTCTTCGAAGACTTGGAACATGCCGCGACAGCCCTACAAATATTTCGCAGGTGCAACATGCGGGGCGGGAAGGCTGATGGTGCTATTCAGCAGGGTCTTTTATGTGATTGTCGGGATGATCGCGGCATTCAGGACCATGGGTTTGCGCAATACGACGTCGAGGGCCTGGATCCGGCTTTATCCCGTTCGGCCGGATGGCGTGCAAAATCGCTTTGACTGGCGCATGTGGCTGCCGTTCTGGGCGGTGTTCTTCATCGGGTGCGCCATGGCGGTGGTCGTCGCGTCTTCAGGCGAGCGCAATCCCGAGGGGTTGCTCATTATCAAATGAGCGATATGTCGGCGAAGATCGCCGTGTCTCCGTCATTCCGTCGCCGTGCCCTGGTGGAAAACCATGCGCCATTTGCCGTCGACATCGAGACGCCAGATCGAACTGCGGTTGGTGAAGAGCTTGTGCCCGTCATCGTCGACGAGACGGACGCCGCGATAGGTGGCGAGCGCGACAGTGTCGCTGAGAAGCGACACCGAGAAATCCAGGATCGCCGTGTTGTTCGGCCCGACCTCGGAGACGAGGCGGGAGATGATGTCATCGAACGTATAGACAAGGCCGGAACGGCCGAATTCACGGAACTCAGGCGCCAGAAGTTCACGCAATCGCGTCTCGGAACTACGCACCTCGCGGGTCTGCAGCGCAGCTTCGAGCGAAAGCAGATGATCGGCAAGCGATTGCGATTCGACCATTACCTTTCTCCTCCAGTTCCAGAGACGGCTTCAGCAGGTGATGGTTCCGATTGTTCCTTGTCGCTTACGAGTTCGGCAGGGATGAGGCCGCGCAGCGAATTGCCCACGAAAATGCGGCGCTCCTTGAGGTCGGCAAGACGAAGGATCTGGCTGCGGGCCTTCCGCTCGCGGATCAGTTCGGCGCGCAATATACCGGGCAGAAGCCCGCTTGTCAGCGGCGGCGTAAGCAACTGGCCATCCGCATCCTCGACGAAGACATTGGTGATCGTGCCCTCGCAGATTTCGCCCCTCTCGTTGAGTAGAAGGACTTCATCCGCCTCGTCGGGGGAGAATTCGGCGCGCGCGGCCTCATAGGGTTCCCGGCGGGAGGTCTTGTGGCGAAACAGTGGATCGTCCGACGGAAGCGAGGTGCTTGCGACGCGCACACGCCATACGGTGCCGGCGGGGATCGGGCTGAAGGGCGTCGCGGTGATCTCGATCCTGCCGCGATAGGTCATGACAAGACGAACGCGCATGGCGTTTTCGCCGCTGACGGCGGCCTGAAGCTGCTTCAGCGTATCCGGCGGCGGCTGGCGGAATCCCAGGGCATCGGCCGACCGGCTGAGGCGGCGCAAATGCTGTTCCACCCGCAGGAAGCCCGCGCCCGGCTCCCAGCGCATCGTTTCGATCAGCGAGAAATCCATTGGTCGCCCACCGCAAAGCGTGCCTTCAAAAGACACTCGTCATATTCGGCCTCTGCCTTCGAGTCGAAGACGATGCCGCCGCCGACATTGAAGACGGCCCTGCCGTCCTTGAAAAGGGTAATCGTGCGGATTGCCACGGAAAAGCGCATCGGCCCGGCCGGGTCGCAATAACCGATCGCACCGCAATAGGCGTCCCGAGGGCTATCCTCCAATCCGGCCAGAATCTGCATCGCCCACAGTTTGGGCGCTCCGGTGATGGAGCCGCAGGGAAAGAGCGCCGCGAGGATTTCCGGAAAGCCTATCCCCGGTTTTAGCCTGGCCCGCACGTGGCTGACCATTTGGTGAACGGTCGGATAGGTCTCGATTTCGAACAGTTTCGGCACCGAGAGGGTGCCTACTTCGCTGATGAGCGAAATGTCGTTGCGCAGCAGATCCACGATCATGCGGTTCTCGGCCAACGTCTTCTCATCGGCGAGCATGGCCTCAATGATCGCCTCGTCCTCTTTCGCGGTCGCGCCGCGCGGGGCGGTGCCCTTCATCGGATGTGTTTCGATGAAGCGCTCGGCATCGACCGAGAAGAAGAGCTCGGGCGAGCGCGACAGGATGACCGGGCCTGCGAAATCCCCGGCGAAATCGATGAGTGCGCCGTAGTGCACCGGCTGGCGTTCGACGAGAGACCAGAAGGCGGAGCGCGGGTCGCCCTGCCAGCGGGCGGTGATCGGCATGGTCAGGTTTGCCTGGTAGCAATCGCCCTTGCGCAGGTGCTCATGCAGCCGGTCGAAACGCTGCCGGTAGGTTTCGAAATCCCAGGCCGCGTGCGGTTCGGTCAACAAGGGGTCTTCACTTTTCACCGGTTCCGGCAGGGCGAACGGATGCTCGTGACCGGCGGGAGCATCGAATATTCCCATGGCAAGCAGGGGCACCGGCCGGTTCGGCACGATCAGGGCCCGGAGCTTCTCCTCGAAGACATAACCGGCTTCGTAGGAGATATAGCCCGCCAGCCATCGGCCGGAGCGGCGGGCTTCCTCCAATCGATGAAGGGCGGGCAGAACCTCGTCGGCCGTCCGCGCAAGGACGATCTCCTTCGGCCGGTCGAAGACAAGGCTCCGGCCGACGGGATCATCCCGAAAGAGCGCGTAAGGCGCCGTCTGTTCCATCGAAATGGCTCACGCCCTGTCCAGGGCCTCCAGTTCGTCGATCAGGCCTTCGATCATCGACAGGCCCTTGGACCAGAAGGACGGATCGGCGGCATCGAGGCCGAAAGGCTTCAGAAGCTCCGAATGATGCTTGGTGCCGCCGGCTTTCAGAAGCTCGAAATACTTCTCCTGGAACCCGGGTTCCGCCTGACTGTAGACCGCATAGAGTGAATTCACCAGGCAGTCGCCGAAGGCATAGGCGTAGACATAGAAGGGCGAGTGGATGAAGTGGGGAATATAAGTCCACCACGTCTCGTAGCCTTCGGAGATCCTGATCGCAGGCCCGAGGCTCTCCCCCTGGACGGAGAGCCAGAGCTCGCCAATCTGTTCGGAGGTGAGCTCTCCTTCCTTGCGGGCCGTGTGGACCTTGCGCTCGAACTGGTAGAAGGCGATCTGGCGCACGACCGTGTTGATCATGTCCTCGACCTTCTGGGCGAGCATGGCCTTGCGTTCGCGCCTGTCCCTGGTCTTTTCCAGCAGGGCGCGGAAGGTCAGCATCTCGCCGAAGACGGAGGCCGTTTCGGCAAGCGTCAGCGGCGTCTGGCACATCAGCGCCCCCTGAGCGCCCGCAAGCACCTGATGTACGCCGTGGCCGAGTTCATGGGCAAGCGTCATCACGTCGCGCGGCTTGCCCATGTAATTGACGAGCACGTAAGGATGGGCCGACGGCACGGTCGGGTGCGCGAAGGCGCCTGGCGCCTTGCCGGGACGTACCGGCGCGTCGATCCATTCCTCGTCGAAGAAACGGCCGGCGATCTTCGCCATTTCCGGCGCAAAGCCGCGATAGGCGGAAAGCACCGTCTCCTTTGCTTCGGTCCACGGAATAACAGCGGTGGGCGTTTCCGGCAGCGGCGCGTTGCGGTCCCAGAAATTCAGCTGTTCCATTCCGAGCCATTTCGCCTTCATCGCATAGTAGCGATGCGAGAGACGCGGATAGGCATTCTTCACTGCCTCAGCCAATGCATCCACCACCTCGCGCTCGACGCGGTTCGCCAGATGCCGCGAATCCGCGATGTCCTTAAAGCCACGCCAGCGGTCGGAAATCTCCTTGTCCTTGGCGAGCGTGTTGGTGATCAGGGTGAAGACGCGCAGGTTCTCGCCAAAAGTCTTCGAAAGGGCTGCCGCCGCCTTGGCGCGCACCTCCGGTTCGGACTCCTGCAGCATGTTGAGGGTCACTTCGAGCGGCAGCTTCTCGCCGTCCACCTCGAAGCGGAGTTCCGCCATGGTTTCGTCGAACAGACGGTTGAATGCCGCGGCCGATGTCATGGATTTTTCGAGGAAGAGCTGTTCCAGCTTGTCTTCGAGCTGAAACGGCTTGTCCTTCCTGAGATCGACGACCCAGGGACGGTAGTGGCCGGCGGCCGGATCGCGATCCATGCAGGCGTCCATCAGCTTGTCGTCGATGCGGTTCAGTTCCAGTGCAAAGAACAGGAGATGGGAGGAAAGGTCGGTCAATTTTGCCTGCACGTCGCCGTAGAACTTGCCGTTTGCCGGGTTCGACGTGTCGGAGAAATAGGTGAGGCCGGCATATGAGCCGAGCTTGCCGAGCAGGTCATCGAGCGCCTCGTATTCCTTCAGCGCCTCACCGATGCCGCCAGCGCCGGTCTTCGTCGCGGCGTCCGCCAGCTTGCCCTTCCATTTCTCCTCGAAGGCGAGCGCCAGCTTTTCCGCCTTGTCCGTGTCGGCAGTGAAGGCAGGCGAATCCCTGGCGGGATAAAGGTCGGACAGTTTCCAGAGCGGCAGGAGGCCAAGCGCCGGATCGGTTGCTGCAGCGCCGGCGGCCATTGCGGCAGGAATTTCGCGAAACGCGATTGCGGGGTGTTTCATCGCCTTGTCCTCTGATTTTCGATCCGGTCGGTGATTTGTTTTCCCCGCCGTCGATTAAAATGCAAGCTTTTCTCAAAAGGGGATGTTCAAGCCTTTCTGGCACAACCTCCAGCATAACCACCCGAAAGGGAGCACGATGAACGTTGCTGGGAGCCCGAGCATGACTGCGCAAATCCTCGTTGTGGATGATGATCCAATTCAGCGTCGCCTTCTGAAGAATGCCGTGGAGCGTTACGGATACGCCGCGCATCTTGCCGAAAACGGCCTTGTCGCACTCGAGTTCCTGAAACGGACAGCCGTCGACATCAACGTTATCGTGCTCGACCTGATGATGCCGGAAATGGATGGCCTGACCTTCCTTGCCGCCATTCGCGAAGCGGGCATCGAAACACCGGTCATCGTCCAGACCGGGCAGGGCAGCATCGATTTCGTCGTGCAGGCCATGCGGGCAGGCGCCTTCGATTTTGTCGTGAAGCCGGTTTCGCCGGAACGTATCGCCGCATCGATCGCCAATGCACTCAAGCTCAACCAGAAGGAATCGAAAGTACGCGGCGGTCGCCGCCATCGCCCCGGCGCCGTCGGTTTCGGCGATATCATCTCCGCGAGCCCCGACATGCTGCGGGTCATCGATCTCGCTCAGCGCGCGGCACATTCGAACATCCCGGTGGTGCTGGAAGGAGAGTCCGGCGTCGGCAAGGAGATGATCGCCCGCGCCATTCAGTCGAACGGCGACCGGGCCGGCAAGCCGTTCATCACCGTCAATTGTGGCGCCATCCCGCACAATCTGGTGGAAAGCATCCTTTTCGGCCATGAGAAAGGCGCCTTCACCGGCGCGACCGAACGCCATACCGGCAAGTTCGTGGAAGCGGACGGCGGAACGCTTTTCCTCGACGAGATCGGCGACCTGCCGCTCGAAGTCCAGGTGAAGCTGCTCCGCGCTGTACAGCAGGGCGAGATCGAGACCGTCGGCGCGGCGCGCGTGCAGAAGGTCAATGTCCGGCTCATCTCGGCCACCAACAAGGACCTGATCGAAGAAGTACGCGCCGGGCGCTTCCGCGAGGATCTCTATTACCGACTCAACGTCTTCCCGATCACCATCCCGGCGCTGCGTCGCCGCAAGGAAGACATTCCACATCTCGCCCGCGTTTTTGCCGAACGCTTCTCGGCGGAGCAGAAATTGCCGAAGATGCTCACTGTCGCCCCTGGCGCGCTGGCGTTGCTTACGGCCTATGACTGGCCGGGCAATATCCGCCAGCTCGAAAACGCCGTCTTTCGCGCCGTGGTGCTTGCCGAAGGCGATGAGCTGACGGAAGCGGACTTCCCGCAGATCGCCGCGCAGGTTCCGGAATTCCGGTCGGCCGAACTTGCCGCGACCGCGATTGCGCCGACGCCGGCCGCAATGTCGGACTACGCCGTGCGGGAGGCGCTCGCCGAATCACCCGTCTTCGCCAACAGCGAAAGGGCCCGCGCCGCACAGCCGGATCCCAAGGCCATGCTCGCCGCCGCCTACCCGTCGGCGGAAAATATCATCGTCAGTACCGACGAAGCGGGTGACGTGAGAAAACTGGCCGATGTCGAGGAGGAGCTCATCCGTTTCGCGTTGAAATTCTATCGCGGCCAGATGAGTCAGGTGGCCCGAAAACTGGGCATCGGACGTTCGACTCTCTACCGGAAACTGAAGGATTACGGCATTGACCCCGACGATCCGCTCAAGGAAGCAGCATAATCGCGTTGTATTAGCGGGAGTTAACTTTCGCGCAAGGATGTCCTGGCACCTTTCATCAACCTCCCATTAGCCATTTGTTGACTATATGGAAGAAGGTTGTACATCTGTGGCACATTTGCCATCGTGTGACCGCATTTGACAGTCATTTGAGGCAGCGTGGGACGTTGTCGACAGGACGGGGATCGTTTTGCCGGATCAGTATGCAAAAGAAGCGCCTTCGGGTGAGAAGGTGCGCGGCGGCAAGGCCGGGCTTTTCAGAACTCTCGCCAAGCGCGTTGCAGCGGCTGCCCTGCTGCTCCTGGCGGCGTTGCCGGTCCTTTCCGTTTCTGTCTCCGATGCTGCTGCCGAAACCAGAAGCCTGAAGCTCTACTTCGTCCATACGGGAGAGAAGGCGGTCATCACCTTCAAGCGGAACGGCCGGTACGACCAGAAGGGCCTCCAGCAGATCAACCAGCTTCTGCGCGACTGGCGCAAGAATCAGCCGACCAAGATGGATCCGCGGCTTTTCGACCTCGTCTGGGAAGTCTACCGCCGCAGCGGCGCCTCGGATTATATCCACGTCGTTTCGGCCTACCGTTCTCCGGCCACCAATGGCATGCTGCGTTCCCGCTCCCGCAATACGGGTGTCGCCAAGAACAGCCAGCACATGCTCGGCAAGGCCATGGATTTCTACATTCCTGGCGTGAAGCTTTCGACGCTCAGGGGGCTCGCCATGCAGATGCAGGTGGGCGGGGTCGGTTATTATCCGAGATCGGGGTCACCCTTCGTGCATCTCGATGTCGGCGGCGTGCGGGCCTGGCCGCGCATGACGCGTCAGGAACTCGTGCAGATCTTCCCGAACGGCAAGACACTTCATCTGCCTGCCGACGGCAAGCCGCTGCCCGGTTACGAGCAGGCGCTGGCGGACTACAAGAAGCGTGTCAGCTCCAGCTCGATCCAGGTCGCCAGTACGGCGGGCGGCAGCATTCGCAGCGACGGTTCCGAACGGAAGCGGCAGCCGAACCTGCTGGCCTTCCTGTTTGGCGGCGGAGCCGACGAGGAAGAGGACAACGCGGAAAGCAGCGCGCCGGCCGTGGCAGAACGCCCGGCTCCGGCCGCGAAGGAGCCTCCGGCAGAGGCGACCACGCCACCGGGCGTAATGGTGGCCTCCGCGTCGTCGCCATCGCCAACGCAAACGCCGGAAGAGCAGGAGATTGCCGCGCCCGTGCCGCTTTCGCGCCCGGCCTTCCGTTCGGATACGGCATCCGGCGGGCTTGCGACCGCGCTCTATTCGCCAGCGCGTAACGCAGCTCAGGAAGCGCTCGCCTTGCAGGCCTCCGCTCCGGCCGATACGCCGCAGCCGACCGGCGAGGCCTTCGCCGACCTTTCCACCTATAACATTCCGGTTCCGACACTGCTTGGACCGCGCGGTTTGAAGGGTGATGCCGACAACAGCATGATGACTGCATCTGTCGGTCCGATGCCGGCGCCGGAAGAAGTGGCTTCCATACCGCTTCCGGTCCATCGGCCTGCTAGTGCAACACCACCGGAAGCGTCGGCCGCTACGCCGCAAGCCGGTGCAAAGACGGACGAGGAACAGGAATTGACGCCTGAACTCGTCGCTGCGCTGGCTCGCAGCGTGGAATACCAGCGCCCGTCCGTGCAGCCGACCCGGCCTGCACCGGCGCCGGTTCAAAGGCCGGTTGAAACGGCAGCCGTCTCTCCGAAGGTCATTCAGGCTTCAGCCGGCAAGGGCAGGCAGTTCGGTGACGGGTTCGATGCTCCGAGGCCGCCTGTTGCCGCCTCGGCCGGCGCGCTTCCTGTACCCGCCAAAGGTGGACGCACGGGCAGATCGGCTTCTTCGTCTGCCGGCGGTGCTCTGACCGGCGACATGCTTGCGAAATGGGCTCTCAACAACAATCGCGCCGAAGAAGCGGTTTCGATGAAGGCGCCGCGCGTGGTCAGCCGTACGCTCAACAGCGAATATTCGGCGGCCTATTCCGGCGGCGGGTTCAAGCCGGTCGCTGCCACGGTCGCGATCGACCCGAACCGCTTCAGCGGCCCAGGCGACTGATCGACGCCGAACGTATCCGTGGAAACAGAAAACCCGCCGTTCCGGCGGGTTTTTCGTGACCCTATGGCGAGCAAGAATCAGGCGGCATCCTGGTCCGGCGGGCTTTCGATCATGCCGAGCGCAGCCAGGTAGGTGTCGAGGATCAGGTCCTCTTCCATGCGTTCCTGGTCGTCCTTCTTGCGAAGCGCGATGACCTTCTTGAGGATCTTGGTGTCGAAGCCCATGGACTTGGCTTCGCCATAGACGTCCTTGATGTCGTCGGCGATCGTCTTCTTTTCTTCTTCCAGTCTTTCGATGCGCTCGACAAATGCGCGGAGTTGGTCGCGGGCGACGCCATGAGCATCAGACATCGGGGCCTCCTGATCGTAGAAAATTTGAATGAGTGGTCGTCAACTGCCGAAAAGAGAGACCGAGGTCAAGCCAAATCCGCCCGTCGATCAACCATCGGCGGGCTTGTTGATGTCGAATGCGGCTTTTTGAGCATCGGTCGCTTCCGCCTGATGCAGATTCTTCCAGTCCTCGTAAGGCATGCCGTAGACGATTTCACGGGATGCGTCCCTGGAGAGATCGACACCCGCTTCGCTGGCCGCATCGCGATACCAGTTGGAGAGGCAGTTGCGGCAGAAGCCGGCGAGATTCATCAGGTCGATGTTCTGCACATCGGCGCGCTCGCGCAAATGCCGGACGAGACGGCGGAAGGCCGCTGCCTCGAATTCGGTCTGCTGTTCCTTGGTGAGTTCGGTCATCGGATCGTCTCCTGATGTTCGTATCAGCCGGTATAGGGGCCCGTGCGCGACGGAAAGATCTTGTATTCGTGCAATGTGGGGTCGGCATTGAGCGTCTTGAAGATCGGCTCCAGCCTTTCCGCCCAGGCCGAGATCCCCGCCTCGTCGCCGATCAGGTCCTGCCGCACTTCGAGGAGAGCATGCGGCGTGCCGGACATCATGCAATGCCGGTACATCGTATCGCCCTTCAGTGCGCCGTCATAGGGCTCGTTGTCGCCGACCTCGATATCCGCCGATTGGCGCAAGAGTTCAAGAAAGGGGAGTACGGCGCGAGGGTCGCTGTCCCAGAGAACCGCCGCGTGCCAGGGGCGGGGAGTGCCTTTCCAGAAAGGCGTAAAGGAATGCAGCGAGAGCACGAGCGGCGCATGGCCGGAGGCACCCGCCTTGGCGATCGTCCGTTCGACCGCGCGATGATAGGGCCGGTGATAATTGTCGAGACGAAAGTCCCATTCGGCTTCTGTGATCGGGTGATTGCCGGGAATGATCGCGCCGTCGGAAATCTTCATGATCAGCGTCGGATCGTCTTCGCCGCGGTTCGGATCGATCAGCAGGCGGGAAAAGCAGCTCAGGACGGCCGGGACATTCAGCATCGCGGCCAGCCTGCGCGTCAGTCCTTCGATGCCGATATCGAAGGCAATGTGTCGGTGAAACGCGCTTTCCGGCAGGCCGAGGCTGCCATAGGCGGCGGGCAGGCGGTTCATGGCATGGTCGGCCAGCAGCACCATGCCGCTGTCATAATCGCCTTCTATGATCTCGAAAGGAATGAAGTCCTGCATCGCGCGTGGGAAATGGAGGTCGTTGCGGAGATTGGGTTGATGACACGGTGAGGCGTCCGGCGCAAGCCGTCCGCCGCCCGTCGAAGATGACGATTGGCGGTGTGAAGGTTGCTTAATCGATTAGACTTTCGTTGACTTTCAGACTACGCCGCGCGAAGAAAGTGCTTCACGAATAATCATGGAGTCCTGACGGAAACCGTGTCGAAAAAATCCCCCACAGCCTATCTTCGTTCTCTCGTTTCAGTTCCCGCGCTCGTCGCCATTGTGGCCGTCGGTGTGCCGCTCTTTGCGGCAGGCGCCGCGCATGCGGATTTCCGCGTGTGCAACGGCACCCAGAACCTCGTCGGCGTGGCGATCGGCTATCGCGCTGCCGAGGGCTGGACCACGGAAGGCTGGTGGCAGGTGCCGGCCTCCACCTGTGCCACGCTGATCGAGGGCGAGCTGCAGTCGCGCTACTACTATCTTTATGCCGAGGATGCGGCCCGCGGCGGCCGCTGGGCTGGCAATGTCAACATGTGCGTCGCGGAGAACGAGTTCAAGATCGTCGGCGTCAACGATTGTTTCGCCCGTGGCTTCCAGCGCATGGGCTTCAAGGAATATGACACGGGCCGTCAGGGGGGCTGGATGGTCCAGCTTTCGGATGCGCCCGGCACACAAGAAGGCCAGAATTGATGAGGCGCAACCGCAAAGTAAAGATCCTCGCGACGCTGGGACCGGCTTCCTCCGAGGAGGCGATGATCCAGAAGTTGCACGAGGCGGGGGCCGATCTCTTCCGCATCAACATGAGCCATGCCAGCCATGATCTGATGCGCACGCTGATTTCCCGCATCCGCGCCGTCGAGGCCAAATGCGGCCGGCCGATCGGCATCCTCTGCGACCTGCAGGGCCCGAAGCTGCGTGTCGGCAAGTTCGCCGCCGGCAAGGTGACGCTGACGCCCGGCCAGACCTTCACGCTCGACAACCGCGACGAGCCTGGCGACGAGACCCGTGTCTTCCTGCCACATCCGGAAATCCTTGAAGCCGTGAAGCCCGGTCACCGCCTGTTGATCGATGACGGCAAGCTCGCGCTGAAGGCTGAGAAGGCCGATGGAAAGAGCATCGTCTGCACCGTGATCGCCGGCACCAGCATTTCCGACCGCAAGGGCGTCAGCCTTCCCGACACGCTGCTTGGCGTCGGTGCGCTCACCGACAAGGACCGGGTCGATCTCGATGCGGTGCTGGCAACCGATGATGTCGACTGGGTCGCGCTTTCCTTCGTTCAGCGTCCCGACGACCTTGCCGAAGTACGCAAGATCGCCCGCGGTCGCGTCGGTATCATGTCGAAGATCGAGAAGCCCCAAGCCCTCGAGCGTATCGACGAGATCATCGAGCTTTCCGATGCGGTCATGGTGGCGCGCGGCGACCTCGGTGTCGAAATGCCGATCGAAACCGTGCCAGGCATCCAGAAGCAGCTCACGCGCGCCTGTCGCCGGGCCGGCAAGCCGGTCGTCGTCGCGACCCAGATGCTGGAATCGATGATTTCCTCGCCGGTGCCGACCCGCGCGGAAGTCTCGGACGTGTCGATCGCCGTCTTCGAAGGCGCGGATGCGGTCATGCTGTCGGCGGAATCGGCATCCGGCCAGTATCCGGTCGAAGCCGTCTCGATGATGGCGTCGATCGCCCGAGAGGTCGAACAGGACCCGCTTTTCCCCAGCATCATCTACGCGCAGCGCGCTACGCCCGAGGCGACCGGTGCAGACGCCATCTCGCTTGCCGCCCGTCAGATCGCCGAGACGCTCCGGCTTTCGGCCATCGTCACCTATACCTCGTCGGGTACAACGGGGTTGCGTGCCTCGCGCGAGCGCCCGCAGGTGCCGATCATCGCGCTGTCGCCGATCGTCCAGACGGCACGCCGGCTTTCCGTGGTCTGGGGAATGCACTGCGTGGTCACGCATGATGCGATCGATCTTGACGACATGGTGAACCGCGCCTGCCGTATCGTCGTGTCCGAAGGTTTCGGCAATCCGGGTGACCGGATCATCATCTCGGCCGGCGTGCCGCTCGGTACGCCCGGCGCCACCAACATGCTGCGCATCGCCTATATCGGCTCCGACGGCCAGACGGGCATCTGAACGGGTCCGGTCGCTGTTTTCACGCAGATCCTATTCAAGAGAAACTCGCCGGGGCGACCCGGCGGGTTTCTCGTTCGTGCGCATGAAAACGCCGCCCCGAGAGGCGGCGTCGTTGTTGTCTACGATGGTCGGGACGGCCTCAGTCGACCATGCCATGCCCTTGCAGGTAGCCCTTCTTGCGGGCGTCAGGCATGATGATCGCGGCGGTAAAGGCGATCACCATCATGACGGTGACGTACCAGAAGAACCAGCTTTCGTGGCCGATCGACTTGAACCAGAGCGCCACATATTCCGCCGTTCCGCCGAAGAGCGCATTGCCGATGGCGTAGGCAAGGCCGACGCCGAGCGCGCGCACTTCCGCCGGGAACATTTCGGCCTTCACCAGCCCGCTGATCGAGGTGTAGATGCTGACGATGGCGAGCGCCGTGGTGATAAGCACGAAAGCCAGCGTGCTGCTCGTCACCTGGCCGATCGCCGTCAGCAGCGGCACGGTGGTGACGATCGACAGCGCGCCCCAGAGAAGCATGGAATTTCGCCGCCCGATCCGGTCGGAAAGAGTGCCGAAGACAGGCTGCAGCAGCATGTAGACGAAAAGCACGGCCGTCATGGTGGTGCTGGCGGTTTCCTTGCTCATACCCGCCGTATTGACGAGGTATTTCTGCATGTAGGTGGTGAAGGTGTAGAAGATCAGCGATCCGCCCGCCGTATAGCCGACGACGGTGAAGAACGCCTTCCTGTGATGCCTGAAGATGCCTGCAAGAGTGCCTGCCTCTTTCTTGCCGCGCGTCGCCTCGGTCGAGGTCTCGTGCAGCGAGCGGCGCAGGAAGAGTGCGACGATGGCAGCGACGCCGCCGATCGCGAAAGGAATGCGCCAGCCCCAGGCCTTCAGTTCGGCCTCGTTCAGGAACTGCTGCAGGATGACGAGGACAAGGACGGCGAGAAGCTGGCCGCCGATCAGCGTCACATACTGGAACGAACCGAAGAAGCCGCGCCGTCCGGCAAGCGCCACCTCGCTCATATAGGTCGCCGTCGTGCCGTATTCGCCGCCGACGGAAAGCCCCTGCAGCAGACGCACCAGGAGGAGCAGGATGGGCGCGAGAATGCCGATCGTCTGGTAGGTCGGCAGTACCGCGATGATGAAGGAGCCGAGGCACATCATCGTCACCGAAATCAGCATCGATGTGCGCCGTCCGAGCTTGTCGGCGATGCGGCCGAAGAGCCAGCCGCCGATCGGGCGCATCAGGAAGCCGGCAGCAAAGACAGCGGCGGCATTCAGGAGTTGGGTCGTACTGTCGCCGGCGGGAAAGAACTCCGAGGCGAAATAGAGCGCGCAAAAGGAATAGACATAGAAATCGTACCATTCCACCAGATTGCCCGAGGCGCTGCCAACGATGGCAAAGATGCGCCGGCGCGTGTCATGCGCGTCATCGATGGGCGCCATCTGGTTCATGTCTTTTTTCCACATACAGTCCCTCCGTTGGGTTACCGATAAACAATGACTTTCCCGCAAACGTCGTCCCGGCGTTGTCAAGGAGACGCCGCCGCAGCAGCTGCTGGTTTTGTGAAATCGGGACCTGTGAAACCTCCGGCCCCTGCAGAGATATTACTGCGCCAATGGGTGAGATCGGCAAGATGCGCTGAAATAATGCGACGGCTACGTAAACGTCAAACGACTTGTGCGGTAATTGTGCGTTGTTCACATATCGCACGGAATTGAAATGCCGGCGGTGATGCGAGATCACGCCTTCGCTTTCTCCGAGGCGAGGGATCCGGCGCTCGGACCCGGCCGGGACATGCCGTTATGGATGGTTTACGTCCGGTTGCCGGCGATCTTTTCGGAGAGTTTCGTTACCGCTTCCTGCGCCTCCCGATCGGCGGGGTAGATGGCGAGATAATCTTCCCAGGCCTTCAGGGCGAGTTGATCCTTGCCTGCTTCCATCAGGATGCCCGCCATGCCGGCGATCGCGCCGAAATGGCGTGGCTCGTGCTTCAGCACCTCGGCGATGTCGGCCATGGATTTGCGCGTGTTGCCCATGGTGTAGTGCAGTGTCGCACGGCGGTTCCAGCCCTCGGGATAGGCAGGATCGAGGAGGGTCACCTGGTCGAGGAAATCGAGTGCGGCGGCATTGCGCTTCTCCTTGATAGCGGTCGCGGCCCACTGCATCAGGAGATTGACCGTGGCGCTCCCCGAATCGTTCATGTCGGTCATGATCTGGGTGGCGATGCCGCGCGCCTTATCCGGATCGCGTTCGCGCTTCAGCGCCTCGAACAGCGGATCGAGCGGATTGGCCGGTTGCGAAGCCGATGTGGGAACGGCTGGATCTGCCTGCTGCGGGATGACGGCAGGCGGGGCAGGCGTTGCCGTCTGGGCGAGAGTCGAGGAGGCGGCGAAGGTCGCGGCCAGAATCAGAGAGCTGAAACGAAAATAGCGCATGCGGATAAGGTAATCCGCATGCGCTCAAGGTCAAACCCGATTTGTCGCGCTATCGACAATTTGATCGGTCCGCGGGATGTCCGGGACCGGAACCGTATCAGCCCTGACGAGCCTTGAAGCGCGGGTTCTGCTTGTTGATGATGTAAATACGGCCCTTGCGGCGAACCAGGCGGTTATCGCGGTGACGGGCCTTCAGCGCCTTGAGCGAGTTCTTGATCTTCATTGTTCTGGTCCAGCAGTCTGTGGGCTCGAAAGCCGCTTGTCCTTATCAATCAAAAGCGCGCCGCCTTTATCTTGGAGGGGGCGCGCTCTCAAGTTGGGCGTGCAGATAACCCGAGCCCGGGCGCATGTCAACCTTGCGGCAGTGTTTTAAGCTCGGTCACATGGCCCATTTTTCGGCCGGGACGGGATTCCGTCTTGCCATAAAGATGAACGAGCACATTCTTCTTCGCCAGCCAGGCGGGAACGTCGAGAATGTCGTCGCCGATCAGGTTGGTCATTACGCAGTCCGTATGGCGTGCAGGATCGCCGAGGGGCAGTCCGGCAACGGCACGGACATGCTGCTCGAACTGCGAAACGACGCAGGCGGCTTCCGTCCAGTGGCCGGAATTGTGGACACGCGGGGCGATCTCGTTGGCGATCAAGGTCCCATCCGCCATCACGAAGAACTCGATGCCGATGACGCCGACATAGTCGAGCGCGGCAAGCAGTTTCTTCGCCGATTCGCGGGCGACTTGCGCCGTCGCATCGGAGATGCGTGCGGGGAGGGTGGAGGTATGCAGGATACCGTGTCGGTGGACGTTTTCGGCCGGATCGTAGCAGGCGGTGGCGCCATCCTTGCCGCGGGCGGCGATGATCGACACCTCGCGCTCGAACGGCACGAAGCTTTCGAGAATGAGCGGCACGCCGCCCAGGTCGTCATATGCGCCGGCCGGGCTATCCGCAGCCGAGCGGAAGACGCGCTGGCCCTTGCCGTCGTAGCCGAGCCGGCGGGTCTTCAAGACGCCCTTGCCGCCGAAATCCGCGAGCGCCTTTTCGAGGTCGGCCTGGCTGTCGACGGCGTGGAACCTTGCAGTCTCGATGCCACAGGAATTGAGGAAGCTCTTTTCGGTGAGGCGGTCCTGCGCAACCTCCAGCGCCGTGGCCGGCGGATGGACAGGCACCGCAAGCTGCAGCGTTTCGGCAGCCAGAACCGGAACGTTCTCGAATTCATAGGTGACGATGTCGCAGCGGCTGGCGAGCTCGGCAAGCGCTGCCGGATCATCGTAAGCTGCAGTGATCTGGGCACTCGCCACCTGCGCCGCCGGACAGTCGGCCTGCGGCTCCAGGATGATCGTGCGGAAGTTGAGCCGCGCTGCGGCAATGGCCAGCATGCGGCCGAGCTGTCCGCCGCCGATGATGCCGATCGTGTGGACCGTCATGGAACCTCGTCTATCGGGTAATCTGCAACGGCCGCCGCCTGGCGGGCGCGCCATTCGTCGAGACGGTCGGCGACCTCGTCGTCATTGAGTGCCAGGACCGCTGCAGCAAGCAGTGCGGCATTGATCGCTCCGGCCTTGCCGATCGCCAACGTCCCGACCGGGATGCCCGCGGGCATCTGCACGATCGAGAGCAGGCTGTCCTGGCCCGACAGCGCCTTGGACTGCACCGGCACGCCGAAGACCGGCAGCGGCGTCATGGCGGCGGTCATGCCGGGGAGATGGGCTGCACCGCCGGCGCCGGCGATGATGACCTGAAAACCCTCGGCGCGAGCGGTCTTGGCGAACTCCATCATCCGTTCGGGTGTCCGATGCGCGGAAATGATCCGGGCCTCATAACCGATGTCGAGCGCCTCCAGCGTATCGGCGGCGTTCTTCATGGTCTCCCAGTCGGACTGGCTTCCCATGATGATGGCGACGGGTGGTCTTTCTGCCAGCATGATGCCTCCCTCAAGCAATGATGTCGGGGATGATCTGGTCTTCAAGCTGGCTCATCTTGTCCTTGATCGCCAGCTTCTTCTTCTTCATGCGCTGAATTCGGAGCGCGTCACAGCCGACCTCGATCATGGCGTTGATGGCAGCGTCGTAATCTTCGTGCTCCTGACGGAGTTTCGCGAGCGCCAGCCGGATATCCGCCTGTTCCTGATCAGCCATTTTCGGTCCCCATTTTCATATCCGGCATTTTGTGGTCGCCAGCAATGTCCGCAAGCCTCTACCACCAAACCGCGTTAACTGGAAGTTAGCCGCCGTCACGAATTTGCCTTGTTCAAACCACGATTTCTCCTTCGACAAATGGGGTCGATCGTGTCACACTTCCGTCGTAAACCTGAAGCCTCGGCCAAGGGTGAAGCCGGGGCAGGTGACCAAGGAAGGAACATGCCACATGACCGTCCAGGCTCATATCGCATCGCTTGAAAAGAAGCACGGCGCTCTGGAGGAGGAACTCCAAAACATTCTGGCGTCCCCCTCTTCCGATGATCGTCAAATTGCTGACATCAAGCGGCGCAAGCTGCGCATTAAAGACGAAATGCAACGGCTCAAAGCCTCTACGCGTCACTAATCTTTCAATGGGAGAACTGGCCGCTGCCTCGCGTTAGGATCAAATAAGAGGCATCTCAGGAAGCGGCAAAACAATCCAGACAGTATGAAAATGAAGTTCTGGTCGTGGCCGACGACCCTAAAACAGGTGACTTGCAAATCTTAGGTCACGACCAGAACTGATCCAGCCACAGATTGAGCCTGTCGAAACCCTTGCTGTTGACGGCATAGATGCGCCGCGTGCCTTCTGCCGTGACGCTGACAAGATTGCTGTCGAGCAGGGCTTTCAGATGCTGCGACACTGCAGGCCGGCTGATCGGCAGGCCCTGTGCCAGTTCGTTGACCGTTTTCGGCGAACGCCGCAATTCCTCCAGCAGATACCGCCGGTTCGGGTCAGCTATGGCTGCAAAAGGGTCAACTGTTGTTGTCATATGTCAAACTTACGGTAAACGCATGGTAACGGCAAGATTTATTGTGCGTTGCAGCAATAAATGACACTATATGCTGCGTTGCTTATTTAGTGATGTTGTGCTCGCGCTTACAGCGGCAGGCCGTCCCAGAGCAGTTTCAATCCGGCGAGAAAGGCCAGGCCATAGGTCATGGGATAGAAGATCTCGGCCTTCAGATGCTTGACGACCGCCGCACCTGCTATGGTCGCCAGCAGCGCTATGGGCAGAAGCGTCGCGGAGATCGTCAGGTTTTCCCTGTCCAGTGCCCCGAGGAAGAAATAGGGAATGACCTTCACGGCATTGACGATCGCGAAGAAACGGATGCTGGCGCCGGTGTAGGATTTCGGGTCCAGCCCCATCGGCAGGACATAGATCTGGAAAGGCGGGCCGCCGGCATGGGCGACGAAACTCGCATAACCGGAAAGCGCTCCCCAGAAGGTGGCGGCAACCGGACGGTGCGGCAGCGGCGCTGCGGGCCTGTTCGAGTGCGGGCCGTAGACCTGCCAGAAATAACGGACCGTGAAGAGGATGGTCGCCACGGCGATGACAAGACGAAGCGCGTCGTCCGATACATATGTGGAAGTCGCCCAGCCGAGCGCAATACCGATGATGCCGCCCGGCAGGATCATCAAGAGTGTCTTGGGATCGTTGTAGTTCCGCCAGGACCACAAGGCCACGATGTCCATGAGGATCAGGATCGGCAGGAAGATCGCCGCCGCCTTGACCGGGTCCACCGCCATGGACATGAGCGGTACGCCCATGAGGCCGATCGCGCCGCCGATCCCCCCTTTCGAGAGACCGACGAGCATGACTGCAGGAATGGCGGCTGCGAAAAAGGCGAGGGTCAGCGTATCAGGCATTCGTTCCGAGGCGGGGCGGTTGATCCTTCAATCGGTCCGGTCTATCGAATTTACGGACAGAAAACGAGTGCGGATTTGCGATTGGCGCCATCCGCCGAATGGAAAAAAACATGACCGGATCGGAAGATCGCTGCCGCCTTGTGCTTATTGTACCGGACTATGATGATGCCGCCCGTCAGGCGAAGGAGCTTGAAGAGGCGCTTTCGGGCGGCGACGTCGCCTCGGTGATCCTGCCGCAATACGGCCTCGACGATCAGGCTTTCCAGAAGCGTGCCGAGACATTGGTGCCGATCATCCAGGCGGCTGGCGCGGCGGCCTTGATCGCCGGCGACAGTCGCGTAGCCGGCCGGGTCAAGGCCGACGGCTTGCACATGGCCGGCTCCCCCGCCGAGCTTGAGGAGGCGATCGAGAAATTCGTGCCGAAGCTCATCGTCGGCGCCGGCGGGGCGGCGGATCGCCATCAGGCGCTGGAGATCGGCGAATTGCGTCCCGACTACATCTTCTTCGGCAAGCTTGACGGCGACATCAAACCGGAGGCGCATCCCAAGAACCTTGCGCTTGGCGAATGGTGGGCCTCGATGGTGGAAATCCCCTGCATTGTCGTGGGCGGCAACGATCCCGCGTCGGCGCTTGCGGTCGCCGAGACCGGCGCTGAATTCGTGGCGCTCCGCGCTGCAGTCTTTGACAATCCCAGGGGCGCCGGAGCGGTGGTCGCCGAAGTCAACGCGACCCTGGACGAAAAAGCGCCACGGTTTGAGGCTTGATGAGGCCCATGCCGTCGAACCGAACTTACCGCGCGATTCTGAATGGACTGCTGGCGAGCCTTCTCGCCTCGGCGGTTTTGCCCTCCGTTGCCTTCGCACAGGTAGACACCAGGGCCGTCACACGTCCCGTCGAGCCGGATACCCAGCAGATGAAGAAGGACCGGGTCGAGACGCAGGCAGATTCGGAAACGCCAGGGAGCAAAGCCGAGGGGCAGGGCCAGCCGGACGGTATCGTGCCTTCCGGTGGCGTGGAGCTCTATCAGCGCATGGGAGCGACTTTGCCACCCATACCGCCCGAGAAGCCCTACGACGGCCCCATCGACGAGGCCTATGGCGCCTATCAGCGCGGTCTTTACGTGACGGCTCTCGACAAGGCGCTGACACGTGCGGGTAAGGGGGACGCTGCGGCGCAGACGCTCGTCGCCGAAATGATGACCAAGGGTCTGGGTATCAAGCGCGACGCCAAGACGGCGACGTTTTGGTACAAGCAGGCTGCGGAAGGTGGCGATCCCGCTGCCATGTTCCAGTATGCGCTGCTTCTGATGGCGGGCCGAGATGTCCCGCGCGACAAGAAGCAAGCCGACGAATTCATGCGCAAGGCCGCGGAAGCCGGCAATTCGTCGGCGCAGTTCAACTGGGCGCAGATTCTCGTTGCGGATAATCCGGGTGAAAACGGCCTGCATCTGGCGCTGCCCTTCTATGAAAGAGCTGCCGGGCAAGGGGTGGCGGACGCGCAATATGCCGTGGCGCAGCTCTATGTGACGCTGAAGGACATGCCGGCGGAGAAGAAGGCGAAGGCCCGCGAATGGCTGGAGCGCGCCGCCGAAGCCGGGTACGATACCGCACAACTCGATATGGGGCTCTGGCTGGTGAACGGGATCGGGGGGACACGCGACTACGACAAGGGTTTCGAATGGATGCGGATCGCCGCCCATCGCGGCAATGTCGTCGCCCAGAACAAGCTCGCGCATCTTTATATCAATGCGCTCGGCACCCGGCCCAATCCGGTCGAGGCGGCCAAATGGTACGTTCTGTCGCGCCGCGCCGGTCTGCAGGATCCGGAGCTCGAAGACTTCTACCTCGGCATCAATGAAGAGCAGCAGAAGCAGGCGATCGAGGCAGCCAACAAGTTCCGCAGGGGGTGAGGAGCGGTCCGGCGCAGCCGGAGAAATCGATCCAGTGAATCGATTTCAGGACGAACGCCCGGAGCGCGAGCGAAGGGCCGGCCGAGGCCGATCGGCGCAATCGCCGGGGCGATAGGGGGACGGAACGGGATTGGACAATATCGAGCTTTTCGAACGTGTCGGGCTGGCGATAGCCATCGGTGCCGCGGTCGGTGTGGAGCGGCACTGGCGCGAACGGGACGAACCGGCGGGCGCCCGCACGGCCGGCATCCGAACTTTCACGATGATCGGCATGCTCGGCGGCATTGCCGGCCTGATCGAGCGAAGCCTCGCTCCGACGTCCGTCTATCCAGGCATCGTGACCATCGGTTTTCTCATCGCCGTAACGGTTGTCATGACCCTGTTCGAACTGCGCGAAGCCATCGCAGAGGAGAGCTTCAGCGCCACTTCGGTCATTACCGCAATCCTCACCTTCGGTCTCGGCGTGCTTGCCGTCACGGGCGACATGGTGCTGGCATCCGCCGCCGGAGCAGCGCTCGTCACGCTTCTTGCCAGCCGCGAATTCCTGCACGGGGCGATCCGGCGCCTGCAATGGGTGGAACTGCGCTCGGCGGTGATCCTGCTCGCCATGACCTTCGTGCTTCTGCCGATCATTCCGGCCGAGCCGGTCGGACCGTTCGGAGGCATTTCGCCCAGAAGCCTCGTGCTCCTGGTCATCACGCTCGCCTCGATCTCATTTGCCGGTTATATCGCGGTCCGGCTGCTTGGGACTTCGCGGGGCGATGTGGTGGCGGGAGGGATCGGCGGCCTCGTCTCCTCGACCGGCACGACCGTCGCGTTTGCCAGGCGCAGCCGCCAGGGCGCAGACCCGACATCGCTTGCGGCAGGGGCCATCAGTGCCGGCGCCTTGTCGCTATTGCGGACCGCGTTCCTGATCGGCACGCTGGCGGTCAGTCTGCTGCCTGGTCTTCTTCTGCCGATCGGCGTCGGCGCCGTGCTGATGCTGGCTTATGCGTTCTTTCTTTCGTCCCGCCAGCCGTCGATGGATGACGGGCATTCCCCGGCCAATCCGTTCGAGCTTCCGGCAATTGCGAGGATGGCGGCCCTGCTTGCGGCCGTGGCCTTTCTGGCCCGGGCCGCGACCCTTTATTTCGGCGATGCAGGTCTCATCGCCGCCTCGGCGCTTTCCGCGCTCGCCGATGTGGATGCCACGACGGTCACGGTGGCGGGCATGCTGCCGGCGCTCGATCCGAAGCTCGCCGCGCGCGCCATAGGTGTCGGCGTGCTCGTTAATATGGTAGTCAAGGCGATCTACGCTGCGATCTTCGGCAGCCGGGGCTTTGCGGTCCATCTCTGGATGGCGACGCTGCTTTCGGTCTCCGCCGGCCTGACCGCGGATTGGCTGCAGGATGCGGTTTAGAAGATCTCAGGTAATATCGAAAGAGGACCGCTTTACGGACACGATTGGTGGCAACAATAGTCCGCTCTCCGGTGGATGGCTTGAATTTCTCGCGGTTTTGTGGTCTTGAAGCCGCCCATCAAGAAAATCTCAAAAAACGCAGTCCCGTTCAGATGCAATTCGGGACCCCTCAAGGACTTCCCGCATGGCTCGTTCCGCCCTTCTCAACGTCATGGTTCAGGCTGCCCTCAAGGCAGGCAAGTCGCTCGCCAGGGATTTCGGCGAGGTGCAGAACCTGCAGGTTTCGGTGAAGGGACCCAGCGATTTCGTTTCGCAGGCGGATCTGAAGGCGGAAAAGATCGTCCACGACGAACTGATGAAAGCTCGCCCCACCTACGGCTTCCTCGGAGAGGAAAGCGAGGAGGTGAAAGGTACGGACGGCGCGCATCGCTGGATCGTCGATCCGCTCGACGGCACCACCAACTTCCTGCACGGCATTCCGCAGTTCGCCGTATCGATCGCACTGGAACGCAACGGTGAGGTCGTCGCCGGGGTCGTCTTCAATCCGGCGACAGACGAGCTCTTCACCGCCGAAAAGGGCGGCGGGGCATTCCTGAACGATCGTCGCATCCGGGTCGCCGCCCGCCGCGCGCTTTCTGATTGCGTCATCGGTTGCGGCGTTCCGCATCTCGGTCGCGGCAATCACGGCAAGTTCCTCGTCGAACTCCGCCATGTCATGGGGGAGGTCGCCGGCATTCGTCGTCTCGGCGCGGCTGCGCTCGATCTCGCCTATGTCGCCGCCGGCCGGCTGGACGGGTTCTGGGAGGCCGACCTCTCGCCCTGGGACATGGCGGCCGGCATCGTCCTCATCCGTGAGGCGGGCGGTTTCGTCAGCGACATGAAGGGCACGACGGGTATTTTCGGCAGCGGCAATATTGTCGCCGGCAACGAACTGATCCAGAAGGCATTGCTCGAAGTTGCAAACCGGCCTGTTCCGACGCGGTAAGTCTCTGGTGTTACGGCCATAGAGCCGAATTAAAGGGGAGGTATCACCAGCTTCCGCACTTCAATTCGTCGCAATTTTACACTAGCCTCCGGCGCGGAAGAGTACCGGAGGCAAGGGCATATCATGGCGAATGCGAGACTGGACGATCTGGACGAGTCTGAACCGCGTGGCGGCTATGCCTACAAACTTTCCAATCCGGCGTCCTTCCTGTGGACCATGGTGATCTTCCTGATCATCGTCGGGTTCGTCGCCTCGATTCTCTACCGCCAGGCAGCGCATGCCTTCCAGACCAATCCGGGCCTCAACGGGTTGATTCTCGGCGTTCTGCTGATCGGCATCGTCCTGGTCTTCAACCAGGTGATTGGCCTCGTTCCGGAAGTGCGCTGGTTCAATTCCTTCCGCGCGGCCGGCAGCGCCGACAAGGTCGGGCGCGAACCCAGGCTGCTTGCGCCGATGCGCACGCTGATCGGCAGTCGCCGCAGAATGGCGCTTTCGACCGCGGCCTTCCGGTCGATCCTCGATTCGATCGGCACGCGACTCGACGAATCGCGTGATACGTCGCGTTATCTCATCGGACTGCTCGTCTTCCTCGGACTGCTCGGCACGTTCTGGGGCCTTATCGGCACGATCGGTTCGATCAGCAACGTGATCGGGGCACTCGATCCGAATTCCGGCGATTCAAACGATATCCTGGCCGCCATCAAGAGCGGCCTTTCGCAACCGCTCGCCGGCATGGGCACGGCGTTTTCTTCCTCGCTGCTCGGCCTTTCCGGCTCGCTGATCCTCGGTTTCCTGGACCTGCAGGCCGGGCGCGCCCAGAACCGCTTCTATACGGAGCTTGAGAACTGGCTCTCTTCGGTGACGGATGTGGGGTCAGACCTGCCGGCCGTGGCGGAGACGATCGCCCACGGTTCGTCGGAAGATATCCGCGCGCTGACCGAGCAGCTTCGGGCACTTGCCTCCGCGCAGTTGAAATTGCCGGACGGGCAGCACAGCGATCGCTCGCTTTCCGCCATGGCCAATCTCGCCGAAGGCATCCAGGGCCTCGTCAAGAACATGCGCAACGAGCAGCAGATGCTGCGTGACTGGATCGAGGCGCAGCAGGAAGAGGCAAGAGCCCTGCGCCGCACACTTGACCGGCTTTCCGACAAGATCGGAGGGAAGTAAGCGATGGCGCTCGCCAAGAATCGCCGTCGTGAGCGAGGTGTAGACTACTGGCCAGGCTTTGTGGATGCGCTTTCCACGCTCCTGCTTGCCATCATGTTCCTGCTCACCGTCTTCGTGCTGGCGCAGTTCCTGCTCAGCCGGGAGATTTCCGGCCGCGACGAAGCGTTGAACCGGCTGAACAGTCAGATCGCCGAACTGACAGAGCTTCTGGCGCTGGAGAAGAACAACAGCCAGGACTTCGAGGATCAGCTTGCCACCTTGCAATCCTCGCTCGCCGCCTCGGAAAGCGAGCGTTCGCGACTTCAAGAGCTGCTGAGCCAGGGTGCCGGCAGCAGCGAAGCGGCCAATACCCGGATCGGCGAGCTTACGAGCCGGCTCAACCAGGAACAGCAGTTGAGTGCGCGTGCCGCGAGCCAGGTCGAGCTCCTCAATCAGCAGATCGCTGCCCTCCGGGCCCAGATCGCGGCTGTGGAGGCGGCGCTGCAGGCTTCCGAGGCGAAGGACCAGGCTTCCCAGGCGCAGATTTCCGATCTCGGCCGGCGGCTCAATGTGGCGCTGGCGCAGCGCGTGCAGGAGCTCAACCGCTACCGATCCGACTTCTTCGGCCGCTTGCGCGAAATCCTCTCCGACAGAGAGAATATCCGCATCGTCGGTGACCGTTTCGTCTTCCAGTCGGAAGTGCTTTTCCCGGTGGGCGGCAGCGAGCTTGACGATGCCGGCCGTGTGGAGATGGACAAGCTTGCCGCCGCACTTCTCGATCTTGCCAAGGAAATCCCGGCGGAAATCAACTGGGTGCTGCGCGTCGATGGTCACACGGACAACTCGCCGCTTTCCGGCACCGGCCGCTATCGCGACAACTGGGAACTCTCCTCCGCCCGCGCCACGTCCGTCGTGAAATACCTCATCTCCAAGGGCGTGCCGGCCAACCGCCTGGTGGCCGCCGGTTTCGGCGAATTCCAGCCGATTGCTCAGGGGGATACGCCGGAGATCAAGTCGCAGAACCGCCGCATCGAGCTGAAGCTGACGGAGCGGTAAAACTCATGAACGAAGACAAGCCGGACATGGCCGCCCTGATGAAGGCGGTCGCGGATAGTCCGAGACGAGACAACAGCGCCTATCACAAGGCGATGGCCGAAGCCCGGCAGGCCTTCGAGGGTGCCGAAGCCGCGCTCGGAGGGCCAGTCGAGATGCGCATCAAGACCAAACTGAAGCGCAACGGCAAATATGTCGTGAAATGGACGTTTACGCGCGCAGAGTGAATTGAGGGCGTTTCCTCTATTCAGAGTGCCGTAGCGCTCTGCCGTTCGATGTCGTGGAATTGCAGCCGGGCGAGCTTGGCGTAAAGCCCGCCCTTGGCGATCAGGCTCTGGTGCGTGCCTTCCTCGACGATCTGTCCGTCCTCCATGACCAGAATGCGGTCGGCTTTCAGCACCGTTGCAAGCCGATGGGCGATGACCAGCGTCGTGCGATTCTGCATCAGGCCGTCGAGCGCCTTCTGCACCAGCGTTTCGCTTTCGGCATCCAGCGCCGAGGTGGCTTCGTCGAGAAGCAGGACCGGCGCATCCTTCAAAATGGCGCGGGCGATGGCGATACGCTGGCGCTGGCCGCCGGACAGCGTGATGCCGCGCTCGCCGGCAAGCGTATCGTAGCCCTGGTCGAGCTTGCCGATGAATTCGTCCGCCTGGGCGGCGATCGCTGCGGTGCGGACGGCCTCGCGCGTGGCATTCGGCACGCCGAAGGCGATGTTGTCGTGGATCGAGGCGGCGAAGATCGTCACGTCCTGCGGCACGATGGCAAGCCGGGACCGGAGATCGGAGAGATTTGCCCGCCTCAGATCGACCCCGTCGAGCTTCACTGTGCCGGTGGATGGATCATAGAAGCGTATCAGCAGCGAAAAGATCGTGCTCTTCCCGGCGCCGGAGGGGCCGACGATCGCGACGGTCTCGCCGGGCTTCACACGAAAGGAAAGCGAGTTCAGCGTGATCGCGCTGACGCGGGCGGGATAGGCGAAGGAGACATCCTGGAATTCGACCTCGCCGCGCGAAGGGGAGGGGAGAGCGACGGGATTTTCCGGGTCGCGGATTGCAGGCACTTCGTGCAGCAATTCCGTAAGCCTTTCCGCCGCGCCTCCGGCGGCCGAAAGCTCGCCCCAGACTTCCGAGAGCTGGCCGAGCGAGCTTGCGGCGATCACCGAATAAAGCACGAACTGCCCAAGCGTGCCGGCTGTCATCGTACCGGACAGCACGCTCTGTGCGCCGTACCAGAGCACGCCGACGACGCTGCCGAAGACGAGGAGAATACCGAAGCCGGTAAGAAGCGCGCGGGCCTTGATCGCAACGCGGGCGGCGTCGTAAGCCTTTTCGACCGCTCCGCCATAACGGCCGCTTGCAGTTGTCTCGCCACCGAAGGCCTGGACGGTGCGGGTGGCGCCGATCGTCTCTGCCGCGAAGGCGGAGGTTTCCGCAAGCGTATCCTGAGCGGCGCGGGAGCGTCTCCTGACAGAACGGCCGAAGCCGACCAGCGGAAAGACGATCAGCGGGATTGCGCCGAGCACCAGAGCGGAAAGTTTTGGGCTCGTATAGATCATCATCGCCATCGCCCCGAGACAGAGGATGGTGTTACGCAAGGCCTGGGAAGCGGCCGAACCGAAAGCGGACTTGATCTGCGTCGTGTCGGCCGTCAGGCGCGAGACGATCTCGCCCGACTGGTTGACGTCGTAGAAGGATGGCGAAAGCCTGATGATGTGGGAGAAGACTTCGCGGCGCAGATCCGCGACGACACGCTCGCCAATGGTGATGACGTAGTAATAGCGCATGGCGCTGGCGATCGCGAGGAGGGCTGCGAGCGCCAGCAGCATGCCGAAATAGTTGTTGATGAAGTTGCCGTCGGAAGAGGCAAAGCCGTGGTCGACCATGCGGCGCACGGCAAGCGGCAGAGCGAGCATGGTGGCCGCGGCCAATACAAGGAAAAAGGTGGCGGCTGCGACCATCGACCTGTAGCGGGCGAGATAGGGAACGAGCCTTGCAAGCGGTCTTAAAGCCTTGCTTCTCGGTTGATTTTCTCGGGCTTCGGCCACATCGTCTCCATGCGCCCGACAGGCATATTCTCGGCCCTACGGGGTACTTGTACTTCCGGCAACCTTCCTGTATAGGCTCCGCATCGAATTGTGAAGCCGTGACCGGACCGGTCTGCGGCTTCATTTATTAAAGAGGGTTCTCGCTCGCAATTGCGACAAATGGACCTCGCAAGAGCAGGATTATCGACATGAAGGCTGACATCCATCCCGACTACCACATGATCAAGGTGGTCATGACCGACGGTACCGAATACGAGACCCGCTCCACCTGGGGTTCGGAAGGTGCGACCATGAACCTTGAAATCGATCCCAGGTCCCATCCGGCCTGGACCGGCGGCAACCAGCAGCTCATGGACCGCGGCGGCCGCGTCTCGAAGTTCAACAAGCGTTTCGGCGGCCTCGGCCTCTAATTCGCTTGAGCGAGCAGACCAAACGAAGAGCCTGGCGAAAGCCGGGCTTTTTTGTTTTGATGGGGCAGGAAGGGATGCGGGATGGAAAACCGATCGCACTTGCCGGACCCACTCCGTCGTATCGTCATCATGGGCAATGGCGGTGCTGGCAAGACCTGGCTGGCGAAACGAATGGCGGTGCGTATCGGCATGGAGGCCGTGCACCTCGACGATGTCTACTGGCAGCCCGGCCGCTATGGCATCGCTCGCGACAAGTCGGTTGTCATTCAAGAGGTCAAAAAGCGGGCCGATGACGACGTATGGCTTATGGAGGGCGTCTACGGATGGCTTGTCGACGTGCTTCTTCCGCGTGCGACGCAATTGATCTGGATCGACCTTTGCGAGGAGGAGTGCGTTGCGAATATCCGGGCGCGCGGCATTCAAGGCGGGGAAAGCGAGGAAAACTTCGAGGGCCTCGTGAGATGGGTCTCGGAGTATCGCGCGCGGAAGAACAACTGGAATTCCTTTGACGGCCACCTCAAGCTCTATGATGGCTTTTCAGGCGTGAAGGTTCGCTTGAAAAGCCGGGATGAGATTGCTGCCTATGTCCGGGACGTTTCGCGGACATGAAAACGCCGGCGCAGCCGATATGCGCCGGCTGAATGGAGCGAGTTCGCGTGGTTCAGTTGCCGAACGCCGTGCGCAGCAGGTTGAGCTGGGCGCGGACGCTGTTTTCGTTGTCAGGCATGACGGTGGTGTCGGCGGGCCGATAGATTTCCCGGTCGAGGAGCGCGATCCGGTTCTGCAGGCGGAGCGAACGCTCGACGAGTTCGCGGAAACCTTCCGGCAGGTCGAGCCAGCCTGGCGCGCTGCGGTCGACGTTGAAGCCGTCGAGGCGTACCTTGCTCTTTTCCGACAGGACCTGGTCGCGGCTCATCTCGCCGTTGTTGACGGCGCGCTGCAGGAGCAGCCAGGAAGCCATCTGCATCAGGCGGGTGGTCAGTCGCATGGATTCCGCGGCGTAGAGGACCGACGCCATGCGCGGCAGAACCTTGGAGGCGGCACGCCCCGGACCGTCGAGATAGCTCGCGGTTTCCTCAACCAGGGCCATGCCCTCCGAGTAGAGCGCCTTGAACTGCGAGGAGGCAGCGGCGCGGCCGGCGAAACTGACGGTGTTCAATCCCTGTTCGGACATCGAATTCATCCTGCTAACGCAATCACATTCAGGCAAATGGTCAAGGTCGAGTAAAAGTTCCCAACCGCTCTGACTTGGCATGAACATGATACTTATAATGGAAATCCGCAAGACGTTTCTTAAGGAAAGGTTAATACCCACAAGAAGTGGTAAATAGAGGCCATCTTCTTGAAATGAGACACATTTCAGGCTGTGAATACAGCTTCTGGCCTGGGCTGGGAAACTGACCCCTGCCGAAGCCGCTGCGATGCCGTGCCGAAGGAAAATCGGGGAAATGGTCCTGCAACAAAAAGAAGAGCCGCGGGATGGCGGCTCTCAAGGTAAAACAGGGAGAAATCAGACCATTCGCCGAACGGTGAAACTGTCTGAGTCCAGGAAGCCTGGACAGATGGATAGTCTCCGTTAATGATTAATATTCCGTTAAGGCGAAGCAAAAAATACCCTTAAACTTCTCGATATCTTAGTTTTTCAAGATCTGAAGAAGCTGTCGGCGGCGCGACGGCCGGCATCCTTTCTCTCTTTTTCCGCCTCCAGGCGCACGATCTCCTCTTTCAGGAGCCTGATGCGCGAATCGAGCTCATCGACGGAGAGCATGGAAAGATCGGAGCCGATCTCATGGCTAGTCGGCTTCTTGGGTCGATCGTCATCAAGAAAGCTCATGATGCCTCCTTCATCTCTGCGGTTGCCTCGTTCTTGGCGCGCGGATCGAGTGACAGGCTTTCCGGCGTTGCAAGCGGCCCGGCTGAGGTCGGCGCGGTCTGGTAGGCCTCACGCTCCTCGACCGGCACCGGTGCGCGCTGGCGGCTGCGGATGATCGCATAAGCCGTTACCAGCATATGCGCGACCGCGGTCACCGCAAAGAGGGCATGCGGGCCGGCGAAGCTCATAACCGGGCCTCCGAGCGTCGGCCCGATAATCGTGCCGATACCGTATAGCAGCAGCAGGCCGCCCGAGACCTTCACGAAATCCTCAGGTGCGGCGAAGTCGTTTGCATGCGCGACGGCGATCGGATAAAGCGCGTTCGCCGCAGCACCATAGATCGCCACTAGGATAACGATGCTGTATACGTCTGTCGGCCTCAGGAGCGCGACGGCGAGGCCAGCCAGTGCCGAGGCCGCCGAAAGGCCGGCGAGCACGTGACGGCGGTCCATGGTGTCCGAGAGCCGGCCTGCCGGAAACTGCATGATCGCGCCGGCAAAAATAGTGATGCTGACCATGGCTGCGACCGCGCTGTGGTCCAGCCCCGCCCGGGTCGCAAAGACTGCCCCGAGCGTCCCGTAAGCGCCGTTTGCCGTGCCGATCAGCAGGATGCCGACGAAGGAAATGGGGGAGTTGCGGAACAGGCCGGGAAGATCCAGGCGTGCCCGCTTCAGCGGCTGCGGAGAAGCAGCCTTGGAGAGCGTCGTCGGCAGCGCGGCGATGGAGTAGAGGATGCCGCAGACCATGAAGAGTATCGGCGTGGAAATATCCGCGAACGGCACCATAAGCTGGCCGCCGACCACGCCGAACAGGGTGATCGAGATATAGAAGGAGAAGATCGTGCCGCGGCTTTCGGGTGTGGCGCGTTCGTTCAGCCAGCTTTCAATGATCATCGACGTGCCGGCGGTGCAGAAGCCGGTGATGGCGCGCAGGATCAGCCAGGCGGTCTGGTCGACCAGGATGCCGGTCAGGAGCACATTCAGGCATATCAGAGACAGGAAGCCGGAAAAGGCGCGGACATGGCCGATGCGGCGCACCACGTTCGGCGCCACGAAGCAGCCGATTACGAAACCGGAGGCCCAGGTGGTGCCGAGCAGCCCGAGCACCTCGTTGGAATAACCTTCCTGCGAGCCGCGCACCGGCAGGAGAAGACCCTGCAGGCCGTTGCCGAGGAAGAGGAAAAGCGTACCGCAGAGGAGGGCGAGGACGGGCAGAAGGTTTCGGCTCATGTTTCGGTACTGTCAGCTCTTTTCGCGGATGCAGTCAATCATGGCATCGCGTGCAAGCATTGTTGCATGCGGATGAATCGGGCGTTAACGAAGGCGGAGCGGGTTCCCCCGAATCCTCTCCAAAGCTATCTGTGGTGAAGCGCAAAAATGTCCAGCCTGTGGCGACTAAGCATGTCGCGCAAAAGTGTGCAGCGGTTTTGCGATAACGACATGCGTGAAAATAAGAACTTAAAGCGTGATAAGCGAATCTGAAAGATCGCGACACGCTTTAGCGGAACGAAGAATGGAATGACGAAGACAATTTCAGTTCTGCTGATCCTCGCCATGGCGGCCCAGATCATCAAGCCGCTCGGCTTGCCGGGTCTCAGGCATCGCGGCGATTTCTGGAAGCTTGCGATCTTCGCCTTCGCGATCTGGGGTGCGACGCTGATCCTGCGCGATTTCTCCTGACGCTGCCGATACTCCTCAGCAGTCGATTGCACCGCGCATGACGGAGATACAGCGGCCGGTAATGCGCACGTCGGTAACGATACCGCCCGTTTTCGCCACATCCAATTCAATCAAGCTGCGGCGCCCCATCTCGACGCCCTGTTCAATGGTGATCTGCACGTTTGCATCCACCTCGGGCGCCTGCGTCGCCAGAAAGGCGGAGAGGGCGGCAGATGCGCTGCCGGTTGCCGGATCCTCGATGACGTTGTCGAGCGGCGCGAACATGCGGGCACGGATATGCCATGGATTTTCGGTGTTACGGACGTAAACGAAAAGCGAAAAATCCCCTTCCGGACGCGGATGCCGGGCGGCCGCCTCGTGGAAGACCGTGATGTTCGGCCGCGCGGCAGCCAGCGCATCGAGGTTTTCGAGCTCGGCGATTGCGAAGGGGAGGCCGACGGAGGCGATAACCGGCTTGTGGCCGGAGATGCGGACATGAGCGGCTTCGATGGAAGCGCAGCCGGCGATGAGTTCCGTCGGCACCTCGTCACCAAGTTCCAGAGGGCGCGGCGCGCGGATCGTGGCGCCGGTTACCGTATCGGCCTCGCGAAGAAGCGTGATGTCCACCAGTCCGGCGATTTCCTCGAAGCGGAGCCTCTCGCCGACCGGCCTGCCGAAGAGTTCGGCCTGCCGGCCGAGCACGAAAGCCGTGCCGACATTCGGATGGCCGGCAAAAGGGATTTCCATCGTCGGCGTGAAAATGCGCACGCGGGCGCTGTTCTCAGGGTTCTCCGGCGGTAGCACGAATGTGCTTTCCGCATAGCCGAATTCGGCGGCGATCTTCTGCATCTGAGTGGCTGTGAGGCCGCGTGCATCGGGAATGACGGCGAGCGGATTGCCGGCGAAGCGCTCGGTGGTGAAAACATCGACGGTGACAAATTCGGCAATCGGCATGGCGGCAGCTCCCAGGATATGCAGTTCGTTAGTTAGTTAAACGACGAACTTCTCTTGCGCCAACCAATCTTTGTGATTCACCGATCAATAAAACGAAAGGCTGGCGACCAGGCGCGGATCAGACCAGGCCGTGATCCTTCATCGCCTTTTCCTCGTCGCCCGTGATATAGGCAAAAATCCTGGGGCGGCCGCCTGCAACGGTGATGAAGTAGAAGTTGGTGAAGCGGATATTTCCGCTTTCACCCGATTTGTTGAGATAGGCAAAATCCCAGCCGACCTCTGCGAGTGCGTGCAGATCATTGAGCGGCGTGACCTTTATGCCGGTAATGAGCATCTGTTTGCCGCCGACCTCGCGGTAACGCGCAAATCCTTTCGGGATGACCTCGCGAAATTTTTCGTCATTGGGTCCACCGAACACCGCTTGCGGTGTCGAGCCGACAAAGTACGCGGCGAAGAAGGCAGTCATTCCGTCGATATCAACCAAGGACGCATCCTTGAGCGCATCGTTGCTAATTCTGCCGTAGTCATTGAAGAGTTCGCGGACCGTCGTTTCCAGGTCTGTCATGGCTCAGCCTCCTTTCCGCAGAGAGGTGGTGCCGCCAATTCGGGTCATCAAGACTTACCGACCGGACTGCCAAACAAAAGGCCGCTCCGTTGCCGGTGCGGCCCATTCCCTTCCGTGACAAGGCTCGTAGCATGTCGCCCGAGATCAGCGACATGCTACGCCACCGATCATCGGGATCGCATCAGGACTTATTGACGCTTGCGGCGTAGATCTGATCGATCGTTTCGGCCAGGCTGGCATCGAACTCTGCGTCGCTCATCGTGACGCGCAGTTTTTCCGTCAGCCCGCGCGAGAAACTCGCGATCATGCCATGGTTATGGCTGAGCTTTTCGCAGGCTTCCGCTGTGCTGTAGCCGCCGGAAAGGGCGACGACGCGAATGACTGATTTATGAGCGACCAAAGGCGCATAGAAATCGGCGACCGTCGGGATCGTCAGTTTCAGCATGACGGTCTCACCTGCTGGAAGCTTGTCGAGTTGCTCGGCGATCTCGTCGCGCAAAATGGCTTCAGCCTGTTCCTTTGTCGGGCTTTTGATGGAAACTTCAGGCTCGACGATCGGCACCAGGCCTTGGCCGATGATCTGGCGCGCAACCTGGAACTGCTGCTCTACGACGGCAGCGATCCCGGCCTTGTCGGCATGGGCAATCACCGACCGCATCTTCGTCCCGAATATTCCCTTTTCGCGGCCACGGATCAGAAGAGTATCCAGATCGGGCATCGGCTTCATCGTTTGAACGCCGTTTTCCTCGGCATTCAGGCCCTTGTCGACTTTGAGAAAGGGTACGACGCCGCGCTTTTCCCAGAGATAGGACGGAACAGCCTCACCATCGACATCGCCGTCCATGGTCCGCTCGAACAGAATAGCGCCGATAACCTTGTCGCCCGTAAAGGCGGGCGCGCTCATGATGCGGACCCGCATGGCATGCATCAGGCGGAACATCTCCTCGTCGCCATGATAGTCGGTGTCGGATACGCCATAAAGGCGCAACGCTCCAGGTGTTGAACCACCGCTTTGATCCAGTGCCGCAATAAATCCGGGCGCAGAGCTGATCTTGTTCAACATCTTCGCGTCCACCATACTACACTCCTGTCCCTAAGTTGGCGCAAAACGCGCTCATATCTCCTAAGATGCCATCCGCGGATAACAGAAGTTTTTTTTAAGGGAAATCCCGTGGTAAGTCATTGAAACGATTGAAATCGTTTCAATCGTTTAAAATATCTAAAGTTTTTAAATGCTTCTTGACGCCCGAACGTGCGGACATAAATCCGCACGCCGATTTTTGGAATTATAGCTCAAGCCGCCTTGGAAAGCACGGCCACGCCCGGCAGTTCCTTGCCTTCCATCCATTCCAGGAAAGCTCCGCCGGCGGTCGAGACATAGGAGAAGTCGTCGGCCACGCCGGCATGGTTGAGGGCCGAGACTGTGTCGCCGCCGCCGGCAACCGAGACGAGCCTGCCGGCCTTGGTTTCTTCTGCCGCATGCCTGGCTGCCGCGACGGTCGCCTTGTCGAAGGGGGCGATCTCGAAGGCGCCGAGCGGACCATTCCAGACGAGCGTCGAAGCCCTGGAGATCCAGTCGTTGATCGCCGCCACCGATTTCGGGCCGACGTCCAGCACCATGGCGTCCGCAGGGATCGATGCGATATCGACAACCTCGTTGGCGGCGCCCGCCTTGAATTCGCGGGCGACGACGCCGTCGGCCGGCAGCACGATCGCGCAATTGGCGGCTTCCGCTTCCTTCATGATTTCCCTAGCCGTATCCGCAAGGTCGTGCTCACACAGCGACTTGCCGACATTGATGCCCTTGGCCGCGAGGAAGGTATTGGCCATGCCGCCGCCGATCACCAGCGCATCGACCTTTTTCACGAGGTTCTTGAGGAGGTCGATCTTGGTGGAAACCTTGGCGCCGCCGACGATCGCCACCACCGGGCGGGCCGGATTGCCGAGACCCTTTTCCAGCGCCTCCAGCTCTTCCTGCATGGTGCGGCCGGCATAGGCGGGCAGATGATGGGCGAGGCCCTCGGTCGAGGCATGCGCGCGATGGGCGGCGGAGAAGGCATCGTTGACGTAGATATCGCCGTTTTCGGCAAGCGCTGCGGTAAAGGCCGCGTCGTTCTTCTCCTCGCCCTTGTGGAAGCGGGTGTTTTCGAGGAGCAGGATGTCGCCGTTCGCCATCCCGTCGATCGCCTTCCTGGCATCGGGGCCGATGCAGTCGGTCGCGAACAGGACTTTCTGTCCGAGCACCTCGTTGACGGCCGTCATGATCAGCGACAGCGACATATCGGCGACCGGCTCGCCCTTCGGACGGCCGAAATGGGCGAGCAGGATGACTTTCGCTCCCTTCCCGGAAAGTTCCAGGATGGTCGGCGCCACGCGCTCGATTCGGGTCGCGTCTGTTACCTTGCCATTGGCGACGGGAACGTTGAGGTCGACGCGCACGAGCACGCGCTTGCCTGCGATATCGGGAAGATCGTCAAGGGTTTTAAAGGCCGGCATGATGCTGATCCACTTGCTGAGGAAAAGTTCGTGCGGACCATACTATGCCAGACCGATGACGCAAGGCGGTTGTCGGATGCTTGCGCCATTCTCTTCGGGAACCTCGGCATTCATGCCGCGGAGGCCGGACCTTCCGGGGGCGTCGCGCCGCTTTTTCCAGGCACCGGCTTGCCGCGATACTTGCGCAGGAGGTCGCGGATGCGGTGGGCGATCTCGCGCATGTTGATGAAGATCGGCAGATTGGTCGCCGGCTCCACCGGCTCCAGCGAAATGCCGAGGCTGCGGATCTCGTCATGTTCGTCGAGCTCGCGGACGATCAGCACGATCGAACCGAAGCGGATGCGGTCCGCATATTCCGCTCTTCCGCCAAGCCTGGAGGTCATCAGGTCGCCAACCGTCATGTTCTGCTCGTTGGCGGACAGGAGGCCGGGCCCGTAGGCCGCATCGAGCTCCCTTGCAGGGCGCGTCGGCGAGATGGCGAAGGCGCCGAAAAATTCGGCATCATCCTCCTCGACCGGCACGCGGCTTGCGAAAAGGCGATCGAGAAGCTTCGTGTAGCTGGGCGCCACGAAGAGATAGACCTGGTCGCCTTCCTTCAGCCGTCCCGCATACTGGTAGCGCATGCTGCGTCCGTCGCGGATGACGAGCGAGGGCATCGCCCAGCGGGGAATGCGCTCGCCGCTGAGGATTGGGCTGTCCTTCATGACGCGGTAGGAGATCAGCTCGTGGGTCGCCTTGCCGGGCAGGTCCAGCTCGACCTTGTCGACCGCCCCCATGCGCGGCGGGATGATGAGGCCGAGCCTTTCGGCGACCGGCCGGATCGTCCAGCCCTGGACCAACAGGGAGGCGAGCACGATGATGAAGGTCGTGTTGAAGAAGACCGAGCCGCTTTCCACCCCGCTGAGGATCGGCATGATCGCAAGCAGGATCGAGACCGCCCCGCGCAGGCCCACCCAGGCGACGAAGCCGGTTTCCTGCTGGGTGAAGTCGTAGGGGAGCAGGCTGAGCCAGACAGCGACGGGGCGGGCGACGAACATCAGGAAGAGCGCAAGGCCGATCGCCGGCAGGAGGATGGCCGGAAACTGCGAGGGGGTGGCGAGCAGGCCGAGCACCAGGAACATGATGATCTGCGCAAGCCAGGTCAGCCCCTCGTTGAAGCGGACGATCTGCTGCTTGGCGAACATCCGGCGGTTGCCGGAATAGATGCCGGCGACATAGACGGCCAGGAAGCCGCTGCCGCCCATGACGCCGGTGAAGGCGAAGACGAGCAGCGCCAGCGTCAGCACAAAGATCGGCGCAAGCCCCCGGTCGGAGGTGAAGCGGTTCAGCACCCAGACGATCATCATGCCGCCGAACAGGCCGAATATCAGACCAAGCCCCATCTGCTCGATGAAAAGCATCAGGAAACGGAAGTCCAGGCCGGAAAAGCCCTGGCCGGTGGCGACCAGTTCCGACAGCGCGATCGTCAGGAAGATCGCCATCGGGTCGTTGGTGCCGGATTCCACCTCCAGCGTCGAGCGCACCCGGTCGCGGATGTTGATGCCGCCAATGCGCAGCAGGAAGAAGACGGCGGCGGCATCCGTGGACGCGACGATCGAGCCGAGCAGCAGGCCTTCGACAAAGGAGAAGCCGAGGAAGAACGAGGCGGCGATCGCAAAAATGCCGGCCGTCAGGAGCACGCCGGCAGAGGCCAGCGTCAGCGCCGGCGCGGCGGCGATGCGGAAGGAATGAGCGGGCGTCATGAAGCCGGAATCGAAGAGCACGATCGCCAGTGCCAGCGATCCCAGCATGAAGGTGAAGGAGTAATTCTCGAACTGGATGCCGAGGCCATCGACGCCGGCGAGCAGGCCGATCGACAGGAAGACCAGGAGGAGGGGGGCGCCGAAGCGAAAGGCAAGCAGGCTCGAAAGGGCAGCCGACAGCACGAGCACCGTGCCGACCAGCAGGATGATGTAGAATGCCTCCACCGAATTAAGCCCCTTCCTTCACACCTCGCTCGTGACACGATCCCCGCCCGCAGTCCCGATCGCCGGAACTGTGCTGTGCCGCCATGCGGCTTTGCAAGAATGAGGCAGATCCCGACCGGAGGCCAGGCGAATCGATACGACGCGTTGATTAGGGAGGAACAATTCCGGCAAGAGAAGGGCGAGGGGGAAAAAAGATGGACTCATCCCTTGGTGCCGAAGCCTTTTCAATTTTCTGCCCAGCGTCTTGTCCCAAAACCGGTTCCCACTTTTGGGGATGCTGGATTATCGGAGAGCCCACACGAATGCGGAACCTCATTTAGTTTGTATAAAGTGGCTCCGCATTCGCGTGGCCTTCGGCGTTCTCTCGGGGCTTCCGGCCCCTACAGGTGATCATCTCGCCTCGCTGCGTGGTCTTGTTCACGCCCGTCCTTTCGGGACAGGCTCACCACTTGCACGGCTCAACCGAACCGGACATGGCTGCCCGGGGGAGGCTTGATAGGAGCGTTTGTCTTGCGACGAACTCTCCATGGCTTTCACCTCTTCCACCTTTCCCGCACGTTACGGTTCCGATGAAAGCGCCGGCTCCCGCCTGCCCGCGAACGTCTCGCGAAACACTCCGGCGACGGAAGCGAGGTGATTGTAGGCATGGGTTGTGAGGGCGGGGAAATTAGGGGATGAAAAAAATTTGGCAAAGCGCAGCATGACGGGCTTTTGCGGTTTCAGGGCAAGAAAGAACGTCACATGGTTTCTTTCGGACCGGAAGCTGCCGTTTGGCGATCTCGGCGTGTATAACCTCTTTGCGCCCAATTCGGCTGTTCAGAACCGCGTCGTTTAAACCCAATACCGGCCGTTCGCAGATCTAGCCCACAAATGGCGGTCAATCGCTTTTCGGGGAGCCTGACTTAGGCGAACACTGGGCAACTCCTTTGGCTAGATTGTCAGTCCTTTCGATCAGGCCTGCGATCAGTGCGTTGACCTGCTCCACGAACGGCGTCGTTAGCAGCAGGAGACCCTTCCCACGCTGCATGATCGGCACAAGGTTCACGACCTCCCTTTCGTCGTTCAGTTCGGGATGGAGCCAAAAGGGCTTGTGAGCCATCGCGTTCCGCAAGGTTCTCAGCTCGCTCAGGTCTGCCTTGAGGGATGCCGCCTCATCGGACGAGAGTACATGTGGGGCGATCTGCATGACCACGTTGATGCGGCGCTCGAATGCGAGTGGTCCAAGTAACCCTTCGTCAAAGGCGTCCCGAACTTCGGGAATGCCAATCCTGTCGCCCAGCATAAAGTGGGTGATGGCAACGCTAATATGCCGCTCGACGGTGAACGCGCCAGCCAGAACACCGCCGCGTACCTGCCGGACCCATTCATAAATCGACTTCGACCGCGCTTCGACGTCGAAGCCCTCTGCGGCCGGGCGGGGGCCGTCCGCTCCCCAATTTGTCGCTCCGTCGATGATCATTGCCCGTCACCGCAGAACAGACGCTCTTCCAGATCGGCCTGCGTCGGCACGGCTCCCTCGTCGATCATCCGAATGAGGGCGTTCCGTAGGATTATGAAGCTTTGTATTAACACGGCGACCTCTGCATCTTGGGCTGTGTGTGCGGCCTTCGAGCGCGCGTTGTAGAGGTCCGCAACCGTCTTAAACAATTCGCGTCGCTTGGGCCCGACCGGCTCAAGGTAAGCCGCGATGTGAGCTGATACCCGAAAGCGAAGCTCAGCCCGTGACGGAGCGAATAGTTCTTCCAGCGCACCCCACGCTGTCAGCAACGCCGAGGCCGGTCGGTCCCTGACTGTGCAGGCGTCGGCCGCACGAAGTGCCATGTTTAGTGGCGAGCATGTCCGCAACAGTTCTGCCGTCCGGGGCCACACGGATTTCACCCATAACAGGTCCTCAATCTTGAGGCGCGACATCTTGTCGTCTCTCGCGTGAAGGATGCGCGGTTCAATCTCGAACGGCTGGAGCAGCGGATCCTGCTTCGATGCAACTGCCGCATCGAACGACACATCAGAAATGACTGGGACCATCAGATAAGTATATTCCGCCAGTCTCAGCAGCGCGGCGATCAACCACACAGTGTCCTCAGCTCTGAGTTCTCCTGGTAGCTTCTGGCCGATGGGAACTGCCAGTTCGACCTCAATATCGTAGCTGAACCCACCTCGCGCCGCGCGCCAAGGGGCAGGATGATGTTTCCCCTCCGTTGCTCTCGCGAACGCCATCATGTTGGCGGCAAAGAGATGAGCATACGTTGGCCTCAGGACGATGCCGTGTCCCATATCGAACGGCTCGCCGGCATACGTGACGTGGGAAATGCCCGCATAGAGGATTGATGGGGTTTCGATCATCCCGTGACCATACCGCGAAGAGTAATGAAAACGAAATAGACCCGAATATAAGGGGCGCTTCTACAATAATCAGCTGTGGAGTCGACGGTCCACTCGCGGCCCCAGAGCGGTCACTCATCTAACCCGATGGCGCTATGTCTCCCGTTGGCGCCGTGAGCGCTTCACGACCGGCGACTTTTGCTGGCGGTGCGCTTTCCTCGAACCCAGCATTGCCCTCTCCGAAATCCCCACAAACAAAAACCCCCTCCCTTGCGGGAGGAGGTTCATATCCTGCCGATGCCGCCGGAAGGCAGCCTCGCCAATCCTCAGATCAGCTTTGCAAGCACGATCGCCGTGTCCGCCATGCGGTTGGAGAAGCCCCATTCGTTGTCGTACCAGGTGAGGATGCGCACGAAATTGCCTTCCATGACCTTGGTCTGGTCGACCGCGAAGATCGAGGAATGGCTGTCGTGGTTGAAGTCGCGGGAAACCAGCGGCTCCTCGGTGTAGCCGAGGACGCCCTTCAGCGCGCCGTTGGCGGCGGCCTTGATGGCCTCGTTGATTTCTTCCTTCGTCGTGTTGCGCTTGGCGACGAACTTCAAGTCGACGACGGAGACGTTCGGCGTCGGGACGCGGATCGAGGAGCCGTCGAGCTTGCCCTTCAGTTCCGGCAGCACGAGGCCGACGGCCTTGGCGGCGCCCGTCGAGGTCGGGATCATCGAAAGTGCTGCGGCGCGGGCGCGGTAGAGATCCTTGTGCATCTGGTCGAGCGACGGCTGGTCGTTCGTGTAGGAGTGGATCGTGGTCATGAAGCCATGATCGACGCCCACGAGGTCGTTCAGGACCTTGACGACCGGAACCAGGCAGTTGGTCGTGCAGGAAGCGTTGGAGACGACCAGGTGTTCGCTGGTCAGCTTGTCGTGGTTGACGCCGTAGACGACCGTGAGGTCGGCGCCGTCGGCGGGGGCCGAGACGAGAACGCGCTTGGCGCCGGCCGTCAGGTGGGCGGCGGCCTTATCGCGGGCGGTGAAGATGCCCGTGCATTCCATGGCGATGCCGACGCCGAGTTCCCGGTGCGGCAGGGTCGCCGGGTCCTTGATCGCGGTCACCTTGATCGGCTTGCCGCCGTTGATGGCGATCGTGTCGCCTTCGACCTTCACCTCCGCGGGAAAGCGGCCATGAATGGAATCGTAACGCAGCAGGTGCGCATTGGTCTCGACCGGGCCGAGGTCGTTGATGGCGACGACTTCGATATCGGTGCGGCCGGATTCCACGATGGCGCGCAGAACGTTGCGGCCGATGCGGCCGAACCCGTTGATGGCAACCTTGACAGTCATTTCTGATACTCCCGCTTCTTACAGGTCTCTAGGTGAATGGTTCCGGCTCACGCGAGCTCTTTCTCGGCAGCGGCGACGACCGCTTCCGCGGTAATGCCGAAATGCTTGTAGAGATCCTTGGCCGGACCGGAGGCGCCGAAGGACTTCATGCCGATGAAGACGCCCTTCGGGCCGATGAAGTGATCCCAGCCTTCGCGCACTGCTGCCTCGACGGCGATCTTGACCGGCGAGTTGCCGACGATCGCCTGCTGGTAGGCTTCCGGCTGCTCCAGGAAGAGTTCGACACAGGGGACCGAAACGACGCGCGTCGCGATCCCCTTGCCGTCGAGGACAGCCTGCGCCTTCAGCGCGATCTCGACTTCCGAGCCGGACGCGAAGATCGTCACCCTGGCGTCGCTTGCGGAAACCAGTTCGTAGGCTCCGTGGGCGCAGAGGTTCTTCTCTTCGTAGGTCTTGCGGGCAGGCGTCAGGTTCTGGCGGGTGAGCGCCAGGCCGGAGGGGCGATGCTTTTCCTTGAGCGCCAGCTGCCAGCATTCCGCCGTCTCGGTCTCGTCGGCCGGCCGGAAGAGGAGGAGGTTCGGGATGGCGCGCAAGGACGCGACATGTTCCACCGGCTGGTGGGTCGGGCCGTCTTCACCGACGCCGATCGAGTCATGTGTCCAGACATGGACGACACGGATACCCATCAGGGCTGCGAGGCGGACGGCAGGGCGGCAATAGTCCGAGAAGATCAGGAAGCCGCCGGAATAGGGGATCAGGCCGCCGTGCAGGGCGATGCCGTTCATGGCCGCCGCCGTCGCATGCTCGCGGATGCCCCAGTGCATGTAGCGTCCGGAGAAGTCGGTCGGCGTGATCGACTTCATCTGGCTGGTCTTGGTGTTGTTCGATGGCGTCAGGTCGGCGGAACCGCCGAGCGTTTCCGGCACAAGCCCGTTGATGATTTCAAGCGCATCCTCGGAGGCCTTGCGGGTGGCGACCGTCGGATTGTTCTCGGCAACCTTCCTCTTGAAGGCGTCGATGGCGCTATCGAAGCTGCCTGGCAGGTCGCCGGCGAAGCGGCGGACGAACTCGGACTTCTTTTCTGCCGGCGCGGCGGCAAGGCGATCTTCCCATTCCTTGCGCGTCTTGGTGGAGCGCAGGCCGGCGAGGCGCCAGGCATCCAGCACGTCGGCGGGGACCACGAAGGCTTCCGCCTCCCAGTCCAGCGCCTTGCGGGCGGCGGCGATTTCCTCGGCGCCGAGCGGCGAGCCGTGCACCTTGTGGGTGCCCTGCTTGTTCGGGGCGCCGAAGCCGATGATCGTCTTGGCTGCGATGAAGGTGGGACGGTCAGATTTCTGGGCGGCTTCGATGGCGGCGGCGATCTGGTCGGGATCATGGCCATCGATCTCGATCGTGTTCCAATGCGCAGCCTTGAAGCGGGCGATCTGGTCGGTGGAATCGGCGAGGCTCACGGGGCCGTCGATGGTAATGTTGTTGTTGTCCCAGATAAGGACGAGCTTGTTGAGCTTGAGATGCCCGGCAAGTGCGATCGCTTCCTGGCTGATACCTTCCATCAGGCAGCCGTCGCCGCAGAGCGCGTATGTATAATGGCTCTGCAGGTCGGAGCCGAATTCTTCCTCAAGCTTGCGCTCGGCGATCGCCATGCCGACGGAGTTGGCAATGCCCTGGCCGAGCGGGCCGGTGGTCGTCTCGATGCCCGAGGCATGGCCGTATTCGGGGTGGCCGGCCGTCTTGGAGCCGAGCTGGCGGAACTGCTTGATGTCCTCGATCGTCATATCCTCATACCCCGTGAGATAGAGGAGCGAATAGAGGAGCATCGAACCGTGACCGGCGGACAGTACGAAACGGTCGCGGTCCGGCCAGAGCGGGTTCTTCGGATCGAATTTCAGGTAGCGGGTGAAGAGCACGGTCGCGATGTCGGCAGCGCCCATCGGCAGGCCGGGATGGCCCGAATTGGCCTTTTCCACAGCATCCATGGCAAGGAATCGGATCGCATTCGCCATCCGGTTATGTTTGTCGCGAGAGGTCATAGCTAATCCGCTTTTTCCGGGTGTCGGTCGCGGTCCTGCTGGTGCCACCAGGAGGTGGACCACGGACCGTCGGGGAGCGGCTGATCCTTAGCAGGTGCAACGCGCAAGTCAATAAAAGCACAGGCCCGACGATGGAATGATGGCGAAGTTTCCCGCATGCTGCCTGATTTATATGCAGTGCGAAGAGCATATCGAAACACAGGCCATGATCCACAGTTAGAACAGGTCCGACGGGTTTGGATTGATTGACCGCCTTGCGGCCCGTGAATAGTCTGTGGCGATTGTGGAGAATGCGGGCCGATGCGATTCGGCCCTCTTCGCGTTTCGACAGGAAGGCTTCTCATGCCGGCGGAAAAGACGATCGACATGGCGATCTCGGAGCTGAAGGCTGCGATCGGCGGTCTCGAAAGCGCCATCGAGGCGCGCATCGAGCGCCAGCGCGAAGGCCAGGAAGCAGAAGGCGAGGTGCGCCGCGTGCACGCGGACCGGGCGCGGCTTGCCCAGGAACTCGACGAATCGCAATTTCGCGCCAACCGCCTGGAAGAGGTGAACCGGGAAGTCTCGCGGCGCCTGGTGACGGCGATGGAGACCATCCGCGCCGTGCTCGACCGCTGACGCGGCAACAGGATCAAGAGGGGATCTCATGGCCCAGGTAACGGTGACGATCGACGGAAAAGCCTATCGCATGGCCTGCGAAGAAGGACAGGAAGATCACCTGACCGAGCTCGCCGAGCGCTTCGACCAGTATGTCGGACATCTCAAGAGCCAGTTCGGCGAGATCGGCGATCTCAGGATCACCGTCATGGCCGGCATCATGATCATGGACGAACTGTCCGAGGTGACGCGCAAGCTGGGCAAGCTGGAAGCGGAGGTTGGGGCGCTCAAGGCAAGCAGCGACGGTACGCTCGAAAGCCAGCGGCAAAACGAGCAGATCGTTGTCTCCGCGCTTGGCGAACTCGCCTCCCGACTCGAGGGCTTGACCGCGAAGCTCAACGGGCGTGCGCCGGCGTCTGTGAACTAGCGAACAGGCACTGGCGGCCGGCAATAAAAATGGCCGCGCTGCCACTGGTGCAATGCCGGTTTCCTCCTTATATTGACCTCGCGGTCTGTGCTTCTCGACAGGAACAATGAATCCTCGGGGCCATACCCGATCCTTAGGGAGCTGTCCCTGACCAGGCTCGTGGGCCTGGACATACGGCGCCCACCTACGTAAGTAGGCGCCCAGGATCGAAAGCTTCCATCGGTTGTCTCGGATCGCACTTTTCTCTTTAGTTCCTCAAAAGATCATCTTCGCGGGCGTTCGTGCCGGTCGACGCTTGAAAACGGTGGCGAGGCCACCAACTTCTTGCCGTCCCTTTCCACCAGCGGCCTGTTTTCAATGCGACTTTTCAACACGACCTTCGCCCGATCCTCCCTGCTGATGCTGCTTCTCGGCAGCGTCATCCTGGTCGCGATCGTGCTTTCCTCCTTTTTCATGTCGCGAAAGACGCAGGCCTATTTTCAGGACGTGGTGAAGCTGCGCGACGTGCGCAGTTCCGCCTCGGACATGCTGCTCAATCTGCGTGCCGCCGAATCCGGCCAGCGGGGTTATCTGCTTACCCAGGACGAACAGTTCCTGACGCCTTATACCGTTGCCACGACAAGGCTGCCGCAGGCCCGAGCCCGGTTCAAGGCAGCCGTCGAAGCGCAAAACTCCGTGCAGGTCCGGATGGACGAACTCGATCATCTGATCGATGAGAAGCTGGAGGAACTGCGTGGCACGGTCGATCTCGGCAGGAATGGCAACTTCGCCGGCGCCGTCGCGATCGTCAAGGGAGCCTATGGCCGCCAGACCATGGACGGCATCAGCGCCATCCTCAGCCAGTTGGTCCGAGACGCGGATGGACGGCTCAATGCGGGTGTCGGCGAGCTTCATGATTCGGCGTCGTCGCTGCAGTGGTTCACGGTCGGCGGCGGCGTTCTGATCATCCTCGTGCTCGGCGGCGCGATTGCAGTCGTCTTTCAGCATATACGCGAACTGCAGCGCGCGCGGGCGGAAGTGGAGGACCTGAACAGCAGTCTCGAAGAGCGCGTCAACGAGCGGACGGAGGATCTCATCCAGGCGAACCGGGAGATCCAGCGCTATGCCTATATTGTATCGCACGACCTGCGGGCGCCGCTCGTCAACATCATGGGCTTTACCAGCGAACTCGATGAGACCCTGAAATCGATCAGCACCTATGTTCTCGCCGACGGGGCCGCGCTGACGGAAGGTGATGTGCGGGAAGCGCGGCAGGCGGTCGAGGAGGACCTGCCGGAGGCGATCGCCTTCATCCGCTCCTCGACGAAGAAGATGGACGGGCTCATCAACGCGATCCTGAAGATTTCGCGCGACGGACGGCGTGAGTTGAAACCGGAGAGCGTCAATCTGCAGGAACTCCTCGAGATGACCGCGGCGAGCGTCTATCATCAGGTCAACGAGGCGGGCGGAGAGGTGAATATTTCGGTGGCGGCAGCTCGCGGCCTTATTACCGACCGATTTTCGATGGAACAAATCTTCGGCAATCTTTTCGACAATGCGGTCAAGTACAAGCACCCGGACCGCCCGTTGACGCTGTCGGTCAAGGCCATGCCGGCAGGGCGCAATTCCATTCGCATCGAGATCGCCGACAATGGCAGAGGAATCGCGCCGGAGGATCACGGGCGGATTTTCGAGCTCTTCCGGCGCTCCGGGGTCCAGGACAAGCCGGGTGAAGGAATAGGCCTCGCCCACGTGCGCTCATTAGTGAGAAATTTAGGGGGCGAGATTACGGTGACGTCCACCTTGGGCGGCGGTCAACGTTCATCATCCGCCTGCCGACCAATCTGTCCCAATATGTCAGGAGTTACGGGTCATGAAAGCTGCCGGAAGAGAAGTCACGATCGTGATGGTCGAGGACGACGAGGGCCATGCGCGGCTGATCGAGAAAAACGTCCGCCGCGCCGGCGTCAACAACGAGATCGTCCCGTTCACCAATGGCAACTCGGCGCTGGATTACATTCTCGGGACGGACCGCTCGGGAGCGATCAGCCGTGAACGGTACCTGCTCATCCTGCTCGACCTCAATCTGCCGGACATGTCGGGCGTCGACATCCTGGAGAAGGTGAAGTCCAATCCTCACACCAAACGCCTTCCGGTCGTCATCCTGACCACGACCGATGACGAGCGGGAAATCCAGCGTTGCTACGACCTTGGCGCCAACGTCTACATCACCAAGCCCGTCGACTATGAAAACTTCGCGCACGCCATCAGACAGCTCGGGCTGTTTTTTGCCGTGATGCAGATACCCGGACAATAACGAGAAGCGATGCCGCGCACCATTCTTTACGTCGACGACGACCTTGCCCTTGCCAGACTTGCCGAACGCCACCTTGGCCGCGCCGGTTATCAGGTCGTTCACGCGCTGGATGAGGCCTCCGCGATGGACGCGGTGGATCGGGGCGGCCTCGACGTGGTCGTGCTCGATCATTACCTGAGGTCCGGCACCGGGCTTGCGATCCTCCACCGGCTGAAGGAGCGTGGTTCGGATATTCCCGTGATCTACGTTACGGGCTCCAGCGACGCGACGATCGCCATCGACGCCTTGAAGAGCGGCGCCTCGGACTATGTCATCAAAACGGTCGGCGAGGAGTTCTGGCCGCTGATGGAAAGCGCAATCGATCAGGGCATTTTCAATGCCGAACTGCGCCGCGCCAAGGAGAAGGCCGAACAGGAGATTCGCCGCGGCAAGGAGCGCGCCGAGATACTGCTTGCGGAAGTCAACCATCGGGTCGCCAATAGCCTGGCGCTGGTCGCCGCACTCATCCGCCTGCAGGCCTCCAGCAGCGGCAGCGAGGAGGTCAAGGCGGCACTTTCCGAAACGCAGGCGCGCATTACCGCCATCGCCGGCATGCACCGCAGTCTCTACACCTCCGACGACGTCCGCCACGTGTCGATGGACAAGTATCTCGGCACGCTGGTGCGCGAGGTCCAGGGCTCGGTCAATAATCGGCAGGGGCCTTCGATCCGGCTGGATGCCGAACCGGTATCGCTCTCGTCCGATCGCGCCGTTTCCATCGGCATGATCGTCACGGAACTGCTTACCAACGCGTTGAAATATGCCTATCCGGCCGGCACGGAAGGCGAGGTGAGAATCCTCCTGAAGCGTCAGGGCGAGGACAGCGTGCTTCTTGCCGTCGAGGACGACGGCATCGGTTGGCGCGAAGACGATCAGCCGAAAGGCACGGGGCTCGGCAGCCGCATCGTCAAATCCATGGCTGCAACGCTCGGTTCGGCCATCCACTATGTGCCGAATATCGCCGGAACCCGCGCCGAACTGACGATCAGCCTGCACTGAAAGCTTCAGCCACTTCGCATGATTTTGTTCCAGCCATTGCAATGGGCGGGATGCGACCCTATGATTTCCATCTGCGAGTGAAGGTGCATAGCTCCGAGAACCGGTCTCCGGTTTTCTGAGCTGTGCGCGAAACTTTGCCGGCGAGGCGCCTTCGGCGCAATCGCATCAAGGCGGGCCGTTCTTCGGAGCGATGCTTCTGTTTCGCGTGCGGAATATTGTCCTAGCCAAAGAGCTCCTCTTGTTAACCGAAATCATCATCGTCATTGCGCTCACCGTTTTGAATGGTGTCCTGGCAATGTCGGAACTTGCCGTCGTGTCCTCCCGCCCCGTTCGTTTGAAGGTCATGTCCGAACAGGGCAACAAGGGCGCGGCGACGGCCATGCGGCTTGCGGAAGACCCCGGCCGCTTCCTCTCCACCGTGCAGATCGGCATCACGCTCGTGGGCGTGCTTTCCGGCGCCTTCTCCGGCGCCACGCTCGGCGCGCGTTTCAGCGGATGGCTTCAGGCGCAAGGCCTGTCGGACAATGCCGCGGATGCGCTCGGCGTCGGCTCGGTGGTGGTCGCCATCACCTATCTCTCGCTGATCATCGGCGAACTGGTGCCGAAGCGGATCGCATTGCGTGCGCCGGAGACGGTCGCTGCGCGGGTTGCGCCGGCCATGAAGCTGCTTGCAACGATCGGCGCGCCGATCGTCTGGTTTCTGGATGTTTCCGGCCGTATGGTGCTTAGCCTGCTCGGCCAGAGGGGCGAATCCGGGGACAGGGTGACGGACGAGGAAATCCGCACCGTGCTCGCCGAAGCCCAGAGCGCGGGGGTGATAGAGACGGAGGAATCGGCAATGATTTCCGGCGTCATGCGGCTCGCCGACCGCACGGCGCGCGGCCTGATGACGCCGCGCCGGGATGTCGAGGTCATCGATACCGAGGATGACCCGGAAGAGCTTCGCGCCCAGCTTCGCGCCACGCAGCGCTCGCGCCTGCCGGTGCGCAAGGGCAGTTCCGACGAGATCCTTGGTGTGCTGTTCGTCAAGGATGCCTACGGCTTCATCGCCGGCGAGAAGCAATTCGACGTAGCGGGGCTGATGCGCGAGGCGCCGGTCGTTTCAGACCTCACGGGCGCGCTCGACGTCATCCAGGCGCTCCGCCGCGCGCCGGCCCATATGGCGCTGGTCTATGACGAATACGGTCATTTCGAAGGCATCATCACTTCCGGCGACGTCCTGGAGGCCATCACCGGCGTCTTCCAGGAGGACGAGGAGGAGGAGCCCGCGATCGTGCCGCGCGACGACGGCTCCTTCCTTGTCGCCGGCTGGATGCCTGTCGACGAGTTCGCCGAACAGATGGGCGTTCCGATCGGGGAAGACCCCGGCTACGAGACCGTCGCCGGCTTCGTGCTCGACGAGATGAAGCACCTGCCGGAGCTCGGCGAGAGCTTCACGAAGAACGGCTGGACCTTCGAGGTCGTGGACCTCGATGGCCGGCGCATCGACAAGCTGCTCGTCACCAGGGCCACGGAAAGAGCGTGATGGCGGATGGGAAGACGAAAGCGGAGCTGCGTGGCGAGCGGCTCGCCGCACGTGACGCCATCTTGCCGGTCGAGCGGATCGAAAAGAGCCTGGCGATTGCTTCGCATGGGGCGGGCGCGATCGACTTTGAAGCAGGCGCGATCGTCTCCGGTTTTCTGCCGATCCGCTCGGAGGTCGACTTAAGGCCGCTGATGGCATCCTTGAGAGACCGCAGCGCGCGGCTTTGCGTTCCCGTCATCCTCGACAAGAAGACGATCGTCTTCCGCGAACTGGTCCGCGGAGCCGACCTGGTGCCCGGCACGTTCGGCACCTTCGGCCCGGGTCCGGAGGCGGCGGAACTCGATCCCGACGTCATGCTGGTGCCGCTTTCGGCCTTCGACCGGCAGGGGCACCGGATCGGCTACGGCGGCGGCTACTATGACCGGGCGATTCACCGTCTGCAGCAAAAAGGCCTGAAGCCGAAGCTGATCGGGATTGCATTCGACTGCCAGGAAGTGGCATCAGTGCCGTTTGAACCTCACGATATCAGACTGGACGCGGTCCTGACGGAAAGCGGCTACCGGCCCTTCGAACATTCGGGCCAGGCATAGATTGGATAAGAATGCGCCTTTTGTTTCTGGGTGACATGGTGGGCAAGACCGGCCGCACGGCGGTGTGGGAAAAGCTGCCCGGCCTCGTCTCCGACCTGAAGCTCGATTTCGTCATCGTCAACGGCGAAAATGCCGCCGGCGGTTTCGGCATCACGGAAGAGATTTTTCTGGAAACGATCAATGCCGGTGCCGACGTGGTGACGACCGGCAATCATGTATGGGACCAGAAGGACGCGATCGCCTTCGCCGCCCGCCACGACCAGTTCCTCAGGCCTGCCAACTATCCCGCCGGGACGCCGGGCAGGGGCGCCGGGCTCTACTATGCCCGAAACGGCGCCCGCATCCTGGTCGCCAATATCATGGGCCGGGTCTTCATGCATCCGGAACTCGACGATCCGTTCAAGAGCGCCGAGACGATCCTCGCGGCCTGTCCGCTGAAGGAGCAGGCGGACGCGATCGTTTTCGACTTCCACGCGGAGGCGACGAGCGAGAAGCAGTGCTTCGGGCATTTCGTGGATGGCCGCGCCAGCCTCGTGGTCGGCACGCATACGCACGTGCCGACGGCCGATTGCCAGATCCTCAATGGCGGCACGGGCTACATGTCGGATGCCGGAATGTGCGGCGACTACGATTCGTCGCTCGGCATGGACAAGGAAGAACCGCTCAACCGCTTCATCTCGAAAATGCCGAAGGGGCGTTTCGAGGCGGCGACGGGCCCGGCCACGCTCTGCGGCCTCGGCATCGAGATTTCCGACGCCACCGGCCTTGCGGAGAAGATCGCGCCCCTGCGGATCGGCCCGCGGCTGGCCGAAACAGTTCCATCTTTTTGGAACTAGAGGACTGCGATTGAGGGATGATCTAGGCCCAGCCCCTAACCTGGTGGCTTCAGCGCAAACCGATTCCATTCATGAACACGCCCACCAAATGAGCGATGTGCGCTTGCGGTGAGGTGTCTTTCTCAGTAGCGAGCGAGATTGCGGTCGCGACGCAGACTATGTCGTTGAAGCTGATATCAGGTCGAATAGCTCCCGCCTCCTGTGCAGTATGCAAAAGTCGGGCACCTTCCTCACTGGTAGCGAGACATCCGGGCGTTCCAATCTGTAGAACCGTCCCGAGAGACGCCGCAAAACCTCGATAAACATTCGTATATTGGACGAGTTCTTCAAGGTAGGCGCGCAAGGCGCTTGAGGGGTCAAGATCAACTGCTCTGGCACGGCTCGCCTCAGCGAGAGCCAAGAAGCGGGCGCTATACGTCGCGGCTAAGAGGTCTTCCCGCGTTGGGAAGCGGCGATAAAGCGTCCCGATCCCGACCCCGGCGCGCTTTGCGACGTCGTCCAATGAAACGCCCGTGCCTCTCTCCAGAAAGACTTCCTCGGCTGCGGCAAGGATTCGCTCCCTGTTCAGCTGCGCATCGGCTCGCAATGGGGTTTCGTCAGTCAAAAAATCTGCCTCACCATGACTTGTAAGTGGAGGATATCTCCATATAGTAACTGGAGCAATCCTCCACTTATTGTGAAAGCGAGCGAATGATATGACGAAGCGATTTGAGGACAAGGTCGTGGTGATCACGGGCGGAACGGACGGCATCGGCTTGACAACAGCCAAGTCGTTCGCAGCAGAAGGCGCCCATGTGTATGTCACGGGACGCCGGCAAGAACGCCTGGACGAGGCGCTCGAGGAAATCGGCAACGGTGCCATCGGTGTTCAAGGCGATGTCAGCGATCTTGCAGACCTCGACAGGCTATACGCGCAGATAAAGCGCGATCACGGCCGCGTGGACGTGGTCTTCGCAAATGCCGGCGTGTCCGAGTCAGCCCCCATCGGCGGCATTGAAGAAGATCATTTCGACCGCGTCTTTGGCATCAATGTGAAGGGCATGGTCTTCACCGTGCAAAAGGCTCTACCGCTGATGTCTGCCGGCGGCGCTGTTGTGCTGACTGGATCGGGGGCGGGTAGCAAGGGCTTCGCCAACCTCTCCATCTATAGCGCCACAAAGGCAGCGATCCGTTCGTTTGCGCGAACTTGGACGACCGATCTGAAAAGCCGGGGCATTCGTGTGAACGTCGTTTCACCCGGCATGGTCCTGACACCGGCAATGCAGACCTATCTGCAGAACAATGCCGGCGCCGAGGAATGGATGCAGCAAACTATTCCGTTCGGGAGGCTCGGCCAGACCGAAGAGATCGCCAAGGCGGTGCTGTATCTCGCATCGAACGAAAGCAGCTTCGTTGGTGGCGAAGAGCTATTTGTCGATGGCGGATTCGTGGCGGTCTGAAGATAGTTCCGGAAGGATGACCCACCTGAAACAGCCGCGCCGCAAGCGGACTCGGAATCGACATCCGCTTGAATTCCACATTTCGGTCTGGGGCGGTCCGGGCCGCCCCTTTTCCTTTCGCGACTTCGCAAAGCACCCTTACCCCTCGTCCCGGGTCTCCAGCGGCGCGCCCGGCAGATAGAGTGAGACGGGCCGGATTTCATAGACGGCGGTCGGATTGGCGCGGCGCAGGTCGCGGGCTGCTGCGACGGCATCGTCAAGTGTGGGGAAATCCACCACATAGAAGCCGAGCAACTCTTCCTTGGTTTCGGCAAAGGGGCCGTCGGTGACGATGCCGGCATCCTTGCCGCGGAGCGTCACGGCGCTTCGCGTGGGACCCAGCCGCGCGGCCGGTCCCAGATGCTTCTCCCTGACAAGCCGGTCGTTGATGCGGAGCAGATCGGTCATCAGTGCCGCATCCTCTTCTTCGGTCCAGGATTCGACCACTCCTTCTGCGTGATAGGCCAGGATAGCGTAGTACATGGATTGTCCCCTCCTTGTGCAATCTTGCGTTAGAGCGCTTCCTCAAGTAGTGTCAGCAAGCGCTTGAAATGCCGCTCGGAACCCTGCTCGTTGTAGACGCTGTGGTCGGGAACGGCCCAGCCATGGGCCATGCCGACGTAGTTTTCGATCGTATGGTCGACGCCGCCGCTGCGAAGGGCTTCCGCGAGCCTGCCCGATTGTTCGGGCGGAAACGAGTTGTCGACGCCGGCGACGCCCACATAAACCCGCGCCTTTATCTTATCGGCGAGCCTGTGCGGGCTGTCATCGGCGTCGCTCGCCAGATTGCCGCCGTGGAAGCTCGCCGCCGCCTTGACGCGGTCGGGATAACGGGCGGCGGCGGTGAGCGCACGTGCGCCGCCCATGCAATAGCCGACGACGGCGATCGGGCCGGTCGCGCCTGCCGCTTCCAGGGCGTCAATAAAGGCGGCGCCATCGCGGGCGGTCAGTTCCTGCGTAGTCGCCTGCATCATGCTCCGGAGCTTTGTCTTTGTGGATTCGTCGCTGAAGGCGGTCTTGGCATTGAAAGGTTCATAGGGCCCGGAACGGTAATAGAGATCGGGCACGAGCACGATATGGCCGGCATCGGCGATGCGCCGGCCCATGTCGTAGAGTGCCTGACGCGGGCCGAAGGCATCCATGTACATCACGACGCCCTTAACCGTCGCCGCGCGGTTTTCCGGCTTGATGACGGCAGCCCTGGCGGTGCCGTCGGCCGTCTTGATCTCAATGTCGTGCTTCATGAAATCTCCCTCCAGCATTCCTGCCTCATGCGCCGGCGAGGTTATCTCGGTCGGTGCGAAAGCTTTTCAATAGTCAATTCCATGATCTTCACCAATGACAGAATTGTGAGGGTCGGCGAGCCAATTCCGCTGGACCGGTCTTTCGCATTGCCGCATGTTTTCGCCGGGAATGAGCATGAACTGCAGTTCTTGGGAGTGGCACGATGCTACGGGCTCTCGCATTCGGTCTTTCCAGCCTTCTTCTTTCGGCCTTCGCCGTGTTCGCGCAGGATGCCGGCCTTCCGGTCAGCCAGTGCCAGGCGATCGCCAGCAAATTGCCCGGCGTGATGTTCGCGAGTTTCAGACCTTCCGACCTGCAGTTCGTCCAGACGGGGAAAAATCTCGCGCTCGCCGAAAAGGAGGAGGTGAAGATCACCTTCGTCGGCCACTCCACCTATTTCATCGAGACTCCGGAGGGTGTCGGGATCGCAACCGACTACAGCGGCGTCTATCCGCCGCCGCGTCTGCCGGATGTGGTGACGATGAACAAGGCGCATTCCACCCACTATACGCTCAGCCCGGATACCGGCATCAAGCATGTCCTGCACGGCTGGAGTGACGTTCCCAGCGAAAAGGCCGAGCATCGCCTGATGGTGGGGGATGTCTATATCCGCAACGTCGTTTCCGACATCCGCTCCTGGGGTGGAAGCGTCGAGGAAAACGGCAACTCCATCTTCATTTTCGAGGTCGCGGGGCTCTGCATCGGCCATCTCGGCCACCTGCATTTCGAGCTCACCGAGGAGCAATATACGGAGATCGGCCGGCTCGACATCCTGATGGTGCCGGTCGATGGCGGGCTCACGATGGGAGCGGACAGCATGAGCCGCGTCGTCCAGCGCCTGCGTTCCTCGCTCATCCTGCCCATGCACCGCTTTGGGCCGCCGCTCGACAACTTCCTTGCCATGTTCGATGGGCGGTTCGATATCGCCTATGCGAGAGAACCGGTGATCAGGGTTTCGATGCGGACACTGCCGAAGAAGCCGACCATTCTGGTGCCGCAAGGGCTTTGAGCATTCCCGCCGCGACGTATCGATCTAATGGAATTGCGGAAAGGCGAGGTGCTGCTTGACGCCGACCTCCGGCACCTTCTCGTCCGTCAGGTTCGCCTTGGCGATTTCCCAGCCGAACTTCAGCGAACTGTCCGTGGACGCCCAGATTTCCGCATCGTCGACGCGGAAGGCGAGCATGGTGAGCAGCGAGTCCTCCTTGCCGTTTTCGTACCAGGCGGCGGTCACGGCGCTCCAGTAGTTGTCGATCTTTGCCGGATCCTTGCGCACTTCCAGCGTGCCGGCCAGACAGGCATGATAGTCGTGGTTCTTGCCGACGACGCAGAAATGCGCCCGTGTACCCGGACGGATGGCTCGCACCAGGTCCGTATCGGTCTTGGTGAAGAACCAGATCGTGCTGGTCTTCCGATCCACATGCGGCGCCATCGGCTGGAAATGCATATGCGAGCCTTCGATGCCGAGCATGCCTGCATGGATGTTGTCGATCTCGTCCCAGAGCTGGCGTTCCGGCGCTTCGCGGGCTTCTGTCAGGCTTGCCATAGATTGTCTCCTCTATCTTCGTTCAGATGAAGAAACAGCGAGGCTCGGGCTTTGTTCCTGGATCGGGGCGGCGAAAAGCCCGCGCCCCAACCGGAAATGCTCTTGAACGGAAAAGCCTTGAACCTGTTGGGCTTCGAAATTATAAGGCGCCCATTCCAAAGCAAGCTAAAGCGTCAGGGGTGCCATGGCTGGCCATTCACAGTTCAAGAACATCATGCACCGGAAGGGCAAGCAGGACTCGATCCGGTCGAAGCTGTTCTCCAAGCTCGCGCGCGAAATCACCGTCGCCGCCAAGCAGGGTTTGCCCGATCCGACCATGAATGCGGCCTTGCGTCTGGCGATCCAGAACGCCAAGGCGCAGTCCATGCCGAAGGACAATATCGACCGCGCCATCAAGAAGGCGTCCGGCGCGGATGCTGAAACCTATGATTCCGTCCGCTACGAAGGCTACGGTCCGGGCGGCACGGCAGTCATCGTCGAGGCGCTGACCGACAACCGCAACCGCACGGCCTCGAACGTCCGTTCGATCTTCACCAAGGCGGGCGGTGCGCTCGGCGAAACCGGTTCGGTCTCTTTCTCCTTCGATCATGTGGGCGAGATCACTTACAAGCCGGGCGCCGGCGATGCGGACAAGGTAATGGAGGCGGCGATCGAGGCGGGCGCCGACGACGTGACCTCCGACGAGGACGGCCACACGATCATCTGCGCGTTCGAAAGCCTTGGCGAAGTATCGAAAGCGCTGGAAGCCACGCTCGGCGAAGCCGAGACCGTCAAGGCGATCTGGAGGCCGCAGAACACGATCGAGGTCGATGAGGAAAAGGCGCAGTCGCTGATGAAGCTCATCGACAACCTGGAAGACGATGACGATGTGCAGAACGTCTATTCGAACTTCGAGGTTTCCGACGAGGTGATGGCCAAGCTTTCGGCCTGATCTTTCCTCTACCTCCCCCTCGAGGGGGGAGGTCATCGCGAAGCGATGGGTGGGGGTGAAACATAAGCTGTCTTGCCTGTCACCCCACCCCGAACCTTCGGTTCGACCCTCCCCCTCAAGGGGAGGGTGAAATCTTCTCCATCATCGGCAAGGTCGCGAACAGTTCCACCGAGCGCAGGCGCTTGTCGATGTCGTGGATCGGCATGGAGATGATCAGTTCGTCGGCCTCGGTCTCTTCGAGAAAATCGCTGAGCTTCGCCGTGATCTTCGGCACGGAGCCCACTGCTGCGTAACGCAGCGTGTGCTCGACGTTCATTTTCTCCATCGGCGTCCAGAGGCCTTCCATGCTGTCGACCGGCTTCGGGAAGCGGGTTCGGACGTTCTTGCGCAGGTTGACGAACTGCTGCTGCGAGGACGTGAAAAGCCGCTCGGCTTCGGCATCGGTTTCTGCCGCGACGCCCATGACGCCCACCATCACATAGGGCTTTTCGAGCTCAAGCGAGGGCTGGAACCGCTCACGGTAGATTGCGATCGCCTCCATCAGCATGTCGGGCGCGAAATGCGAGGCGAAGGCGTAGGGAAGGCCCAGCGCGGCGGCGAGGTGGGCGCTATAGATGCTCGATCCAAGCAGCCAGATCGGCACATGGGCGTCCATGCCGGGAACGGCGATGAGGCCCTGGTCCCTTTCCGGCGTGCCGAGCAGTTTTTGCAGCTCGAGGATGTCGTGCGGGAAATTTTCCGCCCCTGCTTCGAGGTTGCGGCGAAGCGCGCTCGCGGTGCGCATGTCGGTTCCCGGTGCACGGCCGAGGCCGAGATCGACACGACCGGGCAGCAGCGCTTCCAGCGTGCCGAACTGTTCGGCAATGACGAGCGGCGAATGATTGGGCAGCATGATGCCGCCGGAGCCGACGCGGATTGTCCTGGTCGCGGCGCCCACATGGCCGATCACCAGCGATGTGGCGGCGCTTGCGATGCCCGGCATGCCATGGTGTTCGGCGAGCCAGACCCGTTTATAGCCCTCTTCTTCCGCCTTGATCGCCATGCGGCGGGACTGGTCGAGTGCATCGCGCACGGAATAACCTTCGCCGATTGGCGAAAGATCGAGAATGGAAAAGGGGATCATCGGCATGTCCTGAACGGATGGGTGACAGGGTGTCCCATCTATTTAGGCAGCCGTGTCCAGGAATGCGACCCCTCCGATCCACGGAAAAAGGGGCCGCGATGGCGGCCCCGACAGGTCACGATTTGACCAGCCGCAGATGCGGACCGCGCGTACCGGGATCGCGCGGCGGCGGGGTGATGACCGTGACATGCATGAAGCGGCTCGCCTTCTGGTCGATCTCGGCGATCTCCCGGTCCATGCGGTCGAGCGTCAGCGTTTCGATATCGGCCTTCAGGCTTGCGGAGCGTCTCGATTTTGCAAGTTCGTTCAGTTCGTCATAGGTGGAGGATGCGGTGCCGGCCTGGGTTTCAACCCCCTCCGCGAGATTGCCGATGTGTTCGCCTAGAGCGTCCAGATAAAGGCTGAGGGCGTCCAGTTCCCGGCCGATCTGCTCAGTCTTCTCCGAGAGCGCCTCGATGCGGCCGGGTGATGCCTTGCCGCCGGGGTCGCTGCCGATCTTTTCAATAAGCCTCAGCGCGGCGGCAACCGCCTCCTTGGGACGGTGTATGTCGAGCTTGGCGTTCTCGGCGATGGTGGCCGCGTGCTGGGCAAGTGCCTTCTGCTGGCGAAGGCCCAGGGCCACGGTGCCGGCAGCCGCGACCGCTTTGGAAAGGCGCGTGGATTCCTCGGCTTCTTTCCCCGCGTTTTCGGTCATGCTTTTCCGAAGTGCATCTGATTCGCGGCGCAGGAGACGGGCATTGCCGATGACCGAATCCACCGTGCCGCTCAGTGCGCGCAGACCGCGGTTGAAATCCCGCCGCATGCCCTCCAAGTGGGTGGGAAAGGGCGCATCGATTGTCGCCTCCAGGTCCCCGACGGCAAACCGTCTCAGCCCACTGTCCAGCGCGTTGACGACGACACGCATATGCTGCAGTTCCAATTCATTCGGATCTCGATCCCGTATCATTCGGGCGCCTCCTTTATGCTTCGGCTCCCCCCTTTGTGCTCAACCAACGCGGTGAAGGAAAGGCAGTTGCCGGATTTGTTAAGGTTCTGCCCAAATCCTTTTCCACATAGTTAACGGCGGACGAGTTAGGCCGAAGTCGCCGATATGGCCGTCACGTCGGCGTGGCGCCTTTTGCGGGAAGGCGATAGGCTCATGCGCATGACAGAGACGATTCGCATCATCGGTATAGATCCGGGGCTTCGCCGCACCGGTTGGGGGATCATCGAGACGCTGGGCAACAGCTTGCGCTTCGTCGCATCGGGCACGGTAACCTCGGATGGCGACATGGACCTCGCCTCGCGCCTTTGCCAGCTCCATGACGGGCTTGCAGAGATCGTGCATGCCTACAGGCCGGACGAGGCGGCAGTGGAACAGACCTTCGTCAACAAGGACGCGGTGGCAACACTGAAACTAGGCCAGGCGAGGGGGGTCGTCATGCTGGTGCCCGCGCGTGCCGGTCTGCCGGTTTCCGAATATGCACCGAATGCTGTGAAGAAGTCGGTGATCGGTGTCGGGCATGGCGAAAAGCAGCAGATTCACATGATGCTGAAGATCCTGATGCCGAAGGCGGATTTCAAAGGCAATGACGCGGCCGACGCGCTGGCGATCGCCATCTGCCATGCCCATCACAGGGGTGGAAGACGCATGCGGCAGGCATTGGCGGGGTAGTTTGTTCTTGACTTGTTCACGTTGGGTCAATAGGTAATACTTGAGAGGTATTATCGTGCGCGTCACTGAAAAAGGTGTCTTCTTACGCGCGACGCGTCCCGCTATCGCGCCTATTTCCTTCGCTCGACATCATCTCCCCCGAAACTCATCCCTGACGGACTTTCTTATGATCGGCAAGCTCAAAGGCACTATCGACGAGATCGGCGACGACTACGTTCTCGTGGACGTGCATGGCGTCTGTTACGAGGTCTTTTGCTCGTCCCGCGCGCTTTCGAAAATGGGCTCGGTGGGCGAGGCGGTGGTGCTCTTCATCGAGACGTATGTGCGTGAAGACCAGTTGAAGCTCTTCGGCTTTCTTTCGGCGCTGGAGCGGGAATGGTTCAACCTGCTGCAAAGCGTGCAGGGGGTCGGCGCCAAGGTGGCGCTCGCCGTGCTTTCGACGCTGACGCCATCCGAGCTTGCCAATGCGATCGCGCTGCAGGACCGGACTTCCGTGTCGCGGGCGCCGGGCGTTGGCCCAAAGGTGGCGATGCGCATCGTGACGGAACTGAAGAACAAGGCCCCGGCCTTTGCGGGCGAGGCGTCCGCGAATATCGGCTTCAAGCAGGAGATCGGCGAGGGTGTCGCTTCGGCGCCGGTCGCGGACGCGGTCTCGGCGCTGACCAATCTCGGCTACTCACGTGACCAGGCGGCGAATGCGGTGGCCGCCGCGTTGAAGAACGGCGGCGAAGGGGGTGACAGCGCCAAGCTGATCCGGCTGGGCTTGAAGGAACTGGCGCGGTGAGGGGATTGCAAAAGAGAGATTTCGCCTTACTATTCTCGGAATGTAAGGCGTAGCGGAGTTGCGATATGGGTTTCAGCATCACGATCACATCCAAGGGACAGATGACCATACCGAAAGACCTGCGTGACCAGTTGAAGGTCAAGCCGGGCGACAAATGCTATGCTTGGGTTCGCAACGGCGAGATGGTTGTCATTCCGCGTAATAAGCCTCTTGGTGAATTGGCTGGCGTACTCGGCAAGCCGCTGGCAAATGGACCGCTTTCGCAGAACGATATCGACAATGCTGTTATGGACGCCGCCGTCGAGCGATACGAAAACGCGATCAGACAGAGCGGCGGAGAATGAGTGGACGCATCGGCATCGATACCAACGTCCTATTGCGGATCGCCATTCCGGATGATGCGAGGCAGATGGATGCCGTTAGCAGGCTTCTGGATCGGCTGGATGCCGACGATATTCTTTTCATCAATGTATCCGTCATCCTTGAAGCGAGCTGGGTCCTGAACCGCAAATACCGCTATCCCAGGGATCGTATCTTGGACTTCATTCAGGCCATATTGGAACGGCGCGAGTTCGAGGTGGCGGATTATGAGGCGGTCGGCAATGCTATCCATATCTGCCGTATGTCGAACGTCGATTTCGCCGATGCCTTGCTGAGTGAGATGAATCGTATCGATGACTGCAGTAAGACTTTTACCTTCGACAAGAAAGCCGCCGCGCGCGTCCCCGGAATGGAACTTCTCACATGAATGAACCCGCCCGCCTGATAACGCCGGAAAAGCGGGGCGAAGACCTGGATGCGACGCTGCGCCCGCAGTCGCTGGACGAGTTCACCGGCCAGGCGGAGGCGCGCGCCAACCTGAAGGTCTTCATCGAGGCGGCGAAGGGGCGTGGCGAGGCGCTCGACCACGTGCTTTTCGTCGGCCCGCCCGGACTCGGCAAGACGACGCTGGCGCAAATCATGGCGAAGGAACTCGGCGTCAATTTCCGTTCCACCTCCGGCCCGGTCATCGCCAAGGCGGGCGATCTTGCGGCACTGCTCACCAATCTCGAAGAGCGCGATGTGCTCTTCATCGACGAAATTCATCGCCTCAATCCGGCGGTCGAGGAAATCCTTTATCCCGCCATGGAGGATTTCCAGCTCGACCTCATTATCGGCGAGGGGCCGGCGGCGCGTTCGGTGAAGATCGACCTTTCGAAATTCACGCTAGTCGCCGCCACCACCCGTCTCGGCCTGCTTACCACGCCGTTGCGGGACCGTTTCGGCATTCCGGTGCGCCTGTCGTTCTACACCGTCGAGGAACTGGAACTCATCGTGCGGCGCGGCGCTCGGCTGATGAACCTGCCGATGACGGACGACGGCGCCCGTGAGATCGCCCGGCGTGCGCGCGGCACACCGCGCATCGCGGGCCGGCTGTTGCGCCGCGTGCGTGACTTCGCGGAGGTCGCGAAGGCGGAGGCGGTGACGAAGGAGATCGCCGACGAGGCGCTGACGCGGCTTCTGGTCGATCATGCGGGTCTCGACCAGCTCGACAAGCGCTACCTCAACATGATCGCCGTGAATTTTGGTGGCGGGCCGGTTGGCATCGAGACGATTGCCGCTGGCCTGTCCGAACCGCGCGATGCGATCGAGGACATTATCGAGCCCTACATGATCCAGCAGGGTTTCATCCAGCGCACGCCGCGCGGCCGCGTTTTAACTGCAAATGCCTGGAAACATCTCGGAATGCAGCCGCCCAAGGATCTTGAGGCCGCGCAATTCCGGATGTTCACCGAGGACGAGTAAGCGATCACCTCCGGCGGTCCCGGCTGACCCGATCTTGATCTCCGGTCCCGGCCAACGGAACCTTCGCTGTCTGCCTGGGTTTTCCTTGAAAAGGAGAACGCCATGCGGACGATCGATATCGAGAACGCAGTTCATCGGACATGGCAGCGAAGCGAGGGGGAGCTTCCGAAGAGCCGGTCGGAGTTCTGCCATGTCTGACCAGGGTCCCGATCGCATCCCCCCGGCCGAGGTGGCAGAAAATGCGGATAAGGGGCTGAAATTGCGCGCGCAATATCGGCGCGGCGGGACGATGGCGGGTATCGCCCGGGCCCGCGATCTGAAGAACCGCAAGCCGCTTTCCGAGAAGACGATCAGGAAGATGGTAAGTTACTTCCATCGTCATAAGGCGGACAAGCGCGCCGAGAACTTCGGTGACGATGAGAATCCATCAACCGGCTATATCGCCTGGTTGCTTTGGGGAGGCGATGCCGGTCAGAAATGGGCCGAAGAGCACAAAAAGGCGATCGAAACGGCCAGAAACGAGGGCAGGATGCGGCGTTTCAAACAGTCGGAGCACGGGCGTTCGCCAGATTCCTGACAGTTCCGCTCAAAAGCATCATGCCGCCCGGCTTCCAGCCCAGCGTTCTGATCTTCTCCGTCGACATGGGATTGATCGAATGACGGTCGGCAGGGAGCGGCAGTTCATGCGGTCGATGCGGCAGATTGCCCAGGATTTCCCTTGTATCGGTCAGGATGTCGGAAATGTTGAAAACCTGCCCGTCGATCTTCCCTATCTCGGTATCGAGCATCAGGCGAACGGCAGCAGCCACGTCGTGGCCGTGGACCTCGGTGCCTGCCCGTGACGGCACGGGTCGACCGGCGAGGTAGTCCTCGAAAAGCGCGTCCCACTTGTTCGGCTGAAAGTCGCCGTAGACGCCCGTCAATCGCAGGCTCGCCGTGACGAAACCCGGGCCGGAGAGAGCTGTGAGTGCCCGCTCGCCGTCGAGCTTGATCTCTCCGTAAAGGCTGTCCGGCCTGAGGACGAGGTCTTCGGTCAGCGGCGTACCAGCCGGCAGTCCGTCGTAGACCGCACGACTGGAGAGAAAGATCGCGCGCCGCGTGCCCGCCCGTTTGGCCGTCTCGAAGAGCTTGACCGTCCCGTCGAGATTCAGCCGTCGGAAGCGGGCCGGATCGTCGCCTTCGCCGCCGCGGTATTTTCCGGGAAGGTGATCGAAGGCGGCATGCACGAAGAAATAGGCATCGTCGAAAGCCTCCATCCGGTCGATATCCGGATCAAGGGAGAGGGCTGCGAAACCGACCGGTCTGGAGAAGAGGTCGGGTGCGGGCGGCGTCCGCCCGCCGACGATGACCTGGTATCCGGCTTCCAGCAGGCCTTCGACGATGTAACGCCCCACAAGGCCCGTCCCGCCTGAAACCAGGACTTTCATGAAGGCTCCCCGGGTTTGGGAAGTGCCGCGAGATCCGGGACATCCCGACCCTCATGAAAGGCATCCCAAAGGTCGATCAGCGGGCGCAGGCGATCCGCTTTCGGATGATCCCTTTCCCAGGGTTTCTCATACTGGTAGTGCAGCACCGAAATGCTCTCCCAATCCCAGAGCGCCGGCATATTGAACCATACATATTGCAGCATGTTCATGAACACCGGCAGGCCGTGCCAATCCGGGAAGAAGCTTTCGAGAAAGGTCTGGTCGGTGCGCCGCCAGAAGGCATCCGGCCGGTCGAGCGCGGCCAGCATCCGCTCGAAGGTCTCTGTGGAAGGCTTGGCAACGAAGACACCTGAGTTCAGCCGGTGGAAATCGGCGAGGCTTTCATAGACATTCGGCGCGGCGGAGAATTCCGGATAATCGAACAGCTTGTCGATGTTCTTCAACACCAGCGCATCGGCATCGATGAAGACCGCCTTGTCGTATTCGGTGAGCTGCCAGAGGCGAATCTTGCAGAAGTTGTCGAGGGGCGTGTGGAAGTCCGGCTTGCGGCCCTTGGTGAAGGGGGCCGCGCCATGCAGGTTTTGTCTGGCATGCCGTTCGTTGAAGGCGTCGGAGAGCGGCAAGTGGTCGACCTCGACCAGTCGGCAGCCGAGGGCTTCTAGCGGCGCAAGATCGTTTGCTCCGACACCGCCCGTGTGCAGTACGACGATGTCCGCCGCCGTTTCCGTCCGCTGGATCGAACGGGCGAGCGCCACGGCACCCATCGCGTAATCGGCATTGGTCACCAGCGTGACGAAGGCGTTTTTCATGGTGTGCAGTAGTCCCTTTTTAGCCCTCCGATCGTCATGCTCGGGCTTGTCCCGAGCATCTGCTGCCATTCAATATTCTCCGTGAACGGCAGATCCTCGGACAAGCCCGAGGATGACGGCGAGCAAATTCCCAGTCATCAGGATACCGATTTCAGCCGCTTGCCTTCCGGGTCGTGCTCCACCTTGGCGGCGATGTCCCTGGTCCAGGCAGAAACGGCGGGAACGCGTGATCTGTCAACGCGATAGGCGTATTTCTTCGCAACATCGACGATCTCGCCGAGCAGGCCTTCTCCGAGCGTGGTGGGAGCAAGGCCAAGACCGAGGAACTTCTCGTTCTTGACGATCAGCTCGTTTTCCGGCGCCTCTTTTCGCGGGTTCGGCAGCCAGGCGATCTTCGCGCCGGTCATCTTCGCGACCAATTCGGCAAGATCGCGCACCCGGTGAGTCTCGGTCATCTGATTGAAGATCTCGACGCGGCTGCCGCGCTCAGGCGGGTTGTTCAGTGCGATCTCGATGCAGCGCACCGAATCCTGGATATGGATGAAGGCGCGCGTCTGGCCGCCAGTGCCGTGCACGGTCAGCGGATAACCGATCGCCGCCTGGATGAGAAAACGATTCAAGACCGTCCCGTAATCCCCGTCATAATCGAATCTATTGATCAATTGCGTATGCCGCCGCGTTTGCTCCGTATGGGTGCCCCAGACGATGCCCTGATGCAGGTCGGTGATCCTCAGCCCGTCGTTCTTCGCGTAGAACTGGAAGAGAAGCTGATCCAGGCACTTCGTCATGTGGTAGATCGAGCCGGGATTGGCGGGATAGAGGATGTCCTGGGAAACGGTGCGGCCATCGGGGGTCTCGATACCGACCGGCAGATAGCCTTCCGGAATTGCCGCGCCGACCGTCGAATAACCGTAGACGCCCATTGTGCCGAGATGCACGAGGTGCGCGTCGAGTTCGAGTTCGACCAGAGCGTTCAAAAGGTTATGCGTGGCGTTGACGTTGTTGTTGACCGTGTAGTTCTTGTGCCGGTCGCTTTTCATGGAATAGGGCGCGGCGCGCTGTTCGGCGAAATGGATGATGGCGTCCGGTCGATGCTTTGCAAGCCAGCCCTTCAGGAGCTCGTAGTCCTTGGCGAGGTCGATCAGGTGGAAATGGATGCGGCGGCCGGTCTCCGCGTGCCAGATGCGGGTGCGCTCCTGGATGCTGTCCATCGGGGTGAGGGACTGGACGCCGAGCTCTGTGTCGATCCAGCGGCGGGAGAGGTTGTCGAGGATGTGAATTTCGTGGCCCGCATCGGACAGGTGAAGCGATGTCGGCCAGCCGACGAAACCGTCTCCGCCGAGGACTGCAATCTTCATGACGTACTCTCCGCTGGTTTTCGATGAATTTCCTGATAGGGAGGAACTGTGACAGCTCTTGAAAGCTGGTTCAGTGTTCCACGATTATCCAGTGGGCGATGGGGTTTTTCCAAGGCAAGCTTATGCAGGCACACAATTTTTTGTTATCGGGCGAATTGGTCGAGGGAGGCCATCGGCTTGCCCAGCGCGTCTATTATGAAGACACGGATTTCTCGGGCCTCGTCTATCACGCGCGCTACCTGCACTTCCTCGAACGCGGCCGCACGGACTATCTGCGCTGCCTCGGTTGCGAGCAGAGCGCGCTTCTTTCGGCCGACGAGGAGGGGCTCGTCTTCGTCGTCCATCGGATGGAGATCGATTTCAAGCAGCCGGCCCGCATGGACGATATCCTCGTCATTCAGACGATGACGGAAAAGGCGGGCGGCGCGAAAATGGTGCTCAATCAGGAAATCCGCCGCGGCGACACGCTCTTGATCGCGGCAAAGGTGGTGATTGCCGTCATCAACAAATACGGCCGCCCGCGCCGCCTTCCGGAGAGCGTGGCGGAAAAGTTTCTGGGGCACCCGGTTTAGCTAAATGAAGTAAACCGGCATCCTCGGCTGTAACACATCCTTAACGATAATGATGTCTTACTGGCCGGTGAGGAATTTGTGCAACGCACGCCTTCCTTTGACCAAAATTGAAAGCGAGAAGCCAAGCTGGAAACTCAGGGCATCTTGGGGTTACGGCGGGCGCATTCAGCGATCAAGGACATTCTCGCGAGAGCGCGCTTTTGAACCCGCCCGGTCCTTAAAAACCGGGCGTTTGGATTCGGGGATAGTAGTAGATGGAACAGGTAGGTTTGGCGGCGGCGGCAAGCGAAGTAAGCCTCTGGTCGCTGTTCATGCAGGCCGGTCTTGTCGTCAAGCTGGTCATGATCGGTCTCATCGGCGCGTCGGTCTGGACCTGGGCGATCGTGATCGACAAATACGTGAGCTTCAACAAGGCGAAACGCCAGTTCGACCAGTTCGAACAGGTTTTTTGGTCCGGCCAGTCGCTGGAAGAGCTCTACCGCACGCTTTCGGAACGCCAGAACAACGGGCTTTCCGCCATCTTCGTCGCTGCCATGCGCGAGTGGAAGAAGAGCTTCGAGCGCGGCGCACGCGCGCCGATCGGATTGCAGATGCGCATCGACCGGGCGATGGACGTCACCATGGCACGTGAGAGCGAGGCTTATGAAGCCCGTCTCGGATCGCTCGCGACGATCGGTTCGGCGGGGCCTTTCATCGGCCTTTTCGGTACGGTTGTCGGTATCATGACCTCGTTCCAGGCGATCGCCGGTTCGAAATCCACCAACCTCGCCGTCGTCGCCCCGGGTATTGCCGAAGCGCTGCTTGCCACCGCGATCGGCCTCGTGGCGGCCATACCGGCGGTCATCGCCTACAACAAGTTCACCGCAGATGCCGGCAAGCTTTCGGGCCGCATGGAAGGTTTCGCGGACGAGTTTTCCGCCATTCTGTCGCGCCAGATCGATGAGAAGCTCCAGCCGCGCCAGGCGGCGCAGTAAAGCGATCCGCAAGGAGTAACGTATCATGGGTATGTCGGCCGGAGGAGCAAAGGCATCGGGTGGCGGCCGTCGCAGGCGCGGCGGCCGGCGCGGCGCCATCAGCGAGATCAACGTCACGCCGCTCGTCGACGTGATGCTCGTGCTGCTCATCATCTTCATGGTGGCGGCGCCGATGATGACTGTCGGCGTGCCGATCGACCTGCCGGAAACGCAGGCGAGTGCGATGAATGCCGATACGCAGCCGATCACCGTCTCGGTCAATCCGCAGGGCGAGATCTACCTGCAGGAAACGCCGATCGGCATCGACGAGATCGTACCGAAGCTGCAGGCGATCGCCACGACCGGCTACAACGAACGCATCTATGTGCGCGGCGACACGACCGCGGCCTACGGCGTCGTCATGAAGGTCATGGCCCGTATTTCCTCGGCCGGTTACAAGAATATCGGCCTCGTCACGCTTCAGGAACAGGAGAAGTGATCGCGGCGCCATGAGAGGTAGTCTCGGCACATCGCTGGTTCTCCACACACTGGTGCTCGGTTATGCGCTGGTGTCCATCAGCGCGCCGGCCTCCTTCGAGGTGGCCGACGTGGAAGCTTTGCCTGTCGATATCATTCCGGTCGAGTCGATCACCCAGATCCAGCAGGGTGACAAGAAGGCGCCCGTTGCCGAAAAGGCCGCGCCGAAGCCGACGACCAAGCCGAACATCGTCGAGAATGCCGAAAATGCCGGCGACAACGATATCGATCTGAAGACGCCGCCGACGCCCGCCAAGAAGCCGGTGCCGACGGAGGCGGCCGCTGCGCCGAAGCCGGCCGAGAAGCCGGTGCCGACCCCGACCCCCGAACAGAACGAGGTCAAGGACATCGTACCGGAGGAGACGGCACCGAAGCCGGCCGAGGTTGCCGCCCTGCCGGAACCAAAGCCCGAGGTGACGCCGCCGCAGCCCAAACCCGAACCGGCGCCGCAGCCCCAGCCGACACCCGCACCCGCCGAAACCCAGGCGGAAGAGATCCCGCTGCCGGACGCCGTGCCGATCCCCGCCGCCAAGCCGCGGCCGGAACCGCCGAAGGAAGAGGCCAAGCCCGTCGAGAAGCCTGCCGAAAAGCCGGCCGAGAAAAAGCCTGAGACGCCGAAGCCGGCGGAGACCGCAAAGGCTGCCGAGAAGCCGACCGACAAGAAGGAAGGCAAGAAGCAGGAGACCGCCAAGTCTTCTTCCTCGAAGGAGAGCGACTTCAACGCAGATCAGATTGCCGCACTGCTCAACAAGCAGGAGGCATCCGGCGGCGGCGCGAAACGTTCCAGCGCACCGGCGGCCATGGGCGGAAAGAAGGACGCGGGCGGCTCCAAGCTCAGTCAGAGCGAAATGGATGCATTGCGCGGCCAGATCGAGAACAACTGGTCCGTCATCGCCGGCATCGAAGGGGCGGAGGGCGTGATCATCACCGTCACCATGAAACTGGACGAAACCGGCGCGATTGTCGGGCGGCCGGAAGTGACTGCCAAAGGCGGCTCCGACAGCGCCCGCCGCACGCTCGAGGGCAGTGCGCTTCGTGCGGTCATGCGTTCCTCGCCGTTCAGGAACCTGCCCGCCGACAAATACGACGCCTGGAGCGAAGTTGTCGTCAATTTCGACCCGAGCGAATTGCTTTGAAAGGCTTTGATATCATGATGAAACGTTCTTTCATCCGCCTCGTGATCGCGCTTGCGGGCATGGCCGTGATGTTTGCCGCGCCGGCCGAGGCGCGCGTGGAAATCAACATCAACAAGGGCAATGTCGAACCGCTGCCGATCGCGATCACGGACTTCTTGTCGAACAATGAACTGGGGCCTCAGATTTCCCAGGTCGTTGCCGCCGACCTGAAGCGTTCCGGCCTTTTTGCGCCGATCGACAGGAACGCGTTCATCGAGAAGATTGCCGACCCGAACCGCGCGCCGCGCTTCGAGGACTGGAAGGTCATCAATGCCCAGGCGCTGGTGACGGGCCGCGTGACCCGCGAGGGCGACGGGCGGCTTCGCGCCGAGTTCCGTCTCTGGGACACCTTCGCCGGCCAGCAGATGACCGGTCAGCAGTTCTACACCCAGCCGGAGAACTGGCGCCGTGTCGCCCATATCATCGCCGACGCGATCTACAAGCAGATCACCGGCGAGGAGGGCTATTTCGACACCCGCGTCGTCTTCGTCTCGGAGAGCGGCCCGAAGACGGCCCGCCAGCGCCAGCTCGCGATCATGGACCAGGACGGGTTCAACGTCCGCACGCTCACCGATGCCAGGAACATCGTGCTGACGCCGCGCTTCTCGCCGAGCCGGCAGGAAGTCACCTACATGTCCTTCGAGGGCAACCAGCCGCGCGTCTATCTTCTCCAACTGGAGACGGGGCAGCGCGAGGTGGTCGGCAATTTCCCGGGCATGACGTTCTCGCCGCGCTTCTCGCCGGATGGCCAGAAGGTCATCATGAGCCTGCAGCAGGAGGGCAATTCCAACATCTACACGATGGATCTTCGCTCGCGCACCACGACGCGGCTCACCTCGACCCAGGCGATCGACACGTCGCCGTCTTATTCGCCGGATGGCACGCGCATAGCGTTTGAAAGCGACCGCGGCGGAAGGCCGCAGATCTATGTGATGAATGCCGACGGTTCGGGCCAGACCCGCATTTCTTTCGGCGACGGCTCTTATTCCACGCCGGTCTGGTCGCCCCGCGGAGACCTGATCGCCTTCACCAAGCAGTCGGGCGGCAAGTTCTCGATCGGCGTGATGAAGACGGACGGTTCGGGCGAGCGCATCCTGACGACCGGCTTCCACAACGAGGGCCCGACCTGGGCGCCGAACGGCCGCGTCCTGATGTTCTTCCGCCAGGCGGCGGGCTCGGGCGGTCCGCAGCTCTATTCCATCGACCTGACCGGCTACAACGAACAACTCATCAAGACCCCCTCCTATGCGTCCGACCCGGCCTGGTCTCCGCTTCTGGAGTAGGACCGATGAACACAAAAGAGGCGGCTTGTCGCCTCTTTTGCGCCCGAATCTACTGAGAAACGACCTAATAAGGGGCGCGGTAACATTCCGTTAACCATAAGTGTTTGGTCATGGTTAACCGAGCCCGGTTAGAGTCTGGCAACTCTGAAATTTCGGAATTTATTGATCTAAGGAGAGACCGGCCATGAGCCGCATGCAGAATCTCGCTCGCAACCCTGCCGTCATTGCGCTCACGCTCGCACTCGCGCTCGCCGGCTGCGCCAACAAGAAGAACCTGCCGAACAGCGCCGGTGAACTCGGGCTTGGCGGCGCCGGGGCTGCGACGCCCGGCTCGAGCCAGGATTTCACCGTCAATGTCGGCGACCGCATCTTCTTCGACACAGACAGTTCCTCGATCCGCGCCGACGCCCAGCAGACGCTCGACCGTCAGGCCCAGTGGCTGCAGCGCTATCCGAACTATGCAATTACCGTCGAAGGCCATGCCGACGAACGGGGCACGCGCGAATACAACCTCGCCCTCGGCGCCCGCCGCGCCGCGGCCACCAGGGAATATCTCGCTTCCCGCGGCGTTCCGGCCAACCGCATGAAGACCATTTCGTACGGCAAGGAGCGCCCGGTCGCCGTCTGCGACGACATTTCCTGCTGGTCGCAGAACCGCCGCGCCGTCACGGTTCTTGGTGGCGCCGGTTCGTAACTGAGGCCACGGGTCCCCGGAATAAAAGGCGGCTATCCAGGCCGCCTTTTTGCTTTTTCCATAGTTTGGCCCTGATTTCAGGGATTTTTGAACGTGACCTTGGTTGCTTTTTGGCGTCAGTTGGAAAAATCTCCTGCTGCGCCAATCCGGTGCACACGAAAGAGCAGGACGGACACTTATGAAGAAACTTGTCTTGGCAGCGATGCTGGGGCTGATGGCGACGAGCGCTTCTGCGGGGGCTTTCTCGCTGCCGAAACTTTTCCGGGGTGATCAGGCTGCGGCGGAACGATCTCAGGCTCATCAGCCGCCGGTGGTTCTTGCGCAGAGCGCTGATGCCGTTCGTATCCAGCAACTCCAGGAAGAGGTCCGCCAGTTGAACGGCCGGATCGAGGAAATGAGTTATCAGCTTCTGCAGATGCAGGAGCAGCTGCGCAAGACGCAGGAAGACAACGAATTCCGCTTCCAGGATCTGGAGAAGAACAAGCGTAGTGAAATCGATACCACGGCCGGGAGACCGGCCGTGGCGTCCAATCGTGCTCCCGCACAAACCGCGCCCTCCGCCCAGCCTTCCGACGATGTCGCCAGGATCATCGAATCACCGTCCGAAGGCGAAATCGGACAGGATCAGGCCGCTGACGGCCGGATGGCGCCGCCGCCGACCACGCTTGGCTCCATCGAGCTCGATCAGAACGGCAATCCGCAGGCTGCCACGCGCAACGACCGGGTCAACAACGCCGCCGGCCTTCCAGGCGTGGATATCGGCTCGCAGGCTCCCGGCAAGGCCGCGGCGCGCGCAAAGACCGATCCGCAACAGACGGCCGCCCTCGGCAGCGAGAGCGACGCCTATCAGATCGCCTATAATCACATCCTTACCGGCGACTACTCTCTCGCCGAGCAGGAGTTCTCCGGCTATATCCAGTCCTATCCGAGGAGCACGCGCCTCGCGGACGCCAATTTCTGGCTGGGAGAAGCACAGTATTCGCAGGAAAAATACAACGAAGCCGCCAAGACTTTCCTCAACGCGCACCAGAGTTACGGCAAGTCGCCGAAGGCTCCGGAAATGCTCCTGAAGCTCGGCATGTCGCTTGCCGCCCTCGACAATACCGAGACCGCCTGCGCGACGCTCCGCGAAGTCGCCAAGCGTTATCCGTCCGCCTCCAAGGCGGTGCTTTCCAAGGTCGGCAGCGAACAGAAGCGCTTGCGCTGCGGCTGACGGCGTCCTCGTGACTGCCTCCGCTTCAAACCTGCCGCCTGTCGAAGCGATCCAGCGGCTCCTTGACGTTATTACGAAACCGGCGCGCCTTCTCGTCGCCATTTCCGGCGGCAGCGATTCCACCGGCCTGCTCGTCGCTCTTTCGAAAGCCATTTCTCCCGGTTCCGGCGTCTCACTCTTCGCGGCGACCGTCGACCATGCCCTGAGGCCTGAATCCGCAGAAGAGGCGCTGAGCGTCGCCGCCCTTTGCAGCAGGCTCGGCATTCCGCATGTCATCCGCCGCTGGGAGGGCGAGAAGCCGGAGGCGGGCCTTTCCGCCGCGTCCCGCGAGGCGCGCTATCGCCTCCTGGTGGAGATCGCCGACGAGATTGATGCCACCGCCATCCTCACCGGCCACACGCTCGACGACCAGGCGGAAACGGTTGCCATGCGCGCCGCCAGGAGCGGCAGAGAAGACAATCTCGGCCTTGCCGGCATGGCGGAGGCGGTGCTTCTCGAACGACGCCGCTGGCTTCTGAGACCTTTCTTGAAAACCCGACGTGCCGATATCCGCGCTTTTCTGACCAATGAAGGGGAGAGCTGGATCGACGATCCCAGCAATCTCAATCCGCATTACGAGCGGGTGAGGGTGCGCGGAAAGCTCGCGACTGAAGGCTCGTTCGATGCGGCAGCGCTCACCCGGGCTGTCAAGCGGCGGACGGCGTTGTCCGATGCGGCGGCCCGTCTCGTTCACGATCATGTGACGATCCGTCTTGGCGTGCTGGCCCATCTTGCTCCGGCGGGCCTTGCGGGCGACGGCGCCGTGCGCCGCCACGCCTTGTCGCTGCTTTCGGCGGTGCTCGGGGGGAGGGCACATGCCTTGCGCGGCGAGAGCACGAATAGGGTGATGGCCTTTCTCGACAGCGGCCGGCCCGGACGCATCACCGCCGGACGAGTGATCTTCGACCTTCGCCGCGACGGGCTTTATCTTGCTCGCGAAAACCGAGGTCTCATGCCGCTTGTCGTCGCACCCGGCGGGATCGCGGTATGGGATGGCCGATACCGGATCGCCAACGGCAGCGCCGCCGAGATCATCATCGGCCCGACCGCTCCGGATCGGGAGGAGGCGCGTGCCCTCTTTCCGGATGCGCCGCCGGCAATCGCCATGCGGGCTATGAGCGTGATGCCGTGGGTTGAGGCGAACTCCTTCTTCTTTCCAGCGGGGAGTTCGACGATCGCGTTGAGCCAGCCGCCCACCGCCGGCCAAATTCACATCATGCCAACCCTTGCCCCCTTCGACCGCTTTTTGCCGCAGTTTGACCTTAATCTCGCAAGCGAGTTTGCTGTTTTGCTCGGATGCGACGTTTTTCCCCCGCTGCCGGTTAAGGATTCCGCGCGGAAAAGCTAGGCGGCGGCTCCGGTTCTCCTTGGCAAGGACGTGCCGCAACCCTATGTTAAGCGGCAAGTAAGGCGGTCGCCTCGAAAAAAAGCGGGCCGTCACAGTCCGGGGAGTTCAATGAACCCAAACTTTCGTAATATCGCCCTCTGGGTCATCATAGCCCTTTTGCTGGTCGCATTGTTCAGCATGTTCCAGACGGCGCCGACGCAGACCAACTCGCGTGAGATTCCCTATTCGCAATTCCTGCGTGACGTGGATTCGGGGCGGGTCAGGGATGTCGTCGTCACAGGCAACCGGGTGCTCGGCACCTATACGGAAAGCGGCTCTGGATTTCAGACCTATTCGCCCGTCATCGACGATACCTTGATGGAGCGGCTGCAGTCCAAGAACGTCACCATCGTGGCCCGCCCGGAAACGGACGGGTCTTCCGGTTTCCTGAGCTATCTCGGCACGCTTTTGCCGATGCTTCTGATTCTCGGTGTCTGGCTGTTCTTCATGCGGCAGATGCAGGGTGGCTCGCGCGGCGCGATGGGCTTCGGCAAGTCCAAGGCCAAGCTTTTGACCGAAGCACACGGGCGCGTGACGTTTGAAGACGTCGCCGGCGTCGACGAGGCCAAGCAGGACCTCGAAGAGATCGTCGAATTCCTGCGCGATCCGCAGAAATTCCAGCGGCTCGGCGGCCGCATCCCGCGCGGCGTGCTGCTTGTCGGCCCGCCCGGTACGGGTAAGACGCTGCTCGCCCGCGCGATTGCCGGCGAAGCCAACGTGCCCTTCTTCACCATTTCCGGTTCGGACTTCGTCGAAATGTTCGTCGGCGTCGGTGCCTCCCGTGTGCGCGACATGTTCGAGCAGGCCAAGAAGAATGCGCCCTGCATCATCTTCATCGACGAAATCGATGCGGTGGGTCGTCATCGCGGCGCCGGCCTCGGCGGCGGCAATGACGAGCGCGAACAGACCCTCAACCAGCTCCTCGTCGAGATGGACGGTTTCGAGGCGAACGAAGGCATCATCCTGATCGCCGCGACCAACCGTCCCGACGTTCTCGACCCGGCGCTTCTGCGTCCCGGCCGCTTCGACCGCCAGGTCGTCGTTCCGAACCCGGACATCGTCGGCCGCGAGCGCATCCTCAAGGTTCATGCCCGCAACGTTCCGCTGGCGCCGAATGTCGACCTCAAGGTGCTGGCGCGCGGCACGCCCGGCTTCTCCGGTGCCGACCTCATGAACCTCGTCAACGAGGCGGCCCTGATGGCGGCCCGGCGCAACAAGCGCCTTGTCACCATGCAGGAGTTCGAGGACGCCAAGGACAAGATCATGATGGGTGCGGAGCGCCGCTCCTCGGCCATGACCGAGGCGGAGAAGAAGCTCACCGCCTATCACGAGGCCGGCCATGCGATCACCGCGCTGAACGTCCCTGTCGCCGACCCTCTCCACAAGGCGACGATCATTCCGCGCGGCCGTGCGCTCGGCATGGTGATGCAGCTTCCCGAAGGCGATCGCTATTCGATGAGCTACAAGTGGATGGTGTCGCGCCTTGTCATCATGATGGGCGGACGCGTCGCCGAGGAAATCACCTTCGGCAAGGAAAACATCACCTCGGGTGCCTCGTCCGACATCGAGCAGGCCACCAAGCTTGCCCGCGCCATGGTCACGCAATGGGGCTTCTCCGACGTGCTCGGCCAGGTCGCCTATGGCGAGAACCAGCAGGAAGTCTTCCTCGGCCATTCGGTGTCGCAGTCGAAGAATGTGTCGGAATCGACCGCGCAGAAGATCGACACCGAAGTGCGTCGCCTGATCGACGAGGCCTATACAGAGGCCCGCCGCATCATCACCGAGAAGCACGACGAGTTCGTGGCTCTCGCCGAAGGCCTGCTCGAATACGAGACGCTGTCGGGCGAGGAGATCAAGGCACTGCTCAAAGGGCATAAGCCGTCACGCGATCTCGGCGACGACGCGCCGCCCGCCCGTGGTTCGGCAGTGCCGAGCACCGGCGGTTCCAAAAAGGACGAGCCGAAGGGCGGCGAGCCTGAAAGCGGTCTCGAACCCCAGCCGCACTGAGCCATTCAAACATAACTCAAAACCGCCGCAGAGCGATCCGCGGCGGTTTTTGTTTGACTGTCTATCTCCCCGGCTATCTCAATGAGTGACGGGCCTTAGCCTTATTGGTAACGGGATATAAGCGATTTTGACGCTAATTTATGTGCTTATTCATGCGATCTATGGCATGAGCCGACCATGAGGCCGGCCCGGCCGTCGAGAGGATCGCGGGTCCGATCCCTGCCAGGACTTCGCCCGGGATCGCGCCAGGACCGCGCGATGTGAGGCGCGATGACGAAGGAGTTTACATGACACGCCGCTATTTCGGCACCGATGGTATTCGCGGACAGTCCAACGTCTTTCCGATGACGCCCGATCTTGCGATGCGGGTCGGCATTGCCGTCGGCACGATCTTCCGCAACGGCAATCATCGCCACCGGGTGGTGATCGGCAAGGATACGCGTCTTTCCGGCTACATGCTGGAGAATGCGATGGTGGCGGGCTTCACCGCCGCAGGCCTCGATGTCTTTCTGCTCGGACCGATCCCGACGCCGGCGGTCGCCATGCTCACCCGTTCCCTGCGCGCCGATGTCGGCGTGATGATCTCCGCCTCCCACAATCCCTATCAGGACAACGGCATCAAGCTCTTCGGTCCGGATGGCTACAAGCTCTCCGACGAGATCGAGATGCAGATCGAGGATCTGCTCGACAAGGACATGCATGCTCAGCTCGCCAAGCCCGGCGATATCGGCCGCGCGAAACGCGTCGAGGGCGATATCTACCGCTATATCGAGCATGTGAAGCGCACGCTGCCGCGCGATGTCACGCTGCACGGCCTGCGCGTTGCGATCGATTGCGCCAATGGTGCGGCCTACAAGGTGGCGCCGCTCGCGCTCTGGGAGCTCGGGGCCGAGGTGGTGACGATCGGCAACGAGCCGAACGGCACGAATATCAACCTCGACTGCGGTTCGACCAGCCCGGAAAATTTGCAGAAGAAGGTCCATGAAGTGCGCGCCGATATCGGCATTGCGCTCGACGGCGATGCTGACCGCGTCATCATCGTTGATGAGTGTGGCGAGATCGTCGACGGCGACCAGTTGATGGCGGTGATTGCCGAGAGCTGGGCCGAGGACGAGAAGCTGAGGGGCGGCGGCGTTGTCGCAACCGTCATGTCCAATCTCGGACTGGAACGGTTCCTTCAGAAGAAGGGCCTCGACCTCCACCGCACCAAGGTGGGCGACCGTTACGTCGTGGAACACATGCGCCACAATGACTTCAACGTCGGCGGCGAACAGTCCGGCCATATCGTTCTTTCGGATTTCGGCACGACCGGCGACGGTCTGGTCGCCGCGCTGCAGATCCTGGCGCGGGTCAAGCGTCTTGGACGGCCGGTCAGCGAGATCTGCCGTCGTTTCGAGCCTGTGCCGCAGCTTCTGAAGAACGTCCGCTTCCAGGGGGGCAAGCCGCTGGAGGATAACGCCGTGCGTCAGGCGATCGCCGATGCGGAGGCCGAGCTTGCTTCGCATGGTCGCCTCGTGATCCGTCCCTCCGGCACCGAACCTCTGATCCGCGTGATGGCGGAAGGAGACGATCGGGCGCAGATCGAACGCATCGTCGACGGCCTTGTCGGTGCCATAGCCAGCGCCCGCAGCGCTGCGGCCTGAACGCGTCTTGCGCACATAAGGCTTGGGCTTGCTTGAACGCGGCGCGCCTCAGGGCTGCGCCGCGCCTGTCAGCGAAAAATAGATGAAGGCCGCCGCGAAGAAGGCGGCGATGCCGAGCGCGATCAGCAGGCGCTTGAGCCATGGCGGCGTTTGCCGTGGTGGCTTCGGTTTTGGCGGACGCTGGAACTTGATGACATTGTCTGGCATGTCGCCTTCCTTAAACGTCGCGGAAGCTTTTGCCAATGGAAGCCGTGCAGCGCCATGGTTAACTTGGTCAAAGCCAAGCTTTCGTCTGCGGCCCTGACTGAAATTAAGGAAAACATGCGGTAAACAAGCATGGTTAAGCGGCGCTTAACCTTTCTTCTTCATCATCTTTCGCGGATCAACCCGTTGGCTGCGCGCTCCGCCAGCCATACGCGATACGAGCTTTGGAGATGAAGCCATGAAAAAGTGCTTGACCAGCGCATTCGTGCTGGCGCTGACGGTGAGCACCGCCAATTCTGCAGATCTTTATCAGCCGCAACCCGAGCCGATCATGGATGCTCCGGAAGTAACCGTGCAGGAAGCCAGCGGGTGGTATCTGCGCGGCGATGTCGGCTATTCCTTCAACGACATACGCGGGGCGAACTACTACCAGGGCTCCAATTCCACGCTGACGAATTTCGACCACACATCGCTGAAAGACAGTTTCCTGCTGGGGGCGGGTGTTGGCTACCAGATCAACAACCACCTGCGCACCGACGTGACTTTCGACTACCTCACCTCGGCGGATTTCCGCGGCGGCACGTCGGGTGTCTGCGGTGACGGCGTCGGCAACCCGTTCGTTGCATGCTCCTCCAGCGACAAATCCTACATGCACGCCTATTCGCTGATGGCGAACGTCTATGTGGACCTCGGCACCTACGGCTATATCACGCCCTATGTCGGCGGCGGTATCGGCGGTGCCTACGTCAAGTGGGGCAAGCTCCGCAACACGATCTGCGACGATCCCTATGCCGCCGGCTGCTATACCAGCGAACACGAAGGCCAGAAGAGCTGGCGCTTCACCTATGCTCTCATGGCGGGCGCGGCCATCGACATCACCTGCAACCTCAAGGCCGATATCGGCTATCGCTACCGCCACATCATGGGCGGGGACATGTTCGGCTACAATCTCGGCGGCGGTCCCGGCGATGACAAGGGCTTCGACATGCATGAGGCCCGCATCGGCGCACGCTACACGTTCGGTGGCTGCGAAGCTCCGCCCTACGAGCCCCCGCCGGAGCCGATCGTTTACAAGTGAGTTTCAGATATCCGAAAGTAAAAGCCGCCTTCCGGGCGGCTTTTGCGTTTGAGGCGACAGATGAAGCGTCGTCGAAATTAACGATGTATCCGGTTTCGGGTTCAAAACTCGGGCCTGAGCCGCTATCGAATGCCGGGACATTCCAAAAAGGCTTGCAGATGGTGCTGGTGTTCAAGATCTCCGTCTTTGACGACGTCGACGACGTCTCGCAGGACTGGCCGCAGGGCGCAACGGCCGGGAACGGCGCACGCTTTCACCCTTTCCAGAGCGTCGCGTTTCTCAAGGTGTGGCTTTCGAGTCTCGGACGAACCGGCCGCCGCAGCCTGCATTTCGTGGAAGTGCGCGACGCTGCCGGCCGCCCGGTCATCTTCATCCCTCTTTGCATCAGCTTGTCGAAGGGGGCGAGAATCCTTGAATTCATCGATGCCGATGCGGCCGATTACAACGCACCGGTATTGTTTCCGACACCGATCGCCTGGTCACGCGAGACGGCGGAGGAGCTTTGGCGGGCTGTCACGGACGCCTTGCCGCCCTTCGATGTCGTGATGTTCAGCAAGATGCCGGGCGATATCGACGGCATCGTCAATCCGCTCGGCCTTATCGGCGATCGTCCGAACGGAGTTTCCTGTCACTGCAATGACCTGCGCCGGCCCTGGGCGGAGATCGAGGCGGGGATACCGCAACGCAAGACATTGATGCGCAAGATCCGCAACCTGGAAAAGATCGCGCCGCTTTCCTTCGGGATCGCGGCGGACGAGGCGGAACGCCGCCAGGCGACGTTGGCCTTCATGCGCCAGAAACAGTGGCGGTTCGAGCAGACCCGCGTTCCCGGTTTCGACGTCGATGCCGGAAAGCGCGACTTCTTCGACAGAGGCACCGAGCTCTTCGCCCGCGAAGGCATGCTTCGGCTCTTCTACCTGAAGTCGGGAGAGGAAATCATCGCGACCATCTGGGGCCTTGTGGCCGGCCGGCGTTACTATGCAATCATGCTGTCCTTCGAGGCGGGCGCCTGGGCGAAATATTCGCCCGGCAGCGTGCTTTATAGCCGCACGCTCGGATGGCTCTGCGAAAACGGCTTCGAATGGCTGGACCTCGGTATCGGCGATGAGGCCTGGAAGCTCGAAAGCTGCGAGACGACCTTTCCCCTGACGGCCCGGGAGCAACCCGTTACACTGCGTGGCCGGATCTTCCTCATGCGACGCCGTGTCGCCGCGGGTATTCGCTCCACCGCCATCTGGCAGGCGGTGAGACCCCTGAAATGGGTCATCCTGCGGCGTTTGCGGCAGGCGAACGTCGCCTTTCTCGGATGGATGTATTTCCCGGTGATCTGCTGATCTCGCCGTATCGGGCGGCGCCTGCGGTAGAAATTTATCCGAGAGCGACATCGCCCGCTTGACTGTGAAAGCGGACAGGAATATCCACGGCGGCGGGACACTCCTCCCCAACGAGGAGCCATCTATCTGGAAGGATAGCATCATGGCGGATACCGCAAAGCCGGACGTACGTCCGAACAATACCCATTTCTCTTCTGGCCCTTGCTCGAAGCGCCCCGGTTGGTCGCTCGAAGCGCTCGCTGATGCCCCGCTCGGTCGTTCGCACCGCGCCAAAGTCGGCAAGACGAAACTGAAGCAGGCCATCGATCTTACCCGCGAAATCCTGAACGTGCCGGCGGATTACCGCATCGGCATCGTGCCGGCTTCCGATACCGGCGCCGTCGAGATGGCGCTCTGGTCGCTGCTCGGCGAACGCGGCGTCGACATGCTCGCCTGGGAAAGCTTTGGCGCCGGCTGGGTCACCGACGTCGTCAAGCAGCTGAAGCTCAAGGACGTCCGCAAGTTCGAAGCCGATTACGGCCTGCTGCCGAACCTGGCGGAAGTCGATTTCGACCGCGACGTGGTCTTTACCTGGAACGGCACGACCTCGGGCGTGCGCGTTCCGAACGCGGATTTCATCCCCGCCGACCGCAAGGGTCTGACGATCTGCGACGCCACTTCGGCGGCCTTCGCGCAGGACATGGACTTTACGAAGCTCGACGTCGTCACCTTCTCCTGGCAGAAGGTCCTGGGCGGCGAGGGCGGTCACGGCATGCTGATCCTTTCCCCGCGCGCCGTCGAGCGTCTCGAGACCTACACGCCCGCGTGGCCGCTGCCGAAGATCTTCCGCATGACCAAGGGCGGCAAGCTGATCGAAGGCATCTTCACCGGCGAGACGATCAACACGCCGTCGATGCTCTGCGTCGAGGACTATATCGATGCGCTTCTCTGGGCGAAGCAGGTCGGCGGGCTCAAGGCGCTGATCGCCCGTGCCGATGCCAATGCCAAGGTCATCTTCGATTTCTGCGCCGCGAACTCCTGGCTTCAGAATCTTGCAGTCGATCCGGCGACGCGGTCCAACACGTCCGTCTGCCTGAAGATCGTCGACCCCGAAATCTTGGCGCTCGATGACGATGCGCAGGCCGCATTCGCAAAAGGGATCGTCGCGATCCTCGAAAAGGAAGGCGTCGCCCTCGACATCGGCGCCTATCGCGACGCGCCGTCGGGCCTGCGCATCTGGGCGGGCGCCACGATCGATGAGGCCGACATGAAGGCCCTGATGCCGTGGCTCGCTTACGCCTTCAATACCCAGAAGGCCGCGCTCGCCAAGGCTGCCGCATAAACGATCGCGCTTCGGCTCCGCTTTTCGAGGCGGAGCCCGCTTCCTCATCCAAGACAGAACCCCTTTTCAAGGAGCCCAGACATGGCACCTCGCGTTCTCGTATCCGACGAATTGTCGGAAACCGCCGTCCAGATTTTCCGCGATCGCGGCGTCGAAGTCGACTTCCAGCCGAAACTCGGCAAGGACAAGGACAAGCTTGCCGAGATCATCGGCAATTACGACGGCCTTGCCATCCGTTCCGCCACCAAGGCGACGGAGAAGCTGATCGCGGCTGCGACCAACCTCAAGGTCATCGGGCGCGCCGGCATCGGCGTCGACAACGTCGATATCCCGGCCGCCTCGCGCCGCGGCATCATCGTCATGAATACGCCCTTCGGCAACTCGATCACCACGGCCGAGCATGCCATCGCGCTGATGTTCGCCGTCGCCCGCCAGCTTCCGGCTGCCGATAGTTCGACCCAGGCCGGCAAGTGGGAGAAGTCGCGCTTCATGGGTGTCGAGATCACCGGCAAGACGCTCGGCGTCATCGGCGCCGGCAATATCGGCTCGATCGTCTGCAAGAAGGCGATCGGCCTTGGCATGCATGTTCTTGCCTATGACCCGTTCCTCTCGAAGGAACGCGCCGAGGAAATGGGCGTCACCAAGGTCGAACTCGATGAGTTGCTCGCCAGGGCCGACTTCATCACGCTGCATGTGCCGATGACCGACAAGACGCGCGGCATCCTGAACAAGGAAGCCCTTGCCAAGACGAAGAAGGGTGTCCGCATCATCAACTGCGCCCGCGGCGGCCTGGTCGATGAGGCAGCACTTGCCGAAGCCATCAAGTCCGGCCATGTCGCCGGCGCCGGCTTCGACGTCTTCGAGGTGGAGCCCGCCACCGAGAGCCCGCTTTTCGGCCTCGACAATGTCGTCTGCACGCCGCATCTCGGCGCCTCCACGACGGAAGCGCAGGAAAATGTCGCACTGCAGGTGGCCGAGCAGATGTCGGACTATCTCGTCAAGGGTGCTGTCTCGAACGCCATCAACATGCCGTCGATCACCGCCGAGGAAGCGCCGATCCTGAAGCCCTTCATCAAGCTCGCCGACGTGCTCGGTTCGTTTGCGGGGCAGGTGACGGAAAACCCGATCAAGGAAATCGAAATCCTTTACGACGGCATCACCGCGACGATGAACACGAAGGCGCTGACCTCCGCGTTGCTCGCCGGCCTCATCCGCAATCAGGTTTCCGACGTCAACATGGTTTCGGCGCCGATCATGATCAAGGAAAAGGGCATCATCCTGTCCGAGGTCAAGCGCGACAAGACGGGTGTCTACGACGGCTATATCAAGCTCACCGTCACCACCGAGAAGCAGACCCGTTCGGTCGCCGGCACCGTCTTCTCGGACGGCAAGCCGCGCTTCATCCAGATCAAGGGCATCAACATGGATGCCGAAGTCGGCCAGCACATGATCTATATCGCCAACACGGACGTGCCCGGCATGATCGGCTTCATGGGGACCACGCTTGGCGACGCCGGCGTCAACATCGCCAACTTCCAGCTCGGCCGCGACAAGGAAGGCGGCGACGCGATCGCGCTGCTTTATGTCGACGGCCCGGTGGCCCCGGAAGTCCTGGAGAAGCTCACCGCCAATCCGGCGATCCGGCAGGCCAAGCCGCTGGTCTTCAACATCGACTGAAAGTCGTCCTCCCAAGGATAGTGCAAGAAGCCCGGCGCGTTTCGTGCCGGGCTTACTGTTTCTGCAGATCGGCAATCAGGCCCTTCATCTCATCGATCTCCCGTCGCTGCGTCTCGATGATGTCATCGGCGAGCTGGCGCACGCGCGGATCGGAAATATTGGCCCGGGAACTTGTCAGGATGGCGATCGAGTGATGAGGGATCATCGCCTTCATATAGGAGACGTCGTCCACGGTCGTCTGGCTGCGGACGAGAAAAAGAGCTGCCGCGAAAACGATTACACTCCCTATGAAAATGGCGATATTGGCCATCCGGTTCGTATACATCTGCAGCATGAAGGCGAGCATGATGATCGCCATGACGGCGCCCATCACGAGGGCCATGTAGGCGCGTGTTTCGCTGAAGAAGACATGATCCAACTGGTAGGTGTTGAGATACATCAGACCGAACATGACGACGGTCGATGTCGCGATCATCGTAAAAAAGCGCGCATAGTGCATGGATGAAAACCTTTCTTGATGCCTGTGGCGGGAACAGGGGCGAGGGGATGATTGTTCCAGGCATGCAAAGGCCGGATGTAATTCGAGCTTACCCAACGTTTCCGGAATCCCTCATAGGTTGCATTTTTGAGGCTTGCCTCTCGTTTCTTCGTCCATTATCTACTTCAGCGCGAAAAGCGACGATGCCCTCTAAAATCGCAAAGGGTGCATCGCTATATAATCCGGGAATGCCGCATCCATGCGGTTATGAGGAGAAAGAGATGTTATCCAAGCTTCGGCGATTCCAGAAACTGTTCGCGGTCCTTGCGATCGGCATGGCGGTTTCTCTCACCGCCGTCGACATGGCAGAGGCGCGTCGCGCCGGCGGTTTCAGCGGCTTCGGCAGTCGCGGTACGCGCACCTATTCGGCTCCGCCGGTCACCCGCACGGCGCCGGCACCGGCGACCGGCATTGAACGCTCCATGACCCCGAACACGCAGCAGAACGCCACGCGTCCGCAGACCGGCCTCGGTCAGCAGACGGCCCAGCAGCCTCGCCGCGGTCTCTTCGGTGGCCTGGCAGGCGGACTTTTCGGCGGGCTCTTGCTCGGCGGTTTGTTCGGCATGCTGATGGGCACCGGCTTCGGCGGCGGCTTCGGCTTCCTCGGCATGTTGCTGCAGATCGCGCTGATCGCCGGGCTTGCCATGCTGGCTTTCCGCATGTTTGCGCGCCGGCAGCAGCCGGCCGGTCCGGCCGGAGGCTACGGCCAAGAGCGCAACGCTTACGAGACGTCGCATCAGAACACGTCGTCCTCCTTCCAGATCCCCAAGATCGGTTCTCTGGGCGGCGGCGGTACGGCTACCGGTTACAGCTCTGCACCCCGTCAGGCTGGGCCTGAAACCGACGAGATCGGCATCACCAACCGCGACCTCGACCAGTTCGAGAAAATGCTGGCGGACGTGCAGGCGGCTTACGCTGCCGAGGACTATGCGAAGCTGCGCAACCTCACCACGCCGGAAGCCATGTCCTACCTGGCTGAGGAGCTTGGCGAGAACGCGACCAGCGGCCGCAGGAACGAGGTGAAGGACGTGAAGCTCCTGCAGGGCGACCTTGCAGAAGCGTGGCGCGAGAACGGCCAGGAATATGCGACCGTGGCCATGCGCTATTCGAGCATCGACTTTATGCGTGATCGCGATAGCGGCGCGGTGACTGAAGGTGATCCGGACAACGCCACGGAGACCGTGGAGATCTGGACCTTTGTCCGCAAACCCGCCAACGACTGGAAGGTCTCGGCGATCCAGGTCGCGGCCTAGGCGCGCAACAGCGCGATGGTCTTTTCGTCGCGCTCACCGTGATAGAATTGTTCAAGGGCTCTCTCGAAAGGGGAGCCCTTTTCGCTGACCGTTTCGAACAATGTCATTGAACTTTTGAACTTCATGTCGTCCGGCGAGCCGAGGATCGCGTGGGCCGAGAGATCCTTGTGGGCAAGCATCGCCTCGGTGCATTCAAGCAGCCGGCGTCCGAGCAGCGGATGGCGGAGATAGGCCAGGGCTTCTTCCTTCGAGCCGATCGCGAAACGCTGCGACATGATCGAGAAGCCAAGCCCGGCGACCTGCGGGAAGATGTACCACATCCAGTGAGTGTCTTTCCTGCCGTTCCGCAATTCGTCGATCACCCGGTCATAGACAGGCGCCTGCGCATCGACAAAGCGCATGAGATCGAATTCCATCGCATTCTCCTCCGCCCTGTTTTTCGTGCCTTGATCGCCCCACGCCATCAGGCCCCCCAAACATGATATTTTTGCGGCCACTCTTTTCTATGCTGCATCGCACTCTAGGTCATGACCTATGGAGCACTTCATTCAGGAATTCCGCAGCGACACGGCCTGGCTGCCGGACTGGTTCGTCAGCATCGGTGTGCTCGTGGTCGCCTTCCTTATCGGCTTGGCCATTCAACGCTTCGGCTTCCGCTTCCTGACGCGGCTCGTCGCGAACCGGGATCTCTTCTGGCGCTCGCTCGTCTCCCGCACGCGGCGGCCCATGCGGCTTGCGATCCTCACCTGGACGCTGTCCTTCGGCGCGACCGTCGCGCCTCTCACCGGCAATCAGGCGTCGGTGATCCGCCATATCCTGCTGCTTTGCTTCATCGTCGTGGTCGGCTGGATGGCGAAGATCGCCCTGCATGTCTGGACGGTCGTTTATCTGCGCCGCTTCAAGCTCGACGCAGAAGACAACCTGCTTGCCCGGGCGCATGTCACCCAGTCACGCATCATGGAGCGCATCTTGAGCTTCATGATCGTGGCGATCACCATCGCCGCCACGCTGATGACGTTCCCGGCGGTGCAGCAATACGGCGTCAGCCTGCTTGCATCCGCCGGTGTCGCGGGTATCGTGCTCGGCTTGGCGCTTCAGCCGGTGCTGAAAAATATCTTTGCCGGCATCCAGCTTGCGATCACCCAGCCGATCCGGATCGATGACGCGCTGATCGTCGAAGGGGAGTGGGGCAATGTCGAGGAGATTACCTCCACCTATGTGGTGATGAAATTGTGGGACTGGCGGCGGATGATCCTGCCGCTCAGCTATTTCATCGAACAGCCTTTCCAGAACTGGACGCGCGAGGGGGCGGCGCTGATCGGCACAGTGATGATCTACCTCGATTATTCCGTGCCGGTGGACGTCATCCGAAAGAAGGTGGAGGAGATCGCGGCCGCCTCGAAACTCTGGGACAAGCGGGTCGTTGCGGTGCAGGTGACGGACTTCAGGGAAAACGTCATGGAGATCCGCATCCTCGCCTCCGCTTCCAACGCGCCCAGGACCTTCGACCTGCGCTGCGAAATGCGCGAGAAGCTGATCGACTTCATCCAGCGGGAATATCCATCGGCATTGCCGCGGGTCAGGGCGGAGGGGGCGACCAACGGCGCGGTCGTTGGCGAGGCGGCGCAGCCCAGGACGCTTCAGTCATGATGGAGCGGCAAGCTACATTTCTTGTTGAACTTCGGTGTGCAACCGAATGCGAATTAACATTTGTTAGCTAGGGTGAATTAGCGTTTGTTGTCGCAGATCAAAGAAGCTAGCTTGCGAATCGGGAAGGGCAGGCTTGAGATTTAATGATGTCGGCATTCGAAAATCTGTTGCCTCTCATCTTTTTCTTCTTGGTTATCTATCTCTTTTTCCGCTGGGTCGTCCGCGACATGAACCGGTCTTCGGATCGGTGAGGGTGAAGAGCGGTTGGGCGAAACCCGAGCAATCGATCCAATGAATCGATTGCAGTTCTGAACGCCCGGCGCCAAAGCGACGGGCTGTTCCGTGCCGCGCCCCCCTCTGCCCTGCCGGGCATCTCCCCCTTGAGGGGGGATGCCCGGCAGGGCAGAGGGGGGATGGTGAGGCAAATCAAGGCCTTGGAAGAAATCGGCAGGAAAAATCACTTCCGTTCATCCCCGCCCTCTCAACTCACGCCTACAATCTCCCCGTTCCGTTTCGGCTACACCGGTTACGCATCGCCGGCGAGATGGGACCGGTGCCCTTTCGGTCTGCCGTTGATGCAGGTGGGTCGCCAGGGGCTGCGCAGAAAATGGTTCCCCTCCCGTCTTCAGGCGGGGCGTGCGTGTGTCGCACACAACCCGGTATGGCATCCGCAAGGACGTAAGACCATATCGCCGCAGAGGAACCGGAGTTGCGCGGAAAAACACACCGAACGGGACACGTCGGGTGTCACCCATAAAAACTTAAATCGAGGCACACGACGTGTCCCGGCCGATTGAAAAAGACGCAACGTACCAAGGGAGGAGTCTGTCCGCTCGTCATCCGGTCACAGGTTCAGTCCGGGGGAAGGCGAAATGCGATCCGAGGGCAGGACCGAAACCATGCCAAAGCCGCCGAAATACCCATCCTCCTTGCGCCGGCCACAAATCCTTTCTATATCCGGCAAGAATAGCCCGGTTTGCGGCCGATCCCGCGCCAGGCCCCGACTTCCCGCCCTTCCTGACATGGACCGGCGGCCCGATATACCGAGAGAGTTACCCGTGAATACGCTGGATTTTGACAAGAGGCCGGAAGACACACGCGTTGTCGTTGCCATGTCGGGGGGCGTGGATTCCTCCGTCGTCGCCGGTCTTCTGAAACGCCAGGGCTACGACGTGCTCGGCATCACGCTGCAGCTTTACGATCACGGTGCGGCCGTGCATCGCGCGGGTTCCTGCTGTGCAGGCCAGGATATCGACGATGCGCGTCGGGTTTCCGAAACGCTCGGCATTCCGCATTACGTGCTTGATTACGAAAAGCGGTTCCGCGAGACGGTGATCAATCCTTTTGCCGAAGCCTATGCGATGGGCGAAACGCCGGTCCCCTGCGTTGCCTGCAACCAGACGGTCAAGTTCGCCGATCTTCTGGCGACGGCGCGGGAGCTCGGCGCGGATGCGCTTGCGACCGGCCATTACATCCGTTCGCGCCGCAATCCGACTGCGGACAATCCGAACCGCCGCGCGCTGTTCCGCCCGGTCGACAGCGACCGCGACCAGAGCTGGTTCCTGTTCGCCACCACCCAGGAGCAGATCGACTACCTGCGCTTCCCGCTCGGCGGCATGTCCAAGGCGGAGGTGAGGGCGCTGGCCGAAGACATGGGCCTCGTCGTCGCGAAGAAGGCCGACAGCCAGGACATCTGTTTCGTGCCGCAGGGCAAGTATGCCGACATCATCAGCAAGGTGAAGCCGAATGCGGCGCTTGCCGGCGATATCGTGCACATGGACGGCCGTGTGCTCGGGCGCCACGAAGGCATCGTGCATTACACGGTCGGCCAGCGTAAAGGGCTCGGGGTGGCCACAGGCGAACCGCTCTATGTCGTCTATCTCGATGCCCGCTCGCGTCGCGTGATCGTCGGCCCGAAGGAGGCGCTGGATACGCATCGCGTCTATCTGCGCAACGTCAACTGGATCGGCGACGGCGCGCTCGATGAAGATGCCCGCGACGGCTTTGCGTGCTTTGCCAAGGTCCGTTCGACTCGTCCGCCGACGCCGGCCACCGTCCATTGCGACGACCGCGGCGCCTATGTCGACCTGATGATGGGCGAGGCGGGCGTGGCACCGGGCCAGGCCTGCGTCCTCTATTCTGCGGAAGGGCCGGATGCACGCGTCTATGGCGGCGGTTTCATCGAACGTTCGGAACGCGCGGCTGCGGCTGAAGCGTCTCTCCAGGCGCTGCTTTCCGCCCCTGTCGCGGCCTGATCCGGCGCTTTCCGGCGGTCTTTAAAATAGCCGCCGGATTTGCCAAAACCGCGCTTGACACTTTGGTGACGGGCGACTTATAAGCCGCACGACCAAAGCGGACCGGACTTTCGGAACACCGCAAATCCTGTGGCGGGATAGCTCAGTTGGTGAGAGCGTGGGATTCATAACCCCAAGGTCGGCAGTTCAATTCTGCCTCCCGCTACCAATCCATCACCGAATCCTCCGGGCCGAACAGGCTCGACAGATATCCTTGATGCCGAGCTTATATGGTTCGGCGGGCCATCCTGCTGGAATTCCTCGTCGCCCGCGTGCGACGGGAGGTGTTGATCTGAAGATATTCTCAGGAAAATGTAATTTGCCGCCGGATCATCAGAATGACGAAGCCCGCGCAATTTCCCCCAGCGCGGGCTTCGCCGAAAGTCGAGCCTCTTCTATGCTCGGCTTACAATCATGGATTTTAGTCCGATGTTTTCTGCCGGTGAACCTGGCCTAAAGGAGTAGGCGCATCAGCACGGCCTACTTCCAATCATCTGGCGAGGCGGATACGTTGGCTATCCCCGGCGTTGGAGCGGTTGCCTTCCATTCCGCCATCGTTTCCCGGCCTGCTGAGCCGGTTGCGCGATGAGCGCCGGTTCGCTTACGTCTTTCCTCCGGTATCGTCATCTTCCCCTTGCCGGCGCACAGGCGAATAGGCATTCCCTTCCAACCATTCCCGTACCATCAGCCGGACTGCTTCGTCTCGAGTGACGCCCAACTCTTTGGCGATGGCCTGAATGGCAGATGCGATCTGCAGATCGAATTTGACTTCGCCGGTGTTCCAGGCGTGCGCTGCCGCCTGCCGTAGCGCGTCCATGAGCTCCGGATCGACAACCTTAGCCGCGGCCTCCGCTACTCTTCGCGATTGGTCCGACCGATCGTCCTCTTCCGATGACATCAAGCCATTCCTCTATCCGGTGAGCTTTCGATCGTGCAGATCAGGCGGGCGGGCACGATGCACCGTTCCGCCGCGCTCACCGAACCAAAGTGCCACGATGGACAGCAGAGTCAATGGTGCCGGTCCCTGTCTGACGAGGTGCTTGGCAGTCCGTGTCAGGACGTCCTCTTCGCCGCAGTTTCCTACCCTCTGACGGTCTCCTCGCAACTCATCGCGGCCTGCAGCAGCGCCTCGTCATGGTTGGCGCCTGCCGACAGCAGGAAGCCGACGGGCATATCGGCGTCGCCCGTGCCGCAGGGGATCGAAACACCACACCAGTCGAGGAAATTGCCGAGCGCGGTGTTGCCCAGCGTCTTGCCATTGGTCGCGAAGAACAGTTCGTCATCCTTTTCGAGCGCCTCAATCGGCGGCGCAACATGAGCGACCGACGGCATGGCGACGAAACGGTCGCCGATCAGCGCTTCGGTCTCGGCGATCAGGCGTGCTTTCGTCTCAAGAATGGCGATATAGTCCGGCATGCTGATCTTCTCGCCAAGACGCGTCCGGGCCACGACCCGGTGGTCCATTTCGGCAGCCTCCGGTCCCGACAGCCGCTGCCGGTGAAGCGCAAAGGCTTCCGCCGTGACGAGCGCGCCGCGCTTTGCCATCAGGGCCGGGATCTCATCGAAGGCCGGAATGGTGATGCGGGTGATCCTCGCACCGGCCCTTTCGAGCCGGCCAATTGCAGCTTCGAAGGCGGTGACGACGCCCGGTTCGGCACCGTCGAAGACGATGTTGGTCGGGATGACGATGTCGAGCGGCTCTTGCGACCGGCGGGCGGTCTGGGGGGCGGCAAGGCCGCGCATGGCGGCATCGATCCAGACGGCGTCCTGGACCGTACGGCAGAGGGGGCCAAGCGAATCGAGGCTCGTCGCCAGAGGATAGACCCCGTCCATCGCATGGCGACCGCGTGTCGCCTTGTAACCGACGATACCGTTCAGTGCCGACGGGATGCGGATCGAGCCGCCGGTGTCCGTACCCATGGCGACGGGAACGAGGCCGGCTGCAACCGCGACGGCGGAGCCGGAGGACGAACCGCCCGGAATGCGCGGCACATCCTTTCCATGCGGATTGCGAGGAGTGCCGTAATGCGGGTTGATGCCGATGCCGGAAAAGGCGAACTCGCTCATGTTGGTGCGGCCGACCGCCACCATGCCCGCCTGTTTCAGAAGGTCGACGATCGCGGCATCCTTCCTGGCAGGTTCGGCCTTCTTCAGCACCTTGGAGCCTGCGGTGGTCGGCAGTCCTTCGACGTCGAAAAGGTCCTTCCAGGCGATCGGAATACCATCGAGCAGGCCAAGCGAGCGGCCGTCCTTCAGGCGCTTCGAGGACGCCTCGGCCTCTGCCAGCGCCCGGTCCTTCAGCAGGGAGATGAAGACCGCCTTGTCCGGGTAGGCCTCGATGCCCGCAAGCACTGCTTCGGTCACCGCGACGGGGTCGACCGTTCCAGTCTGGATCAGCGCGGAAAGCTCGGCGATCGACATGGCTCCATACGGTTTCGTCACGGCACGCATTCTCCCCATTCAGTGATTGGCGATTGAAATGTGTAACGAATATTCTGGCGATGGGTAGAATATTTATCGGCCGGGCCGGTTGGGAACTTCGGATCGACTTCTGAATTGAGACAATCCGCCACTGCTTCAAACCGGGAAGGATCACTCATGAGAACCATCGTCGCCATCGCCGGCCTTGTGCTTGCGCTCGCCGGCTGTACCGTTGATAGCGTCGGCAGGCCTAGTCCAGCTCTCGAAATCGGACCGGGGATCGAGCCCATTCCGGGCAGCATCACCTATGGCGGTCAGCCGCGCACCCGGCTCACCAAGTCTCCGATCGGCAGCGTCGTGAGCCATCAGTTCCGAAACGAGTTCGGCCAGCGGGTCGAGGAGCGATATATCCTGCAGCCGGATCGAAGCCTGAAACTGGTCAGCCGGCGCGTCTATCGCGAGCCGTTCTGGGACGATTAAGACGTTCAACCTACGAGCCCGGCCCAGGCGCGTTCCGTGGCGGGGGCCTCGTCGGTGGTGATCTGGTCCGGCTTCAGCGCCATCAGGGCGGCGAAATCGCGCGCTTCTCCCTCGTCGAACCCCGCATCCGGGTTCCTGAGGTTGAAGGTCCAGGCGTCGACCAGCTTGCCGGCATCGTGGCAGAGGCCGATCATGTCCAGACCGGCTTTGGCGGCGTCGAGCAGGATCGGCCAGTAGAGATAGACCGTGTCCGGTTCGGTTGGGCCATGAATGTCGGCGAGCAGGTCCTTCTCGACGGCGCTCCAGCCGCCGGCCTTGTAAATGTCGCCAAACTTGTCGCTGGGATCGATGCCGCGTTTCAAATCCGGCAGCCTTTGCTTGACCGCGAGTATCAGGTCGAGGTCATGAGCGCTGATGATGATCGATGAGCCGGCATCGGCAAAATAATGCACAAGATGGTCCATCCCACGCGGACCGATGGCGGCAAGCTCGTCTTTCATGTCGAACTGAAGAAGAGCGTCTGGATGAGCGGTCTGAAGCATCGATGCCAGATCTTCGCTGAGGATAGGCGGATGGCCGCCGCTCTTGAGGTGAAGTCGGCGGATGGCATCCGCGGAGGCCTCGCGGATGAGGCCGCCGCCATCGGTTTCCCCTTCGAGCTCCGCGTCGTGCAGGACGACGAAGCCGCCATCGGTGCGTATGCGCAGATCGAGTTCGGTTGAGGCACCCAATCGGAACCCCTCGGCCATTATCTCGGCGGAAAACAGGGGATCTGTCAGGCTGCGGCGCAGCCGGTGCCATTTGAGCCGCGTGAAGTGGCCGCGATACGTGATGCCGAGGCCTGGAAATTCGGATGTCATGGGATTCCGTCGAGAGCAGCAGGACGATTCGGTTGCCCTCAGACTATGCATTTCGCTTCTCCTGCCATAGACCTGTCACAGAAGTTTCATGGTTCGACATGGCAGTTCGCATGCGGGGCGAATTGACGCGTATCAAGAGAAGACCTTGCTTGAACGGTATTGCCGAGCCAGAGATGAACCACAGATTGTGTCCTGTCACGAAAGGCAGATGTCATGGCATATGACGCCGATTGGCCCCCGCTTTCTCCCTCCAGCACCGGTATGCGTGGCCGGTGCCCGCGTTGCGGCCAGGGACATCTTTTCAACGGCTTCCTGACGCTCAGGCCCAATTGCGAGGTCTGCGGCCTCGACTATTCCTTTGCCGACCCGGCGGATGGTCCGGCCTTCTTCGTCGTCTGTTTCGGCAGCGTGCCCAGCATCGCGTTGGCCGTGTGGCTTGAAGTCTCCTACCAGCCGCCATTCTGGGTGCATCTCCTGATCTCTCTGCCGGTGCTGCTCATCACCTGCCTCTTGCCACTCCGGCCGCTCAAAGGGTGGCTGATCGCGAGCCAGTATTTCTACAAGGCCGAGCAGGGCAAACTGGACCGAGGTTCCGGCAGTCCGCAGGCGGATGATACGCAGCACAAAAGCTAAGCCTCCGGCGCCGTCAATGTTCCAGGGAGCGTTCAGCTCCCGCATCGCCGCGGTCTCGGCGCCTTCTTCCTTTTCCGTGTTTGCGGTCGGGAACATCCGCCTTTGCAGCGAGTTGGAAAAGCAACTTCCCAACCGAAAAGGAGGACGCTTCCCATGGCCCGGTACCCGACGCCGCCCTTTCCCGAACAGCAGCAACCGATGCCCGGCTTTACGAACCGGATGGATCCGGTGCCGGATCATGGCGAGCTTTCCTACCGAGGGTCGGGGCGGCTTGCCGGCAAACGCGCCGTCATTACCGGCGGCGACAGCGGCATCGGCCGGGCGGTCGCGATCGCCTATGCGCGCGAGGGGGCTGATCTTCTGATTTCATATCTCGATGAGGACGAGGATGCCGAAGACACCAAGCGTCTTGTTGAAGAAGCAGGACGCAAGGCTGTGCTCATGCCGGGCGACATCAAGGCCTCCTCCCATTGCCGAGCGATCATCGACAAGGCGGTGGGGGAATTCGGCGGTATCGACATCCTCGTCAACAATGCGGCGCATCAGGCGAGCTTCTCCTCGATCGAAGATATCAGCGACGAAGAATGGGAGCTCACCTTCAAGGTCAACATTCACGCGATGTTCTATCTCTCCAAGGCCGCCGTACCGCATATGAAGCCAGGCAGCACCATCATCAATACCGCGTCGATCAATTCGGACAATCCGAACCCGGGCCTGCTTGCCTACGCGACCACCAAGGGCGCGATCCAGAATTTTACGGCAGGGCTGGCGCAGCTTCTCGCCGAAAAGGGCATCCGGGTGAATGCCGTGGCGCCTGGCCCGATATGGACGCCGCTCATTCCCTCCACCATGCCGGAAGACAAGGTCAAGGAGTTCGGCAAACAGGTGCCGATGAAGCGGCCAGGCCAGCCGGCGGAGCTTGCAACGACCTATGTGATGCTTGCCGACCCGCTTTCCAGCTACGTCTCCGGCACGATGATCGCAGTGACGGGCGGCAAGCCGATCCTCTGATCTTCTTCTTCCTCCATCGAGAACAGCGGCGGCATGCGCTCATGCCACCGTTCGGAGCCCGCGATCCATCCAATATCTCAGGTTCGCCGACCGATCTCCCGCGCCAGATCATCGAAACAGAATGTCTTGCCCTGTTCGTGTGCCTCGTTCGCCAGAAGCAGAAGGCGGATCGGGAACGCGACGGCTTTCTGATGGGAGCTCGAAATGCTGAGCGGCTTGTCGTCGGCAAGCACCGCACGTTCGGTGGTCTGCAGGACATCCTGGATTTCGACGTGGGATACGAGGCCCTTTTCGACCAGAAGGCGGTTGATCGCGGCAAGCGCGAGATAAAGACCTTCGAGCTGCGGGTTGGCGGTGTTCATGTCTCGGTCCTTTGCGTGGATGACGGCACGAAGGCAGCGGCATTCTCGTCGATCAGCCGGGCTCCGCGCTGCCGGGTCAGATAGCGCCAGATCCACTGAATGCTGACGAGCAGGCGCTTTTCGAAATTGACGAGCAGATAGACATGCACGATCGCCCAAAGAAGCCAGGCAAACCAGCCCTTGAGCGTCCATTTGCCGAAGTCGAAGATCGCGGCATTGCGGCCGATCACGGCTGTATTGCCGCGGTTTTGGAAGTGGAAAGGTCCGACAGGTTTGCCGTCCAGCAATTTCTCTTTGAGTGCGCGGCCGAGATATTCGCCCTGCTGCTTGGCGACCTGGGCGAGTGCCGGCAACGGTTTACCGTCTTCGGCAAGGCCAAGTGCCGTATCGCCGATCGCGAAGATATCGGGAAACCCCGTGACGGAGAGATCAGGCTCGACCGGAATACGGCCGCCGGCCTTGCCTTCAATGCCGAGCCACCTGCCGGCCGGGGATGCTTTCACGCCTGCCCCCCAGATGATGCAGCCGGCGCGGAAGCGCCGCGAGCCTGCCACGACCTCATCCTTGGTCATTGCTTCCACGGGAAGGTTTGTCAGCACCTCGACGCCCGTTTTCTCAAGTTCCCGAAGCGCATACTGGACGAGATTATCGGGGAAAGCTGAAAGGATCTTCGGACCAGCCTCTATGAGGATCACCCGCATATGGTCGGGCTCCAGCTTGCGAAAATCACGGGTGATCATGAAGCGGCCGAGTTCGGCAATCGCGCCTGCCATCTCCACCCCGGTCGGGCCGCCGCCGATGATGACGCTGGTCAGAAGCGCCTTCTTTTCCTCCGAATCCTGTGAGAGTTCGGCCTTTTCGAAGGCAAGCAGCAGGCGCTGGCGGATCAGCCGCGCCTCATGGATCGTCTTGAGCCCCGGCGCCCAGGCGCGCCAATCCTCGTGGCCGAAGTAATTATATTCGGAGCCGGTGGCGATCACCAACTGGTCGTAGGGTACCGAGGCGCCGTGATCGAGCTGAACCGTTTTCGCCGAGGGATCAATGCCGGTCACTTCCGCCAGCATGACCTTGATATTGCGGAAGCGGCCGAGCGTGCGGCGGATCGGTTCGGAAATATCGGCAGGTGACAGCGCCGCGGTCGCAACCTGATAAAGCAGCGGCTGAAAGAGATTGTGGTTGCGCCGATCGATGACGGTGACGTCGATTCCGGTATTGCCGAGGGTGCGGGCGGCCGCCAGACCGGCAAAGCCTGCACCGACGATGACCACGCGATGCGTCGTCGCTCCGGTCATATTGTCGCCCTGAGGCGTTTCTCCGGCCATTTCACCCCACCCTTCCTGACGGAGGTCGAAGCTCCGCACGACGCTCGTTCAACACGTGCCGACCTTGTTTGTTCCAAAGGCATTCTACCGGAACATTTTCAGTCCCGCGCCGTTCACACCACAACATCGAAAGGAGAAAGACATGAACAGCATCATCTGGTTGGTCGGCGCCATCGTTATTGTCATCGCGATTCTGAATCTCGTCGGATTCGCTTGATTTCGTTGAGAAATCTACGGGAATCTCAACCTCTGCAAGAGAATCAAGGCGCCGTCTCGAAGCAGATCGGCGCTTTCTCCATTGACGAAACCGACAGCTATTCCGCAAGCAAGAGCGCGAAGGGATAGTCGGCGAAGACCCTGCTGAGGGCGACCTGCTCTCCGAAATGCATCGTCTTTCCGGCACAGATGTCACGATAGCGGCGATGGGCGAGTTTTTCCGGCAGCGAAACCTCAGTTTCGGCCCAGCGGTCTGCCCCGAACTGAGGGGATGCCGTATGGAAGGCGCTGAAGACGAGCCGGGGGGCGATCACGATCAATGCATCTTCGGCGTCGGCGCGGGCGAAGGCAACGATATTGTCGGCGCGCTTGCCGACGGCTTCAAGGGGCAGGTATTCGCCCTTGCGAAACAACGTCGGTGCTTCCTGGCGCAGCCGCAGAAAGACGGCGGTGACATGCTGTTTCAGCCGGCCGCTCTGCCATTCCTCATTTGTCGATGGACGCATCTCACTCTCGGAAAGCCAGGTCTGCAACGTCTCGAAATCCGGCTCACGGCGATTGTCCGGATCGACGAGACTGAAATCGAGGCCTTCGCATCCCTGGTAGATATCCGGCACGCCGGGAGCGGTGAGTTTGATGATGGTCTGGGTGAGGCTGTTCACCAGACCGGCATGGATGAAGGGGCGGAGCGTATCGGAAAAATCCGCCAGAAAAGTCTGGTTCCCGGGCGAAAGAAGTCCGCGGGCATAGCCGATGACGGCTTTCTCGTAGGCCTCGTTGGAATCACCCCAATTGGTGCGGAGTTTCGCCTCGCGTAACGCCTTCCCGACGTAAGCGGCGAAGCGCTCCTCCAGGGCCTTCAGATCTTCCAGGTTCCCCGGATCGAAGGTTGCCGGCCAGACGCCGGCGAGCGCCTGATAGAGCATCCATTCGACGGGAGGTTCGGGGGCGGGGCCGTCATCCAATGCTGAGATTAAAGCTCTGTTCATTTCATGCCAGCGCGCGGCGGCTTCGGCCCAAAGTTCGGGAGCTTCGCTCAGTGTGTAAAGACGTGCGCGGGCATCCTCACCGCGTTTGGTGTCATGGGTGGAGGTGCCGGAAAGGGCGTCGGGTTCCCTTTCAAGCTTCGTCTCCATCGCTCCATGGAACCGCCCGAGCGAAGAGGCGCGAGGGAGCGGTTCACCGCCGACTTCGTTCAGCGCGAGCAGCATATGGTGACGATAGAAAAGCGTGTCCTCCATGGACTTTGCCATAAGCGGACCGGTCAGTTGCTGGAAGCGGGTGCGGAAGACTGAAGCGCGGCCGGCGACGGATTGCTCGACATCGCCGATCAGAATGCGCTCCAGGAAAGCGAGAGCATGGAGCGGCGGAGCGTTCGGTCCGTTTCGCACCGTGTCCAGAACTTTTCCCAGCACCCTCCGGTCTTCCGTCGGCAGGCCTTCCCGGGTGCCGTAAGTCCGGTAGATAGGAAAGGCAACCAGCAATTCGCGCAGGGCTGATCTCACGGAGGCTTCGGCAAGTGCCGATTCCCGATCCTCCACCTGCTGGATCTGCATGGCGAGCTTCAGCAGGGTTGCAACTTCTCCGGCGAAGTTGTTGTCGACCATCATCAATTTCGCGGCGCGGAGTTCGGCCTCCATGTTGACGGGATGACCGACGACCTGATGATAGGTCTCCCGGAGCGTATCGAGCTTGCCCGCATCGATGAGGACGTTGCTGACGGCGGCGATGAATTCGTAGCCGGTCGTACCGGAGACCGGCCAGTCGGCGGGGATATGCTCGCCTTCGCCGAGGATCTTTTCGACGATGATGTAGCAGTCCGGTCCGGTCTCGTGGCGCAGCCGCTCGAGGTATCCCTTCGGGTCGGCAAGCCCATCCACATGGTCTATGCGCAGGCCATCGACCATGCCGCCATGGACGAGTTCGAGGATGAGGTGATGGGTATCGTCGAAGACCGAACCGTCCTCAACCCGGACGCCGACGAGGCCGGCGATTTCAAAGAAGCGGCGGTAGGAGAGTTCGCGCGGCATGTCCCGCCAGGACATCAGCCGATAGGGCTGCTGGTCATGAAGCCTGGCGATCGCAGCTTTGTCCGTGGTCGCGAGCACCGCCGTCCCGCAGCCGGCATAGCTCGACGGCGTCAACGGATAGAGCGTTTCGTAGTAGGCAAGCGCCGGCCTGCCGGTTTTGGGATCGAGCCTGATGGAAATCTCGCCGGCTTCAAGCACCTTTTCGAACGTGTCGCCGAGAAAGGGAAGGGTGAGACGACGGCTCCAGTCGATGTCGAAATGGCGGGCGTAACGGCTGTTTTCGCCGTTTTCGACCACATCGCGCCACCACGGGTTTTCGAGCGATGCGGCCATGTGGTTGGGCACGATGTCGAGAATGAGGCCGAGGCCGCCCGCCTTCAGCGCCCGCACCATGCGCTCGAAGCCGGCGCGGCCACCGATCGCTGGATCGATCTCGTTGGCGTCGGTGACGTCATAGCCGTGCGTAGAGCCTGTCGTGGCGGTGAAGATCGGCGAGGCATAGAGGTGGCTGATGCCGAGCCGTTTCAGATAGGGCACCAGCGCCGCGGCGCGGTCGAAGGTCATGCCGTTGCGAAATTGGATGCGGTAGGTGGCGGTCGGGACCTTCATTCCGTGTCTCCGGTCGGTGCAAAGCTCACCACGATGGAGTTCGGCGGCAGATCCCTGGCCTGTTCCGGCCATGCGAAGATCACCTTGCCGGACAGCCCGGGCAGGGTTTGCGGCTCTTCGCCGATGTTGATCGCCATCGAAAGCGTGCCTTTCGGGAAGGTCCACGTGACGGCAAGGAAGCCCTTTTCCGTCTTCAGGACTTTGCCGCTGCCACCGTGCGCCGAGCGGAGCAATGGCAAGACATATTGCTTGCGAAGCTCAAGCAGCTTTCCGGTGAATTCCAGCCAGTCCCGGCCGTCGACGGAGTCCGGCTTGTTCCAGTCGAGCGTGGAGAAGTCGAAGGTCTGCCTCGCATTCGGATCCGGCACCAGGGTATCGTCGTCATGGCCGGCATGGCCCTCGAATTCCTTCCGGCGGCCGTCGCGCACCGCCTTCGCAAGATCACCATGGAAATCCGTGAAGAACAGGAAAGGGTTGGTCTCGCCATATTCCTCGCCCATGAAGAGGAGCGGGATATGCGGAGAAAGCAGCAGGGCGGCGAACAGCACCTTGGTCTTGTATGCGCCGGCGAGTGGGAGCAGTCGTTCGCCTTGCGCCCGGTTGCCTACCTGATCGTGGTTCTGGATGAAGTCGACGAAGGCAACGGGCGGCTGATCTGTGCTTTTGACGCCGCGCGGCCTGCCTTTTCGGGGTGAGACCTCGCCCTGATAGGCGAAGCCCTCGGTCAGCGCGCGGGCCGCCAGCTTTTCCGGATCCCTGGCGAAGTCCTCGTAATAGGCATGCGTTTCGCCGGTCGCGAGCACATGGACGGCATTGTGGAAATCGTCGTTCCACTCGGCCGTGAAGAGAGGAGCGTTGCCGTTCTCGTCGCGGGGATGGAGGAAGGTGACGTTGCGGTTGTCCTCGGTCGTCAGATGGATCGGCCGGCCGGTGATTTCGGCGCGGATGCGCTCGGCGATCTCGATCAGGACATGTTTTTCAGATGTGTCCTCGATCACGTCGACGGCATCGAAGCGCAGGCCGTCGAGATGGAATTCCTCCAGCCAGTAGAGCGGGTTCTCGACAATATAGCGCCGCACCGGATCGATGTCGTAGGCGATCGCTGCACCCCAGGGCGTCATTCTTTCCTTGTGGAAGAAAGACGGCGCGAGCATTGGCAGATAATTGCCTTCCGGACCGAAATGGTTGAGCACGATATCGAGCACGACCATCAGGCCATGGCCATGGGCAGCATCCACAAAGGCCTTGAAATCCTCCGGCGGACCATAGGCCGCATGCGGAGCATAGAGCAGTGCCCCGTCATATCCCCAGCCGCGGTTGCCGCCGAAATGAGCAACCGGCATGACCTCGATCATGGTGATGCCGAGTTCGGCCAGATAGGGTAATCTTTCGATCGCGGCGCGGAACGTGCCTCCCTTGGTGAAGGTGCCGATGTGGAGTTCGTAGATGACGGCCTCTTCCCAGGGACGTCCTTTCCAGTCCGGATGCTGCCAGGCATAGCTGGTCGGATCGATCACCAGCGATGGTCCGTTAACGTCCTGTTTCTGGCCGCGGGAAGCGGGATCGGGGACGACCATGCCGTTGGCGAGCAGATAGCTGTATTCCGTGCCCGGCACGACGCCGGTCGCGAGCAGATCGAACCAGCCGTCAGGGCTGCGGGTCATCTCGGTGTCTTCGCCGTTGAGCCTCAGCCAGACTTTTTTCTGGCCCGGCGCCCAGAGCCGGAAGCGCACCTCGCCGGCGGCGACATATTCCGCCCCCCATGTTCTTGGAAAAACGCGGAATTCGGTGACGGCATCCAGTTCCGGCATATCGACCTGTCCCTGATTGAGAGAGACCGGCAAACGGCTGAATTGCTTTCGAGTTCCATAGGGCCGTATACGCGCAAGAAAATTGCTGAAAGGCGTAACAAATAACAAGTTCGCAGGAGTGGTCCGCCATCGATTCCGGCTCTAGATTAAAGCTGGTGCAGACGGTTTCGAGGAGGAGATCTTTGCATGCTGACCGATGAGGAGGAGCTCATCCGTTCGACGGCCGCGGAGTTTTCCCGCGATGTGCTGAAACCCGGTGCCGCGGCGCGCGACAAGGCGCATGCGATCGAGCCGGAGGTGTTGCAGCAACTCGGCAAACTCGGCTTTCTCGGCATGCGAACGAGCGAGGAATGGGGCGGCGTCGGCTGTTCCTATGTCGCCTATGCAAGCGCTCTGATGGAGATTGCCGCGGGCGACGGGGCGGTCTCGACGCTCGTCAGCGTCCACAATTCCCCTGTCTGCTCGCTCATCGACGCGCATGCCTCCGACGAACAGAAGGAAAAATTCCTGCGGCCGCTCGCCGAGGGCCGGCATATCGGCGCCTTTGCGCTGACCGAAGCCGATACCGGCTCCGATGCGGCAGCGATCCGCACCCGGGCAACGAGGGATGGCGGCGATTACATCATCAACGGCTCGAAATTGTTCATCACCTCGGGCAGGATCGCCGGTACCGTGATCATCTTCGCCGTCACCGATCCCTCTGCGGGAAAACGCGGCATTTCCGCCTTCGTCACCTCCACCGATGTGCCCGGTTTTTCCATTTCCAAAGTCGAGGACAAGCTCGGCCAGCGCGCATCCGATACAGCGGCGCTGATGTTCGACAACCTGCGCATTCCCGAAAGCCAGCGGATCGGTGAGGAGGGAGCGGGGCTGAAGATAGCCCTTTCCGGCCTCGAGGCAGGCCGCATCGGGATTGCAGCCCAATGTGTCGGGATGGCGCAGGCGGCGTTCGACGTCGCACTCACCTATGCCAGGGAACGCAAGGCCTTCGGCAAGGTGCTGCTCGATCATCAGGCGGTCGCTTTCCGCCTGGCCGAGGCGAAGACCCAGATCGAGGCAGCGCGTCAACTGGTCTTGCATGCGGCAAGGCTCAAGGATCGCGGCGAGCCCTGCCTTTCGGAAGCCTGCATGGCAAAACTCTTCGCGTCGGAAATGGCGGAAAAGGTCTGTTCCGCAGCGATCCAGACGCTTGGCGGCTACGGCTATATTTCCGATTTCCCGGTCGAACGTATCTATCGCGACGTGCGGGTCTGCCAGATCTACGAGGGCACGTCCGACATCCAGAAGATCATCATCGCCCGGGGTTTGGCGAATTGAGTTGAGGTGACGCGGCAATTGTCGGTTCTTTGGGAGGAGAAGCGAATATGAAAGATGGAATGAGGCCCAGCCTGCCCGGCAAACTAAGCCTGCATGTGCCGGAGCCGGAGGTGAGGCCGGGCGGAAGACCGGACTTTTCCAACGTAGCCATTCCCAAGGCCGGTTCCGTGCGCCGGCCGGAAGTGGATGTCGACCCGGAGACGATCCGCGATCTTGCTTTCTCGATCATCCGGGTGCTGAACCGGGAAGGGGAGGCCGTCGGACCCTGGGCCGGAACGCTCACCAACGAGGAACTGATGGAGGGGCTGAGGCACATGATGCTGCTTCGCGCCTTCGATGCCCGCATGCTGATGGCGCAGCGGCAGGGCAAGACCTCCTTCTACATGCAGCATCTCGGCGAAGAGGCGGTCTCCTGCGCCTTCCGCAAGGCGCTGCAGCCGGGCGACATGAATTTCCCGACCTACCGTCAGGCAGGCCTCCTGATCGCCGGCGGGTATCCGATGGTTCAGATGATGAACCAGATCTATTCCAACGACGCCGACCCGTTGAAGGGCCGGCAGCTGCCGATCATGTATTCGGCGAGAGACCACGGTTTCTTCACGGTTTCAGGCAATCTCGCCACGCAATACGTGCAGGCGGTCGGCTGGGCCATGGCGTCGGCCATCAAGAACGATACGAGAATCGCCGCCGGCTGGATCGGCGACGGATCGACGGCCGAATCCGATTTCCATGCGGCGCTGGTCTTCGCCTCGACCTACCGGGCACCGGTCATCCTCAACGTCGTGAACAACCAGTGGGCCATTTCCACGTTTCAGGGCATCGCTCGCGGTGGCTCCGGCACGTTCGCGGCGCGGGGTCTGGGTTTCGGCCTGCCGTCGCTCAGGGTCGACGGTAACGATTATCTCGCCGTTCATGCGGTCGCCAAATGGGCAGCGGAGCGGGCACGGCGGAATATCGGCCCGACGCTGATTGAATACGTCACCTATCGTGTCGGCGCCCATTCCACCTCCGACGATCCCTCCGCCTACCGCCCCAAGGAGGAGTCGGAGGCCTGGCCGCTCGGCGATCCGGTCATTCGCCTCAAGAACCATCTGGTCCGCATCGGTGCCTGGAGCGAGGAGCGCCACAGCCAAATGGAGGCGGAAATCCGCGACACGGTCGTAGCCGCCCAGAAGGAGGCGGAGCGTCACGGCACGCTGCATTCCGGCGGCCGCCCCTCGATGCGTGACATGTTCGAGGGTGTCTATGCCGAAATGCCGCCGCACCTGAAACGCCAGCGCCAGCAGGCGGGGGTGTGAGATATGGCACGGATGACGATGATCGAGGCGATCCGCAGCGCCCTGGACGTTTCCATGGGGCGTGACGACGACGTGGTCGTGTTTGGCGAGGACGTCGGGTATTTCGGCGGCGTCTTCCGCTGCACGCAGGGCCTCCAGCAGAAATACGGCAAGACGCGGTGTTTCGACGTGCCGATCAATGAATCCGGGATCGTCGGAACCGCGATCGGCATGGCCGCCTATGGATTGAAGCCCTGTGTGGAAATCCAGTTCGCCGACTACATGTATCCGGCCTATGACCAGATCACCCAGGAGGCGGCGCGACTGCGTTATCGCTCGAATGGCGATTTCACCTGCCCCATAACCATCCGCATGCCGACCGGCGGTGGCATCTTCGGCGGGCAGACGCACAGCCAGAGCCCGGAGGCGCTGTTTACCCATGTCTGCGGCCTGCAGGTCGTGGTGCCCTCCAATCCCTATGACGCCAAAGGCCTTTTGATCTCGTCGATCGAGAACCCGGATCCGGTGATCTTCCTGGAGCCGAAGCGGCTCTACAACGGCCCCTTTGACGGCCATCACGACCGGCCGGTGACGTCCTGGGGCTCGCATCCGCTCGGCGAGGTGCCGGCGGAGCACTACACGGTGCCGCTCGGCAAGGCGGTCGTACGCCGGCCGGGTTCGGCGGTCACGGTCCTCGCCTATGGCACGATGGTGCATGTGGCCGAGGCGACGGCGGAGGAGACGGGAATAGATGCGGAGGTGATCGACCTGCGCACGCTGCTGCCGCTCGACCTCGAAACCATCGTGGCGTCAGTCAGGAAGACCGGCCGCTGCATGGTCGTGCACGAGGCGACAATGACCTCCGGCTTCGGTGCGGAGCTCGTGGCATTGGTGCAGGAACACTGCTTCTACCATCTTGAAGCGCCGGTCATCCGTGTCGCCGGCTGGGATACACCTTATCCGCATGCGCAGGAATGGGACTACTTCCCGGGGCCGGCCCGTGTCGGCCGGGCACTGCGCGACATGATGGAGGCCTGACATGGGTGAGAAAATCATCAAGCTGCCGGATGTCGGCGAAGGGGTCGCGCAAGCCGAGCTCGTGGAATGGCATGTGAATATCGGCGACCTTGTGCGGGAGGACACGATGCTCGCCGCCGTGATGACCGACAAGGCAACCGTGGAAATTCCCTCTCCGGTGGAAGGCGAGGTCACCTGGAGGAATGGCGACATTGGCGACATGATTGCCGTCGGGGCAGCCATTCTCAAAATCAAGACCGCCGGTGAAGTGGGTGAGGAGGAGCCGGCGATCGAGCTGACTTCGCCTGAGCGGGCGCCGCGTTCGGCCGAGCTCGAAGATGAGCCGAAGCCTGTCGCGGAAAAGCGGGAACCCGCAGCGGGGGGCACTCCGGCAAAACCGTCTGCAGCGGCGGCATCCCCAGGTGTCGGTGCACCGCGCTCCGGAGGCGAAAGGCCACTCGCACCGCCAGCCGTCCGCCTGCGGGCCAGGGAAGCAGGTATCGATCTCAGGCAGGTACCGGGAACCGGTCCGGCCGGGCGCATCACCCATGAAGACCTCGATATGTTCCTGAGCCGCGAGACAGGGAGCGCTGTTGCGGCCGGCCTGCAGCCCAACAAGAGCGTGCAGGAGGTCAAGATCGTCGGCCTTCGCCGCCGCATCGCGGAAAAAATGGCGCTCGCTAAGTCGCGCATTCCCCACATCACCTATGTGGAGGAGGTGGACATGACGGCGCTGGAGGAATTGCGGACCCGTCTGAATGGCAATCTGAAGCCGGGCAAGCCGAAGCTCACCATATTGCCGTTCCTGATGCGGGCGATGGTCAAGGCGATCGCAGAGCAACCGGGCATCAATGCACATTTCGACGACGAGGCGGGGGTGATCCATCAATTCGGCGGCGTGCATATCGGCGTTGCGGCGCAGACGCCCTCCGGCCTCGTCGTGCCGGTGGTCAAGCATGCCGAGGCGCGGGACATATTCGACTGTGGCCGCGAGGTTGCGCGGCTGAGCGAAGCTGCGAAGAACGGCACCGCCTTGCGCGAGGAGCTTACCGGTTCGACGATCACCATCAGCTCGCTCGGCGCGATGGGCGGGATCGTCTCGACGCCGGTCATCAACCGTCCGGAAGTGGCGATCATCGGCGTCAACAAGCTCGCGATCCGGCCGCATTGGGACGGGACGCAGTTCGTGCCGCGCAAGATGATGAACCTGTCTTCCAGCTTCGATCATCGGGTGATCGACGGCTGGGACGCCGCGACCTTCGTGCAGAGGCTGAAGGCGCTCCTGGAAACGCCGGCGTTGATATTCGTCAGCGAATAGGCCCGAAAATCGGTTCCGATTTTCGGAAGGCACTATTCGCCGATTCAAAGAGTTAGAGCGTCCTTTGTGAATCCGGAGGATGCACAAAGGACGCTCTATGAGTGAGGTGGAAGAAGAACAATGAAGGAAATCGCCTGCAAGCTTCTCGTCATCGGGGCCGGTCCGGGCGGCTATGTCTGCGCCATCCGGGCCGGCCAGCTGGGAATCGATACGGTCATCGTCGAAATGGCGAAGCCGGGCGGCACCTGCCTCAATATCGGCTGCATCCCGTCCAAGGCGCTGATCCATGCGGCCGACGATTTCCGCGGAGCCGTGGCCATGGCCGCGGGTAGGAACGCCATGGGCATCGGAGCCGAGAACCCGGCCATCGATCTCGCGAAGACCGTGGCCTGGAAGGACGGGATCACCGGCCGCCTGACCATGGGCGTGTCGGGCCTCCTGAAGAAGGCAGGCGTAAAGATCGTCGTCGGCCGGGCGAAATTTCGCGACGGCAAGACGGTTGCGGTGGAGACCGAGACCGGTCAGCAGGTCATCCGTGCGGAGAATGTCGTCATTGCCACAGGCTCCGCGCCGGTCGAGCTGCCGGCATTGCCGTTCGGCGGAAAGGTTATTTCATCGACCGGTGCATTGTCGCTGACCGAAGTGCCTGGGAGGTTGGCGATAGTTGGTGCGGGTTATATCGGCCTCGAACTCGGCATCGCCTTCGCCAAGCTGGGGTCGAAGGTGACGATCGTCGAAGCGCTCGACCGCATCCTGCCGCTCTACGACGCGCAGCTTACACAGCCGGTTGCAAGGCGGCTTTCGGCTCTGGGGGCCGAGGTGCTGCTCGGTACCAAGGTGAGGGGCATGTCGGCGACCGGCGAGGCACTGCTTGCGGAAACCGGAGATGGCGAGGAGAAACGGATCTCCGCCGACAAGGTGCTCGTGACGGTCGGCCGCCGGCCGGTCACCGAGGGCTGGGGCCGACAGGAACTGGAACTCGACATGGACGGGCGGTTCCTGAGGATCGACGAGCAATGCCGCACGTCAATGCGCGGTATCTATGCGATCGGCGACGTGACCGGGGAGCCGATGCTGGCGCACCGGGCGATGGCGCAGGGCGAGATGGTGGCGGAGATCGTTTCGGGCAAACGCCGGAACTGGGACAAGCGCGCGATCCCCGCCGTCTGCTTCACCGATCCGGAGATCGTGTCGGTCGGGCTGTCGCCGGACGAAGCGCGAGCGGGCGGCCGCGAGACCAAGGTCGGCCAGTTTCCGTTCACGGCCAATGGCCGGGCGATGACCTTGTCATCGGAAGAAGGATTTGTGCGGGTGGTGGCGCGCGCCGACAACCATCTGGTGCTCGGCATACAGGCGGTCGGGACAGGGGTTTCCGAATTGTCCGCGGCTTTCTCGCTGGCGGTCGAGATGGGCGCGAGGCTGGAGGATATAGCGGGCACGATCCATGCGCATCCGACGCTATCGGAAGCATTTGCCGAGGCGTCGATGAAGGCGCTCGGGCACGCGCTGCATGTGTGAGATTTCACCCTCCCCTTGAGGGGAAGGGTCGGACCGTAGGTCCGGGGTGGGGTGAACCGTCGGAGATCAAATTGGTCACCCCAACCCGTCGCTTCGCGACGACCTCCCCCCTTGAGGGGGAGGTGGGTTTCACAACTCCAGCAGCGCATACGGTCTTCCGGTCGGCTTCTCGACATGGGACGCGACGTTGTAGACGGGGGCGCCGCCGGGCGTCTTGCCGGAATAGGTGCCGCGATGGGCGTGGCCGTGTACGACCGCTTTCACCGGGAAGCGGTCGATGGTTTCCGCCAGACGCGAGGAGCCGAGGAAGGGATAGATTTCCTGCGGCTCACCCGCCACTGTATCCAGAACCGGGGCATAATGCAGCACGACCATCGCCCGTTCAGAGCGCACCTGCCTGAGCGCGTTTTCGAGCCGCATGGTCTCTTCCACGCTTTCCGCCACCATGGCCTTGATCGCCGGTTCGCCGAAGGAGCCGAGCATGTAACGGCCGAAGCCCCCGGCAAAACCCTTGACGCCTGCAAACCCGACGCCGTCGATCTCGACCGCCTGGCCTTCGAGCAGCTGGACGCCGGCATCCTTGATGATTGCCGTCACCTCTTCCACATGACCACATTCGTAATCGTGGTTGCCGAGCACGCCGACGACGGGGATGGAGCAGGAGCGCAGCTCCGCAGCAAGGATTTCCGCCTCCCTCGGCTTGCCGAGGTCCGTCAGGTCACCGGTGAGCACGAGGATGTCGGCGATCTGGGAAATCTCGCTGAACAGCTCCTTGTACGAGGTGCCGTCGTTTTCCTTCACATGCAGGTCGCCCATGGCGGCGATCTTCAGCCTGCCGTTGGATTTCATCCCGGTGTCGTCTTTTGCGTCGGTCGTCCGGGTCACGACGATACTCCTTGCAAGTCCCTAGGCAAGTCTTTTGGCAGGTCGTCGCGCAGGTCGCCTTCGCCGCCCACATCGGCAAAGCCCCATTCCTTCACGTCGATCTCGAAATCCACCCGGCTGAACATGCGGCCGCGGCAGATCTTCATCTGCGGCAGCGGTAGCTCGCGCTGCGCCTTCAACCGGTCGAGCAGCTCGTCCAGCAGCCAGTCAGGCACCTTGTCGCGCTCGGTCGGATAGATCCAGCGGAAGTTCAGGAGGTGGATCAGCAGCACCTCCCAATGCACTTCCATGTGGTTCAGAAGCCGCTGCCAGTCGATCTGGTCGTGAGCGCGCAGGATGACATGGACGATGTCTCCGCCGTCATAGCGGTGGCGGAGCTGCACGAAACATTTCGACCAGATGAGCTCGGTCGGCGCGATGATGCTCACCTTGTGGCCGCCCATCTCGATCTGCCGGGCATTCTCGAACCAGGCGTCGCTGATTGGCATCGTGCCGTTCGAGCCGGCGAAAATGACATCGAAGAAGTGCGGGCCTTTCTTCACCTTGCCGAGCCAGCGGTCGTCCTCCACCTCGATCTCGTAGCCCTTCTCCTTGAAGTGAGCGAGAATGCGGGCGTAATCGCCGGCGCGGCAGAAGATATCGAGGTCCTTCGTCTGCCGGGAAATGCCGGTATAGGCACTCACCGCAAAGGTGCCGGCGACGAGGAAGGGGATATGGCATTTGACGAGGTCTTCGAGCGCCATGGCCACGAAGGACTCGGAATCCGGATCGGCAAGCGTCGGTGACGCCTTGACTTCCATCTCGGGCTCGTTCCCCAGTATAGCCTTCGCCGGCTTCGGCATCAGGTTCTGCGCGGCATTGGCTTCGGCGTTCATTGACGATCTCCGATTCGGTTGCGTGCAGGAGAACACTCGTGCGGGTTCTTGAGTTCCGCCCTGGGCGGTTTGCGGATGACAGGTTCAACGTTCCGGATTGTCCGCATTCATAGTTGTCCCTTCCTCTTATCGCGCCGCCCAAGGGCGCCGCTGGTTATCAGAACAACCCGTGGGTAAATGAGATGTTCCACCTCAAAGGCGGGAACCAAAACCATGCCGGTCTGTTCTTCTCGGATGTGAAACCGAGGAGGCAGACATGCCAGCGAAATCGAAATCACAGCAGAAGGCCGCCGGCGCGGCGCTCGCCGCCAAGCGGGGCGAGATCAAGAAGGGCGAGCTCAAGGGCGCTTCGAAGGGCATGGAAAAATCCATGAGCGAAAAGGAGTTGCACGAGATGGCTTCGGCGAAGCGCAAGGGCAAGCCGGAGCATGCCGCGCACCGCTGATCCCTGATCCCAAGGGCTTTGCAGCCAGATCGGAACTTCCCGGGGAGACGGACGTTTTCGGAGCGCCGTCTTTTCGTGGAGGAGGAAAAGCCATGCCGCCGGAAGAACTCGATGCGACATTGACCGCCTTGCCGCTCCGGATCGGAGTCTATGTTCCGGACGATCTTTTGGAAGACTGGTTTGCACCAGGCACCGGCATGAAGCCGGCGAGCGCGGCGGCGCTGACCGCGGCGGAAGCCTATGGCCGGCGCTTCGAATGCGAGTTCAAATATTATCCCGAGCGGATGGAAGGCGTTTTCTGGAAATGGGTTCCGGCCCTTTGAGGGCACCGGTGAAGGCTCCAGGCCCTATCAGAACGGGAAGGCTGCCGTGCCGTTCGAGATCGCTCTCCTCCACGCCGCTGGAGCGAGCGAACGGTCCGCCAAGAGACACGGCAGCACTCCACGCAATCATACGGGACCGACAAACGACAAAACGGGAAGCCGCCGTCACCGGCGGTCCCGGACCACATGATACCCGGTCCCATCGCCGTTAACGAGCAGACCGGCAGGTGGTTCCGGAGAAAATGCAACCCGGCTAAAATATGTTTCCGCCGGGTCACTTATGGTTGTTCCGATCCGGTCTACGCAGGAACGTAGCGGTCGCGCAGGGCTTCGAACTTATTGAGCTGCTCTGCGATCAGTTCGCGGTTTTCGTCGCGGCGGACAAAGACCTTGAACATCGCCGAACCCTTGTCGTTCATGAACCAGACCGAACAGGAGCGGCGGCCGTGGAAGGCACGGTCCACGAACGTCACCGACGCGCAGTTATCCTTCCGGATATGGCCGCCGATCGGACTGTCTCCGTGGATGTTGAACCAGCCGTGTGCCTCGGAGCCGGCCGGAAGGCTGCCTTCTGCCTCCAGCACGATGTCCTCCGTATGGACGATAAAGAGGACTTCGCCCCAGGTGCCCATCTCGGACCAGATATCCAGGAAATGATCCTTCCCGACGATAACCGCGGCACCTCTCGGCAGGATTTCGAGAATTTCGGCCGGCGTCACCTCGGCCTTTGCGGCAATCGCCTCGACCACGCCGTCAGGCTTTTCTGCAAGTGCTGCGAGCGCCCGTTCACGGCGGTCCGGCTTGACGTCTGAATCAGCATTCATCGGCCTGCCTCAGGCAGCGTCGGCGCGTGCGCCGTTCTTGTCTTCGTGGATGATGACTTCGAAACCCTCGAAATGCGGGCCCGAGAGATATTCGACCTTGCCGCGGTTTTCGCCGGCCTTGGCATGGGCGGCGCGGAACTGCTCCGACTTCGTCCAGGCCTCGAAATCCGCGAAGCTTTCCCAGACCGTGTGCGATGCATAGAGGGTGTGATCCTCCGCCTTCGGACCCTTCAGCATGTGGAACTCGATATAGCCGGGGAGTTCGGCCAGGCGGCCCTGCCGGCTGCGCCAAATGTTCTCGAAAGCCTCTTCATAGCCCGGCACCACACGGAATCGGTTCATGGCGATATACATTTATCGGTCCTCACAATAAGTTTCATTTTCGGCTCAAGATATCTACGGCCGGCGCTCTTGAAAAGCCGAAAAAACTTGCGTAGTCAACTCAAGTTATGTCGTCGAAGGCGTGGCGCCGGGTGGATTTTCGCAAGCCCGGGAATGGTACAATCAGGGTAGGCATTATGACATATTCTTCCGCCGTCTGCCGATTTTTCGTGGTCGCATCTCTTGCAACGGGTCTTGCTGCCGGCCATGCCGCGGCGGCCGAAAAGGGCAATCCCGAGGCGAAGCGCATCGTTTCGGTCGGCGGCACGATCACGGAAATTCTCTACGCGCTTGGCGCCGAGGACCGCATCGTTGCGCGGGATTCCACCAGCTTCTATCCCGATGCTGCGAATGGCAAGCCGGATGTCGGTTACATGCGAGCGCTTTCCGCGGAAGGCGTTCTCGGTCAGAAGCCGGATCTGATCCTGATGGAAGAGGGGTCCGGCCCACCGCCCGTGCTTGAAATCTTGAAAGCCAGTGAAGTGCCGATGGTCACGATCCCGACGCCGCCCCAGGCCGACAAGATCGGTCAGAAAATCCGCGACGTGGGCGCCGCCGTAGGCCTTTCCGACAAGGCGGAGGCGCTGGCGGTCAAGACGGAAGCGGACCTCAAGAAGCTTGCCGAAGACGTTGCGAAGGTTCCTGGGCCGAGAAAGAAGGTGCTCTTCGTCCTGTCGCTCTCGAACGGCCGTGTGATGGCCGGCGGCGCAGACACGGAAGCCGGTGCGGTGATAGAAATGGCCGGCGGCATCAATGCCGCGCCGACGATCAACGGCTACAAGCCGCTCGCCGACGAGGCGGTGATCGCCGCCCAGCCGGACGTGATCCTTTCCATGTCGCGCGGCGATCACAAACTTACACCGGAACAGGTCTTCGCGGTTCCTTCCATGCAGACGACGCCGGCAGCCGCCAACAAGGCGCTCATCTCCATGGACGGCCTGCTGCTGCTCGGCTTCGGTCCGCGCACTCCGGAGGCCGCCCGCGCGCTTGCCGCGCAGATCTATCCGGGAGCGATCAACTGATGAAAGCGCTGGCGATGGCCTTTCGCCCGGCAAGCAGTGGCGACCGGACGCAGCAGGGTGTCCTGGTCCTCATCCTGCTTGCGGTGATCCTCTTCATCGCCTGCCTCATCTCGCTCGGCGTCGGTCCGACTGGCGTGGGCCTTCGCGATTTCTGGGCCTACGCGACCGGCAACGCTGCAAGCCTTTCGACGCAGGAGCGGGTAATCCTCGAGGCCGTGCGCCTGCCGCGCACGGCGCTCGGGCTGCTGGTGGGCGCGGGGCTTGCCGTTTCCGGCGCAATGATGCAGGGCCTCTTTCGCAATCCGCTCGCCGATCCCGGCATCGTCGGGGTGACGTCGGGCGCCGGGGTGGCGGCGGTCGCGGCGATCGTACTCGGCAATACAGTACTTGCGCCCGTCTCCATGCTGCTCGGCAACCAGTTCCTGCCGCTGATGGCGTTCTTCGGCGGCCTCTTCAACACCTGGATGCTCTATCTGATCGCCACCCGCGACGGCCGGACGTCGACCACTACGCTCATCCTTTCCGGCATCGCGATCGGCGCTCTTTCAGCGGCGATCATGGGCCTCATGATCGTCATGGCCGACGACCGGCAACTCCGTGACATCACCTTCTGGAGCCTCGGCTCGCTCGGTGGCGCCACCTTCGGTCGCGTGCTCTCGATCCTGCCGTTCATCGCCATCGTGCTCGCCATCATGCCCTTCGTGGCGCGAGGGCTCGACGCACTGATTCTGGGCGATGCTGCCGCCTTTCACATGGGCATCCCGGTGCAGAGGCTGAAGACGATTGTCATCGTGGCGGTGGCTGCCGCCTGCGGTTCGACGGTCGCGGTGGCGGGTTCCATCGGTTTCGTCGGCATCGTCGTGCCGCATCTCCTGCGTCTCGCCATGGGGCCGTCCCACCGTTTCCTGCTACCCGGTTCGGCCCTCGGAGGCGGGGCGCTGCTGCTCATCGCAGACAGCGTGGCGCGCACCGTCGCCGCGCCTGCGGAACTGCCGATCGGCGTCATCACGGCGCTCTTCGGTGCACCGGTCTTCCTCTTCCTGCTCATCGGGAAGAAGGGAGTGAGCATGCGGGACATGCCATGATTTCGGGCGAACACATCACCGTCGCCCGCTCGGGCCGAAAGCTTCTCGACAATGTCGGGATCGACCTCAGGCCTGGTCGGTTTACCGTGATCATCGGCCCGAATGGCGCCGGCAAATCGACGCTGATGAAGGCGGTATCCGGCGAAATGAAGCCGGATACGGGTTTCATCTCCTATTACGGAACGAGTATCGGTCTTTGCCAGCCGGCCGAGCTTGCCAAGCGTCGGGCCGTGCTGCCGCAGGCAACACAGCTTGCCTTCCCCTTCACGGCACTTGAAATCGCCCGCATGGGGGCGGTGGCGCAGGGAGCGCTGAACCCGACCGAGCAGGCGCGGCAGGCGCTCGCCAAAGTCGGATTGCGCGGTTTCGAAAGCCGGCCCTATCCGTCGCTCTCCGGCGGCGAACAGCAGCGGGTGCAGTTTGCCCGGGCGCTTGCCCAGGTACCACAGCCGATTGTCGATGGCATACCGCGGGCGCTCTTCCTTGATGAGCCGACCGCAAGCCTTGACCTCGGTCACCAGATTTCGGTGCTGGAGATCGCCCGCGATTTCGCGGGCGCCGGCGGGATCGTGCTCGCCATCCTGCACGATCTCAATCTCGCTGCGGAATTTGCCGATCATCTCGTGGTGCTGAACCACGGCAAGATCGTCGCGGAGGGCGCGTGTGCGGAGACGGTCAATGACGAGATCATCGCCAGCGTCTATGGGATTGCCGGCGCGGTCGGGCGGCTGCCGGCCGAACATATCCCATATGTGCTGCCGCAATCGCGGCATCGCTGACCCCCGCGGACCTCAGGCACCGGGTTCCGGACGGGTGACGACGAAAATCGCCGGACCGATCATCAGGGCTGCGACCAGGGTAGCACGCCAGAAGGGCGGCGACGTCCCGAACCAGAAGATGGCATAGCTGACGCTCATCATCACGACCGCGGCGATTTTCGCCTTCCGCGGGATCGCACCCTTTTCCCGCCAGTCCCTGAGCGGCGGGCCGAATTTCGGGTGTTCGAGCAACCATGCTTCGAGCTTCGGCGAGGAGCGTGCAAAGCAGGCGACCGCAAGCAGCAGAAAGGGCGTCGTGGGCAGGACCGGCAGGAAAACGCCAATCACGCCGACAGCTACGAAGAACCAGCCGAGACTGAGAAGCAGGGGACGCATGAATGACCTACAATAAATCCTGAGCAGGATAGAGAAGTTTGAGGGCCGAGTCTCGACAAATTTGTGCAGTGCGATTGACCGCGCAGTCTGCCCTTCCCATTTGTTTCATGCCCGTTATAGTGCCCGCCGGTTTCAACAGCCTTCAGGAGACATGATGTCGAAGAAGAAAGTGCTCGTGGTCGGCGGAGCCGGCTATATCGGCTCCCACACGTGTCTGGTGCTGGCGGAGCGGGGCTACGAGCCCATCGTCTTCGACAATCTTTCCAACGGGCACGCGGAATTCGTGCGTTGGGGACCGCTGGAAGAGGGCGACATCCGCGATCGCGCGCGCCTCGACGAGGTTTTCGCAAAATATAAGCCGGATGCGGTTTTGCATTTCGCGGCGCTGATCGAGGTGGGGGAATCGGTCAAGAACCCGGTCGGTTTCTACGACAACAATGTCATCGGTGCGCTCACGCTGCTGTCGGCGGCAATGGATGCGGGCTTGAAGGCCTTCGTCTTCTCCTCGACCTGCGCCACCTATGGCCTGCCTGACCGGGTGCCGATGGATGAGACGCACAAGCAGGCGCCGATCAACCCTTACGGCCGCACCAAGTTCATCATCGAGCAGGCGCTCAAGGATTACGGCCAGTACAAGGACCTGAAGTCCGTCATGCTGCGTTATTTCAACGCCGCCGGCGCCGATTTCGAGGGCCGGATCGGCGAATGGCATACGCCGGAAACGCACGCCATCCCGCTGGCGATCGAGGCCGCACTCGGCCGCCGCCAGGGTTTCAAGGTGTTCGGTGACGATTACGACACCCGCGACGGCACCTGCGTGCGCGACTATATCCATGTGCTGGACCTTGCCGATGCGCATGTCCGCGCCGTGGACTATCTGCTCGCGGGCGGCGAGACGATGGAACTCAATCTCGGCACCGGCACGGGCACGACTGTGAAGGAACTGCTGGCGGCGATTTCCGAGGTGTCCGGGAAACCTTTCCCGGTGGAATATGTCGGAAGGCGCGAGGGCGATTCCACCTCGCTCGTCGCCAATAACGACAAGGCGAAGGCTGTGCTCGGCTGGGAGCCGCAATATACGCTCGCAGACATCATCCGTTCCGCCTGGAATTGGCATTCGCGCAGCAATCACGTTCTGAAATAGGGAAGGCCGGTCATGGCAAAATTGGTCCACTCGATGATCCGGGTGCTGGATGAGGCGCGTTCGGTCGATTTCTATGAGAAGGCTTTCGGCCTCAAGATCGCCGAGCGGGTGCCGTTCGACGGATTCACACTGATCTACATGGCCAATCGGGAGACCGGGTTCGAACTGGAACTGACGGTCAATGCCGGCCAGGAAGAGGCTTACGACCTCGGCAACGGTTATGGGCATATCGCCGTCTCGGTCGAGGATATCGATCTGGAATACAGGCGCTTTGTCGATCTCGGGTTGCCGGTCGGCAAACTTGTGGGCATGCAGTATAACGGCAAGCCGTTTGCGCGGTTCTTCTTCGTCACCGACCCTGATGGCTATAAGATCGAGGTCCTGCAGCGAGGCGGCCGGTTCCAATAGGAGAACAAGCGATGGCGGAGGGCGAGGTCAGGCTCGAGGAAAGCTGGAAGCACGTGCTCGGGCCGGAATTCGAAAATCCTTACATGAGCGAACTGAGGCGTTTTCTCGTCGCCGAGAAGCAGGCGGGCAAGCGGATATTTCCCAAGGGCAGCGAATATTTCCGCGCCCTCGATCTCACCCCGCTCGAGCATGTGAAGGTCGTCATCCTCGGCCAGGACCCCTATCACGGCTACGGCCAGGCGCACGGGCTCTGCTTCAGCGTCAGGCCGGGCGTGCGCATCCCGCCCTCGCTCGTCAACATCTACAAGGAGATGGAAACCGATCTCGGTATCCGACCGGCCAATCACGGTTTCCTGGAGCATTGGGCAAGCCAGGGCGTGCTGCTCCTGAACAGCGTGCTGACGGTCGAGGAGGCGAGGGCGGCCTCGCACCAGGGGCGGGGATGGGAGCGCTTCACCGATGCCGTCATCCGCGCCGTCAACGAGGATTGCGACGGCGTCGTCTTCATGCTCTGGGGCTCCTATGCCCAGAAGAAGGCGGCCTTCGTCGATACGAAAAAGCACCTTGTGCTCAAGGCCCCGCATCCTTCGCCGCTTTCGGCCCATAACGGGTTTTTTGGCTGCCGGCATTTTTCCAAGGCCAACGACTTCCTGATTTCGCGCGGCAAAGAACCGATCGACTGGCAATTGCCCGAGCGTGTAACTGTGAACAATTAACCGCTCGCCATCTTCGAAAAGTGAACAATGCGTTCGGATAGGGCAGTCTATCCAATCCGCACCCGATCGACCAAATAATGCCCCAGATAACGGCTCGCTGAGCCAGAAAGGGGTTTGAAATGCTCGACCAGATCAAGGGCCTCCACCACGTCACATCGATGGCTGCGAGCGCCGGCACCAACAACAGGTTCTTCACCGATACGCTTGGGCTCCGCCGGGTCAAGAAGACCGTCAATTTCGATGCGCCTGATGTCTACCATCTCTACTACGGCGACGAAGTGGGCACGCCCGGTTCGGTGATGACCTATTTCCCGTTCCCGCATATCGCCCGCGGCCGCCCCGGCACCGGCGAAGTGGGCACAACGCTCTTTTCGGTCCCGGAAGGTTCGATCGGCTACTGGACCGACCGGCTGAGCAAGGCAGGCGTCGACGGCTTGAAGACCGACAGCGCCTTCGGCGAAAACCGGCTGCATTTCGCAGGCCCGGACGGCGATGGCTTCGCGCTCGTCGAAGTCAAGGACGATCCGCGTGCGCCCTGGACCGGTAACGGTGTCGGCGAAGACAATGCGATCCGCGGTTTCCATTCCGCTTCGCTGAGGCTTCGCGATGAGGGCGCCACCGGTGAACTGCTGAAATACATGGGCTACAGCCAGATCGATGCGAAGGACGGCGTTACGCGCTTCGGTATCCCTGGCGGCAACGGCGCCGACGTCATCGACATCGAAACCATGCCCAACATCGCCCATGCCCATCTTGGCGCCGGCTCGGTCCACCATATCGCCTTTGCGGTCGAAAACCGCGAGAAGCAGCTCGAAGTCCGCAAGGCGCTGATGGAAACCGGCTATCAGGTGACCCCGGTCATCGACCGCGATTACTTCTGGGCGATCTATTTCCGTACGCCGGGCGGCGTGCTGTTCGAAGTCGCCACAAACGAGCCCGGCTTCAACCGGGACGAGGATACGGCCCATCTCGGCGAAGCGCTGAAGCTGCCGAAGCAGCATGCACATCTGAGAGAAGCCCTCGAACAGCATCTCGAACCGATCGAATAAGCCGGCAGAGGCGGGCCGAAAAGCGCAAGGCGTTTTCGACCCGCCGCCGGATCAAGCAGATTTCAGGAGAATCCAATGAGTTACGACAGCTACGTGCACCGGGCAAAGGCCGGTGCGCCCGGATCGCCGATCCTGTTCGTCTTCCATGGCACCGGCGGCGACGAGAACCAGTTCTTCGATTTCGGCGGCAGGCTTTTGGCCGGCGCGACGGTGATCTCGCCGCGCGGCGACGTGTCCGAACACGGCGCGGCCCGCTTCTTCCGGCGCAAGGCGGAGGGCGTCTACGATTGCGACGACCTGGCGCGCGCAACCGAGCGGATGAGCGAGTTCGTAGCCGCCAACCGCGACCGCTACGAATCCTCGACCGTGCTCGGCCTCGGCTTCTCGAACGGTGCGAACATTCTCGCCAATATCATGATCGAGAAGCCCGGCCTGTTCGAGGCGGGGGTCTTGATGCATCCGCTGATCCCGTTTTCGCCGAAGGACCGCAAGGCCGGTGAAGAAGCGCATGTGCTGATCACGGCCGGCGAGAACGACCCGATCTGCCCGGTGCCGCAAACGGTGGCGCTTGCCGACTATTTCAAGCGGCAGGGCGATACGGTGACGCTCGAATGGCATGGCGGCGGCCACGAAATCCGGCCGAACGAGATCGAAGCCATCAAGACGTTTTTCACGCCTTACGGGGGATAGGGTCTCAGGGGAAACTCCGGACTTGCGAGGGTTAGGGGCTTGGCCGATAGTGGCCATGCCGTTTCTCTGGCTGTCCGGAGGTCTTCCATGAGCAACCATCTGAAGTTCTTCATCGACGGGGCCTGGGTGAAGCCCGAAATCCCCGTCGCGCTCGATGTCATCGACCCTTCGACCGAAGAGGCCTATACGCAGATCGCGCTCGGTTCGACGGCGGATGTGGACAGGGCGGTCGCCGCCGCGAGAGCCGCGTTCGCCTCCTTTTCCCAATGGCCGAAGGGCGAACGGCTGGCGCTTCTGAAGCGCATCCTTGCCGAATATGAAAAGCGCTACGAAGACATAGCCCAGGCCGTCTCACGAGAGATGGGTGCGCCGCTCGGTTTTGCCCGCGAGGCACAGGCGGCGGCCGGCAAGGGGCATCTCGGCGCCACGATCGAGGCGCTGGAGAGATACGAATTCACCGAGAGGCGCGGCACGACGATGGTCGTCAAGGAGCCGATCGGCGTCTCAGCCCTCATCACGCCCTGGAACTGGCCGCTCAACCAGATCACCTGCAAGGTCGGACCTGCGATCGCGGCCGGCTGCACCATGGTGCTCAAACCTTCAGAGATCGCGCCGATTTCCGGCATCATCTTCGCCGAGGTGATGGAGGCGGCCGGCACGCCGAAGGGCGTCTTCAACCTCGTCAACGGCACGGGCCCGGACGTGGGGCAGGTGATGGCCGGCCATCCGGATGTGGACATGGTCTCCTTCACCGGCTCAACCCGCGCCGGCATCGTCGTCGCCAAGACGGCTGCCGATACGGTGAAGCGCGTCGCGCAGGAGCTCGGCGGCAAATCGCCCAATATCATTCTGCCGGATGCGGATTTCGAAAAGGCCGTGGCGGAGGGCGTGACCGCCTGTTTCGGCAATTCCGGCCAGTCCTGCGATGCGCCGACCCGCATGCTCGTGCCGGCGACGCGCCATGACGAGGCGCTTGAGATTGCCAAGACGGCTGCGGAGAAGCTCAAGACCGGGGATCCGCGCGCCGACGGCACCGATCTCGGCCCGGTCGTCAGCCAGACGCAGTTCGACAAGATCCAGAGGCTGATCGAGGCCGGCATTTCCGAGGGCGCGACGCTCGTCACCGGCGGACCGGGCCGGCCAGACGGGCTCAATCGCGGCTATTACGTGCGGCCGACCGTGTTCGGTCATGTCACCAACGACATGACCATTGCCCGCGAAGAGATCTTCGGGCCGGTTCTTTCCGTTCTTTCCTACGAGACGGAAGAGCAGGCGATCGAGATCGCCAACGATACGCCCTACGGGCTTGCCGCCTATATTCAGGGTGAACTCGGACATGCCCGCAAGGTGGCGTCGCGCCTGCGGGCCGGTTCCGTCTACATCAATTATCCGGAATGGGACCTTTTCGCACCCTTCGGCGGTTACAAGCAGTCCGGCAACGGTCGCGAATATGCAGACTGGGGCGTCCACGACTTCCTCGAAATCAAGGGGATCGTCGGCTACGGGGATTGAGCGGGCCGTTGTCAGATATGCGGCTCGGAAAAGGCGGTGCAGGCGCCGACATCCTTCCAGACCGGCTGCCTGCCGGCTTTCTTCGCCTTGCGGTCCGCGAACATGAGATAGAGATCGAGCTGGCGGTCGCGGATACCCGGAATAAGGCTGGTGGGCGAGAAGGGCAGCGGCGTAAAGGGATTGGCGCGATGATAGGCGTGCAGTTCCACCCGGGTCGTATGCCTGTCGCTGACCGCACGCGAATGGAAGGCATAGGTATCGGCCACCACCAGCGTGTTGGCAGGCACCGCCACCTTCTGCGGCGCGAAGTCGCCAAGCTCCGACAGTTCCGCGGGCGTGATGCGGAACGATCCGTCCGCATGGTGGGAGCGTTTGTCCGAATTGGCCAGCAGGCTCTGTCGGTATTCCCAGTCCAGCCGCTTCTCGGTGAGTTTATGGCTACCGGGCACGAATACGAATGGTCCGTCGTCCGGACCGACGTCCTGCAAAAACAGCCAGGCCTTGGATGTTGAATGGAACGTGTCCGCGTGCAGAGCGGTCTGCGGGTCCGCCTGCTTGACCGCCGGTTCGGCAATGACGGTCTGGACGAAATAGACCGGATCGCCTCCGGCGCCTCCCACATATCGAATGAGGCCGGCGATCGACGGATCGCGGCTGAAGCGCGCCATATCCGGCATCTTCGCCAGAAGCTGCGGATTGATGGGGATCATCCGCGTCACCGCCTGTCCTTGGCGCATCTCGCGGGCGGGCAGCGGCTCGTTCTGGAGAAAATCACGGATGCGCTGGAAGACGTCTGCGGGGAGGGCGTTCTCGCGGATGATGAAGCCGTCCCGATCGAAGGCTGCTCTTTCTTCGGCGCTCACCGATACGCCGAGCACTTTGCGACGGTAACTCGCCATGCGGGCGGCGAGGCGAACGCGCTCGCGGTGCAGGCCGAGTTCATTGAGGCGAGGATGTCCGAGCAGCGGATTCTTGCGAAAGGATTTCTCGCTCCCAAAAATGCCGAGGGCAAAAGCCGGATAACGCCACCATTGGGCGACAGCGCGCGACATGGATCTCCCCTCCCTTGTCCCTGCATAATCCCTGATGAAGGATAATCAGAAAGAGGGGCGAGGCAAGAGGCCCGGAAATCGCGTGCCCTCTTCAACGGCACCCCTGCAATGTTGCCGGCGTGGCGTAACATCGCCGATGCCTTGAATCCGGTGGAGAGAATCGATTTGCTGGTTTACCGTCCGATGCTTCCAGCACGAACCGAAGAGCTCGCCCCCATGAATCGTGTTTTCAATCCTCCTTCCGTGCGCAAACCGTTCGGTGCTTACAATCATGGACTTCTGGTGCCGCCGGGCGCGAGCCTGCTGGTGACTTCCGGCCAACTCGGCATTTCGCCTGACGAGAAAATACCGCCGGACGTGACCAGGCAGGCGGAGCTTTGCTTCCAGGCGATCGGCGCGATCCTGGAAGAGGCGGGCATGACCTATGCGGACGTCATCCGCATTTCCGGCTTTGTGACGAGCCGCGAGGACTTTCCGGCCTATATGGCGGTGCGCGACCGCTACACGCTCGACCCGAAGCCGGTGTCGACGCTCATCATCGTCAGCGGCTTCACCCGGGCGGAATTCCTGGTCGAAGTGGAAGTGACGGCCGCCAAGGTGTTTTGAGCGCCGTCAAAATTCGACAACAGATATAATCCTTGCCTGCCGTCGCGGGGGAACTTGCGGCATATCGGGAGGAAGCCGGAAGGTTCGCAATTTGGCACTTGTTGAAATATCGGGAAATACCGCATTTATTTCAGCGAGGTGCTCCTTCGAGATCTGTGATCTTTCGCAGGCGCCTTTCTCGTCCCAGAGACGTCTTGCAATGCCACTGCTCACGGCAGAGGTCACCGCTTCTCCGGCAAGGTCGTTCCTTGCCACCTTCCTTTCATCGATGAGGGCATGGATGGCCTCCCCGACGATCCTGGCTGACTCGTCGAAGTCGACATCGCTTAGGTCTTGAAAGCGGGCATCCGGGGCTTCGTCCACGAGACAATGCCTCGCCACGAAAAGCCAGTCGTGAATCATGTAGGCCGGCGCATAACCCCAAGGTGAAAGTCCCTTGAACATCTGGGCGATCTTCGGGATGGAGCCGCCGTCGGTGTACATGACGCCCGGCTTTATGATGCCTGCCGTGTGGCTGCCCGAAGGCCGCGTGAAGGTGAGCTCATTTCCGGGAGCCGGGACAAAGACGAACTTGCCGTCTCCGCTGGAATTGCCTTCGCCGACCCACATGACAAAGAGCTTGCCGCTGAAGGAGCCGGGTTTCAGATCACGATAGTAAATCGTTCCGCAGCCGGCCAAAACAAGTAAAGCAATAAACGTCGTATAAATGCCTTTCCGCATCTATCTGCCCCCATCCGCCGCGGATATTGCCTCAATTTTATTTGGTCTGCAACCGTGGATGATGGGTGATTTCTTTTCTCTTTATTGTTGTGTCTGCTTCAGATCATGTCACGCACGGATCTGCGACGTGACCCTTTCTTGCGGATTACGACTCATCGTTGGCGGTTAGGAAGACGCTCAGTACCCGCAGCTTCTGAGCTGGGCTTCGTATCGTTCCGCCATGCTGGCGGATTTCCGTGCCGCCTGCCGCGTGCCGGAGGAGAACTGGCCGCGTGAATAACCCGCCTGGCCGGAATAATAGGCAAGGTAGAGATTATAGCTGTCGGAGAGCGGAATGCCATTCTTGACGTGGCTCTGATTGTGATACCAGCCGACGAAATGGACGGCGTCGCCGAAATCGCTGCGGCTTGCCCTCCAGCGGCCCGTCTCCTTCTTGTACTGGAGCCAGGTGCCGTCGAGCGCCTGCGCATAGCCGTAGGCAGAAGAAACACGTCCCCACGGGATAATACCGAGGACATATTTGCGCGGCGGCTTGGCATAGGGCCGGAAGCCGGATTCGACGTAGATCGTCGCCATCAGGGTCGGCACCGGCACGCCGAATTCCCGTTCCGCCGCCTTGGCCTGGCGCGACCAGTTGTTGAAGAGGCCGTCCTTCTGCTCGAAGATCGCGCAGGCATTCGTGACCCGGCTCGGCGCGGAGGCGCAGGCGGTCAGTGTGAGGGCCATGAGGGCGATGAAAAACGCAATACGCATCGCTTAATCTCTCAAGTTCGAGAGATTAATAACCGGTAAAATTTAAGGAAAAGTTTAGTGGCCGATATGGTCTCCAGATTCTTCATGCGCCGCCAGCGAATTGCGGACGATGACGCCAAGCGCAGTCGTTGCGGCAATGCCTTCCAAGCCGAGCCCGATTGCCGGCGCGACGAGGCCAAGCAGACCGAAGATGAGGAGCGCATAACGAGAGAAGCCGTTACAGGCAAAGCGGTCGCGCACAAACCAGAGGCTTGCGTAATAGATGGCGACGGGGATCGCCACCGCATAGTCACCGACGAGAAGCGGCACTTCCGAATGATGGGTGATGATGTCGACCAGCGCGGCAAAGCCTGCCCCGACGGCCGCCCCGGACGCGAAAATGAAGAAATGGCCGTAACCCCATAACAACGACCGGCTGAGCTTGCGGGAGCCGAGATGCTCCTGGCGGGCGAAATAGGCCCACCAGAGCGCGAAGACAATGACGAGTGCCGAAAGCGCCGTGTGCACCAGCATGATGTCGAAATGGCCAGCCACCTGCCTGAGCGCCATGGAGCCGGAGAGCAACGTTTCTCCCAGCACGATGATGTTCAAAAGGCCGTAACGCTCGATGATATGATGGCGATGCCAGGGCGTGTTGGCGCTGAGAGGCTCCGCAATCGCGGGGACGGCGATTTCGAGAATGGCGCCGATCACGAACATGGCATAGGCCGTGCCGGTGGAGACCGGCTGCACGGCAAGGAAGGCGACCCAATAGAGTTGGGCGATGAAGATGCCGGCCGCATAGGCAAGCGCGGTGCGGCGGCGGTTGGGATCGTGATAGGCGGCGCGAAGCCAGAGGACGATCATGGCAATGCGCATGATCACATAACCGAAGATCACCATGGTAAAATCCGGCTCTTCCGTGAAGAGTGCCGGAATGCCGGCGGCCATCGTCAGCGAGCCGCCCATGATAACCATGGTCAAGAGCCGGTAGACGACGTCGTCATTGTCGTAGGCCGAGGCGAACCAGGTGAAATTCATCCAGGCCCACCAGATGGCGAAGAAGGCCATGGCGAAGGTGATGACGCCCTGGGCGGCGTGGTTTTCCGCAATCGCATGGTGCAGGCCGGCGGCGGCAGAGGCAATCGCGATCACCGATACGAGGTCGAACAGCAATTCGAGCGAGGTCGCGACGCGGTGATGTTCGTCCGGATCGCGGGAGTGAAGGGGGCGGAGAAAACCGGCGATCGGTGAGGCTTGGTTCGTCATCGTTCGCATGTCCTTGAATCAACAGTCGAGATGACGAATAGCGCAAAAAAGCGTTCTCAAGTAAAGACCGACTCCATCGAGCAGCGGAGGGAATATGCCGGAGGTTCTTGACACCGATCGACTGGTCTTGCGGAAGCTCAAGCGAGCCGACGTGCCTATCCTGCATCGCATCTTCGGCGATGCCGAGAGCATGCGGTATTATCCGCGCTCCAAGACCCTGGAGGAGACGTTCGCCTGGTTCGAAAAGCTTGCCTTTCAAAGCTATGCGGAAAATGATTTCGGCCTTTGGGGAATCGTCGAGAAGGCGAGCGGCGAACTGATCGGCGACTGCGGGATTACGCTGCAGAAAACGCCATCAGGCTTGGAGCCGGAGATTGGCTATCATCTGCGGCGCGAATGGTTGGGGCGTGGTTATGCCATCGAGGCCGCCTCCGCCTGCCGGAACTACGGCCTCACCAAACTGAGATTCCGGCGAGTTGTCTCGATCGTCAGTCCGGAGAATGTTCCCTCCCTGCATGTGGCGGCCAGAATTCACCATCGGTGGGAGACCTATCGGACCGTGACGTCTGCGGGTGCTGACGCGGATCGGTTTCTTTTCATTTCCGAAAACGTCGACGGGCCGGAAATGACAGATGCCGGAGCCCGAATTACCGCGGTCGAGGCTGAGGCCTTGCGTTTGCGGCGCGGTGCCCAATGCTGAAGGCAAGGAAAAATCTTGTTTCGCACAGACTGATGTCGGCGAAGTGAGGGCTGCGGCGTCCTTGGGTGGAAGGCGCGGATGCGCTTTGAAACGCAAAGCCCGAGGAGAGAGCCAATGACGGCCAAAATCATCGTTTCGCAGTACATCTCGCTTGATGGCGTGATTGAAGACCCGGTCGGGATGGAGAATTCCGGTCTCGGCGACTGGACCGGGCCCTTCACGCGCGGACCGGACGGCGACAAATTCAAGCGTGCGGAGCTGTTCTCCGCTTCCGCCGTGCTGCTTGGGCGCATGACCTATGACAGCTTCGCCGCCGTCTGGCCGCTGGTGAAGGACGAGGAAGGCTTTGCCGACCGGATGAACAGCATGCCGAAATTCGTCGCCTCGAACAGCCTTTCCGAAGCGGGCTGGAACAATACGATGGTGCTCTCCGGCGATGTCGTCGCGAAAGTCCGGGAGCTCAGGGAAAAGCTCGACGGCAACATCCTGATCTACGGCAGCGCAGGTCTGGTGCATTCGCTGATGCCGGCCGGGCTGATCGACCGGTATAACCTGATGGTCTATCCGACCGTACTCGGGCGCGGCACGCGGCTCTTTCCGGCGGGATATTCCGTGGCCCAGATGAAGCTCATCGATGTGCTGTCGTTCAACGACGGCATCGTCCATCTGCGCTACGAGACGTGAAGATCAGAAACGCTCCATCTCGCGTTTCACTCTAGCGAGGAAGGCTGCGCGGGTTTCGGGCGTGCAATTGTTCATGTCGTAATGGGCGAGAAATTTGACCGCCCGGGCCGGGTTGGTCTGGACACGCAGCACGCGCCTGGCGAGCTTCCTTGGCGGGTCGCCGGCAAGGAAGGCACGCCAGCGGGTGGCGCCATAGGTCAGCACGACGGCCACCTTGCGGATGTTGTCGAGCTTGCGGATCAGCTTTCCACCTTCCATCTCGAAGGTCACGCCCGGCAGCCAGACGCGGTCGAAATAGCCTTTGAGCATCGCCGGCCAGCCGAAATTCCAGACGGGCGTGACGATCACCAGGCCTTCGGCCTTCTGGAGCCGGTCGACATAAGGTCTCACGAGTTCCAGATTGTCGGGATAGGTGTGATAAATCATCCGGTCATGGCGGGACATGACCGGATCGAAGCCTTCCGCGTAGAGATTGCAGTCGTCTACCTCATGCCCGGCTTTCCGCAAGCTCTCGCGCGCCTGCTCATACAGCGCAGAGCCATAGCTCGATTCGACCGGATGCGAGTGGAGAAGCAAAACGCGCATCAGCCGCCTGCCGCTGCAAGTCCGGGGAAGAGGTAGTTCTTGCCGGCCGAGAAATCGAAGTCCGGATTATCCCAGGCGATCATCTTGCCGGGGTTCAACAGGCCTTTCGGGTCCGTTTCCTTCTTGAAGGCAAGTTGCACCACGTCCGTCTGTTTCATGCCGCCTTCCTCCAGCGTGTAGCGGTGCGGATTGAAGATCGGGCAGCCGTTGTCGCGGTGGATCTGCATGATCTCCTCCAGCCGCTCCCGGGTCGTGTAGCGCACCAGCGGCAGGCCGGAGCACTGCATCCGTCCGTCGAACCTGATGAATTCCAGATGGCCCGGCACTTCGTCGCCAAAAATCTTCACCATTTTCTCGACCTTGGCAACATGGTCAGGCCCCGGATACTGGACCTGCAGATAGGTGAAGTTCGCATCGACCTTCAAGGCGCGCAATGTCGTGTGGTTCCAGGCAAGTTCATAGGCATGTGGGATGCCCTTCATGCTCTCGACCTTGTCGGAACGAAAGAGGATTTCGCCCTTCTGGCGCTCGGTGAAGGCGGTGAAGGCATCGATGGAATGCGGCGCCACCATCAGCACGCAGACCGATTGGCCGCGATGGCGGATGAAGGGCTTGTGACGGGGGAAGTAGTCGTGGGGGATCGGCGCGGCTATGGGGGCGATTTCCTTCACGAGGATGCCGTTCTTATGGGCGATCGCATCGCCGAAGCGTACCGCATCCATGAAGTCGTCATAGCCGACCAGCACGTCCACCCAGTCATAGGCCGGAGCAAGCGGCATCTCGACCTCGACGATGATGCCGTTGGTCCCGTAGGCGTGCGTGACCTTCTGCAGGTCCCAGGCGGTGAGGTCCAGCACGCGCGGTTCTGCTTCCATGGTGACGACGCGCAGGCGCAGGATATTACCGAGGTCGCGCAGGCCGCCCCAATGGATCGAGCCGACGCCTCCGGAGCCGCCGGCGACGAAGCCGCCGATCGTCGCCGTCTGGGCGGTGGAGGGATGGAAGCGCAGTTCCTGGCCGGAATGCGCTCTCGTCTGGCGGTCAAGTTCAGCAATCACGACGCCCGGCTCAGCGATCACGCGGCCCGGATGGATCTCCTTGACCCTGTTCATGTTGATGAGATTCAGGACGATGCCGCCGGAAAGCGGCATGGCCTGGCCGTAATTGCCGGTGCCGGCGCCGCGTGGGGTGACCGGTACGCCATGCGCATAGGCGACCTTCAGGGTGCGGATCACCTCGTCTTCGGTCTTCGGCGAGACCACGAGGTCGGCGGTGACGTTTTCGAGCTCTTCCTTCAGGATCGGCGAATACCAGTAGAAATCACGGCTCTTCTGGCGCACCAGCGCCGGATTGTCCTCCACCGCGATGCCTTCGAGCTCCTGTTTGATCTTGGCGTAATCGGCCATGCCTCAGCCTTTCATGATGATCGGGTCAAGGTCACGATAATCCGGCAGGCGACGGTCGATGCCCATGCCATTCCGCATCACGATGCGGTCGGCCTGCGGACGGGAAAGGAATTCACTCCAGCGCCTGGCGCTGAAGAGGATGAGATCGGCGGGCGCACCTTCGGCAATCAAGCCGATATCGGGTCGGCCGAGAATTTCAGCAGGCGTCGAGGTGACGACGCGGGCCGAGGTGTCGAGCGGGTGGTCGAGATGCAGGATGCGGACTGCCTCCCGGAAGACTTCCACCGGGTCCATGTCGCCATAGGCATAGAAGGGATCGCGGGTATTGTCGGAGGAGACGGCGGTCTTGACGCCCGCGGCAACCAGTTCGTGAAACAGGGTCACACCACGCCAGCGAGGGGTGCGGCCATCGTAGCGGTCCTGCAGATACATGTTGCACATCGGGAGCGACACGACGGAAATCCCGGCCTCCGCGACCTTGTCGATCACGCGCTTTGCCGTCTCGTCGTCCTGCCTCGCCAGCGAGCAGCAATGGCCGACGGTGACCGCGCCCTCGAAGCGGTTGCGTTTCTTGGCGTCGGCGATCGCTTCCAGCGTGAGGACCTGCCGGTCTTCTGTTTCATCCACATGCAGATCGATATCGAGGCCATGGTCGGACGCGGCGCGAAACAGCTTATCGAGGATATTTTCGAAATCGGGAAGAATGCGGGTGGCGCCGCCGAGCAGCCCGCCATGCTGTTTCGTCGTTTTGACGATGCCGTCGAACACGGCTTCATCCGGAACGCATTCGAGTGGCAGGAGGGCGACGGCCTGCAGCGCGATCCTGTCCTTCCACTCCTCGCGCAGTTCCGCAAACAGCGGAAAGGAAATATCCGGCTGCGGCGGGATGGAGTCGAGATGGGTGCGGATCAGTTTCGTGCCGTGCGCATAGGCGCTTTTCAACGAAAATTCGAAGCGGGCGCGGATGTCGTCCGCCGTCCAGTTGGCGATGCGGTCCTCTCGGACATTCTCGAGCGCGCCCATGAACGTGCCGTCGGGGTTCGGGCGGCGATCCCAGAAATGACCCTTGTCGAGATGGGTATGCATGTCGACGAAACAGGGCCAGACCATGCTGTTGCGCAGGTCTGCCTTGACGAGATCGGCAGGCGCGGTGCCGGCAGGCAGGATCTTTTCGATCCTGCCTTGAGAGACGATCAGATCCGCCGAGATCAGGCCCTCTCTTGCAGGCGCGGCAAAACCTTTCACGAGAACGCCGGGTAAGATCGCGTTGACGAGCGCGAAACGGCGGGCGTCTGGAAGCTGCATGAAGCCGGCAGTCATCAGTTCTCTCTCTTCAGGCTGCTTTCATGCCAGCGGTGCAGACCGAGCCAGGCGATAAAGGAGGTGATCATAAAGATCACCACGCCGAGCACGGAAAGCAGGATCAGCGCCGCAAAGAGCCGCGGGATGTTAAGGCGATACTGGGATTCGAGCAGACGGAAGGCAAGGCCGGAACCCGCACCGGCCGAACCCGCGGCGAATTCCGCCACGACGGCGGCGATCAGCGCCAGGCCACCGCCGATCCTCAAACCCGTCATGAAATAGGGGAGCGAGGAGGGGAGTTTGAGATAAAGCAGCGTCTGCCAGCGCGACGCGCCATAAAGATCGAAGAGGTTGAGCAGGTTATGGTCGACACTCTTCAGGCCCTGAACCATGTTGGACAGGATCGGGAAGAAGGCGACGAGGAAGGCGCAGATCAGCAGTGCAACCTGTGTCGTCGGCGCATAGATCAAAATCAGCGGCGCGATCGCCACGATCGGCGTCACCTGCAGGATGACGGTGATCGGATAGAAGGCCGTCTCGATCCATTTCGACTGGACCAGGAAGATGGCAATGCCGACGCCGCCGATCAACGCAAGCGCCAGCGCCTGCATGGTGATCTGCGTCGTGACCCAAAGGGCCGGCCAGAGCGTGCCCCAATCGTTGTAGAGCGAACTGGCGACCGCCAGCGGCCCCGGCAGGATATATTGCGGGATGCTGTTGACGGTGATGATGAACTGCCAGAGCAGGATCAGCGCGATCACCACGCCGACCGGGATCAGCGTGCGCAGGAGCGTATCGCGATGACGGCCGAAAAAGCCGGGCTTCGGAGGCGCAAGGGGCGGATTGCTTTCAAGACTGGTCGTCGCCATCAGTGTTCCTCCCCGCCGATCGCTTCCAGGAGCATGTTGGAGACCTTTTCGCAGGCCTGGCGGTATTCTTCCGAGGTTCGGTAGTGCGCGTCGCGACCGAGGCTCGTGACCAGCGGGAAATCCGCATGCACCCGGCCGGGCCGCGCCTTCATCACCACGATGCGGTTCGAAAGATAGGCGGATTCGAAGACGGAATGGGTGACGAAGATCACCGTGATCCCCGTTTCGCGCCAGAGCCTCAGCACGTCGTCATTGAGTTTCTGGCGGGTGATCTCGTCGAGCGCTGCGAAGGGCTCATCCATCAGCAGGAGCTTCGGCTTGGTCGCCAGCGCGCGGGCAATGGAAACGCGCATCTTCATGCCGCCGGACAGCTCGCGCGGATAGGCGCCGGCGAAGTCTTTGAGGCCAACGGTTTCGAGCGTCTCCATGATCTCGTCACGGGCCGCGGATTTTGAAACGCCGCGCAGTTTCAAGGGCAGGTAGACATTGCCGAACACCGTCTGCCACGGCATCAGCGTCGGCTCCTGGAAGACGAAGGAGATGTCGCCCTCCGGCAATCCCTTGGAATTGATGCGCGAGCTCGGCCAGTCGATCGTACCCGTCGTCGTGTCGCCTAGGCCGGCGATGATCCGGAGTGCCGTCGACTTGCCGCAGCCGGAGGGGCCAAGCAGGCTGACGAACTCGCCGGGTTCGACCGTCAGCGACATGTCGGAGAGTGCGAGCGTGCCGCTGGAGAACATTTTCGAGACGCTGCGCATCACGACCAGCGGGCGTCTGCGGGTGTCTCCGGGGGCTGGGATCAGCGGTGCTTGGGACGTGGTCATTACGGGCCTTGCGACAGTAAATGCGAAGAGATTGCCCCTCAGCCGGCATGCCGGCTTCCTTCACCCTCGGACGCTGCTTATGGCAGGTTCCCTCTCCCGGATGCGGGGAGAGGGTCGGGGTGAGGGGCGAAAGGAGCCAGCCACGTTTACTTCTTGAGCGCCATTCCGACGCCCTTGCAGACGAACTTGGTCGAATAGGCCTTCTTGTAGTCGAGGTCGGCCGGTTCGACACCGATCGCCACCATCGAGTCGAAGAACTTCTTGTAACGCTCGTCGGTGATACAGCCGATGCCCTTTTCCATGGCGGCGCCGGATTCGACGATGCCGTATTCCTTCATCTTGGCGATCGAATAGGCGATCTGGCCATCCGTCATTTCCGGATTGTCCTTCTTGATCAGATCGTTGGCCGCCTTGTTGTCGCCGTAGAGGTAGTTGTACCAGCCCTCGATCGAGGCATCGACGAAGCGTTGCACCATGTCGGGCTTCTTGTCGATCATCTGCTGCGTGGTGGTGATCATGGTCGAATAGGAGCCGTAGCCGGCATCGGCGATCAGGAAGACCTTCGGCGCCCAGCCGGCCTGTTTTTCGATCTCATAGGGCTCGGACGTCAGATAGCCCTGCTGCGCGGACTTCTTGTCGGCGATGAAAGGGGCGGGGTTGAAGGTATAGGGCTTGTACTGGTCGTCGCGGAAACCCTGGAAGTTCTTCTTCATCCACTCGAAATAGGTGACGTAGCCCTCCTTGCCCATGAAGATCGTGTCCATCTTGGCAAGGTCTTCGAATTTCTCGACGCCGGCATCCGGATGGGCAAGCAGAACCTGCGGGTCCTTCTGAAAGATCGAGGCGACGCTGATGAGCGGGATGCCCTGCTTGACGGCATCCATATCGCCAAGCGGTCCGCCCATATAGAAATCGACCTTGCCGGCAATCAGAAGCGCACGATTGGCGGCGTTCGGGCCACCCTGGACGATGGTCACCTTCAGTCCATGCTTCTCATAGGTGCCATCGGCGACGGCTTGGTAGAAGCCGCCGTGCTCGGCCTGGGCGAGCCAGTTGGTGCCGTACGAGACTTCATCGAGAGCACTCGCAGGCGTTACTGCAAGTGTCGCCGCGAAGAGGCCGGCAGCGGCCAGAATACCCTTTATTGTCAGTATATTGGACATGTCGCTTCGTTCCCCTGTTAAGCCTTTCGGCATCGTGAGAGCATTCCATTCACAGCATTTGTACGGTTGCGTTGCTCTTTGAAAAGCATCAAAATTCGTCCACATTGATGCCTTTCAGGCATCGGTCGAGTTTTGATCTGCCAAATTGTGCGGCATGATCAAAAAAGAAGCAATGAGGGCCGGAGATAAAATGCTGCACTCGCGAAAACTTCTTTATATCGACGAGATCGCCCGCTGCGGCTCGATCCGCAAGGCGGCGGCCCGGCTGAACGTCGCTTCCTCGGCGGTCAATCGGCAGATCCTTGCGCTCGAAGAGGAATTGGGCGCGCCGATCTTCGAGCGGATGCCGCGCGGGCTGAAGCTGACCGCGGCCGGCGAGCTTTGCATCGAACATATCCGCGAGGTGCTGAAGACCTACGAGCGGATGGAGACACGCATCCGAGGGTTGAAGATGCCGCAAGCCGGCAAGGTGACTTTGGTCTCGACCGTCGGGCTTGCGGCCGGACCGCTGCCGGAAATCATAGCCCAATTTGTCGCGCAGCACCCACGCGTGCGTATCCATTTGAGGAACGACGGACCTTCCAACACTCTCCAGCCGGTAATTTCAGGGGAAGTGGATTTCGGCCTCGGTTTCAACATCCCGGCGACGCCCGGCATCCGGACGCTCGCCAATTTCGATATACCGATCGGTGCCGTGATGCCTCCGGGGCACCGGCTGGCCGGCGAGGAGGGGCCTGTCGATCTCGCTGAGGTCGTACAGGAACCGCTGGTACTCGCCCAGCCGGGCACCAGCTTGCGCAACGTCATCAATCTGGCGCTCTCGCCGCTGTCCACACCGGTCGAGCCGGTGGTCGAGACCAATGCATCGGAAATGCTGAAGAAGCTTGTCAAGGCCGGTACGGGGTTGACGCTGCTCAACCCGCTCGATGTATTGCCGGAATGTCGGCGCGGCGAACTCGTCTTCCGGCCGCTTGCCAATCCGCACGCGCGCCACCAGCCGATGAAGCTTTTTGCCCGCTCGCGCGCCACGCTCGACACGGCCACGAGCCTGTTCGTGGAATTCCTGCTGTCGGAGCTTATCGCGATCGTGAGCGAGCTGGAGGCCAAGGGGCATGTGCCGATGCAGGCAGTTGCGCGGGATGCTCAGCGCGAATAGAGGTTGTCGAGCGAATAGGCCTCGAAATCACGCAGCATTTCAATGAAACCCGCCACCTGGTAGCGGCAGATGAGGGCGCCCTTTTCGGCCGTCCCCTTCGAAGCATCACCCACGACACCATTGGGGTTCAGGTCATGCGCAAGCCAGGCGAGCGCGTGCGGTGGGGTGGGTTGTATGTATTTCGACTGCGTCTTCATCCATTCCGCCTTGGAGATGAAGTTCTCCGCCTTCTCCATTCTCACCAGATCGGGACGGAAATGGAGCATCAGCGACGTTTCCACCTCACCGCCATGGATGCCGAATTTCTGTTCGTGCTCGCTGATCAGGCCCTCCGGATGGCCGAAGCGGCCCCATTGCGTACCGATCACAGCCATCTGATGACGAACGCGCAGCTCGCGGCCGACGATGCTCATGATGTCGACATTGCCGCCATGCGAATTGACGATGACGAGCTTTCTCACGCCTGTTTCCGCTACCTTGGCACCGATCGCGGTCCACATCGGGATGAGGATTTCCGGGCCGAGGGAAAGCGTGCCGGGGCCGTAGACGTGCTCGTTCGCCTTGCCGATCTCCTGGGTCGGCAGCACGAGGATGTCGAGATCCTCCGGCCGCTTGGCCTTCAGTTCGGCCAGCATGCCGTTGGCGATCACCACGTCGGTTGCGACCGGAAGGTGGGCCCCGTGCTGCTCCGTCGAAGCGATCGGCAATATGGCGATGGTCTTTTCGGGCGAAAGATCAGCGAAATCGAGCGTATTGAGTTCATTCCAGTAAAATGGCTTGCCCATGCTGTTCCTGCCTTTCATCCATGTTTGCGACAGGGTTAGGAGATCGAGTACGTCTCGAAAAGCATCAATTTCCGCCCGGCATGCTGCCTTTTTGCGTACGCATCGGACAATCGCCTGTCTCAAGGCGGGAAAAAAGCGGATTTCAATAAAATTGCATCTATCTGCTTAAGCGCCCTGAAAACCATCCCTGCGTATAGTTGTGCCATCAAGAGACAAGGCGGCCGGAGAGCCGTCCGATGGAAACAGGGTGCAGCGTTATGATCAAGAAGCTCATTATTTCCGCGGTCGTCCTGACGGCCCTCATCTACGGCAAGGAAGCCAATGCCGCCGGCGCCGGCGGTTTCGCCCGGTCGCTTTCGTCTATCATGGCGGCGCAGATCCATACGTCGGAAGTCCCGGCCATCGAGCGTCATGAGGATGCCGATGACGCCGTGCTGATCCTGACCTTCGCCAAGCGACGCGAACTGCTGCGGGTCAACTCGGCCGTCAACGGTACGATATCCGATCTGGACGACTGTTTCGACGATATCGCCGGCGGCCTCTCGCTCGATTTCGGCGTTAACGGTTGCCTGGATTGCGCCGACCTGAAGCGAGACCATCTGATCTCGCTCGGCTGGTCTGCCAAGGCGATGCGGATTGCCTATGCGGTGAGCGAGGAAGGTCGCGTCGAGCGTGTCCTGGTGCTGGCAACAGACCGCGGCGATGTGATCCTTGGCAATGACAGCCCGGTCATCGACATGTCGAGCCAGGCGCCGCGCCTGATTCGCGAGCGCGCGCCGGCCCTCACGCGGGCCTATTACGACATCTGATTCTTCAAGCGGTTCTTCCCGCTCCAACCCGCTTTCTCAGACGGAGGCGGGTTTTCCCCATTCGGCGATGGCGATGCCGCTGAGCGCCAGCGCCAGCGCGACGATATGGAAGATCTGCAGGTCCTCGCCGATGATAGCGACTGAGAGCAGCGTGCCGAAGACGGGCACGAGATTGATGAACAGACCCGCCCGGTTGGCGCCGATCTTTCCGACGCCGACGATGTAGAGGACCTGCGCGATGAGCGAGGCGAAAACGGCGGTATAAAGCGCAACGATCCAGCCCGTCGTATCCGGCCAGATCATCCGGCCGCTCGAATATTCCCAAGCCGCCAGCGGTATGCTGAAGAGCATCGCGACGAGGGCCGGCACAGCCATCAGAGTTCGCCAATTGACCATCGGCCGCCATCTGAGTGCGACCGTATAGATGGCATAACCGACGATCGCGATCATCATGATCGCATCGCCGATGTTCACGGTCAGCGTCCGGAGCGTTTCGAAATCCCCGTGGACGGCGGTAATGATGCCGCCGATGAATGTCAGCGTGAAGCCGAATACCTGTGCCAAGGAAACCTTCATCCGGAACAGGGCGAAATTCATCACGAAGATCAACATCGGGATGAGCACCTGCTCGACGGTCACGTTGATCGCGGTCGTGTAATTGACGGCCGTGTAGAGCGCGGCGTTGAAGACGACGTAACCCATGACGCCGAGGAAGATGAGAATCGGCAGGTTCTTCCTGACGACCGGCCAGTCCTTCCTGAGCTGCGGCGCAGAGATCGCGAAGATGATGACGGTGGCGATGAGCCAGCGCCAGAAGGTCAGCATCATCGGGCTCACATGGCCGACAGCGAGTTTGCCTGCCACCGCGTTGCCGCCCCAGCACAGGGTTGCTATGACGAGGGCAAGATAGGCTTTTTTATGCAAAACACGTCTCCGGCGCCGGCGGGATCGCGGCGATTTGAAGGGGCGAGGCGGGAAATAGCGCGGGCCTCGCGCTTTTGTCACGTAAAAACCACGGCGGAGTCACAAACAGGTCGCTTTCCTCCGGCCAAGGCATTATAGATGCGCCCGTTTGCAATGCCTGGACGGTTTGCCGTAACAAGCAGTGCAGGAAATCGAAGTGGCGTATCGACCGTTCGTCAATCAATATTGACTTATGGACGATGCGCGTATGGTTGCGTGGGCTTTGCCCAGATCATAGGAAGCAAAGAATGACGAATGTAGTCGTGGTGGGTTCGCAATGGGGCGACGAAGGCAAGGGCAAGATTGTCGATTGGCTTTCCGAGCGCGCCGATATCGTCGTGCGCTTCCAGGGCGGTCATAACGCCGGCCATACGCTCGTCATCGATGGTGTCAGCTACAAGCTTTCCCTCCTGCCGTCCGGCATCGTGCGGGGCAAGCTCAGCGTCATCGGCAACGGCGTCGTGGTCGATCCCCATCACTTCGTGGCCGAGATAGAGAAGCTGCGCGGTGAGGGCGTGGCGGTGACGCCCGAGGTGCTGCGCATTGCCGACAATGCGACGCTGATTCTGTCTTTGCACCGCGAACTCGACGCCATGCGCGAGGATGCCGCTTCCAACAGCGGTACCAAAATCGGCACGACCCGTCGCGGCATCGGCCCGGCCTATGAGGACAAGGTCGGCCGCCGCGCCATCCGCGTCATGGACCTTGCGGACATGGAAACGCTGCCGGGCAAGGTCGATCGCATCCTCACCCACCACAACGCGCTTCGTCGTGGCCTCGGCGAAAAGGAAGTTTCTCACGCCGCGATCATGGAAGAACTGACCTCAGTCGCCGAACGCGTGCTCCCATACCGCGAGACGGTCTGGGAACTGCTTGACAGGGAACGCCGCAAGGGCGCGCGCATCCTTTTCGAAGGTGCGCAGGGCTCGCTGCTCGACATCGACCACGGCACATACCCCTTCGTCACGTCCTCCAATACGGTGGCCGGCCAGGCGGCTGCCGGTTCGGGCATGGGACCGGGTTCGCTCGGCTATATCCTCGGAATCACCAAGGCCTATACGACCCGGGTGGGCGAAGGCCCGTTCCCGACCGAACTCAAGGACGAAATCGGCCAGTTCCTGGGCGAACGGGGACATGAATTCGGTACTGTGACGGGCCGCAAGCGCCGTTGCGGCTGGTTCGATGCGGCTCTCGTGCGCCAGTCGGTCGCCACCAATGGAATCACCGGTATTGCGCTGACCAAACTCGACGTGCTCGACGGTCTCGACGAGCTGAAGATCTGCGTCGGCTACAAGCTGGATGGCGTCGAAATCGACCATCTTCCGGCCAGCCAAGGTGCCCAGGCGCGCGCCGAGCCTATCTACGTCACGCTGGAAGGCTGGAAGGAATCGACGGTCGGTGCCCGCAAATGGGCCGATTTGCCGGCCCAGGCGATCAAATATGTTCGCCAGGTGGAGGAACTGATCGGTGCTCCGGTCGCGCTCCTGTCCACCAGTCCGGAGCGGGAGGACACCATACTTGTGACCGACCCATTTGAAGATTAAAGTCAAATATTGGTTACCATTCGGCCGGCTTTCGGTCCGGCGATCATGAGAAAGTGCTGATGGCTGATTTTGTTGCGGTGATCCGCCGCGCCGTTGACGGACTGGCGAACAATACGCCGGAGATGCGTGCGAAGGTGTATGATAAGGCTCGTGGTGCCGTTCAGCGGCAGCTCGAGAACATGAAGCCGCGCCCGCCGGAAGACATGCTGCTTCGGCAGATGGAGAAGCTCGAAGCCGCGATCACGGAAGTCGAGAGCGAACATACCGAAGCGCTTGAACCTGTCGACGATGCTGCTGCCGCGCCGCCGGTCACGGAAGAGGCGCCAGTCGAACAATACGGCGAAGAGCCGGGGACCGAAAGGGCCGCAGGGGAACCGGCGGAAGAGCTCGAAGAGCAGGCCAGTCAGCCGGTCGCCGAACATTACGAGGAAGAGCAGCCGGCAGAGGCTTCAGAGCAAGCGCCCGAAGCCTACCAGGCCCAGCCCGAGCCGGTTGAGGTCGAGCCGGCACCAGTTCAACAGGACGAGAGCCTTGAGGAGCCGTCGCCGGCCGGCATTCAGGCGGAGCGTGCAACCGAGGATGCGCCTGTCGGGGAGCCGCCTGCTTTTGGTGAAGAGGAGGCCGTCGCTTCCGCATCCGCCGAAGAAGAGCCGGCAGTCCCGAAATACGGCGATTGGCGTGATGACATACCGCCGGAAGAGCCCGTCTCGGCGCCTCCGGCCTACGACCATTCGGAGCCGGAGCAGCCGGAGCCCGTTCAGGCCTCGGGTACTGAGACGCCCGGGTCCGTCGTGGGGCAGCCGGAGCCGGTCGAGGATTGGGGCTGGCAGGAGACGTCGGCTCCTGCCCCGAGCCACGGGGCCCATGTCGCTGCCGTTTGGAACGACGTGCCGGAACTCGTTCCGACCGGCCCCGTCGAGCCGATCGACCGGGGGGTAACGGCTGAAGCGGTCGATGCGCATTTCCATCCGCAAACCCATGCTGCTGCGGATACGGTTCGGATGCCTTCGGTTTCCGATCTTCCGGATATTCCACCGCCGCGATCGGAAACAGGCTCGACGGCAAGTGCCGATCCCTTTGCCGACTATCTTGATCAGAAGCCCAAGACGGATGTGAAATCAGCCGAAAGTGATCCTTGGGGCGATCTTGAGGAACTCATCGGCTACAACAAGGACGCATCCTCTTCGACCGCCTCGCCGCAGAGCGCGCTGCATACGGAAGCCGATGCGGATGACCTCATGCCTGCGCCGGCCCGGCCCTACCGGGTCACGCCCGTCCGCAAGCGCAATTACGCCGGCATCATTCTCGCCATCATCGGATTGGCTCTGGTCGGCGCCGGTGGCTATGCGATCTGGCTCAATCGTGATTCGCTGAACGACATGGTCGATGGCTTGATCCAGTCCAGCTTGCCGGGCAGCCAGACGGCAGAGCAGACGCCGACACCGGCGCCTGCCAATCCCACACCAAGCGGGACACCTGCAACGCCGGCACCGGCTCCGCAGAACAACGCGGAGAATCCGTCGGCTCCTACGACGCCGGCGCCGGCAGACGGCTCTTCTGCCGGGACGAAATTCACGCAGCGCCTTATGCCGGATGGCAGCGAGTTGGATGACGGGCCGGGCGATGTCGGCAGCCTGGCGCAGAACGCCGAAGGCCAGTCGGTGGCCCAGCTCAACTCGCCACCCGCAACGCCGGAGCCTGCCGCAACCCCACCGGCATCGAACGCTCCCGCGCCAGCCGGGTCTGCTCCCGCTGAATCCGCTCCGAATGCCGCTGCACCGTCTGCCAATGCGCCATCGGCAAATCCGGCGGACGTTCCGGCACTGTCGGGCGAGAAGATATTCCTCTACGAGGAGCGAATCGGCCAGACGGCACCGACGGCAATCGACGGCGCGGTCTCGTGGTCGCTGCAGCGCGAAGCCGGGGCGAACGGCCAGCAGGAGCCGGTCATTCAGGGACGCGTTACGGTGCCGGGAAGGGGACTTAGCGCGCTTGTTACCTTGAAGCGCAACACGGATTCGTCCCTGCCGGCGAGCCACCTGATCGAAATCGTCTTTGCCGTACCGCCTGACTTCGAAGGCGGCGCGATCGACAGCGTGCAGCGCATTGCCATGAAGCAGACCGAACAGGACCGCGGCAACGCCCTGATAGCGGTGCCGGCCAAGATCACCGACGACTTCCATATGATCGCGCTCAACGATTTCCCCGATGCGCGCGCGACCAATCTGGAGCTCCTGCGCAGCCGCAACTGGATGGACATTCCGGTCGCCTATCGCAATGGACGTCGGGCCCTGTTCACCCTTCAGAAAGGGCAGGAGGGCGAGCGCGTCTTCAACGAAGCGATCAACGAATGGAACGCGCTGGGCACGGCGACGAGCGGACAATAATTCTGCCGACAGCCAATGAATATCAGGAAGGCCCGGCGGTTGTGACGCCGGGCCTTCCTATTTCAAAATCGAAAATTTCCAGCGCAGGATGCTGAAAAGCCTGGGCAGGCTACAACCTTGTTTGGTACCGGTGTTCGCAAGGTTTCTTCGAGCCGACCTATTAAAAAAGAAAAGGGCCGCCGAAGCAGCCCCTTTTGCACGTTCGCTTTATATGGATCAGGCGTCGACGACGCGGAGCGCATTTGCCTGGGCAAGCGCTTCCTTTTGTACGGCTTCCTGCACTTTTTCGAAGGCACGAACCTCGATCTGGCGCACGCGTTCGCGGCTGATGTCGAACTCCGCCGAAAGCTCTTCCAGCGTCACCGGTTCCTCGGAGAGGCGGCGGGCTTCGAAGATGCGGCGTTCGCGGTCGTTCAGGACGCCCATGGCCTTTGCCAGCATCCGGCGGCGTGTATCGAGTTCGTCCTGCTCGATCAGCACGTCCTCCTGGCTGTCATGCTCGTCCACCAGCCAATCCTGCCATTGGCCGGATTCGCCCTCCGTGGCGCGGATCGGCGCGTTCAGCGACGCGTCACCCGAAAGGCGGCGGTTCATCGAAACCACTTCCTCTTCGGAGACTTTGAGCTTGGTGGCGATTTCCTTGACCTGGTCCGGCTTCAGATCGCCCTCATCGATCGCCTGGATCCGGCCCTTCAGCCGGCGCAGGTTGAAGAAGAGGCGCTTCTGGTTGGCGGTGGTGCCCATCTTCACGAGCGACCAGGAGCGCAGGATATATTCCTGGATCGAGGCCTTGATCCACCACATGGCATAGGTCGCAAGCCGGAAGCCGCGATCCGGATCGAACTTCTTGACGGCCTGCATGAGACCGACATTGCCCTCGGATACGACTTCGCCGATCGGCAGACCATAACCGCGATAGCCCATGGCAATCTTCGCAACGAGACGCAGGTGGCTCGTCACCAGCTTGTGGGCCGCATTACGGTCGCCATGTTCGGCATAGCGCTTCGCAAGCATGTATTCCTGCTGGGGTTCCAGCATGGGGAACTTGCGGATTTCATCGAGATAACGGTTGAGGCCGGCTTCGCCGGCGGTAATGGAAGGCAAAGTATTACGGGCCATAAAGCACCCCTTTCCGATCGTTGTCGGCTCCCTCTCAAGATTTAGCGATGCAAGCTGAAGGCGAACCGAATGGCGCGGGTCATTTCCGACCCCGCACCAACCCAGCTAACAAATAAGTGCGGCAGAACCGTGATTCAAGTGATCACGGAAGCGTTATATCATTACATGTTGGTAATGATTCCGCTGTCCGTTCTCACCGGTAAACGCGCTCCGAAAAGACGCTCATACCTGACCGTACCATCAATTCATACAGGATTCTCCGGCCCAGCGGATTGTGCAATCTTGCTACTTTTGAACCCAGGAACTGCGTTTCCAAGTGTTCGAACGCGAGCAGGTCGGGAGCTTTTTTGATCACGTTACAATAGAACTCATAAAACTGGCTGCGACAGACATAGGTTCTGTACTTCGTCATGCAGAAGGCTGAAAATGTACCCTCCCGCTGCCGCAGGAAATCCGCCAGCCCCACTGTCACCTCCGGCCAGGCTGGATTGAACGTGTCATCGAAGGCGATGATCCCATGGTCGGCAAGACTGTCGGCTGCAAGTCTGCTGTCGGCGGTGACATGATGGAGCATGTGGCCGCCATCGATGCTGAAGAAACGAGCGTACCCGATCTTCCCGACAATCTCGTCCGCCTGAACGCGCGCGCTGTCCCTCCTGATGACCAGGTCTTCATCGATGGGCAGACCGAGACGCCGGCCATTGTCGATGAAGCGGCTGTATTGCGTCTCCGCTCCGCCCGGCGCCTGCTCGATGTCGAAGAGATCGATCGCCAGTATCCTGCCTCTCTTCCCGCTTATCCTCCTGAAGAGAAAGTAGGTGCGTCCGTAATAGACGCCGATTTCCGCAATGCCTCCGTTCAGCCCCCTTTCCGTCTGTGCCTTCAAAAGGGACAGAAAGACCAGCGCGTCGGGAGGATCGATATATCCCTCGACCGTCTGCAGATCGCGAAAGATGAACTTTCGGATGGTCGAATTCATCCCTTTGGCGCCTTTTCCTCCCAATATCCGCCGATCGGTGGAAATAAAACGCTCTATGTTGAAGTTTATTCCTAATTTTTCGCGTTGATTCGTTGTATTTCCAAATAACATGATAGCAATATAAAAAATAAAATGAAAGTGTGTCTGTGTTTCATCTGGATAGGCGAAGTCGATGCCAGCAAAGACAGGCTGATAGCCACCCCTTTTTCTTCTCCATTTTGCCCCATCTCAGCGGCAATTCCGTTCCAGCGCATGGGAGGCGCTGCGACGGTAACGACTGTATTCGCCGCTATGGGCCTGGCTGCGTGAGAGGCCGACATCCTTCAATTGGTCGTCGCTCAGTTCCAGCAACGCCAGGCGGTTGCGTCGCTGGCGCAGTTTCCTGCCGATCAGGTCGATCAGGCGTCCGACCATCGATCGCCTGGCTGGCGGTTCCGCCATAGCCTCCTCGTCGGCCGGGAAGGGGGCATCGACGGCCGGCGGCAGTTTTATGGCAAAGTCGCATTGTTCCGAGGCGCGGTCGAAGACCGCCCGGTTCTCATTCCTCATTGTTCGTCTCCTGAAAGGACGCTGGCTGATTGCAGCCGCGATCGGGAGGCGGGCGGTCGGTGCCCGCCTCCTTGCGTTATTTGTCGGCGGTCTGAACCGCCCGGGTCGCAGCTTCCGCTTCCCGGAGCGCCACCGCGCATTCCTCGCAGCAGACCTCGACCGTCCTGCCGCCGATTTTCACCGCGATCCGCGTCGCATCGAGCTCGCAGTCACAGGCCGCACAGGTATTCTCCTTCATGGCATTATCTCCCGGTATTGAGTTTACGGGATAAGAAAAACACCTGACGGGATTTTCCGCTGTCAGAATCTTTAGCGATTTTCGAAGGCTCCTTGTTCTTGCGCAATTCCGGACGGAAAACCGCGGCACACTTTCCCGGAATTGCTCTACCTCAGGCCAGCGAAGCGCTGGAATTCTGCCGGCGTACGGCCATAGGCCTGCCGGAAGGCGGAAGAGAAATGGCTATGGCTCGAAAAGCCGAGTTCGAGACCAAGCTGGGTCAGATCGTCGTAGCTGCCGAGCAGGTCCAGCGCACGGGCGAGCCTGAGGCGAAGCTGGTAGCGGTAGAGCGGCGTGCCTTCCACCTGCTGGAAGACTTGCGTGAGGTAGACGGGTGAGACGCCAGCCTCCCTGGCGATGTCGGCAAGTGTCCAGCGGCGCGCGAGATCGGAGGAAAGTGCAAGCTTTGCCCGGTCTACCAGCTTCTGGCGTCCGGCGCTGGCAGTTGCCGCGCGCGCCGTGCGTTCGCCGACTGCCCTGCGCACCAGCGTCATGGCGAGCGTCTCCCCCTCCAGCGTTTCGGCCGTGCCGCGCATCAGGCTATGGCGTAGCAGGGCAACGAGCGCCTGTGCACGGGCATCGATCCGAAGCCGCTGTTTGTTGAAGATGAAGCGCGAGCCCCTGGAGTTGCGATGCGCTTTCGGCACCAGTTCCTCCAGCATTGGTTCGGGTACATCCATACTGAGGCAGGAATCGCCGCCTTCGACCGGATGGCTGATCTGATAGGCCTGATCGCAGTTGAAGAAGAGCACCTGATTGGCTTCCGCCACCGTGTCATCGCGGCCGACATGGCGGATGAAGACGCCGCGATAGGGAAAGACGAGGCTGGTCGCATGTGAGCATTCCTCACCGCTCCGGTGACGGCAGTCGCCGTTGCACACGACATCGCGGACCTTGATCAAGTCCGTATCAAGAAGTTTCGTAACCGCAAACTGGCTCATCGGTGCCTCTGACTATCGCCGGCCAATATAGACTTTGCCGGGCGTTGCAACCACCCGAATCATGCCCTTCGGCTCAGTGCAGGCGACTTGATGCATCAGGGCGGATTTTCTTCCGTTTCATAATGGAAGAGGTCGTGCGAATCCCGCCACATCTTGCGCAGGGCGGCGCTTTGCCCCTGGAACCGTAGGTCAAGCGGTTCACATTCCTCGATACGGTCGTGGCGGAAGTGGCGAAAATCCTGGCGCAGTTCGCAGAACCCGGCCAGCAGGATGCCGTCGATATAATAGATGATGGCGAGGGGGCAGACGATGCGTTGCGTCAAGTTGCCGACACCGTCGCGATAACGGAGCTCAAGCTTGCGTTCCTCGCGGATGGCTCGGCGCAGCAGCCGCAAGTCGAATGCCGGATCCGGGATAGCATGCCACGAAGAAACGAAGAGATGCGTCTGAGCGGTTGACGGCTCGGAGGACGGCAGGACTTCGCTGATCTTCGCCATTGCGGTTGCGCCCGCTTCCTCGAGGCTATGGTCCCCCGTCCGTGCAATCAGCGACAGGCCGACGGTGATCGCCTCCATCTCCTCCGGTGTGAACATCAGGGGAGGGAGGTCGAAGCCGCGACGCATCACATAGCCGATACCCGCCGCGCCTTCGATCGGCACGCGCGTCGCCTGCAAGGTGGCGATGTCCCGGTAGACCGTGCGTTTCGTCACCTCCAGCCGGGCGGCTATCGCCTCTGCCGTCAGCGGCGAGCGGGAGGTGCGCAGCATCTGGATGATCTCGAACATGCGGCCCGATCGCGCCATTGCGGCACTCCTTCGAAATTCCGGCCAATTGAACATTGCTGACAGACTGTTGTCAGCACCGATCTGATAGTTCTCGCTCCGATTTAGCAGCTTCGGGCAGACCCATGAAATTTTCGCCATATATAACCGGTCTGATCGTCGTTCTCTTTTCCACCGTCGTCCTTAGCACGGCGGGTCTGATGACGCGGCTGGTCTCGCTGGACAGCGCGACGATCCTCGTCTGGCGCGGCATCGCCGGCGGTACAGCGTTGTTCCTCTTGCTTTTAATCATCGCGCCGCAGCGTGGCTTTCATGCGCTCCCTCGTCTGGGCCGACCCGGGCTGGCGATTTGCATCGCCTCTGGCGTCGGCATGATGCTGTTCATCACAGCGCTGCAGGAGACAAGTGTCGCGCATGTCTCGATCATTTTCGCGACATGTCCCTTCGTATCCGCGGGCCTTGGCTTTGCCTTGCTGGGCGAGCGGCCGGGGCGAAGTGCGCTGGTGGCGAGCCTTGCCGCGATGGCCGGGGTGATCGTCATGGTCGGGGCGGGGGAGGCCGGCGGCCTCCTCGGCGATCTTCTGGCCTTCGGAATGACGGTTTGCGTGGCGCTGATGACGGTGCTGATGCGGCGCTACCCGGATCAGCCGGTTCTTATCACGGCGGGGCTTGCCGCTCTCCTCAGCGCCCTTCTCTCCCTGCCGTTTTCGGCACCCCTTGCCGCCTCGCTGCAGGATATCGCGATCGTCTCGCTTTTCGGCATCCTTGGTTTTGCGCTCGGCATCGGTCTTCTCCTATACGGCGCCCGGCTGCTGCCGCCGGTCGAGACGGCATTGATCGGCGCGCTCGATGCGCCGCTCGCGCCCTTCTGGGTCTGGCTCTTCCTTGGAGAGAGGCTGGAGGAGGCGACGCTGCTTGGCGGAAGCGTGGTGATGGCAGCGGTTCTTCTCCACGTGCTTTTTGACCTGCGGCGGCGGGAGGCGATGCCCGGGGCGACCTAGCGGAGGGCGTCGATCAACTCTTCCATATCTTCCGGCATGGGGGCTTCGAATTCCATCACCTCGCCCGTGCGCGGGTGTTCGAAAACCAGCAGATAGGCATGCAGCGCCTGTCGCGGAAAGCGGTTGACGACGCTCTTCGCCGGTTCCGGCAAAAGATTGGCTTTCGTCCTGAAGCCCGCCGAATAATCCGGATCGCCGATCAATGGATTGCCGATATGGGCCATGTGGACGCGAATCTGGTGCGTGCGGCCGGTTTCCAGCCGGCATTCGATCAGCGAGGCAAGCGTGGTGGCATCCGGCTTCTCGTGGAAGCGCTCGATCACCTCGTAATGAGTGACGGCTTCGCGCGCATCCTCACTGTCCTCGCGCTTCACGGCACGCTTGGTGCGGTCGGCGCCGGAGCGGCCGAGCGGTGCGTCGATCGTGCCCCGGAGCTGTTTGGGCCGACCCCAGACGACTGCCTGGTAGGCGCGCTCCAGCGGCCCCGACCGGCCATGATCGGCGAACTGTTCGGCAAGATGTCGGTGGGCGATGTCGTTCTTGGCGACGACCATGACACCGCTCGTATCCTTGTCGAGGCGGTGGACGATGCCGGGGCGCCTGACGCCACCGATGCCGGAAAGGCTCGTTCCGCAATGGTGGATCAGCGCGTTGACCAGCGTACCGGTCCAGTTGCCGGCGCCGGGATGGACGACGAGGCCGGCGGGCTTGGCAATGACGATCAGGTCGTCGTCCTCGTAGAGCACGTCGAGCGGGATGTTCTCGCCCTTGGGTTCCGGATCTTCCGGCTCCGGAAGCTCGATTTCCACCTTGTCGCCGACTGCGATCTTCTTCTTCGGCTCGGTGGCCGGCTTGCCGTTCAGGAGGACCGCGCCCTGCTCGATCAGGCTCTTGATGCGGCTCCGCGAAAATTCGCCCTCCAGCGCGGACGTCAGCCAGGCATCCAGCCGCCCTTCGGCCTCCTCTCCGGCGGTGAGGACTTTCCTCTGGCGCTCTATCTCGTTAAAGGGATCGTTCATTCAATCATTCCGATAGCAATCCAGACAAGGACGCCCCCATGCCCCAACCCGATGTCGAGGAACAGGAAGAGCCGCTTGATCCGGCGATGGAGAGAATCCGCCGGAAGATGGTGCTCCTGCAGCTCGTTTCGGGCGGGATCTTGTTCGTCTGCTTTATGGCTGTCCTCGCGGCGGTTGTCTACAAGGTCTCGCAGCGACCCGATGCGCCGGTGCAGTCCGCCTCGACGGGCAGCTTCTCAGTGCCGGCCGGACAACCGCTTGCTTCAACCGCCGAACTGCCAGCCGGCTTTTCGGTCCAGTCGGTATCCCTCTCCGGCAGCCAGATCCTGTTTTATGGTCTGCTTGACGGCGACCGGAAGGCCTTCGTCTTTGATCTTGCCGCCGGCCGCATCGTCGCCGACGTGACGGTGGCGATCCCGCAATAATGGAACCGATCCGCATCCATGATGCAGATGACTCGCGGATCGCCGAATTCCGGTCGATCCGCGAGCGCGACCTGACGGGGCGGGAAGGGCGATTCATCGCCGAGGGCACGGTGGTGCTGAGAATGCTCGGCGCTGCGCACCGGGCGGGCGGGGATTTTTGCGCAGAGAAAATCCTGCTGCTTGAAAACCGTGTGGCCGGGCTTACCGATATCCTTGCCGATTTTCCGGAGGATGTGCCGGTTTATGTCGCCTCCGGTGCCGTGCTCGATCGGATCGCCGGCTTCCACCTCCATCGCGGCGTGCTGGCGCTCGGACGGCGCAAGCCGGAGAGGGCCGTCACCGAACTGATTGCCGACCTACCGCAAAAGGCACTGGTGGTTGCCGCGTTCGGCATTTCCAACCATGACAACATCGGCTCGATCTTCCGTAATGCCGCCGCCTTCGGCGCGGATGCCGTGTTGCTCGACCAGAGCTGTTGTGACCCGCTTTACCGTAAGGCACTGCGAGTCTCGGTGGGCGCAGTGCTGTCGCTGCCCTATGCGAAAAGCGGAACGGCATCCGAAATTCTCACGGTGCTGACAGAGAAAGACTTTGCCATATGGGGTCTTTCGCCGAGAGGTGGCGTGGAAATCCGTAACGTGCCGGCCTCCGATCGCATGGCGCTGATCACCGGTACGGAGGGCGAGGGGCTGCCGCAGGACGTCCTGTCGCGCATCCAGACGGCACGGATCGCCCAGGCGCCCGGACTCGACAGCCTGAACGCGGCGACCGCGACGGGAATTGCGCTTTACGAAATCGCCATGGCGCAGCGCCGGCTTTAGGTGTCGATAAGGATGGGAGACCATCCTCGAAGGAGGCGTGTCAGGTCGTGCCTTCCTGGATGGCAGCGAGCGCTCGCTTAGATTTGGCGGCCAGGCTCTCCCGCTTCCCACTTCCCGGCTTTCCGGACAGGATCTTATGAATCGGGGAAGAGGGACCTTCAACGGCGGCCGTCAGCGCAACCATATTCGCGGCGATCGAGGCGAGTTCCTGGCGGATCGCTTCATCGTTGCCGCCGGCGTCCTTCTGCAGGCGCTCCGATAACGCGGTGGCGCGATTGCGGGTCTCCTCCGCTATTTCCGCGATCTGCGTATTGTCGCCGGCTTCTTCGGAAATCCGGGCTTGCCGCGGTGTTGACGTATGGGGCAGGTTGCGCACGGTGACGTCCTCCGGGGCTATCTTCTTTCTCGGCGCCGCCGCCTTCATGCCCGGTCGTGCGGTTGTCGAATCGCGAAGGGCGCGGCTTGCCTCCCGAGCCTCGGCGTTGGCCGCCTTGAGCTTTTCCCTGAGCCGGCCAATCTCGGCCAAGCGGCGCTCCAGCGCATGTTCCTTATCAGCACGGTCGGCGATTTCTCGTGCCAGCTTGTCTTCGAGCCTCTGGACCCGGTGTTCTTCCTGGGCCAGCCGGGTTTCGGCGTCCTTTGCACGGGCGGTCTGGAGCCGCAAGTCGTTGCGCAGCGTGTCGCGTTCATCGCGGAGCGCCGTGATGCGGAATTTCAGGTTCTCCACTTCTGTGTCGCGTGTGGAAAGGTCGATGCGGAAATTGTCGGCTTCGGTCATCAGCCGAAATTGGCGTTGCTGCAGGTTCTCGATTTCCCGATCCTTGGCAGCGGCGGCTTCCTCTGCAGCTTCAACCGCGGCCTTCAACTGCCAGATATGGCTATCTTCCTGACGCAGTCGCGAGCGCGCCTCGGCCGCCTCGACGTCCATGTTCTCGACCTGCGAACGCAGATCGGCAGCCTCGCTTTGCAGGCGCTTGGCTTCTTCGATGAGGGTATCGTTCCTGAGTTGCAGCGCTAGGGTCTTCTCCCGCTCCTGCACCAGCTCCTGCTTGGTACGGGCATTCTCGGCCGCATAGGCGGCGCGCGCCATGTCTCGCTGGGCGCGCACTTCCTGCGGACTGATCGGCAGCGTCGCCCTGATGCGGTTTTCCGTATAACGCACGATGCGCCCGTGGATTGCCGGCGCGACCAGCATGGCGATAAGAGCGGCGCTCAGGAACCCCAAGCCGAACAGAAGAACAAATTCGATCACGACAATGCCGTTTCGCGAGCTGGATGGTACTGCGCGCTTTGTTTAAGCACGAGCACATGCGGCCGGCAAGCGCCGATAAAGGGGCCGCTCGGCTGATTGCCTTGATGACGTTCATGGAAAATCCCTCCGGGGACCGGAGGGGCAATGCTCATTCTCAGAACGGGTTCCAGGTCGGCGCGCGGGTGAGCTTCAGATATCCGACATTGATGCCGAGGCGGGCGCCGATGCCGGTGCGGATCGGCACCAGAATCACGTTGTTGTTCCGCAGCACGGTCATGCCGACACCGGCAACCACGAAAGCCGAGCCGGAAACTCCGCCGAAGCGCGCATAAAGAGCGTCAACGGAAGGAAGGTCATAGACCAGCATCATGGCGCGCGTGCCCTGTCCGCCGTAATCGATGCCGAGCGACGGCCCCTGCCAGAAGACCGGATGTTGACCGGCATTCTTGGTGTAGAGTTCGCCTTCGCCGTAGGTGAGGCCGGCGATGAAGGCACCCGAACCCTCTTGCCCAAGAATGTATCCGTTCGGCAGGCCGTATTTCTGGAAGGCATTCTCAACGACCTTCGCCAGCCCGCCGCTGGCGGAGCCGAAGAAACCGTGACCGGCGTCGACGATCTCCTGAGCCGAATACTGATTGGAGCCCTGCTGGGCAGAGACGGGGCCGGCGTAGAATAGCGCGGCTGCAATCACGGCAAACACCATCGAGGCGAACCGGGCGAGGGCTGTAGATGTGCGGATGCGCATTGTCAGATCCATTATTGTATCGTCCAGAGCCTGCCTCATGCATCATGCTTAAGGCTTGGCTATTTTGCGGCGATGGTCTTAACAATCGGTTTACCAAATATGGTGTCATTATGGCCTAAGAACATTGCACCATCTCTGCGCAATCTTGACGTGGCAGAAGGAGATCGGGCAATTCGCACAATCAGGAGACCTGCATGCCGAAGAATCCGAATCTCACCCTTAGTGGGCCAGATCTTGCGGCACTTCTGTGTAGCCGCGTGTGCCATGACGTGATCTCTCCGGTCGGCGCGATCAACAACGGTCTCGAACTGCTTGACGAGGGTGCGGCCGACGCCGACGCGCTCGATCTTATCCGCACATCGGCTCTCAACGCTTCAGTGCGTCTCAGATTCGCACGTCTTGCCTTCGGAGCTTCCGGCTCTGTCGGTGCTTCGATCGATACGGGCGAGGCCGAAAAGGCCGCAAAGGATTATGCCGCGGCCGAAAAGAAGACCGAGGTTACCTGGAGCGGTCCGCGCGCGATTATCGCCAAGAACCGCGTCAAGCTGCTTCTCAACCTCTTCCTGGTCGCCTATGCGGGTATTCCGCGCGGCGGTTCGGTCGATGTCACGCTGGAGAATCCGGAATACGACGCGAGATTCACCATAACGGTGAAGGGCCGGATGATGCGCGTGCCGGCGAAATTTGTCGAGATCGCCACCGGCACCCTGGAAGAGCCGATCGATGCTCATTCGATCCAGCCCTATTACACGGTGCTGCTTGCGGAAGAATGCGGCATGGATCTGAAATATGTGGTCTCGGAAGACAAGATCGCCTTCATCGCCGAAGCTGTGGCTGCCTGAGACGATTCGGCACGGGTTGCGCCTTTAGGTAACCATTCATTAGTGTCGTACCCCTAATGATAGATATCTGGCCCTGAAGGGGCGGATTAGCATCAAGGGGAGCAAGATGCAGCGTTTGATGATTGCCGATGAGTCGGACATCGTCCGCAAGGTCGGCAAACGCATTCTTTCCGAATTGGGCTTTCTCGTCGCCGAGGCCGGCAGCATGCGCGAAGCCATCACGGGCTGCCATGCGGAACTCCCCAACTTCCTGATCGTCGATGCAGCGCTCGAAGGCGCGCTCGATCTCATTGCTGCCGTTCGCGCCATGCCGAACGGCAAGAGCGTGCGCATCTTCTACTGCGTCATCGAGGCGGATCTGAGAAAGATGATGGTCGGCAAACGTGCCGGCGCCGACGATTTCCTGCTGAAACCCTTCGATCGCAAGATCCTGACCTCTGTCTTTTCGGGTCTGGCGCAGGCGGCGTAACTGCCAGGACCGATCCGACCTGGCCGATTGGCTGCGGTTTCGTTTCCCTCCTTTGCGCGGTCAAAACAAAACGCCCGCCAGAAGGGCCTGGCGGGCGTTTCGAAATAGGATATTTTTTCGGGAGATCAGGCGATTTCGGCGTAGTCGTTGCCATCCGGCTCGCGCAGCACATAGCCGCGGCCCCAGACGGTTTCGATGTAATTGGCGCCGCCCGCTGCGTTGGCGAGCTTCTTGCGCAGCTTGCAGATGAAGACGTCAATGATCTTCAATTCCGGCTCGTCCATGCCGCCATAGAGATGGTTGAGGAACATTTCCTTGGTGAGCGTGGTGCCCTTGCGGAGCGAAAGCAGCTCCAGCATCTGGTACTCCTTGCCCGTCAGGTGGACACGCTGGCCGCCGACTTCGACGGTCTTGGCGTCAAGGTTCACGATCAGCTCGCCGGTGATGATGATCGACTGGGCATGACCCTTCGAGCGGCGGACGATCGCGTGAATGCGGGCGACCAGTTCGTCCTTGTGGAACGGCTTGGTCATGTAGTCGTCGGCGCCGAAACCCAGGCCGCGGACCTTGTCTTCGATGCCAGCCATGCCGGACAGGATGAGGATCGGGGTCTTGACCTTGGACAGCCGCAGGGTGCGGAGCACTTCGTAGCCCGACATGTCGGGGAGGTTCAGGTCGAGGAGAATGATGTCGTAGTCATAGAGCTTGCCGAGATCGACGCCCTCTTCACCGAGGTCGGTGGTATATACATTGAAGCTTTCCGATTTCAGCATCAGCTCGATGCTCTGGGCAGTCGCGCTGTCATCTTCGATGAGTAGAACCCGCATATTTTTCCCCTTTACCGCCGCGTAAGGTACCTTTTCGCCCCCTTACTCGTTACGGATCCAGACTGAGCCTGATTTGGAAGCTGCCACCAAATGGTTAACAAATTATGATTCCCTCTGGCAAGGTACATCAATTCGTTAAGTAAAATTAGTAGCCGCCTGATTTTCTTAGGGATTGGCCATCACCAAGATTGAATCGACGGATGAGGAAATTCCGCCAAGTGATTCATTCGACTCGCACATTGTCGAAGCCAATTTAGGCCTTGGTATTTACCGACCCTTAAACGATCGGGATTATCATTAATGATGCCTGTAAACGAAAGGTTAACGCGGCGGAGAATTTATTAACGCCGCGCGTATTTTTTGATCCGGAGTGTAACAAGCCGGATGAACGGGCCTGGGTCTCGCTATCCACGGAGTATTGCGTATGAAGTCGCGTGACAGCCTAGTTCGCCTGAAGGGATTTCAGGTTAATGAGAAGCGCCGCCAGCTGCAGCAATTGCAGATGATGATGGCCGAATTCGAGCGGATGGCCAAGGAGCTCGAACATCAGATCATTCTCGAAGAGAAGAAGACCGGTATTGCCGATCCGAATCACTTCGCCTATCCGACCTTCGCGAAGGCCGCCCGGCAGCGGGCAGACAACCTCCAGGTTTCGATTCGCGAGTTGAAGGTTCAGCAGGAAAGTGCGGAACTGGCGCTCGAGGAAGCGGAGGCGGAACTCGCCAAGGCTTCGGCGCTCGAAGAGCGTGATGGTGGAATGCGCGCCCGAGCCTAAGAAGGTCGGGCGGCATAGTACGGAATATTTCAAATGCGGGGCGGCGCTTTGGCGCCTGCGCCCGATTTCCGTTTTAGCGCGTTTGCCAACGTCTACGCGCGCGACCTTCCCCTTACTGGAGAATATCCTGCCAATCCGGATGGCGCTCCACCTGGCTCTTGAAGAAAGGGCAAAGGGGGATGATCTTCCAGCCGCCCTTGCGGGCGTCCTCCACCGCATGTAGCGCCAATGCCTGGCCGACGCCCTTGCCGCGCAGTCCGTCCGGCACGCCGGTGTGGTCGATGATGATGAGCCGGGGGGACGCCCGCGAATAGGTCATTTCCGCGTAGTAGCCGTCAATCTCTGCGACGTAGCGCCCGCCGGATTGTGTTTCTTCACGCCTGATATTCATGATCATCCCGCTTTCTCCTGGTACGGGATGATGTAATACGGGACAACAGGCCGGAGAGAAATAGCCAGGCAGCATCTCGATGGGTTACCGCACTGTCAACCGGAGGAAAACGATGAGCTTGGTGCGGCCGCTTCTTCTTCTGCTTGCCGCAATTTTCCTGGCGCTGGGGCTTATCCTGCCGATCATCCGTCTCGAGAGGCTTTATTTCTTTACTGAAACGCCGTCACTGGTCGAACTCGTTGCGTCGCTCTTTCAGACGGGAGATACGGGGCTGGCGCTGTTGGTGGGGTTGTTTTCGATCATCTTTCCGATCTTCAAGCTGACCGGACTTGCGATACAGCTTTCAGGCCGGGTTGACGAGGTAGGGCTTTTCCGCCGCGCGATGCCGCATCTCTCGAAGTGGTCGATGATGGATGTGATGCTTGTGGCAATCGTGGTCTTCGCGGCGAAAACCAGTGGACTGGCAGTCGCGGTCTCTCAGCCGGGGCTATGGTTTTATGCCGCATCGACTGTGATTGCCGGACTTTTGCCGTCGCTCACCCGGATCGGTCGGGATGTTGACGGCGGCACAAAGTGAAAGTGCCGTTCGTCTCCTGCAGCGGCACCTTGTTCTATACGAGCGGTTTACCGTGAATTCGTGCTTGGGCTAACGCAATTCCCGGGGGAAAACCAAGTCCGGCTTTCCGGAATTGTCCCTAGTGGCGATATTGCTGAATGCGCGTGGTGCGAAGACCGGCCAAGCCATGGTCGTTGATGGAGGACTGCCAGGACAGGAATTCCTCGACGGTGAGGGTGTAACGCTCGCAGGCTTCTTCCAAGCTCAACAGGCCACCACGAACTGCGGCAACAACCTCTGCCTTTCTCCGGATAACCCAGCGGCGCGTATTGGCCGGCGGAAGATCGGCGATCGTCAAAGGGCTGCCATCGGGACCGATGACATATTTTACTCGGGGACGTATCATTTCGGTCATTGGACTCTCTACACAACACAAGACCACTTCCGTGAGCCTAGCTCTGCAGTTTTAACATTTGACTAAACAGGTTGCGGCATTTGTTCAAAGCTTGCTGATAACCCACCTTGCGCGATCTCCGGCAGCGCGCAGAACGCGTTCCTCTCTGAGGGTGGAAGACGCCGAACGGTTGCCCATTCAAGCCTGCAGCCGGAAAAACTTGGAATTAGAAGACTTTACCGCCCCTATGTTCGACGAGAACCGTGCCGAACATGGTGCGCGGATCGAGCAGGATCGAGAAATTGTCGATGTAGTGGAGGTCGCAGGCGATGCGGGCGCGCGTCTTGCCGGGGCGATCCGTGGGACCGCGAAGACTGCGTATGTGTGCCAAACCGGGCATGCCAGGCTTTACCGAATGGCGGCGATGATAATCCGCAACCAGATCTTCATGAGGAATGCAGGGGGCCAGCATGCCGATCGCATTGGCAGTGGAGCCCGACCAGCGGCATGTCGCCGTTCAGGACATTCAGGAACTGCGGAAGCTCGTCGATATTGGTTCTGCGGATGACGAAGCCGACGCCGACGCGGGTAATGCGCGGATCGCCCTTGGTCGTCTGGGCCACCCTGTCGTATCACCAAGACAGGTGCGCATGGAGCGAGACTTGTGGACTCGGATCTTGCAACTGTCCTTGCCCCAGCAGACCAGCGTGAGGAGCGCGGGTCCGGGACAGCCGAGCCGGATCAGAAGGGCAGCCATCAATTATCCGCGGCAAGAGCCATGATCAAGACTGTCAGTGAGACGCCGATGTTGAGCGACCGTTTGACGACAGTCGGTATGCTTGCGTCAATGCGCTGTTTGCAGGATAGAGGGCATTTCAGGTTGGAAGTCGTCTCGGCCATGGTGCGCTCCGTTCTCGATCGGTGCCGGGTCTCGAGCCTGCGGAAAAGGCGAGGAGGCGAACGCAGCCAAACCTTTGATAGCGTTGGAGCGGAGCGCAGAAAATATGCCCAGCGGGGGAACGCCCTTACCCTGATATGCAACGGCAGCCGCCCTGATTTTCCTTTATCGCAATCAGGGCCTTGGATGTCCTGATTGCGCTTGTCCTTTCTCTCGCATATGCGAATGTGTGGCCGCAATGAACGGGACAGGTGCATGCGCTATTCGGCATATTCCATCTTGAAGCAGGCGCTTTCGGGCAACCGGCTATGGAAGCCGGCCTGGCGCGAGCCGCAACCGAAGCCGCATTACGACGTGATCATCGTCGGCGGCGGCGGTCACGGGCTTTCGACCGCCTATTACCTCGCCAAGGAGTTCGGCATCACCAATGTGGCCGTGCTGGAGAAGGGCTATCTCGGTTCCGGCAATGTCGGCCGCAACACCACGATCATCCGTTCCAATTACCTGCTCGAAGGCAATAACCCTTTCTATGAGTTTTCTCTAAAGCTCTGGGAGGGGTTGGAACAAGACTTCAATTATAACGCGATGGTCTCGCAACGTGGCATCGTCAACCTTTTCCATTCCGATGGACAGCGCGACGAATATGCCCGCCGCGGCAACGGCATGCGCATGCACGGGGTCGATGCGGAACTGCTGGATCGCGACCAGGTCCGCAAGATGATGCCCTATCTCAACTTCGATCATGCCCGGTTCCCGATCATGGGCGGGCTCTATCAGAAGCGCGGCGGCACCGTCAGGCACGATGCGGTTGCCTGGGGCTATGCGCGTGGCGCCGATGCCCTGGGCGTCGACGTCATCCAGCATTGCGAGGTCATCGGCATCCACCGTGAGAACGGTCGCGTAACCGGTGTCGAAACGACCAAGGGCTTCATCGGTTGCGGAAAGCTGGCGCTCGCTGCTGCGGGCAATACGACGACGGTCGCGCGCATGGCCGATCTCGAACTGCCGATCGAGACGCATGTGCTGCAGGCATTTGTCTCGGAAGGGCTTAAGCCGGTGATCGATCACGTCATCACCTATGGCGCCGGGCACTTCTATATATCGCAATCGGACAAGGGCGGACTGGTCTTTGGTGCCGAAATCGATTTCTATTCCTCTTATGCCCAGCGCGGCAATCTGCAGACCGTCGAGCACACGATGGAAGAGGGCGTGTCGCTGATCCCCGGCCTTTCCCGCGCAAAGGTCTTGCGAAGCTGGGGCGGTGTGATGGACATGTCGATGGACGGTTCGCCGATCATCGACCGCACGCCGATCGACAACCTCTATCTGAACTGCGGCTGGTGTTACGGCGGCTTCAAGGCGACGCCCGCTTCCGGTTTCTGCTTCGCCCACCTGATCGCGAAGAACGAGACGCACCATGTCTCGCGCTTCATGCGCCTCGACCGGTTCGAGCGCGGCTATACGATCGACGAGGCGGGCAAGGGGCCGCAGCCGAACCTTCACTGAGACATCCCCATCGAGAAAACCCAATGGCAAGCCTGATTACCTGTCCGCATTGCGGTACGAGACCGAAGGAAGAGTTTTCCATCCGGGGCGCTGCCGCGCCGAAGCGCCCATCTGCGACGGCGAAGGACGAGGAGTGGCACCGATACGTATATATCCGCGACAATCCCAGGGGACGTTACCAGGAATACTGGCACCATGTGGCCGGCTGTCGTCGTTTCCTGGTGGTCGATCGCGACAACCTCACCCATGAGGTCTTCGGCGTGAGCGATGCCTACGATTTCGAACGGGCGAGGACGGCCGGATGACATCCCATCGGCTTGCTTCCGGCGGTATGGTCAATCGCGGCCAGTTACTCAATTTCACCTTCGATGGCCGGACCTTCAGGGGATTCGAGGGGGATACGCTTGCGTCGGCGCTGCTTGCCAACGACCAGATGCTGATGGCCCGCAGCTTCAAGTATCACCGGCCGCGCGGAGCGGTGACGGCGGGGTCTGCCGAGCCGAACGCGTTGATGACGATCGGTAGCAGTGCCCGCCGCGAACCGAATGCCCGCGCGACGGTGGTCGAGCTTTATGACGGACTCGTGGCCGCGAGCCAGAACCGCTGGCCATCGCTGAAGCACGATTTCGGGGCGATCAACAATCTGCTCTCGCCCTTTCTCGGGGCCGGCTTTTACTACAAGACCTTCATGTGGCCGGCGCTTTTCTGGGAAAGGCTTTACGAGCCGCTGATCCGACACGCAGCCGGTCTCGGCAAGGTCGCCATGCAGGCTGACCCCGATCGTTATGAGAAATCCTGGGCGCATTGCGACCTGCTCGTCATCGGCGCCGGGCCGACCGGGCTGATGGCAGCGCTTGCCGCCGGCCGGGCCGGAGCGCGCGTCATCCTGGCGGATGAAGGCTTCAGGCTTGGCGGATCCTTGCTCGGCGAAAGCGCTTCCGTCGGCGGGATGACCGCGACGGACTTCGCCGGTACGGTGATCGAGGAACTTGCCGCGCTGCCGAACGTGACGCTGATGGCGCGCACGACCGTGTTCGGCTGGTATGACGACATGGTGTTCGGGGCGGTCGAGAGGGTGCAGAAGCATGTCGCTCCGCCGTCGCCGGACCTTGCCGTCGAGAGGCTCTGGCGCATCGTCGCCAAGCGCGCGATCCTCGCCTCCGGCGCGGAGGAACGGCCGCTCGTGTTCGGCGGTAATGACAAGCCCGGCGTGATGACTGCGGCGGCGGCGCGGACCTATCTCAATCGCTACGGCGTTGCCGTTGGGAGCAGGGTCGCCGTCTTCACCAACGGCGGCTCCGGTTATCGCACGGCAGCCGATCTCGTTGCCAGGGGCGTGGACGTCACGGCGATCATCGATGCGCGGCCGCAGTCCACCGATCCGGTGCCGCAGGGCGTTCGCGTGGTCCGCAACGGCTCGGTCGTCGCCACCAAGGGCCGGCATCGCATCGATGGACTGATCGCCGAACGCTCCGGGTTTGAAGAGATGATCGCCTGTGATGCGCTCGCCATGTCTGGCGGCTGGTCGCCAGTCATTCACCTGATGTGCCAGCGCGGGGCAAAGCCCGTATGGTCGGACGAGAAACAGGCATTCCTTGCTCCGGATATCGGAAAAGCTTTCGTCGCGGCCGGCTCCGCTGCCGGATTCGACCGGATTTCCGACTGTCTGAAGGACGGGGCGAACAAGGCGAGCGCGCTTCTCCGCGATCTCGGCTTTGCGGCTTACGACGCTGATATTCCCGACGTCGAAGGCGAATACGATCCATCCTTCGCGCCGCTCTGGTATGTGCCGGGGGCGAAGGACAAGGCCTTCGTCGATTTCCAGAACGACGTGCATGTGGGCGATCTCGGGCTCGCGCAGCGCGAAGGTTTCCGCCATATCGAACACACCAAGCGCTACACGACGGCGGGCATGGCGACCGACCAGGGCAAGCTCGGCAATGTCAACGCAGCGGGGATCATTGCCGGCATGCGCGGCGTCTCGCCCGCCGAGATCGGCACCACCACCTTCCGGCCGTTCTACACGCCCGTTTCCTTCGGCGCGCTGGCCGGCACGGTGCGGGCCGAACATGCCGCGCCGGTCCGCACCTCGCCGTTGCAGAACTGGGCCAGGAAGAACGGCGCCGCTTTCGTGGAATCCGGACTCTGGTACCGCTCCGCCTGGTTTTCCAGAGAGGGAGAGAAAAGCTGGCGCGAAAGCGTAGACCGCGAGGTTCTGAACGTCCGCGCCAATGTCGGGCTCTGCGACGTCTCAACTCTCGGCAAGATCGAGATCTTTGGGAGAGGCGCGGCCGAACTCCTTGATCGCGTCTATTCCAACAGCTTCCTGAAACTGCCGGTCGGCAAGGCGCGCTACGGCCTGATGCTGCGGGAGGACGGCATCGTCTTCGACGACGGTACGACGAGCCGGCTTGCCGAAAATCATTACGTCATGACCACCACGACGGCTTATGCGGCCGAGGTGCTTGCCCATCTGGAATTTGCCGCACAGACCTTCTGGCCCGAACTCGACGTGCGTTTCGTTTCCTCGACGGATCAGTGGGCGCAGATGTCGCTTGCAGGTCCCAAAAGTCGAACCGTCATGAGCCGGATCGTTCAGGACGATATTTCCGATGACGCCTTTCCGTTCCTGGCGGCTCGTGAGGTGGTACTACGGGGCGGGCTGAAGGCGCGGCTCTTCCGCCTCTCCTTTTCAGGCGAACTCGCCTACGAGCTTGCGGTGCCGGCGGGTTATGGCGAGGCTGTCGCCGATGCAATCATGGAGGCGGGAGGGGACGAGGGCATCTGCGCTTACGGCGTCGAGGCCTTGAACGTGCTCCGCGTCGAGAAGGGGCATGTCACCCATAGTGAGCTCGAAGGCCGCACGACCGCAGATGATGTCGGGCTCGGCCGCATGATGGCGATGCAGAAGCCCGATTTCATCGGCAAGCGCCTTTCGATGCGATTTGGGCTCACCGCCGCCGACCGGCTGCAGCTTGTCGGTTTGAAGGCCGTCGAGGCGGACAAGGAGATCAAGGCCGGGGCGCATCTGCTGAAGGACCAGGCAAAACCATCGCTTGCCAACGACCAGGGATTCGTCTCCTCCGCCTGTTTCTCGCCGTCGCTCGGCCATTACATCGCGCTCGCCATGCTGAAATCCGGCCGCGAGCGTTTCGGCGAGCGGATCCTAGTCTGGGACGGTTTGCGCGGCTCGGAGGTGATGGCGGAAGTCTGTTCGCCGGTCTTCGTCGATCCCGATAACTTGAAACTCCATCTCTGAGGGCGGCCGATGTCGATCAATCTTCTCCACCGGCACGTGCTCGAGGATCATATTTCCGGTTTCGAGACCGATCCCAACCCGAACCATCTGTCAGTCGTCCGGCGGCCGGTGATCTTCTCCGTACTTGCCCATGCCGGGCGCGAGGTAGCTGTGGCGGAAGCCCTGAAGGCAGCGAGCGATCTTGCGCCGCGTTTCTGCGGTCCGTCGGAATGGCTGGCCGTATCACAGACCGTGGGAGCAGAGACGATTGCGGGCCTGCTGTCGAATATTGCGGGTGCGTCCTTTGTCGACCAGAGCGACGGAAAGGTGCTCATGGCTGTCTCCGGACCGAGTGTCAGAAAAATTCTGGCGAAATGCCTGGCCGTCGACCTGCATCCCGATGTCTTCGGGGAAGGCCATTCCGCCAATATGCTGTGCTGCCATGTTGCGGCGAATGTCGCCCGCACCGGTTCCGATACATTCGAGATCATCGTGCCGCGCTCGTTCGCCGGTTCGGTTTTCGACGAACTGATGGAGATGGGGCGCGAGCACGCGCTGACGCGGGGCTTTTCCGACTAGCAATGGCGCGATCGGGATATTCGCTATGTCGGAAACGACAAATCCTGCTTCGCAGAACAGTCTATTGAGCCGATCCGAGAGCAACTAACCTGGCTGGAAATCGCCTTCCTGAACGGAGACAGTTTCCATGAAAAGTCATGCCCGGGTTGTCGTCATCGGCGGTGGTGTTGTCGGATGTTCGGTCCTTTATCACCTTACCAAGTTCGGTTGGAGCGACGTTGTTCTGGTCGAACGCTCCGAACTCACGTCCGGCTCCACCTGGCATGCAGCGGGCGGCATGCACACGATCAACGGCGATCCGAACGTCGCCAGGCTGCAGAAATACACGGTTGAACTCTATAAAGAGATTGAAGCCTATTCAGGCCAGGATATCGGGCTGCACATGACTTCCGGGCTGATGCTCGCAGCGACACCCGAACGCTTCGACTGGTTGAAATCGATTCTCGCGAAGGGCAAGTACAGCGGCATGGAGGCACACCTGCTTTCCGCCAGGGAAGCGCATGAGATGATGCCGCTCCTCGACCCGGACCAGTTCGTCGGAGCGGTCTTCGATCCGAACGAGGGCCATCTCGACCCCTACGGCACGACGCATGCCTATGCCAAATCGGCGAGGAAGAACGGGGCGGAAATCTATCTCCATACCAAGGTCGAGGAACTGGTGCAGCTTCCCGACGGCGCGTGGCGGGTGATCACCGACAAGGGCGAGATCCGCGCCGAGCATGTGGTGAACGCGGCCGGCCTCTGGGCGCGCGAAGTGGGACGCATGGTCGGCCTCGAACTGCCGGTGCTTGCCATGGAGCACATGTATCTCCTCACGGAGGACATGCCGGAGGTCATCGAGTTCAACCAGACGACCGGCCGGGAACTCATGCATTGCGTCGATTTCGATGGCGAGATCTACATCCGCCAGGAACGTAACGGCATGCTGATGGGCACCTATGAGAAGGCCTGCCGGCCCTGGTCGCCGATCGAGACGCCGTGGGATTTCGGCCATGAGCTTCTGCCCGAGGACCTGGAGCGCATCACCGGTGAGCTGGAGGTTGGCTTCCGGCATTTCCCCGCCTTCAACAATGCCGGCATCCGGTAAATCATCAATGGGCCTTTCACGTTCTCGCCGGATGGCAATCCGCTGGTCGGGCCGGTGCGCGGCATGACGAATTTCTGGTCGGCCTGCGCGGTGATGGCAGGCTTCAGCCAGGGCGGCGGCGTGGGGCTTGCACTCGCCAACTGGATCATCAACGGCGATCCTGGCTTCGACGTCTTCGCAATGGATGTTTGCCGCTACGGCGATTATGCGACGCTCGCCTATACCAATGCCAAGGTGCGCGAGAATTATTCCCGCCGGTTCTCGATCCGCTACCCGAACGAGGAACTGCCGGCGGCGCGGCCGCTATTGACGACACCGATCTACGACAGGCTGAAGGCCGCCGGCGCCGTTTTCGGCACGTCCTACGGGCTTGAGACACCGCTCTGGTTTGCGCCTCCGGGTCTGGAGGACAGTTTCTCCTGGCGCCGTTCTGCCGATTTCGAGACAGTCGGCCGCGAGGCGCGAGCGGTGCGGGCAGGCGTCGGGCTGATGGAAACCTCCGGCTTTGCCAAATACGCGATCAGGGGTGAGGGGGCTCGCGATTGGCTCGATCAAATCCTTGCCGGAAAGATTCCGCCGGCGGGGCGCATGACACTTACCCCCATGCTCAATGAGGCCGGCAAGCTGATCGGCGATTTCACCCTCGCCAATCTGGATGGCGAAGAGTTTCTGCTGATCGGATCCGGCATTGCCGAGGACTATCACATGCGCTGGTTCGAGAGCCATCTGCCAGACGACGGCTCGGTGGAGGTTGACGCCCTGAACCTCGGTCTCGTCGGTCTCTCCGTCGCCGGGCCGAAGGCGCGTGATGTGTTGCAGAAGCTCACGCATCTCGACCTTTCGGGTGCGGCCTTCCCCTTCATGGCAATCCGGGAGCTCGATCTCGGCATGGCGCCGGTGATCCTCGGTCGCGTCAGCTATGCCGGCGATCTCGGCTACGAAATCTGGATGAAGCCGGAATACCAGCGTTATCTCTTCGATCTCCTGATGGAGGCGGGGGCGGAATTCGGAATCACGCTTTTCGGACTGCGCGCGCTCAACGCGCTGCGATTGGAAAAGTCCTTTGGAAGCTGGGCTCGGGAGTACCGGCCGCTCTATGGACCGAGGGAAGCCGGCCTCGGCCGGTTCATCGCCTATGACAAGCCGGTGGACTTCATCGGCAAGACGGCGGCGCTCAAGGAAAAGGCCGAAGGTGGCTCGCTTCGCCTGGTGACCTTCACGGTGAAGGCGAAGGATGCGGACGTGATCGGCGATGAACCGATCTATTTCGACGGCAAGGTGCGCGGCTGGGTAACCTCCGGCGGTTATGCGCATGCTTCCGGCGTATCCGTCGCCATGGGCTACGTGCCGAGGGAGATTGCCGGAGAAATTCACGGCTGGCAGATCGAACTGCTCGGCGAGATCCTGCCGGTGACGCTGCAACCACGACCGCTCTTCGATCAAGACGGAGCGCGGATGCGCTCGTGATCCCTACATCCTTAGTCTAAGGTTAATGGAGGGGCGATCTTAAATTTCATAAAGCAAACAGTTTGGCTAATTTTTTGACAAAGTATGCCGGTTTTTTGGAATTTCTGATCTTCGCGGAGCCAGATTGTTGAGAAGTGCCGGGTTTTTGCCCGCCTCTCGGCTTTTTGTCTTCACATTTCTTACGAAACCGTTATGGAATGCGCCTAAGAACTCAAGAACCCGCAAGGGGCGTAAATACAAGAGGTGCGGCCATTCCAGGATCGCACCCAGGGGAAAGTATATGGAGTATTTTATCCAGCAGCTCATCAATGGGCTGACTCTTGGGTCCATCTATGGCCTTGTGGCAATCGGCTATACGATGGTTTATGGCATCATCGGCATGATCAACTTCGCCCATGGTGACATTTTCATGCTCGGGGGCTTTGCTGCTCTCATCGTCTTCCTGATCCTCACGTCCTTCTTCGCCGGCATTCCGGTGGCGCTGCTTCTGCTCGTCATGCTGATCGTCGGCATGCTGATGACGGGCCTGTGGAACTGGACGATCGAGCGTGTCGCCTATCGGCCGTTGCGCGGCTCGTTCCGGCTGGCGCCGCTGATCACCGCGATCGGCATGTCGATTACGCTGTCGAACTTCATCCAGGTGACACAGGGGCCGCGCAACAAGCCGATCCCGCAGCTCGTCACCGACGTCTACCATATCGGCGCGATCACCATTTCGCTGAAGCAGCTGATTATCGTGGCTGTCACGTCGGCTCTGCTCTTCGCCTTCTGGTACATCGTCAACAAGACGCCGCTCGGCCGCGCCCAGCGCGCCACCGAGCAGGATCGCAAGATGGCCGCTCTTCTCGGCGTCGACGTCGACCGGACGATTTCGGTCACGTTCGTGATGGGTGCCGCACTCGCTGCTGTCGCCGGCTCCATGTACCTGATGTATTACGGCGTCTCGAATTTCAACGACGGCTTCATCCCGGGCGTCAAGGCGTTCACCGCGGCCGTCCTCGGCGGCATCGGTTCACTGCCCGGCGCCGTCCTCGGCGGTCTGATGATCGGCCTCATCGAATCCCTCTGGTCGGCCTATTTCACGATCGCCTACAAGGACGTCGCGACTTTCGTGATCCTCGCCTTCGTGCTGATCTTCAAGCCCACGGGCATTCTCGGCCGGCCGGAAGTGGAGAAGGTCTGACATGGCTGCCCCATCTGAAAACACTTCGTCCGGCCTGATGGTGAAGGCCGTCAGGGAAGGCATCTTCGCGGGCATCATCGCCCTTGGCATGTTCATTCTCTATGTCGGCATAGAGACCTACCAGGACATCGACAATCGGCTCGTCTGGCGTACCCGCTGGGGATTGCTTGCGATCTTCGTGGCGGTCGCCGCGATCGGCCGCTTCCTCATGGTCGGCGTCATCAAGCCGCATTTGGATCGCCGCAAGCTCGCCAAGGCAAAGAGCGGCATCCTCGAAATCTCCGAGGAAAAGAGCTTCTTCCACAGGCACTTCCTCAAGATCGCGCTGATTGCGCTCCTGCTCTATCCGATGGCCTCGGTCTGGCTTTTCGGTACCCAGGGGTCGTTGAAATATGTCGACAACTTCGGCATCCAGATCCTCATCTACGTGATGCTTGCCTGGGGTCTCAACATTGTTGTGGGGCTCGCCGGCCTGCTCGATCTCGGCTATGTCGCCTTCTACGCCGTCGGCGCCTATTCCTATGCGCTTCTGTCGGCGCATCTCGGCCTGTCTTTTTGGGTGTTGTTGCCGCTTGCCGGCATCCTGGCTGCCCTCTGGGGCGTCATCCTCGGCTTCCCAGTGCTGCGGCTGAGGGGCGACTATCTGGCGATCGTCACGCTCGCCTTCGGAGAGATCATCCGCCTCGTGCTCATCAACTGGACGGATGTCACCAGGGGCACGTTCGGCATTTCCGGCATCAAGAAGGCGTCGATCTTCGGCATCTGGTCGTTCGATGTGGGGTCGCCGAACTACTTCCCCAAGGCTTTCGGTCTCGCCACCTCGTCCGCCTATTACAAGATCTTCCTCTTCTACGTGATCCTGGCACTTTGCCTGCTCACAGCCTATGTGACCATCCGTCTGCGCCGCATGCCGATCGGCCGCGCTTGGGAGGCGCTGCGCGAGGACGAGATCGCCTGCCGTTCCCTCGGTATCAATACGGTGACGACCAAGCTTACAGCCTTTGCGACCGGCGCGATGTTCGGCGGTTTCGCCGGCTCGTTCTTCGCCACCCGGCAGGGCTTCGTCTCTCCGGAAAGCTTCGTCTTCCTGGAATCGGCTGTCATCCTGGCGATCGTCGTGCTTGGCGGTATGGGCTCGCTCACCGGGATTGCCATCGCCGCCGTGGTGATGGTCGGCGGCACCGAACTCTTGCGCGAGATGGCATTCCTGAAACTCGTCTTCGGTCCGGATTTCACGCCTGAACTCTACCGCATGCTGCTCTTCGGGCTTGCGATGGTCATCGTCATGCTCTTCAAGCCGCGCGGTTTCGTCGGCACCAGGGAGCCGACGGCCTTCCTCAAGGAGCGCAAGGTGGTTTCCGGCAGCTTTACGAAGGAGGGTCACGGCTGATGGCCCCCGAGACGAACACGATGACTTCCACGACAATTGGCGACACCATCCTCAAGGTCGAGCACCTCTCGATGAAGTTTGGTGGTCTGATGGCTATCAACGACTTCTCCTTCGAGGCCAGGCGCGGTGATATCACGGCCCTGATCGGCCCCAATGGCGCCGGCAAGACGACCGTCTTCAACTGCATCACCGGCTTCTACAAGCCGACCATGGGCATGATCACGCTTAGGCAGAGGGATGGCCGCGAGCACCTTCTGGAGCGGCTCAAGGATTTTGAGATCACGAAGTCCGCGAAGGTTGCCCGCACCTTCCAGAACATCCGGTTGTTCTCGGGGCTCACGGTTCTGGAAAACCTGCTGGTCGCGCAGCACAACGTGCTGATGAAGGCATCCGGTTACACGATCCTCGGCCTGCTCGGCCTGCCGACTTACAAGAAGGCAGTCGGGGCGTCGATCGAGAAGGCGAAATACTGGTTGGACAAGGCCGATCTCACTGATCGCGCCGACGATCCGGCGGGGGATCTGCCCTACGGCGCCCAGCGCCGTCTGGAGATTGCCAGAGCCATGTGCACGGGCCCGGAACTACTCTGCCTCGACGAACCGGCCGCCGGTCTCAATCCGCGCGAGTCCGCAGCGCTCAACACGCTTCTGCATTCGATCCGCAGCGAGGGCGTTTCGATCCTGCTCATCGAACACGACATGTCGGTGGTCATGGAAATCTCCGATCATGTGGTGGTGCTGGAATACGGCCAGAAGATATCCGACGGTACGCCGGACCATGTGAAGAACGACCCCAAGGTTATCGCCGCCTATCTCGGCGTCGAGGATGACGAGGTGGACGAGGTGATTGCGGTAGAGCTTGAGGGAGGGGACCGCTGATGGCCGGTGAATCCCTTCTGAAGGTCCAGGGCGTCGAGACCTATTACGGCAACATTCGCGCGCTGGCGGGTGTCGATGTCGAGGTCAACAAGGGCGAGATCGTCAGCCTGATCGGCGCCAACGGCGCCGGCAAGTCGACCCTAATGATGACGATCTGCGGCAGTCCGCAGGCCCGTAACGGACAGGTCATCTTCGACGGAGAAGACATTACCCGCCTGCCGACGCATCTCATCGCTCGCAAGCGGATCGCGCAATCTCCGGAAGGCCGGCGCATTTTTCCGCGCATGACCGTTCTGGAAAATCTGCAGATGGGCGCGGGCCTCGATAACCTCAAATATTTCGCCGAGGACGTCGAGAAGATTTTTACGCTCTTCCCGCGCCTCAAAGAGCGCCAGAGCCAGCGCGGCGGTACGCTCTCGGGTGGCGAGCAGCAGATGTTGTCGATCGGGCGCGCGCTGATGGCGCGGCCGAAGCTGCTGCTGCTTGACGAGCCGTCGCTGGGCCTGGCGCCTCTCATCGTCAGAGGCATTTTCGAGGCGATCAAGAAGCTCAACCAGGAGGAGGGACTGACCGTCTTCCTCGTCGAGCAGAATGCATTCGCGGCACTCAAGCTTTCCGACCGGGCCTATGTCATGGTCAACGGCAAAGTAACGATGAGCGGGCCTGGCAGAGAGCTTCTCGCCAATCCGGAAGTGCGCGCCGCCTATCTCGAAGGCGGACGTCACTGACCGGGCCGCGAAGGGAGATTTGATATGCAGGGACTTTTCTTCGAAGACGATACCGGTGTCCGCTACGTCCTGCGCTTTCTCGTCATGCTGATCGGTTTCTGGACCGCCTGGCGTACCGGCAAGGCGGTCGCAGACGGCTGGAGCGGCCTGCCGACGGTGATCGTCTATACGCTCCTTCTCGGGGTCGTGATGCGTTTCATGCATTACGCGCTCTTCCAGGGGCCATTCATCAGCGCCTTTTACTACGTGATCGACGTGGTGCTTCTCTCGATCTTCTCGATCGCCGGATTCCGCCTGCGCCGGACGCGCCAAATGGTGCAGAATTACTACTGGCTCTATGAGCCGACCTCCGCTTTTTCATGGAAGAAGAAAGATTGACAGGTGGAGTTTTCTACCCTCAGATTGGTTCAGGTCGAGCCTCAAACTGAAACCTAGAGTGGAACAATTTCCGGCACGGTCATGGTGGGTATTGTGCCGGTTTTTCAAACCAAACCCGCTTTAAGAAACTGGGAGTAAATCAATGAAGAAGTCTCTTCTTTCCGCTGTTGCGCTGACGGCCATGGTCGCTTTCAGCGGCAGCGCATGGGCCGATATCCTCGTCGGCGTCGGCGGACCGCTCACCGGCCCGAACGCCGCCTTCGGCGCGCAGCTGCAGAAGGGCGCCGAGCAGGCTGCTGCTGACATCAATGCCGCCGGCGGCATCAACGGGGAAAAGATCAAGATCGTTCTCGGTGACGACGTTTCCGACGCCAAGCAGGGCGTTTCGGTCGCCAACAAGTTCGTCGCTGACGGTGTGAAGTTCGTCGTCGGCCACTTCAACTCGGGCGTATCGATCCCGGCTTCTGAAGTCTATGCCGAAAACGGCATCATCCAGGTCACTCCGGCGTCCACCAACCCGACCTTCACCGAGCGCGATCTGTGGAACACCTTCCGCACATGCGGCCGTGACGACCAGCAGGGCGGGGTTGCCGGCAAGTACATCGCCGACAACTTCAAGGACGGCAAGGTCGCTGTCATCCATGACAAGACCCCATACGGTCAGGGCCTCGCCGACGAAACCAAGAAGGCGATGAACGCCGCCGGCGTCAAGGAAGTGCTCTACGAAGGCGTCACCACCGGCGACAAGGACTTTTCGGCTCTGATCGCCAAGATGAAGCAGGCCGGTGTCACGCTCGTCTACTGGGGCGGTCTGCACACCGAGGCGGGCCTCATCATGCGCCAGATGAAGGATCAGGGCATCAAGGCTCCGATGATGTCGGGTGACGGTATCGTTTCGAACGAGCTTGCCTCGATCGCCGGCGATGCCGTCGACGGCACGCTGATGACGTTCGCTCCCGACCCGCGCAAGAACCCTGCTGCCAAGGAGCTCGTCGAGAAGTTCCGCAAGGCTGGTTTCGAGCCGGAAGCCTATACGCTCTACTCCTACGCTGCTCTGCAGATCATCGCGGAAGCTGCCAAGAAGGCCGGTTCGACGGAAGGCGAGAAAGTCGCCGAGACCATGAAGTCTTCGGGTCCGTGGAAGACTGCGATCGGCGAGATCGGCTTCAACGAGAAGGGCGACATCACCCGTCCGGACTATGTCATGTACAAGTGGGGCAAGGGCGCCGACGGCAAGTACACCTATACCGAGATGTGATTTCGTTGCGGGGTCACTCGTACGAAGGAAGTCGCGGAAGCCCGGCATTGCCGGGCTTCCTTGCGTCTGGAACCGCCGCAGGCAGTCGGATGGTGATCGGGCATCGGGAACACATATAAAAAGGTCGATGCTGCCGAGCGCATTCATCTGTTACCTCGGCGGGAGGAGGATATTCCCGTCGACATCAAACGAGGGCCCGTAAACGAGGGGCCAATCGAAAATAAGCTGTTGGTACCGGACTTGGAAATTGCCGCCGTTGGTACATATTAACAAATGTCATCCAACGGGGGAGATCAGGTTATGAATTTAAGTGCCATTATTGCCCAGATCATCGGCGGTGCCGTCGGCGGAACCGCGGGCGGAAAAATTCTGAAAGATTCTGACCTCGGTCAGATCGGGAATCTCATAGCTGGCGCAGTCGGAGGCGTTGGCGGCGGTTCTATCCTCGGCTCAATGCTTGGCGCCGGCGGCGCTGCGGCGGGAGGCATCGACATCGCGGCTCTTGCCGGCCAGCTCGTCGGCGGCGGTATTTCCGGCCTTGTTGTTCAAATCATCGTTGGTCTGGTCATCAACAAGCTTTTCAAGAAAGCCTAACTGCAGTGACGCATCGAATGGTAGGGCAGGGAGGCAATCGTTCTGCTGCTTTCCCGTGATATCGTCGCACGCAAGCTTTGATATCTGCCTGCCCGGCGGGAGCAATGGCTCCCGCTATGTAATCATTCGGCCGGATCGACGCACCGCGGACAGTTTCCGGCGGCATTTGCCTGGCCGTAGGCGTTCGTTTTTTCGCGACGAACCAATCGATCGTTCAGGCCGTCACGCCGACCGCTCCTCACCATGCAGGACATGGGCGGCCTTGACGGCGGCCGATGCACGGTTCTCAACGCCGAGCTTCACATAGATCTGTTCGAGATGCTTGTTCACCGTGCGGGCCGATAACCCGAGAATATCGCCGATGTCGCGGTTCGATTTTCCCTTGGCGATCCAGAGCAAAACCTCGGATTCGCGCTGGGTCAGCGGAAAATGCTGGCGCAGCACTTCATCGTCCGGGCGCCTGTTGGCCGCCATCAAACGAAAGAGATATTCGTCGGCGCCGATCGCACCGAGGAACGAGAATTGCAGGCTCGTCTGACCGTTGTCGGCCAGCGAAAAGGCCGCGTCACGCGCAAAGCCCGGTTTGTCGCGCTCGCCCATCCAGGCGAAGACGCGCTGCGCAACGATGTCCAGACCGTCATCGCTGCCGGTGGCGGCATTGATCAGCCTTGTCGCCTGCGGGGTCGACCAGCGGATGCTGCCGTTCGCCTTGACCGCGAGGAGATGCCGACCGGCGGCGTCCAGCGCGACGCGGGCGCTCTGGGCCGAGCGGGCATTGGAAAGATGGACGCGGATACGGGCGCGCAGCTCATCGATATTGATCGGCTTAGTCAGGTAATCGACGCCGCCGGAATCGAGCGCATGCACCACATGCTCGGTCTCGGTGAGCCCGGTCATGAAGATCACCGGCACCTGTGCCACGGCAGCGTTTGTCTTAAGCTTACGGCAGGTCTCGAAACCATCCATGCCGGGCATGACCGCATCGAGCAGGATGAGGTCCGGCGTGATGCGCTCGACGATGTTCAGCGCCGCCTGGCCAGACGTTGCAATCAGCACCGAGAAACCGGATCCTTCCAGTGCCTCGGTGAGGAAACCCAGCGCTTCAGGGCTGTCGTCCACCAGAAGGACGATATCGCGCGGCAGGACCGTCTCAGCCATCATTCGTCCTCTCTGCCTCCAGCCAGGTCAGGAATTTCATATAGCCGGCGAGATCAAAAGCCTGCACATAGGCGCCAAGTTCCTCGGCGAAGGGGCGATGTTCCTCCTGCTTCGCGAGATCGGCGAGCTTTGCCTCGATGCCGCGCACGTAGCCGATTTCTCCGAGCCGCAAAAGGTCCTGCACATGGTTCGTCCCCGGACTTTTGATCGGTTTTTTCGGGCCGGCGGGGAGCGTGGCCGCTACCTCGTTCTCGTAGATCCAGACGAGACCGAGATGAGCGGCGAGCTTGTCTGCTAGCCGGCGGATATCGACGGGTTTGGCGATCGCGTCGCTATGGCCCTCGTCGCCGGTATTTGCACCGGAACCATCTCCGATATTGGCCGACAGCATGATGACAGGCGCGGTCTGGCCGATTTCGCGAAGCTTGCCGACGAGTTGCCAGCCATTCATGCCGGGCATCGAAATATCGACGAGATAGAGGTCGGGCGTCAGGCCCTCGATCAGCGTCAGGCAGTCCGGACCGCTGCCTGCGGTCAGCACCACGAAATCCATCGGAACCAGCACTTCCCGCATCAGGTCGCGATGGTCCTCATTGTCGTCCACCACCATGATGGTGCGGCGGGGGCCGGTATAGGAGACGATCTTCTTTTCTGCCGCCGGCGCCGTATTCGGCCGCTCCACGGCCGACAGCATCAGCCGTACGCGGAAGGTCGAGCCCTCGTCCTTCTTGCTGGTCGCCGCAATCTCACCGCCGAGTGTATTGGTCAGGAGCTGGGTGATGGTAAGGCCGAGGCCAAGACCCGGCATGGGGCGGATGCTGTCGGCTTCGCCGCGCTGGAAGGGCTCATAGATACGGGCGAGGTCCTTCTCGGCGATGCCACGGCCGGTATCGGAGATGGTGAAGGTCGCGACCTGGCTGCGATAGGCGACCTCGAAACGCACCTTACCCTCGTCGGTGAACTTGATCGCGTTGGAGAGCAGGTTGACGAGAATCTGGCGCAGCCGCTTCTCGTCGGTGCGGACATACTGGGGTAGGGCGCGGGAGCGTTGATGCAAGAATTCGAGCCCCTTGACCTGCGCTTGTAACCCGAACATTTCGACGATCTGGTCGAGAAAGTCCTGGATGTTGATTTCGTTGGAATAAACCTGCAGGCGACCTGCCTCGATCTTCGAAATGTCGAGCAGCCCGTCGATCAGGCCCGACAGATGGTCGGCAGAGCGCTTGATGACCTTGATCGCCGACTGGCGGGGAGCGGGGATCGTCTCGTCCCGCTCGAGGATCTGAGCATAGCCCAACACGGCATTGAGCGGCGTGCGCAGTTCATGGGAGAGGCCGACGACATAGCGGCTCTTGGCGCGGTTGGCGGATTCCGCTGTTTCCTTCGCTTCTTGAAGAGCGGCATCTGTCTTCTTGTGGGCGGCGATTTCCTTGAGCAGCAAGGTGTTCTGGCGAGAGGATTCCTCTTCCGCCACGACGCGGCTGTCATGGGCGAGCACGTAGAACCAGGAGACGATGCCGGCAATGATGGCGAAAACGAAGAAGACGATCAGCACCGTTCCCAGGATAACCTCGGCGTTGGCGGGTGCGGCCCGGCTCACCTGATAGGCGATCATGGCAAGGATCGCCCCGATCATCGAGATCGAGACGATGGCCGTCATGGCATAACGACCGAGGCGGGTCGTCAGACGCGTAATGACGCTCTCCGGCAGGAAGGAACGGGCGACGGTACCCACCTGCGTGTTCAGCCGGGCGTTCGGCTTGCACATGTCGTGGCAGCGGCTATCGAGCGAGCAGCAGAGCGAGCAGATCGGTGCGGCATAGGCCGGACACCAGGCCATGTCTTCCGGCTCAAACGGATGTTCACAGATGGAGCAGGTGATCGAGCCGAGGCTTTTCCAGCTCTGGCGCGGTTTGCGGGCAAGATAGAATTGGCCGCGCGTTGCGAAGGCGACCGCGGGCGAGATTACGAAGGCGATCAGCGTTACGTAAGTGGCAAGCGAAGCCATCAGCGGTCCGAACAGGCCGAAATGGGCGGCAAGTGCTACGCTGGCTGAGCCCAACATCGCGCCGAGCCCGACGGGGTTCACATCGTAGAGGTGGGCGCGCTTGAATTCTATGCCGGGTGGAGCAAGGCCGAGCGGCTTGTTGATGAACAGGTCCGCCGAGATGGTGCAGAGCCAGGACATGGCGATGATCGAGAAGATGCCGAGGGTGGCTTCCAGCAGACGATAGATGCCGAGTTCCATCAGCAGCAGCGCAATCGCCACGTTGAAGACCAGCCAGACGACACGACCGGGATGGCTATGAGTGAGCCGCGAGAAGAAATTCGACCAGGCGAGCGAGCCGGCATAGGCATTCATCACGTTGATCTTGAGCTGCGAGACGACCACGAAGGCGGCCATCAAGAGAAGTGCCGCCGTCTCGTTCGGGATCATGTAGCCGAAGGCGGCGAGATACATATGGGCCGGATCGGCGGCCTCGCCGATCGGAACGCCGGTCGACAACGTCAACACCGCGAGGAACGAGCCTGCCAGAAGTTTCGGCACGCCGACCACGACCCAACCGGGGCCGGCCAGGAAGATCGCCAGCCGGTGGCGCCATTTGCGCTGGCCCTCCGGCGGCAGGAAGCGCAGGAAGTCCACCTGCTCACCGATCTGCGGCATCAGCGCCAGGATGACCGCGGATGCCGCGCCGAATTCGATGAGGTCGAAGGGAGCCACGCCGCCCGCCTCGGCGTTCGAATGATGGATGCCGGCAAAGGCGCGCCACAAATCGAATTTCTCCCAGTCAAGCAAGGCGATGAACAGGAAGGGGAGAATATTCAGCACGATCCAGAAGGGCTGTGTCAGGAGTTGAAACCGCGAGATCAGCCGAACGCCGTAAATGACGAGCGGAATTACCACCGCAGCGCTGATGATATAGCCGATCCAGGGCGGAATGCCGAAGGCGAGATCCAGCGCGCCGGTCATGATCGAGGCCTCGATCGCGAACAGCATGAAGGTGAAGCTCGCATAAATCAACGAGGTGATGGTCGAACCGATATAGCCGAAGCCGGCACCGCGGGTCAGAAGATCGATATCGACGCCGTGGCGGATGGCGTAGCGGCTGATAGGCAGGCCGATGACCAGCATGGCGACGGCGGCCGCGACGATCGCGAAAAAGGCGTTTGTCGTACCGTAGGAGAGGGTGATCGTGCCACCGATCGCCTCGAGCGCCAGGAAGGAGATCGCGCCGATGGCGGTTTGCGAAATGCGGCTCGACGAAAAGCGGCGGGCGCTCTTGGCGGTGAAACGCAGTGCATAATCCTCAAGCGTCTGGTTGGCGACCCAACGGTTGTATTCGCGCCGGACGGGGATGATGCGTTGTCGCGCTGCCATGCCTAATTTCTAGCACCCAAAAGAGAAAGATCATCGAATGGGCACTTTCGGCTGTGGCGTGGCGTTTTGCAAGCATGCTTTCGCAGGTGCGAAGTGCTGGCGCGAATTCATTCGTGTGTTTCGCCGTTTGTGACAGAGATGCGCCGCTTCAACAGGCACGTCCTGATAGAGCGTTCCTTCTGCCACACGTCCGGTAATAATGTTCCAAGCTGCCACAACTGCGACACAGATGCTTGCAAGCTGGAACATGACGTCCCATGTCAAGTAACGTGCCAAAGCGGAAAAAGGCGTGATGGCAAATGCCTTGCCGCCCCAGATCAACCTTTCTTATCAGGCGCTTCACAAGTGAAACCGTCATCCCCTACAATCCCTGAACCTGAACAAAGCTTCGGTACGACCGGTATCGCACCGATGGGTCGTCCCAGTGCAATCACCCGCTTCTTCATGGCGATCGTCGCCTGGGCGGAGCGATTGAATTTCAAATATGCCAAGCTCGGCAACCCGCCGGTTTATGACAATGCAACCTTCCCCTGGACGGCCGAAATCGAGAAGGCGGCGCCTGCTATCCGCGCGGAGCTCGACCGCATTCTGGTCCGCAAGGACGAATTGCCGACCTTCCAGGACATTTCCACCGATGTGAAGACGATTTCGACCGACAAGGGCTGGAAGACGTTCTTCCTCCTCGGCTTCGGAGTGAGGTCGGAGCAGAACATCCAGGCATGCCCCGAGACCTGGAAAGCGATGCAGAAGATTCCGGGCCTGACGACCGTGATGTTCTCGATCTTCGAGCCGGGAAAACACCTGCCGGCGCATCGCGGACCTTATAACGGCGTGTTGCGCCTCCATCTCGGTCTCATCGTGCCGGAGCCGCGCGACAAGCTGGCGATCCGAGTGAAGGATCAGATTTGCCACTGGGAGGAGGGCAAGGTCCTGATTTTCGACGACGCCTACGAGCACGAGGCCTGGAACCACACGGACAAGACCCGCGTCGTGCTTTTCGTCGACTTCGTCAAGCCGCTGAAATTCCCGGCAAGGTTCGTCAATTGGCTGCTCATGCACATGGCTATCTTCACGCCCTTCATCAAGGAAGGCCTCGATAACCATAAGGAATGGGAAAAGAAGTTCTATGCACAGGCGGAAGCCTGGCGAAACCGTCCCGAGGCGAACGACTGACAGCCCGCATCGCGTGCAGCGGGGAGGTGTCTCCCCTCTCGGTGGCCGTCCTGAGAGAGGGCGGCCTTGTCGTTTCGGCTGCCCCGCCTTCACATCATCAGCGGCCAGAGCGTTGCGACGAGCAGCAGGCCCATGACGATATTGAACCATTTGAGACGTATCGGATCGGTGAGGAAGGTGCGGAGGGCCATGCCGAAGCCTGCCCAGACCGCCACGCTCGGCAGGTTGACGATGGCGATCACGAGCGTGATCGCGAGCACCGACACGAAGGGGCTTTCGTCGCTGGCATAGGCCGCCATGGCTGTCAGCGCCGCAACCCAGGCCTTCGGATTGACCCACTGGAAGGCGGCGGATTCCAGGAAGGTCAACGGCCTTGAGGCTGCTGTTTCGCCGCTTGCCACGGCGCGCGACATGGCGATCCGCCAGGCCAGATAAAGAAGATAGGCGGAGCCGGCAATCTTGAGCAGCAGGCCGACTGGCGGATAGGCGTGAATGAGGGCGCCGAGCCCGAAACCGACTGCCAGCAGCACCGAAGACAAGCCGATCGTAATGCCGAATATCTGCGGCAGCGTGCGCCGGAATCCGAAATTGGTGCCGGAAGCAAGCAGCATGAAATTGCTCGGTCCGGGCGACACAGAGCCGACAAAGGAAAACAGGGCGATGGCAAGAATGGTCTGGTAGGTCATGACAATCGGCTCCCCCACGCAGGGAGGCGATCTCCCCGCGGCGTTCAAGGATCAGGATATCGGTTAGGATCAGGTCAGAGGTGGCGGACGCTCAGCTTGCCACCCCATTTGCCGTTCAGATAGTCGCAGACGAGCTTTCGGTGGCAATGGTGCGGCTTGTCCTCCGAGCAGAGCAGACAGGAGCCGTCGAACTGCTCCGGTTTCAGCCGGCTCTCAATCTTCCGTTCGGCCATCAGGTCCAGGAAATCGTTCTGGAAGACGTTCCAGTCGCCCTTCTTCTTCTTGAATGCGGTCATGATTTCTTCGGTCGGCGCAAGCAGCGGTTCGTGCACGTAACCGGCTCCGCAGAGCGCCTTGAGAAAGAAAGCGAGGTCGTCGGACTTTGCAAACCCCGCAAGCTGTGACGTGTTGTGAAGCCTGACATCCATGACGCGCTTGACGCCTGCGGCTCTGATGCGGCCAAAGAAATCCTCGGCCGTCGTCCTGGTGAAGCCGATCGTGGTTACGTCCATGTTCATGCCCTTGTCCTCTTTCGACAATGCCATCATGGCGGAAGCCGGTGTCGCCTGCTATTGTCAATATTGACATTGTTGATGGGAATATTGCCATGAAGTTGCAGGTGTTGGCACTCGACGGTGTTTTTGATACCGGCCTTTCATCGATCCTCGACGTCTTCACAACCGCGAACGAACTTGTTTCGATGCTCTCGCTCACCGTGCCGCCCTTCGAGGTCTCGGTTGTCGGAATGCGCAACGGTGTCCGGACGGCGCAAGGACTTTGTGTCCCGGCTTCGGGTGCATTCGATCCACGCGCGGGCTGGCTCGTCATTCCGGCGATCGCCTACAAGATGCCGGAAATGCTCGTGCCGGCACTCGACCGCCCGGACATCCGGGATGCGGGTGCCTTGCTCCGGGAGGCGAGAGGGGCCGGCATGAACATCGCCGCCGCCTGTATAGGCACGTTCGTGCTTGCCGAATCCGGTCTTCTCGACGGCGAGAAGGCGACGACCACGTGGTGGCTCGCCCCGCTCTTCCGCCAGCGTTATCCCGCCGTACGTCTCGAAGATGGCCACATGCTGGTGAAGTCCGGGGCGCTGGTGACGGCGGGTGCGGCGCTCGGACATATGGACATGGCGCTCTGGCTTGTGCGGCAGGCGAGCCCGGAGCTTGCGAACCTCGTCGCACGTTATCTCATCGTCGACAGCCGACCGGCGCAATCGGCCTATGTCGTCACCGATCACCTCGCCCATGCCGATCCGCTGGTGGAGAAATTCGAACGGTGGGCGCGCGGCCGGTTGTCCGAAGGCTTTTCGCTCGACGTCGCAGCCGATGCCGTCGGCGCCAGCAAGCGCACGCTCGCTCGTCGTCTGCAGCAGGTGCTCGGCAAGACACCGCTTTCCTATTTTCAGGATTTACGGGTCGAGCGCGCAGTGCATCTCCTGAAGACCAGCGACGAGAGCCCGGACGAGATCGCCGCGCTGGTCGGTTATGCCGACGGCGTGACATTGCGTGCTTTGCTGCGCCAGAGGCTCGGGCGCGGCGTGCGGGAGATGAGGAGCAGAGAATAGGGCGTTCAACATCAGCCCCTTGCGGAAAAAATTCTCGGCGCCTGATCCCACTATTCGATCAGAAGCAGGCCCCGCTTCTTGTCGCCATCGAGAGTGTCCATTGCCAGGAACAGCCGCTCCCGCTCGATCAGCCAAGGCCGGTAGTTCTCGTTGACATCCAAAACGAACACCATGTCCTCAGCCTCCAGATATCCTCCGATGGGCGAATGATGGCCGCTGCCCGAGCCAAAGATTGTCATGCGGGCAAAATTGATGACGTAGCGTCGGCCGGGATCGTTAGCGCGCTTCATGTGTTCGTGGAACTGCTCGGCGGTCAGGTCGCGGAGAACCGAAACCTTTCGCTCGGTTTTCATTTGGGCCAGTTCGGCAAGTTCGTCCAGCGTGAGCCCGATTATGCAAAGCCCCGTCCAGCACATTCCGGTTCCATCCAGAACCTCGGCTTCTGTCGTCTCCTCCTCGCCGACGGATCGGAATGCGTTGGCAATACTCGCCGGGCCGCACCGCGATGCGTTTGTTTGCCAGGTCAGGTCCATGCCGAAGGTCGCCGCCACAGGCAGCTTCCACGCCCTGTCGACCAGATCAGGAGAACGGATGACGGACGACTGGATCGCCTCCGGCGAGACCTTTGTCTGACCGACGAAGATAAATAATGCCCCGGCGACAAGCCCGGCAGCACCGATAATGCCGAAAAATAGACCGCGCTTCATTTCCGTGCCCTCGAAGCAAAGGGTGATCTGTACAATGACCCATAGGGGCCACGACATCAATCCGGCAGGTAACGGGCGACAGCTTCTTCCAAGAGCGAGATTACTCCGAGCGGTCACTGTGGACCGGACGCCAGATCGAAATGTCGCGCGGGCCGGCGAGGAGTTCCGGCAGCGCCGCATGCCATGCGTTCCGGTAAGGACGCTTCAACTGCACCTCCAGAACGTCTTCATGATCCTCCCAGGTCTCGTAGAGCATCATGCGGTTCTCGTCGTCGGGATCGGCGTGCAGCACCGCCTGATGGAACATCGGTTCATGCCGCATGGCGTCCAGCACCTCCGTCAGCAGCATCATGAACCTCTCCCGCTGATCGGGGCGGATATCGAAACGGATGACGTAAGTTACGGCCATGGCTTTGCCTTTCTTGATCGAACAAAATTGCGGCATCGCGAGATACGCGGCGGCCTAGAACGAATAGCCGCAGGTCCGGATGAGGTCGATTACCTCCGAGGTCATAAGGCGCTCGCTGGTCGGTCGCGACCGTTCCCGGTTCTCCCCCTCGGATACGTCATTTTACGTATACGGTTTTGCGATGCAGCAACCGATAGTCGTTCAAGCAACGGTCAGTTCTTCGTTGCGGACGAACGAGAAGAGGGGTTCGAACCAATGACATTCAAGGCAAAGCTTGGCGGCGCGCTCGTTGCTGCCATTATGTCGACGACGGCGCTTCACGGCGCCTTTGCTGCCGACGACACGATCAAGATCGGCGTTCTCCATTCGCTTTCGGGCACCATGGCTATCTCCGAGACGACCCTCAAGGACGTCATGCTGATGCTCGTCGACGAGCAGAACAAGAAGGGCGGCGTTCTCGGCAAGAAGCTCGAAGCCGTCGTGGTCGATCCGGCTTCCGACTGGCCGCTGTTTGCCGAAAAGGCCCGCCAGCTGATCTCCCAGGACAAGGTCGCCGCCGTCTTCGGCTGCTGGACCTCGTCTTCGCGCAAATCGGTGCTGCCGGTCTTCGAGGAGCTGAACTCTATCCTGTTCTACCCGGTGCAGTACGAGGGTGAGGAATCCTCGCGCAACATCTTCTACACCGGTGCCGCTCCAAACCAGCAGGCCATTCCGGCGGTCGACTACCTGGCCGAGACCGAAGGCGTAGAGCGCTGGGTTCTCGCCGGCACCGACTACGTCTATCCGCAGACGACCAACAAGATCCTGAAGGCCTACCTGATGTCCAAGGGCGTCAAGGAAGAGGACATCATGATCAACTACACGCCATTCGGCCATTCCGACTGGCAGACGATCGTCTCCGACATCAAGAAGTTCGGCTCCGCCGGCAAGAAGACCGCCGTCGTCTCCACCATCAACGGTGATGCGAACGTGCCCTTCTACAAGGAACTCGGCAACCAGGGCATCAAGGCCGAGGACATCCCGGTCGTTGCCTTCTCTGTCGGCGAAGAAGAACTTGCTGGCCTCGATACCGGCCCTCTCGTCGGCCATCTCGCTGCCTGGAACTATTTCCAGTCGGTCGATGCTGACGTCAATGCCGAGTTCATCAAGGAATGGCATGCGTTCACCAAGAACGAGAAGCGCGTGACCAACGACCCGATGGAAGCCGCCTATATCGGTTTCAACGCCTGGGTGAAGGCCGTCGAAGCCGCTGGCACGACCGATACGGACGCCGTGCTCGACTCGATCATCGGCGTTGCCGTTCCGAACCTTTCGGGCGGCTATTCCACCGTCATGCCGAACCATCACATCACCAAGCCGGTGCTGATCGGCGAAATCCAGGCCGACGGCCAGTTCGAGATCGTTCAGGAAACGCCGGCAGTCGTTGGTGACGAGTGGTCCGATTACCTGCCGGACTCCAAGGACCTGATCTCCGACTGGCGCAAGCCGATGGAGTGCGGCAACTTCAACGTCGCCACCGGCAAGTGCGGCGGCAAGGGCAGCTGATCCGGCGAAGTTGAGGGCTAAACCTGCCCCTCATCCTAACCCTCTCCCCGTTTCGATGGGGAGAGGGGACGTGCCATACGGAGCGCTGACGCGGACTGGATAGGGCGCGGCAAATGTCCTTCTCCCCGCATGCGGGAGAAGGTGCCGGCAGGCGGATGAGGGGCAAGAGCCATCAACCGTCCGGCCATCCCCGGGGAACTTCGACATGCTTATCCGTCTTTTCAGTCTGATTTTCCTTATCCTTTCCGTCGCCGCGCCGGTCCAGGCGCAGAGCGATCCGAAACCTTTGATCGATGCGCTTGCCAAAGCCGATTTCAATGAGGCCGAAAAGCTGATCGGCCAGATCGCCGCGACCGGCGACACAAGGGTTGTCCCGGCGCTGGGAGCCTTCGCCGAAGGCGACCTCTATTTCCGCAAGTCGGACAACCTGGTCTTCATTGCAAAAGCCGCAGGCTCCAGTTTCGAACTGATCGACCCGCTGACGGGTGCTTCCGCCGGTACGGTTCCGAAGAGCGCCGTCACCAAGATCAGGGTGAACAACAATCTCCGTCGTGTCATCCGCTCCGTCATGGGCGGGCTTACCCTTCTGAGCCCGGACCGGGCTGTTCGCCTGCAGGCCGCCGATGCGGTGCTCCGCTCCCCAAGCCCGGAAAACCTCGAACTGGTCGAGGCAGCGCTCGCCAAGGAGACGGACGGTGAGGTCAAGGCGCGCATGGAGGAGGCGCGGGCGGTATCGGTGCTTTCCTCCAATCGTTCTGTCGACGAGAAGCGCGCCGCCATCGAGACGATCGGGAGCCTCGGCGGACGCAATGCGCTCGGTATCCTGAATTCCGTGTCCGGCTCGATCGATGCGAGCCTCAAGGGTGATCTCAATACCGCGATCTCCTCGATCGAAAGCGAACTTCAGCTCTGGGACATGGCGCAGAACGTCTGGTACGGCCTGTCGCTCGGTTCGGTCCTGCTGCTTGCCGCGATTGGCCTTGCGATCACCTTCGGCGTGATGGGCATCATCAACATGGCGCATGGCGAAATGGTCATGCTCGGCGCCTATTCCACCTTCGTGGTGCAGGATATGATCCGCTCGAACGCACCCGGCCTGTTCGACTGGTCGCTGGCGATCGCGCTGCCTGTCGCCTTCCTGGTGACGGGCGCCGTCGGCTTCGTCATCGAACGTGGCGTCATCCGCTTCCTTTACGGCCGGCCGCTCGAAACCCTGCTCGCCACCTGGGGCGTTTCGCTCATCCTGCAGCAGGCGATCCGCTCGATCTTCGGCCCGACCAACCAGGAGGTCGGCAATCCGTCATGGATGTCCGGCTCGTTCGCGCTCGGAGGGCTGACGATCACCTGGAACCGCCTGTGGATAGTGGTTTTCTCTCTGTCGATCTTCGTGGCGCTGCTGGTGGTGATGAAGAAGTCCGCCTATGGCCTCAGCATGCGGGCCGTCACCCAGAACCGCCGCATGGCGTCGTCCATGGGCATCAGGACGCCGTGGGTCGATGCGCTCACTTTCGCGCTGGGCTCGGGTATTGCGGGTATCGCCGGCGTTGCGCTTTCCCAGATCGACAACGTCTCGCCCAATCTCGGCCAGAGCTACATCATCGACAGTTTCATGGTTGTGGTCTTCGGGGGCGTCGGCAACTTGTGGGGCACGCTGGTCGGGGGGCTCTCGCTCGGCGTGCTCAACAAGTTCCTCGAACCCTCGGTCGGCGCCGTGCTTGGCAAGATCCTCGTGCTGGTGCTGATCATCCTGTTCATCCAGAAACGTCCGCGCGGCCTCTTCGCGCTCAAGGGAAGGGCGGTGGAAGCATGATCACGGGCTTCATCCTGCGCGCGCTCGAAGGCAAGATCGTCATCGCCGTCGCGATCCTTCTGGGTGTCGCCATCCTCGTGCCGGCGCTCAACCTGCTCGTCCCGTCTGACAGTGCCGTCCATATCCCGACCTACCTCATGGCGCTGATGGGCAAGTATCTCTGCTACGCGCTGCTGGCGCTGGCGCTCGATCTCGTCTGGGGTTATTGCGGCATCCTCTCGCTCGGCCACGGCGCCTTCTTCGCGCTCGGCGGTTATGCAATGGGCATGTACCTGATGCGGCAGATCGGTTCGAGGGGTGTCTACGGCAACCCGATCCTGCCGGACTTCATGGTCTTCCTCAACTGGAAGGAACTGCCCTGGTTCTGGTACGGGTTCGACTGGTTCGCTTTCGCCATGGTCATGGTGCTCTTCGTGCCCGGCCTGCTTGCGTTCGTGTTCGGCTGGTTCGCTTTCCGCTCTCGCGTCAATGGCGTCTATCTGTCGATCATCACGCAAGCCATGACCTATGCACTGATGCTTGCCTTCTTCCGCAACGACATGGGCTTCGGCGGCAATAACGGCCTCACCGACTTCAAGGACATTATCGGTTTCCCGGTTCAGGCGGATGGAACGCGCGCGGTGCTCTTCGCCATGTCGGCGATCATGCTGGCGCTCTGCCTCGTCATCGCATCGGCGATCGTCCGCTCGAAATTCGGCAAGGTTCTGGTCGGGGTGCGCGATGCGGAGAGCCGGGTGCGTTTTCTCGGCTTTAGGGTGGAAAACATAAAGCTCTTCACATTCGTCGTGTCGGCGATGATGGCGGGGGTCGCCGGGGCTCTCTTCGTGCCGCAGGTCGGCATCATCAACCCCGGCGAATTCGCGCCGGCCAACTCGATCGAAGTTGTCGTCTGGACGGCGGTCGGCGGTCGCGGCACGCTGATCGGCCCGATCATCGGCGCGGTGCTCGTCAATGCCGGTAAGAGCTTCTTCACCGGCGCCTTCCCGGAATTCTGGCTCTATGCGCTGGGGGGCCTCTTCATCGCCGTGACGCTCTTCCTGCCGAGAGGCATCGTTGGCACGATTCAGCACGGCTTCAAGGCGCGCCAGGCGCTGAAGGCCGCAGCGGAAGCCGAGAAGGGCAGGGGCGACGAAGAGGCGGTGGCGCGGGCCGTGCAGGCGGCGGAATGAGAGACGGGGGCACGAACCGATGAACACGATTGCCGAAACGAGAACGAAGAGCCTGCTCTACCTCGAAAACGTCTCCGTTTCCTTCGACGGATTCAAGGCGCTGAATTCGCTTTCCTTCGTCGTCGAACCCGGGGAACTCAGAGCCATCATCGGTCCAAACGGTGCCGGTAAGACGACGATGATGGACATCATCACCGGCAAGACCCGGCCGGATACCGGCACGGTGCTCTTCGAGGATACGGTCGATCTTACGAGACAAGACGAGGCGGATATCGCCCAGCTCGGCATCGGCCGGAAATTCCAGAAACCGACCGTGTTCGAAAGCCATACGGTCTGGGACAATCTGGAACTGGCGCTGAACCGCGACCGCGGTGTCTTCGCGACGCTCTTCTACACGCTTTCCCCCGAAGACAAGGCGCGTATCGAGGAAATTCTCGAAACGATCCGGCTGACGCATCGAAGGCAGGAACTCGCCGCCAACCTCTCGCATGGCCAGAAGCAATGGCTGGAGATCGGCATGCTGCTCGCCCAGGAGCCGAAGCTGTTGCTGGTGGACGAGCCGGTCGCGGGGATGACCGATGCCGAGACCGTCGAAACGGCGGAGCTCTTGAAAGAGATCGCCAAGACGCGATCGGTCGTCGTCGTCGAACACGACATGGGCTTCATCCGCGATCTTGGCGTCAAGGTGACCTGCCTCGCGGAGGGTTCGGTGCTGGCGGAGGGCTCGATCGATTTCGTTTCGAACGATCCGAAGGTGATCGAAAACTATCTGGGGCGGTGACCATGCTGACAGTCAACAACGTCAATCTTCACTACGGCGCGGCACAGGCGCTGCGGGGCGTCTCGATCAATGCTGACATGGGCAAGATCACGTGTGTGCTGGGGCGCAATGGCGTGGGGAAAAGCTCTCTTCTGCGCGCCATTACCGGCCAGCACGCGGTGAGCGCGGGTACGATCAGCTTTCAGGGTGAGGTGCTGAACGGCCTGCCGCCCTATGCGCGCGCCAAGCACGGGATCGGATATGTGCCGCAGGGGCGGGAGATCTTTCCGCTGCTGACCGTACAGGAGAATCTCGAAAGCGGCTATGCGCCACTCGCCCGCAAGGACAAGTTCATTCCAGATGAAATCTTCTCGCTGTTCCCGGTCTTGAAATCCATGCTCGGCCGTCGCGGCGGCGACCTTTCCGGCGGCCAGCAGCAACAGCTTGCAATCGGCCGCGCGATGGTGACACGCCCCAAGATTCTCGTCCTGGACGAGCCAACGGAAGGCATCCAGCCATCAATCATCAAGGATATCGGCCGGGCAATCCGCTATCTCCGCGATAGCACCGGCATGGCCATTTTGCTGGTCGAGCAGTATCTCGATTTCTGCCGTGAGCTTGCCGACCAAGTCTACATCATGGATCGCGGCGAGATCGTGCATGAAGGGGCCGCCGAAACACTGGATACGGCAGAAGCGAGACGGCATCTGACTGTCTGATGCTAGTATTTCGCCGGTGAATGTTTGTATCGCATCGCAGTATTTCGTGCGTTTCATACCGGGCTGATGTGTGTTACCAAGGCCGTGTTTAGGGCATATTCCGATATCGTTGACACACCACTCTTGCACCCATGATGAGGCGCTGATGGAATTTGCATGCGTTGCTGGTAGGCTTGCCAACACTGCTCTTACTCGCATGATCGCGGTAGGGGCTTTTTTCTTGGCTGCAAGCGGGGCCTATGCGGGTTGCGGCCAGCCGATGGAGCCGGGACGCCATCCGATGATTGTCGAGGCCGATGGTAGCACTCGCTCTGTGGTCTATTTCATCCCGTCCTCCTATACCGGCAAGGACAAGGTTCCGGTCGTTTTCGATTTCCATGGCAGCAACAGCAATCCAGATGGCCAACTGAACAGAAGCTCGTGGGACAAGGTCGCGGAAAAGAACGGCTTCATTGTCGTTGCGCCGCAAGGCAGCCTGCCCGGCAAGTTTACCGGCACCTATGCCTGGAACGTTCCTTTTGTGACCAGGCAAGAGGGCGGCCTCGACGAGATCGCCTTCATTCAGCAGGCGCTGAAGACCGTGAAGGAGGAATTCTGTGTTGATCCGGCCCGCATCTACGGATCGGGTTATTCCGGCGGCGGTCGCATGCTCTCGGCCTATCTCTGCTCCGGCCGCGACGATTTTGCAGCTGTCGGCGTCGTGCATTCATTGCGCGCAGGCCGCCCCGTGGAGATCGGCGGAAAATGGGTGCCGGATCAGGCCAATTGCAATCCGGCCCGCCCCGTCTCGATCATGGCTTTCGCCGGCCTGAAGGACACGGCGAACCCTTACGCCGGCGGCGGCAGCGCTTACTGGCAATACGGTTTCAAAGTAGCGATCCAGCGCTGGACGGAACTGGACGGCTGCAAGGGCGACGGCAATCCCAAGACCGTCGAGGATGTTACGTTCAGCCTCTACGGCGCCTGCAAAAGCGGTGCGCGCATTGCATCCTATGTCTTTGCCAATGGGACGCATGCCTGGCCGAAGCAGGCTCCTGCGACGGAAGCCGTGCTGGCGGCCGCCAAGGACGGCGCCGCGAGCGTCGTCCCGGCCGTGTCCGTCGCGTCCGCCAAGCCCGCGTTCGATCCGAATGTTGATCCTGCGTCGCGGATGTGGGAGTTCTTCGGTAAGGCCGACAGTACCGATGTCGTCGCCACCGCCGTCCCGGCCAAGATCAGTTCCGGGACTGCGTCTGGCACGGGTGTTGCATCGGACTGCGGAACGCAAGCCGATCTTCAGGGGAATACGTGCAACAGCAGCCAGCCGACCGATATGCGCCGCAGCGGGCAAGAGGGGCTGGGCGCCTTGTAACCAAGGCTTTCGGCGGGCGCACGAAGCTTGCCGAATTCTTCCAGGAAGGCTGCGCAAAAATACGCCTTCCGGAGACATTTTCGCCTGAAATGGAGGCGATCCTCATCAATACGTCAGGGGGACTGACGGGCGGCGACGCGATCGAATGGTCCGTCGCCGCTGCGGCTTCCACGAAGCTTTCGATCACCACCCAGGCGAACGAGAAGATTTACAAGGCCGCCGCCGGTACGGCCTCCGTATCCACCCATATCACCGTGGGCAAAGATGCTTGCCTCCACTGGCTTCCTCAGGAAACGATCCTCTTCGACCAGGCTTCGCTGACGCGCAGGCTCGACGTCGATCTTGCCGAAACCTGCGAATTCCTGGCCGTCGAAGCCGTGCTGCTTGGTCGCAAGGCCATGGGCGAGGCGGTTCGTGGCGGTTTCTTCCGCGATCGCTGGCGAGTGCGCCGGTCAGGCAGGCTCATCCACGCCGAAGAGATGAAATTCGAAGGTGAGATCCAGCGTCTCGCAGACGCTGCGGCGGTCCTGTCAGGCCAGATCGCTTTCGCAACTCTTTTCTATTCCGGCCCGCTTGCCGAGGCGCTTTTCCCGAAACTGAGAGCTTGCCTCGCGGGTACGTCGGGGGGCGCGAGCCCATGGACTGGCGGTGCCAGCCACTGGAACGGCAAGCTGGTCGCCCGGCTTGTGGCGCCGACCGGATTCGAACTGAGAAAAATCCTGGTACCGGCAATTTCCGTATTGCGTAACGGCGCGCCAGTGCCGAAAGTCTGGAATATCTGATCTTATTGCGGGATTCCCATGAACCTCACCCCCAGAGAAAAAGACAAGCTTCTGATCGCTATGGCGGCGATCGTCGCCCGCCGCCGGCTCGAACGCGGCGTCAAGCTCAACTATCCGGAAACGGTGGCGCTGATCACCGACTTCGTCGTGGAAGGTGCGAGAGATGGCCGTTCGGTTGCCGATCTGATGGAGGCCGGTGCGCATGTCGTCACCCGCGATCAGGTGATGGAAGGGATAGCCGAGATGATCCACGACGTGCAGGTGGAAGCGACTTTTCCGGACGGGACCAAGCTCGTCACCGTGCATGAACCGATACGTTAATTCACTGGGAGATTGAATCATGATTCCGGGCGAAGTGATTGCAGCAGAAGGTGAAATCGAGCTCAATGCCGGTGCGCCGACCGTTGCCGTCGAAGTATCCAACACCGGCGACAGGCCGGTTCAGGTGGGCAGCCATTACCACTTCTTCGAGACCAACAATGCTCTCTCCTTCGACCGGGAAAAGGCGCGTGGCATGCGGCTCGATATCCCGGCAGGGACCGCAGTCCGCTTCGAGCCCGGTCAGACACGTTCCGTCACGCTGATCCCGCTTTCGGGCAAGCGCGCCGTCTATGGCTTTCAGCAGAAGATCATGGGTGCACTGTGAGATTGACGATTGCCGTCGCCATTCTGGCGTTTTCCGCTCTTCCCGTCCTCGCTCAGGAGCCGAAACCTGACTGCAAGAACCCGATCACGCAGATGGAGATGACCTATTGCGAAGAACAGGAGCTGGATGCCGCTGACAAGATACTCAACGCGGAGTATCAGAAGGCCCGCAAGGCCATGAAGACCTGGGACGCCGATGCGGAGGGGAATTTCAAGGGGGCTGAAGATGCGCTCGTAAAGGCGCAGCGCGCCTGGATCGCCTATCGCGACGCGCAGTGCGCATCCTATGGATTCCAAGCCCGCGGCGGCACGATGGAGCCGATGCTCATCTACGGCTGCCAGGCGGAGCTTACCCGCAAGCGTACCGAAGAACTCAAAGACCTGATCGAGGCTATGGGGAACTGAGTTCCCCATAAGCGTACCGTTTTCGAAACTGGCCGAAATTCAAAGGTAGACCGACCATGCCCCATAAGATGTCCCGCGCCGCCTATGCCAGCATGTTCGGTCCGACCGTGGGCGACAGGGTCAGGCTGGCCGATACCGAGCTCTTCATCGAGGTGGAGAAGGACTTCACCACCTATGGCGAGGAGGTGAAATTCGGCGGCGGCAAGGTCATCCGCGACGGCATGGGCCAGAGCCAGGCGACGCGGGCGGAAGGCGCGGTCGACACCGTGATCACCAATGCGCTGATTGTCGACCATTCCGGCGTCTACAAGGCTGATGTCGGTCTCAAGGACGGCCGCATCCATGCGATCGGCAAGGCTGGCAATCCGGATACGCAGCCGGGTGTGACGATCATCGTCGGCCCCTCGACCGAGGCGATCGCCGGCGAGGGCAAGATACTGACCGCTGGCGGTATGGATGCGCATATCCATTTCATCTGCCCGCAGCAGATCGAAGAAGCACTGATGAGCGGCGTTACCTGCATGCTGGGCGGCGGCACCGGCCCGGCGCATGGCACGCTTGCCACCACCTGTACCGGCGCCTGGCATATCGAGCGGATGATCGAGAGCTTCGATGCTTTCCCGATGAACCTCGCACTTGCCGGCAAAGGCAATGCGTCACTGCCGAAGCCGCTGGAAGAGATGATCCTGTCCGGCGCCTCTTCGCTCAAGCTGCACGAGGATTGGGGGACGACGCCGGCCGCGATCGACAACTGCCTGACAGTCGCCGATCAATATGATGTGCAGGTGATGATCCACACGGATACGCTCAACGAAAGCGGTTTCGTGGAGGATACGGTCGCAGCCATCAAGGGACGCACCATCCACGCCTTCCATACCGAGGGGGCGGGCGGTGGGCACGCTCCGGATATCATCAAGGTCTGCGGGCAGCCGAATGTCATTCCATCCTCCACCAACCCGACCCGGCCTTATACGGTCAACACGCTCGCCGAGCATCTCGACATGCTGATGGTCTGCCATCACCTGTCGCCGTCCATTCCCGAAGACATCGCCTTTGCCGAAAGCCGCATCCGAAAGGAAACGATCGCGGCGGAAGACATCCTGCACGATATCGGCGCCTTCTCGATCATTTCTTCGGACAGCCAGGCCATGGGCCGTGTCGGGGAAGTGGCGATCCGTACCTGGCAGACAGCCGACAAGATGAAACGCCAGCGCGGACGGCTGAAGGAAGAGGCCGGCGACAACGACAATTTTCGCGTCAGGCGCTATATCGCCAAGTATACAATCAACCCGGCGATCGCTCACGGTGTCAGCCACGAGATCGGCTCCGTCGAGGTCGGCAAGCGCGCCGATCTCGTACTCTGGAACCCGGCCTTTTTCGGTGTGAAGCCGGAGATGGTGCTGCTCGGAGGTTCGATTGCGGCTGCCCCGATGGGTGATCCAAACGCCTCGATCCCGACGCCACAGCCGATGCACTACCGGCCGATGTTTGCCGCCTACGGAAAGCTGAGGACGAATTCCTCGATTACCTTCGTCAGCCAGGCATCGCTCGATGCCGGCCTGTCCCAGCGCCTCGGCGTCGCCAAGAAACTGGTGGCGGTGAAGAACGTCCGTGGTGGTATTTCCAAGGCGTCGATGATCCATAATTCGGCGACCCCGCATGTGGAGGTCGATCCTGAGATCTACGAAGTCCGGGCGGATGGGGAACTCCTGACCTGCGAGCCAGCCACCGTGCTGCCGATGGCTCAACGCTACTTCCTGTTCTGAGATCGAATTCGAGGCGTAGGCGACAATGAACCGGTGCACATCGACCGGTTCATTGTCACTCATGCATGCATGGAGCGCATGGCTGTTATGTCGCAGACCTTTGATGCTGCACTGCAAGATATTTTACGTTAGTTTTTGTCGTCTCATTCAGGCGGTCGCCCAAGCCGTCGATTTTCCACGATTTCAGGAGAGTTGAATCCATGCTTATTGGAAAACGCATTCCCAATGTGACGTTCCGGACCCGCGTGCGCGACGAATCGATCGGCGGTCCGAATCCATTCCGTTGGGAAGATAAGACGACAGCAGATTATTTCGGCGGAAAACGTGTCGTACTCTTCTCTCTCCCGGGCGCCTTCACGCCGACCTGCTCGACCTATCAGCTGCCGGATTTCGAAAAGCTTGCCGGCGAGTTCAAGGCAGAAGGCATCGATGAGATCTACTGCATCTCCGTCAACGACGCCTTCGTCATGAATGCCTGGGGAAAGAGCCAGAACCTTGAAAAAGTGAAGCTCATCCCGGATGGTTCGGGTGAATTCACCCGCAAGATGGGCATGCTGGTCGCCAAGGACAATCTCGGCTTCGGCATGCGTTCCTGGCGTTATGCGGCCATTATCAATGACGGCATCGTCGAGCAGTGGTTCGAGGAGGAAGGTTATTCCGACAACTGCGATTCCGACCCTTATGGCGTTTCTTCGCCGCAGAACATCCTGGAAAATCTGAAGTCGACCAAGATCGCCGCTTGATCTGGTGCATTCCGCTCCACCCAAAACCCGGACGCGAGTCCGGGTTTTTTTGTTCACTGCCCAAAGGTCTTGCTCGCGGCGGCAAGCTCCGCAATGATGCGGTTTTCGCAGTCAGACGAGTGTCCCATGCAGCATATCCGTTCCTACCATCCCGCCGGCGTCATCACTGATCCGCCCGTCGATGTCGTGACCTTGCCGCATGACCTGCGTCATCTGCGCCGCAAGCTGCTGCATCTTTCCAACGGCGACATGGTGATGCTCGACCTCAAGGATGCAGTGCTTTTCCACCACGGGGACCGTCTGGTGCTCGACAATGGCGACACTGTCGAGGTAAGAGCCGCACCCGAAAAGCTCTTCGAGGTGAAGGCGCGCGACACGCTGCACTTGATCGAGCTTGCCTGGCATCTCGGCAACCGGCATCTTTCGGCGCAGATCGAGGAAGGCCGTATCCTCATCCTGCGCGATCACGTGATCCGGTCGATGCTCGAAGGGCTCGGCGCGATCGTGACGGAGGTTGAGGAACCGTTCCAGCCGGCTCGCGGTGCCTATCATTCCCATGGTGGGCATTCCCATGACCATCATGATTGAGTCTGCATGAGCCAGGGTCTCGATACACCGGCGCTGCTGAGGCTGATGGCCTGGTTGTCGCCGGCCTTCCCGATCGGCGGTTTCGCCTGGTCCGGCGGGCTGGAGCGGGCAGCATTCGACGGTCTGGTGAAAGATGCAGGAAGTCTGGCCGGTTGGCTTTCGACCCTGCTGCAACATGGTGCGTTATGGAACGATGCGGTGCTGTTTGCGGAAGCCTGGCGGCAGTTCGAGGATGAGGCTTCACTGAAAGAGATAGCGGCGCTGGCGCTGGCGCTGGCCGGTTCGGCGGAGCGGTTCACCGAGACGCTCTCGCTCGGCAAAGCTTTTGTTGTCGCAGCCTCCGCCTGGCCGCATCCGGCTTTCGATCGCCTGCCGAAAGATGTGCCGTTTCCGGTCGCTGTCGGTTCGGTGGCTGCCGCACATGGCGTCCCGTTGGACCAGGCACTCGCTGCCTATCTGCATGCAATGGTCTCGCAATCGGTCTCGGCCGGCATCCGGCTTGGCGTCTGTGGGCAGACGGAGGGAGTCAAGATCCTCGCAGACCTGGAAGGATTGATCGAAGAGGTTGCCAAGAATGCCGCGCGGGCGACGACGGATGATCTCGGCGGTGCCACGGTGCAAGCGGAGATTGCATCACTCCAACATGAAACGCAAAACACGCGGCTTTTCCGTTCGTAGGAACAGGCTAAAGCTAATCAGCAAAATGAGAAAGGACGGCATATGAAATCGGCGAACGGCCCCTTGCGCGTCGGTATCGGCGGGCCTGTCGGCTCTGGTAAAACGGCGCTGACGGAAAAACTCTGCAAGGCGATGCGGGAAGACTACTCCGTCGCGGTCGTCACCAATGACATCTATACCAAGGAGGATGCCGAAGCGTTGGTGCGCATGCAGGCGCTCTCATCAGACCGTATCGTCGGTGTCGAAACGGGCGGCTGCCCGCATACAGCGATCCGCGAGGACGCGACGATCAATCTTCAGGCGATCGCCGGCTTGACGGAGCGAATTCCGGACCTCGACGTGGTCTTCATCGAATCCGGCGGCGACAATCTGGCGGCGACCTTTTCACCCGATCTTGCCGACATCACCATCTATGTGATTTCGACCTGCCAGGGGGAGGAGATTCCGCGCAAAGGCGGGCCGGGCATTACCCGCTCGGACCTCCTGATCATCAACAAGAAGGACCTGGCACCTTATGTCGGCGTCGATCTCGACGTGATGGATCGCGATGCATCTCGCATGCGCGAGACAAAGCCGCATCTCTTCACCGATCTGAAGCGCGGCGAAGGCGTGGACCATGTGGTCCGGTTCCTGAAGGAACAGGGCGGGCTCTGAGCCGCCCGAGGCAGGCTATGCAAACAATGTTGGCCGGCGGCTTTTGGCGACCGGTCAGTGTTGAGCGGTCGGGCGCGCCTCATTGCCGAGTTTCCCGACGGGGGGACGCCACGCCGCCCTCTACCTTTGCCTTTTCGGCTTCTCCTCCAATCACAAGCTGAATCGCTTGTTTGATGGCTTCGGCGCCGCGGGTGTTGTAACATAATCGCTAATATATTCTGTGAGGGAGCATGGAACGCCGTCTCGCAGCCATCCTGATTGCAGATGTCGTCGGTTACAGCCATCTGAGCGAGATCGACGAGGAGAGAACACGAGCGCAATTTCACTTCGATGCCGAGAGCATCTTCTTCCCCGCTATTGAAGCCAACAATGGTCGGTTGGTGAAGACGATAGGGGATGGCCTTCTTGTGGAATTTCATAGCGTCGTCGACGCCCTGCGTTGCGCGCTCGACGTGCAGGTGCTGAAAGCCGAGCGAAACGCTTCGGTTCCGCCGGATCAGCAAATGAAGTTTCGCATAGGCATCAACCTTGGCGACATTATCGTCGAGGGAGAGGATATCCATGGCGACGGCGTCAACATTGCCGACCGGATACAGGCGCTTGCGGAACCCGGAGGCATAGCAGTCTCCGGTTCTACCTATGATCAGCTGAAATCCAAGCTTCCCGTCGGATATCTATCGCTCGGCCGGCAGAAGATAAAAGGTATCGCCGAGCCAATCAGGGTCTATCGCGTTCTGCTTCAGCCTGCTGCGGCCGGGAAAACGATCGCCAGCAGAGGGCGCTGGTGGCCCTGGGTCCATGTCGTCACAATCCTAGTCTGCGGGCTTCTCCTGGCGAGCATGGTTTACTGGTGGCAGCCCTGGTCGCCTTCACAATCCCAGGGAGCGATAGGCCGCTTTGCCTATCCCCTGCCGGACAAGCCGTCCGTTGCCGTCCTGCCTTTCATCAACGTGAGCGGTGATGCGACGCACGATCACCTTGCGGAGGGATTGACGGACGATCTCATCACCGAATTGTCCAAGGTGTCCGGTCTTTTCGTCATCGCACGTCATTCGGTCTTCGCCGTTCGGAATACGTCCGGAACGATCCAGGACGTTGCTGCCGAATTGGGGGTCCAATATGTCCTGGAGGGAACGCTGCAACGGGATGGGCTTCGCCTGCGCATCAATGTCAAATTGATCGAGGCGATGACCGGTCTTTCTCTTTGGGCGGAGAAATATGACCGGAAATATGCCGACCTGTTCGCGGTTCAGGATGATGTGATCGGCAAGATCATATCGGCCCTAGCGGTGAAACTGAGCCAGGGTGAACGGACGCAACTGGCACGCATACCGACCGACAATCTGGAAGCATACGATTATTATATGCGTGCCGAGCATGAAGGCTTCATATACGGCGACGTTGCCACCTACCGCCGAACGCTGTCTTTCTATCAGAAGGCCATCGATCTTGATCCCGGTTTTGCGAATGCGCATGCTGGCATCGCCCGCGTGGCGGTCGACGTCTGGCGGAACGACTACAATTTCCTGTGGTCTGCGGCCATTGCCAGGAAGATCGCCTATGACGCCGCCGGGCAGGCTCTGAAGCTGGACCCGAACAACGCGCGCGCCCATGCGGTCCTTGCATTGTTGCAGTGGGTTGACGGCCGCGAGACGGAGGCGCTGGAGTCCGCCAAAACAGCAATTGCAGCGCAGCCGAACGACGCCGAGGCCTATGGTAATCTGGCACTCATATTGGCCCATACCGGCGACCGAGGGCAGGCGATCACCGAAATCGAGAGGGCGTTGCGACTTGACCCTTCGCCGGCGCCCGGATTCCAACTGCTCGCCGGTATCGTCTTTTATACGGCGCGGGAATATCGGCGGGCTATCCCGCTGATCGAGGCGGCACTCGGCGACCTGCCCAGAGCCGAACCGGCGCGCGAATATCTCGCCGCCGCCTATGCCAGTGAGGAGGATCAGGCACGCGCTGCACAGGAAGCGGAAAAACTTCTCGAGCTATTTCCTGAAAGCAACCTGACCTACTACAGTTATCTCTATGATTACTGGCGCGACGAAGATCTCGATCGTCATCTGGCAGCACTGAAGTCAGCCGGCGTGCCGCAATGGCCTTTCGCTTTCCAAGGCAAGGATGCCGATCGTGTCAAGGGAACGGATCTCCGCGATCTGATCGACAGCCGGACATGGGTCGGCAGGCACAAGAACGGTACCGATTTCATGCAGTATTTCGACAAGACCGGAAAAACGGCCTATCGCAGCACCAACACAAACATCACTGGCGTCGTTGAAATTCAGGGCGACAGTCTGTGTGAAAAATTCGATGGGTATTTTCTGGACAGATTGGTATGCGGTCAGGTTTTCCGCAATACGGATTCAACCGGGCGGAACGATACCTACGTCCATGTCACGCCGCGCTCCCTGCAGTTCTTCTCATTGGCACGCGATGGGCACTAATCTTGAATCCGGTCATTGGGCAGCAGGATGCAGCCAGTCTCCGTGCATTTTTTCAGAAATCAGCGTCTGCTGAACTTCGGACCAGTGCCTTTGCGAATCGACGACCTTTGTGGGGTTCTTTTCCAGACCTTCAGCGGCGCCGGGGTCGTAACTTATATAAAGTTTGCCATCGATGATGCGCCAGGCACGCGGATCGACATTTGTGGTTACCGTTCCGAACGAAACGCCGTCGGCGCAATAGCCGCCATATTGAGGCGCATAGCTGGATGGGTCCTTGACGAAAAGATCGCGGTTTTCCGCGCTCGAAAAATGCCAGACCGCTCCGAGCCAGCGATGGGAATATTTTTCGCTCCCTTCAACAGCTTTGCCTTCGACAAAATAAGCAACCGGATCATATCCCTTGATTGCGACATCGCCAAAGTAACCGGTGTTGACCACATCTTCCGCAAAAGCCGGCTGGGAGAGTGAAATCAACATGGCAGCGCCGCCGATGGCCAATATGTTCGGCATGCTTGCCTTCAGACCGTTGCGAGACATCTCAGTCCTCCATTCGTATTTCGTCCCAAGGATCAGGCTATTTGCGCCTGATGCATTCGTTGTAGAGCGGCTCGCCGACGAGTTCGGCTTTCTGACAGATCGCTCCAGCCTTCATTAAAAGTTCGGCAACATTCCAATAGCCGCGCCATCCGGCTTGTGTGAGGGGAGTATAACCGTTCCTCTCGGCGGCTTCGATATCGGCCTTATTTGCCAATAGAAAGGCCACGACGTCGGCATGACCTTCTTCCGCTGCTGCATGCAATGGCGACATCTTGTAGAAGTTCTTGGCATCATTGACGGCCGCGCCCTTTGCCACGAGCAGTTTCACGACATCCAGATTTCCGGCATAGGAGGCAGCATGCAATGCAGTCAGTCCGCCTTTGTTTCGGACCTCTATATCGGCGCCTCTTTCGAGCAGAAGCGCCACGGCATCGACCCGACCCTTTAGAGATGCCAGTACAAGTGCCGGATCTCCTGCCTCGTTCGGTTCTGACATATCGGAGCCGCCATCCAGCGAGCGCTTGATAAGCTCCAGATCTCCCTGTTCAGCGGCATCTTGCAGAGGGCCAGCCGAAGCAACACCGGCGACCAGCACAACGGCAAAGAAGATTGATCCAAAGGAAACCACGGCACGCCCTCTCCCTACATCGGGTCACGGCCTGATGGTCGTTCTCAAAGGCAGGCCAGTGTTATCGCGGCAACGTTGAATATTAGCATTTTTCAATTTCTTCGGCAAGTTATGCGTGTCGCGCGACCTTATGATGCCGTCAAAGTAAAGATTTTCAGCCTAAAAGACTGCAATAACAGCAGCTATCCATGTGAAGTCGAGATTTCTGCAAGACCATTATTTATCGGTATCGGCCGTTTTATTGGGCGGTCGAAGGCGGATTCAATGCGCGGGCTGCGGTCAGCTCGGCGGTGGCATGGCTCAACCGCGCGGCAAGCATGCGCATGATCTCCACGGCCACTTGGGGAAAATCGTTCACGAGTTCCAGGAAATGTTCCTTTTTGATCCGTAGGACCTCAAGTGCAGATGTGGCGCGCACGGTGGCCGTGCGAGAAACATCGCAGAGAACCGCGATCTCTCCAACGATGGCGTTCTCTCCGACATCGGCCACCTTGATCTCTCCCGCCGGCGAGGAAACGATAATATCAGCCGTTCCAGAAAGTATCACATAGACCGCGTCGCCCACGTCGCCCTGTCGGCATAGGTCCTGGCCCTGGCGGTAGGTCATCCGGTCGGAGGCAAAAGCAAGCAGCTTGAGCTTCGCCGGCTTGATCCGGGCCAAGATGGGTACCTGTCTCAGCATTTCGACTTCGTCTATCAGCAAAATAAGCGTCCTGCCTGTTGCCGTAATCCCTGCTAACGTCTTCTTCCGCAAAATATTACGATAGCAGTTCCTTGAAAATCCTGTTTGTCTGCGAGAGTTTCAGATAACTGCCGGATTCCGCCAATGTTCCTCGGTGGAAGAGGAGGACCCGGTCGAAGATTTCCGCAAGGCTCGGGTCGGAAAGGACCCAGGTGATGGAAGGGCGATGACCTCCCCGATGCAGATCCTGGATGACACAGCGGGTTATCTGGTCCTGAAGCCGCCGGTCTAGCGCAGACAATGGGCGATTGAAGATAAAATAGTCCGAGCGTTTCAGCAGCGCGCGGGCAAGATTCAGCTTCTGCCGCTGCACCATGGTGAGGCGCTTTCCGCCTGAACCGACGTCGAACTGAAGGCCGACAGACAGCACGTCGTCATAGAGATCGAGAGCGAAGAAAATCTCTCGCATGAGCGTGCGGATCTGATCGGAGGCATCAGCCATCTGATGGGCAACGCGACCGAAAAGCACGTTGTCCATGAGGCTCGCCGACTTGGAGAAGCGTTGCGGGTCGTGGCGCTCCACCAGTCCGGCCAAGTCGTCGGGAATGTGGGCATGGAACCTTTTGCGCGCGTTGACAATCTTCTCCATGAGGTTCTGGTCCAGCAGACCAAAGCGGTGGCGCGGCTCGATATAGGAGAAGCTCAACCCGAGTATCAGCGTGCGATCCTCCGACGACACCTCGTTCGGGGGGCTGCCTTGAAGCCGCTGAAGCAGACTTTGATAGGCGGGGATCTCATCGGCTGTCATGAAGGTCAGCTGCTGGAAAAACGCATGGTGCGGCGGCAGGTCATGGAAAAGCTCGACGGCATTTTCGGCGATCTCAAAGCCCATCGCGTAAAGATCGTCGTTCAGGCTTGTGTCACCAAGGATCTGTTGGAGATAAGGATGCGTCGCAAGCTGAGGGCTATTCTTCATAGGGTGCTTGGTTGTGCCGAAGAACAGATTTTCGCCGACTGTAGCCTGCGCGTTGTAAAGATCGAAATCGAACGGTACGACGATGTCGTCGAGGTCCTCTTCCGCCAACCGTCTGCGCAGAGAGGTTCGCAGCTCGACAAGATGCAGGCCGATCGTCGTATGGACATCCGGATCGATGGTCGACCGCAACGCGAGATCGAAGATATCCTCGGAGATCTGCACCGCATCCAGCACCGGTCGAATTATCTTGAGAAGATCTTCCGGTCCCTGGGCTCCGGCGGCTGCGTAATCCACCCAGTCGCTGTTGAGGTCGAAGGCTGGATTGCCCGCCTTGCGTGCTTCAATCGCGTATGTTTCGAATTCGCGGGCATTCCCACCTTCGTACCGTGCCTCTCTCAAAGGTGAGTGTTTCAGCCCATAGAGCAGGTTGTCGCGCAGCGTTCCATGCAGGAAGAAAGTATCGGCCGATGCATAGGATATCCTGCGGCCGGTGATCGATTCCGGAAGTTGGAGCAGGTCGCGGCCATCGATGGTAACGCCGCCCGAATCCGGCCAGGCGAGCCTGCCGAGCGCCTCCGCAAAGGCTTCAGCTCCGCTGCCGTTGGCGCCGACAATGGCAACGGTTTCATTAGGCTTGATCTCGGTTGAGACCTGGTTCAGGAGCCGGGCGCCGCTGTCGTCGCTGAGCGAGAGGTTGTTGATGACGAGTGCGCTTTTCAGCGCCGCCACCGGTGCTGTCGCAACCGCCTGGATGCCGCTGTCGATCAGCGGCTCCACGTTGAACTGTTCATAGACCTGGGAATATTTGACCTGCACATCCTGGCGAGCCTGATCCCAATCGATGAGCTCCTTCAGCGGTCCAGGCAAGTCCTTGTAGGCGGCAATGACGGCCACCAACTGGCCGATGTCCAGCCTGCCCAGCAGAACGAAATAGCCGCCGATAGCGTAGAAGAGGAACGGTGTGACCTGGGCAAGGAAGTTGTTGATGAATTTCACCAGGAACTTCCATTGATAAAGGTCGTAGCGGATGGAGAAGATGCGCCCGAGACGCCAGGCGATGTCGGCACGCTCCAGGTTGGAGGTGTCGTTGCCATGGATCGCGCCAATGCCGTCGACGATTTCGCTCACTCGCCCGGATAGTTCGCGGGCTGTAATCTGACGCTGACGTCCGAGCTCCAGCAGTCTTTTCCTCATGCGCGGTATGAGGATTGCCTGAACCACGACGATGCCTGCGGCGATCATTCCGAGCCAGAAGTTCTGGACGATGATAAAGATAAGCGTCGTGAGTGCCTGGCCACCGAGCAGCGCCGGCTGAACGAACGCGTCTCCGGTGAAGCCGCCAAAAGGCTCCACTTCATCCTTGATCATGGTCGCAATCTCGGCGGATTTCACCCGCTTGAAATGCTTGGGTGGAAAGCGCAGGACGCGGTCGATGAGCTCGAAGCGGATGCGGCGCAGCAGACGTTCGCCGAGCCGGCCCTTATAGGTGTTGATGTACAGCTTGAAGAGGCCGTTCACCACCACCAGTGCCAGGAAGATGAGGCTGAGCACTGCAAGCATCTGCAGGCGGTTGAGCTCGATGCCCCTGAAGAACTCAACATTGCCGAAGAGCGGAACGTCATAGGCAATATGCAGGAATGTCTGGCGTGTGTCCGGATCCTCGAAACCACTGCCCTGGATCGGTCCGTTGACGATCCGTTTCGGCAGGTCGAAAGCCAGGAAGTAGGGCACCATGGAGGCCGCAACGACAAGCAGAATCCACAGTTGCTGCAGCCGGGTATTCTTCCAGATATAGCGGAGCAGGCTCTTTTCCATCGTTGTCGTCAACCCGCTCGGAAGCTCACGGCCGGGACGAAAAGGCCACAAGGGAAAGGGTTTGTAGAAACGAAGCCACGGAAACTCCCACCAGCGAAGTAGATCGACCTATCATCATCGACAAACGCGCCAAACACAATGCAGTCGCTGTGAACGAAGGGAAAAAGGGTGCGCGACGAGTTTGATGACGTGGTTCATCGGCAGCAACGGGATGAAAAGCCCGAACCAAATCCGGCTGCATCGCCCATCGTCATTCATTGCGGTTCTTGAAGTTGGTTGCGAAGCCATGCCACGATACAGGCAGATATTTGCGATTTATGACATGGGACGCTAGCGAGCAACCTGCCGGCCTGGGAGTTAAATCTCCACGATCTGTCCTTCATATGCCGCGAAAGCGCCGGGGAAAACGAGTTTTGCGCTGCGCTCCATCTCAGCGAGCTGCTGATCTGTGCGCGAGGGAGCATGATGGAACATGGCAAAGCGTCTTGCATGCGCCATCTGGGCCAGCTTGATTCCGTGTTGCCAAGAAGAATGACCGAAGCCCCTGAAATGCTGCATTTCGTCTTCGTTGTAGGTGCAATCGTAGACGACCAGATCGGCGCCTTTCATTAATTCCAGCAGGGTGGGATCGTAGACCCCCGGACTGTGTTCGACATCGTAGACCAGCGCTACGGATTTGCTTCTCCACTCGATCCGGTAGCCGACCGCTCCGCCTGGATGGTTCAACATGAAGGTCCTGATCGTTATGCCTTTGCGGGGCGTGAGCATCTGTCCAGGGCTGAAGTCGCGGAAATTGACTGTCGCGGGGAAGGCGTGAAGCGGAAACCATGGTGGGCTGATGAACTGTTCGACCATCTGCCGTGTAGTCATCTTACCGTGCAGGTGGCCTGACCAGATATTCGTCTTGACCGACGGACGGTAGATGGGGTCGAAGAAGGGCAAGCCGATGATGTGATCATAGTGGCAGTGGCTCAAGAACAGGTCGACATCGCTCACGCCGTCGGCGGCCAAGGCAAGGCCAGCCTCGCGCAGACCGGAACCAGCGTCGAACAAAATGCGATCATCACCGCAGCGGATTTCGATGCAGGCCGTATTGCCGCCATAGCGGCTGAAATCGGGGCCGGATACGGGAATGCTGCCGCGGACCCCCCAGAACCTCACTTGAAGCCTATCGTTGTTCATCTTTTCTTAAAATGACCTTCCGGGCATGAGCCTCTCAGGAAATAGTCAAAGGAAATCAGTCGCCTGACTATCCGAGATGCGATGCCTTTGCTGCCTCCATTCCTTCTCTGTCAGGATAACCCCTGAAAGACACAAGCGCTACGGCGTCCATTGCAGAGGGACAGTCGGCTCCCGGCATCGATCCTTCGGGTTGCATGGCTATGTTTGGTTCTGGGCCAAGAGCAGAAGCAGGACATAAGCGACAACCGTGACCATAAGTCCGCGGAAAGCGTAGGACACAAGTTTATATTTCTGGGTCGCGATCAGCGAGAGAACATCCGCATTGTCCAGATATTCCTTGAAGAGGTAGCCGATATCGCCGTGCTCGGCAGCCTGCTCGAAGACTGGCCGATGCTGAGTCCACGTGCCCCAGAACAGCGTTGTCGATTTTTTTGCCTTGCGCGGCAATACAACCATTATCGCCGACAGTATTGACCAAACAGACGCCAACGCCAGAGCTCCAGAAAAAGTTATCTCTATCCAGCTTCCCTGGGAATAGCGTGACCAGTTAAAAACGTTTCTTCCTTCCGTGGAGGAAACAAGGAAGGCAAGCATGAACGTAAAAATGTAAGCTGCCTTCTGGTCCGAGATTTTTATTTGGTCGTAATAGACATCGTTTATCTTGCGTACGTGATTAAAATATTCCTCGGTGACCTCACCGGACGCCATCGGCATTTCCAGCAACTCGGTAGGTGCGCCTTCAAAGTCACTCACTCATTTTCCCTCCGCATATCAACTGTTTCCCTGTTAATACACTCTGGCAGGAAAGCAATCCTCTTGCCGGCCTGCTTCTTGACACTTGCGGAGTTTACACGCAGTGGTGAGGCATGTTGGGGGTTCTCTGTCGATTTTATCTCGTAGCCATGTCGGCGTCCGTGCTTGCCGGCGGATTGGTGTCGCCTGCGGTGGCGGACCCTGTTCCGCGTTCAGGCCCGGCTGCGGGGGCCGTCATTGCACGCAAGGCGGGGGAAGAAGTCCGCTTCATCGATGTTTCGAACTGGCGGTTCGTGGACCTCAGGCAAGACCTGCTCACCGGCGACGTATTGCGCACGAATGCCACAGGTCAATTGGCAATTTTATTTTCCGACAGGACCCAGATTCGCCTTGGCCGCAATTCCGCGCTTGTCGTGAAACAGGTTACATCCGGCACCAGTGCCGACACCGTACTTCAACTGCAGTCCGGCACCATCTGGGCTCGCGCCGAGCGCGGCGGGCCTGGCGTGCAGGTCGAGACGCCCGCGGCCGCGGCGGCGATCCGCGGCACGGACTGGACGATGACCGTCAGTGGAAGCCAGACCTCTCTTACGGTTCTGGAAGGCGTCGTTCAGTTCAGCAATCCGCAGGGCAGTGTAGAGGTCAGGCAGGGTGAGGGGGCGGTCGCCTCGATCGGCCAGGCCCCACGCAAGGTGGTCATCGTCGAATCAGACGACCGCGAGCAGATGCTCTTCTACCTGCCGCCACGCGAGGCTTTCGAGCGCATGCCGCCATCGGTGCAACCCGTTGCGGACATGCGCCGGAATGCTGATCGTATCACCGCGATGCCGCCGGAACAGCGCAGCACCGAGGATTGGGTGTCGCTTGCAGAAGCGCAGCTTTCGCTGGAGGGGCGGGTAAGGACCAAAGAGACGCTCGCCGTGCTCCAAGGTCGGCAGCTCTCCGCAGCGCAGCGGGCGCGTGTTACCCTTATCGAGGCCATACTCGCGGCGAGCGAGACCCGATATGCTGATGCCGCACGGCTGTTCGCCAAGGCTGAACGAGGGCTCGATTCCAAACGGCGTGGTATCGCGCTTTATGGCGGCTATTACGCTCGCTCGCTTGCTGATCCGAATCGGGTCGAGCCGTTGCCGCCTCAGGTAGGAGGACCGGACGGTGCCTTCCTGCGCGCTTACGCGGTCGGTTTCCTCCAGGACCTCAGGGCCGCGATCAAGGTTCTGGCGGATGCCGAGAAACAGTACCCCGACGATCCGGAGCTTCCCGCCTATCGCGCATGGCTGGCGTTGCTATTGAATGATCGGCAGCAGGCACAAGACGCGATGAAAAAGGCGCTTGCAATCGATCCTCAGGAGCCGACCGCCCTTGAGGTGCGTTCCCATTACAAGGCCGGAATAGAGGGCGACATCGATGGTGCGCTCGCCGATGCTGAAGCCGCCGTCAGGGTCACCCCGGGGAGCAGCTCGACCTGGAACGAGATCGGAAACCTGCAGTCGGAGCGCAGCGCCGGTCGCGAAGCGGAGGCTGCCTACAGGAAGGCGATCGAACTCGATCCGGAAGATCCGGTGGCGCGGGCCAATCTGGCCTTCTTCTATCTGGACCTTAATCGTGTCGAGGACGCGAAGCGGGAAATCGATCTGGCGCTGGAACGCGATCCGACGCTCAGCGTAGCGTTGATTGCCCGTGGCCGCTACTTCATGCAGACCGGCGATATGGACAGGGCACTTGAAGATCTGCTGGCCGGTACGGTTTCCGATCCGGCCTATGCCGAAGGTCAGGCATTGCTGGCTGCGGCCCTCTATCAGAAGGGAGATCGGGTCGCCGCCGAACAGGCGGCCGACAATGCGGATCGGCTGGATGACAATAGCCCCGGAATTTCGGCCCTTCGCACGTCGGTCGCCATCGATAGTTACGATTCCGAAGGCGCCATCCGCAACGCGCAGGAATATGTGAAGCGTGCCAGGGCCCGCGGCGGACAATACAGTTCGCTCGGCGCCAACCAGCAGGCCGGCTCGGCCTTGAACTATGCGTTCCGCTTTCAGGGGCTGAATGCCTGGGGCGAATATTACAGCGATGCCGTGTTCGATCCGTTCTCGGGCGTCTCCTATATCGACCAGGGCATTCGCGGTAGCGCCAACCCGTTCGCAAACGGCTATCTCTACGGCGCCGACATCATCAACAATAGCCCCAATGGTCAGGGCTTCTCGTCAATTCTGCAGGGATTGCTGCTCGAGCCCACTTTGATCTCGTCACGCACCCGCGGTATCGATCTGCTTCCCCAGCCATTCCTGGAAGCTTCGATCGGTGGCGGCATTACGAGTACGGGCGGAGACTTGGGCTATGTCGCCGAAGGGGAAGTTCAAGGCTACAGCAATCTTCCCTTCCCGATCAGTTTCTATGCCAATCTGGAATGGCAAACGCTGCCGGACAGCCGCGATATCAGCGGGCTGACGGATCTCGATATCGACAACAAGGTTTTGGGTGGCAACGTATATCTGACTGCCAGCCCGACGCCTTACGACCGGTTCGTTCTATATTTCAATCAGGCGCACGCCGATTTCAGCCGGGATTCTCGGACTTTGTCCGTCCCTGGTTTGGTTTTGGTGGATGATATCGATTCCACCACCACCATTACCAATGGTGGAATAGGTTGGAGTCATACATTTGGCTACGAGAACATTCTCAATGCGGCCCTGCTTTTCAGCGAGCAGAAGCGTAAGAGTGAGCTATACGAGGAAGTCTCAAGCGTTGCAGGCGCAGTAGGGTGGCTGACGGAAAATGAACTCCGTCAGCAAACTTACATCGCGGCCATCAATCACAGCATTGGAATGGACAATTTCACCCTTCGATATGGCATCGAAGGCGGCTGGATCGATACCTACCAATCACAGAACCTTTCGTTTGTGGTACCAGTACCGTTTCCGATCACGTCTGCCGAAGATTTTGACAGAAACGGTGTCGGCCGCATCTATGCCGATCTGCTTCACGACATAACAGCCGACCTCAAGGCCGAGTATGCGTTGTTCGGCTCGCTGATCTCGGATGACACAGCCGACACGGTGAGGCTCGATCCGCGCGTCGGTATCGCCTGGTCGCCGTTCGAAGGGCAATGGTTGCGTGCCGGATTTATCCGCAACAGCGTCGATCTGAGCACACCGACCTTGTCGCCAGTCGGTATCGTCGGCCTCCAGCAGAACGAAATTTCATTCGATCCGGGTGGTTCGCTGGATACCTACGCTTTTCGCTGGGATGCGGAATGGACAACAGATTTCTTCACGGCGTTGGAATATCAACACCAGGACGTCCACGACGCCAGCATCATCCTTCCTCTGCAGGCCGATACCTTTGATACGGGCCGCGGAAGCATCGACCGGACCAGCTTGACCGCAAATCTTCTGCTCGGGCACGGCTTTGGATTATCCTCCACGGTGGCCTATTCGGATACGGACGACAAAAGCAGCGCGCCAACTGCCGGAGGGCAGCTGCCTTTCGTTCCCGAATGGGCGGGACAGGTGGCACTCACCTGGGTCAACGAAGCCAACGTCAAGGCCACAATTGCAGCGAATTACATCGGTGAGCGTGTCGACGAGGACGGTCTTGATCTCGGCGACTATTGGACGCTGGATGCCAGCCTGACCTGGGAGCCGTTCGACAAGCGTTTCGAACTGGAATTGGCGGCGTATAATCTTCTGGACGAGGATTTTACGCTCGATCACGACGATTTCGGCAATCCGATCACGGGCTGGGGCAGGTCTTTCAAGGGTTCACTCAAAGTGCGGTTCTGATGGCTACTCGCGGCCTCCCACTGTCGGCAACGCGGTTCTTTTCATCCCGCCGCGTGCAGGTCGCCACACTTGCAGCCTTCATCTTCGCGGCCGTCACCCTGATCACCCGGCTGCCGGGCTGGCCGCTCATCGACGACCGCGCCTTCGACTATCTCTCCACTATCGGCGCTGAACCGCTTCCCGAAAACGGGCCGATCATCGTCGCGATCGATGAGCCGTCCCTGGCCGAAATCAATGTGCAGTGGCCTTGGCCGCGCAGCCTGCATGCGCGGTTGATCTCGGCGCTGCGCGCCGCGGGCGCGAGAGTGATCGGGCTCGACATCATCTTTTCGGAGCCTTCCACTTCATCTGAAGACGAGGCGCTTGCCCAGTCTCTCGGCCCGGACGTGGTGCTTGCGGGCGATGAGACGCTGGTGACATCCGATCAGGCCGATCAGTTTATTCGGGTCATGCCTCTTCAGTTGTTCTCGGACAGGCTGGCACTTGTCGGCATCGCCTCGGTCAATCTTCACCGCGACGGCGTGCTGCGTGCGATGCCCGCCTACGACGACAGCTTTGCCGCGATGATTGCGACCGCTGCCGGCATCGAGACCGAGTTGCCGGAACCAGGCGGCCTGATCCAGACTTTCGGGGGAGCGAGGACCTATCCGACCGTTTCCTATTATCAGGCGCTCGATCCGGAAAATTTCCTGCCGCCTGGAATTTTCAAGAACCGCATGGTCATCGTTGGCCTGAGCCTCCAGAACGCGCCTTCGATTGACAAAGGGGGCGCCGACGCCTTCCCGACCTCCTATACCGTGCATACGGGCAAATTGGTCGCCGGTGCCGAGGTCCAGGCAACGATACTCGATAACCTGCGAATGAGGAGCTGGATAGCGGAGGCCAGCGGAACCATGACGCAGCTTCTGCTGATCGCTGCAGTGATTGTCGCCGCCGTATTTGTCTCAAAGGGCACCGGCTGGCGCACCATTATCGTTGGAGCGGCCGCGATGGTGCTGCTGTTTACCGGCAGCTACCTGACCTTGCGCTTCGGCCGTGTCTTTGCTTCGCCGATGGCGCCTTCGCTGGCCTTCATCGGCGTCGCGGCCGCGCAGGCAACGCTCGATTATGCCGAAGAGCGAAAGAACCGTCGCCAGATCACGCGCGCGTTTTCTCAATACCTTGCGCCGGCCCTGGTGGAGCAACTCGCCCGTGATCCCTCCAGGCTGAGGCTTGGCGGTGAAAGACGCCAGCTTTCCATTCTCTTCTGCGATGTGCGCGGCTTCACGACAATCTCGGAATTGCTGAAGGACGATCCCGAACAGCTCACAATGCTGATCAACCGCCTGCTGACACCGCTTTCGGACATCGTGCTCTCCTATGGGGGAACGATCGACAAATATATCGGTGACTGTCTCATGGCCTTCTGGAACGCGCCGCTGGATGATGCTGACCATGCAGTCCATTCCGTCTCGGCTGCCCTCGACATGCTCGTCTCGATGGAGACGCTCAACAGTGATCTGCGAAGGGAGGCTGAAGCCGCCGGCCGGACCTATTATCCGCTCAGGATCGGCATCGGCATAAATACCGGCGAATGCGTCGTCGGAAATATGGGGTCGAGCAGCCGTTTCGATTATTCAGCGCTCGGCGATGCCGTCAATCTGGCTGCAAGACTTGAGGGTGCTTCAAAGGCCTATGGTGTGCCGCTTCTGATCGGCGAGGCGACTGCCCATGCCGTGCAGGAGCATTTCGTCGTGTTCGAACTGGACCGGATCGGCGTCAAGGGCAAATCCGAACAGTCGGTGGTTTTCACAGTCCTTGGAGAAGAATGCAGACAAAGTCTGCCCATGCATCGCGATTTCCTGCAGGCGAAATATGGCGGGGACACCGCGACAAAGAAGGCACTCGCGCCGATGCTGATCGAACAGGTGCCAAGGCTGACGACATACTATACCGACTCTATCGCAAACTCCGAAATTGACCCCTGATGCGGTAATCAGGTTTCAATCAATATGAACCCGGGGGGCGCGGAGTGCTGCGCTTCACCTGCCGACATAGGGTTACGGCAAACGATGTCAAATGCTCGCTCAAGTGGATTGAGCCTGTTTCCTTCGCGAAGGGGGGATGGCGACATGCGCGCCGGGCTGATCAGCTTTGCGTGTCGGAGGGTTGTCTCTTCTTCGCCGACTTCAGATCCTAGAACCCCGTGCCGCATCAATGCCGAGGTGGCCGCTAGACCTCGCGCAGGGCCTGCACGTCGACGACCTGAATCACCCGGCCGCGTACTGTGACGCCGGTTTTGCGGAGCGCCGAGAACGCACGCGAAAGGGCCTCCGGTGCGAGACCAAGCATTCCCGCGAGCAGGCTTTTCTGGAAAGGCAGGCGGATGGAAGCCGGGCCGCCGTCGACCGGACACCGCGCCAGAATATAGTTCGCAACCCGTTGCGGCGCCGTATACAGCCTGTCATTGGCGACGCAATCCATGGTCGAGAGAAGATGCCGGGACAAGGACGTCATCACGGCTTTGGAGATATCCTTCTCCTGTTCGGCCAATTCCCGAACCGCCTGCAGATCGAATCTGGCGAGCGTTACTGCTTCGGCGGCCTGGGCGTTGTAACGGAATTGGTTTCCGCCATAGATCAGGCATTCGGCAAATGTATCACCAGGACCGCAGATGCGGATATCCGCTTCACGGCCTTCGCGATTAAGCCGGTAAAGCCGCACATAACCACTTAGAACACAGTAGAGAGCATCAGCATTTTCGCCCTCCCGGAAAACCGACTTCCGCGCCGAAAGGCTCACCACGGTCATATTTGCAAACATCCGAATGAGGGAATTGCCGCTTAACCCGGCCAGGAAAGGCGTCTTCATCAGCACAGCCCGATCCCGATTGGTGAGCTTCAGGTTGCTGTTCATCATCTCCGTCGTCGCTTCCATCGCTTGAGCCGTTGCGCATTCCCGATGTCACGGAAAGTAACAGGTTTATGAACGCCCCGTTTGACGCCGATCAAATTCCGAGAATTTTCTGCAATTTTTGCGCGCCCAAGAAAAACGCCGGACCCAAGGGCCCGGCGTTACTGAAATGCCGTTGAACGATGCTTATTCTGCAGCCATCGGCGGCAGACGGAGCACCTTTGTACCCGTCTGGGCGCCGGAAGAACGATCGTCGTTGGCGCTGGTCTGCCGTTCGATCTGGTTGAGGCGTTCTTCCAGCGAAGCGATCGACTCGGCGCTCTTGCGGGCTTCCCTGCTGAGCTCTTCCTTGGAGAGATCGACCTCTTCCTCTTCCTTCCTGCCGACGAGCCGTCCGAAAATCCTGCCGAGCAGGTGAGAAAGATCGTCCATGATCAGGAAGAAGGATGGCACGACCACGAGCGAGAGCACCGTCGAAACGATGATGCCGCCGATCACCGCGATCGCCATGGGAGCGCGGAACGAGCCGCCTTCACCGACGCCGAGCGCGGAGGGCAACATCCCCGCCGACATGGCGATCGAAGTCATGATGATTGGGCGGGCACGCTTGCGGCCCGCCTCCACCATGGCGTGAACACGTTCCAGGCCGTGGCGCTTCATTTCGATCGCGAAGTCCACGAGCAGGATGGCGTTCTTGGTCACGATGCCCATCAGCATCAGGATGCCGATGAGGACCGGCATGGAGAGCGCATTCTGGGTGACGATCAGCCCCACCGCGACACCGCCGATCGCAAGCGGCAGCGAGAACAGGATGGTGAAGGGCTGGATCACGTCCTTGAAGAGCAGGATCAGCACCACCAGCACCAGCATCAGGCCAAGCAGCATGGCATTGCCGAAGCTCTGGGTCATCTCGGCCTGGATCTTGGCGTCACCGCTTTCGGCAAGCCGTACGCTCGGCGGGAGTTCGGTCTCGTCGACGATCCTTTTGAACTCGGCTGTCGCCGTGTCGAGCGCGGTGCCGAACGGTACGTCGGAACCGATCGACACGACACGGTTGCGGTCGTTGCGCTTGATCGAGCTTGGACCTTCCGCGTAGTCGATGTCGGCGACGCTATAGAGCGGCACGCTTGCACCGGAAGCCGTTTTGATCTTGAGCGCGCGGATCGCGGCAAGGTCGCGGCGGACGTCAAGGGAGGCCTGCACCCGGATCGGGATCTGCCGGTCGTCGAGAGATATCTTGGCAAGGTTGGCGTCGATATCGCCGATCGTTGCGACGCGCACGGTCTCGGAAATCTGCTGCGGTGTAATGCCGAGCCGTGAGGCCTGGTCCATGCGCGGACGGATCTGCAGTTCCGGTCGGGGCAGGGCGCCTTCCGAAGAGATGTTGGCGAGGATGGGCGAAGCGCGCAGCTTCGATTCCAGCAGGCTGACGGCCTCGTTCAGATCCTCTTCGCTCTTGGAGAGAAAGTTGAACGAAAGATCGCGTTCGGCGCGGTCGTTGACCTTCGAGATACGGACATCCGCAATCGATTGGACGGCAGCGAATATGTCTTTCTCGACATCCCATTGCGGGCGGGTACGGCCATTCTCCTTTATCTTCGGCAGGTAGTCGCCAACCAGGGGAATGGATCCGAGACCCTTGTTGACCAGGGTCTTCACCAGCGAATGGTCGATGTTCTGGAGGATAACGCGCACCGTCGCGCGACGCAGTTCGAGATCGCCCTTGGGAGAAGCGCCGCCGAGAATGAAAATGCTCTCCACGCCGTCAATGTGGCGTATGGCATCGTAGACCTTGTCCGTTGCGGCAGCGGTTTCATCGAGGGTTGCATTCGGCGGCAGCTCGACCGAGAGCACCACGCGCGACGAGTCGTCCGGCGGCATGAAGCTGCCGGGAACCTGCGCGAGGAGCGCCATGGAGCCAACCAGGAAGGCGATCGCGGCGAGCAGTGTCGTATACCGCCAATACCATTTGCGGGTCGTGCCGGTAACGAGCCTGGTATAGGCTTTCATCAGACGGCTGTCGTTGTCGTGATGGTCTTCCATGGCGTCTTCGGCGCGCATCAGATAAGCGGCCATCAACGGCGTGATGAGGCGTGCCACCATCAGCGAGAAGAAAACGGAAAAGGCGACCGTCAGGCCGAACTGGATGAAATACTGACCCGGAATGCCGGGCATGAACGAGACCGGCACGAAGACCGCAATGATCGTGAAGCTCGTCGCGATGACCGCAAGCCCGATCTCGTCTGCCGCTTCGAGCGCCGCCCGATAGGGAGTCTTGCCCATCTTGATATGCCGGGCAATGTTCTCGATCTCGACGATCGCGTCGTCGACAAGGATACCGGTGGCCAACGTCAGGGCCAGGAAGCTCACGAGGTTCAGCGAGAACCCCATAATGTCCATGATCCAGAATGTCGGGATCGCGGAGAGAGGAAGGGCGACGGCCGCAATCAGCGTCGCGCGCCAGTTCCTCAGGAACAGGAAGACCACGATGACGGCGAGGAGCGAACCTTCCATCAGGGTATGAAGGGCAGCCTCATAGTTGCCATAGGTAAAGTAGACCGAGTCATCGACCATCTCGATCGAAACGTCCGGATTGGCCTTGCGCACCTCGTCAAGGCTCGTCGCGACCGTTTCTGCGACCGAGACCTCGCTGGCCCCCTTGGCGCGGAAGACCGCGAAAGTGACGGACGGCGTACCGTTGAAGCGCGAGAAGGATTTCGGTTCTTCATAGGTGTCGGCGACGGTTCCGAGTTCCGAGAGTTTCACGAAACGGCCGGTCGGGAGCGTGATCGTCGTATCGGCGAGCTGCGCTACATCACGGGCGTCGCCGAGCGTGCGGATCGTTTGCTCGTTATTGGCCACCTGCCCGCGGCCGGAACCCAGATCGACGTTCGTGCCGCGAAGCTGTTGGTTGACGTCCGCCGCCGTTATGCCGTAGGCGTCGAGTTTGGCGGAGTTCAGCGACACCCGGATTTCCCGGTCCGCGCCGCCATAACGATCAATACGGCCGACGCCTGGCTGGCCCTGCAGCGAGCGCTTCACCGTGTCGTCAACGAACCAGGAAAGCTCTTCGAGCGTCATGTTCGGGGAGGAGACGGCGAAGGTCTGGATCGCCTGGCCTTCGACGTCCACCTTCGTGACGACGGGCTCTTCGATCCCAGCAGGCAGATCGCTGCGGATCTTGTCGATTGCGTCCTTGGTATCCTGCACGGCCTCATCGGTCGGCTTTTCGATACGGAAAACCACGACTGTCTGGGACTGGCCGTCGGTCACCGTCGACTGAATCTCATCGATGCCGCTGATCGAGGCGACAGCGTCCTCGATCTCCTTCGTCACCTGCATTTCAAGCTCTGCGGGCGAAGCGCCGCTCTGGGTCACGGTGATCGATACGACCGCAACGTCGATATTCGGGAAGCGGGTGATCGGCAGGGCATAGAAGGACTGGATGCCGACAAAAAGCAAAAGCGCGAAGCCAAGCAGCGGCGCGATCGGATTTCGGATCGACCAGGCGGAGAAGTTCATGTGGCTTACCTCGTTCTGGTCTCAGTTGGATATGGTGCTGGGCTCGGCCGGAACCGGAGCAATCTTGTCGCCATCGCGGACAAAGGCGCCGGCTTTTGCCACAACCATGTCACCGGCTTCGAGGCCGCTGACGACCTCGACGAAACCACCGTCCTGGATGCCGGTTTCGATCTTCACCTGCTTGACCACGTTATCCTCAACCTTGCGGGCGGTGGAGCCGTTTCGGTCGGTGGTGACGGCGGAAAGCGGGAGTGCCAGCGCGTTTGTTTCAGTGACGATGATATCGGCGCTGGCATACATGCCGGCGCGCGCGCCGCTCTCGTCATCGACGACGATATGTACGGAGCCGAGCCGCGTGGTGGAGTCGACCGTTGGTGAAACGAGGCGCACCTTGCCTTCGATCTTCGTCCTGCCTCCGGCAATCGTCACGATCGCTTTCTGGCCGACCTTGATCTTCTGGATATCGGTCTCGGAAAGATCGGCTACAAGTTCGATCGCACCGTCCTTGATGATCGTAAAGAGCGGATTGCCGGTCCCGCTGGCGATCGCGCCTACCTTGGCATTGCGCAGGGAAACCACGCCGGCGACGGGTGTCTTCACGCCTGTACGGGCAAGTTTCAGGTCGACGTCTTCAATCTGGGCGTCGACCACCTTGATGTCGGATTCCCCAACCGCGACCGCCTGTTTGGCGGCATTCAACTGCGCCTGGCGTACCTCGACGAGGGCTTCCGCCTGTTCGAGTTGGGAAACCGTGCTCGTACCGTTCTGGCTCAGCCGCTTCGTACGGTCGCGCTGACGCGTGGCGTCATCAAGATTGGCCTGCGCTTCAATCACTTGCGCCTTGTATTGTGCAAGGGCAGCCTCGGCCTTCGCCCTGTTGGCTTCAAGCTGGCTCTTCTCCAAGAGGAGCGCGTCGTCATTCAGCGTTGCAAGCACGCTGTCGGCCTTCACTTCGTCGCCGACATCTGCGTTGAGCGTCTTGATCGACAGGCCCTCGACCAGTGGCTGTACATAAATCTCTTCAACGGGCTTGATCGTGCCGGTCGCGATCACGCGATCCACGAGCGGCTTGGTCACAGCCTCGGTGACGACGATAGATGGCAGTTTCGGCTCGGCGGGGGCCGAGGGAGTGACCTCCTGCGATAAAGCGGAACTCGCGGCAAGCGAGAGGAGGAGAGCCGTAATACCGACAGACTTCGGGAACTTGCGAAACATGCGACTATGTCCGACCTAACATCAGGGGCAAGTATTTCGCTGGGAACCTCTCCGGTCTCGTCGCGTCCCCCCGCACGCGATGACCCCGGATCAAGGTGGGAACCGCACAAAACGGTTACAAGACCGGCAGCGAAAGATTCCATCCGGGCAGAACTTTTACGTGTTTGCGCCGCACAAATCAATCCGCACCCGTTATGGGAGAGATGACTTTTGGTTATATTTTGTATCAAAATATTTCAGAGAACGCGCAGAAAGAAGCCGCGCGTTCTCAATTGGTGAACGGCAGACGATTTTTATTTCAATGCCGCGTCAGTGATCTCGGTCGTGTACGCACCTTCAGGTTGCTTGGTGATGATCTTCTGATCGAGGAGTGCCTTGACGGTCCGCTCGTAGAGTTCCGGCTTCAGCACGCCCGATCCGTCGCCGATCAGCTTAGCGACTTCACCCATCATGCGCTTCTGGTGGTTCTCGTCCTGTCCGCCATTGTCCATGACGATCTCCGCGGCTTCGTCCGGGTTATCGATGGCGTATTTCCAGCCCTTCATGGAGGCGCGGACGAATTTGACCATGCTTTCCTTGAAGGCGGGATCCTTCAGCTTGTCTTCCCTGGCATAGAGGCCGTCCTCGAGCAGGTCGTTGCCCATTTCAGTATAGTTGAAGACAACCAGGTCTTCCGGCTTGAAACCGGCGTCGATCGCCTGCCAGTATTCGTTATAGGTCATGACCGAAATGCAGTCGGCCTGCTTCTGGACGAGCGGCTGCACGTCGAAACTTTGCTTCAGCACCGTTACACCGTCCTTGCCGCCATCGGTCTTGAGGCCAAGCTTGTTCATCCAGGCGAAGAACGGATATTCGTTGCCGAAGAACCAGACGCCGAGGGTCCGGCCCTTGAAATCGGCCTCGTTCTTCACCGGACCGTCTTTGGGGCAGATCATTTCGAGGCCCGATTTCTGGAAGGGCTGGGCGATGTTGACGAGGGGCACGCCCTTTTCGCGAGCGACGAGCGCGCCTCCCATCCAGTCGACGATGACGTCGGCGCCGCCGCCGGCGATCACCTGCTCAGGCGCGATGTCAGGCCCACCGGGCTTGATCGTCACGTCGAGGCCTTCTTCCTCATAGAAGCCTTTGTCCTTGGCGACGTAATAGCCGCCAAATTGACCCTGTGCCACCCATTTGAGCTGCAGCGTGACCTTGTCGGCGGCCATCGCCTGGGCGCTCGCGAGCGAGAACGCGCCCGCCATCAATGTCATCATAATCTTCTTCATTGTCGTTTCCCTCTGTCGTACCGGCCCCATTTGCTGGGGTCCGGATTTCAGCGCCTAACCCCCACGGTTAGACGGATGCCAGAACGTCGTCGCCCTTTCCGCAAGCGCCACGACACCATAAAAAACCGAACCGACCACCGCCGCAACAGCGATTTCGGCCCAGACCATATCGACATTCATGCGGCCGATTTCAGTCGAGATGCGAAAACCCATGCCGACGATGGGCGTGCCGAAGAATTCCGCCACGATCGCGCCGATCAGTGCCAGCGTCGAGTTGATCTTCAGCGCGTTGAAGATGAACGGCATGGCGGCCGGAAGGCGGAGTTTCATCAGCGTCTGCCAATAATCCGATGCATAGGAGCGCATCAGATCCTGCTCCATGGCTCCTGCGGCGCCAAGGCCTGCCACCGTGTTCACCAACATCGGAAAGAAGGTCATGATGATCACGACCGCTGCCTTGGACTGCCAGTCGAAACCGAACCACATCACCATGATTGGTGCAACGCCGATGATCGGCAAGGCCGAAACCATGTTGCCGATCGGCAGAAGTCCGCGCCGCAGGAAGGCTACGCGGTCCGCGAGGATCGCGACGATGAAGCCGGATGCGCAGCCGACGATGTAGCCGAAGAGCACAGCCTTGAAGATCGTTTGCCGCACGTCCGCCCATAACGTCGCGACCGATCCGGCGATGCGCGCGCCGATCGCCGATGGCGGCGGCAGGAGGATGAAGGGAATGCCTGCGCCGCGGGTGATCGCCTCCCAGAGGATCAGGATCCAGGCACCGAAGATCGCCGGTATGAGGAGCTGCAGAAAGGTATCGCCGCCCTTCGATTTCGGATGCATATCGGAGAGCACCGTGACGCAGCGCCAGGCGAGGAGCCAACATGCGGCAATCAGAAGGAAGAAGGCCATAGTCGCCTTGCCCTCGTAGCCCGCAAGTCCGCTGATCAGGAACCAGGTCGCCAGATGGGGCCCGACAAACAAAATTGCGGCCAGAAGGGGTGCGGGGAGCCTGCTGAAAGAAAGCAGCGCGGTGCCGATCGTGAGTGCGAAGATCAGGGCTAAGGTGCCACTGCTGAAAGGCGAAGGTGTATCCGTCTTCAGCAGCGGCAGAGAAGCGAGGGCTGCAAGACAGAGGAGAAAGGCAAGTGCGCCCTGCCAGGAGCGGAAGATCGCGTTCATGCCGGCCTCCCGCCCATCGCGCGGTCGACGATCTTCGCTATCACTCCAACAAAGGTGACCAGAATGGCCGCCAGTACCGAACCGGCGATCAGCGCCGCCCAGATGTCGATCGTCTGGCTGTAATAGGAACCTGCCAAGAGTTTTGAGCCGATGCCGGCGACCGCGCCGGTCGGCAATTCGCCGACGATCGCGCCAACCAGGCTTGCCGCGATCGCTACTTTCATCGACGTGAACAGGAACGGGATCGACGCCGGCACGCGCAGCTTCCAGAAGGTCTGCGCCGCGCTGGCATGATAGGTGCGCATCAGGTCGAGCTGGATGAGTTCCGGCGAGCGCAGGCCTTTCACCATGCCGACCGCAACGGGAAAGAATGAAAGATAGGTCGAGATCAGCGCTTTCGGGATCAATCCGGTGACGTTCACCGCCGCCAGCACGACGATGACCATAGGCGCGATTGCCAGGATCGGCACGGTCTGCGAGGCGATGATCCAGGGCATGAGACTGCGCTCGAGCGCCTTCACATGCACGATGCCGACGGCGATCAGGATGCCGAGCAGGGTGCCGAGCGTGAAGCCGACGGCGGTCGACGAAAGCGTGACCCAGCTATGATAGACGAGGCTGCGGTTCGAGGTGACGCGGCGCAGAAAGGTATTCTCGAAGACGTTGCTCGCCACTTGATGCGGTGCCGGCAGGACCGGCTTCGGCTGAGAGAGCGTCCTTTCGATGAAATCCATGGGTGTCGACGTGACATTGCCGCGCCGGTCGAGATCGCGCTGAAAGGGTGCGTTCATGAAGACCGCTGCGGCATACCACACCGCAACGATGATAAAAAGGATCGTGACGACCGGCAGGATGCGGTGATGGAGGAGCCTTTCCTGCTGCATCAGCTTTTGGCCTCCAGTGGAAAAAGCATCAGCACCATGGCGACGACGCCGAGCCCGACGCCGGCAAGCTGGGTTGTGCTTAGGCGCTCGCCGAAGATCGCGAAAGAAATAACGTTGATGAGCAGGAGTTGGGCAATGGCCGAAGCGGAAATCGCCAGTCCCAGCCCTGCCTCGCGCATCAGCCGCACCATCATCAGGTTGCCGATGCAATAAAGCCCGAGCGACAGGAGAAGCACGAGGATATTGCTGTTGGTGACATAGGCACGTGAGGCAGTCGCGGCGGACAGGAATGTCACCATGGCGCCCGTGAGCCAGAGAAGGAAGACGGAGTTCATACCTCACTCCTCATAGCTGTGTCCCGCTCTCAGGCCCTCACGCACGCGGTGGGCGATTTCGAGGAATTCCGGTGTCTCGCGGATATCGAGCGGGCGCTCCCTTGGCAGCGTCGACTCGATGATGTCCGTCACTCGGCCCGGGCGGGGCGACATGACGACGATCCTGGTCGAGAGATAGACCGCTTCCGGAATGGAATGCGTCACGAAACAGATGGTTTTTTCCGTCCGGGACCAGAGCTTCAGAAGCTGTTCGTTCAGATGGTCGCGAACGATCTCGTCGAGCGCGCCGAACGGCTCGTCCATGAGCAGCAGATCGGCATCGAAGGCGAGGGCGCGGGCGATCGAGGCGCGCTGCTGCATGCCGCCCGAAAGCTGCCATGGATATTTCTTGCCGAAGCCCGACAGGTTGACGAGATCGAGGGTGCGTTCGATACGCTGAGCGCGCTCCGCTGCCGAGTAGCCCATGATCTCCAGCGGCAGCGCGATGTTCTTGTCGATCGTCCGCCAGGGATAGAGCGCCGGTGCCTGGAAGACGTAGCCGTAGGAGCGAGACTTGCGCGCTTCTTCCGGTGTCATGCCGTTAACGGAGATTTCGCCCGTCGTGTTCTTCTCCAGGTCGGCAATCACGCGCAGGAAAGTGGTCTTGCCGCAGCCGGACGGGCCGATGAAGGAGACGAAATCACCTTTCCGGACCTCCAGATCGACATTCGAGAGGGCATGTACCGGACCGTCACTGGTCTCGAAAGTCAGGCCAAGCTTTCTTGCCGAGACGACGGAAGAAGGGTGTTCGTTCATCGGCATTTTGTAAAAGGCCCCCATTCAAGTCCATCTGCGAAGCGCACAGTATAGACATCGCCATTGCGAAGGATATCGATCACCGACTCATGCCTCTGCTCTTCCCCTTCTTCATCACAGACCGCCTCCGTCCTGAAGCCGCCGACAATCGGCTTGGCCATTCCTTTGAATTCACAGTGGGAGAGGGCGGTGGTCACGCTTTCGTCGGTGAGGGTCGCGAAAAACTCTTCCCATTCGTTGGTGCGTGCGAAACGGCAGCCGCCTTCGTCACCATAAACACCGTCGATAACAGATATCTGTGCATCGGCATTTGAACCTGTCGCCAGAAAAAGCAAAGCGAGCGCAAACGCCGTTTTTCGCTTTCCTTCGCCCGTGATCAGGGGCCGGATATGATATGCTGAAGCCTTGTCCCTGCCAAATGAGGATCGACGCAATGGACCGCGCATCAAACCCCACCTGCCGTGTCGTGAAGCCCGATGCCACCTATGACGGAAAGCAGGGCTTGAGTTATTTCCAAGGGATCGCCACGGAGACTGTGGGTTCGAAAGGCATCTGCATGCATCTGCTGACCATCCCGCCGGGTGTGAAGGCGAAAGCCCATCTGCACGAATCCCACGAGACGGCGATCTACATGCTCTCCGGCTCGGCGCACACCTGGTATGGCGACCGGCTGGAGAACCATGTCGTGCTGCATGCCGGCGAGCTTATGTACATTCCGGCAGGCGTGCCGCATCTGCCGGCCAACCTTTCGAGCACGCCGTGCACCGCGGTGATCGCCCGCACCGATCCGAACGAACAGGAAAGCGTCGTCCTGCTGCCGGAATTGGACGGGTTGGTGGAAATTCCGACCTGACGTTTTACAATCACGCTCGCTGAGGAGGCGGAAATGTCCGCTGGAGCAAAGTGGGGCAGTCTGGATATGTCCCCGCATCGCCCTCACATCACACTCCGCTTGCCGGGATGCCGGTGCGCTCCACCTTGCGCGGCGCGGTGATCTCCTTCCAGGTGGACAGCGCCTTGTTGACCGCCTGGAACGGTTCGCGCTTGACGAACTGGCCGTGGCCTTCGCGGGTCTTGATCGCCCCTTCCTCAATGGTCACGACCCCGCGGGACAGCGTATAGCGCGGCAGGCCGGTGACCTCCTTGCCCTCGAAGACGTTGTAGTCGATCGCTGATTGCTGGTTCTTCGCCGAGATCGTCTTGGAACGCTTCGGGTCCCAGACGACGATGTCCGCGTCGGCGCCGACCAGGATCCCCCCTTTTTTCGGGTAGATATTGAGGATTTTTGCGATATTGGTTGAAGTCACCGCGACGAACTCGTTCATGGTGATGCGGCCGGTCGCCACCCCGTAGGTCCAGAGCATCGGCATGCGATCCTCAAGCCCGCCGGTGCCGTTCGGGATCTTTCTGAAATCGCCGACACCATACCGCTTCTGGTCGGTCGTGAAGGCGCAGTGGTCGGTCGCGACCACCTGCAGCGAACCGGACGAGAGCCCCGCCCAGAGACTGTCCTGATGCTGTTTGTTGCGGAAGGGCGGGCTCATGACCCGGCGAGCGGCGTGGTCCCAGTCCTTGTTGAAATATTCGCTCTCGTCGAGCGTCAGGTGCTGGATCAGCGGTTCGCCATAGACACGCATGCCGTTCTGGCGGGCACGGCGGATCGCCTCATGCGCCTGTTCGCAGGAGGTGTGGACCACATAAAGCGGCACGCCCGCCATGTCGGCGATGATGATCGCGCGGTTCGTCGCTTCACCTTCTACGGAGGCCGGCCGGGAATAGGCGTGCCCCTCCGGGCCGTCGTTCCCTTCGTCCATCAGCTTCTGTTGCATGGCGGCGACGACATCCCCGTTTTCCGCATGCACGAGGGGCAGGGCGCCGAGCTCGGCGCAGCGGCTGAAGGAGGCGAACATCTCGTCGTCGTTCACCATCAGCGCGCCCTTGTAGGCCATGAAGTGCTTGAAGGTGTTGATGCCGTGGTTGAGGACGACCGCCTTCATCTCGTTAAAAACCTGTTCGCCCCACCAGGTCACCGACATGTGGAAGGAATAGTCGCAGTTCGCCCGGGTCGCCTTGTTGTCCCAGCGTTTCAAGGCATCGAGCAGCGACTGGCCGGGCTCCGGCAGGCAGAAGTCGACCACCATGGTCGTGCCTCCGGCAAGCGCGGCGCGGGTACCGCTTTCGAAGTCGTCGGACGAATAGGTACCCATGAAGGGCATTTCGAGATGGACATGCGGATCGATACCACCCGGCATCACGTAACAGCCTGCAGCATCCAGCACTTCGTCGCCGGTAAGATCCGGGCCGATCTCGACGATCCTGCCGCCCTCGATCTTGACGTCCGCCTTGTAGGTCAGGTCGGCGGTGACGATGGTTCCACCCTTGATGACTGTGGTCATTCTCCAAACTCCGTGTTGCTGCGTGGCGCGTCGGCCAGTTGCTGGTCGAGCGATTGGCGGTAGCGAATACAGCCGCGCATGAATTGCGGCCAGTCGGGCACGATCTGTTTGCCGGTCGGAGGTTCGGGCAGCAGCGCCCACATGTCCGGATGGTGCCAACAGAGCTCGTGCATCGAACTGTCGCGGTGTTTGCGGATCGCCTGGCGCATCGCTCGTGCGGTTGCAAGCAGCGCGGCGTGATCCATCTTCTCCAGGTCTGCATCTGGATCGCTCATCGGTGCCGCCCTCCTGGTAGCTGGTCACTATCGAGCCTACTCCACAATCCCCGCGGTCTCCAGCACGGCATGGAAGAGCACGTCGGCGCCGGCGGCTGCCCATTCCTTGGAGATGTCCTCCGCCTCGTTGTGTGAAAGCCCACCGACGCAGGGGCACATGATCATCGTGGCCGGCGCTACCTTGGCCGCCCAGCAGGCGTCGTGCCCTGCGCCGGAAATGATGTCGCGATGGCTGTAACCGAGCTTTTCCGCGGCATTTCGCACGCGGCCGACGAGCGTCGGATCGAAGGTCACCGGATCGAAATGACCGACCGCCTCGACCGAACAGCCGACACCGAGCTTTTCGCAGATCTTCGCCGCCTCGGCCTCGATTTTCGCCCGCATGCGGTCCAGCTTTTCCTGGCTCGGCGTGCGTATGTCGACGGTGAAGGTGACTTTGCCGGGCAGGACGTTGCGGGAATTCGGCGAGAAGAAGACCTGGCCGACGCCGCCGACGGCGCCCGGCTGCTCGCTCATCGCCACCTCCTGCACCATTTCGAGGATGCGCGACATGGCAAGCCCGGCATTGACGCGCATGTTCATCGGCGTCGAGCCGGTATGCGCCTCCTTGCCGGTCAGCGTGAATTCCAGCCACCAGAGGCCTTGACAATGGGTGACGACGCCGATCTGCTTGTTCTCAGCTTCAAGAATCGGTCCCTGTTCGATGTGGTATTCGAAATAGGCGTGCATCTTACGGGCGCCGACCTCCTCATCGCCGATCCAGCCGATGCGCTTCAACTCGTCGCCGAAAGTCTTGCCGTCCGGATCCTTGCGGCCATAGGCATAATCGAGCGTATGCACGCCGGCAAAGACACCCGAAGCGAGCATGGCCGGCGCGAACCGTGCGCCTTCCTCGTTCGTCCAGTTGGTGACGACGATCGGATGCCTGGTCCTGATCCCCAGGTCGTTCATCGTGCGCACGACTTCGAGCCCGCCGAGCACACCGAGTACGCCGTCATACTTGCCGCCGGTTGGCTGGGTATCAAGGTGGGAGCCAATATAGACGGGAAGGGCGTCGGGATCGGTGCCGGCGCGGGTCGCGAACATGGTGCCCATCCGGTCGATGCCGAGGGTGAGCCCGGCATCCTCGCACCATGTCTTGAAGAGGCTGCGACCTTCCTTATCCGCGTCCGTCAGGGTCTGACGATTGTTGCCACCGGCAACGCCCGGGCCAATCTTCGCCATCTCCATCAGAGAATCCCACAGGCGATCGCCATTGATGCGCAAGTTCTCGCCGGGTGCTGCCACCATTTTTCTGTCCTCACCTGTTTGTGCCCCGCCGGTCGTCGGCGGCATGCTTTTCGTTCCCTTCGGTCCTCCAACCGCTTCTGGCAGTTGAAGATCGGCATTGCTTTTTTGCTTGTCGCCGATAATTTGACCGATTGGTAAAACATTACAATTTCCGTGCCGTCACTCAAGCCGAAAATCACGAAAAATCCAGAGGAAATTCTGGGGCGGCGAAGCGGCACGGACAAAAGCAGAGAGGGGCGGGAAAATCGGATGACCATCCCACGGGCGGCGAAGACGCAAAGGCGCACACGTATTCAGGAAGAAAAGGAGGAGCGGATTCTTGAAGCGGCGCTCGATGTCTTTTCCTCAAGCGGATTCCGCGGCTCGACCATCGACCAGATCGCCGATGCGGCGGGCATGTCGAAGCCCAATCTCCTTTATTATTTCCGAACCAAGGAAGCGATCCATCGGGCGCTGATCGATCGGGTTCTATTCACCTGGTTGGAGCCGCTACGCGCCTTCAATTCCGAGGGCAATCCTGAGGCGGAGATTCGGTCCTATATCCGCCGCAAGCTCGAAATGGCCCGTGATTTCCCGCGCGAAAGCCGGCTTTTCGCCAACGAGATCCTGCAGGGCGCGCCACATATCGAGGACGAACTGAAGGGGCCGCTCAAAAAGCTTGTCGACGAGAAGGCGGAGGTCATCCGTGCCTGGGCACGGACCGGCAAGATCGCCAGATGCGATCCCTATCATCTGATCTTTTCGATCTGGGCGACGACGCAGCATTATGCAGACTTCGACGTGCAAGTCCGGGCCGTGCTCGGCCAGGAGTCCGCAGGCGAGGGGCGTTTTGAGGATGCGGCCCGCTTTCTGGAGCAACTCTACATGGACGGGCTCAGAATCAACAAAAGCTGAACGGAAGCCCGGCTCGATCACATAGAAGAAAGACGCCGGCGCTGAGGCCGGCGTCTTCACAGTCGGTAGTTTCACTTTATCAGGCGGCAGCGGCCTTGGAGATCGGAACTTCCGAGATCGTCTTCAGAACCTGGGAAGCGATCTGGTAGGGGTCGCCCTGGGAGTTGGGGCGGCGATCTTCGAGATAGCCCTTGTAGCCGTTGTTGATGAAGGAGTGCGGAACGCGGATCGACGCGCCGCGGTCGGCAACGCCGTAAGAGAACTTGTTCCACGGTGCCGTCTCGTGCTTGCCGGTCAGACGCATGTGGTTGTCCGGGCCATAGACGTCGATATGCGCCTGCAGATTCTTGTCGAACTGCGCCATCAGCGCTTCGAAATATTCCTTGCCGCCAACTTCGCGCATATACTTGGTCGAGAAGTTGCAATGCATGCCCGAGCCGTTCCAATCGGTATCGCCGAGCGGCTTGCAGTGGAATTCGACGTCGATTTCGTACTTTTCGCAGAGGCGGAGGAGCAGGTAGCGCGCCATCCAGATCTGGTCGGCGGCCTTTTTGGAGCCCTTGCCGAAAATCTGGAATTCCCACTGACCCTTGGCCACTTCGGCATTGATGCCTTCATGGTTGATGCCGGCTTCGAGGCAAAGCTCGAGATGCTCTTCAACGATCTGACGCGCGACGTTGCCAACGTTCTTGAAGCCGACGCCCGTGTAGTAGGGGCCCTGCGGAGCCGGGTAACCGTGTTCCGGGAAGCCCAGCGGACGGCCGTCCTTGTAGAAGAAGTATTCCTGTTCGAAACCGAACCAGGCACCTTCATCATCGAGGATCGTGGCGCGGCTGTTCGACGGATGCGGCGTGACGCCATCCGGCATCATGACTTCGCACATGACGAGAACGCCGTTCTTGCGGGCCGGGTCCGGATAGAGGGCGACGGGCTTCAGCACGCAGTCGGAACTGCGGCCTTCGGCCTGATTGGTCGACGAACCGTCAAAGCCCCACAGCGGAAGCTGCTCCAGCGACGGAAAAGTGTCGAATTCCTTGATCTGCGTTTTGCCGCGCAGGTTTGGTACCGGTGTGTACCCATCGAGCCAGATGTACTCGAGCTTGTACTTTGTCATTTTTTTGTCTCTCAGGCCGTGATGTTCATGGTTGAGCCATCCTGAGGTTGCGACGTCCGAGTGAGCCGCGCCTCCGGGATAACGGGATGAACGCATTTCCCGTGCCAGTTTGAGCCCTGGATCGCGCTTCTGCTTAAAAAAGTGTAAAGATGTCTGTCGCGCAGGCGGTAAATGCGGGGAGACCGAAGCAATACGGAAAATGCATCATAGGAAATCACCGCTTTTGACGCTTCTGAGACGGCCGTTCGGAACCTCGGGCGTCGAGTCTGCGTTGCCTGCTCCTGATGCTCTGCGATGCGAGATTACTCGCGGGGAATTTTTGCATCTCATTTAGTGCCTAGCGTCACGGGTGCGTTTGATATAAAATAATGCAATAAGCACAAAAAATGTGCAAATTTGTGCTCTGTGTGCGTTAGATGCACGGCCTAGGAACGTAGGAGACGATAGGATGAAGACGAACATCCATCGTGAAACGGCGAAGATCTACCAGTTCCCGATCCGCCCCCGACAGCGGCCGGGCAACGGCAGGACAGTGCCGGGCGATGAAATCCATGAGGTCGCGGCAAACGTGTTGGATACTTGCTGGTATCATGACGAAGCTGTGCGCGACGACGAAACTCGCTCCAACGACCGTCCGAAGCCTTGTTGATCCGCCTGGAAGCGAAGACCGCGCCATTTCCGACGCAGCCCTGATTTCGCAAGTCCTCGTTCTTAGAACGCGAACAGTTTCAGCATCGCGTAACCGAATGCTGCGATGAAAAGCCATCCGAAGGCGCCGAGCGCGAGTGGTCGCCAACCTTCGGCCTTCAACTTGCGAATATCCGTGTGAAGGCCCATGGCGGCAAGCGCCATGGAGAGCAGGAAGTTGGTCAGCGTCACCAGCGTCTGGCTGGCGCCTGTGGGGATGGCGACCGCGCTGTTGACCAGCATCATTCCGATGAACCCCAGCACGAACCACGGCATGGGTGCCGAAGCCTTGGCCGGACCTTCCGCGCCCGAACGCATGGCGAATGCAAGCGTCATGATCAGCGGCGCCAGCATGACGACGCGGGCGAGCTTGGAGATCGTGCCGAACTGGCCGGCGACATCGCCTCCCTGGAACGCGGCGGCGACGACCTGCGCGACTTCATGGATCGTTGCGCCGGTCCAGAGCCCATAACCGCGTGCATCAAGGCCGAGCGGGCCAGCCAATAGCGGATATATGAGCATCGAGAGCGAACCGAACAGCGTTACGCAGGCGACGGCGTAAGCGACATGCTCCTGCTTGCCGCGCACAACCGTGTTGGCGGCGATGACCGCCGATGCGCCGCAGACCGAGGTGCCGGCAGCGATAAGATCGGTGAGTTCCTGCTCCACACCCATCGCCCTTCCGACGATGCGGATCGCGAGGAAGGTCGCAACCAGCGTCAAGGCCACCATCGCCAAGCCTGCTCCGCCCAGAGAAAGGATCTGGGCAAGCGTCACCTGCAAACCCAGCAACACAATGCCGAAGCGCAATATGCGTCTCAAAGAGAAGGCTATGCCTGGTTCAGCGGTCGCCGAAAGGGGCAGGGCGTTACGGATCAGCATGCCGATGAGGATGGACACGATAAGCGGGCTCAGCGCCATCCAACCGGTCAGATTGCGGATGACGATGGCCGTCGTGGCAATCGCGGCGGTGAGAAAGAGGCCAGGAAGAAGCTGTGTTGTGGGGGCGAGGCGGATCGTGGACAGAAGGGGACGATGTTCTGCGGACGTCGGTGTCGACTTCATGATTTTTCCAAGTATTTTCTATTTTGTCGAAAATCATTCTCCATCTTGCAAAATCACAAATCCAATTGATAAGTTTTCTGAAATTGTTCGATTTTAGCGATTGATGTCGATGACGCTTGAACAGCTCAGGATCTTTCTGGAAGTGGCGGCTCGCGAACATGTTACGCGGGCGGCCGAGGCATTGAACCTCACTCAATCAGCGGTAAGCGCGGCAATATCCGCCCTTGAGGCGCGGCACGCAGTGATCCTGTTCAACCGTGTCGGACGGCGGATCGAACTTACAGAGGCCGGCAGGCTCTTTGTGCCGGAGGCGCGCGATGTGCTTGAACGAGCGCGATCCGCCGAGCTTATGCTTGCCGATCTTGGCGGCTCGGCCTCCGGAACCCTGCGCATCCATGCGAGTCAGACTGTCGCGAGCTATTGGCTTCCGGCGCGGCTCGTGAGCTATCACGAGCGGTTTCCGAGGGTCGACGTGCGGCTCACTGTCGGCAATACCCAGAGTGCGGCGGATGCGGTGCTGACTGGCGCTGCGGAGCTGGCGGTTGTGGAGGGGCAGGTTTTTCTGGCCGGCCTCAAGCGCCGCAAGGTTGCTGAAGATCGGCTTGTTCTGGTGGTCGGCAGTCGCCACCCCTGGGCTGATGGGCGGAGGATCCATTCGGTCGATCTTCTGGAAACCAACTGGATCATGCGCGAGCAGGGGTCCGGCACGCGTGCGGCCTTCGAGGCACAGCTTGCCAATCTCGGCATCGAGCCGCTGTCGCTTTCAGTGGTCATGGAAATGCCGTCGAACGAGGCCGCGATGGCCGCCGTCGAAACCGGGCTTGCCGCCACGGTGCTTTCCAGCCGCGCGGCGGCGGTACATTCGCTTTCCGGTCGGCTGCACATCGCCGATTTCCCGATGCCGCTCCGCCAGTTCTCGGCGCTTTATCATGCGGAACGGCATGTCACCCGGGCAGTGCGGGCCATGCTTGACCTGTTGAGCGAGCCGGAAGCGGTCGTCGAACCCCCGTTTGTTCCATGAGGCGCGGCAATTTCCTCGCCAGCGTGTCAATCGCGAACCGAGCCTTCGGCAGCATGACAGCGAATTTCGGCCAGACGGCGTGCGCGTCGAAGGTCGCGGCAGGAACCGATTTCAGCACCTGTCGCAACCTTGCCGGCCGCCACGTCGTCGCGAACCTGCCAGCATGACGCGGCGGCCTACTTATGGCGAAGCAGATTGGTCTTCATGTTAGCCAAGAGGCGAGTTATCTTATCCTGCAGTTCAGGTGTTCCCATCACTGTAGGATAGGAAATTGCCACTCCGATAACCTCTCCGGTGCCTGGATCGCGGAAAGCCATACCTTCAGAAGAGACGCCATCGTAGGAATCGTTGGTGGAATGTGAGCGTCCGGTTTCATGAATGATCCGGATCCGGTCCAGCAATTCTGCATGGTTCTGCGGCGCTTGCGTCGTCACGAAGGGCAACCTGTCTGGAACGCGAAGCTTCCATTCCTCCTCGTTCAGCAGTGCCAGCATGGCGCGTCCGTTTGAGGTCGCATGTGGCCAAGCACGGTATCCGGGCGTCGAGGTGATCGCCAGCGGGCTTGAGCCGCGCACCATGCGCAGCACGACGAGCTGATATCCGTCAAATACGGTCACATAGGCCGTATGCCCGCCGATGGCGCAGACCTCCTGCAGCTCGGTATTCACTAGATCCAGGAAATTATGGTTCGAGCGACAGATCTGCCCAAGCTCGAAGAGGCGGACACCGGGCGTGTAGAGGCGCGTCACGGGATCGAAATCAAGAATTCCGTTTTCGCGCAGAACCTTCATCACGCGGGATGCCGTAGCCTTGGGGCAGTCGGTGCGGCGCGCCAGTTCCGCCTGCGACAGAGAAGGCTCGGCCAGCGAGAAGCAACCGAGAATGGAGATCGCATCTTCGAGAGAGCTCATGTTTCGTCCTATGCGCGTAAATCACCCTGCCATAGTTCCATTATTGGAACTTATTGTCAAATATGAAACTAGCGCTAGACTCCTTTGATCTTGCCGCCTATAAAGATGTCAAAACAATTCATGCTTAAAAAAACGGCGGAACAGGCAGGCATTAGATCCATCCCCTCTGCAGGGGGAAGGTTTACCCATCCGCATGCCGGGCACCCAGAACCCGAGATGAATGAGCCATGCGCGCCGCGAGAAGATGACGGCGTTGATCGGGCCGTTGCGCGTCTTCGGCCATCCGTTATGGGGAACATACGAATGCAAGAGACTTCCAGGAACTTCCGTGCCGGCGTCGATATCGGTGGCACTTTCACCGACTTCATCCTGTTCGACGAAAAGGCGGCTTCCATCCGCCTGCACAAGTGCCTGACGACGCCAAAAGATCCCTCCCAGGGCGCATTGGGCGGTCTCGGAGAACTGGTCGACGCAGCCGGAATTTCGGTTGCAGACCTCTCCGAGATCGTTCACGGCACGACGCTGGTGACGAATGCGGTGATCGAGCGCAAGGGCGCCCCGGTCGGCCTGATCACTACGGAAGGTTTTCGCGACGTTCTCGAGATCGGTACCGAGCAGCGCTACGACATCTACGACCTTTTCATCGAATTCGCCGAGCCGCTGGTCAGCCGTTCGCGCCGCATCGAGATCTCCGAGCGCATCGGCGCCGATGGTGGCGTCATCAAGCCGCTGGACGAGGTTTCGGTCCTCCGCGCCGTGAAGAAACTGGTCGCCGACCGCGTCGAAGCGATCGCGGTCTGCCTCATGCATTCCTACCGCAATCCGGCTCACGAAAAGCGGGTCCGCGAAATCATCAAGCACCACTATCCGGACATGTCGGTATCCATCTCTTCGGAAGTCGTTGCCGAAATCTCCGAATATCCGCGCTTCGTCACCACCTGCGCCAATGCCTATGTGCAGCCGCTGATGGACCGTTACCTGAAGCGTTTCGAGCAAGAACTGAAGGCCCGCGGCTTTACCGGCGCGTTCCGTCTGATGCATTCGGCCGGTGGTCTCGTCTCCGTCGATGAAGCCCGCGAATTCCCGATCCGCCTGCTCGAATCCGGCCCCGCCGGCGGCGCGCTGGCGACCGCATGGTTCGGCAAGGCGGCCGGCCAGGAAAACGTCATCGCCTTCGACATGGGCGGCACGACGGCCAAGGCCTGCATGATTGAAAACGGCATGGCGCATATCGCTTCCTATCTCGAAGCCGGCCGTGTGCGCCGCTTCCGCAACGGCTCCGGCCTGCCGATCAAGGCGCCGGTCGTCGACATGATCGAGATCGGCGCCGGTGGCGGTTCGATCGCCGCGATCGACGAAGTCGGTCTGCTGCAGGTTGGTCCGCATTCGGCCGGCGCGTCTCCGGGTCCGGCCTGCTACGGCGCCGGCGGCACCAAGCCGACGGTCACCGATGCCAGCGTCGCGCTCGGTTATTACGATCCGGCCTTCTTTCTCGGCGGCCGCATGACGCTCGATCTCGATGCCGCCGAAAAGGCGCTGAAGACGATTGCCGAACCGCTCAACATTTCCACCGTCGAAGCCGCCTGGGGCATCCATCAGGTGGTCGGCGAGAACATGGCAAGCGCCACCCGCATCCATCTGGTCGAAAAGGGCAAGGATCCGCGCGGTTATTCGATGATCGGTTTCGGCGGCGCCGGCCCGGCGTTTGCCGCCCGTGTCGCCCGCATTCTCGGTGTCGGCGAAGTCATCATTCCGCAGGCCAGCGGTGCCGCTTCGGCCTTCGGCTTCCTGACGGCGCCGCTGTCCTTCGATCTCGTCCGTTCACGGCCGATGGGCCTTTCGGCCGACCTCGACACGGCATCCCTGAATGCCGAGTTCGGTGAGCTTGCCGAAGAAGGCAAGGCCAAACTCATTGCTGCCGGCGCCAAGCCCGAGGACGTCGTCTTCGAACGCACCGCCGACATGCGCCTGATCGGCCAGCTGCACGAGATCAACGTGCCGATCCCGGCCGGCGAACTTGATGCAAATGCCTATGCGACCATCCGCAAGTCCTTCGAAGAGGTTTATGCCGCCCGCTATACCCGCGTTCCGGTGGAAGCCGAACTCGAAATCCTCTCCTTCCGCCTTCGCGCCAGCGGCGCGATCCCGCAGCTTTCCATCAAGCAGGCGGATATCGCTGCCTCGGGCGACGTCGCGCTCAAGGGAAGCCGCAAGTGCTATTTCGGTGAAGGTTTCATCGATGCCGCCATCTACGACCGCTATAAGCTGACGCCGGGCATGACGGTCGAAGGCCCGGCGATCATCGAGGAGCGTGAATCGACCACAATCGTGCCGCCCGGCGACGTGCTGACCGTCGATGCCGCCGGCAATCTGCGCATCAAGATCGCCACAGTCGGCAAGGGCATCGAACTGGTTACCTCGCAGATGACCAAGGCGGAAGCAATCGAGAGGATTGAGTCCGATCCGATCGCGCTCGAAATCATGTGGAGCCGCCTCGTCACCGTGGCGGAAGAAATGTGGCACACGGTCTGCCGCACCGCGTATTCGTTGATCATCTCAGAATCCCAGGACTTCGGCTGCTCGATCCTGGATGCCTCCGGCGAAACGCTGGCCCATTCGGCCCGCGTCATGCCGGTCTTCAACCTCACCCTGCCGATGGTGGTCAAGGCGGCGCTGGAGCGCTACCCGATTGATACGCTGGAGCCGGGCGACGTTCTGGTCTGCAATGACCCTTGGCTCTGCGCGGGCCATCTGTTCGACATCGCAGTCATGACCCCGGTCTTCAAGAACGGAAAGGCCGTCGCCGTCATGGGCACGGTCGGTCATGTCGGCGATATCGGCGGCACCCGCAACGGCATGAAGGCGACCGAAATCTACGAAGAAGGCCTGCAGATCCCGCCGATGAAGCTCATCAAGGCGGGTGTCGAGAACGAAGACCTCTTCCGCTTGATGGCGGAGAACATTCGCGATTCCCATCAGGTGCTGGGCGACGTCCGCTCGCTGGTCGCCGCCAACGACACCGGCGCCCGCCGCATGGTGGCGTTCATGGACGAATACGGCTTGTCCGATCTCCAGGCGCTCGCCGAGGTCGTCCAGTCCCGCTCGGAAAAAGCGATGCGCGATGCGATCCGCGCCATTCCGAACGGCGTCCACACCTCGACCATCTCCTATAATCCACTTGGCACGCACATGACTGTGCCGGTCAAGGTGGTGATCAAGGACGACGAGATCGAGCTCGATTTCGAAGGCGCTCCGCCGGAGGTGCCGCTTGGCGGCATCAACTGCACGCTGAGCTACACGACGGCGCATTCGACCTATCCGCTGAAATGCATGCTGACGCCTTCGGTGCGCGGCAATGCGGGCTGCTACCGACCGCTGACTGTCAAGGCGCCGAAGGGTTCTGTGATGAACTGCAATAAGCCGGCCCCGGTTAGCCTGCGCACCCGCACCGGCTGGTACACTTCGCCGAACATCTTTCGGGCGCTTTCCAAGGCCGCTCCGCAAAAGGTCATCGCCCATACCGGCCTGCCAAGCCTTTTGACCGTCTACGGCAAGACCCCGGATGGCAAGATCTTCTACGACCACCTGCTCTCTGGCGGCGGACAGGGCGGCAGCTCCGCCAAGGACGGGAAGTCGTCCGTTCTGTGGCCAACCTCCGCGGCGACCTCCTCGATCGAAATGCTGGAAAGCCGCTCGCCGGTCGTCATCCTCGAAAAGGGCTTCGTTCAGGATTCCGCCGGCGCCGGCGAGTTTCGCGGCGGGCTTGGCGCGCGCATCCGGCTCGCCAAGCGTTATGACGACGGCACCTCCGTCACCGTCTTCGTCTCGCCGGAAGGCGTCAACGCGCCGATCGCCGGCCTATTCGGCGGTCAGAATGGCCTCCTGTCGCACGGTTATGTCCGCGACGAGGAAGGCAATGTGCTGGAAGATGTCGGTACTGGCGGGCTCTTGGTCGTGGACCGCACCGATCGCGTGGTGGAGCTGCAGCTCGGCGGCGGCGCCGGCTTTGGCGATCCGGCAAACCGGTCGGTAGAACTGATCGAGGAGGACGTCGAGGAAGACTACGTCAGCGCCGAGGCCGCCGAAGCTATCTATGGCCTCAGCAAGCGCAAAAAGGAGCTGGCGGCATCCGCCCGCCTTTCGCCAGCGGCGAGCCGGTAGTCACTGGCTCACGTCGTGTCCTCTCAGGGACGACCACACAAGCAATGCAGACAAAAAAAGGGGAATGGAACATGCTCAATCTGAATAAACGTCAATTTCTGATCGGCGCTGCAGGCATGACCGCCGCCGCGACAATGCCCCGCCTCGCCAATTCGGCCGGCAGGAAGATCCTGGTTCTCGCCAGCACTGTCGACATTCCGAACTTCGATCCGCATGTGGCCACCGGCTACGCGCCGCAATGGCTGTTCCGCAATACCTACGATCCGCTGGTGCGCGTGGTGAACAATCCACCGGTTCCGGCGCCGGGCCTTGCCAAGAGCTGGAACCAGTCCGATGACGGCCTCGTCTACACATTCGAGCTCGACGGAAATGCCAAATTCCATGATGGCACGCCGGTGACCGCCAAGGATGTCGAATATTCCTTTGCTCGCCTGCTGCGCCTTGCGAAGGGGCCGGCCTGGATGGTGTCGGGGATCCTCGACGAAAACAGCATCCGGGTGACCGGCGAGACAACGGTGACGATGACGCTGAAGAAGCCCTTCGCGCCGCTTCTCTCCGTCCTGCCTTGGATGTTCGTCGTCAACTCCAAGCTCGTCGAAGCCAACAAGGGGACTGACGACGGGCAAGCCTTCCTGCTCGCCAACATGGCCGGTTCGGGTGCCTTCAAGATGGGACGCGTCAAGCCGGGCGACCTTTATGAACTGAGCCGCGTCGAGAACGACTGGCATAAGGGTGGCAATCTCGACGGCGCGATCTGGAAGATCGTCCGCGAGGCCTCGACCGCCCGGCTGATGCTCCAGCGCGGCGAAGTGCATTTCGCGCTCGACATGTTCGCCGAGGACATGGACGCCATCAAAGACATGCCGCATGTCGTCCGTATCATGGAACCTGACTACCGCACGTTTACCATCAAGATGAACACGGCCAAGGGCCCGCTGATGGACAAGAACCTGCGCAAGGCAGTGTCTTACGCGTTCAACTACCAGGGCATGCTGGATGCCGCAGGCCCGGCCCAATTGATGAAGAGCCCGCTGCCCATCGGCATCTTCGGCTTTGATCCGGACCAGAAGGGCTATGACCAGGACATGGCGAAGGCGAAGGAATATCTCGCCAGGTCGCAATACAAGGACGGCGGCATCACGCTCTCCATACACCACGCCGCCGGCTACGAGAACCAGCGCCGCTGGTGTCTGATCATGCTGGAATCGCTGAAGGCACTCAACATCAAACTCGACATCCGTGCCATGACCTGGCCGGACACCGTGGCGATGGCCCGTTCGCCGGAGACGATGGTCGACTTCTACTCGATCTTCCAGTCGCCCAACTATGCCGACCCGGACAATACCGCGTTCGCCGCCTACCATTCTTCGCGCAATGGGCAGTGGCAGAATCCGGTCTACAAGAACCCGGAGGTCGACAAGCTGATCGAGGATGCCCGCGCCGAAGTCGATACCGCCAAGCGTGCCGAACTCTACAAGAAGTTCCAGGCGGTAATCGTCGAGGATGCGCCCGATATCATCGGCATTCTCGAACTGCGCAAGTTTGCGATGCGCGACAACGTAAAGGACTATGTTTTCAGCCCGGTTGCCGCCAACACGATGGAAATCTGGCCGCTGTCGATCGCTTGAACCCTTGCCGCCGGCGGGTTTTCGGTACGGAAGCCCGCCGCTCCGGAGTTTGCGAATGCTGCTTTATATCTTGCGCAGGCTTGTCCTGCTCTTACCGGTCCTGCTCGGCCTGACCCTGCTTCTGTTCATCGTGGCACGCATCCTGCCCGGCGACCCGGTGGGCCTTGCCGCGGGTCCGAATGCGACGCCCGAGCTGATCGCGCAGATGAAGCGCGAATTCGGCCTGGATCAGCCTTTGCCAGTGCAATACTGGGATTATCTGACCGGTCTCGTTTCCGGCGATTGGGGCATGTCGGTCTTCACGCGTCGTCCAGTCTTCGCGGACATCGTGGAATATCTGCCGGCGACCATAGAGCTCGTCTTCGCCTCCCTGTTCATTGCGGTCGTCATCGGCATTCCGCTCGGTCTGTTGACGGCCGTCTACAAGAATGGGGCGCTTGATTATGCGACCCGCACGGTGGCGCTCGGCGGCATCGCCATGCCGCGTTTCTTCCTCGGCCTCCTCCTGCAGATGGCCTTTGCCGCCTGGCTGGACATCCTGCCGCTGTCCGGCCGCTACCCACTGATCGAAAGCCCGCCGGACTACGTGACGGGCCTCTATACGATCGATGCTGTGATCGCGGGCGACTGGTACGCGTTCCAGATCGCGCTCTCACATCTGGCACTGCCGGCGATCGCCATGGCGCTTTCGCCGCTTGCCACCATCATGCGGATGATGCGCGCCTCGACGATCGAAGTGCTGCAGCAGGACTATGTCATGACCGAGCGGGCGCTCGGTCTTTCCAACCGGCTGATCCTCTTCAAATACGTGCTCAAGAACGCCATGACCTCGACGCTGACGGTGATCGGCCTCTACGTCTCCTGGCTACTCGGGGGCACGGTTCTGGTGGAGACGGTCTTCGACTGGCCGGGGCTGGGCCTCTACGCCACCCAGGCGATCCTGACCCAGGATTTCATGCCGGTGATCGGCGTGACGCTCATCATCGCGATCATCTATCTTGTTACCATGCTCGTCGTGGACCTTCTTTACGGCGTCTTCAACCCGAAGGTACGCTACGTATGAGCAGGACTGAGCAAATGACCCCCATTGCCATACCCGAGCGCAGCCAGTCCGCGCGTCTCGAAAACTGGAGCCGCGCCTTCTATCGGTTTCGCCAGAGTTGGCTGTCGATCATCGGCCTTGCGATCGTCATCGCACTGATCGTCATCGCCATCCTCGCACCGTGGATCGTGCCGCATCCCGAGCATGTCGTCGGCGGCACGAATACCGGTGCGAAATTCCAGCCGCCGTCGGCTACGGCTTGGTTCGGCACCAATGCGCTCGGCCAAGACATGTTTTCGTTGGTGCTGGTCGGTTCACAGGTCTCGCTGTTTTCCGGTCTTGCCGTTGTCTTCATCGCTATCGTCGTCGGCACGATCGTCGGCGCCATTGCCGGGTATTTCGGCGGCTGGATCGACGAAATCCTGATGCGCATCACCGATCTTCTGCTCACCATCCCAAGCCTGATCCTTGCCATGGCCGTGGCGGCAGCGCTCGGCACGGGCGTCTGGAACATGATCATCGCCATCTCGATCACGTGGTGGCCGGCCTATGCCCGTCTCGTGCGCGGCGAAGTGATCGTCAAGAAGGAAGAGCAGTTCGTCGTCGCGGCCCATGCGCTCGGCGCCGACTGGCCGCGCATCCTCGGCAGGCACATCTTGCCAAACATCGTCTCGCCGATCGTCATCAAGGCCTCGCTCGACATGGGCTTCGCGATACTGACCGTCGCCTCGCTCGGCTTCGTCGGCATCGGCGTGAAGCCGCCGACTCCGGAATGGGGCACGCTGCTTTCCGGTGCGCGCAGCTATATGCCGGATTACTGGTGGACGGCGGTGGCTCCTGGCGTTGCGATTTTCTTGGCAGTGCTTGCCTTCAACCTGCTGGGCGACGGGCTGCGTGACGTGCTCGACCCCAAGGCTCGACGATAGGGAAGGGATCACGATGACGCTTCTCGACATCAGGAACCTCAACCTCGCCATGAAGAGCTACGAGGGCGAGACGCAAATCCTCCACGGCATCGACCTGAAGATCGAGCGCGGCGAGATCTGGGGCATGGTCGGCGAGACGGGCAGCGGTAAATCACTGACGGGCTTATCCGTCTCACGGCTCGTTCCGTCGCCGCCGGGGCGCTATGTCGCCGGTTCGATTAAGTTCCAGGGCAAGGATGTGCTGAAGGCGACCGACAGGGAGATGAGGGGCTTGCGTGGCCGGCATATCGGCATGATCTTCCAAGATCCGACGACCAACCTTAACCCGGCCTTCCGGATCGGCACGCAGTTAGTGGACGTGGCGCTGCATGCCGGCCATGCGGACCCGTCCGTGCTCGGGCTCGATCCCGGTGCCTCGCGTGGCGATCTCAAGAGGGCGGCCCGACGTGTGGCAGTCGAGATGCTGGAAAAGGTCGGCATTGCGAAGGCCGCCGAGCGTATTCATGACTATCCGCACCAGTTCTCCGGGGGCATGCGCCAGCGCGCACTGATCGCCATGGCGATGATCGGCAAGCCCGACCTGCTGATCGCCGATGAACCGACGACCGCGCTCGACGTTTCGGTGCAGGCGCAAATCCTGCGGCTGATCCATGATCTTGTGGCTGAACGCAATATCGGAGTGCTGCTGATCACCCACAATCTCGGCGTCGTGGCACAGATCTGCAGCCACGTGGCCGTCATGTATCGCGGCCGCATTCTCGAAGCAGGAAAGGTGGACGATGTATTGAAGCGGCCGAGCCACAGCTATACCCAGGCGCTTTTGCACTCCGTGCCAACCGCCCATACCAAGCGCGGTGAATTGAAGGGCCTGAACGGGCTTATGCCGGAGACCGCCGCATGACCCTCGATATCCAGAACGTCACAAAAAACTTTCCCGGCCCGCGCCAGGGTTTCTTCGGTCGCGGCGAGGGTTTTACCGCGCTGGACAATGTCAGCCTGTCGATCAGGAAAGGTGCGAGCTTCGGTCTGGTCGGTGAATCCGGGTCCGGCAAGACGACGCTGACGCGTTGCATCCTGCGGCTCGAAACGCTGTCGGCGGGCAATGTCTTGTTCGACGGCGTGGACATCCACAAGCTGACGCCGCTCGAGATGCGGCGCCTGAGATCGCGCCTGCAGATCGTCTTCCAGGACCCTTACGCTTCGCTCGATCCGCGCATGACGATCCATGATATCGTCGCCGAGCCGCTGGTCATCCATGGCGACGTGGTGAACCTCAATGCCCGCCAACGCACCGAGCGGGTGCTGGAGCTGCTGCTGCAGGTCGGCCTTCGCCCGGAGCATCTTTTCCGTTATCCGCATGAATTTTCTGGCGGCCAGCGGCAGCGTATCGGCATCGCCCGGGCGCTTGCCGTCGGGCCTGAATTCCTGATCCTCGACGAACCCACCTCGGCGCTCGACGTCTCGGTCCAGGCGGACGTTCTCAATCTCCTGCACCGGTTGCAGGAAGAACTCGACCTCACCTATTTCTTCATCAGCCACGACCTCGGCGTCATCCGTTATATCTGCGACGACGTCGCCGTGATCTATCGCGGCAAGCTGGTGGAACAGGGACCGGTCGCGGAGATATTCGATCATCCGAAGAGCGACTATACGCGCATGCTTCTGGACGCGATGCCGGACCCCGATCCGGATCGTTCGCCGTTCCGCCGGAAGGCTGCCGTCTGAACGCACAGAAGAAGAGGAAAGCATGGCGCCCCCGAAGCGATGAGCGAGATGGCCGCCCGCATTGCCTCACCCAATAATGTTACTGAGGTTGAGAGCGTTGAGATGGCCCGTATCTCCGCCCGCCGCGGCGGATGGAGATACGGGCGGGCACTTCGTCCAGTCGCCATTGAGTATGATCTGCCCAGCTATTTCCATGCGCCAAATCTTGACGGCTATTTGCACCGTCCGAAGGCTGTTCTCCTTGAAGCGTGACGGATCGGCGCTCTTCAGACGCTGCAGGACCGAGGCTGCCGAGACGAAACTGGCATGACCGGCCTTTGCCCGACGACATAGGCGTTCGCTTTGGTCCGCCTGCCGCTCTTTATCGCGAATTTCGCAGCTCGGAACGCACCCGGCGAGATTTTGCATTTGTTCAGAGCGGCTGCCACTGTGCGTTCAAGATAACACCATGATGTGAGGAGGAATCGATGGTAGTTTGGACAACGGGGATGAAAAACGGCCTGGTGGCGGCAGCGATCGCGCTGGCAAGTGCGGTCGGAGTCTCTGCTGAAGAGCAATATCCCGTTTCGACGGTGCGCATGATTGTCCCCTACGCGCCGGGAGGTGGCGGCGACATCACCGGCCGCATGATCGCAGAGGAGATCAGCAAGCGCCTCAAAACGACGGTCGTCGTCGAGAACATCGGCGGGGCAAGCGGGACGATCGGCACGGAAAAAGCGGCCCGCGCCAAGCCGGACGGGGCAACGCTGCTGCTTGCCGGCAGTGCCATCTTTACCACCGCGCCCCATCTCACCCAGATCGGTTTCGATCCTCTCAAGGATTTTGTAGCGATCGCCAATATCAGTGAATCGGTCCGCATGCTCAGCGTGCCGCCGGAGCTCGGCGTCAAGACCTACGAGGAACTCGTGGCCTATGGGAAAGCCAATCCTGGCATACTGAACTATGCCTCCGTCGGCGTCGGCTCGACCGGCCATATCATTGGGGTCGATTTCCTGCGCAGCGCCGGGGTCGAGGCGCGGCATATTCCCTATAGCGGCGCATCGCAGGCCGTGCAGGCACTCTTGTCTGGTGACGTGCAGTTCGTCATCGACGCCATGGTGATTCCGCCCACGCGGGAGGGGAAGCTGGTGCCGATCGCCGTGCCCAGCGAGACCCGTCTGGCCGATTTCCCCGATGTCCCGACGTTCCGGGAGGTGGGGCTGAAGGATGTACGCACAGGCGGTTGGCAAGCGGTCATGGCGCCCGCCGGTACGCCTCAGGAACTGGTCACGATGATTGAAGGAGCTTTGAAGGATGCCGATGAGAGCCAGGAATTCCGCGCGGCCCTTACCCGCGCAGGCTTTTCCCCGCGGTTCCGCACCGGCGTGCAACTCCAGCAGGAACTCGAGGCCGAATATGCCTATTTCGGCTCACTGCTGAAGAGCATGGATATCAGCAAGAAATAGCCGCTGCCGGCAACCGGATTGCGAAGATGCCGCGATACGCGCCAGCGGGTTGGTGCGTACCGCTTTCGGTATCAGCTACAAGGATCTGCCCGATGCTCGACAAACGTCTCTCCGCTCCGACCTTAAGTGCAGTTGTTGCGGAATGGATGACAGGTTTTTCGCTCGCTAGCGTTCCCCAGGCGGTTTTGGAGAATACCCGGCTTAGGATTCTCGATGTGATTGGTGTGATGATCGCGTCATGCCGGCTTGACGTCGTTTCCGCCGCGCGGCGGGCCGTTGCCGAATCCGACGGTGCCGGGGGGCAGGCCTTTTCTCTCATGGATGCCGCGCCGACCACGCCTGCCAATGCGGCTTTCCTTAACGGCATCATGTCTGGCGTGCTCGAATTCGACGACACTCACATCCAGTCCAATATTCATCCAACCGGTGTCGTGCTGTCGGCCCTGCTGCCCGAATGTGAACGGCTCGGCCTTTCGGGAAAGGACCTTCTGGAGGCTGTGCTGGTCGGCAGCGAACTTCTCTGCCGTCTCGGTATGATCTCGCCGGTCAGGATGCACGAAGTCGGGTTCCATCCAAGTTCGGTCTACGGCGTTTTTGGTGCGGTGTGGGGGCTCGCGCGTGTCAGGCGCTTTTCGATCGAGCAGACTAAGCATGCGATCGGCACGGCTGCCAGCTTGTCGGCCGGGTCTATTGCCTCTTTTGAGGACGGGACATCGACCAAGACCCTGCACGTGGGCATGGCGGCATCAGCGGCTATTCGCGCGATTGCCTTGGCGGGGCAGGGCATTTCCGGTCCCCACCCGGTATTTGAGGGGAAATTCGGCTGGTTCAAGAGCCATGTCCAGTCCGGTACCGAGTTTCGTTTCGCGGCCCTGACCGACGAGCTCGGCGAGCGATGGGAGGTGCTGAACATTGCCTCGAAGGCCCATCCCTGCGCCTACACGATGATCCCGTTCATCGCTGCCACCATCGCACTTCGCGAGACCCATAGTGTGAGACCGCAGGATGTTGACGTCATTTATTGTGATATCATGCCCCGTTCCTTCGCCACCGTCTGCGAACCTGTCGAGGAGAAACGTCGGCCAAAGACGAGTTGGCATGGCCGCATCAGCCTGCAGCACACCGTCGCTGAGGCGCTGGTTCGAGGCCACATGGACAAGCATGCCTATGCGCCTGAGAGCCTCATCGATCCGGTGGTCAATACGATTGCCGACAAGGTCGTCCACCGCCCGGATCCGGTCGCCGCCGCCGATATCAGCAGATCGCGTGCCAGCGTCTCGATCCGTCTGAAGGATGGACGGGAACTCACCCATACGATCGACGACATGCCGGGAACCCGGCGCAATCCGATCCCCCGTGAAGGCTACCTGCAGAAGTTCCTGGCCAATATTGACGGTGTCATCTCGAAGGCCGTGGGGGAGGAACTGGCAACCGCCTTGCTAAGGCTCGAGGAGCTTGACGATGTTGGTGCAACGTTTCGAGGACTGCGGGTGTAGGCGCCGGTCGGCGTCTTGCTAGTCCGCCAGATCGATGTTGTGCCCCGTGCGCAAAATGGCCCCAGCGCGTGCTCATCCTCGCTTGCCGACGGCAGAAGGCGCAAACGACGATCGGATTTGTTCCTGTTTGCTGATCCTCACTTGATACAGACCCGAAAAAAGGGCCGGAGCATGGTTTGATGCTCCGGCCGAATTGTCCTGGGAGGACGATACGTGTTTCAGTCCGTTGCCTCCTGCGCACCCTTTCTGACGAGCGACGTGGTGGCGGCGAGCAAGATCGCGATGCCGAGCACGAGAAAGGTGAGGCTGATCGGGCGATGGATGAAGGTCATCGGATCGCCGCGCGACAGCGACATGGCGCGGCGGAAGTTTTCCTCGAACATCGGTCCGAGCACGAAGCCGAGGATGAACATGGCGAGGCTGCAGTCGGCCCGCTTCAGGAGATAGCCGACGGCGCCGAAAACGACGAGCGTCAGGATCTGAAGGGATGAAAAACCGATCGAATAAACCCCGACGCACGCAAAGGCGAGCACAAAGAGGTAGAGCCAGTGATAAGGAACCGCGAGAAGCTTTACCCATAGACCGATCAGCGGCAGGTTTAGGATGACGAGCATCAGGTTGCCGATCCACATGGAACCCACTAGGCCCCAGAAGAGGGCAGGATTGTTACTGATCATACTCGGCCCGGGGTTGATGCCCTGGATCATTAACGCGCCGAGGAATAGGGCCATCACGGGGCTCCCGGGAACGCCGAGCATCAAGGTCGGGATGAAGGCGGTCTGGGACGCGGCATTGTTGGCCGCTTCCGGTGCAGCTACGCCCTCGACGGCGCCGGCCCCGAAACGATCTGGTTGTTTGGAAATACTCTTCTCGACCATATAGGCGGAGAAAGAGCTCATCGCGAGACCGGCGCCGGGCAGAATCCCGAGGAAGGAGCCGAGCGTCGTGCCGCGCAGGACGGCCGGCCATGCGCGGCGAAACTCGTCACGGCTTGGCCAGAGCCGGCCGACTTTCGAGGTGGCGATCTCAGGCTTTCCCGCGCCGCCAATCGTCGTGATGATTTCCGAAACCGCAAAAAGCCCGACCGCCAGCACGGCAAAGTCGATCCCATCGCGCAGTTCCGAAAGGCCAAAGGTGAAACGGAAGACGCCGGAGGCGACGTCGGCGCCCGCCAGACCCAGCAGCACGCCAAGAACGCCCGATCCGATGCCCTTGATGAAGCCGCCCTTGGCGATGGAGGCGGTGGCGACGAGGGCACAGAAGACGAGAGCTGCATATTCGGCGGAGCCGAACCTTGCCGCGATCGAGGCCATAGCGGGCGCGGCAGCAGCGATCAGCACCGTGCCGACGGTGCCGGCAAAGAAGGAACCTAGAGCGGCAATGGCAAGCGCCGAGCCGGCGCGGCCTCGCCGTGCCATCTGGTGTCCGTCCAGGCAGGTCACGGCCGATGAGGCTTCGCCCGGCAGGTTGAGCAGGATCGATGTGGTGGATCCGCCATAAGCCGCGCCGTAGTAGATGCCAGCAAGCAGGATCAGCGATCCGGTCGGCGGCAGGCCGAAAGTCAAGGGCAGGAGCAGCGAGATGGTGATGATCGGCCCCACGCCCGGCAGGACGCCGATTGCGGTTCCGAGCGTCACCCCTAATAGGCAATAGAAGAGATTGTCGATGCTAGCGGCGACCTGCAGCCCCAAGACGATGGATGAAAAGAAGTCCGGCACGCTAGATGCTCCAGTCAAGCAGATGGAAGGGGATGCCCAGGCCGAAGTAGAAGATCGCGACGATGATCGCCCCGATGGCGAGGAGGAGGAGCGGGAGTTCCTTCAACCGCCCCCGCCTGTCGGCAAGCCAGCCGATGCAGACGAGCGCGAAGAGACCTGGAAGAAGACCTGCGCTGTCAACCAGCAGCCCGAATACAAAAAGAGCAGCCAGGATGGCCACGAAAGGCCGCAGTTCCTCGCGTGGCATAAGGGCGATGGACGGTCTCCCCTCGCTGGCCAAGTGCGCCTGCAGCAGAAGTGCAACGCCAAAGATCAACAGCGTGGCGCCAAGCAATATCGGCAATGCGCCCGGTCCCATTTCGGAAAGGTTGCCGAAGCCGTAATCTACACCGAGATAGGCGGCGACGCCGCCTGAAGCGATGAAGAGAACACCGACTGCATGATCTGCATGGAATTTCATATTCTCCCCCCTCATATCCGACTGCGCCTTGCGGCGTTTGGCCGATCGCCAACCCTTTTGCAATCCGCAGCGGTTGTGGATGGCCCTTAAAAACTCCGTCAGATCGTGCTCCTATCGCAAGCATCGCCTCTGCGGCAAAGGCGAAAGCCCGGCGTTCCGATGATCGGAATGGCTGGCCCTATGCGGCCGGCGAGTTCGTGCGACCTGGGCCAGGATTGATCTCCCGAGGTCAGTCGCATTTGTCGGACGTCGCTCCCCTGTAGGACGTCTCTCCCAGGGCAGAACTAACTTGCCTATTAGAGCGCGGCCGGGACCGGCAAATCGATCATGATGTGGCGCAGCGTTGGGGCGTCATTCCTCGACCGAAGCACCAACGCTATCCAGGCCTCAACCGTCTTCCCCAAGAACAAATGTCCTTGGGGAAGGGTATGCGTTCAAATTCGACGCCGGCTCGAAAACCGTCGCGGCGTCATGCAGCCTGCTTTTCGTTGAGGGTCCTGGCTTCGACAACCGCCGACACGATGACGCCTGCGAACAGGGCCCAGAAGGGGGCGCTGATGCCCAGGAGCGAGATGTTCGACATGGCGACGGCGAGCGCGACGAAAGCCCCGGTCTGGTTACCGAGCGACTTGCCGAAGGCATTCTGGAAGGCGGATAGCAGCACGCCGATCATGGCAAGACCGGCGACGGTGCCGATCAGCGCAGACGGCAGGCTGAGCACGATCGGAACGGCAGCGCCGGCGATGAGACCGAAGGCGGCGAAGAGTAGGCCGTTGACGACGGTCGCGGCATAGCGCCCCTCCTTGTTTTCTCCGGCCTGTTCGGATGAGCATATCGCCGTCATCGGGCCTGCGATGTTGGCATTGTGGCCGCCGAGGAGGCCGGCCGCGATGCCGCCGATGCCGGAAATGATGGTCATCGCGTTGACCGGCGGCCTGTAGCCTTCGGCCATGAGCACGCCGGTCGCCTGCGCGTTCTCCGCGCCGATCACAAGAAGGGCGAGCGGGACGGCGATCGCGAAGAAGGCGTCGACGGAGAAGACCGGCAGCGTGAATTCCGGCGCGGCGAAGGCGATGTTGGCCGTGCCGCCTCCGACCGCACCGGTCGCAAGCGCCGCGATCAGGCCTGTGACGAGGGCGGCCAGCACCGGCGGAATAGTCTTGGTCAGCCGCATCGAGACAAAGAAGGCGAGGATCGCGGCGCCGGCAATCAGCGGAGCATTGCCGAGTGCGGTGACGGTTCCGATCGCAAATCGGATCAGCGCACCGGCGATCATCGCCATGACGATCGGCATCGGCAGCCAGCGCATCACCTTACCGATGAGCCCTGTGACGCCGAGCAGCAGAACCAGCAGGCCCGCCAGGATGAAGGCGCCAACGGCTTCATTGAACGGAATGGTCGCAAGCGAACCGGCAACGAGTGCTGCACCCGGGATCGAATAGGCGCCATTGATCGGCTGCTTGTAGTAGAGCGCAAGCAGCAGGCTGATAATCCCGCCGAGAACGTAGATCGCAAAGAGCCAGGCGACAGTCTGCCCGTTGGTCAGGTGGCCGGCCTCGGCCGCGCCGATGACAATAAGGGCCGGGCCGGAGCAGCCGAAGATGGCGGCGACGAGCCCGGCGCTCATCGTCTTGATTCCGAGATGTTTTGGCAGGTCGCGCAGACCCGACGCAATGCCAGGCCCCCTTTCGACAAGGGGGCTTTCCTGGGTTGTCTGCGGTGTCGTATCCATGATTAATCCTCCCGAAGCGGTTCCGAGGCCGCTCCCTCCTCGTGGAAATGAAGCCGGGTTCCCCTCCGGCCGATGGGTCAGCGGCCGACGAAGGCCGGCGCGCGCTTCTCGTGGAAGGCGAGTACGCCTTCGCGGAAATCCTCCGATGTCCGAAGCCGGCTGTAGCAATGGCCCTCGAGTTCGATGGCCGTCGACAGCAGCGCGTCGTCCGTGTCGTTCAGGAGCTTTTTTGCCGTGCGCTGGGCGAGCGGCGAAAAGCCAATCAATTCCTCGACAAGCGCATCAACGGCCTTTTCCAGGTCGGCATCCGCGACGATCTCCGAGGCGATGCCCCAGTCGTAGGCCTCCTGACCGGTGATCCGCTTTGAGCGCATCACGATGTTCTTAGTGCGAGTGACGCCCACCATCTTTTGCAGGCGGGCCGAGCCGCCGGAGCCCGGAATCTGGCCGAGTTTCTGCTCGGGCAGCGCGTAGCGCGTGGTGTCGGTCGCGATGCGGAAATCGCAAGCAAGCGACAGTTCGAAGCCGACGCCGAAGCAATAGCCACGGTTGGCCGCGATGACGGGCTTGGAGCAGCGGGCCGGGGCTGCGATGTTCCAGGCAAGGTGCGAGACGTGTTCCGGGCTTGCCTCGAGGAAGCCCTTGATATTGCCGCCGGACGAGAAGTGCTCGCCCTTGCCGGCAACGATGACGATGCGCACGCGCTCATCCTCATCGAGGGCCTCGAAGACGAGGCGCAACTGGTCACGCGCCAACATCGAGACGACGTTATAGGGTGGACGGTCGAGCGTGATGTCGGCGCGCTGACGGGCCGCGTCGATCGTGACGGTGAAGCCGTCGAGTTCGGCAAGGCGCGGGTTCTGGAATGCGGCTGGTTCAGTCATGGGTTTTCCTTTCGTTGGTCTGGCGGCGTTTGGTCGCTCACTGGTGTTCGGGAGTGCGTTCCTCGATGTACTCGCCCGCCACCAGAAGGCGGCGCAGGAGCTTGCCGACCGGCGATTTCGGGATTGCCTCGACGAAGACGAAGCGGCGCGGGCGGCGGAAATTGGCAAGGCCGGAATCGCGGCAGTGGCGGTCAAGATCCTCGGCCGTGACGGCGCCGCGTCGCTTGACGAAGGCGACGACGATCTTGCCCCAGCGCTCGTCGGGCAGGCCGACGACGGCGACTTCGGCGACACCCTCATGCAGCGACAGGCAGCTTTCGACCTCGACCGGCGAAACGTTCTCGCCGCCCGTGATAATCATGTCGTCGGCCCGGCCGGTGACGAAGAGATCGCCGTCACGGTCGACGAAGCCGGTGTCGCCGGTGAAGTACCAGCCGTCATGAAGCGCCTTGGCGTCCGCGTCTGGACGGTTCCAATAGCCCTCGAATGCCTCGTCGCTCTTCATCAAGGCGATGATCTCGCCTTCCACGCCAACGGCCGCCCGCTCGCCCGGGTGGCGGCTGCCCAGTTTGACCACACGGATCATTTGGTTGATGCCAGCACGGCCGGCGGAACCGGGCTTCGTTGCCGCCTTCTGCTCGATCGTGAAGGTGTAGATTTCCGACGAGCCGTAGTGGTTAACGAAGAGGTCCGGCCGAAATGTCTGGTCCAGCCGCCTCAGCAGCCCGTCGGTCATCGACGCGCCCGCATAGCCAAGCTTGGTGACGGAGCCGATGCGCTCGGGTGAAAACGCCTCGTGATGCACGAGGTCGTGGTACAGCGTTGGCACCAGATAGAGATTGGTGATCTTTTCGCGCTCGATCAGGTCGAGCGCCTTTGGCACGTCAAAACGCGGCAGGCAGACGAAAGTGCCGCCGATCAGCGAGGATGCGAGTAGCGAGCGCACGCCCATCGTGTGATAAAGCGGCATGACACCGAGCGTCCGCTCGCCATGGCGGTAGAGGTTTTGCGCCACATGGGCGAGGGCGCCGGCGCGTTCGGCGCGGTGCCGGCGCGGCACGCCCTTCGGCTTCGAGGTCGTACCGGACGTATAGAGCATCAGCGACCAGTCTGCGGCGTCCGCCACAGGTACGATATCCGGGGCGGTGCCCTCCATGAGGCCGGATAGCGCATCGGCGGAGAACCGTGGCAGGTTCTGCGCAAGGCGCGACAGGCGCACGGCCTCTTCCGTCGAGGCTTCGTAGAACACCGCTTTCGCGCCGGCATCCGCGATGCCGAAGTCGATTTCGTCGGCCTTGGCCCGCCAGTTGAGCGGCGTGACGATCAGGCCGAGGAACTGGCAGGCCCAGTGCAGTGACGCGTTTTCCCAGCGATTCTGCATGGCAGTGAGCACGTGGTCGCCCCGTTTAAGGCCGGTCTCGTCGAGTGCGGCGGCAAGCGCCGAAATCCTGCTGTACCAGCCGCGATAGGTCAGTCGCATATCGCCGTCGACGATCGCGAGCGCATCCGGGTCGCGCTCGACGCTTGCGAGGAAACTGGTTCCAAGGTCAAGCATTCGGTGTCTCCTCCTTCCGTTGTTCCTCCGCGGCGTCAAGCGCCGCCTCGATGATGGTCGCGTAGCCCGTGCACCGGCAGAGATGACCGGCGAGGTGCTCGCGAATTTCCTTCCGGCCCGCGTCCGGGCGCTCGCGCAAAAGGGCGTCGAGCGACATCAGAATTCCGGGGGTGCAAAAGCCGCATTGGAGGCCGTGGTGGCGGCGAAAGGCCGCTTGGAGCGGGGAGAGCACCGCCGGGTCGGTCGCCAGCGCCTCCACGGTGCGGATGTTGCTGCCGCGGATCTGCTGGGCGAGTGTCAGGCAGGCCCGCGCCGGCTTTCCGTCGATCTGCACGGTGCAGGCGCCGCATACGCCATGCTCGCAGCCGACATGGGTGCCGGTGAGGCCGATCTCGTGGCGCAGCAGGTCCGAGAGCAGCATACGGTTTTCGACCTCGGCGCGGACCATTCGGCCATTGACCGTGAAGTGGACCAGGTGCCTCCGGGCAGCGTTCAGGTGCGGCATCGGCTTGCCTCCTTAAGCGTCTCGCGGCCGAGGCTGCGGACCAGTTCGCGTCGGTAGCGGGCGCTTGCATGAATGTCGTCGCGGGCATTCAGGGACCAGGCGATGTCGTTGATCGCATCGTCGAACTGGTCGTTGTCGAGCGCCGGGAGCCGGAAGACGCGCGGTCGGTCGTCGACCCCTGCAATGCCGAGCCGCAATCCCTCGTCGTCGGCGACGGCGGCGCACGCGACGATGGCGAAGTCGCCATGCCGGCGCCCGATCTCGCGGAAGGAAAAGCCCCAGCCGGGCCGGGCCTTTGGAAAGTGCACGGACTCGATCATCTCGTCCTCGGCGAGGTCGGTGGCCATCATGCCGATGAAGAAGTCGTCCGCCTTGACCTTGCGCCTCCGGCTGCGGCTACGCAGGCTGACGGTACCGCCGAGCGTCACCAGTGCGAGCGGTAATTCCGCACTGGGATCGGCATGCGCGACCGAGCCGCAGACCGTGCCGCGCGCCCGCGTCTGCACGTGGCCGAGCCAGGGGAATGCCGCGGCAAGGAGCGGCAGGTGCCGCGAAAGGTCTGGCCGGGCTTCCAGTTCCGCTTGGCGCACGCCCGCGCCGACAACGATCTCGTCGCCTGATGTCTCGATCTTGTGCAACGGATCTAGCTGCATGATGTCGACGAGCAGGCCGGGACGGGCGAGCCGCATGTTGAGCATCGGCACCAGCGACTGTCCGCCAGCGATCACGCGCGCCTCGCCGCCGCCTTCGGCCAGCGCGGCAAGGGCCTCCTCCAGCGTTTCCGGACAGAGGAAGTCGAAGGATGCGGGCTTCATCGGCGTCTCCTGAACAGAGTAAAGAGGCGCTTTTTCAGGCCGATGGCGCCGGGGGCGACACCGCCGGCGTGGCGGGCAAGCGCCTGGAAAAACTGGCCGATCACCACGCGCGCTGCGCCGTCGAGCAGGCGTCCGCCGACCGAGGCGACCTTGCCGCCGATCGCCGCTTCGTAGCGATAGTCGATGCGAGTGCCGGTCTCGGTTTCGATCAGTGTGACGCGGCCCGTACCGCGGCCGGAGCCGAGCGCGCCTTCCGTGCCGCCGGACAGCGTGACCGCTTCCGGTTCGACCAGGTCGGACAGGCGGATGTCGGCGCGGTACCGGCCTTTGACCGGGCCAATGCCGAGCGTGACCTCGGCGCGAAAATGTGTATCGGATACCTTTTTGACCTCGTGCGCGCCGGGAATGATCGCCATCAGCGTGTTCGGGTCGAGTAGCATCGCCCAGACGGCCTCGCGGTTGGCGGCGACCTCGGACGAGCCCGAGCCGGTCAGCATTCGCTCGCCAGAGGCATAGGTGGCGACAGGGAGCGCGTCCTGCTGCTTCGACGGCGGGCGCTCCTCGCCATAGAGCCATTCGCTGACCCGGCTCGGCGACAGCGGCAGCTGGATGTCTTCGATACCGAGCGCGTCGGCAACGGCGTTGGCGATGCAGACGGGCGTCGACATGCAATTGCCCTCGCCGACCCCCTTGGCGCCGAGCGGTGTGAAGGGCGAGGGTGTCTCGTGATGGAGGATCAGCGGCTCCGGCGTCTCCATCACGGTCGGGATCAGGTAGTCGGCGAGCGTGCCGGTCAGAAAGCTGCCATCGCTGCCATAGGCATATTCCTCGTAGAGTGCGGCGCCGACGGCCTGGGCGAAGCCGCCGCGGACCTGGCCTTCGACCATGCCGGGATGCAGGATGCGGCCGCAGTCGTGCATCGTCACATAGCGGTCGATGTGCACCTGGCCGGTCGTCCGGTCGATTTCCACGCCGCAGAAGTCGAAGATGAAACCGTGGCAGAGCGACGAGTTGATGCCGTCTGCTGCCGTCGGAGCCTGAAGCTCTTCCGGCGTCCAGAAGACGGTCTCGCGGATCGTTTGGGCGGTGCCTTCGGGCAGGGTGCCGGGCGCCCAGTGGCTTGCCGCCGCCACGCGGCCGAAAGAGACGGCATTGTCCGGATTGTCGCGATCGACGAGCTTTCCGGCCCGGAAGTCCACGCGGTCCGCCGTGACGTTGAGCTGCGCGGCGGCGATTGCGGCAAGGCGACCCCGGATACGGTCGGCCGCAAGTGCTGCGGCGCCCGCGACTGCGGGAGCGAAGCGGCTCGCATAGTTACCCGAGGCGATCGACCAGGCGTCGCGCGCCGTGTCGAGTTCGGTGTTGACGCGCACCGCCTCCAGGGAAAGCCCGAGCCGCTCGGCGACCACCTGCGCGAGAACGGTGCGGTGCCCTTGGCCCTGCGGTACCGAGGCGACCTTGACGGTGACGGAGCCAAGTGGGTCGATGGCGATCGTCGCGACAGCTTGCGCGCCGTTCTTCGGACCCGCCTTCGCCCGTTCCTCCGGCGTCAGGACCGTCGTGATATAGCCCATGTTTGAGACGCTCGGCTCGACCACCGCCGCATAGCCGATGCCGTAAAGCCGTCCTTCGGCGCGCGCCTCGTCCCTTCGTAGCCGCATTGCCTCAAGGCCGCCTTCCGCTAAGGCCCGATCGAGCGCGACACGGTAGTCGCCCGAATCGAGCAGCCCGCCGGTCGCTGTGCGATAGGGAAAGGCGTCGGCCGGAACGAGGTTGCGGCGAATGACGTCGAGCCGGTCGAGGCCGAGCTCGACGGCGATCTTGTGCACCAAGCGCTCGAGCGCGAAATAGACCTGCGGTCCGCCGAAGCCGCGGTTCAACCCAGTCGGTGTCTTGTTGGTGAGCACCACGCGGTTGCGGATCGCGACGTTTTCGATCGCGTAGGCGCCGGTCATATTGCCGTGCATGCGGTAGAGCGTTGCCGGCTCCGGTGCGCGCAGATGGGCGCCGCAATCTTCCAGTTGATCCCAGAAAAGCGCGGTGATGCGGCCGTCGGCGGCGACGGCGGCTTCCAGCGTCGTCACGCGATTGGTTGCCGAGACGGACGCCGTCAGATGTTCAAGCCGGTCCTCGATCCATTTCACCGGCCGTCCGGCGACGCGTGCGGCGACGGCGGCAAGGATGACATAAGGAAAGACACCCTGCTTGATGCCGAAGGAACCGCCGGAATCGGGCGGTGTGCGCAGCCGCATGCGGTTGCCGGGCACGTTCAGCGCACGGGAAATCACCGCATGGATCGAAAATGGACCCTGAAAGTTCGCCGTGACGTCATAGGCATCCTCGCCCGGATCGTATTCGGCGATGACGCCATAGGTCTCGATCGGCGTGCAGGAATTACGCGGATATGCGATGCGGATGGAAATGCGGTGTGCAGCCGTGGCAAGAGCCGCCTCCGGGTCGCCGTAACGAAAGATGCGCTCGTTGATGAGGTTGGTGCCGAGCGAGGGATGGAGGACCTGGGCGTCTGCTGCGAGTGCCTTTTTAGGATCGATGACGGCGGCCAGCTTCGCGTAGTCGACCTCGATCAGGTCGAGCGCATCTTCGGCGACATAACGGTTTTCGGCGACGACGAGGGCAACGGGTTCGCCGACATAGCGCACCCGGTCGCGGGCCATCGGCCAACATTCGACATTGGCCTTGACCCCGACCGTCATGCTGCGGGTGAGCCGCGCCACGTCGTCGCCGGTCAGCACGGCAAATACACCGGGCAGCGCGCAGGCCGCAGTCGTATCGATCGCCCTGATTTCGGCATGACCGTGCGGCGAGCGCAGGATTGCCAGATGCGCGGTGTCGCGTCGGACGGGCAGGTCGTCAATGTATCGGCCGCGGCCGGTCAAAAGTCCGGCATCTTCGACCCGTTCGATGGTTCGCCCGATCAGGGCTCCCGTCGTCTCCAATCTCGTCATTCGCTCCTCCCGCACCCATCCGTGAAGGGGTGCCGTGGCGCGAAGGGTGGAGGAGGGCGGGCGATCAGGCGATACCGAGGCGTATCAGACCTTACCGAGGAGTCTCAAAATCCTGGGGCCGAGAGCCGGGTGACGCTACGGAAGATGCTTGGTGAGGATCCGGCATGATCGTGAAAAAAGCGCGAAAAATGCGCCGGCACAGAAAAGCCGAGCCGGTCGCTGATCGTGGCGAAACTGTCCCTCCCGTCGGCGACGGCCGCGACGGCCTGTTCTAGTCGCTGCACATTGAGGAAGACGCGCGGGGTCACCCCTATCGACGTTTCGAACAGTCGGAAGAAATGCGCGCGCGAGAGACCGACGTCGATTGCCAATCGGTCGAGATCGGTGATGTCGCCCGGTGCCGCCTTCATGCGCTCGACGGCATTGCGGATGCGGAAGTCGAGCACGGAGCGTGATGCAAGGTCGCGGATCGAATTCGGCACCGCACGCCATTCGGCGAAACGCTCGATGAGGGCGGTCATCAGCTCGCCGAGAAGAGTCTCGTGGGCTTTGCTGCTGCTCGGCTCCTGTACCATGGCCTCCGCAAGCGTGCGGGTGCGCGAACGTATGTCCGGGGTGATTAAGCCTATATTGGAGGCGAAAAAATCGGGCGCATGGCTCGCCACCCAGTTCGGTCGGAAATGACCGAGCCATTGCGGTTCAATATAAAGCGCAAGGATCACCGTCTTCGGGCGAGTCTGGTCGTGCGCATAGGCATGCGGCTCCCAGGCATTGATGAGAACGGCGCTTTCGTCGGTGAGCGGCACGAGCCTGTCGCGCACAGAAAACTGCGTATTGGCGCCCTCGACCTTCAACAGGACGTGGCAATGCGGGTGCGCGTGCCACACCAGGGGGCGATCCATATCCAGCAGCGCCACTCTCCCGAAGCGGCCGCGTGCGATGCGCAGAGCATTCGACATTGCTCAATTATTGGACATTTCCTAGAAACTACAAGCCCGGCAGTATCCCTCAAGGCCGATGCTAGCCTGGTCTCTTCAGGATACCTCTTTGTACTGCTAGACATTGTCAATCGCGCGCCTAACGTATCTCGTTGACGTATCTGTGATTTTGCGTCGTTGCGCGGTGCGCTGAAATCAGGACGGGCACGGCCATCTGGTCATACGCCACTTCATCGATCGTCAGCACAGCTGCCGGGAGTTTAAGATCCAGCCATCGCGCATCGATGTCGGTTGCGAGATCGGCGCCGATCTGCTCGCGGATCGCGGAGATGCGAATCCCGTATTTATCGAGCAGGTGAAGATAGAAGAGCGGCGGGATGTCCTCCTTCCGCTTTGGAAAGTCGGGAACCCGTTCAACAGGCAGCGTCAGTGTTTCGTGCATGATGGGCCGATCGTCGACGCTTCGATAGCGGTGAAAACGAACAATCGACGCATCTTTTGCGATCTGCAGCTTGTCTGCGTCACTGGCGGATGCCGTTTCGAAATCAAGCGACGTCACCGTTGTTACCGACTTGCTGAGTGATCCGTCGAGACCATGAAGACGGAAATACTGGAAGAACAGTCTCAGGCTGTGCTGGGGTTTGCGGCCGGTGACGATCGTCCCGGTCTTGCGGCGTCGGCTGAGCAGACCGTCGTTCGTGAGGTCCATCAAGGCGCGGCGGATGGTGCCGACGGCGACGCCGTAGGTTTGTGACAGGGCCACTTCACTGGGCAGGACGGAGCCGGGCTCCAGCGTGCCGATCATGATCGCTTCAGTGATTTGTCGCTTTACCACTTCGTAAAGCGGCAACGACAACTCGGTGAGCCTCGGTGCGTCTGATGAAATGTTGGGCGATTGTGGCAATCATTTGCCTCTTCTTTGGAGTTGACACGCGGTCTTTGTCTACGCAGTATTACTATATAGTTTATATTAATGCGCAAGCTGAGAGGCTTGTGCCGGAGGCCCTCCCGGGGGGTGCTATGATCGATCAGCAACCTGCTTCGCCGCAAGGCTCCCTGATGTCTGCCATGGCAGCGATTGACCGTGATGTCGAGATCGCCTTGCAGGCTTTGGCGCGAATGGTCGCGATCGACACATCTTTCCCTCCGGGGCTCGGCTACGATGCCTTCGCCGACCTGATGATGGAACTGCTGACGTCGTTGGAGTTCGAGTTCGAGCGCATTATCGTGCCGCGTGAGCTGTGGCATGTTCCGGGGGCGCCGGCTGCGGGGGAGCGCACCAATCTGATCGCGCGCCGTCAAACCGGGCAACCGGTCTGCGGCCTTTACTACCATGTCGACACGGTCCCCGTCGCACCTGGCTGGACACGTGATCCTCTTTCGCTGACGATCGAAGGCGACAATCTCTATGGGCTTGGCGCGGCGGACATGAAGGGTACGATCGCGGCGACGCTTCTGGCGCTGCATGCGGCCCAACGCTGCGGGGTGGCGTTGGCCTATGATCCGGTTCTGCTTTTGTGCACCGACGAGGAGGGGGGACTTTATCCCGGCATTCGTTATCTGGCCGAACAGCGGCTTCTTGAAGGTCACATCCTCAACTTCAACGGCACGGCCGCGCCGCGTATATGGGCGGGTTGCTTCGGCATCTTCAATCTTCAGGTGACGATCACCGGTCATGCCGTTCATGCCGGCGAGGGTAACCGAACTGGCACCGGCGTCAACGCCATCGAGGGTGCCTTGCCGATTCTAAACGCGCTCGCAGCCTTGAAGCCGGGCGTCGCCGCGCGAGCCTCCAAGCTCGCCCCGCCGCCGCATGCCACGGGACTGTTGCGCCCGCAGCTGACGATTTCCGCCATCCACGGCGGTACTGCGGGCGGTCAGGTGCCGGCCGAGCTCAAGATCCTCGTCAGCCGCCGTTATGCGCCAGAAGAAGCCTTTGAGGAGGCGCGAGCGGAGATCGAGGCGGTTGTCCGCGGTTGTATTGACGGTACCGAGCTCGGGCTCGCCATCGATCTGGTCGGACATCTTATTCCCACCGACGATCCCGAAGGCCCGCACTGGCCGCGATGGCAAAAGGCGCTGTCGCTCGGCTTCGGCTATCAGCCGGAGGATTTCCGTAAGTGGGGCGCTGCGAGCTGTTCCGATTTTGGCTACGTCCAGAAGGCTGGGTTTGGTCCGGAGGTGCTTCTCGGTGGATTGGGCCGACCGGAAAGCTGCATCCACAGCCCGGAAGAACATACGACCCGCCAGGATATTATCGCGCTCGCCAAGAGCATTCTCGCCTATCTCTCGGCAGATTTTGCCGCAGACGCCATTCCTGAAAATCGCACCTAGAACATCAAAGGGAACTCGAAAATGCTGGAAATGAAACGTCGCTTCTTCCTTGCTGGCACTGCCGCCGTCCTCGCCGCACCGCCGCTGAGTATCGCTCAGGCCGCAACCCCGGCCAAGGGCGGCACGCTGCGCATCTCCGTCGACCAGGCGGCAAGCGTCATTCATCCGCTGCTGACCCGCGTCAACCCGGAATATCTGGTGACTGAGCTGCTCTACAGCAACTTGACACGCCTGAAGGTCGATATGTCGATCGAGCCGGATCTCGCCGAAAGCTGGGCCGCGAATGATGGTCTGACCGAGTGGACTTTCAAGCTGCGCAAGGGCGTCGTCTTCCACGACGGTTCCGCGTTCACCGCCAGAGACGTCGTCGCCACCTTCAAGGCGATCCTCGATCCTGCGACCGCTTCCCCGGGGCGCAACAATGTCGGCCCGATCTCCGATGTCGTTGCCGTTGACGATACGACGGTTCTGTTCAAGCTGTCAGGCCCGTATGCCGACCTCCCCGTCGCCATGGCCTACACCAACGCTCGCATCATCCCGGCCGCGATCGCGACCGGCGACCTGAAGAGCCTTTCTACCAAGGCGGTCGGCACCGGCCCGTTCAAGCTCGTTTCCTATGAGCCCGATCGCCTGATCGTCGTTGAGCGCAACCCCGACTACTATGATCCGGCGCGTCCTTATCTCGACCGCATCGAGGTGCAGGTCTTCCCCGACATCTCTGCAGAAGGTTCGGCCCTGATTGCCGGCGATGTCGACATCATCTCGACCATTCAGCCAACCGAGTTTCTGCGCATCGACGGAACGGACGGCATCGATACGTTGCGCACGCCATCGGGCCAGTTTTGCAACATCAACTTCGGTTGTGACATGGCACCGTTCAACGATGCCCGCGTCCGCAAGGCGATCGCGCTTACCGTGGACCGCGAGGCGATGGTCGGTTTCGTCACCGAGGGCTTCGGCACGCCCGGTAACGACACGCCCCTGAACGCGTCCTACCAATTCTTCAAGGGCGTCAAGCAGCGCGAGAAGAACATTGCCGAAGCGAAGAAGCTGCTAGCCGAGGCTGGACATGCAAACGGCCTCGAATTGACCTTGATCGCTTCCGACCGGCCTGCGGTTCGCACGCAGCTTGCTGTTGCCTTGCGCGAGATGGCCAAGGAAGCTGGCATCACCATCAATGTCCAGACCATGCCGCACGCGACTTACCTCGAACAGGTCTGGAAGAAGGGCAGCTTCTACGTGGGTTTCTACAATATGCAGCCGACCCCGGACGGCATCTTCAAGTTGCTTTATACCTCCGATGCGTCCTGGAACGAGACGCGTTGGAACAACAAGGCTTTTGACGCGCTGGTCGCCGAAGCCCGCGGGACGGTCGATCCAGCCAAGCGTACCGAGCTCTATACCAAGGCGCAGGAAATCATGAACGAGGACGTTCCCTCGATCATCCCATCCTTTTTCGACGTGTTGGCAGCCAAGCGTAGTTGGGTGCAAGGGTTCGAGGCGCACCCGCGTGCGTCGGTATTCCGCCTTGATTATGTTTCGCTTGCCGACAATGCGCCGAAGCGCGGCTGATTTGTCAATGTCACCGGACGCCCCGCCGGGTGTCCGGCCCCCTTGCCAAGGAACACGCTCCTGTCTGCGAACTACATAGCCAAGCGATTGGTGATGATCGTCTACACGCTATTCGTCGTGTCGCTCATCGTCTTCGCCATCACTCAGATCCTACCAGCCGATGCAGCCGTCATGATGTTGGGCGAGAACGCCACCAAGGAGGCACTCGATGCGCTGCGTCAGACCATGGGGCTCGATGCTCCCGTCTGGCGGCAATACGCAACTTGGCTCTGGCACGTGCTGCAGGGCAACCTTGGTACTTCGCTTCGCACAGGCCAGCCAGTTGGCCCGGCGATGTTCGAAGCGCTCGGGCGCTCGCTGCTTCTGGCAGTGTTCTCCATCGGTCTGATGCTGATCCTTGCCGTTCCGCTTGGGATCATTGCTGCCATTCGCCGGGGCAAGGTTGCCGACATCGTGGTCAGCCTCGTCTCCTACGCCGGTGTCGCGTTGCCGGAATTCGTTACCGCGACGATTGCCGTGCTCATCTTCGCCGACTGGATGAAGTGGCTGCCACCGACTGGTTATGTGCCGCTGACGGAAAACTTTGTGGACGGCATCGTCCATCTCGTGCTGCCGGTCTGCGTCATCTCGATCATTCTCATCGCCCACGTCTCGCGCATGGTCCGCTCCGAGCTGGTCGATGTGCTGCATACGGATTATATTCGCGCTGCCCGGTTGAAGGGCATTTCATCGGGCCAGGTTCTTCGTCGTCATGCGCTGCGCAATGCGCTCCTGCCAACCATCACTATTGTGGCCCTCGATGTCGGGTACCTACTCGGTGGCGTGATTGTCGTGGAGGAGATCTTCGCAATACCGGGGATCGGCCGCCAGCTGATCGTCGCCATCCAGGCGCGCGACTTGCCGGCCATCCAGGCAGGCGTGCTGATCATGGCCGCCACCTATTCAATCGTCAATTTCATTGCCGACATCCTCTACGCTTGGCTCGACAAGAGGATCCAGTATGACTGAGTTCATGAAACGTCTCCTGAGGACGCCGCAGGGTGCCATCGGCATCTTGCTCGTGGTACTCGTCATGCTGATCGTCGTCTTCGGTCCGATGGTCGCACCGCACGACCCGGAAGCTCTCTCCCCGCTCTCCCGCTACAAGGGGCCGAGCCTTTCTTATTGGCTCGGAACCGACCAGTATGGCCGCGACATATTCAGCCGTCTGCTGATCGGCGCCCGCGCCACCGTCGTCATGGCCGTGCTCGCCACCATCGCGGGCACTTTGATCGGCGCCCTGATCGGCACCGCGTCCGCCTTCCTTGGCGGCCGCGCCGACGAGCTGATCATGCGCACCATCGATGCTGTCATGTCGATCCCGAGCCTGCTCTTCGCTTTGCTGGTGGTGAACCTTCTCGGCTCCAGCACGATCAATGCGTTGATTGCCGTCGCCATCGCCTTTGCACCGGGCATGGCACGCATCACCCGCAGCGTCGCGCTCTCCGTCCGCAAGCAGGACTACGTCAATGCGGCCATCGCCCGCGGCGAAAGCTCCGCCTATATCATCCGCCGCGAAATGCTGCCGAACGTCATTGCTCCGATCATCGTCGAGATGACCATCCGCGTCTCGTTTGCCGTGATGCTGTTCGCGACCTTGAGCTTCCTCGGTCTTGGTGCCCAGCCGCCGGCCGCCGAATGGGGGCTGATGGTCTCTGAAGCGCGCCGCTACATGCACTTGAGTGCCGGCATCCTGATCTGGCCGAGTGTGGCGATCGCCATCGTCGCTGTCGGCTTCAACCTTCTGGGCGACGGGCTTCGCGATGCCCTCAATCCGCGAACCTGAGGTAGACATTATGACCGATACAGAAGATTGCCCGGTTCTTGCGATCGAAAACTACTCGCTGGATTACGAGACCGCGAACGGTCCGTACCACGCGCTGAAGACCATCGATCTTGCCATCAAGCGCGGCGAAATTCTCGGGCTCGTCGGTGAATCCGGGTCCGGCAAGACCTCGCTTGCGTGGTCAATCATGCGCTACCTGCCGACGAATGCGCGCGAACCCGGTGGCAAGATCCTGCTCTGCGGCGACAACCTGCTGGAAAAATCCGAACGTGAGATGGAAACGTTTCGCGGCCGGCGTATCAGTATGGTGTTTCAGGATCCGAGCACGTCGCTCAACCCGACGCTGTCGCTTGGTACCCAACTGTCGGAAGTGCTCGTGCGCCATCGCAGGCTGACACGTCAGCAGGCGTGGAAGGAGGGCGAGGCCTTGCTGGCGCATGTGGGCCTGAAGACGCCGGCACAGATGATGCATCGCATGCCTCACGAAGCGTCAGGCGGCGAAAAGCAGCGCGTGGTTATCGCCTCGGCCTTTGCCTGCAACCCACAATGCATCATTTTCGACGAGCCGACCACGGCGCTCGACGTCATCACCTCGCGCCAAATCCTCGACCTTTTTGTAGGACTGCAGGCCGAGACCGGCGTCGCGTCACTTTATATCTCACACGATCTCGCGCTGGTCGCGCGCACCGCCAGCCGTGTGGCGGTCATCAGGCGCGGGGATATCGTTGAGCAGGGCAGCGTCCGCGAGATCTTCACCCGTCCGAAGCAGGCCTACACCCGCGAATTGATCGCCGCCGTCCCCGATCCCGCCCATCGGTTGGTGAAGGATGATGTCGTTGCGACTGACGAACCACTGGTGAGGGTCGAAAACGTCAGCGTCTATTTCGGCCGCAAGCCGTTCTTCGCGGCCTTGACCGGCCGGAAGATGGACCTTGTCACCGGCAACAACGCCATCAACCTCGTCGTCAATGCGAGCGAAATCCTCGGTATCGTCGGTGAATCCGGTTCAGGCAAGTCGACGCTGGCCAAGGCAATGACCGGGCTTAATCGCTTCGAAGGTAGGATTTGGTTCGACGGGCGCGAGATCCGCAGCTCGTCCGACATGGACAATGCTTACCGCAAGGACGTGCAGATCATCTTCCAGCACCCGGATGCATCGCTCAATCCGCGCCAGAAGATCTCGGAAATTCTGTCACGTCCGCTGAAACTGTTCGGGGATACCACCGATCTCGACAAGCAGATCGGCGACATGCTGGAACAGGTACGCCTGCCGCGCACCCACGCGAACCGCTATCCGCACCAGCTTTCGGGCGGCGAGAAACAGCGTGTGGCGATAGCCCGCGCATTTGCTTCCAGACCGAAACTCGTCATCTGCGACGAGATCACCTCGGCGCTCGACGTCTCGGTGCAGGCCTCGGTCGTGGAGCTTCTCTTGGAATTGCAGAAGGCGAGCGGTACGGCCTATCTCTTCATCACCCACGACCTCAACCTGATCCGCCAGATCGCCCACCGGATCGCCGTCATGTATCGCGGCGACCTGATCGAGGTGGTGAAGGCCGATGAGATCGATAGCCCTGACCGGGCGGACTATACCCGCCGCCTGATCGAGGCGGTGCCGCGCGCCGCCGCCCAATATCAATGACACCGCATCAAGGAGCATGACAATGGACCCGAAGTCCCTGCTGGACCGGATCGACGAAAAGGCCTGCCTCGATTTCCTGTCGACGATGGTCCAGCACAAGAGCCACTCGGAGACCGAGGGCGAGAAGGACCTCGCCCGCTTCATGGCGAAAGAGCTTGAAAAGATCGGCGTCGAGGCCGAACTTCAGGCCTTCGACGAAGGGCGCCGTTTCAACACGATCGGCCGTCTGAAAGGGCAGGGCGGCGGCAAGAGCCTGCTGTTCAACGGCCATCTTGATACCAACCCGGTCACCGAGGGCTGGACGGTCGATCCCTATGCCGGCCTTGTCGATGACAAGTTCATCTACGGCATCGGCGTTTCCAACATGAAGGCGGGCGATGCTGCCTATTTCTGCGCCGTAAAGACGCTGCTTGACGCCGGCATCAAGCTGAAGGGCGATGTGATCCTGACCTTCGTCGTCGGCGAATTGCAGGGCGGCGTCGGCACGCTTGCCGCAATCAAAAGCGGCGTTAAGGCCGATTACTTCATCAACAGCGAGCCGAGCGACCTCGTCGCGGTCACCATGCATGCTGCAGCGTTGAGCTATGTGATCGAGCTGACCGGCGACACTCGCCATCTGTCGAAGCGGGAGGAATCAGTTGATGCCATCGCAGCTGCTTGCGACATCATCCCGCGCATCAACGCGATGACCTTCAGCGGCGCCAGGAGCGATGTTCACCGCTCTGTCAACCGCGGCCATGTCGGCGTCGTCCACGGCGCGCTCGGTCGCAATCTGGAAGAGTGGCGTCCGCCGCAGGTGGCCGATTTCGTCCGGCTCAAGGGGTCGTGCCGTTATGCTCCGGGCCAGACGCAGGAGGGTGTTCTGGCCGATCTGGACAAGGAATTGCGCGCGCTTGAGGACCGCTTCCCGGGCCTCAAAGCCAAGCTCGTTCCGGAAATGATCGAAGGCCGTCCGCTGATGCCGCCCTTTGAAGTCTCCCCGGATTCGCGCATCGTCAGGTCGATCAACGCCGCTTACGAAGCCGTCCGCGGCCAAAAGCAGCCCACCGGCGCGATCACCCCGACACGCTTTTACGGCACCGATGCCGGCCACCTCTATCATGAGCTTGGCATGGAAGGCATCGTCTGCGGGCCGGGCGGTCGTTACAACACAATGCCCGACGAGCGTGTCGACATCGTTGACTTCCTCGACATGATCCGCGTCTACATGCTGACCATCCTCGATATCTGCGAGGCAGTCTGAGATGTTCTCCCGGGCAGAATTTGAACGCCGCATCGCTTGCGCCCGGGGCGCCATGATGTCCGCCGGTGTGGATCTACTACTCGTCGACAGCGGCGAGCTCCTGGCCTGGCTGACGGGCTATACCGTGTCTGAAACCATGTATCGCGCGGCCTTCCTGCCACGCGAGGGCGATGCCTGGTTCACGCTGCGCGCACTCGACGAGGCGCCGTGCCGTGAGAAGAGTTGGATTACGGATATCGTCGGTTTTGCCGATACGAATGAGGCGCTGGCTGCGGTTGCCGGCAGCATCCGCGATCGCGGATTTGCCGGTGTGCGGATCGGGCTGGATACCAACTCCTACAGCATGAGCGCCCAGACGTTCATGCGTCTGAAGACGCTTCTTCCACAGGCGGCATTCGTGCCCATGCCGGGGCTCAGCGATAGTCTGCGCTGGGTGAAGTCGCAAGAAGAGATCGCATTTCTCAAGCAGGCATCCTTGATCGCCGACAAGGCCATGCTGGAAATCGCGCGTCATGCCAGGCTTGGGATGACGACCCGCGATGCGGCTGCTATCGCCTCCAGTGTCTTCCTGCGCGAGGGCGCCGATACCGGCGAAGTCGGACCTGTCGTAAAGGCGCGCGGTAACCACGAGTTCTTGCATGGCGCGTTCAAGACCGAGGAGATCGAAGAGGGCGACATCTTGCATGTCGAACTCATTCCGCGCGTCGGAAACTACGGTGCGCGCATCATGCGGCCGATCATTGTCGGTGCACCCCCTGCCGCCCTTTCTGCCAGCGCTGACAGGCTGGTGGAACTTCAGGATCGGCAGATCGCAGCGATGAAGCCGGGGGCGATCGCCCGCGACGTGGATGCGATCATGAGGCAGGGAGCGCTCGATTCAGGCCTGCGGCCGTCTTATGACAACGTCACGGCTTACACATTGGGTCTATACACCCGCACCCCACGCACCAGCGATTTTTCCGGCGTTTTTCTGCCGACGTCGGATTGGGCGCTGGAGGAGGGGATGGTGTTCCATCTTTATGCGACTGCGCTGGGTCTCGGCTTCAGCGAGACGGTCGTTGTCAGTAACGATGGGGGCCTGCGACTAACTCAATGTCCAAGGCACATCTTGCATACGTGATGAATTGTCAGGCGGCTCCGACGGATGGTCAAGCTGTAACCATCCAGGAAGCAGTTCACTAGAGTTAAAAAGGGGCCTACGGTTCGTTCTTAAAACATCAAAAGCGCAGTTGTTGCCGGAGCGAGAGATTTCATCATATGCCTCGTTGGCCTTTGACATCCATTCTTGCAACGCTGTTCATAGACATATGAGGTGACGAGTTTGTTCCCTCAAAGCAGCGCCTCATCGTATGGCACTTCTGATCCGGAAAGGGCGGTGGAAAATGCCTCGGCCAAGCTGGCCGAGGCATCACGGTTCAGCTACTCCGCTGCCTGCCTTGCCATCGGATTGTTCGGATGCGTCGTCCAGTTGGCGTAGCTCGGATCGACCACTTTGCCCGTGCGCTTGTCGAGCGCGCCGGGTTCAAGCCCGACCATGGTGATGCAGTTTTCGACCGGACAGACGTTGACGCAGAGATTACAGCCGACGCATTCCTCTTCCATCACCTCAAAATGGCGTACGCCGTCGACCATGCTGGTGATCGCCTGATGCGAGGTGTCCTCGCAGGCGATGTGACAGCGGCCGCACTTGATACAGGCGTCCTGGTCGATATGCGCCTTGGCGATGTAGTTGAGGTTGAGATACTGCCAGTCGCTGACATTCGGGACGGCACGGCCGATGATATCGTCGAGGCTCCTGTGGCCCTTCGCGTCCATCCAGTCAGAAAGACCGGTGATCATCTCCTGGACAATCTTGAAGCCATAGGTCATGGCTGCGGTGCAGACCTGCACGTTGCCGGCTCCGAGCGCTAAAAATTCCGCCGCATCCCGCCAGGTGGTGATGCCGCCGATGCCAGAGATCGGTAGACCATAGGTTTCCGGATCACGGGCGATCTCGGCCACCATGTTGAGCGCGATCGGCTTGACCGCCGGACCGCAATAGCCGCCATGCGAGCCCTTGCCGCCGACCGTCGGATTGGGGGCAAAATTATCGAGATCGACGGAGACGATCGAGTTGATCGTGTTGATTAGCGAGACGGCATCAGTGCCGCCCGCCTTGGCGGCGCGCGCCGGCTTGCGGATGTCGGTGATGTTCGGGGTGAGCTTGGTGATGACCGGCATGCGGGTGTACTGCTTGCACCAGCGCACCACCATCTCGATATATTCCGGCACCTGGCCGACCGCGGAGCCCATGCCGCGCTCGGACATGCCGTGGGGACAGCCAAAATTGAGCTCGATGCCGTCGGCGCCGGTCTCTTCCACCAGCGGCAGGATCGCCTTCCAGGCGTTTTCCTCGCAGGGGACCATGATAGAGGCCACCAGCGCCCGGTCCGGCCAGTTCATCTTCACCTGCTTCATCTCGCGAAGGTTGGTGTAGAGGTCGCGGTCGGTGATGAGCTCGATATTGTTCAGGCCGAGCAGGCGGCGATCGGCGCCCCAGATCGCGCCATAACGCGGGCCGTTGACATTGACCACCGGCGGGCCTTCTTCGCCCAGCGTCTTCCAGACGACGCCGCCCCAGCCCGCCTTGAAGGCGCGCTCGACATTATAGGCCTTGTCGGTCGGCGGTGCGGAGGCAAGCCAGAAGGGGTTCGGGGACTTGATGCCGACGAAATTGTTGCGGAGATCAGCCATGGTTCACACTCCCCCTCAAGCGACGGCAACGGCAGGCTGCGCACCCGCAGCAAGCATGCGGTTGATGGATTCAGCGGCATCGCGTCCTTGAGCGACGGCCGAGACGGTCAGATCCTCGCCGAGCCCGATACAGTCGCCGCCGGCCCATACACCCTCAATCGAGGTGCGGCCTTCGGCATCGACGGCGATCTTGCCTTTGTCCATCGTCAGCGCTCCGAGGCCAGACGCCGCGAATGTCTGGCCGATCGCCTTGAAGATCTGGTCGGCGGCAATCACGCCGGTTTCTCCCGTGCCGACGAGCTTGCCGTCGCGCATCGCGGTATATTCCACCTCGATGCCGGCCACCCTGCCGTCCTTGCCGAGGATCGCCTTCGGCGCCAGCCAGTGGCGGATGATGACGCCGTTGGCGGTTGCGAGATCCTGCTCATAGGTCGAGGCGTTCATGTTCTCCCTGCCGCGGCGGTAGCAGATCGTCACTTCCTCCGCCCCAAGCAGCTTGGACTGGATCGCTGCGTCGATCGCGGTCATGCCGCCGCCGATGACGACGATCCTCCGTCCGACCGGAATGGTTGCCTTGTCCTTCGCCTGCCGAAGCGAGGCGATGAAATCCACCGCGTCCTCGACGCCGGAAAGGTCTTCGCCCTCGACGCCGAGGCCGTTTACGCCGGCAAGCCCCATGCCGAGGAAGACGGTGTCATATCTGGTCGTCAGGTCGGCAAGCGAGAAATCGCGGCCGAGCGCCTGTCCGTTCCTGATTTCGATGCCGCCGATCGCAGTCACGTAATCCACCTCGCGGCTCGCGAAGTCGTCGACGGCCTTGTAGGTGGCGATGCCGTATTCGTTGAGGCCGCCCGCCTTTTCGCGCGCTTCGAAGATCACGACGGAATGGCCATGCATGGCAAGCCGATGGGCCGCGGCAAGACCGGCGGGGCCTGCCCCGACGATCGCGACCGTCTTTCCGGTCGGCGCCTTGCGGGCATAGAACTGCTTGCCCGTCTCCATTGCGATGTCGGTCGCATATCGCTGCAATCTGCCGATCTCGACAGGCTTGTCTTCCGCAGTGTTGCGCACACAGGCTTCTTCGCAGAGCGTTTCGGTGGGACAGACGCGGGCGCACATGCCACCCAGAATATTCTGGTCAAAGATCGTCTTGGCCGAACCCAGCGGATTGCCCGTGGATATCTGCCGGATGAACATCGGGATATCGATCGAGGTGGGACAGGCCGTCATGCATGGCGCGTCGTAACAGAAATAACAACGGTCGGATGCGACCAGCGCTTCATGCCGGTCGAAACGTGGGTGCAGGTCGGCGAAATTCGACTCATATTCCGCCGGCGTGAGGCGGCCGGCCTCAATACCGTTTCCCAGTCGATCCATTTTGGTTCCCTCTTTTATGGATTCATGGACAACTATTGATCAAAGCGTATCACAGCCAAAAAATTTATCAAACGGTAAATTTTTGTCGTAGCCGGCCTGTCAGGTGACTGGATATATCCTGATAAAAAGAGTCGACTTTAATCTTTACTATGAAAATCAAGTTTAATAAGGTGCGCTCCATCGAGGGATTGTCCCACCAGATTCGGCTGCCAAACGAGGAGCGTCATGGCGAAGAAACAGAAGCGGAAGAACGGTAATAGCGGCGCGGAGGAGACCGGCAAGACGGCATCCTCTGTCGCCAGCGGTAGCGCGATCGACGTCCGCAGCTTTCTCTATGTCGGAGGGAGGGACTGTCAGGTTGCGCATCTGCGCGAGATCGCCAGCAAGCATGGCGCCGAGTTGATCCATCATGACGGCGGCCTACGCGAAGCTGTTTCGCGCATCGATACGGTGTTGCCGTCGGTCGACTGCGTTTTCTGCCCCATCGACTGTATCAGCCACGATGCGTGTCTGAGGGTGAAGACCGGCTGCAAGAAATTCGGCGTCACCTTCGTTCCGCTGCGCAACGGCTCGAAATCCAGTCTGGAGCGGGCGCTCCAGACCATGAAGGAACGCAATGATGAACGAAGAACGTCGTGACATGAGCCTTTTCATCGGTCTGCACAAACTTGCCGAACAAAACGGCGATGGGCTCGTGCCGGAACTTTATGCGCTGCTATCTGCCCGCGCAAATGCAGGGCCGGATATGACCAATGTGGTGACTTTCCCCGCAAGCGTGTCTTCTCAGAAATCCTTATTACCGCCGGACGAGACGGGCAGGCTGCTGGCATTCCGGCGATAGTTCATTCAACCTCTTAAAGGATATGATCGGCTCTAGGCCCCCAGGCTTGCTGCCCGAGAGGTCTTCCTGCCGCTTTCGATGAGTGCCTTTGTGTAGTCCTGACGGGGCGACAGGAATATTTGTTCCGTGTCGCCCTGTTCAACGATCTCGCCGCGCTTCATGACGATCGTCCGGTCGCAGATCTGGCGAATGACTGCGAGATTGTGCGAGATGAAGACGTAGGTCAGGTTAAGCTCTGCGCGGAGTTGTTGCAAGAAATCCAGCACCTGTGCCTGTACCGAGATGTCGAGTGCTGAGGTCGGTTCGTCGAGGATCAGCAGGCGCGGATTGAGTGCGATCGCGCGGGCGATGCAGACGCGCTGTTTCTGGCCACCGGAAAGCTCGTGCGGATAACGATATTTGAACATGGTCGGCAGTTGCACGATGTCGAGCAGGGCCTCGGTGCGTGCTTCGATGTCGCGACGGCTCATGCCGGTCTGGATGCGCAACGGTTCGCCGATCGCATCGCCGATCGTGTGACGACCGTTGAGTGCGGAATGCGGGTTCTGGAAGACGAACTGCATGTGCCGGCGCATCTGCCTGAGCGGTTCGCCGGTCAGGCTCGTGATATTCTGTCCGTCGAAGACGATGTCGCCGGATGTCGGCTCGATGAGGCGGAGCAGCATGCGTGCCAGCGTCGATTTGCCGGAACCGGATTCGCCCACGACACCGAAGATTTCGCCCGTCTTCACGGAAAGGCTGATGCCATTGACGGCCGCGAATTCTGTGCCGGACTGGCTGCGGTAAACCTTCTTCAGATCGATCGCCTGAAGGAGCGCGCCGGGCTTGGCGGGGTTGGCCGGTGATGGTTCGGCGGCAACCTTCTCAGCCGCGGCGTTGATATCCGGAACGGCGGCGAGCAGGCGTTTGGTATACTCGTGCTGCGGACGGCTAAGGATGTCGGCCGTCAGGCCCTGTTCGACGATCTCACCCTTGTACATGACTGCGCAGTGTTTCGCGATCGTTGCGATCGCGCCGATGTCGTGACTGATCATGATGACGGTGAGGTTCAGCTTCTCGACCAGTGAGTTGATGAGATCGAGCACCTGTGCCTGGACTGTCACGTCGAGGGCGGTCGTCGGCTCGTCGGCGATCAGCAGGTCCGGCTTGCCGGCGAGCGCCATGGCGATCAGCACGCGTTGACGCATGCCGCCGGAAAGCTGGTGCGGATATTGGGAAAACAGCATGGCCGGGTTCGGCAGCCCCACCTGGTCTAGCAGTTCCTCGGTACGGGCGCGGCGTGCCGCCTTGGAGGAAACGCCCTGACCGGCAGCCTTCTCATGCGCGGCGATGACGTCGGAAATCTGCCGTCCGACCGTGAAGAGCGGGTTGAGATAGGTCATCGGATCTTGGAAGATCATCGAGATGCGGATGCCGCGGATCTTCATCCAGTCCTTTTCCGACAGCCGAGTGATGTTCTGCCCGTCGAAGGCGATGCTGCCTTCGACGACTTTGGAGTTTTTCGGGCCGATGCCGAGCACGGAGCGGACCAGCACCGTCTTGCCTGAACCGCTTTCGCCCACGATGCCGAGCGTGTCGCCGCGATTGACTGTGAGGTTGATGTCTTTGAGCACATGCACCGGACCATCGAATGTGCCGATGTCGAGCCGGTAGTTCTTGATGTTGAGAAGAGGTCCGGTCATCGGTCGCGGCTCCGGGGATCGAGGATATCGCGCAGGCCGTCGCCCAACAGGTTGAAGCCGAGCACGGTGAGGAAGATGGCCGCACCGGGAAAGAGCGAATACCACCACCAGTCCGGCATGTAGGTGCGGGCGACCGAGATCATCGCGCCCCATTCAGGCGCCGGCGGCTGGGCCCCCAGACCGATGAAGCCGAGGCTGGCGGCGGACAGGATCGCCATGCCCATGTCCATGCTCATCTTGACGATGATCGGCGAGAGGCAGTTGGGCAGGATGTGATGCCAGAGGATCCACGGCGTCCTGGCGCCGATCGAACGGGCCGACTCCACGAAAAGCTCCTCCTTGACAGAGAGCGTTTTCGCCTCGACCAGTCTCACATAGCCTGGCCACCAGACGAGCGAGAGCGCCAGCACGCAATTGGTGATGCCGGGGCCGAGCGCCGCGACGATCGCCAGCGCCAGTGCCAGGCCCGGTACGGCCAGGAAAAGTTCCGTGATGCGCATGATGATCGCGCGCACCCAGCCGCCGTTATAACCGGCGATGATGCCGAGCGGCACGCCGATCAGTGCGCCGATGCCGGTGATGATGAGGCCGATCCAGAGTGAGGTGCGGGCACCCATGATGACGCGGGAGAAGATGTCCGCGCCCATCTCGTCGGTGCCGAACCAGTTGCCGCCGCCTGGCGGCATCAGCTTGTTGGACATGTCGATCGCACCGCTTGCCGCTTCCGGAAAGGGCGCGAGCACGGGGCCGAAAGCCGCCAGCAGGAGAAAGAGCACGACCAGCGTCAGGCCGAGCATGGAGGAGAAGCTCTTGCGGAACATGTGGCCATAGAGCCGCCACTGGCGGATCTGGCTTTCATGCCGTTCGCGGAAGGTCAGTGGGCGGGGAAGCGCCGCCGGATCGTTGACCGGGGCGGAGACCGGCGTGGTCATCTGGGTCGTCATCACGCGCTCCTGAGACGGGGGTCGATCCAGGCATAGGCGAGATCGACAAGGGTGTTGGCGACGATGAAGAAGAAGCCGATCATCAGCGTCACGCCGATGACGGGCTTGAAGTCGGAAGAAAGGGCGGAAGACACGGCATAAAGCCCGATGCCCGGCCAGTCGAAGACGGTTTCGACCAGCACGGTCGAACCAAGCATCCAGCCGAAGCGCAGCCCGATCATCGCAAGCGTCGGCAGCATGGCGTTCTTCAGCGCGTAAAGCCCGACGATGCGGAAGGAAGCAATGCCGTGGGCGCGTGCCGCGACGATATAATCGGACTGCAGCACCTCGATCATTTCGGCGCGGTTGACGCGCAGGATGGAGGCAAGGCAGGGGAAGGAGAGCACGACGGCCGGCAGAATGATGTGCTGCAGCGAGGTCCAGAAAGTCGAGAAGCGGCCGGAGATCAGGCTGTCGACAAGGAGCAGGCCGGTGTAAGCCTCCGGCGGTCGGGTGACGAGCGGCAGGCGGCCCGAGACCGGCAGCCAGCCGAGATCGACCGCGAACATCAGCTGCAGGATGATGCCGAACCAGAAGGCCGGCAGTGCGACGCCCGAGATTGAGAAGATGCGCGTCACATGGTCGAGCGGTCCGTCCTTGTAGACGGCCGAGAGCATGCCAAGCGGTACGCCGACGACGATGCCGAGCGCCATGGCGACGAAGACGAGTTCAAGCGTCGCCGGCGCATAGCGCAGCACCTCTTCCATGACCGGGCGGGTGGTGACGATGGACTGGCCGAGATCGCCGCGCACGAGATCGCCCATATAGACGATGAACTGTTCGGGCAGCGACTTGTCGAGACCATATTCGGTCCGGAGGGTCGCCACCATGTCCTCGGTGGCGTTGGGGCCGGCCACGAGACGAGCAGGATCGCCCGGCGCGACATTGGTGATGAGGAACGTCAGCGCGGCAATGCCGATCATCGTCCCGACCAGCGTCAGCAATTTGCGGAAGGCGAATGTCAGCACCGTCTTCTCCGTTCAATTATAATTGCGCATGGCCCGAAACTGGGGAGCCGGGCCATGTGCACCATTCTGGCTGCAAGGTGGGGGAACAGCCAGCGGTTATTCGGCCTTCACCCACAGAGGATAGAGGTCAACTTCACCCGTGAAGCGGACCGGGCTGAACTGGAAACCCTGCAGGTAGTCACGGCGGGCCCAGCGGCGGTTCTGCAGCATGCCGAAGACTTCCGGCTGGTCGGCGACGATCTGCGTCTGGATGTCGGCGTAGAGCTTGGCGCGCTCATCCCAGTTGGTCGAGCCGCGTGCCTTGTCGATCATCTCCGAAACCTTCGGATTGTCGTAGAACATCATCGCGTAATACTGGCCCCAGCTCGCCTTGTGGTACTGGTAGGCGACGGCGTCCGGATCGGTGGAGACCGGCGTCGTGTAGACCGAGGTCATGGCCGGTGAGGTCTCGACCTTCGAGCCGTTGGCGACCATGTTCGGCCACTGCTCCGGCTTGATCTCGACATTGATGTTGAGCGGCTTCAGGCTGTCAAGCAGCACGAGGCCGATGCGGCGGGCTTCTTCGAGGCCGGCGACATGCACATAAGGCAGGGTGATGCCGCCGTTCGGGTAACCGGACTTGGCAAGATATTCTTTGGCCTTGGCGAGGTCCTTGCGCGGCATGCCGGGAACCGGAATATGGCCTTTCATGGCGTCCGGCAGGGGGCTGGTTTCCAGCGTTGCGGCGCCGTTATAGACCTGGATCAGCGCGTCGTAGTCGAGCGCGTAGGCGATCGCTTTGCGCAAGTTGATGTCGGCGGTCGGGCCCTTCTGCGTGTTGAATTTGATGCCGAAGGTGGTCATGCCCTTGTGGTCTTCGATGGCGATGCCGGGCACCCGCTTGATCTGCATGTAATCATCCGGCGTCAGCCCCTCGACGATGTCGGCTTCGCCGCGCTGTAGCGCTGCCTTCTGGGCGGCGGGCTCGCGGATGATCTTGAAGATCACGCCGGCCGGGCGGTTCTTGTCACCCTGCGGCCAACCCTTCCAGTAGTTCTCGACGGATTCGACTTCATAAAGGACGTTCGGCTCCCAGCGACCGAGCTTGAACGGGCCAGAGCCGGCCGCATGGTCGGTCAGCCACTTCTGACCGTAATCGCCGTCCACCTCATGCGCCTTCACCTCGGCAGGATTGACGATGTACCACCAGGGCAGGAAGGAGAGGAAAGGTGCATAGGGGGCCTTAAGGTCGAACTTCACGGTATATTCGTCGACCACGCTGATGCCTTCCGGCGCCAGAAAGTCCTTGAGCATCCAGGCCACGCCCTTGTTGAGCTTCAGGCCGCGCTCGAAGGAGTAGCGAACGGCTTCCGCCGTCACCGGATCGCCGTTATGGAATTTGGCGGTCTTGGCAAGGTGGAAGGTCCAGGTCTTTCCATCGGCGCTGGTTTCCCACTTTTCGGCGAGCCACGGCTTCAACTCGGCCGGATCGCCTTCATATTTCAAAAGCGCGTCGTAGACGGCCTGCTGGATCATGCGCGTCGACCAGTCGTAGCGGATATGCGGATCGAGAACCGGGATCGCCTGCCGGCCGCCGAACACGATCACGTTCCCCTTGTCGGTGCGCTCGAAGGCTCCAGCCGGCGAGGCGAGGACCGACGAGGCAAGCAGCCCCGCAATTGCGATATTCCTGATGATTTTGCCGAACATTCGTTCCCTCTCTTGTTCGTATGTTGGTTGTTCAGATCATTTGACGGACAACGCCCGCGACGACGCGGCGCGACAGGAGAACCGGGGCATCGACGGCGCGGCGGACCTCATCGAGCATCTCCGCCGAATAGCCCATGCAATGCATGACAATGAGATCGCAATCATCGAGCTGCTTGGCGCGCATGCCCATGTCGTCGCCCGCATAGGGTGAGGCCGACACGATGCTGTGATCGCCGCTGAAGACATGCCGCTCGTTGAAGTCGCGCACCTGCCGTTCGAGCGGCACGATGACCCCGAGCTTGCGGGCGGAGGCGGCCAGAGCCTCGACTGTCGAGTCGACGATGCGCTGCGCTTCGACGACCAGCGTATGTTCGAGCGGCTCGATCTTCGTGCCGGTGCACAGGAGGACGATCAGGTCGAAACCTTCACCATCGATCTTCTTCAGGAGAAGATTCAGCTTTTCTTCGGTCAGTGCCTTGGAGGAAACGATTTCTTCGCCGCTCTTCAAGCGCGTTGCGAAGGAATGCTCACCGTCTCTGGCGCGCATGGCATCGAGCTCTTCCGCGTTCATGCCGTCCAGCACGCCGAATTCGCGAAATTCGATGCTGCCTTCCGGCAGGCCGACGGTAATCTCCGCCATCATCTCGGGAACGAGATCCACACGGGGCGCCTGGCCGATCGTCACGAAGGCAATCTTGGATTTGGATGGCATGCTGTCGTCAATTCCCCTGCATGTTTGATGACAGGGAGCCTAACGCCCGGAAGCACGCCTTCACTATAGGGTAATGCCCCTAGTTCGACATGATTCTGACATCGTTAATGCGGCCAATTTTTAGGCAAATTGGCTTTTCAACGCAATTTTCTTACGCAAAAATGCCTTTTTCGGTCACGGATGGCCGGCTGCGACCACCATACGGATGAGCGCGTTGGAAGAGGTGACTTCCATCTTGCTCATCACGTTCGAGCGATGGATTTCGACCGTCTTCGGACTGATGCCGAGCTGGCGGGCGATCGCCTTGTTGGACAGGCCTTCGGCCACCAGCGACAGGACCTGACGTTCGCGCGGCGTGAGCCGCAGGAGCTTTTCGGAGAATTCCGGTGAAACGCCAGGCAGCGTGACGGGATGGGTGCCGTGCAGCAAGAGGCGGATGGCGCTTGCGACGATGCGGCGGGCGAGCACGACCGGCTTGCCACTTGCCTTGGCGACCATCTGGCGGTCGGCTTCCGTAAAACTCACGGAATTCAGGACGATGATCTCCGCATCGGCAAGGTCGATCAGGGCACTTGCCAGCAGCTTCTTGTCGCCGTCGGCGGCGTAGCTCGCGCTGATCTTGTAGGGCGCCAGCGCCGGGATTTCGAGTTCGCCAATCTGCTGCTGCAGCGGCTGGATGAGGCCGACGGCGGAGCCGTGCGCGGCGAGCGAGATGACCGCCGATTCCATCGCGCGCTGAGCGTTGACCGTCGGGCAGGTGCTCTCGAAATCGCGAAAAAGTCCGGTCGACAGGATCACCACCAGATCGAATTCGTTGGGCTGGAAGGCGGCGGCGATCTTCGCCATGCGCTCAGCGATCCGCGGCTTGGAGATGACGATGTCGCTGCCGTCAGCGAGCCGGGTGACGATGCTGGTTTCGCCGGGGCGCACCTTCAGATCATCGATTTCCGCCTGGGAAAGACCGTCCAGAGCGCCGATTTCCAGCGCCTCTATCGGTATATCAAGGTTTTCCAGCATGTCGCCGATGATATCCGTGCGCGGCGACTGTCCGACGCTCAAAAACATGACGCGATGACGGGCTTCCGCTGCTTTCGGTGAGGCCGAAGCCGGATTGTATGAGCTCTTCATCACGGGCAGGGAATCGGTCCTTTCGATCGTCTCGGCATGATGGTTTTAGGCATGCACAAAATCAAGGCAAGCTCATTCTAGGGGCAGTCCCCTATAGGCATCCTTCGTCACACATGGCTAGGTTCTAGCACATTCTTCGGAGGTAAACATGATCCGTGATTTCGAAGCGGGTGAGATCGACCCGCTTGCCGTGGGCGCCTGGATTCTCGGAACCGGCGGGGGCGGCAGTCCCTATCTGGCCCAGCTGAACCTGAAAAAACTCTACAAGGAGGGCAAGCGCGTCAAGCTCATCGATCCCAAGGCGCTCGATGACGGCGATGCCGTTGCGGTTGTCTCGAAGATGGGAGCGCCACTGGTCGGCCAGGAACGCCTTGTCGATCCCGCCCATCTTGCCCGCGCCATGCAACTCATGGAGGAATACACCGGCCGCAAGTTCCGCGCCGTGATGAGCGTCGAGATTGGCGGCGGCAACGCGCTCTCGCCTTTCCTCGCCGCCGCCATGCTGGATATTCCGGTCGTCGACGCCGATGCGATGGGCCGCGCCTATCCGGAAGCGCAGATGACGAGCTTCGCGATCGGCGACCTGCCGATGTACCCGCTGACGCTGGTCGATTGCCGCGACAACGAGGCGATCGTCGCCAAGGCCGCTTCGTGGAAGTGGATGGAGCGCATCTCCCGCAAGATTTGCACCGAAGTCGGTTCCACCGCCGCCACCTGCAAGGCACCGCGCACCGGCCGCGAAGTCAAGGAGTGGGGCGTTCTTTACACGGTGACCAAGGCCGTCAGCCTCGGCCGTGCCGTGCTCGACGCCCGTGCCGCCCATACCGATCCGGTCGAGGCCGTGCTTTCCCACGAGGGCGGCAAGGTGCTCTTCAAGGGCAAGATCGCCGACGTGGATCGCACCACGACCGGCGGCTTCCTGCGCGGTTCGGCGATGATCGAAGGTCTCGACGGCGACCGCGGCTCGAAGGTCGAGCTTGCCTTCCAGAACGAGTGGGCGGTGGCCTTCCGCGACAGCCAGCCGATCGCCATGACGCCGGACCTGATCTGCCTGCTCGATACGGTTTCGGGCGAAGCAATCGGCACGGAGACGGTACGTTACGGCCAGCGCGTGACGGTGGTGGCGTTGCCTGCGCCGGATGTGCTGACCAGCCCCAAGGGCCTGGAGCATGTCGGCCCGCGCGCCTTCGGTTATGACCTTGATTTCAAATCGGTGTTTGCAGCATGAAGCGGATCGGAATTGACGTCGGCGGCACGAATACGGATGCCGTGCTCATCGATGGCGAGAAGGTAATTTCGGCCATCAAGTTTCCAACCACCGCCGACGTAATGCAGGGCGTGGTCAATGCGATCGGCCACGTGGTCTCCTCCCAGGCGCCGGGCGCTTCGCCGGTCGATGCGGTGATGATCGGCACGACGCATTTCACCAATGCAGTGGTCGAGCGCGCTCGCCTGGAACGGGTCGCCGCGATCCGCATCGCCATGCCGGCGGGCGCGTCGCTGCCGCCGATGATCGACTGGCCGGACGAGTTGCGGGACGCGGTCGATCCGCTCTCCTTCATGGTGCATGGCGGCCATGAATATGACGGCCGCCCGCTTGTGCCGCTCGCCCGCGATGAGATCCGCGATGCAGCTATGAAGATTCGCGATGCCGGCGTAGATTCCATCGGTATCACCGCACTCTTCTCGCCGCTGACGGCCGAATGCGAGCTGGAAGCCGCCGAGATCATCCGCTCAGTCATTCCGAGCGCACGGATAACGCTGTCGCACACGCTCGGCCGCATCGGTCTGCTGGAGCGCGAGAATGTCACGCTCCTGAACGCGGCGCTTCAGGGCCTCGGGCGCAAGACGATCGACGCCTTTAAGGATGCGCTTCTGCGTGCCGGCATCGACGCTCCGTTTTACCTGACCCAGAACGACGGTACCGTCGTTCTGGCCGATGTCGCGGCCGCCAACCCGGTCTACAGCTTTGCTTCCGGTCCTACCAATTCCATGCGCGGTGCGGCCTTCCTGACCGGCCTCAAGGAAGCGATGGTCATCGATGTCGGCGGTACGACTTCCGACATCGGCTGCCTTGTCGGCGGTTTTCCGCGTGAAGCCAACAATGTCGTCGAGGTCGGTGGTGTCCGCACATTGTTCCGGATGCCCGACCTTTTGCCGATGGCGCTCGGCGGCGGTACCATCATCGATCCGGAAACCCGCAAGATCGGTCCGCGTTCGGTCGGCTATCGCATCACAGAAAAGGCGCTGGTCTTCGGCGGCGATACGCTGACCACGACGGACGTGGCGGTTGCCGCCGGCCTCGTCGAGATCGGCGACAGGGATCGGGTCAAGCATCTCGACAAGGCGATGGTCGCGGACCTCCTGAAGCGTATCGAGGCGATGGTGGAGGACGGCGTCGACCGGATGAAGACCTCGGCCGAAGGCGTGCAGTTGATCGCCGTCGGCGGTGGTGCGTTCCTGATCCCCGAAAAGCTAAAGGGGGCGAGGGAGGTGCTGCGTGTCGAACATGCGGGCGTGGCGAATGCGTTGGGTGCCGCAATGGCGCAAGTTTCCGGCGAGGTCGATCAGGTCTTCTCCGACATGTCGCGCGACAATGCGATCGCCGAGGCCGACCGCATTGCTCGCCGGCGTGCGGTCGAGGCCGGTGCGGATCCGAACTCGATCGTGACGCTCGACACGGAAGACATTCCGATCGCCTATCTGCCGGGTGATGCACGACGCGTGCGTGTGCGCGTCGTCGGTGACATCGCCTTCATGAAGGAGGAGGAGAAACGTGCAGCCGATGGCATGCGTTAACAGAGTGGCGGCAGTGCCTCTCCGGTGAGCCCAGTCTGAAAGATCATCCGGATCGCAAGACGCTGCATCCTAAGCGATGGGCGGCGATCCGGATTTCCTTGTTGAAATCCAGCCCCTCAGCTATCGGATTTATCCCAGAGACTTGCCATAGCGCTCAAAGGCTTGTGGGAGAGGGGTCGTGCTCGCCCCCGGCTGTTGTGGTCTTCTGAAGATGCCGCTCTCCACGTTCGCCGGCTCGTGGAAGTGATCCTTGATCCAGGGAATGTATTCGAGGATTGCCGAGGCTGGATGCCAGTAGCTCAGGTGAACATGCACCTGGCTCATTTCGCCGGCATGCGGGACGACAGGCAGGCGGTTCGCCAGAGCCAGATCCGCTACCTGGATATATTCGGTAACGCCGCCCAGGCGCGTCACATCCGGCTGGACATAGTGTACCGCTCCAGCGCTGATAAAGCTTCTAAAGGCATCGACGGTATAGAGCTGCTCGCCGAGTGCGACAGGGATGGAGGTGCTCCGGGCGAGGGCTGCATGGCTTGCCACGTCGTCGTACCACATCGGTTCCTCGAACCAGTAGATGTCGAGGTCGCGCGCCCGTGCACAGAAACGCTGGCAGGTGGGAAGATCCCATTTGCCGTTGGCGTCGATGGCAATCCGGACTGCGCCACCCACGCGCTTGCGGACCGCCTCCAGCCGCTCGATGTCGATGTTGGGATCGTCGTGGCCCACCTTGATCTTGATGCGGGTGAATCCGTCTTGCTCGACAGCACGGGCAGAACCCGCGATGAGTGCTTTCGTCGAGAACGAGAGCCAGCCAATATCGGTATTGTAGGCTTCGAGCTTCTCGGTTCGTGCTCCACCCAGGAGTGACCAGAGGGGGACGCCTGCCTTCTTCGCGGAAAGATCCCACAGCGCAACATCCACCGCCGCCAGGGCAAGATGCGTGATACCGGCGCGCCCGACCCACTGGAGGGCGGGATGACGGGCAAGCTTCGTCCAAAGACGCTGATGGTCGGAGGCGTCCTCGCCCATCAATAGCGGCGCATAGCAATCGCGAATACACGCCGTGATCAGGCGGTCTGACGGCAGGTGGGCATGGGTTCCGGTAAAGCCGTAGCCCACCAGGCCGTCTGTCGTGGTGATTTTCGTCCCCACGACTCCCCAGTGCGTAATGCTATGGGTGGAATCGGAGATCGAATCCGAGGTGAGCGGTAGGTGCAGGATAAACGGTTCGACGGCTGAAATTTTCATGATGGGACCTCCTCCCGTACGCGGACTATTTTGAAATGGGCGGACCGCTGGCCCAAACATAAGCTCGGCTTCGCCGCTACAGGCGCTCCAGATAGGGTAAATCCGCCGGTTCGATCGTTTCGGCGACGGCACGAATGCGCAGCATCGCCCGGTGTCGCGATACCTTTAAATGTTGGACCAGCGCCTCGCAGGCCCCGGCGACGTCCTGACGTTCAAGAAGAGTGACGATCTCGAGATGTTCCGGCAGAAACGGTTCGCTCTCGAAAAGTTCTGAGGTGCGCCGGTAGAGGAAATGGTGTGCAACCAAGAGAGCCTGCGGCAGGCTGACAGCCCGCAGCAGTGCCTGGTTCCCGCATCGCCCAAGCAGATCCACGTGCAATTCCTGCTCCAGCTGATCCAGCTGTTCGCTTCGAACCTCTGACGACGCCATCGTCATCTCGATGTTTGCTCGGAAGGCGGCAAGAAGCCCCTCAGGTAGATGAGGCACGGCCTTCTCAAGCGCGAGCGGCTCCAGCACCCACCGAAGTTCATAGAGTTCGTTAATGTGTTTTTCAGTCAAAGCTGGTGCATACCATCTGGCGCTGCCGTCTTTATGGACGATACCCCGCTCCTGCAGGCGTGCGACCACATCGCGCGCCACGGTGCGGCTGACGCCGTAGTGGCGGGCCAGCAGCACCTCGTTGATACGCCAGCCAGCAAGCGAGGTGCGTGAGACGACCTCTATCTCGACTTCGGGATAGATTACCTCCCAGCTCGAGCGTAGCTGCAGTTCAAGCCCGTCATCGATGCCTGAAGCCTGAAGACCACCGATCTCGCGGGTCGCGGGCAAAACATCATAGCCTCGACCTTCGGCCTTCTTCAGAAGGCCTAGTCGCTCCAGTTCGACCAAGGCCTGGCGTGCCGGGGTCCTGCTGATGCCGAAGCGTTCTGCAACCCGCGTTTCCGTCAGGCGGGTTGCTGCCGGCAACGCACCGCTACAGATGTCGAATGCCAGCAGATCGCAGGCGCGGCGGTAGAGCTTTGACGAAAGAGGCTTGGATGCGATCTGCATGGCGGCAAGGTCTTTGGAAAACGTCAGGTGATCAGGGATTGCACATCCTCAATCAAACGTCTAGTGTACGCATCATACATTTTGCGAAAGAGGTGTGAGGGAGGAGCTTTCGCGATGCCGCAATCCGACCCGTCGACTCGATTGCCTCTCACGGAGTTGGCACGGTTTTCGCGCGAGGTGATTTCGGCCTCGGGCGCGGACCGTGCGACGGCCGACGCGGCTTCGCGCGCCATGATGCATGGCACGCGCCATGGCGTGGACAGTCACGGAATCCGCCTTCTTCCGCATTACATAGAGGCCTTGGAAGGCGGTCGCGTGAACAGGCGCCCTAGCATCAAGATGCTGAACAGCTTCGGAGCGGCAAGGACACTCGATGCGGATCATGCCCATGGTGCGCTGGCGACCTACACGGCGATGCACAATGCCATCGAGCTGGCGAGCCGCTTTGGGCTTGGCGCCGTTGCGATCCGCAACACATCCCACTTCGGCCCGGCCGGCGCGTATTCCATCGAGGCGGCAAGACAAGGCTTTATCGGCCTTGTCTTCGCCAATTCCGACAGTTTCGTGCGGCTGCATGATGGGGCCGAACGTTTCCATGGCACCAATCCGATCTCGGTTGCCGTGCCGACGACAGAGGCCAATCCATGGCTCTTGGACATGGCGACGAGTGCTGTGCCCTTCAATCGCGTTTTACTTTATCGCAGCCTTGGACATCCGCTTCCGGATGCCGTCGCCTCGGACGAGGATGGGAACGATACCACCAATGCCGATCTGGTGGACATGCTGGCGCCTCTTGGCGCTGCATTCGGCTTCAAGGGTGCCGGGCTTGCCGGTGTCGCCGAAATCTTCAGCGCGGTGATGACCGGCATGCGCCTGTCTTTCGAAATCGCCCCGATGGGAGGACCGGACTTTGCCACCCCTCGGGAGATGGGGGCTTTCGTCCTGGCCATAAAACCGGATGCTTTCGTGGATCGGGAGACGTTCGATCGGGGCGTGCGGCGTTATCTGGAGGAGTTGCGGACATCGCGGCCTCGTCAGAACGGGCAGGTGATGGCGCCCGGCGACAGGGAATGGAAGGTCGCGGAGGAGCGCGAGCGGAACGGCGTGGCGTTGGACCCGGCGACCGCAACAGCGTTTGAGCAACTCAGCAAGCGCTATGGCGTCGCCTTTCCCGCCTGAATGCTTAAACGCTCTCGTGAGGTCCTTGACATAGAGCTGAATTAACTCATAGTAGAAATTGGTCAGACAATCTGACCAGTTGTGCGTCAGGGGAGTGATGCGCCCGGAGGAAATTGATGTTCGTGGCTTTGGAGCCGCGCCGGCTTTATCGGCAGGTTGCGGAACAGATACGAGTGCTCATCGAGACGGGAGAGCTGAAGCCGGGCTCACGGCTTCCGCCCGAACGAGAGCTTGCGGAGCGTTTTGCTGTCTCCCGCCCGACGGTTCGCGAAGCCCTGATCGTGCTTGAGGTCGAAGGACATATCCAGATCCGGATGGGGTCCGGCGTCTACATCAGCAGCCGACCAAGGCAAGCCCTCGGTGTCCTGCCGAACGATGATACCGAAGGTCCTTTGGAGATCCTTCAGGCGCGCTGCCTGATCGAAAGCGGAATTGCGGAGGAAGCTGCGCGTCTTGTGACGCCCGCAAGCATTGCGCGTATCGATGCTATCCTGGAGCGTATGGAGCAATCGCTCAACGACGCCTCGGTTGCACTTGTCTGCGACCGGGATTTTCACACCGCTATTGCGGACATCATCGGCAATTCGGCTCTGAAACATTTCGCCGGGCTGATTTACGATTCACGGATGTCACCCTACTTCAAGAAACTTGCCAGCTATTTCGAAGGTCCGCACACCTGGAAGTTGGCGCTTGAAGAGCATCGTATCATTCGTGACGCCATTGCAGCAGGTGATCCTGCGGCGGCGCGTGAGGCCATGCGGCGTCATCTGACGCTGGCGCAAAAGAGATTCTCGGAAAGCTTCGGGGAGGAGCCGACCAGAGAAGACTGACCGTTTCGCCATCCGGGCGCGGTCATCCAGGAAGTTCAGTTTCACCTAGGAGGAAAGAATGAAACTCAAACTGACAACACTGTTGGGCGCAGCCGCAGTCAGCCTTGTCTCAACACTTTCTGCTCATGCAGAAACCGTTTTGAAGTGGGCCCATGTTTATGAGACCTCCGAGCCGTTCCACACGGATTCCGTATGGGCCGCGGAGGAGATCGCCAAGCGAACGGATGGCCGCTACAAAATCGAGGTCTATCCGGCGTCCCAACTCGGCAAAGAAGCCGACATCAACCAGGGCCTCAAGCTCGGCACCGTGGACATCATTATTTCCGGTTCCAGTTTCGCCGCGCGCGATTACAAGCCAATCGGCGTCACCTATTATCCTTATATCTTCCGCGACCCCAGCCATCTTCTCGCCTACACGAAGAGCGACGTCTTCAAGAAGCTGACGAAGGGCTATGAGGAAAAGACCGGCAACCATATCGTGGCCGTCAGCTACTACGGAACGCGCCATACCACCTCGAACCGTCCGATCTCCAAATGCGCCGATATGGCCGGTTTGAAGATGCGCGTGCCGGACGTTCCGGCCTATCTTGCAATGCCACGTGCATGCGGCGCCAACACGACGCCGATCGCTTTCGCGGAAGTCTATCTGGCGCTTCAGAACGGGACCGTCGAAGCGCAGGAAAACCCCCTGACGACGATCGAGGCCAAGAAGTTCTATGAAGTCCAGAAGAACATCGTGCTGACCGGTCATATCGTCGATCACCTCAACACCGTTATCTCCAAGACCCGCTGGGCAAGCCTCTCCGACGAGGACAAGAAGATCTTCACGGACGTCATGCTCGAAGCCGCAGCCCGTACGACCAAGACCATCGAAGCGCGCGAGAAGGCGCTCGTTGATGAATTCAAGACGAAGGGGCTGACCGTCACCGAAATCGACAAGGCAGACTTCGAGAAAAATGTCGTCGAGAAAGTCAAACTTGAAGACTTCGGCTACGAGAAGGCCGATTGGGAAGCCATCCGCGCGATCAAGTGATGATCCTTGCCCCGGCGCATTCGGTGCGTCGGGGCAACCTCCTGCAATCTTTATGAACGGAGTCGATCCGATGACGGAGCATTCGCACGCGCCGATCAGCGTGGAAGAGATGGCGCATGCCTTTGAGGAAGAAGCCGCACCGGTTGATCTTTCTCCTTACGCGGTCGAGGACTGGGTGACGCTTGCGGTCTTCTGGGGCATGGGTCTTGCCGTCTTTTTGCAATTCTTCACACGCTATGTGCTGAATGACAGCTTCGCCTGGACCGAGGAAATCGCCGCCAATTGCCTTGTCGTCGTCGTTTTCCTTGGCTCGGTGATGTGCGTGCGAATGGTACGTCACATCCAGGTCGATCTACTCTACCGCTTCCTGCCGGGCCGGATCGTCAGAGCTTTAGAAACCACTGTCGATGCCATCGCCATTGCCTTCTTCGCCTATGTCACGTGGCTGATGTGGCGATATCTCGAGATTGTCGGCGACGAGCGGATGGTCACCGTCGATCTGCCGCGCGGCATAGTTTTTTATACGGTCTTCGCAGCCTTTGCGCTGATGTTTCTTCGCTCCCTGCAAAACCTGATCAGGGATCTGACAGGTACCAAATCGGTGCGCGAGCAGGCGCAGGAGCATATCAACGCGGGGGGAATCTGAGCATGCTTCTTCTTCTCGGATCATTCCTGTTGCTTCTGATTATCGGCACGCCGGTTGCCGTCTCCATGGCGGTTGCCTCGTTGCTATACCTGGTGATTTATGGCGTCGCGCCGGACATCATCGCAGCCCAGCGCATGATCGCCGGCGTCGAGAGTTTTCCGCTGATTGCGGTGCCGTTCTTCATCCTTGCCGGCAACCTCATGAATATTGCCGGCGTTACCGGGCGCATCTATCGGTTTGCGCTTGCGTTGGTGGGCTGGATGAAGGGCGGCCTGGCGCAGGTCAACATCATCGGATCGGTCGTCTTTTCCGGCATGTCCGGAACGGCGCTGGCCGATGCTGCCGGCATCGGCACGATCGAAATCAAGGCCATGAAGGACCACGGCTATCCGGTTGAAGCGGCAGTCGGCGTCACCGCTGCTTCGGCAACGCTCGGCCCTATCTTTCCGCCATCGTTGCCCTTCGTCATCTATGGCATGATGGCCAATGCCTCGATCGGGGCGCTGTTCATGGCGGGTATCATCCCCGGCGTCGTCATGACCGTACTGATGATGGTGACCGTCTATATCTTCGCCAGACGCAAGGGCTGGGGCTCGGATACGCCATTCGAACTGAAGCAGCTGCTGGGTGCTTCGCTCGAAGTGCTGATCGTGCTTGCCTTTCCCGCCTTGATATACCTGATGATCCTTGCTGGCCTGTCGATCAATATTGCGGTGCTGATCGGGCTCGCTTTTCTTGTCGCTCTCGACTGGTATTATGATTTTTCCGCGGTCATGGCACTGATGACACCGGTCCTCTTGATTGGCGGCATGACCATGGGTTGGTTCACGCCCACGGAAGCTGCTGTGGCCGCCGTACTGTGGTCACTATTTCTCGGGCTCGTGCGCTATCGCACGATGACGCTGCGGACATTGGCCAAGGCGTCTTTCGACACGATCGAAACCACGGCGTCGGTCCTGTTCATCGTCACGGCGGCATCCATCTTCGCATGGCTGCTGACGGTCAGCCAGGCCGCGCAACTGTTCTCCGACTTCCTGTTCGGCCTGACGGATAACTGGTGGACCTTCCTCCTCATCGTCAACATTCTTTTGCTGATCGTCGGAGCTTTCCTCGATACCATCGCTGCCATCAGCATCCTTGTCCCCATCCTGATGCCGGTTGCAGCGCGCTACGGAATTGATCCGGTCCATCTTGGCCTGGTCATTACATTGAATTTGATGATTGGCCTTTTAACGCCTCCGGTCGGTATGGTGCTCTTCGTACTCTCCCGCATCTCGAAGCTGTCCGTCGAGCGCACGACGCTTGCCATCCTGCCGTGGATGATACCGCTGTTCATAGCGCTTGGTCTGATCACCTTCGTACCGGCGATTACCCTTTGGCTGCCTACACTGCTGGGTCTCATCCGATAGGTATTCGGTCCGCTTCCGGCGGACCAAGCATTTTCTTGAACGAAAGGCATCAAAGCGATGCAAACGCGTGTTGCCCGACTTCACGCCCGGCGTGATTTGAGAGTGGAAACGTTTGAATATACCGAGCCACGGCCCGGCGAGGTCCTTCTCGTCATGGCGGCGGGCGGCATCTGCGGCTCTGACCTTCACTACTATCAGGATGGCGGATTCGGTCCCGTGCGGGTTCGCGAACCCATCATCGCCGGGCACGAAGCCTCTGGTTTTGTTCAAATCTTGGGCGAGGGTGTCACCGGGCTCGAAGTTGGGCAACTCGTGGCGGTTAACCCGTCGCAGCCTTGCGGTGAATGTCAATATTGCCGGATCGGACAGCCTATCCATTGCCTCGAAATGCGTTTCATGGGCTCGGCCATGCGTTTGCCCCACGAAAACGGCATGTTTCGGGAAAGGCTGATCGTGCGGGCTACGCAGTGCCATCCGGTCGGCAATGGCGTCTCGGCAGGAGAGGCAGCCTGTGCGGAACCCTTGGCAGTCTGCCTGCACGCTGTCGCCCAGGCAGGCGATCTGTCCGGCAAGAAAGTGCTGGTGACGGGCGCCGGCCCGATCGGGCTGCTGACGGTTGCGGCCACTCGTCACGCCGGTGCCGCGGAAATCGTCGTCACGGATTTGACGGATGCCGCTCTTTCCAGGGCGCCGGCCATGGGGGCAACTCGGACAATCAACGTTGCGGCCGATCCGGACGGGTTACAGCCTTTTCAAGAGAACAAGGGCAGCTTTGACGCGGCTTTCGATTGCTCGGCGGCCGGGCCGGCGTTGCGTTCTGCCTTTGCCGCGATCAAACCGCGCGGAACGATCGTTCAGGTCGGCGTTACCGGCGATATGACGATCCCGCTGAACGCCCTTGTCGGCAAGGAGATCGTCTGGCGGGGTTCGCAGCGCTTCCATGATGAATTCGCGCAGGCGGTGGAATTGATCTCGACGCGGCGTATCGATGTGCGGCCGATCATTTCCCACACGTTTCCGCTCGATCAGGTCGTCGAGGCTTTCGATCGGGCCAGGGACCGGTCGACGGCCTGCAAGGTGCAGATCATTTTCAAACAATCAAACCAGGTTTTGAAGGACGAGATATGAGACATACATGGCGCTGGTTCGGCCCGATCGACAAGGTGACCGTGCGCGATGCGGCACAGGCTGGCGCGGAAGGTATCGTCAGCGCGCTGCACCATATCGCAACCGGTGAGGTCTGGCCGGTTGACGAGATTGCCGAACGACACGAGCAAATCAAGGCCGGCGGGCTGGTATGGGACGTGGTGGAAAGTGTCCCGGTCTCCGAGGATATCAAGACGCAAACCGGCGACTGGAGACGTCACGTTGCCAATTGGCAGGAGACCCTGCGGCGTCTTTCTGCCTCCGGAATTCGCACCGTCTGCTATAATTTCATGCCGGTCTTGGATTGGACGCGGACGGACCTGCGCTGGGAAACACGCCATGGCGCAAAGGCGATGCGCTTCGATCTGGTCGATTTTGCCGCTTTCGACATCCATATTCTCAAACGTCCAGAGGCGGCTTGCGATTATCCGGAATGGCTGCAGGACGAAGCAGCGCGGCATTTCGCCGGGATGGCGGATACGAAGATTGCTGCGCTCGGCAAAAACATCGGTGCGGGACTGCCGGGCTCGGCGGATGGCTACACCTTGGACCAGTTGCTTGAGAAGCTTCGCTCCTATCAGGGCATCGATCGGGAGCGACTACAGCAAAATCTTGTCGATTTTCTCTCAGAGGTCGTGCCGGTAGCGGAGGAGGTCGGCATCAATATCTGCGCACATGGTGATGATCCGCCCTGGCCGCTCCTTGGTCTGCCGCGTATCCTTTCGACCGAGACCGACTACGCCCATATGATGGAACAGGTCAACAGCCGGGCAAATGGCGTGACGCTCTGCACGGGTTCGCTGGGCGCGCGCGCAGATAACGATCTGCCCTTCATCGCCAGCCGCTTTGCCGACCGCATCCACTTCATTCATCTGCGTAACGTAACCCGGGATACCGACACCGTTCCCTGCTCCTTCTTCGAGGATGAGCATCTGGAAGGTGGGACGGATATGGTCGCCGTTATCGCCGCACTGCTATCGGAAGAGGCGAGACGTCGCGAAGAAGGTCGGGAGGATCATCTCATCCCCATGCGGCCGGATCACGGACAGGAGATTCTCGACGACCTGACACGTGGTGCGCAACCCGGCTATCCCGCCATCGGGCGTCTTAAAGGCCTGGCGGAGCTTCGGGGCATCGAACGAGCCTTGATGCATGCCCGCTACGGCCTTGGAGCATGACGATGAACGCATGTCCGACAACACCGACGGGCGCTTTTGTTTTGGTTTCGCCAACTATCCCATGATCGAAAGAGGCTGAAGCCTGTGCTTATCCTCACCCGAAAGAGCGTTGCCTTAACCTGCGTGGGTGCGCGAATTGGTGCGGCGAGGGTTCTGATGATGCGGCGGTCGAGAAGCGGTTCTGCGTCCGGAACGTTACCACGGTCTATGACGACTGTGACGGGGTAAACGCGGCCACGAGCTGGTGGCGGTCGCCCGGATAGGTGAGGCGAACCTGCGTAATGTGCTGGTCCGCGGTCCATGTGCGCCGCTCGATGACCAGGCAGGCTGTGCCGGCCGCGATGCCGAGGGTCGCGGCGATCTCCGGTTCGGCCGACACGGCGCTGATACGGTTTTCGGCCGCACTCCACGGCACCTTGCGCAAAAGCCATGTGCCAGGCCCTATATTGTCGTCAAACATTTCGTTTTCCGCTTCCGGTACCGCCCTCAGGCTGATCAGGCGATCCTCGTGGCAGAAAGGCCGGCGACCGGCATAGTGGCAACCGGTCACAGCGAGAACGCGGGCGCGGGGCGGCAGGTCCAGCCGATTGCGGTCCTCCGCGCGGGCAACGCGCAGTGTCCGGCCTTGCGGCCGCCAGGCATAGGCAAGCCCGAGCGCCTCCACCTCATGGCGGATGTCTTGAATCTCCAATACCGCCGATTGCACCTGCGGATAGGCGACGAAGCTGCCGGAACGACGGCGGCGCTCGATCAGCCCGCGTCGCACAAGATCGCCCAGAGCCTTGGAGACCGTCATGCGCGAGCAGCCATATTGCTGCGTGAATTCGTGCTCGAAGGGAATACGGTGGCCAGGCGGCCATTCGCCGGACAGGATGCGGTTCTCGACATCGGCGAGAATCCGGTGGTGCAGCGTCGTATCCGGCGTCTTCTCCACCCGTTCGTCCATTGGCCTACCTTCGCATGACGCAATTCCCGGAAAGCCCGTCAACACCTTCCCGCGAAACCTTTTCGAACATTTGTCGCCGAAACCCGGTCGCGGAAATGCTCTGTCCACAGGCCCTAACCGTCCGTTGCCGCCATGATCGCTTCGGAGCGGATTTCCTCCGTCAGCTTCAGGCGAAGCGCGGAGAATTCCGGGCTGGATTTGACCGTATAGTGACGCGGATGCGGCAGGTCTACAGGGGTGATCGATTTGATGCGGCCCGGACGCGCGGTCATTGTGACGACGCGGGAGGCCATGAACACGGCTTCTTCGATGTCGTGGGTGACGAAGATCACCGTCTTTACCTCGCGCTCCCATATCCCGAGCAGCAATTCCTGCATGAGGCCGCGTGTCTGGTTGTCGAGCGCGCCGAAGGGCTCGTCGAGAAGCAGGATGCGCGGATTGTTGGCGAGCGCGCGGGCGATCGCCGTGCGCTGTTGCATGCCGCCGGAAAGTTGCTTCGGCCAATGGTTCTCGAAGCCACGCAACCCGACCTTGTCGATATAACTGTCGACGATCTCCCATTTCTCCCTCTCGGGCACGCCTTTTTCCCTCAGGCCGAACGCGACATTGTCGCGGATCGTGAGCCACGGAAAGAGCGTGTAGGATTGAAAGACCATGCCGCGATCGGCGCCCGGCCCGGTGACCGGCTGGCCGGCCAGTGTGACCGAACCGGTTGTCGGCCGGTCCAGACCGGCGACGATGCGCAGGAGCGTTGACTTGCCGCAGCCGGAAGGGCCGAGGATGGTGACAAAGTCGTTACGCGGAATCTCCAGGTCGGTCGGCTGCAGCGCCGTGACCGGCTGGCCGCCATTGACCCCCGGAAAGACGCGGGAGACGTTGGAGATGACGAGTTCGGCGCTCATGCGAGCCTCCAGGCATAGAGGCGGCGATTGACCGCTTTGAACAGGAAATCGGACACGAGGCCGATAAGACCGATGACGATGATGCCGAAGATGATCTGGCCGGTCGCCATCAGCGCCTGCGAATTGATAATCATGTAGCCGATACCGGAGGAGGCGCCGATCAGTTCGGCGACGATGACATAGGTCCAGGCCCAGCCGAGCACGAGGCGTAGCGTCTCGGCAATGTCCGGTGCATTGGCCGGGATGAGCACACGGCGGATGACACCGGAATCCTTTGCGCCCAGCGTATAGGCCGCCTCGACCAGATCGCGGCGCGTATTGGCGACGCCGACGGCGATCATCAGGATGATCTGGAAGACCGAGCCGATGAAGATGACCAGCAGCTTCTGCAGTTCGCCGATGCCGGCCCAGAGGATGAGCAGCGGCACGAAGGCAGAGGCCGGCAGATAACGGGCGAAGGAGACGAAAGGTTCAAGCAGCGCCTCGACCGGCTTGTAGGCGCCCATGGCGATGCCGAGCGGCACGGCGACGACCGAGGCGAGCACGAAGCCGCCGACGACACGCCAGACGGTCACGCCGATATCGGTGAGGAAACCCTGCTCCGTCAGCAGATAGAGCCCGTCACGGGCCATCGTGATCGGGTCGGCCAGAAAGGTAGGCGATACGAAGCCGCCAAGCGTCGCAAAACCCCAGGCCGCGAAGAAGAGGACGAAGAAGAGAATGCCGAGGGCGATGCGCGCGCCGCGACCGATGGGCTGCAAGGGATGCATGGGGCCGGGTCCGTTTGTCCGGTTGGGAGAGGGGCGGCGCCTTCTGCGCCGCCCTTGGGCGTTTAGTCGATGAAGGACGTATCCGCCAGCTTTTCGAGGTCCGGCTTCGCCTTGATGACACCGGTCTCCAGAAGCAGGTCGGCGGCATCGGCGGTAAAGGTTTTGAACTCGCCTTCGAAGAACTTCTTGTTGGCGGCCTTGTCCTGCCATTCGAGATGCTTGGCGGAACCGGCGAAGGCCTCGGCTGACTGCTTCACATCGGCGCCCATGATGCCGTAGGACTTTTCCGGTTCCTTCTTGATCAGTTCGAGCGCTTCGAAATAGGAAGTGGCAAACGCCTTGGCCGCGGCCGGATTGTCCTTCAGGAAGGCAGGCGTGCAGCCGAACGTGTCCATGACCGCCGGATAATCCAGCGTCGTGGCGATGATCTTGCCCTTGTCGGGGGCGGCGCGCACGGTCGACAGGTAGGGTTCATAGGTCATGGCGGCATCGTTCTGGCCCGCAACGAAGGCCTGTGCGGCCGGCCCCGGTTCCATGTTCACGACCTTGACGTCTTTCAGCGAGAGGCCGTTCTTCTTCAGGATATAGGACAGGAAGAAATAGGGCGAGGTGCCTGGTGTGGAGGCGGCGATCGTCTTGCCCTTCAGGTCGGCGATCTTGGCGACGTCCGGGCGCACGACCATACCATCGGCGCCATGCGACTTGTCCATCTGGAAGATCTGCGTCGAAGCGACGCCGTTCGCATTCCAGACGACCCAGGTTTCGACCGTGGTCGCGGCGCACTGGATGTCGCCGGACGCAAGCGCCAGATGGCGGCTGGCCTGCGGGATCTTCTTGATGGTGACGTCGAGGCCATTCTTCTTGAAGATGCCGGCCTCCTTGGCGAGCGTCAGCGGCGCAAAGCCGGTCCAGCCCGATATACCGATGGAAACGGCGGTTTCGGCGCGGGCGGCGCTGGTTGCAGCAAGCGCGGCGAGAAGAGTAGTGGCAAAAATTCTGCTTTTCATAACGTTCCCCTTATCCAGAACTGGTTGTCTTATGATCGCGTTCCGGCAGGTATACTAGCCACGCCAGCTCTCATTTGTCTATGCATAAATGCCGATAAAAACGGCATTCACTCGTTTCGCAAAAGAACGAGGCAAAGGGACGCCGTACCGGAGAGATCAAGGAGGCCTCGCCTCGTCATGACCGCATCGAGGGCGCCGAGTCGCGCCTCGCCGACCGACACCTCGCCGGTGCGGCAAAAGAGGAAGGCGATGTCGGAGCCGATCGGCAATTCGCAATGACCTTCGACCTCGATGGGCAGGACGCGATGCGAATAGCGGCCGCGGCGGGTCATGACGTTGAGATCGCGCACCGGCCCGCCGGTCAGGCTCGCGGTCACCGGCACATCGCCTGGAAAGGCAAGTGGCGGGGAGGAGGGGGCGAGAACGACCCGCCCTTGCCCCTCAATGTCGAGCGCGACGCCGTCGCCGCTCAGAAATGTCAGCGTCCGGTCTATGCCGGGGAAGAGCGAAAAAGGTCCGTCGCTCGCCACGTCCGCCATGCTGATGCGCCAGTCGAAATCGTCCATCGAGGCACCCGGAGGGAAGGCAAGGATTTCAGCGGTCTCGCCACCGCCGTTCTTCCAGGCCATCCACCGATAATCGGCCGCGCGCAATATCTTCATGAATGCGTCCTGCATTGCGATCCGGCGGCCGAAGGTCAGTTTCCGAGAATACCCGGCAAACGCAGGCCCATCTTTCTAGCGTGATCGATAGCGATGTCATAGCCGGCGTCGGCATGACGCATGACGCCAGTTGCCGGATCGTTCCAAAGCACGCGCTCGATGCGCCGCGCCGCATCTTCCGTACCGTCGCAGCAGATAACCATGCCGGCATGCTGCGAGAAACCCATGCCGACGCCGCCGCCATGATGCAGCGACACCCAGGTGGCGCCGGAAGCGGTGTTGAGCAGGGCGTTAAGCAGCGGCCAGTCGGAGACGGCATCCGAACCGTCCTTCATCGCTTCCGTCTCGCGGTTCGGCGAGGCGACGGAGCCGGAATCGAGATGGTCGCGGCCGATGACGACCGGCGCCTTCAATTCTCCCTTGGCCACCATTTCGTTGAAGGCGAGGCCGAGGCGGTGACGGTCGCCGAGACCCACCCAGCAGATGCGCGCCGGCAGCCCCTGGAAGGAGATGCGTTCCCTGGCCATGTCCAGCCAGTTGTGCAGGTGCTTGTTATCCGGCAGCAGTTCCTTGACCTTCGCATCGGTCCTGTAGATGTCCTCCGGATCGCCGGAAAGGGCTGCCCAGCGGAAGGGGCCGATGCCGCGGCAGAAGAGCGGGCGGATATAGGCCGGCACGAAGCCGGGGAACGCGAAGGCGTTTTCCAACCCCTCTTCCTTGGCCATCTGGCGGATGTTGTTGCCGTAGTCGAGCGTCGGCACGCCTGCGTTCCAGAAATCGACCATGGCCCTGACATGCACCTTCATCGAGGCGCGGGCGGCCCTTTCGACAGCCTTCGGATCGCTCTCCTGCCTGGCGCGCCATTCGGCGACCGTCCAGCCCGAAGGCAGGTAGCCGTGCAGCGGATCATGCGCCGAGGTCTGGTCGGTGACGATATCGGGCCGAACGCCGCGCTTCACCAGCTCCGGAAAGATATCCGCGGCGTTGGCGATGAGCGCGATGGACTTCGCTTCGCCGGCCTTCGTCCATTCGCCGATCCTTGCGAGCGCCTCGTCGAGGCTGTGTGTCTTTTCATCGACATAGCGGGTACGCAGGCGGAAGTCGGCGCGGGTCTCGTCGCATTCGACGGCAAGGCATGAGGCGCCGGCCATGACGGCCGCGAGCGGCTGGGCACCACCCATGCCGCCGAGGCCGCCGGTCAGGATCCACTTGCCCTTGAGATTGCCGGCGTAATGCTGGCGTCCCGCTTCCACGAAGGTTTCGTAGGTGCCCTGGACGATGCCCTGCGCGCCGATATAGATCCACGAGCCAGCGGTCATCTGGCCGTACATGGCCAGGCCTCGTCTGTCGAGTTCGTTGAAATGGTCCCAGGTCGCCCAGTGCGGCACGAGGTTGGAATTGGCGATCAAGACACGCGGGGCATCCTTGTGGGTGCGGAATACGCCGACCGGCTTGCCGGACTGTACCAGCAGCGTCTCGTCCTCGTTGAGATCCTTCAGCGTGGCGACGATCGTATCGAAATCGGCCCATGTTCGGGCTGCGCGGCCGATGCCGCCATAGACGACCAATTCGTGCGGACGCTCGGCCACATCGGGGTCGAGATTGTTCATCAGCATCCGGAGTGGCGCTTCGGTGAGCCAGCTCTTTGCAGTGAGTTCACTGCCCCTCGGGGCATGGATTTCGCGTTCGTTGTGGCGCGGATCGATCATGGTGGTTTCCCCTCAGTTCTTGTTGGCGAGCGCAAAGACCTCGATGCGGGTGAGAATGGCCTTCAGGTGGACGCGAAGCGTCTCCGCCTTCGCCGCGTCATAGGCGAAGGGCAGATCCTCGCTCCGCAAATGCGTGGATTGCGCCAGTTCCATCTGGATGGCGTGAACGCCGGTTTCCGGCTGGCCGTAATGGCGCGTCGTCCAGCCGCCTTTGAAGCGACCGTTGAGGATGGACGTGTAGCCCTCGGCCGTCGCTGTCACTTCGACGGCAATCTTTTCGATCTCCGGTGCGCAGGTCCTGCCCATGTCCGTGCCGATGTTGAAATCCGGCAGCCTGCCCTCGAACAGGAAGGGAATGTGCGAGCGGATCGAATGGCAGTCGTAGAGCACGGCAAAGCCATGGGGCGCCTTCACCCGCCTGATTTCGGCGGCGAGTGCGGCGTGATAGGGGGCGTGGAATTCGGCAAGCCGGGCGGCTATATCGGCTTGCGTCGGTGCTTCGCCATCCTTCCAGATCACCAGGCCGTCGAAATCCGTTTCCGGGACCAGGCCCGTGGTGTTCTGCCCCGGATAGAGGCTCGCGCCCGCCGGATCGCGGTTGGCGTCGATGACATAGCGATGAAAGGTGGCACGCACCGTGGTCGCATCCGCCAGCAGACCGTCATAGAGCTTGTGGATATGCCAGTCGGTATCGGCGAGCTTGCGGCCATTGTCGTTCAGCCGTTCCCAAATTGCGGGCGGCACGTCGGTTCCCGTATGCGGGAAACCGAGAATGACGGGCGAGGTGCCCCGACTGACCTCGAAAACAGCCATCTCAAACCTCCAATGCGGGGAGAATGCCGGCGGACACCGACGCCGTCAGCGCGCCGGACGAAACCAGCGCGGCTGCGGCCTTGAGGTCGTTCGCCATATAGCGATCCTCCTCCAGCGCAGGCACGACGGCACGGATTGTGGTGAGCGCCTTCTGAAGCTCGGTCCCGGTCTTCAGCGGTCCGCGCAGTTCCACGCCTTGGACGGCGGCAAGCGCCTCTATACCAAGAATGGAAAACAGGTTTTCCGTCATTGCCAGCAGGCGGCGCGCGCCATGGCAGGCCATGGACACATGATCCTCCTGATTGGCGGAGGTCGGCGTTGAGTCCACCGAGGCTGGATGGGCCATCTGCTTGTTTTCGCTCATCAGCGCCGCGGAGGTGACCTCGGCGATCATCAGTCCGGAATTGAGCCCCGGCTTTTTCGACAGGAAGGCAGGCAGGCCGTAGGACAGCGCCGGATCGACCAGAAGGGCGATGCGACGCTGGGCGATTGCCCCGATCTCGCAGATGGCGAGCGCCGTCTGGTCGGCAGCAAATGCCACCGGCTCGGCGTGGAAATTACCGCCGGACACGACGGAATTATCGGAAAGGACCAGCGGGTTGTCGGTTACCGCATTGGCCTCGATTTCCAGCGTGCGGGCGACGGAGCGCAGAAGATCGAGGCAGGCGCCATCCACCTGCGGCTGGCAGCGGATGCAATAGGGGTCCTGCACCCGCTCGTCGCCTTCGATGTGGCTCTTGCGGATTTGAGAACCGTCCAGCAGTTCACGCAAGGCGCCTGCCGTATCGATCTGGCCTTGGTGCCCGCGCAGCGTGTGGATATCGGGATGGAAGGGCGCGGAGGAGCCCATCGCCGCATCGGTCGAAAGTGCTCCGGTGACCAGCGCCGCCTGCAATGCGCGGTGGGCGCGGAAGAGGCCGGCAAGCGCCAGTGCCGTGGAGGTCTGCGTGCCGTTTATGAGGGCCAATCCCTCCTTGGCGGCCAGCACGATCGGCACAAGTCCGGCCTTTTCCAGGGCTGCGCGGCCCGCAAGCCGGCTGCCCTCGAAAAAGGCCTCGCCTTCGCCCGTAATCACCGCCGCCATGTGTGCGAGCGGCGCGAGATCGCCGGACGCGCCGACCGAACCCTTCTCCGGAATGACGGGGGTGACGCCTTTCTCCAGCATGGCCTCGATCAGCCGCACCAGTTCCGGCCGGACACCCGAAGCGCCGCGCCCGAGGGAGACGAGCTTCAGCGCCATGACGAGCCGCACGATATTTTCTGGCAGCGGGTCACCCACGCCACAGCAATGGGAGAGGATGAGGTTGCGCTGGAGTGTGGCGACATCCGCCGCGTCGATCTTGATCGAGGCGAGCTTTCCAAAGCCGGTATTGATGCCGTAGACCGGAGCGTTGCCTGCGGCAATCTCGGCGATGCGCCGCGCGCCATTTTCGATCGCCATGTCGAAGGCGGGATCGAGCCGGGCAGTGGCGCCGTTCCAGTAGATATCCGCCAGGACGGGGAGGGAAACCTGTCCGGGTGTGAGAACGTGGGTCATCAGGATGCCTTCCTTCCCTTGAAGATGCGGGCGTGAAGGGGATTGAAGCCGATGCGATAGACGAGTTCTGCTGGGCGTTTCACGTTCCAGACCGTAAAGTCGGCGGATTTGCCGGCCTCCAGCGTGCCTGTCTCGTGGAGGAGGCCAAGCGCGCGGGCGGCCTCGCGGGTGGCGCCCGCCAGGCATTCTTCGACGGTAAGGCTGAACAGGGTCGCGCCCATATTGAGCGTCAGCAGAAGTGAGGTAAGCGGCGAGGTGCCGGGATTGCAGTCGGTGGAAAGCGCGATCCTAACACCGGCCTGCCGCAGCGCGGCCACCGGCGGCGCCTGCTTCTCGCGCAGCGTATAATAGGCACCCGGCAGAAGCACGGCTACCGTTCCGGCCCTTGCCATGGCTTCTGCCCCTTCCACGTCGAGATATTCGAGATGTTCGCAGGAGAGTGCGCCATAGGACGCCGCCATTTTCGCGCCGCCCTGATTGGAAAGCTGCTCGGCGTGAAGCTTGACCGGCAGCCCCAGTTCCTTCGCCTTGTCGAAGACGGTCCGCATCTCGGCAACCGAAAAGGCTATGCCCTCGCAAAAGCCGTCCACGGCATCCACAAGCCCCTCTGCATGGGCCATGTCCAACCCCGGCAGCACGACATCGCGGATATAGTCGCCGTTGCGGCCCTTGTATTCGGCCGGGGTGGCATGCGCGGCAAGCCAGCTCGTCACGACACGCACAGGGCGGATCTCGCTGAAGTGGCGGGCGGCGCGCAGCATGTTCAGTTCGGTCTCTACGGTCAGTCCGTAGCCGGACTTGATCTCGACGGTAGAAACGCCTTCGGATAGTAGCGCATCAAGGCGCGGCAGGCTTTCTGCCACCAGTTGGTCCACCGAGAGCGCCCGCGTTGCCGAAACTGTCGAGACGATGCCGCCGCCGGCCCTGGCGATCTCTTCATAGCTTGCACCGGACAGCCGCATTTCAAATTCCATCGCGCGATCGCCGCCGAAGACGAGATGGGTGTGGCAATCGATGAGCGAGGGGGTGATCAGCCGCGCCTGGCAATCGGTCGCGGGCAGCGCGGCGAATTCCGCCGGCAGCACGCTTTCCGCGCCGGCATAGGCGATACGTCCGTCAACGACTGCAAGGGCTGCGTCTTCGGTGACGGCAATATCGTTTGAAAAGGTCGCAAGCCGCGCATTGCGCCAGAGGCCATTGGCCGGATGGTCGGAAGTAGGCAAGGAATTGTTCCCGCTCATTGTCTTTTGCCTTTCCTTTGTTCGTAATATGTATATACATAATGGTGAACCTGACAAGACGAAAAATCGGGAACGCGATGATGACGACGCTTCACGCAAAAACGGCATTGACGGCCGGAGGCTGGCTGCGGGATGTGCGGCTGATGCTCGAAAATGGTCGGATTGTGCGGGTGGAGGCTGGGGTTGCCGCGACCCCGACGGATGAGCGCCTCGACGTTCTCCTGCCCGCAATGCCCAATTTGCATAGCCATGCCTTCCAGCGGGCCATGGCTGGGCTGACGGAGGTGCGAGGCATGGGTGACGACAGCTTCTGGAGCTGGCGCACGCTGATGTATCGTTTTGCCTTGTCGATGACGCCGGATCAGGTCGAGGCGGTTGCCGCGCAGCTCTATATGGAAATGCTGGAAGCCGGCTTCGGCCGCGTCGGCGAGTTCCATTACCTGCACCATGACAAGGACGGTGCGGCTTATGCAAACATCGCCGAAATGGCGGAACGTATCGCCGCAGCCGCGGCCAAAACCGGCATCGGGCTGACGCTGCTGCCGGTGTTCTACGCCCATTCCGGCTTCGGCGGGCAGGCGGCCGGCGAAGGCCAGCGGCGTTTCGTCAACTCCACCGAAAGCTTCGCGCGGCTGATGGAGGGGGCGGCGAAAGCCGTCGCCTCGCTTCCGAAAAGCCGGATCGGCATTGCGCCCCATTCCCTGCGTGCGGCGACCATCAAGGAGATCGCCGAAATCCTGCCGCTGGCAAATGGCGGGCCGGTGCATATCCATGTGGCCGAGCAAATGAGGGAAGTCGAGGATTGCCTCGCCTTTTCCGGTGCGCGCCCGGTCGATTATCTCATGGCGAATGCCCCGGTCGATCGGCGCTGGTGCCTTATCCATGCCACCCACATGACGGATGCGGAGACCCGCGCCATGGCGAAAAGCGGCGCCGTCGCCGGCCTCTGCCCGGTCACGGAGGCCAATCTCGGCGACGGCATTTTTCCGGGCGCGGATTTCCTCGCGGCCGGTGGTGCCTTCGGCGTCGGTTCGGATTCCAACGTGCTGATCGGGCTTGGCGACGAACTGCGCCAGCTCGAATATTCGCAGCGTCTCGCCCGCCGTGCCCGCAACGTCATCGCGCCTGTCAACGGCTCGACCGGCCGTGCCCTGTTCGACCGTGCGCTCGTCGGCGGCAGCCGGGCGCTTGGCGATGAGGCGGGTATCCGCGAGGGCGCGCCGGCCGATCTCGTCTCGCTCGATCTTTCAGGGTATCCGTGGGTTACAGGCGATACGGTCCTCGATCATCTGATCTTCGCGGGTGGTCCGAAGCCGGACAGTGTTTGGGTGAACGGCGTCAGGCAGGTAAAAGGCGGTCGGCACAAGTTTCGCGAAGGCATCGAGGCTCGCTTCCGGGCGACCATGCAGGCGCTGTTGGGCTGAAACGACAACGACAGCTAAATGTGAGTTTTGAGGTCCCCGCCGGCTGTCTTCGAGGTTGGTTCTATTAATTTAAGGGCGTGCTCTTCATCGAGAGTACGGAGCGGCTCGCCTTCCGTGGGGAGGACGAGGCCGCTCTCGAAATTCTGACGGGACAGGCTGGCAACGCCCTCAAGGCTAGCGAACAGGAAGCGGCGGTCGCAGAATTGAGACCGACTCGAAAAACTCTCGGACCGCTGCTATACCAACAAAGTCTGCAGAGCTCTCCAGATCAGATGACCCTCTGAAGTCTTCGACGAAGCCGGTTTCAATCAACCAATGGGATCTGGAGCAGGAGCACCATGTACGAAACTCAGAGACCGCTCCAAACCCAGATCGATGCTGCTGTGACCGCGGCCTAGGTCGCTCGCGACGTGGACCTTAGAGGACAAGTTGCGCTAGTGACTGGCGGCTCTTCTGGTCTTGGTCTGGAAACGGTTAGAGTAATTGCCGCGCGTGGTGCGAGTGTCCTTGTACCCACGATATACTCTCGTTACCCGAGCTGCGTTGGCCGGGATAAAGGGGGTCGAGGTCTTGCCACTCGACCTGTCGGATCACCTCTCTATCAAAACCATTGCGAATGCCTACCAGAACCGTTTTCAGAAGAGGTACTGGTGGATGGCGCGATTGAAATTGAATGGCCGTGTCGAGCTGGTTGGGACGAATGGCGTTCGCGAACGTCGAGGGCGAGGGGAAATAGTCGGCACACTACCGATTTCAATCACGTCGCCATGTTCTGCGGATACACTTCCATATAAGTAACTGAAATATCTATCCTCCCGAATCGAGCAATGAGATAACACACTGGCTTTCATAACTTCCTCTTATGAAATATGATATATGAAAAATTCGCCGAGGAAGTTGCGGCATTGCGAAACGTTTACCTACTTGCCCTGATTGCCTATGCCGCCTTTTCCGTAACCGATGCCTCAGTGAAGGCGGCCGGCAGGCATCTTTCAATTTTCGAGACCGCCTTTGTCGTCAATATCTTTGCCGCTGCAAGCCTATTGGTAACGCGCCATCCCAATGAAAGATGGCGCGATTTTTGGCGCACAACGTATCCGCTCTCGGTTCATGGGCGCGCGATGTGTGGGGTCGTGGCTAGCCTCTGCGGCGTTTACGCCTTCACCACTATCCCGCTTGCCCAGGCGTACGCGTTGGTATTTCTGGCCCCTCTATTCGTCACGATCATGTCGGCGCTTGTACTGAAGGAACAGGTCGGCATCTGGCGCTGGTCTGCGGTGATCATCGGTTTTTGCGGTGTCCTGTTGGTGGTGAAGCCGGGCATCCAGCCGTTCGACGCCGGCCATCTTGCCGCCCTCGGAACAGGACTGGGGACCGGGACAGCCGTCATAATCCTCAGGCGCGTGGGCGGCAAGGTGAAGACCACCAGCGTCCTCGGCACGCTGATTGTTTATCTTCTGGCTCTCAATGCCGTAGCCATGCTGATCCGCGGCATTCATGTGCCGACCGCAAAGGAGTTCGCGCTGCTCGGGCTGGCTGGCGTCTGTTATGGCCTTGGGCAATGGGCTTTCGTGATGGCGGCGCGCTACGGCAACGCCAACCAGATCACGCCGATGCACTACTCGCAGCTTGCCTGGGCCGTCGTATTCGGGGTGCTGATCTTCGGCGAATATCCCGACAGCGTGGCACTTCTCGGTATCTGCGTCATTGCTTCGGCAGGACTGTTGACCGTTATCCGCGAGCGTATCCGCGGACTACCCACCGCCGTCGTCCACACCGCGATCATCAACCCCGCAGACGCTGGGCCGAGCACCGACTGAAAATGTGTAGCAGCCGACTTGCTGCGCCCAATATTTGATATATCATGTACGGTAACGATGCGGGATGAACCGTGCGATTGGGGGCAGATGAATGAAGCCAATCTTTGGAGTGGTCGCAGACGACCTAACCGGCGGCATGGAAACGGCGGCGATGCTCATTGCCCAAGGCGTGAACTGCGCCTTTGTCACTGATCCGGACGCCGTCGAGAGCCTCGGCCCCGTAGAAGCTATCGTCGTTGCCCAGAAGACACGTGTCATTCCGGCTGCGGAAGCCGTCGCCCGCAACGAGCGCGCCGCGCGCGCGCTTCTAGACCGTGGGGCACGGCAAATTTTCTTCAAATACTGTGCGACATTCGATTCCACGGACCAGGGCAATATCGGTCCCGTTTCCGATATGCTGTTGGCTGTGACCGGCGCGCCCTATACCGTCTTCTGCCCGTCTTCGCCGGAGCTCAAGCGCACCGTCTACAACGGCCATCTGTTCCTTGCCGCCCAGCTGATTTCGGAATCGCCGAAGCGTCATGATCCGCTGACGCCGATGACCGATCCCGACCTCGTGCGTGTCCTGCAGCGCCAATCGGAAGCAAAGGTGGGACTGCTGGCCCATCCGGTGATCAGCGCCGGTGGCGTGGCACTTGAAAACGCTGTGACCGAGCAAGCAGCGCAGAGCATACGCTTTTTCATCACCGATACGATCTATGACAAGGATCTCGACAATATCGCCTTGCTGACGCTCGACTGGCCGCTGGTGACCGGCAATTCCACAATTGTCCAGCACTATCCGAAATTCTGGCGCGCCAAGGGTCTGGTTCAGGGCGCGCCGCAAAGGCGCAGCCTCCCAGCCGTGGCCGGCAAGGGCGTCGTGCTCTCCGGCAGCTGCGCCGAACGCACGCTGGAGCAGCTCGCCGATTTCGAGAAGTCGCATCCGGTGCTCCGCCTCGACCTGGCGGCGGTCGAGGGCGCGGGGCAGGCTGTGGCTACTGCACTCGAATGGGCGCTGCCGAAGCTCGATGCCGGTCCGGTCGGCATTTCGACATCCGCAGCACCCGAAGCCGTTTCCGCCGCGCAGGCGCTTTACGGCCGCGACGGTGCGGCGGCACTGGCCGAGCACATTGTCGGCGACCTTGCCGTCGCCTTCCATCAACAGGGTGTGCGTCGCTTCGTCGTCGCCGGCGGCGAGACCTCCGGCTCGGTGGTCGAGCGGCTGAAGATCCGCAATCTCCGTGTCGGCGCCTATGGCGGGCCAGGGATCGGCAACGCCGTGACCGAAGAGGCCGATCCGGTGGCGCTGTGCCTCAAGTCCGGCAAGCTCGGCCCGGTCGATCTCTTCACGCGCGCGTTGAACACCATGCAGAATCCCGAGGTGGCCTTATGAGCGAGATCGAATTGCGGCGGTCGCTGCTGGATGTCGTGGGCAAGCTCGAAGCCAAGGGTTTTAACCACGGCTCCAGTGGCAATGTCAGCTGCCGCATCGGCGACGATATCCTGATCACGCCGACCGGCGGCAACAGTGCCAATATGACGCCAGAACGGCTGGTGCGGCTCGATCGCGACGGCGAGACGGTGGGGGAGGGCGTCCCGTCCAGCGAGTGGCATATGCATCTCGCCATCCTCAATGCCTACCCTCAGGTACGGGCCGTGGTCCATACCCATGCCGACAGCTGCGTGGCGCTCTCCTGTCTAGCGAAGCCGATTCCGGCCTTCCACTATATGATCGCCAGCTTCGGCGGCAACGACGTGCCCTGCGCACCCTACGCCACTTTCGGAACGCGGGCGCTGGCCGACGGCGCCGTCGCCGCCTTGAAGGATCGCAAGGCCTGCCTGCTGGCCAATCACGGCATGATCGTCGCGGCCCACAGCCTGCAACTGGCCTTCGACCTGACGGTGAAGCTTGAAACGCTCGCCCGGCAATACATCCTCGCATGCCAGGCCGGCCAGCCCGCCATCATTCCCGACGAGGAAATCGAGCGGGTTCTGGAGCGCTATAAAGGCTATGGCCGCAGCCGATTGCCCGGCTGATCGTCGAGGGATATGTCTGTGGAGATCACCGGCAAATCGAAGATCATGTTCGTTCTGGCCGATCCGGTGGACCATGTCCGGGCAAGCGCCGTCCTGAACGCCTATTTCGCCGGGATCGGCGAGGACGTCGCCACGTCTCCGCTACATGTGCGGCCAGACGACCTGCCCGCCGTCGTCGGCGCGATCCGACATATGAACAATGTCGTCGGGTTCGGCGTGACAATCCCGCACAAGGTGGCGATCGCCGCGCTGCTCGACGAGATCTCGCAGAACGCGCGGCTCATCGGCGCCGTCAATTTCGTCAAGCGGACCCGAGACGGTCGCCTGGTCGGCGACAACATGGACGCACCGGGCTTCATCTCCGCCTTGCTGAACCGTGGATGCACGATATCCGGCAAGCGCGTGCTGCAACTCGGCGCCGGTGGCGCGGGCCGGGCGACCGCGCTTGCCATGGCTCAGGCCCGCGCCGCCGAATTATGGATATCCAACCGCGACCCGGTCAAGGCCCAGGCGCTGGCCGATGCGATCCAGGCGCTCCATCCGGAGACGAAAGTGACCGCCGGCGCCGATACCGCCGAGAATTTCGACCTGATCGTCAACACGACTTCGCTCGGTATGCTGTCCGACGACCCGCTACCGATCGATGTCAGCGGGATAAGCAACACCACGGTGGTCTACGACATCATCGTCAATCCCCCGGTAACCCGTCTGATGGTAACCGCGGCGGCACGAGGGGCCGTGACAATCGGCGGAAAAGCGATGCTAGACGAGCAAATGGCCCTTGTCGCCGATTTCATTAGGCGCTAGCATGATGATATATCAAATATGATATCGGGGATTTCGAGAATACAGGGTGGGATCGACTGAAATCCTGAGGGTCCTCGCCTTGAGCCAAGCCAAACAATAAAAGTGGGAACAGGCTTCAGTGAATATGGCAATGAACAGAGAGCAGGCGGCAGGCGCCTCCATTCGCATCAGCCGTCTGGAAAAGCGCTTCGGCAACGTATTTGCCGTCAATGGCGTGGATATCGATATAGCAGCGGGCGAGTTCCTGGCGCTCCTGGGACCTAGCGGCTCCGGCAAGACCACCATCCTGATGAGCGTGGCGGGCTTCGAGTTCCCGACGAGCGGAAGCATCCATGTCGATTCCGAGGACCTGACCTATCTCCCGGCCAACAAGCGCAATCTGGGTATGGTGTTCCAGAACTATACGCTGTTCCCGCACATGTCGATTTTGGACAATGTCGCCTTTCCCTTGAAGATGCGTGGCATGGCGAAGGCGGATCGCTACGCGAGTGCCGAGGAAGCGCTCGCCACGGTGCGGCTCGCCGGCTATGGCGGGCGCTTTCCCAACCAGCTGTCCGGCGGCCAGCAACAGCGCGTCGCTCTCGCCCGCGCCATCGTCTATCGCCCACGCGTGCTGCTGATGGACGAGCCCCTGAGCGCGCTCGACAAGAATCTGCGCGAGGACATGCAGCTCGAGATCAAGCGGCTGCATGCTGAACTCGGCATCACGGTTATCTTCGTGACCCACGATCAGAGTGAAGCACTGACCATGGCCGACCGGGTCGCGGTGCTGAAAGACGGCGAGATCCAGCAGATCGGCCCCTCGCGCGAACTTTACGAGCGGCCGGCCAATCTCTTCACGGCCGGCTTCATCGGCGAAATGAACTTCATCGACGTCACGGTGGAAAGCGTCGGCGACACAGTCACCGTTCTGCTGCCGTCGGGCGAGCGCTGGAACGTTCCAGCCGATGCCGTGGTCGAAAAGATCGAGGCAGCTCGGAAAGCCGTGCTCGCGGTCAGGCCGGAGCGGCTTGAACTCGGCGCCGCCGGCTCTGCCTTTATCTTGCAGACCAAGCTTTCTGACGTGGTCTATGCCGGCTCCGCGCTGCTTTTGATCGGCAGCCTGCCCGACGGAACCGAAATCCGTGCCCGCCTGCCTGGCGCATCTGACCTGACAGCGCTGACGCGCGGCGCGACCGCCACGTTCAGTGTACCGAAGGACGCGATCCTGCTTTATGCCGGAGGCGCGAAATGACCACCGCCACCCGATCGCAATTCTGGCATTCGGACGGGCGGCGCCTCAGCGGCTTTGCCACCCTTCTGCTGCTTTCCCCCTTCTTCGCAATCATCGGCTTCGTCTTTATCTATCCGATCGGGCAGTTGCTCTATATCAGCTTCATGGAGCCGGTGCCGACGCTGGACAATTATGCCCGCGTCGTTACCAATCCGGTCTATGCCCGCGTGCTGCTGCGCACGATCTGGACGGCCGTGCTCGTCACCGGCCTTGCCGTCCTTCTCGGCTTTCCCGTCGCCTATTTCATGAGCCGTGCGCGCGGCACGGTCGCGGCGCTGGTCGGCGTTTGCGTGATCTTGCCGCTTTGGTCGAGCGTGCTGGTGCGCACGGCCGCCTGGTCATTCCTGTTCCAGCGCGAAGGCCTCGTCAATTCCGGACTGATGGCAGTCGGCATCACCTCGGAACCGCTGAAGCTGCTATACACCCAGGGCGCCGTTGTTGTCGCGATGACCCATGTCCTGCTGCCGTTCATGATCCTGCCGATCTTCGGCTCGCTGCGCGCCATCCCCAACGATTACCTGAGAGCCGCCGCCGTGTTGGGCGCGACGCGCCTGCGCGCCTTCTGGGAGGTGATCCTGCCGCTCAGTCTGCCCGGCATCGCCAGCGGTTCTCTGTTGGTATTCCTGACTGCGCTCGGCTTCTTCATCACGCCGGCGCTGCTCGGTTCGCCACAGGAACTGATGATCGCGACGCTCGTCTCGCAGCAGATCCGCGAAGTTCTGGACTGGCCCTTTGCCTCCGCACTGGTCGGCGTGCTGACACTGTTCGTCACGGTTCTCGCGCTGGTCTTCAGCAAGACGTTGCGCTTCGACCGCCTGATGGGAGCCCAGTCATGAGAGCACCCGTCGACAGAGGATCACTGGCGCTCAGCGCATATGTCTACGCCGTGCTCGCCTTCATCGTCATTCCGCTGGTCATCGTTATTCCCATGTCCTTCGGCAGCAGCGACTACCTGGAATTTCCGCCGCGCGGCTTCACGCTGAAATGGTATGAGGAATATTTCGGCAGCCGGCAATGGCGCAACGCGACCTGGCTTTCCGCGCAGGTCGCATTTCTGACAGCCATTTGCGCTTCCGTTATCGGCACGGCGGCAACCTATGCCATGGTGCGCGGCCGGGGCAGTCTCGCAACCCTGTTCCAGATCCTGCTGATTGGGCCGATCATCGTACCCCATATCGCGCTGGCGGTCGGGCTCTACCTGTTCTTCCAGTCGATCGGTCTGTCCGGCACCGTTCCAGGCTTCGTGCTGGCCCATACGATCCTGGCACTGCCCTTCGTCGTTTTCACCACAGCCTCGGCGCTCGGAAAGGTCGATGCCAATCTGGAGGCGGCGGCGATGAGTTGCGGCGCCTCCCGCCTCAATGCATTCCGGTTGATCACCCTGCCGCTCATACTGCCGAACGTGGTGAGCGGCGCACTGTTCGCCTTCATCATCTCCTTCGACGAACCGGTCGTGTCGTTCTTCCTGTCGGGCGTCCGCTACAAGACCCTGCCGCGGCGCATGTTCGAGGATATCGAGCAGAACCTGACGCCCATCATTCCGGCGATCGCCACGCTGCTGATCGTCCTTTCAATCGCGATCCTTCTCATTGCCTACCTGATGCGATCGCGGGCCAAGACCTAAACGGGAACCACCAGCGGAATCCCCAAAACAAGAGGAGAACGTCTATGCCTAAGCAGAACTGGAAATGGACCACGGCAGCACTGGCCATTGCTGCCGGACTTGCCACCGCAGCACCTGCGGTCTCGCAGGAACTGGAAGACCAGCTTGTCATCGCCACGACGGGCGGCCTGATGGGGAACTCCCTGACCAAGTATTTCTACGAGCCTTTCGCCAAGGCGAAGGATGTCGAGGTTGTGCCCGTCGCCATCGAGGTTCCCGACCAATGGGCGCGTTCTGAAGCCATGATGCGCACCGGCAATGTCGAATTCGACATCGTCACCGCCACCGGGCCCGACCTCGTCGCTCGGACGGAAATGCTGGAAAAGATAGATTGCTCCAAGCTCCCGAGCATCCAGAAATTCGGCGTTTCGGATGCCTGCACGGAATATGGCGTGGTCCGCACGACAGGCGGCATGCTGATTAACTACAACACCGAAATATTCAAGGACAAGGCGCCCAAGACCTGGGCCGACTTCTGGAACGTCAAGGATTTCCCCGGTCCGCGCGGCCTGCCTGACACCGGCGACCGCGACTGGTGGGTGCCCGTCGCGGCCCTTTTGGCCGACGGCGTGAAACCCGAGGAGCTTTTCCCGCTCGATATCGACCGCGCCTACAAGAAGCTGGACGAGATCCGTCCGCACGTGGCCGTATGGTGGAAGACCGGCGACCAGGTGCAGCAGATCATGCGCAACAAGGAAGTGGTCATGACCATGAGCTATTCCGGCCGCGCGCTGGCTGTGGTCAAGGAAGGCGCCCCGGTTGCCATGTCCTGGGACGGCGCCATCCGCGATACCGGCTACATGTCGATCCTGAAGGGTGCGCCCGACAAGAATGCTGCACTCGCCTATCTCGACTTCTTCTACGCCAATTCCGAAGCGCATGTGCCTTTCATGCGCGACGTCAATTACGCGACCGGGAGCAAGACCGTCTACGACACGCTGAGCCCGGAAGAAGGCAAGCTGTTCGCCACCTCGGCAGAGAACTATCCGAAACTGGTCAAGCCGGATTTCAAGTGGATCGGCGCCCATCGTGACGAGTTGCGTGCACGCTGGACAGCCTGGCTGACCCGGTAATGCTTCAAGCGGAAGGGCGGCAATCACGCCGCCTCTCCGGCGCGACCCGGACATCCGGTCCTCCCCTCTGGCAACAGGCACGCCGGGTCGCGCCCTCCCGAACACAGGACGAATTCCATGGATCACACCAGTGACCCGAATGCCATGCGTTACGTCATCGATCCCAAGCGGCTCGATCTCGTCGCCGAATTCCGCAAAAGCCCGCTTGGTGTTCACAGCCCGGAGTTGCGGGCGATGCTGGCTAAAATGCGCTGGGGCAAGGCGCAGGGCCGCCTGGTGCTGATCGTTCTGGAGGCGGGCAAGGCCTGGCGCCTGTCGCGCATCCCCGAGCGCCGTGGCGACCCCATGCCCTTCGTCGACGACCGCATCTTCACCTCGTTGGCCGAGGCGGAATGGCATGTCTTCAAGATCCGTTGGCAAGCCATGACCGGTGTAAAGCTACCTCCGGAGTACCAAGGTGATCTATAAGACCAACGAATATCTCGGCTATCCCGACCGCATCAGCATTCCGGCCGGAGAGACCGTCAAGTTCCAGCTGTCGAGCAAGCGGGAAAAGGTCAGGGTCGAAGTCCTGCGCCTGCGCTGCGGCGATGTGGATACCAATGGCCCGGGCTTCAAATACGACGTGATGGACAGTGCTATCGATGGCGTCCATGCCTGCCTCGATCAGGAAATCCGCCCGGGCTCCTGCGCGGTGATCGCACACGGCGGCACGCTTTCTCCCAGCGGCGACGCCTGGTCCTTCGGCGCCTATATATTTCCGACCCGTATTGCCGACAATGCCAAGGCCATCATGGGCAATTGGTGTCAGGACACCGGGCGCGGCTATGGGCTGGAAATCGACACGGAAGGCCACCCGGTTCTGGTTCTCGGTTCGGCTCGTTTCGCGCTGAAGTCAAAAGCGCGCGAACGTATCTGGTCCTTCGTTTCGGCGACCCTGGATCTCGCCAACGAGACCGCGACGCTATCGCTGATAGTGCCTGCCGATGGTACGCGTCCGGCCGCAGCCCACGCCGAAACGTTCTACCTGCCGGCAGACGTGCAGCTCGATTCCGGCCGCGACTTCCTCATCGCCGCCCATCATCTTGACGAAGCGCAGAAATACACCGGCCATTTCGACGGCAAGATCGAAGCGCCGCGTGTGTTTTCACAGGCCTTGGAGGCCGAGACCCTGCGCGTCTTCGATTGGCAGCCGCGCACCGGTGCGGCCGCCCAGGGCCTCGTCGCCTTCTGGGATTTCGGCGACGGCATCACCACTCTCGCAGTGAAGGATCTCTCGGCCAATTGCCTGAATGGAAGACTGCATCAATTGCCGCGCCGCGGCGTCACCGGCTTCTTCTGGTCGGGAGCTGTCCATGATTTCCGGCTGGCGCCAAGGGAATATGCGGCCATCCACTTCCACAGCGACGATATCTACGATTGCCAATGGCAGACCACGTTTTCGCTCGACGTCCCGGACGATTGGCGCACCGGCGTCTATGCTCTGCGGCTGACGCCGGTCGGTGACACACCGGAGCCGGATTGCGAAAGCTACGTCACCTTCTTCGTCACGCCGGGCAAGAAGACGCGGCGCGCCGATCTGGTCGTCGTCCTTTCGGTCGCTACCTATCTTGCCTATGCCAACAGCGCGCTGCGCCTCTATCAGGTGCATTTCGAGACGCTGATGGAGCATGTGCTGTGGCTGCCACCGGACGATGTCTACATGCAGGAGCATCCGGAGATCGGCCAGTCGACCTATGATTGCCATATCGACGGCTCCGGCCGTGCCTATTCGTCCTGGCTGCGTCCGGTTCTGAGCATGCGGCCGCGCGGCTACTGGTTCAACCTGATCAACGACACCCACATCCTCGATTGGCTCGAGGAAAAGGGCATCGCATACGACATCATCACCGATGTGGAACTGGACCGTGAAGGCGCCCGAGCGCTCAAACCCTACCGCGCCATGATGACGCCGACCCATGCGGAATATTACTCGTTCAACATGATGAACGGTATCATGCAGTATCAGAATGCCGGCGGTCGGCACATTTCCATGGGCGGCAATGCCTTTTACTGGCGCTGCGGTTTCCATCCGGCGGCCCCGGCCGCGCTGGAGGTTCGCCGCGGCATGGCCGGCACCCGCACATGGGAATCCGAGCCCGGCGAGGTGCATCTCGCCGGCACAGGCGAACCAGGATCGCTCTGGCGCCATAGCGGCTTTGCCCCGCAGAAACTGGTCGGTACCGGATTTTCGGCAATGATCAACGATGCCTGCACCTATTATGTCCGCATGCCGGACAGCGAGAACGCCCGAGCGGCCTTCATCTTCGAAGGCGTGGGCCAGGACGAAAAGCTCGGCAATTTCGGCTTCCGCTACGGCGGCGCAGTCGGCAGCGAGATCGACCGGCTGGACTACGAACTCGGCACGCCGCGCCATACCCTGCTGCTTGCCACCTCCGAAGGCCTCGGCGCCGGCGCCCTGCCGACACCGGAGGAATTCCGCACCATGGTCGATGGTCTCGATGGTACCCAGAATGCACTCGTCCGCGCCGACATGGTGTTCTTCGAGACGGCTAATGGTGGCGCTGTCTTCGCGTCCGGCTCGATAACCTATGGCATGTCGCTCGGCTACAACAATTACGACAACAATATCAGCACGATCACGCTGAATGTCGTCAAACGGTTCCTTGACCCCGAACCCTTCTTCATGCCGGAAGCGGCGTGAGAGCAGAGTGTCCGGCGGATCAAACCGCCACAGCATCGCAAGAGACGATCATGGCAGACAACACGTTCCAATCCCCTGAATTCGGCACCGTCAATCTCGGCCAGCGCAAGACGCGGCCGATGTTCGCCGACGAGCATTGGCAGAGCCAGCCCTGGTATGAGACGCCGCGCGAGGACCCTGCCGTCCCCGAGGTTTATACCTATACCAACGACATTTCCTATAATCCGGGCGACGAGGTGGTGTTCCACTCGACATCCACGGCGAAGAGCTGGAGCCTGCAGATCTACCGGGACGGATACCTGCCGGAAATGCTGCACGAGGCCGAGATCGAGGGCGTATTCACGCCGACGCCTAAGGATGCTTACAAGAACGGCTGCAAATGGCCGGTGAGCCATCGCTTCACGCTGCCGATCGATCTGCGTTCCGGTTTCTACCGCGTGGTTTCCTCCTGCGAACGCGCCGACGGCACCCGCTTTGTGCAGCATCACTTCTTCGTCGTACGCCCCACCGAAAAGACCCGCCGGGCAAAAATCCTGATGATACTGCCGACTGGCACCTGGACGGCCTATAACGATTTCGGCGGTGCCAACCATTATTTCGGCGTCGAGGGCGAGGATGGCTGCCAGCCCTCCGGCGTGCTGTCGCTGGAGCGGCCGTGGACCCGCGGCATCGTCTGGCTGCCGGCCGGGGCACCGCGCATCTGCGCGGATCCCGGCCCGGAAATGGGTGATGCGCCGCGCTATCCGATGAAGGAATGGGCCTTCGCCAACGGGTTCGGCCAATATTACGCGGCCGCCGGCTGGGCGCAGTTCGATCGCCATTTCGCTGTGTGGGCAGAGAAGGAAGGCTTCGAACTCGACATCATCACCCAGACCGACCTCCATTACCGGCCTGAATTGCTTGACGCTTATCCCTGCCTGACGATCATTGGCCATGACGAGTACTGGACTTGGGAAATGCGCAAGGCAATCGAAAGCTATATCGAAAAGGGCGGCAGGCTCGCCCGGTTCGGCGCCAATTTTCTCTGGCAGATTCGGCTGGAGGACGACGGCAAGCGGCAGGTCTGCTACAAATTCAAAGCGATCCACAAGGATCCGGTCGTCGGCACCGACAGGGCCAACCGGCTGACCACCGCCTGGGAAGACAGGAACGTTCGCTGGCCAGGCGCCTCCACTGTCGGCGTCAACGGTGCGCACGGCATGTATGCTTCCTGGGGCGGTTTCGCGCCGAACGGCCAGAAGGGTTTTACCGTCTACCGTCCAATGCACTGGGCGTTCGAAGGCACGGGCCTGCATTACGCCGATATCTTCGGAGACAAGCAGCGCATCTTCGCCTACGAGGTTGACGGTCTCGATTACACCTTCCGCCATGGTCTGCCCTTTCCGGTCGAAGTTGAAGGCCAGCCGGAAAGCATCGAGATCCTTGCAATGGCGCCGGCCGTTCTTGCCGAGGACGAACCGCAGGGCGATGGTTTTCGCTACTATGTACGTGGCACCGACCACGAAGGGCTCGTGCAATGCGTCGAGGGCGAGGTGACCCCGCAAGGGCTGGCCAAGTACAAATACGGTTCCGGCATGATGGTGCATATGATCAGGGGCAAGGGCGAGGTAATCACTGCTGCTACCTGTGAATGGGTCATGGGCCTGAAGCGCGGCGATCCTTTCACCCAGCGCATTACCCGCAACATTCTGGACCGGTTCACGGTCGGCTGGAGTAATAAGCGGGGGCACAGATGACAACTCGATTGAACGATGATCTGGGAGGGCCGCGCCGATGACCAGCGCCATCACCAGGGAGCGGCAGCCCGCTCCGCGCATCCGCGATGCCCTGGAGCTTGTGCGCATAGCCCGGTCGTTGCGTCGCGACACCATCAATCTGGTGGCGCCGACGGGCCAGGGCTATGTGCAGCAGGGGCTTGGTGCGGCCGATCTCTTCGCCGTGCTTTACTTCGCGGAGCTGCGGCTTGATCCGAGCGATCCTCATTGGACAGATCGTGACCGCTTCCTACTTTCCACCGCCCACAACACGGCGATCTTCTATGCGACGCTTGCCGCGCGCGGCATGGTCGATGCCGCCGCGGTCGCCGATTACTGCAAGGACGGTTCGGTGTTCGAGGTCAATGCTTCGGAACGCATCGGAACGCCCGTCGAGGCGACGCTCGGCTCATTGGGGCAGGGGCTGTCCGTCGGCATCGGCATGGCGCTTACTGCCCGCCGCCGCGGGTCGTCGGCCCGTATCTATGTCTTGCTGGGCGATGGTGAATTACAGGAGGGTCAACTCTGGGAAGCCGCCCTTTTTGCCGGCAGCGCCGGGCTCTCCAATCTCTGCCTGATCGTTGACGACAATCGCATGCAGGTCGAGGGCCATATCGACAAGGTCGTCTCCGTCGCGCCGATCGCCGAGAAGTTTTCCGCCTTCGGCTGGGTGGCGGAGGAGATTGACGGTCATGATATTCTGGCACTGCTCGCGGCGCTCGACCGTGCCCGCGAACGCGACAAGCCAACCTGCCTGGTTGCCGCGACGCTGGCCGGCAAGGGCGTTCCCTCGCTCGAAGGCATTCTTGCCCATAACCTGAAACTGCCGCCAGACGTCGCCGCCGAGGCGCTTGCAGCGCTTGGCGATGCGGAGGAGGCGAAATGAGCGAGAAACAATCCCTCGAAGTTCTCGATTTCAACGCCCGGAGTTCCGCGGCGGCGAGCGCCGTCAAGCACTACGGCGAGGCGCTGTTGGAAGCGGCCAAGCGCGACGAACGTATCGTGTGCCTCACCGCCGACCTGACGCTGCCGACCGAGACCGACCTGTTCCGCGACGGGATACCGGAACGCTTCCATCAGGTCGGCATTGCCGAGGCGAACATGATCGGCATTGCCGGCGGCATGGCGCGCGGCGGCGAAATTCCCTTCGTTCATAGTTTCTGCGTGTTCGCGACACGACGCTGCTACGATCAGGTGGCGATGCAGATCGCCTATCCGCGCGCCAATGTAAAAGTGGTCGGCGTCATTCCTGGACTCACGACTTTGCTCGGCGTTTCCCATCAGGCAATCGACGACATGGCGCTGATGAGGGCGTTGCCGAACATGGTGGTGATCGAGCCAAGCGGACCCGCGCAGGTACGCGCCGCGGTCGCCGCCATAGCGGCATATGACGGACCTGTCTATCTGCGCCTGAAGCGCGCCGACGGTGCCGAGAAGGCCGCGGAAGCGGCTTCCGATTTCAAGATCGGCGAGATGCGGGTGCTGCGGTGGGGCACAGGCGGCCTGATCGTCGCCTGTGGCATGATGGTGGATATCGCGTGCGATGCGGCTGATCGTTTGGCCGGCGTGGGCGTCGATGTGACGGTGGTCGACATGGCGACGATCAAGCCGCTTGATCCTGCTCTTGTCGACCTCGCGCGAAAAATGCCGCTGATCGTCACGGCGGAAAACCATTCGATCATTGGCGGCTTGGGCAGTGCCGTTGCCGAACTGCTGATGGAAAACGACGTCCATGTGAAATTCCGCCGTGTCGGCGTGCGCGACACGTTTGCCGAGGGAGGCACCACTTCCTACCTGTTCGAGAAATATGGTCTCTCGGCCGGAGCGCTTGCGGCAACCGTCCGCGAAGCGGCGAAGAGCGCGGCATCATGACCGCCCGTGCTCAATCTTGCCTCTCAGGCCGCCCCTCCGGCGGTCGGCGGTGTCATGAAACGTGTGCCGCCGGATTTTTCGAGCAGGCGCACGAGGTTCTGTCCGCCTTCCATCATGTCGGCCTGGATCGACTCGCGCACCTTGTCCGGCCGGCGCTGGCGCAAGTATTTCAGCACCGAAAGGTGCTGATGCTCGTTCGGATAGGTCGGCGGCGCGCTCGGATAATGGAAGTTCAAGAGCGGCCCGTTGCGCATCCAGATATCGTCGAGGATCGCCAAGACCTCGGGCAGCTCGGAGCCTTCGTAGAGGCCACGATGAAACTGCCAGTTGGCGCGCACGGCATCCGACCAGCGCTGCTGCTGCTCGGCGCTGATAAGTTCTTCATGGATCGCTTCCATGTGGTCGATATCGGCCTCGGAAACGCGCGTGGTCGCGTGCTCGGCGGCAAGGCCTTCCAGGAACAAGCGTACGGTGCGCAGCTCGATATATTGCTTGGCCGTCATGTGCGACACCATTATCGAGCGTCCTGCCTGCATTTCCAGCGCCCGGCCACGTACCAGTTGCATCAGCGCCTCGCGGATCGGCGTTTCGGACACGTTCATGGTTGTCGCGAGATCGCGGATCTTGAAGCGGTGGCCCGGCCAGAAGCGCCCCTCCATCAGTGCTTGGCGGAGATTGTTGTAGACCAGCCCTGTAAGGCTGTCGCGGGCAACGGGGCCGACCCCGTTATCACCAATCATCTGGTCAAATTCGGCCATGTTCAATCCTCGAAAGGGGTGCTTTACCGGCATGGATCCGCACAAAGCCCCGAAACTCAATTATATATAATATAGGAGAGCGCAGTGCAGTGCGATAGCCCGGCAATGCGAAATGCTGCAAAATCAACATATATATGCGCAATCTCACGTCGTCGTCCATGCCCGACCCCGACAACTGTGACGCAAAATGATTGCTGTGCCAGGACGTCGCAAGATCGGATTTAATGCCGCCCTTATCCTGAAAATCTGGGCCGGCCAGCGCATACGACACAGAGTCATGCTTGCTTTCCAGATAAAATATATGATATATCGAAATCATAATGGAGAATTTCCCATGTCGGATTTAATCAATGCCCGGGATGCTGCGTTGCGCGCGCGTGCTGAAAAAGTTGTGCCGAGCGGAATGTGGGGTCATCTCCATGCCGTTAAGCTGCCGGAAGCCTATCCGCAGTTTTTTGCCCGGGGTGAAGGCGGCGTCGTCTGGGATGTCGACGGCAATCGCTATGTCGATTTCATGTGCAGCTGGGGTCCGAACCTACTCGGCCATCATCATCCGGAAGTCGAGGAAGCCGCTGAGCGTCAGCGCCGTTTGGGTGATTGCCTCAACGGTCCCGGCGAAGTGATGGTGGAACTTGCGGAGATGCTGGTCGATACCATCGCTCATGCTGATTGGGCACTGTTCCAGAAGAACGGAACGGATGCGACGACGACCTGCGTGACCGTGGCACGCGCGGCTACGGCTAAGCGCAAGGTCCTCGTGGCCAAGGGTGCCTATCACGGTGCGGTCCCTTGGTGCTCCCCGTCGCTGGTCGGTGTTACGGCGGAGGATCGTGCGCATCTGATATATTATATTTTCAACGATATTGAATCGCTTGAAAATGCGGTCAAAGAGGCCGGCGACGATATGGCGGCCATCGTCGTCTCGGCCTATCGCCATGATCTAGGTTTCGATCAGGAACTGCCGACTGAGGATTTTGCCAAGGCGGCCCGCCGTCTCGCTGACAGTAAGAATGCAGCCCTGATCCTCGACGAGGTCCGCGCCGGCTTCCGTCTGTATACGGCCGGCAGTTGGGAGCCGCTCGGCGTGCGTCCGGATCTCTCCGCCTGGAGCAAGGCGATCGCGAACGGTTATGCGCTTTCCGCCGTCACCGGCAGCGACTGGTTGCGCAAGGCCGCATCCCAGGTCTTCGTCACAGGCTCGTTCTGGGCCGGCGCCGTGGCCATGGCGGCGGCACTGGCGACGCTGAAGGTCGTGCGCCGCGACGACGTCCCGGCCAAGGTCAGCTATCTCGGCCAGATGCTGCGCGATGGTCTCGAAACCCGATCGCGCCAGTTCGGCGTCTCGATCCGCCAGTCCGGCCCGGCGCAGATGCCGACTGTGTTGTTCGACGATGATGCAGATTTTGCCAAGGGTTCAGCCTTCTGCAGGGCCGCTCTTGCCAAGGGCGTCTATTTCCATCCAAAGCACAACATGTTCCTGTGTGCTTCCCATACAGAAGCCGATATCGCCGAGGCGCTGGTGGCGGCAGAACACGGATTTGCAGCAGTATCGGCCTCGGGGGATTCATCCTAAGTGCAAGGCTTACAATCGTGTTGATGTCTCGGGAGGACGCGGGACACGGCACACTTCAAGAACGCTTCGCCGGCGTTGCGCCTCGTCGCCGGCCGCGGTCGCGCCAAAGCCGTAGCCGCGGAATCGGCGACCGGAAGTTGGGAGGAGTTCTAGAGCAATTCCAGCAAATGCATGAAGCAATTGCCGCCTTCGGATGCCAGTCATCCGGAGGCGTTTCCGCTACCAGCAAGCCCTCCCACAGTTCGACGATTGCGATGTATTCCCGGCCGTCGTCGATCGGCGCTCCATGAGTGCGCACTTGCGCGAAAACCCGCTCGGCGATCGATCTGCGGGTTTGTTCCGTCGCCGTTCCCAATGACCCAAGTCGCTTATTAGTCATGACTGGATTAGCAATCCGTTTGCGAACCCGCACTTGAAATCGACAGTGTCGACCACATCTATTGCTCACCTCCCGTATCGACGGCCTCCTGCTCGACGACCTGTCGTCGGCGTTCGAGTCCGTCCGGGATCGGAAGAAGGGCGCTCCCCCACCGGGTTGAGCGCCCTTTCTGTTCCCGAAGCCGTTAGCGCTAGCCATGGAACCTGAAGCTCCCGCGCCGCATTCCGCTTGTTTGCCCTGTCGAGAACAGCCATGGCCAGCGACAAGCTTTCGACCTGCCGATCCAAGCGCGACTTCCAGAAGACTGCCGAGCCGAGTGGGAAGACGCAGATCGCCCACAGCAACCGGCGACGCTTTGTCATCCAAAAACGCGATGCGACCCGACTGCATTATGACCTGCGCCTCGAGCTCGAGGGCGTCTTCAAGTCTTGGGCGGTCACCAAAGGACCGTCGCTCGATCCCCATGACAAGCGGCTGGCGGTCGAGGTCAAGGACCATCCACTCGACTACGGCGACATTGAAGGCACCATTCCGAAAGGCCAATATGGCGGCGGGACCGTGATGCTCTGGGATCGTGGCTATTGAGAGCCGGAGGGCAAGGAGAGTACCGAACACGCCCTGACGAAAGGCGATTTCAAGTTCACGTTGGAAGGAAAATGCCTGCATGGCAGTTTCGTGCTGGTGCGGATGCGCAAGGATCGCGAGCGCAGCAAGCGCACCAATTGGCTGCTGATCAAACACCACGACGAGTTTTCCGTCGCCGAAAACGGCGCCGCAATCCTGGAGGAGAACGATACGTCCGTCGCCTCCGGTCGCGCGATGGAGATGATCGCTGCCGGCAGGGGGCGCAAACCCAAGCCGTTCATGGTCGAAGGCGGACATGTCCGGGCCGATGCGGTCTGGGACAGCAACCAAGGTCTCGCCGCGGCCGAACGGAAAGCTGCCGCTCGCGGTGACGACGAGGCCGACACGGTTACTTCGGTCGATCTTCCCGATTTCATCCCCCCGCAGCTTTGCCAAACGTTGGAGCGTCCACCGGTGGGTGCCGGGTGGATCCACGAAATCAAAATCGATGGCTACCGGATCCAGACGCGTGTCCTCGATGGTGATGCGGCGCTGAAGATTCACAAGGGGCTCGACTGGACGGCCAAATATCCCGAAATCGCCGAAGCGGCCTTCGCGCTTCCCGATTGCATCGTCGATGGCGAAATCTGCACCCTCGATGAAAATGGCGCGCCGGATTTCGCGGCCCTGCAGGCCGCACTCTCGGAAGGCAAGACCGACAACCTCGTCGATTTCGCTTTTGACCTCCTCTATGGCGGCGGTGAGGATGTGCGATCCCAGCCGCTCGTCGAAAGAAAAGCTCGATTGCAGGTACTGCTTGCCGATGCCGGAAACGATCCCCGTATCCGTTTCGTCGAGCATTTCGAGACAGGGGGCGATGAGTTCCGGCCCACGCGGCCACCTCGCTCCCCGTTTGGCCTGCCTTCCCACCGAACCGCCGCCGCTCCGATGTCCTGGGTCGTTATTCAGCGTTTTTCATCACTCAGCATGTGATCTGCCAGGCTATAGCAGTGGCTCGCCTGATAGGCGTTCCGGCCCCGATTCATGTGCGTCAGGTTGAACGTCCGGATGGCCAGCAACGCTCGAGGCTCCGCGAGGAATTTGCCGATCGAGGAGAAGCCGCGAACCCTGATGCCGAAAATGTCGTCGCCTCGCGGGAAGAAATAGCTAACATCCTCCGGCATCACGACGCAGCGCTCAAGAAAAGCTTCGTCCACTTGGTCGTGATCGAGCGAATGGTCGGTGGTGAAATTGGAAAGATGCACCACGAAAAGCGCGCGGACGCCCGCGCCGTCCGCATAGAGCGAGAAAAGCTCCATCCAGCTCGCATTGATGCGAACGAGCGCCTTGCCCGGAGTCGACGGCAGACAAGAAACCGACCAGTAGTGCCGTTCGGTCCGGCAGGGGATCGGGATACAGTCGCGGCCGTAACGCCTGAGAATCTCCAGAACCTCTGGCGCCTGCGGTCGGCCGAGCAGCTTCTCAAACCGGACGAGATATTTGAAGCGCAGTTCCAGTGACTCCGAACGCTCGTCGGCGTCGCGCAGGGTCGTCTTGCCCTCCATCCAATCGCGCTGCCGCTGGAGATCCAACAATTGGCTCAGACCGGTGCTGCTTGGTCGGCGAGCGGCGTTCATCGGCGGTCCAGCAGTCTCGTCACCGCCTCGCAGACAAGGGCGGGGACGCTTTCAGTGTCATCCAGATAGGCACTTTCCAGCAGGCCGTCCGAAAGCGCGACGAGGAGGGACGCGGTGACGGAAGGAGCGGGATCGCCGTCTTCTGCGAGAAGGTTCTCGAGGCTGTTGTGATACCAAATGCGGCGCGCATTGATCGCCTGCCGCACAGGGCTGGCTGGATCGGGATATTCGGCCGCCGCGTTGAGAAATGGACACCCCCGCCAGCCTCCCGCGGTCACAGCCTCGCTGATGCGCCCCATGATAGCCAGGATCATTTTCCGAGGGGGCTGCTTGGGAAGGGCGGCCACTGCCGCCCGGCCGAGCCGGTCTATCTCTTCGAGATAGGCGACGACGAGGTCATCCTTCGAGGGAAAGTGATTGTAGAAGGTCGCCTTGGCCACGCCGGCTTCTGCGATGATGCGGTCTATGCCGACAGCATGGATGCCCCCCTCGTAGAAAAGTCGCATCGCGGTGTCCAGCAGACGACGGCGCGCGGGCCCGGCTTCAGGTGGGTTTTCAGATGTACGTTGCTTCATTGGTTGACTTTAACAGACAGGTCTGTACAGTGCAAGAAGTAGACAGACCTTTCTGTATAGGAGAGATATTATACAGCCCCGAGAGACAGCCGAAGTCATCCGTCGGTTCAACCAGGCGTTTGAGGAACACGATCCTGTGATCTTCGAAGACCTGATCGCACCGGATTGCGTCATGGAGTCGATCCAGCCGGCGCCGGACGGCACGCGCTATGCAGGCTACGACGTTAACCTGGCGTTCTGGCAGGCCATGGCGGCCGACCGCGTCAACCGCTTCGAGGTAGAAGAGACTTTTGTCATGGGCGATCGCGCCAATATCCGCTGGCGCTTCCATTTCGGCGACGGCGGCTCGGTGCGCGGGGTCAGCCTGATCCGTGTCCGCAACGGCCGGATCGTCGAGGCCCTGGCCTATGCCAAAACCCCCGGTCAATCGGCGCCCTTGCCGGAGTAACCCGCTGCCAGAACGACAAGACAGGCGAGAGCCGCAAGCATCGTCGTTTTTCTTTGTTCAATCGCAGCCCCTTCATCATCGACCACTCGCTCGGGATGGACGACGGTTTCATCACGCAACGAGGTGAGAACATGACCAGTGACACCAAAATTACCCGCGACATCGTGGAACGCTTCCACAACGCATTTGAGAAGCATCGCCCCGAAGACCTCGATGATTTGGTCGGCGAGGGCTGTATTCTCGAAATACGGCCCCGGCCCCGGATGGAGCGCGCTACGAAGGGCGTGAGGCTTGCCTCACTTTCTGGAAGAGCGTGGCGTCGTCCGCCAATCTTGTCTTCAAAGCTGAGGAAATCTCCGCGATGGGCGACCGCGGGATCATCCGCTGGCAGCTTCGCTGGAGCGAGCGCGAAGCGGACCGGGTTCGAGGCGTCAACCTCATGCGGGTTCAGGACGGAAAGATCGTCGAGGGTCTGGGATACGTGAAGGGAGGCTGACGTTCCGATCGCGAACCGACGATCCTCACGGGTCGCTATCCCAGACCATGCACGGCGGCGTGCCGCCGGAATAGGGCGCCAGCCGAAGGAGCAGACCCATCATCATAGCCGGTTACACCCGCACCGACGCTGAGAAGCGGAACGGCCTCGTGGAGGCCTTCAAGGGCATGGTCGAACGCGCGAGAGCGCACGACGGCTGTCTCGACTTCTCCATAAGCGCGGACGCGGTCGATCCGGAGCGCGTCAATCTTTTCGAATGCTGGCGCGACCAGACCACGCTGGACGCCTGGCGCAGGGTCGCAAAGGGGCCGCGCGGGAAACCTCGGAAGGTCGCCGTAAGTCTCTACCGCACCGACAAGGCCGAAAAGCCGTTCTGAGGACGAGCCCATCGTGCCAAGAAAACCGCGTCGGTTGATCCTTGGTCCATTACAAGTCCCATACTTGCTTGCCGTAGGCGTCAAAACTGTCAGTTGGCGGGCACCCAGGCGTAGGCACCATCGGTCTTGAGCACCCGGCCGAGACCGGGGACGGAAAGTGGAAGCCGAGTACGGGAATGCGCTCGGCGGTCGCCCGGTCGAAGATGCGACGACGGGAGGCAAGGCCAGGCACGATCTCGGCACCGGCTTCGTAGAGCTCGACATCGTTCATGACCGGCTCGCGGCTAAGGGGTTACAACTGGCCTAGCTTAAACCATGAAGTGATTAAATCTTGGGCGGTGCAAGCGGTCGATGCGGCTTGCCAACTCGACGACCCTCTTTGCGGACATATCGGCGGGCCACATGGGGCTGTTCAAGCCGGCTACGATGGGAGCGGCGCCTTTTTGTCAGCGCGTATTGGTCCTTTTTACCAGTGTAGATCTCGTGTGAAGCCACAGCTTTGCCCATTCCTGATGGGAATGGGATCCATCAGAAGATGTGTCGGGCGAATCAGCTGAGAGTCGCATAAGTTTCATGCGGTTCCTCTAAGGGGAGCGCCTTTACGTTCAGGGTCTCCGCTATGGCTTCGATTATCTCTGCCGAAAACGTGTCAAAGACCTTTCAGCAGCGCGTGTCCCAGCCGGGCATGCTCGGTGCCGTGCGCGGTTTCATCGCTCCGATCAAAAGACCGGTTCCGGCGGTGGATGATATCACATTCTCCATCGCAGCCGGTGAGGCGGTCGGATATCTCGGCCCAAACGGGGCGGGCAAGTCCACCATGATCAAGATGCTGACCGGTATTCTTGCGCCATCCGCCGGCACGGTGACAGTGCTCGGCCGACATCCGCAGGCGGAACGGGTCGCCAATGCGCGTCAGATCGGTGTCGTCTTCGGTCAACGTACGCAGCTTTGGTGGGAACTGCCGCTCTTTGAGAGTTTCGAGTTGCATCGGCGCATGTATCGCATGCCGGCGGACCTCTTCGCCCGCAACCGAACCGATCTCACCGAGATGATGGGACTTTCGCCCTTTCTCGATCGCCCCGTGCGGCATCTGAGCCTTGGCCAGCGCATGCGTGCAGAGATCGCCATGGCGCTGATGCATGATCCCAGGATCCTCTTCCTCGACGAGCCGACCATCGGGCTCGACGTGGTGGCGAAGGATGTGGTGCGCAAGTTCCTCTCGCGCATCAACCGCGAACGCGGCACGACGATCATCCTCACGACCCATGATCTGCAAGATATCGAGGAGATTTGCCCGCGTCTTATCATGGTGGACGAGGGGCGGCTGTTATTTGACGGCGCAATCGGTGAGCTTCGCTCCCGCTTCGGCGCGCGCCGCCGCCTGACGCTGGAATTTGTAAGCGAACCGGGTCGCGTACGCGTTGTGGGCGCGGAGCTTGTCGGCGGGGAGGGGCGTGTTCGCGAACTCCTGATTGCCGATGATGGACGCTCTCTCATCGAGCTGTTGGCAGCCCTTGAGGCCGACGTAGACCTGCGCGACGTGCGTCTGCACGAGCCTGGCATCGAGGAGATCATCCGCACGCATTATCAGGCGAGGGCTGCGGCATGAGCGCCTTCCTCGCCCTCATCCGGGCCGCCTTCCAGCGCGAAGTCGAGCACCGGGCCAAGATGCTCGTTCGTATCCTCGGGAGCCTCGTGGAGATCGTTGCACGTGTTTCGATCTGGCAGGCGGTTTTTAGCGGACACGGCTCGATGAACGGTATCACGCTTTCCCAGATGGTTACCTATGCGCTGATCGGCGGCACGATCCTGTCCAGCTGGGATGCCACGATGATCGTGCGCGATGTCGGCACAACGATCCGCACCGGAGCGATAGGCGCGACGCTGCTGCGTCCGGTGGGCTATCCCCTTATGCTGCTCGCCGAGCAGCTAGGCGCGCGCTTCTTTGACTGGTTGCTGATTTCGCTGCCGGTGATCGCCATCATGGGGTTCTGCTACGGACTGCAATTGCCTGCGAGCTTCGGTCACGGCATTCTCTTTGTCGGTTTTCTGTTTGTCTCGCTTGCCGTGCTGATGCTGACGGGCATCCTGCTCGGTTTGTTTTCATTCTGGATTTTCGATGCTCATTCTCTCGAATGGTTCATGCGCGGCGCCTTGGCCACGCTCTCCGGTGGGCTCGTGCCCATTTGGTTCTTTCCGACCGGCCTGGCAACGGTAGCGCATGTTCTGCCCTTTTCCTGGATCACCTATCATCCGATGGCGGTCTATCTAGGAGCGCGCGATCTTGCCTCTTCCGCTCTTTACCTCGTCGCTGGTGGCGGATGGGTGATGGCCCTCGGCCTTGCCGTTGCCTTTGTCTGGTCGCGAGCCTGCGGACAGGTCGTGGTGCAGGGGGGCTGAGGGATGCGCGACACGCTGTCTCTGCTCTTCTATCTGATGCGGCTTCGGGTGCGCACGCGGCTTGAATTTCGCGCCAGTTTGGTCATCGCCTGGGCGGCACAAGCCTTCGGTTATGCGGGTGTCTTCGCTTCGATCTGGCTCATCATTACCCGCTTCGAGAATATCGGTGGCTGGACCTGGCCGCAGATGGCGCTGCTCCTCGGCTTCCATACGCTGGGTTATGCGCTTGGGGCCTGTTTCACGCTGGTGCAGTTGAGGCGCATGGAGGAGATCGTGCTCGGCGGCGAGTTTGACACGCTGCTGGTTCGGCCGCTCAACCCTTGGGCCTATCTCGTCTTTTCGGGCTTCAACATCGAATATGGCGGGCATGTGCTATTGGGGGCGGGGCTGATCGTCTGGGCGCTGCCGCAGATTCCCATCGAGTGGGATGTCGAGGCCTCCATCCTCATCTTCGGTGCTCTCGTGAGCGCGGCGCTCATTACGGCATCCATGCTCACCATGATCGGTGCCTGCGCCATGATCCTTGGCCGTGCGCGCTATCTTTTCGGCATCTATTTTGATTTTTGGGAATTGTCGCGTTATCCGGCCAGCATCTTTGCCCCGGTCTTCCAGATCGCGCTCGTTTCGGTCATGCCGCTCGGCTATATGGCATACGTGCCGGTGTCGGTCCTGCTCAAGCGGCCGGTCGCTTATCTCGGAAGTGCGGCGGAGATCGCGGCGCTTGCTGCCGGCCCGATCTCCGTTCTGGCAGCGGTCGTCTTCTGGCGCTTCTGCCTGCGCCGCTATCAGGGCGGCGGCGGATGAAAGAGCGCGCGGATAGTTATCTGTAAAATAACCATAGTTCCCTTGTCAGCTCAATTTCTAAAGGACCATCTCGTCCCAGTCTGCTCCACGTTGGCTGTGGCTCAGCGTCAGTCCACAGTCAGACGTGATGTCGCCTTGAATGACCGGAATTCCCTGAGCGCCCGGATCGAGCGACCATCATCAATGGCAGCAAGATCGAGGATCACCGCGTTGGCGATTGTCATGGGCACCACGAGTGACTGCGATTCCCCCGGTTCGCCGCGCGAAATCGAAATCTGATGTTCCGGCGCTGGATCGATGCGAGCCGCATGCAGATCCGTCAGGGCCAGCGTCTGGGCGCCGCGGTCTGCCGCGATCCTTCGAAGCTCATGCACCAGAGGGGAGGTACGGCGGAAGGTCAACAACCAGAGCACATCATATTTGCAAAATGTCGAAAGCGCCTCCGGCAGCTGGTCCACTTGGCCGCCGAGATTGACTGCGTCGTATCCGGAGCGCACCAGGCGGAGCGTGATCAGCGCCGAAAGCGCCGAGGAATGGCCGCGGCCGAAGACGAAGATGCGGCGGCTGTTGCACAGGCGCTCGGAAAAAGCACGGATGTCGGCGTCGGAGACACTGTTGCGGACGTTGTTCAACGCGGCGATCTCGCTGTCGAGCACCGAGGCGAGCAGACCACCTTCTTCTGCTCTCACAAGGCGTGCCGCCATGCGCGCGGCCGGGCTTTCGAAATCTTCACCGCCTACCATCAGGTTTGCCTGCAGGAAGCTTCGAAATTCCGGGTAGCCCTTGAAACCCAAGCGCCGCGCCAGCCTCACGGCCGAGGCGGGATGCACGCCTGCACGGAGGGAAACATCCTTCCCATTATCCATCGCTGCACGGATCGGATCCTGGACCAGGACATCGAGAAGACGCGTGTCAGCGTCCGTCAGCCGCGTCGAATGGCGGCTGATGAGATCGCCGAGCGCTTGTGGTGCCGGATCGTGTTTATCCATCAGCCTTACGATATCCTGACGCTGCGAAAATCGCGCGCGAGATCGACCCGCTCGCCGCTGTCGTTCTCAAAGAACAATGCGCGGCCAAGATCATAGGAAATCCAGAGTTCCTCTGAATGTTCTGCCACCTCGCGTCGCGGTGTTGTCACGGTCAGCCGGCCGGCCGGGCTGTCGCAATGGAGAAGTAGGTCAGATCCCGTCATTTCGGAGAGCACAAGACGCGCCGACAGCGCCGGACGCTCGGGTCTTTCCGTGTGAACGGTCAGGATTTCCGGGCGAAGACCGGCGGTTAGCCCTTTCATGCCCTGCCAGCCGGGCAGTTTCTCCGCGGCAACGAAATTGATTGGTGGTACGCCGAGAAAACCGGCGACAAAGCGGTTGCGCGGCCGATCGTAGATGACGTCGGGTCGATCGAACTGGAGAAGATGCCCGTCCTTCATGACTGCTACGCGGTCCGCCAGCGACAGCGCTTCCGTTTGATCGTGCGTCACATAAACGATGGTCGCCCTGAGCTGCCGATGCAGTTGCTTGATTTCCGTGCGCATGGCCACGCGTAGCGCATTGTCGAGGTTGGAGAGCGGCTCGTCCATCAAAAAGGTAGAGGTATTGCGCGCCATGGCGCGACCCATGGCGACCCTCTGACGCTGGCCGCCGGACAGCGCCCCCGGTTTGCGCTCAAGATACGGATCGAGCTGAAGCATGCGCGCCACTTCTTCCGCTCGGCGGTTGCGCTGCGCCTTCGGCATGCCGCGCAGCTCGAGACCGAAGGCGATATTTTCGCGCACGCTCATATGCGGGTAGAGTGCATAGTTCTGGAAGATCATCGCGATGTCGCGGTCCTGCGGCGCAAGATCATTGGCGCGTTTGCCGCCAATCTCGATCTCGCCTTCCTCGCAGCGCTCCAGCCCGGCAATCAGTCGCAGAAGCGTGGATTTGCCGCAGCCGGACGGACCGACAATGACGACGAATTCACCCGGTTGGATATCGAGTGAAACGCCATGCAATACCGGCATGCCGCCCGGATAGGCCTTGCGGATATGGCGAAGCGAAATTCCACTCATGCCGCGGTCTCCTTGTGGCGAAAGGCGCTGCGAATGGAGATCGCCAGCGTCGGCCGATCGGTTGTGAACACCTTGACGCCGAGCGCGAGTGCCTTTTCGATCTGCGAGCGCGAATGGGCCGCCCAGCAGCCGAATTCCAGGCCGGCTGCGCGGACGGCGTCGCCAAGCGCACGATCTGCACAATCGATGTGGACGCCGATCTCCGGAATGGCATGCGCCTTCGCCACCTCGATCACGGTCTCCACCCCCAGTTGGCGAAGCACGGGCGGACTGACCAGCCAGAGCCGCGGACGATTGCTGGCACGGGCCAATTCATCCAGGGAACGCACGAGGAAAGAGGAAAAGGTTGTCCGCTCCAGCATTCCATGCCGGGCGAGGAGCGTCACCACACGTGGCACGAAATCCCGATAGGGCTCGCCGTCGACACCAGGCTTGATCTCACAGCGGAAACCGACGGGGCTTGCCTCGTAAAGCGCACAGAGTTCCTGCAACGTGAGTGGATGGCCACCGCCGCCATAGTTGATCGTCGCGTCCTTCACGTCGGCCAGGGCCATGCGTGCGATTTCGCCAAACGTGTCGGTCGTGCCGTCCAGCGTCGGGTCGTGATGCACGATTATGGCGCCGTCCGCCGTCGGATGGATGTCGAATTCCACCTCCTCCAGTGCCATCTCGGCCGTTGCGGCGAAACCACGTGGTGTGCTGTCGCCGAATTCCAGGGTGCCGCCACGATGCGATGCGATGCGTGTCATTCTAGTGTCCTCGACTTACTTGATTGCGCCCATGGTGATGCCGCGCACGAGATGTCGCTCCACGAGCAGAAAACCGATGAGCACGGGCAGGATGGTGATGGTGGAGGCGGCCATGACCAGCGGCCAGTCGATGAGACCTTCGCCGGGATTGACGCGGTAAAGCCGAGCCAGACCGATCTGCAGCGTGTATAGGTCTTGCCTGCCCACCGCGACGAGCGGCCAAATATAGTTGTTCCACTCAGTGATGAAGATGTAGAGGGCCATGGACGAGATGGCGGGACGCGATAGCGGCACGATGATGCGCCACAGCACCTGCAAGGGTGTCGCCCCGTCCATATAGGCTGCCTCATCCAGCGCTTTTGGAATGCCTCGGATATACTGGCGCAAGAAAAAAGCGGCAAAGCCGTTCGAAATGGCCGGCAGGATTAAGCCGGCATAGGTATCCAGCAATCCGGCCTTCGCAAGCGTTAGATAGTTGGGAATAAGGCTGATATGGCTAGGGATCATCAGGGTCGCCACGGTCGCGCCGAACAACAGATCGCTCGCCGGAAAACGGAAACGCGCGAAAGCGAAGGCCGCAAGCGTGGCAAGTGTTATGCCCAGCACCGTCACGAGACCCGATACGATGAGGCTGTTGGCAAGATAACGGGCGAAGTTGAACTGGCCGATGGCGCGGTCGTAATTGTCGAGCGTGAAGGCCACTTCTCCGGCGTAAAAGGCATCTGCCGTCTGGAAGGACATCCAGATGGAATAGAGCACCGGCGACAGGAACAGCAGTCCGACCAGCAGCGATAGGACCGCAAGAATTTGGTTCTCAGGCTTCATAGTGCACCTTGCTGCCGATGATGCGGGATTTGACGATTGCAAGCGCCACGAGCAGGACGAAAAGGATCACTGCAAGCGCGGAGCCGCGGCCGATGTCGAACAGCACGAAGCCGATTTCGTAGAGCAGGTTCACCAGCATATCGGTTGCGCCGGCCGGTCCGCCATGCGTCATCACATTGACGATGGTGAAGACCTGGAAGGCTTCGATCACCGAGATGATCAGAAGGAAATAGGTGGTTGGCATCACCAGCGGCAGTGTCACGCGGCGAAAGACATGCCAACGGCGTCCGCCGTCGACGGAGGCGGCATCGTAGAGTTCCTGCGGGATCGCCTGCAGGCCGGCAATGTAGATGACGATGTCATAGCCGATCTGTTTCCATGTGTTGACAAAGATCAGCACCCAGAGCGCCAGATGTGGGTCCTGCAGCCATTGCGGACGGCCAAGACCGAGCGGCTCGAGCAGCGCGTTCATCATGCCGTAATCGGTCGAGAAGACCCAGGAAAAGACCACGGCGATGGAGACGGTGGAGGTGACCGAGGGCAGGAAGAGCGCCCCGCGCAGCAGTCGTGATGACAAGGTCTCGCGCACGAGATAATTCGCAATGACCAGCGCCGCACCGAGCCTTAGAGGAACGGAGAAGACGGCGAAAAGTGTGGTGACCCGGAGCGAATTCCAGAAATCGCGCGATAATAGCAATTGCTCGTAGTTACGCAGACCGACGAACGGCATGTTCGACGAAAGGAAATTCCATTCGCGCACGCTAAGGTTCAGGCTTGTGAGGATCGGGATATACGTGAAGACCGCGATGAAGATCATCAGCGGCGCAACGAAGAGATAAGGGGTCAGCTTGCGGAGCATGGCAGAATTTGCGCCGGCGAGAAAAAAAGCCCACCGGCGCCCTTTCGAAGAAGAGGATCAGTTGCTGGTGCGCTGGTTCTCCGCGCGCGTCTGCTCGGCGAAATCCTTCATCGTCTCGTCGACCTTGCGTTGACCCAGCGCCATGGCCTCCCACATCTTGTATTCGGTGGAGCGCATCCAGGTCACGACCGTTGAGCGGGCGCGGCCATGGGCGTATGGCAGCGAGTTGATGGCCACATCGATACCCGGCTGTGTTTCTAGCGCCTTGACGGCGACCGGAAGAGCGGCGCTCTTTTTGTTGATCGGCAGATAGCCGGTGGCGGCAAACCAGGCCGCATTGGCTTCCGGCGAGGCGGCGTAGCTGATGAACTTGTACGCGGCGTCTTGGACTTCCTTCGGAGAACTTGCCATGATGCCGATGCCAGCGCCGCCAATCGGGACCGAGCAGACTTTGTTGCAGGGCATCGGACGCACGACGAGATTGTCGCCGATGGCTTTTTTCGAACCGACATAATTGCCGGTCGAATTCATCATGATGCCGACCTTGCCGGCAAGGAAGGCGTCGCGGCCATTGTCCTCATCCGTTACGCCATCGGGCGACGCTACCTTGTGGTGGTTTACCAGCGAAGCCATCCATTGATAGGCTTCGACCGTATTCGGCTTGTCGAGCAAGATCTCGTTCGTGGTCGGGTCGATCAACTCGCTGTCGTTGGCCATGACAAGACCCCAACGGGCAAACTGGCCGGGCGCTGCGATGCCGGAAATCCCTTCGGAACCGAGCTTTTCGCTGATGGTCTTTGCCGCGGCAAGGATGTTATCGAAGGTCTTTAGCGGCGTCTGCGCCGAAAGGCCGGCGCGGGCAAAGATGTCTTTGTTGAAATAGAGGACCGGCGTGGATGAGTTGAACGGCACGACATAGTTCTTGCCGTTAATAATACCGACTTCGCGCGCGTAATCATAAAGGTCGCTCTTAAGCGGATCGGCGTCGAAATAGGGTGTCAGGTCAGTCAGGATATTGTTGTTGGCAAAGAGGCCGTAGCGGGTGATTTCCAAGATTACGGCATCCGGCGCACGGCGCGCCGGGATTGCAGCCTGCAGCTTTGCGACAATATCGTTATAATTGCCGATGAACTCCGCTTCGACATCGATGCCCGGGTTGGCGGCCTCGAACTGGGTGATTATCTTGGCGAGAGCCTCACCCTGACCTTTGTTGAAAGAGTGCCAGAACTTGACCGTTGTGGCCGCGTCAGCCGTGCCGAGCGTGCCGAACAGCGCAAAGACGGTTGCAGCAATCGTAGAATGCAATTTGCGTGTCATGTCTCTCTCCTATGCAAATGAAATTGCAATGGAGGCGGTGTAACTCCGTTAGGAGACAGTTCGGTGAAGCCTTTGTTAAACTTTGATGACGGGCGACTTCGTCGCCCTGTCGAACGTGTGGGGGATGACCGGGAATTTGCATGTTCAACGACCTGCAACGGCGTCCATCCTGTCGCGAAAGACGCCTGTTTGTACATGAAGGGAACCAAACCTGATGGGGCGCGTCATGGCCGATAGCATCGAAGTGACTTGGTGCGGATGAGGCATCGTCTGCAGTTCAGTCGGCCTGCCGACCGCGTCCCTTCAAAAATCGCGTTGACTGCGTAATTTGTCTGTGATTGATTGTTGACAATCGATGAGCAACAAAAAAGGTGTTCGGTGAACGAGCAGGGTGGCCGAGGTTTCATTCGCATTCCAAAGGCGACATTTCGCGCGCACATCGTCGATGGTCTGCGGAGCGCCATCCTGAAAGGTGAAATTTCACCTGGAGCACAAGTCACCGAATCGAGCCTTGCAGAGCAGTTCGGCGTCAGTCGCGGTCCGTTGCGCGAGGCCATGCGCCAGCTGATTGACGAGGGTCTCCTCGTCACGATCCCTTACACAGGAACCCATGTCGTTGAACTGTCCGTGGATGATGTCCGCGAAATCTATTCCATGCGTGTCAATCTCGAAATCTTTGCGTTCGAGCTGGTGTGGGAGAAGCGTGACGAAGCGTTCCGTCAGGGTCTGCTGTCGCGCCAGGCGGAATTGACGCGTTGCATCGACAGTGGCGATGATGTCGCCAGTATTGACGCTGAACTCCAGCTTCATGGCTTTGTCTACGAAGTTTCCGGCCACAAGATCCTGCAAAAGACTTGGGAAAGCATCCGTGGTCGCCTGCAACTCTATTGGGCTGCGCATCATCGAGCACACGGCATCCGTGGGCCCCGCCGCGATGGTCACGACAGTTATGTTGCTAATGCGTTGGGAGAGAGTCTGGATGTGATGCGGACTGAAATCAGGGCGCACATGGCGCGCGGCGGACAGCAGACCGAAGATTTTCTGCTTTCGTCGAACGCTGGCAAGCTGGAGCGGTCGGACGTCCAGGCAAGGGCTACGAGATGACGGACGCCTTCTGTCCTGCTCATTCTGTCTTGATGATGGGATGCGGCAACATGGGCGCGGCGATTGCCGCTGGCGTGTCCGCGCGCATGCCATTGATCGAAATCACAGCCGTTGATCACGATGCCGCGAGGGCGCGGAAGCTTTTGCCCCCCGATAGCCCTGTTCGTGTCCTGCCCAGTGTCGAAAGCCTGGGGGCAAGGGCTTTCGATGTCTGCATCCTCGCCGTCAAGCCGCAACAAGTCGAGGCGGCACTTCAGACGGCGCAGAATAATGTCGCCGGCGCGTTAGTCATATCGATTGCAGCGGGAATCCCGCTTGCGCGGATCAGGGCGCGATCGGATCAGACAAGTCGCATTGTGCGCGTGATGCCCAATCTGCCCGCGACGGCCGCTTCCGCAATGAGCGTAGGCCATGCCGCGCCGGACACGATTTCAGATCTGGATCGAAAGGTCGTCGAAGCTTTGTTTCAAGCCATCGGCCGCTTTTGCTGGGTGGAGCAGGAAAGCGACATTGATCTTGCAACCGGCATCTCCGGCAGTGGACCTGGTTATGTTTTCGCCTTCACGGAGCATTTGCAGCGGGCCGCGGAGCGTATGGGTTTCGCCACTCCCGTCGCCGAGCTTTTGGCGCGCCAAACAGTTGTCGGCGCTGCTCGCCTTCTTGAACTGGATAGCCGCGGCGCACGCGAACTGAAAGACGCCGTCACCAGCCCCGGCGGAACGACACAAGCCGGCCTTTCCGTTCTGGAGGCGGAAAACGGCCTTGCCGAACTGTTGATGAAAACAACGGCGATGGCGGCGAGCCGCGCAACGGAACTCGCAAAATTACACGAACAAGAGCCGCAAAGGCCGTGATCACGTCAAAACCTTAGAGGACGAACAAATGATTACCACACGGAGAACCCTTCTCGCCGCACTGACCCTTGCCCTGACGGGGTTTGCCACATCGGCGTTCGCTCAAGACGCTTCCACGCTTGATCGCATTAAGCAGGACAAGCAACTGCGCATCGGCGTGACCTCCGCTGAGCCTTGGTTTTTCAAGGATCCGATGACGGAGAAATGGACAGGCGTTGGTGTAGCCATGGGCGAGAAATTGGCCACCAGTCTCGACGCGACGCTTGTTCCTGTCGAAACGACATGGGCAAACGCGGTGGCGGCACTTCAGGCCAATCAGATCGATATGATGTTTGTGCTCGATCCCACGGAAGAGCGCAGGAAGGCCATCGATTTCCCGGATGCGCCTCTCTTCTACTATGCCATGGGAGCGCTGGTCGCGGCGGATTCCGCCGCAAAGTCCTGGGAAGACATTGATAAGCCCGGCACGCGCATCGGGGTGACGCTTGGGACCTCGCTCGATAAGAACATCACTGCTATGGCGAAGAACGCCGAAATCAATCGCTTCTCCAGCAATGATGAAGCCATCGCAGCCTTTGCCGCCAGACGCGTCGATGTCGTCGTGCAGTTCCATCCGGCGCTTGTGGTTCAGTATTCGCGTCTGAAGCTCGGCAAGGTCATCTTACCCACGCCCGTCAATCCGGTGCCGACCAGTGCGGGCCTGCGCAAGGAAACGACCCCCGCCTTCCGCAACTGGATCAGCGAGCAGTTCGCCGAGCTCTACAAGAACGGCGTGCCGGACCAGATCTTCAATGGTTACCTGAAGTCGAAGAACATCGATCCCGCCGGCATTCCGGGCCTGGTCAAGGAAGCGTGGAAATAGCAATGAGCGAGAGGGGAGGGCAAGTCCTTCCCCTTAAGCCTCCTGCCTTCGTCACCAGATCAATCGCCGGGAATGCGCGCCTGGCGGTTGCGGCCCTGCTCCTTGCAAGGAACCTCAGTCTCATGAGCTATCACTGGGATTTTTCCGGGGTATGGTCCCGCTGGGACCTGCTGCTGACCGGACTCGTGAACACGGTCAAGATCGCCGGCATCTCGATCGTCCTTGGCGTCATCGTCGGGCTGCTGCTGGCTTTCATGAAGCTCTCGCCCCGACGGTTCCTGTCCGTACCCGCCGCCGCCTTCATCGAGTTCTATCGCAATACGCCGCCGATCATCCACTTCTTCTGGTTCTATTACGCCCTGCCGGTGCTGGCCAATGTCAGCCTCAATCCCTTCGTCGCGGCAGTGCTTGCGCTATCCACGCAGTCGGGGGCCTTTTATGCGGAAGTGTTTCGCGGCGGCATCGTGTCGATCGAAAAGGGCCAGTGGGAAGGTGCTCGGGCGCTCGGCATGCGGCATTCGCAACTGATGCGCCGCATCATCCTGCCGCAGGCCATGACGAGAATGTTTGCGCCTTTCGTGGAGCGCTCCTTCGAGCTTACCAAGACCACGGCGCTCGCCTCGACGCTGGCCTATGCCGACCTCCTCTACCAGGCCATGCTGGTGAATAGCGAAACCTTCCGCCCGCTTGAGGTCTACACCACCATTGCCCTGATGTACGTCATCCTGCTTGTCACGGCCAGCGCGCTTGCCCGTGTTGCCGAAGCACGCCTGACGGCCTATCGCTGAGGAGCCGCAGCATGGATTACCAGTTTGATTTCGTGCTTGTGCTTCGAAGCCTGCCGGTTCTGTTACGAGGGCTGCTCGTCACCGTCGAACTCTGGGTGCCGAGCGTTTTCATCGGCCTGTGTGCGGGCTTCCTGCTGTCGCTGGCGCGGCTGTCGAAATCGCCATGGCTGAGGATGCCGAGTCTGTTCTACATCGAGCTCTTTCGCGATACGCCGGTACTCATCCAGTTGATCTGGTTCTTCTACGCGTTTCCGATCATCATCGGTGTGCAGCTGTCACCTTTCGCCGCGGCGCTGCTGGGCCTGGCGCTGAACACATCGGCCTATTCGGCAGAAATCTTCCGGGGCGGCATTCAGTCGATCGCGCAGGGACAGTGGGAAGGTGCGCGTGCGCTTGGCATGCGTCATTCAAAGATATTGCAACGCATTATTCTGCCGCAGGTCTTCAAGCGCATGCTCCCGGCCTTCACCAACCGGGCTATCGAAGTCGCGAAGATGTCCTCGCTTGCCTCGGTACTGTCGGTGCATGAACTGATGTACCAGGGGCGGCTGCTCAGCTCCACCTACTATCGGCCGCTCGAAATCCTGACGACCGTGGCCTTCATCTACTTCGTCCTCATCTATCCCGGCACCTGGCTTTCCGCGCGTCTAGAGCGGCGCCTTGCGGCGAAGGCCTGATGTTTCCAAGGAGAACCCCGCCATGACCGAGCCCATTCTTCGCGTCACCGATCTGCAGAAGTATTTCGGCGATCTGCATGTTCTCAAGGGCATCGACTTTTGCGTCGAGGCCGGTGAGCGCATCGCCATCATCGGCGGCAGCGGCTCCGGCAAGAGCACGTTTCTGCGCTGCCTGAACTTCATGGAAATGCCAAGCGGCGGCACGATTGCGCTGGACGGCAAGCCGATCGGCAAGCCCCATGGCCCGGACGGCGCCCGCCGTTATCCCGAATCCGAGCTGTGCACGGTGCGTGAGCGCGTCGGCATGGTTTTCCAGCAGTTCAATCTGTTTCCGCACATGACCGTGCTGGAAAACGTGATGGAGGGGCTGCTGACCGTCAAGGGCATGAGAAATGCTGCAGCGAGGGAGAGGGCCGTGCGCGAACTCGAAAAGGTGGGGCTCGGCACCAAACTCGATGCCTATCCCGGCAAGCTGTCCGGCGGGCAGCAACAGCGTGTCGCCATTGCCCGCGCCCTGGCCATGGAGCCGGAAATCCTGCTGTTCGACGAGCCGACCTCGTCGCTGGACCCGGAATTGGTCGGAGAAGTTCTGCGTGTCATTCGCCAGTTGGCCGATGAGGGGCGCACCATGCTTCTCGTCACGCATGAGCTGGGCTTTGCCTATCACTTCGCGACCAAGGTCATTTTTCTGGCTGACGGCGTGTTTCATGAGGTGGGCACGCCCGATGATGTTCTGAAGAACCCCCGGCAGGAACGAACGCGCGCCTTTCTCGAACGCTTTAGCGAATTCGGATTCTGAATCCGGATAACTTACAAGGAATATGAACATGAATGCAGTTGCCGCCAGCAATACCAGCTCCCAGGGTTACGTGGCTGACCACCGCAACGATAATGTGCTGATCTACCTGAACGGCGAATTCTTCAAGCGCGACGAGGCCAAGGTTTCTGTCTTCGATGCCGGTTTCGTCCTGGGCGATGGCGTTTGGGAGGGCGTTCGTCTGGTGAACGGCAAGATCATCGCCCTGGATGAACATCTCGACCGTCTTTACGAGGGGGCCAATTCGATCCAGCTCGACATCGGCATGACCCGCGAGGAGCTGGCCGAGGCCCTGTGGCAGACCTTCCGAAGAAACGACATGACGGACGGTGCCCATGCACGCGTGATGGTGACGCGCGGCAAGAAGAAGACGCCGAATCAGGATCCGCGCTTTGCGATGGGACAGGCCACAATCGTGATTATTGCCGAGTTCAAGATCCCGAAGCCGGAATCCAAGTCAAAGGGTCTCTCCTTGATGACCTCCACCATCCGCTGCAGCACGCCAGATGTGTTCGATCTGCGGCTCAACTCCCATAGCCGCCTGAACTTCATTCACGCGCTCATTCAGGCAATCAATTGTGGCGCCGACGAAGCGTTGATGCTCGATCCGCATGGCTTTGTTGCCAGCTGCAATTCCACCAATTTCTTCATCGTTCGCAGTGAAGAACTGTGGACTTCGACGGGCCGCTACAATTTCAACGGCATCACGCGCAAGAAGGTGATCAAGCTCTATTCGGACGCTGGGCATGTGGTGCGCCAGAAAGACTTCACGCTGGCGGAAGTCTATAGCGCGTCCGAAGCATTCGTGACCGGAACGCTTGGCGGAATAACACCGGTCACGCGTATCGATGGTCGTCATGTCGGCAATGGGCAACCCGGTCCGGTCACGCAGCACATCGCCGATCTCTACGCCGCTTACATCAACGGCTGAGACCTGGTGTTTTGAGTGGTCGAACCGCCATAACCGCAACTCGTCGGCCAGCTGACCGGGGGGCGAGGGCCGCGGTCAATTGGGCATAAAGGAGCAGTGCTCAAGATTCAAAGCGACGCGTGAGCTGAGAGCTTGCGGCAACGGCTGTGCGATCAGAAAGAAGTGAGTTGTCGGGATATGCGACCACAAGATCGAATAGCTCATCGCGCAAGGATTTGCACGGACGCAGGAGGTCAAGAGCCGTCTCGCTGATCGAGGCGTGAGCGCTTTCCAATGTCTCCCGGCATAGGCCGTCGGCGATAACAACCACATTATAGGTGGTGTCATCGGTCTCAGCATCTTGAGCAAAGACTTCATACGGCTGGTTCGGCTCCGCAAGGCCAATGATAAAGCTCAGTAACGTCCCGCTCGCAACCATGTCGCTCAGTTTCCTGGCGAGTTGCAAGCCGGCATTCTCGGCGCGCGTTCTTTTTACCGAATACGCCTGAACCAGGGTGCTGCGGCCGATACCGCGACCGCCCGAAGCCAGCTTGTTTGCTGGAATTCGCAGCACATTCGAAAAGTGCCGGCGCATCTTTGCCGACCAGACGGTCGGGTTCTTGACCAGATCCATGTAGGCCGGGTGTTCGATGGTGCGCAGATCCGTGAGTTCATAAAGCGTGAAGTAGCGATTTTCAGGCTCCAGAAAAGACGCGTAGCGCCGGGCGCGCAGCATTCCGGGTGTCGTCAGCCTTTCAGGCACGTGCTCGAATGTGTGCCAGGCCTCGTATTCCTCGGTCATGGCGCTGGGATAATTGTTCCAGAGAGCCAGAAACGCGCCGCTCATGCACCGCCTCCGATCTGCAGAACGACCTTGGTGGCGACGCGCTGATGGGCAACCCTGAAGCCGGTCAAAGCATCCGCCAATGGCAGCCGGTGCGATATCAGTTTGCTCATCATCACCTGATTGGCCGCAAGAAAGGCGATCACTGCGTCCCAGTCCTCAGCCGGAGCGCGGTAGGAGCCGCGGATTTGCTGATGCATCCTGACGAGTTTGACTAAGTCGATCTCCGCCGGCTGGGGATGAATTCCGACGACCGTGAAGATGCCGCGTTTTTTGAGATACGGAAGTGTTGCTGACACGAGGGCGGGCACGCCCGCTGCTTCGATGATGGCATCGAAGGGCGACAGTTTTGAAAGCGTCTCGTCAATAGTGACATGCTTTGTGTCGACCAAGTATTCGAAACCGATCGCGCGAAGCGCTGCCAGCCTCGGCTCGTCATCGCGCCCCATGACGACCACGTCGGCACCCTTGGCACGTGCCAGGACAGCGATACCTTGCCCGATGAAGCCCGGCCCAATCACCAGGATCTTCTGCCCAGGACGGACATCTGCCGTCGCGACAGCTTCGGCGCAAACGGTCATCGGCTCGGTCAGCGCGGCTATACCCATATCCAAATTGTCTGGAAGAGCATGGCAGTTGCTATAGGGGACGCAGACGAATTGGCTGAACGCACCATTGCGACTTATGCCAAGGCCTTTTCGATTGCTGCAATTATCCTCATCGCCGGCAAGGCAGGCGGCGCAAGTGCCACACGTCGTCGAGGGCCGAGCGGTGATGCGCCTGCCGATCAAGGCTGGTTCGAGCCCGTCGCCGACTGCCGTAATCGTCCCTGAAAACTCGTGCCCGAGGGTGACTGGCATAGCGCTTTGCATCGACTCGTACCCGGCCGTCCATTCCGCGATATGCAGGTCGGTGCCGCAGATCCCAGCGGAATGGACACGAACGAGAACTTCGCCCGCCGGGACCAGGTCCAGTGTCTCAACCGTGCGCAACTCCACGCCGACGCCGGGCCGGACTTTTTGCAGTGCCAACATCTTGGTCTCTCCGGAAGTCGAGGGGGCTAACCGCGCCAGCTCAAGAAATGGCGTTCAATCTGGCCGATGATGAAGTTCACGATCAGGCCGAGTACAGAAAGTATCGTGACACCCGCAAAGAGCTTTTCGAGATCGTAAAGCGAGCCCGCTTCCAAAATATAGGAGCCGACGCCGTATTGCGCGCCAAGCATCTCTGCTGCGACCAGAAGGATGATGGCAATCGAAATCGAGACGCGCAGGCCGGAAAGAATGGCTGGGAAGGCTCCAGGAAGCACGATCTTGCGAACGATCGACCACCAGCTCAGACCAAAACTCTGTCCCATTCGCACCAAGGTCCGATCGACGTTATCAACGGCGCCGTAGGTTGCGACGACTGTTGGCGTAAAGGTTCCAAATGCGATGAGCGCATATTTCGACATCTCATCAATGCCGAACCAGATGACGAAAAGCGGCAGCAAGGCGATTTTCGGAATGGGAAAAAGCGCCGCCACGAGCGGCACGAGGCCGGCACGCACATAGCTGAACAGACCGATAAAGACACCGAGGGAAATGCCGACCGCGATACCGAGGGCTCCGCCGATGAAGAGGCGCTGCAGCGATGGCAGAAGATGCCGCCAGAGACCGCCGGTCTGCCAGAGCTGAACCAGTGTTTCGAAGACCGCGGAAGGACGGGGCAGGGTGAGGTTCGAGATGAACCCGGTGCGCGTGCCGATCTCCGCGATGAGCAGCAACGCCACGAAAACGGCGAGCGCCATGCCGCGTACGGGCGTCGGTGAAAAGCCGCCCCCACGAAACGGAACATGCTTTACGGATTCGTTCTTTGGCTCCGCCCCAACTGTAGATTGTGTTGAAACCAATGTTACTTCAGACATCGGCCAATTCCTTGTCGGCAGCCATTGCTTCTTCACGCATCAGCTCCCAGAGCTGCTTCTGCTTTTCCTCGAGAACCGGGTCGCCGAGGTGGCGATCCGCCAGCGGAATATCGATATCGACAATTTCGCGGATACGTCCCGGCCGACGGGAAAGGACGATCACACGGTGACCAAGCCGGACAGCCTCGTTCAGGTTGTGCGTGACGTAGACCGACGTGAACGGCTGGCGCGTCCAAAGCGAGACGAGGTCGTCCATGAGCAGTTCACGCGTCTGGCTGTCGAGCGCCGAAAGTGGTTCGTCCATCAGCATCACTGCTGGGCGCACCGCCAGCGCGCGGCTGATGGCGACCCGCTGGCGCATGCCACCCGACAATTGCTTGGGGAGGGCGTGACGGAAATCCGAAAGGCGGGTGCGTTCCAGCACGTCCGCGACGATCGCGTCCATCTCGTTGCGCTTCAGCCCATGATCCTCGAGGACCAGCTTGATGTTGCCCTCGACGGTGCGCCAAGGCAGCAGAGCGAAGTGCTGGAAAACATATGTAAGCGGGTTGAGACAGTCGCTCGGCGGCTGACCCACCTGAAGGACTTCACCCGCGCAGGGGCGCTCCAGCCCGCCGAGAAACCGCAGCAGGGTGGACTTGCCGCAGCCGGAAGGTCCGATAAGACAGGCGATCTGGCCTTGTGGAATGTCGAGCGAGATGTCGCGTAGAACTTCCACGGCGCCGTAGTGATGAGTGATGTTCTTGAGCTTCAGATCCATAAGGGGTCCCCACCGGAGGCTCTTTTTGGGCCTCCGATATTGTTGCAAGCCGATCAGATCGTCTTGACGTAGGACGTATCGAAGAGCTGTTCGTTGCTGATGGCGTCTTTGACCATGTCTTCCGACTTGAACCATTCCAGCTGTTCGACGCAGCTTTTGAGCGACAGAGCCAATCCCTTGTTAATGCGCATCGCACCTTCGATCAGGTTCTGCTTGGCAACGTCGTACGGGCTGTCCTTTTCCACATATTTGTGGACGAGCTTCGCCACAGCGTCGCGCTCCTCGTCGTTCGACGTCTTATCCACGAAGGCGCCGTTGTAGTCATCGATCGCCTTGGCGTAAGCCTTGATGAAGGATTCCGTCAGCGATCGGTTGTCCTTGGCGTTCTTCGTCGAGGTAAAGGCTGTCGTGACCTGATAGTCAGGCGCATAATCGGATACGATGCCGATCTTCTTGGCAGCGCCTTCGCGGATCATTTTGTTGGCAACGTTCGCCTGGATTGCCCAGGCATCGATCTGACCGGTTGAAAGCGCGCCGACGATGGCGCCGAGCTTTTGCAGCGGACGCAGCTGGATATCAGCGAGCTTGATGTTGTTGGCGGCTGCGATCTTGTGCGCCATAAAATGAAACGACGAACCTGCGGTGGTAATTCCGAAGCTCTTGCCTGCCAATTTCGAGGGGTCGGTCAGGCCAGCGTCATACGCTTTGTTGGATGCCAGAATAACGGCGCCGACAACGCCCTTTTCTTCCGTCAACGCACCGCCGACGACCTTGACCGCGTCCTTCTGGGCGAGGCTAATCAGGCCACCGCTCATAGCGGTAACGCCGAACTCGGCATCGCCGGATGCGATCGCCACAGCCATTGGCTGCGCGGCTTCGAAAAACTTCAGTTCGATGTCGAGGCCTGCATCCTTGAAGTAGCCGCGCTCGTAAGCGATGAAGCTTGGCGCATGGCTGGCAAGACTGAGGACCGCGAGATTGCGCCTGCTTGCCGCGCGGGCCGGAATCCCGAAAGCTGCTGCGGCGCCCGCAGCTCCCATGGTTAGAAGTGCCTGGCGACGGTTCAAGGTTAAATTCATCTTGGAAATCTCCTCCTATCGACGCCTATGTGACGTCGTATCTTTTCAGTGCCACTCAAATTGAGCGAGTACAACAAACAATGATTATGCTTCCCATGCCTTGAGGGCATGATGGCGCCCCTAACGTCCATGTTTGACCATGCCCGAGTTCAGGAGAGCTTGCGCGACAGGATCTCGATCAATTTCCGCAGATTGGCGGAATGTGGCCTTCGCCGGTTCCAAAGTACCGAAATCTGGAAATGCGGGGCATTGTCGAGAGGGCGGATGACGAGATTGCTGCCGACCGGGCCAAGCGTCGTTAGGTAATCGACGAGGACTATGCCCATCTGCTCGTTGGCAAGTGCCAACGCCGTGTCGGAAAAACGGGCAACCGCCTTGGCATTGACCTTGATACCCGCACGATTAAGAAAGCTGTCGACAACTTTTTGATGAGCGCCGCCGGCTGCAAATGCAACGAAGTCGGCCCCTTCCAGATCCGAGGCCTTGATGACGGTTTCGACAGCCAGACGATGACTTTTGGGGATACACGCAACCAGATCGGCATTCCCGACCACTTCGGTTGCGATCAACGGATGCTCTGAGGTCGCAATCGTCACCACGGCTTCGCCGCGGCCGGCTATGAGATAATCCTCTATCTGGTCAACGGGAAGAACGTCGAAGAAGAGCTCGATGCCAGGCACTTCGACGGAGAGATCCCTCAATGCCTGAGGCACCAGTGCGCGTGCGACGCTGGCTGTCGAACCCGTTCGAAAGATGGCGGTCTCGCCGCGGGCGATGCGGCCGATCTGGTTCCCGACGCCTGTGAGTTGCCGCATCAGCGGATCGATCTCGGCGTGAATTTCCAACGCCTCCGACGTCGGCACGAGGCCGTTGCGATCGCGCAGGAAGAGCGCAATCCCAAGTATGTCTTCGATGCGGCGGATCGTTCTGCTCAATGCAGGCTGCGAGACGTTCAGCACCTTCGACGCGCCGGTAATCGAACGGGCCTGCATGACCGCGTGAAACACTTCGATCTGGCGGAGGCTGAGCAGGCCGTCAACCGGCTTCGCTGCTACCGGCCTGTCGTCGTCATCCCGTGATGGCATCTGCATTTCTTTCTAAGAAGGGCAGCAGCAGATCGAGGATTTCGTCAGCACGCGTCTCCGGCAGCAGATGGCCGCCGGAAAGACCGCGGCCTTCTACGATGTGCGCCCAGTCCGCCCATATGTCGAGCGGTTCCCGGCCACCGCCATAACGTCGCCCGTCTTCCCAAAACACAAGCACTGGAGCCGCAATCTTGCGGCCTGCGGTGCGATCGGCAAGATCGTCTTCTTCATCGACCGTGGCGCCCGCCCGATAATCTTCGCACATCACATGCCGGACCTCGGCCCGATCAAACGCTGTCCGATAGTCTTCCAGCGCCAACGGGTTTAGTTTTTCGATGCCCTTCGCCATCTTGTTGAGGGTGAGATCGATCAGAAAGCGGGGATCTCCCGCCATCAGTTTTTCAGGCAAAGGTGCGGGCTGGGCCATCATGAACCAGTGCCAGGCGCCCAATCCAAACGTCTTGCCTGCGCCCTCCCACATTTCCGGGGTGGGCACCACGGTTACGGAAACAAGCGCCGTCACGGCTTGAGGGAAATCGAGGGCCATCCGATACGCGACACGCCCACCGCGATCATGACCGACAGTGACAAAGCGATCGTGGCCGAGCGCCTTCATCATGTCACGCAGACATTGCCCCATGCGTCGTTTTGAGCCCATGCCTTGTGCAGAGCTTTTAAGATCGCTGTCTCCGTAGCCCGGCAAATCGGGCACCACGACGGTATAATCGTCGGCAAGGACAGGCGCGATGCGATGCCATGCAGCTCTGGTTTCGGGATACCCGTGCAGAAGCAAAACCGCCGGACCGGAGCCGGCTGTCAGGACAGCAAGGTTTGCGTCGGCCGTCTCGACGACCTTGTTTTCGAAACCAGGGAAAAGTGCGTTTACGGGTCGTTGCATGGTTTGATTATTCCGTTGGTAAAGTTGCTTTCCCTCAAGGCGACGTCGCGAAGCGCCATGATCAGGCTTTCGACCGTGGTCGGCCGGGGGCGCAGGCGGCTGGTGTGAACATAGGCGGAAACCGACACGCTGTTTGCGATCGGAACGGCCGCCATCCTGGCGGTCGCGCAATCTATGGCGGAAAACGCATCGAGTATGGTGACGCCGATCCGCTCGGCGACGAAGGACAGCGCGGCCTCGACGAAATGGACGTAGACGGCGGTATTTCGCACGGCGCCGCTTCGGCGATAAGTCTCGTCAATGTAAAGGCCATGCGTCGTGGTCGAACCGAAGGAGATAAGGGTCTCCTCCGACAATTCAGCCGGGCTTATCGATGCTCTGCCCGCCAATCGATGGTCGGCAGGCATCACGCAGACCAGTCCGGCTTCGGCGATCGCGGTCGTCTCAATAACCGGGTCGTCGATCCGGGCAATGGTCGCCACGCATGTTCCTCGTCCAAAAAGCAGATAGTCGCGGATATCCCGCTGCGGAAGCGAATCGCAATAATAGGTGCCTGCCGCCCCTGCCAATTGCAGCCGCCTCAAGGCCTTCGGGATGAGCCGCATGCCGATACTGGGTGTCGCACCGAAGCGGAATGTCGATGCGTTGCCGCGGGCGATGGAATAGATGGAATCCGAAAGCATTTCGGCCTGCTGGTGGACACGCTCAACCTCTTCGAAGATGAGCTGAGCCTCCTGCGTGGGCACGAGCTTTCCGCCGATGCGGCCGAACAGCGCTATGCCGAGCTGATCCTCCAGGCGTTTTATGGCGATGGATAAATTGGGCTGCGAAACACCCAGATGCCGCGCCGCAGCAGTTAGCGAATTCGTCGCCATTACGATGCGAAAGATCTCGATCTGGCGTTCCTTGAGTTTGGGATTCGCCACCCCGCTGCACTCCTGCTCATAAATCCGATTTATGAAGTGCATCTGTTTCCATATTGGCGTCAATGGCTGAGGATTTCTATCCTGCAACCAAAAAAGAGGAAGCTACCATGATGATAGGCAGTTCCACCCGTTTGGTCGCGATGATCGGCACGCCGATCAAGCAGGTAAAATCCCCTGTGAACTTCAACACCTATTTCGCAACCACCGGCGAAGACAGAGCGATGATCCCGATCGACCTGCGGTCAGAGCAGGTCGAAGACTTCATCAAGTTGGTTGGCGGATGGGAAAATCTCGATGGGTTTGTCGTCACCATCCCCCACAAGACCGCGGTTGCCCGGCTGATCCATGAGCTGACCCCACGTGCACAATTCCTGGAGGCTATAAATGTCGTCCGGCGACACGCCGACGGCCGGTTGTCCGGAGATATGACGGATGGCGAGGGATTTATCCAGGCAGCAAAGGACAATGGCTTCGTCGCCTGCGGAAAATCCGCCCTGCTGGTTGGGGCAGGCGCGGCAGGCCGTGCGATCGCCCACGCATTGGCTGAGGCGGGTCTATCCGAACTGTTCATCAGTGATATCAATGAGGCTCAGGCAGCAACGCTTGCCGCCCGGCTTGCAGACCTATTCCCCAATCTTACCGTGAAGGCCGGCTCCATTCCGCAAAAGACGTTTGACCTCCTGGTAAATGCCTCGCCTTGCGGGATGGGTGTCGCAGATCCCCTGCCGGTGCCGGAAAGCGCCATGAGCCTTATGGCGCCAGGCGGATTGGTTGCCGATGTCGTCACCAGTCCGGAGCAGACCCCATTGCTGAAACTGGCGGCCCAACGCGGATTGAAGATCCAGTTGGGACACGAGATGGCCAAGGCACAGCTTCTTGCACTTGGCAGGGCGATGGGCGTCATCGGGGGAGAGCCCACCAGATGACTGTCACACGGGATACGCGATACGACGTGGTTGTTGTTGGCGGCGGCGCTGCGGGCATGAGCGCTGCGGTTGCGGCCGCGAAAATAGGTGCCAAAGTTGTTCTCATCGAGCGATATGGCTTCCTCGGTGGTGCCGCCGCAAACTCCCTCGTACTGGCCTATTGCGGCTTCTTCCAGAAGGGAGCGCAGCCTGTAGTGGCCGTCCGCGGCATCGGCGAGCAATTCTTGAATATCCTTGCGAGCCTCGGCCAGGACATTTCTCCTTTCGTTTCGCCGAGCGGCAACAGGATTATTCTGCTTGATCCGGAAGCAGTGAAGTTTGCCGGCGATCGACTGCTGGAGGAAGCCGGTGTCTCAATCTTGCTGCACAGCTGTGTCACCGGCGCGACTGTCGACGACGGCCGCATCACGTCGATCACCGTCACAGATCATGCCGGAGGCTATGAAATTGGCGCCAATGTCTTTGTCGATGCAAGCGGCGAGGCGACACTTGCATCTCTGTCCGGCGTGGACATGACGGTCGACAGTTTCACCAGTCGCCATGTTCAGCCGGCCTCCATGCCGGTCCGGATCGGCGGCGTCGCCCCCGGAATCGCATTCGACCGGGAGCGCATGGCGCAGCTGATCGCCAACCATAACCTGTCGCAGCAGACACCAATCCATCGTCGCGACGGCGGCGTCATGTTTCGGCTGCCCATATCCGGGGATTACTGGTGGATGACGATCGACCTTGCCACGGATGGATTGACGGGAGCCGACCTCGGCGCGGCGGAGCGGCAGGCGAGACGGGAAGCGTGGCGCAATCTTGATCTTCTGCGCCAACTGCCCGGTTTTGAGAAGGCTTTCATCGTGGCCACAGGACCGCAAATCGGCATTCGCGAAACCCGCCGGCCAAGATCCCGGGAGGACTTAACTGGCAAGGCATTGGAGCAGGGGCTGCGGCGCGATGATGGGATAGGCCGTGCCGCATGGCCCATGGAAGTCCATGAGGCGCCAGGGCGCGCCCGGTTCATTGACATTGGCGGCGGCGGCTTCGCGGACATCCCACCGGGCGCCTTGCAGGCAGTCGATTTGGATAACCTCTACCTGGCGGGAAGAGTAGCCGGGGCGGATGCGCTTGCCTATGGCTCCTCCAGGGTGATGGGCACCGCTTTTTCAACGGGGCAAGCCGCCGGCGTGATGGCGGCATTAAGCGTTTCGTCTCATTTGGAGGTGAGATCGGTCAGGAAGGAACTGAGCGCTCAGAACGCATTGATTTGACTTGCGCGACCCATGGGATCTGAAGAGCCGATCGCTGGTCCTTTCATGGTCTGGCCCCGATCTTCGGCCGGCGATTGCTGGTGATTCCGCCAGCATCGTCTATGGGATGCTTCCGCCTGGGCTGTTCCGGATCGTGCGCGAACGTTTCCTGGCGCTTCACAACGAACGCCGCGTTTCGCAGGTTCGCCGCACGCCCTAACGCCCAATCCGGTCGACGACAACCCATCTAAATAGGTGGGTTCCAGGGAACAATGGTCAAACGTGACGTCGGCGGAAGAACGCTCCGGCTGCCACGAGTAGCCAGCCGAGGATCATCGTCGTTCCGCCGGTTGGCGCTGCCATCACAAACAGCCGGTCACCAAGAAAATGCCGGCAGACGAGATCGCCGGCGAAAATGATCGTTCCCGGCATATGGTGGAGGCGGAACCCAGAAACAGCGTGTCGCCTGCGTGGCTTGCCGCCGCCGTCAGGGCGACCCCCATGGCTCCCATCATGTCGCTCACAAAGAGAATCAACGGACGCAGATTGTCGAGTCTTTCCATCGGCCTATTCCCGGTTCTGCATGTGTAGGGCCAGGCGCTCCACCGGTGGCCAGATAATCTCGCGCAGCTTTTCGTTGTCGATCGTTTCGTCCAGTGCACGGCGAAGGCAGAGCCAAACGCTGCCATCGCCCGACGAAAAGTCGACGAGCCAATAACCGTGATGGCGACACTCGAAAGGATGCAGAAGATGATCCCGCAGTTTGAAAACCACTCGACTTGTCCGCCAATCCACGTCCTGGTGAAATGCGCCAGCCGACACCAATCAGCCGGGACATGCCCGTTATTCAGATCATGGCAGCAATGGTGCCGCGGCGCCTTCGGACCTCCGACCGGTCAGATCACGGTGACCTGCCCGGCAAACAGCGCGGGCCGCAGCGGGTCGCCGAATGCCACGGTTATGACCTAACTGATAGACGACGCAAATTTATCCGAGATCCGTAGCCGCAAGCTGGGGCTTTGGCATTTTTTTCTGATTGGCTCGCCAAACGCGGGGGCCATCTTTCGAAACGATTTCCGCGTCAGATGCGCGGATATGAACCGCTCCGGGAATAGCCAGCAATTGTTATCGCCTGTGATATTTCGATGACCCCCTGATTTTGGGGGGTGCGGTGTTGGGGGCGGGGCATTCTAGGATGGGTTGTGTTTTGATTACGTTCTGATTCGCGTCGAGGGGGCTCATGCGAGATAGTCGGGTAAGGTTTGCGGCTTTGGCCGCCACGGTATCGCTTTGCGTTTGTCGGGTGGGGTGACGGGAGCGGTGCTGCTGGATGGGATGTTCGGCGGTGTTGCGTTTGCCGCCGACCAGACGCCGACGGGGGGTGGCTTCGGCAGTGGCGGGAGTGGCTTCGGCAACGGTGGTCTCGGCGGGAGTTCCGTGGAGGCGGGGCAGGGTGGATCTGCCGGCGCTTCGGGCAGTCAGGTCGTGCAGCCGGATGGCTCCGGCGTTTCTTCCGACGATCGGGCGGTGGACCGGGCCCAGGCGATCGGCCAGGGCTCAGGCGTCAACGGCAAGGGCGTCGACGGCCAGGACGAGGTGGGTCAGACAAACGGCACGGCGCTCGGCAAGCCGGCCGATGATGACGGCGAAGGCGAAGAGCCGCAGGCTGACAAGGCGGATGCCGAGGCGACCGACGAGGATGCTGCGGAACCGCAGGCGATGACGGCGATGGCGGCGGCGGCAACCAGCCAGGAAGCACCGGCGGTCAACGCGCCGGAAAGGCCATCGGTGCCGGAGATCGGCGGCAACGGCTTCTTCACCCAGAAGATCGGCATCGACGTGCCTGCCTTCCGCGGCCTGGAGCCGAAGATCGCGCTTTCCTACAGTTCAGCCCGCAAGACGAGGCTCGGCGGGCTTTACCAGGGCTGGCTGGGCTATGCCTTGGGGCTGGACGGTTTCGACGTGATCGAACGGGCAAGTCCGGGTTATGGCTATCCCTATTTCGATGCCAATGACGTCTATCTGCTGAACGGCGAGGAACTGGTGGCCTGCGCCGAGGGCATGGTGGCAGCCTCGTGCTTGGCCGGCGGCACGCATGTGACGGAGAACGAGAACTTCAAGCGGGTGAGCTTCGATGCGGCGGCCAACACCTGGACGGTGACGGACCGGGACGGGACGGTGTCGCTGTTCAAGTCGGTGATGGCGATTGCCGGCACCAGCCCGGCCTCGGGCACGACGGACTACAAGCTGCAGCACGACGGCCGCTATCTTCTGACCCAGGTGAAGGACACCAACGGGCAGGTCGTCAATTACGGCTATAGCTGCCCGGACCTGCCTGGCTGCTATGCCAAGTCGATCAGCTATTCGGGTGCGGGGATCACGTTCTATTACGAGGACCGCCCGGACTTCCCCGTCATGGCGAACGGGTTTTTCAAAGCAAGGGTTTGTCGGCGACAGTGTTGAGAAGCGTTTCCGGCTCCTGAATGCTTGTCATGACGGACTCAAATTCAGGCGGCGTTCCAAATATCATGGCAGACATTCGTGCGTAGTCGGCTCTTAGTTTCTCGCGCATCTCGGGCGTTGGCGCCAACCGAAAACTACCGGGCACGGCTCGATCATATCGATGGTCCGGTGCGCGAAACATTAGCTCTTTATGCCGGCGGCAAGCCTCGGCGAGGTCAAGCATCGATGCAATGGCCTTGCCGTAGTCGGGATTCGTCCAAATTTGATGAACATCGTAGTAGTGGCGCGAGTATCGATTGAGGTCTGGAACTTTCAGCTCAGGACTATCCTGCATGCTTCGTTTTTCCGTCATCTCCGTCATCGCGTGAAGGATCAGAACTTTCTCCCAAAAAGTGCGCTCCGGCTTGACGGTCGTTACATTCTGGACCGTCAGGTCAGTGCCCTTTCGCATTTCCGAGGCAACGTATGGAATGATCTCTCGCTTCTCGGCCGGAACCGGATCCGGGCGTGCCCCGCCTTCGATTCGCACCGCCGCCTCGACATAGCCGCCGCTCGTGTCAAAGACGCTTCTGTATCCCAGAGCCAGTACGTCGAGCGCCTCCTTCTTCCGGTAGAGACCGTACCCGAAGGCGAGCGAGAAATGTCCCGTTTGTCCGATCTGTCCCTCGACCGTGGCGATTTCCTCATCGAGCAAACGCTTGAGCGGCCCGGACATATAATGCCGTGCAGCCTCGTCCACCTGCTCGGCCAGAGCCTTCTGTTGCTGATTGACGGAGGGGAGCGCTGCGATACCGGCCTCGAGCGGAACTTTTAGATCCGCCTTGTAGATGCCGATGTCAATGTCTTCGGAAAAACGCTGGATCAGGCCATATGCTTTGCTGAGGCTGGTGCCGCCCTTAAAATAGAGGCCAAGAGCACCGTCCCTCCGTCGGTTGAACAGGAAGTCGAGCACCCAGCAGACGTAGAGATCCTTCTCGATATTCTCGGCCCGCGTCTCCAGATCGGACGCAGCGGCGGAGAATAGTGCTCTCTGTTCGTCAGCGCTTGAGCGAAGGACATCAACGAAACCCTGGCGCATGTTCATCCTTTCCGTCGTGGCCCAGCGGAGTGCCTTCCTCCTCCGGGGGCGGCGGATCGGCGGTTATGGTCTCCACAGCCTGGTACATCCAGGCTGGGATGGCGTGGATGTTTTCGCGCAGATCCTCGACAATCGGCTGCCTGTGGGGGCTTCGTGCCACGTAGCGGACGATAGCATCGACAACTGCCTCCAGATTGGAGCGCTCGTCGCGAAACCAATGGAGGGCCTGGATCACTCGCATTGCCGGCCGGCCCGCCCAAAAAGCGGTCTTCGCCGAAATGCGCTTGAAGTCCAAGATGTAGATAACCGGCTTCGTGGCCTCGGCATCGCCGGCATTGGCCTCGATCTCTATGGTTCGGGGATATGTGTCCGCATAGATTGTCGACCTGGCGGGGACGGCCGTCGTCAGACCAAGATCATTGGCAGCCGTCATGCCATCAACGCAAACACGAAGCTTGTCACGTCGTGCGATGGCATCGATGAATGAGGCGCGTGGCGGAAACACCATCTTGCCGGTCAGTTGGCTAATAGCTGGCTTGTCGTAAAGACCACGATGAGGGCGGCGGATGTCGCCGCGATTGGTCAACCTCTGCAGGGCCTTTTCGACGGCATTGGGCGTTGCGATGTCGAGAAAATCGGAACGCGACCAAACGCCCGAAGGCGCCGCACCGGCAATCCTTTGGTGAATGCGTTCCAGAGTGTCCGATGTGGGATCCGGCATAACTATCCTACCGTGTGACCGAAGATTATATACAAAATTTGGTCACTTGCTGCAACCGTCGCTTTAATGACCAATTTTTATATCTAAACATTGGTCAGTAGAATGATTGCTCACGCTTTCATACAGTGCTTTGGCATCGTAAAGTTAACGGAACTTGGATTGCGATGTGCGATGTTTGGCCACGACAGACCGTGATCCGCTTTATCACCGCCATCGCTTTGCCGCCGAAATCATCGCCCACGCCGTATGGCTCTATTTCCGCTTCCCATTGAGCTTGCGAATGGTCGAGGACATGCTGGCCGCCCGCGGCATCTTCGTCTCGCATCAGACAGTCCGGCTTTGGGCAGAGAAGTTTGGTCGCGCCTTCGCCAACGACATCCACAGACGCACGGCCGGCCGGCTCGGCGACAAATGGCACCTCGACGAGATCGTCGTTTCGATCAGCGGCCAGAAACACTGGTTGTGGCGCGCAGTTGATCAAGATGGTTTTGTCCTGGATGCTCTGGTACAAAGCCGCCGCAATGCCAAGCCTGCCAAGCGCCTGATGCGTAAGCTGTTGAAGGGCAAAGGTCGAGCGCCGAGGGTGATGATCACCGACAAGCTTCGATCCTATGACGCTGCAAGACGAGAGATCATGCCAAGCGTAGAGCATCGTTCCCACAAAGGGTTGAACAATCGGGCGGAAAATTCCCATCAGCCGATTCGACGACGAGAGAGGATCATGAAGCGGTTCAAATCACTACGACATTTGCAACGCTTCGTTTCAATCCACGATCCGATTGCCAACCTGTTCCACATCCCGCGCCACGACATGACCTCCAACCATCATCGCGAACTTCGTTCAGCAGCAATGGACATGTGGGCGCAGATCGCTCGGATTTGATCGACAGCCCCAAGTAGAAGTGCCTTCAATCGCCCGATCGACGTTAAGTTTACAGTGCCCGAACCATAGATATGAAACCGAAACCCTTGTGGAGTACCTCGGACGCAAGATGAGGAGCATGGCAATGGGCAGAAAGCTCAAGCTGTATCTATTCGCTGGCCTGCTTGCCGGGCTAGCCTATGCCGCGTATCGGCCATTACCCATGCTGGCATCGATACTATTCACCTCCGGCTGCGATCAGGCAGAGTTCGAAGCCCGCGTAAAACGGGATCTGGCCGCCGGTCGGGCATGGGCACCAGGTGAAATGCCGACGGTTGACGAAGAACGTGCCTTGATTGCGCGTCTACAAAAGCAGGCGCAGCAAACGGGCGACTATGAGTCTGCCTGCCGCGCACTGACCGAGTGGGACGATGACCACACCGAACGTGGGAGTCATTAAGCCGAATCCCCATTACGCACGCCACAACCCGCTGAACTGAGACGCGATCAGCGCCAGCGCGGCGTCGACATCCGTCAGCACCTCGATCCCCTGAGCATAGGTGGAACTCCGGCTTTGTAGCCTCAGATGATGCTCCGTAGCGGATTCAATGGTCTCAATCCTCATCTTTCGGATCGATGGAGACATCCTCCACCTCGAAGTCCTCGTCCAATTGCACGCGGATCCAACTGTCAGGAAACTGCATCGGGGCCGCAAAGGATAGGAGAGTGGCGTCAGCAAAAACGACCACTGAACGAACGGCCAAATCGTCACGCAGATCCGTGGTCTCGATCACATTCTCGCCACCGACAGCGCCCTCGATCTCTTCGGCGATGCCATCGATGATCCGCCGCCAAACTTGAGGGCTCACCTCAAGAACCCGTTCGATGGCAGCGACGAGCGCTCCGGCATCTATTCCCGACCTGTCTTCCAGTTCAGGGTCCACGTTGACGTTGACATGAGCGCCAGTTGCCAAAAGGCGCGCCGTACCGAAGATAAAACCGTCGCCAATCTGCGGGCCGAGCATAACTTTGCTCGCAGCGATTGCATCTCGAAGTTGTTCGATCGGTCCCATCGCTACCTCAGCCTTGTTGATTCTGCCGGTACTCCGGCAGCGGGCTCCTGTATAGGAGCCGTTGGACGCGGTCGAGTCGTCGATTCGACGCCAAAGTCTGGCACTGGCGTGCTGATGATGAGTAGACCTTGCAATCCTCCTATCGATCAGAGTGCGCCGGCCTTATCTTTGCTGACGTGCTATCAATCGTGTCAATCGAACTTGGTGCATGATTGCCGACGCCATCTCTGCATCGGCTGGGGTGTGCCAGCTGCCTCTCCACCCGTTGCCTCATTCTTTGAAATCGGCCATAGAAGGATCGACAGCGCTGGGAGATTTGTGATTCGGCCAGATCATTTCCTGTATAAAGCGATCACAAGCAATAATTCCGGTAGCACGGCGATCAAACCGTGCCATCGTCCGAGAGAAAAATGAGATCGTTACTGCTTGCTTTGGTGATGGTGATCGCTTCAAGCAGCGGAGCTGTCCACGCGCAGCCTTCGACGCAAGACCCATCCCCGCCAGCCTGCGTCAAGGATAGCAACGTCGACAGTTGCTGGAGCGCCGGTGTCGCGGCCGAAAAGCGGAACGATGCTGCCGCTGCCCTGGCAAATTATGAACGCTCCTGCGCGGCCGGTTTTCAGATGGGCGGCTGTTACGAGGCCGGCAAAATCTATTTCCTCGATCCCGCCCGTCGGAACTACGGCATCGCGAAGGATCGGATGACCCTGGTCTGCGACTCCGATGATGCCGGGATAGGCCCCTATGCCTGCAAATATCTGGGCATCATCTATCGCAATGGTCTGACAGCGAAGCCGCAGGTCGATCTGGCGTTCCGGCCCCTGTCACGCTCCTGCTTCCTGCATAATACCGAACCGTTCATCGATGGAAACGGCTGCGAGATCCTGGCCGAAAGCCTCCCCACTGCTGACGACATGGGGCTTTCGGACGCGGCATGGCAACGCGACTATATCGCCTATCTGGCCTATGCGATGGGCTGCACCGACGACACGCCAGCGCTGTGCACCAAAGCGCGCGATAGGTACCGTCGAGCGATCGCGGCATCGGCGAGCTGGCCCGCCCGCTGCGTGGAGGAGCTGGAGCGGAGCCCGTTCCCCGGGACCTGCGACGCCGTGGCAGACCCGGGCATGAGCGCCCAGTTCGAGCAGCGGCAGAAGCTGCGCCGCACGCTCGTGCGCATGTTCCGCAATGCCACGGAGAATCCGCCGTCCGACGGATGACGCCGACGCGGCAACCGGATGGAAACCCGAATTCGTGGCCAGAGGCGAACTCAGGCCGCTACGCGATCCGAAACCGCCGATCCGGACGAAGAACCTTAAAATCCTTATGTAGGTTTTCTGTTCCATTGCTACTCAGACCCCAGATCGTGATGCATCTGCGACATTCATTAGCAATCACGCAAAATGAGGCCGAATTCTCAGCGCTCGGTCGGCGTTACATTGAACTGAATCGCAAAGGCGTGGCGGAATTCAGCGACCAGTGAACACTGGGCATGCTTTTGAAAGCCTATCTGCGCAGCCAAGAGCGGGCGGACGATCCGCTGACACTGAGCGTGAGGGCATGTTCCTGCATCCGCCATATCTGCCGAGCCCTTGATGCCAGATAAGCGTCACGACATAATTCACGTGCGATTTCTCGGCATTAAATACTTGCAATGGCGCGACATGTTTGACTTGTTTTGAGTTGCATCATATACTTGTAGTCGCGCAGCATAAAAAACTTGGTATGAAGCAATGGCCGCACCGAACGAAAAGCTCGCCAACTCCCTGGGCGTCTTGCAGGAGCTGCAAAGTGGGGGGCAGCGAATCTTTAAATCCAGCGAGTTTAGCCGTGCCCATCGTGAGCGGCTCTTGCAGCACGGGTTCCTGCGCGATGTCATCAAGGGTTGGCTTATGTCGACGGGGCCGCAGGCCCTGCCGGGGGACACGACACCCTGGTATGCGTCCTTCTGGGAGTTCTGTGCGCGCTATTGCCACGACCGGTTCGGGAACAACTGGTTCCTGTCACCGGAGCAGTCGCTCCTGCTGCACGCGGAAGCGACCGCGATCCCGCCGCAGGTCATCGTCAACAGCCCCAAAGGAACCAATAACTATCTGCAACTTCTCTTCGGCATCTCGCTTTATGATCTCAAGGTCAAGGAGATGCCTGCGCCCGAAGACATGGCGGAGAAAAATGGCCTGCGTGTCTACGCGCCGGATGCAGCTCTCGTCAAAGTGCCGGAAGGCTTCTTTCGGCGCACACCCATCGAAGCACAGGTCGTGCTGGCAGCCGTGCGTGACGTGTCCGGTATCCTGGGCCGGTTGCTTGATGGCGGGCATTCCGCCGTCGCGGGGCGCATCGCCGGGGCATTCCGCCGCGTGGGCCGCACCGGCTTTGCGGATGAGATCGTCAAAACCATGAAAAGCGCAGACTACGACGTTCGCGAAAGCGATCCTTTTGCCGAGCAGCCATATGTGCCCGCCATCATCACCGGCGTGCCACCCATCGTGGCCCGGCTTAACGCCATCTGGGAAAGCCAGCGCACGCCTGTCATGGAAATATTTCCCAAAGCGCCAAGGCTGCCCGCAGACAAAAGCAGCTACATGAAGTTCGTGGAAGACATCTACCAAAGTGATGCTTACCACTCGCTCTCGATCGAAGGCTATAGCGTAACGCCCGAACTCATCGACCGTGTGCGGCAAGGTGGATGGACCCCTGAGATCGATGAAAAGGATAGGCAAAGCCGCGATGCGCTCGCCGCGCGCGGCTACTGGCAGGCCTTCCAGAAAGTGAAGGATTCCGTGGCCGCTATTCTCGATGGCACGCCTCCTGGTGCGCTCGTACACGAGCAGCACCGGGATTGGTATCGCGAACTTTTCGGTCCGTCCGTGGCCGCGGGCATTCTCAAGCCAAGCGCCCTTGCCGGGTATCGCAATCATTCGGTTTACTTGCGCGGATCATGGCATGCGCCGCCGCGCGCAGAGGCGGTGCCGGAGGGCATGGATGCGCTCTTTGATCTGCTGGAGAAGGAGACCGAACCTACCGTGCGCGCAGTGCTGGGGCATTGGCTTATCGGCTACGTCCACCCTTATCCTGATGGCAACGGACGTATCGCGCGATTCTTAATGAACGCGATGCTGGCGTCGGGCGGCTACGCCTGGACGGTTGTGCCGGTGGAGGATCGTGACCGGTATCTCGCCGGTCTTGAGCGGGCCAGCGTCGATATGGACGTTCGCCCGTTTGCGGGCTTTCTGGCCGAGCGCGTGCAGTGGTCGATGGAAAAAGCGGCGGAGGATGCGAGATAGTTTGCGTAATTATCTCCTTAGTTCCTTTTTTCTCCCCAACTCACTTTGATTTTCTCAATCCTCCATCACTGCTGGCTGAGGGGGTGGGATGAGCGAGATTCTCACTGTTCGTAAGATCGCAACGCTTCTCAAAATCAATGAGAAGACAGCCTGCAAACTCGTCAAGTGAGGGGAAGATACCCGGCTTCAAGGTTGGCGGCTCGTGGCGGTTTGAAGCGGTGAAATCGAACGCTGGATAAAGCAGCGTTCAGCGCGGAACGACAGCGGCCAAAGTTCGCACGACTAGGGTTAGTCGGGCGCGAAGGCGATCGGAAAGGACGATGGCTATATTGTCTCGGAGTGACAACAACTTGTGGCTGTCGGCGTGGGTCCCATAAGCTGTTGCGGTTTATAATATTTTGATGACCCCCTGATTTTTGGGGTTGCGATGTTGGGGGCGGGATCTTCTAGGATGGGTTGTGTTTTGATTGCGTTCTGATTCGCGTCGAGGGGGCTCATGCGACATAGTCGGGTAAGGTTTGCGGCTTTGGCCGCCACGGTATCGCTTTGCGTTTTGTCGGGTGGTGTGACGGGGGCGGCGGTCCTGGATGGCATGTTCGGCGCGGTTGCTCATGCAGCCGAACAGGGGCCGGCGAGTGGTGGCAACGGCTTCTTCACCCAGAAGATCGGCATCGACGTGCCTGCCTTCCGCGGCCTGGAGCCGAAGATCGCGTTTTCCTGCAGTTCTGCCCGCAAGACGAGGCTCGGCGGGCTTTACCAGGGCTGGCTGGGTTATGCCTGGGGGCTCGATGGTTTCGACGTGATCGAGCGGGCAAGTCCGGGCGTAGCCTGCCGGGGTCTGATATCCGAGGGATGAGTGCGGCCGGAAATGATTATCATCGTCCGCCCATTGCGCGATGGCGCTCCGGGCGTAATCGAGGCCGAAGAACAGACTCTCGTTGAGTAGCTCATCGCGCATGCGCCCGTTGAAACTCTCGACATAGGCGTTCTGCATTGGCTTTACCGGCACGATGTAATGCCACTCGACCTTGTGATCCTTCGGCCAGGCAAGGATGGCATTCGAGGTGAGTTCGGTGCCGTTATCGGAGACAATCATTCCGGGCTTGCCACGCCGCTCGATCAGCGTCGTCAGTTCGCGGGCGACAAGACGGCCGGAGATCGAGGTGTCCGGGATCGCCGCCAGGCATTCGCGCGTCACGTCATCGACGACATTGAGGACGCGAAAGCGTCTGCCGCAGGCGAACTGAGCACGGATTTGCGTACCCTTGTGCTACCGATTACGCATACACCTCCGTCAGACGCAGGTTCGCCGTACGTCCTAAACGCCCAATCCAGGTCGGCGACAACCCACCTAAATAGGTGGGTTCCAGGGAACAATGGTCAAACGTGACGTTGGCGGAAGAACGCTCCGGCTGCCACAAGTAGCCAGCCGAGGATCATCGTCGTTCCGCCGGTTGGCGCTGCCATCACAAACAGCCGGTCGCCAAGAAAATGCCGGGAGACGAGATCGCCGGCGAAAATGACCGTTCCCAATCCCAGAACCAGTGCGGCAATTGTGGCGGTACGAAAGAATTTCTGGCCAAGATAAAGCGACAACAGGACCGGTGCGTGCGCCAGGCACATGGTGGAGGCGGAACCCAGAAGCAGCGTGTCGCCTGCGTGGCTTGCCGCTGCCGCCAGGGCGACGCCCATGGCTCCCATCATGCCGCTCACAAAAAGAATCAACGGCCGCAGATTGTCGAGTCTTTCCATCGGCCTATTCCCGGTTCTGCATGTGGAGGGCCAGGCGCTCGACCGGTGGCCAGATAATCTCGCGCAGCTTTTCGTTGTCGATCGTCTCGTCCATCGCACGGCGGAAGCAGAGCATCCATTCGTCGCGCTCCTGAGGGCCGATTGCCGCGGCGAAATGGCGGGCGCGCAGCCTCGGATGGCCATGTTTTTCCACATAGACCGGAGGGCCCCCGAGATAACCGGTGAGATAATCGTAAAGCTTCGCCTCGCTGCCTTTAAGGCTCGGCGGATGGATGGCACGGCAACGGGCTGCTTCCGGCAGCGTATCCATCAGTTCATAAAAGCGCTTCACCAGGGCGCGCACCGTCGCCTCACCGCCGATCGCTTCATAAAGTGTGATGGTTTCGCCCGCCATGCCGTCTTCCCGGTCCTGTGTCTGATGGTGTTAGCGATACGGCATGATGACGGCAAGCGCCAAGGCGTCGCAGCCAAAGCCGTTGTTCATCTTGCCTTTCTTCTTAGGTGAGCAGCGATCTGCTCATGCCTCCGGTTCAATCGGGACCGGCATCCGTTTCTTTCGAATCGGGGTCTGGAAGCGAGCCTGTTCCTGGCGTCTTGTCTCGATCCGTCAGACGGTCTTTGGCATGTGGTCCAGCCGCCGGCTGCTTTGAGATCTCGGTCGATTTGTCGGCGTGCTCGACGGCTTCCTGCGCCTTCTTGTCTTCAGTCATGTCCTGTCCTTCGGCGTTTGGTATCGCCTGCTAAACGCTGGGGAAGGGGAAGAGTTCTGGAAAAGCTCCGTTTGCTGATATTCGGGAGCTGGGCGATGATTTTGCGGGTAAGGCCGGATCATCCTTGCACTGATGCTTCGCGTGGAGACTTCCTATTTCACGATGAGGACGGCAACTGTGGCATTCGTGACGACTTTCGCAGTCTGCTTTAGAGGATGACATGGCTGAAGCCGATACGTCCGCGAGAGGAAATGACGATCGGGGCACAGTCTTGGCCTCAAGAATGGCCGCTGCTGGAGAAATATGCGTCGGTGACGACGTCGGATGCGGTGTCTGCTTTGACCGTCGACTCAATGATGGGCATCACATTCGTACAGCTCGGATTGCGCCTTATCGCTCTTCGGCAAGGTTACGGTCAGCACCCCATTCTTGAAGCGGGCATCCACCTTGTCCTCCTTGATCTCAGAGCCTAGCGGGATGCGGCGCTCGAAGCGACCGTAATAGCGTTCGGAAAACTGACGGTCCTTGTCTTCCACCTCGGAACGCTTTTCTCCTTCCAACGTCGGCACGCCGTCATTGAGCAGGACCTCTATATCCTTCTGCTCAAGGCCAGGAACCTCGGCCGACACCTTGATCTCTTTGTCATTGTCTGAGATCTCCACGCTCGCCCAGGCACCGCCGAACGCGGAGGGTCGTCCAAAAGCCGGCAGACCGGAACCAAAACCACGGAAGGCGGCGTCGAATAGCCGGTTCACCTCACGATGCAGCGACAGAAACGGATCGCGATCATCATCACGGAAAAAACTGGGAACCCGGCTGCCGCCGTTGTCGTCCCAGGGAATCAGATCACGGACACTCATGGTTCGTCTCCTTTCCAATTCACTTTGACGGGATAAGCTCCTTTTGCGGCGCCAGGCGATGGCGCTTGGCGCCGCTTGCCAATGGCCCTGGCTCAGGCCGCCTGTTTGTCGGCCTCGATCTGTCTCGTCTCGGCCTTCGGTAGAGCCAGGCGGGGGCGTCCGAGCAGTTGGATGCGGTGGTGCTGTCCATTGCCCGGCTGATCGGCAGGCGCATGGCGCGCGAGGATTACGCGAAAGCCATGCGTGCCGCCAACGATAACAGCGCACGCGATAGGAAGGTCGATGCAGAGGAGGCAAATCAACCGCTGATGAATATGAATAAGGCAGCATGGAAGCGGGTTTTTACATTTGAACTCAGGCTGTCCATATGCTATCTAGAAGCGCGATCTAGAAAGGAGCGGTGCCATGGGCCTCAGCATCAAGACCGAGGAAGCTGACAGGCTGGCGCGTGAGTTGTCCCGCCTTACCGGTGAGACCATGACCGATGCCATCACCAAGGCCATGCGCGAACGGCTGGAGCGGCTGCGTGCCGAGCGGGAGGCGCAGGGTGACTATACGGCCCGCGTTGAGGCTTTCGTGCGTAAGCGTGCCCATCTGTTCGACCGTCGTCCCGTCACCAAGGAAGAATGGGATGAAGCCGTTGGAGACACGCCTGAGCAGTTGGGCTTGCCGAAATGATGGTGGTGGACAGTTCTGCCATCGTCGCCATTCTGTTCGATGAGCCGGAAGGCCCCGATTGCACCAAGGGGCTCGAAGGTGCGTCTGCCCGGCTGATTTCCGCTGTCAATTATGTGGAGACGGGTACGGTTCTGGCTGGTCGTCTCACTGGGGCGAGGCGGTCGAAGGCTATTGGAATTCTGGACGAGTTTCTTACCACGCTCGGCATCGACATCGCCCCGGTCGATGATCGTCTGGCCCGCGCGGCGATGAAGGCGAGGATCGAATACGGCCAGGGATTCGGCATGCGCGGCGGACTGAACTTTGCTGATTGCTTCGCCTACGCGCTGGCAAAACAGCATTCGGCCCCGTTGCTCTATATCGGCAACGATTTCGGCCTGACTGATATTCGCTCGGCGCTGGACGCTCCTGGCCCAAAGAACCGGAAGAAGTAGATGGCCGGGAAAGGGAGCGCAAAACCCGACATCCCGCGGCTCATGTGTGACGCTCAGCATGGTGAGTTCAGCGTCCTGCTGGCCGAGGCGCTGACCGCTAATGGCTAAAGAGATCAAGAATTTGGATAGCCGAGCCGCCAGGCTTTGCAGCCGCGAAAGTTAGAAAGCCCCTTTTCCCTCCTTGGCTAAATGCTTTTAAGAATTGAGTATAAATTGAAGCTGAACGTTTTCCCCTCTACTCGCACCTCTGGCATTGGAGCGTTCGGCTGGGCATTCCATTCCTTATTTAATTGTACAAACGTCAGATCAGACTCAGGCTACCTTTGAGTGATACGGTTAGAAGCGTTTCACAAACTGAACCGCCGATAGCCTTATGACACGATTTTTGTACTTCCCACCGGGTGTTTGTCCGCATCAGGGACGATCCACGGTTTCGGAGCAACCGAGATGGCAGAAGACAGGAATAGAGGGCCAAAAACCAGCGTTGCGGCCTCTCCCATTTCCGAAGATTTGCATTTAAAATCAATGGTATAAAGAATTGTTTGAGTCGTTGCCGATTTGAACTCCGCAACGCTGAAAATGTGGAAAAGACTTTACTTGTAGAAATATGTGGTCCAGCGCCATTTTTTGCAGCTGGTTTTTCCAAAACTTGAAAGTCGCAGAGGCTGATTTCTTCTGTCAGCAACTTACCAGCTGCTCCCCCCGCAGCTTGCTCTCACGAGAAATTCATAGGGTAGGAGCTGGAAGTCGGAGATCGGGCGATCGTCCTGAATCGACTGCAGGAGTGTCTGAGCTCCGAGAAAACCCATGCGCCGGCGCGGCACCGAAATGGTGGTTAGCGGTGGGCTGAAAGCTTCGCCGACGGGGTGGTTGTCGAAGCCGATGAATGCAATTTGCTGCGGTACGCTGATCCCCAGTTCCCTGGCTACCTGGATGGCTCCGAAGGCAAGCTCGTCGCTGGCGCACAGGATGGCATCGGGCAACTGACGCCTGTTGAGAATGTCACGCATGGCCTGGCGGCCAGCAACCATGTTGAAAGCAGGCAGATGCTGGAGGTCGATAATGCCGTCAAGCCCCGCTTGCCTCATCGCATTCCGATACCCTTGCGCACGCGCGGCGAAAATCGGGCTTTGTTCCGGCCCTCCCATATGCAGGATACGTTTGCGTCCGATGGACACGAAATACAGCGTCGCTTCCTGTGCCGCCTGCTGATTGTCGATGCCAATGAACGCAATTCCGGGGCTCAAGACCGGTCGCGATATCGCGACGATCCTCCGATTGTATTGCGGAAGCTCCCCCAGTTCGGATGGGAGGCGTCCGTTCAAAAGGATAAGGCCGTCAGCGGCACCCGTTATAAGTTGCCGGGCGAGGGCAAGTTCCCGTTCTTCATTGTCTTTCGTACTTCCGACAATGACACCGATATTGTGTTCCTCGAGAGCTTCTTCGATGCCGAGGATGACTTCGGGATGGGAGAAGGCGGCGATATTGGGAACGATGACAAGGATCTGATTGGCGCGCCGGGACCGAAGCATGCGCGCGTTGTGGTTTGCGACATATCCGTTTTCCTGCGCGATATCTGTAATTCGCGCACGCGTTTGCGCCGTCACGGCCGACGATCCCGAGAGGGCACGGCTGACAGTCGAGGGGTTAACGCCTGCAAGCTTTGCGATATCGACGATCGTGATGCTCGCCTTCGAGCTTGCCGGCTGGCTTTTCGATTTTGAAATGGTCACTGGCGATCAGAATCATTGCTCAAAACGAATTGAGCATTTTCCGGGAGCTTTTTGACACGTCACTCCGGTTCCTCCTGAATCGCGTCGACATAGGGCGCAATCACCAAGTCTGCGACGACAGAAGCAAATTTCGCCCGTTCATCGTGATTGAGGCCCTCATCGGTAATGATGCGGTTGATCCTTTCGATGGGGGTCGTCCGATAGATCGCCCTGCTTCCGAAACGGCTGCTGTCGATCAAGAGCGTCGTTTCCACGGAGGAATCGATCATGGCACGCTGAAGTTGCACTAACTCCAGTGACGTATCGCTGGCGCATTCCGTATCAATGGCCTGCGAAGACAGGAAAAGATGATCGCACCGCAGTTCCCGAACGAAGTTGATTGCCGTTTCCCCCAGCAGGGAATAAGCGCCAGGGCGACAGATTCCGCCGGGCACGACAAGCTTGATATGAGGCTTGTTGACCAGCACGTCCGCGACGTGAACATCGTTCGTCACTACAGTCAACGGTGTCGTCAGTTCGGCGACGACATAGGCGAACTGATGCAGGGTCGAGCGGGAATCGATAAAGATGCTCTGTTCAGGCTGAAGGAGCTTCGCCGCGGCGACGGCGATGGCGCGCTTTTCTTCCACGGCAGTCTGGCGGGCCTCGTCGACAAGCTGCTCGAATGTCGTGCTGCGGCGAACACGCACGGCTCCGCCATGCGTCCTTCGCACAACGCCCTGCTGTGCAAGGAAATCGAGATCGCGGCGGATCGTCGAGATGGAAGTGTTGAGCCGCTTGGCGAGGTCCTGGCTCGAGGCTACTTGATTGGACGAAAACCATTCCATGATTTTCTCGCGCCGCTCGGCGGGCAAAAAGTCTTCCGTTTGCGGTGTTTCCGTCTCAGTCAACAGCAAGCCCTTTCTCTTCGTCAAACCGGCCAGACCTTATAGAAACAGCCGCGAAACTGGAAGCAGGAGCCAGTCCATGTCCGCTTCCATTCGGCCGACCGCCCGGATTGTCGGGCGGCCGGACGAAGTGATGATCACAGGCTGATGTTGATGTATTCGGAACCGGCGGCGCCGACACCCTTGTAGGCGGTTACTTCGATTTCGACGCGGAAATCCGGACCGCCGAGTGGTGGGCAAGTCACGGTACTGCAGGGATCGATGCCGCGGAATTTTTCTCCGACAAAGGCCATCACCGAGGGAGCATCCGCAACATTCGGAATGACGACCCGCGAACGGACGACATCGGCCAGCGTAGCACCGACAGATGCAAGCGCGCCCTCGATGTTATGAAAGCACTGCTTGGCCTGTTCGACCGGGTCGGGCGACATCTCCCGGGTCTTGTAGTTACGGCCGGCCGTATTGGAAACAAAGACCCAGTTATCGACTGCAACGACGCGTGAATAGCTTTCCTTTTCCTCATAGAGGCTACCGGATTTGACTTTCGTTACTTTTACCACGGATGAGATCCTTCCTTTCAAGTGGGATTGGACGATCAGGCGGTTGCTGCCCGATAGATTTTCTGTTCGGCGCCATGGCCGTAGACGCGTTCGGCGAATTCGGGCGTGATGCGTTCTTCCTTGATATCGCGGCGGATTGCTTCCAGGGATCGGCCGGAAGGCGAACCGTAGCCGCCACCGCCAGGTGTCACCAGTTCGACTACCTGTCCGGTTCTCAGCTGCACCGTACCCGGCAGGTTTTGCTGGCCGTTGCCGAAATCGAAATGAGAACCAGTTGCCTGCAAGCCACCTTCAAGGCCCCAGGGATAGACCGCAAGCCGGCCACCCTCGACGCTGAAGCGGCAATCGGCTTCAATGCGGTAGACGCGTCTCAGGCCCATGCCGCCACGCCAGGTGCCGGCGCCTGCCGAACCATTGACGAGCTCATAACGCAGTAGCGTCAGCGGGTATTCCAGCTCGAGCGCTTCGACCGGCAAATTGGACGTGTTCGTCATATGAACGTGGACGCCGCTCAGCCCGTCGGCCGTCGGCCGTGCGCCGCCTCCACCGCCGATCGTCTCGAGATAGACCCAAAGCGAGCCGTCCTCGCGCGTGCCGGTAAAGAGCGCGCCAGTGCAGGCACCGTTGCCAGCCGCCGTGACCTTGCCGGGCAGCGCCTTGGCCAGAGCACCCTGGACGAGGTCGGCAACCCGCTGGCAGGCTGCAATACGCCCATCGACTGCCGCCGGATGTCTGCAATTGAGCAGCGAGCCGTGCGGCGCCTCGACGGTAATCGGGCGGGACAGGCCGGCGTTCGGCAGGATGGTGGGATCAATGACGGCCTTGACCGCGTAGTAGGAGGTGGCGAGCAGCGCAGTATAGATGACGTTCAGACCGGCGGGCACTTGTGGTGGAGCGTCGAAAGCAAGATGCATCGCGTCCCCCTTGACGGTGATGTCCACCTTTAATTCCATCACGTCGGAGAACTGGTTGCTGTCGAAATAGTCAGTGAAGCTGTAGGTGCCGTCGGGAATGGCGGCGATGCCGGCCCGCATTTTGCGCTCGGCATAATCCTGCAGGGCATCGCCGGCAGCCAGAACCTTGTCTGCTCCATATTTCGTGCAAAGGTCCTGCATGCGCTGGACGCAGAGCCGGTTGGCCGACATTTGAGCGCGCAAGTCCGAAAGCCGCTCATGGGGAACCTGACAGTTCAACAGGAACATGTCCTGCAGATCCTGCTGCAGCTCGCCCTCACGATAGAGCCGCACCGGAGGAATGCGCAGCCCTTCCTGGTATATATGCGCATGGCCGCGATCGGCGAAGTCGGCGTGATGGGCCGTGTTGACGGCCCATCCGACCATGGTATCGCCATGGAAGATGGGCTCGGCCAGAACAATATCGGGCAGGTGGGTCGCGCCACCCTCGTAGGCATCGTTTCCGATGAAGACGTCACCCGGCTTGATGTCCTTTGCCGCATAACGCTTGTTGATATGCGGAATGATGCCGATGAAGCTGCCAAGATGCATCGGGATATGCTCTGCCTGGCACAGGGTGTTGCCGTGCCGGTCGAAGAGTGCGGTCGAGCAATCGCGACGTTCCTTGATGTTGGTTGAATAGCTGGCACGAACCAGCGCTTCGCCCATCTCCTCCACGATCGATGTGAGCGCGCTGCCGATGACTTCTACCGTAATCGGGTCGATCTTGGTCATGCCCGGGTCTCCAGAATGAGGTTGAGGTAGGGATCGACCGTCGCCTGCATATCTGGAAGGATGACGGTGGTGGTATCCATCTGTTCGACGACCGCCGGTCCGTCGATGCGGTTGCCGGGTTTCAGCTTCTCGCGCGCGTAGACCGGGCAGGGCAGGAAGTCCTTGGCCTCGTCCATATAGACCTGGCGCGATCCGATGACGGCCGCATCGCATGCCGGCCCGGCGTCCGGCCGCGGAGCGAACCGGGCCTTGTTGACGATGCCGGCGGCCTCGAGCCGCAAGGTCACGATCTGGATCGCCTCACCTTCGGCGATGAAGCCAAAACGTTGCAGATGCGCCTGTTCGAAGCCTTTGACCAAAGCTTGAAGGGTATCCCCGCCGACCGTGCCGGCAGGCACCGAAACCTGCAGTTCGTAATTCTGGCCAACATAACGCATGTCGGCAGTCCGGTTAACGACGCGGCGGCCGGGCTCGATGCCTTCCTGCCCGAACCAGGCTTCGGCCTGGGCTTCAAGCGTTTCGAAGCCGCTAATCATCGGTTCGACCGCGTTTTGATCCACTTTCATGAGGCGGGAGATGGCGAAGTCGGAACGCAGGTCGGTCAGAAGCAGGCCGAGTGCGCAAAGCGTGCCCGGGGTAAGCGGCACGATGATACGGCTCATGTCGAGCTCCTTGGCGAGCCGGGCAGCATGCAGCGGACCCGCGCCACCGAAGGCCATCAGCGCATAGTCGCGCGGGTCGTGGCCACGCTGCACGCTGATCAGGCGTATGGCCTTTGCCATGTTGGCTGTGACGACTGAGATGATGCCCTGCGCCGTCTCCATCAGTCCGAGACCCAACTGATCGGCAAGCCGTTGCACGGCCTCGATCGCGAGATCGCGCCTGACTTTCATCCGTCCGCCGAGGATTTCGACCGGATTGAGGGTTTGGAGCACGATGTTGGCATCGGTGACGGTCGCTTCTGTGTTTCCGCGTCCGTAGCAGACCGGGCCTGGGTCGGCGCCCGCCGAACGCGGGCCGACTTTCAACAATCCACCGCTGTCGACAAATGCGATCGAACCGCCGCCTGCTCCGACCGTATGGATGTCGAGCATGGGCGCCTTGATCGGATAGCCATGGACGTTCGCCTCGCCGGTCAGTTTGCAGACACCGCCCTGGAGAAGGGCCACGTCGCTTGACGTTCCGCCGACGTCGAAGGTGATGATGTTGTCGAAGCCGGCCATTCCTCCAACAGCCTGCGCGGCGACGACGCCTGTGCTCGGGCCGGAGAGGACGGTACGGACCGGAAGCTGCGCCGCCATGTCGAAACCAATGACGCCGCCGTTCGATTGCGTCAGCTGCGGAGCGACCGGTACGCCAAGTTCGGTCAGTCGCAGCTTGAGCCTGTCGATATATCGCTGCATGACAGGGCCGAGATAGGCGTTGACGACCGTCGTGGACATGCGCTCGTATTCGCGGAACTCCGGAGCCACCTCATGCGAAGCGCTGACGAACACATCGGGCATTTCCTCGCGAAGGATTTCGACGACCCGACGCTCATGTGCGGTGTTCAAGAAGCCGTAAAGGAAGCAAACGGCGATTGCCTTGACGTCTTCGCCCGCGAGCTTGTGGATGGCGGCCCGGAGCTTTTCTTCGTCCAGCGACCGGTCCGTCGAACCGTCACTCTTGAGGCGTTCGGGAACCTCCTGCCGGCGGTCGCGGCTCACCAGGATTTCCGGCTTCTCGGCATTCATATCGTAAAGGCTCGGGCGCTTCTGGCGACCGATTTCCAGCAGGTCGCGGAACCCGTCGGTGGTGATAAGCCCCGTCTCGACACCCTTAAGTTCGATGAGAGCGTTGGTCGCGACTGTGGTTCCATGACCGAGGAAAGCCACATGTGCTGCCGTGCTGCCGACGGTCGCAAGTCCTTCCGACACGCCATTGGAGATGCCGCGGGAAGGGTCGTCCGGCGTTGACGGTACCTTCCAGATGTCGAGCTTGCCGGTCTCCTCGTCAAAGAGGCAGACGTCGGTAAACGTGCCTCCGGAGTCTACGCCAATTCTCAATGCCATTTCTTCACCCTCTTTGGCCAAGGTTATTCAGGAACGGATCAGGCCGCCTTGGTCTTCTTGAATCGATCGAAGCGGAAAGGAGCCGGATCGACACAGGGCTCAGCGCCGGTGACGATGTCGGCCATCAGCTTTCCGGCGCCGGGCCCGATACCGAACCCGTGTCCGGAGAAGCCGCTGGCAATGAAGAAGCCGGGAACGCCGCCGGCCGGACCGATGACCGGGACCGCGTCGGGGGTGACGTCGATGAGACCGGCCCAGCTCTGCGTTATGCGGCTGTTTGCGAAAGCAGGGAAAGCCTTTACCAGATGAGCAAGGCCCTCGCGGTTGAAGCGCTCGAAAGGCACGGGATCGAGGATACGCACCTGCTCGAAGGGCGAAACCTCGTCCGAGGCCCAGGAACGTGGGGTTCGCCATTCCTGAATGAAGCGGTTGCCGACGCGCAATTTCAGCTCTCGCCAGCTCTTGATCAGCGTGGGTACGAAGTCGGCAAAGAGACGGAAGCTGTCCGGGACGATTGGTGCGATATTGGCGTTGCGCATTGCAATCGAGAAACTACCGTCGAGCCGTTTGCGGAAGGAGAAATTATCCGCCCCGACCGGCATATCCGGCACCCCCTCCACCGCGGTCGCGCGTGCCACCGAGCCGAGGATCTTCAGCTGTGGAAAATCAATACCCATATTGCCGCTGAAGAGCCGCGACCAGGCGCCACCTGCCAGAATGACGGAGGAGCAGGCAATGCGCCCCCGCTCGGTGATCACGCCGCTGACGCGTCCTGCGGAGCGCTCGACAGCGCGAACGGCACAGCCCGTCAGCACATGGGCGCCGGCGCGGATGGCGCCGCGGGCGACGGCCGGAGCGGCCTTGAACGGTTCCGCCCGGCCGTCGGTGGACGTGTGCAGCGCGGCGGTGAAACGTCCGGTCACGCCGGGAAGATGCTGGCGCAGTTCTTCAGTGCGAAGCAACCGGGAATCGAGGCCGAAGTTGCGTGCATGCACCAGCCAGGCCTCGTATTCCGCTTCCTGGCGCGCATTACGACAAAGATAAGCAATACCCGTCTGCCGGAAACCTGTTTCTTCGCCGACGCGATTGTTCATGCCTTTCCACAGCGAAAGGCTTTCGATGGCGAGCGGCAGTTCGGATGGATCGCGGCCCATTTGACGCACCCAGCCCCAATTGCGGCCTGACTGCTCGCCGGCGATCAGGCCTTTTTCACAAAGGGCGACCGAAACGCCGCGCTCCGCAAGCTCCAGGGCCGTCGAAACCCCGACAATGCCGCCGCCGATGATGACGACATCCACCTTTGCCGGCAGGGTCTGCGTGGAAGAGACTGCATCAGGAATAATACGTGACATGGCTTTTTCCCGAGGACGCCGATCAAAGCATGTCTTCGAGCCGGCAGTTTACCAGCATCTCGGCCATGGCTGCATTGTTGGGAAGCTCGATCGCTGTGCGGACGAGAGAGGCCAGCGTTTCCGGCTGGATCATCTGGTCGGGTGTCACCTTGTTCGTGTAGGAACTCATTTCCGTGCGCACGAAGCTCGGGCATATGGCGGTTGCCCGCACACCTTTTTCCCAGGCGACGTGGCGCGTCGTATGAGTGAGGCCCATCACCGCGAACTTTGTCATGTTGTAGCCGACGAAGGCGTTCCTGACCCGCTTTCCGGACATCGAGGCGACGTTGATTATGCGGCCCGCACCGGTAGCCTCAAGGTGCGGCATGCAAAGCCGCGTCATGCGCAGTGGCGCCTTGACGTTGACCGCCCAAAGCCGGTCGAGCGCCTCGTCGTTGTCGTCCATGAGCGAAACGCGCTCGCCGAGGCCGGCATTGTTGACCAGGGCATCGATTCTTCCGAATTTCGCGACAGCCGCCGCCACCCAGGCTTCCGATGTTGCCGGATCGTAGGCATCGAACCGCGCATAGTGAAAGCGTTCGCTCTCCGGTCCCAACTTGGCTTCGAGCGTACCGACGTCGCGGGCTCCGAGGCTGAGGCGGTAGCCATGTTCGGCAAGCTCGTTAGCGATCGCGAGGCCGATGCCGCGGCCCGCGCCGGAGATCAGCACCACGCGTGAGAGATTTTCGGACGTCATTGTCATCCCCTTGGCGCGGCCGGCAGGTCGCGCATTCGTTTGCATGAACGGTAAGGTGGCTTTTCATTTCTGGCAAGGCTGAATTTGGTAGAAACTCCAGAAAAGCTTCAAAAACTATCATATTTGAAGGCGATCTGGCAAAATACAAACGTATGCTTGACGTAGTTTGGCGCTTTATGCCTTAATGATGAAAATATGCGCCAGAAGCGCTCAAAAAAATACGGGAACGCGCTCTCCGGTGTGGGGAGCTCATCGCAAAATCGGATCGCGGTATGCCGGGTAGGGAAATACTGAAAATCGACAATCTTTCCGTCGCTTTCAGGACGGAGGCCGGGCTTCGTCCCGCAGTGAATGGCGTGTCCCTGTCACTTGTCTCCGGCGAGATATTGGGACTTGTCGGGGAAAGCGGCAGCGGCAAGACAATCCTGTCGCTGGCCGCCATGGGACTGTTGCCGCAAAACGCGGTCGTAACCAGTGGTCGTGTGGAATTTGCCGGCGCAGATCTGCTCACAGTGCGGCCGGACGTCTTGCGCAAGCTGCGCGGCAAGCGGATTTCCATGATTTTCCAGGATCCGATGGCGTCGCTTGACCCGGTCTTTAGGTGCGGCGATCAGATCGTCGAAGCGATCTTGCTGCATGAGCGGATGACGAGGCGCCAAGCCAGGGAACGGGCGCTGGAACTGTTGCAGAAAGTGGGGATCGCGGATCCGGCGCGCTGCCTGCGCTCCTATCCTCATGAGCTGTCCGGTGGCCAATGCCAACGTGTGATGATCGCCATGGCGGTGGCCTGCAAGCCGGATGTCATCATTGCCGACGAGCCGACGACGGCACTGGACGTCACGGTCCAGAAACAGGTTCTCAACCTGCTGCGCGGCCTCAATCGGGAAATCGGCGCGGCAATTCTCCTCATCACGCACGATCTCGGCGTCATTTACGAGGTCGCCGACCGTGTTGCTGTGATCTACCACGGCGATCTTATGGAGGAGGCTGCCACGGCTGACCTCTTCGCTGCGCCTTGCAGCGACTACACCAAGGCGCTGATCGCCTCCATGCCGTCCGCGTCCGCGCCGCAAAGCCGTCTTCCGGTTATAACAAGAGATGGAAGTGGCATGATTTCCAGCTTGGCAGAGGCTCGGCCGGCAGCGAAACCGAAGCCTGCCATAGATGGGGCGTCCGAACCGCTGCTGCATATCCGGGACCTGACCAAGAGTTACTGGGTCCGCGACAATGCTCTTGCGACACCGCGGGCGTTTCGCGCCGTGGACAATGTCAGCCTTGCCATCCCGTCCCGTTCGACGCTCGGTCTCGTTGGTGAGTCTGGTTGTGGAAAATCGACGCTGTCCCGGCTCGTCATGCGGTTGATAGAACCAGATGACGGCGCCATCGAATTCGACGGTCGCAACCTCGTTTCGCTCGGCCGCGAGGAGATGCGCGCTGCTCGCCGCGACATGGCACTGGTGTTCCAGAACCCCTACGGATCGCTCAATCCCCGCCAGACGGTGACCGATCTCGTCGCAGCGCCGATCGATATTCATCAGGGCGGACGCGGTCGGGAGGCGGCGGTTGCCAAGCTCATGGATGCCGTCGGCCTGCCGCGAAATGCCATGAAACGCTATCCTCACGAATTCTCCGGCGGTCAACGCCAACGCATCGTGATCGCCCGTGCGCTTGCACTCAAGCCGCGCCTTCTGATTTGCGACGAGGCCGTTTCGGCACTCGATGTGTCCGTTCAGGCGCAAGTCCTGAACCTGTTGCAGGATCTGCAGGACGAATTCGACCTGACCTACCTCTTCATTTCTCACGACATGTCAGTCGTTCGCCATGTCAGCGATATGATCGCGGTGATGCAGAAAGGGCGGATCGTCGAAGCAGGCCCCGCGGGCGAGGTCTTCGACAACCCGAAAGCGGAATACACACGGACGCTTCTCAGCGCGGTGCCGAAGATCGGCAACGCAGATCCGATAGCCCTGGAGGCGCGTTGATGCAGACCCTTTCGACATTCGTCATCGTCGTGGGAGCAAGGCTGGCGACCGCGCTGGTGCAGCTCTGGGTCATCGCGACACTTGTGTTCTCCATCATGTACATCATGCCGGGCGATCCGGTTCTCCTGCTGCTCGGTCCTGAGAGCCATCCGTCGCCAGAGGCGGTCGCGGCCCTGCGGCAGCAGCTCGGTCTCGATCAGCCGGTATTGTCGCAATATCTCAAATGGCTCGGCAATGCCGCCGTCGGTGATCTCGGTAAATCCCTCGACGGTTATCCGGTGATCGAATATGTGACGGCGAGCCTTCCGAAGACCATGGAACTCGCCAGTGCGGCGATCCTGGTCGCGGCCATCATGGGTGTGCCGGTCGGTATTGCCGCGGCCCTGAGGCGAGGGCGATTTCTCGATGGTCTGCTGACGTCGCTTTCGACGCTCGGTATCTCCGTGCCGGTCTATATTCTCGGATCGCTGCTGATCCTGCTGGTCAGCCTTAAGCTCGGGTGGCTTCCTTCCAGTGGCTACACCGATATTTCCCGAAACGCCTTTCTGCACTTCCAGAAGCTGACGCTGCCGGCGGTGACCCTCGGGCTGGGGCTGGCCGCCTCGATTGCCCGCATGACACGCTCGTCCATGCTGGAAATCCTGAGCCGCGACTTCGTGCGGTCCCTGCGGGCCAGGGGCATGCGCGAGCGTCGCGTCATCTGGTTACACGTCCTGCGCAATGCGGCAATTCCGATCGTGACGATCGTTGGCCTGCAGCTTGGCAACCTGATGGGTGGGACGGTGCTGGTCGAGGCCCTCTTCAACTGGCCGGGGCTGAGTACGCTGCTCGTCACCGCCGTCTCAAACCGCAACTACCCTCTGGTTCAGGGCAGTATTGTGACGATTGCGGCGCTGTTCATCCTCATCAATCTGTGCGTCGACATCCTCTACAGCCTGCTCGATCCACGCATCCGCCGGAAACGCGCATGAAGACGTTCCTTCCTTTCCGCCATCCGCTCGTTCTCGTCAGCCTGCTCGTGGTGACGACGGTTCTCGGCATCGCGCTGGTGGGGCCGGTCATTGCTCCGCATGATCCGCTTGCGATCAACCAGAACGCTGTCAATCAGGCGAGTTCGACGAAGTATCTGCTCGGCACCGACGAATTTGGCCGAGACATCCTTTCTCGCCTCCTGGTGGGAATCCGCCCGACCATCCTGGTGGCGGTCATTTCTACCCTCATCGCCGCAGTCGGCGGTACGGCTTTTGGTATCATCGGTGCCTACAGCCGGCCGGTCCTGGCGTTCTTCGTCATGCGCGCCGTCGATATCATGCTGAGCTTCCCGGCGATCCTGCTGGCACTTCTCGCCGTCGGCTTCTGGCGGAGCGGGATCGCGAGCCTCAGCGTCGTCATCGGCATCATCTTTATCCCGCAATTTGCGCGCGTCGCTCAGTCGGCCACCCTGCAGGTCATTCGGCAGGAATTCGTCGAGGCGGAGCATGCTATGGGCGCGCGCTATCTGCGGGTCGTTTTCAAGGCCATCTTGCCGAATATCCTTTCTCCACTGGTCGTCCAGGGAACCTTGACGATCGCCGCGGCGATCCTGCTCGAATCCGGCCTGAGCTTTCTCGGTCTCGGGATCGTGCCTCCGGAGCCCTCCTGGGGGCAAATGATCGGAACAGCGCGCGGTTATCTCAACCAGAACCCAATGTACGTGGTCTGGCCCTCCGTGTGCCTCGCATTCACGGTTCTCGCCATCAACATCCTCGGAGATGCGCTTCGCGATCATCTCGATCCGAGGCTGCGTGAAAACTGACAATCTTCAACAAGGAAAGGGAACAGCATGAAGAGAATTCTCCAAATGGCTCTTGCTGCAGGTCTTCTCGGCCTGATGACCACGACGGCCCTGGCGGGCGGCACCCTCTATTTTGGGCTTTCGGCAGAACCGTCGACGCTCGACACGATCATCCAGCCAGGCACGGCGGGCCGTACGGTCAAACTCGCCATGCATCGCGGTCTCGTCAACTATGGGATCGATGGCAAGATATCGCCCGAGCTTGCCGAGAACTACGAGATCAGCCCTGACGCCAAGGAATATACCTTCCACCTGCGTGACGCGAAGTTCCATGACGGTTCTCCGGTCACGGCTGCGGACGTCAAGGCCTCGTTGGAGCGGATTCTCGATCCCAAGGGCAAAGGAGCTTTCCGCAACGAGCTTTCGATCATCTCCGGCATCGATACGCCGGACGTCAAGACGGTGAAGCTGAAGCTGTCCCAGCCCTCCGTGTCACTGATGGGCTATCTGGCACTGCCGGAATCCGTGATCGTTCCGGCCGCGTGGCTTGCCAAGAACGCGGACAATGCCACGGCTTCGCCAATAGGCGCGGGGCCGTTCCAATTCGTCAACTGGACCCGAGGCCGCGAAATCGTGGTCAAGAAGTTTCCCGGCTACTACAAGCAGGGCAAGCCTGATCTCGACGAAGTCCACTACGTCTTTTACGGCGACGAGAACACGCGTGTAAACGCGCTGAAATCGGGGGACGTCGATATCATCGAATATGTGCCGGCCAAGGACGCCACAGCCTTGGAGAAAGGGCCTGACACCGAGCTCCTGACCATGAACGGCCCCTTCATGGGGCTCCAATTCAACACCAAGTTTGAGCCGTTCTCCAAGCCCGAGGTGCGTCAGGCTATCGCCTATGCCGTCGATCGCAGCGTCATCATCAACACGGCTTTCAACGGGCTGGGCACACCGATCTACGGTATCGCTATTCCGGAAGGCTATATGGGCTATTCCGCCGAGAAGGCCAACTACTTCTCCCATGATATCGACAAGGCCAAGGCACTGCTGAAGAAGGCGGGCTATCCGAACGGCTTCGAAGCACGGCTTCTCGCTTCGTCCCAATACAGCTTCCATCAGAACACTGCGATCGCGATCCAGTCGGAACTCGCTAAGATCGGTATCAAGCTGACGCTCGACCTGCCCGACTGGGCAAGCCGCATGGCGAAGGCAAATGCCGGCGATTACGATTTTGCCGTGCTCGGCAGCCTGGGGGAAATCACCGACGCCGACTGGCTCAGCAACTACTATTATGGCGGGGACAAGCTGGTGCGCACCAACAACTCGCCGTATTTCGACGATCCGCAGATCAACGAAATTCTCGACAAGGGCAGGGCCACAGTCGACTCTGCGGAACGAGAGAAGATCTATGGTGCTTTTGTCGATCGCGCATTGGAACTTTCGCCGCTCGTGTTCTTCATGTGGCGGCACCAAGACTATGCTGTCCGCAAGGGTGTGACCGGCTTCACCAATATGCCTGGCTTCCTGACCTTCCAGTCCGGCTTCAGCATCGAGAATACCAAGATCGAGTGAGCATGCCGGTATGGCGCTTGCGTAAAGTGAGGCTGGGATGCCGGCCTCACTACGTAGGCGCTTGCCGGAACAACGATCCTCTACGATTTAGATGCCGTTGGGCCGGCGTCTCATGAGTAGCCAGTTTGATGGCTGTCCCTCAGAATGATGATGTTTGGGAACGAGGTCCGAGCGATCGGCGTCAAGCATCACGAGAGGAACAGCCATGGAGTATTATGCAGGAATCGATGTTTCGCTGAAAGCGAGCAGCGCGTGCGTGGTCGAGGCGACAGGCAAGTTGGTTCGCGAGGTCAAGGGTAGGCAGCGAGCCTGAATGCCTGGTCGGGTATTTTGATCAACTGGACTTTCCGGTAGAGCGCATCGGCCTTGAAGCGGGCCCGTTGTCCCAACGGCTACACGCGGCTCTGGTTGCTGCGGGTGATGAGGTGGTGTTGGAGACGGGTACGGTTCTGGCTGGTCGTCTCACTGGGTCGAGGCGGTCGAAGGCTATTGGAATTTTGGACGAGTTTCTCACCACGCTCGGCATCGACATCGCCCCGGTCGATGATCGTCTGGCCCGCGCGGCGATGAAGGCGAGGATCGAATACAGCCAGGGATTCGGCATGCGCGGCGGACTGAACTTTGCCTATTGCTTCGCCTACGCGCTGGCAAAACAGCATTCGGCCCCGTTGCTCTATATCGGCAACGATTTCGGCCTGACTGATATTCGCTCGGCGCTGGACGCTCCTAGCCCAAAGAACCGGAAGAAGTAGATGGCCGGGAAAGGGAGCGCAAAACCCGACATCCCGCGGCTCATGCGTGACGCTCAGCATGGTGAGTTCAGCGTCCTGCTGCCGAGGCGCTGGACCGGATCAGCCGCGATCAGGCCGATGTCGCCACGCTCTACAAGCAGTTGAAGTTCGCGGGCGTCACCATTCCGACTTTTCGATTGATTCAAGTGTTTGCGGCCGGACTCCAAAGAAGACAATAGGTTAATACGCCGCTGCCGATAAATCGCGATTTACCTGGATACCTTTCAGGGGTGTTGGGTTTCCTTCTCATCTGCGGCAAGAAGATGGGCTTGTCGCATTCCTATTTACGCGGAAGGAGGCTACCGGGTGAGCGGTCCATATCTTTTGAAGGCGCGATATCTGAACAAATAGGGTTTCGTCCTCGTTAATGAACCTCTTGAAAATTGCTGTCATTCTACATATTTTGATATCAAAGCCATCATTTCTATGGAGGTGATATCAATGCCGGCAGTCACCATTCGAAACCTTTCTGACGAAACACATCGTGCTCTGCGGCTGCGAGCGGCTCATCATGGCCGAAGCACCGAGGCCGAGATCCGTGACATTATTGAAGCCGCTGTTCGTCCCCCCGAACGTGTTAAGCTTGGCTCTTTACTGGCGGCTATTGGTCGTGATGCCGAGCTTTCCGACAGCGACGTTGAGGCCCTGCAGAAAAGTCGCGACAAAACGCCTGCTGAACCGATGACCTTCGAATGATCTTGCTGGACACCAACGTTATATCCGAGCCTTGGAAACCGGTTCCTGACGCGGCAGTGATCGACTGGTTGGACGCCCAAGCTATCGAAACGCTGTTCCTCTCCGCAATAACGATTGCTGAACTTCGCTTCGGGATTGCTGCTATGCCTTCAGGGAGACGGCAAACTATCCTCCGCGACCGCCTTGAGGGCGAAGTGCTGCCCCACTTTTCCGAGCGCATCCTGCCCTTCGATCTGGCGACTTCTCAGTTTTATTCGGAACTGATGGCATGCGCTCGAGTATCTGGGAAGGCGATCGGCACAGCTGATGGCTACATTGCAGCCTCAGCGGCAGCAAACGGCCTCGCGGTCGCAACTCGCGACACAAGCCCGTTCGCGGCTGCTGGGTTGAAGGTGATCAATCCCTGGTCCAGATAACGACAGTGCCCATGTAGATATCGTAGATCCGTATCCCAAGGCGAAGGCGCCAGTCACAACAGATCGGAAGTTCGTAACCTGGTTCATCTGGTGGTATATCCCATTGGGATATCCCATTCGATGCACTACGTGAGGTCGTGGTTGTTACATCCCGGAGGAACGCAGATGGAGCAGGGTGCAGTATTCCAGAGCAATCGAAGCCAAGCTGTGCGTCTGCCGAAGGCCGTCGCTTTGCCTGCTGATGTGAAGCGCGTCGATATTGTCGCCGTCGGACGCACTCGCATTATCGCACCTGCTGGCGAGGTCTGGGACAGCTGGTTTGAAGGAGCGACGGTGACATCGGACTTTATGAATGAGCGTGATCAGCCCGCTTCGCAGGAGCGCGAGGCATTTTAATGCTGAAGTACATGTTGGACACCAACATCTGCCTTTTTACGATCAAGAATCGGCCGCAGCACGTGCGCGAGGCGTTCAACCGTCATCATGGTCAGTTGTGCATCAGCTCGGTTAGCTTGATGGAGTTGATTTACAGGGCGGAAAAGTCAGCCAGTCCGGAAAAAAATCTGCCCGTTGTAGAGGGCTTCGCCGCGCGCCTCGAGGTGCTACCCTACGACGCAATGGCAGCCAGCCATACAGGTCAATTACGCGCCGAGCTGGCGCGCAGTGGAACTCCGATCGGACCCTATGATCAGCTGATCGCGGGACACGCTCGCTCGCGAGGGCTGATTATGGTCACGAATAATCGTCGTGAATTTGATCGGGTGCCCGGTTTACGGGTCGCAGACTGTACCGCTTAGTCTCGAACGATTGATCGCGATATCCATGTGTAAACCTCAATTGATTGATTGCAGTATATCAGTCAGACGGAAATCTACGTTCAATTGATCGTAGCCATGCTTCCAGCCAGCCCTGTGGAGATTTCGCCGTTTCATGCCTCGTTCCCCCCGCTATACAGTCCGTTGGGTCAAAGCCATCTTTGCGGGCGCGTGCGTCTCCGTGGTGAGGCATATATGAAACCGGAAGAACATATGCGTGCTGAGCATTTGCAGGCTGTTGCACGCGAGGCGCTTGAGATGTTCCTTCTCGAACGCGCCGAAACGGACGAGGAATTCGCCTTCTGGCTCGATGCCAGGCTTGCGGCCACTCTTCCGAACAAGGCCAGCGCGCCGCTCGATCCGGAATCGTTTCGCCGTCGCGCTGAAGCCCTCTTGTCCGCGGCGGGTTCCGGTCGCCGCCGGAGGCGCTGGGATGATTGGGATGCGGATATCGATGAAGCAACGCTCGAAGAGCTGATTGGCGCGGCGGAGCCTTTTCTTGCCGTGGGGCGGGGTGCTGATGCGTTGGCGATCTTGAAGCCGGTGGCCGGGGCGCTGGCCGACTATTGGCCTGAAAGCGCCCATTGGGACGAAACCCTGCATGAGTTCTTTCCCAGACTTGACCAGATGATTGCCCAGGCCGTGCTCATGGATGGAGTTTCCCAAGAGACGCGCGACGAGCTTACCGACGAGCTGCGCGGCTGGCAGGACGAGGTCGCCGCGTATGGCGCCGATGACGCGTTCTCTACAACCATCGCTGCTTGCATGAGGGGCTGGGACGATCTGGGCCTCGAGGACGCGCTCGCCGGGCGGGGGCAGGGCTGGCCGCCCGGGGGGAGAAGCGATTCGCTCGAAGGCGATCTGACGCGGGCCAGGCTTGCGGCGCTCGCAGGAATGGGGCGGATCGAGGCGTATCTGAACCTTTCCCGTGCCGCTGGACTTCATTGTGAGCATTCTGTGAAGCTGGCGCAGTTGGGCCGCGTGGATGAGGCTATTGCGACCGCCCATCAGCGCCTCGCCACGCCCGACGACATGTTGCGCGTCGTCCAGGCTGTCGCCGCCGCGGGCCAGATGGACGCGGCGCTCGATCTTGCCGCCTGGGGACTGGCGTTGCAGGCGCGCGATGAAAACTGCGACGATTGGCGCCGTGGAGCGGGCAAGGTATCGCTGGCCCGCTGGCTGCGCGAGAAGGCGCAGGAGGCGAGCAGGCGGGACATCATGCTCATGGCGGCGCGGGCCGCCTTTGAGGAAAGCCTCGCGAGGGAAGATTTCCGCGCAGCATCGAGGCTGGCCAGCGCAAAGGACTGGCCCGGCTTGCGTGAGGAGCTGCTCGCGGTGCTCGTGGCGGCGCCGCATGCGTTCGAGCGGATCGAAATCCTGCTTGACGAGGATCTGATCGATGAGGCCGTCGCCTGCGTCGATCCGCATGAAGCGCGCTTCAATCCTTATGACGATGCGCTGGAGCGCCTTGCCGAACAGGCTTACGCCGACCATCCCGACTGGACGATTGCGCTCGCCTGCCGCATGGCCGATCCCATCATGAGCGAGGGGCGATCCGGCCACTACGAGACCGCCGCCGGGTGGCTCGCCATCGCCGCGCGCGCCCATGCGGCCAGCGGACGATCCGCAGAGTGGCACGAGCACCTCGAAAAGCTCATCGAAACGCATCGCCGCAAGCACAAATTGCGCCCGCTGCTCGAAGCACTGCGATATGTGGCTGATTGAAAGGTATGTTCTGCCGGAGTGATGTCGCCAAGATCGCGACCCTAAAGCGACCTCGCCTGGTGCGGCAGCTTCGCTTTGAAATAGCCCTCCGGCAGCCGGTAACGTCGCTCTATACGTCGCATGACGCCGAAGCTCGCAACTGAGCGCAGTACGCCTCACCCTGAATCCAGGATAGCAGCGTTTTACTGTCGAAGGTTTCGTTTAAGCGGATGGCTGCGCGGTAAAGCTGCCAATAGCTGTCGCCGAAGATAGACGAGCGCATCTTGAAAATTCGCCGGATCCTCTGTCGCGTCGAACAATGGCTCCAGAAACGGACTGATCGGTTTCGGCTGCGGTCCGCGCGACGCAAGCAGACTGAGCAAAGGCGCCGTCTGCGGCAAGGCGCTGCGGCTTTCTGGTGGAGGAGGCAGTGGCTTGCGGCTTGACCTGCGCTGTCGTGCTCGTTCTGGCAGCCGGCCTTGTTGGCCGAGCGTCTTCAAAGGCCGGTGGCGCGCCGAGCCATCGGATGATCGCGTCTAGGCCGGGACGTAGCTGCCTCTTCAGTTCTGCCGTCAACTCGTCTTCGATCCCGCAGGCCTGTCCGATCGTTGTCCAGTCGATGCGGCCATTCAGGATCGGTGGCGGTTTCCGGTAGATAATCAGGCGGATGAGGTAAGGCCGGACATTCTCCAGCACCCGCTTCGATGCGATCGGCGCAATATGCAGCTCGCAGAATTCTGAGATTTTTCGTTGAAAATGACGTGATGAAAGATCTTGTTTAGGCATACTCATTCCATTTCTCTCGGCGCCGGTGCCAAGGGCAAGCGGGAATAGGAGGCGGCCTTTGACAAAACATGCATCGGAGGAAAGATATTTTAGCCGCAGCGCTCGTTCCTGCCATCACCTAAACACACAGAGGGATGATCCGCAGACGGATCATTTTCTCCATGATGATCCTCTTTCGTGTCATTTTCCTTGACTGACTCGGATCTAGAAAGATATTTAGACGTGTCATCTTGAGGGTAATGATATGTTTAAGGATCAAAATGAGGCCTGAACCAGAGTCTCTGCAGGAAATCGGTCAGCTGTTGAAGACCGCGCGCAAAGGCTTGGGGCTCACTCAAGAACAGGTTGCCGACATGGCGGGCATATCGCGTCCTCGGTATCGAGAGATCGAAACCGGAAGTGCTGCGGCCCGCGCGACGACCCTGATCAACATTGCTCGCGCGCTTGGTCTCGAACTGATGCTTATCCCGCAGGCGATGGTTCCGGCTGTCAATGCCCTATTTCAGCCGCATGATGACGAGGATGACTTGCCCGCCTTTGCCACCAGCCCCGATGATGATGCTGATGCCTGAGACGTATCTTGATCCGAAATCTATCTCATCACTTGACGTGCTGCTGAACGATCTGAAGGTGGGCACGATCGTCAGGACGCCGGGCGACTTCATTGCGTTCAGCTTTGAGGATAGCTACCGCGCGACGGGCGGCTTTCCTGTACTCAGCCTGTCTTTCCGAGCGGCAACCGGAGGTCTGCGCAAAGATCCGAAGCCTGTGGCCAGGGCTCTACCGGCCTTTTTTGCCAATCTTCTTCCCGAGGAAAAGCTGCGTGAAGCGATGGAGAAGCACCACGCAGGCAGTGTTCGCGCTGGAAACGACTTCGATCTGCTGATCGCGCTCGGGTCGGATCTGCCGGGTGCAGTCCGCGTCGTACCGGGCGAAGGGGCGATTGCTCGTATCGACGATTTGTCACTTCCCAAACCGAAAGCCCGATTTTCGCTCGCGGGTGTGCAGATGAAGCTATCTGTCATCAAGAACACGGGCAAGGGTGGCGGCCTGACCATACCACTGGGGGATGAGCAAGGGTCTTACATCGCCAAGTTTCCGTCGACATCGTTTCCGGGCGTCTCGGAAAACGAATATGCCAATCTCGCCTTGGCCGAGGCGATCGGCATGGGCGTGCCGGAACGTGAGCTCGTCGAGCAATCGGAATTCGAGGATATTCCGGAGGAATTCAAGACGCTGTCGGACGGAAAAGTCCTGCTCGTCAAACGTTTCGATCGCGGCGCCGGCGGCGCGCGGATCCATATCGAGGATTTCGCCCAGGTATTTGGCATCTATCCTTCGCGCAAATATGAAGGTGCGGCCTATCACGATATCGCCGCTGCCATCGGGATTGCCGTTTCTTCTGCGGCTGCTCTTGAATTCGTCCGCCGGCTGGCTTTTGCCGTCATCACCGGCAATGGCGACATGCATCTCAAAAACTGGTCGCTGATCTATCGCGGCGCGGATGACAAGCCGGCATTTGCCCCCGTTTATGACGTGCTCTCGACTGTGCCCTATATCCCGGCGGATGCCATGGCGTTGTCGCTTGCAGGTGAGCGCTCGTTCAGGACGATGAACGCGCAGCGGTGGAAGGTCTTCGCCAATCGTGCACGCCTGCCGGAAGCTGCCGTGCTTAAAGCAGTGACCGAGACTGTTGAACGCGTAAACCAACTTTGGTGGTCGCTGCCAGAGCGTGAGGTCGTTCCGGCAAAGGTGCTTGAGCGGATCGACGCGCACGTGAAGCTGATGACACCGATCCTCGGTACCCGTGCCGGCTGACGTGGTCATCGTGCCAAACGTTCAGACCGTCAGTGAAACACCGCCAATCCCCATCAACCCGAACGACAATTCTCCTGGCCGTCTTCACCTGTTCCCACAGGACATCGTCAACGGTCCTGAGCGATGGGACTTCCTGGATGACGTGCAATTCCGAAGCGAGATCCGGGGCGCCCTTCCGGTTCGATAAGGGTACTTGTGAACGTCCAAATAATGGGCACGCTCTTAAGCGTGGACGCAGCAACGTCCTGTCGACTCGACGAAGGCAGGATTGACTGGAATTTTGGCAGGACGCGCAGGCGGGAGATCGGGATGTGAGGCGGAGGCCAATAAGGATCGCACCACTCATGAATATGGTAGTCCTTTTGCAAGGTGCACGCCGGGGCCGCCGCCGTTCTTTGAGATGAATTCGACGCCTACTTGAACCAAACGCGGACGATTTTTGCATCGGTATCGGGACGACCGCCCTCGTTCTGTCTGGTTCAGCGGCAACCAGAAACAGCCAGCAGGAGGCAGCGCGACCATGCCCGCACCAGACCGTATTATTCGCATGAACACCGTTCTTTCCCGCACCGGCCTGTCCAAGACCACCAGCTATCGCAAAATCGCGGATGGGACGTTTCCGGCCCAACTCAAGATCAGCGTCAACGGCGCGGGATGGCATGAATCCGATATCAACCGATGGGTTGAAAACCCCGTCGCGTGGCGTGCCGCCAATAACAACGAGAGAAGCCGCTGAACGTGAGCCATAACGGTCGTGCCCTGCCGAAGCGAGGGAAAGCCTTGTCTGCTTCGGGAAAGCATGCCGGAACGAAACCGGCCCCTCAAGGACGAGCCGCTTCGCGGTGGCTGCGCCATCCTTGACCGCCCGCCTCCGCCCCGACAATTCGCAGGGAAGCCGAATAAGGCGGGAGTGGGAGCGCAGGCGCTCCACGTCCGACGAAGGGAACAGGCGGCGGTGTTGGTGCCTGTGGCGGATTTATCGGCGCTTTCGGCAGAAAATCATTGGCATGGCCCCATATCATAGGTTACATGTAACCAAGATTGAAGGAGAAGAACATGGTTTCCGCATCAAAGCCGAAGCCTACGCGCGTAAAGGTGGGCGAACATCGCGCCCGGCTGCGTGCTCAAGGTCTGCGTCCGATCCAAATTTGGGTGCCGGACGTGCGTGCGCCCTCATTCAAGGTCGAGGCTCACCGCCAGTCGCTTGCGGTCGCGGCAAGCGCACAGGCGGCGGACGATCAGGCGTTTATCGATGCCGTCTCCGATTGGGGCGATGAATGAGGCGGGGGGATATCTGGACGGTCGCGGGCGGCAAGGATTACGCGGGCAAACCGCGTCCGGTCGTGATCATGCAGGACGACAGTTTCGACGGGACGGATTCGATCACCGTCTGCGCCTTCACATCGGATGATACGGAAGCGCCGTTGTTTCGGCTTCCCGTTGCCCCGGACGAGCGCAATGGCCTGCGGCTGTCTTCCCGCCTGATGGTGGACAAGATCACCACCGTCCCGAAATCGAAGATCGGCGAGAAAGTCGGACGGCTGGACGACGAAGATATAGTGCGACTCAATCAGGCGATGCTGGTTTTTCTCGGGCTTGCCGTGTCGCCAAGGGTAAGGGGAGAGGCTTGAGTCTGCCGTTTGCGACCTACGTCAAAACCGCAACGCGCAAGTATTTACCGCCAGCGCCAGGATCTCGACCATGGTCTTGCAGGCCTGCTTGTCGGTCAATCGTTCCAGCAGAGCCTCGAAGGTCTGGCGATACTCCAGCCTCGGGAAGAGCTGGTCTCGATAGACGAGCCGCAACAATGCCATCGGCTTTTGCCGTAGGGAATGAATGACGTGCCGGTAGTTGACGACCTGGCTGTGGCGGCCGTCAGGATGGCTCCGCCCTCGAGAGAGCGTCATGAGATAGGTGCCGCCGACGAACACATCGAGCCGGTCATCGAAGAGACGCACCCGTAGCTGATGCCCGATCAGGCGTGAAGGCACGCTGTAGAAGACCTTGCGCAGCGTGAAGCCACCGGTGCGCATGACCCTGACGACCACCTCCTCGGAGTCTGTCGTCCTGCGCTGCGGCAATTCCTGAAGATGAGGTCTTTCGGCTTCGATACGTTTGAGATTGTGGGCGTTGCGGCGGCTGACAATCTCATCGATGAAGGCACGGTAGGCGGCAAGATCGTCGAAGTCGTTGCTGCCGCGCATGAGCAGCGCGTCGCGGACCGCTGCCTTGATATGCCCGTGCACGCTCTCGATCGAACCGTTCTCGTGTGCGACGCCTTTGTTATTACGCGTCGGCTTCATGTGGTAATGGGCGCAAAGTTCCTCATATCGATGCGTCAGGTCCTCCCGCTCATTGGTGGTCAGGTTACGGAATGCAGCCGACAGGCTGTCGCTACGATGGTCGTGCGGCGCGCCGCCAAGGGACCACAGGGCATTCTGCAGCCCTTCCGCAAGAGCGACGAAGCTCTCTCCGCCGAGGATGACATGGCCATGTTCGAAGCCGGAGTAGGCAAGCCGGAAGTGATACAGGAGATGATCGAGGGGCTGCCCGGCGATCGTGACCTCCAGACTATCCATGTTGGTGAAATCCGAAAGGCCCAACCGGCCGGGCTCGTGAACCTGCCGGAAGATGACCTCCTGCTCTGCGCCATGCACAGCGCGCCAGGAGCGAATGCGCCGCTCCATGGTCCGACGAATGCCGTCTCCAAGCTCCGGGTGGCGGCGCAGCATCTCCTCGAATATCGCTACCGCCCGTATTCCGGGCGCAGCCTGAAGCAGGGGAACGATCTCGGCATCAAAGATATGGGCCAGTGGATCTGGTCGCCGGCGTTCCCGCGGTTTTGTCTTTTGAGATAGGAGACGTGGATCCTTCTCGATCCGGAAAGCTGTCGTGCGGCCGATCGAAGCCTTTGCGGCAGCAACGGTGACGGAATGATTTTGACGTAACTTCATGAAAAGCCTCATCTGATGATCGTTTACATGGCGACCTGGCACAAAGTGATTCTCCGGTTTTGGAAAATCGCCAGATTGACCGCGATCACAAGCGCAAGGCAGGCCTGATTTTGGCGCCGCGGGCCGTGGGCATAACTTCGATCGGGCTACGCCCTCACTCCGTTACGCCCACCACCCGCAAAGTCCCATCTTGATTGACGCTGGAATTCCACGTTGATCGTTGCGCGGCAACCTTGCACTCCACCGCCCAGTCGCCAAAGCCCGCTTTGAGGGCATCGGCGCCATCAGGCAGCAATGGTCGGCCGTCCTCAGGACTCGGAGGGCTCTCATTCATCTGGTCGTTGATCGGGGGGGACCGTCGAGCGTGGATTGCGTAAGGTTGTGGCGCTGCGAGAGTTCATCTGCAGCGTGCTTGCTGACCGAACCTTGAGCGACGCCATACAGTAGAGAAAGTATGGCGAGCGTGCAGCACGAGGTGTTCAGGAAGACGGTCTTGTCCACCATTTATACTATGCCCTCTGCGCTCCGTCTTAGGCAGCGCAAGTTTTGGCGAACGCGAACTGGCCACATCGCATCGATGAGGCCAGCCGGCATTTGCCACCGTTGTTACCGAGATTTCCAGTTTGACGCGAAAGGCTGAAGTTTATTGGGATCATTTCGACTGGCGGGTGGCTTTAATCTCCATCAACTTTGCGGTGCAGGTCGCCGAAACGCTGGACGCATTCTGCTGGAGGCATTGCAGCAATTTTCCGCCACCCGGCTGAATTCCGCTGCACAGCCGCCGCACGTCTGCCTCGCAGGCTGAGCGCACCTCACGCATTTGCTGGCGGCTCATCTCCTGAGCATTGACCGTACCGGCGACTGCCACAAAGGCAAGGATCAAATAAGCTTTCATTCGTAGACTCCCGAATGTGGTTGTATGAAAGAGAAGGCGGACGGGCCTGCAGTGTGATCGATGGTGCGACGGCCCGTCCGTTCCGGCACGGGGGTAAGTGCCGAAAGTCATGACCAAGGTGCGGAAAGAGAAGAAAGTCCAGCCGGTCTCAAATCTTCGCAGGATCGTTTCATCCTCGGATGAGCCGCGGCATGCGCGCCGCTTCAAGCTGCTCGGGCGTCAGCTTCGAGCGAAGGTCCGCGATTGCCTGCTTCAGAGCTTGGGCTTTGCCGGCATATACTGCCAAGGCATCTGAGATGGCTTCGACCCGGCCGAACGCTTCCGGTCCCTCGGGGTGCTCATCAGGCCCACCAATCACGGAAATCAGGGCCTCGCGATCCGGGATCAGCGCGAGGACGGCCTGGGCGTAAGCTCGCCAAGCGTCCTGTTGATCAGCGCGGATGCCGATAGCAGTTTCCTGGGCGGAAAGCATACCCGCCAGCCGAAAACGGATGACCTTCCCGGTGTAGTAATAGCGCAGGTCATCAAGACGAGCGCTCAGAGCATAGAAGCTCGGAAAGCCGCCTTCCGAAGCTCCGAAATGACGATAATCATAGGGCTCCTCAGGACGAGGGGCGTTCGCGTCCTGCCCCTGAGCCAATCCCGCAAGCGGAATCACGGCGAACAGCAACGTGCCGGTGAGAATTGAGAACAGCGCCGGTTTCTTCATGGCGACCTCCGTTTGTTTATCGATGGCATGACCATGAGGGCTGCAGTTTGCTCCCGAATTTCTCTCCTGTAGGAAAATGTAGCTATTTGTTGCTTCGGCAAGGCATGCTGGCCGGCTCAGCCGGCGATGTACAAAGGGAGCTTGATGCTCACCAGCCCACCGCGTGTGCCGTTTTCCACTGAGATTGTTCCGCCCTGTGCTTCCAGAAGCGTTCGAGCTACGGCAAGGCCAAGCCCTGCGCCGCCTGTTTTGCGGGCGCGGGAAGGTTCGGCACGGACAAACGGCTCCAGCAATAACTCCCTTTCCTCCTTCGAAAACCCAGGCCCTTCGTCCGCGATAGAAATTCGGGCGTACCGACTTTCCACAGCCAGCGTCACATGCGCACGGTTCCCGTATTTCACGGCATTATCGACGATATTGCCGATGACGCGCCTGAGGGCGATCCGGTCGGCGAGAATCCAGATCTCCCTCGGGGAAGGGGGCATTTCGAGTGTCACGGGCAGGCCAGAACTCCTGAAATCCGCCATTTCGGCGCTCAGCAGTGCCGCAAGGTCGAGCAGTTCCTCGTTTAGCGCTCCGACACCCGCCCGGGAGGTCAGTAATGCGTTGTCCAGGAGGTCGATCATGTCGTCGATGTCAGCCGTGGCCCGTTCTTTTTCTCTATCGTCAGGAAGCTGTTCAAGGCGCAGCCGCAGGCGCGTAGCAAAGCTACGAATATCATGCTGGATTCCGCCGATCAGGGCCATGCGGGATCGCGTCATGGTATGCAGCCTCGTCTGCAGCCTGTCGAAAGCCCTGACCAGTGCGCTTATCTCCGGCGTCGTAGTGCGAACGTGGGGAAGCGAAACAGGTTCGCCTGATGGATCGATGCTATCCAGGGCGGTGGCGAGTCTGGTGAGCGGCTTGATCTCCCGGTGCAGCAGATAGAAGGCGATACAGGCAAACAGGGTTCCGACCAGCCCGGCTCCCATGCCTGCGGGCAAGCCAAAAAGTGTCACGATGAAAGGTGTACGTGCTTGTGCCACAAGAAATTGACTATCGTTGAGTCTGATCCAGAATTCGAGAGGTCTGGCTGTTCGGACCAGATGCCGGGGGCGCCGGATACCGTTTTCCGCGTCCTTCAGCTGGATATGCTGCAGCTTGTCGCCGAGAAGCAGCCTATAGGGTGAGAAGTCGGCATTGTCGGCCAGGTTTTCGCCATCCTTTGGAACCGCGCCGGTCGAAACCAAGCGCACATCCAGCATAGAGGATTGAAGGGCCTGGAGGGCGAGTCGTCGTTCACTCGGCGCAATGGATGATACAAGATCGCTGATTGCCTTCAGCTGTTCAGGTGCAAGCTGCGTGGTTGTGCGAGACAGATCATTGGACCAGTAGAAGGAGGCGATCAGAGTAATCCATAAGGCCAGCAGAGCACTTGCCCCGATGGCGACGACCCGGGCGGTAAGGCCGAAGCGCATGTCTATGTTACCTGCCTGACCGGCACGGTCAGCAGGTAGCCACCATTGCGAATGGTATTGATGAGGTTGCAGCCGGAGCTCAGTCGGTCCAGCTTTTTTCGGACGCGCGAAATCAGGATATCGACCGTTCGGTCAAAGGGATCGGCGCTACGGCCGTGTGTCCAGTCGAGGATCTGTTCTCTTGATAACACGCGACGTGGGCGCAGGATGAAGCACGAAAGCAGATCGAATTCCGCGCCCGTTAGTGCTACCAGTTCGCCCTCTTCAGTATAAAGTTGCCTGGCATCCAGATCGGCCACGAAACGGTCGAAGGCGTAACGGCGCGAAACGAGCTGTACCTGCTGCGCCGATGTGCGGCGCAGCAGCGCCCTCACACGCGCGAAAAGTTCCCTTGGCCCGAAGGGTTTCACGACATAGTCGTCCGCGCCGATCTCAAGGCCGACCACACGGTCCGTCTCATCGCCCTTCGCTGTCAGCATGAGGATGGGCGTGCTTTGCTCCGACCGCAGCCGGCGACAGATAGAAAGCCCATCCTCTCCAGGCAACATCAGATCGAGGATGACGAGATCGGGCCTGCTGCGCTCAAGAATCCTGTCCATCTCCCGGCCATCCTGGGCCATTTCCACGCCAAAGCCCTCGCGACGAAGGAAATCGCCGACCAGCCGGCGGATTTCGGAGTCGTCGTCAACGATGAGGATGGTCTTTGTCTTTTGCTCCATGGCTCGCAGCAGGACATTTCACGGCGGGAAAATCAACTGCGAAATCGGGGAATATACAAAACGATACATGCCGGAAAACTCTCTCAACATCTTGAAAAGACCGGTTCATCGGCCGGAAAAGAACGGAACCGAAGATGCGTAAGTCGATACTGCAGACTTGAAGCGTCGACAGGAAACCGGAGCAAGGAACAGAGAGATGAACAGAAGACTGCGAGCGGGCGTTATTATCGGCGTTCTCGCTCTCGCCGGCATCGGTGAGGCCGGCGCTGTCGAGCGCAATGCAACTGTTACCGGCCCACGGGGAATATCCTCCGTGCATGCCCAGGGAGGATGCAGCGGAGGTTCGTGCTCTCGCAGCATTGCACGTACAGGCCCTTATGGCGGAACCTTGATCCGATCCGCAGCCGCGAGCTGCAATTCCGCAACCGGTTCCTGCAGCGGCTCACGCACGACCACAGGCCCATATGGAGGAACGATAACCCGTCAGGGCAGCATCGCACGATGACGCCCGCAGCGCCCGATGGAGCACCTTCCCGCCCTATCCAGGCTCTGTCGGGCGCATCCTCGCCTGGAGATCTCGACCTGCGCCCGAATCCGATCGTTCCGGCAACAGAAAAGCTGTCGCCTGGACCCAATACTGGCGGCAGACCGGTGAGCGAAGTGAAACCGGAAGAAAAAGCCGAACCGTCGCAAACACATCCGGTCTTGCCAGCCAGCCTGCGATCCGGCGGAAGGCAGCATCAAAGTGCCCTTGCTCGGCCGCCTTCTACACCTTCGCGATCGGGAAACAGGATAGCTGTACTGATCACGGTTATTTTGATGGTGGTTACAGTTCTGCTGGCAACGCGCTACATGGTCGCCAAACCAGTAGAATTGATGTCTGCGAGCCGTGGCTTTTTCCAGGCGGAGATCACAGGACCCGGCACGCTTGATGCGATCGACAAAGCTGGTGTCAGCTCCAGTCTGCAGGGCGTCATCACTGCGCTTTACGTCGATCGCAACGACGTGGTCGCCAAAGGCGAAATCATCGCCGAAGTAAACGCCCAGGATCTGAAGGCGCAGCTTAACGCTTCCATCGCATCGCAAGAAGCTGCCCGTAAGGCCGTGGAAGCGGCTTATGCCGACAGCCGGCGAGCTGAAGCTACACTCGCAAATGCCCGTTCAACGCTTGTCCGGCAACGGGAACTGGCGCGCACCGGCACGTCATCACGATCTGCCCTTGAATCGGCTGAAACCTCTGTTCAGCAGGGGGAAGCCGACGTCGCCAAGGCCTACTCCTCCGTTCATCAGGCCGAGGCGCAGGAAGCGGCGGCCGTCGCGACTGTCGAGATGAACCGGGCGCTGCTGGACAAGTCGGTGATCCGCGCGCCGATCGACGGCGTGGTGATCGCCCGCAACCTCAATATCGGGGACATCGTTTCACCCGGCACAGCGATCGTGGAAATCGCCGACCCCTTGAGTATTGTGCTCACGGCCCGTTTCGATGAAAGCGGGATTGCTTCGATCTCGGCAGGTCAAACCGCGACGATCCGGTTCGTCTCACAGCAGCAGACTTCCATCAGCGGGAAGGTGCGCCGTATCAGTCGTCAGGTTGACACAGAAACACGGGAGTTCACCGCTGATATCACGCCTGACGGCTTGCCGGCAAACTGGGCGATAGGCCAGCGCGGTATCGCCGTCATCGGCATCGCCGGCAAGAGTGGAGTCATTGCCGTCCCTTCCGCGGCCATCGGAAGAAAGGATGGCAGCCCTGGCGTCTGGGTGGTCCAAAACGGCAGGGCGGCATGGCGTTTCTGCGAACTCGGTGCGATCGGAGGGAAATTCGTCGAGATTGTGGACGGGCTCAACGGGGGCGACGTCCTGATCACCAATCCCGAGAGCGCCTATTCCTTCATGCGGGTCAAGGAAGTGGCGAGGCAATTATGAATCTCGGATTCAAGGACATCCGACACAATCTCGGCCGCTTCCTGATGACTGCGGCCGGCGTCGCCTTCCTAGTGACCGCCTCAGTTGGCATGATTGGCCTTTACCGCGGCATCGTCGAGGATGCGCTGCTGATCATTGATCGCATCGGCGCCGACCTGTGGGTTGTGCAAGGCGGACGCTCCGGTCCGTTCTCGGAAAGCTCGGCGATATCGTCCGACATGGACCGCCGCGTGGAGGGCATTGCTGGCGTTGCCAACGTGCGGCGGTTCGTGCAGGTCAGCCAGCAATTCGCCTTTGGCGATCGGCAGTTGCGTGCCTCTATCACTGGACTCGACTATCCGAAGGACCGTGGCGAATGGGTACCGCTGACCGCCGGCCGACATCTGGCGAACGGCCATTTCGAGGCGATCGCCGACCCCAGCATCGGTCTCGGTCTCGGTGATCGCGTACGGCTCGGCCAGGATGACTATACGATCGTCGGTATGACGCGGGGAATGGTCGACATGGGCGGCGACGGCCTACTTTTCGTCACGGTGAATGATGCCATGGCAATCGCCCAGCGCAGGACGAGCGAAGAAGTGCTGCTTGCCCGAAACGCAAGGGGGCAAAGTGTGGAGGCGGCAAGCGGCAGTTCCGTTCAGCAGGACAGCAAGATCGCAGCAACGCTGGTGACGCTTAACCCAGCGGCGAACGAGAAAGCGGTACGCGCCGCGATCATGGTTTGGGGCGATGCGAATGTTCTCAGCAAGGCCGACCAGGAGAACCTCCTGCTCAACCAGCGCCTCTGGCGGCTGAGGGTGCAGATCCTAGCCTTCACAGCGGTGCTGCTTATCGTGATGGCAATCGTCATCTCGCTTATCATCTACATGCTGACCATGGAAAAGCGTCATCAGATCGCGATGCTGAAGCTGATCGGTGCACGCAACTCGGTCATTATCGGAATGATTGCCGAACAATCCTATTTGATCGGTGCCGGAGGCCTTTTGCTCGGGTTTGCGCTTTCCAAGCTCCTTTTTCCTTTTTTTCCGCGCAGGGTCGTCATGGACACCCTTGATCTCGGAATGCTTGCGCTCGCTATGGCCATCATCTGCGGCTTTGCCAGCTTGCTCGGCATTTCCCGCGCCCTCAAGGTCCGGGCGCAGGAGGTGCTGTCATGAGCAGTCCAGCAATCCTGAGCGTGCGGAACGCGTGCCGCTACTATTCGAGCGGCGAAACCGTGGTCCGTGCACTCGACGATGTTTCGTTGGACATTCGTCCGGGCGAAGTCGTCGGCATTCTCGGTCCGAGCGGTTCGGGCAAGAGCACACTGCTGTTGATCGCCGGGCTGCTGGAGCCTCCGACGGCCGGCGAGGTTTATTTCCGGGATCGGCTGGTCTCGCATCCGGACGCCGATCTGGACAGCCTCAGGGACTTCCGACGCAACAATATCGGCTTCGTCTTCCAGAAGGCCAATCTCATTCCCTTTCTGACCGCCGTCGAAAACGTGGCACTCGCGCTCGAGATTGACGATGTACCGTCGCGACCGGCGCGCCAATATGCCTCAAACCTGCTCGATAGTGTGGATCTTGCCCACCGCATCGACAATCTCCCGACACGGCTTTCCGGTGGCGAGCAGCAGCGCGTTGCGGTTGCCCGAGCACTTGCAAACGATCCATCGCTGATCCTTGCCGATGAACCCACCGCTGCGCTCGACAGCGTCCGGGGGCGCCAGGTGATTGCCCTGTTCCGGCAGATCGCTGACACGAGACAAGCCGGTGTTGCCGTCGTCACACACGATCCTCGGGTCCAGGATCTCTTCGACCGCACGATCGAACTCAGGGACGGCAAGATCGCCTCCGAGTACATAGCCAATGACGGCACGGCAACTGCCGGCTGATACAAATCTCTACAAAACTCAACAGCTGGGAAAGACGCCAGCCAAGTTCGAATTCAATCATACCTCATCCCTGTCGCGCACGCGACATCGCAAAGAAAAGAATGGAGATCATGATGTTGAGAAAGCTCTTGCTGGCAGTGGCGATATTGGCCGGTGCTTCGTCGGTCGCCACTGCGGCCACCGTTGCAGTGGCAACGGGAAATGTCAATTTGCGGGCAGGGCCTTCCACTGCTTATCCCGTTGTCGTCGTGGTTCCGGTCGGAGCCCGCATCACGACGCACGGCTGCCTTTCAGGCTACACTTGGTGCGACATTGCCTTCGGGACCTACCGCGGCTGGGTTTCGGCCAATTACATTCAGGTCGTCTATAAAGGAGGCCCGGTCGTGCTCACGCCCGCCATAGCGCCAGTTGTCGGCGTTACAGTCGTGGCCTTCAGCAAGGCCTACTGGGATGCCTATTACCCAGCGTATCCATGGTACGGCCGTTGGACGTCCTATTATCGTCCCTATCCCGCCTATCCTGTCGCGCCCCCGCCGCGCGTCACCTCCTATGATCGGTCGGTCAATTGTGCCGACGGAAGTTGCACGGCGACCCGTTCAGCGACAGGTGTTTATGGAGGCTCCACAAACCATACGCGCACATGCAGCGGCGGAGAATGCTCAGCTACGAGGGAGACAGTTGGTCCCTATGGAAACAGTGCATCACGGGTCCGAAACTGCAGCGCCAACACACAGTCCTGTAGCGTGACCAGAACAGGTCCTCGCGGCGGGACAGCAACAGGCACGCGTCAGTTTCAACGATAACAATAGGACTACGGCGCCGGACATGACCAGAATTTCCGCTGTTCAGGGCATCCTGTGGGGCTCGCCCGTCCTGTTTTCCCTCTTATTTACAGTGGAGGCCGCCTTCGGCGAGGAACCCGATGCTGTCCCGCTTCCTCTTGTCGAAGTCTGCCTTCTCCCTGATGAAATGAAGGGTAATACCTGTGCCGCCTTCTTCGTAGACAAGGATGGCTACGAGATCTGCCTCAAGGACGAGATGAGCGGAAAGATGCACTGCTCGAGCAGCTATCGATTGGACGATGGCAGCATGAGACTTGCTCCTGAACACAGGTCGGGGCCTTCCGTCAACGGCCTGCGCTCTACGCAATTCTGACCTAACCGGATGTCCGTGTGAGGTTTTGCCTGTTCTGTTGCGGGGCAGTTCTTCGTCATATTTCACAACAGCGCAATCAGGGTTCTCTCATGCTCCGATTTTCGTCTTCTATGATCCTGGCAATCGCTGTCACCGTCTTGGTCGGCTGCGGCGCCCGCGTCACCATGACAAGTGCCACGGGAGCCGAAAAAGGGAAAACTGAATTGATAGTTGTGGAGGCAAGGTCTTCAGTCGCAACGAATGACTTGTCGTATAGCGATGCAGCGAACGCCGCAGCTCAACTTCAGGACCTTGTTGTCGCTGAATTGAAAAAGCGCAGCATTCCGACCGTCAGCGTGTCGTCGATGGAGGGACAAAGGGGTTTTGGACGGGAAAGAACGGCTTTGCTCGCGCTCTCGATAACAAGAGCGGAGAGGGGCAATGCGACGAAGCGCCTTATCATCGGCTTTGGGTATGGGAAATCACAGCTTGAAGTCGACGCCAAGCTCCTGGCCTCTACGTTGGCTGAGCAGAAGGTCATTGCAGGTTTCAGGACGAATGCGGGGAGTGGCTATAAGCCAGGCATTGTCATGCCGCTCGGTATTGGAGCTGCGACGGGTGGTTATGTTCTCGCATCGGCCGGCGTCAATCTGGCAACCGGTCTCACAAAGACCCCCGATCGGGATCTGCAATCGACGGCAAAGGCCATCGCTAAAACAGTTGCTCAACAATTGCGATAACCAGCAATGCTTCCAAAGGAACTGGTCGCAGACGTGATATAAAGCGGTGCTTGATGCTGGCAATACCTGAATCTCCAGTCCAGGCCACCGTCTCAACTGCCACGATTTCGAGCCCCTCTGCACAGCGCCCACGCGATCTCGCGGTCTATGACCGGCCGTCGGGAACTAAGGTGAACTCGCCGATTTCTCGACCAGGACGTATTTGCCGCTCGATAGTTGCATTGTTCCGGTGAACTTACCGCCCTGCTAATCCGCGGCGCGATACGGCTGAACTTGCTTTCGATCGTTCTACTTACGGATAGCGCGTCTCTGTTCGATATGATGCTCGTGGTGCTGGTCCATCGCCTCCCGCACCTGCTACCCAAAACAGTTCTCCTTCCCAGTGCAAGCGCCAAGCCATGCCCAGACTGCGCGCTCAATCCTTGAACGCCTGTTTTCCTCTCTCGGTCCACAGATTACGCGCCTGTTCGCCCTGTTCGCCCTGTTCGCTTTGGAGCTTTTCGGCCATCCAAATCATCGCGCCGAAGATAATGGAGCGGTCATCGTTCGTCAGGTCCACGATGCCCGCCTTGACGACGAGGCCGCTAAGCTCGATCAGGTGCCGCGTTCTCTTTCGTCGCTCGACTTGCCATGTCCCCATGTCATTCCGCGCCCGTTGCACCTGATGGCGATTGCGCGCTGCCCGATTGCGTCGGATAGCTACCAGCGTCATGATCATTTGCCGCAGCAGATCGCCGCGATTTGTTCCGAAACCACGCCGCCCCGCGTCTGGCCCACGCCTCCCGCTTGGTTGCGTCCTTCGTCTCTGCGATGGCGACCAACGCGCCGGCCAGTTCGTCGGGCGTGAGGCTATCAGCCCCGGTGGCGATCAGCAGTTCGCCAAGTTGTTGCACCTTGCGCTGTTTCAGTTCCTTGGCCTTGTCTTCCAGCGCCCTCAGTTCCGCGTCGAAATCTCTCGGCTTGCGCATGTCCGTCTCCATCGGTTCCGTTTGTTGTCGATGCAGGCATGATAGTTGAGCCTCTTGCGAAACGCTTCTATGTTGGTGGGACGGTATGGCACGCGCCGGTCCCGCCCGAGATTTTTTCGAGGGAGGGCGCGCTTATACGTCGTGCCGATGTGCGCTTTTCCGTGCTGATGTTCAGATCGCTATGGCGATCTATCATCTTCACGTCAAGGTCATTGGCCGCAAGGCAGGCTCCAGCGCGGTGGCGTCCGCCGCCTACCGCTCGGCGTCACGGCTGCGCGACGATCGCATTGACCGCGTTCAGGACTTTTCCGCCAAACGCGGCGTCGTCCATTCCGAGGTCATGCTGCCGGAACACGCGCCGGAACAATGGGGCGACCGCGAACGGCTCTGGAACGATGTCGAAGCCTTCGAGGTTCGCAAGGATGCCCAGCTTGCCCGCGAGGTGGAGTTCGCCATTCCGCGTGAACTGTCACAGGCGCAGGGCATCGAGCACGGACTGGAACGCATAAAGCCCCACAGCAAGCACGGCGAGGCCCGCCAGCGTCGGGACGCTGCCGCTTGCCAGGACCCTGTCGTAGACCGGCAGCATGAACAGCGGCGAGGTCAGCGCGAGCGCGTTGACAACGCCGCTGATCAATGAAATTCCCAAAATCGTGGAAGTCAGAGGAAAGGACTTCAAAAGAGGACAGCCTCTCCACATGCGGAAGTTACCGGTTTTCTATGCCGCTTTCGGTCTTATTTTGGCTTGAACCATTGATCACGCGACAGTTCTACCCCGCCATCACAATCAAGCAAGGCGAAGAAACGCTTCACCCGCTTTCCGTCATTCACCAGATAAAACGGTACTGACCAAAGCGCGGCGGCATCGCTGTAACTTGCGCGCTGTAGTAAGATTTCCAGACTATCCGCTGCCAGAATACGTGACAGCGAGGGCCTCGCCGTATAGCTCTTTATCCGCTGTTCTAACTCCCCTTGCGATAGACTGCTGCATTGAGGTTCGGCAGCCGCAAGTTCAGCCGAAAGTGCTCCTTGTGCCGGAGCTGCGAATAACATTACGACGACAATTGCCCTCATTGCTTCACGCCCCGATATCGCTGTGCCACTCGACGGGGATGGAACCTTGAATGTCGATATAATAAGCGGAGCCGGGAAGCATCTCCATCACATTAGTAAATGTTTCCTCCCACCAGTCTCGATGTGTGCTCGGGTTGAAGTCGTAGATATCGTTATAGGCAGTTACATTGCCCTCAAAGTCCCAACTGCCGTCAGCATAGCGTGTGAGTCGCCTTCGAGTTTCAACGAAATGTTTCCGAGATACGCGCCGGAGATGAAGGACGAGTCGGCCGTGTCGTAGCCGAATTGCTCAACTGTAACGCTCTTGGTGCCGATAAAACTGGTGTCCGCAGCCAGCATTTCCAGAGGACGATAACCTTCGACAACAACATCGTTCGGAGTAAGGCTGAGGCCGACACCATGTATCGATACATTCATCTCCTCGCCATCACCAAAGAGATAATGAGACAGCGCGGCCATCGGTGTCGCATAGTTGCCATCGAAGGTATTGTCATATGAATCATAGGTTGTCGGCATGGTCTCAGGGGGCATGTCATTATCTGCCATTGCCTGGGGCAGATCTGCAATTGTCTCTCCAGCCTCCAATATGTGCTCATAGTAAGCGTAACCATACATGGTTTCCTTAAACGCAGAGAGATCATCAACAGCCAATTGATCCAGCAGGATGCCAAACATAACATAACCTTCAATGGACTGAAAAAGCTCAACTGCTCTATTCATCCAGTATATTTTGTAGGACTCGATCGCGAGATCAATCATATATTGCGTATGAGCCCAGTCATCGCCATAATCCTGCAAGGAAAATGAAGGAAATTGGGTATAATAACTGTTAGTTATGTCTGGATTTCGAATAATTATCGGCTCAAGAACTGTTTACATTGTGTCCTCACAAGGGTTGCTTATTCATGTAAGTCCAAGAAATACGCTTATAATTCCGTTGAAGTTCTGTTTTTTTCGCAAAACACCTAAGTATTTTTGAAAAATATTAATGTTAATCGAGATTAATTCAATTATACGCAATGAAATACGGGTATAAATAAAAAAACGCCGTGATGCTCGATCCGTGGGCCTAACAATGGGAAATTTAAGTTTCGCGATATTTTCGAACACATCATCCCCATTAAGATGAGTGGTAATCTCATAATTTCAGAAGCGCAAGGCTGGGTTGAATCCCGTCGTCTGTAATTTCTTTTTATCTAATGGCTGGTCGAAGCGCTGCAATTCAAAGGCTTACGGTCACTCTCCCCGAGAGGGTCGTCTTGCGGAGGCAAAGCGGCGCTACCTTCACTTTTGCGTTATAGACGGCCCGCGCGAGTGACCTCAGTCCTGATTCTCCTCCAAATTTGGTGAGATCCGCCGCAAGCTTGCCCGCGATCCATAGCCGGAATCCATCCTTGCCAACCGCAACCGCGAGCTTTGCATCGCATCCGAAGCAGGCCGTAGACTCGGCCTTGAATCTGCCTTCCATCACGGTATCGATCTTGGGTGCGGGGCTGGAATATCGAACCCCAGGTTTTTCCTTTTTACCGCCCTTTGCGCGCCACAGTACGACGACGGCTAAATACCTCTTGCAAAACAATAAATTCTTGTTCTGTCTGGATTAGGGGCGGCCACGAAGAACCAGCAGGAGGCAGCGCCGCCATGCTCATGCCAGACCGTATCATCCGCCTGAACACCGTGCTTTCCCGCACAGGCCTTTCCCGCTCCACGATCTACCGCAAGATCGCCGAGGGCACGTTTCCCGCGCAGATCAGGATCCGCGTCAACGGTGCGGGATGGCGGGAATCCGACATCAATCGCTGGGTCGCATACCCCGTCGCATGGCGGCCGGAGGGAGAGCGCAGCGATGGTCGATGACGGAAAGCTCAATAACGGAGAAGGTCCGGCGAATGACAACCGCCCGCCCGATGGACAGGAGAGCGGAGGCAAAGCCGATGCTTCCGAGCGGCGGATGCGGTTGTGCTGTCTATCGCCCGACTGGTCGGCAGGCAGATGGCACGGGAGGATTTTGCAGCCCGTACTGCCGCCAACGATAACCGGGCCGCAAACGCTGACCGCCCGGAAAGCGCCGAGGATGACGAGGGATGACGGCAAGTGCCAATCAAGATTTGACATCTTATGGGATGTCTATAAATTATCTCCCATGAGGCTGGTTCTTGACACCAATGTAATCGTGTCCGCGTTCCGCAGCCGCAACGGCGCGAGCAACCTGCTTCTGCGTTTCGCAGACAAGGGCTTGGTGACGCCGCTTTGCTCGACGGCGCTGTTTCTGGAATATGAGGCGGTGCTGAGCCGGGAGGAAACCCGGCAGGCAACCGGCCATAGTCTTGAGGACGTCGCTTCGGTGATGAGCGCGCTTGCCGCCATTGCCGAAGGCGTCGATATTTCGTTTCGGACGCGGCCGATGCTCTCCGATGTCGCGGACGAAATGGTGCTGGAAGCCGCGTTGAACGGACAGGCCGAGGCCATCGTGACGCATAACGTCAGGGATTTCCGTCCGGCGCTCGGGCTGGGCGTGACTGTGATTACACCGGGAGAGATCGTCAGGAGATTGAACACATGACGCAGACCCAACGCTACAAATATCCGCTGCAACTGCCGCAGTCGCTCAAGGAAACGGCGGCACGTCTGGCGCAGGAGGACGGCGTATCGCTCAATCAGTGGATCATCTCTGCCGTTGCGCAGAAGATCGGGGCTGTGGAGACGGCCAGCGAATTCCTGAAAGCGCGTGCAGGTACGACGAAGCGCGGTGCGCTGACAGGCTTGCTGGACAAAGCACCGGATGTGCCGCCGCTGAAGGAAGACACCATTTGATGCAATGCATCGGACCTGAACGGGTGCGATGAAAACCTTTTTTGGCTTGCAGCGATTGGGCCGGAACGAAACCGCCCCCTCAAGGCCACGCCGCGTTCCGCGGTGGTGCTGCGCACCAGCCTTGACCGGGCAGTTTCCTCCCGGCGTGGGCTTCTGAAGCAGGAAAGGCGGGGCGTGCGCTGGCAGGCAGCGCCAGCCATGACGCTCCGGCGCAAATGTCGGCAGCCGCAGCCCATTGCTGAATGAAGGAGAAGCTTGAACATGACCCGCGCAGCCCTTTATGCCCGCTATTCGTCCGACAGCCAGAGCGAGGCGTCGATTGAGGACCAGTTCCGGCTTTGCCGGGAACATGCGGGCCGGGAACGGTGGGAGATCGTCGGTTCCTATGAGGACGCGGCGATATCCGGTTCCAGCACAATCCTCCGTTCCGGCATCCAGCGGCTTGTGCGGGACGCGCAGCGCGGCGAGTTTAAGATATTGCTGGCCGAGGCTCTGGACCGCATCAGCCGCGATCAGGCGGATGTGGCGACTCTCTACAAGCATCTGAAGTTCGCAGGCGTCACCATCGTCACCTTGGCCGAGGGAGAAATCTCCGAACTGCATGTCGGCCTGAAAGGCACGATGAATGCCTTGTTCCTGAAAGACCTTGCCATGAAGACCCATCGCGGTCTTCGGGGCAGGGTGGAGAAGGGCAAGGCAGGCGGTGGGCTTTGCTACGGCTATCGTGTCGTGAAGAAATTCGATGCCAACGGCGAACCTCTCCGGGGTGATCGCGAGATCATTCCCGAAGAAGCCACCATCATCCGCCGCATCTTCCGGGAATTTGCATCGGGCAAAAGCCCCAAGGCGATTGCCGTCGATCTGAACCGGGAAGGCGTTCCCGGCCCGCTTGGCCGCGCATGGGGCGATACCAGCATCCGCGGCCATGTCTCGCGTGGCACCGGCATCGTCAACAACGAGCTATATGCCGGCGTCCTTGTCTGGAACCGCTTGCGCTTCGTGAAAGACCCGTCCACCGGCAAGCGCGTGTCGCGCATCAATCCGGAAAGCCAGTGGATCAGGACGGAGGTTCCGCACCTACGCATCGTGGACGATGAACTGTGGAACGCCGCTCGCGCACGGCAGAAACAGATATCGGAAATCTTCGGCCCCAATCCCGCCAACACGCTAGAGGGGCGCATGAAGCGTGTGCATCTGGCGAACAGACCCGTTCATCTGCTTTCCGGTCTTCTCACCTGCGGGCGCTGCGGCGGCAAGGTCGGCATCATCACACCGAACCGTTATGCCTGCCTCAACCATCACCGGCGCGGCACCTGCGACAATGGCAGGTCGATCACCCGTGACAAGATCGAGGCCCGCGTGCTGACCGGCCTGAAAGAGCGGCTGGTGTCGTCGGAAGCGGTTGCAGAAGCCGTCCGCGCCTATGCGGAGGAAATGAACCGGCTGAACCGTGACCGGCGTGCACAGGCCGCCACGGACCAGAAGGTGCTTGCGAAGATCGAGAAGGCGATTGCGGGCATTATCGCGGCTATCGAGGACGGTATGTACCAGCCGAGCATGAAAGCGCGCATGGATGACCTTGAACGGCAGAAGGCGGAAATCGTCGCCCGCCTTGCGCAAGCGCCCGCGGACATGCCCGACATTCACCCGAACCTCGCCGACCTCTATCGCCGCCGCGTCGAGCGCCTGTCCGAAGTCCTCAGCGACCCGGACGGCGGCAGGCAGGCGGCGGAGGCGCTGCGTAGCCTCATCGGGGAAATTGTCCTTACCCCCGGAGCCAAGCGTGGCGAGGTTCATGCCACCCTATGCGGCGAGTTGTTCGGCATTCTCGACTTCGCCAAGGCCGAAGAAACCAGCAGGCCAGCAGGATTTATGCCAGCAGTTGAAGCCAGCCCCGCAACCACTGATACCGACACTCCCGTAGCCATTGCTGCGGGAGTTGTTGTTGTGCAATAGTTCCAACAGCTTGGCGCTCGATCCAATTCAGGATCGTGCTTAGTTCGCCGTACAACATCGCGTCAATATCGCCTCGCTGTGGGCCGGGACGAAGGACGATCTTTTCAATCAAGGTACGCAAAACCTACGCCGCTTCGGTCCGTTTCTCGGGGCGATTTGGCGCTTCCGTCAGGCGGGCGACCTTGCCGGCATAGATCGCAGATGCGCTGGGCGGCCAGTCAGGGACATCCCGCGGCACATCGTCAAGGAGACTAAATCGTCCGGCGGATTTTGTGAATCCGCCCGACGATTTAGAGCCGGAGATGGCTGCATCCTTGGAGGTCGCGACGATCTGCCACTGTTCTCGCTTTGCCTCTTCGCGCGGACGTAGCGCGCGACGCGGGTCATCGGACAGTTCCTTCCGGTCAGGCCGCCTTGTCGTGGAGGGAGGGGCGGATCAGCACCTCGGCCGAAATACCGAGCGTTGCGTGCAATTGCCGGATCATTTCAATCGACAGGCCGCGTCGCCGATTAAGGATTTCCGAGGTGCGGTTGCGGGTGCCGAAGATCGGCTCGAGATCCTTGCGGGTCAGTCCTTGCTGTTCCATCCGAAATTTGATCGCCTCGATCGGGTCAGGCGGGTCCATCGGATGATGCTTAGCTTCATAGACTTCGATGAGGGTTGCCAGAACATCAAGTCGGTCGCCTTCTCGCGTACCGCTTTTTGCACCCCAAAGCCGTTCCACTTCCGCGAGCGCCGCGTCGTAGTCCGCTTCCGTGCGAATGGGCTTCAGGTCAGTCGCCATGCGTCACCTCTGTCACGTCAATCTTGTCATATGCTCTGTGCGTACCGATCCATTTGATCCAGACGATGCTCTTCTCGAAATCGACCGCCACCACGAGCCGGTAGTCATTTCCCTTTATGTTGAACACAATCCGCTCGGCGCTGACGATGCTCGCCGTGGCATACAGCCTCCTCACGTCGGCGGAACTCGCCCAGCTCGCCTTGCTGACTTCATCGAACCAGGCATCGAGCGCAGACTTGACGGCGGGCTGATCTTTCTGCCCTGCAAGGCTGTCAACGAATACCCGCAGGGTGCGCCGAGCGATAATCCTCATGAACTGACCTTTTATCATGATCCCGATACGGGATCAATGATGATGTGAAAAAATCCCAATCTCAATCGGACAAGAAATACCTGCGGTGGGAAATGCAGGCTATCGTGAACCAGGAAGATGCTGCGCCCGCATTGCAATATTTTGCGGCAGTTGTTCATCAGAGAATGTATTGTCGCATGTGTGGTGCAGCCCCGGATACATTCGAAGGGGGAAACCCTGAAATTGCCTATCACGTCATCCGCAACTCCCAGAATATCGCCAAGCACTATTGGTCCGCGGACCTCAGTCTGACCCAGTCTGGGCCTACAATTTTCAGACCCGCAAAGCCGAACGGGTCGAAGTGTTTGACGGCGAGATCGGCTTTGTCCAAAAGCACAACTTCGACAAGAAGTTTACGCCCCGGCTGAAACGCTTCCAAGTCAAGTTTGAAAGGAAGGATCACCTTGCCGTCGGCTATGGCAGCGAACTCTCCGCAAACGGCAGGTTCGAGAGTGTCGAAGACAATCTGGAGCTGGCGTACGCGATTTCCGTCCACAAAGCGCAGGGCTGCGAGTTTAACCATTCCTATGTGGTGGTGCCTCGTTCGAAGGGCCGATCGCCGTCCTCCGAGCTCCTCTATATGGCGCTCACGCGCGCTCGGCAGCCCTGCACCTTGCTTGTGCAGGGCGATGTCTCGACGCTTTTGTCGGCGCGGCGGCCGGAGAATGCTCAGACCGGGCTGATTTGCGTCAGTGCACTAGTATTGGGAGCACTGGGGGATGACGTCTTCAGATTCTTACCAAGAGCACCGGGCGAGAAAGATCGCATGGTATGACAAGCACTTTCCGGGCCGCATGATCGAGACCTTCGAAGGGCCGCAGCTTAGCCAGGACGCCGCAGGCAACATCGCCAAGCACTTCGCCGCATGAACACCGCACGGTTCCCCTACTGAACTTTGCAAGAAAATCTTTGCGCGCGCGGTCCCTGGGGAGCACAACTGCCGCCTGGTTAGGCGTCTGAGTGATCGCGTTCCGACAGCAGTGCCAGCAGAGCGGGATTGATGTAGAGGTTCTCGCGCCCGACCTTTACTTCTTCCAGCAACCCTTCGGAAACCATCGCCTTGAGGTAGACTGCCGCTGTCTGTCGTTTGGCGACACCAGAGCCCACGAGATCGCCGATCCGGCAATAGGGGTTGACGAAGATCAGTTCGGCCAGTTCACGGGAATAGACCTTGGGCAGGTTCTGACGCATCCGCGCGGCGGTCTGTTCCAGCAGGTCGCGGATCGCGTGGATCCGCGCTGTCGTCCATCGGGCCGTCGCCCTGACGGCCTCCAGCATGAACAGCAGCCATTGCTCCCAGGCCCCCTGCGTGGTGACCTCCAGCAGATACCTGTAGTAGACCGCCTTGTTCTGGATGATGTGCCGGCTGAGATACAGCACCGGGATGTCCAGCACCCCCTTGTCCACCAGATAGAGCAGGTTCAGCACTCTTCCCGTGCGGCCATTGCCGTCGATGAAGGGATGGATAGCCTCGAACTGATAATGCATTATCGCGAGTCGGATCAGCGGGTCGGTATCCTCTGCCTCGTGGATATAACGTTCCCAGTTCGCAAGCTTGGCGCGCAGCAGGTCTTCACCTTCAGGCGGGGTGTAGATCACGGCCCCGGTGGCATCGTTCATCAACGCGGTGCCGGGCGTGTTGCGGATGTCGAGTTCGACACCCTTGATGGTTCTGCAGACCTCGACGGCGATGGTCGTCGAAAGTGGGCGCTGCTGCAGCATTCCGAAACCACGGTTCAAGGCGGTGCGATAGCGCAGCGCCTCCCTGGTCGCCGGGTCCGCCTGACCGCCCGTATCATTGGCGAAGCGGAATAATCGGTCGGTGGTGGTGACGATGTTCTCGATCTCGGAACTCGCTTGGGCTTCGAGCAGCGGGATGGAGTTGATCAGCACCGCCTGGTTGGGGATGATCCGCCCGGAGACCCGCAGCTCCCCGCCAGAGCGGCCCGTGCCTCGATGCAGGCCTTCAGCACGGGTTTGGTCTCTATGTCCTGTGCCGGCGGCAGGGCAGGGAGGTCGTTGAACGGGCGGTCCGGACGAAAGGTCATGTCGATCACCTACTTTCTGATCGACATGCGGGAATGACCTGTCGACGTCATCGACAGGTCGGGATTACGTGTCGATTTTTGTAAAATTTATCGACATGTTATCTGCTGCGCAAGTGGCACGGCATCGAGCCGCAGGGGAATCGCATTTAGAAAAAAATATGGCGGCTTGAATTGAGATGGATTCTTTAGGGAGCTCTGCTTTGGAGCTTTTTATGGTTTCGCTCATTACGATACTTCACGGGATCACTGATCCTCGGACGGGCAATGCACGGCGTCACGATCTTCTGGAGATATTGACGATAGCGCTTGTAGCGTCGATTTGCGGCTGTGACAGCTGCGTTGATTTCGCCGATTTTGCCGAGGATCGGGAGGCTTTGTTTCGGGAATTTCTGATCCTGGAGAATGGTCTTCCGAGCCATGACACGTTTTCGCGGCTGTTCCGGTTGCTTGACCCATCATCCCTATCGTCGGCGTTCGGGCGCTTTCTGGAGGCGTTGGGAGCGGATGGTGCGGGTATCATCGCCATTGACGGCAAGACGTTGCGCCGCTCTTTCGATCGGGCGGCGGCCAAGAGCCCGCTTCATGTCGTGACAGCCTTCGCTGCCGAGGCGCAACTGGTCCTGGGGCAGGCGGCGTTCGGGGTGGGCGAAAACGCGATCATCGCCGCACGGGCGTTGCTGGAGATGATCGACGTCCGGGGAGCGTTGATCACGGCCGATGCCGTCCATTGCAATCGCGACACCGGCCAGACGGTGCTCGATCGCGGTGCCGACTATCTGTTTTCGCTGAAGAACAACAGGCCGACGACCTTGCGAGACGTCGGGGACTACTTTGCCGACCCCGACGCGGATATCGCCGAAACCCTGACCACGACGTATGCCGATCACGGGCGCATCGAAGTTCGCCGGCACTTGTGTCGTGCATGCGGTGGACTGGCTGTTGGCAGGCAAGGCCGATTGCGATCGTCCCGCCATGCCCGGGCTGTCGACCATCGCAAGAGTCGAGGCCGAGGCCATCGGTCTGGAGGGGCGGGTCGAGTGGTTTTATACTGACGGCTACGGCAGCGCCGCTTGCCTCGAATACAGACCGATCAACGCTCCTTTCAGTCCACGCGTGATGGGCAGGATGCCTTCGAATTAGAAGTTCGCTCTAGCCTCGCCACGGCCTTCGTACCGGTTCGTCCGAAAGTCGGTCGATAGCCTAGGCCCGCGGCCGACGTCAGCACGAGGGGACGACGACCAATCTTGTCACTAAGATGCCCAACGACCGGATTTGCAACTGCGCTATGAGCAGCAGTCGATTTTTGCCTCCGGTCTTCACGCGGGTCAGAGGTGTGCGGATCGAGGGCCAAGGACCGAATTGAACCATCCATTCACGCGCAAAGTGGGTGCCATCGGCTCGACCGCGATCAAAAATGCGCAGATCGGGTTGGAACGGGTCTTGTAGTCGACGTGACGTGATATACGTGATATGGATACGTAACTAAACTATCTCATGTGCAGATCATGACCGAAGCGCTCATTTCCCAATTCCTGATGATCGACGGGGTTGTCCCATCACCAGGTGATCGAAAAGTGCCTCGCACCAGGCGGGCGCTCAGGACTGCGCCTATACGCGGGCCGGACGATCAGACGCTCCACGATGCCTTGGTCAGGGCGTTCCGGCAAAGCGTAGAGCAAGCTGTGCCTTCGGGCCTTCCGAGGGAGGGAGCGGCTGGGATCGAGTTCGACAAGCTGGCTGACGCCTTTGCGGATTTCGTGAGCGGCAGGTCCGTGCTCTTGCAGCTCAAGCCGGATCTGGCCGAAGGCGAGCGGAGCGCCGTCAGAAACTTCCTCGAGACGCTGGTGCGCGTGTCGGAGAACCTGGACGAAAGCCGGTTCGAGGCGACGATCAGCAAGCTTGCCGATCTCATGCTGCCCGATGATTTGTCCGTAGCGAGGGGAGCGCTCGCGGCGGACAATCTGGAACTGCGTGACAGGTTCATTTCGGAAGTCCCGCAACTGACAAGCGCGGAGATCGGCGCCAAGGCAGGCTTGCAGACGAAGAACCCCTATGCGACTGCCGCCCGGTGGAAAAAGAATGGCGAGATCTTCTCCGTCCTTCATCGCGGCACCGAATATTATCCAGCCTTCCAGTTCCGCGACGGCCGACCGCATCCGGCGATCAAGAAGGTGCTGAAGGCGCTGCCCGCGCACCTGTCTGGATGGCAGAAGGCGTTCTGGTTCGTGTCGACCAATGGCTGGCTGGGCGACAAGGCGCCGGTCGACGTGCTCGATAACGCCAAGGCCGTAACCGAAGCGGCCGAGCATGAAAGGCAAGAGGTGGTCGGGTGACATCCCCGCTGCCTCTACCGCCCGATCCGTTTCCAACCGTCAACGCCCAAACGCTCTCAGCCGGAACCGTCCTCCATCGCAATCATTTGTCCGCCTTCCGCTCCGCGCAGTTCAATCCCTGCAAGGGACAGCCGACCCGCTTCGCTCCCTTCCTGGACGCGGCTGGCGGCTGTGTCGCAACGCTTTACGCCGCCACCAGCCGACAAGCGGCCGCTTTCGAAACGATCTTCCACGACATCGATCCTGCCGCGAGGTTCAAGACCGTCCGCTTGAATAATGTGGAAGCCAGGACCGCCAGCACGATATCGCCGAAGCGTGATTTACCCCTTGCTGCGCTTTTTGCCCCCGACCTGAAACTCTGGGGGATCGACCGGGGCCAGATCATCGACACGCCCAAATCGAGCTACGCCCGAACCGTCCTTTGGGCAAAGGCGATCCATAAGGCGCGTCCGGATCTCGACGGGATGATCTGGACCTCCAGGCAGTGCGATCCGGAACGATGTCTCGTTCTGTTCGAAGATCGCATTGGCGAGGATGATTTCGAGGTGATCGAGGAGATCGACGTCGGAAAGGACGATGACTTTCTGCTCGAAATGCGCCGCTTCGGGCAGCGCGCCGGCATCACCATCATCGCATAGCTCCAGATCGGACTGATCGCAGTGCCGCGCTCGGCGAACAGGTCCTCGACGTCGCGCAGGTTCAGCGGAGACCGACAAGAGAGCCTACGGCCTGGGCGATAATTTCGTCTGGAAAACGATGGCGTCGGTAACGAGTGGGTGCTCTTCGATCATGTCATCGAATAGCACTTGGCACAGCAAAATCCGTCAAGGCGACGCCGCCCTTGCGCGGCACTGTCTAGGGCATGGCCTGGGCGCTGAAACCAACGTCCTCGCAAGCTTGCAGTTGTCGATTGACAGGAAGCCTGAGATTCGTTCCATTTGTTGTGGGAGAGTGGAGAAGGCAATAGGGAGGAGATAGGCATGAGAACGCTGCTATCTGCAACGGCTTCAGCGCTTTTATTGATGGTGCAACTCGCATACGGGGCGTCCGACCAATCGGCCGGTGCGACGTGCAAAGCCGCAAGAGCCCTCGAGTTGCCGGGGTTTGACGTGAAAGTTGCCGGCACAGACTACGTCAGCGGCAAGGGACCGTCCTATTGTTTGGTGAACGGCTCCTTTGAGCATCGAACGGGAGCCGACGGAAAACCGTACGCTATCGGTTTTTCGATCGCCTTGCCGGATGATTGGTCAGGGCGGTTCCTCGTTCAAGGAGGAGGGGGACTAAACGGTGTGGTGAAGCCGCCCATCGGGGATGTCGCGGCCGGGGCGAACACCGCACTTGCTCGGGGCTTTGCCGTTATTTCGCATGACAGCGGCCATCGAGGAGAGGTGTGGGATGGCTCGTTCAAGGCTGACCAGATTGCGACGCTGAACTTTGCCGGATGGTCGGTCGAAAAGGTTACCGTTCTGGGAAAGGCGATTGTTTCAAACTACTACGGGACAAGCGCGCACCATTCTTATTTTGCCGGCTGCTCAACGGGCGGGAGAGAGGCGATGACCTCCGCGCAGCGCTTCCCCTTGCTGTTTGACGGTATCATTGCCGGGGCCCCCGCCATACGCACCGGACGTTCGAATATGTCCTTGGCCCAAAAGAATGTGGCGATGAACCGGATTTCGCCAGTAGGAACGGATGGGGTGCCTGATCGTTCTGCCGCCTTCAGCGATGCTGATCGGAAGCTCGTTCTAAGCGGAATTTTAAATGCCTGCGATAAGCTGGATGGGATCGAAGACGGCATGATCGCAAATGCCTCTGCCTGCAAATTCGATCCTTCGAGCCTGATATGCGCAAGCGGTACATCAAAGGATTGCCTGAGACCCGAACAGGCCAAGGTCGTTGCCGAGATTTTTTCTCCGACCCTCGACGCGTCAGGGCGAACGGCCTATCCCGCATTTCCCTACGATAGCGGGATTATGAGCACGACTGACGCCATTCCCGGCCTCATGCGCTTCGACGACAAGCGCAACCGCCAATTCGCCAATCATGCCCTCACATTTGATGTCGACGACGCTATTGAGAAGGTGGATGTCGACGATCCGCAGCAACGGCTGATCAATGTAGACCAATGGACCGATCTCAGTTCCTTTGCCTCAAAGGGGAGTAAAATCATCTTCTTCCATGGGATGAGCGATCCATGGTTTTCCGCCAATGACACCATCGACTTCTTCAATCGAATGAAAAAGGCAACGAAGACCAACATACCTGCCGATGATTGGGCAAGGCTCTATCTGGTTCCAGGCATGTCGCATTGCCGGGGAGGTCCAGGCGGGCTCGAAAAGTTCGACATGCTGACGAAACTCGTTGATTGGGTGGAAAATGGAAAGGCTCCACAAAGCGTGGACGCAGGAGGAGCCGCACCTGCCGATCGAACAAGGCCGCTTTGCCCATATCCTTCATATGCGCATTACAAAGGCGAGGGCGACGCGAACAATGCAGCGAGCTTCGAATGCCGCCGATGAGCTGAGGCGCCGCATATGAGTTTGCCACCTTCCGACTAATGCCGTTTATCGCCCCGCGCACGATAACTGCAGCTTCCTGCACCCCCAGCATAGGGGGGGCCTCCCGCCATGCCGCCTGAATGGATATTTACAGTTGCCAAATTGAGTGAAAAGGAGTTGGCTGGAGCCCAGCTCTGTATCGATGATCGTTTTCGCTTCGATGACAGGGCGCTTAAACTCTGCCTGGTCACGCGTCTCAGGGTGCCGACCGAGTGACCGAGACTCGACGAATTTTGAAAGCAACCCTCAATCGGTTCCACTACATGGAGGAGGTCATCTTCGCCGGCGGTGGTCACTGTCGCCTTTCCAGTCATATTTGCCCCTGCGCCCCAGAAAATTGTTAATCGCCTTACCTCTCATAATCCTGTGAAGGAAGGCATTATACGATCATGAACGAGACGATAAACCTGACGGCGGGTGATGCCGAGATATGCAGCGATCGCATCGGCACCCATCAATAAGTCGTCTTGTAGACCTTCGGTTCCGTCAAGGTTATCGAGCATTATAGGGAGGCGCGTTCGGTATAGGGATGGCAGAGGCCATATGGCTGTCATGATTGGCCGGGGGCCGAGTGATGTGGGTTAGCTCTTAGATGGTTGTTGTTGTCTGCCCTCTAGTGCCTCCGGATAGTTGAGCCTGAGACTGAGGGTTGGAGCAAAGCTCTGAGGGGGCGCAGGGGTCGCGGCAGATGACGGCAAGGCGCACTGCCTGTTCGCAGTGAGCGGCGTCGCTAGACATGAACTTTCCTTTCTTGAGAGTTCAGCAGCTCCCCGCCGGAACCGGTGAAGAAAATGCGTTATTACCATTCTTGCGAATATGGTGATGGAAATCCTGATCTGGATGCGAATATCGGCCTGGGCGACCGGGAACTTCCGTTCCGGACGGTGGAACGAGACAGGGACGATCAAACTCCGGTTCGGATCGACTTTCGAAAGAGAGGCAGCCTGGAGGCTCGCGATCCGTCCCCATTGCTGAGGCGAGGGCGATCACCCTCATCCCTGCACCTCGTCTGTCATCGAAGAATGGAAGTCATCGAGACATGCTCATTGGGTCACCTGGACTGCGGCACTTCTGCGTGACACCGCTTGAGGATAAGCGAAAGGATGCCGCCGGCGCGCAAGATCTCAATTTCGGCATTTGTTTCAATCGCCGCGGATGTGTTGAACGTCATCGATGGCTCGTTGGCTCTTTTGACCGTGACCGGTATCTCGCAGCGTGGGGAGACCATGTCGATATCGGCGTGGATTGCCAGGAGATCGTTCGCACGAAGTTCGAGCGTCTGCGGCTTCACATTGGGTGGAAAACGCAGCGGCAGGATGCCCATGCCGATCAGGTTCGAGCGGTGTATGCGCTCGAAGCTTGATGCAAGGACGGCCCGCACGCCAAGAAGTGCCACGCCCTTGGCCGCCCAGTCGCGGGACGAGCCCATCCCGTATCGCTCTCCCGCCACAAGCACGACGGACTTTCCCTCAGCCTTGTAGCGCTGCGCCGCATCCCATAGCGGGAGGACCTTCTCCGACCCGGCATAAACAGTGGAGCCTGGCGCAATGCCTGTTGCCAGAAGGTTACCCACTGTCTTGTTGGTGAAGAGGCCGCGAACCATGACTTCCCAGTTTCCGCGGCGAGATGAAAAGACGTTGAGGTTCTTCGGGTCTTCGCCGCGTTCGATGAGATGCCGCCCTGCCGCGCCGTTTGCCGGGATGGCACCGGCTGGAGAAATATGATCAGTGGTGATGTCGTCGCCGAGAACGAGGATCGGATGCGCTTCATAGGTGCCGAGCCGTATTCCTTCGCCGAAGCTTGCGAATGGAGGGCGCCGGATATAGGTGGAGCCTTCATCCCAAGGAAACAGTGTCGTTCCAGGTGCGGGAAGCTCTTTCCAGGTCCTGCTCGCCTCAGCGGCATCATAGGCGAGCGAAAAATCATTCGCGTCAGACGCGGCCAAAAGAGTTGCGTCGATTTCGCAAGCATCTGGCCAGAGCATCGACAGCGTGACCGCCGTTCCATCGGCGGAAGTGCCGATCGGATCCCGCAGAATGTCGAGCGCGACGGTTCCGGCGAGCGCGAAGGCGACGACCATAGGCGGCGGGGCGAGGAAGGCGGCCTCCAACTGCGGATGCACCCGGCCTGGAAAGTTCCGGTTCCCGGACAGAACCGCCACCGGCAGTATGCCGCGTTCGGTCATGGCCTCGGCAATAGGCTCGGTCAGAGATCCAGAGTTGCCGATACAGGATGTGCAGCCATATCCAACGATGCCGAAGCCAAGGGCTTCTAAGTCTTCCAACAGGCCGGCGCGGGCGAGATACCGCTCGGCGGTCGGGGATCCGGGCGCAAGGGACGTCTTCACCCAAGGCGCTGGCCGGAGCCCCCAGGCGCGTGCCTTGCGGGCGAGGAGACCTGCCGCCACGAGAAGCCGCGGATCGGAGGTGTTCGTGCAGCTGGTGATCGCAGCGATTGCAACGGCGCCGTCATTGGGTGCGCCCTGTTTGGTTGATTTGTCGCAACGCTTCTTCATTCCGCGAATGGCCAAACGCGTCTCGCTGACCGCGATCCTGTCCTGGGGGCGGCGTGGGCCTGCAAGGCTCGGCTCGACACTGCCGAGGTCCAGAGCGAGCGTCGAGGTGTAGCAAGGATCGGTGGAGGGATCGAACCAAAGACCAGCCCGTTTCGCATAACGTTCGACAAACCGTGCGTGACCCTCACCGCGGCCAGTTCTCAGCAGGTAGTCGATCGATTGGCGATCGATCGGAAAATAGCCGCTGTTGGCCCCGAATTCAGGCGCCATGTTGGCGACGACGGCTCGATCGCCGGCTGTCAGATTGGAGACGCCGGGGCCATGGAACTCCACGAACTTGTCCTGAAGGTCGATCTGGCGCAAGAGATGCGTGACGAGGAGCGCCAGATCGGTGGCAAGAACACCTTTCTTCAACGCACCCGTCAGGCGGACGCCGACAACATCAGGCACCCGCAATGTGACCGGCATCCCAAAGAAGACGCTTTCGGCCTCGAGCCCACCCACACCCCAGGCTAACACTCCGATCCCGTTGATCATCGGCGTATGGCTGTCGGTGCCGATCAGCGTGTCGGGAATGGCCCAGAGCCGACCGCCCTGCCGGTGCGATGTCGCGATCGTGGCAAGGCGTTCGAGATTGAGCGTATGCATGATCCCGGTCCCAGGGGGATGGACCCGGAAACCGGTGAGCGTATTCGTTCCCCATTTCATGAAGCTGTAGCGCTCGGCATTGCGCTCGTATTCGCGCTTCATGTTGTGTTTGAGGGCAAAAGGTTCGCCAAAAGCGTCCACCGCGACCGAATGATCGGTAGACACGTCGACCGGCACGACCGGATTGAGCCGCGCCGGATCGCCGCCTGCCTCCGCCAGGCAGGAGCGCATGCCGGCAATGTCGACCAGAGCCGGGCCGCAAGTCGTGTCGTGCATCAGGACGCGGTTTGGCAGAAATGGGATCTCGGCATCGCTGGAGCCCGTCTTTAGCCAACCCATCATGGCCGCCTTGGCCCTCGCAGCGTCGCCTCCGGCCGTCCTCAGCACGTTCTCCAGCAAGATCCTATGGATATAGGGCATGCGCACAAGCGCCTCGCCGACGACCGCCGGCACGTCGATGAAGTCAAAACTTACGCCGTCAATTTCGATGTTCGCGTGCATGCCTTCGGTTCAGCCTCTCGCCGTTTCCGCGCTACAGCGTCTTCAACCCGGCGGCAATCGTCGAGAACACGGTGGCGATTTCCGCTTCTGAAATAACCAAAGGGGGAGACAGCACGATCGTGTTCGCAACGGGGCGTACCAGGACGCCGCGCTCAAAGCAGAAGTCATATACCTTCTTGGCCATCGCCTTGCCGCTTGCGACCTCCTCACCGAGCTCGATGCCTGCAAGCAGGCCAATATTGCGGATGTCGACCACTGCGGGCACGGCTTTAAGCGCATGCGCGTGCTCCTCCCAGACCGGTTCAATCAACGTTGCGTGCTCGAACAGGCCTTCATTGACGTAGACATCGAGCGCTGCAAGCGCCGCCGCCGAAGCCAGCGGATGACCGGAATAGGTATAACCGTGGGAAAATTCCACGGTCCCTTGCGGCGCGGTTTCCATGAGCTTTTGGCAGATCTCGTTTGAACTGATGACCCCGCCCATGGGAACCGCTCCGTTCGTCATGCCCTTGGCGATGGCGATAAGGTCGGGTGTGATGGCGAAACGATCAGCCGCGAATGGCCGCCCCAGCCGGCCGAAACCAGTGACGACCTCATCGAAAATCAGCAAAATACCGTAACGCGTGCAGATTTCCCTCAGCCGTTCGAGATAGCCGAGCGGCGGGACCAGAACCCCGGTCGAGCCGGCGACCGGTTCGACAATGACCGCCGCGACCGTCGACGGATCGTAGGTCTGCAACATCTGTTCGAGCGTGTCGGCGATCTCCGCGCCGTGGCTCGGCTGACCGCGGCTGAAGGCATTGCGGGCAAGGTCGTGTGTATGTGGCATGTGGGCGGCTCCCGGCAGGAGCATGCCGAACTGTTTCTTGTGCGCTCCCATGCCGGCCGCGGAAAGGCCCCCGAAACCGACGCCGTGATAGCCACGCTGACGGCCGATGATTCGCTGCCTTTGTCCCTCGCCGCGCGCATGGTGGTAGGCAAGTGCAAGCTTGAGCGCGGTATCGGTCGCCTCCGACCCGGAATTGGTGAAGAAGACGTGGTCGAGCCCCTCGGGCGCCACGGATGTCAGCCGACTGGCATATTCGAAAGCGAGCGGATGACCGAGACCGAAGGAGGACGCGAAACCAAGCTGTGCTGCCTGTTTTTGAATAGCCTCGACGATCTTCGGGTGTCCATGCCCGGCATTCACGCACCAAAGGCCGGCGATCGCATCCAGCACCCGGTGGCCGTTGTTCATCTGGTAATACATGCCAGACGCGCCGGTGACGATCTGAGGCTTCTTCTTGAAATCCCGGTTCGCCGTGAACGGCATCCAAAAGGCTTCGAGCGAATTGGCATTCAGCTGCTGCATGGGCATGGCTTTCATTCTCGGATCAGGTGACGTCGGTCTTCTGGCGAGCTTTTGCGATCGCGGCCCCGACAACGTGGGGCCAGCGATCCTTGACAAAATACCGCCCGAGGCGCGCATCGGCGTCGCGGGCGAGCTTGTCGCCGCTCGCAGGGATCTGTTTCGTCATTGCCCAGCATCCGGTGTGTCAGGCTCCGGCCGGATAGGCGGCATGACCTCATCGGGAATGGGATTAACGAAGGGATTGCCGTCGAGGCGGTCTTTATGGTCGGCCTTGGCCGCTTCGATGAGTGCGGGATTGCACACGAGCTCGATCGCCGTGGCAGCCATGATTTTTGCCGCATGCGCCATGCCCTTGTGGGCTGCGGGCAGCTTGCCCTGCGCAACGAGTTGCCAGGAATGGCCGGGGGTGCCGATCGCGTAGGTCGCGCCGCGCATCTGCACGGTTGGGACCACCCAGCTGACGCTGCCGACATCGGTCGACCCGACCATCGATCCGTCGCCCGCATAAAGCGGCACGATCAGATCGCAAAGCGGTTCGTCCTTGCCGGGTTTGAGGTCGAAGCGAGCATAGGACGAGGCGATATCGTCCGGCGTGAATGTCGCCTGGAACGTTCGCGCGGTTGCCTTGTCGGTTTCGTCGAAAACGACAGGTCCCAGGCGCTCCAGCTGAGCATGCATGCATTTTTCCAGAGGCTCGTTGCCAATCAGATTGGCGTCCCCCGATATGATCTCCTGCCGCATGGACGTTTCGGTCATCCATGCCGCCCCCTCGGCCACGCGCTTGACGCGCGCTACAAGCGAAAGAAGTTCTGGCAGCGTCCTTGCTCTGACGAGATACCGCACCGTCGCGTTGGCCTGCACAACGTTCGGCGCAGATCCGCCGGTATCGGTGATCGCGTAATGGATACGAGCGCTTGTGGGCATGTGCTCACGCAGAAAATTAACCCCGACATTCATCAGTTCGACCGCGTCGAGCGCGCTTCGCCCGAGATGCGGCGTCGCGGCGGCGTGCGAAGCCCGGCCGGAGAAGTGGAAGTTCATTTCGCTGCAGGCAAGCGAGATCGGATTGTTGACGCCGCTGAAGGCGGCCGGGTGCCAGGAAATGGCGATATCGACATCGTCGAATACACCGGCACGCACCATGAAGCCCTTTGACGACCCGCCTTCCTCCGCCGGGCAGCCGTAATAGCGGACACGTCCCTTCAGACCGTTGGCGGCGAGATAGTCCTTCACGGCGGCGGCCGCGAGCATCGAACCGGCGCCGAGAAGATTGTGGCCGCAGCCGTGCCCGTGCCCGCCGCTCACGAGTGGCCGCTTTTCGGCAACGCCCGCTTCTTGGCTGAGACCGGGCAGCGCGTCGTATTCGCCGAGAATGGCGATGACTGGGCCGCCTTCGCCAGCCTCTCCCATGACGGCAGTCGGAATGCCCGCGACATTGAGCTCGATCCTGAACCCTTCCGCCTCCAGAAGTCGCCGATGTTCGCGAGAGGAGCGGAACTCCTCGTAGTTGATCTCCGGCGTTTCCCAGACGCGGTCGCTGAGTTCAAAAAAGGCGGGGCTCTTTTCGTCGACAATCGTCCAGATGGATTGGTAATTTTGCATTACGTCCTCGTTGCCTGATCAGTTCATGCCGCTTAGAACCGGCGTCAGCCGCTCCAGCGCCCAGTCGACCTGCTCGCGCTCGATGACCAGCGGCGGCGCAAGACGGATGGTGTGGTCGTGGGTCTCCTTGGCAAGGATGCCCGACCGGCGGAGCGCCTCGCAGTAACGGCGGGCGCCGCCAGCTTGCGGATGCAGCTCGACGGCGAGCATCAGGCCGCGCCCGCGCACGTCCCGGATGACGTTGCTGCGGATGTCCTTCAGCCCTTGGAGGAAATAGTCGCCCTGAACGGCGGCGTTCTCGATCATGCCTTCCTCGGTGAGCACCTTCAATGCCGCCCGTGCGACCGCACAGGCCAGCGGATTGCCGCCGAAGGTCGAGCCGTGCTGGCCCGGTTTCAAGGTGCCCAGTACCTCATTGTTGGAAAGCACGGCGGAGACCGGGTAAAAGCCACCTGACAAGGCCTTGCCGACGAGTGTCACGTCCGCCTCGATTGCCTCGTGCTCCTCGGCAAGCAGCTTGCCGGTGCGCCCGAGGCCGGTCTGGATCTCGTCGAGGATCAGCATGACGTTGTTGGCCGTGCAGACCTCGCGGACCTTCGTGAAGTAACCGGCGGGCGGGATCAGCACACCGGCCTCGCCCTGGATCGGCTCGACCAGGAAGGCGATCGTATTTGCGCTGATCGCCTGTTCGAACGCCCCGATATCTCCGAACGGCACGACCCGGAAACCGGGCAGGAACGGGCCGAAGCTCTTGCGCGCCGTCTCGTCCGTGCTGAAGCTGATGATGCCGAGCGTCCGGCCGTGGAAATTGTTGGCGCAGACGACGATCTCCGCCTGGTCCTCCGCGATGCCCTTGACCTCGTATCCCCACTTGCGCACCGATTTGATGGCGGTCTCGACCGCCTCCGCGCCGCTATTCATCGGCAGCACCCGATGCGACTTCGTCAGCGCGGCGAGTTCCTCGTAAAACAGCGCAAGCTGATCGTTGCGAAAGGCGCGGGAGGTCAGCGTCAGCTTGCCAGCCTGCTCGATCATGGCGGCCAGTATCTTCGGATGGCAATGGCCCTGGTTGACGGCGGAATAGGCCGACAGGCAGTCGAGATAGCGGTTTCCGTCGGTATCCCAGACATGGACGCCGGCGCCGCGCGACAGGACCACGTCGAGCGGCTTGTAATTGTTGGCACCAAACCGGGCTTCGATAGCGATCAAGTCTTCCGTTAACATGATGGATTTCTCCTGCCTCGGGGAGGCCACTGCTCACCGATTTCTCGTCTCGTCAGGCCGCGATCTTAAGGGTCGGCGTCGCCTCGAGCAGGGCTTGCGTATAGGGATGTTGCGGGTGATCCAGGATCCGGTCGACACTGCCTTCCTCGGCGATCAGGCCCTGCTGCATGACGACGATCCGATCGGCCACGCGGGAGACGGCGCCAAGATCGTGTGAAATGAACAGGCAGGCGAAGCCATGGTTCTCCTGCAGCCTGCGGAAGAGATCGAGGATCTGCTTCTGGATCGTCATGTCCAGCGCCGAGACCGGCTCGTCGGCAACGACGAAGGCCGGATTGCGGATCACCGCCCGCGCAATTGCGACGCGTTGTCTTTGCCCCCCGGAAAGGGCATGCGGGAAACGCTCGCCAAGCCCGGCAAGTCCCACCTCGTCGAGCATGGCGCCAACCCTTTCCGCCTTCTCCGCCCGGCTGAGTTTCGGGCCATGTGCCAGCGGCTCGCCGATGATGTCGGAGATCTTCTGGCGCGGGTCGAGGGAGGAGTAGGGGTCTTGGAAAACGAGCTGGCATTGCAGGCGATAATCACGCCGTGTCGCGCGATCGGTGGATGCCATCGGGCGCCCGCGGAAAAACACGTCCCCGTCGGAAAGCGGCAGCAGGCCGAGCATTGCCCGGCCGAGCGTCGTCTTGCCGGAACCCGAGCCGCCGACGACCGCCACGACTTCGCCTGGGCGAACGCTAAGCGAGACGCCGCGCACGGCAAGCTTCTTTTGCGCCGTGCTGAACATGTTGCCGGCACCCGAGAAGGTGACCTCGACATTGCGCGCCTCAATCAGCGGAGCCCCATCGGCAGGCGGCTTTCGTCCGTGTTCGCGCTTTGGAAGCGCGTCGATCAGCGTGCGCGTATATTGTTCCCTTGGATGATGAAGCACCTCTGCCACCGGCCCCGTCTCGATCAGTTTGCCGCGCTCCAGAACGATGACCTTTTTGGCATATTGCGCGACGAGGCCGAGATTGTGGGTGATGAGCAGCACCGCCGTGCCGAAGGTGCGGGTGAGATCCACCATCACTTCCAGAACCTCGCGCTGCGTCAGCGTGTCGAGCGCGGTGGTCGGTTCGTCGGCGATCAGCAGTTTCGGCCTGAGCAACATGACGGATGCGAGCATGATGCGCTGGCGCATGCCGCCGGAAAACTGGTGCGGGAAAGCCGAGAGACAGGCCGCCGGGTCGGCGATTTTTACCCGTTCGAGCATTTCCGTCGCGCGGGCGAGAGCTTCGTCCAGCGTGAGATGTTCATGCAGCCGCAGGCCCTCGACGAGCTGGGCACCGATCGTCATCGCGGGATTGAGCGAGACCATCGGCTCCTGGAAAACCATGCCGATCCTTGCGCCGCGAACCTGGCGTATCTCGGCATCCGACATGTTCAGGACATCGCGGCCGTCGAACAGGATTTCGCCCGCAACCGGCGTGATTGCCCTGGGAAGCAGCCGCATGGCGGCGCGGGCCGCGACCGTCTTGCCGCTGCCGCTTTCGCCGACCAGCGCCACGATGCTGCCAGCCTCGACATCGAAGGACACGTCGTGCAGAACCGGATGGCCGTTGGATGTCTCGACGCGAAGGTTGCGGACGCTCAGCAGAGGGCGGGAGGTTTCGATATTCATCACCGTTGCTCCATTCTCGGATCGAAGCGGTCGCGCAACGCGTCACCCAGAAGGTTGATGCCGAGCAAAGTCAGCGAGATGCAGATGCCGGGGGCAAGCCCGAGCCATGGGGCCTTTTCGATATAGGTGCGCGCCGCCGACAGCATGTTGCCCCAGGTCGGCGCCGGTGGCGGAACGCCGAGCCCCAGAAAGCTCAGCCCGCTTTCCGCCAGCACCACCCACCCGAACATGGAGGTCGCGAGCACCACGATCGGCGCCGTGCAGTTCGGTAGGATATGCTTGAACATCGTGGTGAATTCGCAATTGCCGATGACACGGGAGGCTTCGACATATTCGCGCTCACGGGCTGAAAGAACGCTGGCGCGGACGATACGCAGCACCGACGGGGAATATGCGATGCCGAGTGCGAGGATGATGCCATATTTGTTCGGACCGGAAATCACCATCAGACCAAGCGCCAGCAGGGTGCCGGGAAAGGCGAGCAGTGCGTCGCTGAAGACCATCAGGATGCGATCTGCCAGTCCGCGCGTATATCCGGCGATCAGGCCGGTCAAGGTGCCGACGGTGACCGCGAAAGCGACAGTCAAGATGGCGACCGTCATGCTCTGCACCGCGCCGGTCATCAGGCGGGAGACGACGTCGCGGCCGAATTCGTCGGTGCCGAGCCAGAATTGCGCCGATGGCGGTTTCAGCCTGGAGATGAGCTTGATCGCCGCTGGATCATAGGGCGTCCAGAACAGCGCAAGCAGCGCCATGCCGCCAATGAAGATCAGCAGGATGGAGCCGATGATCAGGTTTGCGGGTTGTCTGATCATGACGCGGTGACCCGCGGATCGAACAACGGATAGCAAAGATCCACGATCAGATTGACGATCACGTAGATCAAGGCCGTGAACAGAAGACATCCCTGTACCACCGGATAGTCGCGAGCGAAGATCGCATCGACGAGAAGGCGCCCGAGACCGGGCAGTGTGAAGACGGTTTCCAGAACCGCGATGCCGCCCAGCAGACCGCCGAGCACCAAGCCGATCATCGTCCAGGTCGGGGCAAAGGCATTGGGCAGCACGTGGCGCAGCAGGATCTTTCGTTCCGAAAGGCCCTTGGCGCGGGCGTGCATGACATATTCCAGCCGCAGGACTTCGATGGCGCTTGCGCGCATCATGCGGGTCAGCACGCCGACCTCGATCAGCATCAGCGTTACCACCGGGAGGATCACATAGGTGATCGCGGTCCAGGGCTTTTCGGTAAACGGTACGTAGCCGACGACCGGCAGCCATCCGAGCTTCAGCCCGAAGACCAGCAGCAGGACGAGGCCGAGCCAGAAGCTCGGAACCGACATCAGCAATGTCGATAGGGCGACGATCGCGACGTCCACATGCTCGTTTTGCCGCCAGGCTGCAATAAGTCCGGCCGGGACTGCGATCACGGTTGCGAGTGCCACGGCGACAAGCACGATTGTGGCGCTGACCTGGAAACGGTCGAGCATCAGCGGCAGGACCGCCGCACCGTTGGAGATCGAGTGACCGAGATCGCCCCTAAGCATATTGCCGAGCCAATAGACGAACTGCAGCGGCACAGGCTGGTCGAGGCCGAGATTGGCGCGCAGGTTGGCCAGTTCTTCCGGGCTGGCGTTATCGCCGAGGATCAACTGGGCGGGGTCACCGGGGATCATCCTCACCAGGAAGAACACCATGGCGGCCACGAGCAGGAGTGTCGGAAGCGTCCATAACAGACGCTTCGCGACATATTTCGAAAGGGCGTGCATGGCTTACTTTCCGGCCGCGAAGGAGACGCCCCACATGCGCGGATAACCGACCGGCCAGGTCTTGTAGCCGTCCACATTGGCGCGCACCGCGCCGATGCGGGTGCCGGAATAAAGCGGGATCAACGGCACGTCGGCGCGGATCATGCCTTCCAGCTTGTCGAACAGGACCTGGCGTTTTTCGCTGTCGCTGACGGTCGTGCTCTCTGCGATCAGCTTCAGGCCTTCCGGATTGTCCCAGACCTTGTTGGGGCTCTTGTCCTTGTTGCCGCTGACCATGTCGAAGGAGAGCGAAGGATCGAGCCTGGCGGAATAGGTAAACGACATGGCCGAATAGTTGCCGGCCGTATAACGGTCGAGCAGCGTTGCCCAATCGAGCGTTTCGATTTCGATATTGATGCCGGCTTCCTGAGCCATTGCCTGCACGAGTACGGCTGCATCGAAGAGTGAGGGATAGAACTTTGTCGCCAGCCACTTGATCGGCTGGCCCTTGTATCCCGCTTGTGCGAGCAGCGTCTTGGCCGCTTCGAGATCGCGGGCCGGTACGTCCTTCTGCAGCTTGCCGGAATAGGGGCTTGGAACCGGAATGACCGAGAGGTTGGCCGGCGCCTGGCCGTTGGTCAGCGCTTCGGCGATCTGCGGGAGATCGAGCGTGAGCAGCAGCGCCTTGCGGATTCGGACATCCTTCAGGAGCGGATCTCGCGTCTGGAAAAGAAGCCCGGTAAGGCCCATGCTGGCGACCTTGTCGACCTTCAACTCGTCGCTTGCCGAAAACTCTTCGACATCGGCATTGTTGACGTCGCTGATGACGTCGATATCGCCGGAATATAACGCCGCCTTGGCCGCGGCATCATCGGGAATGACCATGAAACGCACGGCGGGGACCTTCGGCGTCTTGTTGCCCACGTAACCGCTTCGCTCGCCGCCGGGGGAGACGTAATTCGGATTGGCGGCAAGCTCGACATATTGACCGCTGCGCCATTCATTCAGCATGAACGGGCCGGTGCCGATCGGCTTTACCCATTTGCCGTCCGTATCGAGCGAGCTCTTGTGGTAGATGCCGGTGCCGCCGCAATCGGTGCGGGCAAGCGTGGTGAGGAAGAGGGCGGTCGGCTTTTCCAGCGTGAAGACGACGGACGAGGCGTCCGGGGCGGTGACGTTTGTAACGTTGGCGACGCCCGAACCCGTCACGTCCTTCAGGCAGCGCCACGCGGTCTTCGGATCGACGTAGCGTTGCCAGGAGGCCAGCACGTCGGCCGAGGTGAGCGGCTCGCCGTTGCTGAATTTCAGGCCGTCGCGCAGCTTGAACGTATAGGTCTTGCCGTCGGCGGAAATATCGACCGATTTTGCCAGCAGAGGCGCAATCGAGGCGTCGTCCTTATAGCCGACAAGGCCCTCGACCATGTGCAGCACGACCGCATCGCTGTTGGCATCGCGATTGACACCCGGATCGGTCGAGCGGATGTCGGCATTGATGCGCACCCGCATCATCTTGTCCTGCGCGATCGCCGTGCCGGCGGTTGCAGCCAGCAGCGCCATGACTGCCGTGGTCTTCAAGAGGGTTTGAAATTTCATTGGAGGCTCCCGTATTCGTTCCCTTGTTGGTTTTGGTTAGGCCGCGGTCGTCTGTGCCTTGCGGGGCTCGTCGACGGGCCTGATCTGCATGTCGAGGCTGTAGTCCCAGAAATGTGCTCCGAGCGCCGGCAGGAGTGCCACTTCCATGCGGCCTTCAGCCGGCACCATGACGATCATCGCCACCGTTGCGGACTGGTTGTTGGACAGCGATTTGCGCGGTGGGCGGCACACCGACCACGGGCTTTCGAACCGGTCGGAAAGTGCCGCCTTCACCGTGTCGACCGTAACCTTGCCGATATGCGGCTCGATCAGCTGGCGGACGCGCAGATCGCGATAAAGCGAATCCGGCATGTTGACGACGCCCCTGTCGAGCAGCTTCGACAGCGCGACCTGGCTTTGGAAGTGATTTGCATGCACAAGCACGCCGTTTTGCGGATGAATGAGAAAGGTCTCGTCTGGCGCGCATTCGAAATCGATCGCGACGCCATGTGCGTGGCCGATCATCATGTTGTTGGAGGCCGATTTGCGGGTGCCGTAGACCGCCTGCATCGACATCGCCAGATGATCCTGTTCGAGCACCTTGCGGCGGATGATGGCGAGCGGTACGCCGAGTTCACGGTAATCCCGATCGGTCTCCAGATAGTTGCCGCTGATGGAAATGCCCGCGGCGTTGAAGCCGGTGCGCGCAAGGCCGCCGGCCTCGGTGAAGGTGATGATATCCGGACCGTCGTTGCGCTTGATCTTCAGGACGATTGCGGTATCGGCGCATTCCGCCTTCCAGTCCCAGTTCTGGGCGTGAATGAAGGTCTTGTCGCGGCTGGCCTGCGGCATGATGAAGACGCCCGTGCAGCCGTCCGACTGAATGAAGTCGGCCTCACCCTTTTGCCTTCTTCGTGCAAGCTTGAGGATTTCCGTCCGTGCGTTGAGAAGAAGGATCGCCGCAAGGTCGATATTGACGGCTCTGGCGATGCCGCGCATCTCTTCGATATACTGGCTGCCGTAATTGTCGACCGCGCCGGCGAAGCGGTCGATCATTGCGGCAAGATCGCCATCCTTCAGGCCTGAGGAATGCAGCTGGACCTTGTAATGTTCGACGCCTGTGAGAATCCGGTCCGCAGCCTGCTCTCCGTATTGTTGGCCGCGTTCGAACGGCGTACCGGAAACTTCGATGAGGGGGCAGGGAAGGGGTGAGGTCATGGCGGCTTTTCCAGATGCTGAACGATGGCGAGGGCGGACCCGATTGCCTTCATCAAAAAAGTATTTCATAAAACAAAAACCAAAAATGACGGGAAGGCAAGCGGAAAATGTCGGACGCGAGCACGCCTCTTCAACAGGACCTGATGCGCCGCATCATCGACGTCATCCATGACGACGATCTAAAGCCAGGTGCGCGGCTGCGTCAGAACCAGCTTGCCGCCCGGCTCAGCGTCTCCCGCACGCCGGTGCGCATCGCACTGGAAATGCTGGCGGAGGAAGGTTTCGTGCAGCACGAGCCCAACCGCGGCATGAGGCTTGCAACAATCCCGCCACGCGTCGAAAAACCGGAAACGCCGCCGGAAGATGAAGAACTGCTCGTCGCCATCGCAAGGCTGCGCCGCGAGGGGGGGCTTGCCGAACAATTTGCCGAACTGGAGTTGATGCGGCTGACGGGCTGCGAGCGAACGCCGGTGCGCCATGCGCTGATCAAACTTGAGGGACTTGGCGTCATCGAGCGCCGGCAGGGCTATGGCTGGCAGTTCCTTGATCCGGTCCGCGATGCCCGCGCGCGCGCGGAAAGCTATGATTTCCGCCTGCTCATCGAATGCGCAGCCATCATGTCGCCTGAATTTTCTCTTTCCGCGGATTGGATAAAATCCATGCAGTCGCGGCATGAAGCGATATTGAGCGCGCCCTGGACGGATTCGTCGAGCGTCACGCTGTTTGAGATGAACGCGGAGTTTCACCTGGTCATCAGTGCGGCTTCCGGAAATCGCTATATCAAGGAGGCAATGCACCGCCAGAACCAGCTTCGGCGGCTATCAAACTACAACTGGCAGCACGGATCCGATCGCGTCGCGGTGACGTGCCGTGAACACCTGGAAATCCTTGAGCGGCTGGAAAAAGGCGATCAAGACGTGGCTGCGGCCTTGATGCGCAAGCATCTGATGGGCGCGCGGGGCACGGCAAAAGCGAGATGATGCATTTTGGTTTCTAAAATACCATATTGGTCAGCTGATCATCGCGACGCCAGACTTGCGCGCAGGGATGTGGTGACAAGCATCGCGTCTTTCGGGAGTATGCCAACCAAGTGCCCTCTACGGTTCCTCCGATGGCGTGCGCCAGGCACATGGTGGAGGCGGAACCCAGAAACAGCGTGTCGCCTGCGTGGCTTGCCGCTGCCGCCAGGGCGACGCCCATGGCCCCCATCATGCCGCTCACAAAAAGAATCAACGGCCGCAGATTGTCGAGTCTTTCCATCGGCCTATTCCCGGTTCTGCATGTGGAGGGCGAGGCGCTCGACCGGTGGCCAGATAATCTCGCGCAGCTTTTCGTTGTCGATCGTCTCGTCCAGCGCACGGCGGAAGCAGAGCATCCATTCGTCGCACTCCTGAGGGCCGATTGCCGCGGCGAAATGGCGGGCGCGCAGCCTCGGATGGCCATGTTTTTCCACAGAGACCGGAGGGCCTCCGAGATAACCGGTGAGATAATCGTAAAGCTTCGCCTCGCTGCCTTTAAGGCTCGGCGGATGGATGGCACGGCAACGGGCTGCTTCCGGCAGCGTATCCATCAGTTCATAGAAGCGCTTCACCAGGGCGCGCACCGTCGTGTCGCCGCCGATCGGCTATTCGGAGGTTGGCGATGATTGTCCGTGCAAGGTTGGATCGTCCGGCACTGATGGTCTCGTGGGGACGTCCTATTGACGACGAGGTGGGGATTACCGAATTTTCGGCGACTTCCGTGGCCTGGCTCTCGAGCATGATGCAACTGAGGCCTTCGCACCCGTCAGAGGCAATTGCGATCAGGCCGCAATTTTTGGTCTTGGCCGTTTCAAGAATCTCCGTTGCTGGAGAAATATGCATCCCACGGACGAATTGGCTGAAATGCCTGTCCTGCTTGGCTGCTTGAACTCGCTTATCGAGGCCGACCACTTCGTTTTGGACGGCTTCATTATGACTGTCGAAGGCCCCGTCCTTTCAAGGACCTGGCAGGGATAGAGGAGCAAGCATAATAACTTCTGTCACCGGGACATTGGGTGCCCGGGCAAGAGGCAACCGTGATCGATACCCTTGGCAGCGAGTTCGGATCCGTCGGTTGATTCGACGACCTTAGGACGAGTTAGCCAGCCCGCGAGCGTGGCAGTTCGGCCTGTGGAGGCAGAGGAGATGGCATTCGGGCTACGGTATTTTCATCAGGCGCTCTTCGCAACTAACCCGGACGAGCCCTTGAAGCACTTGGATGCGCTCGATCAGCCATTCCAGCTCTTCTTCGGTGATCTCGTAATGCGGAGAATAGCGCGCGTCGACATAAGCGCGATCGAGCCGCTCGAAACAGCGGCGAGCAAACTTGGTATCTCGCGGCCACGCCTCGATCAGTCGCGGGTCGATCCGCTCGGCCGAAGAGCGCAGGAATTTCAGGCGATGCGACTTAGGCGAGTAGAGGGTCAGGACAAGCAGGGCGCAGTGATAAAGCTGTTCTGTCGCCTGATGAAGATTGAATGCAGCATGATTGACTTGCCCACTGCCCAAAGAATATTGACCGAGATGAAGGGAAAAACCCGCAGCAGGAAACCATTTTTCGAAGTAACCTTGGGCCTCTTTTCGCGCCACGTCCTCGCTGAGAAGTCTTGGCGTCACAAACGGATGCCCTTCCTTCTCGTAGAGCATGATGCCGTCGCGGATGATGTCGATAAAGAATGGCCGTCCGCGTGCCAGCTGGTCGTTCACGTCCTGCAGCGTGTGAACGATGATGTTGACCGGTGTCTCGATTTCCTTGGTGATCGTCAATTCGCGCAGGAAATGATCGGATACCTCGTGCCATAGATCATTGTCTTCCCCGACGCTCTTCATGTTGACGACAACGAGAATGTCGTAGTCGGACCTGTAACCGCTCTTGCGGTCTTCCACCCAGTCGCCGCGGGCGTGCGAACCAAAGAGGATGACCTTCAAGATTCGCCCGGCTTTCTTCTTTTCGGAAAGCTTCGACTGTTGAGCCGCCTCGAATTCCTCGAAAATGATTTTCAAGGCGCGCGAAAGCTCCCGCTGCTTGCGCTCCGGAAGATGGCCGAGGCCGTCATTGTTGTCCGTCACCAAAACACCTGTGTCCATGGTCTGCGTCGCACCTTCATTCGCTGCAACTTACGCGCTCGGATCCGATTGGCAGTCAACATTCACCTCGGACTATCCGCCGTCAAGGACGCAAGCGCTGAAGGTTGGCGAAACATTGGAAGGCTGGCTTCGAAGGTCATCGGCTCCCATGAGCGAAGTCACCTCTCGTACTCGTCTCGGTCATTATCACGATCCCGTTCCCGGCTAGCCCGTAAATTCTGAAGCTCTGATATTGTTGAAACATCAAGTTGCCGATCACCGCTCTCGCGTTTCTGTTCCAATTGCCAAGCAGGTACGGCAGTAGCTCTGCCGGCTTCTGCCCCCTGCGTCGCAGAGCTTCGATCGGCATGGCTTTCAATGGTAGACCAGTCGTGAATTCTACCGCTCCCTGGGATTTCCGCTGATTTTAATATTCTTTCTTGCATAGTTTGTCTTATTTCCGATCTGAGCACCGCACGGTCATGCTCGTCATGTTTCGACCGGATCGCTGCTTCTCTCAGGCGCCCGAACGCTCTGAAGACCGACGTCGCGACCTCGGCGAGACTGCGACTTTCCGGCGCAGCGGCGGCGGTATCAGATCGTTCTCCGGTGTAGTGCTGATCGGCCGCTTCTCTCGCATGCTTCTTTTGTTCCGGCATGTGGCGTGGCGCTGGCGGACGGGGTCCTCGAATTGGTTCAGAGACGCTGCGATCGTTTCCCTCGGCCAGTTTCCGTTCAAGATCCCGCAGATCTTGCTTGGACCTCTCGGCAGCACTTGCCATCGCTTTCCTGTTTCCGCGCTGGGGTTCTCCGCTTGGGTTCGCCTCGGAGTGAAGCCTCTGCGCCGCTCCAGCAGTCCGATCAGACGTGAGCGGTAATTGTCTGACGGATTCCGACCGTCTATTTGATGATCGTCGATCGGCTACCTCAAACCGAAAAAGGGTCGATTTCGCGAATTGTTGGACTGTCTCGCTATAGCCCTGGCTGGCCAACGCCTGCCAGTTCCGTCGAGCCATTGCGCGATAGTCTCGGCTGCGCTCGCCGCCGGCGAGATGTGGAACCTCCAAGCGTTTATAATCGTAACGGCGTTGTGCGCTGAAACTCGTACCCTCATGCTTCGTGCGGCCGACATAGCTGACAGGTCGAACGTGATGGTTCGTATATGCAGGTGCTGTCACCGTTTCACGGCGGTCGGTCATCTCCATATTGATGCCGTTGGCACGGGCATTTTCCGCAAGGCTCAAGCGCCAGCGCCGAAGATCGGTAACCCAAGTCTTCAACCGATCACCGTAGTCTGACACTGTCGTAATGACGGCATGCGCGTGGATGTGGGGTCTTTTTCCCCCCTCACGCTGCGGCCTCGGATCTCGCATCGGATCATGCACTGCAAATATATACCGGTGTCCCTTGAATTCTTCGGCGAGGAAGGCCCGGACAGTGTCCTGAAACCGTGCGGCGTCCGTTCCACTGCTCGCCGATATGATAAGATGCAGCGTATCCCGCGGCCGGCTGCTTCCGAGGTTGTCCCGCCACCGTCGACGGACAAGCTCATTTGCCGCACTGACGTCAGCAACCGGTCTGCCGCGCTCGTCGTGAACCTGATCAGGATGCTTCTCAACGAGATCTCGAAGCCGTTTTGTCCCAAACCGAACGCCGTGACCATGACCGGTGAACTGGACGCTTACCGTTTCAGCCTCTCGCGACAGCGTTTCTTTCAGTCGCCCGGTTATCGCCCCGCTCGCCCGACGATCGGCTGTAAGACGGCCTTCTGTCGGAGACAGAAGCACGACCAATCCTTCTATGCGCACGGATTGTGGGGCCTGGGTCACCGTGAACGCAAATGATCTGTCTTTGAAGGCATATCTGGCAATCTGTAAGCCAGCATCCTCAGGTGGCCTGTGCGAAGCCTGCCAGGAAACTTCGATTTCGAACAGTCCGAGGTCCTGGCTCGCCTTTCGATTACTGAGGAGGGGCTCCCAATCTCTCACGGTAATATTCGGTGCGTGGCCGCCCGTTAGTGTTTCGCCACGCTCATTCTCGATTTTGACCTCGCCGCCGCGTGACACATAGTCAACGAGCTTTCTGGCCCCGATGCCGCCGCCAAAGCCGGCCACCTTGACGACCGCAGGCTGGGCTCCGGAGGCGAGGCTGACAAAACGTTGCCTCATGTCCCGTTCATCGCTGCAATCAAATCTTCCATGCGGTAAGCGCCCGGCATGGCTACCGGCATTCATTCCGGCTTGTTCCGGTGCCTGAGGAGCAAGACTTGCTCGTGCGCGCCGGCGCCAATCGTCCTCAAGCAATTCCTTTCTTTTCGAAATCTCCGGCAGGAGGGTCTCGCGCTGACCAAGCCACTCCTCTGCTAAGCGGTGATAGATCGGTTGCATTTCAACTCTTCCCTGGATGTGTCGTCAGTCTTTTCGTATGAGCGGACAACTCCACGCACAAAGCCGCGATCACACGCTGCATGCCGAGTACTTCTTGCTTGCAAGACGCTTCGGCAAACCGTTCATCGCGGTTGAGGGCGATCAACAGGCGAGTGAGGTTCAGCCCCTCCCGCTTGAGCTCATCGCGTAAAAAGAGAAGAAGCAGACGATCTTCCTCGGAATAGAACGGATGAACCCCGGCACGGTCGAGCGCCACGGAGCGAACAAAATCAGTCACGGTCGTTTGCGCCTGCGCCGCGGTTCGCGCTATCGCTGTAAGCTCATTTGCCGTAACACGGACGGAGATGCATTTTACTCTTTGCTGCTGGCCCATATGAGTAAACCTCAACCGTTGGTGCATCTCGATCGCTGCTCTTTGATGGCATTTTCAGCCTCGACCTCGATGTTTGGCAAATGCGACGGCGAGCATATCGCAGTTTCTTGCGCTGATCTAGGGAAGGTTACGTAATTTGTTATATTCTTGAGTTTTGGAGATACTGCAACCTTTCCGTTCCTCGGCTTTTCTTTTGATAAAAACTGTTATTTATCAGTGTTATATAGTAAAAAATTAATCAATTTTATTAATTTCCGTGGGATAAGTTTATAACCTTTTTCGTTAAATTACGAGATGGGACGATGAATGGATGTCCGAGGTAAAGCAAGAAATGCCGTGGCTGTATGAGTGACGAGGGATCGATGCATGCGCAGCCCGGGACAGGACTTCTCGACAAGCCAATGGTCCACCCGCGGATACATGAGAAGGAGTCGTCTTATGTCCAGAAATACTTCGTCAGGGAGTCGTCGCCTCACAAGGAGTGCGAAAGATTCTTTACGTTGTCGCCCATCGGGGTCCGAAAGCAAAATGTCTTTGGCGGCGGCGCTGGCTGTCTTACCTTCAGTCCTGGTCATGGTGGCGTTCCTTCCAGGGAACCAGGTGACGTTGAACATCATCAGCCTGTCATGGCCGCCCCTCAGTGAATTTGCAGAACCTTCGGCACACTACCCCTATCGCCAGATGCCGCGGCATGGCGCGGGCACACGCGGCGGTGGCCGTCGTCCTACACCGCGTGTGGGTCGACGCAACCTGGTTGAGCTTTGGAAAGAAGTCGGACGCACTCATGCGGAAGTCCAAACGCCGGGCGCGAATGGAAGCGAGCAACCCGCGGAAAGGTTGAAGAACGTGCAGGAGCGGCTTGACCACAATGGCCCCAATCAGAGAAGCCTCTTGAGGCTTTTGGACCGCGCCATCATCGCCGCCTAGCGCGGGAACAGGATGGCACCAATTCCGCGATACCATGGGTTTTTCAGGTTAGCGAAGAATGCGGCCGGGTCGGCGTTAAAATCGCGAACATCCTGCTTATTACCTATCCTGGCGACGAATGGTCGAACAATCACCATCGTGGCGGCCCGCAATCCAGTCGGTGCAAGCTTTTCTGCGGGTGACGTTGTTACTGCATTCGCAGGGGAAGAGCTTGCTTTTGCCGGTTTGCCAGTTATGCCGGTGCGCCCACCGAATGAGTAAAAAAGCGGAGCGTCAAGCGAAACGCCCGATGGGGGGGGGCCAAGATGAATCGGTTGCTCACTTAGGCCTCGAATGACTGAATAGACAGTCTTGCGCGAGACGCGCCGTAGCGAGCCGTCGTCTTGGATCTTTTCGATATATTCCGCTTTTCCAAAGGAATAGAAGTCAAAGATCAGATACTTGAGGAAACGTATCACGCGTTCTTCGTCGCGTGGAATGTCAGATTGCGCCATCGTGAGTAACTGTCCAGCCGATATTGCGGATTGCGCAATTCCGCGGTGGGCATAAAAAGAGTCTCCGCAGCAGATGACCGGCTTTCCGTAAGCGGCGGCAATAATGCCTGTTCCAGAGTTAATTACGACCACTTTATTGGCCAAATCGATCAGATCATTGATGTGAGTATTGTCATCAACAAAAACCACGCCCGGAATGTTGGGCCGCTCGGTCTCCAGAGGATGTTTTTTCGCGACGACCACATAGCGGCGAGGATCTATGCCGGCCGCCATGTGAGCAATCCAGTTATTGAATTCGGCTGCGTTCTGGCATGGCCCAGAAAAATAGACTGTCGCGGTATCTGATGGTCGCTGAAGAGCAACAAAGACGACTTTCCGGTCTCCAACGCCAAGAGACTGTCTGAGATGCTCGGCCCCGATGCGGTAGCCATTCTTCTCGAGTGTTTCATTGCTTAATCGCATCTGATCGATGAATTGCAGAGTCCGATCCCGATCTTCGGTGTCGAGTGGCTTATCCCAATATTCTGGGGCATACGACTCACTGTCAGCAAGGAACCCCTTGGGGTCGAAGAACCAACTGTCATTCAATGACCCGCGGTCATAAGTGACAAACCGCACACCACTTGCCCTAGTCGCCCGATAAAGCGATAAACGATGCTCGTTCCCGTAGGGATTAAGGAAAAGAATGCGAGAGATTCCCTCATCTCTAACGAAATTGAGCAGGCTATCACCGTCCTCGAACTGATCGTCGGGAATGCATTTGAAGCGGCCAAGCGCAGGGAGCACGTGCCGCAGAGATCGCGCGGGAGAAGTTCCCGGCCTTATTAGGGCCAAGGTGTATTCGGACGATGTTTCATCCATCAATGGGGGCAGTGACGTGTGACCCTTGTCGTAGTCCTGCATAATCCGCGAGACTCGTGACTGATTGTCCGTGCCTACATAGCCAAAGTCCATGCGGCGTGGATGCCATAGATGGGAGATAATAATACCGCGCTGGAAAACATCGATTCCGTACAACGCATAATATGCACGGAAACCTTCGTAGCTCTGAATCGAGTTGTTCCTGGTATTTTTGTAATAATCACGCGTTCTTGGTCCTCGATGGTTGTAAGAAGTGAGCCGGTGCATAAGTTCGAAATCTTCTGCGCCGTGCCCAGCGAAGCTCTGATCGTGGCCGCCGATCGCCAACAAGTGATATCTGTTAGCCACAATGGCAGATATCGCGTAAGTGTTGACCGAGAATACGGTCTTATCGTTCCGCATCACGCCGTCATGGACCATCAGGTCGGCAAATGTGCCGTCGCCATCGGAGTGCAAATCGAGATACTTCTTGGTGAATTCTTCGGTCAGATAAGCGCCTGGGATTGCGAAGAATTGATATGCGTTTTCCGGCATCCCGCGCAACCTGGCTTCGTAAATGACCCTCTCATAGCTTTCTCGAGAGAGTAGGAAATCGATATCGTGGTAAACTACCAATGGTGTAGTGGCATGCTGGGTCCCGATGTCTCTGGCGCGACCTATGCTGAACGGTTCTCTTCCTGTTTCGACACGCACCAGTTTTGTGCCCGTTTCATGGGATATTGCGGAAAGCTCGTCTTTTCGTTCGCTCGGAGTGCCGTAGTCAACGATGAGCGGCACATATGCTGCCGGTAGCGTCGCAATGATTCGCCGAATGCGCTCTGGCTCGTCGTAAAGCTGATCCTTGGATAACCGGACAGGGATAATCGCTGTAATCAGCGGGGTCCGAAAATCTGGCATGCTCAAGCTTCCCCTCGTGCTGTCTGATCGGTATACGTGCCCTCAGTTACCAAGGGATACCCCCGATGGGAAGGGCAGAAACATGAGCAGGCCAGAATACGTAGAGCATCTAGGAGTCAAGATCGCCGTTCCCGAAGCGGCCGTTTCGGATACGGTTCTGAGGTTCTTGAAAGAAGGGCGATACGAATCGCGCGAGGGAAAGATCCTTGATAAAATTATTGACGATGGCGAGAGGGTCCTCGAGTTAGGTGCTGGACTTGGTTTTATTTCGACAATCGCCGCGCGAAATAAGAAGACCGAGGCGGTCAGGGCCTACGAGGCTAATCCTGCGCTCGCCAGCGTGATTGCGGCGACCCACCGACTGAATTCGGTGGATAACGTGGATGTACGTACAGGCGTGTTGCTACGCGGATCATCAGCGAATGAAATGCCGTTTTACGTCAGGAATGACTTTTGGGGATCATCCCTCTCAAAAAAAGAGGGAGAGAAAAATGCCAAGGAGGTCATGGTTCCGGTCTTTGACCTGGCGGATGTAATCTATGATTTCCGGCCGACCATGATCGTATGTGACATCGAAGGCGGTGAAGTGGGGCTGTTCGATGGCATGCCGATGCCGCCGGTAAAGAAGATCCTGCTCGAATTGCATCAGCCGGTTATCGGTCCGGCAGGAGTGAAATCGGTGTTCGATTGTCTCTCGAAATCCGGGTTCTATTACGATCAGGATCACTCGATGACGGGCGTTGTTTTGTTCCGGAAGTTATAAGAGGGGACATCTGTTGATGAGGAGGTCGTGACGTGCCTAGCTATGTCCCGATGGAAATAGAACCTCGCTTTAGCGCGCTTGATCTTGAGTTGGCTCGTTCACTATGGACGCCGGCGCAAAGCTTTGTGGAGTATATCTGCGCCAAAACGAGGAGCAATCTCCGTATCGCTTTCCAGAAGATCGAGATAATGAGAATCGTCGACGATCTGCCACTCCTCGATCTGGAGGACGAGCAGACAAGCGGTATACTGCAGCATCACTTCGGTTACGTTGTATCGGATGCCGCTTTCTGGAGGGCAAACGAACGGACGATTGAAAGATCCGTAAACCCAATGACGCATTACCGATTCATCACGGGCAACTCGTGCGTCGACATTATCTCAAGCGCATCTCCGCATACTCGAGTGTTGGCCGTCGCAAATTAGTCGTCGCAGAACGTGCACGAGGCTATTGCTCGGGTGATAGGTAAAATTCCTCGGTGCGGTCGGATAATCCTAACTCCCATGTGACGCCCGTTCTCACGATACGTGCTGGGTTGCCGGCGGCGACGCAGTTTGATCCGACGCTCTTGGTCACGACGCTGCCGATTCCTACTGCTGACGCATTGCCAATGGTGACGCCTTTCAGAATTACAACGCGATCAGCCAGCCAGACATGATTGCCAATCGATATCGATCGGGATTTGTTTATTCTTTCGCGAGTAAAGGCGTCATAAACCGGGTGGCCATCTGCTGTGCGAATGACAATGTCTGAGCCAAAAAGACAATCGTTACCGACATCGACTGATGTACTCTCGACCGCTCGAATTAGGACATTTCCTGTCGCGTTCAGGCCCGTGCCGATTTCAACACGGCTATTGAGACCAACAGTGATCTTTCCACTGAGCCGACAGCCATCGCCAATGATCAATTTCGAGTTCCTGCCGACTTCTATCTGACAATGAGGAAGCGAGACGTCGTTCCCGATTTCGACGTGCGCATTGCGCTCTTTCAGCCAGAGAGCGCTTGCCGGGAATTTTACATTAGCCCCAGTCCGGACGGTATTCCCATTGTCATCTCGATAATCACGCAATTGAACAAGTTTTATAGCCACCGGCTTCTCCTATGGATGCCTTGGCTCGATACACGAACGAAAAACGTGGGGCAATCGTAAGCGCGTAGACCACCCCACGTATCTTTCGTACTGCTGATCGGCGATTTTCTGCATGAGTCATGCGGAGAATTCTATGAGCGACAGTGTGAATCACCCTCGAACCTTTGAGATTTTGACCGCGGAGCCCGTGCGAAGACGACGCAAGCCGCGTGCCTGGTCGGATGACGAAAAGGCGCGGATCGTCGCCGCGACGCTACAGCCTGGGGCGAATGTCTCGGCGGTTGCCCGGTCTGAAGGCTTGGATCCCTCGCAGCTTTATGAGTGGCGTCGCAACCAACGACCGACATTCTGCATACGGTTTTCGTTTCGCGACGATCGCCTATCCGTGGCATCCGCTGTTTAGGAGCGAGGTGCGGGTTTCGCCGTATCGGCGCGGCAAGAGCCTGATGTCCATCTATACGGACAAGCGGCCCGATCTATCCCATGAACTGCCGAATTGGATGTTCGACGAGAGCTACTGCAGCGGTATGACGCTTGGGCCACCCGAGATCAGCATCGCCGGTCTCGACGAGCTGGCAGTGACGCTCGCATCGTTCGGCGCGACTCGCTCAAGAGGCGCAAAATCCCGTCCTTCGAGGAAGAAGGAGAAGGATGATGCGAAGCAGGCGACATCAAAATCGCGACCAACTCGTTCTGCAGTTGGAGCGCAAAAATCTTCAGGTTCCAGCGGTCAAGAACGTCAAAGGGTTGGTGGAAGCGCTGGCGGATCTTCTGCTGGAAGCTCTGGAAGCGAACAGAATGACGAAGACGGGAGGCGTTGATGAACACGAAGATCACGCCTGACCATCTTCGCCGCGCCGCTGTGGTCTATGTCCGGCAATCCACAATGACTCAGGTCACCGGCAATCTCGAAAGTCAGCGCCGGCAGTATGATCTGGCTGGAGCTGCCGCAACGACTGGCTTTGCATCGGTGACTGTCATCGATGACGATCTCGGTCGCTCCGGCTCAGGTAGCATGGAGCGGCCCGGATTCGAACGGCTTGTGGCACAGGTCTGCTCCGGCGATGTGGGAGCGGTCTATTGCATCGAGGCATCGCGTCTGGCGCGCAATGGCAGGGACTGGCATCATCTGATCGACCTTTGCGCACTCGCCGGAACATTGGTCATCGATCCGGATGGCGCCTATGATCCCCGGCTCGTCAACGATCGCCTGCTGCTCGGATTAAAAGGCACGATGTCGGAGTATGAGCTTAGTTCAATGCGCCAGCGCGGCATCGCCGCGCGTGATTCCAAGGCAGGACGTGGGGAATTGCGGTTCATGCTGCCGCCGGGCTTGTGCTGGAGCGAGGTGGGTAAGATCGAGATTGATCCGGACGAACATGTGGCCGAAACGATCAGGCTCGTTTTTGCCAAATTCCGGGAACTGGGAAGTGGACGACAGGTTTTTTTGTGGCTGCGGTCGGCCGATATCAAGATGCCGGTCGTCCTGCGCAATGTCGACGTCTGCAAACTTGTTTGGAAAGCGCCGGCCTATCACAGCGTCATGCAGATCCTCCACAATCCACTCTACGCGGGTGCCTATGCCTTCGGAAGACGCGCGCAGCGAACGCGGATCATCGATGGCCGCGCTCGCAAAGCCACAGGGGTGCGCAAGCCAAGGGATGAGTGGAGCGTGCTGCTGCGCGACAATCATCAAGGCTATATCAGTTGGCGTGAGTATGAAGAGAACTACAAGCTTCTGACTGAGAACGCACACATGAAGAAGAATTGCGATCGCAAGTCAGCGCGTGGCGGCCGTGCGCTGTTGACCGGACTGATGCGATGCGGTCGCTGCGGCCGAATGATGCGCGTCTTCTACGGCAGCGCAAAAGGCAACGCGCATCGCTATCAATGCCGCGGCGACGATGCTCATGTGGGTGTCGGTCTTTGTATAGGCATTGGCGGCGTCAGGGTCGACCGCGCCGTTGCGATGCAGATTTTAGAAGCGGTGTCGGATCGTGCCGTCGAAGCGGCGATCTTCGCTTCGGATCAAGTCGAGCGGTCCCAAAGAGATGTTATTGCGGCAATCGAGCGGGACCTCGAAGGCGCACGCTACGAAGCGCTGCTGGCCAGTCGCAGGTACGAGCTCGTGGACCCGGCCAAGCGGCATGTTGCACGCGAACTGGAGGCCCGATGGAATGATGCCCTGGAGCGAGTAGGCTTGCTTGAGCGCAAGATCAAAGACCTATCCGCGCTGTCAGCAGCACGCCCTGTCATCGATCGTGGCCGCCTCCTCCAGCTTGCTCAGGATTTGCCGACCGTATGGAATGCGCCCTCGACGGAGACGCGAACGAAGCAGCGGCTCATCCACATCCTGGTTCAGGAGATTATTTGCGATCTCGATGATGCGACCAATGAGGCGGTGCTATTAATCCATTGGACCGGTGGTCGGCACACAGAGGTGCGTGTGGCGCGCGTCAAGACCGGAAGATATCCTGCCGAGCTCGCACCATCGGCCGTCGAAGCGTTACGGAAGCTGGGTGGGCATTGGCCAGATCGGGAACTCGCGGTATCCCTCAATCGGATGCTTTGCAAGACAGGTGATGGCGAGAGCTGGACGACCGTGCGTGTTCGTGACATGCGCGAGCGCCTGGGAATTCCCGAATATGATGCCACCAAAGTGGACGTACCGATGATCAGCTTGATGAAAGCGGCGGAGAAACTCGGTATTTGCGTCGGATCGGCCAAAAGCCTGGTGCAGAGAGGAATTTTACCTGCAACGCAAATCCTTCCCGGCTCACCGTGGATGGTTCCCGTCGAAGCATTATCCTCGGAAGCCGTCCGGATAGGGGTGCAGGGTGTCATCGATCGACGCCCGAAGTTTTATGAAGATTATCAATACGATAAAGTCATCCGGTTGCCCGGAATCTGATGGAGGGATGCATTATGAAGCGCACTGTGCCGATCGTATTCGTATTGTCTGGTGGGATGGCAGCGGTGTCTGCCTCTATTCGAAAACCTTGGAAGATCAAGGCTTCTGCTGGCCGGGCATATCGGCGGCACGGATACGTCTGGACCATTCTCAGCTGATGGCGTTGCTGGCCGGAATGGATTGGAAAAAGATCCGCCCGAACAAGGTCAGGCGACCCTTGTTGACGGGCTGACCGCGCCTGCGGCAAGATGAATCATGCCGCTGTAATGGTTGGGAAAACGGCTGTTTTTGTGCTCTAATCCTTCCCATGGATTTGCCCCCTCACGACCTGCCGGACGACGTTGACGCGCTGAAAGCGATGGTTCTCGCGCTGGCGCGCGAGCAGGCTGCGAAAGAAGTCCGGCTGAAGGCCGCTGAAGCTGAGATCGCGCGGCTGGAGGCGGTGGAGAAGAGTGCCAACGAGCGGATTGCCAACCTCACATCGATCCTGAAGGTTCTGCAGCGCACCCAACATGGCACCCGTTCCGAGCGATTGCGGCTTGGCGTCAACGACGAACAGGTGTCCTTTGCCTTCGAGGAAGTCGAGACCGGCCTTTCGGCAATCCAGAGCGAGCTTGATCATGCGGCCAAAGACAAGCCGAAACGAGCACCACGTCCGCGCAAGGGTTTTGCCGCTCATCTCGAACGCATCGAGGAAGTGATCGAGCCGGAGATCCCGGCCGGCTGCGAGGGGCTGGAAAAGGTCCTGATCGGTGAGGATCGCTCGGAACGACTGGATGTCGTGCCGCCGAAGTTCCGGGTCATCGTGACGCGTCGCCCCAAATATGCCTTCCGGGGCAACGATGGCGTGCTCCAGGCTTTGGCACCGGCACACATCATCGAAAGTGGCCTGCCGACGGAGCGGCTGCTCGCCTATATCGCCGTCTCCAAATACGCCGACGGCCTTCCGCTCTACCGGCAGGAGGCAATCTATCTACGCGACGGTGTCGAGATCAGCCGATCACTGATGGCCCAATGGATGGGGCATCTGGGCTTCGAACTGCAGATATGCGCCGACTACATCCTTGAGCGCGTCAAGGAGGGCGAAAGGGTCTTCGCCGACGAAACGACCTTGCCCACTCTTGCGCCCGGTTCGGGGAAAACGACGAAGGCCTGGCTTTGGGCTTATGCTCGCGATGATAGACCCTATGGCGGAACCAGCCCGCCGATGGTGGCCTATCGGTTTGAGGACAGCAGGGGCGCTGATTGCGTGGCGCGTCATCTCGCCGGATTTGGCGGCATCCTGCAGGTAGACGGCTACTCGGCCTATACCAATCTCGCCAAGACGCGTGCCAAGGCCGGCAGCAATGAAACGATCCGGCTCGCAGGGTGCTGGGCGCATCTACGCCGCAAGTTTTACGACCTCCACATCAGTGGTGTCTCAAAGGCTGCAACGGACACGATCATCGCGATGATCGAGCTGTGGCGCATTGAGGATGAGGTCCGCGGTCGGGATGCCGACAGCCGTTCCATGCTGCGTCAGGAAAAATCTGTAACCATCGTCTCCGGCCTCTTTGATCTTTGGGAAAAGGAACTGGGCAAGGTCTCTGGCAAGTCCAAGACCGCCGAAGCGATCCGCTACGCGCTCACCCGGCGCGAAGCACTGGAGCGCTTCCTGACGGACGGCCGGATCGAAATTGACTCCAATATCGTCGAGCGCGCGATCAGGCCCCAAACAATTACGAGAAAGAACAGTCTATTCGCCGGCAGCGAGGGTGGTGGACGCACTTGGGCGACGGTCGCCACCCTCTTGCAGACAGCCAAGATGAACAACGTCGATCCGCTTGACTGGCTCTCCCAGACCTTGAACCGCATCGCTCAAGGCTGGCCCGTATCTGAAATCGAGGCGCTCATGCCCTGGAACTTCAAGTCCCACGCCATCGGCTGACCGCTTACGGGCAATCAGCGCCGTGAAAAACGCGTAGGGATCACGGCCGCGCCGCCCATGTTCAAGACGCGCCCTTTCAGCGAGCTTTTGCAGGTGCATAAAACGCATCACCTGAAAAGAAAACAATGATGACTGATGCCCCTTTTGAGTCTGCAGCTCAGTGCAGCAGGTATCTCTCACCGGCTTCGTCGAAGCTCAAGTCTTCCCAAACTGGGCCTGTTCCCCTTCCGCTGAGCAACCATGCGAGACTCACCTTTAGGGCTCCAGCGATCCTGTCGAGGAGGTTGGCTCTTGGGTCTGACCGGTCATTTTCCCAGTTCTGCCAGGTTTCTGATGTGACCCCGACAATCCGGGATGCGTCTTCGATCGACATGTTCAGTGCGTCGCGCGCGAGCGAGATTCGCCCGCCGATTGTATCGTCCGTGGCAAATGCCGAAACGATCTGTCCATCGTACATTGTCAAACTTCCCTAAATGTGAAGCGGGCTTCGCAAACGCTTTCGCCGCGAAGCCCCGTGAATGGCTTAGCCTTCGTCCTTGCCCAGCCAGACCTTGACCTGATCCGGATGGTCCGTGATGTATTTCTCGACCGCCTTGTCGTAGGAGGTCTCCTGGGCGTTGAACATCGCGCTTTCGAGATCAGGGAGCGGCAGCTTCATGCGTGACAGGAAGTCGGCGACTTTCGGGTTGTCCTCCTTGAAGCCCTTGCGCGCCAGAACGTCGACATGCTCCGCTTCACCGAGAGATTTCTTCGGGTCGTCGATGTAGCGCAGCTCGTATTTGCCGAACATCCAGTGCGGGCTCCAGGAGGTTGCCACGAACCATCCTTCCGAACGCATGGCGCGATCGACGGTGGTCAGCATTCCTGCCTCGCTGGAAATCTGCAGCTTATAATCGTCCAGGCCGTAGTCCTTGATCGCCTTTTCGGACAGGCGGGTCAGTCCTGCACCCGGATCGATGCCCTCGATACGCCCTTTCAGCCTCTCCTGGACGTCAGCCTTCTTCAGGTCCTCGATCGAGCCGATCGCATCTTCCGGAATGTATTTCGGGACGACCCAGCCAAGCTTTGCACCATCATAGACGGTGCCAAGCGTTTCGACCTTGTCCTTGATCTTGGCGAAATAATCGGCGTGGGTCTGCGGCAGCCAGGCCATCATCATGGCGTCGAGGTCACCGCGGCTGACGCCCTGATAAAGGGGGGCGACGTCCGTCTGGACGAGTTCGACCTCCTGACCAAGCTCGTCCTTGATGAGCTTGGCTGCAAGCTTGGTGACGAATTCCGCATCCGACCATGCCGCCCAGCCGATTTTGACCGGCTTGGCGTCCTGCGCCATCGTTGCCGTCGTCACGCTGCCAAACAAAACGGCCGCGAGGCTCATTGTAACGAGTGTCTTGAACATAACTGCTCCTTTTTTGAAGGTTCGCATTCGGCGGCATGTGGGCCGCCATGGTTCAGCACGAGATCAGGTGGCAGCTTGTGCTGCCTCCTGTCGTGCTGTTTTCTGGAAAAGCACGCGCCAGATACCCGCGCCCTCTCTTCCGAGGCTCTGCGTGATCCGGTCGAGGATCACGGCCAGAATGACGACGGCGATACCGCCCTCGAAGCCGGTACCGACGTCGAGCCGCTGGATACCGGTCAAAACCGTGTTGCCGATGCCGCCGGCGCCGATCATCGAGGCGATGACCACCATCGACAGCGACAGCATGATCGTCTGGTTGATGCCGGCCATGATCGAGGGCATGGCGTTCGGCAACTGCACCTTGAACAGAAGCTGGGACGCCGTGCAGCCGAAGGCGTTGCCGGCTTCGATGAATTCGACATGCACCTGCCGGATGCCGAGATTGGTCAGCCGGACGACCGGCGGCATGGAAAAGATGACCGTTGCGATCGTGCCGGGCACCGCGCCAAGGCCGAAAAACATCGCCGCCGGAATAAGATACACGAAGGCTGGCATGGTCTGCATCAGATCGAGCACCGGCCTTACCATGGTTGCGACCCGATCGCTGCGCGCCATGGCAATGCCTAAGGGCAGGCCGATGAGCATCGCGACCAGGGTTGAGGCAATCACAAGCGACAGCGTTTCCATCATCGCCGACCAGAGCTGCATGTGCTCCACCAGCCAAAGCGACAGGCCGGTAAAGACGGCAAAACCCAATCCGACGCGCCACAGCGAAAGGATGACGAAAATCGCAAGACCGACCGGCATGGGAGTAGCCAGAAGGGCATCCTGTATGCCGTTCGTCACCAGACCGATCGCCGCCGCAATGAAATCGAGCAGGGGACCAAAGTTGTCGAGGATGTAATTGACGGCGCTGTCGACGCCGTCGCCGATATCGAAAGTCATCTGTCTGTCCGTTTTTTTAAGGGTCAGCTTGCGCGGTCGAGCGTTTCGAGAAGAGCCGACTTGCTGATGGAACCGACATAGCGGTTTTCGTCATCGACCACGGGCACGGGCCAGGAACTGCCTGCAACCTTGCCTAAAACGTTCGACAACGGTTCGCTGGCAGGGATAGGCTCGACGTCGGAAAGAAAGGCGCTCCGATAAGGATCGGCAGCTTTTAAACGGATCTTCTCGACGAGCGATGCCTGGCTTACGATGCCGTGGTAGGTTTTGTCCCGACCGACGATGATCGCGAATTCCCGGTCGAAGTTCTTCATCCGCTCCAATGCCGCCGCCGCAGAGACGCCCTGGCGCTCGATCAGCGTGACTTGGGTCTTGCGGGCGATATCTCCCGCTCTGAACACCCGCGAAACGTCGACGTTGCGGAAAAAGGAGCGGACGTAATCGTTTGCCGGGTTGAGGACGATCTCGTCCGGCGTACCCACCTGAACGACATTGCCGCTTTGCATGATGCAGATGCGGTCGCCGATGCGCATCGCTTCGTCGAGGTCGTGGCTGACGAAAACGATCGTGCGGCTGTGTTCTGCCTGGAGGCGGACCAGCTCATCTTGCATTTCCGTGCGGATCAGGGGATCGAGGGCGGAAAACGCCTCGTCCATCAAAAGGATCGTCGGTTCGCTTGCAAGCGCCCGCGCCAATCCGACGCGCTGCTTCATGCCGCCGGAGAGCTGATCCGGCCGGCTTTCGCTGTAACCGTCAAGCCCGACAGCCTTGAGCGCTGCGAGCGCCTTTTTTCTCCGCTCGGCTTCGCCGACACCAGCGACCTCGAGACCAAAGGCGGCATTGTTGAGAACATTGCGGTTCGGCAGCAGCGCAAACGACTGGAAAACCATGCTGATGTCGCGTCGGCGCAATTCGATCAATTCGCGGCGCGACATGCGGGTAATATCCCGGCCATCGATTTCAATCTTGCCGGATGTTGGCTCGATCAAGCGGTTGAGCAAGCGCAAAAGTGTGGATTTTCCGGAGCCGGAAAGGCCCATGATGACGAAAATCTCGCCGGCCTTGATCTCGAAGCTGGCATCGTTGACGCCGATCGAGCACCCCGTCTCGGCCAGGATTTCCGATTTGCTTTTGCCCCGCTTCAGCAGGTCGAGCGCCTTTTCAGGCCGCTCGCCAAAAACCTTATAAACATTCTTAATACTGATCTTGGTCGAAGCCGGCTCAGCCGACGCGTCATTTTCAGTTGCAAAAGCCATTTTGAAATAAGCCCCGGCTCAACAGCGGAGGCGCTCTCCTTAAGTTAAGGCTCGACATCCGGAGAATATAGGGCTCCGCAGGGCGAGTATTCGTTGGATTCTTCGATAGCGGCACATGCGCCATCATCTGTTTTTCGAATATCTCCCCCTGTTTCCGGAATAATTCCAAAGGAGAGACATGGCCGAAGATTAAGGAATGCTCAAGTCTGGAAGGCCCAGTGCATTCCCGTGGCGAAGACGAGCGCTTTTTTAAGGTGATGAATCTCAGATGTCCATACAAAAATCCGAATTCTCCGATTGGCCATTTTAAATGATTGAAAGAAAAGCATTTCGATTGTTCAGCTCGGTGCGCAATTCGCCCGGCGAATGTTGTCCATGTGCAGACGGTCGCCGGTTAAAAACTGAGGACCTTGCCTGACCACTGGCGGAAAGCATTCCAAGCCGCCAGACCGGCGTCAGCATGGCCGACTTCTCTAATCGGCGGGTCAAGCAAGCGTCTTTTGCGCTTTTTCCTACCCGAGACAAAATGGACATCGTCGTCCGCAGTCGGCCCGAAGCTGCCATTGATCAACCAGGTGTCGAGCCTATTTCTTGTGACCTGGTTTGACGGGGCTAATTCATGAAATAGGGAAGTGCGGATGCTCGCGCGAAAGCAGTTGCAATGCCATCGGTGATGGTGAATTCGTCGTAGGGCTTTGAAAAGAACCGACTCCCGCCCGGCAGTATGCTTTCTTCGAGAATGGCAGCACCGGATGCGACGATCAGCTTCACGGGCGGCCACCTATCGCGGATGTAGTGGGACAATTTGATACCGTCCATTGTTCCCGGCATCTGAACATCGGTGAACACCTTAATCGATGTCGGCTCTCGACTGAAGGATGCGAATTGCCTCGTCGGCATCGCCAGCCTGCGCTTCGTAGCCCGCCGACAGCACTAGCCCGCATATCTCACAGCGCCTGTGGCGTTGGTTGACGTTGGACTGTTGGCGGCGGTGGGGGCCAGGCTCGCCGCCGAAGACGCGCGCGGCCGTCGCCGCGATGTGGGGCGTTTTGTCTGGGCCGGTGATGTATCCTTTTTCGTTGTTGGGTGGGTTCAGGTCCGGCGGCATCCTGGGGCCGCAGCGCATATTCGGGCATGAGCCAGAGCAAACTCCTCGGCATAGGGGCAGGCCGAAGCCATCGCCACCTTGATGCGGCGGACTGAGACGCGGACCTGCGCGCCGATCTTCAACAGCTTCAATCGGATCGTGCCGCAGGTGGCATCGGCAAGCCGGGTATGAGCGAGGCCGAGGCGGCGTAGCGCACCGATCAATACATAGGCCAACGACGCAAACCAGAGCCGCAACTGATTGGCGCGCATGGTGTGGGCGCTGGTGCGGTCGGCATAGAGATCGAGCTGGCATTCTTTGATGCGGTTCTCCATGTCGCCGCGCGCGCAGTAAAGTTCCTCGTAAAGCGGTTGTGCCGCCCAGCATTCCGCTTCCAGCGAGGTGACGACGAAGCGAGGATTGGGGGCGGCCATCGTCCATTCGGCCTTGGCGACGACCCGCCGTCGCCGTGACCAGCTGTCCTTCGTCGACCACAGGAAGTCGCGGAAGACGCGGGCCGCCTGGCCGCTTGTCCCGGCTTCCAGACGCGCTTCCTCCAGGGCTTCGGCGATCTGCTTTTCCAGCCGCTTGTTGCGGGCAAGACCAAAGACATAGTCGACGTTGCTGGTCTCGCACCAGTCCATCAGTTCGTCGCGGGCAAAGCCAGAATCGGCGCGCAGAACGATGCGCACGCCAGGCCAGCGCGTGCGGATCTGCTGAACGATCCGCCCGACCTCCTCGACTGCGCCGGCGCTGGCGTCGATGTTGGAGCGCCGCAGCTTGGCCGAAAGCAGATGTCGGCCGCAAAAGATGTAGAGCGGCAGATAGCAATAGCCGTCATAATAGCCGTGGAAGAACCGCCCTTCCTGATGGCCGTGCAGCGGATCATCGGTGGCGTCGAGGTCGAGCACGATCTCCTCTGGCGGCCTGTCGTGTGCATCCAGGAACAGCTCCACGAACAGCGCTTCCAGAGCCCCGGCGTCATAGGCGATCTTGTGATAGCGCGTTGGCGCGCCGGGGCGGCCGTGCTCCAGCCGGTTCAAGGTGGATTTGCCGGCAAGGACTGTACAGTCTTGCCGCTTCGGCGTCAGCTGCTCCGACGTAAGCGCGCAAAAGACCGCACCTTTTCATTGATGCCGTGGTGATCGAGTCTGTGTCCATAGCGGGACTATGGACACAGTGGACACGATGGCATCGAGTGAGGTTGGAATTTCGGGGCGGCTTAGGGTGGTCAGGATTCTGAGCAACGGGAAGCGGCGGTATGATCCGGTTGATAAGGATCGTTTGATCGATGCTGCGCTTGAACCGGGTGCGTCGATAGCAGGGCTTGCATTGGCGCACGGGATCAACGCCAATCAGTTGCAGAACTGGATCAGGCTTCGTCAGCGGCGGCAGGGTTCCGAAAAAGCATCTGCGGTGGTGGCGAGCGTTGCAGCGTCAGCCTTCGTTGAGGTGGTTGAGGCGACGGCTGTTATATGCCCGCCGGAGCCGCCCTCTTTGCCCTCTCAGCAGAAATTGGCCCGTATACGCTTGACGGCATTGCTTCCGAACGGCGTGCGGTTTGAGCTTGAAGGTGCTGATATGCAGGCTCTGTCAGCGATGATCCCAGCGTTGGGAGCATTGTGATGTTCCGGCTGGCCGACAATCTGCGTGTCTATCTTCACCGGGACCCTATCGACTTTCGTGCCGGGATCAACGGCCTGGCGATTTTGGTCGAGCAGAATATGGGCCACAATCCGTTCGAGCGTGCGGTGTTCGCCTTCTGCAATCGCCGCCGCACTCGGATGAAGCTTTTGTTCTTCGACCGCTCGGGCTTTGTACTCGTATTGAAAGCTCTGTCGGAAGACAGGTTCCGCTGGCCCCGTCGGGAGGAAAAGGTGCTGGCGCTCGACGCCGAGCAATTGCACTGGCTTCTCGATGGCATCGATCTCGATGCCATGATCCGCCACCCGGTTCGGCAATATGAATATGTCGGGTGAATTCGGTATGCGGGCCAGTTGACGCAGGGAAGCGGTTCAGATTCAAAAATGCGATGAATCCAACCGGCATTCCTGACGTTGCGGAATTGATGGCGCAAATCGCCGCGCTTCAGGCGGCCAACCGTCAGCTCGCCGAGCGCGTCGTCAAGCTTGAGGAAGAACTGGCGCTCGCCCGCTTGCATCGGTTTGCACCGCGTAGCGAAAAGCATGTGGATCGCATCTTCAACGAAGCTGAGCAGAGCACCGTTGATGGAAACGACGAGGACCGCGATCTCGATGACGAGGCGGATAGCGTCGATCTTCCAGACACGGGATTGCCGCAGGCCGAACAGCCGGAACGCAGGAAATCGGGCCGCAAGCCACTGCCTGCGAACCTGCCGCGCCAGCGCGTCGACTATGATCTTGCCGACGATCAGAAAGCCTGCCCGTGCTGTAGCCATCAGATGCATCGCATGGGCGAGTTGGTGACCGAGCAGCTTCATATCGAGATCAAGGCCACGATTTTGCAGAATGCGCGGGCCAAATACGCGTGTCGCCACTGCGACCGCACCGGGATCAAGACGCCAGTTGTGATCGCGCCGATGCCGAAGCAGCCCTTGCCCGGCAGCATCGCCACGGCCTCGACGCTGGCCTTCGCGCTCGTCCATAAATATGTCGATGGCACACCGCTCTACCGTCTGGCGCAGGCCTTCGAGCGTGCGGGCGTTCCCGTCAGCCGTGGCGCTCTCGGCCATTGGGTCATCGGGTCGAGCGAGAACCATCTCGTTCGTATCTATGACGCGCTGAAACTGCGGCTCCGGTCCCAGCCCCTCATCCATGGCGACGAGACCACGGTGCAAGTCCTGAAGGAAAAGGACAGGAAAGCGACCGACGAGTCTTACATGTGGGCATATCGAAGCAGCCAGGACAGCGACGAGCCGATTGTGTTGTTTGATTATCAGCCCGGTCGTGGGCAGGTGCATCCGCAGACCTTCCTTGGCGACTATCGCGGCATCCTCATGACCGACGGCTATCAGGCCTGGCGGACATTGAAGAAGGCCACCCATATCGGATGCATGGCCCATGCCCGGCGGCGCTTTGTCAATGCTCTCAAGGTCAGGGAAAAGCCAGGAGGGCCACCGGCGCAGGCCCTCAAGTTCTTCGACCAGCTTTACCGGATTGAACGGCAGGCACGGGACGAAAAGCCGGATGATGGCGAAACGCAGCCTGACCACATGCGCCGCTTTCGCCAGAAACACAGCGTCCCGGTCCTGGCCGCTCTCAAAGCATGGCTCGACGACATCGCGCCGAAGGTCGTACCCGACACCAAACTTGGCGATGCCGTCTCCTATACGCTCAACCAATGGGAATATCTGACGCGCTACACCGACGATGGCCGAATGCCGATAGACAACAATTTATTGGAACGCGACATCAGAGTTTTTGCAACTGGCAGAAAGAGTTGGCTCTTCTCAGACACAGTAGACGGGGCCAAGGCCAGCGCCGTCATCTACAGCCTGATGTTGACATGTCGTGCCTGCGGTGTCGAGCCATTCGCCTGGCTCAAGCACGTCCTCACCGAACTGCCGCAGCGGCCGGACGAGGACGACATCGACGACCTCATGCCATTCAACTTCAAAACACAGGCTGCCTGATCCGCAGTCCCTTCACCTCCATTGACGACCACGCGCGCCGAAATGAGCGCTTACGCTCCGACAGCAGCGCAAGCACCGGGTCGTGGCGCAGCGTGTCGTGATCATCGACATCCTCGTAGCCCAGCGCGATCGCCGCAATGCGCTGCCCGACCAGCGTGCGCGTGCTGTGGACCGTGCACTTGCGATCGCGGCCATCAACGAAGCAGGCGGCCACCCGGTCGAACAGCCCGATGGCCGCATCGACGTGGCGAAGCAGCAGCGCACCGGCAACCGAGGTGATCGCGCCGCCGTCAAAACCAGCGACGACTTTGTGGCCGTCGAAGCCTTTAAATTCCAACTGCGCGGAGATACAGTCTGTTTGCATCGGGGCTCCGTTACGAATCTGATAAGCCTTTGTAGCAAAAGCAGTTTCTCAGATTCGCGGCCCCGATGCACCCCTTACTTTGAGAGATTCGGGCTAGATCGACGGAACCCATTCGTATCATCGGACTGTCTTCCACGACCAGGACAACCGGTTTGCCGTTCTTCATTGTTCACTCGATGCATGAGGGGTGAGCCGCTAGGTTCCGAAGTAAATTTCCTGAATAGCGTTCGGTTCCTACACCGCTGACGACAGGTCGTTTTCGAGGTCAGTGGTTTCCCTATGGCTGATCGTGACCACGGTACCTGGACCTGCGTCACTCAACTCAATTTTGCCGTCCAGGTTCTTCACGAGCGCTTCCACGATACCAGTCCCTAGTCCGGCTTTGGGTGCATCGTTACCTGCGGGCATGCCGATACCGTTGTCCGCAACGGAAAGCGTCCAGTCGCTACCGGACGATCGATAATCGATCGCGATCTTGCCTATTCCCTTGTCTGGAAAGGCATGCTTGAGGGCGTTGATTACGAGTTCGGTTACGATTAGGCCCAGGCTCACGGAAACATCAGCGTCCACGACACTGTCATCGACCGTCACTTTGATCGATAGCCGCTCAGGGTCAGCTATCATCGACGCGCCGAGGCTTCGGGATAGCTGAGTAAAGTAGGCGCGCAGCTCAACCGTGCCCCCAAGAGACGTTGAGAGTTGCTGCTGCAGGGCTGCGATTGACATCACCCGGTGATGTGCGTTGTGAAGATGCCCGCGCGCTTCGTCCGACTGAACCCGACGTGCGCTTTGCATTAGAACGCTTGCAATGATCTGCAGGCTATTTGCGACCCTGTGCTGGACCTCCTGCAGCAGGATGGCTTTATCACGGATCAAGTCATCTTTGAGCCGGGCTTCGGCGCGGGCGTCGGTTACGTCGGCTATGGCAAGGAGCAAGCGAATATGTTCGAGGTCGCCGTCGTCGAGTGTTCGCGCATTAAGGACCAACTGGCGGGTCTTCTTGCCTGGTCGCTTGAGGTCTATTTCGTAAGCCTCGATGTTCGCACTTCCCGAAGCAGTGGCCCTGAGAAGTGACTCAAGCCTGGGCATCGCCCATTCCCCAGCTCCAAGATCGCTGAGCCGCATACCGGGGACTGACGCTGGGTCGATCTCGAAGGCCCGGCAGAACGATGCACTCGCTGCGATGACCTTCAGATCGTCGGACAGGAAAAGCAATGGTTCGATGGATGATACCACCACCGCAAGAGTGCTGGCCGCTTCGAGATGCACTGGAGGCGTCTGTAGCATGAAATGGCCCTCATGGACCGAAGACTCACGGAGCAAGTCATGACTCGGCAGGCGTGCCGAAAAGCCGGAATGAGCAAATTCGACAATACCACTATAACACGCATGGACGTTATGGTTGCATCCAAATATCCCATGGGAACCATGCTGGTGTCGCGGGGCACCGCACCCGTGGCCCGGCTGGCGGAGATGTGGCTGAATGGCCGCCTTCCGGCTGGACGAGTGTCGCAGGCACTGCAAATCGCGGCGACGCTGTCCCGCCTTTCGAGCATATTGCCTCACCGCGTGGCCGAACGCCTCACGCACTTGTGGTTTGACGCGACCCCAACGGCGCGTACCCCGCATCGAGCCTAGGCAAAGGCGCGCCGCCCGCTGAGTTGCTTGTCTGCCCGATCGGGATTCGCGCCGCAGGGCTTGCGAGCGCGGCCTCGATCGAGCGACATCGTTCTGCTTCTTGATCAGGGTCAAGCGGGTCCCAGTATCGCGTGGTAGGGTGCCAGTCGCCGGCCATCTGTCACGCTCATCGAAGGGGAAAGCCCACATGCTGGAATACCGGATTACGGCCCGCAGAATCGACGCAGAAGGCAGTGTGGCCAATGCCAAGATGGCGGAAGTCAAGCTGGATACCGGGCTGGCGGGTTCTCCCGATGCCTTCAACCCGGCCGAATTGCTGCTGGCGGCGATCGCCGCATGCATGATCAAAGGCATCGAGCGCGTGACACCCATCCTGGACTTCAGGTTTTCCGGCGTCGAGGTCAGCCTGCACGCGATCCGGCAGGATGCGCCTCCAAGGATAGTTTCGGTTGACTATGAACTTGTTGTCGATACCGACGAGAGCGATCAGCGACTGGAACTGCTGCACCAGAACGTCCGGAAATACGGCACGATCTCGAACACGATCGCCGCGGCGGCACGCCTCGATGGCACGATCAGCAGGAAATCATGAGCCGTCTGCATCGGGAAAACCACCTCGTGTCGCGCATCGGCTGGCTTCGGGCAGCTGTGCTGGGCGCGAATGATGGCATCGTGTCGACAGCAAGCCTGATCATGGGTGTCGCCACGGCCGCCGCCAATACCCAACAAATCCTGGTGGCTGGCGTTGCCGGTCTCGTCGCAGGCGCGATGTCCATGGCCGCCGGTGAATACGTGTCGGTGAGTTCGCAGGCGGACGCTGAGCAGGCCGATCTCGCGCGGGAGCGGCTGGAACTGGAGACGTTTCCGGAAGCCGAGCTTGAGGAACTGACACAGATTTACGTCAAACGTGGGCTTACTCCAGAATTGGCGGGACAGGTTGCAGTGCAGTTGACTGCCAACGACGCCCTCGACGCGCATTCGCGTGACGAACTCGGCGTCGTCGAACATATGGTTGCCCGGCCGATCGAGGCGGCGTTGACCTCGGCTGCCACCTTCGCGGTCGGGGCCGCAATGCCCCTGCTCATGGTCGTACTCTCGCCCCCCTCGATGCTGATCTACTCCGTTGCAATCGCGTCGTTGCTGTTTCTTGCCCTGCTTGGCGCAATCGGAGCGAAGGCTGGCGGTGCGCATATCCTCAAAGCCACTGCCCGCGTTACCTTCTGGGGCGCATTTGCAATGGCGCTGACCGCGGGAATCGGCGCGCTGGTGGGGACGGCGGTCTGAGGCGAAGGCCGCCAGTTCAACGCGACCTGATCAGGGGCATGATTGAAAGCTGTGCAATCAAAGGCTCGGACAGTCGGCGGTATCTTTGAAGCAAGGATGGCCTCTACCAGGGATTGTATGTGGCTTGAACCCTGCACGTTGAAGAAGCGGGAATAATTCCCGCTTCTTCAACAGAAAGTCGCGACTAAACTTGATCTGAAACAAGGCGGTATTCGGGGCAGGGTGGAGGATGACTTCGACGGCATGAAGCCGTAAAGGGAGATTGCAATGGACTGGAACCGTGTCGAAGGCAATTGGAAGCAAATCAAGGGCAAGGCAAAGGAACAGTGGGGCAAGCTCACGGACGATGATCTGGACGTGATCTCCGGGCGTCGTGATCAGTTGGAGGGAAAGATTCAGGAGCGGTATGGCTACGCGAAAGACCAGGCGCAAAAGGAAATCGACGACTGGTACAACTCGCAGAAGTGGTGATCGATTAGGTCAATCCCTGCTAACCCACTGCGCTCTGGCAGGGCGGGCCGTCGCTGGATACCTATTCACGGGGGAACGCGCATGAATCGCAACATACTTTACTTAATCATCGGCGCGCTCGTTGTGGTCGTAACCGCGCTAAGTTATTTTTACTATCAGGAACAAAAGACCACCAGTGGTGTGGATATCACTGTGGATGACCAGGGACTTTCAATTCGAAAGAAATAGTAACTTCTTTCATCGGAAAGGACAGAATATGTCTATTGGCTTGATCTTAATAATTCTGCTCGTCATCTTCTTGGCGGGAGGCTTTTCAGGCCGCTTCGGCGGCTACGGGTACGGCTATGGACATGGTGGGGTGGGCGTGATCGGTATCATACTCATCGTTCTCATCGTGCTTCTCCTGATGGGCCGCATTTAGAAACTCGTGTGACGCGCGAGATGGTACGGACGGTAAGCGGCGCATTCCCGGAGTTTGGAAGCGGACATACTTGACCGGAATCTGCGCCGTGGCGTCAGAAATTTGCGGAAGGCAGCACGCCTGGGAACTGTTTCAGGTTCGTAATGATTGGCGGGAGCTCGGAGCATTGAAGCCAAGTCCACAGCCGTTGGCCTACGAGGGCGCGCATCTCTATTTCCGAATCGAAATAGACAGCCTGACAGGACGGCAGGCGATTTCAGCTTGACGTAGGCAGGGCTTCCCGGACAGCCAACGGTGAGGTCTCAGAGAGCCGACTAGGAAGTGAACCGCCGCAATCTCAAGGAGGCAATCAACCATGGCCAACACTACTGACAAGATCAAAGACATTGGGCCGCAGCCGCAATCGTTCGACATCGAACGCGCGACGAAGGCAAATACAAACTACCGTTGTGTCGCCTGGAGCGGGCGTTATCTGCAAGTGACATTGATGTCGATCCCCGTCGGCGGCGACATCGGCCTTGAAGTGCATCCGGAGACCGATCAGTTTCTGCGCCTCGACGCTGGCCGCGGCCGAGTGCAGATGGGGGTAGCGAAGGACGAACTGACCTTTGATAAAGAAGTTTCAGAGGGCTGGTGCGTCCTGGTTCCAGCGGGGACCTGGCACAACATTACCAATATTGGGGCGACGCCAATGCAGGTTTACGCGATCTATGCTCCGGCCCACCACGCCCCCGGGAAAGTGCATCCTACGGCGGCAGCCGCTTCTTCCGACAAGAATGACGAGCCAGCAAGCTGGTCAACGCAGCCAATATAGCTCCAGTTAAACAAGCATGACCAGGCTGTTGGAGGGGGCGGTGCCATGTCCGCTATTGTGGGTTTCGGATGCCGGTTATCCACGTGTTGGCCTGGCGCCGGGCCGGCGCCCGAAAGCCTCCAGAGAAAGAACCCGCGGGATGGAGAGGGCAGTTTTCCGGTCTATGGGGATTTGTGGTTTGCGTTGGGTGCTGGTCGGCCGACTTGATGCGGCTGACAGGTGGCATCGATCCTATTGACGTTTGTGCCAGCCTCGTCGGCGCCGAGCATGCTGTGGCATGGTCGTTGCAGGGCGGTCGATTTTGGTGTGTTTGGTTGCGCCGTTTGATGCGGGCGCACGAAGTCACGCTTCCGGGTCATGGCACGCGGTCCGATGGAGGAGACGCTCCTTGGCAGCAATATCTCTGCGCACGAACTGTTTGCCCATCACCTCAAGGTAAGGACTGTTGGCGCCTATGATTATCAGTCACCCGTCGATGGGAAAGTTCGAATTGGCGGCTTCTATCAAAGCGGACGCACGGGCATCGTCGTGCTTGCCGCGGCCTCCGAACGGGGAGTTTTCCTGGAGTGGACGGGAACCGCCAAGGCCCGCTGGTTCTACGTCGCCGTCTTGCTGGCCGGGACGAGCCTGGCGGCAATGCATTGGCGCCATCAACTGAGGTTGCGCCGGGAGAGTGAAGCGCAGCTGGCGGCGCGAGAAGCAGAATTTCGTTTGCTGGCGGAATCGTCCAGCGACGTCATTGCACGTTTCGACGAGGCCGGCATCAGGGAGTATGTTTCTCCGTCTTCAACGCAGATTTTGGGTATCGAACCTCAAAGGCTCATCGGGAAAAGTGTGTTTGCCGGAATGGCGGAGGATGCTGAAGCAACAGTGCGCTCTGCAGCCGAACGACTGCAGGACGGCTCGACGCAGGAGAAGTCCCTCATCAAGCATACCAGGCCGGATGGCGAGGAGGTCTGGCTTGAGACGGCGTTGAGCAAGTTGCCGGCTCGCGAAAAGGCAGTCGCGACCCGGGTTGTTGCGATCACGCGTGACGTTACACAACACAAGAAGAAGCAGGACGAACTGGACGTTCTGGCCAATACCGACGAGTTGACGAAGCTTGCCAATCGGCGCTTCTTCAACACCCGCTTTGGGGAAATGATGCAGCGCGCCTGCCGGAACTGCACGCCACTTTCTCTCCTGATGATCGACGCCGACCGTTTCAAGCAGTTTAACGATACCTATGGCCATGCCGCCGGGGACGAATGCCTCAGGCAGATTGGCGCTGTCGTGCGCAATTGCGTCAAACGGCCCGGCGATATCGTCGCCCGTTATGGCGGTGAGGAACTCGCGGTTCTGCTTTCCGACACCGATATCCAAGGGGCATGGACTGTCGCAGAAAGAACTCGCCTGCAAGTGCGCGGGCTGGCGCTGGCTCACGAAGGCAACCCGCCCGCTGGTCATGTCACGGTCAGTATCGGACTGGCCACTTTGCCACCAGAAGCGTCAGCCGACGTCACCACGCACGCCCTGTTCAGCGAGGCCGATGCCGCGCTCTACCGTGTAAAGAATGCTGGACGCAATCAGGTTGTCTGTGGAGAGCAATCCTACATGAAAACCAATTCGGGGACTGCGTCATAAAATTCCGGTAGGCGCTCGGTCATCAAACCATTCGACGGCTCCCGTGATTAAGGCGGACAACCTCCAGGACGACATTTTGCGGGGACGAGAACCCCTGTGCCGAAACCGGTGGTCAGGCCGGGCAAGAAAGGCTGCGTCTCGTCCCTCTTCCTGCAATGTTCATCTCCGCGCCTGGGGCCGAAGACGTCGTTTTGATTGGCGTCAATGTCGTGTGAAAGCCCGGCGCTAGAAATACAGACAGCAAGTCACCTGCTGTGCAGGTCGCGAGGCGATAGCCCGCCACGGGGACAAACGCTGCCCTCGAAGCCGGAGCGGAAAATCGGCGAAGGAGAGATGAACCATGGAAACACCAGTCGAAATCGCCAGTCACGGAGCGGAAATCTCACCCGCTGTTCAGGCTGCCCTGAAAGATCATGTGAGCGAACTTGAAACACGCTTCGGGCGGATTACCGATTGCCGTGTCGTCGTCACCGGGCCAGGCAAGCGACATCGCACAGGCGGCCTTTATGATGTGCGCATCCATCTAACCTTGCCGAATGGCCGGGAAGTCGCCGTCGACCACATCGATCACGGCGACGAGCGCCATTCCGATCTGAACTTTGCCATCAATGATGCGTTCAAGCGCGCGAGGCGGCAATTGCAGGACGAGGCAAGGAAGCTTCAAGGGGAGGTGAAATACCACGAGCCGCAGCCGTCAGGCACGATCGCGCGGATCGATCATGCGGGCGCCTTCGGCTTCATTGCAACGTCCGATGGCCGTGAGATCTACTTCCATCGCAATAGCGTCATAGGCGGACGTTTTGATGACCTGGAAAAGGGGATGCACGTCACGTTCGTGGAAGAACAAGGAACCAAGGGTGACCAGGCCAGCACCGTGAGGTTCATGGGCAAGAGATAGACGGGACGCCGAAACGATCCAAGCAGCCTCGACAACGGGTGCATCTCAACGGGGTGTCCATCTATCGCCGATCTTGACATAGGAGCGCTTGACGGCGGCCCATGCAATCCGGTGTGCGACCTCTTCCTGACGCGGATCGCCGGCATGCGCCTTGAACGCGTGATTGAAGGCCTCGCGGTATATATCCTGAGCATGTTGAGGCAAGGCGTGCCGAACCGATGGTGGTAAATCCGAATTCGTCGCGTAAGGCATATTGGCTCCAATCGGGCTCTCAGCCTCCCCAGCCGCCGGGAGGGGTGAAATTGTCCAAACCAAGCTCACGACGAGTGCGATGCTCTTCAATTTTGAAAGGCGATTGGGTTCGCCTGGCGGTGGGATAGGTATTATAGGACGGCGCTGCTCTTCGTTCCTGTCGCAATTCAACCGGCCATGGTGCCGCACGCTTCGAACCCTGAACTGCCCCGCTCGGGGTAGCACGCAGCCACAAGCGCGAGCACGGCGGACCCTACTATCCTCCGACCAAGGTTGAAATCGATCCTGCATTGCTTGGACAGGAGATGGTGCGACAGTCGAGGAGACGAGCCCGGCAGCAGGGCCTCGGTCACGAGCAGTCTCTCCGCTCGCGTCCAGCGTCGTGGCTCCGGCCGACGACCACGTGCGGGCGCATATCAGGCCGGTCGGTCAACGGGGGGCGGTTTGCTCCTCGATCGCGGCGGGGCGCTGTTCCTCATCGTTGGCTTCCTGGGCTTCGGCATAATGCTCGCATTCAAGCCGGGCGTGTTTGCGATGTAACCCGACATCGCCGTCAGTTGCAAATGCAATCCTGGGCTGAGCATGCATTCCTGCGCAATATAGCTGATGCCTGTCCATAAACGCCTGTTTTCTGGTTTGTAAGAGGTGTTTTTCCCTCTGCAGCGTGTTTTTCCGGCCGTATGGCGGCACCGGGCTTCTAGGTTTTGGCCAGAGGGCGGTTTGGCCGCAATACGGTCGTGACGTGTCGGCCGGCGCTCGCGGCCTGCTCGCTGAACGCGGCGTCATGACCGGCGTCAGGTCGGCCTGAGGCGGGCGAAGCGGGCGAGATTGTAGGCGACCACCGAGGACCAGACGTAGGTCTCGAAGTGGCCTGGCCCGCGCCAGGTGCCGCGGGCCAGGCCATAGGTCCGCTTCAGGCAGAAGATGCCGGCTTCGATGCCGGCCCGGAAGTTTCTGAGCTTGCGATCCAGCCAGCGGCTTCTGACCGTATCTTCGATCCGGAGGCCGCTTCTTATGGAAGGCCATGTCGTGGGCATCCCAAGCCGGTCGCCGCGCGCCCCCTGTCGGCGCAGACCGGACGTCGCCAATTCCAGAAGATCGCGATGGCCATCCAGCCGCTGCGACATCGCCTCCAACTCACGACCGATCTCGTGCCCGGCGAAAAGATCGAATATGGAGCCCTGGACGGTGCGTTCTTGGCGCGTTGTCGGCTCCGGCGGCTGTGGGTTTGTCTTTAGAATCAGTGGCTCGATGCTAAAGTGTACCTAAAACCGCCGGGCCTTGCCCGCACAATAGGCGAGATTTCCCTAACAATTCCAAAGGCTTGCCGTTTATGGGCGCAGACGAGACCAGTTACTGTGCGAGGCCGAGGTTCGCCAGATAGGCCGCAGAGGCCTTAATCTGCGACTTGTCGCGGATCTCGATGATCAGACGGGGATTGGAGGTGATGCCGGCAAGGCGAGCGAAGAAGGCGCGCCAGTTGATGCTGCCGTGGCCGACCGGCCAGTGACGGTCGGCATAGCCATCGGCATCCTGCAGATGCACGTGCTGCAGCAGGTTGCCAGCGTCATTGGCGAAGTAATCGACCGGCGGCGCGCCGGTGGAACCGGTGGCATAGGCCGCATGGCCGGTATCGATCGACAGCGCGAATGCGCGCGAATTGAAGCTTTCCACCAGACGGCGGCGGTCGGCGGGGTCCTTGTCCTCGATGTTTTCCAGCACGAAGACGCAGCCTTGGTTCTCGGCGCGCTTCACCGCGGCATCCAGCGTCTGATGCGTCATCTCCAACACGCGTTGGCGCTGCTCCGGCCAGTTGTCGAGATTGTTGTGCATCCACGTCGTATAGGGGCTGTGGATGACGATCTGGGTGATGTTGAGCGCGGCCGCGACGTCAAGCGCCTGCTCCATGCGCCGCGCCACCAGTGCCCGCACATCCGGATCGGCCGAGGCGATATTGAGGCCCATGAAGGGACCGTGCATGCCGAGGCGGCCCTGATGGCCGTCAAGAAGCTGCTTTGCACGCTCCACCAGCGGCTGCCAATCGCCGCAGAGAACTTCGGCCGGAACAAAATCCTGCAGCTCGAGATCGCGCGGCTTCTCCAGCAGCCAGTCCCGGTTCAGTTCGACGTCCTTCAACGTCATGGCGGCGCCAAGAATGGGCAGATCAGACATGGTATGGTCCTTCTATGGTGTCGAGCAGCATGCTGCGGGGGAGGGAGATCAGGAAAGCGTGGGGTCCAGCCGGTCGCGCAGCCAGTCGCCGAGAAGCGAGACGCATAGCGCGGTGGCGGTGATGACGAAGGCCGGCGCCAGCATGATCCATGGGGCGGACGACAGATATTCGCGGCCGAAACCGACCATGTTGCCGAGAGAGGTGCCTGGCGGCTGGATGCCGAGCCCCAGGAAGGAGAGGCCACTTTCCAGCAGGATGATTTCCGGAAAGGCGAGCGTCATCGAGACGATCAGGGTCGAGGCGATATTGGGCAGGATGTGGCGGCCGTAGAGGCGCCAGGGCGAGGCTCCCAGCTGATGCACGGCCGCCGCATAGCCATGCATCCGGCCGCTGATCGCAAGGCCGCGGGCAATGCGCGCATAGCGCTCCCAGGCGTGAAAACCGAGCAGGCAGACGAACAGCACCAGCGAGTTGCCGAAGAAGGCCAGCACCGCCAGCGCCAGCACCAGGAAGGGAATGGCGGCGGAAAAATCCACCAGCGCCAGAACGGCCTGCTCGACGATCCCGCGGAAATGCGCGGCGACGAATCCCAGCGTCACCCCGATCACGGCACCGATGATGGTGGCGCCAAAGGCAATCAGCAGGCTCATGCGGATCGAGGTGATCAGTCTGGACAGCACGTCGCGCCCCAGTTCATCCGTTCCGAGCACATGGCTCCAGCTGCCGCCCATGAAGACCGGCAGGCTCAGCCGGTTGCGCAGGTCCATCTGCGTAAATCGGTAGGGCGAGATCAGGTCGGCCGAAACGGCAATCGCCAGCATCAAAACGAGCCACAGGACGGCAATGGTGATCAGGATCGGCATGCGGTTGAGGCGCTCCAGCAGCGACCTCAACCGCGCCATCGGAGAACCGCCGGCCGCGGCGGTTGAGGAGGTGGTATCGGCCATGTTCTGGCTCCTTCAAGGGCAGGGCGGGCAAGAAACGGTGTGGATCATCAGCGGCGTGCCGGCCTTGCCTGCCCATGCATGCGCGGGTCGACCAGGCCGTAGAGAACGTCCACGATCATGTTCGCCGCGACCATGGTGATGGCGATCATCAGGACGATGGCCTGCACGATCGCGAGGTCCCGGTTGGCGACGGAGATGACCAGCAGCCGGCCGACGCCGGGCCAGGAGAAGACACTCTCCACGACAACGGCACCCGCGACGAGACCGCCCAGCATGAAACCGATGATGGTGATGGTCGGAATGGCCGCATTCTGCAACGCATGACGCCAGACCACGGCCGACCACGGCAGGCCCTTGGCGCTTGCCGTGCGGATATACGGCTGGCCGAGCACTTCCAGCATGGCGCTGCGGGTAAAGCGCGCCAGAAGGGCGGCGCCGCCGAAGCCCATGGTGGCAATCGGCAGGATGGCGTTCAGCCAGCTGTCCTGCCCGGCCGAGGGCAGCCAGCCGAGATTGACGGAGAGGATCAGCACCAGCAGCATGGCCAGGATGAAGGAGGGCACGGCAAAACCCGTGACCGCCATCACCATGACGCAACGATCGATCAGCGAGTTGCGGTGAAGCGCGGCATAGACGCCGGCGGGAACGCCCACGATGAGGTTCACCAGGAAGGCCGGCACGGTGAGCGCAAGCGTCGAGGGAACCCGCTCCAGCACCACCGCCATCGCATCGCGACCATCGCGCATGGACCGGCCGAGTTCGCCGCTGAAGATGGCCTCGAAAAACGAGAAATACTGGACCCATAGCGGCTGATCGAGACCCCAGGACTTGCGGAAGGCGTCGATTGCCTCCGGTGGTGCATCGGCGCCCATGATCACCATGGCCGGATCGCCCGACATGCGCAGAACGACGAAAACGAAGGTCACGACCATGATGATGCTGACGGCAGCGCGCAGCAGCCGGGAAAGAAGGTAATGCAGCATGTCAGCAGGTCTCCAGCAAAGCGGGAGCACGGGCGGCTGCCGCCTCCCCGTGTGCGATATGGCAGGCGACGCGCCGGCCGTCGCTGCGGCGCGGCTTCAGTTCCGGGGTCTCAGTCCGGCAGGTCGCCGTGGCGACCGGACAGCGCGGATGAAAGGCGCAGCCCGTCGGGCGATTGGCGGGGTTGGGCGGATCACCCTGAAGGATGACCCGGCTCGTCGTCTTGCCCGGATGCGGAATGGCCGAGACGAGTGCCTGAGTGTAGGGATGGGCGGGTTCGTGCAGCACCGCATCCGGATCGCCTTCCTCGACGATCCGGCCGAGATACATCACCGCGACGCGCTGGCTGATCTGGCGTACGGCCCGGAGGTCGTGGCTGACGAACAGCATGCCCATCTTGAGGCGCTCCTGCAGGTCGCTCAGCAGGTTCAGCACCAGCGCCTGGATCGAGACGTCGAGCGCGCTGATCGGCTCGTCACAGACGAGTAGATCCGGATTGGTCACCAACGCACGGGCAATCACGGCGCGTTGACGCTGCCCGCCGGACAGAGATTGCGGATGCCGGGCGACATGATGCGGCTGCAGACCGACCTCCGCCATCACAGCGGCGACCCGTTCCTCTCGTTCTGCTGCGGTGCCGATCCGGTGAATATCCAGCGGCTCGGCAATCTGCACGCCGACGGCCAGGCGCCTATCGAGGGCCGCCAGCGGATCCTGATAGACCATCTGCATGCGCCGGCGAAGGTTCGCCCAGGCCGCCGTGCCGCTCGGCGGCATGGCGTTTCCGTCGAAGATGACAGAACCGGTATCCGGCGGCTCGATGCCCAGCACCAGCCGCGCCGTGGTGGATTTCCCGCAGCCGGATTCGCCGACCAGCCCCAGCGTTTCGCCGCGCGCCACGCGGAGCGAAATCCCGTCCACGGCCCGCACGGCGGTCGGGCGCCCCAGCAGCCCACGCCGCACCGTATAGCTGCGCGCAAGATCACGCGCTTCGAGCAGATCTGCCGTGCCCGCACTCATTGCATGGCCCTTTCGCGCGTCGTCGCAGCGTGATGATGCGATGGATGGCCTGCCTGGTGGTATGGTCTGGCATGGATGCAGGCTGCACTATGGTCCTGCGTCAGGGGCAATGGCACCGGATCGACTTCCGCGCAGCGGTCGGTTGCCGCATTGCAGCGGGGCGCGAAGGCGCAGCCTTGCGGCATATGCGCCGCCTCCGGCACGCTGCCGGGAATGGCAACCAGCCGGCGCCGCGCGCCGCTGAGCGGCGGCAAGGCCCCCATCAGCCCGCGCGTATAGGGGTGGTTCGGATGGGTGAAAATCTGACCGCTTGGCGCCTCTTCCACGATCCGGCCGGCATACATCACGGCAATGCGCGAACAGGTTTCCGACACCACGCCGAGATCATGCGAGATCAGCACCAGCGCCATGCCGGTATCGCGCCGGAGCGTGGTCAAGAGATCTAGGATCTGCGCCTGGATGGTGACATCCAGCGCCGTTGTCGGTTCGTCGGCGACCAGAAGCTCCGGCTCACCGGCCAGCGCCATGGCGATCATCACGCGCTGGTTCTGCCCGCCGGAGAGTTCATGCGGATAGGCATTGATGCGGTTCTTCGCATCGGGAATACCGACCTGATCCAGCAGGCGGATGACCTCCGCCTTCGCCCGCTGCCCGGTCATGCCGCGATGCAGGCCGAGCGCCTCGCCGATTTGACGCCCGATGCGATGGACGGGATTGAGGCTCGCCGCCGGATCCTGGAAGATCATGGCGATCCGTCCGCCGCGCACCGGCTCTAGCCGCGCCTTCGGGGCACCGAGAATCTCGGTGCCATCGATGAGAACGGAACCGCGTACCGTTGCCGAGGCAGGCAACAGGCCAAGCGCTGCGAGCCAGGTCACGGACTTCCCGCAACCGGACTCGCCGACCAGCCCGACCGCTTCGCCGCGCTCGACCGCAAGATTGATGCCCCGCAAGGCCGGTGAGCGGCCGAAAGCGACCGAGAGGTTCCGGATCTCGACGAAAGCCATCACCTCAGGCGCTCCAGTTGTGGCGACGGAAATCCATGACGAAGGACTGGGAGGGCACCCACTTGATATCGGCGCGCTTGGCGGTGAAGGAGGCGTTGCGGTGCAGGACGACATAGGCCGGATCTTCAATCTCGATGATCTGCAGCATGCGGCGCCACACTGCGATGCGGCGGGCGCGATCAGTGCTGGAGCCGAGTTCCTTGGAGAGATTGCCGAATTCTTCGTTCCGCCACTGGTTGTTTCTCCAAGGCGAACCGGCAGGGCCCCAGGAGCCGGACATCTGTACATAGGGGTCCGGCAGGCTGGCTGCCGCCGACCAATCGTGGATGCCGCGGGTTTCCGGGCCGCCTTCGCTGATCTGGCCCCAGTTCTCCACCATCTGCAGCTTGATGTTGAGGCCGATCGAACGCCAGTTTTCCGTATTGATCTGGGCGGTGGCCGTCTGGGCGGTATAGTAGTCGTTAAGCACCCGGTAGGGGATAGGCTCGCCATTGTAGCCTGCCTTGCGCAGCAGAGCGCGCGCCTTGTCCGGATCGTAGGCGGGGTTTTCGTGATCGGCGATGTAGAAGTCGCCATAGAAGGTCCACTGCAGGCCGCGCGGCACTTCGGTGCGTCCGCTCCACAGGGATTCGACGATCAGTTCGCGATCGACGGAATGGGTCAGCGCCTGGCGCACCAGCGGATTGGCCAGCACCGGATGAGACTTGTTGAACACGGTGTAGCGCGTGTTGTTGATCGGGCCGCCCACAACCTTGAAGCGCTTGTCGGCCTCCACCGTTGCGATCTGGTCCGGGGGGATGTCGCAGGCGAAATCGGCGCCGCCGGAGCGCAGCAGGTTGATGCGCGAGGCCGTTTCCGGCGTTTCCACGAAACGGATCTGGCGAAGCGGCGGGCGACCTTCCCAATGATCGTCGAAGGCGGCCAGCGTCAGGACGGAATCCGGCTTGTATTCGGCGACCGAATAGGGACCCGTGGTGACAGGCTGGCGCGCCCAGTCCATCCAACTCTTGGCTTCGAGAAAGGCGCGCTTGCTGACGATCATGCCAATCGAGGCCGAAAGGCGACCTTCGAGAACCGGATCGATGGAGGCGTTGTGAAGCCGGACCTTGTGCGGCCCGAGCACTTCGATCCGCTCGAAGGCAGGAAGTGCCTGACGGGCCACGGCCTTGACGTTGTCGGGAACCTCGACTGATCCGCCGCCCCACATCCGGTCGGGACCGTAGGAGAAGGCCACGTCCTCGGCGGTCATCACGTCGCCGTTGTGGAACTTGACGCCTTCGCGCAGGTCCACATCGACTGTTCGATCGTCGAGGCGCTTCCAGCCGGTCGCCAGTTGCGGCTGCAGCGACATGTCGCCGATCCAGTCATTGCCGAGCAGGGTTTCGGCATAGCTCGTGTAGATGCGAGCGCCGACGTTCGACTGTTCCGTCAGCATTTCCAGCGTGTTGGAGGTGGAAATGCGCTGAACGGCAACAGTCACGGCGGGGCGGTCGGCGGATTGTGCCGCGGCAAAACGCGGCATGGCAAAGGCAGCCGTTGACACTGCCGAAAGGGAAAGGAGATGGCGACGGGTGATTCCAGTCATTTTCTTGACCTTCTGAAAATGGCAAGCAAAGGGGCGTGCCGCAACAACGCGAGAGGCCCGCGTCCGGCGTGATGAAGCGTCGATGATGACGTGACGATGATCTGCGTTGCCCGGCGGAATGCTCACTTTCGGTGTGCCCGCCGCGATGCGAATTTCCTTAAGGGCTCATTGTGAAACGCGCATGACAGCTGTAGGTACAGCTATGGAATTTCAGGGGGGCGGGGACGATTGATGGAGCCGCAATGGTTCAGGGTATATCAGGCGGTGAAGAAGGCCATTCTGGTGGGAGAGATGCTGCCGGGCAGCCAGGTTCCGCCTGAATTCGATCTGTCCGAACAGTATGGCGTCAGCCGCAACACGGTGCGGCGCGCCTATCTGGCACTGTCGCAGGAGGGATTGATCCGAAGCGTGAACGGTCGCGGCTCCTTCGTCATGCAGACGGGCCTGACCTATGAAGTGGATGCAACCTCCCGTTTCCGCGATGTGCTAGACCAGCAGGGCGTGCGCTCCGCCATCCGCATCGTGGAAAGCCAGGAGGTGCCGGCAGACGAGGAGATCGCCAATATCCTCCACCTCGAGAGCGGACATCCCCTGCTGCGCGTCACCACGCTGATCCTCGGCGACGAAGTGCCGTTCATCCTGACGGTGCGGCACATACGCGCCGATCTCGTGGTGGGCCTGGACAGAAAGCTGAAAGAGACGGATTCCCTCACGCAGATCGCGCGGCGCGAAGGGCTTGGCCAGTTGCGCCGCGTGTCGACCACTGTGGCGGCGCGGTTGCCGACGGAACGGGAGTCAGCCCTGCTGCAGTGCCCGGTCAATGCGCCGGTGCTGGTGGTTCACTCGACCGGGCGCATCGACAATGGTCTGCTGCTAGAGTGCCAGAGGGCTGCGATGAACAGTCAGCTTATTCGGCTGTCGTTCCAGGCTGAGGGTCGTTGATCGCGCGCGGCGCAGGTTTCGTCTCTTGCGCGAATTTCCGTGCATCCATGAAATCTTGAGGTCCTGCGCTATGTAATGGCCAGGCCTATAGCCGCGGCCCAGACATTCAGGACAGCATCCGGGTGGCCCTGCCACTAGGCCGCTTGCGCATGGTTGTCGTATTCTGACGCCTGCTGGACGGATCGATGCCGGGACTGCTCCATGGCCTCTGGCAGCGGGATGCCTCGGTTGGCCGCTTCGGTGAGATAACCGGAGCGTAAGCCATGGTCGAAAAATTCCTCCAGGTCCAGTCCTGCCATCTGCGCCCGCTGCCTGACGATGTCGTTGATCCCTTTGGATCAAGCGCACGCTGCGAGCCATTCCCCAGCGATCAATCGCCCGGAACACACTGCCACTTTCGATCCTGGCGAGGTCAAGCCAGGCGTCGAGCGCGTCGCGAGGGCCGCCGCTAGACATTAGGAAACGCCAGGCGGCAGAGTGCTGCAGCCTGGCCTCTTTTCGCTTCGCCGGATCAGGCCGCTTCGATGATGACCTTCAGCGCCTGCGTGCTCGCCGCTCTCGAAAAGGTATCGTAGGCATCGAGGATTGCGTCGAGCTTGAAGCGGTGGGTGATGAGTTTCTTCGGATCGATCTTGCCCGATTGCACCGTCTTCAAAAGCATCGGCGTCGAGACCGTGTCGACCAGCCGGGTCGTAATGGAGATGTTCTGCGACCACAGCTTTTCGAGATGCAGATCAGCCTTCACGCCATGTACGCCGACATTGGCGATGATGCCGCCGGGCGCGATGATCTCCTGGCATAACCCGAAGGTGGCCGGGACGCCGACGGCTTCGATCGCGGTATCGACACCCTTTCCGCCGGTCACGTCGAAGATGCGCCGTTTGGCCGCCTCTCCATCCGCCTTGACCGTCTCCGTCGCTCCGAAACGTTTTGCCACCTCAAGCCGGTTTTCGTCGAGATCGACCATGATGATTTCCGACGGCGAATAGAATTGCGCGGTCAGCAATGCGGCGAGCCCGATCGGCCCGGAGCCGACGATGGCCACTGTCCTGCCGGGCTGAACCTTACCGTTCAGGACACCGCATTCGAAGCCGGTCGGCAAGATGTCGCTCAGCATGACCAGCGCCTCTTCGTCTGCGCCGTCCGGGATCGGATAAAGGCTGGTATCGGCATGGGGAATGCGCACATATTCGGCCTGGGTGCCATCGATCGTATTGCCGAGGATCCAGCCGCCTGTGGTGCAATGCGAATACATGCCGCGCCGGCAATATTCGCATTTGCCGCAGGAGGAGATGCAGGAGATCAATACCCGGTCGCCCTTCTTGAACTGGGTCACGCCGGCACCGATATCCTCGACAATTCCCACACCCTCGTGTCCGAGGATGCGGCCTGGCGTGCAGGTCGGCACATCGCCTTTCAATATATGCAGATCAGTGCCGCAGATGGTCGTCCGGGTGACCTTGACGATTGCGTCGGTCGGTGCCGCGATTGTCGGGACAGGCCTCTCCTGCAGGCTTTTCTTCCCCGGTCCTTCATAGACGAGAGCTTTCATGATGTTTCTCCAGGTTAAGGCGGATACGCCGCTTTCGAGCAACATCGCACCACAGGACCAGATCGCCTTGACCCTTATCAATGTCGGCGGGTTCGCCCCGGGACTCGCCAGCCGTCTCAGGGCTGACGGAGATCAATGCCCTCATCGGAAGGGTATAACAAAAGACGAGGGGCATCTTTTCGACCATGGTCCGGCTGACGTCGACCTCAACCGGCGCCGACAATAGCAATCTCCTGCCCGACACTCAGCCGGCCGAAGCCGTCAGCGCGTGCGTTACGGCATCCTGGATTCGATGTGGACGGTTTCGCCATCTACGACGAAGGCGCCGTATCCCTTGTGGTGGAGGGTCCTTGGCGCCTTCTGCTCGGGATCCTGCCAAGCAGCGACGACTTCCAATACAAAGAGATTATAGTCATCCACGAGGCGCGTTTCCTTGACCTTGCATTCGAGGTTGGCGAAGCATTCCTCGATCAGCGGAGCTGCAACCTGACTTGCCGGTAGCGGCGTCAAGCCGAAGCGCGTGAACTTGTCGAAGTCGCGACCGGAGCAATTGCCGATACCCACGACCTTGTGTGCCAGTGGGGCGGCCGGAATGGCGATGACGCATTCCCCGGTTTGCCACAGCGCCGCGAAGCTATAGTCTGCGCTGGAGACGACGCAGGCGATGAGCGGCGGCGTGAATTCCACCATCATATGCCAGGACATGGTCATGACATTGGAATGGCCGTCATGGCTTGTCGTCAGCAGCACGACCGGCCCGGGTTCGAGCAGCCGGTAGACGTCGACGAGTGCAACTTCTTGCATGGCCGCCTCATGAATATTGCTCGCGGTCTTCCTTAGCCGCGGCTTGTCCGTCGCGACGGTGCTTCACGATAAGGTTCAATCGACAACCAACAGGACCTTCCCGCCTTGAGCAAGATCAATGAGCTACGGGGAGGAGGTAATTTTTGCTGCAACGTGTTCACGACGCAAGAAGAGGCCGGTGAAAGCAAATGTCTACATAGCCAGATCCGAACCATTCCGCCAAACCACCCTGAAGAGCGCCTGACCTCGCCCGAAATGATCTTTGTGACAAAGCTCTATTCTTTCATTTTGTATCACAACGTGATATAAATCATAAAAAATGTCCCGAATTCCGGGCGCGTCAAAAAATGGCGGAGGCTAAACCTCGCAAATCGAGAAGGTGCCAAATCGGGGGAGACATGGCCAACATAGATGAATTCGCAAAGCTGTCACTGCTTCTCGAAAGCAAACTGAGCGAGCGGGGAATTTTGAACGTCGACGGTTTGTTGATGTCCGCTTCATTGCCCCCCGACATCGAGGAGAAGCTGGACGGATTGATCGATAACATAGCTGAACTGGAAGGATTGATCCGCATTGTCCATGCCGCCCGGCAAGGCGAAACTCTTTCGCCGCCGGTCGCGGGTGCCGTTCGCGTGATGATTGAGGAAATCTGCGACGCCCTCTTTGAGCCGGAGGAGCTCCGCAACCTGTCGAGGCTGCATTAGCCTGCAGGTCGTTTCAATCATCTCGCTGTGTCCGGTCCCGATGACGTTAAGACCCTTGGTTCTGCTTGCACTTCTGCTCCTGGCCCATCCGATCAAGGCTGGAGAGGTCTCAACCTGTGCCGCTGCAGCCAAAGGCCTGCTCGTGACGACACCAGGACAACTGCTATCGGTTGCGCAGGCAAGGGAAGGCTGCACCGCAATTTATCTGATGTATCGCGAGGGAAAACGCCCGCGGAGGATGACGGTCAAATTTCGAAGAAACCCTGACCAAAGCGGCGGCATCCAATGGGAGACGGTTGGTGCGGCGAAGATATTGCCGGTGGCGGGACGCGAGCCATCCTCCAGGGAATAATCTTGCTGAGTTGCGTGGAACAAAGGTCCGAGCGTCAGATGGACTGTGCTCGTTTCGGGAGATGCTCATCATGAGAATGAGGACGGCACCCTATTTAAAAGCGCTCGCACTGTTGGGTGTCGGGCTCGGGTCGTTGCCTGCCGCCGCGGCAACGCAGGTACGGCCTACGGGCACTCCCGATGTGCCGCGCTATATCGTCGATATCGCCGGAAAGCGCGTCCGATTGGTCGGCCCAAGATTCTTCACGGATGCAACCAAAAAGCTCAGATTTCCCGGCAGAAATGATGACGACCAAGAAAAGCAGGCGAGGTAGCGATTTGGTTAGCTCATCAATGCGCTTTGTCGAAGCAGGCCCAAAGAGGCTGCGCTTATCCAGCCAGCGCAGATATCCGGTTTTAAGCGTCCGGTTCGCCCATCTGGCGAAGGCGCCGGAGAGACTCGGCCAGCAGAGGTTCGTGTGCGAGCATCTCGCGAAGGTGATCACGCGCAAGCGTATCGAGAAGCGCTTCGCCAGAGGCTGTCAGCTTCAGAAAAACGCTGCGCCTGTCTTCCTGAGATGCTGTACGCAGCACAAGTTTTGCCGCCACGAGACGGTCGGCGAGCTGCACGGCGGCGTGATGTGACAGCAGCATATCGTTTGCGAGCTGCTTGATCATGATTGCGTTGTTCGCAGCGACCTTAATGACAAGAAGCGCCTGATATTGCTGGGAGGTAATGCCCGCCTTGGTCAGGACCGCTTCGCTGAAGGCGAGAAACCGGCGCATGGCGAGCCGCACCCCTGCCAGTCCTTTGAATATCTCAATGTCTAACTGGTCCTGACCAAGGCTCATCTGGGCTTACTCGAACGAGGAGGATCAATATTGCAGGGATAGAGCTGCAGAAGATAGCTCGCAAGAGCATTCAAGGTCGATCTTCAACGGCAAGCCAGGGCAACCCACACCACAGCTCAAGGTCGTTGCGAGGGTGCTTCACGATGCTACCGAGCGCTTCCAATCAGATCGCGTTTCGATGTACAAGCCGGAGACAACGCGGCAGCCAAGTGGATTGTCCCCGACAAGTTGAATGCGGAGACTGGTCTAAAAGATCGGATCCGGCTCCCACCGGATAGTTTCTCCGAGCGAATGATCTCGCAGCCCTCATGTCGAACCCAGATGTTACGGTGCGGGCTGTATTGGCGGCATATTACTCGGGGGTATACCCTAAGGTGCTCGCGCATGGGGTCGAGCGCGGCCTTCTTCAGACCTGTCGATAAATGGCCGCTATCGTAGTTTGGAATCTTGCAAAGCGAAGTGCCGCCCACGGGCAACCTGGACATTCAAACCGGCTTGAGTTTTCCCGCCGGCCAATCCGTGATTAACTACCGGCGATTTCCATTCCCTCGCCTGTTTGCCTCCGATATGTCGCTTTTGGATTTGATTTATCGCCCCTTCGAGACGCTCGTCCGTCCACTCGACATCCCCTATGCACCGCTGCCGGCGACGGGGCCTTTCGCGCTGCTTATGCATTTCGCGTGGATGTTTCGCGGCGTGCTGGCAGCCGTCGCCATTTTCATGATGGCGATCGAGGGGATCAACCTCGCGACAATCTGGGGCATTTCGTTCATCGTCGACGGGGTGAGCGCAAAAGGTGCAACGGTCTTCCTGCGCGAGGACTGGCCGACCCTGACGGTTCTCGGCGTGCTGCTGTTCCCGGTAATGCCGCTCCTCATCTTTCTCGGCAACACGCTGCGTTCCCAGGTGTTGGCCGTGTCGATGCCGGCCGCGATGCAGTGGCAGGGCCACAAGGCAGTCGAACACCAAGACCTTGCCTTCTTCCACGACCTTTTCGCCGGCCAGGTTGCCTCACGCATTTCGCAGGTCGCTTCTGCCGTGCAACAGCAGATCGCTGTCGCGTTCCAGAGCTTGCCGTATTTCCTGGTGCAGTTTGTCGGGTCGCTTGTGCTGCTTGCAACGCTTTCCTGGCCGCTGGCCATCCCGGTCTTCATTTGGATTGCTGCGAATGCCGCGCTTGCGGTGGTGGCGGTGCCACATTTCTCGGAACGGTCCCGCCATTCGGCCCGCGCGCGCAGCCTTATTGTCGGGGCCATGACCGACCTCTATAGCAACATTCAGATGGTCAAACTGTTTGCGGCCGAAGACAGCGAGGCGGGTGCGATGCGGACCGTCATGGGAAACGCTATCGAGACGCAGCAACGCGAAAGGCGCGTCCACCTGACGACTGACAGCAGTGTGGTCCTGCTCAACGTGATTCTCATCATCGCCAATTTTGCGGTGGGGTTTTGGGGTCTCGTCTCGGGCTTGGTGACTACCGGTCAGTTCGTCGCCTCGATCGCAATCGTTCAGCGGCTCAACGCGAATTCCCGCGCTTTTCTGAATATGGGGCAGCAGATATTCCAAGCCGTGGGCACGATCCGCGACGCAATGCCGGTCGTCACCACACCTCCGACCATCACCGACGCGCCGAACGCCCGGCCGCTTGCTGTCACCAAGGGCAAGGTCGAATTCAGGAACATTCGGTTCGCGTACCGCCAGGGGCCGGGCGTGATCGAGGACCTGTCGCTCACCGTCGATGCCGGTGAGAAGGTCGGACTCGTCGGCCTGTCTGGCGCCGGCAAGTCGACCCTGGTCAGTCTGCTCCTGCGGTTGTTCGACCTCCAGGACGGTGCGATTCACATCGACGGTCAGGACATTCGCAGCGTGACGCAGGCAAGCCTCAGGGAGAGTATCGGCGTCGTCACCCAGGATGTCTCCCTACTGCATCGCTCCGTCGGCGACAATATTCGCTATGGCTGGCCCGATGCCTCGCATCAGGAGATGGAACGCGCCGCAATGCTAGCCGAAGCCGACGGCTTCATCGCCGATCTGAGGGACGGCGAGGGCCGCACCGGCTATGACGCCTTCGTGGGCGACCGCGGAGTGAAGCTTTCTGGCGGGCAGCGTCAGCGGATCGCCATCGCCCGGGTTCTGCTCAAGGACGCACCGATCCTCGTTCTCGACGAGGCGACGTCGGCGCTCGACAGCGAAGCTGAGGCAGCGGTCCAGGACAAGCTCGCGCTCCTAATGGAGGGTAAGACGGTGATCGCCATCGCCCACCGTCTGTCGACGATCGTCAGTATGGACCGGATCGTTGTGCTCGACAAAGGCCGTATCGTCGAGGAGGGAACGCCGTCGGCTCTACTCGAACGCGACGGGCTTTATGCCCGCCTCTGGAAACGGCAGACCGGCGGTTACATTGCCAACGCAGTCGAGGAAGCATGAAAGCCGATCCAAAAAGTGGTCATCGGGAAACCTAGGCAAGATCCTCTATCCGCGGCGTTTTAGGACAGTCTACGGGATTTTCGCGACAGAGAAGCTATTCATTGGAGTTGATGGGCTGATGACACCGGACGAATTGAAGATCGTGCGTCGAGCTTATGCGAAGCAGATCACGGCGGCTGTTAGAATTGTCGATGAACATGTTGAGGCAGCTTTTGCCGAAGTGCCGCGAGAAGATTTCCTTGGTTCCGGTCCTTGGCCGATCTTTCGAATGCGGAAAGCCTACGTTCCGACCCCGACTGCCGATCCGGTCTACCTTTATACGGACGACATTGTTGGCATTTGGCCGAAGACGAGTGCGGTGCGGGCAAGTGCGCCGGAGGATGTCATGTCCAGTAACATTTCGTGCCCCTCGCGGGAGCGCTCGCCGACGCCCGCGAAGACGGAAATACCCCGGTAGCTCTCCACTATTGCGTGGATGAGTTCCATCACGAGAACCGTCTTGCCGACGCCCGCTCCCCCGAACATGGCGGCTTTCCCGACCCGGGCGATCGGCGTCAGAAGATCGATCACCTTGATGCCGGTGACGAAGAGATCGGAAACGCCTTTCTGGGTGACGAGCGCCGGAGGCTGCCGATGGATCGGACGACGCGGCAGGCTGGCCGGAAATTCTCCGCGACCGTCGCCCGCATTGCCAGCGACATCCATCAGTCGACCCAGGACCGCATCGCCGACGGGTACGTTGAGCGGTTGGCCGAGACGCACAGCCTCGTCGCCCCGCCGAAGCCCGCTGGTTGTCTGGAGTGCGATTGCGCGGACCGTGTGACGGTCGAGATGCGCCTGGACCTCTGCCAGCAAAGTGACGGTCTCGCCCCGAAGGGAAAGAGCTTCGTCAATCTCGGGAAGTGTTTCCGGCGCGAAGGCGATGTCGATCACAGCGCCGCGGATCGCTACGATTTTTCCCGATTCTGCCATGGCGATTCTGCCTCGAGTGAAAGCTGAACTCCACGGCAAACTGTCTGGATGAACCGACCGCTACATTGATCTTTGTCATCCCCGTCTGGCAATTTGCAGCGGCCTGTCGCGGAGTGTTCGCATGGCCTGAAATTCGAACACAGCATCGTGAGGATGATCCTGGTCCGGAACTTTCAGGATGGATGGTGTCGGTGGTGCACCGGATAAAATGCCGGAATTTCGTAGATCGACATGTCCGGCTTCAACGACAAGTCTAGGCAACGACCGGCCTGACGTCGCCATCGTCAATCCGAAATCTCCATCTTACTGCAGGCAGGAACCGCAGCCCATGCAACGCGTTGTGTGTCGAAAACAAAGGAGAAAGAAGATGCTTAAGGGTATTTTATTATGGGCGATGGGCGTGCCTATCTTCGTGATCATCCTGCTTTACATGTTTGTTTTCTAGATAGAGCGTCAAACCCGCGGAATGCGCGGCACGCAGGTGGCGGCACCACGAAGAACCCCGCAACTGCCGTGCGAGCAAAGTTCTCGATCCTAGATACGATGATCTTGCCGGTGTGTGGGCGCGGCGTTCGTTTCAGCCGACCAAACGCGCCCGCACGATTGGGCGAGGTCGCGCTTACTACTCCGTCGCCCGGTCCTACCTAGTGCACGGACTGGGTGGCGTCGTCGTCGCCGAGGAACGAACGAATGCCGTCTCGTTCCGTCGTGGCGAGAAATTCCTCCCACGCCTCCTTGTCGCTGGTGAAACTGTCCTCCCACGTCGTCACGTCTTCTTCCTGCGAGATCACCTCGAGGGTCCACCCGTCGTTACTGCCGGCGAGCCTATGAATGTCCACTAGGACGGTAATACTATCGTCTTCGAATTCGCCGGAGAAATCCGAATGCTCCAGCTTTGGCTTTTTCGTCATAGGCACCTGCTCCTCATTCCAATGTCGCGTCCCCTGGAAAATGGGAAACCTCCAGCAGAACTGGTAGAATATTTTTAGTGGCCTCAACCTATCGGAGCAAGATTTTTCGTCTGCATTGCTGCAGAAGCGGTACATCCGTCCGCTGAGGCGGCGATTGCATTCAAAAGTGCTCCTGCGGCGATCATACAGATTACCCGCTTAAAACTGGAGGCGAGAACGTGCCGTGCCATCTCGGTTCGAGCGTTTGGTAGCCTGCGCATTTGGAAGCGGGGTGAGCCCGTCCATGCGTTGATGGTGCCGAACAGATGCTCGACTGTGCGTCGTCGGGCGCGCATGAGGGGCGGGTTCTCCTCCATCCGGGAATACATGGCTTTGATCAGATGCTCGTGTTTTCAAAGTGTAATCCATCGGTCTTGCCCGTCGTGCATTCGGCCCTGAGAGGACATGATCGACAAGCATTCCCCCGAATAGCGGCGCAACATCAGGCCCATTTCCTACGTGGTGTATCGGTATGTGAGTGCCTTTCCGGCAAGGCAGACGTACGTGTCGGCGCTGGCATCGTAGAGGGGAGAAATTTCAATCGGATTTCTAGCCCCATGAATAATCACAATTCATCATATTTGACATGTATATCACAGATACTGTTCATTTTTGACATTAAATGGCGAGTGCAATCTCGGTCTGGTCGTTCACGAAGGCGGCTTCATATTCGCGCGCCGCCGCACCGGATACATCCACGGCTCGAAGAGCCTCCCGCCACTCTTCGGCGATCCTTCGAGCGGTCTGGCGGATCATCCGTCGCGCATCTGCCTCGACGACCTCGAAAAACTCGCAGGCTTCCAGCGCCAAATGGATAGACCGGTCGTGAGCGCCCCCCTCCAAGATCGCGGTTTCGAGATGTGGATTGCGATCAGGCGCCGGGTTCACATCGAAAACCGGGGACAATCGCCAGCGGCCCGACCCTACATAAAGAAAGCCGTGATTCTTCAGATGGTCATCCTTGTTTGATACGAGGATCGTGAAAATCAAACGCAGGAAGAGCTCGCGGAAATCCGCCTGTGGATAGGCGCCATAGGCACGCATGAAATCGACCATCTCCGTATATGAACCGAGTTCGGTTCCGGTCTTTCCCAGCGCGGTTCGCGCCGAGATATAGGGAATCCGTGCGGTGTCGCGACGGTCGAACCGCTGAATCAGGGCGACCGGAAAGGGCGTATCAGCGAGTTCCAGTCTTGCTTCCGGCGTCCGGATTCCACAAGCTCGGGCAAGGCGGAGCGTGGCGATCTCGACGCGCTCGATCGGCCCCTGGTCATGGACAGATGTGAATTTGGCCAGCCAGAGCGTCTCGCCATCCCGAACGTTGGCTTTGGGACGCGCGCCACCGGAACCGCCCGCACCGGCAAGCGCCTGCATCTGCTCAGCGGAGATATCCTTGCCCTGCTCATACGCCCGGGCGATGGCGGTAATGACCTCCAGATCGACAAGGCGTGGCACAGCATCAGCCGCCCCGCCCCGGATGATCTGTCCTTCATCATCGAGAAAGCGCAAAGCACCCTGCCGGCAGGTGTCATCGGACAGGGTTAGATATTCAAATTCAGACAGGCCACTGCCGTAGGCGCGCTTCAGAAGCCTGCGACCCCAGCTATCCGGAGCGGCGTCGGCAAAGGCGCCCACAAGCGCATCGCGCACGTTTCCGGACTGGCCAGACGCATGAAATGGCCCTGCATCAAGAGAAAGGCTCGGCTGCACGGCAAAGGAGCGCGGATTCTCGATCCAGGCCGGATCATAGGTGAAGGTCGAAAACTGCCGTGGCCCGGCTTTTGTGAACCGTAATTGACCAACCGGGGTCAGGCTCTCGCCGAGAACAACGTGCGCGTTGAAGTTGCTCATCAGAACGACGCTCCATCCGGATCGACGACATCAGCGTCATCCTTTGGCATCTCGCCCTTCGCCTTCTGTCTGCGCAGCATCGTGGCAAAAGATCGTCCACGACGCGGCTGGCGTTCACCAGCCAATGCCAAGCCCAGATCATCGTTGCGGATGTCGACCAAATCCGCCAGGCGGTGGACGAGACCAAGCACCACCAGGATATCGGCGAGCGTGCCGATACCGACGCCGGAATCCCCTTTTTCAAGACGGGCAACCGTGCTTGGCGACGTACCCGCGCGCACCGCCAGATCGGCGACGGTTATGCCACGTCGCAAGCGAGCGCCACGGAGGTCGTTTCCAAGCCTTTCAAGGGTGGCATTCGATTTCGGAGATCCCACGGTAATCATCCATATCCGAAGAATAATGTTTTATACTGTATCATATATGATGAATTGCCGAATTCAACAACACCGCAGCAGCGATCGTTTCAACGTGGAACAAAAAATGGTTGGAGCGCACGGCCAGGGGGATGGAACCTTCATCGCCCAGCCCTGCGACAGGGTGTTCTCGGACAGGCTCAGCCGACCGGCCGGCGCCTTGCTTCCGTAAGAGCCGATGCTGCTGACACACGCGCCGTGCTGCCTCCGCGTCCCGCCCCTCACGGATAACGATAGCCCGCATACCGATTTCCAGCTGTACCCAAAAAGCGCATCCGCTGCAGAGATCGCGCTTGCGGTCGGCATGAATGGTTGCGGCAAGGGGATTTCGTCACATGGCTCCTGGTCCGGCATGTTACCTTTTTAGGGAGCCGAAGACGATTGATCTCAACTGTTCATTTTTCCCGAACCAGCCCCATCGGTGAACGGTTGAAAGGAATAACAAGATCTCCACTTTCCGCGGTGGACGCAGTAGGTAGATCACGGATGATTTGTTGACCGATCGTGACCTCGCTCATCTTGCTCTTCTTTTTGATGGGCTTTCGTGGTCTGCGTCGAGCGGTGGTTTTGCCCGATCGGCAAGTGTTCATTCGTCTCGACATCTGCGTCTCCTGACCCGTATCCGCTTGGGCAGCAAATTGGTGTGCATTAGAGGTCCGTCATATTGGGCTCGCGCGGCGCCTAATGCCGAATTTCGAGCATCTGGCCATGGCTGACGAAGCAAGACGGCAGAACATCCTTCAAGGCATCCGCGACAGATATGCTCGTTAACAGCCGACCGGCGTCGTCCATGATATTCACCCTCATCAGTGGCAGCGGCTCACCGCGCAGGAGATGCTGGGCGACCGTCGCGCGGATTTCGGCGGTCGTGTCCGCAACCGCGGCTTCAAGCGTCACACATTCGACCCCCAAGGGGTCGACCATTCTGCTGCCAGCAAGTTCAAGGTAGAAAAAAAGTCGCACGTGTTGGCTCATTTGTGCTCGGGGTTGGAACGGTACGTCGCGTTTGACGCGAAAACGGTGTCCTTTTCTTTCGGTTCGCATCCGGTGGGTTCAGCCAATCCGGCAGCGATCGAATAAGTGCGGACAAAACCAAGGGACCGAATTTTGCTCCGCCGGCCTCGCTCCAGTGGTCTGCATCCATGAAATAGACGTGCCGGCAGTCCAAAATGTCGTTGCGCGGGTCGAAATTCACAGCACTGATCGTGGAGACGTAGGTGATCTGATGTTGGTCTGCCATGGAGCGGGCCATCTCATCGAGATGTCTGTAGGAGGGAATGACGAACGGATTTGGGAGAGCTGCCAGTCCATCGCAACCTCTGGCGACCAGTTGGTTCTGTGTGACATGGGGATCGATCCATGGTCCCAGCCAAACCATCGGGGTGTGAAGGGAGAGCTTGCGCAGGTAGGAGAGCGTCAAGGTTATGCGCTGGCGGCTCGCATCGAAGGAGCGTCCATCGTAGCGGTGGAACATGTCCCTGCTGCCGATCGTGCCGTCCGGGGCGTCGAGCAGGTAAAAGCCGGCCTGCATGTAGACGATGAGCGAAATCGATGAGGAATGTTCCTCGGCGAAATCAAGCAGGGTGTCATAGAAGCACTGGGGATTGCTTTCGACGGCGCGGCAGAAGCCCTTGCTTAATCCAACGACAAAGGGGCGCTGCGAAATGGGAGCTAGGGCATCGAAGAGATTTCCCGCGTGGGAGTCCCCGACGATCATCAGGGCCGGACCATGACGGGCTGCGCAGGCGGCGAACTGGTTCTTGAACACCTGGTTCATCTCGGCTGTGCGGAAAATGCAGTCCGTCAGCCTATTCCCATCGGCGATTTCGTCGACGCGTCTCTTTTCAGTCAACAGATTTCGATAGACGACAGCTTGCTCCGGCGAAAGCCGCGCCAGGGTCCAGGCCGGAAACCCTGACTTGACGTGAATGACGGCGCCAACGCAGATCAGGATCAAACTGCCGAATGTCGCACCGGCAAACACTTTGCGCGAACTGAAGCTCGCCTTTCTGACCGGTTGTTCAACAAATTTCCAGGAAAGCGCGGCCAGAAGAACGCTCAAAGAAATCAGCCCGAGCATTTCCGGCCATGAGGGCTCGGCCGGTTGCGCGTATCGATAAAGCGCAAAGATCGGTTGATGGACGAGATACAGGCTGTAGCTGATCAGTCCGATGCCAACAGCTAGCCTGGACGATAGAAGCCGAGCCGCGGGGGTCGAGGAATGCGCATACCGGATGACAAGCACTGATCCGCACACGGGTATCAGTGCGAAAATCCCGGGAAAGGGCGTTTCTCGGTTCAGCCGGAGCACGGCATAGACGATGAGGAGCAGTCCCAAAACCGCGCCGAGCGACGCGATGCCACCGTTGAGACGGGGATATCTTGTTTCATAAAGCGCCAGCGAGGCGCCGGCCAGCAGTTCCCACATCCGAAACGGCAGAAGAAAGAACCCGCTGACGGGAAATGTCGTTGAAACATATTGCGCAGCGCAAAAGCTTGCGAGCGTCAGCGATGAAAGAATGAAGAAGGTGGCGGAAAAACTCCAGCGCTTCGTCAAGATCAGCAGCAGCGGAAATAGGACATAGAATTGCTCCTCGACCGCGAGAGACCATGTGTGGAGCAGCGGTTTCAGTTCCGCGTTCGGGGCAAAATAATCCGTTTCAAACCAGAAGAGCAGATTCGATGAAAAGGTTAGCGTCGCGACCACGCTCTGGCCGAAGTCCTTGAAGTCGTCGGCATAAAGCGTGAAGGCTGAAAGGACGGTACTCACGATGATGGTCGCGAGCAGAGCCGGGTAGATGCGCCGAATGCGACGATTATAAAAGCCTACCACCGAGAAGAGCCCGTCGTGTACCTCTCTCAGGATGATCCCCGAAATCAGGTATCCGCTGATGACAAAAAAGACGTCTACCCCGACGTAGCCGCCCGTGAAGGGCCATATGCCGGCGTGATACAGCAGCACCGAAACAACAGCGACAGCCCTAAGCCCATCGATTTCCGGTCTATAGCTCATGCAACGAGCTCCTTCGGAGCAGTGTTGAGCTCATCGCACGCTTCAAGATACCAGCTGACAAAGGCCTCGACGCCGACATCAAGCGTCGTATCCGGTTTGTAGCCGGTCAGCGCATAAAGCAGATCAGGGCTGGCAAACGTATGCGGTACATCGCCTTTCTGCATCGGAAGAAGTCTTCGCCTCGCGGTGCGACCGAGGGACTTTTCGACCGTCTCCACGAACGTCATCAGGGTTTGCGGCTGACCGCCCCCGATATTGATGATCCGGAAGGGTGCCTGATGAGACAGTGTTTCGACGCGGGCATCCGCGATGCGGCTTGGTTCCGACGGGACGATTTTCGAGAGGCGAACCACAGCTTCCACCAGATCGTCGATATAGGTGAAGTCACGGCTCATTGCGCCTTCGCCGTATATCTCGATTGGCTGGTCTTCCAGGATGTTCTTGACGAACTTGAAGAGCGCCATGTCCGGTCTGCCCCAAGGCCCGTAGACGGTAAAGAAGCGGAAGGCGGTCGTCGGTATCTTGTAGAGATGCGAATAGCTGTGGGCCATCAGTTCCATCGACTTCTTCGTGGCCGCGTAGAACGTCAACGGCTCGTCGGCGCGGTCCGTTTCGCGAAACGGGATGGACGCATTTGCGCCATAGATCGACGAGGTGGAAGCAAGCATGAGGTGGCCGATCCCGACCTGTCTGGCAATCTCCAGAATGTTCCAGGACCCTTCGAGATTCGACGATAGATAAGCTTTGGGGTTTTCCAGGCTGTAGCGAACGCCGGCCTGCGCTGCCAGGTGTATGATCACATCCGCGTCGGCTTCTGCGATGGCCTTCTCCACAGCCTCGCGGTCTTCTAGCATGGCGATGACCGGGTGGAATGCCGGGAACTGCGCCAGGGCCGCATGCCGCATCTGCTTCAGCTTGATGTTGTAGTAATGGGTCATCCCGTCGAGGCCCGTGATCGTATGTCCGTCCTGCAGCAGCCGTCGAGCAAGATGGAAGCCGATGAAACCGGCGGTGCCCGTGATAAAGTATCGCATCCTATTGCCTCTGATGTCCTTTTGTGCCGGGATAGCTAAAGCTCTTCTGGGCAGGTTCATTGATGGGCTAGGCTTGTGGCGGAACCATCGGGCGGACCTTTTGTCCGCGATACAGACAGACCTCCGTTTTTCTAGGAAAAGACCTTGAAGTAATCGACGCGCATGTAGGTCGACCGGTCCTCAGACCGCAGCGGTCGTGGGAACGGCACGTCGGTGCGCAGCGCCAGGGTCAGCAGCGGCCAGAAGACATCGCCGTCGTTGTCCAGCTGACGTGAGCGGGTAATCGGCCAGTCTGCAGGTCTTCCCGTCCTTCGATCGACAACCGGCCTGCGCTCGAAGTAGGGGATGCAGCGGTTATCATCGACAAGCATGCCGTAGCGGTGATAGCCCTTCGTCATGTCAACCGGTGTTTCGACACCGGTGCTTTCGCTGTTTTGACCCGGCTGACCCCATTCGTGAAGATACGTGCCGTACAGCGTAGGCTCCCAACCTTTGTGCTCCACGATGTCCAGCTCGATGCTGGTCTTGGGCTGCAGAATGCTTCGCCCGTTCAGCATCCAGAATGCCGGCCAGGTGATGGGATGCCGGGGAAAGAGCATCCGTGCCTCAAAGTAACCTTTGCGCCATCCTTTGAGGATCGTGCCGTCTTTCCTCGCAGTCTGAATATTGCCGGAAATCCATTGAAACTCAGGCAATGTATTTCCGTAGTATTTTCGCACATTCATCGGCTTTCCGATGTAGCGGGCGGAGATTTGTAGAGCTTTCCCGTCCTCTGCCATGGGGTCGTCGACAATCGCATAGGGGTTGAAGCCTTCTTCCCCGTCCTTTTTGGCAAAAGCGGACCGTCCATAAAAACCGGTGTCGGACGTGGTCGCTTTCGGGCCCGCGTCCCAAACCGACCAGTCCAGTGTGTGGAACCGGTCTTCGAAGACGACTTCGCGGCCAAGCGTGGGATCGTCGCCAAACAGCGCGGTGGCCGAGCTTCGATGAGAGGAAAAAGTCAGCCCAAAGGCTCCAGCGCAGCCTTTCAGGAGGCCGCGCCGCGACAATGAAGACATCATGGCACCCTTCCGTGGGACGGTGGTTACAAAAGTTCTCTTGCAGCAACCCGCAACGCATCGGCGTGAAGATCCACCACTCGCTCCGGGCTGTATCGGTCAATGAAGCCCTTGCGGAAATCGCTGTGGAGGCGTTCCGAAGTCAGGTTGTCGCAATAGTAGATCATGGCGCTTACAAGCGGTTCTCCGCCGCGAACCGGTACAAGCCGGCCGAGACGCTCATCCACGAGTATGTCGCTTGGCCCGAACTCGCAATCTGTCGCAATGACCGGCAACCCAAATCGCAATGCTTCGCATATGGCCAGCGACCAGCCTTCCCATCGCGACGTCGACACGTAGATATCGCTGTTGGCAAGTGCGGGCTGGGGGTTGACGGGATGATGCTCAATCGAGACCGCGTCGGAAAGACCCAGCCGATCGATCTCGGCGCGAAGAGCGGTTTCGCCGGCGCCATATCCGACGATCTTCAACTTCGCGTTCGGGCGGACTTTGACGACTTCGGCAAAGGCACGAAGAAGAATATCCTGTCCTTTTTGGAAGGCGAACCGTCCGACATTCACGAAGGTGACCGCCGCTTTGTCGCCGGCTTCTCCCTTGCCGGAAAAGTCGAACCTCCTGACGGGGTTGGGAACCCAAACCTGTGGCACCTTGCTGTGGAACATCCCCTTAAAGGCGTCCAACTGTTTTGGTGACGTTCCAAAGACATAGGATACTTTCCTCAGAAAATAGATGCGCATCAAAAAGAACAATATCTTCGCCTTCGCGTGGCTGCGCTCCCGACCGGGATTACCATGCAAGTGGATCGCAAAACGACGATCAAGGCCGAGGCATGCGGCCATGCAGATCACCGTCGGTTCGATCTGCGGTACCACCACGAGCGCATAATCCTTCGCCTTGACGACGCTTCGGAAGGTCCGCATCAACTCGAACCGGGTCTTTACCGCCCGATCAATGACGCTGTATTTTCGCGGCTCCGCCGGCCGGTTTTGATGGACGGACGTGTACAGAACGTCGATGTCGAAATCCTCGGCATATTTGTCAGCCAGCATGGAGCAGACGGCATCCACCACACGTTCAATCCCCGCAAAAGACTTCGTGCCGGGCTGAATATAAAGGATCTTAAGTCGGCGGTTCGGATGAAGCCCATCGCCCTTGCGCGGCTTGCCGTCCGTCATTTTCATTCGTCCACGTCCTCCGGCCCTTAGGTGACAAATCTCTGTCGAGAGCGAACAGTTTCTGGTTGCTGTACCTGCCTTCCGGCGAAGTGACAGCCGACCTGTTCACATGTTTAGGCACAGCTCTCGCCTGATGCGGTTGTCTTGTTAAAGATTTCCGCCACGGTATTCAGGTCGAAGCTCACGATATTTCTTCAAGACATTGCTGTTTGCCGCCGAATATTTCTCATTGATTCGACGATCCTGGATCTTATCAAAATGAGTTACATGCGCTGGCGGTTGCTAGTCCATTCTTGTAGACGGACGATAATTCACTTGCTATGCTGCTATGCAACATAAACTTTGTAGATAAGGTTTGCAAGGTGAAAATTAACCAACCAATTCTAAGCGTTATCATCACTTGTTATAATTATGAGCGTTATATAGGCGAATGCATCAAAAGCGTTATTTCGCAAGACTACGAATGGCTTGAAATTGTAGTGGTGGATGACGGATCTACCGATCGATCCTGGGAAAAGATCCAGGAATTCAAAGATCGGATCATCGCTTTGCGAACGGAAAATCGCGGTCAGCTCAAGACATCTTTGACCGGTCTGTCCTTATCGAAAGGTGATTTTGTCTATTTTCTGGATGCCGACGACGTCATTGCCGACGGTGCCATTGCGCAAGTTGCCCAATATCTGCGCCCCGACGTGTCTAAGATCCAGTTCATGCTTCTTCCGATCGATCACAACGGCTATCCGATCGGCAACGCCTTTCCCACGCTTCAGCCATCGGAGGACTCCGGCCCCCTTATCCAGTCGATCCGCAAGAGAGGATACTACAATACCCCGCCAACCTCGGGAAATATCTATCGGCGTGACGTCTACGAAGGTCTTGGCGAAATGAATTACGAACGAGGCATAGACGGCGTTTCATACCTCCTGGCCCCGTTCGTCGGGCGCGTCGTATCGATCGATAAGGTGCTTGGAAAGTACCGGATCCACAATTCCAACCAGTCCTCTTTTTCCGTCCTCACTTCAAGCCGCATGAAAGGCTATATAGACCGCTTCATGGGGCGCTTGCATCATCTGTCGCAGCTCGTCCAGGAACGGTGCGCGGCAGCTGAAAAAATCGAAGTTCGCAACGATTATGCCTATGTGATGGAGCTCAAGGCGATGAGCGTGGTGGTCGATGGCAAGCGGCCTGACTTAAGCCAGCTATCGGCCTATATCGGTGCTGTGATGCGCGAGAACACGGGCAAGAAGCGCCTTGCGCTGTTGCTGTTTGCGATCGCGCTCTTCGTCTTGCCGAATAAGATGGCAAGGCATATCGCGTCGATCCGCGTCGATCCTTCTCGATCACAGCAACTGCGATCGCAACTGAAGCGCGTTCTTTACGTCTGACGGCATGTGCGCCCGGGATGAAGCTGACGCACAGTCATGCGTTCAGACGCCCATTTTCCCGCTTGGGATTGCTGATCGATAGACGTCCATCGTTTCCCTGGCCACCCGATCAATCGTCAGGTAGTCGATCCTCAACTGGCTCTTCTCCTTCCAGGCGGTGATCTGCTCCGGCGACTTCAAAAGGTGGATCAACATCTTGGCCAGGGCCGATGGATCGCGCGGCGGTACGAGAATTCCCGCCTCGCCATGCTCGAGCAGTTGCGGAATACCATCCACCGCTGTCGCGACGATTGCGCATCCGGCCTCCCGCGCTTCCGACAATACCAAAGGTGCTGGATCGGCATGCGATGGCAGGACAAAAATGTCGGCCGCCAGCATGTAGGGGTAGGGGTCGCCGATCGAGCCGGCGAACGTGACGGCGGGGGCACATTTCAAAGAGGCTACAAGCTTAGTATACTGGTCGCGATGGGGCCCGTTTCCGACGATGTAAAGGTGCGCCCCAGGAATCTCCTCGTGCACGAGGTCAAATGCCTCAAACAGGTCCGGCAACCCCTTGCGCGGGTGCAGCCCGCCAACGAACAGGACGGATGGCGATTTCAGCGCTTTGGGCTCGCCGCTGCGTCCTTCCATGCGGCTTGATCCGATCGTTCCATTGAGCACGACCTTCAGCTTTGACGCCGCCACGCCACGTCGCCTCATCGAGCGGCCGACGACATCGCTGACGGCGATAACGCGAGTGCCGAGGCCCATCAGCGTCGCACTCTTTTCGAATTCGTTGTGCACCGTGGTCACCAGAGGGATGCCCTTGAGCTTGCAGATCGGAAAGGCAAGAACGGCGCTGGTCATCATATGCGCGTGAACGATGTCCACGTCGAACTTCCGGATGTGGCCATTCAGCCGGATCAGGGATCTGGCAAGCTTGGAGAACTTTCTTTCATGGTCGACCAGGAGTGTTGTAATCCCGCGCTCCCGTAAAAGGTGATCGAAATCGCCACCTCCGCTTGCCATGTAGACCTGGTGGCCGAGCCTGACCTGCGCGCAGGCAAGATCCACGGCTGCATGGACATTGCCGTTGAGACGCCGCGTATGATTGAGGATATGCAATATTCGCATGTTCGACCTCTCGCCGCCTGATCCGTCAAGACACGGTGGTAAAAATTGTGCTTCAGAGCGCGGCCTCTTGCAGGTACAAAGCGCGGCGCTCCGGCTTAAACAATCGCAATCAATGCTTCCCGATCGCCGTCTCGACGTCGATCGTGGAAACCCTGGCCGTTGGTTGATAGTTGAAGGCTCCCTGGCGACCCAATGATTCAATCCCAAAAGCCCGCAGTCTCACGATGGCATCGGCGGCGTCATCGGCCGCGCCTTTGCTGTAGATCGGATAGGCATTTGTCAGCGTCTGGCTGCCTTCCAGTTTCAGGTCTCCCCGGAACATGCGATTGGAACCGACATGGCGACGGAAATCGGCTTCCGCTTGCTCGGTCGACGCGACGGTGCCGGCGATCACCTCTACGGCAAAATATTCCCGATCCATGACCCGCCCATAAAAATCCGAATAAACGGTCAGTCGCTTCCACGAACCTTCATGCGAAAAGTTGTAGATGATGGATCGCTCAAAGCCGCGATCGCCGGAAAAGCTGAAGTAAAGCGAGATGAGCGTGATGGTCGTGAGACTTGAGCTGGGGGAGATTCCGCACAGTTTCTCGGCGACTTCGATCGGTACGGTCGAGATGATCCGGTTGGATGCGATGGTGCCATCTCCCAGGCAGAGCTCAAATCCGAAGGGGCTCTTGCGAATGCTCTTCATGGAAGCCGACAGCTTAAAGGCGACCCCTGCGTTTTGAAGTGTCTCGACGGCGGGCTGATAGAGGGCGGCGTATCCCTCCTTGGGCCGGGCCATCTGTCGGTTTTTCCGCCCTTTGCTTTTCCTGCGTTTGAAGGCGAGCCTGATCAGGTTCGTCAACGAGGCATATTCTGCAATCCACAGCATGCGCTTGCGGGCGAGTTCAAGATCGACCTTGTCGGGAGAAATCCCGTAGAAACGTCGCATATAGGTTTCCAGCCCGGAACGATGAAGCAGATATCCGCCGACCCAAAAGCGCGCGAAATCCCTCGCACTGTCCAGTCGCCTGCAAAACAGGCGTGCATAAAGCACCGAGCCGAAGATACGCAGCAAACCGACAGGGCCGGCTCCAACAATATCGTCCCGGATCGAGATCGGATAATCGGTGATTTTGCCCTGCGGGTTGAGCCTGCCCCAACTGGGATTGATCGGGATGTAATGCGCCAGCAGCTCCGGGAAATGCCGCAGCAAAGGTGAATCGTCCTGGAAGATCAAACTGCCAATATCGAATGTATACCCCTCCGGAGATGACCAGTCTATGTGGTTTCCGCCCACGTGGTCATAGTCATCAACGACAGCAACACGGTCTACTTTTCTTGATAATATTGAGGCGCTAACAAGTCCTGAAATGCCTGCGCCAATGACGACGACGTCAAAATACTGTATCGAAGAAACGGGCATGATATGGGGTTTTGCGTCGTTCATCCAAACGCTCCATTTCGCCGATAAAGTAACTGGTTTTGATAGTATTATCGGTATGACAAGGAGTCGATCCCGCAAAAACAATACCTTATAAATAGCTGTGTATGAGTATTTTTTGCAACGGCAACCGGAATAAAGCCGAGAGATTTCAGTTTTAACTTGCCTCTTGTGATTTGACGCTGCTACCGTTTCGCCAAATGTGAATTCACTGATCCTGCTTTTGCTGCCTCTCGACGATGCGCGTCGCTGGTCGAGATTGGGGCGAAATTAATCGACGGCGAAGGGGTTATTCAGTGCTAGGGAAACGGTTCGACCATATTCATCAGCCCTTGGAGGGTATCGGTCTTATTTCCACGGACGTGTTCGACACCCTGCTGCTGCGTCAGCCGCTGTCTCAGCGGTCGCGGATCATGCAGGGCGAGCGAAGATTTGCGCAGTTCTTGCGCCAGCAAGGCTATCGGGTTGGCGCCGAGCATCTTTTCCGAGCCAGGCAGCTCGCGGAAAAGCTTGCCTATCGTGCACTGAATGTCGGCGGCGGCGTTGGGGAAGTGAAGCTCTTCGACATCGTCACCCGCCAATTGATCATGCTCGGCCTTCCCCAATCCATGGTCGAGAAGCGCCTGGCCCTCGAAATCATGATCGAGAAGGCGTCTTTGTCTGCCAATGGGGAATTGGCGAAGATGCTGCGTCAGCAGCGCAAAGCCGGAATTCGTGTCGTGGCGGTTTCCGACACCGGATTGCCGACCGGTCTGTTGAAAGAACTGATCGATTATTTTCACGGGCCCGGTCTGATCGACAAAATCTACTCAAGCGCGGAAGTCGGGGCCAGCAAGCGACACGGTAGCCTGTTCTCGGTCGTACTTTCGCAGGAGAAGACTGCGCCAGACAAGATGCTGCACATCGGCGACGACTACATAGCCGATTGTGAAGTTCCCACAAGGATGGGGATCAATGCGATGCATCTGCCCAAAGGGCGCTTCAAGCGATGGGCCGCTCGTGCCGACGGAGCACGAATGGAAACCATAAGAAGAGTGGGGCATCATCTGGTACGGTCGCAAGGACGTGTGCCCGATCTCGACGATCGAACGGCGTTTGGCCGTGAAGTGTTCGGCCCGATCGTCGCGCAGTTCTGTTTGAACATCTGGCTTTATGCCTCTCAGGCGGAGGCGCGGGACGACGCCACGTTGCTGTTTTGCGCGCGGGGAGGGCTTGGCATCAGGGAGGCGTTTGAGCGTCTGCTCGCCAGGCTTGACCTGCCACTTGGGATCCGGCGCGAGAACATCATGGTTTCCCGCCTGGTTGCTGCGCGTGTGGCGCTGATAAGGCGCAGCCCCGCTGTGCTTGACGAACTTGGCCGGGAATTTGAGACGAGAAGCTTTGCAGATGTGGCCAACGCTCTCGGCAGCAGGCGTTACGAGCTTCCGGCAGTCTGGCAGGACAAATTTGAGGCGCATCGCTTCTTTTCCATGCTGGAGACGCCTGAAGGTCGTATGATCATTGATGACGTCGCCAGACAAAGCGACCTCTTCGTGCGTCATCTGAAGACAATTGCCGGCGACGCCTCACGCATCGTCCTTTGCGATACCGGGCTTTATGGCAGTACGCAGCGGCTCTTGGCCGCCGGCCTGCCTGAACGAGCGTTCGAGACGATCCAGTTTGCCCGGTCTAATTACAAGGGCCTCAGCGAAGAGCATTTCCACCAGGTCTCAGGTTTGGTGGTCGAGAACAACCTTTACAATCCCCTGAAGGTGGAGACGGTCGTCCTGCGTTACTGGCAGATCATCGAAAGCCTGTTCGAACCGGCGATCCCTTCCGTTCGTCACTTTAGCGAAGCGGACGATGGTAGCGTTCGCAGCAATGCCGGCGAGACGGCTTATGGCATACTCGATGCAGCCGCCGGAAACCTGCTGCTAACGGGGGTTTTGCAGTATATCGATCGACTGCGGACAGGCTCGCAGGTCATGCGCGATGTTGACATCGCATGGCCACACCTGAAACGGGCGATAACCTATCCCGGCGCTTTCGATATGCAGGCACTGGCCGTCGGGGCTCGGTCAGTCGACTTTGGCCGACCTGAAAGCGTCCACGTCCTTCATCGCTCCGATGCTCCTGATTTCGCCCGAAGGGTGACATCGCTCAGGTCCCAGCTGTGGCGGGAAGGGGCGATCGCTCGCGATTTTCCCCGCCTGAAATCAGCGCTCTTGCCCGCGCTCGAGCTTGTCCACATCGTGCGGGGGGTGTCGGCACGGCTCAATAGATGAAGGCATCGAGGAGCGTCTTTTGAAAGACGGCAACGGATTACACGCAACGCGGGGGCAAAATTCATTCAAGGGAGGATTTTGGAGCAATCGGCGCAATGGGGTGATGCCCACGCGGCGACCGGCGAGCAGCGGTCGTCGCCCGGTCCGAAGGCCGCAATGTTATTTCGGAGTGATAGATGCTGACGGTAAAGGCAATCAAAGGAGCAGGTTGGCTCGTTTCCTCCCGTTTTGCGGGGCGCGTCATCGACTTCTTCACCCTTCTGGTCCTTGCCCGCATGCTTACTCCGGCAGATTTCGGGCTCGCCGCTTTGGCAATATCGCTCGTTGCGGTTGTCGACACGGTGCTGGAGGTTCCGGTGACGCAGGCATTGGTGCGCCTGCCCACCGTCGAAAAAAGCCATCTGGACACCGGATTCACGATCGGTCTGCTAAGAGGCATCCTCATCGGTGTCATGGTTCTGATCGCCGCCTGGCCCTTTTCGCTGATCAACCATGAGCCCTTGCTCGCTGACCTCGTTGCCGTGCTTGCGCTCGGCCCTATTGGCCGGGGGCTGGTGAGCCCCGCCATGGTGAAGTTTAACCGAGAGCTCGGGTTCCGGCAGACTTTCATACTGGAACTGTCAGGCAAGCTCTGCGCCAGCGCCGTCGTTGTTGTCGTGGTACTGGCAGGCGGGGCCTATTGGGCGATCGTTGCAAATCTCGTCACCACGTCAGTGGTCTCGACGGTCGTCTCCTATATCCTGGCGCCCTACAGGCCAGCTCTTTCTTTTGCCAAACTGCCTGATTTTGCCGGTTTTATCGGCTGGTTCAGCTCGGCCCAGCTCATCTCGGCGCTCAACTGGCAGTTCGACCGGTTCCTTGTCGGTGGCTTTGCAGATCGCACGACTTTTGGTCGATATGCCATTGCAAGCGACGTCGCGGTCATGCCCACGCAAAGCCTCATCGGCCCTGCGATGCAATCGGTATTGGCGGCGTTCTCCCAGATCAACGAAGACAAGGCGCGAGTGCGACAGGCCTTTCTCAAAGCGGTCCGGTTCGTCATGCTCGTCTCGGCGCCGGCCGCTGTCGGGATCTCGCTGACAGCCGACCTGGCCACCGATCTCCTGCTGGGCCCAAAATGGCAGGAAGCCGCGCCCATCCTCAGTCTGCTCGCGCTTGCCGTCCTCCCGATTCCCTATTTCCAGACGCTTTATTCCGTCAGTCTGGCGCTGGACCGGCCGCATCTCATATTCCGCCTCAATGCCATCGATCTCGGTTTCCGGATCATTCTCATTCCCCTTGGTCTTTATCTGGGGTCAGTGATGGGAGTAAGTCTCGCCAGGATCGTCCTGTCCTGCCTCATGTTTGTCTTTTATCTGAACGAGGTCCGCCTCCTGCTTGGTCTCGGTTTCCTCGCTCAACTGAAAAACCTATGGAAAATCGCAGCCGCGGTGGTCACGATGGCGATAGTGGTCTTGCTGTTGCGTCATGCGATTGCCGCGTATGACTATCCCGACGTGGTGGAACTTGCCTTTGTTGTGGCGGCAGGGGGTGCGAGCTACGGCGCGGTCCTGCTTGTGCTCGGCTTGCGCCTAATGGTCGGCCGCGGCCGTCTCGAACTGATCGACCGTTGAATGGTCAGGCAAAGACTGCCGCGGTCGGTCAAGATCGGAAAGTCCGGCTGATGCTGCGTTTCGCCCGCTCATCCGGACATAAGCGGCTGATGGCTTGTGTCGCAACCATCCGGCGGCCGCATGTATCGTCGCCGCTCCAATCCGAAAGCCACGCCGTTTCGCGGATCGATCCCGAACGAAGCCGAATAGGACAGGTAGGGGGCGGCAGTGGGCGGTTATCGCGCGCGGTTGATCACGGTCCCGACGACATTTGCGCCCGTACGGCGAAGCATCTGCACGGATTCTGAGACTTCCTCGATCGTCGTCTGACCGGCACGTGCCACGACCAGGACGACATCCGCATAAGCTGCCAGTGCCAATGCATCCGTAGAATGGCAAAGAGCCGGCAAGTCAAGAAGGACGTCTCCCTTGGAGCGGGCGGCGTCGATAATCTGGCGGACACGCGGATTTCTGAAATCGGCAAACAGGTTGGCGTTCACATCCGCGGAATGGATCGGCAGGACCGCCACGCCGCCGATTTCGTCGAAGGCAAGCTGGTCTGGCATGAGCTTGGCAAAGGTCGCGCCCGCCAGGGATCCGGTCGGCGACATGCGATTGTCCGCCGGACCGCTACCGTCATCATCATCGTCTATAGCTTTGAACAATGTCACGTGCCGGTCACTTCGGCTGATGAGTTCGGCAAGACCTCTACAGATCGTGGATACACCGGCGTCGGCGGTCCAGGCGACGACCGCGACCACGATGCTGTTTTCATTGCGCAGGCTCGTACAGGCGATTTCGAGGGATGTGCGAAGATCGTGAATAGCGGCTACAAACCGTTCCTGCTGCAAATTGGTGATGCGCCATGGCACGCCGTCGGCGCCGGCGACGTAAGGGATTGATCCAAGGCACAGAAGGTCCAACTCACGCGATAGTTCTTTGCCATCTCGAACCCTTCTATCGAGCGCGAGCTTGATGGCCACAAACCCGAAGCCACCCAAGAGGCCGAGAACACCGCCGAGCGCAATGATCAGCGACTTGCGCGGCGCCGACGGTCCGAGTGGGGGCAGCGCGGCGCCGATGACGCGCGCGTCGGCATCTGGAGTTGGAATAGATGGTAGCGTTCCAGACTGCATTGCCTCGCGAGCAGCGTCGACCTGACGCGCGAGGCTATCAAGACGGCCCTGCAGCGCGTCGGTGCCGGCGCGCGCGATCTGTTCCTTGAATGCGATGACCTGGAACATGTAGCCGGACACGGTTGCGTTGGCGACGCGTGCGGGAAGCGTGGGATCGGACGAGGCATATTCGATCTCGATCACAAAAGATTGGCCGACCCGCCGGGCGCTGATCCGCTTTGTGAAGTTCAAGAATGCTGCGATGTCCGCATTGGTGACAAGCGTGCTGTCGATGCTGGACGAACCGGTCGCCGGCGGGGCGCTCTTTCCACCTTCTGCCGTGTCCAGCCAGGAGCGGATATATCCCAGGAGCTTGTCAGTCATACCAGGTGGTTGAGGCCCGAGCTCCGGGCTGCGTTGAAGTTTGAGGCTGTCAAAGACGCCCGACAGCAAACGCTCCGACTTGATCGTTTGAAGTTCGCTGTCTGCACGATTGAGATCAAGGCTCTGCTCGTTACCGGAGGCCCCGGCTGAGGCTGCAGATCGGCGCGGCTCAAGCAACAGTATTGCCGTTGCCTTGTAGGTCGGCGGAAGCGAATAGGCGTAAAGGCCAGCCAGCATCAATCCCGCGAAAAGGCAGGTAAGCAGACTGATCTTGTAACGTGCCGCCAAAGCGATCAGGGCACGCAGCAAGGCGATCGGACCGTCGCCGCTATCGTCTGACCGCATCTCATTCATCCGCCAGACCCGCGACGTTATGTCAAGCGGGCGGGGTCTATTGAACATCATGCTGGCTCCCTCGCATTGGTGGTCTTGTCGGCAATTCGCTGCGGGGCAATTGCCGCGGCACGCTCCGGTTCCAGCCGGCCCCGCAGGGCGTCGGCGATTGCAAGCAGGTTGCCCTTGGCCCTTCCCATCCGATCGATGAACGGTTCGGGCCAGGCGGCACGTCCGAAATTGCTGGCGGTGTTGCGGAAAATGTGGTCGACGACCTTGGGAAGGGACATCGTACCTTTGCCCATCATGTAAAGCGGATTGATGACCTGCGAATACCCGAGCCGGCGGCCGCTTACCCTGCCGGTTTTGACGCCCATATGCACACCGTAGGCCATGGCGGATTTCACCAATCTCCCACCACGCTTGGCAAGTGCCGCGGCGAAATCGCGATCTTCCAGCCAACCATAAAGAACAAGGCGCTCATCGAACCTCGTGTCGCCGATAGCCGCAAATCGAAAGGCCATGTTACAACCATAGGGGCTGAAAGGCTCAGCCCAGACCTGTTGAGGCCGGCCGCTCTCGACCACCCGCACGGCGTCCGCAAAGGCGATGCCAGGCCCTTTGATACCGTCGGCAAGGACCCGGCCCGTGAAGCCGACGACCTGGCTTTCGTCGCGAAAGATCTGTAGTGCCGATGCAAGCCATTGACTGTCTGCGACAAAATCATCGTCGAAAAACGCAACGATCTCCGTGCCGGCAGCAACATGGCCAAGAGCGGTATTGCGTTGCGCAGCCAGCCCGGCAGGTCCGGTGATGACCGTGACGTCGGGATGGTCGACAAGATCGCCGGCATCGGCGATGTCAACGCAAGAAACGATGAGGCTGTCGGGCCGCAGTGTCTGGGTCGCCAGAAAGTGACGGACGGAGGCGGCAACGATCTGCGGGCGTCCACGCGTTGCGAATACGACGGCGATGCGGGGGCGGCCGACACCAGCCGCACGATGGCTTGGGACGTCCGCCTTTGGGTCGACCAGCAGTTCAAGATATCGAGCCGCGGTCTGCTCCCAGGAAAATTGCCGGACCTGTTCAAGCCCTTGCCCGATGAGATCCTGCCGAAGCTGCTGCGACCCTTTTAAACCGCAAATCAGATCCACCCATTCCTTCGGCTCGAAAGGCGATGCGAGAAGGGCTGCTTTGCCGCAGACTTCCGGCATGCTGGCGCAGTTGGACGCCACCACAGGACATTTCCTCGCCATTGCCTCGACGATCGGCAGTCCAAATCCTTCCGTCAGGGACGGGAAAGCGAGACAGAGCGCGTGGTCGAGAAGATAGGCGAGATCGTCATCCGAGATCCGGCCAGCCATGCGCACATTTGGTCGGTCCAGCAGACCGTATGAGGTGAAGATGCTGTCGCCCCCGCCGGCAATCACGAGGTCGAGGCCTGCCTCATCCAGATGAGGGGCGATGTCGATCAACAATGACAGGTTCTTGTGGATCGCGCGAGACCCGAGCGCGAGGACATAGGGACGGCGTCTCCCACCGGGCGCCGACAGGATCGGGGCTATGGTTGCTTGGGAAGGATCCCACTGCAATGCATGCTCGTGGCCATTGGGCAATACGGCTATGTCGTGCAAAGCAACGGGCAAATGCCTGGCCAGTTGACGCGCGGCCGCGTGTGAAACGGTCGTGATGCGGGTTGAGCGGCGAACGAGGGCAGGTTGCAGGTGCTGATAAAGAAGCCGAAAACTCCGGTTGTAGCTTTGCGGCGCTGCAAAGACGTTTGCATCGTGGATGCATACGATCTGGTCCGATTTGGCCGCAGGCGCGGTGTTGCACAGGTTGAGAAGCCGGTGATCGCGGCTGAGATAGGGCAACTCGATCTGCTCCCAGAGATGGCTGGTCAGACGCCCGCTTTTTTCAACGCGCAGCTGGCTCAACCGCGCATCCGCGGCGCGAGCGGGTGCGAATAGCACCGAGGACTTTGCGATCAAAAGCCGATCAATGGCCGCGACGACATTGGTGGCATAGCGCTGGACCCCGGTCATGTCCTGCGTCAGATATCGGCCATTGATTGCAAAGGCCGCGACATTCATGAAACACCTCCCGGTCGGCAGACGTCGGGTGTTGCGTATCGCTGAATTGAGGAATGAAGCCCGAACGTCTTTCGCACTGTCTATTTCCGTTGAAATTTTGCCATGAAGCGCCGACAGCGCTTTGAGGGAGACTTGTGTGGCTCAAGCATCTCGTGTCGCCCACGCGCCGTCTGAGGCCATTGCAAGAAGGACGACGCGCCAATGCGCAGGGAAAGGTCAATAGCTGCCGCGCGAAAGCAGGACGGCCGGGATCGTCTTCAACATGATCGCAATGTCGCCGACAAGGCTCTGCTCAGCCACGTAACGGGCATCGAGCTGCACGCGTTCACTGTAACTCATGTCGCTGCGTCCGCTGACCTGCCACAGACCGGTCAGCCCCGGGCGAACCCGGATATAGTCCGAATAATGGATCCCATAGAGCTCGGCTTCGCCAGCCACGATCGGACGTGGACCGACAAGGCTCATCTCCCCGCGGATGATGTTGATCAGCTGCGGCAGCTCATCGATGCTGCTCTTGCGGAGCAGCGCGCCAAATGGAGTGATACGCGGATCATCGCGCAGCTTACGCGTCGCGTTCCATTCCTCCCGAAGCGACGGATTGGCGTTCAGGTGACGTGAAAGAACCTCGTCGGCATTTCTCACCATCGTGCGAAACTTCAGACATGGAAACATCACACCGTTCTTGCCGATACGACGGTGGGCGATGAAGATCGGGCGTCCCTGCAGGATCAAGAGGCTCCCCATCAGCATGATGATCATTGGCGAAAGCACAAGCAGGCCGATGAGCGCAATTGTTACGTCCATCAAGTATTTCATGCAGGTTGAAGCGACGATGGAGGCACTTATTTGGCGTATTTCGGAAGCATGATGAGACGCATCGCGAGAAAACTGGCGCGCCTTATGATATCTTCCGAGATTACGGTCGAGATCAAGTCCCATCATCTGCGTACTCCCCTGTATAAGCTAGATCATAGGTGTAGGAAGAGAGCCGTATTCCTTCGGCTCATAATTACGTTAACAAGTGTTTAATGGTTTGACAATGAAATTATTGCGCTGCACTATGCATGAGTGCAGCGCGGGAAATCAAACTGATCTCTGGATTCTTGTCCTAACCGAAATGGAAATAGAATCCGTGTCGATTTTTTCGGTTTTTCAATAAGAAAGGCCGAAAAGACATGAACCCGCATTGTACGCCAAAGTAACAAACCTAGTGTTTTTCGTGGAGTTTGGCGTGCGGGTAGCGATCATACATTATTGGCTTGTGGGGATGCGCGGCGGCGAAAAAGTCCTTGAGGCTCTCTGCGATATTTTCCCGACCGCCGATATCTACACGCACGTCTATGACCCGGGTGCCATATCCGATAAGATCAAGAAGCATCGGATTGAGACAACCTTCATCGGAAGGCTGCCTTATGCCAGGAAAATGTATAAGCGCTACCTGCCGCTCATGCCGATGGCGCTGGAACAGATCGATCTGGGAGCCTATGACCTCGTCATAAGCAGCGAATCCGGGCCCGCCAAAGGCATCATTCCCGCGTCTCCAGCATTGCATCTTTGCTACTGTCATTCTCCGATGCGTTATGTCTGGAATATGTACAATAGGTATTACGACAGCTCCGGACCGATGACGCGTCTGATGATGCCGCCGATGGCCCACTATTTGCGGACGTGGGATGTTGCCACGGCAAACCGCGTTGATGACTTCGTTGCCAACTCCGCCACCGTGGCACAACGGATCAGAAGTTATTACCGTCGCGACGCTTCGATCATCTATCCCCCTGTCGACACGACCGCCTTCCGGCCCGTCCCGATGTCGGAGGTCGAAGACTATTATCTCATGGTCGGCGAGTTGGTCAGTTACAAACGGCCGGACCTCGCCGTCGAAGCCTTCAACCGCATGAAGGCGAAACTCGTGGTCATCGGGGGCGGCGAGATGCTGGATCGATTGAAGCGGATTGCAGGACCGACCGTCTCTATCCAGGGCGCACAACCATTCCATGTCCTGAAGCACTGTTATGCGCGCTGCAAAGGCCTGATCTTTCCCGGCGAGGAGGATTTCGGGATCGTTCCGGTGGAAGCCATGGCAAGTGGCCGCCCGGTCATCGCCTTCGGTCGCGGCGGTGCAACCGAAACCGTGGTGAACAACAAGACGGGCGTCTTCTTCCACGTGCAGACGACGGAAGCGCTCATCGATGCCGTGGAGCGGCTGGAGCGCCAGGATTTCAATCCGGCCGATGCCGTTTCACGGGCGGCCGAGTTTCGCCGTGACGTTTTCGTCGATCGCTTCCGCACATTCGTTGCGCGGGCGACCGGCGTGACAATCGCTGCCTCAGCGTGACGGGGTGTTTGACTGTAACGTCTATCAGTGGATGCCAAACGCGATGCAAAATTCCATCCTATCTTCTTTGAGCGGTCAACGATCATCCACGTTGCGTGAAGTTCGAGCATCGATGATCGTGTTTTTCGCGCTTGTCGTCGCGCTTGGGGCAATGGCGCCGACCAGCCTTGCCCATGCGTTCGAAAACTATCGCATTGGTCCGCAAGATACGTTGAAGATTCGTGTCTTCGAGTGGCGGCCGAGCACCGCCACGACTTACGAATGGGTGCCACTGACGGGCGAGTTCGTCATCTCTTCGGCCGGCAATCTGTCCCTGCCGATCATCGGAACGGTCCCTGCGGCAGGAAAGACGCTCGAGGAATTGTCGGATGCGATCAGCGAGAGGCTACAAAGCCAGGTAGGTCTGCAGAAACGCCCAAACGCCTCCGTCGAAATCTCCTCCTATCGCCCGTTCTTCGTGGCAGGTCTTGTGACCAGTCCGGGAAAATACACGTTCAGTCCGGGACTGACGGTCATCCAGGCGTTGAGCATGGCTGGCGGCATCGGTCCGGTGGACCCGAACTTCATCGGCTTGCAGCGCGACGCGCTGTCCAGCCGCGGCGACCTTCGGGCGCTCGAAGCAGAGCGGGCCGGCTTGGTGGCGCGTCGGGCACGAATTGACGCCATTTTGAGTGGCGCCTCGGCGGTCACCTTCCCTGAAGAACTTGCCGAGCGGGCTAACGAACCGCAAATTGCACGAATGATCCAGGAGGAGCAGTCCTTATTCGAAGCGAGCGAACGCTCACTCAATGCCGAAATCGAAGCCCTCAATCGGGCGAAGATGCTTGCCATGAACCAGATCGAGGCACTGAAGGCCAAGGCCAGTTCCCTCTCTCAGCAGATCGAACTTGCCGCCAACGATTTAAATTCGGTCAACAAGCTGGTCGCCCAGGGGCTGACCGTGTCGGCCCGGCAGCTTGGCGCAAGCCAGAACGTCGCCGAACTTGAAAGCCGCAATCTGGATGTATCGCTTGCAATATTCAGGACGCAGCAAGATCTGGCAAAGGTCGACCAGGACATTGCAGCTGCCCGCAACCGCTACCGCGTGAATGCATTGACGGAATCGGCCGAGTTGCGGGAACGCTTCGCGTCGAACGGCGAAAAGATGCAAACGGTCCGCGATCTTCTCAAAAATCTCGACATTCGAGCGCCATCCGCGATGGCGGCATTGGCGGAAGAGGGGGAAACCTATACGTTCGAGATGACCGTCAATCGGGTTGTCGACGGCAGTATGCACAACCTGATCGTTGGCGAAAACGATCCCCTGATGCCGGGCGACGTCCTTCGCGTCGAGCGCGGGCGAGAAACGAACATCCGCATCCCCCAGGCTCAGCGGAAACTGACCGCGACCGAGTGACCGGCCTCTCGGTCAGGCAAAGCCAGCTTCGGGCCTGGATCTGCCTTGGTCGAATTTTGACTTGCAAGGTGAAAAATGATATCCGCTACATAGGAGTTTCTACCCAAGCCGGAGCAACCTAAATGGGGTGGACGTTCGCCGTCTGTGTGCTGATCGGCGCAGTTTGCGCCTTGCGCATGCCCATTTTAGTGTTTGCAATTGTCGCCTTTATTGTGATGGCTGTTTATGCGGCGATGAGTTACGCGGCAGGAAGTACCGCGTGGCAGGCAATCGGCTGGGGGTTCCTGTTTGCGGCGCTGCTCGAGGCTGGATACGTTGTTTCTTACTGGCTTCTTTACTTTTTTTATTCGAGGCGGCCTGCTGGGAAGCGCGAAACCGCATCGCGGAAGGTCCAGTCACGATATTCTGCAGACTAGGCGAGAGTTTCGCCGACCACTGGCGTCCGCCTTTGTGCCTGCACTTCCTCTTTCAATTTGGCGAAGGCAAGCTCTTCTGCCTTGGCCATGCCAAACCGGAAACGATAGCCAGTCGCCTTAAGACGCTCGTTTGAGAAGCGCATTCGCCATAGGGGGTTTCTCAAAGGGAGCGAACGGAACCGCAGGAAGTCGTGCAACCAGTCGGCGATCCATGGTACTGCGAGCGTGCGATAGCGACGATCACCGCTCACCGCGAAGGCCCTTTTCATGAAATCAACGTGCCGCGGGCAGGGATGATCGTCCTCTGCCAGGTTGTAGAGTTCGACGCTGCCGGCCTGGCCTGCACCTGCCAGGCCACGTTGCATGAACCAAATCAGCGCGTCCGACACATCACCAACATAGATGTGATGGGCATGGCGATGCGACGCAAGGATGCGCTTGCTCGTGTTCCAGTCGCGAATCCCGATGATCTGGGCAAGGTCAACGACAACGGCGGGGCGAAAGATGACGTAGCGGGTTTTGGCGGCGAAGCGCCTCAGCGCCAGTTCGCCAGCCAGCTTGGTACGGCCGTATTCGCGCACATAGTCGACAGCCCAATACTCGGAAGAAACGTCGCGATCGAAGGTCAGGACGGGCGAATTTTCGTCAATGAGGGTGGAAAGACCACTCCCATACACCGCAACCGAACTCGTGTAACAGAAAACAGCGACACCGGCCTGTTCGGCAGCTTGCGCAAGCCGCCCGGTCGCCTCGATGTTGACGCGCGCCATACGATCTTTCTTGCCAAGTTCCGCCGCCAGGTGAAGGACTGCACTGCAGCCCTTAACCAGCGCGCTGAGGTCGGTGTCGGCAGCAAAGTCTACCCTGTGCCAGTCGACAGACGGTGTGTTTGCCTCGGAAGGGATCCATGGTTTCGACGTGGTTGCCCGAACCCGGTAACCGCGCTCCAGGAGATCGGCGATGACCACGCGACCGATCCGGCCGGTGGCGCCAGTGACAAGGACGGTCTCACCCGGCATTGGCGATGATCTCCACAGGGGCAGATTTATAGGGTCGCGATCGCAAGTGGTCCGCTAACCGGATGGCCATAGCGACAATCATCTGGGTGGGATTGCAGTGTCCAGCCGTCGGGAAAACGGAACTGCCGGAAACAAACAGGCCGGCGACCCCGTGAACCTCGCAGTTGGAATCCACGACGCCTTTGGAAGGATCGGTCGACATGCGCGTGGTTCCGGTCGGGTGGGCGACATCAACGAAAGTTGCCGGTATGGGCGCCTTGTCCCTTACCCATTCAGCCAGGATAGGCTTTGGAAGTCCGATCCTGTCGAATTCAGCCGTGATCAGTTCCGCCATGCGATGCATGGTGCGGGCTTCGTCAGGATGGCTGCGCCAGTCAACTTTCGGCAATCTCATGCCGAACCGATCGCAATGCTCGGATAAGGTAATGCGGCTGTCTGGATCTGGAACCTGTTCGCACATGCAATCCAAGGTCAGTTCCAGCAGCTTGCGCGGAAGACCGTTGCGGGCACCGAAATAGTCTTTGGCGCCGCGCAACAGCAACGCGCTGTTGCGGACAAGGCTTACCACGTCCTGGGGCAGGCGGGGCTTCTTCGCGTAAAATCTCCGCAGCGCGTCCCAGGGGTCGTCAGGTGCCACCGCTTCGCCCAGCCATCCCGCGCAGTTCAGGAGCTTCTCGCGCTGTTGGATGGCCGGGCTGAGCCTCAGGCCGGCTCGGAAGAAGTGGTTTTGCACATTGTAACGTCCAAAACGGCGTTGCACGGGACCCGATCCGGGCAGTTGGAAGAATGCGGTCGGGCCGCGAAGGTGGTCCATCAGGTAGCGTCCGATCTGATCTCGGCCATTTCCGAGACCGTTGCGACCACCGGTTCCAGAATTTAGGAGGATACGGGCATTCTCGATCCCGCCGGCACACAGGACAACCGCCGAGGCGGTCAACGTGTGTTTCCGGCCATCAAGCGTTGCGAACTCGACCCCTTGAACCGACGTGTCTGACTCCACGCTGAGAACCCGCAGAGCCGTTGCGCCAGTGACCAGCGTGGTATTTTCTCCCAAGTGCTGCCGCAGATGCCTTCCAAACCGCATATATTCAAAGGGATAGGATTCTGCTTCATCCCTGCTGAACTGCCAGAAGAAGGGAAGTAAAAGTGACGGATCAACTTCCTTTCGTGGAGGAGTGCGCCCTGCAATGTCCCAAAATCGCTCGTCGGAGAAACCGCGTCCCATCGCCAATCCCAGGTGCGACGCACTTCGATCCAGGAACGGATCTATTTCCTCCACCTTGAGCGGCCAGCCGGAACCGGCAACCCAGGGCCGTTCTTGGAAATCGATCGCATCGAAACCAGCACATCGTCCTCCCCAGGTGTGCGAGCTTCCGCCAAGGATCCGGTTGCGAACGGACCACTGATCCCTGGCTCGAGGGCGCCCGATGTTTTCGATTGCGTCAAGTTCATCGATTTGTGCACTGCGTTCCGTCCTGCCGCTTTCCAGAAGAACGATATTCAAGCGGGCACTGGACAGTTCTCGGGCGATCGTGGCCCCAGCTGGCCCCGAGCCGACGATGCAAAGGTCGCAGCGCAGGAGGGGAAAGATAGACGCGCCGGGTTCAGAGTGAAGATCTATGACTGCCATGGTAATTCTCGCCTTCGTCGTGGTATTCAGCCAAATAAAGCCCGTATCCTTCGGCCTTCATCGACATTTCCGCTGCTTGCCTTGCAATTTGCCACGCGCGCGGTGCGCTAAGCCGGTTTTCCCGTCATTTGGTCGCCGCCGCCCCGCAGAGTGAGGAAGGGAGCGGAGACGCCGTCACTTGCAGGGCGGCTTGCAGCAAGCCCCGCAAGGATGAAAAATAGCAGTCCGAGATCAACAGTGGGTCCGGCCACCAGGGATCCCACCAGCAGGCAGAGGCAGCCGTTGCGAGCAGACAGCCGTATGTCCGAAGCCAATGTGCGTGATGGCTGATTGGCAGGCGCGAAGGCCGTCATTGCAAATAGAAGGAAAAACAGGGTTCCGGGAATGCCGACATTCGACAGCAAAGCGACCGGGAAACTCGAGGTGCGCGCCGTTCCAAGGCCAACGCCAAGACCGAACGTATCTATAAAATTCTGTAGACCGTAGATATTCCATGAACCGCGGGTAACGGCCGAACTCGACGTCTGCTTGCTCAGCAGGAGAAGATCCACATAGTTGTAGACCGTCGCATAAATGTCCTGCTGAAGCAGGACGACGAGTGCAGCGAGGGCCGCCAGCGGCGGAGTGAGGATCACCACGGCCGTGCTGTGGCTGCTGTCTTTACGTGAGCCACAACGCAGCAGCGCTGTGCAATACAAGATCATCAGGCATATCGGTGCAGCAAACAGGCCCGTCGAAGATGTCGAGAGAACGATCAAAACGAATGAGATCAGCGCGAAAGGACCGGTCCACTCCGATTTGCGCCGGCAGAGCCACATTGTGCCCGTAAAACCGAATATGCCAAGCGTGGTCCCTGCGAAAGCCGATGACTCCGGCCAGGAACCGACGATGCGTTTCATGCCGTTGACCTTGTCGTTTTCGTGGAAAGTATATTGGGCGTTGCGGATAAACTGCAGCATATCCTGAGCGCCGATGGCGCTCGTGGTCAGGTCCAGGATCGCAAAAATGACGTTGAAGAATGCATAGGCAATCAGGCCAACCACCAGGGCCTGGAATCCTTTCAAGGTGGAGCCGACCGCCACGACCATTGCAAAACAGGCAAGATCGGCAGCCAGATAGACAGTCTGAGTGAGATTGCTTGAGACAGGTCCAAGCCGAACGACGCCGCCGCTCAGGGGATGTTCCGACACCCCCAAAGGGACGATGATGCTCGCGTCTTCGAAGATCCTGGGAGAAAAATACGCGCTCAATGCGCCGTAGACGACAAGACAGGCGAGCCAGAACCCCGGCTGCCCGAACCCGAGCGTTTTGACGGCCAGTCTGGCGTTCTCCCGATCGCGAAATGCGGCAATGGCCACGAACAGCAAGAACAGATGCGCAGGTTGGACACTCGCCGAGCCCAGCAGAAAGGCTGCGGCAGCACCGAAAATGGTCATGACGACAAAGGCCTTGATTGTTGCATCCAGACCAAGCGCCAGACAATAAAGCCCGAGAAGGACGGCAAAGATACCGATGGGTTCAACCGCCATCATCCGCCACCCTGATCGGGAGCGCTGCTGCGGCAGAAATGGGTCCTCGCATACGCGTCCTGCCGAGGATCATACCCTTCAGTTTCAAGGCATGCTTCTCGACAGCATGCCAGGAGAAGACTGCCAGAAGCAACGTGAGGGGAAGTGAGAGCGCAATGTTGAAGTACCATTCCCGATGGGATGGAAAAAGGTGCGCGACGGTCTGCTGGACGGGAAACGAGTAAAGGTAGATGCCGTAGGAATAGTCGCCGCTTGCCAAGAAACGGTGTTTCGGAAGCCCCGTCAGCCCGATGGCCACCGTCGCGTAGGCGATGGGAAATGCCGCGAAAAAAGGCGCATAGGGCAAGTTGAGCATGACGAAAGACAAGGCTATCGCCACGACAGCTCGACCAGGGGTGAGCAGAACACGATCGCGGTACATGAACAGCACCACGCCGGCGAGGAAGCATAAAAGCAGCACCCGCCCCGGTAAGGCCCCGTCCAGGGGCAGGTCCGCAGCCCCACGGAGAAGGTCACGTCCAAACACCGCAAGATGAGCCAGTCCGACGGCCACCAGCAGGAATACCCGCCGGTGGGCGATGCCCGTCGCGGCCAATATGGTCAAGGCGATATAGCATTCCAGTTCATACGGAATCGTCCAGAGCGATACGTTGACGGCCTGAAAAAAGGGGTTGTCACGAAAGACGCCGGGGAGAAGATAGTGGATGTGTCCGAGGATGTTCCAGAAGTAAGACCAGAACTGCGGGTCGGAAAAGTATATACCAAGCGGAAATGTCGTAAATATCGGTCCCAGCAGCAATGCACATAGCGTGACTTCGACGGCCAGGGCGGGAACAAGACGCAGCGCACGCAACCCGAGAAAGCGAGCGAGATTGCGCGTCCGCAAGAGGCTTGCACTGACAAGAAAACCACTCAACGCAAAAAACGCAGGCAGTACAAACGTGACGATCCCCCGCAATGGGGGCTCAAACAGGAATACCTCGCCGCTCTTTCCATAGGAAACCGCGAAGCTGTGGATGCACAATACAGATATCGCGAGTGCTACCCTAAGATAGTCGAACCCGCTTGTGTAGCCACCGTCAAATCGCTCGCCAATCGACATAATATTCCCCATCAGGTGGATTTACAGACTGTCGAGGTAATACTGCGTTGCATTGCACAATATGCAAGGACGAGAAATTTTGGAAGTTAAATCTTTATTCATTTCCTTGATTTTTTTTGAACGCTGCTCAAGCGCCATGCTCTCGGCTGATTGATGCCAATTAAGTGCCGGTATTTTCTGAAAATTCTCCGCATAAGGCGCCGAATATTCATTGCTTATTTCGAATTGTTGCTTGAATGGATTGTCCGATACGAATTTTTTTTTGATCTATACCGAGGCAGAGAGCCTTTTCGCATTGCAAAAACTCATCTACCGTGAGAAGCTTAGAAAGAAGACGGGGGAATAACCATGAGGCGGTTTCTCAAGCTGATGTATGTCCCTTGCGTGTATTTGCGGATGCTTGCGGCGACATTGTTATTTTCTCTCATATCTTACGTACAGTCCGGATCGGTCGGGGAGTCCTTATACTACGGAGTTATTTCCCTGCTCTTGATGCAGGCGGGATATCTTGCGGGCGTTATAGTTCTGATCTGGCGTGAGGCTGCTCGTCGTTAACCAAAGCAGGGCACTTGGAGCCATCGCGTGATCGCGCTTGGCAAGGACGAGGCGAGTGCGTCCTTAAGGTAATTGCGCTGAGGGGCGCCATATCATGAAATTTGAAACGAGCGGTCTTCGAGGGCTTGTCACCGAAATGCGCTGCTATGTCGAGGCGCGGTTGGCAAGAGACGTTGAAACCCTGCTGGATGGGGGGCTTGGACTGATCCGCGCATGGGCCGCACAAACTCGATCGGTCATGCCAGACGAAAATACCGGAGATCATTTGCATGACAGACAAGATCATTCCCGTCGTCATGGCGGGCGGCAAGGGTACCCGGCTTTGGCCGCTCTCACGCGCTAGCGCGCCCAAGCAATTCATCCAGTTCGTTGGCGAGCAGACGCTGTTCCAATCGACGCTGTCGCGCGTATCCGACAAGGCGCTCTACGAGGCGCCGGTCGTCATCACCAATGAGGATTTCCGGTTCCTCGTCGCGGAACAGGCGCGCGAACTCGGTGTTAAGCTTTCCGGCATTCTGCTTGAACCGGCGGCGCGCAATACCGCCCCGGCAGTTGCGGCCGCGGCGGCGTTCGCCGCCGACAAATTCGGCGAGGACGCCGTGCTGCAGATCCTCGCCTCCGACCACGAGATCACGGCCGGTGAGGATTATTTCGAGGCGATCCGTATTGCCCGAGAAACGGCCCTTTCCGGAAAGCTGGTAACGTTCGGAATAAAACCGACGGAGCCCGCGACCGGCTATGGCTATATCGAGATCGGTGAAAAGCTTGCGACCGGTGCATGCGAGGTGAAACGGTTCGTCGAGAAACCGGCCTTGCCGGACGCGCAGAAGATGGTTGCCGCCGGTGGCTTTGCGTGGAACTCCGGTATCTTCATGTTCATGGCCGCGCAGGTGCTCCACGAAATGAGCCGCTTTGCTCCGGAAGTCGAGAAGGCCGCAAGGGCGGCCGTCGCCACGGCCGCCAGCGATCTTGACTTCATCCGCCTCGACGCGGAGGCGTTTTCGGCCAGCCCGGACATCTCGGTCGATTACGCGATCATGGAAAGGACGGCCAATGCCGCCGTGGTGCCTTCGTCCTTCCTCTGGTCGGACCTTGGAAGCTGGGACGCGGTCTGGAAGCTTGGTGCCCGTGACGACGCCGGGAATGTCGCCTCTGGCAATGCCACGCTGGTCAACACCCGCAACTCGCTGGTGATGTCTCGCACCAGCCATCTGGCCGTACAGGGACTGGAGGGGGTTGCGGTGATCGCCAGCGAGGACGCCGTCTATGTGGGCAGGTTGGAAGACAGCCAGCAGGTGGGTACGCTTGTCAAGCAACTCGCCGCCATGAAAACGACGGCGGCGCTCACCGAAACGCACCCGACCTCCTACCGGCCTTGGGGCGGGTATACGTCCATCCTTAACGGCGACCGCTTTCAGGTGAAGCGTCTGTTCGTAACGCCCGGCAAGAAACTGTCGCTGCAGAAGCATCATCATCGCTCGGAACACTGGATCTGCGTCAAGGGTACGGCAGAGGTGACAGTCGGCGAGGAGGTCACGATCGTGAGGGAAAACGAATCCGTCTACATACCCCAGGGCGAGGTGCACCGGCTCGCCAATCCGGGCAAGATCATGCTGGAGATGATCGAGGTCCAGACCGGTTCCTATCTCGGCGAAGACGACATCATGCGCATCGTCGACGAATTCGGCCGTAACTGATGAAGCTGACTTTGGTCACGGAGGTATTTTCGCAGCAGGATGTGGTGAACCCGAGGCCCAGTTGGTTGAATGCGTCTCAGAAAATTCCGGATATGGGCTTGCGCTGCAACCGGACTCGCTAGGCCTGCAGAAGCCAGAAGAACGCGATATGTGATATCGCGGCATATGTTTTACGGGAACTGGAAGCCGGAACAATGTTCAGTTTTGATGTGGAGCCTGCCATGCCTCATCTTACCAGTGCAAAACGATGGCTGTCTGCTCTGTCAGACAGTGATGTCCACGGCATCGCCCAAAAAATCGATAAGGATGGGATCTATTGCGCGCCCGATTTTCTTTCGGCCGACGATCTCGGCAGACTGCAAGACTTTGTAGCCGCAGCCATTGCTCTTGGAGGGAACCAGTCTGTCTCTCTCGCCAGCAATCAACTCGGCGGGTCCGGGTTGGACGAGCTTGGCAATTGCGACGAATTCAAAGCTCTTTTTTCACGCCTCTATTTCAGCAGTCTTGGACGGCAAGCACCGGAGGTGAAATTCTATCAGATCCTTCGCTGCCTTACGGGAAGGAGCGTTGCCAAACACTCCTTGATGTTTCACTACGATTCTTACGTGATTACCGCGCTGGTGCCCGTGCAAATTCCCCAATCTGGAAAGCGCGGCGACTTCCTGATCATTCCCAATACACGGAAAATCCGGTCGACCTACGTGCTTAATCTCGCCGATAAGGCAATCCTCGACAATGTGTTGATGCAGCGGTTACTTCGCCGCCGCGCTGACGGTGTCAAGATCAACCGCATTTCCATGGTGCCGGGCAATCTGTATCTTTTTTGGGGTTACCGCAGCATTCATACGAATGAGCCGGTCGATGAAGACGCGGTTCGGGCGACGGCGTTGTTTCATTATGCAGATCCGCATGCAGATAGTTTTCTAAAGCGACGACTGCGCCTTCGCTGACAATCGGGATCGCAGAAGTGGCCCTAACGAACCACTGCGATCGCCTTCATGACCAAGGCGGCCCTTGTCGCAGCGTCGAGACTGTGCCGGAAGCTTGCCGTGCTCGCATCGTCGGAGCGCCTCGATTTTCATCATCCGGTCCGCGTCGGAGCGATCGTAGAGGCCATCGCCAGGGTCGTCGCCACGGGAAGAAGCTCGATGACCGTTGGCTTTTCCTTCCAGTGGGCTCGGCCCCAAATGCGGAACTTGAATGTCAGAAAAAGATGCACTATTTTATGACCTATGAAAAGCGCTGCGACATCAGTACCGGATCAGATTATGAAGCGCGTCCGCGCCCGCGGGCGCGGCGGCGTCTTCACGCCAAGTGACTTTTTGGGCATCGCTGGCCGCGCCGCCGTGGACCAAGCACTTTCCCGACTGGTCAAGAGCGGTAAGCTCCGGCGCCTCGCGCGCGGCCTGTACGATTTCCCGAAAGCCCATCCGCAGCTTGGGCTGCTTTCGCCAGCTCCGGACGATATCGCCCAGGCGCTGGCACGGGAGACCGGTTCTCAGTTGCAGATTGCTGGCGCCCGCGCGGCGAACGCACTTGGGCTTACCACGCAGGTGCCAGCGAAGACCACCTACCTCACCGACGGTCCCTCCCGCAAGATCGTCTTGGGAAAGCGCGTCGTCGATCTGCGACATGCCTCGCCCAAGCATTTGATCGCTCCTGGCAGTGCGGCTGGCACGGTCGTGCAAGCGCTTCGCCATGTGGGAGCGATGCGTGCCGGCGACGTTGCGCAGGTTGCAGTGCGCCGCCTGTCAGCCAACGACAAGAAGATGCTTGCGTCCTCTGCGGTTCAGGCCCCAGCCTGGATGAGGCCGACACTCGTATCGATCGCTAACGCGTCAGGTGAGATCGATGGATAGGGTGGCTCTCCTTCCGGCTGATGATCGAGCCGCCCTGTTTGGCGAAACAGGCGCCCTTCGAGGGGTTGACAACACGATCGTCGAAAAGGACTTCTGGGTCTGCTGGACTTTGAAGCGTCTTTTCGGCCTGCAGAAAAAAGATGCAGCCACCCTCGTTTTCAAGGGTGGTACATCCCTTTCCAAGGCATTCGGCGCCATCCGCCGCTTTTCCGAGGACATCGACCTTTCGTTCGATCGAGCGGAGCTCGGCTACACCGGCGACCGCGATCCGGAAAAGGAAGGTATCAGTAAGAAACAAGCGAACAAACTGATTGAAGCCTTGGTGAGTGACGTCGAGCGGCATATTGCCGAGAAGCTTCTTCCGGCGCTCAAGTCCGCGATCGTCGAGCAATTGGGCGAGCCGAGCGAGGGTAAGTGGTCGCTGGAAATAGATGCCAACGACGTGCAGACAGTGAACTTCCACTATCCGCCTGCGCTTGCGAGCTTTGAATATGAAGGCATGGCCTACATCACTCCGCGGGTGAAGCTTGAGCTCGGTGCGCGCGGCGATCCATGGCCGACCGAGCAGAAGTTTATTCATCCCTACGCGGCGGAGGATTTTCCGGATTTCTTCAAAGATCCGGAATGCTCCGTGACTGTTCTTTCCGCGCAGCGGACCTTCTGGGAAAAGGCGACCGCGCTGCACGCCGAGTCGCACCGTCCCGCCGAGACCGCAACGCCGCAGTATTTCTCCCGCCACTATTATGATCTCGCGATGCTCCTCGACACCGAGGAGGGAAAAGCCGCGGCCGGCGATTTCGACCTTCTAGTAACAGTGGTAAAGCACAAGGCGACCTTCTTCCGGTCCAGTTGGGCCAACTATGATACAGCGAGGCCTGGTACTTTGAGACTGATGCCGAGCGAGTCCCGTATCAAAGATTTGCGCGCTGACTATCGCGCCATGGCGCCCATGATGTTTGATGAAAGGCCGCTCTCTTTCGACGACATACTGGCCAAAATTAGAAAGCTCCAAGAAACAATCAATAGCTGATTCAATCCTGCATATTTGGGGGAAGCCCTCACACCGAAGCGGATCATCACCGACAAACTTCGCTCATATGGAGCGGCAAAGCGGGATCTCATGCCTACCGTCGAACATCGATCGCATAAAGGCCTGAACAATCGGGCGGAAAATTCCCACCTGCCGCTGCGGAAACGAGAGCGGGCGATGCAAGGCTTTCGATCCACCGGCGGATTGCAACGGTTCATTTCTGTCTTTTCGGCAATCAGAAATCACTTCGTCCCGTCCCACCAGAAGCACTCCGCAATCGCCATCCACATTCATCGAATCCGCTCTATGGCGCAATGGAAGGCTGTGACCGGCGCGGTCGCTTGATTTCAATCACACCCCTTCGCATGGCTTCAATCGAACAATGTGACATCACCGATCAGCGTGCCCGCCTCGATCAACGGCAGGGACCGCTCCACGGGTCGTTTGTAGAGACGAGACGGAACGTTTTGGTTCACGATGCTGTGGGGAGGCTTGCGGAACCGTTATAGACCGCCGGTATCACGTATCGCGCCGTGACCGGCTGCCGGATCCGCTTCCTGCTTTCCAGAGGCGAAAGGCTTTCGTTTCTCTCAATCTGAGCGGCGTCAGCTGCCAGGATGTCGTCGCGGATGACATGACGGAACCAGGCTGAATAATCGCCCGACCGAAGATGGTGCAGCCAGATTTCGTCATCGACCTCGTCGCTCTGGTGCAAAAACTCGGCTAGGTTGCTGGCCTGGTAGTTGATATCGAGCTGCGGCCCCCGAAAATAGAAGCTCCGCCACTCTCCGACATCGCCTGTCGCATATTTTCCGCGATGCCGGTGATGCGCCTGCTGTGGCTTTTCCTGCTTGAGAACAAGCGGCGGCCGGTTCGTCCGCGGCGACCAGAGCAGGAAGTCGGTGCCCTGCGTCTGAGGTGCATGCGCCGGCCCTGGGATCTTCAGAATGTCTGCCAGATCTTGCAGCAGCCGACCGGCGGAACTTCCCATGGCAATCACCGTCGATGCCTCCGCGAGCGCAGCCGGCGCAAGCCGTGCGGGATCGACCGTGACGAGTATCGCGCCAGCCGCAAGCCGAGGGGCCGCCCTATTGCCGGGATCGTGAGGCGGCAAAAATTGATGTGCTTCATCAACAACGAACCAGTGGGGACGTCCCGAGCTCCGCTGGAGCTTTTTCACGGCCGGAACAAGATCCATGAACATGTGCCTGCGATCGTCGTGGTTGAGCGCCAGCGTGTTCACCACGACGTCTATATTGGCCTGCAACAGAAGCCGAAGAGCTTCTTCGGTAGCGGGTGGGTCCGCAAGTCCGCCGATAGTCACGGCGTGATCAAGGCCGAGATAATCTCCTTCCGGATCGACGACGCAGAATTCGAATCCGCGTTCGGCCATCCGTTCCGTCAGCAGTGTGATGTAGCTGGATTTCCCGCAGCCGGAATTGCCGATGATCAGGATGATGTCCGATGGTTCGATATAGATCTCTTCGCCTTCGAGACTAACGCCGGCGAGGATCGCCCGCTTGGTCAGGGGGAGGAGGAGCCTGTCGTCGCGGATCAGTTTCTCGACCAGTTCCGCGATCCCGTCGCCGTGATCCTTTGACAGGACGAGGTCAGCTTCTTTCTTCAGGGAAGGGACTGCATTGGCGACCGCCGCGGAACAGCCGCAGCAGGCTAGAAAGGCGTGGTCGTTCTCAGCATCTCCCGCACCCACCGTATTGAGGGGCGAGATGCCGAGGGTTGCAAGCGCGTGACGTAGGCCTGAGGCCTTGTTGACATTGGCCGGCAGGACCATGACCGCGCCCTTGTTGAAGATGATCTGCATCTCCAGGCCAAGCTCTTCGATGGCATTCATGACCGCCGTCTCATGCGGTCGCCATGTCGCGATGATTGATCTGCCAACGGAAATGGGCGTCACCTTGCGGTCCGCAAGCATCTGCACCAGCTCGATAGGCGGCGGCGGTGCGAGCCGCGTTTCCTCTTGCGTCCCCGGTTCGAACAGGAGTGCGCCATTTTCTGCGATGACAACGTCGAAGATTTCCAATTGCGTGAATGCATGCTGCAGATCGTTCAGCTCGCGGCCTGTCACCAGAAGCAGCTTTCTTCCGGTCTGGCGCAAGCGCTCCAGCGCTGACACGGTGGCAGGTGTCACATAGCCGTGTTCGGCAATGGTTCCATCAAAATCCACGGCCAGGGCTAAGAAATACATTCGGTCCTCCGGTATTAGGTGGTCCGTCGTGGGCGGCCGCGTTGTGAAAGCAGTGATGCAGGTTCGCCGCACGTGTCACTTGTGACATGCGCTCGTCCGTCGAGCGATCGGGCATCGCATCGAAAGAGGATATGATGCCCGATTGGAAACCGTCTTCACGAAGCCTTTATTTCGATCTGGCGCTCGTTCTTCTTGGCTTCGGCGCTTTTCGGCAGCTTGATGTTCAGGATGCCCTTCTTGAACGATGCTTCTACCTTGTCGGCATCGACGCCGTCAGGGATTTGGAAGGACCGTTGGAAGGAGCCGTAACGCCGTTCGGAGACGTGATATTCCTTCTGTTTGTCTTCTTTTTCCTCCTGCTTTTCACCGCGGATGGTGAGAAAACCATTGGAGAGCATTACTTTGATGTCTTGCTGATCGATGCCGGGAATTTCCGCGCTAACCTCAAAGGCGTCATCCTTCTCCACGACATCAACGGCCGGAGCGACGACCGCCCAGCCGTTTAGGGACGGCATCTCCCGGCCGAACAGGGAACGCCCCAACGGCCGCCAGGAAGAGGGGGCGAAGTCGTCGAACAGACGGTCGGTTTCCGAGCGAAGGGTCTCGAAGGGAGACCAGACGCCCGCCGGACGAACCGATTTTTCTTCGTTCTTGACGGGAAGCTTGCTTGCTGGTTCAGCCATAACCTTCTCCTATTCTGAAAATGGGAGACTGCATCTGAGTATGGTCGAGGACCCGGTGCAGTCCGGTTCTCCGTTCCCGATCAGGAGCGTCGTCATCAAAGGCCGCTAGCCTCGCCGTCACATCGACGCGGATCAAGCACTCATCGCCATTTTGGCGGCTTCGGCATTAAGAATTCCTCAGGATACGGGCGTCGTCTGCTTGTCGTCGTCCCGCTCGACCAGCGCGTCCTTAACGGCCTGTCCGAAATTGCGCAGGATCTCCCAGTCCGTCGCAATTCGTCGCGACGCCGCCTGCCATGCCCTGTCGTCCATGCGGTTGACCAGTGAGCGCGACAACACCGCCCCCCGGTAAAGTGACAGGGTCTTTCCTATCGTGACTTTCCGGTCGAACGCCAGCGCTGTCCGGCGGGCTTTGTTGGCGAGCGCCCGGCGATCGCCGGCTCGACGGGAAAACAGCCAATGCAGGGCGTGTTCGAATTCCGACGTCGAGGCATTGGTAGGAAGAAGCCGACCATTCTGGCGATCCCGAATCATTTCCCGTGCTCCCGGAGCGTCAAGCGCTACGACAGGAACGCCGGCGGTCATCGCCTCGGCGAGCACCATCCCTTGCGTCTCCGATAGAGACGAGAAGGCGAAGACGTCCATCGCGGCATAGGCGTCCGCAAGATCTTGTCCCCGCAGCACGCCCGCAAAATGGACACGATCGGACAGGCCGGACGAACTGAACTGTGCAGCGAGACTATCCTTCATCTCCCCGTTACCGACGACGAGGAAATGGGCATCCGGTTCGCTGATCAGGAACCGTTTTACGGCTTGCGAGAGGTAGGTGAGGTTCTTTTCCGGCGCAAGGCGTCCCACATGCCCGGCGCAGAAAGCCTTCTCAGGGATGCCGGCCGCCGCCCTGCCGCGTGAAAAATCCCCGTTGCCGAAACGATCAGGGTCGATCCCGGACGGGATCACGTGAACGGGAGTCTCGACGCCATTTTTGACCAGGAAAGCCGCCATGCTCTCGCTCGGCGCGATAACTGCATCGCAAAGGTCGCAATAGCCGAGCATCAGGCTCAGCACCAGCTTGCCGAGCGGCGGAACGTCCGTGGCGATGTAGTGGCCATAGAGTTCGTAACGCGTGTGATAGGTATAGATGACCGGCAATTGGCGTTCGGCCGCGACCCTCAGCGCAGCATCTCCCAGAAGGAAGGGGTGATGGGAATGGACGATATCGGGCCGAAATTCATCAAGGACCTCCTGCAACGGTCCGATCAATGGCAGGGGCAGCGAGAAATCCGTCTTGTTGAACCGCTCGATCGCAGGGACCCGCACGACATCCTCTTCCCGCGCGGGCATATCGGGAAATTCGGGCGCGATCACCAGCACGCGATGCCCCATCTCCCGCAGGCCTGCCGAAAGAGAGGCTACGCTGTTTGCCACTCCGCTGACATGCGGCGTGAAGGTGTTGGTGAACATCACGATATTCATGCTGGACGCCGTTGCCGCGCTATAGCCGCCTATCGTGTCAGCGGCGGGCAGCCATCGGCCACAGCAGGTGCAAAGGAAGCGGCAGGCCGTCGATCAGCTTTGCAGTCTGGCCGGGATCGAGTTCCTTCCATAAAAGGTCGAAGACGGCTTCGGTCGTCGTTTTCGGATCGCGCGGAAACTGGGGCGGCAGGCGCTTGTTCACCTCTTCTGCAAACTCCTCGACGGTGCGGGTGTTGTTCTTTTCGGCGGCAAGATGCCAGCCTTCGAAATAGATGCCGCGAACGAGGATCGGCAGTTGAGCGGACAGGTGAACCGCCTGTTCCTCCGTCAACTGGCCGCGCAGTGCCTGAAGCACGGCCCGAAGCGCATTATAGGCCTGTTGCCGGTCAGCAAAATGATGATCGTCCACGAGCCTTTTCAGCCAGATATTCGTCTGCTGGATCGTGTGATCGAGGGCTGCAACCTGGGTATCACTCATTTCAACCTCCATGGTCTGGAAGAACGGCAAGGGACAAGACCGAAGCCGGTCAGGCAGAGACGCGCCAGTTGCGGACGTCCTCGGACGTGACGCGAATGTGGCCGGCCCGGCCGAACTGCTTTTCGTCGAACTTGTTGCTGGCGATCTGGCTGAAGGCCTCGATATATTGCTGCAGCCTGAACTCGTCGGCGCGCGGCGGGTCTGCGATCGCCTCAAGCGCGTTGTAGGAAACCACGACGACCTCGTCGCCGGTCCCGGAATCCATCAGCAGCCGTCCTTCGTCTCCCGACGACGTCAAAAAACCTGACTTTAATTTCAGCGGCATGGCGGCCTCCATAAGGTTGGTATTGGGGCCATGATAACGACATCCGGCAAGCGAACAGTGATCGAGATCAAGCTCAAAGGATTTTGGAATACTCAAGAAAACATTCGCATGCTCTTTTCGAAAGATGTCGTTCGTCGGCCAGGCACACCCGTAGATTATCTCGTGAGCGGGATGATCGTCCTTTCAGTCGAGGCATGGGCGGCCTCCTGTCGCCTGCCGCGCTAGGTTCGTTCATAGCTGACGATATGCGGGTTGCCCGGCGCGGTATGGATGCTATTTGAAGTTGATCGCCCCTCCGGGATCGGCTCTGGATGGGTTGGAAGTCCGTTAAGGCAAGGGCAGGCGGCTGAAGTGATTATGCGTCCCGCGCTCACGTAGACGACCTACGCGTTCGCGGGTCAGAGGATGCGTGCGAAGGAGACGCAGATCAGGCATACGGCGGCCGGGCGAAATGGATTCCCAAAAACGTCCCTCGACGGTCTCCATCTTCATCAACGCCGCGACCAGAGCTTCAGGATCGCCTGTCAGATCTGCGGCAGCCATGTCGGCTTCGAACTCGCGGGTGCGCGACAGCGCCAGTTGCAGCAGGCTGGCGATCGTCGGTGAGACGATCAGCAAAACGATGGTTGGCCACGAAAAATGCATGCGCTCGGCAATAACAAGCGGGATGTTGAACAGCGTAAGCAGGATGCCCGCATTGGCGAAGATGGAGGCCATGCGAGCAAGCATATCGGCGATCGTCGTGATGCGCAGATCGTGGTTGCGCACATGACCGATTTCGTGGGCGATGACGGCCATCAGTTCGCGTCTCGTAAGCAGCCGTATCAAGCCGTTGGAAAGCATGATGGCAGATTTGGACGGCACGCCGACCGTGAGGGCGAGCGGTTTTTGTGTGGGCATGTACCAGAGTTCAGGCGCGTTGGGCAGCGAGGCGTGCACGGATAGCGTACTTACCGCCGCGAACAGGTCGGGCAGTTCGTCGCGGCCGAGGGGGCGGGCGCCGTAGGTGCGGAGGATCGCTTCGGCTGGAAAGGACGGAGCCAGCGCTGAACCGAGTATGACGCCCGAGAAGGCCGCGAACATGCCTTTCCAGCCCCACAAACCGTAGGCACAAAGCGCTGCAATAATGGCCATGCCCAGGATGAGAACAGCCGAATGAAGTGCGGTTCTCAATTGCTTTTTGATGATTTTCCGCCGGTCCATCGCTCTTCCCACTCTTTGCCAGCACGGCAAATCTTAACGGGAGGGCGACCGGGCTGCGTTGAGCGCGGTCAAGATGGCGCAAACGATCCGCCGCATTTTCCACCCCTGGAGGCGGCACCGATTGCGGCGACGGACGCCAGTCGCACTCCGGTTGCGTTGATTAAGGAGGTGCAAGCCAAGGCGTTGAGCAATGTTCCATCTTGCCGCTGATGTTTCATTCCACCTCTGCCGCGTCTGCGAACCTGATGCGCTGTGGGATTTGCTTGCGGCAGGAAGGCAGGCAAACGATCACGATCCTGCATGCCGACCGGGATTGTGAACTTTTTCAATGAGTTCAGTTATAGAGTTTGTACATTTACAGATCGACGCTCAGGGGGCCGGCATCGAGTCGCGGTCCCAGCGGCGACCTATTTCCGGAATACGCGTCGTTATTCCGCATTCGTAGCCGCGTGTAGCGGTACTACGCATGTCGGACTGGCGATTGGGATTTAGTGATATTTCGCATAGCCTTCCCATCATCCCTTCAGAAGCTGGTTGAGACGTTCAAGGGCTGCTGCAAAGCCTTTGAGCGAGACGGAAAGATTGACCGGCTGCGAAGCCTCGAGCGAAATCGCTGTGATGTTCAGTGTCGCGGCAGTCTTGAGGGTCGCGACGTTCGCTGCTGAGAAGTTGACCGGTAGAAGGCATCCGGCGGGGACGCAAGTGGAGAACCTTAGGTTGGGAAGCGGAGGATTGCTATCAATCTTCAGGTTCGCGCCGGCGTCAAGCTGTAATCCGAACGGCATCGCCAGAACGCCTGTGACGCTTCCATCCTTGCTCGGCTGCAGTTCGATTGCGAGAATTCGCTGGCCGTTTTGTTGTTGCTGAAACTGCGACATGGAACAAACTTTGCCGCTTTGAGCGACGCCGCAGGCGACCCTCCAGTCCTGATAGGTCTCCTGCAGTGAGTTGGCGCCGCCCGGCAGGGTGGCCTGCGCCGTCTGGGCAAGAGCTTGATCTTGAAGAGCTGGGAACAGGGACGAGCCCAACAACAACGCTGCGGTGAGGGCGCGTTTGAACGGGTTGTGGATGATCATGTGTTTTGCTTATTCCTTGCGTTTTTTGGGTTCACAGCCGCCTGCATCAATAACGTGCCGTCAGCCTGAGTTTGAAGTCGAAATCACCGGCGCTGAGGCTGCCTTCGTCAACGAGTGCGAATGCCGCTGTGGCGTTGAAATTGAGGTTCTGGGCCAGACTATAGTCGACACCAAAACCGGTTCCGGCAAGCGACAGCTTCTCGTCGGAGATCCTGTCCCATCCGAATCCAAGATCGATGAAGGCGAAGGGCGAAAGCCGGTCGCTGCCAAGCGGCGAAAGTGTGGGGAGCCGCAATTCGTTGCGAAGAATGATGCCGGTGTCGGCTACCGCATCGTTGAGGCCGTATCCGCGCACGCCGTCCAATCCTCCGATCGACAGCCTTTCGGTATCAGGCAAAGACTGGCCCGCCAACTGAAAGACGACGTTGTTGGAAAATCGAAAGCCCGCTGCCAACTCGGTGTCCCGGATAACGCTGCCGGCCAAATAGGCGTAGCTTGTATCGGCGACGGTTCCATTCGAATAGACGTTCCATGCGCGGGCGGTATTGTCTCCGAAGAGACCGCCGGGGTTGGCCTTGATATGGAGATCGATTTCGGTCGATCCGAGATCGTCCGCAAACCTGTGCGTCCAGCCAAAGCCTAATTGGAACACCTCTGCCTGTGCACCTCCGAGGTCTAGCCCGGCGAAGAAGGTATCGCGGGACAGATGCTTGTATTCGACGCCGGCATAGACTTCACCGCCATAAATACCCGGCAGGATGTTGGAAAGCGCACTGCGATAATAAAGCGGAAGTTCGATAATCGTGCTGTCGAAAGTGAAGCCTTCTTCCGTTTGACGCGTGGCGATATAGGATGGGCTGAAATCGATCGCCTGGCGCCCGTCGAGTGGAAGGACGAAGCGAGCCGAATGGCTCAGATAGCGTGCCCGGTCATCGCTATGGTCCGGAAAAAGGCCGCTGAGATCCTCGAAGAGATCTGATGATCCGGTCAGTTGATACGTGCCGAACGCTCCATCGATGCCGGGTATTGCAAGCCCCGCGCCGAGAAAGAAACGGTCATGTCCTGTGGCTTTGGTCCCCGTGTTGGAGTAACCCGCATAGACCTGCCAAGGCTTGCCAGAAGTGACATCCAGAACCAGATCAGAATTTCCGGTCGCCGAACCTGGCGAAAACAGGCCCTGTACGCGCCGGAACGGAGATCGGTTGAGCCAGGCCAGATCCTCGTTAACACTGGCTGAGGAAATCCGCCCGGCTTCAGGGACCCTTACCTGAGCGGCAAGACCGCTCGCGGCTGTGCCCCCCGCACTCCTTGCGGTCACCGAGCCGAATTTGAACTCCATCACCCGAAGATTGACGACACCGGCGGTAATCTCCTGAGGCGGGATCGTTACCGATACGAACGGATAGCCGGCATGCCGGTAGACGCCGGCGATGGTGGATTGGGCATCGGCTATCAGCGACATGGACAGCGGCCGCCCTATGAAAGGTCGAAGGACACGCACTAACTCCGGTTCAAGATTTTTTCCCTCGCCGATGCCGCCGATCACGATACCGCGTGTACGGCCGATGTCTGGCTGTTCTTCGGGCCCGATCAGGCGGATGCCGACGAGATCAGGACCTAAAGGCTGTTCGTCGGCTGCAATCACCGCTTCGTCCGGAAGTGAGACCGTGGGGGCCGCGGCACTGACCGCTGGAGGTAGGTTACGTTCCACCACCGGCGACTGGGCAGCTAGATTGCCTGTTGTGGCGAACAGCGCAACTGCCGCAAACGATGACGACCGGCCGATGAAAGAAGACCAACGAATGCCGGTGATAACAGGTTTGTGAATGATCACCGGAGCGCTCCGACGGTAAGGAACGGGCCGATCGGCAGGTTCGCCGGATGGGGAAGTGATACGCAAGCGCCGCCCATCACCATTCCCGCGGGGCACATAGAGGGGGCGTTGATCCCGGAGGAAGGTTGGCCGCCAAGTCCAAGGGGCTGCGATGGTTCGAAGGCTGGTCTCGGCGGGAGAGGGGGCATAGGTGGTGCCGACGCTGCTGTAATCGTCAACGTTCCCTCAAAGAAGCTCAGCGAATAGTTTCCATCCGCTGAAAGCGTGCCTTGCGTGATGCCGTAGATGCCTACATCGGACGAAGACGTTGCCAAAGTGGCCAGCGTACCGGAGAGCGTGTCAGTACCGACGAGCCCCATGCCGCCGATCGTGTAGGTGAAAGGCGGGTTTGCCTCGCCGTAGACGCGCGACAGGTCGTCAGCCGTGACGGTAATCGATCGTCTGCCGATCGTCAGGTCGCCACCGACGAAGGTCAGATCGTAGTTGGACGATGCCGCAAGCGTGCCTTGCGCAATGCCGTAGGTGCCGACATTGGACGTAGACGTTGCCAAAGTGGCCAATTCGCCGGAGAGCGTGTCGCTACCGACGAGCCCCATGCCGCCGATCGTGTAGGTGAAAGGCGGGTTTGCCTCGCCGTAGACGCGCGTCAGGTCGTCGGCCGTGACAGTAATCGACCGCCTGGCGATCGTCAGGTCGCCTCCGACGAAGGTCAGATCGTAGTTGGACGATGCCGCAAGCGTGCCCTGCGCAATGCCGTAGGTGCCGACATTGGACGTAGACGAAGCGGCCGTCGTGAGCGCGCCGGTCAGCGTGTCGCCACCGAAAAGGCTGCCGGCCGTGATCGAATAGGTCAACACAGGAACGCTATTGCCGTAGGCCATCGTCTGCGCGTTCGCCGTCACCGTCAGCGCAGCTGGCGAGACCGTCAGCGTGCCGGGGAGGTAGGTGATGGCGTAATTGCCAGACGTCAGGCCCGAGGCGGTGATCGAATAACTGCCGACATTCGTCGCTGCCTGCGACGTGCCACCATAGGCAAGTGTGCCTCCGAGGCTCGCCGCTGTATCGCCGCCCACGAAACCGCTGTAGGTCACACCGTTGCCACCCAAATAGGCAACGCCGTCATAGGTCTTGTTTGCATTGTTTGCCGTCACCGTCAGCGCCGCCCTTCCGATCACGAGCGTGCCGGGCGTGAAGGTCATATCATAACCGAATTGGCTCGAATAAAGTCCAGAGAGCGTCAGGCCGGCGCCGGAATAGGTGCCGGCATTGGCGCTGGAAGCCGTGTACGACGCGGTGCCGAATACAAGCGACGTGTCGTAGCCAGAAGGATTATAGACGACCGTACCGACGCTCGAGGAGCTTGCCGAACCGTCATAGGTCTTGGAACTGTTGCCGCCGGTTACGGTGAGGTTCGACATGAAGCTGCGCAGGAGCGGCATGGTAAAACCGTCATAAATGCGCCAGGCCGCGCCTGTGCCGCCCGCGTCGTCGATGTCCCAACCGGCACCTGTGAACGTCGAAAGACTTGACATCTGGACCATTGCCAGTCCCGTTATCCCGCTGGCGGATCCGACCCCGACCCCGAGGTGGGTGCCGGAGGTGGCGGTATTCCAGAAGCTCGCGGTGACAGTGCCGGCATTGTTGCCGATCAACCCGCCATAGGGGGCTGCCGAAGATGGCACCGTACCGGCGGAATAGCTGTTCGCCACGGTTCCGCTATTGACGCCGACGAGGCCGCCGGACGTGGAGCCGCCGGAGATATTCCCTGTGGCATAGGTATTGATGATCGCCGCAGAATTGACGCCCACGAGGCCGCCAGCGGTTCCGGCGACGCCGGCACCGGCCGTGACCGCCCCGGTGGCGAAAGCATTGCTGATATTGCCGGTGGAATTATAGCCTACGAGACCTCCCGCGCGGCCATCGTCGCCCACGCTCACCGACCCGGTGGCGTAGGAGGCGCTTATCGTGCCGCTGTTGGTGCCGGCAACCCCGCCGGCGGTGCTGTCGTCGGCACTGCCCACCGTGGCCGAGGATGCAACGTTGGTGATGGTGCCGTCGTTGATGCCGGCGATGCCGCCAAGGGAACCCGCGGCAATAGAGCCCGTATTGCCCACGCTGCCCGACGTCGCAACGTTGCTGATCACGCCGGCACTTACGCCTGCGACGAGGCCGGCATTGAGACCTCGCACCGAACCTGCGACCGCCAGATCGCTAACAGCGCCACCGCTGCCAATGACCCCGAACAGGCCCGCATCGGTGGTCGGTCTGTTGACGACGAGGCCGCTGATGGTGTGCCCGTCGCCGTCGAGACTTCCGGTGAAGGATGTGGTGGCATCGCCGATGGAGGCAAAGCCCCCGCCCGAATTCCAGCTGGAAGAGCCGGAGGCGTCGATATCCGCGACGAGAACGAAATCCTCTGTAAGCAGGCTCGCCGAGGCGAGGCCCTGCAGGCCGAAGACGTCGACGATCTGGTAAGGCGTCGCCGAGGTGCCGTCGCCGCCCGTGGCGCGCAGGAAGGTGGTGCCGGTGCCGAGGCGGAAGTCGGTGGCGTTGAAGGAGGCGAGTGTGCCGGCGACCTGTCTCCAGGTGCCGGCGGTGAGGGAGAAGAGGCCCACATCGATGGCGCTCGACGTGGTGGCGGTGCCGGCTGCGGAGATGACGAGCGTGCCGTTGGCGGCGCTGACGGCTCCGCCCAGCGTGATGTCGCTGCTGGCGACCGTGGTGAGCCTCAGGCTGGAGGCATCCGACCAGGAGATGGCGTCCGCGATGTCGAGGTCTCCCCCCGCCGACAGTTCGACCGTGCCGCTGACGCCGAAGCTGCCGCCGCTGTCGATCGACAACAGGCCTGCGGAACCGAGATCGGTGTCGAGCGAGTAGTTGCCGGAGGCGTCGAGATAGACGCCGTAGCCGCCCGTCGTGGTGAGCGACGCGAAGGAGGACGGGGAGAGAAAGCCGAGATCGGTGTCGGCATAGCTGCCGAACGTGGCGAGATAGTTGGCCTGAGTTGCCGTCAGCGCGGTCTGGCCCGTAATCAGGTGCGCCGCCATGCCATAGATTGCGACGTTCTGCGCGCCGTTGGCGCCGGCGATATCGGAGAAGGCGCTCCCCTTGGTCGATCCATTGTCGAGATAGGTCAGGACGCCGGTCGAAGCGAGCGAGGAACCGGGGGCGAGCATGATGTAGTAATAGCCGTTGGCGCCAGTGACGGCGCTGCCCATGCCGCTGCCGGCGGATACGGCGGTCACATTCGCACCCGCCAGCGCCGTCGTGCCGGCATCGCTATAGGCGGTGCCCGAAACGGCGACCGGCGTCGCTGCGTATTGCCACTTGAAATACGGATATAGGTTCGCGCCAGTTCCCCATATGGACGAGGAGAAGCCGGCAGGCAGGCTGCCCTGGAGCTGGGCAGTGGTGCGGGCCGTAGCACTGCCGGGGCCGCCAGAGATGCCGACCGACTGTCCGCTGGTCTGGGTGTTCCAGTAGGCGTTGGTGATTGCCGAGGCGCTGTTGTTGTTGTAGCCGGCGAAGCCGCCAACCTGCGCGCCGCCGGTCACGTAGCCGGTCGAATAGGCATTGGTGATGGTGCCGTTGACATAATTCACCCCGACGAACCCGCCGATGTTGGAAGCCGATCCCAGACCGACCACGCGGCCGGTCGCATAGGAATCCGTGATCGTCCCCTCGTTATGCCCGACGAAGCCACCGATGGGACCGGAACTGCCCGTGACCGTGCCGGTGGCGTAGGACTGACTGATGGTGCCGCCGTCGAGGCTATAGCCGTTGGCACCGACCAAACCGCCGATATAACCGTTGCCCGCGCTGGTGCTCGTGCCGGTGACATTGCCCGTGGCGTAGGATCGCGTGATCGTGCCGCCGTTGAGGAGGTAGCCGACAAGGCCACCGACCTGATAGCCGGCACCCGTGACGTTGCCGCTTGCCGAGGAACCGCTCACAGCGCCGCCATTGACCGCTCCGATGAGGCCGCCGGAATTGGCCTCTCCGGTGCTTACTCCCGAAATGGTCGCACTCGCCGATGCCGCCGATACCGAGCCGCCGACCATGTAGCCGATAAGCGCGCCGACGTCGTCATTGCCGATGATGCTGCCGCCGGAGAGCGTCACGTTGCCGATCGTGGCGCCGTTCGTATAGCCGAACAGGCCGACATAATTGGTGCCGGCGCGGTTGATCGTCAGGCCGCTGATGGTGTGGCTCTGGCCGTCGAAACTGCCGGTAAAGAGAAAACTGTTGTCGCCGATGGGCACGAAGCCGGAAGCATGCCACAGGCCGCTGTAGTAACCGCCGACTGCAGTGAATGCGTCCGTCAGGTCTATATCGGCACCCAGCGTGTAGCTTGCCGAAAGGTCAAGCGACATGAGTTGCAGCGCAGCCGGGGTCGCGATCACGGTTGAATATTCGTTGCGCAGTATCGGCCGCGTCTGGCCCGCGATCATCACCCAGGTATTGGTGAAATCGAAGCCGGCATAGGTCGCCTGCGTATAGGCCGAGGCGTTGGAGATGCCCGTGCCGGCGAAGCTCGTGCTCTGCCCGGTGGAATTCACGTCCCAATAGGCGTTCGATACCGTGACCGGGCCCGCCAGCGTTTCCCCGCCGATCAATCCGCCTGTATTGGACGGGCCCGTCACCCTGCCGCTGGCATAGACATTGGTGACAGTGCCGCCCTGATAGATACCGCCTGCAAGGCCGCCGGCATAGTCGCCGGTTGCGGTGACTGAACCCGTGGCGTAGGAATCGGAAATCGAGCCGGCACGCAGACGGCCGACCAGTCCGCCGACTTCGTCCCCGCCACTGACGGTCACGGCCGACGAGGACCCGGAGATAGACCCCTGGTCAAGCCAGCCGACCAGCCCGCCGATCTGGCCCGCCGCGCCCGTCACGCTGCCCGTCGCATGCACATTTATGAGCGAGCCCGCGAGCACGTTGCCGACAACGGCGCCGACCCTTCCGCTGCCGGAGACCGATGCGTTCGACAGGGTCAGGTCCCTGACGGTCCCCCACAAGGCGCCGATCAGTCCGGTGATTGTTTGCCCAGGACGGTTGATGGTCAATCCGTCCACCGTGTGCCCGAGACCGCTCAGTGTATTGGCAAAGGAGGCGATCGGGATGAAGCCGGCGCCGGCGTTCCAACTGGCGGTCGCGGACGCATCAATGTCATTGCCCAGAGCGTAGTTCGTGCCGTCGACCATGGCCTGCAGGCCGGCCACATCGTGGATCAGCGTATAGGCGTTTCCCCCGATGGAGAGGCTCGCCGCCGATCCCGACAGGGTGACGCGAGCACCGTTGTTCAGGCTGTAGCCGGTTCCGTAAGTGAGAACCAGGCCAGCATTGGCACCGGTCGCCGTGATATCCTTATTGATCAGCACGCTGCCGGCGGCGCTCAGCGTCAGAATGGTGTTGGCGCTCCAGGTAATCGGTGTGGCGACCGTGATGTTGCCCGCCTGCGACCCGCTGCTCCCCGTCGTGACGGTGACATTGGCCAGCGCGAGTGCGTTCGTCAGCGTCGTCACATTGAGGACGCTGTCGGCGGCGCTGGCGTCGAAGCCCGACATCCCGCTGCTCGCGGCGCTTGAAATCGTCAGGTCGTAGGGATCGAGGAGCAGGTTGCCGAAGGCGCCGCTCTCGCTCCTGAGATCCGCCGCACCGTCATAGACCAGCACGGCCTTGCCCGATACTTCCGCGTCGCCACCCGAGGCGCTGCCTGCGCCGGTGGCGCTGATGGTGCCGGCAAATGTCGTCTTGTTATCCGACCACACAACGACATTGCCGCCCGCGCCCTGCGTGCCGTCCGCCCGGATGGCAGCGCCCTTGGCGATCGCCACCGTGTCGGCCGTTGCGACCGTCTCGGCCAGGTATTTCGTCGCAGCGTCCTTGCCGCCCTGGTAATCGCCTCCGATCAATACGGTGCCGCCGGTTGCGCCGGAGGCATCCACCGCTGCAGCGGAGCCCAGCTTAATCTTGTCGCCGGTGACGACGACGGTGCCGCCGGAGCCTGTCGTGCCGGTTGCCTCAACCGTGCCGTTGATCGTGACGCTGCCGCCGGAAATGCGGATGTCGCCGCCGCTGTCCGGCCGCGCCTGCGGAACCGGAACGCGCGTCGGCAGGCTGGCGATCGCCGTTTGCGGGCGGGTCGCCTTGAGCTTGCCGGTCACCTGGACCTTGCCGCCTTCCCCCGCCGTCAGGAAGATGCGCCCACCCTCGCTCGTCACGCCGGTCGCCTTGACGACACCGCCGGTATTGCCGGCAAGCGCATAGACATTGCCGCCATTGGCGCGCAATTCCGAATTGGCGGCGGCAATCGCGCCGGAATTCGTCGCTTGCGTATCCGATCCACCGACTACGACCGCGAAGAGGCCGTTCTCGTCGGCCTTATCCTTCGCCAAGATCTCGTAACCGGCCACCAAGCCTACCGTGCCGTTCTCAGCGCTTATGCTACCCTTGTTTTCCACCGCGCGCGCGATCAGCGCGACGTCGCCCGCCTTCGAGCTGATCGTGCCAAGATTAACGACAGAGGCCGTCGACCGGCCCGCAAAGGTCATCGGGCCTCGATCCAGGAAATCTTCATTGGCGACATCGTGAGTGGAGGCAAAGAAACTGCCGCCAGTCGAGATCATGCCACTTTCTCCGACAACGATGCCGGCTCCATTGACAAGATAAAGTGACCCGGTTGCGGTCAGCGACCCGTCGATGCGTGAGCCGAGATTGCCTATGACCCTATTGAGCGTCGCACCCGAGCCGTTATCGAAATGCACCGCCGCACCGGATCCGATCGAGAAGCTACCCCATTCGATAATGCCGGTCGCGCTTGTCTGATTGATGAGCAACCCCGAGGCTGTACCCTCTACAGAGCCGGATCCTCGAATGAAGCTACCGCCGGAAGGAATGACGTCCTGGGAGAACGCAACGGAAGGAACCGCCACTGTTGCCAAGAGCAGGGCCACATGGCGCTGCCATCTAGATTTATGCATTCGATCCCCCAGAGCGGAGCGCGGCGCCCGCTCAAATCAAAATCACGTCAAAATAGATATGAGTCTTCCTGATAAGATAAAGAATCCACCACCCGAGGCAACGCCGACTTCCAAGCTGAGTGAGTAATTTCTAGAGCGAATGCAACAATTTGACGGTGGCTGCCGACCCGCGCTTGTCCTTATTTCCCACATTCGATCGTTTTTCCGTTCTGTCATCGAGTGGATGTCTTGCTCAGAATTTAACGCCGAGTTTGGCGGTAAAACCATGGTCTCGAGCGCCATTTGCGATTTGTCCCTGATAGGCGATAGTGAGGTTGGCGCCGGGTGCGACGTCGACATCGATACCAGCCTCCACCACGGCTGCGTCCCTTGCGATCGGATTGCCTGCCACGGTGAAGGCATCCGAACCGGCGAAGGCATGGGTGACGGTCGGCGTGGTGTCGCCAAACGCACGCCGCCAGCCCAGCATGCCGGTGATGCCGATCTGCATTCGTCCGATCGCAACCTTGTTTTCGGCACGAAGCCCGAGCGTGGTAAAGGTCGTATCGGTTGTTAGGCTGGAGGAGGTGAGGGCGGCCGCACCGCCGGTTTCCCGATAGCCATCTGAGCCGACGCGAACATGGGCAAGATTGACGAATGGCTCCAAGCGGGCGACCTTCGTTTCCATGCCATAGGCGAATTCCCCGAAGGCCTGGAAGGTGGCGGCGTTGTAGTTGGCCCCAAGGCTGTCGGCAAATCCGGTAAAGCCAACAGACCGGTCGGTCTCGATGTCGTTCCAAGTATAGGCGAGGCCGGAGCGGAAGGCAAAATCGCCCGATCGCGAGCCGGCATAAAACCCGACATGATAGTTATCGCCCGAGGAAGACGAGGCGCGATCATTCGTGCTGGAGGACGACTGGCTGTAGCCGGCCAGAAAACCGACCCGCCAAGCATCGGTCAACATGGCGTCAGCTCCGCCGACGAAGCCGCCGACGGAGCGATCGAGATGAGCGGCATTGCCGTTCTCGTCGGTCGATCCCCATGAGCCGAAACCGCTTCCCCAGACGGCGATGCCGGCATCGGCGGAGGCAGGGACGGGGGCAAGTCCATCGGCGCCATAGGCAATGACTGGATCCGTGGAGGCAGCCACTCCCTGAAAGGCCGCCCGCAGGCGGTCGTTGGCGGCGCTGCGGATATGGCGCGAATCCTCAATCAAGCCTGTCGTGACCGAGGCGTGGATCTCACCCGAGATCTGGTCGAAGGCTGCGCGTGCGGTCGTCTCATCGAGCTGGACGATCGCGTCGTAAAGATCATTGCCGAAGGTGAGGCTGTCTGCCCCTTGCGCTGCAGCGATCTGGTTGCGTGTCACGGCAGCCTGTGCAAAATCGATATCGTTCCGGCTCAGCATCAGCGTCACATTATTTGTGCTATAGCCGAGCTTCGGGTCGAGGAAGGCAAACGCGGACGTGACCGCATCAAAGGCGCCGCTTACCCCTTCGTCGGCGGTGATGATCGTGTAGGTGGCGGCCGGATCATAAGCACCTGTCATGCCGATATGGACGACGGTGCCGCCGTTGAGCGTGGCCGATCCGGTCACTTTGATCAAGTCGGTGTCCTTGCCGCCGGGGGCAACTTCCACCTCGTAACGAGAGCCGACATCAAGGACCAGATCTCCATCCACCGTCAGCGTTCCGATCGAGTTACCAGGCGCCAGGGTGGAACCGGGCGCAAGTGTCACCGTCGAGCCGTCGCCCGAGCCGATCGTACCTGAGCCTTGAAGGCGCCCGCCGTTTCCGATCAATGCCGAGCCGCCGAGTGCCTCGTTGACGATCAGGGTCGTGTCAGACACTTCGCTGAAGCCTGTAAAGGCTGCGTTGTCACCGGTGAGCGCGATTCGGCCCCCGCCAAGGAAGCTAACGGTTCCCGATCCCGAAATCGCTCCGTCATAGGTGCCGTCATAGATCTGGTCGAAGGTGAAGCCGGTACCCTGCGCCAGATCGAGGTCGCCTGCGAAGCGGTCTGTCGTCGAAACCATACCACCTTCCTCGATATCCCAGTCGAGCAGGGACACCCCAGTCAGTATAAGCGTGCCAGCTCCACGCTTGATCATCTCGCCCCGGTCACCGCCGAGACCGGCGATGTCGCCGGCAAAGGCGGCATCGGCGTCCTGCTCGAATACCACGGCGCCGGCATTGCCGATCGAACCGCGGATTGCGTCTGCACTACCGGTCAGGGTTCCAGCGCGCACCAGCGTATTGCCCTCATAAAGGTTATTTCCCGCCAGCTTCAATGTGCCGGTACCAGACTTCTCAATCCCTCCCGCTCCCGATATTGCACCGGACAAGGCAAGCTCGCGATCGCCGAAAACGTCGAAACGGCCGATGTCGTCGAGGGTGATCGTACGATTGGAGTTAAAGCCTGTCGCGGTCGCCAGCGTTCCTCCATCAAAGATCAATCCACCCGACGTAGCGCCCAGATTGGCATCCGATGACAGCCATAAGGTCCCGGAGGCAATCCGGGTGCCGCCCGTGTAGGTGTTCTTACCGCTGAGGACCAGGGACCCGGCGCCGGTCTTTACCAGGCGCGACACTCCGCCAAGGGACGCGGATATTCCAGCGGCCATTCCACTGTCCGTTGCACCACCGTCGCCAACCCTGATGATGCTTTCGCCATTTATGCCCAAAAGCGTGACCGTATCGCCTGCGATGCCATACCCGTCGCTTGCAAACTGCATTCCCGTGACGCCGACTGCTCCTGCTGAATTGTCGACAGTCACCGCTCCGGAAGGTCCCTGAAAGATCGCGAAGGTCGGATTGGGTTTGAACGATCCGTTGAACGCACCATCGCCGGAGGTCCAGTTGCGCCCGTCGGCCGACCAGACGCCGGAACCGCCATCTACCGCACCGTTATCGTGCAATGCAGCATTGGCACCATCCCAGAAGCCAAGCTCTGCCCCCGCGGTCGAGATCAGGTTGACCTGACCGCTAACCGCCGTCTGGATCCTCAGATCGTCAGCCACGATCCCTGCCGGTGTCGGGCCGATCCCAAGGCCATGGTCGGTCAAGCTTCCAGCATAGTCGAAAAGCCGGTAGACACCGGCCCCGAACCCGCCCTGATCGGCGACCGCAAGCGTGCCGTCGAGCGTCAAGTTGCCGCCAATGTCGAACAATGCCGAGGTTAGAGTGCCACCGAGGGCGACGTCAATTATCGAACCGTCATCCAAATCGAGATCGCCGCCGATCGACAGCATCGTACCCTGTGCACCCAAAAGAATGCCGCCGTTAGAGAGCGAAAGATCACCGTCAATCGTGCCGGTTCCTGTAACCGTTCCCATGTCAGATGCTGTCACATCGCCGCCGAAACTGCCGTTCACCAGCAGTTGCCCGCCACGAACCGAGGCTGAACCGCCGAACCGATCGGCGACCGTCAAACGGCCCCCCGTGACTTCCGTCACTCCCGTAAAATGGGACCCATTGCCACCCAAGATGGTGTCGCCGCTCTCATGCAGGATCGTTCCGTGTCCACCAATATCCGCAGCGAACTTTACCGACGAACCATCGGCGAGGCCGCTATGATTGAATACCAGCGTGCCGGTTCCTGCTCCGAAGGCAAGTGATGCAACGTCTAGCGTGCCGGCCGCGACCGCGGCATTGCCCGCTGCTGCACCAATGTTCAACGTGCCGATTGAGCCTGCCTGAGCGCCAAGTGTGATTGCGCCCCCTGCGGAGACCTTGCCGTCCTGCTCAATCGTCAGCGTTCCATAGCCCAGATCGCCGATGGCGAGATCCGTGCTGTTGATCCACGTCGAGCCAGCACCCGTCACCGTGGCAGACCCGTTGCTTCCACTGTTCCAGCCCAAAATCCCGAGCGCGCTGGAAACGGTGCCACCTTGCGTTATCGTCAGTTTGCCGGTGCCGACCAGCCCCACGAAAATGCGTTCGCCGGTCCAGGTAGTTTCCTTTCCCTGAACCACGACCTCGCCCGCGCCACCGGAGTGACGAGCGATAAAAGCGTCTTTGTTGATGACCGCGCCACCATGTGCGATCGTCAGGCTGCCTGTGCCCGAACCTCCGATAGTGAGGTCAGCGCTATTGGTCCAGGTCGAGCCAATGCCGGTAACCGTGGCTGTTCCCGTCGCCCCGGTTTCTTTCCCGATAAAGCCGAGGGCGTTTAAAACTTGCCCTCCGTCCTCGACAGATAAAGTGCCCGCACCGTTATTGCCAATCGTGACATCGGCAGCATCGTTCCAGGATGAGCCGATGCCACTGATTGTGATCGCGCCACTTGAACCAGCGAAGTCGCCGATAAACCCGCCGTAGCTGGAGATCCTCCCGCCATTCGTTACGGCAAGTTCGCCGTTGCCGAATACGCCGACACTAAGATTGAGTGCACTCGACCATGAAGAACCGGCCCCTGAAACGGCAGCAGTGCCGACCGCTCCTACCCCGTAGCCGACAAAACTGCCCCAGCCGGTAACGACCGAACCGCCGTCTTCAACGGAGAGCCGACCTGTACCGGAATTGCCAATATTGAGGTCGCCCAGATTGTCCCATTTGGAATGCGCTCCAGTCACGATGACGGTGCCATCGGTTCCAGTGCCGGTGCCGCTGCCGATCACCGCGTAGCCATTGGCGACTGAGCCGCCATCTGCGATCAAAAGCCAGCCGCTGCCACCGGCATCGCCGACAAAAAGACTGTGGGCGGCGGTCCATTGCGAACCGGTGCCGGTGACGGTAACGCGGCCTTCCGCTCCGGACCCGGTGCCGACATAACCGAATCCGCTGCGAACCTGGCCTGCGGCCTCGACAGATAGCGTGCCGGCGCCGCCATCGCCGACAGCGAGATCATCGACCATGGTCCAGGTGGAGCCTGTGCCAGTGACGGTCGCTATGCCAGTGGAGCCGGATTTGGCGCCGATATATCCGTATTTGTTGTTGACGGTGCCGCCGGCCTCGATATCCAGCGTGCCATATCCGAAATGGCCGACATAAAGGTCTTGGCTGTTCGACCAGGTTGATCCGGCTCCAACCACTGTCACCCTGCCTATAGAGTGCGGGCTGAAGCCGACATAACCAATCGTGTTGTCGACAACACCGCCGTCCTCGATCGACAACGTACCATTTCCAGACTGGCCGATGGTCAGCGACCCGGTATTGTGCCAGGTCGAGCCGTTGCCGGTCACGATCGTGGTACCGGTGGAGCCCGAATTGGCGCCGATATAACCGTATGTGGTGTTGACCGTACCGCCGCCTTCGATGTTCAAGGTGCCGGAGCCGAAATAACCGATGGAAACATACCCGTTATTCGTCCAGGTCGATCCGTGACCGATGACGGTTGCCATGCCACTGGACCCTGCCTGATTGCCGACAGAGGCCGAGGTGTTGTTGACAACGCCGCCACCTTCCAGAACCAAGGAGCCGACGCCGACGTCACCGACATGCAGCTCGCCACCGACGTTCCAAACGGGTGACGTCGCTGGAGAGGGATTGACCTCTCCGGACGTCGTCACGCTTTGAGCCGATGCGGGAGCGTTGGCCACCAACCCGGCAAGACAATTCACGAGCGCCGTGGAAGCCAGAAGCGTCCAGGTGCGCGCAGACACGGTCCTTCTTCTCGAAGCTTGCTTGATCATCAAAACTTGATGCCAAGGCCGACCTTTACCGCATGCTGGTCAACATCGACGCTGACCCCTTGCAGTTCCTTTTTTCCAAAGTCGTTGTAACGATATTCGATGCGGCCGAAGATGTTGCCGGTGAAGGCGTAATCCAGACCCGCACCGACCGTGTAGCCGTTGAAGGTTTCTTCGTCCTTGCCCAATCCCGGCACGTCGACGTAACCTTGGGTGGCGGCCCATCCCGCTGTGGCGTAGATGAGAGCGCGATCGAACGCATATCCCACGCGGCCACGCACCGAACCTGCCCAATCGGTGCCGAAATCCGCCCCGAAAATCTCTTGTTCGTTCCAGTTGTATTCGACGTCGCCCTCGATGCCGACCACGAGATCATTGTCGAACTGGTAATTGTAGCCTGCAAAGGCTCCAAACAAACCGCCATTGGCGTCTTCGGAGCTGGAAATGCCGAGGCCGGAGAATTTCCCATTGGCCCAGCCGCCACCGCCCTGGATACCAAGATAGGCGCCCGACCAGGTGTAAGCCGGCGCCTCAAAAGCGACGGAGGGTGCGGGATGTTCGGCAACGACATCAGCAGCCTGTACCGTTGACGCACCGAGCGCAAGGAAAGTGGAAAGAACAAATATTCTCATGGGTGTCGTACTCCGATTGCCGGGAAGCTGGTTGGCTGGAAGAGGTTGTGGATCTGATCGTCGCCTGATGCCGGACGACGAATTTGCGGGACGACGGCTACGCGCCATCGTGGGGCGGGCAACAAGCCATGCGCAGGTTGTGCGATTATCGGCTAAGGCCACCGGGAGTATTGAGCCCGACAGGTCTGTTTGGAAAGACGCGACCTGGCGTCCGGTCAACGAAAGGCGCTCTGGCAATGCCTCGGGTAAGTCTTTCGGCCACACTTCGATTTTCCCCCGGCCCGCCAATCATTGAAAACCATCGCGCTGGCACGCCGTCGTTCTGCGTGGGGGCAGGCGAGGACGCGCCGAGTGCTAGGCGGAGCGAGGCTAAAAAATCAAAATTCTGAAACGAATATAAGAAGCTGCAAGCGCAGTGGGGTAAATCTATCCCAGCGCGCAAACGAGAGCCGATAACATACTCAAAGCGCGCAAGGCGGCGTCACCCATCAAGCACACAGGATCCGTTACCTCCCCATAAGGCGGCGCGAGCGAACCAGCTTTGTGATTCGTTTGTGCCGGATATCCAGTTCCTCTGTGCGACAGCCCGGATCTCGCGTGGCGTGAGTCCATGAAGACGCTGGAAGGCGCGTGTGAAGTTATGGGCGTAGACGAAGCCGTGTTCGAGGCCGATCGCAGCTATCGACTTGTGAGCTTGAGCCGGATCGCGAAGAGCCGAACGCGCCAGCGTCAATCGTCGCCTTTGAAGGTAGGAGGCGACGCCGCCATCGCCGGAAAAGAGGTAGGTGAGCTTGCGTAACGAAATGCCAAAAGCCGCGGCAATGCGGACCGGCGAAAGATCCGTATCAAGTGCGTTTGCATCGATGTAGCGTCGAATTTCACCAAGCTGCACTGCGGCTACGCCTTGCGATGTATCCTCTCTCGCACCGCCGTTGAGGGTGGCGGCAACAAGTTCGGCGGTCGGTAGGGCTAGCGCTGCGGCTTGCTTTTCATCGAGTAGCGGAAGGACCTGCCAAAGAGCGTCGAGGTGATTGCGAAGAAGTCCCACAATTGGCTCATGAGCCGCCAGAACCCTCATATTGTGCTCGTCGGGGCTCATCAACAATGGTGCGAGCAGTGACCGGGGAACGAAGAGGGTCAGATTGGAAAAATCGCTCGCAGATCCCGCGTGGGCTTGCGCGGTATCGTGAATGATCAGGTCTCCCGGTGCGGCGTGTGCTTCCTGCCGTCCGTCTTGGCGGCTCCAATGACCCTTGAGAAAAAACTGTATCTCGAAATGGTCGTAGCCATCCGCGGCAACGCGATAGCTGGAACGGTTCAGCTTTTGGGCGACGCTGATGCAATGGGTCAGCAGCAATTCTCCAAAGCGGAATGTGCAGTGGGTGGTGTGAAATGCTTCCGGTTGGGATATGGTGACGTCATAAAGCGAGCCAGCGGATTGCTGCCAGAATTCAAGAGCCGATTTTAAGGGCATCCCACGCGTGTTCGTCTTGAATAGAAGTGTCGGCCGGTCGCCATTCATCGCCTCATTGTCAGACTTTTCAATCATGCAGCCTCATTTTCAATTGGCAGGGAGATGGGGACCCTGTGATGGCTAAACGGCGACGAGAAAGAATCTTCGCGGTGATACTGCTTCTCTCACAGGCCATCGTCAAAGCTGCCATGCAAGTGACTTCCTATTCCCTCATCTCGCATAAAATAGCGAATGCTTCATAGGGCTTAAGGTCGACATTTTCTCCAAGCGTATCGACCGGCTCATAGTTCCAGATCAGGCATGTTCCCGGATTTGCGAGTTCGCGTGGAAGCGTCAGCTGAACCTTGTGAGGTGCAAAATTGGCGATCACCACCAGTCGGTCCCTGTCGAGCGCGCGGGAATAGACGAATGCATCCGGATGCTGGTCGAGCCAGGACTGATAGAGCCCATAGACGATGACGGGATGCGTCTTCCTGAGTGCGATGAGCTTGCGGTAATGGTTCCAGATCGACCGCTCGTCGGTCATCGCCGCTTCCGCGTTGACGGTCGCATAATTGGGATTAACTTCGATCCAAGGCACTCCTTTCGTGAAGCCTCCATGCGCAGCGGCGTTCCATTGCATCGGTGTGCGAGCATTGTCGCGTGCGCTCTGGTTGGCACCTTTGATGAAATCCTCCGGCGACAGCCCGGCCTCGACATGCAGCCGGTGCATGTTGAGCGTCTCGATGTCGCGATACTGATCGATTGTGGTGAATGGCACGTTGGTCATGCCGATCTCTTCGCCCTGGTAGATAAACGGGGTCCCCTTCATCAGGTGCAGCACGGTCGCCAGCATCTTGGCCGACTGCGAGTGATAACCGGCTGCATCCCCATACTGCGAGACCGCGCGCGGCAGGTCGTGATTGCCCCAGAAGAGCGAGTTCCATCCGTCCTCGGACAGAGCATATTGCCATTTGCTGAGCACAGACTTCAGCTTCACCAGGTCGAAGGCTTTCGGGCGCCACTTACCGTAGATCTCGTCCCATTGCTGGGTGACGTGTTCGAACTGGAAGACCATCGAGAGCTCGCTGCGGTCGCGGCCAGAATAAAGGAGCGCAGATCCCGGCGTGGCGCTCCAGCATTCGCCGACGGTGAGGATGTCGTGGCGTCCGAACGTCCTGCGGTTCATCTCCTGCAGGTATTCATGCAGGCGCGGCCCATCCTTCACCAGCCCCTGGTCGACCTGTTTGCCAATATAATCGATGACATCCATGCGGAAGCCGGCAATGCCGCGCTCAAGCCACCAGTTCATCATTTTGTAGATTTCCCGGCGGACCGCAGGGTTCTCCCAGTTGAGGTCCGGCTGGCGGCGCGAAAACAGGTGCAAATAATATTCGCCGCTCAATGGATCGAGCGTCCATGCTGGCCCACCGAAGGAAGACATAAGATCGTTGGGCGGTCCGCCGTCCGGCCCGGGTCTGCGCCAGATATAGAAATCACGAAACGGATTGCCCGGTCCCTTGCGGGATTCCAAAAACCAAGGGTGTTCGTCGGATGTGTGGTTGACGACGAGATCGAGCATGATACCGATGCCGCGCCTGCGCGCCTCGACAACCAGATGATCGAAATCGGCGAGTGTGCCGAATTCCGGGGCGATGTCCTGGTAATCAGAAATATCGTAGCCGTTGTCATCCATGGGCGACCTGTAGATTGGGGACAGCCAAATCAGGTCAATGCCAAGCGATTTGAGGTAGCCCAGCTTGGAGGTGATACCGGCAATGTCGCCGATGCCGTCACCATTTGAGTCGCAGAAACTGCGCGGATAGATCTGGTAGACCGTCGATACATGCCACCACTTGCGTCCGGCCGGTAAGGCTTCCTGCTCGCTGGCTCGATTCATGGGGTGATCGTGGAACGGATCCATCGGAGGCCTTTCGCAATCGTCTCGTTGAGCCGAACGTCAAGGACGAGTGCTGGTTCCGTCGTTTGGGTGTCTCCCCGAGACCTGCGCACGGAGACGGGCTCGCTTCGCCCGGAACTGACGATAACCAAATCTATCCAAGATAAGCCATCTTGCCGTCTTTGGGGCGGGCATGGTTCCGGGTGCCGAATATCTCCTTGAGCGCCGTCGCACCGGCAAGAAAATCGAGTTCCATGCGGCGGCGGCGGGTTCGTTGCAGGCCATTTGCAATCAGGAAAGCCCCTAGGGGGGAACTTGCCTCGTTTGGAGCCGTTTATGCCCTTTTAACAGGGCAATGACAGGAGATTGCAGGCGTGCCGAACCGGAGCAGCACCTGGTACGAAGAAGCAGTGATCTACTGCATCGATGTCGAGAAGTTCGCAGACGGAAATGGCGACGGTGTCGGTGACTTCGTCGGGCTCACCGAAAAGCTGGCCTATCTTTCCGAATTGGGCGTCACCTGTATTTGGCTTTTGCCCTTCTATCGCAGTCCCGACCGCGACAACGGGTATGATGTCAGCGATTTTTATTCCATCAATCCCAAAGTCGGCACGCTCGACGATTTCTTGACATTTCTGCACGGAGCCGGAGAGCACGGCATTCGTGTGATCATCGATCTGGTCGTTAACCACACTTCCGACCAACATCCTTGGTTTCAGGCCGCGCGGCGTGACGACAAGGCGCGTTATCGCGATTATTATGTCTGGAGCGCTGATCCTCCACCGGTCGCTGCCGGCGCCAAATCGATCTTTCCCGGTGAGGTGGACAGTCTGTGGACTTACGATGAGGTCGCGCGAGCTTATTATTTCCATAATTTTTACGAGTTCCAACCGGAGCTGAATGCCGCCAATCCCCAGGTGCGTGAGGAAATCCTCCGGATCGTGGACTATTGGATTGCCTTCGGGGTCAGTGGGTTTCGGTTGGATGCAGCTCCGCTCATCATCGCGGACAAAGGGCTCGAACATGCCAATCCCCGCGATCCGCACGGTATTCTCAGGCAAATCGGTGGCTATCTGCAAAGCCGCCGGCCAGGCGGCGTACTGCTCGGAGAAGTAAACCTTCCGCCAGAGGCGTCGGACGCATTTTTCGGAGAAGGAGACCAAATCCAGCTTCTGCTCAACTTCATGCTGGCCTGCTATATGTTCGCCGGCTTTGCCAAGCAGGACGCCGCCGCAATCAACCAGGGCCTGAGCCTTCTTCCGGAACCTCCCTTGAACTGTGGTTGGGTCAATTTCCTCCGCAATCTGGACGAGCTCGATTTTTCCCGCGTGCCGCCCGATCTGAAGCAGGCGGTTTTCGACGCCTTCGCGCCGAAAAAGGAAATGCAGGTATTCGGGCGCGGCGTCCGGCGGCGTGTCGCGCCGATGCTGAATGGTGATCAGCGCCGCATCGAGCTGGCATTCAGCATCGTGTTTTCGCTGAAGGGGCCGCCTCTCATCGTTTACGGAGACGAGATCGGTATCGGTGAAGATCTTTCCCAAGCCGGACGGAACTCTGTGCGGGTGCCGATGCAGTGGTCAGGCGAGAGGAATGGTGGCTTCTCAACCGCGAATGTCGGAAAGCTGTGTCAGCCGGTCGTCACCGAAGGGCCGTTCTCATACAAGAACGTGAATGTCGCAGACCAGAACAACGACGCCGGTTCGTTGTTGAACAGGATGAAGCGATTTATCAGCCTTCGCCGAAATCAGCCGATTTTCACGAAGGGCCGGCCGGTGAGGCTGAGTGCGGACGATCCAGCTGTTCTTGTCCACGGGTTCGAAGACGCGGGTGACCTGCTGTTGCTCGTCCACAACCTGGCGAGCCGACCGATCAAAGCCGAGATCAATTTTGGCGGCATGCAGCCCAGATACTTTCGTGATCTGATGGGCGACCTGGAATTCGATGTCGCGAAGAATTCACGACTGGAACTCGAACCTTACGCCTATCGCTGGCTCATTTCCGAAGGCAATGGACAATGACGCTCATCGGCTACCATGCCTCTCATGAACAGTTTCCGCCGAGCGAACTGATCGGCTACGTCCGGACCGCGGAAGCCGCGGGCTTTGGAGCGGTGATGTCTTCGGATCATCTGACCCCCTGGAGCGAGAGACAGGGCCAATCGGGCTTTGCCTGGGCGTGGCTGGGGGCGGCAATGCAGGCAACACAATCCATTCCGTTCGGCATCATCACCGTTCCGTCCGGGTGGCGTTATCATCCCGCAATCACGGCGCAGGCTGCGGCGACGGTCGCCGAGATGTTTCCGAGGCGTTTTCCATGGATGGCAGTCGGCAGCGGTCAGGCCATGAACGAGCACGTGACGGGACAACGCTGGCCGTCGAAGCGGGAGCGGAACGCAAGGCTGCAGGCGGCGATCGGGATCATCCGTGAACTGTGGTCGGGAGAACTCGTCAGCCGCGAAGGACCGATCAGGGTAGACGAGGCGCGCATTCATACTCTTGCCGAAGAAATGCCCCGCATCGTTGCCGGTGCATTGTCGCCCGAGACGGCGGAATGGGCGGGAAGCTGGGCGGATGCGCTGATCACCATCAATCAGCCGCGGGAAAACCTTCGCGATATCGTCGAGGCATTTCGGCGTGGCGGCGGCGAAGGCAAGCCGCTCTACTTGCAGGTGCATATCTCTTATGCCGCCTCCGACGATGAAGCGCGAGCCAATGCCTTCGACCAGTGGCGCAGCAACGCCGTTACCGCTGCGGTCGCCGAGACGCTCCGGCTGCCCGAAGAGTTCGATCAGGCATGTGCCAAAATACGGCCGGAAGATCTGGATGAGCATGTGCGCGTCTCGGCTGATCCGCATCGGCATGTCGAGTGGTTGAGAATGGACGCCGCGATGGGATTTCAGGAAATCTACGTCCACAATGTCGGCCGAAATCAACATGAATTCATCGATGTCTTTGGGCAGGAGGTTTTGCCCCGGCTTAAAGATAGCGGTCCTGAAACCTAAAATCATTGCTGTCCAGGAACTCTTCCCCCTCTCCGCAGTTCGGACAGCCTGCTCGATCGGCAATGGAGGAGAGGGATATGTGGAAATTTCGAAGATCCGGCGCATTCTTCGGGGCATCGTTTACCGGGATAAGCGTCCTGGCGGTCGCAGCCGTTTCCGATCCACTGCCGCCTGATGCTACATACCGGCCATTGCCGACCATGCCATTTTCGGAAGTCCGCAAAATTGACGAGGCGCAGAAGCCGGACGTAATGCGGCGGCAACGCGATCTTCTCGATCGCCGCTACGATCTATCGGACCGGCCGATGCCGGAGGTCATGATGTCTGGCGGGATGAAGCCCGTGCAGGATGGGGTTCGCGTCAAGCTTCCGGCGGATACAAGCTGGGATCAATTAGCGGAGATGACACCGGCCGAGATCAGGGAAAAAAACCTTTTACCGGAAGGATTTTTGCCCCTGCCGCATGTGAAACAGGCGACGGGCGGACAAGTCTTTCCCAACCGTCAGATCGATGAAATCCACGTGCAGGAAATGCGGGATCTTCGCCGGTTCGACGTCGACTTCGATCTTCCCGACAATCTGACGCCGGAGTTTCCTCCGCCCATTTTTTTGACAACGCATCCCGAACTCGGTGACGTGTCGCGAGGACAATTGCTGACGATCAAGAACTTCTACGAGATCATGAACGGCATCATCACGCCGGTGCAGATGGAAGGATTGCGGTTGCTTTTGACCCCTTTTCCGCAGGAGGAGTTCAATCAGACCGAAGATCGCAAGGTTGCAGACCAGAGCACGGGTGTTTCCTGTCTCGATTGCCATTCGAATTTCCATACCAACGCAGCTTTCCACCTGACGCCGGATGTCCGCCCCCAAGCGGATCGTTTCCGGCTCGATACGACAAGTTTGAGGGGATTGTTCAACCAACAGATCCACGGTTCCAAGCGATCACTGCGGTCGGTCGAAGATTTTACCGAATTCGAGCAGAGAACCGCCTATTTCAACGGCGACCATGTCAGTGCGACGCGCAAGGGCGTCAATCTGCCCGATCGGCCGAACCAGGTCGCGATGATGGCGCAGATGCAAAACATCATCGATTTCCCGCCCGCACCGAAGCTCGATCCGTTCGGCCGACTGGATCCGGCTCTTGCCACTGCGCAAGAGTTGTCCGGGGAGCAGATATTCATGGGCAAGGGGCGTTGTGCCGACTGTCACGTGCCGCAGACGGAGTTCATGGACAACAACATGCACGACCTGAAGCTCGAACGCTTCTACAAGATCGGTCAGGTTTTCAACGATTTCGTCACGCTACCCGACGGCCCCATCAAAACCTTCACGCTGCGGGGCATCAAGGATTCACCACCCTATATGCATGACGGACGCCTCATGACGCTTGCCGACACAGTCGAGTTTTTCAATCTGGTCCTGGGAGTCAAGCTGACCGAGCAGGAAAAGAAGGATCTGGTCGCATATCTGCTTACGCTGTGAGGGATAAAGGAGGAGAGCGCCATGTATCGCCATCGTATCATTTTGTTGGGAGGATTGATGTTGCTGAGCGGCAGCGCTGTTGCCCAGATTGGAAACCCAGCCGGAATGGGCGTCGACACGAAGATGTCGAAGCCCGGTGTGCCGGCGCCGCATCAGACCAACAATCAGGACCGGCTGTTTGCGCAACTCATGACCGCAGGCGGACTTGCAGAGGTGGAGTTGGGCAACCTGGCCAGCGGTAAGGCCAAGGCCGATGCGGTCAAGCAGTTTGCCGAGGTGATGGTCCGCGATCACAAGGATGCCAATAGCAAATTGAAGGACCTCGCCGATGCCGCCAAGATCCCGCTTCAGACAGGGCTTGATCCGGATCACCAGGTCGTGCGCGACCACCTGGATAAACTGAACGATGAGGCCTTCGACGTGGCCTATATCAAGGCGCAGATCGTTGATCATCAAAAGACGGCGCAATTGCTGGCATGGGAGATCTCATTGGGCGAGGACGGGGAAATGCAGCGGCTGGCGGCCTCGATGTTGCCCACCGTGCTCGATCATCTCCGGCGTGCCCAGGAAATAAACAGTATACTGACCGGGGCTGCGGTTCGTATTCCGCCGGTCGTGGCGATGAAGGAGCAGAAGCCATAGCCGCAGGAGTGGTCATTTCACTTGCGTCATTCCACGTCGGGAAAGCACGTGGCCGACGGCTCTATGGCGCGTCGTCACATTCGGTTCCCGAACCACGTCGCGTGCGCGACGCAGACGCGTTGGTAGCTTTTAATGTTCCCGCCAGATTCACAGCCCGGCTTGCCGCATGCTTTTGCCTGGGAGAGCCGCTGGGAGTTTCGAAGGCTTTCCGAACGGTGTCGGTGGGGCTTGCAGGACATGATTTCGGCCAGGCTCGCCAAGCGACCTCGTCAATTGTTTTTGAGATCGCGTGAATGAGGCAACCGCTTCTCAGTAGCCCGCCTTCGGCGCTGATAGCGACATCGTCTATGCGTTCGACAGTTGTAGGTTCGCCACGACCTCTGCAACCCGCTTGATCAGCCCGCTAGATCTTTCGGTGACGAGCGCTGCCCCTTCAGGAAAGAAGGTGAGACCCCAGGGCATGTCGAGGTTGGATGCAATCTCGGTCTGACCATAATTTCTTCGCCGGGACACGCTTCCGTCACCTGTGCCATTGGTGACGGAAGCTAGCTGTTATCGACTCAGGGTGGGAATCACTGGGCCGACTAGGCGATGCCTCCGTTCGCGTAGATGGCCTGGCCGTTCACCCAGCGGGCGTTGCCGCTGCACAGAAGCGAAATGACTTGGGCGATGTCTTCCGGTTCTCCCAGCCGCCCATGCGGCGTGCGCTGTACGAAACCTGCAATCTGCTGCTCCGTCTTTCCGTCGGTGAACAAGGTCGTATTGACGACGCCAGGCGCGATCGCATTGACGGATATGTTTCGCCCGGCCAGTTCCTTCGCCAAAACGGTAGCGTAAAGCTCTTGGGCCATTTTCGAGGCTGCGTAGGGTCCGTAGGTTTCTGTACGGAACTTGGCGATGGTGGAAGAAAGAGCAAATATCCGGCCGCCGTCGCGAACACGCCGAGCTGCTTCACGCAACGTGTGGAAGCTTCCGCGTATGTTGACGTCGATCATGTGATTGACGTCCTCGTCCGTCATCTCGGCGAAAGGCGCAAGATGCATCACGCCGGCATTGGCCACGACGACGTCGACGCCGCCGAATGCCTCTTCTGCCGCATCGAACAGCGCTCGCACCGCTGCCGGATCCCGCACGTCCGCCTGTCGCCAGATGGCTTGGCTTCCGTCTGCCTCGATATCTGCGGCCACCCGGGCTGCGAGATCAGTGTTCACGACGCAGTTGACGACCACTCGATAGCCGTCACGGCCAAGCTGCCGCGCGGTTGCTGCACCGATTCCTCTTGACGAGCCCGTTACCAGTGCAACTCCTGGATTGCCGGCAGTCCCCGACGCCGCTCCGGCAGTGGTGGCCGGGGATTGTGCCCGAGCTATGCCTGCTATGGTGGCCGTTGTGGCAAGAACACCGGCTCCGGCCAGCATCTTGCGCCGCGACACTGCAGGGATGACCGGTTCGTTCTGACGATCTGTCATTTTCATCTCCTTTTCGTGGTTGTGTCGACGTTGCGTCGACCGGTAGCGAGGTTCATGGCTCAATCGAGGTCGAAGCCCACGCTTTTCCTGCCTGACCCGCACGGCGGCGGACGTACCGATGAGAGGGCGCCCTCTTTGTTGGGAGATTTTTTACATCGAGGCGGGCTGGGAGACTTGCCGCGGTCTGCGCAAAACTTGCCTAATCCTGCAAGGTTGCTGAAATGCTCGCGCTGACGTGCTAGGTTCACGACAAAAACGGGAGCAAGCGATATGGATGCACTCAAGCAGGCTGTTCGCACGTATGCGCGACATCACGCGAACCGGGAGGGCTTGGCCATAACCCCGGTGCCAGGGCTGCGCATGATGTGCGTTGAAGAGTCTACTGGCGACTTGCACTCCGTCTATCGGCCACTCGTCTGCTTCGTGCTGCAAGGCGCAAAGCGCATGCTTGTGGGGACTGAGGAACGGATAGTCTCTCGTGGACAGTCGGTCATCGTGGCTGCCGACATGCCCGTGGTTGGCCGGATCATCGAGGCGACCCCTGAGGCGCCCTATCTTGCGATTGCCGTGGAACTGGAGATTGCGCTCCTGCGCGAGGTTGCGGCCCAGATCGGCACGGATGCCTCGAAACGTTCATCGGGAACGCAGAAGTTGTTCACGGGCGATACCGAAGCAGCGATGCTGGATTGTGGGTTGAGACTGATGCATCTTCTGGACCATCCGGATGCGACGCCCATCGTGCGGCCCGGCATCATGCGGGAACTGCATTACTGGCTCCTGTCGGGTCCGCATGGTCCCGCACTGCGCACACTTGCAGACCCCGATAGCTATGCCGGTCGCCTGGCTGAAGCTATCGCGATCCTCAGGTCGGAATATCGCGCACGTATTGCTGTCGAGCGCCTGGCAGCCGCAGCGGCTATGAGCCTGACTGCGTTTCACAAGCACTTCAAGATGATGACGTCGCTGACGCCGGGGCAGTACCAGAAGCGACTGCGTCTCATCGAAGCACGGCGCCTCATGCGCGATGAAGGCTTTTCGGCAAGCAACGCGGCGTTCGAGGTGGGATATGAGAGCGTTTCCCAGTTCACCCGCGAATATGGTCGCCTTTTCAAGGTGCCGCCAAAGCAGGACACTTTGCGGGTGCGCCGCAACCCGGCTGCCGAACGTAGACCGGAGGTGCGGGCGGGTGGGCTTACGTAGTCAGCTCGACTTACTCACGCACGCCGTACGGGGTAGCATTGCCATTGTGCCGAAGAGCCCGCTGAACTTTGCACCGGACCTCCAGACAGCTGCTGAGCGTAGGCCATCGCGAACCGTTGCGGTTTGTCCGCACGGACAGATACTCAGGAAGGCGACGGCCTGTTTATCAAAAGCGCAAACGCAGTCGCGAGTGGATGGGCCGATGCGTGCAATCGCGGCAGAGGCCGGCGTGGCGTCGATACCCTTCATCGGCACTTCTTGCGGTGCTCCGACATCATCCAGTGCGAGCAAGCATCTGCGGAGCTAGGCGTTCAGGGCCGCTAGGACCCGGTCGGGCAGGAACGGGTAGTGCCGGAGCCTCGCCCCGCCCGTGAGCCGCGCGACTGCGTTGGCGATTGCCGGCCCCACCGGCGGCAGGCCTACCTGGCCCATGCCTCCAACCGGGCTTCCACTTGTTGGAACCACCGACACCTCGATTTCGGGCGCCTCGGACATACGGATCACTCTATAGGTGTCGAAGTTTCCTTCCTGCACCTCGCCATCGACGATGTTGACCTGCTCGAACAGTGCATGGCCAGTTCCGTTCGTGATCCCGACGATCAACATGCCCTCAATGTGGCGCGGCTGGATCGCGACCCCCGGGTCCACAGCGCACCAAACCTTATGTACCCTGATCACCCCGGTTTCACGATTGAGCGACACTTCCGCAATCTGCGCACAATGAGAGCCAAAGGCATCGGAATAGGCGAGGCCGAGTGCTCGGCCATCGCGCTCCCGATCCCATTCGGCCATCCGGGCGACGGTCTCTATAACGTTGCGCGCCCGTGGCTGGTCCCGCAGCAGCTCCAGCCTGAGTTGCAGGGGATCGGTTCCCCTGGCGGCCGCGATTTCGTCGATAACGCATTCGATACCGAACCGGGTGTAGCCAACCCCGACCGCGAACCAGAAGCCGATGTCCAAGCCGTTATCTTGTCGAATGTACTCGATCCGATGAGCGGGAACGGCGTAGTTGAAATGCGCCCCCTCGGTCACGACGTCGTCGTGACCGCCCGCGTTTGCGAACAATTCGGCGTTGGTTCGAGCGAAGATGGAATCGGCCACAATACGATGCCGCCAGCCGGCGATGTTGCCATCGGCGTCCAGCCCGACCTGAATGTGCTGCGCTTCGAGTGGCCGGAATTTATCATGCCGGATATCGTCCTCGCGGCTCCAGATGACCTTGACCGGGCGTCCCTCCACCTCCTTGGCCAGCGACGCGGCATCGACAATGAAGTCCGCCTCGGCCTTGCGGCCGAAGCCGCCACCGAGCAGGGTCACATTGACCTTGACCTTGTCAGGTGTGGTGCCGATGACCTCCGCGGCAAACCCCTGTGTACCCGTCGGCCCCTGCGTCGGCGCCCAGATCTCCACGGTGTCCCCGGTCACCAGCGCCGTGGCATTCATCGGCTCCATGGTGGCATGGCAGACGAGATCGCTCATGTAGTCGACTTCGATGACAGTCGCCGCATTCGCGATCAGGGCATCTGCGTCACCTTCGGAGAAGGCCTCCACGCCCGTTTGCGAGAGGTCGCCCGCCACGCTGCGATAGTGTTCCAGCAGGCGGGTGCTTGCGTAGTTGCGAACCCGCGACGTCGTGCTCCACGTCACATTGAGAAGGTCCTTTGCCCGCAGCGTCGCCTCGACCGTATCGCCGATGATTCCGACCCCGTAGGAAAGCGGTACAATATGCGTCACGCCCGGCACGGTCCTGGCCGCGGTGTCGTCAATGGCCTCCGGTCGTTCACCCTGGACGGGTGCCCGCAGCACCGCGCCATACAGCATGCCGGGAAGCTGCACATCGATGCCATAGATCGCGGTGCCGTCGACCTTCGCCGGCACGTCGACACGGGGGATGTCACGCCTGCCGATATAGCGCCATTGATCGGCGGGTTTCAGGTCGGCCCCTGTGGCCTGCGGCAAAGGATCGGGAAGTGGACCGGCCGCCGCGATCTCGCCATAGCCGAGCGACCGACCGGATCGTGCATGTACTACGCGGCCTGGTTCCGTCTTGAGCTCGATCGCCGGCACGTTTAGCATTCCGGCTGCACTTGCCAGGATGACCTTTCTGGTCTGCGCGCCGATCAGCCGTAGCAGGTCGTAATAACCACGCGTGGATTCGCTGCCGCCCGTGAGCTGGATACCATAAAAGCCCGGATTGCCGTAGGTTTCCGCGTTGGACGGAGCCTGGACAATGCGGACCCTGTCCCAATCGGCATCCATTTCTTCCGCGATGAGAAGCGGCAGCGTTGTCATGATGCCCTGGCCCATCTCGGAGGCTGGCGACATGATACTGACTATGCCATCGGCCGCGATGGTCACCCAGGCGTTCGGGCGGTAGTCGCCCTCAACGGCTGGCGCCACGGCGGCACCCGATGCATTCCCGGGCAGACCGGCGAATGCAACCGCGACACCGAAGCCGCCCGCCGTGATCAGGAAACTGCGCCGCGAGATCGCGCGGCTGTGAAGCTTGAATGATTGGGTCATGTGTCAGCCCTCCCGTGCAGCGCGCTGAATGGCGCTGATGATCCGCACATAGGTCCCGCAGCGGCAGATGTTGCCATCCATATATTCGATGATCCGCTCACGTGTGGGGTTCGGCTCTGTCTCAAGAAGCGCCGCCGCCTGCATGATCTGTCCGGACTGGCAATAGCCGCATTGCGGCACCTGCTCGGCGATCCAGGCCTTCTGAAGCGGATGGCTGGCATCCGGCGAGAGGCCTTCGATCGTCGTGACCGCCTTGCCGGCGACATCCTCAAGGAAAGTCTGACAGGAACGTGTCGGCTCGCCATCGACGTGGACGGTGCAGGCCCCGCATTGTGCAATCCCGCAACCGAACTTCGTGCCGGTGAGCTTTAGATGTTCCCGGATTACCCAAAGAAGCGGTGTATCAGGTTCGGCTGTGACATCGACCGCGCGCCCGTTGATGGTGAAGGCTGTCATGATTGCTCCAATGAACTTTAATCGGCCGATTGGCCTTCCAGATACTGAATGATCGCCGCTCGCTGGGTTGCATTGGGGATCGCGACAGTCATCCGTGTGCCGCGAACCATGCGGCCCGGCGCCGTGAGAAAGGTGTCGAGGGATTGGCCGTCCCAAGTGATGCCGGAAGACCGCATCGCGTCGGAATAGGCGGCGCCTTCGATGTTGCCGGCAGTCCGGCCGATGACGCCTGACAGGTGCGGACCCAACTTGTTCTGGCCCGCTTCCAGGCTGTGGCAGGTCGCGCAGCGTTGCTGAAACAGGCGCGCTCCATCAGCATCCTGGGCGGCGGCCGGAAAAGGACAGAACAAGCCCGACGATGGCAGAAGGGCTGCCATCAGGGCGCGTCTTTGCCCTTTGCCCCGGTGGTCCCAAAGACCGGATATTTTGCGAAGTATGGTAGAGATCATTGCATCGCCTCCATGGCTAGAGGCACGATAGACAAGCGCGCTGATACGAGCTATTCGTCTCCATCCACAATATCTTTGCGATCGTCCAGGATTACCTCATGGACCCTCTGTCAGACGTGCTTTCGCTCCTGAAACCGCGCAGCTACGTGTCCTCCGGCTTCGATGCGGGCGGCGACTGGTCGATCCAGTTCGGCGATCAGAATGAGCGGATCAAATGTTATGCCGTCGTCTCCGGCGGATGCTGGCTGGCCGTGGAAGATGTTCCCCATGCGGTGCGATTGGAAAGCGGAGACTGCTTCGTGCTGCCGAGCGGCCGTCCATTCCGTCTTGCGAGCGATCTGAGCCTTCGCCCTGTCGAAGCTGGCACGGTCTTTCCGCCGGCCCGGGCCGGCGGTGTCGTCACGGTGAATGGCGGCGGGGATTTCTTTCTTGTCGGCAGCCGCTTTGCCGTCAGTGGGCAACATTCCGGCACATTGCTGCGAACCTTGCCTCCGATCGTGCACATCCACAAAGAGTCGGATCAGGCGGCTCTGCGTTGGTCCGTGGAGCGGATGATGCAGGAACTGCGCGAGCCACAGCCTGGGAGTTTCCTTGTCGCTCAACACCTTGCCCATATGATGCTGGTTCAGGCCCTTCGGCTCCATCTGGCAGACGAGGTGGAAGGCCGTGTCGGCTGGTTCTTTGCCCTCGCGGACAAGCAGATGTCCGCAGCGATCGCCGCCATGCACGCCGATCCTGCCCGTCGCTGGACGCTGCAGGAACTTGCCGAGCGCGCCTGCATGTCCCGATCCGCCTTCGCCATGAAATTCAAGGCAACCGTCGGCGAAACGCCCATGGACTATCTGACCCGCTGGCGGATGCTGCTGGCGGCAGACAGGCTGGCAAATTCGAATGACCCGATCTCAATCATTGCCCTATCGCTGGGTTACGAGTCCGATGCCGCATTCAGCACGGCGTTCAAGCGGAAGATGGGTTGCGCACCGCGACAGTATGGTCGCAATCGAAATCCGGTTCTTGCTTCGTCGGCCGGCGACGGAGCGGCTCGTTCCCAGACAACGGATGGGTATTACTAGTTTCCCTTTTTCGTGGTTCGAATCATATCAAGCGGGCTCGGCCTGGGGGCACAACGCCATGCAGATGATGGCCTAAAGAGCAATCTTGCTGCAATGGGGGCGTGGGGAACTGCGCTCATGGAAAAACACAGGCCGTTTTAAGTTTTTGAGCTGCTTCACGCTGGTTCAAACCAGCGTGGCGCCATCGATCCGCAGCAACGGGAAGGGGGTGATGTAAGATCGAGGAGGTTGGCCAGCCGATTGACCGCAGCGGTGGTGAGAAATCCGACTCTGCGGAATTGAATTTCATGCCGTCCGGTTGGATTCCATCGAATTTCATTGTCCGGAATTTCTTTTCATGACATTTCTTATCCAAGGACAGGATTTCACGGGTCAATATCGAAGTTCATGGCGCATGAGCAAAAGAAGCCATTTTCAGACGCGGTGAGCGTTTTTCACGGGCGCTGGTTGCCCGAGCGAGCGCTCCCTGTCGGCTACGCTGCCCTGATCGACGCTTTCGAACTGCCCGTACCCCTGCCGATCAGCCTTGCCGCCATCGGCCCACGCCACAAGATTTATCAGGCTGACGGGTGGAAGCTTTACACGCCGCGTCACCAACCCGAACCCAATCTCACGGGCCATCTGACCTTCGCGTTGCGTTACGAAGGACTGGATCTGGCCGTGCTCAAGTCCCTGTTTCAGGTGACCGGACCGCAGCCCGTTACCGAGATCGTGCGAGCTGCGCCGACCGGCGCGTATGCGCGGCGTCTCTGGTTTCTCTATGAATGGCTGCTAGACACCAGGCTCGATCTGGATGATGCCGCCCAAGGCTCTTATGCTCCCGTCGTCGATGCCGATCTGCAATGGGCGGTTGATGGGACGACATCGCCGCGCCATCGGCTGAAGAACAACCTGCCGGGAACACCCGCCTGGTGTCCGATGATCTTCCGGACACCCGCCCTGGACGCATTTGTCGCACGTAATCTCGGCGAGGAAGCACGGCGCTTGATTGCAGACGTGCCGGCCGATCTGCTCGCCCGCACCGCCACCTTCCTGCTCCTGAAGGATTCGCGGTCGAGTTTTCAGATCGAGGGCGAAAATCCGCCCCAGGATCGCATCCAGCGCTGGGGGCAGGTGATCGGGGAGGCTGGTCGCCATCCAGTCGACCGGGCCGAACTGGAGCGGTTGCAGCGCATTGTCATCGGCGACGCGCGTTTCGTGCACCTTGGCCTGCGCACTGATGGCGGCTTTGTCGGCGAGCATGATCGCGTGAGCGGCGCGCCAATTCCGGACCACGTCAGCGCCCGCTATGAGGACCTGCCGGATCTGATCGACGGACTGACTGCCTTCGACCGCGGTGCGCGGCAGCTCGATCCGGTTCTCGTGGCCGCCGCGCTCGCCTTCGGCTTCGTCTATATCCATCCGTTCGAGGACGGGAACGGACGCCTGCACCGTTACCTCATCCACCATGTGCTGGCTGAGCGCGGCTTCAATCCGCCAGGGCTGGTGTTTCCCGTCTCGGCCGTCATCCTCGATCGCATCGACGAATACCGGCGCGTGCTGGAGACCTATTCGCGCCGTCTGTTGCCCCATATCCGTTGGCGACCGACCGATCGCGGCAATGTCGAGGTGCTGAACGAGACGGCCGATTTCTATCGCTATTTCGATGCGACGCCCCACGCGGAGTTCCTGTTTGAATGCGTGGCGCGGACAATCGACGTCGATCTGCCCGCAGAGACCGCCTTCCTTAGAGCTTATTATAGCTTTAAGGCCGAGGTCTCGCGGATGATCGACATGCCGGACAGGCTGCTCGACCTCCTGTTCCGCTTTCTGCGCCAGAATGACGGCAAATTGTCGAAGCGGGCGCGGGAACGCGAATTCGCCGCCCTGACGGACGGGGAGGCCATGCGCATTGAGGCCATCTACGCCGATCTTCAACATCCCTGATCAGGATTGTCCCAGCACTGCAAGGCGCCGCGACTCCATTGCCAAGATACTCCCTGGATCAGTTGGGGCATCGAGATCGACCTTCACGGGGTGCGGCTCGGAGCCGCCTTACGCCTCGAGGACGCGCCCAGAACGCTTCGAAGAGGAGCAGGGGTGCTGCCGACTGCGGCCGGCGCACCCTCATTGCAGGCTTGCCTCCTGCCAAGCGAGGTGAAGAATTGGCCCCTCTTGCCTCACCCAAGAATATTAGTGAAGTTGAGGGGGCTGAGATGCCCCCTAATCTTCTCCCAAGGCGATTGCCGATTAGGAAGGTGACACGCATCGCGAACCACTTGCATGATGCGCCGGGTGAACACTAAGGCCACTATTCTCTTGATAGTGGAAATCACTCTTAGGTGGAGAGGTGACGGCCGTTGAAACCTGTCTGGGTCTTCCAGTGTTTTTAGGCGCCTAAAGTTATACGGAAGAGCGGGCGTTGGTTCGATTCCCCAAGAGTCCATGAACGAAATGCGGCGAAATAGCACCGCGCGAAACGCGTAATGACGATATCTTTACGATGCTTGTAAAGATGATGTCGTTACGCTATATAAATGCCTGCAAACAGGAGTTTCCATGCCGACCTCACGCCCGAGTAAAAGTCCAGACGCAAGTGTGCCGCTGAATATGCGCATCAAGCCTGCGACCCGCAACTTGATCGATCGCGCCGCCGAGTTGCTCGGTAAAACGCGCACGGATTTCATGTTGGAAGCTTCCGAGCGCCGTGCCGAGGAAGTGCTGCTCGACCGTATTATCTTCACGGTAAGCCCCGAAATCTTTGCCGAATACCTTGCCCGGCTTGATGCGCCCGCCCCGCTCAATGAGCGTCTAAAACGCACCATGTCGACCAAAGCGCCGTGGGATGAGGCGTGACCCTCAGTGCACCGGCCCCCCTGGCCGATCATCATGAACTGGCCGATTTCAATTCCGGTGTCCCTGAACTGGACGACTGGCTGCGTCGCCGCGCCCGCGCCAATCAAGCAGGCGGCGCATCGCGTACTTTCGTCGTGTGCGAGGGAATCGGCGTTATCGCCTATTACGCGCTCGCCTCGGGCGCGGTAAAACAGCCGGAAGCACCTGGCCGTTTTCGGCGCAATATGCCGGATCCAATCCCAGTCGCTGTGCTTGGTCGCCTCGCCATTGATCAATCCTATCAGGGGCGTGGTATCGGCAGGGCATTAGTGCGCGACGCGGGCCTGCGCTTGCGTAATGCCGCTGAAGTACTCGGCATCCGCGGCGTGCTGGTCCATGCGATTTCCGATGACGCACGAGCCTTCTACGAGGCCGTCGGCTTCCTGCCTTCTCCGTCCGACCCCATGATGCTGATGGTCGGATTGCACGACCTCAACGACGCGCTGAACGGCTAAACGAAACTCATCAAAAATTTCGGTTGAGTCTACTCCATTTCGTCAATAAGTCACTGAAATTACTGATGTAATTCCGACAAGAAATGAGGTGTCGTGGGTTCGTATGCCAGCAATTGCAGCCAGACGTCGATTGACTGTTCTCAGATTGCGCTCCCATCGTGGCGAAGGGCTCGCGGGCTGAAAAAGGCGTTCCGCGACTACGAGCGGAATGACGAGGAGGCATGGCAGTGAAGATTGACCGCCGGATTTCAATCTCATTGCAAAGCGGCATACGAACTGCGATGTGCGCGACATTGGGAACTAGGAGGGGGCGCTGAAACCGGCGCCCCCAAACCGTTGTCGAGACAATTAACGGCTATCCGACAAGCGCATTGTCGGCGCGCTTGATTGCAACGACCGTCGAGCGTGGCAATTTGCCTTCGCCGTCGGGGAAGGGCGCGTCGGGGTGCTGAATGCCGACGAACACCGTCCGCTTGTCCGCCGACCAGGTCATGCCGGTGACTTCCCCGCCCTTCGGGCCGGTCAGGAAACGTTCGATGCGGCCGGTCGCCGGATCTCCGGCGAGCATCTGGTTGTTGCCCTGGCCGAGGAAGTCGCCTTCATTAGTGTCTTCACCATCCGTCTGGATCCACAAGAGGCCAGTCGAGTCGAACATCATGCCGTCCGGGGAATTGAACATGTTGCCGGAGTTGATGTTGGACGAACCGGCATAGGCGTCCTTGTGGACGTCCGGGTTGCCGGCCATCACGAAGAGGTCCCACTTGAACTTGCCGCCGGCATGATCCTCGTTTTCCGGATACCAGCGCACGATCTGGCCGTATGCGTTCTTCTCGCGCGGGTTCGCACCACCGACCGGCATTTCGTCGCCGCCGGCATTCTTCTTCACGCCACGATTGGTGTTGTTGGTAAGCGCGCAATAGGCTTCGATTGCGACCGGGTTGATGGCGACCCATTCCGGACGGTCCATGGTCGTGGCGCCGACCTTGGAGGCCGCCTGGCGGGTAAAGACGCAGATCTCGTCCATTTTCATACCGGTCGTTTCCGGCGTCAGCGCCAGCCACTCGCCGTTGCCGTCATCGACGAACTTGGCAACGTAGAGCGTGCCTTCGTCGAGCAGCTTGGATGTGTCGCCGCCCGGCACGTAGACGCCGTTTGAGACATATTTGTAGAGGAATTCGCCACGCTCGTCGTCACCCATATAGACGACCACCCGGCCATCGCGAGCGATCACGACGGCGGCGTTCTCATGCTTGATGCGGCCGAGCGCGGTGCGCTTGATCGGCGACGAGGAGACATCCGACGGATCGATTTCCACGACATAGCCGGCGCGGCGCGGCTCGTTCGGGTTCTTCGAGACGTCGAAACGGGGATCGAAGGTCTCGTAGCCATATCGCGTTTCGACCGCGATGCCGTAGCGCTTGAAGTCGTCGGGCATGATAAAGTTCGGATCGGTCGAGCCGAAGTAGCCGTTGAAGTTCTCCTCGCAGGTGAGATAGGTGCCCCACGGCGTCTTGCCGGCGCCACAGTTGTTGAAGGTCCCGAGACAGTCCGTGCCGTTCGGGTCGGCTTCGGTCTTGATGAGATCGGAGCCGGCGGCCGGCCCGGCGATCTTCATGGGCGTCAGATGGGTAATGCGGCGGTTGAACGGGCTGTCGAGCACGATTTCCCAGCCGTTTTCGCGTTCGGCGACTTCCATGACGGTGACGCCCTGCAGGTTCTGCAGGATCTTCACGTCGTCGGCGCTCTTCGGCATGCCCTTTTCATTGTGCGGAAGATTGGTTTCGTTGTTCACATATTCATGGTTGACGGCGATGACCTGATGATCGCCAATCACGAACAGTTCCATGCCGTCGGTGTTTTCGCCAAAGACCTTATCCGAGTTTTCGACGCTGACGCCGTTGACAGGATCGATATCCGGAACGTTGGAAAACAGGGGTTGGCCCCACTTTGCGAGCGGCTTCCAGGTATAGCCTTCAGGGACGTGCACGGTGTTGTCCGTGAAGGCCGGGATCGGCTTGAATGCGAAGCGCGAAGCGGCGTCCTGCGCCTGGGCAGAGGTGGGGGACGCCAGATTGCCGAGCGTTCCCATGACGGCGGCGGCCGAACCGACGGCGAGGATACCGCCGAGGAAGCCGCGGCGCGAAATGGCCGATTCGACAACGCGGTCGAAATCGGTCTCGGCCGGGGGCGGATTCTGTAACTCGTCCCATTCGTCCCAAGACAATTTGCTGGTGTCGATATCAGCCATAGCGGTTCTCCTTTGTTGCATTCGGGACAATTCCAACAAAGCCCTTATCTCTTTAAAAACACACCCTTGTGACACGTGAGGGTCCTCTAGCCTCAAGGTTGAAGCTCCTGACCGGCCGCCTCTCAGCGAAAAACCGAGGAAGGACGTGCGCGACGATCTGGCGAAGGGAACGGGTATTTGAGCCGGCATGGTTTACCCGGCGGCCATATGGACTGACTGATGGCGTCAATCCCAGTCCCTCCAACCTTCGCTTGAGCTTTTGCTAATCCGTTCTCTCGATGAGTTCGGTTTTCCGTTGCCTGGCGGATTCGCTTTCCGATCAGCTCCTTGCTGATTTGATCTAACCTGGCGAGGGTTCGGTTCCCTTCACAAGCGTCGCTCGGCCACAAAACAGCGGGTCAACAGCTCCTTCCCCATCCAGGAAAGAGCGCAGGCGGGGCCAAAGTCGCGCTGAGCCACAGTCTACAGGGATAATCCTAATCCAGCGGAGGGAGGTCAGTTGCTCGCCACCGGTGGATTGGCGGGCGCGGTGTCTCGGTCGTTATGTGGCCGTGCTTCGAAAGCTGGTTCGATCAGCGTGATCGTAAGCGTGATTTGTCGCTCTATGGCGATCGCCTCCTGGGTTTCCGTCAGGCGCCAATAACTCCATGTCGCATTCACCAGCGTATAGATGCTGATCCCGAGGTCAAACAACTCGTTCTCGCTCCAAGGGGAGCCTAGCCGCTTGAGCAACTGCACGTAATTGGATGCGAACAATTGCGAATGGGCACGAGCGATGCGCAGCAGGTCCTCGTAATAGTAGGAGGCGTCGACGATGGTCCGGTCAAGTCCGATGCCAAGCTGATAGCTCCATGTGTCGCGCAGGAGATCGGCAAGCTGCGTGCGCCAGGCTTTCCTTTCGATCTTCTGCGATCCTGCTTCGAGGAAACTTCGCACCTGCGCCAGCTTTTCCTCGTAGATCTCTGCGATGATCGCTTCCTTGTTGGGGAAGTAGTCGTAGATCGAACCGACCTTGACGCCGGCCCGTTCGGCAACCGCATTGGTGGTGATCGCACGGATGCCCCGGTCACGCATCACATCATGCGCTGCTTCCATGATGGTTGCCTTGATCTTGCGCGACCGCGCCTGAACCGGGCTTCTCTTCTCCGCCACGCCGTCATTTCCCGTTTATATGCCTTCTGGCCTGGCTTCTTTGCATATTTGGCAAGAAATTTGCACTGCAAAAAACATCCTCTTGCGCCTTTCAAAAATCCGAGTAAATATTCGGATTAGAGGGGCGTGAGGCTCTATATGATCAGGGGCACCACGGAAAACATTCCCTCATAAAAAAGGGGAATTTCATGCTGAATCGCCGTCAATTCACGCTTGCATCGGCCTCGGCCCTGGGTGCGCTGGCAATGGGCATTTCCCAACCGGCTTTCGCCCAGGCCGAAAAAGTGGCGCGTTTTCGCCTAACCATTGATCCCGAGGGCCTTTATAATGTGCAGAGCATCTCGCTCGTGGTCAGTGAGGTGCTCGGAAACTATCTGCTGGAATCGCTCGTCTACCTGGACGAGAAAGGACAAGCGAAGCCCTGGCTCGCTGAAAGCTGGGAGCCAAGCGCCGACGGCAAGGTCATCACCTTCAAGCTGAAGCCCGGCAAGGTCTTTCATGACGGCACGCCTTTCAACGCAGCGGCCGTAAAATTCCATTTCGACACCGTCATGGACCCGAAGAACGCATCACCGTCGCGGGCAATGATCAATCCTCTTCAGAAGGTTGAGACCTCGGACGACATGACCGTTGTCTTCACCTTCTCCAAGCCATTCGCGCCGTTCATCAATCTGCTCGGCTTGTCCTATTTCGGCTTCAACTCGCCAACGGCCGTCAAGGCAGCTGGTTCAGCCTACCCGCGTCATCCGGTTGGAACCGGTCCATTCAAATTCGGTAACTGGACGCCTGGCACCAGCATTGAGCTCGTCCGGAATGCCGAATTCAAGCAATACCGCCCTGACGCCAAGAATCAGGGACCGGCCTATCTCGATCGCATTGTGCTCAACGTGCTGGCCGAAGAGGGCGTCGTCACCTCCGCGCTGCAGACAGGCGAATTGCAGGCGGCCCTTTTGACGGCGGATGCCGTGCGCCCGCTCGAAGGCGACAAGCAGTTCAACATCATAAACGACCAGAACGCCAAGAACCTGATGTTCATGGAGTTCGACTACAAGAAGCCGCCTTTTGACGACAAAGCTTTCCGCGAGGCCGTGAGCTACGCAATCGATCGAGAGTCCGTGTTGGCCGCCGCGTTCGGCGGTAATGGTAAGATCGCGCTCGGCCCGCTGTCGCGCGGTATTCCGGGTTACGATGACACCGTCGCTCAAAAATACGGCACGCCCTACGACCCGGAAAAGGCCAAGGCACTCCTTGATGCAGCTGGCTGGAAGGTTTCTGGCGACATCCGCGCCAAGGGCAGCATGCAGGCCAAATTCACTGTGCGCAGCTATGCCAGCAGCACGACGGAACGCGCCCTTGCCGTCATCCAGGCAAATCTTGCAGATGTCGGCATCCAGGTCGATGTCGGCACCGCCGACTGGGGCACCTTCTATCCGGGGCTGCTGAAACCGGACTGGGACATGGACCTCAACCGTTGGACCTGGCCCGACCCAAGCGTCATGTCGCAACTGTTCCGCTCGCCGGGCCATCGCCAGCTCCTGCCGGCCAATCCCGCCATCGATCAGGCGCTCGATTCTGCCGATGCAGCGCTCGATCCGGCAAAGCGCTTCCAGTTCGTCAGCGATGGGCAAAAGGCAATCCTCGAGGACCGCTTGATCCTGCCGCTGCTGACCGACTGGCCGATAACGGTGGTCCGCAGTGAGCTCGAAGGCTATCGCCTCGACTTCCTCGGCCGGCTCTACGCTTCCGACCTGAAGATCACGGGGTAATCCGCAATGGCGCAGTACGTTGTCAGACGTCTGCTGCTCCTGGTACCGGTGGTGATCGGTATTTTGCTGATCACCTTCCTCATGAAGGCGCTGATCCCGACGGACGCGGTCACCGCGATGTATCAGGGGCAGTTGTCGGAAAAGGAAGCGGCCCAGGCAATCGCCACACTTCGGGCGAAATATCACCTCGACCTGCCGTGGTACCAGCAGTTCTTCATCTATGTCGGCGACCTCATGCAGGGCGATTTCGGCGAGTCCATCCGATTGCGCAAGCCGGTGATCGACGAGATCGGCTATCGCTATGTCAATACGATCCTGCTGACAGCGCTGTCGCTCGTGATCGCGCTGGTATTGGGATTGACGACGGGCATTCTCGCGGCCGCCCGCCGCAATACGTGGCTTGATGTGACGGCGACGACGGTGGGATTGTTCGGCATATCCATGCCGGCCTTCTTCTTCGGCCTGCTGCTGATCCTCGTCTTCTCGGTCTGGCTCAGGATCCTGCCCGTCGTACCACATGGCTGGATGGCGATCATCCTGCCGGCCTTCGCGCTCGGCATCATCGAGGCGGCTCCGCTCTCTCAAGTGGCGCGCAGCAATATGATCGACGTGATGCGGCGCGATTATATTCTGGCGGCACGAGCGCGCGGGCAAAGCGAGACGGCGCTGATCTTCCGCCATGCACTCCCCAATGCTTTGATCGTCGTGCTGACCGTCGTCGGCTTACAGATCGGCAATCTGCTCGGCGGTGCTTTCATCGTTGAGACGATCTTCTCCTGGCACGGCATCGGCGAACTGGCGGTGAATGCTATCCAATGGCGCGATTTCGCGCTCACCCAAGCGATCATCCTGATCAGCGCTGCCACCTATCTCATTATCAATCTCGTGGCCGACATTATGTATGCCTGGCTCGATCCGCGTGTGGAGCTCGTATCATGAGCACCGTCGTCCTCGAAGAACCGATTGTTGCGATCATACCACGCTGGCGGGTCATGGCTGGCAAATTGCTCCGCAACCGTGCGGCCGTTGTCGGTGGCTCGGTGGTGCTTGCGTTACTGCTGCTCGCCGCCTTTGCTGCTTGGATCGCGCCTTACGATCCATTCAAGATCAATCCCGTTCAACGCCTCAAACCACCAAGCTTTCAACATTGGTTTGGGACAGACGAGGTCGGCCGCGATCTTTTGAGCCGCATCATCTTTGGAACGCGCTATTTCCTCCTCATCTGTCTGATCACGGCATCGATCTCGGCAACCATTGGCACGTTGCTTGGACTTATCGCCGGCGCAGGTTCGGCGCTCACTGACAGCATCATCATGCGGATCATCGATATCCTGTTGGCGTTTCCTTACATTCTACTCGTGCTGGTGGTCGTTGCGATCCTTGGCCCGAGCCTTTGGACCGGCATGGCAGCCGTGGGTATTGCAGGCATTCCCGGCTATGCGCGGCTGGTGCGCAGCTCCGTGCTGACGGTGAAGCGTGAGGATTATGTGACGAGCGCAAGGGCGCTTGGGGCAAGTGACGCGGAAATCCTGTTCGGCACAGTCTTGCCGAATGTCATGTCGCCGCTCATCGTCTATCTCGCCTTCGCCACGCCGCTCTCGGCCCTGATCGCTTCTGCGCTCTCTTTCGCCGGGCTGGGCACCCAGCCGCCGGCACCTGAATGGGGCGCGATGCTCGTCAATTCGCGCACGTATCTGTTCTCCGCCTGGTGGGCGGTGGCAGCCCCCGGCATGGCCCTGTTCATCTCGATCTTCGGCATGAACATTCTGGGCAACGGGCTGCGTGACGTCCTTGATCCGCGGAGCTGAGTTATGACAGCAGGAATCAGATCTCCTCATACATTGCTCGATATCAAGGGGCTGAAGACGCAATTCGGTTCCGGACGCAACCCCGTCAACGCCGTCCAAGGCATCGATCTAAAGATCGGCGCCGGCGAGATCCTTGGCCTCGTCGGAGAATCCGGTTCCGGCAAATCCGTGCTGGCGCTTTCCATCCTCAGGCTCATACAATCTCCGGGCCGTATCATCGGCGGCAGTATTCTGTTCGACGGCAAAGATGTGCTTGCCATGTCCAACCGTGAACTGTCCGGTTGGCGAGGCCGCGACATCGGCATCATCTTTCAGCAGCCGCAAAGTTGTCTCAATCCGGTAAGGCGCATCGGCTGGCAGGTCGCAGAGCCTCTGCGCCAACAGGAGAAATTGAGCCGAAAGGCCGCCTGGGACAAAGCCGTGACGCTCTTGCACTCCGTTGGCATTCCAGCACCAGAGGAAAAAGCACTCGCCTATCCGCATCAGCTTTCCGGCGGTCAGGCGCAGCGTGTGATGATCGCTGTCGCGCTCGCGCTGAGGCCTCGGCTGCTGATCGCCGACGAGCCGACAACGGCACTCGATGTCACCATCCAGGCCCAGATCCTCGAGCTTTTGCGTGACAGCTGTCGTGATTTCGGCACCTCGTTGATGCTCGTCACCCATGACCTCGGCGTCGTCGCTCGCCTCGCCGACCGTGTCGCTGTTATGTATGCCGGCCGCATCGTTGAGGAGGGACCGGTGGCTCCGATGCTTACGGCGCCCAGTCATCCCTATGCCCGCGGCCTGCTTGATGCTGCGCCACGGCTAGGCCAGATGGGCGGCCTGCGGCTAAGAGATATCCCTGGCAGCATACCGGATCTTAGCCAGCCGATGCCGGGTTGCGCCTTTGCCCCCCGCTGCGAGCTCCGCGCAAACCTTGGGCTTTCAGCTTGTCTCGGCGAGCTGCCGCCCTTCATCCCGATCTCCGAACACCATTCTGCCCGCTGCTGGGCTCTGCCCCAGGCGGACGGGATATATTCGACCCCGATGACGATGGGAGCCTGATCATGAGCCTGCCTCCACTTCTCGATGTCAACGGATTGCATGTTCGCTACCCCATCCGTAAGGGCCTGTTTGGCGGTGTCGTCGGCCATGTCAGCGCGGTCGATGGCGTCAGCCTGACCCTCAACCGCGGTGAAACGTTGGGACTGGTCGGGGAGTCCGGTTGTGGTAAGTCGACGCTTGGCCGCACTGTCATCGCCCTGCAGAGACCCAGCGCCGGCAATGTGCGGTTCCGCAATCAGGACCTCTTCGCGCTTAGCTCGGCCGAACTGAAGCAGCAGCGCCGCTTTGCTCAACTGATCTTCCAAAACCCACGCGCATGCTTCGACCCGCGCAGGACGGTCGGCTCGTCCGTGCGCATGGGGCTCGATATTCAGGAATTGCTCGACCCCAGCGAACGCGAAGAAGCCGTGGCCGGGATCTTCAGAAAGGTGGGATTGAGACCCGAACATCGGTTCCGTTATCCACACGAGCTATCCGGCGGCCAGTTGCAGCGCATCGGCATTGCTCGCGCGCTGATCCTCAAACCGAGCCTGATCGTTTGCGACGAGCCAGTATCCGCACTCGACGTTTCCGTGCAGGCACAGATCCTCAACCTGCTCAGCGACCTCAAGGCGGAATTCGAACTGGCGCTCCTATTCGTCTCGCACAATCTCGCAGTCGTTGAATATATCGCCGACCGAGTGGCGGTCATGTATTACGGCCGCATCGTTGAAATCGCACCCACTCACGCACTGTTTTCCAGTCCACGCCATCCCTACACGCGTGCTCTGCTCGCCGCGGTACCCACCATGGATATCGCCCGGCGCGACGACCCGGTGCCACGGCTCGGCGACCCTCCGGATCCCGCCAATCTGCCGACCGGCTGTCGCTTCCGCAATCGATGCCCATTGGCCTTCGCCCGTTGCGCCGAAGCGGAACCTTCACTGGTGACGGCAAAAGATGGCCATGGCGTCGCCTGCTGGGCTGCTGAAAGTGCTTCAATCGATGCGGGGCCCATGACGGCCGCGGCATCGAACGGTTAATCGAATACACATAAGGATGGGGAGTAAACTCATGACGGAATGGTTGGATGCAGCGCTCGCCTACGTCGAGCGCTGGATGGGTTTCCAGATGCAGCTGACGGAACAGCCCGGCTGTGTTGTGGCGGTCGCGAAGAAGAGCGAGCTCGTTTTCAGCCGCGCATTAGGGACGGCCGATCTGAGGACCGGCAAAGCACTGACGCCAGAACATCGTTTTCGCGTGGCTTCGCATTCCAAAACCTTCACCGCCACTGGCATCATGAAGCTCCAGGAAGCGGGCAAGCTGCATCTCGACGACAAGATCGGCAAATATGTCCCGGGTCTCGATGCCACGGTGGCTGAAACCACTATTGCGCAATTGCTTTCTCACGCAGCCGGCATCATGCGCGACGGGCGCCGTTCCTCCCATTGGCAAGTCACTGCTCCCTTCTTCGACGATCCGGCGCTGCGCGAAGAATTGGCATTGCCGCTGGTGATCGACGCCAATACCCGCTTCAAGTATTCCAATCTCGGTTTTGGCCTGCTCGGCTTCGCGATCGAAGCAATAACCGGCGAACCCTATATCGGCTGGATCTCCCGCGAAGTCGTTGCGGCCTCAGGCCTGGAGCAGACGACACCGGACATGCCGGTCGCGCCGGGTGCGCCGCTCGCCTTCGGCCATAGCGGTCGTCTGCCCTTTGGTCGCGGCGTGATCAACGGGCACCAGCCGACCTTCGCGCTTGCTGCCGCCACGGGTTTCGTGAGTACCGCAGGTGATCTTGCTCGCTTTTTTGCAAGCCTTGATCCGGCGGCGGAGACAAGCATCCTTTCGCCCGCCAGCCGGCGCGAAATGACGCGGCGGCATTGGCAGGTGCCGCATAGTTGCGAACCACGCTACTATGGCTTGGGCACGATGCTGATGGAAGCCAGCGGCCATGCCTTGATCGGCCACGGCGGCTCCTTTCCCGGTTTCATCAGCCGGTCGGCGACAATCCCGGACTGGGGTATCAGTCTCTCAGTCGTCACCAATTCCATTGATGGTCCGGCAAATGCCTGGCTTGAAGGCATCGTCTCGATCATGGACCGTTTCAGCAAGCATGGCGCCCCGGCGGAGCGCGTTGCAGATTGGGCCAGCCGATGGTGGTCGCTTTGGACCGCTATCGACCTCGTGCCGATGGGGGACAAGGTTTTCATTGCCAATCCCGGCGCCCCTAAACCGTTCACTGATGAGGCTGAACTCGAAATCACCGGCGCGGCCGAAGGAAGAATCGTACTTGCCAACGGGTTCGGCAGTCACGGCGAGCCGGTGAGACTTGGTTTCGATGCGACCGGCAGACCGGACCACCTTTTTCTTGGCGGCGGCGATTGGTCGTCTGATCCGCGACACCTGTCTATCTCTTATGACGGACTGGCCTCAGGTCCGAAATCCACGGCAGCCTGAAGCCGCAATCCCTCTTCAGCCGGTGCTGCACATGCGGCGTCGGCTCGCTACCATCTTTCGCCATCAAGGTTTTCGAACATGCCCGTTATTGAGCGCATCGCTGCTTACGCCCGCGAACTGACCGCCATCCGCCATGATCGTCATCAATATCCGGAAATCGGCTTTGAAGAGGTCCGCACGTCCGGCATTGTCGCCGAACTGCTCGGCAGCTGGGGCATCGATGTTCATCGCGACATCGGCAAAATCAGCATAGTAGGTTTTATGGCGCATATTCTGTCTATGCGCCACATTTCGACCCATATGCGCCATTTAATGGCGTATAGGTTTGATAGTGGCGCTTATATGTGGCTTAATGGCGTATATCCGCAGTTAGATGGCGCATAAAAGTCTATACGCCATCAAGGAGTTAAAATGGCCAAGCCATTGCCAGAGGAGGAGTTGAAGGCAATCGAAGCCATAGTTCGCGCCCAATCGGGCGGTGTTACGCTTGGCCAAATTACAGCGGCGCTTACGGTGAACATTCCGACCCGCACCCTTCAGCGGCACCTTGCGTTCCTAGTTGAGAATGGCCGTCTCCTCCGAGAAGGGGAGCGCCGCTGGACGAAATACTATCCGCCTGCGGAAGCTCGAGGCGAGGCTGCACCCGCTGCTGCCGAAGAAGCGGTGATCCCCTTGTCCGGAGGTGGAAAAGAAGTGCTGGCGTACGTCCGCCAGCCTGTCGAACGCCGCAATCCAGTCGGTTACGACAGGGCGTTTCTGGATTCATACAGGCCGAATGTCAGCACATATCTGGATGAGCGTGAACGAGCACATCTTCAAAGAGTCGGCACAGCTGAAACCGGGGAACAACCGGCCGGCACACACGCCAAACTAATCCTGAACCGGCTGCTGATAGACCTGTCATGGAATTCGAGCCGACTTGAAGGCAACACCTATTCGTTGCTCGATACCAAGCGGCTGATTGACTTCGGTGAGGAAGCCGAAGGAAAAGAGCGTCTCGAAGCTCAGATGATCCTCAACCATAAGGATGCTATCGAGTTCTTGGTGGGTACTGCCGAAGAAATCGGCTTCAACCGCTATACGATTCTCAATCTTCACGCGATGCTGGCCAACAACCTGCTCGCCGATGAAGGTGCAGCAGGACGGCTACGCCATATCAGTGTAGGCATCGAACGGTCGGCATTTCATCCGCTCGAAAATCCTGCCGTTATCGAAGAATGTTTCGATCAGATACTCGCAACTGCGGCGGCCATCACGAACCCCTTCGAGCAGGCGTTCTTCGTGATGGTGCAGCTACCTTACCTTCAGCCTTTCGACGATGTGAACAAGCGGGTTTTGCGGCTTGCTGCGAATATACCGCTCATCAAGCGCAACCTATCGCCGCTTTCGTTTACCGATGTACAGCGCCAGACATACACCGATGCTATACTTGGCGTGTACGAAATGAATCGAATCGACCTGCTCAAAGACATGTTCATATGGGCGTATGAGCGTTCGGCAGCGCGCTATGCTGCGGTGCGTCAATCACTCGGTGAGCCAGATCCGTTCCGCTTGCGCTATCGAGATGCGTTGCGAACCATAGTAGGCGAGATCGTGCGCAACGGTATGAATCGCAAAGCAGCTGTCGCCCATATTGGCTCGTCGGTAACGAAAAACATCGAAGAACCTGACCGCGAGCGGTTTCGGGAGATGGCGGAACGGGAAATTCTCAGCTTGCACGAAGGCAATTTCGCGCGCTACCGCATCCGGCCCTCCGAATTCGCGGCATGGCAGGAAATTTGGGCGGCGGTCCGTTGAAAGGGCAGATTTGGAAGCTAACTGATCCGCTACGCCCTACAAGCGAATCCTCCCATGGACTGTCTTTATTCACTCGTTAAGCAGGCGGATCGCCGCAGGTGCGATGGAAATGCTGACGTGATTGCCCGTCTTGAGTTGATCACTGCGGCTGGAGCGAACCAGGGCTTTGATCGTGATATCGCGATCGACAGTAACCCATAGGTCCAGGTGCGCGCCGAGATTGACGATCTTGGAAATAGTCCCGTCCAAGACGTTGGCACCTTCGGCAGAAGCCTCAGCGCCAATGATCCTGACGTCCTCGGGGCGAATGCAGCAAAATCTCGCCGCCGGTGGGCCGGCTTGATCGCTTCCGACAGCCAGCGAGATATTGCTGTGGTTGATCGTGATCTCCCGCTGATCTCCCGTCGCAGGCACGGCAGACACGGGGAGAATGTTGGATTTTCCGATGAAATCAGCCACAAAGCTGGTGCGGGGCGCATTATAGATATTCTCCGGCTTGTCTTCTTGCGCGATCACGCCGCCTGACATCACGACCACGCGGTCCGACATCGCCATGGCCTCTTCCTGGTCATGGGTGACGTAAACGAACGTCATTGCGAGCTGTTGCTGGATTTCCTTGAGCTCGACCCGCATGGCCTCCCGCAGTTTGAGGTCGAGATTGGAAAGCGGCTCGTCAAGAAGGAGCACCGACGGTCGCGGCGCGATCGCACGGGCGAGCGCCGTGCGCTGCTGTTGTCCGCCGGACAACTCCTTAGGATAACGCGCTTCGAAACCCTCCAGATGAACGCTTTTGAGTGCCGTATTCACAGTCTGGTCGATTTCGGCGCGGGGGGCGCCTTTCATCTTGAGGCCAAAGGCGACATTCTCGGCAACCGTCATATGGGGGAAGAGCGCATAGTTTTGAAAGACCAGCCCGATGTTGCGCTTCTCGGGTGGTACGCCTGCCTGGTTCCTGCCCCTGATCCGGATCTCTCCTCCTGTCGGCTCTTGAAACCCGGCAATCATGTTGAGGGTCGTCGTCTTGCCGCAGCCCGATGGCCCGAGCAGGCTGACGAACTCGCCCTTCGGAATGGACAGGCTGATGTCGCCGACGACGAGGGCGTTGCCGTAGGTCTTGCGGACAGAGATCAGTTCGATGTCGATATCGCTCATTTGCTTCCACCGTGGATCTGTGCGGAAAAGCCGCCCAGTTTTTCGAAGAGGAATATGGTTGTCAGGATGAAGATCAGGGACGCCACATTGACGGCGGCCAGAACCGGGTCGAGGCTGTATTCCATGTAGTTGATGACCGTGATCGGCAAAGTTGTCTGCCCGGGCCGCACGAGGAAGACCGACAGCGGAATGTTGTTGAAGGAAATGATGAATGCAAAGGTCATGCCGGAGAAAAGGCCGGGCTTAATAAGCGGCAGCAGGATGTGGCGGACGCGCTGCCATTTGCTGGCGCCCAGAATCTGCGCCGCCCGATCGAGGTTCTTGTCGAAATTGTAAATGGACGTCGCGATCATTCTCGCCGCAAACGGAAGCGTCAGGACGATGTGCCCGGCAATCAGTCCCGGATTTCCGAGGAGCGTGTAGAGACCGGCCGAAGACAGGAAGAGTACGATCGCCACGCCCTTGACGATTTGCGGTACGGCAAGCGGCGACAGGAGAAAGGCCATGATCGCCTCGCTGCCGGGGCATTTTTCGTATGCGACCGCATAGGCTCCCAGTGCGCCGAGCACACCGCTGACCAGCGAAACGATGACCGCGATCTTGACGCTGAGGATGAACGGGTCGAGCCATTTCGATGCCCACAGCGCGGCGTACCATTTCATGGTCCAGTCGGCCGGCGAAAAGGTCACCATGGACGAGGGGCTCAGCGATGCCGCCACCACGACGAGCAGAGGCAGCGTGATGAAGGCCAGGATGAGGCAGAGCGAAATCCAAAACAGGCCGGAAAGCAGACGGTTCATGGTGCCGGCCTCCTAGACGTTTAGTTTCTTATGGAGGCGGGTCTCCACCCGGCCGCCAGCAAAGGTGATTGCGAGCATCAGAACCAAAAGCACGATCGCCATGACCGCCGCCATGGGCCAGTTGATGTAAAACATGATCTGCTCGGAGATCATCGTCGCCAAAACCTTGAAGCGGGCGCCGCCCAGCAGGGCAGGGGTCGCATAGGCGCTCGCCGCCATGGTGAAGGAGATCAGGAGGGAGCTGACGATGCCCGGTATGGACAGCGGCAGCAGGATGTGACGGATGACCGAAAGGCGCGATGCCCCCAGAATTTGTGCCGCTTTTTCGATATTCGGATCGATGCCCTGAATGCTCGTGAGAAGAGCCAGAATACCGAAAGGAAGAACAACATGGGTGAGCCCCACGACGACGCCGAAAAGGTTCTTCGCCAGGGGAAGCGGTGAGGAAACGAGACCGAGCCAGATGAGGGCGTCGTTGACGAAACCCCTGTCTTCCAAGATGATCAGCCAGCCATAGGTTCGCAGCACCACGCCGGCCAGTTCCGGTGCGATCGCCAACGCGAAGACGATGGCTCTCCAGCGCGATGTCGATCGCGCCAGAAAATAGGCAACCGGGTAGGCCATCACCGTCACACAGATCGCCACGAGCCCTGACATCAGCATCGTGCGGAAAAGGCCGGCGATGATCAGTCCGTCGGTGAGGAAGCGCTGATAGCTTCCGAGGCTGAATTGGGCGGTCTTCGGATCCTGGAAGCTGATGCCGATCATCATGCCGATCGGCACGGCAAAGAAGAGCAGCAGCACGGCGAATGGTGGGAAAAGCGGAACATATCCGCGCAATGCGAACCTGCGGAGTGCCGGCGCCGCAGGTGAATCCGTTGCAACTATCGTCATCAGGCTTGCTTTCAGTTCGCAGCGTGAACGACTTCCCGTTCCCAGCGGTCACCCCATTCCGGAAGCTTGGCGGCCATGATGGAAAGGTCGGGCAGGAGAAGCTTGTCCAGATCCTCTTCGGTGGTGATCTGTTTGGCACGTACGGCATCCGGCACATCGATGTCGCTGCGCGCGCTGCCCACTTTGTAGCCCGTCACCCAGGCTTCCTGGCTGGATTTTTCGAGAAAGAAATTGACGAATTTCATTGCGGCCTCCTTGTTCTGGGTTCCCACCGGAACGTTGAGCGTCGCAATAAGCGGAATTGTCCCCTCGGCCGGCTTGATATAGTCGACCGGCATGCCGGTATCGACGAGCAATTGCGCGCGGCCGTTCCAGAAGGGCATCGCCCATACTTGACCGTCCTTGACGTAGGTCTCCATCACGGCTGAGGACTGCTCGAAACCGACCGACTGTTTCGCAAGCTGCGCCATCGCCTTGAAGCCGGGATCGACGTTGTTCAACAGGTCCCCGCCATTCTTGACGGACAGGACCTGCATGAGGTTTGCCGCCATGATGTTCTGGAACGTCGGCAGGATGACTTTCCCCTTGAGCTCGCTGTCGAACAGGGCGGCCCACGAGCTTGGCGCGGCCTTCAGCTTGTCGGTCCGCCAGAGAAGGGACATGTACTGCAGTTCATGAACCGCACCGCATTCGCCGGCGATCTTGTTGATGGCCGGGCTCAGTTTTTCAAGATTGGGGACTGTCGCGGAGGTGAATTTTTCCAGCAGGCCGTCCTTGCAGCCATCAAGCGATTGAGATGCTGTCATGACGACGACGTCGAAACCTGGCCGACCGTTGGTCGCCTTGATCTTCGCGTAGTCCTGAGAGGACGAGCCTACCGGGTCATAAACGACGCTGATACCGGTCTTGTCTTCGAACGGCTTGATGATCCGCTCCATAATAATAGCTTCATAGGGGCCGCCATAGCTATTAACGATCAGCTGCTCGCAATGGCCGGCCGTGACTGTCGTCAACAATGCCGCCGCGGTGATTGTGGGTGTTTTCATGATTTTTCCCAGTTCCTGTTGGTTCCCGGGATGAATGTCGCGCGTCATCGCGCAGTTCGTCCAATTGAAATTGCATCCGATTTATAAACATCGCCAATCAATAAATGCCAAAGACCTATCAATGGCGATTGCCTGAATGTCGCCGAACAGGAGGGCCATCATCGTTGTCGAGCAATTTTCCTGGCCGGTTAGACGATGCAGCCATGGTTCACTTACAGCCGACGGGAAATGAGTTCTGCGAATTCAACGAAGGGAAGGATCCCAGGGATCGGATTGTCCGCGCGCCAGGCAATTCCCGTGGAAATTTCCTCGCTCAAATCTTCCACACGGCGCAGAACGACTTCGCTATCGACAATGCTCTCGATCCATTCCGGAAGGAAGGTAATCCCCAGCCCGGCCGAAGCCATTGCCAGTGCTGCAGTGGTGCTGGAAACCTTGAAGCTTGAATCCGCTTCGATCCCCGCTTCGATGATCTGGTCATGTATGGCTCTGAAACTTGAAAGCTCGAAGCGCTTCAGCGTGAACACGTCCTGTCCGATGAAGTCCGAAAGTCGCAACGATGGCCTGCGCGCCAGCGGAGAATTCTTTGGGATGACCGCCACGAAGCGATCCGACATGAGCGGGCGGAAACGGATGAAGTTGGCGTTGGTCGGCGGGCGCATGATGCCGATATCATATTCTCCGCGCTCAAGGGCGCGCAGAATCTCCGATGAATCGAAAATCCTGACATCCAGGCGCGTTTTGGGAAAGCGGTTGCGAAAACGCCGCAATATCAATGGCAGAAGCCGATGCGCTGCAGGGCCGATCGCGCCAATCTTGAGTTGTTCGCCGCCAGGCGACATGCCGCCCGCGGCCAGCTTCGACAACAGAACCGCCTCTTCGAGCTTGATCAGCGCTTCGCGGGCAAGAGGCAGAAATGTTGCACCCGAGGGCGTCAGTTCCACGCTTCGGGTCGATCGGATGAAAAGTTGAACGCCAAAAATGGATTCAAGTTTGCGAATTTGCTGGCTGAGCGTCGGCTGGGTCATGTTCAGCCGGGTCGCCGCCCGGCCGAAATGCAGTTCTTCGGCCAGAATGATGAAACACTTCATGCTCCAAAGATCCAGCGACTGGCTCATGCGATACGATGCACCTCCATTTCGATCGAGACTGATTTTCTGACGCGGTTTATCGCGCTGGCGACACCCGGTCGATAATCACTCCAAAGCAAGCAGACCCGCTTTCTAAGCGGCTGTCAAAGTCGAATTTTTCCAGACTGGGCTTGAAAGGCATTGCGGTCCGGCGATTGCTGGTGAAAATCTTGGCCGGCGTCGAGGGCAATCTTCCTGCAATAATCAGCAAGCAGGAACGCGGGGCGCAACTGACCTCGCCCCGCAAGCGGGCGATCATCGAGGCGGAGAAAGGTGTCCTCGTGCTTATGAAGCCTTCATTTTGGTGCCGGAAAGACGTGCTGCTTCCGCTTCGACGACTTTCTGGAGGGTCTCGGGATCGACGGTCTCGCCGGCGGCCAACATGCGGCGATGGACGTTGCCCACGAGTTGGCTGCCAATACGTTGGTCATAGGACAGCGCCATGGACGCCAACTGCCGTCGAATTGCAAGGGGCCAGACCCGGTCCTGCCGCTCCCGTTCGGCGCAGAAAGTGAAATCCGCCTGCCGAGCCCTTATTCGCTTGCTTCTTTGCACGGCCGTTGCGGCTTCGTCGATACAACCGTTCTCATCCAACACAACGGCATAAGCTTCCGCCGCCCGCTCAGGCGAGAGCATGTCATTGTCGATTTCGCCCTGGATTGCGGCAAGGTCGCGTTCCAGAGGGTCGCCGAATCCGCCGCCCGTGGGGCTGGTGATCCGCACCACATCGCCTCGCGACATTTCCAGCACCGAAATTTTCCCGATCGAACGCTCGTCGGGACGACCGGGATTGACGATCGTCGTGCCAAGCAGTCCCTGTTCGCCACCCTTGAAGCCCCAGGGCGCGAAGACAAAGCGATTCATATTGCGCACCGTCATCACGGCGCGGTTGGCGGTGTTTTCAAGTTCCATTTCGAGAGCCGCGCCACTGGCAAAGCGGCCTGCACGGCGGCTGTCCGGAACAATCCGGGTTGCACGCATGATGATCGGCGTTTCGATCTCGACGATTTCGACGGGCACGGCGCGCTGCGAATAACGCACCTCGGTACCGTCGACGCCGTCACTCCCGCGACGGCCGCCACCGCCACCATGAATGGTATTGATGACATTTACCCGATCGCGACCCGTCCGGGGATCGGGTGCCGAAACGACAATGACGCCCGCCATGCCCGCGCCCGCCGCCCCCAGACCTTCAGGCAGCGCCTGGTCGAGGCAGCCCATGATGATGTCGTAAGCGCGTGTTGCGGATGCTGCGCGAGAGCCGCCGGATGCCGGGAAGACCGCGTTCAGCACGCTGCCGCGGGGCGCGTGGGCATGGATCGCCCGCAAAATGCCGGAATTGCGCGGTGTCAGCGGGTCCATCGTCAGGATGAACGTGATGAGGCACTGAACCACGTAGGGATGGGTCGTTTTACCGGTTACCAGATTGTAGGCTGCCGATAGTTGCGGATCGGTACCGGTGAAGTCGACATCGATCTCGCCGTCGTGGACCGTCAGTGTCACGCTGAAATAGGCAAGCTGACCCTCGTGGATCCCTTCGAGATAATCGGAAAAGCTGTAAGTGCCGTTGGGAATGGTCCTGATGACCGCGCGAGCCTTGCCTTCCGCATATGTGATGACGTCGTTCATGCCTTCTTCGACCGCATCGCGGCCATAACGGTCGCACAGCTCGCCGATGCGCCTGTCCATGCTTTTCAGGCCGGAAATCATTGCCTGGATGTCGCCCCAGAGTTCGACGGGGATGCGGCTGTTGTCCTCGAAGATCGATTTGATCGCCTTGTTGAGCACGCCGCCTTCGTAGAGCTTCACCGGCCGGACCCTGAGGCCTTCCTGAAACACTTCCGTGAACGCGGGGGAAATGCTGCCCGGAACGGCACCGCCGATATCCGATGCATGCACGAATGACCAGCCGACGGCGATCAGCTTGCCATCGCGAAAGATCGGATAAAGAAGCGTAACGTCCATCAGATGGGTCACCAGGCCATCGGTTGCGAACGGATCGTTGGTGATGATGATGTCCCCCGGCTTTAAGTTTTCGCGCCCGATCGCGTTGAGTGTCGGTCGCAGGGGCGAACCGATGAAGACGTTCACGCCCGACATCATCGGATAGGCAAACATGTCTCCATCGGCAGTTGCGAGTGCGCATTGGTAGTCCTGAACAAGTTTCACGAAGGTGGTATGCGCGGTGCGATAGACGGCGGCTGATGCCTCCTCGACGATCGCATTGAAACGGTTGCTCATAATGGCTGTTCGGACGGCATCCATAGGTCAGCTCCGGCTCATGAATATTGCGCCATAGGCGCCGACGCGTGCGGTGAAATCAGGCGGCACGACGATTGTCGCTTCGGGCTGCTCGATGACGGCGGGTCCATGGACAGTGTCATTCAAGCTGAGGCGAGCTCTGTCATAGATGCTGACCTGCGGGAAAAACTGCCCCTGAAAACGCATCGGCCGCACGCCCTTCACCGGGTCGCCGCCGTCGAACATCGTCGGAGAAGCAGGCTCGGGGACGGACATGGCCCCCCTTACACGCATGCGCAGATCAACGAACTCGACCGCTGCCGTTCGATCGGCATGGCTGTAGATCCGCTCGTGCTCCCTGTGGAAGGCGTCATGCATCGCTGATAAGTCCTCGCTGTCGACGGCCGAGTTCGGCAGACGGACATCGACCTGGAAGGATTGCCCGACATACCGCATCTCCGCCCAGCATTCGTATGCCTCCGAGACGAGGCGTTCGGGTGGGGATTGTCGCGACAGCCATTCGGCGGCCTGCTCCCGCAGGGCTGCAAACTTCCTCGTGATGAGCGCGCCGTCGATGTCGAGCCCGTGCACGGTTTCCATTGCATCATGGCTGAGTTCAGAGACCAGACCGCCGAGAGCGCAGAAAACGGACGGCGTGGTCGGCACGAGGACGCGGCCGACACCGATTTCCGCCGCAAGGAGAGGGCCCTGGATCGCGCCGGCCCCACCATAAACCAGCAGGGTCAGTTCTTCCGGATCGACGCCCTGGCGCGCAAGATATGGCAGGACGCCAGCCACCATATTCGAACTGGCCACCGCGACGCACATTTCGGCGGCGTTGAGAATGTCGGTGCCTAAGGCTGCAGCGATTGGCGCCATGGCGTGTTCGGCTGCATCCCGGTTCAACTGCATGTTTCCGCCGAGCAGGGCTTGAGGCAGATAACCCGCGACCAGATAGGCATCGGTGAGGGTGGGGGCGCCGCCCCCGCGTCCGAAGCAGGCCGGGCCTGGATAAGAACCGGCGCTTTGCGGCCCTATGCGCAAGACTCCGCCGTCAATCGTCGCGATTGATCCTCCGCCCGCCCCGATTGCCTCAATCCCGGTTACCGGCATGACGACAGGGAAGTCGCCGACTTCAGCGACCGTCGAGGTGAGGGCCTCTCCATCACGCACCAGCGAGATATCCGTGCTCGTGCCACCCATGTCCATGGTGAGGATGTTGCGCTCGCCGATGGAACGGCCAAGATATTGTACGGCGGTCACGCCGGACGCGGGACCTGAAAGAAGCGTGTGGACAGGGTAGTTGCGCGCTTCCGATGCTGCCATCGCGCCGCCGTTCGAACGAGTAACGAAGAGCTGCGAGCCAGGAAGTCTATCAGCGACATAATCCTCGACGGCACCGATATATTCATTCATGCGGCGCCGCACAAACGCGTTGAGCACGCTAACGATCGCGCGCTCATACTCGCCGATGCGCGGCCAGATTTCACTCGAAAGACTGACCTCCGCATCGGCGCCGACAGCCCGTCGGATAGCTCTCTCGACCGCTTTTTCGTGCTGCGGATTGGCATAGCTGTGGAGAAGCGCGACGGCATAACCGGCTGCACCGGCTTTGGCCGCCCGCCGGGCCAGGATTTCCACCGCCGTCTCATCGATTGCCGTTTCGACCGCGCCGCCGCGCAGGAGCCTTTCCTCGACCTCGAACACCATCGCACGTTCGACCAGCGGCTTTGTGCGGTTTTCGAAAATATTGAGCGGGTTGCGCACGCCCATGCGCTGCAGCTCCAGAAGATCCCGGTAACCCTTGGTCACGAAGAATGCGATCTTCGGACCCTTTCGCTCGATCACGGCATTGGTGCTGACAGTCGTGCCATGCATCACCAACGCTGCCTCGCCCGCCTTCGGCGAGAGGCGTTCGAGAAGATTTTCAAATCCCTGCCGGAAGCCATTTTCGAAAGAAGGCGGTGTCGAAGGAACTTTCAGGCTGAAGATCTCGTGCCCACCCTCACGCCATCCACAGAAGTCGGTAAATGTGCCGCCTATGTCGACGCCAATCCTAAGCATAACGCGCGTCTCTCCGCATATTGAACCAGAAGACACATGGATGAAGCCGAGGCGGCTGTCGCCGTTTCGCCTTTCATGAATTTGTCTCCTCGTCGGGGTCAGATAAAAGTGTCGAGGAGGAGACTATGACGACGGTTCTTTGCGAGAGAAGTTGCGATTCCTGAACATTAATTGAAGATTCCAATTAATGCGGGCGTCGGCACGTGGGGCAATCGACAAAGGCCTTTCAGACGTTGCACCCCACGGCCTCGGCATGATGGGCGGCAGGGTATAACCTCTGGGAATGGATATCCCAAAATAGCGACTTTGACACTTATGGAGCCCTGTCCTTAACTCCTGTCAAACAACAAGGAGGCGAACGTGCAAAAAACTGGAAACAGACTGCTGGCAGCTCTTGCGGTGTCATTGATGGCTTCGATTGCCCTTCCACAGACAGGGCTTGCAGAAACGCTAAGAGTCGGAATCAATGCCGCCGACATCACGACGATGGATCCGACCCGGGCGACCGCCACCGCCGACGTGGCTCTTGTCTCCTGGATGTTCAACGGGCTGGTGCGCTTTCAGCCGGGCAGTGCAGATCCGTCGAAGATCGAGCCCGATCTGGCCGAGAGCTGGAGCAGTTCTGCGGACGGACTGGCTTGGACGTTCAAACTGAAGAAGGACGTCAAGTTTCACGGCGATTATGGCATTCTCACTGCAGAGGATGTGGTTTTCTCGCTGACCCGGGCCAAGGACCCGAAAACCTCTTCGTTTTCCAGCGATTTCGCCGCTGTCAAGTCGATCGAAGCTGTTGATCCCATGACAGTCCGCATCACTTTGAACGAACCGGTTCCAGGATTTCTTGGCCTCATCGCCAATTATCACGGCGGCAATATCATCAGCAAGAAAGCTGCGGAAAAGCTGGGAGCCGATTTCAAGAGCCACCCGATTGGCACCGGTCCATTCATGTTCGACCGCGCAATCACGCAGCAGACGGTGCATCTGAAAGCCTTTCCGGAATATTTCCGAGGCGCGCCAAAGATTAGCGACATCCAGTTCGATCTGATCCCGTCCGATTCCAGCCGTGAGCTTGCCTTCCGTTCCGGCGAGCTGGATCTGATCTACGGCAAGCGCGAACAGCGCTGGGTCGATCAGGCCAAGGCTTGGGACGATGCCGTCGTCGATATCTTTGCCCCCGGTGAATACCGGACGATCTTCCTGAACATGGCACATCCGCCGCTCGAAAAGATCAAGGTCCGGGAAGCAATTGCCCATGCGATCAACGTCGACCAGATCGTGCAGTTCGTGGGGGCAGGAGTAGGACCGCGTGGCTGTTCGGTGGTGCCGACGGGTTATCTGGGTGAAGATTGTTCCTGGGCCTACAAGTATGATCCGGCTCTGTCCAGCAAGCTGCTCGAAGAGGCTGGGTTCGCAAAGGGATTGCAGCTCTCCGCCGTCGTTTCGTCGAGTTCGTCACAGCAGCCGATCATGGAGGTCATCCAGGCGCAATTGGCGGAAGTCGGCATCGACATGCAGATGAAGGTCGTCGACCATCCCACTTATCAGGAACAGGTGCGAAAGGATCTCAGCGATTTCGTCTTTTATGGTGCTGCGCGCTATCCGGTGGCAGACAGCTATCTGAGCCAGTTCTATCATTCGGATGCGGCAATCGGAAAACCGACGGCGGTCACAAACTTCGCTCATTGCGATGCGGCTGATGCCGAAATTTCCGCGGCTCGGAAGGCGGTGAGCGACGAGGAGCGGTTGAAGCTCTGGTCTGCTGCACAAAAGAAAATACACGAACAGGTCTGCGGCGTGCCGCTGTTCAGCCTGATGCAGGTCTGGGTGCGCAGCAAGGCAGTCGACTACGGATATGAACTGAAGGGCTCGCTCAATCTTGCGCCACCCATTACCGAACAGACGACACTGAAGCGTTAGCGCGCTCCTGATCCCCGACGCTCCCCGAAACCCGCGACCATCCCCTAATCCAAATGGGGATGGTCGCGGTCGAGGTTGAAGCCCTCGGGCGACATCCTCGACTTTGAAGCCGCCGCATGCACTTCTTCGACGAAGTCGGCGACGAGCTTGCTGTTGCGGGCTCGTATCGGCCGGATGATCTGGTTGTCGATGTTGAGGGTTGGCCGAAACGGCCGAACGGTGACCCGGCCTGCGGCGAACTCCATTGTCAATGGATCGGCGACAGTCACTCCAAGGCCCGCCGCAACGAATTCCGCTATGTTCGGCGCCGTTGACGCCTCGATGACGATCTTGGGTCGCAGCCCTTCAGCCTCGAAGACGGCATCGACCTTCCGACGTGTCAGGCCCGATGGCGCGAAGGCGATGAATGGCTCTTCGGCGAGATCCCTTGGACTGAGCGTCTTTTTTTCGCAAAGACGATGACCGTGCGGCAGCACCACCACCGCCGGAGGGCTTTTTAGCGTTTCCACCTGGATAGAACTGTGTTCAAGGCCGCTGATAACCAGCGCCGCGTCCAGACGGCGCAGTAGAACGGCTTCCGTCAAGAACTGCGAGCTACGTGCTTCCACCGACACGAAAACATCGGGATGACGCGCACGAAACCCCACCAGAACCCGGCTCATGAATGGTCCGGACAATGCGGGCAGCGTGCCCACGACCAACTGGCCGTGCTCTTCCCGGCGAATAGCATCCACAGCGCGCGCCAACTGATGAACGCCGCCGAAAATGCGCTCGACCTCTTCGTAGAGCCGCATTCCGCGGCCGGTCGGGACCAGACGGCCGCTTTCCCGTTCAAAAAGCTGCAGGTCCGTATCCGCCTCCAGATCCTGGATGAGCTTGCTCGCGGCCGGCTGCGATATTCGCAGGATCTCGGCCGCACGGCTGACCGTGCCGGCTTCGATCACCGCCATCAAGGCTTCGAGCTGCCTCAGGCTGGGGTTTCTCATGGTATAACCTGTATGAATAGTGACACAAAGTATTCGACTTTGACTTTCTACCGGCACTTGGCGACCATGACAAGAACTGAGGGAGATCGAATTGGACGCGGACGTCATCATCATCGGCGCAGGAGTGGTCGGCGCGGCACTTGCCTATGGCATTGCCCGGAAGGGGCACAAGGTCCTGGTACTGGATGGGAAGGATCGGGACCTGCGCGCAGCCCGCGCAAACTTCGGCCTCGTCTGGGTTCAGGGCAAAGGTTCCGATACGCCGGCATACACGGATCTTACGCTGCAAAGTTCCGATCTGTGGCCGACCTTCGGGGAGGAACTGGCCGAAGCGGCCGGATCGCGCGTTGATTATTCCCGCCGGGGAGGGCTGGCGTTCTGTCTGAGCGAAGCCGACTACAAGGCTCGCACGGCTCTCATAGAGCGGACGCACAACCGGCAGACGGAAGCCTACACCGAAATGCTCGAGCGGCCTGCGCTCGAGCGAATGTTGCCGGCCGTTACCCTGGGCAATGCCGTCGTGGGCGCAAGCTACTGCAAACTGGACGGCCATACCAACCCGCTGCAGCTCTACGCGGCTTTGCTGGGTGCTGTCTCGGCACTCGGTGGTCAGGTCAGGTTCCGTAATCCCGTCACCGCGATCAAACCCATATCGGGCGGTTTTCAGGTCGATACCCCGCAAGGCAACATCCGGGCTCGGCGCGTCATCGTTGCGGCAGGCCTGGCCACACCCGGCCTCACCGACCCTCTCGGCCTCGTCGTGCCGCTGCATGCCGAACGCGGGCAGATTCTCGTGACCGAGCGCCTGGCACCCATGCTGCCGCTTCCGGCAAGCGGGCTCCGGCAGACCGCGGAAGGTACCGTGATGATCGGTACGACGAACGAGAAGGCGTTCGATACGGGTGTGACGATGCAGTCGGCCATCAAGCTTGCGCGGCGGGCGCAACGTATCATCCCGGCGCTCGGGTCTGTCCGGCTCGTGCGCCAGTGGAGCGGATTGCGGGTACTTTCGCCTGACAAGGCACCGATCTATGCCGAGTCGACCCGCCATGCCGGCCTTTTTGCGGCGGTTTGCCATTCCGGCGTGACGCTTGCGGCGGCGCATGCGGCGATCGTCGGACCTGCCATGGCCGAAGGGCGGTTGCCGCAGAACCTTGCGGCCTTTTCCAATGGAAGATTCAATGTTCAGAAGTGTGCTTGAGGGGTCGGCGGCAGCGCCGGATATGATGGTCGTGGTGAATGGAGTCGAAACACCCGCCTGGAATGGCGAAACGGTCGCCAGCGTATTGCTGCGCGTTCCCAATGCAGGCCGGATATCGCCGGTAAGCGGCAAGCCCCGGCTTCCCTATTGCCAGATGGGGGTGTGCTTCGACTGTCTGGCCGTCGTCGACGGCATCGCCTCCACGCAGGGGTGCCTGGTTCCGGTGAAGCCGGGAATGCGCATTGATATCCAGCGTGGCCCCAGGGAGATTGCCCGATGACCTATGATGTCCTGATCGTCGGCGCCGGGCCGGCCGGCATGTCCGCTGCAGTGCAGTTGAGCAGAGACGGCCTGGCGGTCGCGGTCGTTGATGAACAGCCGGCGCCCGGCGGCCAGATCTGGCGAGGGGTCGAAAGAAATATGTCCGGTCCGTTCTTCCGGGCTCTCGGAGAGGATTACCGCAAAGGCCTCGCGCTCGTTGAGGCGTTCCGGGCATCGGAAGCCGAATACATGCCCGAGACCCAGGTATGGCAGATCGAGGAGGGTTGGAGCGTATTCCTGACGTCTGGCGGCCGCGCGCGCCGCGTTTCCGCGCGAATTGTCCTGCTTGCGACGGGGGCCCAGGAGCGGCCTGTGCCTTTCCCTGGCTGGACCCTGCCTGGAGTGATGACGGTTGGTGCCGCCCAGATCCTCTTGAAATCCGGTGGGATGCTGCCTGAGGGCCGCGTCTGGATTGCGGGGGCGGGACCCTTGCCACTGCTCTACGCCACCCAGGCCCTTGACCTGGGGGGACGGCTTGCTGGTTATCTCGACACGGCCGGCCGGCCGGGTCTGGCCGCGCTGCAAAAACTGCCCGGAGCCTGGCGCGACCTGGCGGGACTTGCGAAGGGCGCGGGCTGGCTTCGCACGCTTCGCCGCAAGGTCGATATCGTCCGAGACGGCAAGGATCTGCGCGCCGAAGGCGAGGGGCGCCTCGAACATATCGAGTGGAGCAGGCACGGCAAGCGCGAGCGGGTGAAAGCCGACGTGCTGCTTGTCCACGAAGGTGTCGTGCCGCGTATTCATGAGACGCTGTCCCTCGGCTGCGCCCACGATTGGAGAGCTGGTCAGGGGTATTTCGCACCGAGGCTGGACTGCTGGGGAGAGACCAGCCGATCGGGATTGTTCGTTGCCGGCGATGCAGGCGGGATTGGCGGCTGGTCGGCCGCGATGGTGTCCGGTGAAATCGCCGCGCTTGGAATTGCGGCGCGTCTTGGCAAAGGCGGCGATGTGGAAGAGCGCCGTCGTCAGGCCCTGCTCGATGACCGACGTGCCCGTGCGCTTGCCTTGCGGCCGCTTCTCGATGCCCTTTACCCTCCGCCTCGAAAAAGGCTTCCGGACGAAACCATCGTATGCCGCTGCGAGGAAGTGACGGCGGGGACGATCCGGGCGGTCACCCGCGCCAGCGTGCCCGATCCGAACGCGGTGAAGGCCGCGACGCGATGCGGGATGGGACCCTGCCAGGGGCGGCAGTGCGGCTATACGGTTCAAGCACTTCTGGCGGAGGTCCACGGCGTACCGGCAGGCGAGGTGGCATTCTTCAACATCCGCCCGCCGCTCAAGCCGATCACGCTTGCAGAGATCGCCTCCCTCGAGGATATGGAGACGGCCGGATGAATGCCGATATCCTCGTGATCGGCGGCGGTCTGCACGGCCTCTCGGCTGCATTGCAGTCGGCCAGGCGAGGGGCTTCGGTCACCCTGGTTGAACGGCATTTTCTCGGTCGACATGCCTCGGGCGCCACGGCGGCCGGTGTGCGTACTCTTGGGCGGCATCCCGCCGAGCTGCCGTTGAGCCTGGAAGCGGCGGGAGACTGGCACCGGATGAGCGAACTGGTGGGCGACGATTGCGGCTTTGTCGCCTGCGGCCAGTTGCAGGTCGCCGAGGACGAGGCGGCGCTCTCGGCGGTGAAAGCGCGCGTCGAGCGGCTGCAGGCAAAAGGTTTCACCCACGAGCGCATGGTCGAACCTGATGAATTGCGGACGCTGGTGCCGGACCTTTCCGCGCATTGTCTGGGCGGAGCCTGGGCAATCGCAGACGGCTCGGCCGATCCGCACCGAACGATCCGCGCTTTCCGTGATGCCGCTTTGGCGGCCGGGGTGCGCATGACGGAGCAATGCAAGGTCACCGCTTTGACGCGGCGTTCGGACTTTTGGCGGGCGGAAACCTCTCAGGGTTCGATCGAGGCGAAGGTGGTCGTCAATGCGGGCGGCGCATGGGCCGCGGAGGTCGCCGCACTGGCGGGCGACCCGTTGCATCATGCAATCCGCACGTCGATGATGGTCGTGACGGAGCGCACGGTGGCACGTATCGGGCCGGTCGTCAGTTCCTTAGGGCGGAAATTGTCCTTCAAGCAGACTGCGCAGGGCACGCTTCTGATCGGCGGTGGCTCGCAAGGCAAGCTCGCTGCCGACAGGCAGTCCGCGACAGTCGATGTCGTAGCGCTGGCAAGCTCGGTCAAGGCGGCCGTCCGTCTTTTCCCCACGGTTGGTGGGCTGCGCATCGTGCGGACATGGGCGGGCATGGAGGCGATGACCGAGGACCATCTGCCCGTGATCGGCTTTTCCCGCAGGGTCGAGGGCCTCGTCCACGCCTTCGGGTTTTCCGGCCATGGTTTCCAGTTGGTTCCGTCGGTCGGCCGCGTCCTGGCCGATCTCGTCTGCGAGGGCCGCACGAAACACGATCTTGCTGCTTTTGACACAAACCGCGTCGCCGCAGAAAGGGCTGCCGCATGATGCACTATGCCATCCGAAGACTTCTTCTCGCGATACCGATCTTGATTGCCATGCTGACTATGGTCTTCATCCTGGTCCGCCTGGTACCGGGTGACGCGGCGGTCGCCATGCTTGGCGACCGGGCGAGTGACGAGGCCTTGCGGGCGCTGCGCGCGGAACTCGGCCTCGATCAGCCGATCGCCATGCAGTATCTGCGCTTCATCACCGACATGCTAAGCGGCAATTTCGGACGCTCTTCCGTTAGCGGACGAAGTGTCCTGGAAGAGGTGGCGCTGGTGCTGCCCTATACCCTCGAACTGGCCTTTGCCGCTGTTGTGATCGGCACGCTCTTCGGGATTCCTCTGGGCATAGTCGCTGCATGTTGGCGCAATCAGTGGCCGGATTATACCAGTCGGCTTCTGTCCCTGCTTGGGCTGTCGTTCCCCGGATTTGTTTCAGCGATCCTGATGCTCCTGGCTTTTGCCGTCTGGTTGCAATGGCTGCCGGTGATGAGCCGCGCCACGACCGACCCGATCAATCATTTGCGCAATCTCGTCCTGCCCGCCCTCAATCTCGGATTGATCATGACCGCCTATATCGCGCGCGTCACACGCTCCTCGATGCTGGACGTGATGGGCGAGGACTATATCCGCACCGCCCGCGCCAAGGGTGTGCGTCCATCGAGGCTGATCCTGCGGCATGCGCTCGGCAACGCGCTGATCCCGATCGTGACTGTCGTCGGCCTGTATTTCGGCACCCTCATCGGCAACTCCGTTCTTACCGAGATCGTGTTTACGCGGCCTGGGCTGGGGAAACTTATCCTCGGCGCGCTGCAGTCGCGCGACTACACGATGCTACAGGGGCTGATGGTGGTGTTCGCGACCTTCGTGATCCTCGTCAACACGGTCACGGACCTCGTCTACGCCCTTGTCGATCCCAGAGTGAGCTACGCAAAATGACGGACGCGACTTTTTCCCTGACCACGGCGGAACGGCAGGCAAATCCCATTCTTATGGCACTGCGCCGCAACCGGTTTTCCTGGATCGGTATCGGGCTGCTGGCTCTCATCCTGCTGGCCGCCCTCCTGGCGCCGGCCATCGCGCCCGACGATCCGCTGAAGCAGAACATATTGCACCGGCTAAGCCCGCCTTCCGCCGAATTCTGGTTGGGCACGGACAGCTATGGTCGCGACGTGCTCTCGCGGCTTCTTCATGGGGCGCGGATATCGCTTTCGGTCGGCTTCCTTTCCGTCCTGATCGCCATGGTCGTGGGCTCCGCTCTGGGGATCGTGGCGGGCTATATCGGCGGCGTTTTCGATCAGCTGGTGATGGGGCTGGTGGACGTGATGCTGTCGTTTCCGACGCTGCTGCTCGGCTTGATGGTCGCGGCAATGCTGGGCGCGAGTTTCGAAAACCTGGTGATTGCCATCGCCATCACGGAGACGGCTCCCTTCGTGCGCGTGGCGAGAGCTCCGACAATCGCGGTGAAGCGACGAGAATTCATCGAGGCGGGCAAGTCCATGGGGTTTTCGCCGCTGCGCATTATGGGCGTCCATATCCTCCCCAACATCCTGTCGGACATCGTCGTCGTCGCGTCGCTGTGGATGGCTTCGGCGATCCGTACCGAGGCTTCGCTCGCCTTCGTCGGCCTCGGCGTGCCTCCGCCGGCCGCGACCTGGGGCGGCATGATCCGCGAAGGTTTCGACAATATCCTGAGCGCATGGTGGCTGGTCGTCTTCCCATCGCTTGCCATTCTCTTGACCGTGCTCGCATTGAACATTCTTGGAGATGCCTTGCGTGACGCGATCGATCCGAAGACGAGGAGCGGGCGATGACAGTTGTTCAAGACAATAGGCATCTGCCAGCAATTCCTCTGCGGGCGGTTCATGGTAACCCGGTGCTTTCTGGCACTGCAATGGAACAGACTGGTAGTTCGGTGACGCCGGTGCTGTCGGTGAAGAACCTTTCCACGTCGTTTCGTGTGAACGATGAATGGCGCACGGTGGTGCGCAATATTTCCTTTGACGTGGCGCCGCGCGAGACGGTGGCGATCGTCGGGGAGAGCGGCTCCGGCAAGAGCGTCACCTCGCTGTCGATCATGCGGCTCCTGCCGAAGAATTCCAGCCGTATCGAAGGCGAGGTATTTCTCAACGGCAGGGAACTCCTGTCCTTGCCGGAAGAACAGATGCGCCAGGTGCGCGGCAACGAGATCTCGATGATCTTCCAGGAGCCGATGACCTCGCTCAACCCGATCTTCCCGATCGGCAAGCAGATCGCCGAGGCGCTCACCGTCCACAAGGACATTTCCAAGGCCGACGCCAAGGCGGAGGTCGTGCGCCTGCTCGAAAAGGTGCGCATCCCCAATGCCAAAAGCCGCTACGACGAATATCCGCACCAGTTCTCCGGCGGCATGCGGCAGCGGGTGATGATCGCCATGGCGCTCGCCTCGAAACCGAAGCTTCTGATCGCCGACGAGCCGACCACGGCGCTCGATGTGACGATCCAGGGCCAGATCCTCGACCTCATCAAGCTGCTGCAGGAAGAGGAGGGCATGTCGGTGCTGTTCATCACCCATGACATGGGCGTCGTGGCTGAGGTCGCCGACCGCACCATCGTCATGTATCGTGGCGACGCGGTCGAGACGGGCGAGACCGGCGACATTTTTCATCGCGGCAAGCATCCCTATACGCGCGCACTTCTATCGGCCGTGCCGCGGCTCGGCTCGATGGGCGACCGCAGGCTGCCGCTGCGCTTCCCGATCATCGACATAAAAACCGGCGAGCAGCAGCCGCTTGCCGACGTCACCGACACGGTCGCCAAGGGCAAGACGCCGATCCTCGACGTCAAGGACCTGACGACGCGCTTCGACATCCATTCCGGCCTGTTCGGTCGCAAGAGCGGCGCCGTGCATGCGGTCGAGAAGGTCTCCTTCAACCTGTTCGAGGGCGAGACGCTGTCGCTCGTCGGCGAATCGGGCTGCGGCAAGTCCACGACCGGCCGCTCGGTCACCCGCCTCATCACGCCGACCAGTGGCGACGTCACGCTCGACGGCTACGAGGTGATGAAGCTCGACCAGTCGACGCTGAGGCAGATGCGGCGGTCGATCCAGATGGTGTTCCAGGACCCGTTCGCCTCATTGAACCCGCGCATGAGCGTCGGCTCGGCGGTGATGGAGCCGTTCATCGAGCACAGTCTCGGTACCAAGCAGCAGGCGCGCGACAAGGCGGCGAGCCTGATGGAGAAGGTGGGCCTGTCCGCCGACATGATGCGGCGTTTTCCGCACGAGTTCTCGGGCGGCCAGCGGCAGCGCGTGGCGATCGCCCGCGCCCTGATGCTCGACCCGAAGGTGATCGTCGCCGACGAGGCGGCGTCGGCGCTCGACGTGTCGATCAAGGCGCAGGTCTGCAACCTTTTGCTCGACCTGCAGCAGAGCCTCAACCTCGCCTTCCTGTTCATTTCCCACGACATGGCGGTGGTCGAGCGTGTAAGCCACCGGGTGGCGGTGATGTATCTTGGCGAGATCGTCGAGATCGGACCGCGGGCAGCGGTCTTCGAGAACCCGCAGCATCCCTACACGAAGAAGCTGATGTCGGCCGTGCCGGTGCCCGATCCGTCACGCCGCCGGATCAAGCGCAACATGTCGACCGACGAGATCAAGAGCCCGATCCGCCCCGTCAACTATGTGCCGCCCAAGCGCGAATACCGAGAGGTCTCACACGGGCATGTCGTCCAGATCGCATGAGGGTTTGGTAAGGAATGAGGGAACACCCTTATGCAGGGAGGGTGGTCGGGTCGGGCGGGATTGCAATGGACTTGCAGAATTGCTCACGGAAAGGGAGCTGCCTCCAGCGTCGGGTGCTCCTGGCCATAGCTTTCTTCTGTTGAGCGGTCTGCTCCTGCTACAAGAGGCGATGATGGGGTTGGATTTCTCTTCAAAGGCGGAAAATTCGAAAGTCGCATTCAGAACAGAATTGCATTGCGGTATCCGACTTAAGCCAAAGTCGTAACATACTCGCGCAATCTCGTGCCTAAGAGCGCGAGATTGGCCTTGAGCTCTGCATAGCCGGCATTCTTTTCGCGCGTATCTTCGTCCATGTAGAGCTTCCGATTCAACTCGATCTGAATGCTGTGGCGCTTGTTCGCCGGGGCAGAATAGGCGGAGACGAGCTCTGCACCACGGAAGGGGACATTCAGCGAAACCGAGTAGCCGAGACCTTCTAGAGTCTCGATGACGAGGTTGACGAAATCCGGCTCGCTCGACTGTCCGTCATAATCTCCGACCACCACATCCTTGCGGACCGTGCCCGGTGGATCGGGTGAAAGCACATGGCCGATCGCGGGCATGGAATGGCAGTTGACGTGATAGACCTTGCCGAAGGTGGCGTAGGTTTCGTCGAGTAGCCGAACGATCTCTCGGTGATAGGGGCGCCAGTAGGTTTCGACCCGCTCTTCGAGCTCCTCCACGGTTAACTTGCGGCCATACATCGGCGTATCGCCCCAGGCGTAACGCCAGGCAAGCCCCATGCCCCGACGGGCGGCGGCGCTGTCGCGGGTCGGGTGCGGCCATTCACCTTCGATCATTTCGACGTCGACGTCCCTCACCGATCGGTTGAGATCGAGGAAACTGCGTGGGAACAGGGCGATAAGCAACGGCGCACCTATCGAGGGTGCGAAGCCGAAAAGATCGTCCACGTAGGTATCAGCTGCAACCCGCACCAACTCGTCGGAGACCGTCCGTTCAAAATCTGGGATCGTCAGTCCGCTATGGGGTGAATCGAAGACAAGCGGGACAGCCGGCGCGGTCGGCGGAATAATCTTCAATACGCCGTCTATCTCAACGGCTGCAAATAATGGGTCCGACATGAGAGCCTCGTTTAGGCTGTGGCAGCGAAAGCGGCCGGATAAGTGATGTCGGGCATTCCGACGAACGATGCTCCGCGACGGCCGACCATGCCGGGCGCAGCGAAGGGGCGAGGATAGACGACCGCTGCCGCCGGCCGGATCTTGGCGATCTTTTCGAGCGCCTCTATCTGATCGGCAGGCATGTCGATATTGAAAATGATGTCGCTATGCGGACCTGTCGTCATGCGCGGGGTGTTCATCGCGTCCTCGATATCAAGGCCCGCATGCACGATCATGCCGGTCAGCTGGGTCAGCGATGGGACGATCTGGTTGCCGCCAGCAGCGCCATAGGCGGCGAATGAACCGTTTTCGTCGGTGATCGCCACGGGACACATATTGCTCGGCGCATAGGCATTCGGTTTCAGCGAATTGGCGCGGCCGGGCGTCGGATCGAACCAGGACATGCCGTTGTTGAGCAGGATACCGGTCGAAGGCGACAGGGCACGGGCGCCGAACCGGTTGAGCAACGTGAAGGTGATCGCCACCATTCGGCCTTCATGGTCAACTGCGTTGACCTGCGTCGTGCTGGTCTTGCCGTTCGTCTCGGCCGGGTTAAGGCGCTTGCGGTGGGCGCCGAAACTTTCCCACAGCGCTTCGGCCATGGCCGTGAAGAAACCGGCGTCGACCGGCCCCCTGCCGCGCTTCCTGTCGAAGTGATCGAGCGCGTCGAAGAGCCGCTGGCCGGCGCTGGTTTCTCCGGCCACATGCACCGTCTTCCCCTGCAGTGACATGGTCCGCGATGGATAGAGGAGGGGCGCATAGTTCGCCATATCCGCAAGCGTGATCGAGCTGCCACCGGCATTCAGATCGGCAACGAGCTTCTCGCCGATCGCACCCCCATAAAGTGCGTCTGGGCCTTCGTTGGCGAGCTGTTCCAGCGTCTGTGTGAGTTGCTCAAGCGGCAGCGTCGCTCCCGGTTCGGGCGCGTGGCCGCCGGGCAGAAAAATGGAGCGCGTGCCGGGGTCCATGGCAAGCTCGCCTTCGGCAATGGCGACCGCCAGCGTCGTGTGCCAGTCAACATACATGCCCTTGCGGGCACGTTCGATCGCGGGCGCCAGAGCCCTGTCGAAACCGATCGTGCCATAGCGTTTCAGCGCCTCGGCAAAACCGCGCACGCAGCCCGGCACGACGGCAGCGGTAAAGCCCCGGACGTTGCGGTTGTCGATCGAGGCCGGGTGGCCGATGAAGGTCCTGATTGTCGGATCGGGCTTGTAGAACTCCTGATCGAAAGTGGACGGCACGCGTCCGGTGAACTCGACCACCTCGACCTTGCCGTCCGGCTCGGCGATGAGCATGTAGCCGCAGGCGGCGAGGCTGGTCATCCATGGTTCGACGGTCTGAAGCGTGAAGGCGGCGGTGACCGCCGCATCGACGGCATTGCCGCCAGCGGCAAGAACCGCAGCGCCTGCCTCGGCTGCCGCATAATGTTGTGACGTGACGACACCATGTTCGCTGACGCCGGCCACCTTGCGATAGATGCCGCGTTCGACGCGCAAATGGTTATATTGCGGGTTTTCCATTATTGGCTCTCCAGCGCGGCGGCCACCATGCGGCTTGCGCCTGAAAGATCGCCGAGCTTTTCGCCCGCCTCGATCCTGTGCTTGTTGCGTCCGGCGCGGGCTTGCCGCGCCATTGCCTCTTCCGCGACTTCTTCCGCTTCATCGGCGGAGATAACCACGATGCCGCTCGCGTCGGAGACCACGACATCGCCCGGCAGGACCGGTACGTTGCCACACGAAACGGGGAGATTGAGCGACCCACCGAGGTCGTTGAGCCGTGTGGTGATGCCGGAGACGCCCCGACACCAGAGCGGCATGCCGAGTTCGACGATTTCCTCGACATCGGTGCACGGGCCATCGATCGCAACGCCGATCGCACCGGCCGTCCTGATGGCAAAGGCAACCCCGCCGCCGATACAGGCGTGCCGGTCGTCGCCAAGCCGGTCGACGAACAGGAAATCCCCCGGACGCAGCAAGCCGACGGCATGATGGAGAAGAGTCGAATCCGTTGCAGGGATCGCGACCGTCACCGCCGTGCCGACCAATGTCTTCTTCGGTTCGACAACCGGCGTGATCGAATGGCGCAGGAACCCGCGATGGCGGAAATGGCCGATCGTCGCGACCTCGACGCTCTCGAATTTCCGGATGAGTTCGGCGTCGACCTGTTTCGGCACAGGCCCGATGTGGTATTTCTTCATGGCGCTTCCTTCCGGAGCATGGATTCTCCGGCCTCGTTTTCAGCCGCGTGATGTTGCCAGCCCTTGCCGGGTACGGCGGCAAGCAGTTCCTTGGTGTAGGTTTCCTTCGGCGCGCCGAAGAGCGAAGCCGGGTCGCCACGTTCGACGATTTTCCCGTTCTTCATGACCGCGATGTTGTCGCAGATCTGGCTTGCGACCCGCAGATCGTGAGTGATGAACAGGATACCGAAGCCGAGCCGGGCCTGCATGTCGGCGAGCAGTTTCAGCACCTGCGCCTGCACCGAGACGTCGAGCGCCGAGACGCTTTCGTCGGCGATTAGAAGCTCTGGCTCGACTGCAAGCGCTCTCGCGATGCATATGCGCTGCCGCTGGCCGCCAGAGAACTCGTGCGGGAAGCGACTGGCCGAGGCCCTGTCGAGTCCGCAGGCTTGAAGGAGGTCGAGGGCGCGGGCCATGGCGGCCTTGCGATCGAGCCCATGAATGATGGGACCTTCGGCAATCGCATCGCCGACCTTTTCGCGCGGGTCGAGGGCGGTATACGGATCCTGGAAGACGATCTGCACTTTGCGGCGCGCTTCGCGCAACGCCTTGCCGGAGAGTTCGGCGAAATCGCCGCCGGAAATCAGGATATCGCCACTTTCCGGCTGCACCAGGCGGATGACGCATTGGGCAAGCGTCGATTTGCCGGAGCCGGATTCGCCCACGAGGCCGAGCGTTTCGCCGCGGCGGATGGTGATGTCGACGTTGTCGACCGCCTTCACGGTGCGGCCGCCGCCGAACAGGCCGGAGCGGGTGAAGGTTTTCATGATGTTCCTCGCGATCAGCACCGGATCGCCGAGCCCTTGGCGCTCCTTGCGCGGCGTCAGCGTCGGTACGGATGCGAGCAGCCGGCGGGTATAATCCTGACGCGGGTGATTGAGGATTTCGTCGCGCGTGCCGATCTCGACGAGGCAGCCCATCTGCATCACCGCGACGCGGTCGGCGATTTCCGCCACAACGCCGAAATCATGGGTGATGAAGATGATGCCGGTGTCATGCCTGGCGCGCAGGTCCAGCATCAGCTTGAGGATCTGCGCCTGGGTGGTGACGTCGAGCGCCGTCGTCGGTTCGTCGGCGATCAGAACCGACGGATCGAGCGCGAGCGCAGTAGCGATCATGACGCGCTGGCACTGGCCGCCGGAAAGCTGGTGGGGATAGGAGTGGTAGATCTGCTCCGGATTGGGAAGCTGCACCTCGCGGAAAAGGTCGATCACCTTCCTGCGGATCTCCGCCTGCGATAGTTTCGTGTGGATACGGAAGGTTTCCGACACCTGTTCGCCGACCCGGAAGATCGGGTTCAGCGCTGCCATGGGTTCCTGGAAGATCATGGCGATGCGCCGGCCGGTGATGCTGCGCCGGGTCGCATCGTCGATGGTCAGCAAGTCCGTGCCTTCGAACATCACTCGGCCGGTCGGCTGCCCGAGGTTGCGGGGCAGGAGGCCCATAGTGGCAAGCGCCGTCAGCGATTTGCCGGAACCGGATTCGCCGACGATGCAGAGGATTTCGCCCTTGCTCACTGACAGCGACAGATCCTCGACCGCAAAACGCCGATCGGCGCCTTCCGGAAGCGGCACGTTCAAATGTTCGATCGAAAGTCGCTCGCTGCTCATGAGGCCGCCTTTGTGTCTTGAGGTGCAAAGGCGGTTGGCGAGCGCATGTCGCAGCCGCGCATATGTCCGACGAAGCGGGCGCAGAAGCCAACAAGATGTTCGACCATTCTTGCGCCTTTCTCCGCACTGGCGAGCAACGGATCACCGCCCAGCATGCCGTCGGCATTCACCTCGTGGCAGTTCATCTGCACATGCACGGGCATGCCCTCGAACTGTATGTTGTTGACGCCGCCGGTCGGGAGGCCGAACGCCTTGGCGCGCACAGATGGACGGGCGAGGTCCATGCGCATCAGTTCGGGGAAGAGATGCAGGTAGATGGAAGTCAGCGGCTCGCCGCCGTGGCCGCGCGCAGCAGCGACGGAACTGCCGTGCAATTCCTTCCAGAGCACGTCGGGGATCGATTGCCAGAGATTGACGAAGGGGATTGAAACCCCGCGTTCCGTGCGGATACGGCGAAGTGTCTGATCGAAGAGCGGTGCGTTGCTGGTATGGCCGTTCAGGATCAGAATATGCTCGATACCGTGATCGAGGAAGGCGGTCACGGTATCCTCGACGACAGCCGAAAACGTCGAAGGCCGCAACTGGATGCCACCCGCTATGGTCTTGAAGAAATCCGCATAACCGAAGGGAATGGTCGGCGCGACGATCGCGTCGGAGGCTTCCGCCACTTGTCCCGCCACCGCCTCGGTCAGCATGAAATCACCCATCGGGGCGTGGGGGCCTTGTTCCTCCTGGCTGCCGAAGGGCAACAGGATGACCGGCTTTTCGGAAAGACGCTCGCGGAATTCCGCGAACGTCATGTCCTTCAGCGCATGCTTGCGTATCCTGGCCATCATACGAACTTGAAGTAATCGCCGTAGATGCGCATTTCGCCGTTCGGCTTGTATTTGAATTCGATGCCGGCACGGTGGGCGCAGTTGTAGACGCTCTTCCACAGGTAGTAGCCGGGCGTCACGCGTTGCCATTCTTCCGAAAGCGCCAGATAGGCCTTCTTGCGCTCCTCGAATTCGGTCGTGGCGTCGAACTTCTTGCCGAGCTCGACGAATTCCGGCGTCGGATCCCAGGTCTTCCAGTTGGCCGTCGAGCGTGATGCGGTCGGGCCCCAGTCGAGCCAGAGCGGCTGGTAGGGATCACCGGGGATGAAGTCCGAGCTCATGGACATGTTCATGAGATGGAACGGGCGGCGATAGACGAGTTCGAAATTGTCGAGCACCTGTGCTTCGACGTTGACGCCGATCTCCCGCCATTGCTCGACCATGATTTCGGCGGCCGCCTCGTAGTTCGGATAGAACTGCCGAGTGATGTGCCAGAGCAGCTTCTCGCCCTTGTACTTCGTCTTGGCGACCAGCGCCTTGGCGGCGGCGACGTCGTAGGGCAGTTTCACCGGCAAGTCAGGATCATAGAACTTGCCGTATTCCTTGAAGTTGAACGGAACGGCCGGATGTTCGGTCGTGCCGTTGAACAGCGCCTGGACAATCGAATCCATGTCGATCGCCTGGACCATGGCGTAGCGCAGATTGGCGTCGACCAGCGGATTGTCTTCCGGATCGGGGCGGGTGTTGAAGGCGAAGGCCGGATAGTTGTCGGCGAGCACGCGCTTCAGCACTACGCCCTTGTAGCTTTCCAGCGTTTTCTCCTGATCGGTCGGGATGTTGACCATGAAGTCGAATTCGCCCGAGACGAGGCCTGCCATGCGGGCGGCGAATTCCGGCACGATCTTCCAGGAGATCTGCTTGACCGGTGGCGGGCCGTCCCAATAATCGTCGAAGGCCTCCAGCACCATGATCTCGCCGGAACGGAAGGTCGTCACCTTGTAGGGACCCGTGCCGATCGGCTTCTGGCCGAAGCCGTCGACGCCCACTTCCATGTAGTATTTCTTCGGCACGACGAAGCCGATATAGCCGGTCAGCTTTGCCGGAATGTTGGGATCGGGACGCTCGGTTTCGATCTCGAACGTATATTTGCCAGTCGCCTCGACCCGCTTGAAGCCGGCCGTGAAAGTCTTGCCGCGCGGTTCGAACGGCTTCTGCCCCCATAGTCGCTCGGGCGACAAGGTAAAGACGGCATCCTCCGACGTCATCTCGGCGCCGTCGTGGAATTTCACGCCTTCGCGCAGCTGGATGCTCCAGACATTGCCGTTCTGCTCCCATTTCGTCGCAAGTTTCGGCGCGAAGAGCAGGCCGTTCTCATCATTGATATAGTCACGGTCGACGAGCGTGTCGTAGAAATTCGGAAAGATGCGGCGTGACGTGGTCGAGATACCGTTGATCGTCGCCATATTGGCCCAGAGATTGTCGACGGCGATCGTCAGCGATGGCCGGTCCGCGGCATTGGCCCGCGGCATGCGGCCGGCGAGCGACAATGCACCGGCTCCCAGAATGAGACTTCCCACTTCGCGTCTGGTATACATGGTTCCACCTTCTCCTATTATGATTATAAGGTTCTATTCATGCGGTTCTGACACGCAGCATCGGGTCGAGCCGGTCACGCAACCAGTCGCCGACGATGCTCATCGAAAGCGTGACGAGGAAAATGATCGATCCGGGCACGACCGAGATCCACCATGCGGTCGACAGGTAGTCGCGTCCGTCCCCGAGGATCTGGCCGAGGCTCGTCTGTGGAGGCTGGATGCCCAGGCCTAAGAAACTGAGCGAGGTTTCCAGAAGGATGATCTGCGGAAAGGTCAGGGTGACCTGCACGATCAGCGCGCTCGCGACATTCGGCAGGACGTGCTTGAGATAAAGCCGGCCGTTGCCTGCGCCGAGTGCGACGATCGCCTTGGCATAGGGCTGGCTGATCGCCGACAGGACCACGCCGCGGGAGAGGCGCGCATATTTTTCCCAGCCGAACAGGCCCATCAGGATCACGAAGAGCGTCATGCTGTTGCCGAAAAAGGCAAGCAGCGTCAAGGTGATGAGGATGAAGGGGAGCGATGCCTGGAAGTCGACGAGCATCATCAGAACTTCTTCCACCCATCCCCTAAAATGTGCGGCGATGAAGCCCACCGCGGAGCCGAAGACCGCTCCGATGATCGTGCCGGCGATCGCGACCGAGAGCGACATCCGCAGTCCGGCGATGACCCTTGCCACCATGTCGCGGCCGATGCGGTCGGTGCCGAGCGGAAAATCCGGATTGCCGCCGGTGAGGAAAGCCGGTGGCCTGAGGCGCGCGAGCAGGTTCTGCTGCGACATGCCGTAGGGCGTGAAGACGTTGCCGACAATCGCGACCAGCACGGCGATGACGAGCACCGTAATGGCAAGGACGAGGATGGGAGAGATGTGCTTCATCCTTCTGTCCTCAATTCTGTACGCGGATGCGGGGATCGAGCAGGCCGTAGAGCAGGTCGACCACCAGGTTTGCGAGCACCATGGTGACGGCCATGATGAGGACGAGACCCTGGACAACCGCCAGATCCCTGGACGAGACGGCGGTCACCAGCAGGCGACCGACCCCCGGCCAGGCGAAGACGGTCTCCACCACGATCGCACCGCCGATCAATTCGCCGAGGTTGAGGCCGATGATCGTCACGAGGGGAATGCTGGCATTCGGCAGGGCATGGAAGATGATGCGCTTCCAATAACTTACTCCCTTTGCAGCGGCGGCCCGGATATAGAGTCTGTCGAGCACTTCCAGCATGGCTGAGCGGGTGAAGCGGGCGAGCGTGCCAGCCGTGAACGTGGCGAGCGTGATCGCCGGCATGATCAGGTGCCAGATGGAGCCCGTGCCCGAACTCGGAAGCCATTGCAGACTCAGGGAGAAGAGCAGAATCATAAGGACCCCGAGGAAGAAGTTCGGCAGCGCGAAGCCGAAGACTGCGGTGGCCATGATGAGATTATCGAAAGTCGAGCCGCGCTTGATGGCGGCGACAATGCCCGCTGGAACGCCGATCAGGATGGCACCGAGATAGGAGAAGAGCCCGAGCATCAGCGTCCAGGGGATGCGCTCGGCGATGATGTCGATCACCTCGCGACCGTCGCGATAGGAAACGCCGAACTCGCCGATCGCCATTTGCATGACGTAGCGCAAGTATTGGACCCATAGCGGGTCATCGAGGCGCCAGAGCGCACGGAACTGTTCGATTTCCTCCGGGGTGGCGTCGGCCCCGACAAGTGCGACGACCGGGTCGCCGGAGGTCCTCAAGACCACGAATGTGAACGTCACGACGAACCAGAGCGTCAGCGCGGTCCGCAGAATCTTCAGCAACCAGAAACGCGTCATAAATGCCCCGTTTCGGGGCCTGGCGACCCCAGCTGTTCCAATTTTTATGTCATTTTTTTCGAAAGCTAATCACGGGAATAGATTATTATCTATTACAAAATCGCGGGATCATTGATATGTATGAAATATGAAATACGGCATCGAATTTCGTCATCTCCACTATTTCGCATGCGTGGCGGAAGAACTGCATTTCAGCCGCGCGGCCGACAAGCTCGGCATGGCCCAGGCACCTCTCAGCCAGCAGATCCGCCAGCTCGAAGAGCGGCTCGGTACCCGGCTCTTTCGCCGCACGACGCGCCGTGTGAAGCTCACGCCGGCGGGTGAGATATTCCTGCGTCACGCACAGGAAATCCTGGGCGGCATAGACAGGGCGGTCACGCATACGCGTTCCATTTCCGGCGAGGACAGCGGAACGATTTGCGTCAGCGGAGTCCATTTGGCGCTATCGCATGTCATGCCGCCTGTCATTGCCGACTTTCGCAAACTCTATCCGGCGATGACGGTCGATGTGCAGGTCCTGGGAACAGCGCAGCAGTTGGAACTGCTGCAGAGCAACAAGGTCCAGGTCGCATTCATCCGTTCGACCAATCCGGCTGGCTTCTTGAAAACGGAACATATTCTGGAGGAGGGCTTCGTGGCGGTTCTGCCGAAAGACCATCGGCTGGCCCAGAAAGACGACCTGACAGTGAAGGACTTTGCCGGTGAGCCGCTGATCACCTATGCGCCGCTTGTCGGCGCGAGCTATTATCACGCAATCATGGACGCACTTCGCCGCGCAGGGGTCTATCCGGTGATCGTGCAGGAAGTCTCGCACACATTAGCAATCGGAACCCTAGTCGCGGCGGGCGTCGGTGTGGCGATCGCACCATCCTGGCTGGCTCACAACCCAAGCCCATATGTGGTTTACCGCCGTCTCAACGATATTCCTGCAGAAGTCGAACTGCTGGTTGCTTGGCATGCGGAGGAAAAATCGAAAACCGTAATCGACTTTATCGAGATCACTCGACAGACTGCGGCGAAAAAAGAGTTCGTCGGAATCTCGAGCTAAAGATGCGAGGCCTTTCTTTGGCGCAGCCGTCGGATTTTCCTCGGCCTCGCCCAGTCGAGCGCAATCCATGACGAAGTGCGTCAAATTCTTAAAGCCATCGCCCCCGCAAGCGTGTGCAGCCTACTTCAAGGAGGCTGGAGATGAACGGGCTTAAAACATATCGCTCTAGTTCGATTGCAATATCCAGTGATCCCAGAAATCGTTGCGGCCGTCTCGGGTATCAACACGAGGGACAACGGACATACCGGCGCGAAGGCGTCCGGCGAGTGTCTTGTCATCAATCGTTATCTTCACAGGAACCCGCTGGACGACTTTCGTGAAATTACCTGTAGCGTTGTCGGCGGGGAGGAGAGAAAATTCAGAACCGCTTCCGGGCGAGAGGCTTTCCACTCGCCCGCCGATTTCAATACCGGGAAAGCTGTCTACCCTAATCGTCACCGGCTGAGCAGGATGGATATCGCTGACTTGGGTCTCCTTGAAGTTCGCGACGACGTAAATCGCATCCAGCGGGACGACTGCCATCAGCTGTGTGCCGGCATTTACGAGTTGACCGATTCTGAGTGTCCGCGCGCCGATCGTGCCATCAACGGGGGCCACAATCTGCGTGTAAGAAAGGTTGAGCTCCGCCTGCGCCACTTGAGCCGCTACGCGGTGACGCTGGGCCACAGCCTGATCTTTCTGTGATTCCAGCACGGGAATTTTATTTCGGGTTGCAATAACATTTGCTTCGTCGCGTTTGACTGCGGCGGCCGCCTGATCGCGCAGCGAAGCGCTTTGTTCGGCACGGGATCGGGTTCCGGCGCCGTTCATAATCAGCTTGGTTGATCTGTCGGCTTCCGCCAGCGCAAAGGCGAAGGCAGCATTGGACGAGTTCAGAGCGGCTACCGCCTGCTCGACCAACGAGTGCTGCAGAGCAATCTGAGCGTCGACATTCCTGATCGCGGCATCCGCAGATTCGAGATCAGCCTTTGCCTGAGAGAGTGCGATTTGGAAGTCCCTGTCGTCAATGCGGGCAATAAGCTGGCCGGCCTTTACCGTGTCGTTGTCTTCGACAAGAATTTCCTTGATGTATCCCGACATCTTGGGAGCGACCGTGGTGAAGTCAGCTTTCACATAGGCATTGTCGGTCTGTTGGACGTAGCGGTTGACAACGAAGTGCCTATATCCGGTATCGACTCCGATCGCAGCTCCGGCGGCAAGGGTGATCGCGAGAATTCCCGTCCGCACCGCTCCTCGTTTGGCGGACTTGCGCGCTGGGGCGCCGGCATTGGGAGGCTCAGGAACTACCGACTCGGTCGTGGCGACGATGCGCAAGCTCTCCTCGGGCTCTTTGGCCTCAAAAGCTCTCGCGCCCGGTAACTCAACCATCTTCCAACTCCTTCACCGTGGCAGACGAAAGACCGTCCACCCGTTCGACGGAATAGATGCCTGCAAAATTTGATCGTGATAATGAGGGAAGATGTAAAAGGATTATCAAGCACAGGTGTAAGGTAAGGACCGATGGATAGGTTGAAGAGTCTCGAGGTCTTCGGTCGGGTTGTGGAAACAGGTGGCTTCTCCGCCGCGGCGCGCAAGTTGAACATGTCAACCACGATGGTGGCCAATCACATACAAGCGCTGGAAGATAGTCTCGGTGTCCGGCTGCTGCAGCGAACGACGCGGAAGGTAAGCGTTACCGAGACAGGAAAGTTCTTTTACGATCGTTCCTCTGCAATCTTGATGGATCTCGAAGAAGCGAACGAAGCCACGGCTGCCCTTTCTTCTATGCCTCGCGGCTCGCTGCGAATCTATACAAACTCCTCCATGATAAAGAGCCTGGGGCCGATCACGGATGAATTCCTGGAGCGGCATCCCCAGGTTACCATCAGCCTGGATGTCGGCGAGCGGATGATCGACATGATCGACGCCGGCTACGATCTGGCGATCCGCATGATCATGCCGGAAGCCAATTTGATCGTAAGGAAGCTGGCGACGTGGAGGCACCTTCCAGTCTGCGCCCCGGAATATATCGAACGACATGGAGAACCTGAAAGTCCGGGCGATCTGCTCGGGCATAACTGCCTGCAATATTCCCTATACGCTTACGGCGATCTATGGCGCTTTATCGGTCCCCAAGGGGCTGTTGTTGAGGCGAAGGTGAAGGGCAATGTCGTTTCAAGCAGTGCAGACCTGCTCCTTGATCTCGCCCTACGCGGGCGCGGGATATTTCTTGCGCCAGCACCTGTCGTCAGTGAGGAAATCGCGGCCGGACGGCTTGTCCACATCATGAAGGCCCATAAGGGCGTAGAGTTTGCTCTTAGCGCTGCCTTTCCCAATCGCAACTACCTGCCCACCAAGGTGAGGTTGTTCATAGACCTGCTGGCTGAGCGGCTTTCGAAATTGCCTCAGTTCGCAGGGTAGCGATTGGGCTTCCAACGCACCGGTCACCGGCGACGGATGGATGGAGCAAAGCTGTTTCAGGCGCGGTCCTTTGCAGGATGGATGCGGCCCAGTGCGATCTTCCACAGGATCAAACAAGGCGCTGCAGCCAGGAAGAAGATCGTGATGGCGAAGAAGGCCGTGTCGAAGGCTATCGTCGTTGCTTGCAGGGCGACCTGTTTGCTGATCAGCGACACTGCCGTTTTGTCAGCGAGGTCGAATTCCAGCCCGTGGTTTGAGAGAAGCCTGCTAACCGAGCCGATACGCGCGATCACCTCTTCACTCCCCGGGTGAATATGCGCAGCCAGCACGGCGCGATTGTAAGCGGTCTGGTCTTCGATAAAGGTCTGCAGAAAAGATATTGCGACCAGACCACCGACCTGGCGGCCGATGTTGAACAAGGCGACTCCGTAAAGGAGAAGTGACTCATCCAGGCTCATGAGCGTAACGAGCGTGATCGATAGGAACAAGAAGCCAAGAGCAAGGCCTCGTATCAGGATCGCAGGGGTCATATCGGTAATGCCGCTGTCACCGCTGGAGGCTGAGAGAAGCCACATTGCGAACATTAAACCCAGTATGCCGAAGGGGACAGTAACAATGCCCGGCAAGTTGAGCTTCTGGATCAAAAACGCCGTCAGAAAAAGTGAGCCGATGAACGTCAGCGTGCTTGGAAGCAACAGACTGCCAGCGGCAACCGGGGTCATCTTGAGAACGGAAACGGCAAACGACGGTATGACGAAGCTGCTTCCGAGCAGCGCAAAACCGGCTGCCAGACTGGCGACGATTCCAAATGCAAAATTGGCGTTTCGGAAAACAGTAAAATTGAAGATCGTGGCGAACGGCTGATCGCAAAACTGGCGGATCAGTTGCAGGCCGAGAGCCGCGAACCCGGCGGCAGATGCGATGACGATGGTGCGATCGTTGAACCAGTCCCACCGGTTGCCTTGATTGAGGACGTAGGTAAAGGAGGACGCGGCAACCGTGAACAGGAGCAAGCCTTCCAGGTCGAACCGCACTCTCTTGCTTTGCACCTCCTGAGAATGAGGTGATAGCGCCAACATGGCGATCCCCGCAATGCCGAAGGGAACCGACCAAAGAAAGATGAAAGACCAGTCGATCCTGTCGAGTAGCCAACCGTGCATGTAAGGGGCGAGGGTGGCTGGAGCGACGACTGCGCCGACCGCATAGATGCTCTGGACAACTGGCTGGTGCTTTCTGGTAAAAGACCGAAACAGCAGCGCCTGCGTGCCAGTTAACAATACCCCACCGCTCATGCCCTGGAGAAGCCGAAGACCAAATAGGAGTTCAAGATCGTTGATATGGGCTGCACCGAAGCAGGCAGCCGTCATCACAACTCCTGCCATCACGACGCATCGGTAAAGGGTGAGCAGTCCCGCTAGCCAAGGCGTGAGTGAGAAGGCGATGAGTTTGGCGGCAGTATAGCCATAGTCCAGCTTCGCGAACTCGTCGGCGGATGCATGCGTACCCCCCATCATGTCGAGGCGAGCCATGGATAGTGCAGTTCCTGCCAACGCGTCCGTTAAAACGATAACCGTTGAGCCTGCCAATAGAAACAGCGGGCCGGCCATTGAGGCGGCAGTGGTGGTCTCGATCGGATGGGAAGTATTTGCCATCTCAGTCTCTCAAGCGCGTGCACCACCAGAATGGGGGAGGTGGTGCGTGGTAGAGATCGACAATGCATTGCGACGACGTCGCTGATAATGGCCGTTTTCGTGGATGCACTCTCAAACGAGGGTTTAAGATCGTTGGATCCCATTTCCTTCCCATAGATTGCGATGGATCGCTGATCGATTTTGGCTGCACTTCGCGGTGAGGCCCAAATTGATGCTTGCCAAGTATAACGCGGACTATTAGGGTCTGCGTTATGGCTCACATGACGGCAGGCGTGGAATACGGATTGCATTGTCTCCTGTGGTTGGCGAGCTCGCCCGAGGCGCCGCTCAGCAGCCGCGATCTGGCTGATTTTCAAGGAATTTCCCCGAGCTTTCTGGCGAAGATATTTCCGAAGCTGGAAAAAGCGGGGATCGTGTCCGCATCGGAAGGCGTAAAAGGGGGATACCTGCTCGCAAAGCAGCCCAGGGACATCACCGTCCTGGAGGTTGTTGACGCAATCGAAGGCAGTAAGCCCTTGTTCGATTGCCAGGAGATTCGCGGCCGCTGTGCCGTATATCGGGAGCGGCCGCCGTCATGGGCGACGAAAGGCGTATGCGCAATCCATGCGGTGATGCTGCGTGCGGAGAAGGCGATGCGGGATTCGCTTGCGAGCCAGACGCTGGCCAATATCGCTGGGGACGTGGAGCGCAAGGCGCCACCGGAATTCTCGAGCGATGTTCGCAAGTGGCTTGCCGATAGGGCGGCGAACCGAGGCCGTGGGCTTGCGGCGGAAGATGGGGCGTAGTCCCGAGATAAAGGCGGACCAGGACTATGAATTGCGGCTGACGAGGTTGGAGATGCGGCCTCTCTGGGAGATGGGGATGTAGAGTGATGAAGGATACATTCATATTGACCCGCAACGGCATTTTTCACTCGCTGGTACGTATCCGCCCGGAGTGCGATGGGGCTAGCGAGCCATGCGTCATCATGTCCGCAATCCTTTGTTCCGGGAGGTGACACGATGGCTAGCTCAACTGTCGCTACAGATAGTCCGTTGGTTCTTGTCGTTGATGATGACGAAGATGTTCGCCACTCCCTTCGGGAGCTTATGGAATCCGTCGGCCTCGACGTCGCCTGTTTTCCATCGCCTCGCGAGTTGCTAAACGCGGGCCTTCCTGATCGGCCCGGTTGCTTGGTGCTGGACGTCCGTATGCCAGGCGCGAGCGGCCTGGACCTGCAAAACCAGCTGTCAACGCGCGGGATCACGAAACCCATCGTCTTCCTTACAGGATATGGCGATATTCCGATGACCGTGCAGGCCATGAAAGCCGGGGCCGTCGATTTCCTGACGAAACCAGTGCGGGACCAGACGCTGCTGGACGCCGTGATTGCCGGCATCCAGCGGGATGTAGAGCAGAGGGCGCAGGCAGAAAACATCTATCAGCAAACCACCCGGTTCGCGACCCTGACGCCGCGTGAACGCCAGGTGCTTCGCGAGGTAGCGCGCGGCCGCCTGAACAAGCAGATCGCTTTCGAGCTTGGAATCAGCGAGATCACCGTGAAACTCCACCGCAGCAATGTGATGCGCAAGATGCGGACTATTTCTGTTGGCGAACTCATTCGCGCTTGGGATTCACTGCCTTCCAGCCTTCGCGAGGCGCCGCAAGCCTGAGCTTGCGGCATCACCGTCTTCGCGCGCCCTGCGTTTATCACTTTCGAAAACAACGGCTCTCGGCGCATAGCGCCGCGACATGTTTTTGCCATTCGTGGGCCTCTCAAGGCTGCGAGTTCACTCCAAGGGTTATGGCGCCTGTCACTGGCGTACCTTGGACGCTCGCAGCGGGAGGCGATTGCACCGAGGCGAGCGGGGCAACTAATCACCCGATCTATCCTACCTGTACTCTGGGACTAGACGGTCGATGCCTCTGTTCGATAGGCCGGCGGCCTGCCGTGACGCATTCTCCTGCTCGGTCGAAAGGCCGCAACAGGAGACATCAGATGCGCGATATCATCAATATTCTGGCACTTGCTGCGACGATCGGCACGGCAGCTGCCACGTCGGTACAGGCTGCGGAACCTCGGGCGAAGCCGGTGATCGTGTTGGTACACGGCGCATTTGCCGAGTCATCGAGCTGGAACGGCGTAATTCAGGCGCTTGCCAAGGACGGCTATACGGCAATCGCAGCCGCCAACCCGCTCCGCAGCGTGACGAGTGATGCCGCGGCAGTCGCAAGCGTTCTCCGCTCGATCCCGGGACCGGTCGTGTTGGTCGGTCATTCTTATGGTGGACCGGTCATCACCGAAGCGGCCAACGGAAATTCCAACGTGAAGGCGCTGGTCTATGTCGCCGCCTTTGCCCCGGACACCGGCGAATCGAGCGCGCGCCTTTCAGGCAAATTTCCCGGCAGCACCCTGGCGGATGCGCTAACGACGACCGCGCTGCCGGACGGTGGCCAGGATCTCTACATCCGGCAGGAGCGGTACCACGATCAATTCGCCGCCGATGTGCCCGAGGACGAGGCGCGGCTGATGGCGGCCACCCAGCGCCCCATCACGCAGGCCGCATTGGCCGAACCGTCGGGCGTCGCCTCGTGGAAGACACTACCGTCCTACGCGATCTACGGCACCGCAGATCGCAACATCCCGCCGGCTGTGATGGGCTTTATGGCGCAGCGTGCGCATGCGGTGAAGACCGTCGTCATCGAGGGCGGCTCGCATGCCCTGATGGTCTCGCATCCCAAGGAAATCGCCTCGCTGATCGAGGAAGCAGCCTCGGCGAGGTAACGCCCGCAGGCAATCTCTTAATCCCGTCATCAACTTGAAACCAGGAGATCGAACATGAAAATCGTCGTCATCGGAGGCACGGGCCTCATTGGTTCGAAGACCGTCGAACGGCTTCGCAAGAGGGGACATGAGGTGCTTGCCGCCTCTCCGAATTCGGGTGTGAACACCGTCACTGGTGAAGGCCTTGCCGAAGCTCTGGCCGGCGCCCAGGTCGTGATCGATCTGGCAAACTCACCCTCCTTCGAAGAAAAAGTCGCCATGGAATTCTTCGAAGCAGCCGGCCGCAACCTTTTTGCCGCAGAAAAGACAGCCGGCGTTCGCCATCACGTCGCACTGTCGGTCGTCGGCACCGACCGTATGCAGACGATGGGGTATTTCCGCGCCAAGCTGCGTCAGGAAGAGCATATCCGCAAGTCAGGAATTCCCTACACGATCGTCCATGCGACCCAGTTTTTCGAATTCGTAGCGGCCATCGCCCAATCGGCAACCGAGGGAACGAATGTTCGCGTGCCGACGGGGGCATTCCAGCCGATCGCAGCAGACAACGTCGCCGACGCCATGGCCGATACCGCGCTGGCCGAACCGGTGAACGGCATGATCGAGATCGCCGGCCCCGAGCGCGCACCAATGAATGAATTCATCGCGCGCTACCTCAAGGCCACCAACGATCCGCGCACCGTCGTCGCTGACCCGCGCGCCCGCTATTTCGAAGTCGAGATCGACGACCGGACGCTGGTTCCAAATGACGGCGCCCGCCTCGGTGCCATTAGCTTTAAAAACTGGCTGCAGTCTCCCGCCGCTCAGAAGAAATAAGCGGTTCCCTCGCGAATAATTCCTCCCCGCCTTGCCGGTCCCTCGGGCCGGCAGGCCCCTGCTCAACAAGGAGACGAAAGATGATCAGGACATTTCTCTGCGCTATGGCTCTCGTATTTGCCTCCGCGGCTGCGGTCACGGCCGATGACGACAGCGACGAAAAGGTGACGCTGGTCTACGACCAACCGCTGCCGACCGTGCCGGGCAAGAGCATGAAGGGCGTGCTCGTCGAATATGCGCCCGGCGGCACTTCGCCCGCTCATACCCATCCCAAGTCCGCGTTCATTTATGCGACGGTTCTGGAAGGGGCGATCGCCAGCCAGGTCAATGGCGGGCCGGTGACCGTCTACCATGCCGGCGAGAGCTTTTCGGAATTCCCCGGCGACCATCACGCCGTCAGCGAAAATGCAAGCAAGACCGAACGTGCTCGCCTACTGGCCGTGTTCGTGGTCGATACGAACGAAACCAATCTGACGACTTACGAAAAATAACCTCGACCCGGGCGCCCAGCGCTCGCGTGACATCAATGACTGAATGGCGCCCGCAGCCGGCGCCATTCCAGCTCCGATTACAACCAACACCGAAATACCCTGCTGTGCCAGCGAGTGCCGTCAGGAGGATCCCATGCGTATCGAAAAACTCTATCCCATGACGTCGACGCGCCTGATGGTGATCGATGTCGCTGCCACGCTGCAGGTCGCCGCGCTGACGCTCTCCAATCCCGGGATCGGACTTGTCGTCGTCAGCGAGGAAAACGGCAAGGCTGCGGGGGTGCTCAGCAAATCCGATCTTATTCGCCATCTGACGGATCGTGAGGCAAAGGCCAGCGTCGAGGCGCTGATGAGCCGCAACGTCATTTCCTGCAGTCCGGCGGACGAATTGCAGGCAGCATGGCAGGTTATGGTTGAAAACCGCATCCAGAACATGCCGGTACTTAGTGCGGATGCAAAACCGCTCGGCGTTCTCGATATCCGCGACGCCCTGAAAGTGCTTTTCGAGCAGGAACAGCTGCAGGAACACATGCTGGCGAACTACATCGCCGGCATCGGCTACTGACTGCCGCACATCGATACGGAACGAACACCATGCTAAACGCGCATCTGGGTGAAATCGCCGGCGCGCCGCTGGTCTGGCTGATCATTCTCGGCCTAACCGGAATGGCGGTGTGGAAGCTCATCGGCCCGTTGCGCTCCAATCTGCGGCTCGTGGTGCAGATCATCTTTTTCACGGCCATGACCTTCGTCCTCGTTCTGGAGGATATTCCGCTCGGTCAATCGGACGGTCTGCGGATTGGCGACGAGCATGCCGCTTTTGTTGTCTTCGCCCAGTCGTTGTGGTGGCTCCATCTTTCCTGGGCCGTCATCGGCTTCGTGCGAATCTATTTGGTCCTGGAGGGAAGGCCGCGCGAGGCTCGCCTGCTGCAGGACATCGTCGTCGGCGTCGTCTATATCTGCGTCACGCTCGCCGCCCTGGCTTTCGTTTTCGGCGCACCGGTCGGAACGTTGATTGCAACGTCTGGTGTTATCGCTATCGCGATTGGCCTTGCTCTCCAGAATACGTTGGGCGACGTCTTTTCCGGCGTCGCCCTCAATCTCGGGCATACCTATGCGCTGGGCGACTGGATCCTCCTTGAGGACGGCACGGAGGGACGCGTCATCGCGAGTACCTGGCGGTCGACGCAAATCCTGACCGGCGCCAACAACATCGTCGTCTTGCCCAACAGCGTCCTTGCCAAGCTGAAGCTTACGAATGTCAGCCGGCCTGACGAAACGCATCTTCTCAAGATGACGGTGCGGGTGGTGCCGGCACACGCTCCCTCCGTTGTCGAGAAGGCCATGTTGACAGTCCTGGCCAGCTGTAACTCGATCATACAGGAGCCGCCGCCGGTGGTCGCGCTCAGCAATCTGGATGCCACCTCACTGGAAATCCATCTGTTTTTCCGGGTGAGCAATCCGATGCTGAGAATGAAGGCTCGCAGCGAGGTGATCGACCGCTTCTATCGCCATTGTCGATCCACCGGATTGCAGCTGGCGATGCCTCCGTCGGCGATCGCTATCGTGAACGGAATTCCGGTTGAGGAAGGCGCGCGGACGCCTGAAGCGATGCTGCAGGAGGTTATCGATGAAAACCCGATCTTCTCTGGCCTGACGCGGCCCGAAAAAGAAAAATTGGCCCAGTCGGGAGTAACGCGCGAATTTCAAAAGGGTGACGTCATCATCTCCAGGGGGCAGGCGCTGCCCCCGATGATGATTATCCGCACCGGCGTCGTATCGATGCAGCACGACGAGCAAGAAAAGTGGCGCCTCTCGTCGGGAGATTTCTTTGGCGAAATCGGGCTTCTCGCGGGAATGGGCGAGGCTTATACACTGCAGGCGCTGACCGCGGTCACCGCCTATGAGATCGACCAGGAAAGCTTTGCCCGCCTAATCGCCGACCGTCCGGCGATAATCGAGGAAATCGCGGCAATGCTGTCCGCATACTCGAGCGACATCAGCCAGCTGCCGCTTACAGCGGCAAAACACGAGCGGAACGCCTCCGCTTTCCTGAAGTCGATCCGGACAATCTTCAGCACCTAGATACCGGCCACTTTGCGTATGCGGCGATCAATCCTGCAGCCGATAGTGAGCGAAGAATCAACTCGGAAAAGCCTTGCCAGCCCCTTGTACCGGCGATTCCGCAGAGTGGGTGCGTGAATTCATGCATCAAATCTTCGTCCTATCCTTCGGAACAGGTGTTTTTGTCGCAAGCTCCCATATACCGTTCTCGCCAGAGGGCCGTGGTGCGGTCCCGGTTTAAGGCACCACGGCGATCTCAAATGCAACGGGATTGGGTTGAGGCATGTCGAGGTTCGCCGGAACGTCGGGGGTAGATGGTGGTGGATCGGCCTGGTCCCCAGATATCGATGCCGTGCAAGCGGCGAAGGTCGTCGAGCGGGTCACCGGCAATGCCTGGGCAACCGATGCCGATGGCAATTTTATCTACGTGACGCCGGCAGCACTCGCTTTTTTCGGCACCAGCCTGGAAAGCCTCAATACACAGCCTGACGAGAACACGTTCGGCTGGAGGCGTGTCATCCATCCGGAAGATTATGACGCCGCCGCTGCCGCCTGGCGTCGGTGCTTGCAGACGGGCGAGCATTACAACGTAGAACACCGGATGCTGCGTGCGACCGGAAGCTATGGCTGGGCCCGCAGCACAGGGCAGCCGATACGCGACGCGGCTGGCACGATCACCGGATGGTACGGCACGGTCATCGACATGGCCCTTCCGTCCCGGATCGGCGAATACCGAGCCAAAGACATCGATGATCGGCTCGCCGATCGATCGGCCCATGATGCGCTTCAGTCGATGGACGCGGTCCATCCGCATGACAGGTCCACCGTCGAGCAGGCGGCGGCACGAGCCTTCTTTCACGGCATCCCTCAGATCAGCAGCTATCGTCAACTGCAGTCCGACGGCAGTTATCGCTGGGTCGAGTTCCGGGTCGAGCCGGACTATAGCATCAGCGTCGATGTCGATCCGGCGGTCGCGCGGCAGGACGAGCCGTGGACGATGGCAAGCTCTTTCGGTGAAACGGGAGATGCGGTTCAGGCAGCTCTCGCCATCGAAAAACTCTATGGCGGCGCTTGGGCAATCGACACAACCGGGCAGTTTACCTATGCGACCCCAACGGCGCAGACCTCGATCGCGATGACGCTCGAGGACCTCAACGTTCTCCTGGACGGAAAGCCTTTTCTTGAAGGTGGGCGGCAGGGCTGGCAGCGCGGCACGCATCCCGACGATAGCGAAAGAGCGGGAGAAACGTTGCGCCGCGCGCTCAAGACGGGCGAGCACTGGAATGTTGAATACAGGGTGCTGCGCGCCAACGGCGCCTATGTCTGGCACCGGGCAGCGGCCCGCCCGACGCGCGACGAGCAAGGACGTATCACCGGATGGTTTGGAACAGCATTGGACATCGACGTGTATAAGAGAACCGAGGCGGCGCTTCGTGAACGCGAACGGCAACTGCAGCAGCTTATAGATACCGTGCCGGCGCTGATCTGGAGCACGATGGCGGACGGAACACCGGCCTTTGTGAACAAGCGCTTCACGGAGGTGACCGGGGCTACGCTTGAAGACATGACGGCACCGGATGGCTCGCCTTCGCTCGGCGTTGTGCATCCCGATGATAGGGTGGCGGCGCGGGAAGCCTTCCTGCATTCGGTCAGGGCAGGTGCCCCATACATTCAGCGCTACCGCCAGCAACGGGCCGGAGGCAGCTATCGCTGGACAGAAACGCGGGCGGAACCGTCACGTGATGAGGCAGGCACCATCGTCCAATGGTACGGCCTGAGCTCCGACATCCATGACCTCATAACCACCCAGGAGGCGCTGCGCGAAAGCGAGCAGCACCTCCAGCAGCTGGTCGAAACGCTGCCTGCGCTGATTTATTGCGCTCTTCCGAATGGCAAGCCGATCTATCGCAGCCAGCGTCTTCGCCAATATCTCGGCTTCAATCTCGAAGACACGGATGGTCTGGGAAAATCCCGATTGGACGGCACGCTCGACGCCGTGATCCATCCTGATGACCTGGCCGTCGTCAAGGAACGGTATGCCCATTCGCTGGCGACTGGCGAGCCCTATTTGCTGCGACACCGACTGCGGCGCTTCGACGGCGTGTACCGCTGGGTTGAGACCCGTGCTTCGGCCATGCGCAATGGCGACGGCGAGATTGTGCAATGGAACGGCATTTGCCTGGATATAGAGGATCAGGTGCGTGCGCAGGAGGAGCTTAGCCGCGCCCAGGAAAATCTCGCCCGCTCCAGTCAGGCGGCCAGCCTTGCGGAGTTGTCGGCGTCTATTGCGCATGAGGTAAACCAGCCTCTTTCGGCGGTGATGAACTATTCCAGCGCCTGCCAGCGCTGGCTCACCGCCGAGCCGCCGAATATCGAACGCGCTCAGAAGACGTTGGAACGCATCGTCCACAGCGCCAATTCCGCCGCTGATGTCGTCAGCCGCATTCGCGCTCTCTTCAAGCAATCGACGGATAAGCGGGACAGCATCGAGCTCGGCGCCGTCGTAAGAGAGGCGCGTGACTTGCTTGCCGAAGAGGCGGGTCGGCGGCGCATCCGGATGGATATCGAGGGCGAGAGCGGCCTCCGGCTAGTCCCGTTCGACCGGGTGCAGATCCAGCAGGTAATGGTCAATCTGATGCGCAACGGTATGGACGCGATGGCCTCCGTTTCGAACGACCGTGTCCTCCAGATCCGTGCCTTCCGGGCGGACGATGTGGTCCGCATCGAGGTCAGGGACCGGGGGTGGGGCATCCAGTTCCCCGACAAGATTTTCGAGCCCTTCTTCACCACCAAGGATGAAGGAATGGGCATGGGGCTCGCGATCTCCCGCTCGATCGTCGAATCGCATGGCGGGCAGTTATGGGCGGAAAAGCACGAACCTCGCGGCGCGAAATTCGTTTTTACCCTGCCGCTCGACGTGGCGAAGATGCCATGACGCGATCGCCGGGCCGGAAGGGGACAGTATGCACAAGCCTGTTGTAGCGATTGTCGACGACGATCCGGACGTGCTTGCCTCACTGGTGGAACTCCTTGAATCGGCGGGGTTCACTGCCTGCAGCTTCACCTCGGGGGAGGCGCTGCTTTCCTCCGGTCTTAAGGGAGTGGATGTGTTGATCACCGATATCGGCATGCCCGGTGCCGACGGGTTCGAACTCCGCGACCTTGCCAGGCGGGAGAACCCGCAACTTCCCGTATTCCTGATCACCGGGCGGCATGAGATAGCGGATCAGGACCGAGCCCGAGGGATTGGCGGTTTTCTGCGAAAACCCTTTGACGGGCATGCTCTGCTTGCGGCCGTTCGCGACGCGCTGGGCGACCGGAAAGGCTGAGCCCGACCCGCGTTTACGTCACTTTCTCGGTCCCGACATTACGCTTTTTTTTGGTAGAAATAGCCGGTTTGACAGGCGCAAGCATCGGCTTGGAGCGCTTGCGTTGATCAACGGCGATCACCGCGCGGCCAGCGCCCACCCTCAAAATATCAAGCGTCTCCGTCCCCATAGCAGAGTAGCCATGACTCAATCCTCGCTCTCGTAAACGAATGGGGCACCTACCCTGTTCTTGGGGCTAGCTCTCCCTCTTCCTCGGCCCAATCGACCGCCAAAACGCGCCCCAATACACTCTGCCGCATGGTCCGTGCCTCGCACGTTCCACCCCCGCAGAACAGGAGCACATCATGACGCAGGTAGAAGCAAATCCCCATATGATGGGTCAGCAAAAGACAGATGTGAGTATGGAAAACATCTCACGTCCCGGTCAGCCGACAACCGAAGAACTGGTTCCATCGCGCTACGCGGTGAAAATCGGCGAGATCGAGGTGTTGGTGATCAGCGATGGCGTACTGCCCCTTCCGACCAAGATGTTGGGGCACAATGTCGACGCAGCAGAACGCGCCGTCTGGTTGGAAAATATGTTCCTGCCGGTGGACGCTTTCGATTGGGCACTGAACGCTGTCGTGGTGCGCAGCGGCGCGCAGACCATCCTCATCGACGCCGGGCTGGGACTGGATCCAGAACTAAACCTGCCGCGGGCAGGGCAGCTGGTCAAGCGGCTGGAGAGCGCCGGAATCGATCTCGCGTCGGTGACCGACATCGTGTTGACCCACATGCATATGGATCACGTTGGCGGGCTGCTCGTCGATGGCGTTAAGGAACGGCTGCGCCCGGATCTGCGGATTCACGTCGCTTCCGCCGAAGTCAAATTCTGGGAAGCGCCCGATTTCACGCATGTAAACATGCCTCCGGGCTTCCCGGATGCCCTTCGCGCCGCCGCCAAACGATTTGCCAAGGAATACCATAACCAACTGCGGCTGTTTGACGAGGAGTATGAGGTTGCTCCAGGCGTCGTCGTCTCCCGCACGGGCGGCCATACGCCAGGGCACAGCGTGGTCCGCGTGGTATCCGGCAACGACCGGCTGATGTTTGCCGGCGACGCCGTGTTCGCGGTCGGTTTCGAACACCCTGACTGGTTCAACGGCTTCGAACACGATCCCGAGGAGGCTGCCCGCGTTCGAGTCCGGCTTTTGAAGGAATTGGCGACGACCGGCGAGTTGCTGGTAGCCACCCACATGCCGTTCCCCTCGGTTGGGCATGTTGGCGTTGATGGCGACGCTTTCCGTTGGGTGCCGGTTTTCTGGGATTATTGACCGCAAAATAGCCGACGTGCCGATGAGGCACCGCGCGCGATCCCGGTCCGCCGGGATCGCCAAGTCTACCCGCCCCAATCGTCAGAGGGATACGACATGACCACGACAGAGACACGCCTATTTGCCGGCATTTCAGTTCCCAAAACGCCGCTTGTCGATTTAGCGATCGACTATGCTCGCGAAACATACGAAACCTACCTGTTCAACCACGTGTTCCGGTCCTGGCTATTCGCGGTCAGGATTGCTGAGCTTCAGGACATCGCCCATGATGGGGAAGTCCTTGCCCTCGGCGTGTTGCTGCACGACATCACTCTTAACGAGAGATTTGCAGGTCCTCGTCGGTTTGAGGTGGAGGCCGCGGATATGGCACGGGATTTTGCAAAGAAGGCCGGATTGGACAAGCGCCGCGCCCAACTAATTTGGGACAGTGTAGCACTCAATTCCACGCCTTCGATCGGGCTCTACAAGGAGGCGGAGGTTATGCTCTGCACGACCGGCATCTGTTTTGATGTCGTAGGCCTAAAATACAGCGTCATTCCGTCATCCGAAGTACAGGCGATTGTCGCTGAATTCCCGCGGCTCGGAATGAAGCAGAAAATGACCGCGTGTTTCTGCCATATCGCGAAAACGCAGCCGGAAACCACCTACGACAATTTCGTCAGGGATTTCGGTGAGCGCCTCGTCCCGGGTTATCGCGTCCCGTCGTCCGTCGATCTCGTCGCGGCCGCCCCCTTCGACGAGTGACGGCGGCATCCGGCGGGGTCAATGTGCCCGCAACACGGCTAAAGGTTCCGCCAGACGACCTGAACCTTTGGATAGGTGGAGAATCCCGAGTTGAATAGCCATCGTTGTTCGCCGGGGGCATTCTCAAGTCATTTCTGAACTATCTGACCCCGAAGCTACAAGCCGGCGAGGGTTTTGGCTTCGCCGGCCATGAAGTCGCAAAATAGCCTTACGCGCGCCGGTACAGTCCGCCCGAAGGCATGCAGGGCGCTGAAGGGCAACGTGGGAAGCGCGAAATCCGGTGCAAGTTCGACAAGCGTACCGGCCAGCAAATCGTTCGTCACAAGGCATCGAAGCAGGTAAGCGGCGCCAAGTCCGCTGCGCGCGGCTTGAATCAAGGCCATTCCCGTATCGCAATCGACCCTTCCCCTTGGAATGAAGTCGGTACCATCGGCGAAGCGGACTGACTGTACCACGCCGTCCATCACGTAACGGGCAAAGGGCAGCCCAGCCAGTTCCTCGATGGATTTCGGGCTGCCCCACGTATCGAGAAAGGCGGGGGAGGCGACAATGGCCATCGGCAGATCCGCCAGGCGGCGGACGATCAGATCCTCCTGTGTCGGGATTCCGGCGCGCAAGGCGACGTCATAATCCTCCCGGACCAGATCGACGAAGCGGTCGGTCAGCCTGACATCGAGCTGGAGATCCGGATAGCTCTTCGCAAATGTGCCAAACAGGCTCGGAAGCAACAGCTGCGCAAGCTCGCCAGGCATGCTGATCCGCAGCCTGCCGGATGGAGCAGTTTGGAGCCGGATGGCATCGTCACTCGCATCGATTTCCCGCAAAAGCGGCGCGACGCGCTCGAAAAACATCTGCCCATCCTGGGTCAGGGTCAGCGCTCGGGTGGTGCGCAGGAAGAGCCGCGAGCCAATTTTCCTCTCCAGCCGCGCCACGCTTTTCGAAACTGCCGATGGCGTCGTGCCAAGGTCGCGCGCTGCCGCGGTGAACGATCCGGCTTCAACGGTCCGCACAAACGCCATCAATCCCGGCGTTTCGTCCAGCAGGTTTGGCATTCGCGTCTCCGTGGCACAGATCATGTGCCTGATCGTGGTCTAATGGCATGCGCTGTCAGCATTTATCTCATCTGCGATGAAAAGCAGGAGATAAACAAATGCAGCATCTCAAAAACAAGGTTGCCGTGATTACCGGCGGCAATAGCGGTATCGGCAAGGCAACCGCGCAGCTCTTCGCAGAGGAAGGGGCGCAGGTCATCATTACCGGCCGACGCCGGGATATTGTCGAGCACGTGGCCGGCGAAATCGGCCACGGCGCCATCGGCATCGCCGGCGACGTCGCCGATCTGGAGCATCACCAAAAACTCGCGGACCTGGTGAAGCGCCGCTTCGGCGAGTTTGACATCTATATGGCCAATGCCGGCGTCATCAACCTTAAAGCTTCCGGCAGCGTCACCCTTGAGGATTACGACCGTCACTTCGCAACGAATACCCGCGGCGTCTTCTTCGGCGTACAGGCGATGGCTCCGCTTCTTCGCGATGGCGGCAACATCATCATTACCAGTTCGCTGGCCGCAACGAAGGTTCTGCCGGACCATGCCGTCTATTCCGGCTCGAAAGCCGCGGTTGCCGCCTTCGCAAGGAGCTGGGCCATCGAGTTCAAACCACGGAAGATCCGCGTGAACGTCCTGAGCCCCGGACCGGTCGAAACCGCAATCCTCGGCAAGCTTGGGGTTTCGGAAGCCGATCGCCCGGCATTTGAAGGTCAGATGGCGTCTCTCATTCCCGCCGGCCGCATGGGGCGGCCGGAGGAACTGGCTCGCGCGGCGCTGTTTCTCGCGTCCGATGCAGGAAGCTTCGTGAACGGCATCGAACTGCATGTCGATGGCGGCATGACCCTGGCTTGAAGGAGCAAAGTTATGAACGAGCAGCATAATTCCGAAATTGCCGCATTCATCGATCGGCTGGCAGAAGCCGGCAGCAATTATCGAATGGAAGAGATGGAGGATTTGTACACCGAAGACCTGGGCTTTCTGGTCCTCACCCCCGACGGCACAATCGCGCGGTTTTCCAAGGCGGAAATGTTTGCCGAATTCCGTGCCCGGCGCGATGGAGGTGAAAAGCCGCTTTCGACCGAGAAAAGGATATTGCACATCGAGCAACAGGGCGATGAGGCGACGGCAGTTCTCTATCGTCGCATGAGCGATCGTGCGTCGCCGGCTTTCTACGAGTTGCGCATGCGACGGATAAACGGCGACTGGAAAGTGTCGGGGGAAACGGTCTTGCCCTGGCCAGACCTTGCCACCGTCAAAGGGTTCCTTCCGCACCGTGAATATTGACACAAAGGGGCGTGTTGCACCTCTCCTCCGTACAACGCACTGCAGCCGGCTTCCGATGAGCCGGCTGCAGTGGTTTCTGCCCGGTCTTGTTTTAAAGGGTGGCCCGGCGCCAATCCCCGGGCGTCGATCCGGTGTGGCGCTTGAACGCCACGCAAAAGGCGGTGAGCGTTGCATAACCAAGCGTTCCGGCGATGTTGGTTATCTGCAGCGCCGGGTTGCGCAGCATCGCCATCGCCTGTTCCATCCGTCGCTGGCGCAGCCATTCATGTGGCGTGAGCCCCGTGCTTTTCTTGAAGGCCCTGCAGAAGTGGAAGCGCGAAAGATTGGCAGCCTCGGCAAGCGCGCCGAGTGAAAAATCCTCCTCGTTTTCTGAGGACAACCGCTCCAGCGACATGCGGAGAATGGCCGGGGAGAGGCCGCCCGAGGCTTTTTCAGCGGTTTGGGCGACACCACTATGGGTCTTGACGAGGTGGATGGCAATCAGACTTGCTAATTGCTTCCGATAGAGTCCTGCCAGATAGGCCGGATCGCTCGATGACTTATGCGTCATCTCAAGCAAGGTTGCCATGACATTGTCCGGTTGCGCTGTGCTCTCGACCAGAGGCCTCGCAGAGCGGGAGCCTTCGCGCGCGACACTGTCGAGAAGCTCCGGCGACAGATAAAGCTGCACAATGTCCATCGGTCCGTGGATGTCCCATCGCGAACTGGAGCCTGCTGGGATGAAGGTGATGCTGCCGCGGCGCCCCATGCCCGTCGAATATTCCCTTCCAGACCGCCGCTCCAAACGCTGCATCGTACCGAGATAGGTCATGAGCACGTGGTCCGACATGGGCTGCACGATTTCATGAATGGGACCGTGCTTCCAGCGCGTGAGCCGGGTATCGAAAGGGTCGTCGATGCATAGGGATTCCACTGGTGCGGTACGCAACACGCGCTGCATTTCGTGGTAGGGCGTCACGCCTGCTTCCAAACGCTTCGTGAATGTCACGGCCGGGTTCGGTGACTTGATATCAAAGGAAGCCATGCTCGATTCCTTCCTGCGGGCTCGTCGTCGAGAACTAGGAAGGAGAATAGAATTCAACCGCTATTGGCGACATTGTTCGCTGGACTGCCAAAACCTGACCCAAAGAATGGGCGCCCAGCACAAGAGGCGTTGGTGGCTTTCGCAAATCGGCGCGATGTCCTATGCCTAAGGATAGCTTTTCCGATCGAAATGCCAGCCGGCAATCAACGATTGCGATATCGCTCTATCGCGGATGGAGTGCCGTTCCAGCTTTAGATCAGATGCCGATCGATGTGTTTGTGAGGCCGATCTTCGGAGGGGCGAAAGTGATGACGGATAGGGAAGCGGCGCCGGCGGCGGATGGCGCCGCTTCCCGACCGACCTAGCTCTGGATGAACGCGAGCAGGTCGGCGTTAATGATCTCGGCATGCGTTGTGCACATGCCATGCGGCAGGCCCGGATAGACCTTGAGAGTGGAATTCTTCAGGAGCTTTGCCGAAAGTGGCGCAGAGTCTGCGATCGGTACGATCTGATCGTCGTCGCCATGCATGACAAATGTCGGCACCGTGATCATCTTCAGGTCTTCGGTGAAATCGGTTTCAGAAAACGCCTTGATACCGAGATATTGCGCGTTCGCGCCGCCCATCATCGACTGGCGCCACCAATTCTGGACGACAGTGTCGACCGTCTTGGCGCCCTCCCGATTGAAACCATAGAAGGGGCCGCTTGCGAGATCGTAATAGAACTGCGCCCGGTGCGCGGCAAGCTGGGCGCGCAAGCCATCTAAGAGCCTGACCGAAAAAGATAGGATATTCGGCTTGCGCCCCACCTCGGACGGTGATGCGGGAAGGTGCTGCGCTTCGAGCTGATGATAGAACGTGGTCTGTCGCGACAGCCACAAGCATCAGGAAAGGAAGCGCAGCATGAAGCACTTTATCGGCCTCGATGTCTCGGTGAAAGAGACCGCCGTTTGCATTGTCGACGAAACGGGCAAAATCTGCCGGGAGGTGAAGGTTCACAGCCACCCCGACGATTTGCTCGCGGTCGTGAAGGATCCGAGCTGGAACATCGAACGGGTCGGGCTCGAGGCTGGGCCCTTGTCGCAGTGGCTTTTCGAGGGGCTTGCAAGCGCAGGATTGCCGGTCATCTGCATCGAGACGCGCCATGTGAAGGCGTTCCTGAAGGCCCAGCCGAACAAGACTGATCGTAACGACGCGCGTGGAATCGCGCAGATGATGCGGGTCAACCTGTATCGTCCGGTGCATGTGAAAACGCTGACGAGCCAGAAGCGGCGGGCGCTCTTGACGGCCCGCAAGCTCCTGCAAGGCAAGGCGATAGCCATCGAGAATGACATCCGCGGCCTTCTGCGCAACTTCGGCCTCAAGGTTGGTGTTGTGGGAACGGTGAAGTTCGACGAGCGCATTCGAGAGCTCGTCGAAGGCATGCCCGACCTGGAAGACCTCATCGGGCCACTGCTTTCTGCCCGGAACAAGCTGCGCGCCGAATTTGCTCGTCTGCACAAGAAGGTGCTGGCGTCCGCCGAGGAGGATGCGACCTGCAAGCGCTTGATGACGATCCCCGGTGTCGGTGCCGTCACGGCGCTGGCCTATACCGCAACCATCGACATTCCGCAGCGTTTCAGAAGCTCCAAGGCAGTGGGTCCCATCCTCGGGCTGACGCCGAAGCTCAACGAGTCCGGTGAAAGCAAGCGTGTGGGCCGCATCTCCCTGTGTGGGGACGGCATGATGAGAACGCTGCTCTATGAGGCCGCACAGACGCTGCTGACGCGCGTGACGAAATGGTCATGGTTGAGAGCCTGGGCAATGAACGTCGCGAAGCGGCGCGGGATGCGCAAAGCCATTGTCGCACTTGCGCGTCGCCTTGCAGTCATCATGCATCGCATGTGGCTGGATGGCGCTGGGTTCCGCTGGACGCGGGAAGCTACGGCCCCGACCATCTGATCCGGACGGCCAGGAAGGAGAGAGACAGAAAGTTCCGCCCCGGCGGACAAGCGTCCTTCGCAGGACGATGGATGAGGTAAGTTCGTACTCAACTCCGTGCCGACCGCACTCGATGACTCGATGTCGGTCAGGACGCTAAAAAAGATAGGACTGCCTCATTCTCCTGATCCTATGCTGGGAGGGCAAAGCGCCGATCCCGTAGAGAAGCAAGGACCTGCGAAAGACGTCGATGCCGGGCACATGGAAAGGCTCGAAGCGCTTGACCTGAACACGCCGAATAGAGAAGAGTTGAGTGAAATCAGCCAGTTGTGATTCCTTCGGATTTGCTTAGGATTCGATGGAGACCGCAATGGGCTGGACTGATTTCACCCGCCGCCAATATGGCCGACGGACGGTGCGTTATGCAAGTGATCTGACGGACAGGGAATGGCTGCTGATCGCTCCCTTTATGCCGACGCCACGCAGGCTCGGTCGACCGCGCAAGACGGAATTGCGTGAAGTTTTGAACGCACTGCTTTACATCGCATCGACCGGATGCCAATGGCGGATGCTGCCGAAGGATTTTCCACCCTATTCAACCGTGCAGGGTTACTTCTACGAGTGGCGGGCGACTGGCTTGTGGCTGCGGATCAACCATCATCTCGTTATGGAGACGCGCGAGCTGGAGGGAAAGGAAGCCTCGCCAACGGCGGGCGTGATCGACAGTCAGAGCGTCAAAACGACCGAAAGTGGCGGGATTGCGGGCTATGACGCGGGCAAGAAGACCAAAGGTCGCAAGCGTCATATTGTCGTCGACACGCTCGGCTTGATGGTGGGGCTCGTCGTTCACGGCGCAGACATTCAAGACCGCGACGGTGCGGCTGCAGTCCTTAAAACCATCCTCAGACGCTGGCCGTGGCTCAGGCACATCTTTGCTGACGGCGGTTATGCCGGTCCGAAACTGCGGGCAGCATTGCAGAAGGTCGCGAAGTTCACGCTCCAGATCGTCAAGCGAACAGACAAGGCAAAGGGCTTCGAAGTGCTGCCGCGTCGCTGGGTCGTGGAGCGCACATTCGCCTGGCTTGGTAGATGCAGGCGACTGACCAAAGACTGGGAGAAATCAATCGCCTCCGCTGAAACCTGGATGCTCATCGCCCACATCCGCATTCTCACCCGGAGGCTCGCAAGGTATTATGTCTATTGAGCTCTTTTCGAGTCAGGCTCTAAGACTTCAAGCGGCAGGCCGCTGGGATTGTCGTTCGTCTTGACCATGATCGGCGGCACGGCACCAATCAGCACCAACTTGGCCACGCGCCCGTTCGGCTGCCCGTGCCTGGCAACATAATGTGTCGCCTCGCCGCCGCCAGTCGAGTGCCCGATATGGATGGCGTTGCGGAGGTCGAGATGCTTGGCGACTGCGGCGAAATCAGCAGCATAATGATCCATATCGTGACCGTCGCTGACCTGGCTCGAACGTCCGTGTCCACGACGGTCATGGGCGATCACCCGATATCCCTTGCCAAGGAAGAAGAGCATCTGTGCATCCCAGTCGTCGGCTGAGAGCGGCCAGCCGTGATGGAAGACGAGCGGCTGGGCATTTTTCGGACCCCAGTCCTTGTAGAAAATCTCAACGCCGTCGGTGGTGGTTACATGGTTCATCTCACGGCTTTCCTTACTGGCCTGGCTGCCTTTGGTGGTGGTGGTTTTGGCTGCAGCGCCGGTGGGCATGGCCGCCAGTACCGAGGCGGAAAGGCCGGCAATCAGCACACTGCGGCGAAGTGGCAGCGATTCTGCAAAAAGATGTTCTTTTGCGTTGGAAGGATCTGGGAAAGAATTTCCGATCATGGCTATCTCCTTGTTCGAGGCATTGCTCGCAGACGTTTTATGCGAGGACGAAAACCCATGACCTTGCGGGATTGCTGTTCGTGTCGCGAGATTGCTGTTCTTTTGATCGGCCAGGCTAATCTGGGAACTGTCCGCTCGACGAATCGCAGGAACTGGGTGTTGCGAGCCCCCCGCAACCAGTTCCGGCATAACGCACTCGCTGCAATCCTTAGAGGATGCGAGAGGCGAGCACCGCGTAGCGCTGGCCGTCCGCTCCGATCTTTCCATTGAGGTGCAGACAACAGCCGACGGTGCCACATGGCTCGATCGCCAGCTTGTCGCTCGCGATCCGATCGATTTCGGCGTGGGCTTCGGGTTGGAAGTGAGCCAAGCGATGGAAGCCAGAACCGAACATCTGGTCGAAGAAGGCCTGGCACGGCGCGAGGGCAAGCGGGTCGTCTTCGCCCGCAACCTGCTTGGTACGCTCAGGCAATGTGAACTCGACGCGCTCGGCGAAAAGCTCTCCAATGAAATGAACATGCCGTACCGCCAATCCGCCGGCGGGGAGTATGTTGCCGGCACCTACAACCGGCGCTTCACCCTTGCATCCGGCCGCTTCGCGATGGTCGACGACGGCCTCGGCTTCAGCCTCGGGCCGTGGGCGCCTTCCGTCGAGAAGCACATCGGCCAGCCCATATCCGGTGTGGCTCGCGCCGATGGCGGTGTTGACTGGAGCTTTGGACGAAAGCGCGGGTTTGGCTGTGAATGAAATGTTCCAGCCTTTCGCTTGATTCAAACCGGCGGAATCGTATATGACTATTGGTGGTCATATGGAGGATTGCCATGAAGGAAATCCAGCTCAAGGACGCGAAGGCTACGCTTTCCGCCGTGGTCGATCGAGCCGTGGCCGGCGAGCCGACCGTTATCACCCGTCATGGTCGCAAGGAAGCCGTGCTGGTTTCCTTCGAGGAGTGGGAACGAGTTTCCAAGGTGCCGGACTTTGCCGATCTGCTTTTAGCCTTTCCCGGTGAGCCGGAGGATATTCCCGGACGATCGGGGAAGCCCGCCCGCGCATTGCGCGAAAACGGTCTCTGATCTTGTATCTTCTGGACACCAATATTGTGTCGGCCGATGCGCCGACCAAGCGCCATGTCGGTGTCGAGGCGTTCGCGGCGTGGGTGCGTGCGAATAGTGACAGGCTGTATCTTTCGGCCATCACCATCGCCGAGATCGAGGCGGGCATTGCCCGCGCCGTCAGGATCGAGGCGACGACGAAGGCGACAAACCTGCGCCGCTGGCTTGCCGCCGTCGAACATTTCTATGCCGGTCGTATTCTACCGTTCGGCGTCGAGGAGGCCAGACATGCGGGCCTGATGCTCGATCGGGCGCGAGCTCATGATCCCGGTTTCGAGGACATCGCCATTGCCGCAACCGCCGCCGCGCATGGTCTCACGGTTCTGACGGCTAATGAGCGTCATTTCGAGCCACTGGGCGTGCCACTCGCCAATCCCCTGAAGCAATTGCCGACCATTCAGTAATGGCCCGTACCGGTATTGGTCGGTTCCGCAACCTGTAACTATTTTACGATGGCTTTCGCCGAGGCACGCTGGAAAGGAGTTCCACCTTGTCAGCTACACGCGTTCTCTGGGGCCAACCCGCCATCGTCCTCCTGATCGCCCGGTCCTTGAATCAGATCGAGAACGCCTACAGCGCGAACAATCCCATCTTCGAAAATTGCCATGCCAGGATGAGCTTTGCGACCAATGACGAGAGGATTGGAGACAGGGTGCCGTCCTCGTCGTGCAGGAAATCGAGGCGCCATCGTCGGCGGATCCACGGGTTCTGGAGAATGTCCAAGCCTTTCCGGCACCGCTGCCGAAGGGGTCTTGGAGCCTTTCGCGGCAAAGCGCTCCGGTCAGCTATATGCTTCATGACTGGAGAGCGCCCAGCCTCATGAAGGCAACGAAGTTGCCGACGACAGGCCGTTTAATGGCGCATTAACCATCGCTCGCTAACAGTTGATCTCGCGCGAAATGACCTCCGCGCCTAACCTCTATGGGGATCAACATGTATGTTGTATCGGTGCTCGATAACGGCGACCAACGGACATTCGTGTCCGAAAATCTGAAAATAATAGACCGTGTTGTCTATGCTACCATTTGCGGCGCTCAGAAGGAGTTCATGCTCTCGGAGATCGTCGATATTGTTCCCGTTGATGCAAAGCCTTCGAAAGAGTCTACCGCACGTCTGCGAGCTTCGCTGACCCAATAGCGCTTGCGGCCGAATTGCGCTCCCGCCAGACGCGGATTGCGCTTTGAGCCTCAACGCTTGACCTATCGCATCGCTTTCACACTCTCATCCCAATACGTCGCTGCCGCCGATCACACATGGGCGAGCAGCTTCGTGGGCTCGCCGGCAAAAGTCGGCGAGCTTTCCAGATGCGGCCCGGATCATTGAGCTACAGCATCGTTCAGCCATTTCCGGAGGAAACGGAAACTGTCCGATCGCAGCTTCGGTTCGGCGAACATGAATACATAATGCTCGCGCACCATGTGGTCCGCAAATAGCGCGACAAGCTGACCTTCCGCCAATTCCTGCCTGACCAGCCTTTGTCGAACGATCGCGATGCCGAGGCCCTCCACGGCTGCAGTCAATTCGAGGCCCGAGCTCTCCAGATCGATGAAACGGGCATTCGCGAATGTTCTCGCGACGCGTGGTCCCAGCCAGCGTTCCCAGTTGCGGGTGAATTCGGCGGAACGCAGCAGGACATGCCGTTCGAGATCGTCCGGTGTATCAAGGGGCGGCGCGCGCCGAAGATAGCCAGGACTACAGACCGGAGTGAGATCCGCATCGGCCAGAACCTCACACACAAAACCTTTCCTGCCGACAGCCTCGCCTACATAAATCGTCCCGTCCGCTCCTTCGCTGTCATGCCCGCCTGTCACGAATTTCACGACAATGTCCGGGTGGCGCGCATAAAGCGTCCCCAGCACCGGCATAATGCATTTTTGCAAAAAGACGCGAGGGCTGCCGATGACGAGCGGTCGCCGGTTGACGCCAACGGATAGGTCGCTGGTAACGGCGCGTATCTCGCCGAGCGAAGCCTGGATTCTGCCCCAATAAACTTCGCCAACAGGGGTAAACGCAATCTTTCGGTTCGTTCGCTCGAAGAGATGGCAGCCGAGAAAAGCTTCCAGGTTTCGGATCTGGCGACTGACGGCGCCCGCCGTGAGGCAGAGTTCGCCCGCTGCCTTGGCAATACTCATATGCCGCCCCACCGCCTCGAATACCGGAAGCGAGGTCATTGGTGGCAGTCCTCTGCGCGATTTTTGCATCTGTTCTCCTCCCGTCTACTCTAGTGTTCAGTTGAGAAAAACTCAATCGATAGGAAAAAAATTCGATTTTTCCTGCAGCCGGCCCACGTTACCGTTCCCTCACGAAATGAATGGGAGGAGGACCATGAAAAGCCTGTCACTAGCATCTTTCGGCGTGGCGCTCGCAGCCGCGACATCGCTTGCGCCGTCTCCGGCTGCGGCCGAACAGTTGCGCGTGGGCCTTGCCGCACTCGCGACCTCTGTCGATCCGCATTTCCACCGAGCCGGCTACAATTTCGATCTTCGCGAGAACATCTCGGATGCACTCGTCTACGCCAATGGCGTCAACGGCAGCGTCGAGCCGCGTCTTGCGAAATCGTGGGAAATCCAGGGCGAGACCAAATGGGTCATCATGCTAGAGCCGGAGGCGAAATTCCAAGACGGAAATGCGCTCGGAGCCGATGACGTAATCTATTCGATCTGCCGGGTGCGCAATGTGCCGAATAGTCCCGGCCTCTTCAGCAGCTTCATCGCCACCATTGCCGATATCAAGGATGCCGGTGAGGGCAGGATCGAGATCGACACCAAGAAACCCGATCCGAACCTACTGCGCAGCTTGAGCAATATCGGCATCGTCCAGAATCCGACCGGCGCTACGCTGGCCTATGACGACAAGACCTGCGGCAACGATAATTGGCTAGAGACGGCCGACTTCAATAGCGGAAAGGTATTGCCTGGCATCGGCCACTACCGCGTCAAGAAGTTCGCGCCCGACGTTGAGATCGAACTGGAGCGCAACGATCGTTATTACGGCGCGCCACCCGCTTACGATTCGGTGCTGGTCAAATCGCTTCCGGACAACAGCGCCCGCATCGCCGCTCTGCTCGGCGGCTCGGTGGATGTCATCAACGCCGTCCCGATCAATAGTATCGACAGCATCCAGTCGTCTGGCAAGTATCATCTGTCGTCCATGCCTTCGACGCTTTTGATCTTCCTGTTGCCCGACCAGGGACAGGAAAAGACGCCGAAGGTTTCCGGTACGGATGGAAAGAACCCCTTCCTCGATCCGCGCGTGCGCAGGGCGCTCAACCTCGCCATCAACCGCGAGCAGATCGCCGAAACCGTGATGGGTGGCATGGCACAGCCGGCGAGCCAGATCATCGTCGAGGGCGTTTTCGGGCACAATCCGGACCTGCAGGCCTATCCCTATGACCCGCAGGAGGCCAGGCGACTGCTGGCCGAGGCCGGCTATCCGAACGGCTTTTCGTTGACGCTGAACGCGCCGAGCGACCGTTATGTCAACGGCGCTCAGGTCGCCCAGGCCGTAACTGCCATGCTCTCGCAGGTCGGGCTGAATGTAACGCTGGAGACCTTCCCTTTCAGCATCTACTTCACCAAGGCGAGCGCATACGAATACAGCCTCTATCTGGCAGGTGCTGCAGCCGACACAGGCGAAGGCCTGAGCCAGATGATCAATCTTGCCGGCACCCGAAATCCCGACCGCGGTTGGGGTGGAGCGAACCGCGGACGATATTCCAGCGAGGTCACCGACAAGGCGCTTGAAGACGCACAATCGACGTTGGACGACACCAAGCGGGAGGAACTGATCCGTGCGGCGGTGGCTGAAGTCTACAAGGACGATGGCTATGTGCCACTCTACCACGAGTTCGGTGTCTGGGGCGTTCGCAATGGCGTGCACTACGACGCCAACGCCAACCTGACCAACATCTTCTACACCGCGCGTCCCGAATAAGACGATACCGGCAAGGCTGGTGGTCAAGCCGGCCTTGCTTTTGTTTTCATGAAAGTGCGAAACCGGATGGGTACAGAATTCAACGACGCGCTCACGTCACAATACGATTACCGAGGACTGCGGGACGCTTTTGCGCCATCGGCCATGTACCAAGCCTTCCTGGACGTCGAGAAGGCCGTGGCGACCGCTCAAGGAGAGCTCGGCATGATCCCCAACGCCTCAGCGGAGGCGATCGCGGAACATTGCCGTTACGAGTATTTGGACATGAGCCGCCTGGACACATCGTACCGGACAACCCGGCACCCTCTCATGCCGGTGATCAACGAACTCGTCCGGCTCTGCGGCCCACAGCACGGCGGATATGTCCACTGGGGTATCACCACGCAGAACGTCATCCAGACCGGATTGCTGCTGCTCGCCAAGCGCGCTCAGGTGGTGCTGGACGAACTGCTCGCGGACATCCTGCGTCATCTCGGCCGTCATGCCCGCACACATGCCAACACCATCATGGCCGGACGCACACATTATCGCCACGCTGTGCCGATCACCTTCGGCTTCAAGGTGGCGGTCTGGATCGAAGAATTCCTTCAGGCGATGGACCGGCTCAAAGAGACCGAGAAGCGTGCCTTCGTGGTCATGAGCGGTGGTGCCGTCGGCTGCTTTTCGGCTCTCGGCAAACAAGGCCCCGCATTTCAATCACGGGTGGCCGCACTTCTCTGCATGGGCGATATGGCCATTCCCTCGCGGGCGATCCGCACCCACATGTGCGAATATGTCAATGCGTTGAGCCTGACGGCGTCCATCTGCCACAAGATCGCCGAGGAGGTCTATCAGAGCTCGTCGGAGGAATATGGGGAATTGCACGAGGGCCGCATCGAGGGCACCATCGGCTCCTCCACCATGCCGCAGAAGATCAATCCTATTCTGTGCTACGGCATCATCGCCAACAGCAACAAGCTTTATTCCTTGGCCGGGATGCTGATGGCGACCGCTCACCGGCCATTCGAGTCGGACGGTAGCGCCAACCAGATGTTCGAGGATGGACTGGCGGAAGTCATCGGTGCCATCTCCGAAATCCTCGTGCGGACCGAACTTCTGGTGCGCGACCTCTATGTCGATACGGAGCGGATGCGGACCAATCTGGATCTGTCGCAGGGGGCCATCTTCGGCGAATTTGCCATGATGCGGCTCGGTGAGACGCTCGGCAAACACAAGGGGCACGAACTGGTCCATGACGCTGCCATGGCGGCGGCAGGCGGCAAAGCTCCTTTCCTGCAGCAATTGTCGTTGCTGCCGGGCGGCCCGGCGCTTCGGGCAGAGATCGAGAATCGGCTTGAAACCGGAAATACGAGCGGCATATGCGCTGAATACGCGGTGCATTTTGGATCGCTGGTTCAGGATATCGGAGCCGGATCGTTTCCGACCGTCGAGCAGCGCAACATCAACGCCTACCTGAAGGTTGACCGCTGATGCTGTCCTTCGTGCTGCAGCGCCTGCTGCAAAGCGTCATCGTCGTGTTCGTGCTGTCGATCGTGCTGTTCGTCGGGGTCTGGCTAATCGGCAACCCGGCGGATATCCTGATCTCGTCGGAAGCTTCGGAGGCTGACCGGCTTGCCGCCATCGCCGCGCTCGGCCTCGACAAGCCGCTTTGGCACCAATACCTGGTCTTCCTTGGCAATGCGGCACAGGGGGATTGGGGGGCCTCTTTCGTCTACAAGGAGCCGGTCGTCAGTATCCTTCTGCAGCGGCTGCCCGCCAGCCTGGAGCTCGGCTTGGTGGCCTTCCTCATCGCCGTTGGCATTTCCATTCCGGCGGGCCTCTATGCCGGTTTGAATCCGGAATCGCTGCTCGGTCGAGGCATCATGGCCTTCTCGCTGATCGGAGTGAGCATCCCGACGTTCTGGCAGGGCATGCTGCTCATCGTCGCATTCGGCATCGCCCTGCCGATCTTGCCGGTCGGCGACCGGGGCCAATTGGCAACGCATTTCGGCATCACCTCAAGCCTCTGGACGCTCGACGGCTGGTCGCACGTCATCATGCCGGCCTTCAGCCTGGCGCTGCTCAAGATGTCGCTGCTGATGCGCGTGACGCGCGCAGCGACCATGGAAATCTCACGCCTCGACTTCGTCAAATTCGCTTATGCCAAGGGCGTGAAAAGCCGCAAGGTGATCGTCGGCCACATCCTGCGCAATGCGCTGGTTCCGCTCGTCACCGTCACCGGGATCGAACTGGGCAATCTTCTCGCCTATGGCGTGATCACCGAGACCGTTTTCTCCTGGCCGGGGCTTGGCAAGCTTCTGATCAACTCGATCAAGGTACTGGACAGGCCGTTGATCGTGGCGCAGCTCACCTATACGGCGCTCCTGTTCATCGCCATCAATTTCATCGTCGACATTTTACACACGGTCATCGATCCGCGCGTCAAATCTGTTCTGAGGCGGCGCACCGCATGAGCACGGCTGGCCTTAAGGATTTTACCGGGCGTTTTGCCGAAAGCCACTCCGCCGTGGTCAGTCTCGCGGTGAGCATCACATTCGTCGCCTGCGCCATCTTTGCGCCACTGCTGGCACCGACGGACCCATACGACCTGACGCAGTTGCAGCTCTCGGACGCGTTGAAGCCCACGGGCTCCAAGCGCATGCTGCCGGGAGAGGAAAGCAGGGCGAATATGCGGATCGATGGCGGCTCTTCATCGGTCGAGCCCGTTTCGCCGGCCAAGACCCGCCTTGCCTTTTTGACCGAGCCCTGCGCACCGAATTGTCTGAGCGTCATTGTTCAGCCGGAGGATGTCCGGCTCGCAAGTTTGCAGATCCGCAACCTGCCGGCAGGCGTGACTGTCGAAGGTGCCAAGAAACACCCGATCCAGCCTTGGTGGACCGTTGACACCCCACAGGGCAGCAAGGTCAGGATCATCTCGAGCGCCCCATTGCCTGCGAGCTTCACTTTTTTGGCTATTGCGAAGTCCATGGAGCAGGAGACGGACTTCATATTTCGTCTCGGCACCGATGGTTTTGGGCGCGACATGCTCTCGGCCATCCTCTACGGCATCCGGATCAGTGTTTTCGTCGGGTTGGTAGCGGCCGGCGTCGCCATGGTGTTCGGCACTGGGCTCGGGCTTCTCTCGGCCTGGCGTGGCGGCGTCACAGACGCGATCGTCATGCGCGCTGTCGATTTTATGCTCGGCCTTCCGGCGCTCCTGGTCGGGCTGGCGATCCTCGCTGTCCTCGGCAACGGCGTCAGCAAAGTCGTGCTTGCCATCGTCATCGTGCAATGGTCCTATTATGCTCGAACCGCCCGCTCTTTCGCCCTTAGTGAACTCGGCAAGGAATATGTCGAGGCGGCGCAGTGCCTGCGGCTGTCGCCGGCGCGCATCATGCTGCGCCATGTGCTGCCAAACTGTATGCCACAGATCATCGTGCTCTTCACGCTCAACATCGCCGCGGCGATCTCGCTCGAATCCTCGTTGAGCTTCCTCGGCGTAGGCCTGCCGCTCACCAGGCCTTCTCTCGGCATGCTGATCGCCAGCGGCTACGAATTCATCTTTTCCCACAAGTATTGGATCAGCATCTATCCGGGTGTGGTGCTGCTGGTGATGATCGTTGCCATGAACTTGCTCGGCGACCGGTTGCGCGATCTCAATAATCCGCGGCTTGATCGCTAGGAGAACCCGCGCGAATGAGTGAACCCTTTTTCCAAGTCGACGGCCTCAACACCTGGTTCTTCACCCGCCAGGGCATGGTCAAATCCGTGCGCGATATTTCCTTTGATCTTACTCGTGGCGAGGTGCTTGGCATCGTCGGAGAATCCGGCTCGGGCAAATCGGTTACCGGCATGTCGATCATGGGCCAGGTCGACGAGCCGGGCCGCATCGTTTCCGGCTCGATCACCCTTAATGGCGAGGAACTGACGACCCTCGATTTCGAGGAGATGCGCCGCTATCGCGGCCGGAGGATCGCCATGATCTTCCAGAACCCGTTGATGACGCTCAACCCTTTGATGCGGGTGCGCGACCAGATGTACGAGGCAATCGGCGCGCATGAGGATGGTTCTCGCCGGAACATGCATGATCGTTGCATCGAGGCGCTGAAGGCCGTCGGCATTCCGTCGCCGGAGGAGCGCTTGAATGCCTATCCGCACGAAATGTCGGGCGGTATGCGCCAGCGTGTCGTCATTGCTATCGCGCTTCTTCTCGGGCCGGATCTGATTATCGCCGACGAGCCGACGACGGCGCTCGATGTGACGATCCAGGCGCAGATCATCTATCAGATCCGCCGGCAGATCGACGAGCGCGGCCTCGGCATGATTTGGATCACCCACGATCTGTCGACGCTTTCGGAACTCGCCGACCGGATCATGGTCATGTATGCGGGGGCGATGATGGAGATCGGCACGACGCAGGAGATCATCGGTTCCGCCCGTCATCCCTATACGCGCAAGCTTCTTGATTCCGTTCCTTCGCGCAACACGCCGGGAGAGAAGCTGAAGCAGATTCCCGGCAACATGCCCTCGCTGCTTGCGCTCGGAAAAGGCTGTCCCTTCACCAGCCGCTGCGAACGGGCGACGGAAATCTGCGGCGAGCCGGTACCGGCGACCCAACTGTCCGGCACGCACCGCATCTGGTGCTACCATCCATTCGAGGACTGACCACTTGAACGAGATGATCTTCGAGGCAAAGGGCCTTTCGCGCAGCTTCTCCGTCGCAGGCAGCCCAATTCGTGAATTTGCCAATCATTTTCTCCGTGATCGGCAGCCAACGGTGCTGCGGGCCGTCGACAACGTCTCGCTGACCCTGCGCGAAGGCGAGACGCTCGGCGTGGTCGGTGAGTCCGGCTGCGGGAAATCGACGTTGGCGCGGATGATCGCCGGTATTCTGCCGGCCTCTTCCGGCGAGCGGTGCTTCCGTGGCGAAGCCTATGACAGCTTCTTGGCCCGCAAACGCGACGCGCTGAAGATCCAGATGGTCTTCCAGGACCCGCTTTCCTCCCTCAATCCGCGCCTGAGGGTAGGGGAGATCGTCGGCGAGGCAGCGGTGTTGCACAGACTAGTGCCGCGTTCGAAGGCAAAAGACTATGTCGTGGACATTCTCGCCCGCGTCGGCCTGCCTGCCGACAGCATCAATCGCTATCCGCACCAGTTTTCCGGCGGCCAGCGCCAGCGCGTCGGCATCGCCCGGGCGCTTGCGGTCAAGCCCCACATGCTGATCTGCGACGAAGCGGTTGCGGCTCTCGACGTCTCGGTGCAGGCGCAGATCATCAACCTGTTGATGGACATCAAGCGTGACAGCGGCCTTGCGATGATCTTCATCAGCCATGATCTCGGCGTCATCCGCCATCTCTGCGACCGGGTTGCGGTGATGTATCTCGGCCGCATCGTGGAGCTCGCCGAAACGAAGCAGCTCTTCGCCTCGCCGACGCATCCCTATACGCGTATGCTGCTCGACGGCATGCCCAAGATTTCGCTGCAACGCCGCCGGTTCATGCCGATCCAGGGCGAAATACCTTCACCGCTCCATCCACCCTTCGGCTGCCATTTTCATCCACGCTGTCCGATCGCCACCGAACACTGCAGTCGCGTCCGGCCCGAGCTGCGACAGATCGTGCCGGGCCACGTTCACGCATGCCTGAACATCGAGTGTTGCTCAGCCTCAGGCGAGATCTAGCTGCAGCCGCCCAGGCGTTTGAGCCAACGGCGATTCCATCGCGTTGCGCAAACTGCGTGGAGGGCATGCCCAGTGGGCAACGCGAATATAGCCTTTTAAATCCTTCAGATCTTTCCGAAACTTCACGGTGTCGCGGGAGATGCGGTGGAAATGGCGATCGCACCGCGCTCCTGCCCGAGGCGGCTGACTTCGACTATGGGCGGTATTCGCTTGCGGAGGCCGGCACCTTTTCGATGCAGGCCTGAAGCAGCTCGTCGGTCGAGCATCATATCGGGCGGGGCGTCGCCAATAGTGCCCGAGCGGGAAACGAGGGCCAGAACATGGCCCTCGAAACTTCGGGTGCGGATGTCTTCACGCGACAAGATTCAAGGACGGGCGAGATCCCAGACGCCAAGAACGCCGTCGCCGGTGACATCGCCCTGCTTCATATCCTTGACCCAGTAATAAAGCGGCATGCCATCCTTCGCCCACTGCTTCTTGCCGTCCTTCCGGGTGACGATCGAATAGCCGTGACCAGCCTTGGCGCTCGCCTCAGCAAACAATGGCGGCCAATTCTTCTCGCAATCGCCATAGCAATTGGAGACATCCTTCTTGTCGTTCCTGAAGGTGTAAAGGCTCTTGCCCTTCTCGCCGGCAAGGACTTTGCCCTTGGCGGTATCGACACTGGTGACCGACGGGGCAGCCAGGGCGGCCGTGGCGGCGAATGCGGCGACGGCAAACGCCGACAGGAATTTCATGGACTTCATCGTGTGTCTCCTAAGGTTCTGACATGCGTTCTTGCGATGCCGACCATAAGACACATGACGCGGCGATTTTATTCCCTCGTACGGTCGATAATTGTAGTAAAAACAAAAGGATGAGCCATTCGCCGCATGCAGGTAGACCCCGGGCGAAACTATCTCGCCCGGGGTTGGTCTTGTATTGAAAGCGGCCAGCAGACGATCAAGCCTCGCCCAGAACCTGCTTGCGAATCTCGTCGGCAACGGGGTGCAAGGCCTCCGAAGGAAGAGAGCCAACGAGACTATAGCCCATCCCATTCGACGCCCAGCTCCAGCCGTCAACCTTGCCTTGAGAGTGCGGCGTCATCGTTCGCGTCTGATCCACCACCATAGGCCTCGTCAACATGACAAGGCGCGTGCCATGATCGTTGTCATACATCAGCATCAGGCCGGCACCGTGAGGCGTGGAGACGACGCGGCCGCCCATCAGCCGGTATCCGGATTTGGATAAGTCCGGCAGGACAGGCTTCTGTCCCATCCGCTCGGTCGCCCAATCGACCAGCTCGACCATGTTTTCGGCCCGTAGCTCGACCGGCCTGATCCTGTCGGCTGCATAGGTGGCGAAACTGTCAGAGGCTTCCCGGGCAAGGGCGACCACACCTTCGGTGGGATGGGTCATCATACCGTGCATGTACCAGCCACCGGAGCCGCCTGCGAACAGGAGCACGATGGCCGCTGCCGCAAGCCTCAGGGCGGAGACACGGTTCTGTCGTTGCGCGGCGATCATATGATTGAGATTGAGACTGATGGGGATTGGCTCTTCGGTGACAGGATCGAATACGGAGCGTAAAGTGGTGCGCTGGGCAGAATAGGAGGCAAAACGGTTGGCGACATCCGGGTGCCTTTCGAGATAGATCGCGACCTCGGCACTGCGGGCATCGTCGAGCCGACCGTCTACATAGGCGTGAAGGTCATCTTCTGTGATTGGCCTGTCAGTCATTTCACTCTCCGCAGATGCGAACCTGGTCTAGCGACGCTCGCAGGATCCTCCAAGATCTGCCGCAGGCGCTCGCGTCCTCGCGACAGCCGAGACATGACGGTCCCGATGGGGATCGCCAGCACTTCGGCGACCTGGGCATAGGACAGGTCCTCGACCGAGACCAGCAGAAGTACGCTGCGCTGTTCTTCCGGCAATCGCTGAACCGCCGCCATGACGTCCGCCTTCGTAAGTCCGTCTTCTTGCGTCGGGTTGTGCGCTATAAAACCCTCGCCAATGTCGTCGATCCTGACATGCTCTCCGCGCCTGGAGGCCTGTCTGAGGCGATTGACCGCAAGATTGTGCAGGATCGCGAACACCCAGGTGCGGGCATCATCGTTTCGGCGCCGGTGCCAATGAGAAATCACCCGTTCAAGGCAGTCCTGTACGAGATCGTCAGCTGCAACCGCGTCGTGGATGAGACCGCGGGCATAGCGCCGCAGCGCCGGGATCATCGGTTCGACTTGAGAGAGGAGATCATCCATAACGCACCTGTTGCCGGTGGATGGCCCGCCTCGAACGGGCGGGCCACTATACTTACTCCGCCTGGACCTGCACAACCTCGCCGGGCTTGCCATCGGCCGAGGTCGCGACGACGAGATATCGCTTCTCGTCCTTGTGCCTGGCCTCGACGATCTGTCGGATCGGACCGACCGCGTTGACGATGGCCGAACCGGCAGGATTGGTCATGAACGTCGCCAATCCCTGGAGTTGACCGCTGCCATCGGGCTTGTCGGAAAGAGCAAGGACGTAGGGTTTCTTGGGATCAAGGCCGGCGACGGCAGCCTGCAGCACCTGCGTCAGCCCCTGATTGAACAGGGTAACGCTCGTCGACTGCTTTTTGTCTTTGTCTCCCGTGGCTGCAAGCTTCAGGTGAGCGGCGTCTCCGGCAGCGCCGAGCGGCACGAGGTTTTGCATTCCGTCGCCTTCGGGAACAGCATTCGGGACATAGGCGACCGCCTGCGGCGCCTGACCGATCGGAATATTGGCGATGACCTTGCTCTTCAGCGTGTCGATGACGGCGAACTGATCGGCGTTTTCGAGGCCGACATAGACGCGCGTGCCATCGCCCGACGGCCAGATGCCGTGCGGCAGATTGCCGACCGGGATCGTCGCGACCTGCTCGAAATTGTCCGTGCGGAACACTTTCACTTCGTTCAAGCCACCGACGGTTACATACGCAAAGCTGCCGTTCTTGTTGATAACGAGGTTGACGTGGTTGGTAATCGGTCCGGTATCGATGGTCTTGACAAGATCGAAGGGGGCCTCGGCATTGAAGACCTGTGTCTTGCCGATATCCTTCAGCGTGAACCAGACCTGCTTGCCGTCGGCCGAGGCGGCAATGTTGGGGCAAAAGGGGCTTTCCTGCTTCACGTGGCCGACGATCTTGTGGTCGGCGACAGTGACGACTGCGACGTCCGGATTGAAGGACGAGCAGATGTAGCCGTATTTGCCATCCGGCGAGAAGATCTGCATGCCGGGGCCTGGAGCAACCTTGATGCGGGTCTTTTCTTCGAACGTGTTCGCGTCGATGACAGAAATATAATCCTCGCCCCGCACCGTGACCCAAACCTCCTTGCCATCGGGCGTGTAGAAGGCCTCGTGCGGCGAGCGACCAACATAGGTCGTGTGCTTGACGGCGTTGGTCGCGGTATCGATGAAGGTGACCGAGTTGGAACCGATCGAGACGACGGCAAGCGTCTTGTGATCGGGCGAGAAGCCCATGCCGTGGACGAGGACCTGCCCCTTGTAGAGCGGGCTCAGGTTGCCGGGCTGCGGATCGCCGAGCTTGATGACGCCGAGCAGCTTGTTGTCGACCGGATCGGATACCGAAACCGTGTTGGAGAATTGCTCCGCGGCATAGATGCGATCCTTGTGGCTGATCGGAATGTCCGGATCGGAGGCGAGGCCGGGCGCCTGACCGGCAAAGGCTGCCATGGGTAGAAGCATGGTGCTTGCAAGCAAAGCAAAGATCTTCAGGTTGGTTCTCATATCTCGGTCCTTTTCAGTTGGCCGGTTTCATCATCATCTGGATGGTCGGGGCCCTTGATGATGTCTCTTCTTCGGAACTTTGTGTTGTCTTTGCCCCACCTGATTTGACCTGCGTCGGTACGGCATCGGATGCAGGCAACGGATCGCCAACTGCAATACGCATGGCGGCGATTTCCTGCTGCTGATCGACGATGATTTCCTGCGCGAGGCGCTTTAGCTGCTCGTTATTGCCGTAGCGCAGATACGCGACGGCCATGTCGATAGCGCCCTGGTGATGGGGGATCATCATCTCGACGAAGTCGCGATCCACATCGCCGGTCGGCTTGACTGCCATATCGTTCATCATTTTCACCATCGCGGCGTCGTTTTCCTGCAGGAACGGACTTTCGTCCGCCGTTCCAGCCGCGGCTTCGTGGTGATGAGCCGGCGCATCATGGGCAAAGGCCGATACGGAAATGACGGCGAGGAGGGATGTCGTCGCAAGAACGCGGGTGCTGCAAAAGCAGTGAGTCATTGTTGTCTCCTGATCCTTCTCGAAGAGTTCAGGAGGGTAGACATCGTGCTTTTCAGATTATTCCCACCGACGGGATCTTTTTCATGGGTTCGTTTCGACGGTAGCAGCCATGGCGCATCTTTGCTCCCACGCATATGCATTGGTGAAACCGGTTTTCTCTTGGACTTGCGGTCGGTCAGCCGTGACCCCGATGGCCCGAGATGTCGGAGGCCAAGCAATCTGATCGCGCCGCGTGCAGAGGTCATGATCAAGGCGCGGCGAAACAGGCCGGCGCGGCGATCGGTTGTTCCTGCCTGCTGCCGTTATTCCGTTAACTCTTCCACCTTGTGCGCGAGGTCGGCGATATAAGCTGCCGTCGACAGATCGGAACCGGTCGCATCCATCAGCAGCTGGCTCGGGCTCTTTGAACGGCCGAACTGATGGACGTTGTCGTTCAGCCATGTCTTCAGCGGCAGGTAGTCGCCCGCTTCGAGCCCGAGTTCCACCGCGGTCTCTTTGCGGGCGGCTGCGAAGAACTGCGAGGACATGATGTTGCCGATCGTGTAGGTCGGGAATGACCCGACCATGCCAGCCGACCAGTGCACATCCTGCAAGACGCCGAGTGTATCGCTCGGCACATCAAGGCCGAGATAGACCTTGATCCTCTCGCGCCATATGGACGGCAGGTCGGCGACGCGGATCTCGCCCGTCATCAATCCCGCCTCGATTTCCGAGCGCAGCATGATGTGGAAATCGTAGGTCAGTTCGTCCGCCTCGACGCGAATGAAACCGGGACGCGCCGCGTTGACGGCGCGCCAGAAGTCTTCGGCCGAGACATCCGAAAGCTGGTCGGGGAAGGTCTTCCTGAGGTCGGCAAAGTTCAGTTCCCAGAAGCGCCGCGAGCGGCCGATGCGGTTTTCCCAAAGGCGCGACTGGGATTCGTGCGTGCCGAAACTCGCCCCGCCGACGGCATAGAGATTGACGAAATCGGTGGCGAAGACCGAACGCGAGAACTCTTCGGGAATGCCCTGTTCATACATGCCGTGGCCGGCCTCGTGCCAGACGGCGAAGAGCCCGCCCGGCAACCAGGTTTCGCGAAAACGGCCGGTGATGCGCACGTCGGAGCGGGTGAAGGAGATTTCGAAAGGATGGACGGTGTCGTCGAGGCGGCCGCGGTTGAAATCATAACCAAAGCGGGAGGAGATCAAGCTCGAAAAGGCCCGCTGCCTGTCGACCGGATATGCTCGGTCGAGGATTTCGGCACGGACATTCGCTTCTTTCACCTCGGCGAGCAGGGGCAGAAGGGCTTCGCGCAATTCTCCGTAAAGACCACGCAGGCGATTCCAAGTCATGCCCGGCTCGTAGGTCGCGACCAGCGCGTCATAGGGATGATCGTCATAGCCGATCGCCGAGGCGATTTCGCGCTGCATATCCATCGTGCGTTCAAGCATCGGGGCGAAGGCCGCGAAGTCGTTGGCGGCTCGCGCCTTGCTCCAGGCCGCCTGGGAGACGGTCTTGAGTTCCGCCGCGGCGCCGACGAGCGATGCCGGGATGCGGGAAAGCGTGCCGATTGCATCGGCCGCCTGTTCGACGGCAAGAAGGCGGATATCACCGGGAGCGACGCCGGAAAGCTCTGCGCGGGCCTCCTCGATTGCTCGCTGCAAACCGTCGCCGGTCGCGATATCCCGGGCGAGGCCGATCAGGGTCGCGATCTGCTTGCCACGCGCATCGACGCCGCCCGGCGGCATCATCACCCGCGAATCCCAGGTCAGCAGGTTCACTGCGCAAAGGATGTCGTTGACCTTGGCGACCTCGCTTTTGAAGGCTGCGTAGCTCATGGAAGCAATAGTCCTGTTGGATCGTTTGCGTTTGGCGCCGGCGTGCCGAAATCGGTCAGATGGCAGGCGGCGAACTGACCGCGGCCGCGGGGCGAAAGAAGCGGCCGCTCGGTGCGGCAGCGGTCGAAGACATTCGGACAGCGGCCTGCGAAGGGACAGCCGGGCGGCAGGTTGAGCGGGCTCGGCAGTTCGCCGCGCAACGCGACCTTGCGATTGCGCTGGCCCGGGTCGAGCTCGGGCGCGGCTTCGAGCAGCGCCTTGGAATAGGGGTGGCGCGGCGCGGTGAACAGGCCTTCCGAGGTGTTCACCTCCATCACCTGGCCGAGATACATGACCGCCACCCGGTGCGAGATATGCCGCACGAGGCGCAGGTCATGAGCGACGAAGACAACAGTGAGATGGAGCCTTGACTGGAGCTGCAGCAGCAGATTGATCACCTGCGCCTGTACCGAGACGTCGAGCGCTGAGACGAGTTCGTCGGCGACGATCACATCGGGTTCCACAGCGAGCGCCCGGGCAATGCCGATGCGCTGCCGCTGGCCGCCGGAGAATTCATGCGGGTAGCGCGCCGCCGCATCCTGCGGCAGGCGGACGAGGTCCAGCAGTTCGGCGATGCGGCCGGGTATCTCCGGTTTCGACCGCATCCGGTGGACGAAAAGCGCTTCACCCAGGATCTGCGATACGGTCATGCGCGGGTTGAGCGAGCCGTAGGGATCCTGAAAGATCATCTGCACCCTTCTGTTGAAGGCGCGCCGTGCGTCGCCACGCAGGAGCGCGATGTCCTTGCCCTCGAAGCGCACCGCCCCGGCATCGGCCTCGTGCAGGCGCACCAGGCAGCGCGCAAGAGTGGATTTGCCGCAGCCGGATTCGCCGACGATGCCGAGCGTCTCGCCGCGATGGACTTCGAGCGTCACGTTGTTCAGTGCGTGCACGATGAGTGGCGGTTCGCCTTTCAGGCGCCGCATCAGCGAATAAGGGCCGCGAAACCGTTTCGAGACGCCGTCGATCGAAAGAATGGGAAGGGTCGCGTTCACAGGATCGCCTCCGCCGCCGCCACTCGCTCGTGGTGGAAACAGGCGACCGTGCGGGTTGGCGAGGTCACAGCCTCCAGCACCGGGCGTTCCTTGAGACACATATCCGTAGCGAAGCTGCAGCGCGGATGAAAGGCGCAGCCGGTCGGCAGGTTGGTGAGGCTCGGCGGCGTGCCCTCGATCGATTGCAGCATGGTGCGCGAAGTGCCGGATCGGGGCACGGAGCCTAGCAATCCGCGCGTATAGGAATGACGCGGCCGAGCGAAAACCTCCGCAACCGTGCCCGTCTCGACGATGCGGCCGGCATACATGACCGCCATCCGGTCGCAGGTCGCGGCAACCACGCCGAGATCGTGGGTGACGAGCACGACGCTCATCGCCATCCGGTCGCGCAGATCGAGCAGCAGTTTGAGGATCTGGTCCTGGATCGTCACGTCGAGCGCCGTCGTCGGTTCGTCGGCGAGCAGAAGCTTCGGCGAACAGGCGAGCGCAATCGCAATCATCACGCGCTGCCGCATGCCTCCAGAGAACTGGTGCGGATATTCGTCGAGACGCCGTTCGGCGGCGGGAATGCCGACGATGTTCATCAGCTCCAGTGCTCGCGACCGCCGCTGTCTGGCGGTGAGCGTCGTATGGGCGATCAGATTCTCTTCGATCTGCATGCCGACCGGCAGGACCGGATTGAGCGCCGTCATCGGTTCCTGGAAGATCATCGCGATCTCGCTGCCACGGATCCTGCGGAGTTCCTCTGCCGACATGGCAACGAGATCGCGGCCGCGCCAGTCGACATGGCCGGTCGTGCGTCCCGGCTTGCGGATCAACCCCATGATGGAACGCAGCGTGACGCTCTTGCCCGAACCGGATTCGCCGACAAGCCCGACGATCTCGCCCGGTGCCACATCGAAATCGACATCGGCCGCGGCGATCGCCAGCCCGCGCGGCGTATCGAACGTCGTGGTCAGGCCGCGCACGACGAGCCCGGCATTCTCGTTTCCGCCGGTGTTTCCGTTCGGCCCCATGTTTGCGGACATCGCCATCACCGCCGCACCCTCAGAAGGTCTGCGACCCCGTCGCCGGCGAGGCTGAAGCCGAGACCGGTCAGGACGATTGCCACGCCCGGGAAGACTGAAATCCACCAGGCCGTATTCATGAAATTCTTGCCGTCGGCGATCTGCACGCCCCATTCGGCGGCTGGCGGCTGAGCGCCGAGGCCGAGATAACCAAGGCTGGAGCCGAGCAAGATCGCCAGCGCCATGTCAGTCATCCAGTAGACGATCGCTGGCGTAATCGCGTTGGGCAGCAGATGCCGGAAGATGATGCGCAGCGGCGTGTAGCCCATCACCCGGCCGGCATCGGCATAATCGAGCCGTTTCTGAACCTTGATCTCGGCCGCCACCAACCGGGCATAGAAGACCCAGCCAACGACGCCGACGGCGACATACATGTTACCAAGGCCGGGCCCGAGTACGGAGACGATGGCAATGACCAGGACCAGGAAAGGGAAAGTGATCGTCGCATCGACGATGCGTCCGAAGATCGCCTCCGAGATGCCACCGGCATAACCGACGAAAGCGCCGACGATCGTGCCGAAAATGAAAGGCCCGATGGTTGCGAAGATCGCGATCTGCATGTCGATCGTATAGGCATGGATAACGCGCGAGAACACGTCACGGCCGAAATTGTCTGTGCCGAAGGGATGCGCCCAGCTCGGCGGCGCGAGCAATGCGCTGTAGTCGAACGCGGTCGGATCATAAGGTGCCAGAAGAGAAGGCCAAAGCGCCAGGACAAGGCTGAGGCCGAGAATGACGCCGCCCGATACAAGCGATCGCGGCAGCACCTTCAGGCGAAAGGCGGATCTTGCCGCAGCCCAGGCGGCGCTCATCGGGCAATCCTTGGATCTAGCCAGGCCTGAACTATATCGGTGATCAGAAAGGTCAGCGAGACGAGAACGGCGAGCGCGATCGTCAGCCCCTGCAGTACCGGATAATCGCGGCCGTAAATGCTGTCGATCAGCAGGCGGCCGGCGCCGGGCACGGCGAAGACCGTTTCGGTGATGACTGCGCCGCCGAGCAGCGTGCCGATTTGCAGGCCGAAGAGGGTGACGGTGGAGATCAGTGCGTTGCGTAGGATATGCCGGAAGAGGATGACCCGCGAGCGCAGGCCTTTGGCCGTAGCGAAATCGACATATTCGGCATTCATCACCTCGATGATCGAGGCGCGCAGGTTGCGCATCAGCACTGCGGCGAAGCTCAGCGCCAGCGTCAATGCCGGTAGGAAGAGATGGTAGAGCCGGTCGCCCAGCGTGTCGCCATAGCCGCCGACCGGGAAGAGTTTCAGCTGGGCCGCAAAAACGGTGAGAAGGACGATGCCGACATAGAAGACCGGCATGGAGAGCCCCATCTGGAACGCACCGCGGATGATGCTGTCCGGCAGCCGCTCCCGTTTCGACGCCGCTACGAAGGCGAGCGGCACGGCAAGAACAAGCGCGATCAGAGCCGACATGCCCGTCAGCATCAATGTCACCGGCAGGCGCTGCAGGATCAGTGACGAAACCGATACCTTGAGGCCGATCGAATTGCCAAGATCGCCGGTGACGACGCGCCTCACGAAATAGAAGAATTGCACGACGACGGGTTGGTCGAGGCCGAGCTGGCGGTTGATCCGCTCCACGTCTGCGTCCCGGGCGCGGTCGCCGAGCATGGCGCTGGCGGGATCACCGGGAAGAAGACGCACGAGGATGAAGGTGACGATGAGGATGAAGATCACCGTCGGTATCATCTGGAGCAGGCGGCGAATAACGAAACTGAAAAGTGGCAAAAGCCTCTCCCGGACTTTCTATCGGAAAAAGGCCGCAGGCCTCGAAAGCGAGGCCTGCGAAGCAGGCTCGGAATTATTTCTCTTTCCAGGTCTTGGCGAAGATGTTGTTGCCAAGCGGAATCTGCAGGAAGCCGTGAACCTTCTTGCTGAGCGCCACCGGATAGGGCGTCTCGTAGAGCGGCACGGTCGGACCTTCCGCGTTGTAGATCTCCTGCATCCGGGCGTATTGCTCGGCCCGCTTCTTCGGATCCATCTCCTTCTGCGAGGCTTCGAAGAGCTGGTCCGCCTCGTCGCTCTTCCATCCGGTATGCAGAGCGTCGATAGTCTTCGAATAGACGAAGTAGGAGGTGATCTCGTTCGGATCGGCGATGTCGTCGGTCCAGGCGGCATTGCGCATCACGAAGGTGCCGTCGCGATACTGCTGTGTGCGGGTCGGGTTGTCGACCTGCTGCAATTCCAGCTTGATGCCGATCTGCGCCCACATCTGCTGCAGCGCTGTCGAGGCGGCGATCTCGTCCTGGTTGCCGGCGAGCACGAGGATGCTGGTCGAGAAGCCTTCCTCGAAGCCGGCCTCCTTCATGAGGACCTTCGCCTTGTCAAGGTCGTAAGGATAAAGCGGCTTGTCGCCGACATGCAGCGGCGTCGCGGTGGACATATAGGAGGTCTGCGGTTTGCCGACGCCGTGGGTGACGATCTGGATGATCGCTTCCTTGTTGACGGCAAAATTCATCGCCTGGCGCACTTTCGGGTTGGACAATGGATTGTCCTTGCCGCCGAGCTGCGGGCGTACATTGAGCGTGATGTAGGCGACGCGTGTGGAGGGGAAGAGCTCCATGTCGAGGTTGCCCGAGGACTTCAACTCGTTGACGCGGGAGTAGGGGATGAATTCGGCGCCGTCGATCTCGCCGGACGTAAGTTTCAGAATGCGCGTGGCGTCATCCGGGATCAGCTCGAAGTTGATGCCGTCGAGATAGGGCAGCGGCTGGCCGTCCTCGCCTTTGGCCCAGTAATATTCGTTGCGGACGAGCTTCATGCTGGAGCCGCGATCCCAGGATTTCAGCACGAACGGGCCGGAACCGATCGGATGCTCGGCGAAGGCCTTGGCCTTTTCCTCGTCGGTTGCGCCCGGCGAAGCCTCGAACTGCTTCTGCGGCAGGATCGCGGTATTGAAGACGGTCAGTGCGGCCAGGATGGCTGGGTCCGGATGTTTGAGCTTGATGAGGATGGACTTATCGCCTTCGATCGTCACATCGTCGATGGACTCGATCATGAAGCCCCATATGCCGTTATCCTTCTTGGCGGCACGCTTCAGCGACCATGCGACATCGGCAGGCGTGATGGGCGAGCCGTCGGAAAACCTGACGCCGTCGCGCAAGGTCAGCGTGAGGTTCATGCCGTCGTCTGCGAGCTTGTATTCGCTGGCGAGCCCCGGCTGGACTCCTTTGCCATCGTCCGTCGGCAGAAGCAGAGTGTCGTAAAGGTTGGAGAGAATCCAGATGTCGACATTGGCGTCGTTCAGGACCGGGTCGAGAAAAAGGCTGTCGGCGTAGCGGCCGTAGGTCAGCGTGCCGCCCCGTTCCAAGGCGAATGCCGAGATGCTGGTTCCCAAAAGAAATGCAGCGGTAAACACCGCCCTAGCGATTGTTTTCATGGCCATTCCCCTGGTTATTTTACGAAAACTGTTCTTGTTGGTAATAACGATTTCATGCGCTGGAAACGCTGTCAACTGAATTTCCGCGCCGAACGTTGGATAGTTCTTGACCACGCCTTCTGTGGAGCGATAATCGTTATATTCAACTATAACGGACAATGACGAACAGCTTCATGGAATTTTTCATCGACCGAGAGCTGCCGGTGCCGCTGCGCACGCAGCTTCAGGGGCTTATCGAATACGGCATCACCTACGGGGAACTGGCACCTGGGGAAGCCTTGCCTTCGGTGCGGGAGCTTGCCGAGAAGATCGGTGTTGCGCCGATGACGGTAAGCCAGGTCTATGCCGATCTGAAAGCTGCAGGCCTCATCGATACGAGGCCGGGCGCCGGCACTTTTGTCAGCGACAGCCAGCAGGCGCGGGTGGCTGGCAGGACCGAGGCCAGCGGGTTACGCCGGCATATCGATCAGCTGATCGACGAAAGCCGGGCGCTCGGCATCCGGCCGACCGAACTCGTCTCGCTAGTCAGTGCCCGTGTCTTCTACCGCGACAGCGTCGGACCGCGCCTCAGGATTGTCATGATCGGTCTGTTTCAGGACGCGACTGCGAGCTATGCCCGTTTCATCGCCGCCCGGCTGGGGCGCGATGTCACCGTGGAGCCGGTGACGGTCGCGGCCCTGGAGCGGGATGCCAAGATCAAGGCGCTTGCCAATTCCGCCGACCTCGCCGTCACCATCGCCAACCGGCACCGAGACGTGGCGATGCTGGTGCCGAATACGAAGGTCGTGACGATCAGCTTCACGCCGTCGGAGGAGACGCGTCGGGCGCTCGCCTCGCTGGACTCGCTTGCCCGCATCGCCGTCATCTCGCGGTTCCCTGAATTCCTGCCGATCATGAAGAGCGGCGTGCAGCGCTTCGCGCCACATGTGGGGGAGGTTGCCGCCGGCGTGCTCGATACGCCGGGCCTCGATGCGGTGATCGCGAATGCCACCGTCGTCGTCTACGCCTCCGGGGCGGAAAGCATTCTCGCTGACGTTCCAGAAGGTGTGCCGGCGATCGAATATCGCCATGCGCCCGATACGGCCGATATCGAGCGGGTGATCGTGCCGATCATACGCGCTGCCGGCGTCTCGCCGCAGCCCGTGGACGACGCGAAACGAGCGCCGATCGATGTGCAAGGATAAGGAAGGCAGACGGAGATGAGAATATCGGAATGTAACTGGCAGCAGATCGAGGCCTATCTGAAGACTGACGACAGAGCAGTCCTGCCGCTCGGCAGCACCGAGCAGCATGCAGGACTTTCGCTATCCGTCGATTCCATCCTGTCGGAAAAAGTGGCAGCAGAGGCGACCGCGCCGCTCGGCATTCCGGTCTTTCCCGTGGTGGCCTATGGCATCACGCCCTATTTCCTTTCCTATCCGGGCACCATCAGCATCCGCCAGGAAACCTATGTCCGTCTCGTCCGCGATATCCTCGACGGGCTGAGGCGGCAGGGTTTCCGCCGCATCCTGATCGTCAACGGCCATGGCGGCAACCAACCGGCCGGGAGCCTCGCGGTGGAATGGATGGCGGATAATCCGGACACCGCCGTCAAGTTTCACAACTGGTGGAACGCGCCGAAGACCTTCGCCAAGGTGCAAGAGACCGACACCGTCGCCTCGCACGCTTCCTGGATGGAAAATTTTCCCTGGACGCGACTTGAGGGCGTCGCGCAACCCTTGCAGCGCAAGCCCATGATCGACACGGCGCGGATGCGGGTGATGTCGCCGGAGGCCGTCAAGACCTATCTCGGCGACGGCAATTTCGGCGGTTACTACGAGCGGCCGGACGAGGAGATGCAGGCGATCTGGGACGTGGCGATCGAAGAGACGCGCGCGCTTCTCGAAGGAGACTGGGCATGAGCGGGCCGGTCCTGATCTGGGGTGCCGGCGCGATCGGCGGGACGCTGGGGGCTGCCTTCATCCGGGCCGGCGAAGAGGTGATCTTCGTCGACAACGTCAAGGAACATGTGGACGCGATCAACGAGAAAGGGCTGAAGATCGTCGGTCCGATCTTCGAGGACGTGGTGAAGGCAAAGGCCTATCTGCCGGAAGAGCTCGAAGGCCAATATAAGCGCACCTTCCTCTGCGTCAAAGCCCATCACACGGAAGAGGCGGCGAAGGCGCTGGTCAGACATCTCGCGCCGGACGGTTACATCGTCTCGGCGCAGAACGGCCTGAACGAACGGGTGATCGCCCGCATCACCGGCGATAGCCGGGTGATCGGCTGTTTCGTGAATTTCGGCGCCGATTATTTCGAGCCCGGCGTGGTGCAATATAGCGGCCGCGGCGCCGTCGTCATCGGCGAGCTCGACGGCCGTTTCACGGACCGCTCCGAAAGCATCTACCAGCTCATGAAGACCTTCGAGCCGAAGGCGCTGATCACCAACAATATCTGGGGCTTCCTCTGGGGGAAGTTGATCTATGGCGCGCTCTTGTTCGGCACGGCGCTCACCAATGACAGCATCGCCGACGTGCTCGATAATCCGGTCGCCCGGCCGGTGCTGCGCAAGCTCGCGCTGGAAGTGGCGACCGTCGCGGCCATCAACAATATCAAGCCAGAGGCCTTCGACGGCTTCGACCCCGCAGCCTTCGGGCCGCTCGCGACGCCGGAACAGACCAACAAGTCCTTCGACGATATGGCGGCGCATAACCGCAGGTCGGCCAAATCCCATTCCGGCATCTGGCGGGATCTGGCAATCCGCAAGCGGAAGACCGAAGTGGACGCGCAGGTGCTTCCGGTGGTCGAGATCGGCCGGGAATCCTGCGTGCCGACGCCGCTCGCCGCTCGCGTCATCGAGATGATCCATGAGATCGAGGACGGCAAGCGGCCGCTTGACATGGCCAATATCGACGAACTTGCGAGGGCTGCGGCATGAACATTTCCTTCGACGGCAGGATAGTCATCGTCACCGGCGCGGCGCATGGCTTCGGCCGAGCGATCGCACAAGGGTTCGCAAGCCGCGGAGCAACGGTGCATGTCTGCGACATCAATGCGGCGGGGCTCGAGGAAACGGTAAAACTCTGCGGCCCGAACACGTCCGCGCACGTGCTCGATGTGGGCAGCCGCGCCGATGTGCAGAAGCTCGTCCCGGCCTTCGGCGACGTCGATATCCTCGTCAACAATGCCGGCGGTGTGCGCGGCCAGGTCGGCCGGCCGATCGAGGAGATTTCCGAAGGCGACTGGCAGACGATCTTCGACGTCAACCTTTCGGGCGCCTTCTTCATGGCGCAGGCGGTGGCGCCGGCGATGAAGAAGAAGCGGGCGGGGCGCATCATCAACATTTCCAGCGGTGCCGGCATCGGCATTTCGCTGACCGGCATCCAGGCCTATGCCAGCGCCAAGGCCGGCCAGATCGGACTGACCCGCCAGCTCGCCCACGAACTCGGCCCCTGGAATATCACCGTCAACAACGTCGCGCCCGGCTTCGTGCGCTCCAACCCCACGACGGAAAAGCAATGGGAGGCGATGGGCGAGGAGGGACAGACGCGGCTCCTGCAGAACATCGCGCTGAAGCGCCTCGGCTCGCCCGATGATATCGCCGCCATGGTGATGTTCTTCGCGTCGGACTATGCCGGCTGGATTTCCGGCCAGATCGTCAGCGTGGACGGCGGCAAATGAGCGTCGAGGCCTTTCTTGACGCGAATTATACGGCCGCTCTTGAGGATCTGAAGGCTTTCTGCCGCATCCCGAGCATCAGCACCGATCCGGCCTATGCCGAAGGCATCAAGGCGGCCGCGCGTTTCGTTGCTGACCGGCTCACCCGCGCGGGCTTTTCCGGCGTCGAATTGCTGGAGACCGGCGGGCATCCGGCCGTCTTCGGCGAGATCGCAAGCGACCCGTCGCTGCCGACCTTCCTCGTCTACGGTCACTACGACGTTCAGCCGCCGGATCCGCTCGACAAGTGGAAAACGGCGCCTTTCGAACCGGATGAACGCGACGGACGGCTTTATGCCCGCGGCGTCTCCGACGACAAGGGACCGCTCCTTATCCCGATCCTCGTCGCCGAGGCTTTCATGCGCGAGGAGGGGCGGCTGCCCGTCAATCTCAAGGTGCTGATCGAGGGCGAGGAGGAATCCGGCAGCCCGCATTTCGAGCCGATCCTTGAAAAGTACCGTGAGAAGCTTCGTTGCGATCTCGTGCTTTCGGCCGACGGTGCGATGTGGCGGCCGGACAGGCCGTCGATCACGGTCGCAAGCCGCGGCCTCGTCGCGCTCGATGTTACTGTGACCGGTGCCGCGAAGGACCTGCATTCCGGCCGCCACGGGGGCAGCGCGCCGAACCCGATCGCGGCGCTTGCAGCGCTGCTGGCGTCGATGCACGGACCGGACGGCCGCGTCAACGTCGACGGATTTCTCGACGGCACGAGCCCGCCGGATCCGCGCATCGTCGCGGCGATCGAGGCGGCGGATTTCGACAGTGATGCCTATTATCGTGAGATCGGCGTTCCGGGAGCGGCCCCGATCGGGACCGGCCGGGAACTGCTAATCCGGCAATGGCTGGAGCCGACGCTGGAATTCAACGGCATTTCCGGCGGCTACCAGGGCAGGGGCACCAAGACGGTCATCCCGAATTCGGCAAGCGTCAAGATCACCTGCCGGCTGATCGCCGGGCAGAAGCCGGACGCGGTGGTTGCCGCGATCACTCGCCATCTCGAAAAGCGCCTGCCGAAGGGATTTGCGCTCGAAGTCCACCGCCACGGACCCGGCAGCGAAGCGGATTTCATCGATCCGGACCTGCCGGCGCTCAAGGTCTCGGAAGACGTGCTGGGCGAACTGCTCGGCCAAAAGCCGCTGCGCGTCGCCATGGGCGCGACGATCCCGATCGGCAGCGCCTTCCGCAGGCATCTCGGCTGTGCGTCGATCTTCTTCTCCTTCTCGACCGCGGACGAGGATTACCATGCCCCGAACGAGTTCTTCCGGCTGGAGAATTTCCGGCTCGGCATGAAGGCCTGGACGATGCTGCTGAGAAGGCTTGCAGAAACGTCCTGATGCCGTTCGCGGGGCGAAGGATGTGGCAAAGGGGAATGAGCTTGGAAGGGATGCTACCCATGCCGGAAGACGATATCGGTTTTCTCGGGGTGGAGGAGCTTGCCGCCCGCTACCGGAACGGTTCCCTCTCCCCCGTCGAGGTGGTCTCGCGGGCGCTGGAGCGTCTCGAGGCACTCGAACCGCGCCTGAACGCCGTCGCCCACGTCATGCCGGAGGAGGCGATGCGCGATGCGGAGCACGCGGCCGCGGAACTTCGTGCGGGCAAGGATCGGGGACCGCTTCACGGCATTCCGGTCGCCATCAAGGATATCATCGGCGTTCGCGGCATGCCGACCGGTTTTGCAAGCCGTGTCCGAAAGCCGGTAATCGCTGTGGACGATGCCCTCCTCGTCGCCCGGCTGCGCGCCGCTGGCGCGATCGTCCTCTGCAAGACCAATCTGCTCGAATATGCCTATGGCATCGCGCATCCCGACATCGGCCAGACCAACAATCCGCATGATCCCGCGCGCACCTCCGGCGGGTCGAGTGGCGGTTCAGCGGCGCTCGTCGCAGCAGGCATCGTGCCACTTTCGGTCGGCACGGATACCGGCGGCTCGATCCGCATCCCGGCCTCCTATTGCGGTATCGTCGGACTGAAGCCGAGCTATGGGCTGGTGCCGACGGAGGGCGTCTTTCCGCTTTCCTGGAGCCTCGACCACGCCGGGCCGCTGGCGCGTAGCGTCGCCGATGCGGCGTTGATGCTCAGCTGCCTTGCCGGCCGGGATATCGCGCTGTCGCCGCCATCGCTTTCCGGCTTGCGGATCGGCCTTGCCAGCTATCATTGCGACAGCCCCGAACTCACGCCGGCGGTGGCGCAGAACCTTCGCGATGTCGTTGCGACACTGGAGACGAAGGGAGCGATCGTCAGGACGATCGATATTCCCGAGCTGTCGCGGGCCAATTCCATGCTGCGCCATATCATCAAGCCGGAGGCGTCGCTCATCCACGCGGACCTGCATCTCGAAAATCCGCGGGGTTATGCGCCGCGGACGCTGGCGCAGGTCATTTCCGGCTTCGAGACGCCTGCCGTCGACTATCTGAGGGCACAGCGGTTCCAGGCAAAGCTCCGACAAGCGGTCGAAGCGTGTCTTGCGGATGTGGATGTGCTGCTCAGCCCGAGCGTTCCTTTTCCGGCGCCCGTCGAGGATCCGGAATTCACCGAGGACGGCGAGGAGGGAGAAATGCTGGCGAGCGGCTTTGCCAACATGACCGGGCATCCTTCGGTCAGCATTCCAAGCGGCATGGACGGCCATCTGCCGCTCGGCATTCAATTGACAGGCAGGCTCGGCGAGGACGAAAAGCTGCTGCAGGGCGCGCATTCCATTGAGGCGGCGCTCGGCGCCTATCACCGGCCGGTGATTTAAGAAATTTAAGAGTGCTCCGCTTCAGATCCTGCGGGGCAGAACAATGGAGCATAAAGCCATGCTATATAAAGTGCCGGCATCCTCGACCAATTGTGCCTGGGGTTATTTCGATCCCGCCAGAGAGCCTGTGCTGACAATCGACAGCGGCGATACGGTGGTGATGGAGACCGTCTCCGGCCCGCCGGAAGTGCTGCCGAAGGAGGGTTTCACCATCCTTCCCGAACATCTCGAGATCCACGAGAACTGCCTGCCGATCATGCAGGGCCATATTCTCACCGGTCCGGTCGGGGTGCGGGGCGCCAAGCCCGGCCATGTGCTGGAAGTGAAGATCCTCGATATCGAGCTCCGCCAGGACTGGGGCTATAACGTCATCCGCCCGCTTGCCGGCACGCTGCCCTATGATTTCGAGACTTCGCGGCTGCTGAATATTCCGCTCGACGCGGAGAAGGGGGTCGCGCGCCTGCCATGGGGCCTCGACCTGCCGCTGGCGCCCTTCTTCGGCGTCATGGGTGTCGCGCCACCTCCGAACTGGGGGCGCATCACCTCGATCATGCCGCGTGCCCATGCCGGCAATATCGACAACAAGGAACTCGTCGCCGGCACCACGCTTTACCTGCCGATCTTCAACGAGGGCGCGCTGTTTTCCTGCGGCGACGGTCACGGTGCGCAAGGTGACGGCGAGGTCTGCATCACGGCGATCGAGACAGCGTTGCGCGGCACGTTCCAGATGACCGTGCGCGACGACCTCGATTTCGTCTATCCCCGCGCCGAGACGCCGACCCATTACATCACCATGGGCATGGACCCGGACCTCGACCAGTGCGCTGTGATGGCGCTGCGCGACATGATCGTGCTGCTCGGCGAGAAGGGCCGGCTGTCGCGGGAAGACGCCTACACGCTTTGCAGCCTGGCCGGCGACCTGCGCGTCACGCAGACGGTCAACGGCTGCAAGGGCATTCACATGATGATGGCGAAGAAGCTCGTCCACCGGGAGGCCTGAGGGAAAGGGCCGGCCTGCTGCCGGCCCTTCCGGGAGGATCAGACCGGGACCTATGAGGCCCTGGTCATGCCCTTGATGCTGATCAGGCCGGTCGGCAGTGGCGTAAAGCCCTTCAGGTTCTTGGCAAGTACGAAAGGCCATGGCTGGTGGTAGAGATAGATGATCGGCAGTTGGTCCTGCAGGATCGACTGGGCGTCGTCATAGAACTTCTTTCGGGTCTCGAAATCGGCCGTCACCTTGGCGGTGTTCAGGTCCTTGTCGACCTGTTCGTTGCAGAAGCCGGCATAGTTGAGCGATGCCTTGCAGGTGACGAACTGATGCAGGTTGCCGTCCGGATCGTAGCGACCCGACCAGCCGGTCAGCACGGCATCGAAATCGCCGCTCTGGGTCTGGGCGAGCATCGAGGTGAATTCGACGGCGCGCAGCTTGATGTCGAAGCCCGCTTCCGCCGCCATGGCCTGGATGAGTTCGGCGACCTGCTGGCTGGTCGTGGAATTGGCGAAGAGCAGTTCGAACGAAACCTTTTCGACGCCCGCTTCCTTGAGAATCGACTTCGCCTTGGCGACATCGCGGGCCGTTACCTTGATGTCCTTGTTGTGATAGGGGCTGACGCCGGTGAACGGCTGCTGCGCCGGCTGAAAGATGCCCGAGCCTACCACGTCGTTGATGACGTTGCGGTCGATGGCGAGTTCGAGCGCCAGCCGGATGCGCTTGTCCTTGGCGAGCAGACCCTTGGCGCGGGTTGTACCGTTGCCGACATTGATCGTCATGCCCTGGTAGCCAACGCTCGTGACCTGCGCGAGCTGCAATTTGTCGTCCGCCTTGACCGAGGGAATGTCGGAGGGGGCGAGACGTTCGAGCATGTCGAGCGCGCCCGATCTGAGGTTCGCGAGCCTGACAGTCGTGTCCGGGATGATCATGAATGTCAGCTTGTCGAAATGGTAGTCGGCCGCGTTGCGGTAATCGGCGAACTTCTCCAGGTCGATTTTGTAGTTCTGCTGGCGGGCGACGAACTTGTAGGGGCCGGAGCAGGAGGGCGCGGTCACGGCTTTCTCGAAGCTCGCCGGCGACAGCATCATGCCGGCACGGTTGGAAAGCTGCGGCAGCAGGGTCGGATCCGGCCGCTTCAGCATGATCTTGACCGTCAGACCGTCGACCACCTCGACGCCTTTGACCGATTGCAATTCCGATCTGCGCATGCTGTCGGGCAAAGTGACGGCGCGGTCGAGATTGGCCTTGACGGCGGCAGCATCGATGGCGCTGCCGTCATGGAATTTCAGGTTCGGGAAAAGCGTCAGGGTCAGCTCGGTGCCGTCGGCGTTCCACGACCACTTTTCGGCGAGTTCGGGTTTGACGACGAGATCGGCCCCTATGGCGACGAGGCTGTCGCACAGGGATTCGAATACGACCTCGCCGACGAAGGTGCGCGAGCGGGCCGGGTCGAGACCGTCAAGATCGTCCTGCAGACCGATCTTCAGGTCGTCGGCCTGGGCGCCGGCCGCGATGAATGCAGTCATCACGGCAGGCAGCAGCGACGAAAATCTCATTTTCATTCTCCTCTGGTTGCTGGTTTTTCACCAGGAAGGTGCCGGTCCGATGTTCCTTGCCGGCCTTCTTCCGGCGGGCCGGGCGGGAGGTGACACCGGTGGCGCCGTGAAGGACCGGAAGGACATCTGAGTCGGTTCAAAATCTATAATCGTTATACATCTTTATAACAGAACAGGCGGTTGAGCATGTCAATAGGAACCGGTCGTTTCGTCGATTTCAAATTTTTATCGGATGATTTCCAAAAATGACCAAGAAAATTCTAAAAGAACAACAGTGATAGAGCCCATAAAATGGGCAATGCACGAGATTGTGCATTGCTGTTCTCTTATGCTAGTACAATTTTAGAGCTGCTTTCCGGCAGCGGGTACCTTCCGCAAACAAGAGAGAGGTATTGTCCATGATTTCCATGACCGGGCGGCGCGACATCGGATCGATGTCCGCTTTCCTTGCCGCAATTCTCGTCACCGCTTCCGCTTCGGCGGCAGACCTGAAGATCGGCCTCAGAGCCGATCCGGATGCTCTCGACCCCGCGACAGGAGGCTCGGTTGCCGGCCGCGTGATCTTCGCGGCACTGTGCGACAAGCTGATCGATACGACACCCGAAGGCACGTTCCAGCCGCAACTCGCCACGTCCTGGTCATGGTCGCCGGACAGTCTGACGCTGACGCTCAAGCTTCGCGATCAGGTGGTCTTCCACGACGGGCAGCCGATGGATGCCGCTGCGGTCAAGGTGAATCTCGACCGCTACCGCACCGATCCGATCTCCAGGCGCAAGACCGAGCTGAAGCCGGTGGCGAGCGTCGATGTCATTGATCCGCTGACCGTGGCGATCAAGCTCAGCCAGGCCTATGCGCCACTCGTCAGCGTGCTCGCCGATCGAGCCGGCATGATCATGTCGCCGGCGGCGCTCGCAAAAGACAGCGCCAATATCGGAGCGCATCCCGTTTGCGCCGGCCCGTTTCAGTTCGTGGAGCGCGTGTCGCAGGACCACATCACTCTGAAGCGCTTCGACCAATACTGGAACAAGGACGCGATCTCGCTCGATTCCGTCACCTACCGGATGATCCCGGACGATGCCGTGCGCCTGCTCAGCCTGCGTTCCGGCGACCTCGACCTCATCGAGCGGCTGTCGCCGAGCGATGTCGCGGCGATCAAGGACGACAGGGGCGTCAAGGCCATCGAAGGGCCATCGATTGCCTTCGACGTCATTTCCATCAACATCGCCCATGGCGAAAGCGCCGACAATCCGCTCGGCCGGAATGCGAAGGTGCGCCAGGCGCTGGAGCTTTCGATCGATCGCGGCGCGATCAGCGAGGTTGTCTATGAGGGCCTGTTCCCGCCGGCCAACCAGACGGAGCCCGTCGGGGCGCCCTATTACGACCCGACCCACGCACTGAAGGGCCGCGATGTCGCCAGGGCGAAGATGCTGCTTGCGGAAGCGGGGGTGACGAGCCCGTCCTTCACGCTTTCCGTCGCCAACAGCCCGACGCTCGCCCAGGTCGGCCAGATGGTTCAGGTCATGGCTGCCGAGGCCGGCTTCGACGTGAAGATCCAGTCGCTCGAATCCTCGACGCTCGCCGCCAATTCGGATGCCGGCAAATATCAGGCCTCGATGGCGATCTGGAGCGGGCGGCCCGATCCGGACGGCAATATCAGCCCGTGGGTCGCCTGCGACGGCTTTCTGAACTGGGGGCGCTACTGCAATCCCGCGTTGGACAAGCTGCTCGCCCAGGCGCGGCAGGTCACCGATGAAAAGGAGCGCGCCAAGCTCTATGCGCAAAGCGTCGGCATCTATCTCACCGACGTGCCGTTCATCCCGCTCTATCACTACAAGTCGATCTGGGCGGCACGCAGCAATGTCGACGGCTTCGTTCCTTATCCGGACGGGCTTATCCGGCTGCAGGGGGTGAGGAAGAGCTGACCAGCTCCGCCGGGAGAGACGCCGATTTCACGGAAGGCGCTCGAGCGCCTTTCGCCGAGCAGGTTCAATCGCTTTGAGGATTTTGTTCGATGAACGTCTTGCCAGCTCTTCGTAGCGGGAAGCCGCGTGTGGAATTCGGCTATGTCCGTCCGACGGAGGAACTCGAAATCCCCTTCGCCATCATTGAAGGCGCCGAGCCGGGTCCCTGCCTGCTGATCACGGCCGGCGTACACGGCTCGGAATATTGCTCGATCGAAGCGGCTGTCCGCCTGATGCAGACGAGGCCGGTGGAGATCAAGGGGACGCTGCTGATCCTGCCGATCCTCAACACGCAGGCGTTCCGCAAGCGCAACATCTACATCATGCCGCAGGACGGCAAGAACCTGAACCGCATGTTCCCCGGCAGGCCGGACGGCACGACCAGCGAGCGCCTCGCCCATTGGCTGGTGACGGAAGTGTTTCCGAAAGCCGACGCCTATGTCGATTGCCATGGCGGCGACCTCGACGAAGGTCTTCAGCCCTTCACGATCTTTCCCGCCGGATGCGAGAAGTCGAAGGCGCTTGCGGCCGCCTTCGGCATTCCGGTCGCCGTCGCGACCGGCGGAGCCGGTTATACAGTGGATGCGGCCCACAAGCTCGGAGTCCCGAGCATCCTGCCGGAGGTGAGCGGCAACGGGCTATGGGGAGACGCGACCGTCGCCCAGATGACGGACGGCATTCGTGGCGTCATGCGGCATATCGGCATGCTGCCAGGCGCGGCTCCGGTCACGCCGCTCGACGTCGTGACGATGTGGGTGCCGGTAGCGCCCGCGACCGGGCTCTGGTACCCGCGGAAGGATCTCTGCGAACCGGTCGCCCAGGGCGAATTGCTCGGCGAAATCCGGACCGTGTTCGGCGAGGTGCTGGTCAGCATCCATTCTAAAAAGGAAGGCTTCATTCTCTACCGGCTGACGAGCCTGTCGGTGAACGAGAAGGAAGCGTTGCTCGGCGTCGGCACGCCGGTTTGAAGATGACGCCTCGATCTTCCTTCTATGGGGAAGGGGGCTTGCCGCGCCCTGTGGATCAGCCAAGGGAGTCTTTCCATGTCATCGACCACCACGGACGCGGTCGCCCGCGACGATCTCGCGCTCCTCGAACTCACCCCGACGGGAAGCCTGCGGATCGGCATCGTCGCCGCACCGGCACCATCGGCCCTGTTCGCCGTCTTTGATGCAGGGAGCCAGGCTTATCGCGGCGTAACCCTTGATATCGGCGGGGCGCTCGCCGCAAGGCTCGGTGTCGCGGTGGAGATCGTCAACTTTCCGAATTCCGGCGCCTGTACGGATGCGGTCGAAAACGGAACGATCGATGTGAGCTTCATGCCGATCGACGACGAACGGCGCCGGCGCGTCGCCTTCGGTCCGATCTATTACGTCCTCGAAAGCACCTATCTCGTGACCGCCTCGTCGGGCATCACAACCTTGGAAGAGGTCGACCGGGAAGGCGTGCGCGTCATAGGCATCGCCAATACGACGACGATCCGCAGCGCCGCACGTTCCCTCAAGACGGCAGTCCCCGAAGCAGTGGAAACGATCGCCGAAGCCATCGATCGTCTGCTGCAGGGAAAGGCGGAGGCCCTGGCGCTTTCCCGCGACGCCTTCCGAACGCTGCTTGCGAAACTTCCGGGCGCCCGCGTCCTCGACGGCGGCTTCCAGCAGACGGGCATTGCGATCGCCGTCGCTCACGGCAAGCCGTCCGCTCTCGCTTTCGTCAGCGCATTCCTGGAAGAGGCGAAGGCTTCGGGCCTCGTCCGCAAGGCGCTCGACGACGCGGGCTTTGCGGACGCGCCCGTGGCACCGCCGGGCGCCTGATGCGCAATCCTGACCGGATTGGATCCGTGTGGCGGAAATCGAGGTTCTATAGCTCCTGCCGGGAGTTCAGCACTCCTCAGCCCGCGTCGGCGGGCTGCTTTTTGCTCTCATCGGAACCATCGAAGCTCTGCGTGTTGACTTCCGCTAGGGGGCCAACTTCAACGCTCGGAAAATGCCCTCGACATACTGTCGGTGATCGGTTTCACGATATAGCTGAAGAATGTCCTGACCGAAGTCTGGATCATGATCTCCGCCGGCAACCCGGGTTGCGGGGTGAAGCCCCTTACGCGGGCGATTTCGTCTAACGAAAGGTGGATGCGCGCGATATAGACGTCGTGGTTGACAACGCCGGCCTTGCTGTCCTCCAGCGCGTCGGCGGAAACATAGAACACCTCGCCGTTCAGGATCGGCGTCGTCCGCTGGTTCAATGCGGTGAGCCGAACGGTCGCCTTTTGACCGACCTTCACATTGTCGATCTCGTTGCGGGGAACCTTCGCCTCGATGATCAGCGGCACGCCCGCGGGTAGTATCTCCATGATCCCTTTGCCGCTTTCGATAACGCCACCGGTCGTATGGTAATAGGTCCGAACAATGGTGCCGGAGACGGGCGCGACGATGGTCGTGCGACGCAGAATGTCATCAGCCTCGCGCGACTGTTCCCGGGCCGCGTCCCGCTCACCCTGGATGGATTGCAGCCGATCAAGAGCATCCTCCCGATAAGCCTCTTCGGCATGGGCTACTTCCTGCTGGGCCTTCAGCAATTGTGCGCCCGTTTCAGCGATTTCGGAGTTGAGCCTTCCGATCTGTCCCTCAGCATCCGCCATTGCACGCTGAAGCGCCTTGACCTCTGTTGCCCGAAGCAGGCCCTTGGCCAGCAGGCCTCTCTTCGTCTCATACTCCTCCCCCAGCAAAACAAGCTGACGGGAGATTGCGTCGCGATGTCGGGTATAGCCTTCGCTCCGGAACTCCAGCGCCTTCATGTTCTGCCGCAGCAAGGAAAGCTCGGTCGCGAATTTAACGCGCTGGGCCTTGAAATTGAGTTGCTGGGTCAGCAAGATCGATGAGACATCCTGGTCATTCTTGAAGTCGCCGAGGATATCCGGGATTTTGATGACATCAGTGCCTTCAGCCTGGGCAACAAGACGCGCCGCGGTTGCTTCCAGCCTGATACGCCGCAGGAAAATCTCCCGCCTCTTCGAAAGGGCGGCGGTCTCGTCAAGTTTGACCAGCGGCTGGTTTTCGACGACCTGGTCGCCTTCACTCACCAGCAGTTCCTTGATGATCCCGCCCTCGAAATGCTGCACGACCTTGTTGCGGCCTGTTGCAACAAAGCTGCCCTGAGCAATGACCGCGGCCGCGAGCGGGGCGGTCGAAGCCCAGGTGCCGAAACCGCCGAAGGCGACGATCAGGAGAACCAGACCGGCCAAGGTCTGTTTCCAAACCGATCTTGGGACTTCTTCATACCATTCGAGATCGTGAATTTTTGCAACGGAAGACATGATTTCCGCTCCCCCTATTGCAGTTGATGACCGAAAGAGCCGGTGTTGAGGTTGATCCCCCGGGCTTCGATAGCCTTCAGGACATCCATGCGCGTGCCGAACAAGGCAACCGTACCGTTGACGAGCAGGAGGATCTTGTCCACGTTGTTCAAAAGCGCCGGCCGCTGGGTGATCGTCGCAACCGTTATCTTGTTTTCCTTGGCATGCTGGAGCGCCCGTAGCAGCGCGGCATCGCCGGCGTTGTCGAGGTTGGAATTCGGCTCGTCGAGTACGACCAGATGGGGATCCCCGAAAAACGCGCGGGCAAGGGCTATGCGTTGTTTCTGGCCGCCCGAGAGAGGCGCGCCGTCGGCTGCGACCACAGTCTCATAGCCATGGGGCAGGCTTGCGATCATCTCATGAACGTCCGCCAGCATGGCCGCACGGTAGATCTGCTCATCGTTCGCGTCCTGTCGCATGCGTGCGATATTGGCCTTGATCGTGCCGGGGAAGAGCTGCACGTCCTGCGGGAGGTAGCCGATGTTCTCGCCGAACTGCCGCTGGTCCCAGTTGCGCAGGTCCATGAGATCCAGCCGGACGTTGCCCGATGTCGGCAGGATCGATCCGACAAGCATTTTTCCAAGGGTCGTCTTTCCCGCGCCGGAATTACCGATGATCGCCAGGGAATCGCCCGGTTGGAGGGAGAGGGATATGCCGTTGAGCACCACGCGTTTCGTGCCTTGCGGCACATAGAGCAGCCTTTCGACATCCAGTCGCCCCTCAGGCTTGGGAAGGTTCAACCGCTCGAAATTGAAGGGAGACGACGTCAAAAGCGTCGCTATGCGGCCATAGGCGGCCCGGGACTGACTATACTGATTCCAGCCATCGATGGCGCCTTCGATCGGCGCCAGCGCACGGCCGGCGATGATGGAGGCCATGATCACCATCCCGCCAGTGATCTCACCTTCGACCGATAGGAACGCGCCCCAGCCCAGCATGGCGATCTGCGTCAGGAGCCGGCAGGCTTTTGAAATAGCGGCGATGGTGATGTTGCGATCCTGCGCGATGACCTGAGACTTCAGGGATGAAGCTGTATCCTTGCCCCATATCTGGACTGTCTCGGGGATCATCGCGAGAGCATTGATGATCTGCGAGTTGCGGGACATGGATTCCAGATGCAGGTTGGCTTTCACCTGTGCGGTATTTGCCTCCGAAAACGGTTCCGCCGTCATGCGCTGGTTGAGTTGGGTGAAGATAAGCAGCAACACGGCCGTCAGGACCACGATAAATCCGAGATGCGGGTGAATCAGGAATACGGCCAGGACGAACAGCGGTGCGATCGGTGCGTCGAGGAACGAAAGAAGCGTTCTGGACACCAGGAAGGAACGGACCTGCTGCAGGTCGTTCAGAATTTGATATTCACGCCCGTTTCCGTAGAGGGATGCTCGGGCGGCAGCGCTGAGGATCGGAGCGCCCAGCTGCGCTGCGACTTCCACTGCGGTGCGCATCAGAATAAAGCGACGAAGCGCATCGAATGCCGCTTGCAGGATGACGGCGGCGACGATCACAACAGTCAACATGATCAGAGTATCGATCGACCGGCTTGTAAGAACGCGGTCGGATATCTGGAACAGATAGACCGGGATCGCGAGCACCAGGATGTTGCTTGCAACAGTAAACAGCATCACGATGCCCAAATTCACACGCACGGCTTTGATGCCGGCCCTCAGACTTGCCGAAAAATCGATGGGTGCGAGACGCTTGTGAAATGGTGTGCCGCCGTTGCCCGAGCCGGTGCCTCCGCCTGACGAAGGAGATTTGCCGATTGTGCTGCTGTCGATCCGGAGAGGGCCTGTGTCGCCATCGATGGTGATCATGCCCTCGGGGCTCTTCGCTTGGGGGGCTTCCCGCGCCGGTGTTCTGGATTGAATTCCGATTTCCGTTTCGGTGACGTTGTCTGCTGTCGGCAAGGGCACGACCTCAGCATTTCCGGTGTGTTCCTCCTTTTTGGAGGTATTCTGCGGGGTGTCCTTGGGGTCCAGTCGAGATATTGTTGCCGATGTCGCCGCGTTATTTGTTGACAGCTTCAGGCAGTCTTCCACGGCGCGCTCCAGCGTTGCATAGATTTCCTCATCGCTAATTTGTGGGTCCCGAAGACCCGAAGCCTGCAGGCGTTCTGCCCGCCTTTGTGTGTCCGACATGCTTCCCCCCTCTATCCGAGCACATGTTGTAATCCGTCGTTTTGATAGTGCCCGTCATGATCTGTGGGCATCGAAATGCCCGGTGCCTCGTAGTCCCCTTCCAGCATCGTTTCGTCCAGGAAGACCACCGCCTCGTTGACGAGTGCATCCGGATTCCGCGTAAGGAGCTCCGGCTGATGTGAAATCAGTTCCGCCTGAAAGAGTGTTTCCTGGGAATATTGCCCACCGCCGACATAGGTTTGACCGAAGGAGTCGAGATCCAGAATGGCGGCCTTGTTTATCAGCACGTTGCCACCGGTTGAAACAGACCATGTGGCATCGGCGCGGGGATCGATCGCATTCATGGCGAGCGCGATCTGATCACTATCTCCGACAATGTTGGTCTGGCTGACATACTGGATGTTCAGCAGGTCGCCGCTGACATAGAGAACCCGCAATCCGGGGAGATCGGCGAACATGGGATCCGTGAGAACGCCGCTGGACAGCTGATAATTCCCCGCCGCGAAATCGTTCGCGGCGTCCAGATACGCGGAGGGCAACGTTTCGAAGCGGTCGGCTCCCCCCACATTTTGGATGTAAGCCTGGTTCCAGAGCAGATTGCCTGAACTGGCGATGCCTCCTTCGCCGCTGGTTTCAAAACCCGAGACCGCGCCGACGACGTCGTTGTCGATCAACACATTCGTCTGGTGGATGATATTGGCGTCATAGAGGGAGCCGCCCACGATTATGAGGTCATAGGAGAATCCGAGCTCGAAAATCGATGTCTGGTTGGCGCTGGTGTTGTCTCCGGCAATGACCTGCGTCGTAGTGCCTGATGCGGATAGGACACCGACATCGTTGTCGGACATGAACACATATTGCTCGAGCCAGTTGGTGATCAGCAGATCGCCCTGGATTTCGGCAACGGCCCAGGCGGCGGGAAACCCTCCCGCGGCTGCCTCCGTGTCTGGAGCATCCTCCAGCGGATCGTCTCGCTTGAAGGTCGCTATATTGAAAACCTCGTTCGCAGTGTCCTCGCTCGTCCAGTTATCGACGGCGGAGGTCACGGAATCCGTATCCCATAAGGCATTTGTCTGAACGATCGTATTGACTTCGACATGGTCGCCGACGACTGCCGTAACGGTTCCCGCCGTCCAGAGATTTTGGATCACGGCTTCGTTGACGGCTGTGTTGTTTCCTGCGACGAGCTCGACGGAGTTCTTGACAGTGACAGAACCATCTTCGGAAATGACGACATTGGATGGCTGACCGTCATCCTCCTCGGCGTCTCCATCGGCAATTTCGTCCTGCTCGCCGCCGTCAGTCGCATTGCCTGCGTTCTCGTCTTCAGGGGCTTCCTCGCCGAAAGAATGGTAGTCTTCCAGCTGGGGTGTCTCCTCGACAATCTCGCCATTCACATAGATGCCTTCGATCGCCTCGGATTGCTGGACGGAGATATTTGTCGGCCCTCCTGAGGTCACGTTCGCCAGAGCCTTGAGTTGAGACGCAACGTTGTTGATGATCTCGATGAGCTCGACATTGGTAGCCGGCATATCGAGACCGTCGATCGGCGCTTGGGAGAACACCTCATCCGCAGCATCCAAAAGGTCTTGATCGCTGACGGGCTGCGGATTGAACTCGATATTGCTTCCGCCGACGTTGAAATTGTCGTCATCGGAAAGCGACGCTGCCTGCACAATGTAATTTGCGACCGAACCGGGGGGCTCGATCGTCAGCATCTCGGCCGGACTACCGGTATGATGTCCGGGCAGGTCTTTTTCCGGATGATACGGCGGGGGGGCGGGGGAGACATCCTCGACAGACGGGATTGAAGAACGATCATGCCATGACAGAGGCTTCGTGTGATCGATCGGCCTCAGATAAATCGGCGCTTTGTAGGAGATTTGCGGATCGAAGCCGATAAATTCATACGGCGCATCAAAATCCGAGAGGGCCACCGGTTGGGAATGCAGATTGCTCTTCTGGGCGTGATAGGAGAAATCGGGATAAGCGTCCCGCAGGCGGGCCTCCTCGATCCTCATGTGAAAGAGGCCGATGAAATGCGCAATTTCGTCGGTAATCTGATCCATCGCCGTCATGACATGGAGCCTTGTGTCGACATTGCCTGCTGATCAAACTCAGCAAAGGTTGGACTGCGCAGCGATGCGCAGTCCATGGCGTGCTCCCGCTCCAATGAGCGGAGTTGAGCTATGGTTCAGGATGTGCTTTCGTCGCCGTCTTCGCCGACCACGGTGCTCGTGAGGCTGCCGCCGACGACCGTCATGTCGATCGCGTTCTGCTGCAGGTTTGCACCGAGGACGATTTCCTGGTTGAAGGCATGCGTCTCGACGAAGGCATCGGCCGATGCGCTGCTCGTGCCGGTGACGAAACCGTCGTCACCATTGCTCGAGCCCCATGTGCCGCCGTCCCCGCCGGCCCCACCGAAGCCGGTGGTGGCGATGCCGCCCATGCCGCCCGCAGCACCAGAGCCGCCGATTGCCCAGCCGCCGACCGCACCGCCGCCGGTTCCATCGGCCCAGGCGCCGCTCAGGGCGTCTCCGCCCTCGCCGCCGTATGCCAGGGCATCACCGCCCAGGGCATCGCCACTGGTCGCAGCGCCGCTGACACCGGCCCCGCCGGTACCAGCACCGCCTGCGGCGCCATTGCCGCCGGCACCGCTACCGGCACCTGCACCGAACCCAGCGCCGAGGCCTGCACCGAGGGCGTCGCCGCCGGCACCGCCAGAGCCGCCAAATCCGCCAACGCCACCGTTTCCGCCATCGGCATCGCCGCCTTCGCCGCCTTCGCTGTCTCCGCCGTCGCCAGCGTCTCCACCTTCGCCACTTTCATTGTTGACGAAGATCGGATTGATGAAGCCGAGGCTGCCGCCGACGAGAGCGCCCGCATCGCCGCCGGTGGAATCGCCGCCGGTACCGCCGTTACCTGCGTTGCCGCCATCGGCATTTCCGGCATCTCCGGCGTCTCCGCCATCGGCATCACCACCTTCGTCGCCATTGCCGGCAAATGCCAGCCCAGCACCGAGGCCCAGGCCCAGGCCGAGGCCGAGGCCCAGACCGTCGCCGCCGTTTCCGCCGCGACCACCATTGCCGTTTCCGCCATTGGCTTCGCCGCTGTCAGCTTCACCGCTGTCGGCATCGCCACCATCGGCATCTCCGCCGTCGCCTTCACCGCCGGCCGCTACACTTGCCGCCAGGCCGCCGAGGCCAATACCGCCAAGGGCAAAGCCGCCAAGGGCTGCGCCGCCGCTTCCACCGTTGCCGCCGTTGGCGTCAGCATTGCCGCCGCCGTCGCCGCCAGCGGTATCGGTGCCAATGCCTTCCGACGCGATCGCAATGCCACCGTCCGGATGAGCATCAAGATCGAAGGAGCCGCCATTGTTGACAGACGCGCTGCCGAGATGATCATTGTCCTGGATGTTGGCGACTTGCGAGATGACATTGGCGACGTCGTTGCCGGCGCCGGTCAAGGCGTCGTTCAGAACATCGTCGATGCGGATGTTGAACATTCCGTCGATATCGCTGTTGTCGATATCGGCAAAATCGTTGTCCTCCGGCAGATACTCGTCAAGATCCAGCTCTACATCGACGGTTACATCGACGGTCGTCTCGCTGACATTTTCGTTGAAGTTGGCATTGCCGTTGAGGTTAGCGTTGCCATTGCCGTTAAGGTTGAGGCTGCCGTTGCCGTTGAGGTTCAGGTTGCCGTTGCCGTTGCCGTTGTGATTGACCGACTCGCTGCTCTGGCCCTGATACTGGCCCTGGCCCTGATCGGACGACTGCTGCTGCTGCTGGCGTTCTTGCTGCTCCTGCTGTTGGCGTTCTTGCTGTTGCTGCTGCTGTTCTTGGCTGTCATCGTCGAACAGATCGTAAAAGCTACGCTTTGCCATGACATTGTCCTTTAAATAGAGCGACGCCACGACCACCATTCATCTTCTTTGGAGGCCTTTGTTCGTCGCTGTTGAAGCAAACATGCTTAATCGAGGCGATAGGGCGCGCATTGACGCGGCCATCAGCCGGCTCTTTGTCCATGATGTCTGTTTTTCGTCTCCTCCTCTATTCTCCCCGGTCCTCCCGAAAGGCCTTGAGCGGGCGCTCGCTTGACCGCGTACTCGCGACATCGCGTCCATGAAGCAGCGTCCGTTCTTCAAACGCTTCGGACGGCGCATACTGTGGCGCGATTGGGTAGAAGAGATAAGGTAATATATCGATCTAGCGCGGCTGGCTGACCGGCGGCGTAGGATAATCAAATAGGTGTAGGGGACATGACCAAGAAGACGTAAGGTCTGGCTTCGGTATTTCTCCCTGCGAACGAGCAGATTTTTTGCAAAACGCAAAAGAGATCATAAATTCATGTTTTGTTCCGGCGCAAATAAGCTTTTTGGCTGTAACGCATCATCAATTCGATCTATTTTATAGCTTATTCGGTCTATTCCCAACCCTCTGGTCCTGGTTTACCGTCTCCCGGAAAAAGAGGCGAGAAGTGCGTTTCGCACATGCGCCCGACAAACGGGAGGGAATTTCCTCATGCAAGTTTCGCATACTGTTTCGCAACATGCCGGCGTGGATCTGACAGGTTCTTTGTCGACGATGAATGCTGCCCGGACACTGCTTTTCATCTGCGCACCCGGGACGATATCCACCGCAATGATTGCCGCTATAGAGAGTGAATTTCCCTGGCTCTCGGTGAAAACAGTCTCCGATCTGCAGTCCGCTCTAATAGAGCTCGATATCTCGGTTCAGCTTGTGCTGGCGGATACCGTATTTGCTCCGGCCCTCCGCGAGCATTGGCCGAAACTCGCAAGGCTTCATCATAATGTCAGTCTTGCGCTCATCGGCAACGGCGACGATATCACTTCAAGTGAGTTCGGAATGCAGGGCACGGACATCATCCAGGGTATCGTGCCGTTCAACGTCAATCTGGATGTTTTTCTGTCGATCCTCCGCATCATATTGAAGGGCGGTCGATATTTCCCTTCGAGATTTCCTCTCTCGCAGCAGGACGCGCCTTTGGAAAAAAGCCGCGATGGCTCCGAAACCCAGTTCCGGCAGCAGATTTCCAGCGTTTCCCCTGTTCGAATGCTTGACAGGCTGACAAAGCGCGAGAGGGAGATCCTGGCCAGGATAGCGATGGGCAATCAAAACAAGATCATTGCCGCCACCCTCGGCCTGTCCGAACATACGGTCAAAATTCATATTCACAACATCATCACCAAGCTCGGCTTACACAACAGGACTGAGGTCGTCGCTCTGTATTTTGAGCAAAGACGCAAGGATACCGCTGGCAATGCACACGATCCCAACCGTCGCCAAGGCGGCGGCAAACGCTCAGATAACGAATAGCAGGCTTCAGGCGATCCTGCTCCTGATCGGGCAGTTGAACTATACCTGGACCAATACCGAAAGCCTGCTCATTCACATGATTGCCGGCCTTGCCAATGTGGATAAGGAAACGGCGATCGTCATTTTCCTGACTTTGAATACGACCCGGGCGCGTATCGATCTCGTCGAGCGTCTGACCAAAATGAAGAAGACGCCGGCGACCTGCCGCCGAGAAGTCCTCGATGCCACCCGCCGTCTGTCAGACGAGGCAAAACTTCGCAACAAATACAATCACTGCATCTATTCTTTCGATCCCGACAGTGGTCGCAGCATTACGCAATCAATGCGGATCTTCGAAAGCCGGGATGAAATCAAATACGGAAAGATAGAGGAACTCGACGGAGCGGAAATCGGTCGAATACAGGAAAGCATCAATTCTCTCGTCAGGATCAATCGCATGTTCTGGGACATCACCGAACGTTACGGCTTTCCGAAATAGATCGGGTGGTCTGGTCCGGGTATAGGTCGTTTGAACAACTTGCGACCTGCGATCTCGACCGGCCCTTATACGCCGTGCGGCCTGCGGGCCGATTCGCTCTGGGCGCATCCGGACGGTCCGGATGGTATCTCGTATCAGTCGCGTCACGACTCGGGGGAGATTTGTGTCGCCTTGTTCGAGCGCGACGACATGCGGTTCGCCGTCGACGCGGCGACGCCGTTTTCGGCACCGTCAGTGGCGATCGCCGGCATGCTGGATAGCCATGGCAAGTCGCCGTCGCCAGGCGCAGGCCCGTAGGCGAAAGAAGAGAGGCCACCCATCATTCAGGGCCAGCGGTTCTTCCCACAGTTGCCATCGTAGAACGACGATGCCGCTCTTCCAGCGTCTCGAAATGGTCAGCGATCTCCCGGCCTGTCGCGATCCAGACGTCGGATTTCTGCCGAGCATGGAGGAGGAAGTCGCGCAGCAGATGCCAGCGCATCGGGCGGCCGGAAACCTGCGGATGGAGCACCATCGTCGTCACGCCACCCCAGGCATGGGTGGCTTCGAACTCGTCGATCCACAACGACAGGACGGCATCCCGGCCGAAGATCGGCCGCGGGCTCGTCCGGCTCGACATGCCGAAGTTCCAGTCGTCGAAAGCGAAATTCACCGGGATTTCGACGAGGCCCTCCTGATCGCCTTGGCCGGCATGCCGATAGGGCAGAATATCGTCGCGGAAGGAACTGGAGTAACGCACGCCGCTCTTGGCAAGGTAGGCGAGCAGTTCGGGGAAATTTTCGCCCGACGGCGCCCTGTAGCCGACCGGGCGGACGCCGAGTGCGGTCTTCAGTGCGTCGAAGCCGCGGTCGATCTCCTCGAAGGTTTCATCAAGGCGTTCGCGATCCGGCATCTTGTGCAGGTAGCCGTGATGGCCGATCTCGTGGCCGCCCTTCAGGATGTCCTCGCAGGCGGCCTGATGGGCAAGCGCCGTCCAGCCGGGCGTGAAGAAGGTTGCCTTGAGCGACAGTTCGTCCATCAACTGGAGGATTTTGGCGATGCCGACGCGTGCGTCGTAGCCGCCATGGGAGGTTGTCACCATGCGGTCGACATTCGATGGATTGTTGCCGATCCAGGCGGTCTCCGCATCGACGTCGAACCCGATGAAAAGCGCGCTTCGGGCACCGTTCGGCCAGATCATCGGCGGAGCTTTGGGAGCCGGGTTGAGAGGCCGCGGAGAGAGATCGTAACTCATCCTGTCTCCTTAGAGGAAAAGCGTGCGTTGGTCGGCATTGCCGGCGAGGAGGGGAAGAAGGGCGCTGGCATCATCCAGCGTATCGAGGGCGCGAATAGCTTGCCATAGCTTCTCGGCTGAACCGGGCGTTATGCGCATCGTGGCAAGCACATGGAACTTGGCGGCGACGTCCTCGGAAGACATTGGTCGTTCCGCCGATCCGGTCGCGCGAGGCACCATGCGCGACATCCGCGCTCCATCCGCAAATGCGAGCGTCACGACGGGCTCGTCCATGGGATGCATCGTGTCATCGACGGAAAGCTGCATGCGCTTCATCATGGCGGCAATGCGCGGGTCAGCCCGACGCTCCTGCGCATAGGCTTCCAGCCCGGCGCTGCCGTGGACGCAGCGTGCGGCAAGGGCATAGGGAAGGCTCATCTGGGTTGGCGCCATCGCACCGTTTTCCTTGGCGCCGCACATGCCCATCAGCATGGCGCTCATGGCAAGCTCGATCTGTTTGATATCGCCCGCCGCTCGCCCGCTTTCGGCAAGCATGTCGTTCAACGCGTCGATGGCCGAGTGAGCGCCGCGGCAGGACGCATAGGGCTTGAGCACGGCGCGGCGGACCTTGAAATTCTCGCCGAGCGCCTCGGTCAGTTTCTCCGGTTCGCAGGCCGCCTTGTTGAAGGTTCGGAAGAAACCGCCCCAGACGTCGTCGAAGACCTGCGAGGGGCCCGCAAATCCGTCCGCGGCCAGCTTGGCAGCCAGAAGTCCGCCCTCGGCCGCACGGCCCGCATGGATTTTCTTGGCCTGCGAACCGTCATGGATGAACGCCCAGAGGCCGGAGGAAAAACTCGTCGAAAGCGTGATCGCATCACGGGTCGCGGAAGGATCGAGGTTGAAAATACGAGCCGCCGCGGCGGCTGCCGCAAACGTGCCGCATGTCGCGGTCGAATGCCAGCCGAGGCTGTTATGGGCGTCGTAGCCGCCAGCGGCCTCCAGTATGCGCCTGCCGGCATCGTAGCCGGCAACGACGGCTGCAATCAGTTGTCTGCCGCTCACCGGCCGCGCCGCCTCGCTCATCGCCGCGAAGACGGCTGGAACGACGACCGCGCCGGAATGGTCGCAGCCACCGGAATCGTCGAGTTCGAAGGCGTGGGCGGCAACGCCGTTGACGAGAGCCGCATCGCGGGCATTGAGCTTGCGGTCGGTGCCCCAGACGAGTGCGGTCCCAGGTGCATTGGCAACGCGACTTGCAGTTCGGAATTCTTTCGAGCGGGTGCCCGCAAGTGCCGCCGCAAGCGTATCGGCGAGATGGGTCTTGGTTTTTTCGACCACGTCGCGCGGCAGATCTTCGAACTGCAGCATCGAGATAAACTGGGCCAGCCGGTCGATAGGCCTCATGTCCGACATGAAAGACATGGTCTATATTCCTGAATAAACTCGCATAATCTTTCGCAGATCAGGGATCGGTTCTGCGTCGGCCGCCGCCCCGGAGAAGGAAGGCTCCGGCTTGATGCCGGAGCCTCGTCATCATTACTTCGCGGCTTCGCCGTTGACATAGATGCCGTCGAGCATCGTGCCTTCGAGGCCATGGGCGGCGAAGATCTTCTTGTATTCGCCGTTGTCCATCAGCGCCTTCAATGCTGCGGCATAGGCGTCGCGTAGTTCGCTGTCCTTCTTGGCAAAGCCGATACCCTGATAGACGGCGGTGAAGGGCTCGCCGACAAGCGCGTAAGTGTCTTTCTCCAGCGTCATCAGATAGGGCAGGGTTTCGGAACCCTGGACGGCAGCGTCGACGCGGCCCTGCTTGAGCTGGGCACGGGCGTCGGCGGAACCTTCGGTGCCGACGACCTTGATTGCCGGCTTGCCGGCTGCTTCGCAGTTGGCGGCGCTCCATTTTGCGGTTTCATCCGGGAAGGATGTGCGGCGGCTCATGCCGACGGTTTTGCCGCAGAGGTCGGCCGGCGACTTGAACTCGTCCTTGCGCGCGGCGGCAGTGTAGAACTGGGCGCCGGACTTCATATAATCGACGAAGTCGAGCGTGTCGCGGCGCTTCGGCAGGTCGCTCATGCCGGAGTGGATGAGGTCGACGCGGCCGGTCGTCAGCGAGGAAATCATCTGTTCGAAGCCGATGTCCGACCATTCCACCTTGACGCCGAGTTGCTTGGCCAGCGCCACGCCGAGGTCGATGTCGACGCCCTTGAGTTCGTTGGTCGCCGGATCGCGATATTCCATCGGCGGGTAGTTGGGCTGGTTGGCGACCACGACCTTGCCGGCGGACTTGACGCGCTCAGGCAGTTCCGCGGCGATCGCGGATGTGGCGGCGAGGCCTGCCACGGCGAGTATGACGAAATGTTTGTTCATGAAGTTCCCCTTGCTGGTCTCATCTGGGACGACGGCCGATTATGCCGTCGCTGCTTGCCTCAGCTTTGAACGGCCTTGATGAATTCTGCCGTTCTGGCGCTTTTCGGAGTGCTGAGAACCTCCGATGCCAATCCTGTTTCGACCACCTTGCCGGCTTCCATGAAGGTCACGGTGTTGGCGACGTTGCGGGCGAAGCCCATTTCGTGGGTGACCACGATCATCGTCATGCCGGAGGATGCGAGGTCGCGCATCACGTCCAGCACTTCCGAGACGAGTTCCGGATCGAGGGCGGATGTCGGTTCGTCGAAGAGGATAAGGTCGGGCTGCATGCCCATGGCCCGCGCGATCGCCACCCGTTGCTGCTGTCCGCCGGAAAGCTCCGAGGGGTAGTGGTCCTTCTTGTCCGCGAGGCCGACGCGTTCGAGCAGCGTTTCTGCTCGCTCGCGGGCTTGCCTGGCTGGCTCGCCAAGGACCTGGACTGGACCTTCGACGATGTTTTCGAGCGCCGTCATGTGCGGGAAGAGGTTGAAGCGCTGGAAGACCATGCCGATGCGGCGGCGCTGCTGCGAGATCTCCACATCGGAGATTTCATGTAGCCGGTCGCCCTCGCGGCGGTAGCCGACCAGTTCGTTGTTGACCCAGATCGCGCCGCCGTCCAGGCGCTCCAGCAGGTTGATGCAGCGCAGGAGGGTGCTCTTGCCGGAGCCCGAAGGGCCGATGATGCAGCTCACCTCGCCGCGCGTTACCTCGAGATTGACCTTGTCGAGAGCCAGAAAGTTTCCGAAATGCTTGGTGACGTCGACGGCCTTGACGATGATGTCGTTGCTCATGTGATCCTCCTTCATCAGACCGAAGACCGGATCGATTTGATGCCGCGACCGAAGTAGCGCTCGATATAGTATTGGCCGACCGAAAGAATGGAGACGACGAACAGATACCAGAAGCTCGCAACAAGCAGCAGTTCGAGCACGCGGGTATTGGCGAAATAGATGATCTGCGCGTTATGCAGGATTTCGGAATACTGGATGACGCTGGCAAGCGACGTCAGCTTGACCATGCCGATGACTTCGTTGCCGATCGGCGGGATCATCACGCGCATGGCTTGCGGCAGCACGATGCGGCGCAGCATCTTCATGTGGGTCATGCCGATTGAGCGCGCGGCTTCATACTGGCCGCTGTCGACGGAGAGAAGTCCGCTCCGGACGACTTCGGATGTGTAGGCGCCCTGCGAGATTCCGAGCCCCAGCATGGCGGATACGAAGGGCGTCATGATGTCGACGGTCCGGAATTCGAAGAGGCCGGGAATGCCCATGGTCGGGAAGATCAGTGCAAGGTTGAACCACAGCATCAGCTGCAGAAGTGCCGGTGCTCCGCGAAAAACCCACACATAACCGACCGCAATCGAGGACAGCACCGGATTGCCGGAAATACGCATGATGGCGATGACGACGCCAAGCACGATGCCGAGTGTCATGGCGGCGACGGTCATCAGCAGCGTGTTGCCGAGACCGGCGATGATGGTCGGCGCGAACAGGAAGTCGCGCACATAGCTCCATTCGATCTGGCCGACGCTGAAGGCGCGGACGAGGGCTGCGAAAAGCAGCAGCACCACGGCGGCTGTGACGGTTCGGCCGATGTGCCGTTTGGGTACCAGCGTGAGATGGGCAATCTCGTATTTGCCAATATCGCCTGTGGTCCTGATCGTCGTGGCGTTCATCGGGCGACCTGCTCCTTTCCCGCCTTGTCGCCACGCGGAGACGGCGATGCGGCGGTCGATGCGGCGGCGAAGGCGCGGCAGGTTTCGAGCGTCTCGGAGAAACGGTCGATCTGCTCCCGCACGCGTTGCGGTGCGGTCGAGCCGTAGCCGGTCCGGCTGGCGAGTGCATGTTCGAGCGTGATGGCTTTCAGCATATCAGGCGTCAGCCGCGGATCGATGTTCGGAAGGTCTTCCGCAGTCAGGCCGGAGAGATCGTGGCCGCGCTCTTCACAATAGCGAACCACGGCGCCGGTGATCTCGTGCGCCTCGGCGAACGGGACGTTCTGTCCGACAAGCCAGTCTGCAACTTCGGTTGCCAGCGTGAAGCCGCGAGGCGCTTCCTGCTTCAGCCTGTCCACCTGGAAGTCCAGCGTTTCGACCATTCCGGCAAAGGCCGGCAGGATGAGTTGCAGGACGTCGATGGTCTCGAAGAGGGCCCGCTTGTCTTCCGCGAGGTCGCGATTGTAGGCAAGCGGCATAGCCTTCATCGTTGCCAGGAAACCCGCGATGTTGCCGATCAGCGTCCCCGACATGCCGCGCGTGAGTTCGGCGATATCGGGGTTCTTCTTCTGCGGCATGATGGATGAGCCGGTCGAATAGGAATCGTGCAGGCGCACCCAGCTGAACTGTTTGGAGCTCCAGATGCAGATTTCCTCGGCGAGCCGCGAGAGATCGACCGCGACGAGCGAACAGATGAACAGGAATTCCGCCACGACGTCGCGCGAGGCGACCGCATCGATCGAGTTCTCGCAGGCTGCCGAATAGCCGAGTTCAATGGCGGACAGGTCAGGGTGGCAGGCAATGCCGGAGCCGGCAAGCGCTGCCGCGCCGAGCGGCGACCGGTCGAAGCGGCGGTCAAAATCGATGAAGCGCTGCAGGTCCCGAAGCAGCGACTGGGCATGCGCCATCAGGTGATGGCCGAGCACGACGGGCTGCGCCGGCTGCAGGTGGGTGAAGCCGGGCATCACCGTTTCGGTGTGCAGTATCGCCTGCTTTCGGATCGCCTCTTCGACAGCGATGATGCCGGCGCTCAACTCGCGCGCCATCCGACGCAGGTAGAGGCGGGTGTTGTTGGCCGTTTGATCGTTGCGCGAGCGGCCGGCCCTAAGCTTGCCACCGAGCGTGCCGAGGCGTGCCATGAGGAGACGTTCGAGGAACGTGTGAACGTCCTCATCCCCCGGGATCGGTGTTTCGCGTCCTGCGGTAACGTCCGTTTCGATATCGTCGAGCGCCTTGCGGATCGCGGCAAATTCGCTTTCGTCCAGAACGCCGGCCCGCTTCAGCTCGGAGGCATGGGCTCGCGACCCTGCAATGTCTTCGCGGTAGAGACGGAAATAGGAGGCAGGTGCCCGAGACAGATTCGCCAAGGCTTCGGATGGTCCGGATTTGAAGCGTCCGCCCCAGAGCTGCGTGGGTTCAGCCATTCATCTTCCCCTGTTTGTCTAAACTTTTGGCAAGGCTTGCACGTGCTCCTTTGTTGAACAAGCGAAGTTATTTCGTGGTCCCTATGACGAAAGCGACTAGCTCCAATATGCCATTCGGCCTACTGTGATCCTTGGACGGATTTCCCTTGTGAGGACGGAATACAGCGCGGGCAGACATGGCGTGGAGACAGGAATGACTTCGGGGCGGCAACTGCCTTCAACGACGGCGCTGAGGGTCCTGCTGGCGGTTGCGGAGCGCGGTTCGACCAGTGCTGCCGCAGACAGCACGAACCTTACGCAAAGCGCAGTCAGCAAACAGCTGTTATCGCTCGAGAGGCTGATCGGCAGTCCGGCTTTCGTCCGGACACCGCGCGGCATGGTTCCGACGGAGGTGGGGACCATCTATATCGAGCATGCGCGCACGGCGCTGAAGGCGATGGAGGATGCGGCGCTCAGGGTTGCGCGGCTGAAGCCCGGCCCTCGCGTCCTGCGCCTGCAAGTGCCGCCGATCTTTGGCGATCGCTGGCTCCTGCCGCGTTTTGCCGGATTTACCGCAGCTCATCCCGAAATCGAGGTGCAGTTCACGACCTTCGTGTCGCCGACACAGTCGGAAGTCCCTGACGGCATATTCCGTTTTCTCACCCAACCCTTGCCGGGCGAACACACCCGCTACCTTTTTGGTCGCGACGTCCTGCTCGTGAGCGCGCCGTCCTACTGGCAACAGGTTGGGCATCCGCAAACTATCGAGGAACTGGCGAGCGGCGTCATGCTGGAGCATCCCCAGACGCCGCTGCATTGGCGCCATTTTGCGGCAAGCTCCGGCCATCCGGGGCTTGAAGTGCGGCATACGACAAGGTTTGGTTATTATACCATGGTCATTCGAGCGGCACTCGCGGGGCAGGGGATGGCGCTCATCCCCCGCGGCCTGATCCTCGAAGACCTCGCCGCCGGCCGGTTCGTCAATCCGCATGGATTCGCCTATCGAAGCGACTACGGTTACTGGTTCGCGCGGCCCGAGAACATCGCCTCGAGCGAATCCATGTGCATCTTCGAAAAATGGTTAAGTGCGATCGCCGAGGATATGCAGGACTAAGTTGTCCGCGTCATTGCTCTGCAGCTTCACCCATCGCATCCGCTAGGCGATCAAGGGCCGATTTATCCAAGCGATAGAACAGCTTGTCCGGTTTCCGGCTGCCGCCGATATCGTCGTAGAAGGACAGGAGTCTGAGGTTTTCCGGATCCGCCGTCCAGTCAATACGGGAAAGTCCCCGATCGCGGGCTACGCTGGCCAGGGCCTGCATGAGGAGGCGACCATAGCCCTTACCTCTATGCCGGTTGCCGACATAAAGTTCCTTCAGGAACAGGCCGGGCCGCAGGTACGGGCCAGGATAGATTCCGGAAAAAGCCGCGAAGCCGACAAGAGCGTCGTTTTCAGCTGCGATCAGGATTTCCGCCCCAGGCGGCCGTCCCTCGATGCCGGCGACTATTTCCGGATAGGCAGGGCTGGGTACCTGGTAGTGGTCCTGCATCTCCTGCATAACCGTGGCCAAGCTTGAGATGAGAGAATCTCGGGGCTCCAGCAAGCGAATGACAACGGACATCGCGTCTCCTCCTGAGCAGTTTCGATTGTAACAGGAGGCCGGATATTGCATTACCCCGCGGCCATCATGTCTCACTGAAGTCCGTACTGCTATCCTTGGCACGGGCGAGGCGCAACCTGTCAAGTCGCACAGATCCGGGCATCATCGACTACCAGCCAGTTGTCGAGATGATTTATGAGCTGTTCGATGTCGCGCGGGGCGCAAATTCAGGTAGGCTGGTGAGAATTGCCGTTAGTGCGGCACTGCGGCGAAGAGGTCGGTTATCCAGTACAACCTTGGTCTCCGGCGGCGGCGGAAGTTGCAGGCAGACAAGAATGTCCGTATCGGCCAAAATAGGTTACCGAGGTTCAAGAAGTATCTCTTAGCTTTAACTCGTCCCTTAAGCGCAACAGTTCGGCGAAATAGTATCGCTCGCCCGTTTTCTTTGCGAGAGCGAGAGCCCGTTGCACCGTATCTGACGCTTCCGCAATCCGACCCAATCTAAGATAGGTTTCGGCAAGGACACCTAGATAACAGGTTTTGTCGATCTCCTGCTCGCCCATGTTGTCGCAGATGTGCCGCATTTGATCGAGGCCGGATGCATCCTGGCGAGTTACCACGAGCATCCAACCCTGAAAGAACGTCGCCATGTTCAGCCAGAGCTGAAATCCATTCTTTCTCGCCAACGGTATCAGTTCGTTGATCATCGGTTCGAGCATTGTCGCATCATGACGAAGGGCCATGAGGATACAGCCGTTGCCGAGACATGCCGCAAGTCGGTAGTCGGTTTGCTGACGTGCCTGCGCTTCGGCCTGCTGGAAGAGCGCCAAGGCTTCCTTTCCCTCGCCAAGAAGCTGCAGTGTCCAAGAGAGATAGATCATAGACATGCTGGGGAAGTCGCTTCCTATCTCTTCGGCGGCCGCTTGATATGCCAGTGCTTGCTCCAGATATGGCCGGGCCTCATCGAACCGCCCCCGTGAGAATGCACACATGCCCAGAAACTGCATGCCCAGAACAAGGGCTCTGATGTTTTGCCGGTTTCGCCCTATGTCGACTAGCTGATTGCTTGCCCATTCGGCGTCATTGAAGCGGGCAGAATTAAATGCGGTGCCGAATAAACCATCCAATGCTCGGATAGCGGCCTCCGCGTCACCCAATGCCTCGCTAAGCCGCATCACATTGCGGTAGGCAGCGCTTCCCTCGCGCGTGACGTACCCGTATGTTGCATACAACACATCGCCGCGTTCTAGCTCCAATCGCAGTTCCCTGCGGTCTCGATCGCTGGACGGCGGCAGCTTTTGCAGACAAGCCAGCCCTTTGGCAAACATGTTTGCAGCTTCAACTTTCGCCCACGTCTGCCCGAGTTTCAGTCCTGCATGCAGCCACTGATCGGCGGCGCGCTCGAATTGCCCCGCCTCATATAAATGCTGCGCCAGTACCTCCGGATGTTCAATGGCGGTGCTTGGCTCCGTTTCTTCGATTGTCTGGGCGACCCGCGCGTGGAGTAGTCGCCGCTTCTCGCGGAGCAGCGCTCCGCAGGCAGCCTCCTGCAACAATACATGTGTGAATGCGTATCTCGGCCAATCGGCGAAGGGCTGCGGTGATATCAGGCCAACCTCGGTCAAACGTTCCAGTTGCAGCTTCAGCGCGTCCACAGGTACATTGGCAACTCGTGACAGCATCCTCATGTCAAATTCGCGCCCGATGACCGCGGCAACCTGTGCGATTGTCTTTCCCTGCCCAAGTTTGTCGAGTCTCGCGAGCAGGGCGGACTGAAGATTGTTGGGAACCTCGATGGGAGTGTCGCTTGCGTTCGCAGGGGCGCCAAAGGCTGTTAACTCCGCAGCAGATCTTGCAAGCTCTTCCACGTATAGCGGCACCCCCTCCGCCTTCCTGAGCAGCGATTGGGTTACCGCCGATGCGAGCTTGATCCCTTGGGTGGCGCTTTCGATGAGCGCACCGGTTTCTTCGCGGCTGAGGCGTCCGAGTTTCAGGCAATCTATGGCCGGTCGCCGGTCCCCGAACCTCACCACGTCGTTACGCGAGGTTATCAGAACAAGCGCAGGAAAATCGCGGGCCTTGAAAAGCCCATCCAGGAGGTTGCTTGAAGAGGGGTCAATCCACTGCGCGTCCTCGATGGCCAGCAAGAGCGGACCTTGCAGCGTCATGTGGCGGAGCCAATCCACAAAGACCTGGCTTACGATCGACTGCTGCTCGCTCGATGTGAGTTCGGAGGGCGGATAGTCCATTTGCTCGAGGAAGAGCAGCCTGGCAAATATCGGAAACGAGACTGACAATGGAACGCCGCTCGTCACGAGGGCGGTTTCGAGCCTTCTCGCGGCATCGGCTGGCGGCAGCGCATTGGTGATACCGGATTCTTGTCTGAGCAGTTGCAGGAAAGGGAAAAGGGCGCTGTTGCTGTAAGCGGCGGAACACTGCGCAATTAACGTTTTTCTTGCCTGTATTCTCTTGGCGACTTCGAATAGGAGCCTTGATTTCCCAATTCCAGGTTCTCCGCAGATCAGCAGCCAGCGCGCGACACCTTGCTTGGTGATCAGCCTCCAAAGGGCAAGAACCTGCTCGATTTCGCTCCTTCGCCCGATCAGTCGCGTAATCCGGGCTTTGCTAAATCTGTCGCTGCTCGGCAGGGCTTTGCTGGCACGCCAGATGTGGATCGGCTCGGCAAAGCCCTTCACAACTGTAGCGCCAAGATCCTGAAATTCGTAGGCGCGACGGGCCGATGCGTATGTGCTCTGATCGACGAGGATCGTCTGCGGAGGCGCCAGCACTTGTAGTCGCTGTGCGAGATTGGGTACCGGTCCGAAAGCCACGGTGGGCAAACCAGGCGGTGCCCCCTCGACGTCGCCCATGACGACCAGTCCGCTGGCGATCCCAATCCGAATGTTCAGCGGCGTTTGGTCAGGGACCTCGATCCGAGGAACTGCCAGCAACAGTTCGAACGCAAGATCGAGAGCGCGCTCCCCATCATTCTCTTCCGCGATTGGATAGCCGAACAGAACCTGGAGGGCATCGCCAGCGTAGTTGGCGACGAAGCCGCCATGCGATCTGGCAAGACCGCCGCAGCGGGTAAGGTAGCTCTGTGTCAGATCACTGAAATCTTCCGGATCAAGCCGCGCCGCATATTCTGTCGATCCCACCATGTCGCAAAACAGAATGGTCACCTGGCGGCGCTCTGGCGGACTGCGTTGCGCTTTCGCATCGCCCGGCTGCTCCATTGCTGCAATAGCCGCCACCAGCTTCCGCCTCGGGCCAATCGGGATTCGCAACTCGCGCAAATCTCTGTCGTTGAGCAACCTCAGGCTGTCGAGATCGATCTGGGCGCGAGCGAACTTCTGCGCAAGTTGCGCTAGTCCCACAGCGGTCAGCCATTTTTCAATGTCGCTCACAGTGCCTCCTTCATAGGGATGAAGGTTGCTAACTTAATTGCGCTCTAGATAGCCTCAGGCTACATTAGTAAATTGAGATATCCAAGAAGTAGGCCCGGCATGCCCAGTCTATAACGAGCGCAGAACACTTCGCACGCTCGGCCGCCATTATACTGACGCAGCACACGATCATCGCACGGCAGATTATCATCTGAACTCGCAGCTTTTCAAATCTGCAATCGATAGACGCTATGGAAGAGGTGTTCGAATGTGGGAGTTAGTCAAAGTCGCGACATTCGCGACCTTTATCGCGATCATTGCGCCTCAGGTTCTCCTGGCGCAGGAATGTCCAACCCAGGATGAGAAAATTTGGGCAGAATTCTCAGGCGTGGGTTCAAGCTATCGGCCAGTAACCATCGAGGAGCGTAATGCTGTCATGGATACTCTGGCCCGATATGCATGGGCAATGGACAATAGAGATTCCGCAATGCTTGCGCAGGTCTTTACCGAAGACGCGGAATACTATCTTTGCGGCCTCGATTCGGACTCTGCTCAGGAACGCGCCGCGCTCTTGAAGGGCATCTCAAGTCATTTTGGCAGCGTGTTTGCAAGGCTAGATGTGGGGCATGCACTGGCTCGCAGATCGTTTACGAACGCCTTGATGGGCAAGAAAGCGGATGGCGACATCGATGTAATCGTATCTGTCGTTGTCTTCATACAATCTCTGAACATCAGCAGCCCGCAAGTCGACTACACGGCAAACCTGATCGCCACGCTTCGACAGATCCAAGGGATCTGGAAGATCAGGATTCTGAAGGTGATCACAGACGACACGGGCATCAGGATACGAGCGAGATGAAGCCGGCATCGGCCGCAACCCATGGCCGACCCTCGCCTACGACACGCCGCGCTCCAGTAACAATCGCCGGCCTGTTTTTTGTTCTCGTCGGGACAGGAAGCCCCGCGACGCCCGCATCGGTGGGCGACGAGATCGGAACCAGTGTCTTTGCGCTCGAAGACAATCGGCGCTTTGGCGAGATTGTCGAAGCATGGAATGCCGACATCCTTTGGGAGCCGGCCGCGGTTAGCCAGGACCCGATCACGAAATTTGGGGACGAAGCCAGAGCGGTGTTTGGGCCCATTCCGCCAGGCGACTGCAATGCCCCGGATTCAAGGCGTCTGATCCTGGAGGTTGATGGCAACAGCGTGGATCTGGCACCGAATCTGAGCAAGCCCGGATTTCCCCTGGAGTTCGAACACAGGGATGTCGACGGCAATCTGGTCAGAAGAACGACAAGCCTGCCAAAGTGTGACAAGCCCTCGCTGGCGGCGTCAGCCTACTGTGCCATGAACTCTCGGCTGGCTCGTGTAAGCCTTGATCACGTCTCGTGGACGTTCCTGTGCAGGAAGTCTTCAAGCAGTCTGGAAGTAGACAATATCGATTATTGGAGGTCCACCGATCCCAGATTCGCGCTCTACGGTGCAATCGGCTTCAACGATCTGACGGGAGAGATCGCGTTCATCGATGGAAGAAAAGATCGGGACACCTTCGATTGGTCGACGCCTTTTGTTCCTCCAGGAGGGCAGTCCTACTCGGATGTAGCCGGTCGTGCTAGCGCTCGGGAACTTTACGACAAGACATTTAAGGTCGACTGTCATGCGTGCCACGACAACAAGAAGCCCTATGTCATAGATCCGCATGTCAAGCAGGCCAGGATCGCGTACGCGCCTGGCGATGCAGACGGCAGGGCTGCGGCATTTGCACCAGGTAAATTTCTTCCGCGACGCACCGCCAGGGCCGAGGCACCTTTTCGGGTTATCGGCTCCGGCTACACTGCCGGACGTGCGTTCGAGATGACGCGGGCGAAAGCGGTGGGTTTTCCAGGGCATCCATGCACATCCTGCCATAGCCTTACGACATTGGAGACCGGTCGCCGTTTTGCTGCGGACGCGGCGGGGAAAATGCCGATGATCGCTCGTCCTACTCCAGGACAGCTGGACGCCTTGTTCGAGCAGAAGGTGCTTCTCACCAACGTCAAGAACCACCGTACTGATTGGGGCCTCCGCTCAGGAACAGGCAAGCTTTACCCATGGATGCCTCCGGCCAACGAGGGCGAGCTGTCAACACTGTCGCCGGAAATCAGCGATGAGGACTGGAACCGCTTGAGCCAGTGCCTTTGGGATGCAGGAGGGGAAGAATGTGGCTATCGGTCGCTTTACACCGCTTGCCCTGCTCCTGGCAAAGACGGTGACGGGTTCGACGCGAAGGATTTCACGACGGAGGTGAACTGGCAGCCGCAAGACCGCGAGCGCCCGGCGCTTCGCTTGAAATGGCGATACTGGAACGGTTATGGAGAGGTGCCAACACGTGACGACGTTCGCTTCAACGTCGCTGTAATTGTAACCGATCTGCCCCCGGATGCGCGCCTGCCTTTCGATTTTGAGTTTCCACCAGTGCCTGCAGCGAGAGGAAGTCAGTTTACCACCACGCGCGGAGAGGTCGGCGTATCCGGTTCGGCCATCGTCTTGAAGAACGCGTCGTTTGCAGGACACAGGAAGTGGACTGATCCCTCACCAGCCATCGCCATGCGAGATTATGCGATTGATGTACCAGCCGTCTGCGGCAAGAGATACCTCTTCCGAGTGCTGCCAAAGCGCTTCTGCTTCGACTATAGCGGGGTTGTGTATGGCTCCGGCTACACGGTTCACGCGGATATTGCATGCGGAGGCAGCGCATCGCCACTCAAACCGTCATACCGATCGAAGTGAAACGGAAACGCGTGTCGCTCCGCCCAAGCGCGACATCGAGGATGCTCGATGAAAGCTGGCATCTTCGCCCGGGAGTTCAACGGGTCGTGAAGGCCAGGTTCTTACAATATGCTTTCCATCCGCCAAAGGCGGTGATGTCGAGAGCATTCTTAAGCCCGAGCGGCTCGGCGAGGAAACCCTTGGCCGAAGTTCCATCCGACAGTGTCACTGTGCCGATACTCAGCGGGCCGGGGATGGCCGCAACGAACAGCCCGAAAGCCGCCGGCGTCAGCTTCCAGACTTCCACTTCGATCTCGCCGCCTTCGCCTTCCTCTACGCGGATCATGCCGGGTTTCGGCGGCGCGGTGTCCGCCAGTGCATAGAGCCTGTAAGCTGCCGATGTCCGTGCGACGCGGGAGAATTTGCCATCGAGCCTGGTGAGTTGATGGTTTAGTGGCATGCCGGAAAGATGTGCGCCGATCACGACAATATCGATCAACTGGTCGTCTTCGGGTGCCGAGATGATTTCCGCCGCTGCGGGTAGCGGCCAGCCGGTAGCGCCGAGCGTCAAGCCGCTCGCCCGATGGAGATCGCGGGCGAGCGAGGCAGTCAGCCCGTCGCGGCCGGAGGGAGCCAGAAGCGTGACGCTGGCCGGCAGGCGGTCGGCGCGGGTGCCGGCCGGTACGGAGATGCCACACATATCGAGCAGGTTGACGAAGTTCGTATAGGTGCCGAGGCGGGAGTTCTCCCGGATCGGTTCCGCTTCCAGATCGGCAAGGGTGTAATGCGTCGGAGCAGTCGGAACACAGAACAGATCGACCGAGGCGACCAGCGGTTCGATCTTCTTTTTCAGCTCCTGCAGGGCATAGAAGCCATTGAAGGCGTCGGCGGCCGAGAGTGTCTTGGCGCCACCGTAGATCTTGCGCGTCACCGGATGGAAGCTGGCCTCCTTCTCATCGAAGAACGGCCTGATTGCCGCATAACGCTCCGCCACCCATGCGCCTTCATAAAGCAGGTTTGCGACCTTATAGAAATCGCCGAACGATACTTCGACCAAATTGTGGCCGAGCCTCGCTAGTGTCGAAAGTGCATCGAAATAGGCGGCCTCCATTACTGTATCGCCGAAGAATTGCAGGTCTGTCTTGGCCGGCACGCCGATCGTCAGCATCGGCGGTGTTGGGCCGTAGCCCGTGGCGGGGATGGATTTCGAATAGGCGTCGGTCTCGTCATATTTCGATGCAACAGAGAAGACCTTCCAGGCATCGTCCACCGTCAGTGCGAAGATCGAGACGCAATCCAGTGTACGGCAGGCGGGAATGACGCCGGTGGTGGAGAGTACACCGACGCTTGGCTTCAAGCCGACGATGTTGTTGAGACCGGCGGGAATGCGGCCCGAACCGGCGGTATCCGTGCCAAGCGCGAAGCTGACGATGCCTTGGGCCGTCGCCACCGCCGAGCCGGAGGACGAACCGCCGGGGACCAGGCCGGGATCGATGGCATTCTTCGGGATCGGGTAGGGCGAGCGGACACCTACGAGGCCGGTGGCGAACTGGTCGAGATTGGTCTTGCCGATGACGAGCGCGCCCGCTTGCTTCAGCAGCCGGACGACGGTCGCATCCTTTTCCGGCAGATAGGCATAGTCGGGGCACGCAGCGGTGGTCGGCATGCCGGCGACGTCGATATTGTCCTTTAACGCGAAGGGAATGCCGAAGAGCGGTTTTTCCAGATCGAAACCGCCAAGTTTGGCCGCTTCCGCAAGGACCGCGTCCTTCTGCGCCAGATGGATGAATATGCCGGGATCGTTCACCTCCGCGATGCGGGCGAAGACACCCTCGACAATGTCGGCGACGCTGCCGCCATCCCTGTAGAACGCGTGCAGCGAGGCGATATCGAAAGCCGGTGTCGTTAGCGGGGGCATGCCATTTCCTCTTCGAGTATTTTCACGGGCCGGTCCCACTGGATCAGCACGACGCAGCCGGTATCGCTCCAGACCGAATGTTCGCTGCCTGGCGCGTTGACGATGTAGCTGCCGTAGCCGTAGTCGCCGGCCTCGTCGGATTGCACGCCGTCGAGCACCAGGATGGTTTCGAGCCCTTCATGCCGATGGCGCGGCACGGAGGCGCCGGCTTCGTACTTCAGCAGTGCCACGCCCGGCTGATTGCCCTCGAAAGGGCAAATCCAATGGATTGTCACACCTTTACGGAAGGGACCGAAGTCAAGTTTCTTCCAGCCCCCTGGGGTCAGCAGTTCCCGCGTCGTTTCAGGCATGTCCGATCCTTTTCGGCGAGATCCCTTCCAGAATATCGTCCACATGGGCCGTCCAGCCGACGATCGCGCCCTGGGCGCGGATCATGGCCATGGCGGCCTCCTTGAATTCGGGAAAGTAACTCTCCGTCGCTTCCTCGGCGAGCAGGCATTCGTACCCCCGGTCGTTCGCCTCGCGCATCGTCGTCTGGACGCAGACTTCCGTCGTCACGCCGGCAAAGACGAGCTGCCTGATGCCCTTTGCCTTCAGCACGTCGCCGAGCTCCGTGGCATAGAAGGCGCCCTTGCCGGGCTTTTCGATCACCACTTCGCCATCGATTGGCGCAAGTTCCGACAGGATTTCGGTGCCTCGCTCGCCGGAGATCAAAATGCGGCCCATCGGGCCTTCGTCACCGATCCGGAGCGAGGGGTTGCCGCGGTCCCGTTTTGCGGGCGGCAGATCGGAGAGGTCAGGCCTGTGGCACTCCATCGTGTGGATGACCGGCAGACCGGCGGCTCGAAAGCCTTCAATCAGGCGTTTGACGTCCGGCACGATCTTCATGATGCGGCTGACATCGTTGCCGAGGCTGGCGCCGAAGCCGCCGGGTTCTGCGAAATCCCGCTGCATGTCGATGACGATCAGCGCCAGTGCTTCCGATATCGCCGGGAAGGCGAAGGGTTCCGCCTTGATGTCGCCCATCAGTGATGCCCCGCCATATGTGCGCCGATGATGCCGACATCCGCCCCGAGGGCCGGTGTTTCGTAAACCAGTTTACCCTCCGAGATGACCATGATGCGGTCCGACATTTCGAGCAGTTCGTCGAGATCTTCGGAAAGCAGCAGCACGGCCGTGCCGGAATTGCGGGCTTTCATGATGCGTGCACGGATCTCCGCCACGGCGGAAAAGTCGAGGCCGAAACAGGGGTTGGAGACGATCAGCAGATCGACGTCGCCGGTCAGCTCGCGGGCGAGTACGGCGCGCTGCACATTGCCGCCGGAAAGGGCAGCAATCGGCGACGACGAGGAGGCCGTCTTCACCTTGAAATCCGAAATGAGCGCGGCCGCCCGCTTTTTCATTGCGCCCCTGGAAAGCCAGATCGCGTCCCTGCCATTCGGCTTGAGGTCAAAGGTGCGGAAGGCGAGGTTCTCGCTCACCGTCATTTTTGGCGCGCAGGCGTTCTGCAGCGGCTCTTCCGGAATGAAACGGACGTTGTTCTTGCGGGTTTCCGGACGAGTGGCGCCATAGGTCTCACCGTTGACGGCGATGCGGCCCGTATCGGTCGGCCGCTGTCCGGCAAGAATTTCCGTGAGCTCTTTCTGGCCATTCCCGGAAATGCCGGCTATGCCTACGATCTCGCCGGAGCGGACCGCCAGGTCCGCGATTTCGATCGTCTTCAGACCCGAGCGGTCCGGCGCCTTGACCTGGCTGACCTTCAATACTGGTTTCGCTGCTTCCGATACGGGGCGGCGGCTGTCGAGCTCGGCGAGCTTGACGTCGCCGATCATCATCGCCGCCATGTCGGCGGTGGAAAGCTCGCCGATCCTGCCGGTGCCGACCAGCTTGCCGCGCCTGAGGATCGAGACCGCGTCGGTGAATTTCGTCACTTCGTGGAACTTGTGGGAGATCATCAATACGGTCAGTTCGCCGCGCTTCGTCATGCCGCGCACAAGCCCCAGCATCTCGTCGGCTTCCGCGGGTGTCAGCACCGAGGTCGGCTCATCGAGCACGAGGAGCGAGCGGCCGAGATAGAGCTGCTTGACGATTTCCAGCTTCTGCTTTTCGCCGGCGGCGAGTTCGCTCACCGGCCGGTCGAGCGGGATCTTGAACGGCATGCGCTCCATGAAGGCTGCCAGATCCTTCCGTTCCTTTGCCCAATTGATCACGGCCGGCACTTCGGCGCGGCTGATGACGAGGTTTTCCGCGCCGGTCAGCGACGGGACCAACGTGAAATGCTGATAGACCATACCGAGCCCGTAGGTCGCGGCATCCTTAGGCGAGGTGATCGCAACTTCGCGGCCATCGACCGACAGCGAGCCTGAGGTTGCATGGTAGAAGCCCATGATGCATTTGACGAGCGTCGACTTGCCAGCGCCGTTTTCACCGAGTAGCGCATGGAACGAACCGGCCGGCACGCTGATCGAGACATTGTCGAGCGCGGTGAACGAGCCGAAGCGCATGGTCATGCCAAGCGTTTCGATGCCGACCGCCCTGCCGGTCTGAGGGAGGGGCGTATCACGGACGACGGTGTTCATGGCAGCGCCTCGATGAGTTTTGCCGAATTGGAGACGGAACCGAACACGCCGCCCTGCATCTTCACCATCTTGATGGCGGCTAGGTGGTTGCCGTAGTCGGTCGCACCGCAGCAGTCTTCCAGCAGCAGGCATTCGAAGCCGCGGTCGTTCGCCTCGCGCATCGTGGTCGAGACGCAGACGTCGGTGGTGATGCCGGTGAGGATAATGTTCTCGATCCGCTTCTGGTTGAGGATGAGTTCCAGATCGGTGGCGCAGAAGGAGCCTTTGCCGGGCTTGTCGATGATCGCCTCGCCCTCGATCGGATAGAGCTCGGGGATGATGTCCCAGCCGGGCTCGCCGCGCACCAGGATGCGGCCGCAGGGGCCGGGATCACCGATACCGGCGTGGATGCGCTGCGAGCGCCAGCGCTTGTTGGCCGGCAGGTCGGCAAGATCCGGCCGGTGGCCCTCGCGGGTGTGAATGATGTGGTAGCCCTTGGCCCGCATGGCGGAGAGGACCTTTCTGATCGGCTCGATCGGCGCCTGCACCAGCGACAGGTCATAGCCCATGTGGTCGACATAACCGCCCCTGCCGCAGAAATCCGTCTGCATGTCGATGATGATCAGGGCCGTGTTGTCGGAGCGAAGCGCACCATTATAGGGCCATGGATAGGGATCGGCGTCGATAAAATGCCCTTTGGCTTCGACCATTGCGTCCATCGTCCTGTCTCCTATTCCGCAGCGGGTTTGTGGGTTTTGCTGTAACGGCGTAGCGGCTTGTCGAAGCCGCAGGAGGTGCCGTCGGTCACCTTTACCCCGGCCTCCCAGGGCAGTCGGTATTTCCCGGCGACGAGATCGTGCATGTAGCTGTAGGGCGCATCGCCCGCGCCGCCGGCAACGGCCACATAACCGCGATGGCCGAACTGGTAGATGTTGTTCTCGACGCCCCAGCCGAGCCGCGCTTCACGAACGAGGTCCGGCCGTACTTCGGCGGTGACGATCTCGTTCACCCGGCCGGACGTGCCGTGAGCGATGATCGTGCCGTCGAAATTGCAGATCATGCCTTCGCCCATCGAATCGAACGTGCCGTCCGAACCGCACATGCAGACACTTGCCGTCACCATCAGATTGCAGAAGGCGTTGGACTGGTTGGTGAAGCGCCAGGCCTCGCGGATTGGCGCCGTGTAACCGGCGGTGCGGATCATGATCTCGGCTCCCTTGTAGGCGCATTCGCGCGCCATTTCCGGGAACATGCCGTCATGGCAGATGATCAGTGCGAGTTTCGCGCCCTTCGGTCCGTCGATCACCGGAATGCCGAGATCGCCCGGCTCCCAGGGTTCGACCGGCACCCATGGGTGCATCTTGCGGTAATAGAGCTTCAGTTCGCCCTGATCGTCTATGACGATGCCGGAATTGTAGGGCATGCCGCCGGGATTCAGCTCCATGATCGAGAAGCAGCCCCAGATCGCATTGTCCTTGCAGGCTTTCTTGAAAGCGGCAACCTCCGGTCCGTCGAGTGTGCACATGATTTCCGGATTGGTGTCCATGGAAAGCCCGTGCAGCGCATATTCGGGAAAGACGACGAGGTCCATGCCGGGCTGGTTGCGCCGCGCTTTGCCGACGAGATCGACGATCACCTGCCTCTGCCTGGCGAGATCCGCTTTGGTGACGATCACCGGCAGCTGGAGCTGGACGAGGCCGATGCCGACGCCGTGTTCGGATTTGTTGAGACCGCCTAAGCCATTCATCGGAAAACTCCATTATTTTGTCAGTGACAGTGCGCCAGGCGCGCCCGCCAGAGAGCGGGTCGGTGAGGAGGTGATGATCAAGATGATGAGGGTGAGCACGTAGGGCGCCGCATAGAAGAGGTAGTAGCCTTGAGTGACGCCGACCGATTGCAGCGCCGGACCGAGCGCGCCCGCGCCGCCGAAGAGCAGGGCGGCCAGGAAGCAGCCGATCGGGTTCCAGCGGGCGAAGATCACGAGCGCCACGGCCATCAACCCTTGCCCGGAGGAAATGCCCTCGTTCCAGGAGCCCGGATAATAGAGCGAGAGATAGGCGCCGCCGACCGCCGCCAATGAGCTGCCGACGGCGGTCGCCAGCAGGCGCACCGTATCCGGGCTGAGACCCATGGCACGGGCGGCATCGGTGCTGTCTCCGACGACCCGCAGGGTGAGGCCGATGCGGGTGTTCTTGAAGGCCCAGAAGAGGAACACTGCCAGAGCCGCGCCGATGAAGAAGAGCACATTGATGTTGAGCGCTGCCTGCACCTGCGGAATGCCGGACCAGCCGCCGAGCGGGATGGACGGAAGTTTCGGAGCCGCCGGCTGGATGAACGGCTTGCCCAGGAAAAACGCCACGCCGAGGCCGAACTGCATCATGGCGATGCCGATCGCAATATCGTTCACCTTCGGGAACTTGCAGATCCAGCCATGGACCAGGCCGAAGACCGAGCCGGTCGCCATAGCCGCCAGCACGCCGAGCCAGGGAGAACCAGTCAGTACCGCGACCGCATAGGCGGTCATGGCGCCGAAGACGAGCGTGCCTTCAAGCCCGAGATTGATGCGGCCGGAGCGTTCGGTGATGGTTTCGCCGAGCGAGACGAAGATGAAGGGGGTGGAGACGCGGATGGCGCCCGCGAAGATGGCGAGAGGCACGCCCCATATGCCGATGCCTGTCTCTTCCATCACTGGCTCCTTTTCCAGAGGTCGGGATTGAAGATCTTGAAGCGACCATAGAAGGTTTCGCAGAGGAGGATGACGATGAAGAGCGTGCCCTGCAGCACCAGCACAGTGGCATCTGGTAGGCCCATGCGCCGCTGGATGAGGCCGCCCGAGGCTTCGATGCCGCCGAGCAGGATGGCGACCGGAATGATCGCCAGCGGATTGTGGCGGGAGAGGAAGGCGACGAGGATGCCTGTATAACCGTAGCCGGCCGCCAGCGAGGCATTGGCGCTGCCCTGCACGGCAGCCACTTCCATCATCCCGGCAAGTCCGGCGAAGCTGCCTGCTATTGCAGTAAAGCCCGTGATCAGCCTGCCGACTGGCAAGCCTTGAATCTGCGCGGCCCGCACATTGCCGCCGGCGATACGGGCCGCGAAGCCGTAGCTGGTCGCCTCGATCAGGACCCAGGAGAGGATACAGGCGAGGATGCCGATGATGAGGCCCCAATGAACGTCCATGCCGGGAATGTCGCCCATCATGTAGTCGGCCGGCAGCGGTTTGGTGGACGGCTTGTTCAGGCTGCCTGGATCGCGCAGCGGCCCTTCGACGAACTGGTTCATCAGGGCGATTGCGATATAGGCCAGGAGCAACGAGGAGATTGTCTCGTTGACGCCGCGATAGTGGCGCAGGAAGCCGGCAAGCCCGATCCAGATGCCGCCGATCGCCATGGCGGCAAGCCCCATGAAGACGAAGAGCACGACCGGCGGAACGAGGCCGACCAACGGCAGGGCTGCCGCTGCCGCCGCTACGCCGCCAAGCACTACCGCACCTTCACCGCCGATGATGACGAGGCCGAGCCGGGCGGGCAGGGCGACGCAGAGCGCCGTCAGGAGCAGGGGAGCGGCGCGCGAAAGACTGTTCTGGATCGAGAACCAGCTTCCAAAGCCACCCGTGTACATGAGCCGGAAGAGGGTGACCGGCGACTTGCCGATCACCAGGATGAAGATCGAAAAGAGCGCCAGGCCGATCAGGATCGCCAAGAGCCCGATCGCCACAGGTTCCGCCCGCCGCGCAAGCCACTCGATAAGGGGACGCACCGAGGGACCGCTTCCCGCCGCTATGGATAGTCCCGGATCGTTTGCCTGACTCGTCATGGCGCTCTTCCCTTCACGTTACATCAGGTCCGCCGCGTCAGGAGGTCGATCCGACAACGCCTTCAACCAGATAGGCCATGCTTTCGAGATCGATCGCATCTTCGGCATAGGCCTTGTCCGCGGTGATCACGACATTGCCCTTGTTGTCCTTCAGCGGCCCCTTGAAGACCGAGAGCTTACCGGCCATGGCTTCGGCGAGCGTCGCCTCGAACTTCTTGCGGGCCTCGGCGGAAACGGCCGGACCAAGCGGGCTCATCTTGACGAAACCGTCCTTCAGGCCGCCGCGGACGAAATTGCCGAGCTTGCCGCCGCTCTGGGCCGCCTTGATGAAATTCGTGTAGACATTGCCCCAGGCCCATTCCGCACCGGTCAGGTACTTGTCCTTGGCGAGCGCGCTTTGGTTGGCGTGGTACCCGCAGACGAAGGCACCGCGGCCGGCAGCGGTTTCGACCACCACCTTCGGGCTGTCGACATGGCAGGTGATGACGTCGGCGCCCTGGTCGATCAGCACGTTGGTGGCTTCCGCTTCCTTGACGGCGAGCGACCATTCACCCGTGAAGATAACCTGACAGGTGATGGCCGGATCGACGGAGCGGGCGCCGAGAAGGAAAGCGTTGATGTTCTGCAGCACCTGCGGGATGGGCTTGGCGGCGACGAAGCCTATCTTCTTGCTCTTCGAGGCATAGCCGGCGGTGACGCCGTTCAGGTACTGGCCCTGATGGATATAGCCGAAATAGGAGCCGGTATTGGCCGGATGTTTGCCTTCCTGCCACAGGCCGCCGCAATGACGGAATTCCGCATCCGGGTATTTTGCTGCCATGGCCAGCATGTGGGGATCGAAGTAACCGAAGGAAGTCGGGAAGAGCAGTGCGGCGCCGTCGAGATTGATCATCGATTCCATCGTCTTCTGAACGTTGACGGTCTCGGGGACGTTTTCTTCCTCGACCAGGGTAATGCCCGGCATGGCCTTGATGACGGCAGCACCTTCGGCATGCGCCTGGTTATAGCCGTAGTCGTCCTTCGGCCCGACATAGATGAAGCCGATGGTGAGCGCTGTCTGGGCGGCCACAGGCGAGCCGGCCAGGCCCGGCACGATGCCGGCCAGCGCGCCGGCGGCGGAGGTTTGGAGAAAATTGCGGCGATTCATGGAAAGGAGTCTGGTCATCGGGAATCTCCTTGCGGCGTGTGGCCGGGTTTGAACGGGTGCCAAAAAGTGCATGCAATGTGCATGCCAGAATTCAAGATATTGTTTTAGTTGCAGAAAATCTCATTTTGATCCATGCCTTATGAAAAGTGCATACAGATTGTCCATAATTTCGATTAAGAAATGGCCAATGATTATTATTTAGCCGTGCGGTTGGCTTTCAGGCGATACGGCAATTGCTGAGGGCGGAACTGCGCGATTAGAAAGTTGAAAATTACCAGTGCCTTCTGGACGTCATTTGACTTATCAGCTGCGGAGCGGCATCTGTATGCAGAACGTCGAATCGAGCAGAGAGTAGCGTGAGCCAGATCAGACGCAGGGAAATCACCCGAACCGGAACCACCGTTGAGCAAATGGTGCGGGCGATCGCCGACATGATCGTTACTGGTGCGGTGCTGCCGGGCGAGAAGCTTGACGAGGTTTCACTTGCTGCCCGGTTCGAGGTGTCCCGAACACCCGTGCGGGAAGCCCTGCGAGAACTTGGGGTGATGGGTCTGGTGGCGCGCGAACCGAACCGCAGCGCCGTTGTCACCAACGTCACCGAGGCCTATCTGCATTCGATGTTCGAGGCGATGGCTGAGCTCGAAGCGATCTGCGCAAGGCTCTCGGCTGAGCGGATGACCGTCGACGAAAGGCGGGCACTGGAGCTTGACCACCGAGCATCCATAAAGCTGGTACATACCGGCGCGGAAGAGGATTATTCGGCGCACAACACAGAGTTCCATACGCGGCTCTATCGTGGCGCGCACAACGAGCATGTTTTCGAGCTGGTGACCCAGACTCGTGCTCGGCTGGCGCCGTTCCGTCGCGCGCAATTTCGTCTGCCGGGACGCCTTGCAAGGTCTTATGAGGAGCACGACGCGATCGTCACCGCGATCATGCGAGCGGACGGTGCGGCCGCGGGCCAGACGGCTTATTCGCATGTTGCCATCGTCAGCGATGCCAGCACGGTGTTCGCGGTTGCGAAGACAGGCAATCGGCACGTGTGATGGGGTGAGCGGCTGCGGATAAGCTGGTTTTCATCGAGTCTGGTTCTCCGGATGGAATTCGGCGCCACATATGGCTCGCGGGGGCGGCCTCGGCCTAGTTCCAGTCAAACGCCTCCACCGCGATGAGGACGAGGCGTTCCACGCGAACGGGGTAGTCGGGTGCTGTAGCTTCTTCGCCAGCACCGGGTCGTCCCCGGCATCGATGATGCTCGTGTGACCAAAGATCTTCAGACGCCGCGACCGCCGGAGCGGACCTCAGTTCTGTAGGGCCCAGTCTGCCACCTGCCAGCGCAACTGCCCGCGGTCGGCGACGACACGACCGAGCCCTGGGAAGGGCATGTGCGTGGCGGCGATGAGCGCGCCTTCCGAAGCGGCGCGAGGAAAAAAGCGGTCGCGCATCGCTTTGGCCGCTGCAGGGTCCTGCTCGAACAGGAAAAACACATCGGTCGCCCCGGGATGCACGACCGGAAAGATCATATCCGAAACCATGATGAGGCTCTGCCCGCCATCTTCGACCCGCACGCCGATATGGCCGGGTGTATGGCCGGTAAGGTCGACAATGGAGACGCCCGGCGCAATCTCACGCTCGCCGTCGATCGCCTGGAGTTTCGGGTAGAGGCGCACGACCTCCTCCGCCATCTGGAAGCTGGTCTGCAGATAATCGGGCGCGCCGCTGCGCTTGGCCGGGTCTGTCCAATGTCTCACGTCGCGACGATCGATGTAGAGTTCCGCCTTGGGGTAGTTTTTCTTGCCCCCGACGATCAGACCGCCCATGTGATCCTGATGCATGTGCGTCACGATCACCGCGTCGATCTGGTCGCGCTGCAGACCGAGCGCGCCGAGCGCCTGCGGCAGTTCGCCGGTCTGCCCGATCGAGCCCGCTGGACCGGCATCGATCAGGATGCGACGCTCGCCATCCTCGACGAGATACTGGTTGAAGAGGAACCGCACGCCGCTCGGCCGGGCGGTGAACTGCGCGATTGCCGCCTGTTCGACCTCGGCCGCGGTGCGTCCTGGGAAATAATCGTAGGGCATATCGGCATACCCGTCCGTCAGGGCAGTCACCGTGAAGCGGCCGATGCGGATCTGCGCTAGCGGCGTAACGCTGACCGGCGTCTTGGCGACATCCTGCATCGCGGCCAGGGCGGGCACGGAAGCGCCACCGATCAGGCCTCCCCCGAGGAGGCTTCCCCCGGCGAGGCCTAGAGGAAGGGCGCTGACAAAGGAGCGACGAGATAGTTGAGGCATGACTTCTTCCTCCGGATCATTGGATATACGGGGAGCCGGCCGGCGTCCCCCCTAGGCGGAGTGAAAGCTATGCTATCCAAAACGAATAGGGTATCCTGCCATTTAGAGAGCTTTCCTCTCAAATTCTGGAAGGATTCGATGGATCGGTTCGAAGCAATGTCGGTGCTGCTGGCGGTGGTCGAGGCCGGCAGCCTCTCGGCCGGGGCGCGGCGACTGAATGCACCGCTCGCCACGGTCAGCCGCAAGGTCGCTGATCTCGAAAAGCACCTTGGTGTGCGCTTGGTCCTGCGCACCCGCCGCGGCCTCGCCATGACGGAGGAGGGGCGCGCCTTCGTTGCCGCGTCACGTCGCATTCTGGAGGAACTGGACGTGGCGGAGCGGCAGGCCAGCGGCGATCATGGCGCGCTGCGTGGCGGGCTGCACGTGACCGCACCGATTGCCTTCGGCGAGCGACATCTGCTGCCAATTGCGCTGGAGTTCCTGAAGGAGCACCCGGATATCAACCTGCGCCTGACGCTGGTCGATCGGCAGCTAAGTCTGGCGGATGAGCACGTCGATGTGGCCCTGCGGATCGGGCATCTGGCGGACAGCGCGCTTATCGCAACGCGCGTAGGCGCCGTCCGCCGGGTGATCTGCGCGAGCCCCGGCTATCTCGCCCGCCGAGGAGTGCCGCGTCAGCCGGATGACCTCGCCCAGCATGACGGCATAAGCTTCCAGGGCTTCGCGACCGCGCCGGAATGGCGCTACCGCCGGGACGGCGCGGCCTTTGCCGTCGAGCCGCGCTCCAAACTCGCGGTCAACACGACGGAAGCTGCCATTCAGGCTGCACTGGCCGGTATCGGCATTATCCGCTTGCTGTCCTACCAGATCTCCGATCAGTTGCGCTCCGGCGCGCTGCAGGAATTGCTGACGGAGTTCGCACCGGAACCGCTGCCGGTGAACGTGATCCATGGAGCAGCCGATCCCCTGCCGCTGAAGGTGCGATGCTTCCTCGACTGGATCGGGCCCCGCCTACGCGCGAGGATGGCTCTCTAGCGTCCCCACTATCGAGGCACACCTCCGTTGATGGCGGTCAGGTGCGCCGGTGCGAATGCTGCAACGTACCATTCGCCTTCCCTAAGCTCCTAGCTGTCGGCTTTCCACCGGTCTTGGCGATTGGTATGCGCGTGAACTGCGGATCAGCCATGTTGCTTTCCTCAGGCTGTTTCAAGGCAGAAACATCATCTCATATCTGTAGTTCCGGCCCACGCGGCCGCCTCGCTCCCCGTTTGGCCTGCCTTTCCACCGAACCGCCGCCGCTCCGATGTCCTGGGCCGTTATTCAGCGTTCTTCATCACTCAGCATGTGATCCGCCAGGTGATAGCAGTGGCTCGCCTGATAGGCGTTCCGGCCCCGGTTCATATGCGTCAGGTTGAACGCCCGGATGGCCAGCAACGCTCGGGGCTCCGCGAGGAATTTGCCGATCGAGGAGAAGCCGCGAACCCTGATGCCGAAAATGTCGTCGCCTCGCGGGAAGAAATAGCTAACGTCTTCCGGCATCACGACACAGCGCTCAAGAAAAGCTTCATCCACTTGGTCGTGATCGAGTGAATGGTCGGTGGTGAAATTGGAAAGATGCACCACGAAAAGCGCGCGGACGCCCGCGCCGTCCGCATAGAGCGAGAAAAGCTCCATCCAGCTCGCATTTATGCGAACGAGCGCCTTTCCCGGCGTCGACGGTAGACAGGAAACCGACCAATAGTGCCGTTCGGTCCGGCAGGGGATCGGGATACAGTCGCGGCCGTAACGCCTGAGAATCTCCAGAACCTCTGGCGCCTGCGGTCGGCCCAGCAGCTTCTCAAACCGGACGAGATATTTGAAGCGCAGTTCCAGTGACTCCGAACGCTCGTCGGCGTCGCACAGGGTCGTCTTGCCCTCCATCCAATCGCGCTGCTGCTGGAGATCCAACAATTGGCTCAGACCGGTGCTGCTTGGTCGGCGAGCGGCCTTCATCGGCGGTCCAGCAGTCTCGTCACCGCCTCGCAGACAAGGGCGGGGACGCTTTCAGTGTCATCCAGATAGGCACTTTCCAGCAGGCCGTCCGAAAGCGCGACGAGAAGGGATGCGGTGACGGAGGGAGCGGGGTCGCCGTCCTCTATAAGAAGGTTCTCGAGACTGTTGTGATACCAGACGCGGCGCGCATTGATCGCTTGTCGCACAGGGCTGGCTGGATCGGGATATTCGGCCGCCGCGTTGAGGAATGGACACCCCCGCCAGCCTCCCGCGGTCACAGCCTCGCTGATGCGCCCCATGATAGCCAGGATCATTTTCCGAGGAGGTTGCTTGTGAAGGGAGGCAACTGCCGCCCGGCCGAGCCGGTCTATCTCTTGGAGATAGGCGACGACGAGGTCATCCTTCGAGGGAAAGTGGTTGTAGAAAGTCGCCTTGGCCACGCCGGCTTCTGCGATGATGCGGTCGATACCGACAGCATGGATCCCCCCCTCGTAGAAAAGTCGCGTCGCGGTTTCCAGCAGACGACGGCGCGCGGACCCGGCTTCAGGTGGGGTTTCAGATGTACGTTGTTTCATGGGTTGACTTTAACAGACAGGTCTGTACAGTGCAAGAACTAGACAGACCTTTCTGTATAGGAGGAATATTATGCCGCCCCGAGAGACAGCCGAAGTCATCCGTCGGTTCAACCAGGCGTTTGAGGAACACGATCCTGTGATCTTCGAAGACCCGATCGCACCGGATTGCGTCATGGAGTCGATCCAGCCGGCGCCGGACGGCACGCGCTATGCAGGCTACGACGTCAACCTGGCATTCTGGCAGGCCATGGCGGCCGACCGCGTCAACCGCTTCGAGGTAGAAGAGACTTTTGTCATGGGCGATCGCGCCAATATCCGCTGGCGCTTCCATTTCGGCGACGGCGGCTCGGTGCGCGGCGTTAGCCTGATCCGTGTCCGCAACGGCCGGATCGTCGAGGCCCTGGCCTATGCCAAAACCCCTGGTCAATCGGCGCCCTTGCTGGAGTAACCCGCAGCCAGAACGACAAGACAAGCGAGAGTCGCAAGCATCGTCGTTTTTCTTTGTTCAACCGCAGCCCCGTTCATCATCGACCACTCGCTCGGGATAGACGACGGTTTCATCACGCAACGAGGTGAGAACATGACCAGTGACACCAAAATTACCCGCGACATCGTGGAACGCTTCCACAACGCATTTGAGAAGCATCGCCCCGAAGACCTCGATGATTTGGTCGGCGAGGGCTGTATTCTCGAAAATACGGCTCCGGCCCCGGATGGAGCGCGCTACGAAGGGCGTGAGGCTTGCCTCACTTTCTGGAAGAGCGTGGCGTCGTCCGCCAATCTTGTCTTCAAAGCTGAGGAAATCTCCGCGATGGGCGACCGCGGGATCATCCGCTGGCAGCTTCGCTGGAGCGAGCGCGAAGCGGACCGGGTTCGAGGCGTCAACCTCATGCGGGTTCAGGACGGAAAGATCGTCGAGGGGCTGGGATACGTGAAGGGAGGCTGACGTTCCGATCGCGAACCGACGATCCTTGCGGGCGCCTCTGCGTCTATCGCAAGAAGATAATCATCTCCACCGTGCTGGCCGGACAAAAACTCGGCATCAAGGAAGTCGACGACGGTATTTGGCTCGTCAGTTTCATGCAGACTGGAACCACTTCAAAACTCGTTCGGGCCGAAAGTGTTACCTATGTCTTAGGGACGATCCGTTACCTATGTGTCCGGGTCGGACACTACAGAATTTGTGGCGCTTGCCATCAGCGTACACTGACACCCATAGAAATCATTGAGCTTTTCGGATCAGCCTCTCTTCGAAACGTACACCGGGCTTGCCAACAGTGTACACCGAGACCGCGCTGCTTGGCATGAGTGTACACCGAGGAATTCTGAACTTGTTCGGCCGATTTCAAGCGACGATGCCCGACCGACATTGTGTGGGGCTGGCTACTGGAATCACAGTAAGGCCGCTGATAGCCTTGGATGGCGGTCTTCGAAAGCAACGAGCTTTTTGACGGTCTCCTCGTCGCCGTGTTTCCGCACAAAGGGCGCTGTCGCTCGATACTGCGGGAGCAGGACTTGATCGCTGCAAGCCTCGTTGATGATCAACGCCTGCAATGAGGATCGGGCGCTGTCCACTCTCGTTTGATCTGGCACATTGTACTCCTTGTTTCGTCCATTATCCTGTTTCAGCCGGCGGGACCGCACAAGGTCACGCTAACCTATACGGACTTCAATGATCGACTGCCTTCACGCCTACGCCGACGGCTCCTTCGATGCCGCCTCCAGCTCCGGAGGCGGGGCCTTCGTGGTCATGGACGGCGAGCGACAGATCCACGCCGCCGCAGGTGCCGTGACAGGTTCATCGAACAACACCTTCGAAGTCCTGTCTGTCGTCCAAGCGGCATCCTGGTTAGCGAGCGAAGCGCCGACGGCGGCCGCAGTGATTTGGACCGACTCCGCTCACGTGGTCGAAGGCTGCAGCAGATGGCGGCACATCTGGCGTGGCAACGGATGGAAACGGGTGAGGGCGAACTCGCGTGAGAGGCGTCGGGCGATCCCGGAAGTCAGGCTCTGGCAAGAACTTGATGACCTGCTGCTCAGGAACCGCGAGGTTAGGATTCAGTTGTGCAAGGGGCATTCGGGGAACCTAGGCAACGAGCAGGCTGACGCGGCGGCACGGGCGGCTCTCGCAACCTGCACCCAATAGTTCCGCGTCTGCGAAAACCTCCGCATTGTGGCTCAACCAAGGGGTCGCGTACTCTTCTACCCGTTTGACTTTACCCAATATTTGAAACAACCTGCGGGAATATTTGGCGGGTAGAGGACTCAACCATTGTGACGCCCTCGGCGGAATTTACGACGTAATCAGGTTGCGTCGAATGCCGCCGGCGATGATCCTTGGTTCATGGCGCTTGGGGTAATCGAATTGAGGGGCAGGAAACAGGTCGAGCTGCCAATGCTTGCGGTGGCAAAGGCGGCCGCGCGCGCGTTATCGAAATCCATTTCAAATGGGAGTGACCTCGGAAAAGTCTGCCTTGACCTGAGCTCGTACGATCTTCCCGAGGTAATCAGTTTCCGCTCCCGGGTGTCTGCGCTCCGCTCCAGCGAACGCAACTACTGGATCGGCACGCTCTACACGCTAATGATCTCGGCAGAGAGGCGCCGCGCGCAGGCGACCTACTTCACCCGCCCGGATCTCGCGGAAGCGGTAATCAACCTCGCCATTGAGCATGGGTTCGACCTCGAGAAACATAACGTGCTGGATCCCGCTGCGGGCGGTGCCGCTTTCCTTTCTCTCATAGCACAGAGAATGTTCGCACAGGGTGTCAGTCCTGCCGTTGCCGCATCGAGGTTGAATGGGAACGAAATCGACGCCTGCCTGGCAGAGATGTCTGAATCCTTGATTTCCGATGAACTCGATGGGTTCCGGGACCGAAAGATCGTGACGATTGGCGACAGCCTCCGTTCTGAGTTTCCTGCGGCCTACGACCTCGTCATCGCGAATCCCCCCTACGGAAGAGTTCGTCTTAAGGATCTGGACAACGATTATTGGACGCGGGTCTCGCACAGCGGCCACATCAATAAGTATGCAGTCTTTACTGAGCTTTGTTTCCGCGCTGCGAAACCTGGCGGTCTTATAGCTCTTGTCATCCCATCGAGCTTCAAAGGTGGCCCGCTTTACAATCTGATGCGATCATTCATCGCGAGCCAGGGGCAGATTCTCGTTCTCGGCACCGTTATCAATCGCGAAGATGTGTTTGCAGACGTCACACAAGATATCAGCGTTCTCTTAGTAAAGAAGGGGGCTTCGCATCGCCACAATGCCCCCGTGAAGTTTCCTTCGTTTGTAGCCGGAGGCATTTCTCATCCGATTCCGCAGGGTAGTCTCCCGGCAGACCTGTCTTCGCCTTGGCTTGCTCCAGGGGACGCAGGGCGTGACCGGGGAGGTGCGACCATTGCAACATATGGTGGCTCCGCAAAGGCTGGATACTTCGTCTGGAACCGTTCGCAAGACAAGTTCTGCGAGGCAAGTGATCCATTGGCTATCCCGCTCTTCTGGGCGAAGAACGTCCGCCCTGGTAAAGCATGCAGCCCCGTTAACAGACGAGGCGACGGAATTGATTTCGTCCAAGTCCCCTCAGGTAGCCCGGCAATTATCGGCGGTCCTGCCATCATCATCCAGCGCACGACCAACAGCAGCCAGCCCCGGCGGATCGTCGCGGCCGTTGTCGATCAGGATTCGATTGCTGGACGGCAAGGATTCGTGAGCGAGAACCACACGATCGTCATCACAGGGGGCACTTCAGAGGAGATTCACCTACTTGCGACACTACTGAACACAAAAGCTGTTGACGAGCGGTACCGGGCAGTCTCTGGGACAGCAACCGTTTCAGTCACGCTCCTCAGGGAGCTTGATCTCCCCCAGCCTGAATTTTTCCGTGCGGCTTTGAGCCGCGGATACAGCGCAGAAGATGCCGCCGCCATCTCGTATCGAACTGGCCGTCTACCACGCTTGGCGGAGGCATCCTAATGAAGGGGGACAGCAGTCGTTTCGGCCGTGCACCAGGTACGTCGCTTTCGGATCGCCTTCGGCAGCAGCAAGAACAGGCGCGACGCCGTCCCGAGATGCTGGCCGCCCAAGCAGCGAGAGCCGCGGCCCGCGGCACCCTATCGCAAGATCCAGCCAACGAGAACCTCGCCAACGCGAGAAACGTTGACGCATGGATCGCCGCGCTAAGAACGGTGCCTCTCAGAATGGTTGGCGGTGAAGTTCTTCCCTTATCGAGCGTTTATGAGGAAGTGCTGCGCAGCGCCATCGGATCCATGAACAGCCGCGAGCCGACTGTCCTGATGACTTGGCCCGCTCGCGACGTCTGTCTATCGGCGGTCACGTCGCTACTTGCTCTTGCCGATGTAGCAGTGTGCCCAGAGGCAGAAATTGAGTTGTACGGTAGCAAGATGAAGTCCTTCGAAAGACCGAGGGGATTCAAGGCTCTCATCTATCCCTATGCGCGGACTACCCATGAGTCTGCTCGCGATATCCAAGTGGATCGAGACTACCTTCATCGTACGCATCTCGCCCACGTCACGAGACATGCGAGCGGAAACGAGGACGGCAGGTCTCTGCAAGATTACCATTACGTTCTAAGCCGAGTAGGTACGCTCAACGGAAAGGGCAGAGATGGCACGGTCCGGCCCGAGTTCGAACATCCGACGCTAGACGAGATCATGCCTCACGGGAATTGCGAGGGATCCGCCCACCCGCACGGAACGCTGCTTTGGAGAACAAGTTCAAGGACCGACCTAAAGGCGCACAACACGGTCCGCACGCATACCGACATCGGTAACGACGCAAGCTACTACCTCTACGGGGCCAGGAAAGGTGATGAAATCACTTTTCGTAAGATCCGCGGCGGCCTCGACCTCATCATTTTCGACCTCACGAGGACTGGTCGAGGCAGGCTCGGTGATGACTGGGTGACAGCGGCGACTCGAATTTATAAGGTCATGCGCAAGCTCTTCCCGGATTCCGGTGTTATCGCCGTTACAGAGGACCCATGGGCTTTCGATAAGGCTCGGTTCGAAATCTTCAGCGAGATCAGCGTTGCAAGAGGCCGCAGCGTGCGGCCGGCCATGTCGCGGACAATCACATCCTTAAACTCATCCGCTCTCGTTGACGCGGACTCCATCCGGAACTGGTCGGGCTGCGGCGTGGTAGACGCGAAGGGATTCAACGGCGACGGGAGGACAGTGGCTGATAAACTTCGCCCAGTCCTTGCTCGACTACGCCGGACTCGTGACAGAGATGGCGCCGCCGCCGTCAGCGATATCATCAGCAAGCTTCGACGAGCAGCGTCACTGCCAGGATCGTTGAGAGCGTTCGATGACTATCTTGAGGACGAGCATGGTCAGACGGCAGCCATCGATGTGATGGATAATTACCGGATCACGAAACAGGTGCGATATCTGCAAGATCCGGCGTCTGCCGCCTACGTCATTGGCGGCGACGAGTTGGCCTCACCATTGCGAGATGCTCAGGCAGTCATGACGAGCCTCGCCCGTGCCACGCCTATGTCCTTCGTGTTGGCTGCAGTGGTGGGTTCGATCCTGAATTCCTCCTCAAAGGCGCTTTTCATGTTCCGTAAGCAGACCCTCGCGGAATTCGCCATGACAGCCCTGTGCAGGCAGATACCGGAGCTCCAGAGCCGTCTCGACAAGGAAATGATCGTATTTTCCGGACCCGGCGGTCTTTCAGATGTCGCCGGCCTCCCAGTATCCGAACGAAACAAGTTCAAACGGATATACGTCGTCGCTCCAGCGCGCGACGGTGTTCTAACCTTTTTTGCAAGAGATTGGCTTCCTTCCGAGGTCTACATCCTCGCCGACGGGGACACACTTTCCTTCTCATCGAGGGATGCGTTCCGACTTGCCGACCAGATAAAGGAGCCGGAGATTGCTTCTCGGCTCAAGAAGTATGCCACTGCGGCAGACGCCGATCTCGCGGGACTTGGAATCTCTCCGATCAAACTGACGGAAACTCCTCCACTGCCTGAAGAGCTTCAGTTTCCCTCGGAGTCGATCATCAATCTTGCGGGCAACGTTGGCAAAGGTGACGGAGACCTGCTCGAGTTTACGATGGACAGCGGTCAGAAAATCATCGCGCGACCGGGCACTGCGCTCGTTCGCCTTGATCGATCCAAATCGATGGAAACCTTCCGCCAGATCGAGGCGAAGGATGTCAAGACCGCGGAGAGTATCTGCGTCATCAGTTCGGGTTTTATTGATCGCGCGCGGATACTCCTCAGCATCCACGCCAATGCCTCCGAGGCCATTCGGGGCTACCACGAAGACGTTGTACGGCGCTTCGCTACGCTCCCCGGCTACAGCGACAATGACAGGGTCCGTACCATCATCGAAAGGATGGGCGATCCTAATCTTCAAATTCCGACCGTTAGACGATGGATTCATCTCGAGAAGCAACTTCACGCACCTCTCCATGAGGTTGTGACGCAAGCCCCTCAAAAGCTTGATACCTTTCTCAAGTTCACTGCTGCACTGGGAATAAACAAGGATCTAGCCGAGCGTTTTTGGCATTGGGGTGTGAAGGCGCAGCGCAGTTCCAGAATGAAAGCTGGAATGGAGTTCCATGACGCATACCGAAACATCCTTACCGATCCGCACGCAGCGCTTGCATTCGCAGGAGATGCCAAACGTGCATCTGAGATCGCGAAGTTGCTAAGGCTAGCAGAGGAATATGTCTGTCAGGTGATCTCTGTGAGAAAGTTCAAGCCATGATGAGACCAAAGAACGCCACCGAACTCGGCAAGATCGATGTCGAACTCAAAGAGGCTATCTGCGACGCTCTGGTGAACATGATCACTCAACGATCCAGCGGGTCGGACGAAGCTGGGCGTGTCGTCTACGGGAAGTCTCCGAGCCGCAGTGTATTCTCCGGCCAACTTCTTCCACGTCTCCGAGCCGATGTGGACGAAACCTCAGACATCCGCATCGCCGCCATTGGCATTGACTTCAATATGGATGCTGCCGCCACCTGCACACTGGAAGTGAAACCGAAATTCTCGATCTATGTCCGAGTGCTACCCACCTGGGAAGAAATCTCGAGTGACCGATATGGGATACCGATCGATTTCAAAATCCGAAAGGACAAAAAGGCAGAGATCGACAAGACAATCCGGGAACGCCGCGAAGAAATCTTTCAGCGCGAGAACCTGTCTCGGCCTGATTGGGGCGCACTGGATCCAGACCAGAAGGAGAGCCTCAAACGTCGGCGCACGGAGATCCAGGACGACATTCGCAAGAACGTCTACGCTGAGTACGGTATCCCTATCGACGGAGCAGACGGTCTGATCTTCAATAAGCCCGAAATCAGCGAGAGCGAAGAAGAGAATATCACCACGCCTGCCGAGTCTCCGGAAGCTACTACTGAGTTCGAGGCAAATCCTGATCTGGGACGTTTAGTCACAAGCGGCGCTACGATCCCTGAATCCATGTACTCCCCAGCGCCGATCCCACCGAAATGGATCCGCATCGACCTTGATCTGCCGACTTGCACATGGGCCGCGGATATTCATGGCGATGCGCTGAAATCCGCTTTCGCGGAATATTCCGCATCCATGCAGCCGCTGATTCGTAGTCAGATCGACGACTGGTGCAACGCTGGCGGAGATAAGATCTTATGGAGGGACCGTACCGTCACCCAAGCCGATGCGGCGAGCGAAGCAAGCTGGAACAGCTTTACCGAAAAGCTCGGCAATGCGCCTGTGGAACCCAAGGTTTTTCCTAATCTCAACGGTGTCGTTATGCGGGCCGAGCGGCAGCGTGACTTCATGAATCCAGAACGCGTGTCCATGAGACTGACGCTGGACAACTCTTGCGCAGAACTCAGCAAGACCGATGCCCGGTTCCAGTGCAATTCCATCTTCGGGACCGGTTTCACTCTCCGCCTGGATCGCAACGCACACCGACCTGTCAAACTGGACCGGGTGGAGCCGTCGTATCGCTTTCGAGACTATATGGCGTATCCCGCCATCGGCCTTAACTGTGGCGTTGAAGAGAACGAACCTGCCGAAGACGTGATCGAATTGAAGACAACGTGGGCGCCTCGATTTAGCCAGCCCAGAGTGGTGCCACGTAAGATCGACCTTGAATACCGTTTCAGACCTCTGGCAGATGGCTACGACGTCGAGAAACTCCATGTGCTTGTCGAGGACTACAGAGCCTGGATCAACCAGCAGGAAGTTGCGCTCAAGGATTTGATCATCCGCGAGCTGTCGACCGATGATGCTGATCGAGAGCGAGCCCGGTTTGCTGAGGACCTTGCAGGGCAGCGGGCCGAGGCGCGGCATATCGAGCTTGGGATCGAGATACTGGTGGCCTCCCGCAAGGCATTTCTGGCGGCAACGAATGCTTCCGGACCTGAGCGAGAGCGGTTGATCCGGAGATCCGCTCCCTGGCGCGCCTGGCTTATGATGAATGAATCCTTTGCGCGTCGCGATGCCAAGCATTTGGACAGGGGCTGGAGGCTCTTCCAGCTTGCATTCATCCTCGCGCACATTCCGACATTTGCCTCAAGGATCGAGGAATTCTCTGGCTTCTTCGACGCGGACAGGGATGAGATGTCGGCTAGCCTTCTGTACTTCCCAACGGGTGGTGGCAAGTCAGAAGCCTTCTACGGGGCTCTCGTATTTTCGATCTTCCTGGACAGACTTCGTGGGAAGAATCGAGGCATCACAGCCATGATCCGTTATCCTCTACGTCTTCTCACTTTGCAGCAGGCGCAGCGTCTACTCAAGCTCACCGTCTGGAGCGAGATCGTTCGAAAAGAGATGAGTGCGGGGTCGTGGCCGATCGAGATAGGCTTTTGGGTCGGAGCGTCGAACACCCCGAACCGCTTTAGCCACATGAGGCCGGATCTTCCAGATCTCGGCACCGACGCTGACGGGGACAGTCTCGCCACGGGCAACAGCTCCGAGGCGAAAAGATATCAGGACGTGCAGGCTTCCTACAACAAGGTGCCATCGTGCCCTTGTTGTGGCGGCTCAACGGGCCTCAGAAGGCACAGGACAGTTGGAGGCAAGGAGCGCGCCGTTATCGTTTGCTTCGACAAGTCCTGTGAATGGAACAAAGCACATGGCGGCGTCGCTCCTCTCCCATTTCTTCTCACTGACGACACCATCTATCAACGCGCGCCAGCGATCCTTCTTGGAACCGTCGACAAGCTCGCCATGCTTGGTCAGAGCACGCAAACCATTACCGACATACTCGGCATGTTCGGCCTTGCACGGTGGATCGGGCCGGATGGCCATCTTGCAAATCCCCGCGAACAGCAAGACCTTTCAAAGGGACCCTCCAGCAGTGGCGCCTCAGCAGTCTATCCTGCCTACGATAGCGGCGAGCGGGTATTCTACGACCCTTTCCCCAGTTTGATCATCCAGGACGAAGCTCACCTGCTCGAAGAAAGCCTTGGTACGTTCAGCGGACTGTTCGACAGTCTATTAGAAAAGACTTTCAGTTCTATCGATGACATCTGCGGAAGCAAACTAAATGTGGCGCGGTATCGCAATGAGGACGGGCAGCGGGTGCCGCGTCTTCCCAAAATCATTGCGGCGACCGCGACGATCAGCGATCCGGAGAGACAAATTAAAACACTCTACCAGCGCAAACCTCTGAGGTACCCATATCCGGGCCCAGACATCTATCGATCCTTCTTCTCGGAACCAGAGCAAGCGCCGCGATTGAACAGCGAGCGCTCCACCTTGTCGCTAACTATGCCCCATCATCTCGCCCCGGAAGCGACATCTCCATTGATGCGGCTCTATGTATCTCTCATGACTAACGGGGCTACCCACACCGTGACAACGGTCGGAGTGCTGGGTTCCTTCCACACGATCATCACCCATCTCTGGCAGGATCTGCTCGAACCCACGAAGGCGCAGGCCGCTGTTGCCGAAATCGCGATGGCAGTATCCCCAGGCAGGGCGGGCGCTTGGCGACGGGCGGCAATTCAGCGTGCCGTGGACGACGGCCGAACAGACGAGATCATGGCTCTCATCGATCTTCATCGCATCGCCCTAGCCTACGTCACAAACAAAAAGGGCGGAGACCAAGTCATCGATGCCCTCCATACAGCGGTGTCCCAAAAGCATCTCACCGCCGGACTTCCGCATGACGTGTTCGTGAGCCGACTGATTTCCGGCGGTATCGATATGCAGGAGATACAAGCCGTCATGAAGCTTGCCGAGACCTCATTCGGCAAAGGGCATTACCCAGACGTTGGCGAGACCCTGCGGAACATAGTCGCGACTTCCGCTATCAGCCACGGTGTCGACGTGGACAGATTCAACAGCATGTTCTTCGCGGGCCTTCCGTCGGACGTTGCCGAATATATACAGGCCTCAAGCCGAGTTGGCCGTACTCACGTCGGCTTCGTCATGCTACTTCCCACACCTCAGAGCCGCCGAGATCGATATGTCGTCGAGACCCATGACATCTTCCATCGTTTCCTCGAGCGCATGATTGCCCCGCCGGCCGTCGAAAGATGGTCTGAATTGGCGATTGATAGGGTGCGCCCGTCCTACGTCCAGACATGGGCAATGCTGAAGGATGCGCGCGACTTCATCGGACTCCCGGATCACCAGAAGTCCGAATTCCTGACGCACGACTCCACCAAGATGCTGAACAAGCTGTCCCGACGAGACACCGTGGCATTCGCGGACGAGCTCGGAAGCTTCATGCTCGAGGCAATGGGCATTGGTGGTCGTGGCGCTGACGGGATCGGCGCGCCTACAGCAAGGGACTTCTATAGGGCTCGTACCGACGCCGCCGCCCTGGCACTCGGGAGATCGATGAAGGACTTGGACATCAGCGCCCGTCTTCGCCAGTTCTGGGAAGAGCAGGATTCGAAGCTGCAAATGCCTATGACCTCCCTACGTGACGTAGACGAGGCCGGACTTATCCGAGCATCCGATTTCGACCGTGGATCCAGAGGGCACTCGAGGGAAATGAGCCTTGAGGACGTCGCCACGGCGATGAAGATCATCCGGAGGCAGCGCGGGGACACTTCGGAAACGGATATGGATTTTGACCACATGGCAGGAGATTAACATGAAGGGAGGAAAGACGCTCGATATGGGGCGCCCGCTCAGAAAGCAGTTTTCAGCGCCGGACGATGCCAAAAAGTCTGGGCCGCCAATGATGCAGCGCTCCCGCGCGCAGATCGCGACGTCATATGCGCCAGGTGTGCTGATGACTTGGGAGGGCGGCCGAGGCATCTGTAGATCGGTTCCAATCAAGAAGGCTTTCCCCGAAAGGCTTCCGCGCAACGTTACCGATACGATATTCGAAGGGATCACGCAGTTCGCACAGAACTGGCGGGTGAGGGCGGCAGAAGCATGCCCTGCGGCTCCGGATGAATTCATCCTCGACGATGCATTCGTCGATAGTGAGAGTGGCGAGATTCGCGTTGATCAGACCCGGTTTGTCCTCAATCAACCGAACGTCGTCGGGTACGTACCTTATCCTCTGCTCTTCCAGTGCGGCGAATGTGGAAGGGTGCACGAATTCAAAAGCGTTGCCGAACTAGCCAAGAAAAAGCTTCCCGCGAGGTGCAAGGATCACACGTCGAGATGGACGCAGGTCGATGTCGTCTATGCTCATTGGTACGGTACGGTGGAGCCTTTAAGCCCCTACAACTGGACGGTCAGTGATGACGGCAGCGAGACGCGTCAAATAGAACGTTGTACGTGCGGTTGGCAGCAGTTCATCCTGAAGAACAAGGCACCTGTCTTCTCAGAATGGCGATATGTCTGCGAAGGCTGCGGCACGCAACGCGATTTGAAAAAAGCCGAACGCGATGTCCTCCAGAAACTTAAGAAAGACAGCCTCAAACCCGGCGGTCAGCCGTTCGAGTACATCCAGGTCGACATGCTCCCCGTCTCTTATCGGGCAAGCAGCGCCTTCTATCCTCAAAGAGGCAGCTTCATCGAAGTTCGGGAGACTAAGGTCGTCCAACTCATGAAGCATGACAAGCAGGACGAACTCTTACAAAAGCTAGCGGTCATCCATTCAATTCCATACGAAGAACCTTCCGATGCCGAAATTGAGCAGGCCTTGAGACAGGCCGGCCGACATGGTGAATGGATCGGCTATCAGAGCGCACTCAGCTTCATGGCAACCTTCGCACCTGATAGCCCCATGAGACGGGCTGTCGAAGATGGGGCTAGATCAACGCGCGAAAAGTGGTTCACGGACGGGATTGCTGAGCGCGGCAGACTAGCTAGTGACGAAATAGCGATCGCTGCCGAAACGCGCAAGGGTTGGGCTCAGAAGTTCGATCCCATTCGCCTGACTGTCGAGCATGCCGCATTCGTTGAAGAGCATATCGTCGAAGGACAGAACGGTCCACGAAAGACCGCAATCAGTGTGGCTCAGCCCGACATCACTCTGTACGAGAAGGCCGGTGTCGCCGAGGAACTTATCCGTTATCAGGCTGAGGTGAAAAGCGTGCTGAAGGCGACCGGCATCGGCGAGATGTACATCCTTCGCAGCCTGCCGATTTGCGAATACAGCTTTGGCTTTACACGTGTCTCGGCAACACCTGTCTACGAGCGGGTGACAAACAATCGCACCGTGCCCATGCCAGTTCGGCTCGTCGCTTTCGACACCATGAAAAGCGGCGAGCGGCCGATCTACGTCACGCAACAGAAGAACGAGGCTCTTTACATCAAGTTGGATGAGGCGCGAGTTCTCAAGTGGCTGGAAGTCAACGCGGTTGTTGGCCTCCCCACGCAAGGCGAGAGTCTCGCCCGGAGGTATCTTGAAACCTATCAAGACTTTGGCCAGTTCCTTGATCGCTTCAAGGACAAGGAGCGTCAAGGGATGTCCCGTGAACTCGCGCCATACGTCTACATGCTGCTGCATTCGCTCTCGCATCAGCTCATCCATTCGCTCGCCGATGCATCTGGACTGGATCGTGACGGCATCGGCGAATACATTTTTCCAGCAGATCTCGCCTTCACCATCTATCGCAAGGGCATGACCGCCGACCTCGGCAATATCTCTGCTATGTGGCGCAACCATGCGATGGACTTTCTCAGACGCTCGATCGATCCGAGAATGTTGAGATGCGGATCTGGCAGCCTTTGCGACAGCCGCGGCGGAGCGTGTCCAGCATGCATCATGGTTAGCGAAGTTTCTTGTAACGCGGGCAACTTGCTTCTCTCCCGTTCAGTCCTGAAAGGCGGGCCGGCGCCGCAATGGGAGGCACCCGAATCCGCCGAGATCATCGGCTACTTCGACCCGATGCTGAACTCATGACCTCAATCCAGCTCGCCCCTAAAGGGACTGCGCGACTGGTGGTGACCATGCCGCCGTCCCCTAGTCGAATAGAGAAGGTTCTCGCCGCGACACCTGCAAGCGCTCTGCTCGCATTCACCGTTACCGCTGATGCCTTCCGGCATCTTTCACGGAAGGCACAGAGACGGCTCGTTGTAATGACCCCGTACCTTGATGCTACCGGATGCGACTGGGTGCTCGACATGTTCTCTCACACGACAGCTCCCGAAAGGATCCTGATCGTCCAGTCAGCAGACGATTTGAAGAAGTCCGGGGTGGATGAGATCGCTCTCCGGGAAAGTTCGACCGCTATCCTTTTCTACGGCGGGGGAGAGACCGATGAAACATTCCATTCTAAGATCGTGCTGGCCGACGGAAGCGATGCTTACGTCGGCTCGGCGAACTTTCTCTGGAGATCTAAGAAGGCAAACCTTGAGTGTGGGCTGCTTGTGGATGGTCCTGTGGTTTCCTCAATCACAATTCTCGTGGATGCGGTAATTTCTACATTCGAGCCATCTTTTGCATTAAAGGAAGCCGACTGAACCGCACTCAGACATTGCCACTCCTGATGTGGAACCGGCCTTGACGCCCTCCTGCATGTTCTATATTCGTTCCCGCCCATGAACACCTCCGCGCGCCACTCGATACGAATACGCTGACGCACTCCGGCTAGTCCGGTGCCGCCCTGTTCTGCGTTTCGTTTTCGAGGGATGCCATGAAGGTAGTCTCAGGTGACCGAAGGGACGATGCTGTCCCGCACAAGGTCACGCTTTCACCGATCTACACACCGATGGCGACCATCAAGTGCGATGGCCGTGCACAATTCCGGTCCCAGCAGGCGAGGGACTTCGCTTGCCTGCTGGATCTCGACCCCGACGTCGCTCGATGGAATACAGCACCGCCGCCGCTCCGGAATGGCGACGACGAGTATCAAGTCGATTTCATCGTCCTGACAGAGGGCGGATCCTTCCTGATCGATGTGGGGCAGGAGGAACCGATGCCGCCGATCTGGCTGTCCGCCCAGATCGAATCCATGGGGCATCGATACCGATCTGTGGCCATGGTCGACTTCGCCGAAAGCGTCCGCCTCCAGAACGCGAAGGATCTTCTCCGGTACGGGTTCTATCGGCCGCCGCTCGGCGACAGGATTCGTCTGCTGGCCGGCATCGAGGAGATGGGGTCGCTTACCATCGCAGAATGCCTGTCGGCGATCCAAGAAGGACGACCGATGCCGACACTGGCGTCGCTGATCCTTCAAGGATTCCTGGAGGTCGATCTCGATGACGACCTGCTAAGCCCAGAGAGCCAGGTTCGCCGGATACGAGGATGACGCAACGCGCCCATGAGCGCCTACCGCATCATCTTCAATTCGGGATCACACAATGAAAAACGTACTTCGCGACCGGGCAGGCTTCTCGCTGCCGGAATTCCTCGCCTATTCAAGCGTCAGCCGGGCCCTGCGGCCATACAGACGCGTTCCGCACTTCGCCATCGGTCTCGTTCTCGAGAACTGGGAACGCAAGACCAGCTACGTCCAGGCTGCGGTCATGTTCATCGATAGGAAGTCGGACTACCGCTACCAGGAACACGTCAAGATCTTCGACGAGACCCGGTCGAACGATCACATCGAGGCTGTGATGGACATGCTGCAGCACAAGCAGACCATCATCTTCTTCCGATCCGGGGATGCGATCCCGAAAGATCTACGCTTCGCTCTCGACATCGTCATCAAGATCGAGCCACCAGACATCCGCCAGGCGCGCGGGGTGGTCAGGTGGGGCTACAGGACAACGGTCACCGACGATCAGGCAGAGGCCTTGATCAACTGCGACTGGCGGCGCCTCAAGCTTGCGATGACATGGGGCCGACCCGTGCCTCGCGTTCTCGCCATCGTCGAGAAGATGGTACAGGCAGGCGCACCAAGTGTACCAAACGCACCAAGTCAGGCGGGCGAAATCCTTTCCGATATCAGGCTCGAGGATATGGAGGGATACGGCGATGCCAAAACATGGGGTCTCGATCTCGCTCGAGATCTCGAAGACTGGCGCGGCGGGAAGATCGCTTGGGACGACGTCGACAAAGGAGTATTGCTATCTGGTCCTCCTGGAACCGGAAAGACCATCTTCGCCAAGGCGCTTGCGGCTACCTGTAAGGCGAACCTCGTCGTCGCGTCCTATGCGAAGTGGCAAGGCAAGGGCCACCTTGGCGAGTTCCTGAAGGCGATGCAGAGAAGCTTTCAGGATTCGAAGAAAAACGCTCCGGCCATCTTGTTCATCGACGAGATCGATGCTTTCGGATCGAGGGACAGTGTCAGCACGCAGAATGAATCCTATGACACCAAAGCAATCAACGGCCTGCTGGAGCAGCTCGATGGCCTTGAAGGGCGCGAAGGAGTCATTGTCGTCGCCGCCACCAACAATCCGCACAAGATCGACGCCGCGATCCTGCGCTCCGGTCGCTTAGATCGACAGGTGAGGATCCCGCTTCCGGATCTGAAAGCTCGGGTGGCCATTTTCCGAATGCATCTGCGAGATGCGTTCGACGAGGGCCGCTGCCAGTCTTTCGCCGAACTTTCCGACGGAGCCTCCGGTGCCGACATCCAGAAGATCGTTCGTAACGCCCGCCGCCGGGCAAGGGGGCTTCGAAGGCCCGTCACGATGGCGGACGTTCTCCTACACCTTCCGATCCCGGTGCAGATCCCTCCGGAGACGTTAAGGGTCAACGCCGTTCACGAGATCGGTCATGCGATCGTCGGCGTCGCTCTCGGCATGGAACTGATCAGCGTCGAGATCTCAGCACGGATCCTTCTAACGACGCAGAACCAGCCCGTCGGCAAGGCGACATTCGGACGCCGTTCCTGGGCGCGTCGGACCAAGGCGCACTATCTCGATGCCATCGCCATGGGATTGGGAGGCATGGCCGCGGAACAGTTGCTGTTAGGATGTCACGATGATGGCGTGGCTGGGGGACGGGGATCGGATCTGTACGACGCGACCCGCACAGCAATCCTGCTGGACCGATCTTTCGGCATGGGCGATGGCCTTGCATCGCTCGGCGACATCTCAGATGCACCGATCCTCGACATCAGTCGCATGGATCGCAGCGTTCTCGATAGGGCCGACAAAATGCTGCGGGAGCAGCTTGAGCGCGCGACGGAAATCCTGGAGCGGCATCGTCCGGCGTGCGAGAGGCTGGTGGATGCCTTAGTGGCCGGGCTCGAATTGTCGGGACAGGAGGTCTTGGATGCATTGGATGAAGAAGCTCACTCCGAGCCAAGGGCGCTGGGCAATCCGGCTAGGCGCATCTCCCGCTAATTGACAGTCCTACATCAGACGCCCCATATCGAAGCCGCGTTCTGTAGTGGACATGAATACAACATCAGGGAGCCACAGCTTGGAGATGTGCAGCGTGCCTTCAGACGACAGTCTCCTGATGTTCGAAACCCTTTTCCGGAAGCACGGCGACTTTCCCGAAATCTTGAATTTCTCCGTCCAACTGCGCCGATATCCTCATGACTCGGATATCGGCGGGCCTGTCCTTGCGGAACTCAAGGGCTTTATTGTTCAACCCGGCTACATTCCCGAGCCGGATGACGGTTGGTACTTCGACGTGTTTGACATGCGGAGCCAGCATGCGATGAACGCCTACCACGTCCTTGCCGACGAGCACGCTCTGTTGAAGAAGGCTCTGGACACACCTGATCTCGACTACCTGGGGGCGGTCGCACACCTGGAACGGGCTTGGGTGAGCCCCTCACTCAGGGGACGCAAGATCGCGCTACGACTGATGCGGGAAGCTCATCAGGCACTCGGTCGATATGGCCTACTGGTCGTCTTGAAGGCCCATCCCGACGGCGACAAGGTCTCGAAAGCCGAATGCCTGAAACTCGCTGCTTATTATCAGAGTGACACGCAACTCGGGCTTCGCGCGGTGTCGAAAAGGAAATATCCGGGATGGCTGGTTGCCATCTGGGATGAGTCCATCGTCAATGATGACGACCAACTCTTCCTTCACGACGACGAGGAGCTTCCAGATGCTGCCGATGAGGCAGGCGAAGAGGAATCCGCCCTCGGAAATACAACAGGCTCCACATGAAGAATGTCAGACGCGATCTATCTCCCGAACAGCCATCCGAAGAACCCTCGGCGCCTCTTCTCTTCAGGAGGCGCGGTAGGTTCAGAACGCTCCTCGGCGATCTCGCGGTACAGATTGCCGAATAGACGTTTGCTCCGCTCGTCCCGTTCCTGCTCCTCATCCGCTTTGATCCTCTGGATGTCAGCGGCCAGCATATCCTCGTAGAGTTCAGAGGCTGTGGATTGGTCTTCGGCCTCGCCCCAAAGTTCCCGCATCCATTTGCAATCGGTGACGCCGAGAAGAGATAGGCGGTCGCATCCGATACGTTCATATGAGAGGTCGAACGCGGCAAGACGGGCGTAAGGAACGCGCTGGATGTAGCCATACCCGGCGTATCTGTCCATCGCTGCCAGGAAGGTGGCGACGTGCCATCGCGTACCGTTTGTCGGGATCGTCCTTGATGCGGTTGAGCCCGTCGTACCAGAATTCACCGCTTTCGGGAGCAGGCCCCGCAGCCTGTGCGACAAAGGTACCATCGGGCTGCTCACTGCCCACCATCTCCCACATCCCGCGATCAAGGGCGCGAGCCTCTTCATCTGTCGTGGTGTCGACCCAGAGCATATCCATCACTTGCTTCTCATGCTCGGAAGCCCAGCAATGCCCACCGTATCGCCAAGCCGAGCATCAATAGGATGACGGGAGGCAGAACGGCGCCCCACAAAGCATCCCGCAGGGTCTTGAACCGGGCCTTCCTGATCTTTGCGTCCTGGAGCGCTGTGGCCTTGGGAATGTAGGCCTCGATTGCCTTGAGGTTTTCCTCGTGGAGCGAAGCGGCCGGGAAGAAGAATGCCGTCTCCCGAAGCGCTGTTTTGTCGTAGGCAATCTCGTACTCAACGAGCAGCTTTCTCGACTTGAGTTCGCGGGCGGCGGAGATTTTTTCGCCGTATGGCTCGAGATATTCGGGTTCTCCCTGGCCCATCTTGAAGCCGCCCCAGGCGATGTAGGGCTTCGCCACGCTCTGCCACATGAAAAGCGTCACGACGATGATCCAGAGAATGGTGAGAACCGCCCAGACCCTGAAAAGACCTCTTCCCCACGTCATCACAATTTCCCCACCCACACGCCGCCGGGATCATGCTCAAAACGACCTTGGTCGGCAATAGGCATGGATGCCTGGTACGGCTCTGGATTCCTATTGCTCAAGATCCCATCTCAATGGGTATCAGCCAGATCAGGGAGGTTGCGATGCCCGGACCCTCCGCGCGCGCCGTCGAACATCTTTTCATGGAAATTCTCGCGCCTGTCCGGCGAACATCCAGAAGGGCACTCATCTGCGACTGTTGTCGGCTTCTTCGAGAAACGGCCGATTTCGATGAGGACGGGTGCGGCATCTGTCGATCCTGCTTGGAGTGCGACGCCATCCTCGTGGAAACGGAGGCGGAACCTAACCTGCAGAGTTCGCCGTCTCGGTGAGCAAGGGCCTCCATTCCCGCTCGCGAGCTAGCTGGTCTTAGCCCGGCAGATCAATGGTGCGTAGTTCATTGAGCCGCTGGTCGTATACGGCGTTCAGGCATCTCGCTTCACCGCCGCAACCGTTGCGATCCTTGAGCCAACTGCGCTGAACCTCAAGGAGACGCTTGCGAACAGATTTCTCCACGTTGTTGCGAACCCACATGTAAATGGAATTCATGGCGCGATCTTTGGCCCATAGTTCGGGCTGGCGGCACAACGACAATTCGGTGGGTGTCGTGGCAGCGGCGCACGAAAAGCTCGGCCCATAAATGCCCGTTTCCTGCCCTTGCCGGCGAAGGCTGGCCTCGGTCTCGATGCAGATCAGGAGTGCCCCCTTGTTATTCAGACCGGACTTCGCGTCTTCAAGGAGCCGGGTCCACAAGTCGATCCACTTGTCGGAGCCGACGAGCTTGTTACCCTCTGCGAAGACCTCCTCTTGAGAGCGTTTGACCGCTGCGGTGTCGAGCTGAAGAAAGGGTGCGCACCTGGATTGAAGCAGGGAGAGCGAGACAAACCTGTCCGCATAGACATCCACGGTGGGGGCTGCCGACGGGGTGGTGATGTTGGCCCCATCGATCTTGTATGTCTCGATGCCGAGCATGCGCGCTCGATCCGGCGTGAGTAGGAGGAAATCGTTCGGTCCGGCCGCAGTGAAGTATCGGATGGCTTCTATCCGCAGACCAAGGTGGGTCAGATAGGAACCGATCTCCGCATTGGCGATGCCGCTCTCACGATACTCACCATTCTCTTGCCGATAGGCAGCATGAAATCCAATCTGAGAGGTATCTGACATATACCGCCGGACACCTGACACCCAGATGAGCCCGCATGCGGAGAAGCATTCCTTATCCGCGGGCACCATCGTCGCAAAACCCTCGATCCGGATCGTCGCGCCAATGTGTAGTGCCTCTTTAACGAGGCCGCCCGGGCTTTGAAGAATGACAGATGCCCTGTTCACCCCACGGACGACGGTCTCGAACTTCTCCCCGTCACCTGCTTCTATCGGACCTCGTATGCTGACGAATGGAACCGCGATGCCCGGGAGATCGAACTTCTCGATTTCAGCCGCGCTCGCAGGTTCAACGCCACAGAGAAGCATTGCGGCCGCGAGAGCCAGCCATCCCATCCTGAACATTACTGACACCCCCATGCCATCCGTGTTGGAACCCGCCTCGATTATGAGCATACAGCGAGACGTTTACCAATGTGCCCCTTAATCGAGACACGGGAACCGCGTCCCGCATCGATCCCCGTCCTCGCTGACCAGCCGTTCACATCCCATCGCCGCCATCCGGCGCAGTCTCGAGAAGGTGACGGCGGCTCCGTGCTTCTTCACCAGCGCGGCCCTGTCGAGAGTTCCTCGACGGCCGCATGTCCGACATTCGACTGCGATAACTGGATCGCGCACTTGACGCAGCGTCGCTGTTAGATCGCGTGGAGAGGGATCCCGGCTCATCGGCGAGCCTCGTTATCCTCGATGCCGGAGCAGCCGCTCCCGATTGCGTCTCTCACCGATGGTGATGCGTGCTGTGCTGGCTGGGCGAAACCCGGATTTCGCCAGAGCCTCGGCGAACGACGGCTTCCTCCGGCGGAAGAAATCGATAATGCGCGCGAGCGAGACGACCATGTTGCGGCTCCTGGAACGAAGGTATGAAGCGGACATCCGTCAGTCCGCGCGGCCGACAATATCCTGGTGCGGTGCTGGTTCAAGGTCCTGATCGCCTCTCTTTTGTGCGTCAACGAAATTTTCTTCAATAAAGCCGGTCACTTACCTGCATGTTCTAGCGATCTGATTCAAAAAGAAAATCTGTGGAATCGCTAACGGAATGTGACGATATTCCTAAGATCGACCGGCTTGACTCCGTTCCTATGAAGGAACAGAAGAAGAACATCAAGCATTCCGGCGCATGAAGTCGCCTGTCCTAAACCAACGCAATCTGAAAGGATTCCGCGAACGATGCCGGCTGTCCTGCGTGATCAAGTCCTTGCTGATCTACGCGAACGCATCTCGTCCATCGAGGGAGAGGGCGCGAAGAAGTCAGGCTGTCTTCCGTTCGGAGTGACGGAGATCGATGACATTCTGCCCGGCGGCGGTCTGGCCCATGGAGCGCTGCACGAGTTCGCGGGTGGTGGATCCGGAACGGTCGATGGCGCTGCCGCGGCGCTGTTCGCCGCCGGGATCGCCGCCCGGACGAAGGGGCCGATCGTCTGGTGCCTGACGCGACCGGATCTGTTCTTCCCGGCGCTCGCGCAGGCAGGACTGCATCCGAAACGGGTCGTCTTCGTCGAGAGCGACAAGGAGGAGGATGTCGCGGCCAATATGGAGGAAGCGCTGTCATTCGGCGGCTGTGGTGCTGTCGTCGGAGAGATGGTCAGGCTGCCGATGGTCGTGAGCAGGCGGCTCCAGCTTGTCGCGGAGCGTACAGGGACTATCGCGCTGGCTGTGAGGAGGTGGCGGAGGCAGACGGAAGCAAACGACTTCGGTCAGCCCACGGCATCGACCACCAGGTGGCGGGTCAGCGTGATGCCGTCGGAGGAGCTTCCGGTGCCCGGTGTCGGGAGACCAAGGTGGCTGCTTGAACTGATGAGATCGCGTGCGGGCGAGTGTGCTGAGTTTTACGTCGGAGCGTGTGATGGCCAGGGTCGTATCAATATTTCTTCCCGATCTGCCGACCGACCGGGTCAGGCGGGACGATCCCGCCATTCCGGCTGAGCAGGCGATCGCAGTGATCGCGAGGTCGGGATCGAAGAGATGGGTCTCCGCCGCCGATGCCGCAGCGAGAAAGGCTGGGTTGCGCGTCGGCATGCCTGCAGCAAAAGCGCAGGCTCTGTTCCGCGGCCTGATGATGGTCGACGCGGAACCGATCGCCGATGCCGAGGCGCTCGAGAAGATCGCGCTGTGGGCGCTGACCCAGTATTCCCCGATCGTCGCCGTCGATGGCACGGACGGGATCGTCATGGACACCGAGGGCGCCGACCATCTGCAAGGTGGCGAGGAGCCGATGCTGACCGGAATTGCCAACCGTTTCCGCGGCAAGGGCCTCACGGCACGCGTCGCCATTGCCGATACGTGGGGAGCCGCCCATGCCTGCGCCCGCGCCATTAGCCGCGACACCGTCATCGTTCCACGCGGCGAGACCGTCCGTGCCGTCGAAAGGCTTCCGATCTCGCTGCTGCGGCTGCCGGATAAGGTCGTAGGCGATCTGCGCACGCTCGGCTTCAAGACCATCGGAGAACTGTCGAATAAACCACGCGCGCCACTGACGCTGAGGTTCGGGCCGGAGATCGGACGAAGACTGGATCAGATGTTCGGCCGTGCGGGAGAGCCGATCGATCCCATCCGAGGGCCGGAAATCATTTCCGTCGCCAGATCCTTTCAAGAACCAATTGGGGCCGCGGAGACGATCAACAAGTATGTCGGCCGCCTCGTGGTCCAGCTTGTCGACGAGCTTCAAAAGAAGGGTCTGGGTGCCCGGCGCGTCGACCTCATCGTCGACAAGGTCGATAACACCCGGCAGGCCATACGAGCCGGAACTGCGAAACCCGCCCGCGACGTCGCGTGGCTGACGAAGCTGTTCAAAGATCGTACAGAGAAGATCGAACCCGGATTCGGCATCGAGAAGCTGACGCTGGTCGCGGTGTGGGCGGAGCCGCTCGACGAGACACAGAAGGTGTCGTCGCTCGTCGAAGAGGAGGTGACCGACATCACGCCGCTGATCGACATCTTCGGCAACCGCGGGCAGCGGGTCTATAGGGTCGCACCGTTCGCATCCGACGTTCCTGAGCGTTCGTTTGCGCAGGTCGATGCCGCATCGGAACCGGAGGACGCCACCTGGTCAGGCCATTGGCCACGCCCGGTACGGCTGCTTCCCTATCCGGAGCTTGCCGAGGTCATCGCCCTCATGCCCGATCACCCGCCAGTTTCCGTTACCTGGCGTGGCAAGCGCCGCAAGGTGAAGCGTGCCGACGGACCTGAGCGCATATTCGGCGAATGGTGGCAGCGTACATCGGAGTGGGCAGCCGTGCGCGACTACTTCGTCATCGAGGATGAATCGGGAGAAAGGCTCTGGATTTTCCGGTCGGGTGACGGGGTCGACGGTGAGACCGGATCCCATCGCTGGTTTGTCCAAGGGATCTTTGGATGAGGTACGCGGAGCTCCAGGTCACGACCCATTTCAGCTTCCTCCGCGGAGCGTCCTCGGCCGCCGAGCTTTTCGAACGTGCCAAGGAACTCGGCATCGACGCCATCGGCGTGGTCGACCGTAACTCTTTGGCAGGGATTGTCCGCGCACTGGAGGCCTCTCGGGCAACCGGGATCAAGCTCATTGTCGGCTGCCGTCTTGATCTCCAGGACGGGATGTCCGTACTCGTTTATCCGATCGACCGCGCGGCGTATTCCCGGCTGACGCGCCTGATCACATTGGGGAAGTCCCGCGGTGGTAAGAACAACTGCATCCTGCACTGGGACGACGTCATCAACTACTCGGCGGGCATGATCGGGATCCTTGTTCCGGATCTCGCCGACGACATCTGTGCCGTGCAGCTCAGGAAGATGTCGGAAGTATTCGAGGATCGAGCCTATCTGTCCCTCTGTCTGCGCCGACGGCCGAATGATCAGCTCAGGCTTCACGAGCTGTCGAACATGGCAACGCGGTTCAAGGTGAAGACCGTCATAACCAACGATGTCCTGTTTCATGAACCCGGGCGGCGGCAGCTACAGGATATCGTCACCTGCATCCGCACGGGCACGACGATCGACGAGGTCGGTTTCGAACGAGAGCGCCATGCCGATAGATATCTCAAGCCTCCGGAGGAGATGGAGCGTCTCTTCCCTCGGTATCCCGAAGCGCTGGCCCGGACGATGGAGATCGCCAACCGATGCAAATTTTCGCTGGAAGAACTCACCTACCAGTATCCTGAGGAAGCCATCATTCCCGGCAGGACGCCGCAGGAATCCCTTGAGCATTATGTATGGGAGTGCGTTCCGAACCGCTATCCCGAAGGACTTCCGCCCGACGTCCTGAAGATCGTGCGGCATGAACTCGACCTGATCCAGAAGATGCGGTACGCACCGTATTTCCTGACGGTGTTCTCGATCGTCAGGTTCGCGAGAAGCCAGAACATCCTCTGTCAGGGCCGCGGTTCGGCAGCCAACTCTGCTGTCTGCTATATTCTCGGGATCACCAGCATCGATCCGTCGACCAACGACTTGCTCTTCGAACGCTTCGTCAGCCAGGAGCGTGACGAGCCGCCGGATATCGACGTGGATTTCGAGCATGAACGCAGGGAGGAGGTCATCCAATGGATCTACAAGACCTACACGCGCGAGAAGGCCGCCCTCTGCGCGACCGTCACCCGGTACCGCGCGAAGGGTGCTATCCGGGACGTCGGCAAGGCACTCGGCCTCCCGGAGGATCTGATCAAGGCGCTGTCGTCGGGCATGTGGTCGTGGTCGGAGGAGGTCAGCGACCGGAATGTCCGTGAACTCAATTTGAATCCCGACGACCGCCGGCTGGTGCTGACCCTGCAACTCGCGCAGCAGCTCATGGGAGCACCCCGGCATCTCGGCCAGCACCCCGGTGGTTTCGTCCTGACCCATGACAGGCTGGACGATCTTGTCCCGATCGAGCCGGCGAGCATGAAGGACAGGCAAATCATTGAGTGGGACAAGGACGACGTCGAGGCGTTGAAGATGATGAAGGTCGACGTGCTCGCGCTCGGGATGCTGACCTGCATGAGTAAGGCGTTCGATCTCATCCGCGAACACAAGGACGAGGATCTGGATCTGGCGACGATCAAGCAGGAGGATTCCGCGACCTACGCGATGATCCGCAAAGCCGACACTCTCGGCACCTTTCAGATCGAATCCCGCGCTCAGATGGCGATGCTTCCCAGGCTCAAGCCACGTACATTTTACGATCTCGTAGTACAGGTGGCGATTGTCAGACCGGGGCCGATCCAGGGGGACATGGTACATCCGTATCTTCGCCGCCGAGAGGGTAAGGAGAAGATAGAGTATCCGACGCCGGAACTCGAGGCGGTGCTCGGCAAGACCCTCGGGGTTCCACTTTTCCAGGAATCCGCGATGCGCGTCGCGATGGTCTGTGCGGGATTTACAGGCGGCGAGGCCGACCAGCTTCGCAAGTCCATGGCCACGTTCAAATTCACCGGTGGGGTCAGTCGGTTCAAGGAGAAGCTCGTAAGCGGCATGGTGCGGAACGGGTACACCCCGGAATTCGCGGAGAAGACGTTCTCGCAACTCGAAGGATTCGGGAGCTACGGCTTCCCGGAAAGCCACGCGGCGTCGTTCGCCCTGATCGCGTATGCTTCGAACTTCGTCAAATGCCACCATCCGGACGTGTTCTGCGCTGCGCTCCTGAACTCGCAGCCGATGGGCTTCTATGCCCCGGCGCAGATCGTCGGCGATGCGCGGGCGCACGGCGTCGAAGTCAGACCTGTGTGCATCAACCGTTCCCGATGGGACTGCACGCTCGAAAGGATCGGCAACACCGACCGCCATGCGGTCCGGATGGGCATGCGCATGGTCAAGGGACTGGCCGCCGCCGATGCCGCCCGGATCACCGCCGCCCGGATGGTGACGGACTTCGACAGCGTCGATGACGTCTGGCGGCGGTCAGGCGTTCCTGCCGAAGCTCTCGTACAGCTCGCGGAGGCGGATGCATTCCGTCCGTCCTTGGAGCTCGAGCGCCGCGATGCTCTGTGGGCGATCAAGGCACTGAGGGACGAACCGCTGCCGCTGTTCGCTGCCGCCGCCGCGCGCGAGGAGCGGACGATAGCCGAGCAGCAGGAACCCGAGGTCACGCTCAGGCAGATGACCGATGGTCACAATGTCATCGAGGACTACAGCCACACGGGCCTGACCCTACGACAGCATCCGATCGCCTTCCTGCGCAAGGATCTCGAAAAGCGGAATATCGTAACCTGCGAGGCGGCCATGAACGCCCGAGATGGCAGGTGGATCTGCGCGGCCGGGTTGGTTCTCGTCCGCCAGAAGCCGGGGTCCGCGAAGGGCGTGATGTTCATTACGATCGAGGACGAGACCGGCCCCGCCAATATCGTCGTCTGGCCGAAGTTGTTCGAGAAGCGGCGGCGCGTCGTTCTGGGCGCGAGCATGATGGCGATCCACGGAAGGATCCAGCGCGAAGGCGATGTCGTCCATCTCGTCGCGCAACAGCTTCTGGATCTCTCCGGAGATCTGTCGGCGCTGGCCGACCGCGACATCGATTTCAAGCTGCCGTCAGGACGCGGCGATGAATTCGCCCATGGATCACCCGGAGGAGGGGATTCCCGCGATCGGCCTAAGCCGAAGCCGATACCGGAGGCGAGGGACATTTACGTCAGGGATCTGCACATCGACACGTTGAAGGTGAAGGCGCGCAACTTCCATTAGCGTTTCGCGGGCACCGGGAATCTCGTAAAGTCTGGATCATGGACGTTCACAAGCAGCATCAGCTTGGCTTCGGGGTGAGGAAGTCCGATCATCGACTGTCCTCCCTGAAGCTCCGCACGCTCCGGCCCTCGCTGGAGCCATGGACCGATCGTAGCGCCTTGCCAGTCGACACTGCGCTTTCGATGGTACTCGGCACTTCAATTATCGGAAGCCGCGTGAGGCGGCCGTGGCATGTGCCCGGAGCAGTTTACCGCAGAAGCCCATCGACATCGAACTCATCCCAGCCATGTAGCTCGGTGGCCGCTTCATCGGTCGCTGTCCCGGGCGTTTTCGGTGCCTTGGCGGCCTTCCTAAGTGAGCGGGTGAGTTTCGCTCTATAGGCTGCCTGACGTCGGTTTTCGGCCCTTGTGGCAATATCCTCCTCGCGCCATTCATCCACAATGCCCCGGTCGAGGAGGTCTTCTACTACACGGGGATCGAAGACGTGGAATGTTATCTGTCTCGCACGACCACTGAGCCTCACCGTCCTTGTTCCGGCACTTTGAAGACGGCCGTCCTTCAGCCAGCGATGGCGCTCACCCACTGAAATGCCCAGGATGTCCTGGATTTCGCGCGGAATGACGGGGAGGTTTTCAATTCCCTCAAGTGCCTTGATAACCGCGGACGATGTCGAGGCAAATTCATCCTCGCAATCATCCGCCATTCCGAGGATCAGCGTCATCCCGTCCACGTCCAGAGACTTCCGTACTGCTATCGGCAGGCCCGCTCGAATCTCCAGCAGGATACCCTTGGCGCGGACGGCCGATCCGAACGATGCCGTCGACGACAGCATCCACGTCCGAACGAGGGAAGGGGGAACGATGATCTTCTTCTTCGGCATCCTGCGTAGATGGGTCGGGCTTGGTCGAGCTTCAACACTCGGCAGGATGCGTTTCGAGTACAAAATCCTAACGATCATTGTCTCTGTCATACTGCCCACAGCCACTCCATCCGCTGGGCGCCACGATGATCTGGAACATTCCTTCTAGCGGGTCGTTAGCTGATTCCCACAACCTGCACGGAGAAGAATTCATGGTCACTATGGTCGGAAACGAAGGCAATATCGAAAAACTCGTCAAGGATCTGCTTTACCTGGAACACGACGCCATCGCCGCATACGACTCCTGCATCGAGCGGCTGGATGACAAGACGCTCAGCGCGAAGATCGCCGAGTTCAAACAGGATCACCTGCAGCATGTCGTCGTCCTCAACGAGATGGCACGCGAACTCGGAATCGAAGCGCCAACGGAAGGCGACATGAAGCAGATGCTGACCACCGGCAAGATTGCGCTCGCCGACCTCATGGGAGATTCAGCTATCCTTAAGGCAATGAAGACGAACGAGGACGACACCGTGACAGCCTACGAGCGCGCCTCCCGGCATGAGGATGCGATCCCGCAGTCGAAGGCCTTCTTCATGAAGGCGCACGAAGACGAGCTTCGACATCGCGCCTGGATGGAAACAACTGCGAAGTCAATGTGATCTTGAAAAACAGGTCGGCGATCCTCATCTAGGGATCACCACCCACATTGCCGACAGCCTGCAGCGACCATGATGGTTGCGCGTTCGCTGTCGCGGGTGACGAGGGCGCTCCCCATGATGGGTCGAGCGCCCTCAGTTCGTTTCCACGAGGCTGAGATTGGCGGCTGCTCAGGCAGCCTTAGCAAGCGGTGACCTCGGCCCCCGAATGATTTCAGCCCGCCTTCCGGCCCTTGAGTTCGTCTGCGAGCGACTTCCGCAACGCATCCATGATATTGATCACATTCGACTCCGGTTCGCCGGAGGCAGATTTCTTCCCCTTCGTCGCTTTCCTCGGCTTGAGCGCCTTCTTTTTCTCGGCAATGAGTTTCAGCAGACTTTCCTGGATGGGATCGCTGACCATGTCAGGCGACCATCGTGCCGTCTTCTGCTTGATCAGCTTCTGGACGAGCGGGATCAGATCGGGGTCGGCTTCGTCGTCTATGTCTTGGAAATACGCCTCTTCTGGTCGAACCTCGTCGCCGAAGCGAAGCGACCACAGGACGATGCCGTCATCGCGGGGTTCGAGGACAACCGCCTTTTCCCGGCGGCCGATGACGAGCTTCGATATTCCTACAACCTTATCGGCCTTCATCGCATCACGGATAACTGCGAAGGCCTCGTTGCCTACCGCGTCATCCGGCATCAGATAGTGAGGCTTCTCCAGATAGACCCATTCGATGGAGTCGGCTGGAGCGAATTTCTCGATGTCGATCGTCTTCACCGTGTCGAGCGCGACGTTGTCGAGGTCGTCGTCCGTAAGGATGACGTAATCGTTCTCCCCGCGCGCGTAGCCCTTGGCTTCGTTCTCGTCTTTGACAGGTTTGCCCGTGACAGAGTCGATGTACTGGGAGACGACGCGATTGCCTGTCTCTCTATTGAGGGTATGGAAGCGAACCTTCTCGGATTCGGAGGTGGCGGGTGTCATGTTCACCGGGCAAGTGACCAGCGACAGCTTTAGATAGCCCTTCCAGTATGGTCTAAGCGCCATGTCCGTCTCCTCACCCTGCCTTGCGCTGCGGGGCAGCCTTCGAAGAGGCGGTCTTCGGTGCCGCCCCGCGCGCGGCACGCTGCCTGCCGACACCAGCGTTAGCATTGGCGGCGGTGCGTTTCGGTTTGTCTTCCGCGGCCTTCATCCGGCCTGCACTCTCCCGGAGCGCGGCCAGCAGGTCGTTCGGCTTGGAGATTTCGACCTTCTTGCGTTTCGGCAGCGCCTTGCCCTCGATCTTCGCCTTCACCATCTCCTCAAGTGCGGCTTCGTATCGATCGTCGAAGGTTGCGGGGTCGAATTCGCCCTTCTTGGTGCTGATGATGTGCTTCGCGAGTTCGAGCATCTCGCCTTCGATCTTGATCTTCGGCATTCCCTCGAACGCCTTCTTTGAGGAGCGGACCTCATAGTCAAAGTTGAGAGTGGTGGCGACCATCCCCTTGCCGTGCGGGCGGATCAGGACAGTGCGCATTCGGCGGAAGAGGACGGTCCGGGCAATGGCTGCGACCTTTGACTTCCGCATACCGTCTCGCAACGCGGCAAACGCGTCGGATCCCATCTTGTCGGGTGTGAGGTAGTAGGGTTTGTCGAAGTAGACGTCGTCCACGTCCGAGCATGGAATGAACGCCTCGATCTCGAGCGTCTTGTTGCTCTCCGGGATCGTTGCTGCGACTTCGTCGGGGTCGATGATGATGTACTGACCATTCTCGATCTCGAAGCCCTTCGTTTGAGCTTCTTTCGGGACGGCCTCATCGGTCTCACTATCGATGAAGACGCGGTTCACACGATTTCCGGTCGCCTTGTTGATTGTGTTGAAGGTGATGCGGTCAGATGTCGAGGCCGCGGTGTACAAGGCCACACCTGCAGAAACCTCGCCAAATTTGATGAAGCCCTTCCACTGTGCACGCTGGCCTGCCATCGAACTCTCCCACGCAACTGACGCAACTTCCGCGATTCAACCGAATCAGTTGGCGAATGGTTCCGAGGCGAAAAGCGACTCTTTTTCAATGACTTGATTCAGTTTTCCACCACAACCAGAGGAGTCGGACCAAGCCGCTGGAATCGATGCATCTTTTCGTGCAGTCGCGAGTTATTGTCGTACCGCAACCGCAGGAGAGTCCCATGAGCAAGCGCGAGCTGATCGATACTGGAACCGACAAGCGATACGTCCGCCGTGACGAAAATGGCCAGTTCAAGGAGTCTGTCGATGTTGGCAGATCCCTGTCCGCTGACAAGCGCCACGAGGCGAAGCACGATGCGAAGCCGGGTGAGGGTGACAAAGGCGACCACAAGCGCAAGTGAAGGTCGCCACATACAACGTCAACGGCGTGAACGGTCGGCTCGATGTGCTGCTTCGCTGGTTGGCCGAGGCGGCCCCGGACGTTGTCGTGCTCCAGGAACTGAAGGCACCTGATGCCAGGTTTCCGGTGAGGGAGATCGACAAGGCCGGATACGGGGCCGTGTGGCACGGCCAGAAGTCCTGGAACGGGGTCGCGATACTCGCCCGCGGTCAGAATCCTCTGCTTACAAGGAAGGGGCTACCGGGTGATCCGGATGACGAGCAGAGCCGATACATCGAGTCGGTCATCGATGGCATCGTGATAGGGGGCCTTTACCTCCCGAACGGCAACCCATACCCCGGCCCGAAATTCGACTACAAACTACGCTGGTTCAAGCGCTTGCACGATTATGCAGCCGAACTGCTAGAGCTTGATGTGCCTGTCATCCTGGCGGGGGACTACAACGTCATGCCCACGGAGCTTGATGTCTACAAGCCGGAGCGGTGGAAGGATGATGCGCTCTTCCGCATCGAAGTGCGTGAAGCTTTTCGCGAGCTGGTCGGGCAGGGCTGGACCGATGCTCTCCGGCAGCTACATCCGGGAGAACGCATCTACACGTTCTGGGACTATTTCAGGAATGCGTATGGGCGGGATGCCGGACTTCGTCTGGATCATTTCCTACTCAGCCCCGATCTTGCCGATCGGCTCGCGAAGGCTGAAGTGGACAAGCACGTCCGCGGATGGGAGCACACAAGCGACCATGCCCCGGTTTGGATTGAACTCGCCGATAAGCCAATCAACAAACGGAGGAAGTGATGAGCACAGAATGGCGGGCCGATCTGCGGCTCAAGCTAGAGGATCTGGTAGATAAATTCGTCGTCGACGGAGCGGAACATAAGGACGTCATCGAGGCGGTCTGTGAGGAGATCGAACATCTCCGCAAGGCCTATGAAGATGATCCCGCTGACGATGACACGGTGATCGACGAACCCGCGAACGACTGGCCTGCGGCTACCTGAACAATCGCATCCTACCAAGCTCGCTCGACCTCGCCCGACGGCGGCGAGGTCGATCAGGGATCTGTAAACCGACGGACAGCGACAACCTTCTCTAGGAGCTCCATGAACTTCCCGTTCTCCTGCGAGCACTTCCAGAAATTCACAAAACGGCAGACGAGCTGGACGTTCTCCGGCTCGTAGTGCCCGTTGCTGTCGATCCGATCCACCGAAGCGAGCATGTCGTAGTCCAGGTTTTCTTGACCGTCGACATGCAGAGGTAGCCCGGTGATGGCGCAGAGGGCTTTTTGCTCGATCATGAGATGAGCAAGGCGCGCTTTCATTTCCGGCTCAGGGCAGAGGAGCCTCTTATCCTTGAGAGTACGGAGAACCTGCTGACCATTCGAGTTTCGCACAGTGTCCCTGATCGTCATCATCATACGGGAAAGTACCAGTTCCGAAAGCTCGACATTGCTTCCAAGGCTCTTCCCTTTGTCGGCGCCAAGGCGGTTTCTCCACTCCCGGAGCTGGTGCCATCGGTCGAGGTCACCGCCGTCGATCAATGCCTCGATGTATTCCTTCATCATCGGATCGGCCACCCGGAAAACGGCCTGCTGCGTCGTCAGGTAGTCTTTGGCCTTGGGATGGATCGAGTTCCAAGTGAGGGCAACTGTACGGCGGTTGCGGCGTGACCAGGGCGTGACGGGTTTCGCGATCATCACCTTCCCGTCGTACTCCTCAAACACCGGATCGGCTTCTGTCGTGGTGGCCCAGTAGAGGTCGTTGCCAGCACGGTGGAGCCAGACGTCGTTCTCGCTTTCAGCGATCCGCGTTGCTCTATTGAACCAGGTGGTGGCTCGGCCTTTGACGTCGCTCTCGGTCACACCCTTAGGTGCCGCCTTCATTTCCAGCCGGAGAAATTCCTCCCTGTCTCCGGCGCGCCATGCCTCGAAGTAAGGCTTGTCGTAACTGAGAGCCACGAGCTTCCGCTCCAGGCAATCCGCCCACAGCTCGTTCGCGTCCCCCGTCATTGCAATCAATATTTCGCCAGCCATGCCACCCCTCCAGATCGCCATTTTGTTTGCAGAAATTCCCGTCAGGTGCAAGCGGAGGCAAAGTGACAGGGTCGATGTCGGGCATCAGAATTCGGATTCTGCACCCTCCGGGTGGGATTTCCTGCTCAGGCGATAGTCGTCATCCTTGAGCATCGTCATGATTTCCTTGCGTTCCTGCGGATTATTGATCCGCCGCTCCACTTCCAGTTCGAAGGTAAGCCTTTCAAAGACATCCTGGCGGGCGTCGGGATACTTCGCGGCAAATTCCATCTGCCGCTTGAATGTCGACCTGAGGCTGGAGAACGCGGACAAAGCTTCGCCCGCATAACGGTAACGGAAATTCGCCTTGGCCAACTCCGATGCCAATTCGAAATTGATTTCGTGGGGCATGTGGCTCTCAATGCTAGCGAGCACGGCCTTCATCTGATCAAGAGTTAAGTGTGCGTCGGGCAGATCGCGATGGATCTGCTTGATCCTCGGAATGATGTCAGCGCAGTCCGAGCAGACCTCGACCCAGACCATTTCCTTCAGATGCATCTCGTTAGGAAAATCCGGGAAGAGGCGCTCACGCAATACGATCTCATCATCGTCCTGGAGGATTGGATATTGGGCTACGTTACGTATCGCGCCCGACCACTTCTTCTTCGCACTCATCCTCATGGACGACCGCTTCGTGCGCGCGCAACACGGACATGTCCAATCTTCTGCAGTCCCGGCCCACGCCTGCGGGGCCGTTTCCGGCATGTACGCCCGGTATTCCTCATCTGTAGGGATACGGGTGTCAGTCTTTCGTTTCGCCCGCTTCGGGATGTCCTTCCGAACGGATCTGGCAAGGAAGTCTGCTCTTAACCCGCTGAGCTGGCCATAGTTCTGCGTTCCGCGAGAGGCGCTCCAGAATGCGCTGCGTAATGTCTCCTCGATCCCGACACGAGACATCAGTGGCCGACCGGCGGGAATCGCGCCTTCGCGGCATCTCTGCAGATGTCCGGCGACGAGGTCATCGACCAGGATTTCCAGAAGCAGAATACGTCGCTCAAAACTCGGGCGCTGTTCATCCCATATCTCCCGCGCGCAATCGAGATCGATGTCGTGATCCCGATTTGGGGCGGGTTTAACGAAACGCCCGATCTCGGCAGCGGAGTAGCTGAAGCGTGGATCCACCTGCAAGGCCCGTTTCGCCTTGCCGTCGGCGGCATTGCATTCAGAGCAGATCAACGAGTCCTCGAAGCGGACCACCAGCGATCTGATGTTCTCGACAACGAACGGGGCGCCATCTGCAAGAATATCTCGCCAGTCCGCCCCCGCCACCATCGCTGGCCTCCGGGTGGCCACCTCCCATAGATGATCGTGGTGGAGCTCGAGTTTTGCGAGCAAGATGTCGCTCGAGGATTTGCGGAACACTTCGGGCTTGGATCGTGCGCAGCCCGGGCACGTCCAGTGCTGACGTTCAAGCGCCCAGTTCGAGTTCAGCTCCAGACCGACAGCGCCATGATCCCGCATTGCTCGCTTGGTCTGAGCGCTCCATTGGCCGTCGAAGTCCTGGAAATAGGCCCCCATCTGCTCATCGTTCAATAGGGATATGTGCGGGAACACCAGAACTTCTGTCCAGAGATGATCAAGCATGCCATCGGGCGCTTCACTCATATGATTCCTCGTCGTGATGCGGCGAGATATGTATCAGATGAAACGCAAGCACGGAGCCCTGGTCGTGCTGCGACGGAATTGCGCTGACGCACAGTTGGCGACAAGACGTCGGGTTCGGCTAGGAGTTAGCTTGATCGTGGTGCACGAAGATAGTGTAGCGGCCGTCGTCCCCCCTCCATATCCTCATGACCTGATCTTCTACAATCTCCTCAACGATATCCCCGATGGTTTCGAACCCCGCCTTGTCGGGCCACTTGCCGAACTCCTCGAATAGATCCGAACATGAATTTTCGATCTTGAAGAAGTACGGGCGAAACCAAGAATCTTTCAGCTCAGCCGTGATCCGTTCACCAGGATCTCCCTTGCGCCCAGAGGATGCGAGCGTGCCTAAGAAGTAGCAGGCAAATTTTGCCAGGTTTCCATAAGCACCGAAAATGGCACCGACAAAAGTGTCGGTCTCTTCCGCGCTGCCACCACGGAAGCCTCTCACTAATTCGGCAACCTTTTCATCGACCTGTCCGAGCACGGCGACAAACGTTTCCTCGTAGCCCGGCATCGGATTATAGCCGATGGTTCCGGAAATCCGGGTGGCCGCGTATTCGTCCCAGCAAGCCGAGAAAACCTGTTCATGGTAAGCATGGAGAAGAGTGGGGTGCGTCGCTCGCAGAAGTTCGCCAGGGAAACAGGTGTCATAAGCAGCGGTGATTTCCACGTGAGCGCATTCGTGCGCGATGGTGTGGAGCGCCATCTTGAACTGCTCCTCGTCGTCGCTCAGGATCATTTTGGCGACGTGCGCATGCATGAGAATGTGGCTCTTCAGATTTCCTTCGCGCAGCACCGATGGGGTCATTGCGACCCCGGTTCCGACATCCGTCGTCCTCGTCAGGACAAAGGCCGTTTCATAGCCTCTATCAAGCTCGGCCAAAGCCTCGTCGTAGTCGTAGGCGATCGTAACACCGTCCAGATTTGAGACGTCGATAATCCGACCGAGTTCACGCAAACAAGAGCCGAGGTTGTGGGCGAGCTTTCGTGCATCGGCCTCTTCAATTCCACGGATCGAAAACATCGTGTTTTCGGGGAATGTTGACGGAGCAGGTTCCTGCGGTGACTCGCTTTCGACCGCTTCCTGCGGGGGCGTGCTTTCCATTGATTCTCCATATTTTTGAAAAGACTATGGAGAAATCTCGATCGGTTCAATCGAGCGTTCTCGTTCGCACAACAAGGCGCTGACAGATAATTCACCGCTTCGGCAGCTTCCTCGGGTTCTTGAAGTGCATGTAGAGGCTTCGCAGCGCCACGGCCGCAGCTTCGACATCCCAGTCCGTACTAATCCTGAATTCCGCGGTGACGGATTCCCGCGCGGTCTTTTTCGACCATGTGAATACCGACCATTCCTCCCGGATCTGCCACTGGTTCGCCACGAAAACAGCCCACTCGCGGTGAGCGCCCTTTCTGAACGTCTTCCGGACGATCAGGTCACGGCCGTCCCGCAGCAGCTCGACGTAGGTCACTCTCGTCGCCGTATACGCTTTCACGTCTCGGCCTCCCATCGACGCCGGTAGAACGAACGAAGGGCAGACGTTGGCCAGTTCCTCACGGAACCGCGGCCAGATTGCCGGATCGCCACCGTGCGCCAAGGATCCGATTGCGCGCTCCATCGACTTCCGCTCGACAATGTAGACCTTGTTGCGGGTAGGCAGCCTGGCATGGCGTCTCAGGATGCCCAACTCTAGTAAGCGGGCTTCGAGCTGATCCTCTCTGCATCCCAGACGATCAAGGTAGAGCTTGGCGTTCACGTACTTCCGATGGAACGCCTCGAACGAATCTCGATCGAGGTAGACCCGCCCGTCTTCCCCCTTCCGGGTCTTGATCAGGTTCGCGTCAACCAGGATTGTTACGACCTCGGGCTGGTAGCCCATGAGTTCGGCGGCTTCGATCCTTCGGATTTCCCGGTCTCCCACTTGCCGCCGGAACGGCTTCTTATGGACGACGGCCTCGAACTGCCAGGCTGAGATCCCTTTCCGCCTCCGATCGACCCTGCACACCGACATCTTCCCGGCAAGGACGGCTTCGACGATCTGGGCATCAGTCCACCCGATCTGTCGGGCGAGATACCCAATGCGATGCACCTGCCCGGACCCATCTGTGCAGGTGACATCGCGAATGCTTTGAGCGAAGCTGTCGATCTCGGATCCTCGCAACGCGAGTCCATGCCCTGCCGCGCCGAACAGGCGCGTATTGTTGAAGGCCGTGATCGCACCGCTTTTCGCCAGCTTCCGGACGCACTGCTGGCTGCATCCCAGACGACTGGCGGCCTCGCTCACGGAAATCAGGTCTCGCGCGACAGCATGAAGCATGTCGACTCGCTCTCGGCTGAGAAAGGCACGGGATGCGGCCGTCGCATCCTTCGGCACCAGACCTGCCTGCTGGGCGAGTCTCCGGAGGCCACGGACGTCGGCTCCGAACTCGCCGGCGGCTTCCTTTATTGTGAACTCCTGGTGCGGCAGCTCGATCTTGAGGTTCTGTCGACCGATACGCCCGACGGACGCGAATGCGCGGCGAGACGCGATGTCGACATCCGACCATAGCGCTGCTCGCCGGAACCATCCGTAAGCATTCTTGACCCCTCGATTGCGTTCGTCCTGTGAGACATGCTCTTCGAGCCAGTGGACGAACGCGGCCTCGACATCGGTCGCGGATCCACGCAAGGTCTCGAAACCACGGCGGCAGTCTCCGGGAGCCGCTCGAGGTGTCTTCGTTGTCCATGGATTCGATACAAGACGACCGACCATTGCGCAGGCGTCAATTACCTCGTGGAGCGGGGCTGAATCCAAGACCGGGCACTCAGCGCTGGCCACTACGCCCAAGCGCGACAATACGTACCATTCGAATCCGTCGAGTTCCTCGGCGCGAGGTTGAGGACGAGGGAGGTATTCACCGTCGGGAGCGCTTTCGAATGACGGAAACCACCACTTGATGCGATCTCCGGCCGACGTCTCCTGTTCGATGGGCACACTGTGCAGAGGGCAGATCTTGAAATCGACGATGTCCCACCACGATCGATGATAAGGCCCCTCCGCCAGGCATGCCCGGCAAAACCGCCGATTATAGAAGGACACGTGCCTTTTGCGGAGAGTCTCACCCGCAAGGCAGTGAAAGTTGCCGTTCCAGATCGGTGTCCATCTGACGAGGGATTGCTTCCTGTCTTCCGGAAGAGGGAGGAGTAGCAACTCGTTGAGGATTTCCTTCAGGACGATGTTGCGGCCGTTCAGCTCCATTTCATTGGCGTGGACGCGCGCGCTGGACTGATAGCCTTCACCGACAAGACGGGCGAAATAGTCCTGTGCTGGTTCGCCCGTTCCGTTTTTAGTCTGCCAGGAAGCAAAGGGAAGGCGGCCTTGACGGATGGAAAGGTTCATCTCACCCCTCCATCTTGAAATATTCCCGGGTATCGCCCGGTCGCTGCCGGATGGCAGCCTGCTCATACAGATGATGGGGAAGAATCCGCGGGGCATCGTCGTTTAACGCCTGCCAGGCGGCTGGACGTACGACGTTGAATACTTGCCCGATCGCCCCTGACGTGAAATCAAAGAGGTCGCGCGCGATGGACTTGCTGGCCAGTCCAGAGGACTCCGCAAATGGAAGCCGGAGATCAACCTCCCGCAGCAGGAGCCGGAACTGATCGAAAGCATTCTCTCCGAATGGCGCGAGGATCATTTTGGGAAATCCGCCGCGGCCGGCCAGCGGCGCATTGGCCTGGATATAGCCGTAGATGTCTTCCTCGCCGACCAGCAGCACGTTGAGAACTTCTGTGTCGGCGAGTTGCTTTAGGAAGCTGAAAAAGTCTCTCCTATGGTTCTTGCTGCGCTCGTGGAAGAAAAACTGGGCATCGTCGATGATCACCAACTGTGTTCTCGCGCGGACAATCCTGGCGACCGCATTTCTCATAAGACTGGCGACTTTGATTTTCGGAGCGGTTCCCGGACCCGTGGCTTCATAGATCATTTCAGCAAGGCTTTGCGGGGTATTTTCACCCGTGACCGGCAGGTAAATGACTGGATGAACGACGCCATCGTCACTGTGAAATGGCGGCCACCGATTGCAGTAATGCTTGATGATATCAGTCTTGCCAGCACGGGTTTTACCCATCAGCCCAGCGACCATTCGGGTACCATGACTGCCGCCTGCAACAGGATAATGCAGCTTCTCGATGAAAGCGGTGATGTCATCGAAGACCGGATAGGTAACGAGGAGAGTATCGATCAGTGTTTTCCGCTCCAGGCGGCCAAGCATACTGACGGCATGCCGGGCTACCGGGGTTTCGAATTTGGTGGTGTGAAATTGAGTGATCATGGCTACTTTTTCCATCCTGGATTTCTGGCGAGGAGGTCATCGATGTCGTCGTCATCATCGGGAGCAGGCGGCGGCGTAACCTTTCGAGGAGGTGCCTTCTGATGGCTGTCGTCAGCCTTCTTCCGTTTGCGTGTGTTCGGAGTTTCGGGCTCCAGCACTACGGGGGCGGATGGTGACGCATCGTCCGTGATATCGATCGGGACGGTGTAGACGTTGGTGTTTACCACTGCCGCAGTTGCCATGTGGTATGTGCCATCCGCGTCACGACGAGCGAGTTCCAGGACTTTGCGACGGTGGTCGGCGATGAAATGGCGCTTGAACAATTTCGCCAGCTTGCCACGGAGGTTCATTTTCTTTCGATACTGATCGATCAGTTCGACGAGCATCTGGTGCATCATCTGCCGGGCCTTAAGAAGTGTCGGCACCTCCCGTCTTGCTTTAGCCTCCTTTCTACGAAAGCTTTGGACAGACTTGTGCACGTCAAAACTCATGTCTGTGCAGTATTCTAAGTCAGGCCCTACGGCCTGAACTTCGATGAGTTCATGACGGTAGGGATCAACGACCCAAGCCTGAGCGATGTTGAACGGATTGATATGAAGATCAAATTTTGTGCTGTCGCGCCCGGTGACGGCACGCTTGGTTTTAGGATGCAGAGAGAGGGCCAGCAGGCCCGGTGCATTCCAAGTCACGTCGTGAGCCCTCACGCCATCCTTCTGCACCGTAACGCGCGCATGCTTTCCGGCCAGACGCGTGAAGATCGTTCGGTCGAGAAGAGGACGTCGGGGGATTGAGGCCTCGTGCTTCGTCCACAGTTCAGCAGGCACTCCCTCGTGTGTCGTCAGGTCACCGCCAAGACCCTGGCGCGGTTCCTGATGATAGACGTTTGCGATCCAATACTGGATCACGGTCTCCACCTCCGATAACGCAAGCAGAGGAACCGCCATGTCGCGATCCTCGCCGAACATCTGGCGGATCTTTGGAGACTCCATCGTGGAGCCTGGCAACATATGGAAGACATCCCGGCTGAGGGTTCCGAGGAATCTCTCTAAAGCACCCTTGTCGCCGGGTTTCGCAGGCCGATGCTCGATGATGTCGAACCCCAGCGACTTAGCGGCTTCCTTGATGGAGTCAGAGATGAAGTGGAGAGCGTTGTCGACGCCCAACTTGTTGAATAGGCCAAACCAAGGCCAGGATACGCCCGCTCGAAGCCGCCCTTCCATCCCGAAGATGGCAAGCTCCAGCCCACGCGCGAATGTGGTATATGAAGGGTCGCCAAAGGAAGGAACCGCTGCCAGAATGACACCGGACATCCTTTCTCGGAATACGATGAGATCGAGGCGACCGAAGGCCAGCGGATTTTCATCGAGATAGGCGACCAGATCAGTCTTGAGGTGGTCGACATCGACGATGTCCATCAAGCATTGAGGTCGATGGATCCGGATGTACTGCTGGTTCTCGTTGGCGGCCTGTTCCGCGCCGAAACGCAGGAGAGCCCTGGTGTATTTATCGACGGAACCAAGCCTCTCGTCGAAGGTGCTCTTGCTGATCAACGACGCGCCGCTGTCCTTGATACCGAGATGCCGGACAGACGCGAACCGCTCATCGTTCATCATGAGCGAGATGAAGTGCTCACGCAGCGTCTTGTAATCACCGCTCGGCTGCGACCAGGCAAAGTGAGCGGCGATTTCTAGCGCTTCATGGATCAGCAAGGGGAGGCGAAGGGACTCGTTGCCTCTGCGCGGTTTCCTTGCGAAATTCATCACGCGATCGAAGCCGGTGCCGCCCCGATCCCTTCCAACCATCCGTAAAAGCCATTCATAACTCGGTGGCGGCTCACCTCTTTCCTCTGCAATTTCGGTCAGAAAAGCCTTCGTCAACTCACGTGAGAGGCCCCTGTTGGCGCGAAGGGTTTCTTTGTACCGATAGTAGCGGTCCACGTAGTCCATCGCCCGCTCTGCGGCCTCAAGATCGGCGGGAGGCAAGGTCATCCAAGAACCGGGGGCATTATGCCTGCCGTTCGTCCCGACAGGACGAATGCGGTGGGCCCGTTCCAGTTTCCGAAGCCCAGCGTTGGAGATGGTGATCTGCTCGTTGCTCTCCAGACGGACGAAGACTGCGAGTTTCCGGGAATTGCGGCTGAGTTGAAGCCACTCTTTGAATCTGACTTCGGTATACCTCTGATGATCATCGGAGAGGATGATCGAGCGATCGCCGGGCCTGAGATCAAACATCTGGCCGTCGACCTCGTGCACATCATACATCGGCAGCTCGAGATCTTGCGCGGTCTGGACCGGCTTCAGGAACTCGAAGTGACTAGATGAAAAAGACATGCTCAGACCCTCCGGGAGATAGTGGTGGAGGGGCCAAACGGGCGGCTCAGGTCGAGTTCGACCTTGCCCATGTATGCCAACCGGAGGCATGAGCTGGAAACGACGTGCACGCCGGCGACTGGTTGTGCTGACTCCCGCGCTTCGTCATTCCAGCGTTCTAGGAGGGCATTATAAGGCAACGCTTCGGACAGTCTCTCGACGGTCATGGGAAGCGGTTGTTCGAGAATGCTTCGCTCCATCATCGACAGATCGACCTCACCCCACCGCGGTCGATTGGCATGGATGAGGTTGCGATTGTAGAAAAGTGGCTGGCGCAGGGTCTCTGAAGCCCGGATCATTTGATACGAAGCGCCGCAGTCCTTCGATAGCGAGAGCGCCAGTTCTTGTGTGCGCTGCTCGCATTTCTGCGCATCGAGGTCATGCTTGTAGTCGATAAAGCCCACGGTGCCGTCCCGTCGGAGCACCGAGACCGCAGGAATATAATCCTTCCACTCGGTGTCTTTTCTATCGGGCGTGGCCGCGATATACCTTAAAACGATCGGGTATGCGGCGATCGCAACGATATCGGGATCGCCATCGAGAAGCGTCAACCCATTCAGGAGCCAGCTACCACGAGCGGTGAATACACCCCCTGATCTGATCTTTCGTGACGTGAACCTGAAACGACTGTGCTCTCGGACGCGCGCCGGGAACGAAACGAGCGGCTCGTGTTCCTGCGAGAAGATGTAGTCGAACGTCCGGCGCAAGTGCTCCGGCCGCCATTCGTTGCCATGAGGGATGCACTGCAAGAGCACCTTGTAGTCATCCAGTTTTGATCGCTTGCGGTCGTCCGATGGCAACGGTTTCGTCACACGGGCAGGCTTCTTCAGTTTTCGGGTAGGGCGATGAGGACTTGGCATTGTGGACTCTCCTTTTGACGTGAAAGAAGGACAGCTCACCGACGTCCGCTTGCGCGGGGGCAGGGGAGGCGACCAGTGGGGTCAGCTCTCTCAGCAAAATCGTCGAGATTCCGAAATTTTCGAGATCTTCATTGTGGATCTTCATGACCCCCACGGATGAACTTTGAGCATGACTGATCATTGGCAATACCTCTCCGTTCACGCCCAGGGTGCCGGAGCGCGTTCGATGAACTATCTGTTGACATCGGCCAGAACGGGTAGATTTCGCCTGGCGCGCATGCAAGGTCCCACAGGTCTGACCGCTCGGCAAGAGCTATGGAGCCGCTAACAAATTGATAAGATTGAGGATTCGACGATGTATCCTTGAGGCGTGCGCCAAGTATATCGCGACAAGCGAGTCCTGCACCGAGTCCTTCCTGGGACATCGTTGCAAGTAGATCGCAAGCACCGACAGGCTCTGCAACCGAGACTGCGTAGCATCTGCGGAAGTCAAACGACCCGACGGCGCAAGCCGCGGCAGGGACGATGTGGTGCCTTTGAATCTTTGAAGTCTTGCAGTCGCGTGCGAACGCGCGGCCTTAGGCTCGCGGAGGGATTCCTATTCGTATTCGCATCGTGTGCATCGCCATGTTTCCTTCATGGAATCCTGGTGGCTCGGCTGTGGCATCATCATGATCCGAGAGCCGTATGGATTGCGAGAAACGATATGTTCCGTTTTCGTTCTGACGTCAACGGGCCCTGTTACTTATTTTTAGAGCTTCGTCCTTGATCGACGTTGCAGGCGCGCCGCGGCTACCGAGCCAGGTTAGGTCCGGATGCTCGTATGGTTTCGAACGCTTCCTCGACATGATCATGGGTGAGGTGGAGCCGCGAACTCGCGGGCGAGGAGCCTTTTGACGAGGGAAACATCGTGAAGAAGTAGTCAGGGCGCGCGGCTACAAGATCCGGGTTGATACTGCCGCTGTTGTGCTTGAGCATGTTGTTGAGCAGATTCAAATTTGCCAGTTCCGGGCTGACTGGATACTTTTTGACGCTCTCTGCCAGCAATTGCGGAAAGAAGTCGCGTCTGCCGTGAAGTCCTGTCCATGTTCTGGCGGAGCGCTCCCAGTAGTGAAAGGCGCTCGTGACGAACGCCTCTCGCACGACAACGGCCGCCTGAAGTGCGGCCATTTCATCCTGAGCAAGCGAGCTTGAGACTGACCACAGCAGGATCCCGTCTTCATCGTGAACTTCGTCTTCAGGTCCGCCGTATTCATACTCCGAATGTGCCCTCGTAGCCTCGGCCATCGCGGCGGTCATCGTATTGGCTGAGGCCCGGTACGCTTCGCAGATCCGGTCGATGCCACTCTGGTACTGGTACGCTTTGAAGCTTTCGGGAAGAATCGCCATGGAAATGTCTCGTCAATGTGACAACTGAATGGAGTGTGGGACATGATGACGTCGAATCTTTCCGACACCAAGCCATGACCTGGGCGTCGTTAGCAATCATCGCGATCACGAGCGGCTTCGAAGCTGGGCTCTTTGGAAGGACTGGCCGAAAAATGCCCGCGGGGAGTCCTTGTCAAGTAAAATAATGAGACTCTGGAAATCACCTCGCAAACGCAATGTTGCTCAGGAACTGATTTCAGCTATGAATACATGCTATTTTCCGAGATGTTCTTTATTTTTCTTGTTGTCAACAAATACCGACGAATCAACGATCCGAGTATTCTATCGTCGGATTGGATCGGAAACGCGTCCCGGAACCCCGTCTATCTCGAACGAGGTGAACGAACGCGGAACAACTTTATTTTCATTGCTTGAAGGCTAACGGAAGGCGAGCGGCCTAAACGGGAAGGATTAAATCCTTGAGGCCAGATATCGAAGGAGTGGGCTGGAGTCGCTGAAACTGCGCGCGTTTAGCCCCACTTTTCCATGGTCGGTAGGATATCAGGTCCTGACCAAAACGGATGCCATTCATGGATAGATACCTTCCATTTCCAGGATGAGTGGCGTAAGGGCTGAAAACGCCCAGCGAACCCTAGAAAATCGGGACCGTTATTGTTTTTGTTACGTTTTTCGGATTTCGGTGTACGCTGATGGCAAGCTCAGTGCACGTTGTTGGCAAGCTGGTGTACGCTGTTGCCAAGCACTACAGAATTTGGCGCACCCGACAGGATTCGAACCTGTGACCTTTGGAATCGGAATCCAACACTCTATCCAGCTGAGCTACGGGTGCTAACCGTGCGATGCGATGACTCGCCGCGTCCGATGGCTGGTTCTTAACCCAGGATTACGGCCGCATCAATCGCCAATTTCAAGAGAATGGGCGGAACCGGAAAAGATCACCGGTTCCGCCTTGCCCCGCCCTTCCACGGCGGCGGATCGGGAAGGGAGGCGCTGCAGCGTTTTCAGATCGATCACGCCACTTTCATGGCGCCCGGTCCCGGGCTGGCGCCAGGCGGTACCTTGCCGAGGATGATCATGCCAAGCACTTCGTCCTTGGTGACGTCCCCGGTGCGGGCGTGGCCCACCACCTTGCCGTTCTTCATCACGAAGACGCGGTCGGCGAGATCGAAGACATCGTGGATGTCGTGGCTGATCAGGAAGATGCCGATCCCCTCCCGCTTCAGCTGCTTGATGAGATCACCTACCTGGGCCGTTTCCTGCGGTCCGAGCGCTGCCGTCGGCTCGTCCATGATCAGGATGCGGGCGTCGAAGAGGATCGCGCGGGCAATCGCGACCGATTGCCGCTGGCCGCCCGAGAGCGCCTTCACGGGCTCCTTGAAACGCCTGAAGTTGGGGTTCAGGCGCCCCATTACCTCGCGGGTGCTCGCTTCCATGGCAACGTCGTCTAGCGTGCCCCACTTGGTCCTGAGTTCGCGGCCGAGATAGAGGTTGGCGGCGGCGTCGACGTTATCGGCAACCGCGAGCGTCTGATAGATCGTCTCGATACCGTATTTCTTCGCGTCACGTGGATTGCGGATATCGGCGGGTTCGCCGTTGATCAGGATTTCGCCCTCATCGCGCCGGTAGGCGCCGGAGAGAATCTTGATCAGCGTCGATTTGCCTGCGCCGTTATGTCCGAGCAGCGCCACGACCTCGCCGGGGAAGAGATCGACCGAAGCGTTCTCGACCGCATGAATCCCGCCGAAGGAGATGGAAATGTTCTTCATTTCCACGAGCGGAGTGGTTTGTTCCGTCACGATGAAAACTCCTATCTATTTGGCCCGTTACTTGGCTTTGGCGCGGTAGACGGTGTCGAGCCAGACGGCGAGCACGAGCACGGCGCCGACGACGATGCGCTGGAAGGGCGTGTCGATGCCGAGCAGCACCATGCCGGATTGCAGCGACTGCATGAGAAGCGCGCCGAGCATGGCGCCCGCAATCGTGCCGACGCCGCCGGAAAGCGACGTGCCGCCGATCACGGCCGCGGCGATGGTGTAGAGTTCGTCGAGCTCACCTTGAGCGTTGGTCGCGGCGTTGAGACGGGCCGTGGAGATCGCCGCGGCGATGGCGCAGAGAATGCCCATCAGGGCGAAGATCTTGACGGTCACCCAGCGGGTCTTGATGCCGGCGAGTTCGGCAGCTTCCGGATTGCCGCCGATCGCGAAGACATAGCGGCCGAAGCGGAGCCTTGTGGCGATGAACGTCATGACGATGCCGACGGCGATCGCGATCAGCACCGGCACGGCGATGCCGTGGGAGATGAAGAGCCCGCCTTCCGGCCAGGGGATACTGTTTGCTTCCGCATAACGGCGGGCGATGTTGATCGGCCAATAATAGTCGTTGGCGATCGAAACGACGCCGAGCACGATGATGCAACCCAATGCCGCCAGCACGTATTCGGCCCAGATCGGCCGGCGCGGAAAGTGGAAGCGTTTGCGCTGGCGTCGGCCGTTGATGATCGCGGCGACGATCGCCAGACAGGCGAGGATGCCGACGATCCAGCTCCAGGTGGCGCCGATCGAACCGTCCGTGCCACCGCCCATCAGGCGGAAATTGGCATCCATCGGCGCGACGGTCTGGCCGCTCGTCACGTACCATGTCGCGCCGCGCCAGACGAGCAGACCACCGAGAGTGACGATGAAGGACGGGACATTGAGAAAGGCAATGATCGCGCCCTGGAAGGCGCCGATCAGGCCGCCGACGATCAGGCCGCCGGCGAGCGCGATCGCCCAGGTGGCCGGATGGTTGAAGCCGAGCACCTGGGGCAGGAGCTGCGCCTGCAGGACCCCCATGATCATGCCGGTGAAGCCGAGGATGGAGCCGACGGACAGGTCGATGTTGCGGGTGACGATGACCAGCACCATGCCGGTCGCCATGACGGCGACGGAAGCGGTCTGCACCGAGAGGAACCAGAGGTTCCGGGGCGTCAGGAACAGCCCGCCGGTCATGATGTGAAAGCCCACCCAGATGATCAGCAGTGCGCCGATCATGCCGAGCAGACGCGTGTCGATCTCGGTTGCACGGAAGAAGCGTGCGACGAGGTTGCCCTCGGCCTGTCCTGTTCCTCCCGATGTCGCGGAATTCGTTGTGGAATGTGCCGTGTCGGCCATGTCTTGCCGTTCTCCACCGTTCTTGAGGCCTTTCGGTCTGGACTGACGTCCGACCGAGCCTCCGGATGACGCTCCGCCGCTTCTTTCTCGTCTCGTGCGACTGCGCCATTTTACGCCGAAAACCAGCGCCGCGGCAGGGGGCTGCGGCGCCGGACTATTTTATCGGCCCGAAATAGCCTGCTCAGTTGCAGGCGGCGACTGTGCCGGCTTTGACGCCCTGGCAGGCTTCCGCCTTGCTGATCCAGCCGGCCTCGATGACGACGTTCAGGTTATCCTGAGTGATCGGCAGCGGCTTCAGGAAGACCGACTGCATCGGCTGCTTCTTCGGTCCGCCGTTGAAGGTCTGGACGTTCGGGATCTCGGTCATCTTCTTGCCGGAGGCCAGTGCAAGCGCGATCTCGGCGGCAGTCTTGCCGAGTTCACGCGAGTCTTTCCAGACGGAGACCGTCTGGGTGCCGAGCGCCACGCGGTTCAGCGCTGCCTTGTCGGCGTCCTGGCCGGAGACCGGAACGGAGCCTGCAAGACCCTGGGCGTCGAGTGCTGCGATCGCGCCACCGGCCGTGCCGTCGTTCGAAGCCACGACTGCATCGACCTTGTTGTCGTTCTTGGTCAGGAACTGTTCCATGTTCTTCTGGGCATTTTCCGGTTTCCAGCCGTCCGTATAGGCTTCGCCGACATTCTTGATCTTGCCCGCGTCGATTGCCGGCTTCAGCACTTCCATCTGGCCCGAAAACAGGAAGTCCGCATTCGGATCGGCGGAGTTGCCCTTGATGAAGACGTAGTTGCCTTCCGGCTTCACCTTGAACACGCCCTCGGCCTGCATGCGGCCGACTTCCTTGTTGTCGAAGGTGATATAGAAGGCTTCCGGATTTTCGATCAGGCGGTCGTAACCGACGACCGGGATGCCTTCGGCGGCCGCCTTTTCGATCGCCGGCCCGATCGCATCGCTATCCTGAGCCAGAACGATCAGCGCATTGGCCCCCTGAGAGATCAGCGACTCGACGTCGGTGAGCTGCTTGGAGGCAGAAGACTGGGCGTCGGCGGAAATATACTTTGCCCCGGCCGCTTCGAGCGCCTTCTTGATGGCTGCTTCGTCGGTCTTCCAGCGTTCTTCCTGGAAGTTCGACCAGGATACGCCGACGACGACCTGCTGCGCCATGGCGACGGTGTGCATGGAAACGAGGATGGCCGCGCCGGCCATTAACTTTACAAACGATCTCATCATGTCCTCCCGAGTGACGGCGGATGGGCCTCAAGCCTCCGTGCTCTCCCCCCGCCAGATTACCTGCCGGAAAAACGCCAGCGCTTTTTTCTCGACAGTCGAGAAATCAGATGTCAGAGATTCAGAGGACTGTCAATCGGCACTTGTGGAGGACAAGACACTGCCGTATCGACAGAATGAGCGAGGAGGAACAGCGGGGTCCATGCTGGCGAAATCGAGCACGGAATTGGTCCGGCAGCAGAACAGTGCGCTTGTGCTGGCTGCGTTGCGTCGCCGTGGCCGGCTGGCCCACACGGAAATCTCCGATGCGACGGGTCTGGCCTCGGCAACCATTTCCGCCATCACCGCTGATCTCGAGCGTGCCCGCATCATCGAGAAGAGCGAGCAGCAGGCAACGGCCGGTCGGGGCAGGCCGCGCGTGCTCTTCAGCCAGCGGCGCACCTGCGGCTATCTGGTCGTCGTCATCATCTCCTCCGATTCCATCCAGTATTCCCTGGTTGATTACGCCGGCACGCTGCTTGACCGGTTTGCCGAGCCGCGCGGGCAGGGCGGCACAGACGCTTTCGTAGCTTCCATCTCGGCGGCGCTCGAACGCGTGGTCGCCCGATCGAGCATCGATCGCGACAGCGTGCTGCTCGTCTCGGTCAGCAGCAAGGGATTGGTTCATCCGGGCAAGCCCGTTCTTGTCTGGTCGCCGGTCTTCGGTCTGCAGCCGGTGGATTTTACCGAGGTGCTGGGGCGCGGATGGCCGGCCAGGGTCATCCTCAACAACGAGACCCTGCTGGTGGCAGGTGCGCTGCTTGAGCGTGAGGCGAAGAAGGAGGGCGGCGGTGAGCGGGCGCTTGCTGCACTTTCTCTCGGTCACAGCATCGGGCTCGGTATCGCCCGCCGGAATGCCGCCGGCGTTGCGGAAATTTCCGCGCCGAATTTCGGGCATATGCTGCATATTCCCAATGGCGGGCTCTGTCGTTGCGGCGCGCGCGGCTGCATCGAGGCCTATGCGGGCTTCTATGCGATCCTTCGCATGGCCTTCGAAGTGCCGATGGATACGATCCCGGCGAAATTCGTGCCGATTGCGGAGATCGACAAGATCGCTGCTCAAGCCCGACTGGGCAACCGCATGGCTCAGTTCGCCTTCCGCCAGGCGGGCGTGGCACTTGGCAACGGGCTGTCGCGTCTGCTCAGTCTCCACGGCCATATGCCGGTCTTCATCACCGGACCGGGAACAAGGCATCAGGATCTTCTGCAGGCCGGCATCGAGGAGGGTTTATCCCAGACCCAGGTCGTGCGGCTCGAAGGCATGCCGGCGCTCTCCGTCGTGCCGGATGAACCTTCGCTGGTCTTCGAAGGTCATCTCAACCTTGCGTTTTCCATCATCGATCAGGATATTATTCTCTCGAGGCCCCATATAAGGGCAGCTGGAGAATGATGCCATGATCGATCCGAACCATCCCTTCTACGAGCCGCTCTGGCGACGGTTGCTGATCCCGGTGATCTGCGCCATCTGGGCGGCATTCGAGCTTTATACGGGCGAGCCGTTCTGGGCGATCATCGTTGGGGCCATGGGTCTATATGCGAGCTACAAACTGTTCCTGGAGAAGCGCAAACCAGGTGCCCGGAAGCCCACGGAGGAGCCGAAGGAGTAGGCTCTAGCGCCAGAAGAGCCCTTTGATCGCAGTATCGATCAGCAGGTTCGCCGTTTTCATGCGGATATTGGCGTTGTCGCGGAATTCCGGTGCGAATCCATCGGGATGGTTGGTCTTGGCGAACTGCCGCCGCTTTTCGGCGAGTGTCGCTTCGGTGTCGACCGCGGTGATTGCGAGCTCCTCGGCGATCTCTTTCTCCGTCAGCCGGAGCAGATGAGCGGGAATTTGGGGCGCCGACTTTGGTTCTTCCGCTTCCGTGAGAGGCAGGTCGAACTCAGGCAGTTCCGGCAGGAAGGCTAGATAGGCTTCCGTTCCGATTGCGGCCAATGCCTGTCCTTCATCCGTCGGCGCAACGAAGCCCATGCCAAGCCCCTTGATGCGGAAGCTTGCCTCCGTCTCTTCGGCTTCTTCCTCGCCGCGTTCTTCCTTCAGCCGGGTCAGCACCGACTGGAAGACCGATTGTCCGAACAGCATGCTTCATCCTTTTGCATCGAGGAGGAAGAGAGCACGCGGAGATGGTGCAGGGCTTGCGGTTTACTCCTGGCCTTGCGTCTGCCCCTGGCTTTGCTTCTGGCGCTGCGTCTGCATTTGCGCCACGGTCAGCGACACCTTGAGGTTCTCTCCCGCCGGGCCGATGCGCATGCCCGAGACCGGCGCGCAGTCGCGGTAGCAAAGGCCGGAGGCGATCCGCACGTACCGGTCGTCCGGGCAGAGCTTGTTCGCCGCGTCGAAGCCGACCCAGCCGAGACCCGGCAGATGCACTTCCGCCCAGGCATGGGTGGCGACCTGTTCGGTCGCGCCTTCCATCAGCAGATAGCCGGAAACGTAGCGTGCCGGGATATCCAGGAAGCGCGCCGCCGAAACGAATATATGCGCATGGTCCTGGCAGACGCCGGTTTTCGCCGCCAGCGCCTCTTCGGCGGTCGTCTCGCTGTTCGTCGAGCCGGGCGTATAGGCAACCGTTTCGTGGATCGCCTCCATCAGCGCATGCATCTGGGCAAGCTCGCTGTCACCCTTGACGCTCCTTGCGAGTTCCCGGACGAGCTTGCCGGGCTTGGTGCGCTGCGTGTCGCGCAGGAAAAGCCAGAGCGGGCAGAAACCCTGATGCGGCCCATAGACGCCGGCGCGGTCCTCGGTCTCGACCTCGCCGGAGGCCACGATGCGGATCATGTGCTCGGCGCCTTCCACGGAGACGAGTTCGGTGCGGTTGCCGAACTGGTCGGCGTAGCCCGCCTCGATCTTGGCGCCGTCGACGGTAATCGACCAGTTCAGCACTTTTTGGCCTGGCCCATCGACCGGAGTAAGCCGCAAGCGCTGCAGGGAGTAGGATACCGGAGCGTCATAGAGATATTCGGTCGTGTGGGAAATCTTCAGCCGCATGTGCGGTTATCCTGCTCTACTGGTAGAAACGGTAGCCTTCGGTGATCTCGGCGCTAAGCTGGTTGTTGCGGCTGACGAAATCCTCCAGGAATTCGTGCAGGCCCTGATCCATGATGTCGGTGATCGTGCCGCGCTTCAGCGTCGAGCGGATGGCATCGGCCGTTTCGTGCGCCTTCAGCCGCTCGCCGTAGTCTTCGGCGATATAGCCGAGATTGCTGACGATCTTCTCGTAGCAATAGGCGAGCGAACGGGGCATCTGCACCTTGAGGATCAGGAAGTCCGCGATATTGGCGGCTTGATATTCTCCGTCATAGACCCATCCGTAGGAACGCTGGGCGGAAACCGATCGCAGGATCGATTCCCACTGAAAATTGTCGAGCGCCGATCCGACCTGGCTCACCGACGGGAGGAGCACGTAATATTTCACGTCGAGGATGCGGCTCGTATTGTCCGCCCGTTCGATGAACGTGCCGATGCGTGAGAAATTGTAGAGGTCGTTCCTCAACATCGAACCGTGGAAGGCGCCACGGATCAGGCCGCAGCGCTGTTTGATGACGTCGATCAGCTCTGGCAGGTCAGTGGGCTTCAGTTTGCGGGAAAGCCGGGTTTTCAGGTCGATCCAGCATTCGTTGGTGGCTTCCCAGGTCTCGCGGGTCAGCGCCGTGCGCACCATGCGGGCGTTGTTGCGCCCGAATTCGATGCAGGACATGACGCTCGACGGATTGGATTGGTCGCGCAGGAGGTAGTCGATCGCATCCGCCGCCGTCAGTTCGGCATGCACTTCCGAATAGGCTTCGCGCACGCCGGCGCTTTCCAGCACACCGTGCCAGTCCTCGTCCGAAGAGCCGGCGCGGGTGAGCGAGACGCGCAGGCCGGCATCGACAAGGCGGGCGATATTTTCAGCTCTCTCGATGTAGCGGAACATCCAGTAGAGGCCGTTTGCAGTTCTTCCGAGCATATGATTACGACCTCGACCTCAATCTTCCAGAACCCAGGTGTCCTTGGTGCCGCCGCCCTGGCTGGAATTGACCACCAGCGACCCCTGTTTCAGCGCCACGCGGGTCAGGCCGCCCGGAATGATCTGCACCTTGTCGGAGACGAGCACGTAGGGACGCAGGTCGACGTGGCGCGGCGCGATGCCCTTGTTGACGAAGATCGGCACGGTCGAGAGCGCCAGCGTCGGCTGGGCGATGTAGTTGTTCGGCTTGGCCGCGAGCTTCTCCGCGAATTCAGCGCGTTCCTTCTTCGTCGCTGTCGGGCCGACCAGCATGCCGTAGCCGCCGGAACCGTGCACTTCCTTGATGACCAGCTCCTCGATGTGCTCCAGCACGTATTTGAGGCTTGCCGGCTCCGAACAGCGCCAGGTCGGCACGTTTTCCAGCATCGCCTTGCGACCGGTATAGAACTCGACGATCTCCGGCATATAGGAGTAGATCGCCTTGTCGTCGGAAATGCCGGTGCCGGGAGCGTTGGCGATGGTGATGTTGCCGGCCCGGTAGACGTCCATGATTCCGGGAACGCCGAGTGCAGATTCCGGCCGGAAGGTGAGCGGATCGAGAAAATCGTCGTCGACGCGGCGGTAGAGCACGTCGATCGCCTCGTAGCCGCGGGTCGTGCGCATCTTCACGCGGCCATCGATGACGCGCAGGTCGCCGCCTTCCACCAGTTCGACGCCCATCTGGTCGGCGAGGAAGGAATGTTCGTAATAGGCGGAATTGTAAATGCCGGGGGTGAGCACCGCGACGCGCGGCTTCCCCTTGCAGCCGGGCGGGGCGAGCGAAGCGAGCGACTGGCGCAGAAGCCGCGGATAGTCCTCGACGCGCTGCACCTTGTTCAGCGTGAAGAGTTCCGGGAACATCTGCATCATGGTTTCCCGGTTTTCCAGCATGTAGCTGACGCCGGACGGGGTGCGGGCGTTGTCCTCCAGCACGTAGAACTGGTCCTCGCCGGTGCGGACGATATCGGTGCCGACGATATGGGTATAGACGCCGCCCGGCGGCTTGAAACCGATCATCTGCGGCAGGAAAGCGCTGTTCTTTTCGATCAACTGGCGGGGGATGCGGCCCGCCTTGATGATCTCCTGCTTGTGATAGATGTCGTCGAGGAAGGCGTTGAGGGCGAGAACCCGCTGTTCGATGCCCTGGGCGAGCTTGCGCCATTCTCGGGCGGAAATGATGCGGGGGATGATGTCAAAGGGGATGAGCTTTTCGGAACTGTCGGCGTGTCCATAGACCGCGAAGGTGATGCCCGTCTTTCTGAATATGTTTTCCGCATCCTGGGTTTTGCGGATCAGGTGGGCGGCATCCTGGTTGGTATACCACTCGTGATAGGTCTTGTATGGCAGTCGCGGATGGCTTTCCGCGGTTAACATTTCATCAAATGCCAAAGGCGCGTTCCCCGATTTTTTGACCATAAGAGTACAATGCAGGTAGCAATGCAAGAACCATGCACAGTTGCCGGCGCGGATTCCGAAGCGTCAGAAAATCGTCGTCTCGAAACACCCTTCCTGCCTAAAGGTAGTATTTGCGGTGCTGGACAAGGCTACGGCTACCGAAAGGTGTCTTCCGTCCCTCTGCCTGCAAAAGCGCCAACTGCCCAACTGCTGTTCAGGTACCGTTCAAGCGCCATTCAATGCAGCCATCAGTTTTTCTGTTTTGACCATCAAACCGACTGTGCATAGACAAGCGCGACCTGCCTTTTGTCAAAACCGTCCGGAATCAATCATGCTCGATCGACTGGCTCCGGCCCTTTTTGTCTTCCTCTGGTCCACGGGCTGGATCGTCGCGAAATACGCGGCGGCGCATGCCGATCCCATCACCTTTCTTGCCGTGCGGCATACGCTCGCGGCGATCGCCTTCTTGGCTGTGTGTTTCGTCATGGGGGCGAAATGGCCGAAGAGTCGCGGTCAGTTCGGCCATGCGATCCTGTCCGGCGTCTTCCTGCACGGGTTTTATCTTGTCGGCGTCTGGTATGCGATCGGGCAGGGGGTGCCTGCGGGCCTGTCCGGCATCATTGCCGGTCTTCAGCCGCTGCTGACGGCGATGGTTGCGCCGTTTTTTATTGGCGAACGGCTGCAGCCGGCCCAGAAACTGGGCTTGGTGCTCGGTTTCGCCGGCATCCTGATCGCGATTTCGCCGCAGCTTCTCGACGTCTTCGATCGCGGCCTTGCAGGCCTTGCCCTTCCAGTGCTGATCAACCTTGTGGCGATGACCTCAGTCACCTACGGCACGCTTTACCAGAAGCGGCACCTGCAGGAAGGCGACCTTTTTTCGATCGCGACGCTGCAGTTCGTCGGCGCGCTGATCGTGACCGTGCCGTTTGCGCTCGTGCTTGAAGACCTCCGCTTCGACTGGAGCCATCAGGCGGTATTGGCCATGGCCTGGTCAGTCTTCGGCATTTCCATGGGCGCGGTCGGGCTCCTCCTCTATCTCATCCGACGAGGACAGGTGTCACGCGCAGCCTCACTCATCTATCTGATGCCGCCCGTCGTGGCGGCCGAGGCGGCGATCCTGTTCGGCGAGCCGCTGACGCTCCCGATGATCGTCGGCACCGTGATCGTCGTGGCAGGCGTCTACCTGGTGAATCGGAGGAGCGCCGGGCTTTCTCCCGAACAAAAGAAAAGAGCGGCCTGAAAGCCGCTCTCCATCTCGATAGTTGCTTTGTTTAGGCCGGGCGGCGCTTGCGGCCCTGCTGACCGCCGGAGCGGTTGTCGTTGCCGAACCGGACCGGACCGCGATTTTCGCCATGCTCCTGAGCCGTTTGACCATGCGACGGACGGCCGTGGCCGTTGCGGGCATTGCGCTCACGACCGGGCTCATGGGCGCCGTGCGATGCATGGCCGTTCTGACCACCATTGCCTTTGCGGTGCTCCTTGCGGGCCGGCCGGTTTTCTGCTCCGTTCTGCGAACCGAACTGCTTCTTGGACGGACGGAAATCCGAGGTCGAAGCCAGATCGTTGTCGGCTTCAAAGCGGGGTGCTTCTTCACCACGACGCTGGCCGCGGAAATCCTCGTTGCGGCGGTTGTCGCGATCAGGGCGTCCGCCGAAGGGACGATCGCCCTGACGACGATCTCCATGGGGCCGGTCGCCATGCGCACGTTGCGGACGCTCGCCGCGGAACGGACGGTCCTGACGTTCGCCGCGTTCTTCCGAACGGGTGCCCGCTTCCGCGCCTTCCGCCGCGAAGAACGGCTTTCGGGCCGGACGTTCGCGACGCTCCGGACGACCGTCGCTATTGCTCCGGCCACGGCCCTGACCGTTGCCGCCGCGGCCGCGATTGCCGCCCCGATTGTTGTTACCGCCGCGCGACGGACGGCTCATGCCTTCCGGGCGCTCACCCGAAGCGGTGGCAATCTCGATGCCCATCAGGCGCTCGATGTCGCGCAGCAGGCCGGCTTCGTCCGGTGCGCAGAAGGCGATCGCGATTCCGTCGCGGCCGGCGCGAGCGGTGCGGCCGATGCGATGGACGTAAGCGTCCGGCACTTCCGGCAGGTCATAGTTGAAGACGTGCGTTACCCCCGGGATATCGATGCCGCGGGCGGCAACGTCGGTCGCGACGAGAACGCGGATATCGCCTTCGCGGAAGGCCTTCAAGGCGCGTTCGCGCTGGCCCTGGCTCTTGTTGCCGTGGATCGAGGCGACTTCGAACTCGAGGTGCTCGAGGTATTTGGCGAGCTTTTCGGCACCGTGCTTGGTGCGCAGGAAGACCATGGCGCGGCCATCGGGGTTTTCCTCGAGCGAGGTCTTGAGAAGCTCGGTCTTGTCGTTCTTGCCGGTGACGAAATGGACATACTGCTCGACCTTGTCGGCAGCCTTGCCCGGAGGCGTCACTTCCACCTTGATCGGATCGGTCAGGTAGTCGCTAGCAAGGTCAGCGATCGCCTTCGGCATGGTGGCCGAAAAGAGCAGCGTCTGGCGCTTGGCCGGCACCATCTTGGAGATCTTGCGCAGGTCGTGGATGAAGCCGAGGTCGAGCATCTGGTCGGCCTCGTCGAGGACAAGATGCGTCACCTGGCCGAGCGAGATGGCACGGCGGCTGATGAGGTCCAGCAGGCGGCCCGGGGTTGCGACGAGAATGTCGGTCCCACGTTCGAGTTGGAGCTGCTGTTTATTGATGGAAGCGCCACCGACGACGGTGTTGACCTTGAGCGGCGTCTTCCTGATGAAATTCTTCAGGTTGACGGCGATCTGATTGACCAGTTCGCGAGTCGGAGCGAGAACAAGCGTGCGGGTGGTGCGGTTGTCGGGACGCTTGGCTTCCTTCAGCAGCATTTCGATGATGGGGAGACCGAAGGCAGCGGTCTTGCCGGTGCCGGTCTGGGCAAGGCCGATCATGTCGCGGCCTTTCAGAAGTTCGGGGATCGCCTGCGCCTGGATCGGCGTCGGCGTTTCGTAACCAAGCTGGGAGAGAGTGGCTACGATCTGCTTGGTGAGACCAAGCTCATGAAAATTCGTCAAGTCGAATACCTTTTCGGGGCGCCAAAAGATATCGTCCGGGTCAGCACCATGCTGTCCGGCTTGCCTTTGGCGTCAAGAACCCCGCGTGAAGTGGGAACTTGTAAGTTGGAAATTGCTTTCCAGCGCTTAAACCCTCGAGGGTCGAGGGCGATCTATCTGTGCGCCTTGTTCCTTCTTCGCGGTTCTATTGACGCGGGGCCAGCTCACGCGGCGGCCGGAAGGTGAAAGCTAGGGCGCATTTGGTAGGTTTCAGGGCAAATGTCAAGTAAATGTTTCGCAACTGCGAAAAACAGAATTCATCGAAGGTTGGGCGCGTGAACAACAAAAGACCCGCCTCCGGACTGGCGGAGGCGGGTCACTCTGACACTGGTTCAGTAGCGCGGGCAGACGCGGGCGCGATAAGCATCGCCCCATTCGTTCTCGACCCATTCGTAATGGCAGCGCGGTACATACTCCGTACGATAATAGGTGCGGTGGTAGACCGGCGGGGGCGGAGGCGGGGCGTATTCGTATTCAGGCTCGACGTAGACGGGCCGCTGGGATCCCGAGACGATCGCGCCGCCGATGATGCCGCCCGCAAGTCCGGCTGCGACGCCGGCCCAGACGTCGCCACGATGATGATGGCGGTCGCGAGCTTGCGCGGCTGGGGCGGTTGCCGTCAGTGCGCCTGCGATGGTTAGAGCGATTAGGCCCGCGGAAACGCTTTTATGCAGTACGGACATGGTCTTGTTCCTTTCCCTTTATTCTTTAAGGGCACGAAGAAAGGGTCGCGTGCAAAGGCGGCGGATTGATGAAGAACATCATGAAGTTGTCTGAACGGCTGTTCAGACTGACACCGCCTTCGGTTGAGTATTCGAAAGATAAAACAATCTCCGGGATGGGTTTTGTCCAAAAGATGGCAAAATGCCGACGAAAGCGGGGCCGGTCAGAAATCCGTCGGCACGCCGCCCTCTGCCTTGCGCCTCGCCACGAACGAATCGAGCTCTTCCTCTATCGCCGGGTCGAGCGGGGGCTGCTCGTAGGCGGTAAGCGCCTGCTTGAAGACACGGTTGGCGTGGTCGTAGGTGGTCGGGCGCCCGGCCTCGGTCCAGGTCTCGAAGTTACGCCAATCGGAGAGGATCGGCGAGTAGAAGGCGTTCTCGTAACGCGCCAGCGTATGTGCGGTGCCGAAGTAATGACCGCCCGGGCCGACGTCGCGTACGGCCTCCAGCGCCAGCGCATCCGCGCTGACATCAAGGGGCGAAAGAAATTCCGCCACCATCTGCAACATGTCCACGTCGAGGATGAATTTCTCGAAGGAAGCCGTCAGTCCGCCTTCGGTCCAGCCCGCGGCGTGCAGTACGAAATTGCCGCCGCCCTGCGTCAGGGCCCATAGCGACATCATCGATTCATAAGCCGCCTGTGCGTCGAGCGTGTTGGCTGCATTGGTGTTGGAGGTGCGGTAAGGCACGCCATATTTTCGCGCCAGTTGCCCACCGGCGATCACCGCCTTCATATATTCCGGAGTGCCGAAGGCCGGAGCCCCCGTCTTCATGTCGACGTTCGAGGTGAAACCGCCATACATGACGGGCGCACCTTTCCTCACCATCTGGGTGAAGGCGATGCCGCAGAGTGCTTCGGCGTTCTGCTGGACGAGGGCGCCTGCGATCGTTACCGGTGCCATGGCCCCGGCGAGCGTGAAAGGCGTCATGATGACGACCTGGTTGCGGGACGACATCTCGATGATCCCCTGCAGCATCGGCCCGTCAAGACGAAGCGGGGAGGACGAGTTGATAACGGTAAAGAGCGAAGGTTCGCGTTCCATTTGCTCAACGGAAATCCCGCGGCCGATCCGGGCGATCTCCAGCGCGTCGAGATTGCGTTGTTTCCCGAGCGAATAGCAGTGGAACACCTTGTCGGTGAACTTCACCAGATCGGAGAGGCAGTCGAGATGGCGCACCGAGGCGTGGATATCGACCGGCTCGACCGGATAGCCGCCGGTCGTGTGGATCACGTCGTAATGCTGGGCGAGCTTGACGAGCTTGCGGAAGTCTTCCCGGTTGCCGACGCGGCGGCCACCGTCACGGTCGGTCACGAATGGCGCGCTGGCGACCTGGGCGAAGACGAGGTTGTTGCCGCCGATTTCGACATTCCTTGCCGGGTTGCGGGCGAACATCGTGAAGGAAGAGGGAGCCGACGCGATCATCTCCAGGATCAGCCCGCGATCGAAGCGCACGCGTTGCTCGCCCGGCGTCACGTCCGCGCCAGCTGTCTTCATCCTTTCCCGCGCCTCGGGCAGGATGATGTCCATGCCTACCTCTTCCAGCACGGTGAGCGATGCTTGGTGGATATCCTCCAGCGCCTCCGGCGGCAGGATCTCGGTGCGTGCGAGAGTGTTGGCGAGCTTCGCGTATCGGCTACCGGGTGATCGGGCTCGCTGCCGCTCAGCCCCGCGGCGTCCTGGGCGGCGATGACGTGCCGCATCTTCTGGTTGTTTTTGGGGGTCGACCGACGGTGTCGTAATCTCGCTCATGATCGTTCCATCTGCGTCATGTCTTGCGAAATCTGTCAGACTTCCGCCGTCTTCACCCTGCCATTTGCGACTATTGGCCGCCTCTCGTGGGATAGCGTCGGGTAGGTTTCTGCCCGAATGGCTGAAATAGCGGAAATTGTGAACCTTTGCCTTTCGTCAACAATACGTTGTTAACGCTCGCCATGGTGTTATCAATCGATGGGGAAAACGAATCGAACGGTGTCAGGCCGGCACGACGGAGTGGGGGAAGGTGGAGACGGAAAGCGAACTCTTGAAAACGGCGTGCGAGCGGATCAACGATCTCACCGACCCCGCCTTCATCAAGGACAGCGCCCTCGCTTACGTAGCGGTGAATGCGGCCTATGCGCGCCTCTTTGGTCTGGATCCGAGCGAATTCGCCGGCACGGCGAGCCGCAGTCTCTCCGGCGCGGCGGAAGAAGCCGACCGCAGGGAAAAGGAATGCCGGGCGATCGTCTTCGGCACGGACGAGACGGCGCTCTGCTTCGATCGCTCCGGTTCTGTGCGCCATGAGATCCACATCGAGCGTTTTCTGACGGAAAACGATCATACCTATCTGTTCGGCACGTTCGCTTCGGTTTCGGACCCAGGATCGGTCTTCGAGCGCCAGCACGATGCCGCGCCCTTCAACGGAAGAGACGTGGAGCCGATCTCATTCTTCAATAACGCGCTTCTCGACGACGCCCTCGACATGCTTGAGATGGGCATCGGCATCTACGACAAGAACGATGCTCTCCTTTACTGCAATTCCCAGCTCATCGATTATCTGTCGTCCATTTCGGTGGACATCAAGCCCGGTATCACGCTCAGGGAAGTCCTCGGTTACGCCTATGACCGGCGGCAACGCCTGTCCCCCCAAAGCCTGGGCGCCAACCCGCCGGACAAGGCGGCTTGGATCGCCGAACGGATGAAGCCCTTTGAGCTTCCCTATTCGGAAAGCGTCGACCAGCTTTCCGACGGGCGATGGGTCCGAAGCATCAACAAGCGGCTGGAAAACGGCCTTCTGATCGCTATCCGCCACGATGTGACGGAGTTCAAGGAGCAGGAAATGCTCCTGCGCACGCAGGTTTCGGAGACGGGCCTGTTCCGGGCCGTGCTCGAGGATCTGCCGGTGCCGGTCTTCGTTCGCAACAGCGACCGCCGGCTCACCTATGCGAACGCCGCTTACGAGACGATGCTGGGCAGCCCGCGAGAACAATTCCTCGGCAAGACCGAGACGGAGATGTTCCCGGACGCGGCCGATCGCTTCCGTCTTGAAAACGACCGGGTCATGCAAGGCGAGGACATCGACAAGTCGGAGGACGTCAGGTTCCCCGATGGCTCCACGATCCCCGTCATCACCCGCCTGCGCCGTATCACCACCCAGGACGGTGCGCATCATCTCGTCGGCTCCCGCACGGATGTTTCCCTCATCAAGGAGGCGCAGAAAAAGGCGGAGAAGCTCGGCCGGGACCTGCAGACGATCCTGCATGCCATACCGGTCGGTATCGCGATTCTCGATGACAAGTTCCTGTTCGAATATGCCAACCCGGCCTTCTATTCTTTCTGGGACGCCGGAGAGCAGGTAGACCTGCCGGGGCGCTCCTATCGTGAGTTCCTCAAGATCAATTTCGACCACGGCATTTATGCCGGTTCGACTCTAAGTTTCGACGAGATCTACGAAGAGCGCGTCGCTGCGCTGAGGGAAAATCACGAGGGGCCGCCGATCGAGGTAAAGAGCCGCAACAGCCGTACCCTCATCATCTCGCACACACGGCTCTCCGGCGACAAGACGCTGCTCACCTATATGGACATTACCGCCATCCGCAGTCGCGAGCAGGAGATTCACGAGGCTCGCGCCGCGCTCGAGCAGCACGGCGCGCTGATGCGTGATGCGACAAGCGCTATGTCGCAGGGACTGCTCATCCTTCACGACGGCGAAATCATCTTCTCCAACGATGCTCTGCCCCACATGCTCGATATGCCGGCCGATATGGCCGTGCCGGGAAGGCAGTGGCGCGAGATCTTCCGCTATTGCGTCAAGCGCGGCGATCTCGGCTCGCCGGAGGACGCAGCGGAAACGCTGAGGTCGTGGGACGAAAATGTCTCAGCGGGCAGACCGGTTCACGCTTCCTTCCGGATCGACGGCCGCAAGTGGATTCAGGTGGAGGCGAACATCACCGGCAGTGATCATTGGCTGGCGATCTTCACCGACGTCACCGAGATGAAGGAACGGGAAGAGGACCTGACGCGGCTCCTGCAGCGGGCCGAAGCGGCCGATCGGGCGAAGTCCGAATTCCTCGCCAATATGAGCCACGAAATCCGCACGCCCATGAACGGCGTGCTCGGCATGGCGGAGTTGCTCGCAAAGTCCAATCTCGACACCCGTCAGAAGACTTTTATCGACATCATCGTCAAGTCCGGCAATGCGCTGCTCACCATCATCAACGATATTCTGGACTTCTCGAAGATCGACGCCGGACAGATGAAGCTGAGGAAAGCTCCGTTCGATCCGGTCGAGGCGATCGAGGATGTGGCAACGCTGCTCTCCTCGTCCGCCGCCGAGAAGGATATCGAGCTCATCGTCCGCGGCGATGTTTCCGTCCGCGAGACAGTTCTGGGCGATGCTGGCCGTTTCCGCCAGATCATCACCAATCTCGTCGGCAATGCGGTGAAGTTCACCGAAAAGGGCCATGTCTTTATCGACCTCATGTCGAAACCGATCGGGCCGGGCGAGATGATGCTCTCGGTCCGCATCGAGGATACCGGCCTCGGTATTCCGGGCGAGAAGCTGAAGGCGGTCTTCGAGAAATTTTCTCAGGTGGATTCGTCCTCCACTCGTCGCCACGAAGGCACCGGCCTCGGGCTTGCCATTACCGCCGGCCTCACGGAGCTGTTCGGCGGTCATATCGAGGTGGAGAGCGAACTCGGTCGCGGATCGGTCTTTACGGTGCATCTGCCGTTCCAGGTGGTCAGCGAACGTAACGTCCAGACATCGCTGCCGATCAACACGAGCGGCGCGCGCGTTCTCGTGGTCGACGACAATGCCGTCAACCGCCGCATCCTGACGGAACAGCTCAGCATGTGGGGCTTCGACACGGTTGCCACCGAGAGCGGAGCCGAGGGCCTGGCGATCATCCGGGAAGCCGCCCGGATCGGCTTTGTCCTGGATGTCATCGTGCTCGACTATCATATGCCGGAGATGAACGGCCTCGATTTCGCGCGCCATATGCGACGCGATCCGCGTTTCGACGGCACCGGCGTCATCTTCCTGACTTCGATGGACATGGCTGGGGACGACAGCATGTTCGCCGCGCTCAACATCCAGGCCCATCTGATGAAGCCGGCCCGCGCCAACCTCCTGCGCAGCACGATCATCGACGTGGTCCGCTCGATCCGCACCAAACGGCGTGCATTGGAGAATCTGCCGGTCTCCGCCCGGCAGAGGCCAGCCGCAGCCGTTACGGCGGTCATGCAGACCTCAACGGCCGCTGGCGATCCCGCTTCGGTATCGGCATCCTCTTCGAAACCGGTGTTTGCCGAGGAGCCGGTTTCCACTTCGCCGGTGCACCCGGCCGCGACGCTCGACGTGCTGGTCGCCGAGGACAATGAGGTCAACCAGATCGTCTTCACCCAGATCCTGCAGACGACCGGCTGGCTTTTCCAGATCGTCAAGAACGGAGCGGAAGCGGTGAATGCCTGGAAGGAGCATGATCCGGCGGTGATCCTCATGGACGTGTCCATGCCGGTCATGAACGGCCATCAGGCAACCCGGAAGATCCGTGAAATGGAACAGGAAACCGGCACCCATACGCCGATCATCGGGGTTACGGCGCATGCGCTCGAAAGCGACAGGGAACTCTGCCTGCAGGCGGGCATGGACGACTATCTTTCCAAGCCGATCAGCCCGGAAGCGCTGGAAGCCAAGATCCGCAACTGGCTTGGCGGAGCGGTGGTGACGTCGGTTTCGAACTGACGGATGCTCCGGAGCGTAGGGCAACAAGCGGCACTTGTGCGACCGGCCGCATAGGTGCCCCACCGCCGCACGAGTTTGTAACCAGCTTCTCTGTTACCTCTTCCCGCACAACATCTCGCGTTTGCCGGCAAAGCCCGGACGGCGTTCAACCGTAAAACCAGCAGCCTGAAGGTTGCGCCGTACGAAGCCTGCCGCGGCATAGGTGCCGAAAGTGCCGCCAGGCGCGGTCTTCTCATAGAGCGCCTGCATCAGTTCGGGTGACCACATGTCCGGATTGCGCGATGGCGCGAAACCGTCGAGGAACCAGGCATTGAAGCCGGGTTCGGCTCCGGTGACGCCTTCGAGCGCCGGGCCGCAGCTCACCGTCAGTCGCGTTTGATCATCCATCTGGAGATCGACCTTGCCGGTCGGAGCGTCCGGCCAGGCGGCGGCGAGCGCCTGGCGCTCCACATCGATCTCCTGCCAGCGGGAAAGTGCCCGGTCGATCTCCTCGCGTTTCATCGGATAGAGCTCGAAGGACATGAAATGCAGTCGCGCGGCCGGGGTACGGAAGAGCTTCCACTGCCGCCAAGTCTCGCAGAAGTTCAAGCCGGTGCCGAAACCGAGCTCTCCGATCCGAAAGTCCCCGCATGGTGACTTTTCTTGCGACCAGCGCGCCGGCAGGCCGTTGCCGGCCAGGAAGACGTGACCGCATTCCTGTCTGCCGTCGGTGCGGCAATAAAAGTGATCGCCAAACTCCTTCGAATACGGCATATCGCCGTCGTGCCAGTCCAACGTCTGAGAGTCCAACGTCTGAGAGTCCAGCATCTGGCCGGCGGTAACAAGCATTTCGGGATCACGGTTGCTCATGGGACATGCGGATAATCCTGCCGGCTCAAGGGGTCAATCAAGTTTTGACGGTCAATCTCGCGATATTCCTCCCACCGCCGATCTCGTCATTCTCGGCGGTGGCATCATGGGCCTCTGGGCTGCCGTAAAGGCCGAACGGCTGGGTATCGAGACCGTGCTTGTCGATGCCGGCCGGTTGGGGCAGGGGGCGAGCGGCGGGCTGCTCGGTGCGCTGATGCCGCATATGCCGGATAAGTGGAACGACAAGAAACAGTACCAGTTCGACGCGCTGCTCTCCCTTGAAGACGAGATCGTCCGGATCGAGGCGGCGACCGGCATCCCCTGCGGCTATCGCCGTTGCGGCCGGCTGATCCCGCTGCCGAAACCGCATTTGCGGACGATCGCCCTTCGCCACTCGCAGGACGCAGAAGCCGCATGGCGTCATGGCGACCGCCGTTTCCACTGGCACGTCATCGACCGTCCACTGCAGGAAGGCTGGCCGGATGCCTCCTTCGCCGGGGCCGGCCTCGTCCACGACACGTTTGCGGCGCGCGTTTCGCCGCGCGGCCTGACCTCTGCGCTTGCTACCTTCCTGTATTCCGCAAGACATGTCCGGATTGTCGAGGGCGTCGGCGCGGAGATGATCGAGCCCGCGATGAGCAAAATTGTCTTCACCGGCGGCGAAAGCATCACCTTCGGCCATTGCATTGTTGCCGCTGGCCATCGGTCCTTCCCGCTCATCGAACCGATCTCGCCGCCGCTGCCAGGTCCGATCGGCCAGCCGGTCAAGGGGCAGGCGGCGCTGCTTGCGGCCGATATCGACCCTGCGCTGCCGGTCATTTTCCTGAACGGCCTCTATGTCGTCGCCCACGAAGGCGGCCATGTTGCGGTGGGCAGCACCAGCGAAGAGACGTTCGAGGACGCCTTTGCGACCGATGCGCTGCTCGACGATCTTATCGTCCGCGCCCGGGCGCTCGTACCGGCCTTGAAGGATGCGCAAGTGATCGAGCGCTGGGCGGGGCTGCGCCCCAAGGCGATCGATCGCGATCCGATGGTCGGGCCGCACCCCGACCATCCGAACGTGATTGCTCTCACAGGTGGTTTCAAGGTGAGCTTCGGGCTCGCTCATGAACTGGCGGAAGCGGCGCTCGACGCCGCGAGTTCCCGTGAAATGCGGGTTCCTGCGTCATTTACGCTCACCAGTCATCTCGAAATGGCTTCGCGTTAAACGCGAACTTTTCGTCGTCCTCGTCGTTAATCTGTCACGCAAATCACTTAACCCCTCCGCAGGGATTGTTGAGCAATGCGTAAAACAGCAGGGTCCGGGGAAGGAAGCACGAGAAGGTGATGCATGCGCTATGCCATTCATTTCACGCCCCCGGCTCATGATCCGCTGACGCTGGCCGCGGCACAGTGGCTCGGCCGCAACGCCTTCTCCGGCGAGGCCATGGAGCCGCCGGCGATCCGCGGTATCGGCATCCACGACATCGCCTTCAACACGGCGCTGCCACGCCGCTACGGTTTCCATGCAACGCTGAAAGCGCCGTTCCGGCTCGCTCCCGACATCACCGAACCGATGCTGCTGCGGCACCTGATGCGTTTTGCCGGCGCGCACAACCCGTTCGAACTCCCCGGGCTGGAAGTGGTGCGTCTCGGGAATTTCTTCGCCCTGGCGCCGGTGATCCCGTCCGAGGCTATGCGCTTCCTCGCCGCGTCCGTGGTACAGGAATTCGACGTCTTTCGCGCACCGCTTTCCGAAGCCGAGCTGGAGCGCAGCGATCCCGGCGATCTCTCCGCGCCGCAATTCGCCAACCTCCACCGTTGGGGCTCCCCTTACGTCATGGACGAGTTCCGCTTTCATATGACGCTCACCGGTCCGCTTTCAGCTGCCGACCTGCCGCGTTTCGAACGGGCGCTGCGCGACTATTTCGATCCCTACCTGAAGAGGCTGGTCGAGGTCGTCAATCTTGCACTTTTCATCGAGGAAGAGCCGGGTGCCCCTTTCCTGGTGCATTCGCTGCATCCGATGGGGCGGGTGAGTGCGCGCAAGATCGCCTGATCACTTTTGTTCAAGAAGCGGGCGGGCGGATCTGTTATGTTTCTCCGATGGAGAATATCTCGCAGCAACAGGCCGCCGATTACATGCCGCTGGCGAAAGCGGAGACAACCCGCTTCTGGCGGGATAACCGTTTTGGCGGCATGGAATGCCTGAGCGCGACGTTCCTGACCCATGAATTCGCCCCACATGCGCATGATACTTTCAGCATAGGTGCGATCGAGAAAGGCACGCAGATCGCCACCATCGGCGGCACGCGCGAAGCCTCGGGGCCTGGCGACCTCTATCTCATCAATCCCGGCGAGATCCATGACGGCGCACCGAAGGACGGTGGCTATCGCTATCGGATGATCTATCCGGACATGTCGCTTTTCCGTGAAATCCTGGAAGACGTTACGGGAAAACCCTTCAATGGCACGCCCGCCTTCGGCAAGCAGATCCTGCATGATCAGGCGCTGGCAGACGCTTTCCACGAAGCACATCGCACCCTGGAGGAGGGGGCCGGCGCGCTGGAGACGAGCCAGCCCATGTTCATCGTGCTCGATGCCATGTTCCGCCGGCACGGCAGCTCGATCATCGTGCCGACCGATACATCCGAACGGTCCGCCGTACACCAGGCCCGCGACTATCTGGTGGAACACTATGCGACCGATATCGGCCTCGAAGAGCTTGCCGCCGTCGCAGGCCTCAGCCGCGCGCACCTGATCCGGGCCTTCCGCAAGGAGTTCCATATCACCCCGCATTCCTTTTTGACTGACATCCGCATCCGCGAGGCGCGCAAGCGCTTGCAGGAAGGCGGGCAGCCAGCCGAGATCGCGCTGGAATGCGGTTTCGCCGACCAGGCCCATTTCACCCGGCATTTCAAGGCACGCACGGGTTTGACTCCGGGGCAATATCGCGCTCGTTGATCACTTTCGTTCAAGACGGCTCTTTGCCACGGTTCTATCACCTTCGCTCCCATCGGAGGTTTTGGACGTGAATGAGAATGCCAGGCTTCAGCAGTTCTTCGGCGGCATGCGGGCGATATCGCCGCTGATCGCCGCGGTGATCCCGATCGGCCTCGTCTTCGGCGCGGTGGCGGCTACCAAGGGCCTGACGCCCGCCGAAGCGGGCCTCATGAGTGCGCTGGTTTTCGCCGGCGGTTCGCAATTCGTGGCGATGGACATCTGGACGCATCCGGCCTCTTGGGCGGGCGTCGGATTCGCGGCACTGCTCGTCAATATCCGCCATGTGCTGATGAGCGCTTCGCTCGGCACCAAGATGGGAGAATTCGGCCCGCGTGCGCAATATGTCGCGATGCTGTTCCTCGCCGACGAAATCTGGGCTATGGCGGAATTCCGGGCTGGCGCCGCGAGACTGACGCCTTGCTGGTTCGCCGGCCTTGTCGCGCCTTTCTATCTCGCCTGGGTTTTCTCCGGTATTGCCGGTGCGGCGCTCGGGGCTTTCCTCGGCGATCCGGTGACGCTCGGGCTCGACTTCGCGTTCCCGGCGGTCTTCATCGTGCTGATCATGGGCTTCTGGAAAGGACCGGAGACAGGCGCAGTCCTCATCGCCAGCGGTGCCGCCGCCGTCCTGACCCAGCATTTCGTGCCGGGCGTGTGGTACATCGCGGCGGGTGCGGTTGCGGGCTTGCTTGTCGCCGTCGTCAGCGGGAGCCGCCGTGACGTGGAGGCAATGCCATGACTGTCGATTTCGCGACCCTTCTCGCTATCCTGGCTATGGCTGCGGCGACCATTCTAACCCGCGTCAGCGGCCTTCTCCTGATCCGTCATGTCTCGCTCGGAGGCAATGCCAGAAAGGCGATCGAATCGATTCCGCCCGCCGTGCTGATGGCGGTGGTCGCGCCGACCGCTTTCGCCACGGGAATTGCCGAAACAATCGCCTGTGCCGTGACTGCTTTTGCGGCATTGCGCCTGCCGATGCTCGTTTCCGTGGCACTCGGTGTCGCCTCGGTCGCTATCCTCCGGGCGGTCGGCATCTGATCGACGTTTCGGTCTCGACATCCGCGGAAAGGGTGCGCTACCGTCCGGCATCACATGTTCGGGGTGAATTCGATGCAGGCAAAAGACTATCCGCGCGACCTCGTCGGCTATGGCCGCAATATTCCCGATCCGAAATGGCCGGGCGGCGCCAATATCGCCGTTCAGTTCGTGATCAATTACGAAGAAGGCGGCGAAAGCTCGATCCTCGACGGCGATCCCGCATCGGAATCGCTGCTGTCGGAGATCGTCGGCGCCGCGCCCTGGCCCGGCCAGCGCAACCTCAACATGGAGTCGATCTACGAATACGGCTCGCGCGCCGGCTTCTGGCGGCTGTGGCGCCTGTTCACCGAACTCAAGGTGCAGGCGACAGTCTATGGTGTGACGCTCGCCATGGCCCGTAACCCGGAAGCGGTCGCCGCCATGACGGAAGCGGGCTGGGAGATCGCCAGCCATGGTTACCGCTGGCTCGAATACAAGGACTTTCCGGAGGACGCCGAGCGGCAGCACATTCTGGAAGCGGTGCGGCTGCATACCGAGCTCACCGGCGAACGGCCCTATGGCATGTATCAGGGCAAGCCGTCCGGCAATACGCTGCGGCTCGTCATGGAGGAGGGGGGCTTCCTCTATTCCTCCGACAGCTATGCGGACGATCTGCCCTATTGGGTGCCGGGGCTGGACGGCAAGCCATTCCTCATCATCCCCTACACGCTCGATACCAACGACATGCGCTTTGCGACGCCGCAGGGCTTCAATGCCGGCGACCAGTTCTTCAACTACCTGAAGGATGCCTTCGACGTGCTTTATCGGGAGGGCAGTGAAGGCAGCCCGAAGATGATGAATATCGGCCTGCACTGCCGCCTCGTCGGCCGGCCGGGCCGCGTGGCAGCACTTCGCCGCTTCATGGAATACGTGCTTTCCCATGACAAGGTCTGGATACCGCAGCGCATCGAGATTGCCAGACACTGGCATGAGCACCACAAGCCGGCAGGTGCCCTGTGAGCGCGCGTGCCGATTTTATTGCCAAGTTCGGCGGTGTCTTCGAACATTCGCCTTTCATCGCCGAGCGCGCCTATGATGCAGGCTTGATCCTGGTGCCATTGACCGCCAAGGGCATCCACGATGCGTTTGTCTCGATCTTTCGCAAGGCGAGCCATGAGGAGCGGCTCGGCGTATTGCGTGCTCATCCCGATCTCGCTGGAAAGCTCGCGATCGCCGGCGACCTGACCGAAGACAGCAGACAGGAACAGGCGGGCGCCGGGCTCGATCGCCTGACCGCTGCCGAACACGCCCGATTCACCGAACTCAACAATGCCTATACGGAAAAGTTCGGCTTTCCCTTCATCATCGCCGTAAAGGGCCTGGACAGGCAAGACATCCTTGCCGCCTTCGAAAAGCGCATCCACAACAGCGCCGAGGAGGAGTTCGCGACCGCCACGGCTCAGGTCGAACGAATTGCGCTTCTGCGCCTGCAATCCATGTTTCCGGAGAAATGAATGACCGAGACGACCGACAACAGCCTGCCATCCTTCGTGATCGGCGCGATCAACCTCGCCTCCGCGCGTCTCGGCGCCAAGGGTCTCTACACGACCGACGAATTCTTCGCGCCGCTGGAGCGCATGCTTCAGGACGCGCCCCCAAGTTTCGATCCGGACCTTTACGACGATAACGGCAAGTACATGGACGGCTGGGAAAGCCGCCGCAAACGCGTGCCCGGCCACGACTTTGCGATCGTGAGACTTGCAATGCCCGGCCGCATCTACGGCTTCGACGTCGATACCAGCTATTTCACCGGCAACTATCCGCCGCATTGCTCGATCGAGGCTGCTTTCGTCGAGGATGGCGACCCGACCGATGCGACGGTCTGGACGGAAATCCTGGCAAAGTCGCCGCTCGGGCCGAACGCGCATCATTTCTTCGAGAATGCCGGCAAGGAGAAGATCTGGACGCATTTGCGTCTGCATATCTATCCCGATGGCGGGATCGCTCGCCTGCGCGTCTACGGTTCGGCGCATTTCGATTGGGCCAAGGTCGGCACGACGCAAGAGATCGACCTGGCCTACATATTCCATGGCGCGAAATCGCTCGCCTGGTCGGATGCCCATTACGGCCATCCGGACAAGATGCTGGGGCCGGGGCGTGGCGACAATATGGGCGACGGCTGGGAGACCAAGCGGCGGCGCGGGCCGGGCCATGACTGGGCGGTGATCCGCCTCGGCCATCCGGGCGTCGTCAAACGCATCATAGTCGACACGCATTTCTTCAAGGGCAATTTTCCGGATACGTGCGAACTGCTCGGCGCCTACCTGCCGGAGCTTGGCGACGTGCTTTCCGAGGCGGAGATTGCCGCATCGGAGAGCTGGAAGCCGATCCTGCCGCGGCAGAAGCTGCAGATGGACCATGTCCACGAATATGGCGCGGGTGTCGTCGCCGATATCGGCCCGGTTACCCATGTGCGTTACGCCATGCACCCGGATGGCGGGACGATGCGGCTCAGGCTCTACGGCACGAAGGCGTGAGTTCTTTCCTCGATATCTTCCGTAGCCTATATTGGCGGCATCAGGAGTGATGCCGTCATGAGACCGTCGGAAGTGCTGGAAAAGAACCGGGAAATCATCAGGGAGATCGTTGCCCGCCGGCAGGTCTCCAACCCGCGGGTCTATGGTTCCGTGCTGCGCGGGGAGGATCGGCCTGATAGTGATCTGGATATTCTGGTTGCCCCTTCGCCAACGACCTCACTCTTCACGCTTGGTGGACTCCAGGGAGATCTGGAGGAAGCACTCGGCGTCACGGTTGATGTGAAGGTGCCAGGGGATTTTCCGCCGAAAGTGCGCGAGCGTATTGTCGCGGAAGCAGCCGCGATATGAGTGTGGAGCGCCTCGAAGCCTATCTCGATCGAATGGTTGTCACGGGAAGCAAGGCCGTGCGCTATGTCGCGGGCATGGAGCGGGACGCGTTCGTCCGTGATGAAATCAAACAGGACGCCGTCATCGCGAATATCATGGCGATCGGCGAATGCGCGACCAAAATCATGGAGCGTTTTCCGGACTTTGTTGTCGAGCATCCGGAGATCCCTTGGAGGGATATCCGGAACATGCGCGATCGGATCGCTCATCAGTATTTTGGCCTTGATGTCGATACCGTCTGGATGACTGTAGATCGGATGATTCCCAAGCTTCTCTCCCAGCTCGATTCCCTCCGCAACTGGCGGGCGCAGGGCGAGTGAGGCCCGGTTTATACTCCTGCTTTTCTCTCCTTCGTGCCTTGCCTATATTGACTGCATCGTAAGAGACATCGTCATGAGACCGTCGGAAGTGCTGGAAAAGAACCGCGAGGCGATCCGCGAAGCGACGAAACGCTTCAACGCGGCAAACCCGCGCGTCTTCGGTTCGGTGGCGCGGGGAGAGGATCGGCCGGACAGCGACCTCGATATCCTCGTGGACGCGCTTCCGGGAACGACATTGTTCGATCTGGGCGGCTTGCAAGATACGCTGGAAACGCTCCTGCGAGTGAAAGTCGATCTCGTGACGTCGGGGGGCATACGGAAATCCATGCGCGAGCGGATCCTGTCGGAAGCCAGAGCCATATGAGTGCGGACCGTTTGAGAGCATATCTCGATCAGATGCGATCCGCCGCGCTTCAGGCATGTGATTTCGTGGCCGGCATGGAACTGGAGACATTTCTCTCCGATGCCCGCACGCAGATGGCGGTGGGCATGGCGCTGGTTCTGATTGGCGAAAACGCTTCAAGGATCATCGCTCATCATCCCGATTTCGTCGCGGACCATCCGGAAATTCCATGGTCGAAGATAAAGGGCATGCGCAATTTCGTGGTTCATGACTACTATGAGTTGGAACTCCCTGTCGTCTTCGACACCGTGAAGCTCTCTTTGCCGGCGCTGGTTTCCCAATTCGACTTGATTCGCCAGTGGCGTGTGCAGGGCGAATGATTGCAAGTGTACGATTGAAGGCGAATGACGTGACCGACCATCTTGAGATACAGCCCCTTACCAAAGCTGCGTTCGCCCCCTTCGGCGACGTGATCGAGCCCGATCCTTCGACCATGCGGCTGATCAACAATGGCACCACGGAACGTTTCCATGCGTTGGCGGCGCCCGAAGCTGCGGGAGAGGGCGCGCGCGTCATCCTCAGCATTTTCCGTGGTCAGCCGCGCAGCTTCCCCTATGCGATCACCATGATGGAGCGGCATCCATTCGGCAGCCAGAGCTTTTCGCCGCTTTCGGACAGGCCGTTCCTCGTTGCCGTTTCGGAAGATATCGATGGAAAGCCGGGCAGGCCGAAGGTGTTTCTTGCCAGGGCCGGGCAGGGCGTGAACTACCGGATCAATATCTGGCACCATCCGCTGATGGCGCTCGGTGCGGTCAGCGGTTTCCTGGTGGCGGATCGCGACGGTCCCGGCAACAATCTGGAAGAGTTCTTTTTCAACGCCCCTTTCCTCGTTGCGGAGCCCAGCCTATGACCGGCCTTACCACCCATGTGCTCGACACGGCGAGCGGCACCCCGGCCGAAGGATTGACGATCGATCTCTACCGGCTGACAGGCGACAGACGCGAGAAGATCAGGACGGTGACGACCAATTCCGATGGTCGCGTCGACGGCGGGCCGATCCTGGTTGGCGAGACCTTCATCGCCGGCGAGTACGAACTCCTCTTCCATGCGGGCGATTATCTTCGCGCCCGCGGCGCGAAGCTTACCGAACCCGCCTTCCTCGACGTGATCCCGATCCGCTTCGGCATTTCCGATACGACGGCGCACTACCATGTGCCGCTGCTCCTGTCGCCCTACGGGTACTCGACCTATCGGGGAAGCTGATGCGCTTTGCCGCGATTGCCGACATTCATGGAAATTGCGCGGCGCTGCAGGCGGTGCTGGAGGATATTGCCGGGCTCGGCATCCGGGACATCGCCAACCTCGGCGATTGTTTCAGCGGCCCTCTGGAGGCGGACGGGGCCGGTGATCTCTTCCTGCTTCTGGATATGCACGCGGTGCAGACGGTTCGGGGCAATCATGACCGCTATCTCATCGAAACGCCGGCCGATGCTCTTGCGCCTTCGGATGCCCATGCGCACGCTCAGCTTGCGCCGCGTCATCTCGATTGGCTGCGCAAGCTGCCGTTCAGTACCATCTACCTGGACGAGGTTTTCCTCTGCCATGCGACGCCGCAGGATGACAATGTCTATTGGCTGGAACAGGTGTCGCCGGCAGGCCATGTCTTTCTGAAACCGCTCGAAGAGATCGAGGCCTTGGCCGATCGCATTGAGCAGTCGCTGATCCTGTGCGGTCACAGCCATATTCCGCGCGCCGTGCAACTCTCGGACGGGCGCCTGATCGTCAATCCCGGCAGCGTCGGCTGCCCGGCCTATGACGACGACAAGCCGTTCTTCCACAAGGTGGAGACAGGCCATGCCATGGCCTCCTATGCCGTCCTGGAAAAGACGCCCGCCGGCGGCTGGGTGCCCGAGTTCCGCAACGTACCGTACGACCATATGGCGATGTCGCGGCTTGCCGCGGAGAACGGCCGTCTCGACTGGGCCATGGCGCTTGCGACGGGAAGGGTCTGATCACTTCAAACCGCTGTGTTGCGCTCCATCTCGTGTCGCGCTGCCCTTGCGAGAAAACCAGAGCGCGAGAGGCCGCTCGCCTCCGCGAAGGTGTCGATCCGCTGAAGCACGTCTTCCGGCAGCGTGACATTGATACGTACGGCTTTGGCTGCCTGCGTCTTCAAGCTCACGAGAATCGCTACCCCGTCCCGATTGGCTGGATCGCTCATCACGCCCTCCAGGCTCGATGGTTCAGGGACCGCCTCGCCATCCTCAGCCATGCCCTCCACGTGGAATGCAAGCGCTTCTTCGGCCATCTGACGGGCCTCGTCCAAGGTCGAGCCTGCGGTTACGACGCCCGGGAAGTCCGGGAAGGAGACACCATAGTCACTTCCTGCTTCCTTGCGGATGAGGCCGATATAGTTGCTCATGGTTACCTCAGTTTCAGTCCCGCCTGTTTCTCGATGCTGCGGAGCGTGCCGAGCGGGATGTCGCGCTTCGGATGAGGAACGGTGACGCGTCCCGGCTTTTCCGGATGCTTGAACTGAACATGGCTGCCTTTCTGGGCCAGCTCGATCCAGCCATCCTTGCGCAGCAGCGCAATTACCTCAGCGCTTCTCATAAGGCGAAATTATACACACTAATACACAATTTCAAGGTGCTTCTTGGCGTGCTGAAACCTTTCGGCAACCCTTGCTCCGGATACTTCTCTCCGATTCGACAGGAGAGATTCTGATGGCCCAATCGCGCGGAAAATCCGGTTCACGGCGCAAAGGCGGCAAGCGCGCGTCGAAAAGCTCAGGCTCGTCGCTCTGGCCGTGGCTGGCCGCACTTCTCGTGGTCGGCGGCGGCATCGCGCTTTATGACAATTCGGCCGTGGCGCGACGGTTCGTCGCCAGCCTGACGTCCGGGAAACCCGTGCAAGTTGCTGCGAAGCCCGCATCGGCGTCCGCTAGGCCGGAGCCGCCGAAGCCAGCGGCATCAATCCCTCACCGACCGGTGACATCGAAGCCGGCGATGTTGCCGGATGAAAACCATACAGCCGCCATCATTCCGCCGGCGCTGATCGGCAAGCCGACGGGAAGTGACGTTCCCAGAACGACCGAAGCACCGAAAACCGGCGAGGAGCTCGCCGGCGCCTATGAGGCGAAATTCTATCTCTGCGGCACGGCCAAACAAGACGATTGCGTCGTCTCCGCCGATCGTTTCGTCTTTCATGGGCAGAAGGTCCGCCTCGTCGGCATCGAGGTGCCGGACATCAAGAAGCCGAACTGCGAGGAGGAGCGGATCAAAGCCAGCGATGCGGAACTGCGCGTGCGCGCCTTCCTCGATTCCGGGCCGTTCGAGCTTGTCACCTGGCAAGGCAATGACGCGGAGGTCGACGGCCACAAGCTGCGGCAGGTCACACGGAACGGCATTTCGCTCTCGGACATTCTCGTCCGCGAGGGCCTTGCGCGCCGGCCGGGAACCAGGGGCGGGTGGTGCTCGACCGATCGCTCGTGAAGCTGGCGGTCAGAAAGGGACGTTCGCCAGAATACTGCGGTCGACAGTCTGGATGTCCCGCTTGCCGCAAAGCGCCATGGTGATATCCAACTCGTTGCGGATGACATTGAGCGCGGTCGTGACCCCGTCCTTGCCCATGGCGCCGAGACCATAGAGGAAGGGACGGCCTATATAGGTGCCCCGTGCGCCAAGCGCCACGGCTTTCAGGACGTCCTGGCCCGAGCGGATGCCGCCGTCCACGTGGACTTCGATCCGGTCGCCGACGGCATCGACGATCTTCGGCAACATGCTGATCGAGGAGGGAGCGCCGTCGAGCTGGCGGCCGCCATGGTTGGAGACGATGATCGCGTCCGCGCCGGTGTCGGCTGCGGCGCGCGCATCCTCTTCATCCAGAATGCCCTTGATGATCAGCTTGCCGCCCCACAGGTCCTTGATCCAGCGGATGTCGTCCCAGGAGAGCTTTGGATCGAACTGTTCGGCCGTCCAGGCACCGAGCGAGGAGAGGTCGGAGACGTTGCTTGCATGGCCGACGATATTGCCGAATCCGCGGCGCTTGGTGCCGAGCATTTCCAGGCACCATTGCGGGCGGGTGGCAAGCTGCATGAAGCTCTTCAGCGTCCATTTCGGCGGCGCCGACAGGCCGTTGCGCAGGTCCTTGTGGCGTTGGCCGAGGATCTGCAGGTCGGCGGTAACGACCAGTGCAGAGCACTTTGCGGCCTTGGCGCGGCCGATCAGCCGCTCCACGAAGCCGCGGTCCTTCATCACATAGAGCTGAAACCAGAACGGCTTGGACGTCACGGAAGCAACGTCCTCGATCGAGCAAATGCTCATCGTCGAAAGGGTGAACGGAACGCCAAATTCCTCCGCGGCCTTCGCAGCCAGCATTTCACCGTCGGCATGCTGCATGCCGGTCATGCCGGTCGGGGCCAGCGCCACGGGCATCATTGCCTTTTCGCCGATCATCGTGGTTTCGAGCGTACGGTTGGTCATGTCGACCAGCACGCGCTGGCGCAGCTTGATCTTCGCAAAGTCGTCCTCGTTGGCCCGGTACGTGCTCTCTGTCCAGGCGCCGCTGTCCGCATAATCGAAGAACATCTTTGGCACGCGCCGACGGGCCAGGATTTTCAGATCTGCGATGGTCAGCGGTTTGGACATGGTTTGAACTTCCTCCGGAATGTTCCGGAGGACTATCACATCCGAGGCCCATCGCCAGCGGAAACATCAGCTTGATACCGGATTTCCAACCTTTGCAGCGGCCTGTTTCAGTTGCGCATGACCCAGCGGATCGCCGCGACGACGGCAAAGCCCGTCAGCGGCCAGATTGCCCAGAAAGTTCCCTGCCATGACAGGAGGTTAATGCCGACGAGGCCGATGCCGATGATCGCCAGGCTTGTCATGTACCGGTCAAAGCGGTCCTGCAGCCGCGCCATGATCACACCGGCGGTGACGGCGAGGGCGAGGATCGGCCAGGCGGCCCAGAAGACGCCTTGCCAGGTGAGTGCGTTGACGATGACCAGGACTGCCGCGGCGATGGGGAAAATGCTGAGACGCTTGCGGACCTTCGACGGTGACGTGGTTGGCCGCGGTCCGTGATCGATTGCGGCGGCGGCAGTTTGCCAGGCGGCGGATGCCGGCTGCGCCGCTGCTTCGCCGATGCGGATGGAGTAGCTCGGGATCGCTTCCGAGACATTCTTCACCGTCAGCGGGCCGAGAAAATCGAAGCCGACCGGCACCTTGTTGCGGACCTGATCATAGACGGTGCTGGAAATGACGATGCCGCCGGCTGGCGCAGAGGCCTGCAGGCGGGCTGCGATATTGACGCCATCGCCATAGATGTCCGTCCCCTCGAGGATAACGTCGCCGAGATTGATGCCGATGCGGAAAAGCATCTGTTCCGCAGCCGGTTTCGCGGCATTGAAGCCCGCAAGCTCCGTCTGCACGTCGACTGCGGTGCGCACTGCCTCGACCACGCTCGGAAAGTCGGCAATCAACCCGTCGCCCCAGGTATTGACGATGCGGCCGCCATGGGCCGCGATCAGGCCGGACATGGCATCGCGGTAGCGCTTCAGCGTCGCCAGCGTGCCTTCCTCATCGGAACCCATCAGGCGAGTGTAGTCCTGCACGTCGGCGGAGAAGATGGTTGTCAACTTGCGCTGCGTCTCACTCATGCTTTCTCCGCATCACATGGGCACTCCGCGTGCCGTCAGAGCGCCGTCTTCATCGCATTGCCTGCCACATAAGTCTCTATCACGGCGCGGTCGTCGCCCATGGTCTGGAGCAGGAAAAGTTCTTCCGGTAGGGTCTTCACCGTTTCCATCCGCAGCTTCATCGCCGGCGTCGCGGCGGCGTCCAGCACGATGAGGTCGGCTGTCGTGCCGGGCTCCAGCGTGCCGATATCTCCCACCATGGACAGCGCTTCGGCATTGCCGCGGGTCATCAGGTAGAAGCTTTCCAGCGGATTGAGGCGTTCGCCAAGCAGCTGCTGGATCTTGTAAGCTTCGTCCATCGTCCGCAGCATCGAATAGCTCGACCCGCCGCCGATATCGGTCGCGACCGCCACGCGCACCGGCTTTTCGCGCCGCATCAGCGCCTTCATGGGAAAGAGGCCGGAGCCGAGGAAGAGGTTCGAGGTCGGGCAGTGGACCGCCACCGCGCCGGCCTCAGACAGCGCATCCGCTTCGCGCTCGGAGAGGTGGATCGCATGGCCGAGCAGCGTTTTCGGCCCAAGCAATCCGTAATGGGCGTAGACGTCCGTATAGTCCTTCGCCTGCGGATAGAGTTCCAGGGTATAGCGAATCTCGTCGTGGTTCTCGGAAAGATGCGTCTGGATGTGAAGGTCCGGAAATTCTTCGGCCAGCGCCTGAGCCGCCCTCATCTGTGCCGGCGTCGAGGTGATCGCGAAACGCGGCGTGATCGCCACGTGGTTTCGCCCCTTGCCGTGCCATTCGGCGATCACAGCCCGAGTCTCGTCATAACCCATCTCGGGCGTGTCGAGCAGGCCCTGAGGGGCGTTGCGGTCCATCATCACCTTGCCGCCGACCATGCACATGCCGCGCTTCAACGCTTCAGCGAAGAAGGCGTCCGCTGAGGTTTTATGGACCGAGCAATAGGCGACGACCGTCGTCGTGCCATGGCGGATGAGCTCATCGTAGAAATGGGTTGCGATCCGTGCCGCGTGGTCGGTTTCCACGAACCGGCACTCCTCCGGAAACGTATAGGTGTTCAGCCATTCGAGCAGGTTTGCGGCGTAGGAGGCGATCACCTGCATCTGCGGAAAATGCAGGTGCATGTCGATGAAACCCGGCAGGATGAGATGCGGCCGGTGGTCGATCTCCTCGATGCCTTCAGGTGCCCTGGACCTCACCGCAGCATAGTCGCCGAAGGCTGCAATCCTGCCATCCGCGACCAACAGGGCGCCGTCGTGCTCATATGCATAGCTCTCCGTGTCTGTGAGGCTGAGCGGTGCCCGCTTGAAGGAGATGAGCCGCCCGCGGATCAGCTTTTCGGTCATTCGGATATCGCGCTTTCGTACCAGGCCGTGATGAGCTTCCGCTCCTCCGGCGAAATATCGGTGACATTGCCGGGCGGCATGGCGTGGCTCCGGCCTGCCTGGATATAGATTTCCCGTGCGTGGGCGGCAATCTCCCGGTCGGTTTCGAGCTTCACGGATTTCGGCGTGAAATTGATGCCCTCCCAGACGGGTTCGGCCGCATGACACATGGAACATCGCGCCTGCACGACATCGCGGGCAGCACCGAAATGGGCATTGGACGCAAATCTCTGTTCGACGGTCGTCATGGGGGACGTCATCGAAGTTTCCGTCTCGCCGGTAAGCACTTTGGGTACAGTCGAGAGCCAGATGATTGCGATGAAGAGGATCACCGTCACCAGCCAGGTCCACGTCGGCTTGCCCTTCCGCGCATGGGTCGTGTTGAACCAGTGCCTTATCGTCACGCCCATCAGGAAGACGAGTGCTGCGATCACCCAGTTGAATGCGGTCGCGAAGGCCAGCGGATAGTGGTTCGACAGCATGAAGAAGATGACGGGCAGCGTCAGGTAGTTGTTGTGGAGCGAGCGCTGCTTGGCGATCACGCCATATTTCGGGTCCGGCGTGCGGCCGGCGATCAGGTCCGCCACCACCACCTTCTGGTTCGGGATGATGATGAAGAAGACGTTGGCCGACATGATCGTCGCCGTGAAGGCGCCGAGATGAAGGAAGGCGGCGCGGCCGGTGAAGACCTGCGTATAGCCCCAGGCCATGGCGACCAGTACGACATAGAGCACTGCCATCAGGCCCCAGGTGTTCTTCCCGATCGGTGATTTGCAGAGCTGGTCATAGATGATCCAGCCGACCGCCAGCGATGCCAGCGAAATGACGATCGCCTGCCAGGGCGCGAGATCCATCACCGTCCGGTCGATCAGGAAGAGGTCGGCGCCGCCGTAATAGACGATGCAGAGCATCAGGAAGCCGGAGAGCCAGGTGAAGTAGCTCTCGTATTTGAACCAGGTCAGGTGCTCGGGCATCTCGGCCGGCGCCACCAGATATTTCTGGACGTGGTAGAAGCCACCGCCATGCACCTGCCATTCCTCGCCATGCACGCCCGCCGGCAGATGCGGCCGCTTCACGAGCCCGAGATCGAGTGCGATGAAATAGAAGGAGGAGCCGATCCAGGCGATCCCCGTGATGACGTGAAACCAGCGGGCGGCGAAACTCAGCCATTCCCAGGCGACGGCATATTCATACATTCAGTCTTCCCCTTTTTGCCCCCCGACTCGTCACTTTGCGAGAAAAATGGGTGAGAGGGAAGCGATTATCGCCCGGAACTTTTTGTTTCATAGCGGAACTTGACAGGGCGAATAGGAGTTCATCGCGCACGCCCTCAGAAGTTCACAATTGTCGAATGTACTAAATTGTGCATTGCAAAATTTGGGGGTTAGCCGGCTAAGGCGACTCACGTAACTTAGCGGATGCAAGTCAACCGGCGGTGTCCGGGTATTGCGTGAAGGGCTCTCGCCGGGGATGGCATTCATCAACGGAGACTAAGCTCATGCGTGGTATTCTGATGGGTATGGTGATTGCGTTTGTGTCTTGTGTATATGCCGGATCGGCAGCGGCCCACGAGGCACATAGCCCGAAGGGCGTGGCCTGGAAATACGACGGTTTCTGCTGCAACGGAGACAATCATACCGGGGACTGCCAGATGATCTCGACGAAAAATGTCAAGATCATCAAGGGCGGTTATGAAATCTCCCTCGGTCCGGGAGACCATAGGCTGATTACAAGGCCGCATCATTTCACGCTTCCCCAGAGCCAGGCGCGGCGCAGCAAAGACGAAGAATATCACCTCTGCCTTTATCCGACCGAGGACACATTGCGCTGCTTCTATGCGCCCGACATGAGTTACTGAAAGGGCGAATTTGCGAGTGTGACGCGGTTTGCATCCGGAAATTGCGCTGGAGAAAAACTGACTGCTAGTCCCTGAAGGTCGGCATGGTCTTTCGCATGAAATCGCGGAAGGCGCGGATTTTCCGGGAGTTCCTGCGGGTTTGCGGATAGACGAGCCAGTAGTCGGTTCCGTCATCACTCAACAGATCGAACGGCTGGATCAGTCTGCCGAGCGCCACATCGTCGGTGTAGAATTCAGGTTTGAGAATGGCGACGCCATGGCCGGCGATCGCTGCTGCCGCCTCGAAGGCCTGCGCGCCGAACTTGCTACTGGGACGGCCGCCGAGATCGACATCCGGCATGCCAGCCGCCGTAAACCAGATGCGCCACCAGGGATCGCCGGGATCGATGATCCTGAGCTTCAGCAGATCCTCTGGCGTCCTTACCCCTCCGATCGTCGCCGCAAGCTCCGGGCTCAGCATCGGCGTGAAATGGCTCTTCATCAGGGAATGCGACCTCAGGCCCGGCCAATCGCCCTTGCCGGTGCGGATTGCCACGTCGGCTTCGGTTCTCGCGAAATCGATCATCTCGTGTGACGTCTCGAGTCTGACCGCGATGCCGGGATTTTCCAACTGGAACGTTCCCAGATGTCGCGCCAGCCAGCGTGCAGCAAAAGTCGCGGTCGAATGGATGATCAGCGTGCCTTCCGATGTGTCCCTGAGGCTGGTGATCGCCTCGCTCATGATACCGAAAGCTTCGGTGATCCTCGGGGCCAGCCGCTCGCCGGATTCCGTTAGCGTCACCTGCCGCGGCCGGCGCAGAAAGAGCGGCTCGCCGATCGTGTCCTCCAGAAGCTTGATCTGGTAACTCACCGCCGTCTGGGTGAGGCCCAGCTCCTCGCCTGCCTTGGTGAAACTCATCTGCCGGGCAGCGGATTCGAACGCGCGCAGTGCATTCAAAGGAAACTGCTTCGACATTTTCATGGATAAGCTCTCTTGATCTATGCAGACGAAATCTTCGTTGGAAAACCAGCATAATCCGGCGCATCCTGCTTTCATAGTCATCAATCGAATACCGGTGAGAACCGGAGGAGAAGGAGCCATGACCCATGGTATGCCTGCGCTTTTTGCGCGCTTGTGGAGCCTGAGCGACCACTTTGACATTCCGGTCCGTAGCGAGCGGGCTCGGAGAAACCGCGTCGAGAAAGAGGAAATGACGGAGCAGCAGCTCCGGGACATCGGCATCATGGACGGGCGCCCCTCCCGACAGACATTGCCGAGGTGCGAACGCCGCGAGCAATGGTGGCCGATGGAACGACCGCCGACACTATAGTGCTACGCTGCGACGATTGCCCCGGCACCGTCAGAAGCGAGATCGTTCGAGAGGGTTTCGGCGATCCACGCATGGAAAGCCTTGATCTTCGCGGAATTTCGCCGGGCCTGCGGATAGGTGAGCCAGTAGGTCTTCTCGTCGCAGACAGAAAGGCCGAACGGCTGGACCAATCGTCCTGTCGCCAGGTCGTCCCTGAAGAAAAAGGGCGTGAGCATCGCCACGCCATGACCCGATATCGCGGCCTTCGCCTCCAGATCGAGCGCGCCCAAAGCGTCGAGGCTGGACGGCTTGATCGGCGCGGGGTCGATGTTGGCGGCTTCGAACCAGTCAAGCCAGCAGCCGCCGATCTCGGAAATCCAGGGCAGCTTCAGAAGGTCCGCAGGCTGGCTGATGCCGCCAATGCTTTCCGCCAGCCGCGGCGCCAGCATGGGTGCGAAATTCAGGCGCAGAAGTGGATGGCAGATCATCCCCCTCGGAGGCTCCGCCGCGATCTGGATGGCAATATCGGAGAACGCCGTGTGCTCGTGTGCCATGTTGCGCAGGAGCCGTACCGAGATCTGCGGATGGGCTGCGCGAAAGGCACCGAGACGGAGCGAGAGCCATTGCGAGGCGAAGGTCGGCGGAGAGTGGATCTCCAGCGTCTCCTCCCTCGTGCCGCGCGCCTCCTGCACCGCTTCCGACAACAGGGAAAAAGCCTCGGCCACGTTGGGCAGGAGGTTGCGCCCAGTTTCGGTGAGCTGCAGCGCCCGCGGCCTGCGGATGAAGACCGCGTCGCCGAGATGATCCTCCAGAAGCTTGATCTGGTAGCTCACCGCCGTTTGGGTCATGCCGAGTTCGTCCGCGGCACGGGTGAAGTTTTCCAGGCGCGCGACCGCCTCGAAAACCCGGAGTGCATTCAGCGGAAAGCGGCGCGACAGCTTCATCATAAGTTCTCTTGATCGCGAGCCACTGTATTTGAATTGGAATTCGCCGGCAATCCGGCGCATTCCTCAGCCGATCCAACAACACAAGTTCATCAATGTGGAGCGACCATGCTGTCCGCACAGGCTCTGTCCGTGTCCTTACAATCCATCCGCCCGGGCGGCGTCTGGCGCGCCTTCGGCCGTTACCTTCGTCAGCTCGTCAGGCCCGGCCTCTGGCGCGTGCCTAAGCTGCCGGTCGAGCTGCGGTCGGATGTCGGGCTCGGCGAAGCCTTGCCGTCCGACCGTGCCGAGGCCTTCTGGGAGGCGAAGCGCCGATCATGCGTTCGGGACCTGCCGCTTTGAACCCTGCTTTTCTCGGGCAGCGCAGGTTTCCAGCAATTCGGCGGCTACCAATGCGGCAATCACCGCCGGCCGCTTGTCCCTGACCGTGGAGCCGCCAATCGGCAGGACGAGGCGGGAGAGCATTTTTTCGTCGCCGCCCTCCCGCTTCAGCCAGTTCGCAAACGTGGCGCGCTTGGTGGCCGAGCCGATCATGCCGACATAGGCGAGGTCGGATCTGGCAAGCGCTTCTTTGGCGATCAGGAAATCCAGTGCGTGGTCGTGGGTGAGGATGACCGCGGCACCACCAGCTGGAATCCGGGCCACGAACGCCTCCGGCACGGCGGTCAGGTGTCTCGCCGCGTTTCCCGGCAGATCCTCCAGCGCCTCTGCGCGCGTCTCGACCACGGTGACCGCGAAAGGCAACGGCGTCAGTGCCCTGGCCAGCGCCTGGCCGACATGGCCGGCACCGAAGAGATAAACCGCGGGCCGCTCTTCCTCTTCATTTTTCATGCGGCTTTCAAGCTTTTCGGCGAGCGCCGGCGTCATCTGCATGAAAGTGAGTTTCGCGCGACCGCCGCAGCATTGGCCGATCTCGGGGCCGAGCGGGATATCCATCATCGCCTCTCCACCACCCGACAGCATCGCGCGGGCGTTGTCGATCGCCATATATTCGAACTGCCCGCCGCCGATCGTCCCCCAGATCGCCGTCTCCGCCACCAGCATGAAGGCACCCACCTCCCGCGGCGTCGAACCCTTCGTCTCTGTGACCTCGACCAGGATCGCGCCGGGGTGGTTGGCGATAAAGATGGGGAGGGGGAGGTCATGCATGGTTGAGCCAGGTTCCCAAACGAAGCTTACGAACCAGGCTGATCGGCGCCTGCCTCGAATGCGTCGGCAAATTTTAATACACCGCGCGGCGATGGGCCAGAGAACACAATCCGCTGCACATAGCGGCGATCCAGATCGCCGTAAGCGAGCAGGCCATCACTCTCAAAACCGGACCCCCGATAGACTTCGGGATTGCCAATCAAAGCGCAACCGGCCGCACCGCGTTCCTTCAACCTCTTCAATCCTTCACTGATAAGTGCCTTTCCAATGCCCTGGCGCTGTCTTTCCGGCTGCACGGATATCGGGCCAAGACCAAACCAGCCCCCATGGACACCGTCGATGGTAACCCGCGAGAAGGCGACATGGCCTATGACCACGCCATCCTCTTCGGCAACCAGAGACAAAGTGAGGTCACCCGAACTGCGCAGCGCGCGAATGATCGGAGCCTCCGATCCGTTGCTGTATGGCATCGGTGCGAAAGCCGTTGCCGTCAACTCGTGGATCGCGTCTTCGTCGCTGGGGAGTTCGGCCCGGATCAGCAAGGTCTGTGTCTCACTCCATCGCCTTCAGCCGTTCGACCGCCATCAGCACGCGCTCGGGCGTGGCCGGTGCGTCGAGGCGCGGGCAGACGGAATAGTCAGCGACGCTTGCCACTGCCATGGAGATCGCCTCGAGGACCGAGATTGCCAGCATGAAGGGCGGCTCGCCGACCGCCTTGGAGCGGCCGATCGTTGGTTCAGCATTCTCCGACCACTCCGCGAGCTTCACGTTGAAGATCTTCGGCCGGTCGGAGGCGAGCGGGATCTTGTAGGTCGATGGCGCATGGGTCCTCAGCCGCCCCCTTGCATCCCACCACAGTTCCTCGGTCGTCAGCCAGCCCATGCCCTGTATGAATCCGCCCTCGATCTGGCCGATATCGATCGCCGGGTTCAAGGATTTGCCGACGTCGTGGAGGATGTCGGTACGCTCGACGAGATATTCGCCGGTCAGCGTGTCGACCGACACTTCCGAAGCTGCGGCGCCATAAGCGAAATAGTAGAAAGGCCGGCCGCGCCCGGCGTGGCGGTCCCAGTGAATCTTGGGCGTCTTGTAGAAGCCCGTGGCGGAAAGCTGCACACGGTCGTAATAGGCGGCCCGGACGAGCGTGTCGAAAGGCACAATCTCGCTGCCGATCCGCACCCGGTTCGGCAGGAACTCGATCTTTTCACGCGCCACTTTCCATTGCCGCACGGCGAACTGGATCAGCCGCTCCTTGAGCTGGCGCGCTGCATCATAGGCTGCCATGCCGTTGAGATCCGAGCCGGAAGAGGCGGCTGTGGCAGAGGTGTTCGGCACCTTGCCGGTCGTCGTTGCGGTGATCTTCACCCGGTCGATATCGACCTGGAACGTGTTGGCCACCACCTGAGCCACCTTGGTGTAGAGGCCCTGGCCCATTTCGGTGCCGCCATGGTTCAGATGGATCGAACCGTCCTGATAGATATGCACCAGCGCGCCCGCCTGGTTATAGGCGGTCATGGTGAATGAGATGCCGAATTTCACCGGAGTCAGCGCAATGCCCCTGCGGATCACCGGACTGTTTTCATTGAATTCGAGGATTGCCTGGCGCCGGGCCTGATAATCCGAGGAGGCCTCCAACTCCTCGACAATGCGGGCGACAATGTTGTCTTCGACCTCCTGATGGTAAGGTGTCACCGTCCGCCCGGAACCCCGGAGGCCGTAGAAATTCAGCTTGCGGATCTCAAGCGGGTCCTTGCCGACGGCATAGGCGATCTCCTCGATAATCCGCTCGCCGCCGACCATGCCCTGCGGGCCGCCGAAACCGCGAAACGCGGTATTGGAGACGGTGTGGGTCTTGAGCGGCTGCGAGGTGAGGCGAACATGCGGATAATAGTAGCTGGAATCCGCGTGGAAGAGGGCGCGGTCGGTCACGGGGCCGGAGAGATCGGCGGAAAAGCCGCACCGTGCCGCGTAGGTGGCGTCGACCGCGTGGATCAGGCCCTCCTCGCTGAAGGCGACGTCATAGTCGACGCGGAAATCGTGCCGCTTGCCGGTGATCGACATATCCTCGTCGCGGTCGGGACGGAATTTCACCGCCCGCTTCAGTTTCCTGGCGGCGACTGCCGCAAGTGCGGCAAACTGGTTTCCCTGCGTTTCCTTGCCGCCGAAACCGCCGCCCATGCGCCGGGTCTGCACGGTCACGGCATTGTTGGCGACGCCCAAAACATGCGCCACCATGTGCTGCACCTCGCTCGGGTGCTGGGTGGAGGACCAGACGGTCACTTCGTCGTCTTCGCCGGGTATTGCCATGGCGATATGGCTTTCCAGATAAAAATGTTCCTGGCCGCCGATATACATGTGACCCTGGACGCGCAGCGGCGCCTTCTCGATCTCCGTTTCCGGCTCGCCACGTTTCAACGTCATCGGTTCGATGACGTTTGGCGCGTTGTTCGCGCGGGCGGTGTCGATGTCGGTCCAGTGCGGCAAGTCGCTATATTCGATATGGGCAAGCTTTGCGGCCCGGCGAGCCTGGTCGCGCGTCTTCGCAATGACGGCAAAGATCGGCTGGCCGTGGAACTGCACCTCGGCCGTGGCGAGCAGCGGCTCGTCGTGCTGGCCCGTGGAGGCGACGTCGTTGAAGCCCGGGATGTCTTCCGCCGTCATCACCCAGATGACACCCGGTGCGGCCTTCACGGCGGAAAGGTCGATCGAGACGATTTCCGCATGCGCCCGGTCGGAGAGGCCGAGGCCGCCGTGCAGCGTGCCCGCAGGCTCCGGAATGTCATCGATATATTCGGCACTTCCGGTGACATGCTTATGCGCGGAGTCATGTTTCAGCGCCGCATGCATCGGGCCGTTGATGACGGATTTGGTCTCGAAGGTCGACTTGTCCATCATCACGCCTCCTCCAGTTCGAAGCGACGCAGTTCCTGGGGCTGGCCGGCGGTTTCCAGGAAGAAGCGGGTCAGCAGATTCTTGGCTGCGAGGCTGCGATATGCTGCCGTCGCCCGCCAGTCCGTGAGCGGCGTATAATCCTCGTCGAAAAGATCGCGCACTGCCGAAATGACGCCCCAGCTCCAGGCCTTGCCGAGAAGTGCTTCCTCCACATGCCTCGCCCGTTTCGGGGTGGCCGCCATGCCGCCGAAGGCGATGCGGATGTTTTCAACCTTGCCGTCGCCGTCGAGCGTCAGGCTGAAGGCGCCGCAGAGCGCGGAGATATCCTCGTCGCGGCGCTTGGAGATCTTGTAGACGGCGAAATGGTCGTCTTTCGCCGGGCGCGGTACGAAGACCTTCTCGACGAATTCGCCCGGCAGCCGGTCCTGCTTGCCATAGGCCAGAAAAAAGTCCTCGAGCGGGATGGTGCGCCGGCCGGCGTGAGTGCGGAGCGTCAGTTCGGCGCTCAGGACGATCAGCGCGGGTGGCGCGTCGCCGATCGGAGAGCCGTTTGCGATATTGCCGCCGATCGTGCCCATGTTGCGCACCTGCTGTCCGCCGATTCGGTCGATCAGCCGGCCGAAGGCGGGCAGTTCATCCGAGAGCGTATCGAGGGCCTGGGTGTAGCTCACACCGGCGCCGATGGCGATGCCGGTCTCGTCCGAGGCGATCGACTGGAGTTCGGTGAGGTGATTGATGAAGATCACAGGGTCGAGATGCCGCATCTGCTTGGTGACCCACAGGCCGACATCGGTGGCGCCCGCAACGATCGTCGCGTCCGGCTCTTCCGCCAGGATATCCGTCAGGGCAGAGACCGAAGCCGGCACGATCGAATGCGCGCCGTCCTTCTTCACCACGATCGTCTCCATCTCGGAACGGATCGACCAGAGTTTCGCCATGATTTCGGTACGGTCGCGTTCCAGCGGGTCGAAGAGTGCGCTCGGCCGGCTTGCTGAAACCTGTTCGGCGGCCTTCACGATCGGCTCGTAACCGGTGCAGCGACAGAGATTGCCCTGCAGCGCGCTTTCGATATCGGCCCGCGTCGGGGCGACGTTGGAGAGCCAGAGGCCATAGAGCGACATCACGAAGCCGGGGGTACAGAAGCCGCATTGCGAGCCGTGGCAATCGACCATGGCCTGCTGGACGGGATGCAGCGTGCCGTCATCGCCGGCGAGATGCTCGACGGTTACCACGTGCGTGCCGTGCAGGGAGCCCAGGAAACGGATGCAGGCATTGACGCTTTCGTAGCGCAGGCCCAGTTCCGTCAGTCGTCCGACCAGCACCGTGCAGGCGCCGCAGTCGCCTTCGGCACAGCCTTCCTTGGTTCCCGTCAGCCGCCGCCTCAGGCGCAAATAATCGAGAAGGGTCTCTGTCGGCCCGAAATCTCCAAGGGTGACGTCTTCTCCGTTCAGGATGAAGCGGATGGCTTCGTGCATTTGTCTCCTTCGTCCGCCGTTGCCGGCTCCAGGTTGATCTCGACAGGGTTCCAACCGGCCATATTACTGCGCCGTCCAGCCGCCGTCGATGGATATATGCGTGCCGGTTATGCTCCGTGCCGCATCGCTTGCGAGATAGAGCGCGGCGGCCGCCACTTCCTCGATGCCGACGAATTCCTTCGTCGCCTGCAACCGCAGCATGATCTGATCCTTCACCTCATCCTCGCTGATGCCCTTCTCGCGGGCCTGATCCGGGATCTGCTTTTCCACCAGCGGTGTCCAGACGAAACCGGGGCAGATGGCGTTCACGGTAATCCCCGACTGCGCAAGCTCCAGCGCCGCCGTCTTCGTCAAACCCATGATACCGTGCTTGGCTGCGACATAGGCGGCCTTGAACGGCGAGGCGACCAGCCCGTGCGCGGAGGCGATGTTGATGATGCGGCCCCCTGGGCGCCCCGGGCCCGCTTTCTTCATCAGCGGGATCGTGTGGCGCATGGTATGGAAGGCAGAGGACAGCAGGATGGCGATCAGCTGGTCCCATTTTTCCGGCGGGAACTCCTCGATCTTCGCCACGTGCTGGATGCCGGCATTGTTGACGAGCACGTCGACGGTGCCGAAATTCTTCGCCGCCGTGGCGATCAGATCCTCGATCTCTGCGGGTTTGGTCATGTCGGCGCCGTGATAGAGGACCGTGCCGCCGCCCAAGCCGTCGAGTTGCTTGCGCGTCGCCTCGATCTCGTCCGCCGGCCCGAAACCGTTGATGACGACATTGGCGCCCTCGGTCGCGAATGCCTTCGCGATGCCGAGCCCGATGCCGCTCGTTGAGCCGGTGACGACGACGGTTCTGGTCATGCCGATATCTCCCTGAAACTGCGGCGTTCTTGTGCGCCGCAACGAAAGGCAGGTTATGCGCAAATCGGCCTGAATGGCAATCGGGCCTGAAAATTTGCCGTCGCCCGGCGTCATGTTGTCGGAAAGGGCGAAGCTCGGTCGTCCTTTGACGGCAAGATGCGGTCACTACACGAAGGAGAGACACATGACTCGAGTCGTTTCAAATCTTTGGTTCGAGAAAGAGGTCACCAAGGCCGTCGACTTCTACACGTCGATTATTCCGAATTCCGGCATCAATCGGACGACGTCTCTGGCGGCGGAGACTTACAGCGGGCCGCCCGGCAGCGTCATCATCATAGAGTTTACACTGGGCGGGCAGAATTTCCTGGCTTTCGAAGCCGGCGCCATGGACCGGTTCAATCACGCCTTTTCCATCGGCGTGGAATTCGACACCCAGGAGGAGATCGATCGCGTCTGGAATGCGTTTCTCGACAATGGCGGCACGGCGGCGCAGTGCGGATGGCTGAAGGACCGCTGGGGCCTGTCCTGGCAGATCCTGCCACGCGTGCTTGCCGACATGACCGCCGATCCCGACCGGGAAAAGGCCAGGCGCACCACCGAAGCCATGCTCAAGATGGTCAAGCTCGATATCGCGACCCTGGAACGGGCCTTTAACGGGCAGGAGTGAACACGCTTATTTTCGCGGCATTGGCCGAGCCAAGCGCCAGCGTTTTCGTTTGACAGTCTGCGGCGCCTTCTGTTCAAACCCTGAGCCAAGGAATTTCGCATGGCTCAGGGAGGATTGGCATGGCGGGTTATGTTCTGGCGATCGATCAGGGAACGACCTCGACGCGGGCGATCGTTTTCGACGGCGACATGAAGATCGCCGGTATCGGCCAGAAGGAATTCACCCAGATATTCCCGAAATCCGGCTGGGTGGAGCATGATCCGGAGGAAATCTGGGAAAGCGTGCTTTGGACTGTCGGCCAGGCGTTCAAGGAAGCACGTGTCGAGGCCAAGGACATCGCCGCGATCGGCATCACCAATCAGCGCGAGACCGTCGTCGTCTGGGAGCGAGAGACCGGCAAGCCGATCCACAATGCCATCGTCTGGCAGGATCGCCGTACTGCAAGCTATTGCGAGAAGCTGAAGCGGCAGGGGCTGGAAAAGCTCTTCACCCGCCGCACCGGTCTGCTGCTCGACCCTTATTTCTCCGGCACCAAGCTCTCCTGGATGCTTGCCAATGTGAAGGGCACGCGGGCGAGGGCTGCCAAGGGCGAACTCTGCTTCGGCACGATCGATACGTTCCTCATCTGGCGGCTCACCGGCGGCCGCAGCTTCGTCACCGATGCGACCAACGCGTCGCGTACGCTGATCTACAACATCGCCGACAATCGTTGGGACGAAGACCTGCTCGAAATCCTGCGCATCCCGGTCGCCATGCTGCCGGAGGTCAAGGACTGCGCCGACGACTTCGGTATCACCGACGAAAGCCTGTTCGGCGCAGCGATCCCGATTCTCGGCGTTGCAGGTGACCAGCAGGCGGCGACCATCGGGCAGGCCTGTTTCGAACCGGGCATGATGAAATCCACTTACGGCACCGGGTGCTTTGCGGTGCTCAATACCGGGGTGGACCTGGTGCGCTCGAAGAACCGGCTGCTCACGACGATCGCCTACCGCCTCGACGGTGAGACAACCTATGCGCTGGAGGGCTCGATCTTCATCGCCGGCGCCGCCGTGCAATGGCTGCGCGACGGGCTTGGCGTCATCGAAAAGGCTTCCCAGTCGGGCGACCTGGCGGCCGAGGCCGATCCGCTTCAGGACGTCTATCTCGTGCCGGCCTTCACCGGGCTTGGCGCGCCCTATTGGGACGCGGAGGCGCGCGGCGCGATCTTCGGCCTGACGCGGGCGACCGGCCCGGCCGAACTCTCCCGTGCGGCGCTGGAAGCCGTCTGCTACCAGACCCGTGACCTGCTCGATGCGATGCAGAAGGACTGGCGCTCCTTCGACGGGGCGACAGTGTTGCGCGTCGATGGCGGCATGGTCGCCTCGGACTGGACGATGCAGCGCTTGTCCGACCTGCTCGATGCGCCGGTCGATCGTCCGACCATCCTTGAAACCACTGCGCTCGGCGCAGCATGGCTTGCGGGTTCGAGGGCAGGTGTCTGGCCGGATAAACAGGCTTTCGCAAAGAGCTGGGCGCGGTCGCGACGATTCGAACCGGAAATGGACGAAAAGACGCGCGCAACGAAGATTCGCGGCTGGAAGGACGCGGTGAGACGGACGCTGGTCGAGGGCTGATTCTTTAAACTTGATTAACTATCGGGCGAAAACTTGAATTAAATTCAAGCGGCGTCATTTTCGCACCACCTTCCTTGTCATATTCTTCGCGGTAAATTGGAGAGGGTGAAAGATGTTTCGGATCCGGCGGGTTTTGACACTCCTGTCCCTGGCTGTCATCTTCCTTGGCACCGTCCGGGCGGCCGAGGCGGGCTATGCGCATTTCATCTACGATGCGAGGAGCGGCAAAGTTCTGGCGTCGGAGAATGCCGACGTCATCAATCACCCGGCATCGCTGACCAAGATGATGACGCTCTACATGACCTTCGAAGCGCTGCGCGACCGGCGTCTCTCGTGGAACGAGGAGATCGTCATGACGCCGAATGCAGCGCGCAAGGTCCCCTTCAAGCTCGGCGTGCCGGCTGGCCAGACGATCACGGTTCGTGAAGCGGTCCTTGCCATGGCGGTGCGCTCGGCCAATGACGCGGCCGCGGCGATGGCCGATCATCTCGGCGGCTCGGAAGCGCGTTTCGGAGAGATGATGACGAAGAAAGCCCGCGCGCTCGGCATGAGACGGACGGTGTTCCGCAATGCCTCCGGCCTGCCGGACAAGGCGCAGGTGACGACGGCGCGCGACATGGCGATGCTGGCGCTGGCGCTCATCCGGGATTTCCCCAAGGAATATCAACTGTTTTCTCTGCGATCCTTCGAGTTCCGCGGCAAGAAGATCTCCGGCCACAACAACCTTATGTACCGCTATCCGGGCATGGATGGAATCAAGACCGGTTATATCGGCGCATCCGGTTTCAACATCGCGAGCGCCGTGAACGTCAACGGAAGACGGGTGATCGGCGTCGTCCTCGGAGGCAAGACCGCGCGCAAGCGCGACGACCGGATGGCGGAGCTTCTCGATCAGTATGTACCGGGAACCGGTACGGCTCCCGGTGGTCTCGTGGCTTTCGAGACCCAGAAGCGGCCGGCGGAAGGTACTGTTCCGCTCGCGTTCGCCACTCCGCCGAAGGAGATCACCCTTGGTGCTCCGCCGGCTAGGGCTTCGATCGCCAGTCTCTCCGCGACGCCGCGGGAATCCATAGGACCGCTCTGGCGCATCCAGATCGCCGCGGCCGGCAGCCGGGAGGCGGCCTCTGCCCTGCTCGAAAAGGCACTGCCGCTGCTTTCGGCTGATTTCGGTCAGATAGCGCCGAGCGTCGAGAGTTATGCAGATAGCGGCAAGGAGTTCTTCCGCGCCCGCTTCGTCGGTTTCGCCGACCGAACGGCGGCCACGCAGGCCTGCTCGGTTCTGCAGTCGAAAGCGATGAACTGCTTCGTCGTGCAGTAGGCTTTCTGCGCTATTCGATCGTCTCACCGGGATAAACACCCCAGAGCGAACCCTGTTCGACAAAGCCGCTCAGGCGTCGCTTCTGCAGCGAGACTTCGCACCAGCTTCCGTCGCAGTGGTCAAGGTCGAGCCGGACTTCGGCGGACAGGCGGGCGACTATGCGAGCGTTTCGCGACGGAGCGGATCGCAGCGGGATGGGCTGCTTTATCCACGGACCGACGACGGCCGTGCGGCGGCTCGAGAGTAAAGGGGCGAACATCCATCCTGTCACTCCGTCCGGATCCCGGATGCGCCGCCAGTTTCCGTATTCCTCGGTAATTTCCACGGGCAGGCCGCGGGCCGAATAGGTCCAGACCGCCGCATAATCCGTGGAAGGACCGACGCGCATATGCGCCTTGGAAGCTTTCAGGGATACGAAGCGCGGGATCGGGAATCCCGTCTCGCGGCCTTTCCTGAACCCCGCCACAAGGTTGGCGGCGGTCGCATCCCGATCCGCATGCGCCTCATGTGCGGCAAGGCCGAGGATGAGGCACAGGGAAAGCAGGGACGAGGGCAGGAGGCAACCGGTGCTGAACCGTCTCATGCGCCAGTCAACGGCACTTGCGGACTTCCTGGAGAGCGGCCGTCACGCCGCGAAGCGAATAGGAATAGCTCGTATTGGTGCCGCGGCGGGAGATCGCTTCAAGCGTCATGTCGCTTCCGCCGCGCATGGCATCGACGAGAACCGGCTCGCGGCTCTGGTCGCGCACCCAGGCGATATTGTCCTTCGGCGCGAGGCGGAAGGTATCATTGCCGACGCTCACGCTGACCTCCGAGCCTTCCCTCAAAGGATATCCGATGATGGCCTGGGGTGTGTAACCCGACGATCCTTGAGGGGCGAGCAGAAAGAAGTTGTCGCCATGGTCCACGTTGGAGGGTTTCGACGTCACCGGGACGGAGAGCGCATAGCAGGTCGTCTGGCCGCCATCCGCGTAGGAATAGACGCCCCAGGCGTCGAACTGTGCGACCCGGGTCGGTTGGGCAGCGGCTGCTGTCGAAGCGAAGGCGAAGGAAAGAGCAAGGGCGAGGGGCGTGATCTGCATGATATCTCCACAACAGCAAAAAGACCCGGGAGATGGGCCTCATTTCAGGACGGCGTCATTCAAGTTTCGATGGGTTATTGAAAGGTTAATATCTGTGTCAAACTGGTGATGGTCGCGGTCACAAAGGGTTGATGCCCGCGTGTACGGCGTCCCTCCAAATCAGGCGATGCGGCCGGAAACAGCCGCATCAAGGGCTTTCGCTGCGTGAAGTGATCCGAGTCCGGTTGGTTATTTCACCGGTGCGTTCATCGCCCAGGAAACACCGAACGGATCGCGGAGCTGGCCGTAACGGTCGCCCCAGAACATGACCTGCAGGTCCGTGACGACCTCGAGCCCGGCATCGACGGCCCGCTTCCACCAGAAATCGATGGCGTCGCTCGACAAGGGCAGCATCATGGTGAAGGCGGCCGGCTTTTCCAACGGATGGCCGTAGTCCGGATAGGCGTCGCCGAGCATGAGGGAGCTGCCGTTGAGATAGAGGTGGACGTGCATCGTCCGGCCTTTTTCGTCGAGCGGATGGAAGGCCTCGATCGTGGCGCCGAATGCCTTTTGGTAAAATTCCGCCGCCTTCATCGCGCCGTCGACCTGGAGATAGGCCACCAGCCCGCCGCGAACGGGCGGCTGGATCTGGGCATTGGCGGTTTCGGTCGTCGCATCCATGGAAATTCTCTCCTTTTCTATGACCGGTTCCGATCGAACCGGCCATAGGACGAGGAAGAGAAGGAAATTCCGACAAGGCGGAGAAGAATTTTTTAATTCTGTCCCGCGAATTCCTTCACCAGCCCCTCATAGTCTTCGAAAGGCGGAAACTTCTCGTAGGAGTGGACTGCAGGGGTGGCCGCCCAGGGGAGCCTTTCGGACGTGTAGGTCTCGATGAAGGGCGAAAACCATTGCACATCGTCGAGCATGGTGGGCCTGAGGTTGACGAACCAGTCCATACCCTCCGGACGGGTAAACATCCAGCTCTTGCAGTGCGGGCAATGGTAGTGGTGGGCGTCGGGGCCATGCAGGCCGCCGATCACCGGCTCGCCCTGGATGACCTCGAAACCGTCCGCAGGAATCGCGGCTGAAAGCGAATAGGCGCTGGCGCTCATCTTCTGGCAGCCGGTGCAGTGGCAGGCCATGGTGAGGATCGGCTGCGCGCTGATCCTCAGGCGAACCTGTCCGCAGCGGCATCCGCCTTCGATCGGGAGATTGGGCTTGGGCATGTGAAACTCCGTTTCCTCGTCACGTAGCATTGTTGCGACCTCTGGTCAGGGTCGCTTCGGTATTTCGAGACCACGCTGCACCGCCGGACGGGCAAGGCCACGCTCCAGCCATTGCGGGACGCGCTTCAACTCACCGTATTCGACGAGTTCCCCGGCGCCGTAGAAGCCGATCAGGTTGCGCACCCAGCCGAGCATCGAAATGTCGGCGATCGTGTATTCGTCGCCCATGATCCAGTCACGGCCTTCGAGCCTGCTTTCGATCACCCGGATCAGGCGATGCGATTCCTTGACGTAACGGTCGCGCGGACGCTTGTCCTCGATGTCCTTGCCGGCAAACTTGTGAAAGAAGCCGAGCTGGCCGAACATCGGCCCGAGGCTTGCCATCTGGAAGAACACCCACTGGATCGTCTCATGACGCTTCGCCGGGTCGGTCGGCAGGAGCTTGCCGGTCTTTTCGGCAAGGTAGAGGAGGATCGCGCCGGATTCGAAGAGGCCGAGCGGCTTGTCGCCCGGACCATTGGGATCGATGATCGCCGGGATCTTGCCGTTCGGGTTCAAGGACAGGAATTCCGGCCCCCAGGTCTCGTTCTCACCGATGTTGACGAAATGCGGTTCGTAAGGAAGGCCGATCTCCTCCAGCATGATCGATACCTTCACGCCGTTCGGCGTCGGTGCCGAATAGAGTTGCAGCACGTTCGGATCTTTGGCGGGCCATTTCTTGGTGATGGGGAAGGCGGAAAGATCGGCCATGGGATTTCCTTGGTGAAGGGATTTGTTGCGGGGCGACTATAGCCAGCGGAGCGGGATGTGCCAGACGTGCAAGGTTGAGATTTTTTGATGCGTCCTGTCGGTTCTGCGGTTACTCCTTCGTCTTCAACAGGAGAAGGAGACAGACATGCTTTATGCCATCCTTTGCTACGCCCATGAGGAAACCGTCTTTGCATGGTCCAAGGAGGAGGAGGACGCCGTCATGGCCAGACTCCATACCGTCCAGGAACCGTTGGCGCGAGCCGGAAAGCTTGGTCCCACCGGCCGGCTGATGCCGACCACAGCCGCCACCACGGTCCGCAAGGGCAAGGACGAGCCGCTGGTGCTCGACGGACCCTTTGCCGAAACCAAGGAAGCGCTGCTTGGCTTCTACACAGTCGATGTCGATACGCTGGATGAAGCGATCGCCTTTTCCAAGCAGCTTTCCGCAGTCAATCCGGGCTCGACGTCCTATGAGATTCGGCCCTTTTACGTCTTTCATCCGGGAGAAATGAAAACATGACAGATATCGCCTGGATCGAACTTGCGCTGACGGCGGCCCGACCGCAGGCACTTGGCGCCCTGCTTCGCTACTTCCGCGATCTCGATACGGCGGAAGAAGCCTTTCAGGAGGCTTGTCTTCGTGCCATCCGCACATGGCCCGAAAAGGGGGCGCCGCGCGATCCCGCCGCCTGGCTGATCTTCGTCGGGCGCAACAGCGGCATCGATGCGGTCCGCAAGCGTTCCAAGAATGACCCTCTGCCGGAGGAGGCCGCCTTCTCCGATCTCTCCGATGCCGAGAACGACATTGCCGACCGGCTCGACAATTCCAATTACCGCGACGACATCCTGCGGCTGATGTTCATCTGCTGTCATCCCGACCTGCCGAACACCCAGCAGATCGCGCTTGCGCTCAGGATCGTTTCAGGCCTGACCGTACCGCAGATCGCCCGCGCCTTCCTCGTCAGCGAGGCGGCCATGGAGCAGCGCATCACCCGCGCCAAGGCACGCGTCGCAAAGGCGGGCGTTCCCTTCGAAACGCCCGGGGCGGCGGAGCGGGCCGAGCGTCTCGGCATCGTGTCGGCGATGATCTATCTCGTGTTCAACGAGGGTTATTCCGCCGGCATCACCAATCCGGACAACGCCGCCTTCTGCGAGGAGGCAATAAGGCTCGGCCGGCTTCTGCTCCGCATCTTTCCGGCCGAGCCGGAGATCATGGGGCTTACTGCGCTGATGATGCTGCAGCATTCGCGCGCCAGGGCGCGGTTCGACGGGCAGGGTCAGATCATCCTGCTCGATGATCAGGACCGCAATTTGTGGGATCGCAAGCTGATCGGTGAGGCGCTGGTCTTGCTCGACAAGGCGATCCGCCACCGGCAGCCCGGTCCCTATCAGGTGCAGGCGGCGATCTCGGCTTTGCATGCGCGCGCCGCCCGGCCGGAGGATACCGACTGGAAGGAGATCGACATGCTTTACGGCCTGCTCGAACGAATCCAGCCATCGCCGGTCGTGACCCTCAACCGGGCCGTTGCGGTCTCGAAGCTGGATGGACCGGAGGCTGCGCTCGATTTGATCGCACCGCTTGCCGAAAAACTCGACGGCTACTTCTATTTCCATGGCGTCAGGGGAGGGCTCCTGATGCAGGTCGGACGTCATGGAGAGGCCCGCGTCGCCTTCGACCGGGCGATCGCGCTTGCCAATTCACCGGCCGAATGCGCCCATATCCGCCAGCAGATCGACAAGCTCGGCGCCGTCGCCTCTCCGGTGGAGTGACTGCGAATAATCAACGCCCATCGACCAGCAATCCGGAAGTCCCGAGTACGATCTCGTCGATGGGAGAGTGTTCAGGATGACGGCTTCTACCTCGATCGACAGAGAGGCCTACTCCCTAAGCGCAACTACGCCTTAGGCAGGCATGCTTGCTATAAAGCGGATGCTGTAGCGAATTCAGCAGGCAATACGAATCCGACTATCGGAGGTAGATCATGACCGGCAAGCTTCCTGCGAACGCTCTGCTCGCCGTCCTATGCTCGTCTTGCGCTGCAACTGGTAGTAACGGCACCTATGAAATCCCGAACTATTCCTACAATACCGGTGGCTGTGATCGGGGCGCTCCCGCGGGAAAGCTCGACCGTCCGTGCAACGTCCCCGTCCTCGGCTACCATGGCTTTGTTGATCCCACTATCGGCATCCAGTCGGGAGCGCCCGGAGGTTTCGGTCTCTAGTCTCCGCACCCCTCCGGCGAAGAGCAGCTAGCTCTCATCTGCAAACGTGGGTTCGAAACCCGATTTCCAAACGAAGTCTGGCGCAGTCCAATCACCCGAATACCTGTCTGGTGGTAGCGTGATCTGCGCTTTCAACAGCGTCCGCCGCCGGCCGCCTCGTGGAACCTTTTCCGCAAGGCGAAAAATTCCGGGACACGGTTGTCGGATCTTGTGCCGTTTATACGTCCTAGGTTCAACATCGGATGCGATGTTGTTCAAGACCCAAGGGAGACAGGAAAATGAATGCCAATGCCGCCACGCACTCGCTGCAGCTCGTTCGTGAAATGGACGTCCCGGCCGACAAGCTCTACAAGGCCTGGACCACGCCCGAGCGGATGGGTGAATGGTTCTGCCCGAAACCATGGAAGGTTACCGAAGCCCGTATGGACATCCGTCCCGGCGGATCGAGTTATATCCTGATGGAAGGGCCGGAGGGCGAGAAGATCCCCAATTACGGCATCTATCTGGAAGTCGTTCCGAACAGGAAGCTCGTCTTCACCGATGCCTATACGAGCGCCTGGGTGCCGTCCGAAAAGCCGTTCATGACCGCTGTCGTCGAGTTCGAGGATCTCGGCAACGGCCGCACGAAATATACTGCGACGGCCTTGCACTGGACGGAAGAGGACAGAAAAGCTCACGAGGAAATGGGCTTTCATGAAGGTTGGGGCATCGTTGCCGGCCAGCTCGAAGAGATCGCCAAGACATTCTGAGATTGCCCGAAATGCGAATCGAATCGAGGGGATGGCGCCATCCCCTCGATTTTTGATTCAATCTGCGGCAGTCCCTTTTCAAAGGTATGCCGCGGTCAGAGCGAGACCTCGTCCAGGCGACGGCGCAGTCGGGGTGCTGCAAAATCGATGAAGCTGCGCATCTTGAAGGGCAGTGTTCCCTGCATCTGGTGCAGCAGGTAGACGGGCAGCGCGGGCGGTTCGAAATCCGCGAGCACGACCTGCAGCAACCCCTCCCTGACGGGGCCGGCGGCCTGGTAGGAGAGGACGCGGGTTACGCCGACGCCGGCGACCGCCGCGTCGAGGGCTGCTTCCGCTGTATTGACTGAAAGCCTCGTCCGGACTTCGACACTCTGCTTGCGTCCCTTGCCGGACCGCGTGAAGGCCCATGTCATCGGTCCCAGCGCATCGAAGCTGACACCGGGCTTGCCCGCAAGGTCGTTCGGGCTGGCGGGCAAACCGTATTTTCCGAAAAACGCCGGACTGCCGCAGACAACGCGGCGAACCTCGCCGACCTTTGTCGCCACCATCGAACTGTCGGGGAGCCGGCTGATCCGCACGGCAAGATCGACCTGGTTCTCCAGCAGGTCGATATTTCGGTCCGAAAGCACGAGCCGGACGTTGATTTCCGGATAGAGCGACAGGAAATCATTGACGACCGGCAGGACGTGAAGCCGTCCGAAGACGACCGGCGCGGTGACGACGAGATCGCCGCGCGGCGCGCTCTGCTCTCCTGCAGCCGTTCGTTCCGCGTCGCCCACCTCGTCAAGAATGCGTTTGCAGGACTGGAAATAGGCGCTGCCGGCATCGGTCAAGGCAAGGTGCCGGGTCGTGCGGGCAAGGAGCCGGGTGCCGAGATGGGCTTCCAGTTCGGCAAGCTTGCGGCTGACGGTCGGCAACGGGATGTTCAGCTTACGGCTCGCCGCCGTAAGGCTTCCCGTTTCCACCGCCGCCACCAGGATAGACATCGCTTCGAACCGGTCCATGATCCTCTCATTTTTCGAGACAATATCTTTCGAGAATAGGAGATTATGCGAAATTTCAAAAGAAGCTATCTTCAATGCATTCCACATCCCGGCGGCGGGATGCTATGGCGTCTGCCAAGGAGATGACATGGCTTACACATTTCTCGACCTTGTCTCGACGCCGAGCGTCAAGGCGGCCCAGGAGGCCAATGGCAGCCGGGATTATTTCGAGGTCGCCGGCAAGGACCGCAGCTTCGACCGGTTCACCCCGTCGGAAGCCGCATTCATCGCGGCGCGCGACAGTTTCTATATGGCGACAGTCTCCGAAAACGGCTGGCCCTATGTGCAGCATCGCGGCGGGCCGGCGGGTTTCCTGCAGGTCCTCGACCCGACGACATTCGCCTGCGCCGACTTCCGGGGCAACCGCCAGTACATTTCCGTCGGAAACCTCGGGGCCAACGATCGGGTGTCGCTCATCCTGATGGACTATCCGAACCGCAGCCGTCTGAAGATCTTCGCCCATGCCGAGATTTCCACCGATCCCGCAATCCTCGCCAAAGTGGCGGTGCCGGGTTATCGGGCGAAGGTGGAGCGAGCGCTGGTGTTTCACCTTGAAGCCTTCGACTGGAACTGCCCGCAGCACATAACGCCGCGCTTCACCATGGCCGATATCGAAGAGGGCATTGCCGCCCTGCATCAGAGGATAGCCGTGCTCGAAACCGAGAATGCGGCCCTGAAGGCCAACACACTTTCTGCCAGCGCCCATTCCCAAGGAGAATGACATGGAATCCGCCGATCGTCCGCCGCTGCCGCCGTTCACGCTCGAAACCGCTGCCCAGAAGGCGCGGCTCGCGGAAGATGCCTGGAACAGCCGCGACCCCGCCCGCGTGGCGCTCGCCTATACGGCGGACAGCGAATGGCGCAACCGCGCCGAGTTCATCAAGGGGCGTGCCGAGATCGAAGCCTTCCTGACGCGCAAATGGAAGCGGGAGCTCGATTACAGGCTGATCAAGGAGATCTGGGCCTTTCACGAGAACCGCATCGCCGTCCGCTTTGCCTATGAATGCCACGACGACAGCGGCAACTGGTTCCGCTCCTACGGCAACGAGAACTGGGAGTTCGATGCACACGGGCTGATGCGCCGGCGGATCGCCAGCATCAACGATGCGCCGATCATCGAGGCGGAGCGCAAGTTCCACTGGCCGCTTGGCCGCCGGCCGGATGACCATCCGGGGCTGAGTGCGCTCGGTTTGTGAGTTTTTCGCAGCCGCGCCACCTTTGCGACCGGGGGGCGGTTGCGCCTGCCGCTATCCAATCCATCGAACGATTCCTTCGAAAGATTAGCGTTTGCGTGAAAGGTGTCCCGTCACTATCTGACGGACACATTCTCAAGGCATCAATCAAACGGATCTTTCGACCATGGAACTCGGCCTGCATACTTTCGGTGACGTCGATGCAACGGCGCTCGACAAGGGCGCAGAAGGCGCGCGCCGGATCAGAAACCTCCTCGAGGAGATCGAGCTTGCCGATCAGGTGGGACTCGATGTCTTCGGGCTCGGTGAGCATCACCGGCCGGACTATGTGATTTCCTCGCCCGCGACGGTTCTCGCCGCCGCGGCTGCCCGGACGAAAAACATCCGCCTGACAAGCGCCGTCTCCGTTCTTTCCTCCGACGATCCGGTGCGCGTCTTCCAGCAGTTCGCAACCCTCGACCTCATCTCGAACGGTCGGGCTGAGATCATGGCGGGCCGCGGCTCGTTCATCGAATCCTTCCCGCTGTTCGGCTACGATCTCGGTGATTACGACCAGCTTTTCGAGGAAAAGCTGGACCTGCTGCTCGCCATCCGGGACACGGAAATCGTCACCTGGGAAGGCGAGAAGCGCGCGCCGATTCACGGCCGCGGCGTCTATCCGCGCCCATTGCAGGACCCGCTGCCGGTGTGGATCGCGGTCGGCGGCACGCCGCAGTCGGTGGCGCGGGCAGGGGCTTATGGCCTGCCGCTTGCGGTCGCGATCATCGGCGGCGAGTATCCGCGCTTCGCTCCGTTCTTCAACCTCTACCGCGAGGCGGCGCGGCGTGCAGGCCACGATCCGGCGGTGTTGAAGACCAGTATCAACGTGCACGGTTTCATCGCCGACACGACGGAAGCCGCCGCCGACCAGTTCTACGGCCCGCAGGCGGAGGTGATGAACCGCATCGGCCGCGAGCGCGGCTGGGGACCGACCAGCCGGGCGCATTTCGACCAGTCGCGCTCTGCCCTCGGCAATCTCTTCGTCGGCGAGCCGGAACTGGTCGCGGAAAAGATCGTCGCGGCGCACAAGGTATTCGGCATGGACCGGTTGCTCCTGCAGATGGCGATCGGGCCGATGCCGCACGATCAGATCATGCGCGGCATCGAACTCTACGGCACGAAAGTCGCCCCCATTGTCAGAAAAGAATTAGGGGTCGTCAGAAAAGAATTGACGGGCTCGGCCGATGGCGCGAAACCGGCCGCTCAACAGGCATAAGGAACGGGCAGGCCATGGTCATCTCCACCGAACACGAACTCGCGAAGCTGAAGGACATCGGCCGGCTCTGCGCGCAGGCGGTGGAGACCATGGCCAAGGCGCTGGAGCCCGGCATCACGACCCGCGAACTCGACGATATCGGCCGAAAGATCCTGGAGGATAACGGCGCGCAGTCCGCGCCGGAGACCTGCTACAAGTTTCCGGCGGCGACCTGCATCAGCGTCAACGAGGAGGTGGCGCACGGCATTCCGGGCGGCCGGGTGATCAAGGCCGGCGATCTAGTCAATATCGACGTGTCGGCGGTGAAGGACGGGTTCTTCGGGGATACGGGCGCTTCTTACGCCGTGCCGCCGGTCAAACGCGAGATCGAGAAACTCTGCCGTGACGGGCGGCGGGCGCTGTGGACCGGCCTGCAGCAGGTCAAGACCGGCAAGCCGATCGCCGGCATCGGCAATGCGATCGGCGCGTTCGCGAAGAAGAACCGCTATACGCTGATCACCAATCTTTCGAGCCACGGCATCGGGCTGACGCTGCACGACGAGCCGAAGGAAATTCCGACCTGGCCCGATCCCGGCGAGAGGCGCGTCATGCAGGAAGGGCTGGTCTTCACCGTGGAACCCTTCCTGTCGCTCGGCGCCGACTGGGCCGAGGATGGCGGCAACGGCGATGTCTGGACGCTCTACAGCGATCCACAGGCGCCGACCGTCCAATACGAGCACACGGTGGTCGTGACCCGCAACGGACCGGTAATTTTGACGCTGGCTGCGTAGGTGGGCGCGTGCCTTCCGTTCCTACCGCTGGTCCCTGCGTAAGGTCGGCCTGCTGCCACACCGTTCTATGGAAGTCGCAGCATATCTTGGAGGATGTTACTGCTCTGACTTCCAAACCCTTATGAATCTCGCCGAGAAGGAGAAACAATGAGCCAGTTCGAGACTTATTATCTGGTCACTCCACTGATCGGGTTGGCTATTGTCAGCGGTATCTTCGCCTATCGTCACTTTGCGCAACATCGTTGAGGCCAATCGAAGTCCGTCCTTCAGGGGACGACGGGAAAGGCCTTCGTTCCCGCAAAAGGCCCACACCTCCCGGTCTCAGATCAGCCTGTTCTTTTCCGACAGAACATCAACGCGGCGATAGAAGGCATCGGCGCGTTCCTCATGCAGGTGAGCCACGAGCCGGCGCTTATTGACGCGGGCGGCGCTCTCCATCAATTGCGCGAAGGCGGCATACCCCACATGGTCAGCCTTGCGCAACTGGGCGATCAGCGGATCGACAAGCACTTCCGATAGGGTCAGATCCTGTTCCATGGCTCAACCTCCACGGCCCCGATGGTAACTATGGGCAGGAGAGTGTGCTTCATTCATGTCAGCAACAAGACAAAAGTCGCATTGCACCGCATCAAATCGTTGCGGCAACTGCGTGATAATTCGTTATCAGCGTTCTTCATCGCAGCGATGACAATTCCTCATTTGTCTGTTTATGCTGCGGCTGCGATAAGAGCACCATGCTGCAGATGAACACGAGCTATTCCGGCAGGCCTCTGCTGATCGGCTTTGCCGGCGCCCTTGCGATGGCCGCGGCCATGGGGTTCGGGCGCTTCTTCTACACGCCGATCCTGCCGGGCATGATGACGGGCATTCCGCTTTCGGCAGCCGATGCGGGTACTATCGCCGCCGGCAATTTCGCCGGTTATCTGGCGGGCGCGATCATGTCGGCCTACGGATGGGCGACCGGGCGCGAGCGGCAGGTCGCGCTTGGCGGCTTGCTCGCGACGGCGATCCTGCTGGCGGCCATGGCCGCGACGACATCGGTCTTCGCCTTCACCGTGATTCGGTTCCTGGCAGGCGTCGCGAGCGCGTTCTCGATGATTTTTTCCTCGTCGATCGTGCTGCCTTATGCCGCCGGTCGTGACAATGTGAATGTGCTGCATTTCGGAGGTGTCGGCCTGGGTATTGCGCTCTCGTCGGCATTGGTACTCGCCGTCAACACGATGGCCGGAGACGGCGCGCATGGCTGGCGTCTGAACTGGATTGCCGGTGCCGCCATCGTGCTCGTCGCGCTCGCCGTTGTCTTCTGGCTCCTGCCGCGGCCGACCTTCGGCAAAGCCCCGGTCGTCGAGCCGCCACTTGAATGGCGCATGCCGCTCACGCTGCTTACCGCCTCTTACGGGCTGTTCGGCTTTGGCTACGTGATCACCGCGACCTTTCTTGTCGCCATTGCGCGGATGGGGGCGGCGGGGCCGATCGTCGAATTCCTCGCCTGGTTCCTGACGGGCACGGCGGCAGCGGTTTCGCTCATTCTCTGGCGGCCGGTGGTCAAACGGCGCGGGCTCGGCAAGGCCTATGTCGCCGCGCTTGCGGTCCAGGCGGTCGGCGTGGCGGGCTCCGTCTTGCTGCCGCCCACGGCCGGCGCGCTTGTCGGCGGGCTGCTGCTCGGCGCGACCTTCATGGTCGTCACGGCTTACGGGCTGCAGATTGCCCGGACGTTGTCTCCTGAAAGCCCTCGGCGGGCGCTCGCCTTCATGACGGCCGCCTTCGGCACCGGTCAGATCATCGGCCCGCTGGTGGCGGGCTGGGTAGCGGAACGGACCGGCAGTTTTGCCGCTGCGACCATGCTTGCCGCAGCAGCCCTTGGCATCTGTATCCTGCTCGCCCTGCCGGTCGCGCGGCGGCCGGAATGAAAACCGGATTACGGTTTTCCGAGCGCGCAATTACCGTTGCCTGAACACGCGGTTACAATTGTGTAACGATGGGGTGCGGCCATTGCCGCTCCCTTGGAACTGCCTTAGTTTCGCGCTCTACAGTCGTTCCCGACCTTCAGAGATCTCGAACTCAGGAAAGCCAAAGCTCCGTGTTCCACTCCTTCTTCCCCCGACCGAAACTGTTTTTCATCTCGGCCTTGTTATGGGCCATCGTAGCCATAGGGTCCTGGTATGCAGGTGGAAGCGCAGTCGGGCCAGCCATCGGTTTCGCTCCGCGTGATGCCAATGCAGCCGTGGACGTCTCGCTTTTCTGGTCGGGGCCGTTCCTTTGGTTCTATTTATATTACGCCGTGGCCAGTGCGATCTTTGCTGCCTTCTGGTTTTTGTACGCGCCTCATCGGTGGCAGTATTGGTCGGTGCTGGGAAGCGCACTGATCGTATTCGTTACCTATTTTTCTGTGCAGGTGAGCGTGGCGTTCAATGCCTGGTATGGCCCTTACTACGACCTGGTTCAGCAGGCGCTTGCGAAAACCGCGCCGGTTACGGCAGAGCAGCTTTATACCGGGCTTCTAGGTATCACCGGTATTGCCTTTGTTTCCATCACCGTCAGTGTGCTGAACCTTTTCTTTGTCAGCCATTACATCTTTCGTTGGCGCACGGCGATGAACGACTTTTACATGGCGAACTGGTCCAAACTGCGCCACATCGAGGGCGCCTCGCAGCGCGTGCAGGAAGACACGATGCGCTTTTCCTTGACTGTCGAGGGGCTGGGCGTTGGTTTCGTCAGGGCGATTATGACGCTGATCGCCTTCATGCCGGTGCTGTTTTCCTTCTCAAATACGATCAATGAACTGCCGATTGTTGGCGAAATCCCACATGCGCTGGTCTGGGCGGCGATCCTGTGGTCGCTGTTTGGTACTCTTTTCCTGGCGTTGGTGGGAATCAAGCTGCCTGGCCTGGAGTTCCGCAATCAGCGCGTCGAGGCCGCGTACCGTAAGGAACTGGTGTACGGTGAAGATCATGAGGATCGCGCCCAACCGGCGACCGTGGCGGAGCTTTTCGCGAATGTGCGGAAAAACTATTTCCGTCTTTATTTTCACTATCTCTATTTCAATATTGCCCGCTTCTTCTACCTGCGTGCGGACGATCTCTACAGCCTGCTCGTGCTGATCCCGTCCATCGCGGCCGGGAAAGTTACGCTGGGCATCTTTACCCAGGTAGGCAATGTCTTCGATCAGGTGCGTACATCATTCCAATACCTCATCAATTCCTGGACGACGATCGTCGAGCTGATGTCGATCTACAAGCGTCTCAAGGCCTTCGAAGCGGCGATTTATGATGAGCCGCTGCCGGAGATCGACAAGCATTATCTGGAGCGCGAGGCCGAAGTCGGCGAGCTTGCGGCCGACCGGCCGTACTGACCCTTTCTCAACGCAGCACGTTTGGCCGCGCCGGATGTCATGTCCGGTGCGGTTTGGGTGGGAAAAGGGCAGGCGGGCATTTCAAAGGCATTGGGCATTCAGGCTTTCCGCCTGCCCCGATCGCGTTTTGCGGTTTTGAAAGAGGTGTCAGTTCTTCCGCTGCCGCCTGGCACGACCATCACCGGAAACCGGACCCTTCGAGCCAGATGAGGAGGCCGGTTCTAGAACCCGGTTTCCCATCCGATGACGGGAGTGATTATGGCGCAGGTCCGAAGCGCGGGGATAAGGCGGGGAAATGAAAGCCGCTAAGTGGTTGAGGGATTGAGGGAAGATCTTTCGCAGTGATGAAATCCATCCTCTTTCCCGGCAGGCAGGGAGGGGCGTCCTGAGATCAAAGCCCCGATGTCTCCTGTCGCTTGCCGCGTTCCTTGAGCATCCTGATTGCCTCCGAATAGCTGACGCAGGCGACGTCGTCCCTTCCGCAGACGTCCGTCACCAGCCGCTCCATGGCGCGCCAATAGGCACCGCCGTTCATCTCCACGAAATGCAGGCCGATCTGGAGCGGGATGCGATTGCCTTCATATTGCCGGTCGAAGGCGGCCCTGAAGGCCGAATAGGCGCGTTCCTCGAACTCCCCCGAACGGCTCGGGTTCTCGATGCCGGCCGAATGACGAATGAAGAGATTGTAGTCCATCGCAATGATCGGCCGGTTCGATGGTCCTTCGGGGATGAGCGGCAGGCCGAAACGGATGTGGCCATCCTTTTCCTCCGGCATGGCAGGGCCTTTGGTGGCGAGGCTCGCGTCATATCGGAAACCCGCCTTCCTCTCGGCCTCGACCAGGCCGGGGCTGACGGAGAAATAGGGCGCGCGGAAGCCGGGGACGTCGTTCTTGACGAAATCCTTCCAGCCGGCCGGTTCCTCGGCCTCCGCGCCGGCCATCTTCCAGGCATCGGTCAGAACATTGTGAAAGGTCGTGAACTCGGTCTCCCAATCGGCCGCCGTCCAATCCTTGCCATCGAAATGGCCGCAGGTATGGCTCGATATGTCATGGCCTTCGAGATGCGCTTGCCAGACGTGAGCAAGCCTGCCGCGTGCCTCCTCCGCGGTTTGAGCGAAACCGATATTGGACTTGCCGGGCCTCTGGTGCGGCCCCTGATAGCTCTTCGCATTGGCACGCTCGATCACCAGCGTACAGGAGAGAAAATAGGTGAAATGCGCGTTGGTGCGTTTGGCGAGATCGCGGCTCCTCTGCCAGAGATCGTTCGCCCCCGCTCCATCGAATGATATCATCACCAGTTGCTTCGGTTTTTCCGTCGCGTCGGCGCCCCAGGAGGGTAGCGAAAGGCAGAGGGCGAGGGGAAGGGCGGACAAACGCATCAATGAAACCTGAATCACACGGAGAGGAAGCTTGCTTCATGAAGACCGAATGAGGCGAAGCTTTGAACAGGCCATTCCGGGACATCACCGTTAACAAGCTTTCCGAGATTTGTGAGAAGGGCCTTACATCTTCGGGAAAATAGGCTAGAAGGCGCTTTCTTCTTGAGATTGAGGCCGCCGGGCCGGAGACTTTGATGACGCAGCACGACGACAGCTTTATCCGCGAGGTGAACGAGGAGCTTCGCTCCGATCAGGTGAAATATGCCTGGAAGCGCTTCCGGCCTCTGGTGATCGCGATTGTTGTGCTGATCGTCGGGGGCGCCATTGCCAAGGAGAGCTACGAGTGGTGGGATACGCACAGTTCCTCCCAGTCCGGCGACAAATTCCTGGCGGCGCTGAAACTCGCGTCGGAGAACAAGCAAGACGAGGCGCTTGCGGCTTTCGAGGCACTGGAGAAGGACGGTACCGGTGCCTATCCGGTGCTCGCCAAGATGCGCGCCGCCTCCGTTCAGCAGGCCAAGGGCGACACGGCGGCTGCCATCGCAGCTTTCTCCGAGGTCGGCAAGGACGGGCAGGCGCCGCCGGCGATGCGAGACCTTGCCAAGATGCGCGCCGCCTGGCTGCTCATCGATACCGGCACCTATGAACAGGTTGCGGCGGAAGTGGAATCCATGGCCGTCCCGGCCAACCCGCTCGCCAATTCCGCCCGCGAGGCGCTCGGGCTTTCCGCCTACAAGGCCGGCGACATGAAAAAAGCCAAGGAATGGTTCCAGCAGATCGCCAACGATGCTGCAGCGCCGCGCAATATTGCAAACCGCGCGCAGATCATGCTCGACAACATCACCGCCTCCGGCAAGGCATCGTCTTAATTCTTTGCCTGCAGGTCTTTAAGGAAACAGGATGAGCTTTACCGTCGCCATCGTCGGACGCCCGAATGTCGGCAAGTCCACGCTTTTCAACCGGCTGGTCGGAAAGAAGCTGGCGCTTGTCGACGATACGCCGGGCGTGACCCGCGATCGCCGGCCTGGCGACGCGAAGCTCGTGGACCTGCGCTTCTGCATCGTCGATACGGCCGGTCTCGAAGAGGCGGGCCCCGAGACACTCCAGGGCCGCATGCGGGCGCAGACCGAAGCGGCGATCGACGAGGCGGACCTTTCGCTTTTCGTGGTCGATGCCAAGATGGGGCTGACGCCGGTCGACCAGGCGCTTGCCGAGATGCTGAGAAAGCACGGCAAGCCGGTGGTGCTGGTCGCCAACAAGGCGGAAGCACGCGGGTCCGATGCTGGTTTCTACGACGCGTTCACGCTTGGCCTCGGCGAGCCAGTGCCGATCTCTGCCGAACATGGCGAAGGCATGCTCGATCTGCGCGACGCCATCGTGGAGGCGATCGGCGAGGACAAGGCCTTTCCGGAACCGGACGAGGAGGCCGAGACGAATGTCGATCTGCCCGTGGCGGGTGCGGAAGGCGGCTCCGACGAGGAGGAGGTCGAACCTGCCTATGACGAGACGAAGCCGCTCAGGGTGGCGATCGTCGGGCGGCCGAATGCCGGCAAGTCGACGCTGATCAACCGCTTTCTCGGCGAGGACCGGCTTTTGACGGGGCCGGAAGCCGGCATCACCCGCGACTCGATCTCGGTTGAATGGGACTGGCGCGGCCGCACCATCAAGATGTTCGATACGGCCGGCATGCGCCGCAAGGCGAGGGTGCAGGAGAAGCTCGAAAAGCTCTCCGTCGCCGATGCGCTGCGCGCCATCCGCTTCGCCGAGACGGTGGTGATCGTTTTCGACGCGACCATACCTTTTGAGAAACAGGACCTGCAGATCGTCGATCTCGTCATCCGCGAGGGCCGTGCGGCCGTGCTCGCCTTCAACAAATGGGACCTTGTCGAGGATGTGCAGGCGACGCTCGCCGACCTGCGGGAAAAGACCGAGCGGCTGCTGCCGCAGGCGCGGGGCATCCGCGCCGTGCCGATCTCCGGTCAGACGGGCTACGGCCTCGACAAGCTGATGCAGAACATCATCGAGACCGACCGGGTGTGGAACAAGCGCATCTCGACCGCGAAGCTCAACCGCTGGCTCGACAGCGTGCAGGTGCAGCACCCGCCGCCGGCGGTTTCCGGCCGCCGTGTCAGGCTGAAATACATGACGCAGGTGAAGACCCGCCCGCCGGCCTTCATGATCTCCTGCACACGCCCGGAGGCGCTTCCGGAAAGCTACGTGCGCTATCTGGTGAACGGCCTGCGCAACGATTTCCAGATGCCGGGTGTGCCGATCCGGGTGCATTTCAGGGCCGGCGAGAACCCGTTCGAGGGACGGAAGAGGAAGCGGTAGGCCCTTCGCCAACGGCGGCACCCCCAAGGTCAAAACGGGGGCGTGCCGTTCATGTCTGGTTAAACGAATCGTGCTGCTATGACGCCATGTTTTGAAGGGATTTCACATGGTCAGCGCTGTTTCATCCTCTACCGCCTCCACAGTTCTCAGTTCCTCCTCGTCCTCTTCCGTGAATGTCTCGGAAATCGAGGCTCAGATCGCGGCGAAAAAAGCCGAGCTCGCCGAGGCGAAGGACGAAGATACGAAACAGTCGGTCCAGAGCGAGATCAACGCGCTGGAAGCTCAGCTCGAAAGTCTGCAGGCCAGCACTTCCAACGAGCAGGCGTCGAGCGCCGGAAACCAGCTTTCCGGTGAAAGCGGCCGTATCGGTTCCGCCAATTTCGACGAAGATACCGAATTCGGCGATCGCATACTCTACGCATGATATCCCAAGGCTTGCCGGAAACCCGTGCAAGCCGCAAGGAACGAAAGTTGCCGCCCGATGGGCGGTGGTGGGCACTTCAGCGTGCAGGGATTGCATTCACGGGCACGACGTGATCGACTGCGACATTATTTCGCGGCAGGGGAGTCGCCGCGCTGGAGGAGAAATTCATGATCGTCGCCGGCCTTCTGGCATCCGTCTGCCTTGCAATCGGCAGTATCGCTTTTTTTGTCTGGCGCGACAGACGGGCCGGCTGACTGCCGGACGGCTCAGGCCGTTGACGGTCTGGCGCCGGTCGATGGGCCTTTGAGCATTGGCCGTTGCCCCTGAGCGATCATCACGTTGTTGAGGAACTGCTTTGATGCCGCTTCCCAGGTGAAGTTGCGGGCAAGCTTTCGAGCATTCTCGCGGGAGCATTTCAGCGCAGCGAGGCAGGCCTCGCGCAGATCCTCGTTCAGCGCTCCGGCGCCTGATCCTTCCTCGATGATATCGATCGGCCCGGTGACGGGATAAGCGGCGACCGGAACGCCGCTTGCAAGCGCCTCCAGGATCGTGTTGCCGAATGTATCGGTCTTCGATGGGAAGACGAAAACATCGGCCTGCGCATAGGCGTGGGCAAGCTCGTCACCTGTCTTCATGCCGGTGAAGAGCACGTTCGGATACCGTTTCTGAAGATCGGCGCGGGCAGGGCCGTCGCCGACCACGACCTTCGAGCCGGGCAGGTCGATGTCGAGAAAGGCCGGCAGGTTCTTTTCCACCGCCACCCGGCCGACCGTCAGGAAGATCGGGCGCGGCAGATTGAACGGGCGCTCATCGAGCTCCATCGGATGGAACACGGTCTGATCGATGCCGCGGCTCCAGCGTAAGAGGTTCTTGATGCCGAGTTTGGAAAGTTCGCGTTCCAGGCTGGCGGTCGCCACCATGCAGCCGTTGCCGGCATTGTGGAACCAGCGCACGAAGGCATGCAGCCAGCGCAGCGGAACCGGGAAACGGGCGGCCACATATTCCGGGAACCGCGTATGGTAGCTGGTCGAGAAGGGCACGTGCTTCTTCAGGCACCAGCGGCGGGCAAGAAGCCCGAGCGGACCTTCCGTGGCGATATGGACGGCGGTCGGCTGCGTCGCCTCGATCGCGGCCGCCACGCGGCCATAGGTAGCGATGGAGAGCCTGATTTCCGGGTAGGTGGGGCAGGGGACGCTGGCGAAATCCTGCGGCGTCACCATCATCACCTCGACACCCATGCGATCGAGTTCCCGATTGGTATTCTCGATGGAGCGAACGACGCCGTTCACCTGAGGATACCAGGCATCCGTCACGATGGTGATTCTGGTCATGCAAGGCCCAGCCCGGTTGCCGGTCCGCACACGACTCAGGCGTGCTGCGGACATGTCTCGCCCTCTATCGTAAAGGATTGTTACAGGAGGATGAAGGGGGGCGGAGGCTCTCCGATTGAACGGCGACCTGATTGGTGGGATGCTCGGAACGCAAGGAGGGCGTATCATGGTGTCTTCGATCATCGAGCTTCGCAATGTAGCAGGTACGGAAGCGGCAATGGGTTGGGCCGGCAGCCATACGCTTGTCGTCGATCGCCCTGAGGGAAAGGCGGGAGGACTGGGCCTCGGTTTCAACGGGGCACAGCTTCTGGCATTGGCGATCGGTGGCTGTTTCTGCAACGACCTGCGTTATGTGGCGCACGACATGGGCATCGAGATCGACGCGATCGCCGTCCGTGTCACTCTGGAGTTGGACGGCTCGCCGCTTATCACGACCCGGGCTGACCTTGATGTCACCTGCACGTCCCGAGACCGCATCGATACGAGTGCGCTGATCGACCGTGCGCGGCGAGTTTGCACCGTCGCCAACTCCGTCATGCGCGGCTTTCCGGTTTCGTTCCGGACGGCGGACCAGTCACCCCGGCAGTAACGCCGGGCTGATCAGCGCGCCATGGTGGCCGATAACGACGGAAGCGATGCTCGCGCCATAGGTCGCGGCTTCCGCAGGCGAGACGCCCCGCACGAGGCGCGACAGAAACGCGCCGTTGAAACTGTCCCCGGCGCTGGTCGTGTCGACGATCTGCAGGGTCGGTACAGCCGGAACGTGGATTGCCGTGGAACCGCTAAAGCTCAAGGTAATGCCCTCAGCGCCATTCTTCACGACGACGTTTTCGACGCCCAGCGCATGATAGCGGGCGATGGTATCGGTGACGGTCGCATCGCCGAAATGGGTCGCCTCGTCGTCGAAGCTCGGCAGCACCAGATTGGCGGCACGGGCGCCGGCCTCGATCGTCTTCAGCATTGTGTCCCTGTCCGTCCAGAGGCGCGGTCGGATGTTCGGATCGAAAGCCACCTGTTTGCCCGCCGCCTTGGCGCGGCGCAGCTCTGCAAGCAGCGTCTCGACCGCTTCCGGCGCAAGGATGCCGAGCGTGATGCCCGAGAAATAGATGATGTCGGCAGCCTCGATTGCTGCCCGGAGATCGTCTGGATCATCGGCGAGCTTCCTTGCCGCCGCCGTATCGCGCCAGTAGCTGAAGGTGCGTTCGCCGTTCTTCAGCGTGATAAGGTAAAGGCCTGGCGTCTTGCCTTCGATACGGCGGATATGGCCGGTGCCGATGCCGGCCTCCTTCATGAAGACGAGCATTTCCGACGAGAGCGGATCGTCACCAAGCGCGGTGAAATATTCCACCGTCCACTCTGCCGGAAGGCAGGCACGCGCATACCAGGCGGTGTTGAACGTGTCACCGGCAAAACCCTTGCGCAGCAGTCCTTCGCCTGCCTGCGACAGTTCCACCATGCATTCGCCGATCGAAAGAAGCCGCCCGCCCATTTTCGTTCCCTCCGGTATCTCGACCAAGTCGCATAGGCCGAAGTGCCGAAGATGGCAAGAGCGGTCAGGGCCTTGCTTTTGCGTTGTCTTTTGTTCCGGGGGCACTAGGTTGGGCGGGAACAAAGGAGAAAGGAGAGTCGAGACATGGCGACTGAAGCGGTGAGCAGAACCGACGCGAATTGGTGGCGCGGCGCAGTGATCTACCAGATCTATCCGCGTTCCTTCCAGGACACGAGCGGCGATGGACTCGGCGACATCAAGGGGATCACCGCCCGTCTGCCGCATATCGCCTCCCTCGGCGTCGACGCCATCTGGCTGTCGCCGTTCTTCACCTCGCCGATGGCGGACATGGGATACGACGTTTCCGATTACTGCAATGTCGATCCGATGTTCGGCACGCTGGCGGACTTCGACGAGATGATGATCGAAGCCCATCGGCTGGGGCTGAAAGTGATCATCGACCAGGTCATCAGTCATACGTCCGACCGGCATCCCTGGTTTGTCGAAAGCCGCTCAAGCCGCACCAATCCCAAGGCGGACTGGTATGTCTGGGCCGACCCCAAGGCGGATGGAACGGTGCCCAACAACTGGCTTTCGATCTTCGGAGGCCCCGGCTGGGAATGGGACGGAGTGCGCAAGCAATATTACATGCACAACTTCCTGATCTCCCAACCGGACCTCAATTACCACAACCCGGAGGTCCAGGAGGCGGTGCTGGACACGGTGAAGTTCTGGCTGGACCGCGGCGTGGACGGGTTCAGGCTCGATACCGTCAACTACTATTTCCACGACAAGCAACTTCGCAACAATCCGCCGATGGTCTATGACACCGAAGGGGCGGGCATGGAGACGGACACCAATCCCTATTCCATGCAGAATCACCTCTACGACAAGAGCCAGCCGGAAAACATCGGGTTCCTGAAGCGGTTGAGGGCGTTGCTCGACAGCTACGAGGGGCGGGCGACCGTGGGCGAAGTGGGCGATGGACCGCGTTCACTGACGACGCTGGCGATCTATACGAGCGGCAACGACAAGCTGCACATGTGCTACACGTTCGATCTGCTCGGTCCGGCCTTCTCCGCGGCCTATATCCGCAAGGTGATGACGACCGTGCAGGACACGGTCACCAACGGCTGGGTCTGCTGGGCCTTTTCCAACCACGACGTGGTGCGGCATGTCACCCGCTTCACCGAGGTGCCGGAAGAACAGGACCGCGTCGCAAAGCTGTCGATCACGCTTCTTTCGGTGCTGCGCGGTTCGATCTGCCTTTATCAGGGAGAGGAGCTGGGGCTGACAGAGGCTGAACTTTCCTACGAGGATCTGCGCGACCCCTATGGCATCCGCTTCTGGCCGGCCTTCAAGGGACGCGACGGATGCCGTACGCCGATGGTATGGGAGGCGGGTGCGCCGCATGCCGGTTTTACGGAGGGAGCCAAGACCTGGCTGCCGGTACCGCGCGAACATGCCGCGCGCGCCGTCGACGTGCAGGAGGCCGATCCGGCTTCCGTGCTGCACCACTACCGGGCGACGCTTGCCTTCCGAAAGGCGCATCCGCCGCTCACTGACGGTGACATGACTTTCCTCGACACCAATCAGGACCTGCTCGCCTTTGTGAGGGAGAAGGGTGGTGAAAGCCTGCTCTTCGTCTTCAATCTGACACGCATGCCGCAGGATTACACGCTGCCCAAGCGGCTCGGCGATTGCCTGCCGGTATCGCCACCTGGCTTTGCGTCGCGGCTTGAAAAGGGCGTGGTGAGGCTCGATGCCCTGGACATGTTCTGCGCGCGGGTGTGATCAATCTTTATGTGAATGTCGTCATACCAAAACGGGCGGCCGCCTTTGACGGCATGCATCAAGCCTGCGCGTAATGTGCAGGCTCGCTTCTCAGCCGCGCTATGTCCTTGATCGGCGGGGCGCCGAAGAGGCGGCGGTATTCGCGGCTGAACTGCGAAGGGCTGTCATAACCGACGCTGTGGGCGGCAGTCGCGGCATCCATCGCGTTGCCGAGGATCAGCCGGCGGGCCTCCTGCAGGCGAAGCTGCTTCTGGTATTGCAGCGGGCTCATAGCCGTCACCTCGCGGAAATGCTGGTGCAGCGAGGACGTGCTCATGCGCGCCTCCGTGGCGACCTGCTCGATCGAGAAGGGAGCGGCGAAATTCTGGCGGATCCAGGCGATCGCACGGTTGACCTGCTGCAGCCGGCTTTCGGGCGCCAGCATCTGGCGGATCATCTCCGCCTGACCACCGCGCAGCATGCGGAACATCAACTCGCGCTCGATGAGCGGCGCAAGAAAGGCGATCTCGTCAGGCCGGTCGAGGAGCTGCGCCATCCGGATCGCGGCGTCCAGGAATTCCTGCGTGGTTTCGCAAACGCCCACACATTTGCAGGGGGACGCGGATGAGCCGAAGGCATGCGGCATCTCGACCAGCATGTCGCTCAGGAGCTTCATGTCGAGATCGAGCCGGAAGCAGAGATAGGGCTTGTCCTCGCTCGCTTCGATGACCTGTCCGGTGACAGGCATATCGGCCGAGACGACCAGATACCGGCCGGGGCTGTAACGGAAGATCTGATCCGACAGCATGACCTGCTTTGCACCTTGCGCGATGATGCAGACCGATGGCTGATGGATGGCATGCAACGGCTCGGTCGGCTTCGATATGCGGATGACCGAAAGGCGCGGGATGGCGGTTTCGAGAACGCCATCGCTTTCGGTGTTTTGTGCAATCAGTTCGGCAAGTTTGGCGATCTTGTCCATCCGGTGGCTCTCTCTTGTTCTGGAAATACCTGAATCGGCGGCCCTGCTTGTCGGGCGCAAAATCCATATGGGTGGCGTGCACGGCCATTTCAAATCATCTTCGGAGGATTGTGCAATCATGCCGGAGGACTGGTCTACCACCTCGACCTCGGTTTCCGCCATATTCCATCTCGTCCGATTGACAGAACCCGGACGGAAAAGGAGACGGTGATGAGCAACTTCCAGCGCTTACTCGAAAGCCCATTTCATTGGGCCGCCGGTTTCGCCGGCACCTTCTTCAAGCGGTTGGGCCTAGCAGACCGCGGCCGCCGCGAACGGTGGCTGAGACGGGAATATCTCAATGGTTGACGGGGCTGACCGGTGTTTCCGGCGGCTGTTCGCGTTTGCCGCCTGTGCTGCGGCATTCGCCTTCATCGCGACCTTTGCGGCGTTCGCGCATGAGATCAAAGACGAGGAGAAGACCATGAGCGACCACCCTTACGTCGGCATGTGGGTGACCGAGGACAATCATATCCGCCACGAACTTCTGCCGAACGGTCGTTATGTCGAGGCGCGCGGCAATCGCGAGCGGGCGTATGAGGGCCAATATTGGGTGACCGGCGACCATATCGACTACAAGGATTACACCGGCTTTACCGCCGACGGCGATTTCCGCGACGGCGTACTCTATCACGCGGGGATGGTGCTGAGGCGGAGGTAGGTCAACTGGTCAGTCTGTCATAATCGGCATGCGAGCGGAAATCTGCGAGCGCCCTGTCAGCTAGAGCATCGAGCTTGCCGGCTGCGGAGTCGGCGTCGATCTGTTCATCCCAGCGTGCAGCTTGAAACTCCTCGAACCATGTCGAAAAGCTCTCGAGTTCCTTCGGGTCGAGTTCGGATACGGATTTTTCGATCTGTTCGAGTTTGGTCATTGTAGATGCCTCTTTCGATTGAAAAATAGTTGTTCGCTGCGGATTTGAAAAGCACATTCAAATCAACGCAAACCGATCGACATCCACCAGGCCCATGTCGGAGATCTTCAGGTGCGGGATGACCGGCAGGGGCAGGAAGGCTACCTGCAGGAACGGTTCCTGGAGCGTCGTGCCGAGTGCGTAGGCCGCTTTTCTGAGATCATGCAGCGTGTCGCGCACGGTCTCATAGGGTTCGAGGCTCATGAGGCCGGCTATGGGAAGCGCAATCTCGCCGGTTACGCGACCATCTTCCACCACGACAAACCCCCCGTGGATTTCGCCGAGACGATTGGCGGCCAGCGCCATATCCTCCTCGTCGACGCCGACAACGCAGATATTGTGGCTGTCGTGCCCAACCGTCGAGGCGATCGCGCCCTTCTTCAGCCCGAAACCCTGCACGAAGCCGTTGGCGTGGTTGCCGTTCTTGCCGTGCCGCTCGATGACAGCGACCTTGATGATGTCGCGGTCTAGGTCGATGCCAGTCTCGTTGCCGAACGACGGGAGTTCGTAGCGGCGATGCTCGGTGATGATCTTGCCCGGCAGGACGCCGATGACCGATGTTTCGCCCTGGGTGGCAGGTACGACAAAATGGGCAGCTTCGACCGGCCTAGCCTTGACGCTGTCGAGGCCGACCGCCGCCACCGGCTTACGGGTCGCAAAAAGCTCGTCGGTGACCTTGCGGCCAGCCGAGAAGACCATTTCCGCCTTGCAGTTCCTGAGGCTGTCGATGACGACGAGATCGGCACGCCAGCCGGGCGCCACGAGGCCGCGGTCGCGAAGTCCAAAGGCGCGCGCGGCTGAGATCGAGGCGGCGCGATAGATGGCGAGCGGTTCGATGCCATTGGCGATCGCCGTGCGGATCATGTAGTCCAGATGGCCCTGTTCGGCGATGTCGAGGGGGTTGCGGTCGTCGGTGCAGAGCGCGAGGAAGGGCGACAGACGCTCGGTGATGATCGGCATCAGCGCGTGCAGGTCCTTCGAGACCGAGCCTTCGCGCACGAGGATGTGCATGCCCTTGCGGATCTTTTCGAGAGCCTCCTCGGCGGTGGTGCATTCATGCTCGGTGCGGATGCCGGCAGAAAGGTAGCCGTTCAGGTCGTTGCCGCGCAAGAGCGGGGCGTGGCCGTCGATATGGTCGCCGTAAAAGGCGTCGAGCTTGGCGAGGCAGACCGGGTCCTTGTGGATGACGCCCGGGAAATTCATGAATTCGGCGAGCCCGATGACCTTCGGGTGATCCCGGAAGGGCAAGAGCTCTTCGATCGGCAGGTCGGCTCCGGCGGTTTCCAGATGCGTCGCCGGCACGCAGGAGGAAAGCTGGACGCGGATGTCCATGATGGTTTCGAGCGAGGAATCCAGGAAAAACCGGATGCCTTCCGTGCCGATGACATTGGCGATCTCATGGGGATCGCAGATCGCCGTCGTCACCCCATAGGGCAGCACGCAGCGGTCGAATTCGTGCGGGGTGACCAGCGAGCTTTCGATGTGGAGATGCGTGTCGATGAAGCCCGGCACGACGAGCCTTCCCGAGATGTCGATCTCTTCCTTGCCCTTGTAGGAACCGCAGGTGCCGACGATGCGATCCCGGCAGATGGCGATGTCGGAGGCGACGATTTCGCCGGTGACGAGGTCGAAGAACCTTCCGCCCTTCAGGACGATATCGGCGGGCTCGCGGCCTGTGCCCTGGTCGATCAAGGTTTCGAGGCGGCTGGTCATGGCAGGCTCCTGGCGCTGAATCGGTCCTGACCAGCTTAACTTGATGCCGGCCGGACGCAAAAGAGCCAAGAGAGGCACAAGCCCGCTAATCTCTACGCGATATCGGTCCTGACATTGGCGCCGCAGAGAATGGTGGCGACGTTGGCGCCGGCAAGCGCCTTTCCATGCTCCAGAAGCCCCGCAATGCCGGCTGCGCCTGCTTCCTCCACGACGAGGCCGTAATGGAGGCGGCAGAAATCCCGCGCCTGCCGGATCGCTGTTTCTCCAGCCTTCCAGACGTCGTCGACGGTCGTCTTCATGCAGTCGAGCGCATAGGGAACGCATTCGCGCACGGCGATGCCGTCGGCCGCAGTCGCTGCGGTTTCGGTCGAGATGATCCTGCCGCTCTCCCAGGAACGTTTCATCGCGGGGGCATTTGCGGCGACCACACCGATGACCTTGCATTCCGGCGCATTCGCCCTGATCCAGGTGCCGATGCCTGTCAGCAGGGCACCATTGCCGAGCGGCACGACGATGGCTTGCAGCGAAACGCCATCGCGGCCAAGCCGTTCGGTGATTTCAAGCGCGATCGTGCCGGCGCCTTCGGCGATTTCCTTCAGCGCGCCGTCTTCCACGAAGGAATAGCCATGGGTTTCCGCATAGGCGCGCGCGGCGGCCTTTGCCTGGTCGAAATCGTCACCCTCCAGAAATACCTCCGCGCCGAGGCGGCGCATCGCCGCGATCTTGGCGGGATTGGCCGTTCTTGCGGAAAAGATCACCACCCTGCGGCCCTGAGCGCGGCCGACATAGGCCAGTCCCTGGCCGAAATTACCGGCGGATGCCGAAACGATTGCGCCGTCACCTGCCGGCTGGCTTTTGAGCCACCAGTCGGTGCCGCGGCCCTTGAAGGAGCGGATCGGGTTCAGCGTTTCGACTTTGGCGAACAGGCGAAGGCCGAGTGCCGTATTGGCGGTCTGCTGCTCGACCAGCGGACTGTTGGTGAAAAGCCCGTCGATGCGGGCGGAAGCGGCAAGGATGCCGTGGGCGGAGGGGGATGGCTGGTTTGTCATCATGCAGCTAAACTGCATCTAAAATTCGGGCAGAGTTTCCGAATTTTACAGGAATATCGGGTAAATTTTGCATTATCGCCCAAGACGGCGGGAGTTTTCATCATGCCATTGACGAAGATGGATCGCGAAATCCTCAAGCTGATGCAACAGGACGCGACCATTACGCTCGGTGAGCTCGCGCATCGCACGGGCCAGTCTGCGTCATCGGCGCAGAGACGGCTCCAGAAACTCAGGGAAGACAAGGTGATCCTGCGGGACGTCTCGGTCGTCGATCCCAAGAAGGTCGGCGCCAACGTCTCCATGCTGGTGGAAGTCGAACTGGAGCGCGACCGGCCGGAGCTTCTTCCGCCTTTCATGCGCTGGTTGGTCGAAACGCCGGAAGTCCAGGAGGCCTGGGTGACATCCGGGCGGGGCGATTACACGCTCGTCGTTCTCGCGCGGTCGGTCGAGCATTTCGACGAACTTGCCGACCGGATGATGGAGCTCAACCCGAATATCCGCAAATTCACCACCAGCGTCGTGTTGAAGACGCTCAAACGGACGCTGGCGGTCCATGTCGAGTGAACCGGACGCCATTGGCGCATGCGCCCGAAACAGAACGGGCGCCGGAAGGCGCCCGTCAGACCGCTATCTGAAACGCCTCATTCGGCGGCGACGATCTTGCCGTCTTCCCACTTGAAGAGCGAGAAGCTTTGCGACGTGAGGTCGCCGGTCTCGCCATAGGTGAGCTTGCCGATGGCGGTTGCGATCGGTTCGCCGGACTTGATGGCTGCGGCGACCGCTTCCACATCTTCGGCACTGCCCGCTTTTTCGATGCCGGCCTTGAGAACTTCGACGGCGGCATAGGCATTCAGGGTGAAGGCTTCCGCCGGGATGTTACGGGCGGCGAGCGCGTCGGCCGCAGCCTTGGAATCCGGGTTCTTCGTAGCGTCGGAAGCATTCGTGAAGACGGTCCCTGCGGCGGCGCTGGTGCCGATGTTCCAGAATTCGCTGTTCGAGAGGCCGTCGCCGCCGATGATCGTCGCCTTGACACCGAGATCGGAAAGCTGGCGGGCGAGAAGGCCGCCTTCGGGATGATAGCCGCCGAAATAGATGAGATCGACGTTTTCAGCCTTGAGGCGCGTGGTCAGCGCGCTGAAATCCTTGTCGCCCGGGGTGACGGCATCGTCGATCACTTCCTTCATGCCGCCGGCGTTCAGCGTGGCCTTGAAGGCATCCGCCAAGCCTTTGCCATAGGCGCCCTTGTCGTTGATGATGGCGACCTTGCTATCCTTGAAATGTTCCAGCACATATTTCGCGGCGACTTCCGCCTGCTGGTCGTCGCGGCCGCAGGTGCGAAGCACGTTGGTGAGGCCGCGGGTGGTGAGTTCCGGTGTGGTCGCGGTCGGGGTGACCATCAGCACGCCGTTTTCGGCCAGAACGTCCGAGGCGGGCATGGCGACGCCCGACGTCACCGGACCGACAACGAAGCGAATGCCTTCACCGACGATCTGGTTTGCGGCGGAGACACCCTGCTTGGGTTCGCCGGCGTCGTCAGCAGCCTTCAGGACGACCTGCTCACCAAGAATGCCACCATTCTTGTTGATCTCCGCGACAGCCGTTTCGGCGCCGTTCTTGACCTGGTCGCCATAGGCGGCAACGGGACCGGTGAGCGGCGCGATCAGACCGATGACGATTTCGGCATGGGCAAGCGGTGCGAAAGTGAGGGAGGCGAGGGCCGTCGCTCCCAGAAGCGTCTTGAGGTTCATTTCGGTTCTCCTTGGATGGGGCTCAACGAGCCCGCGGTCAACGCCGCATCTCACTCCTGCCGTCTCCAATGCCGTTCGGACATATCGTGCCAAGTTGACGGTAAGGCGATGCGGTCGGTGCCGTGCCGAGCCATATTTGGCTTTCAGCAGCCAGCAGGCAATTCTGTAGGAATTTGCCTGAGATTCCGCAAGAAGATAACAAAACCGGTGCAGTTTTTGTCGATTTTACGAAAGAATAGGCCCGAAGCCGCAAGCGGGGGCCTTTGTGGCGGATTCTACTCTCTGCCCGCCAGCGCATCGAGAAAGGTATGGACCTTTCGATTGAAAGCCTGAAACTCTTCCAGCGTCATTCCGGAGCGCTCGATCAGCGTATCGCCGAGACATTTTGCCTGTTGGACCAGGTCGCTACCGGCCTCGGTCAGCCAGACATGCACCTGCCGTTCGTCCGTGGTGCTGCGCCGCCGCTCGACCAGTCCCGCCTGTTCGAGACGCTTTACCGGCGGGGTGATGGTGCTGGATTCCAGCGACAGCCGTTCGGCAATCGCGCCGACCGTCAGGCCGTCCCGTTCGGCCAGCGCGCTCAGGACGAGATACTGCGGATAGGTGATGCCCATGGCGTCGAGCATCGGCTTATAGGTCCGGTTGATGGCGATATTGGCCATATAAAGTGAAAAACAGAGCTGGCTGTCCAAGGGGACGGGCGGGTGATGCGACATGGCAGACTTCCCAAGTGGTCGAGTTGAACCTGTATACCACGAAAAATGATGTCGCGATAATTTTTCTGTAGACAGGGCTTTCGATAATGTTTAAGCATATAGATATCGCGATAATAAATGTCGCGATAGTTAATGGAGAGCACGGTGAACGACCAGGCTAACAAAACGACACGCAGACGTATTATGATCGCGGGGCTGGGTCTTGCCGCTACGGCTGCGGTCCCGCCCTTCTTTCCAATCAGACAGGCATCCGCACAATCCGCAAACTCTGTTCAGAAGGAAAAGAGCACCATGACCAGCAATACCATCACTACCAAGGACGGCACGCAGATTTTCCACAAGGATTGGGGCCCGAAAGATGCGCAGGCCATCGTCTTCCATCACGGCTGGCCGCTTAGCGCCGATGACTGGGACGCCCAGATGCTGTTCTTCCTTGCGCAGGGTTACCGTGTGGTCGCTCATGACCGCCGCGGCCATGGCCGGTCCAGCCAGACCGATACCGGCAATGAAATGGACACCTATGCGGCCGATGTCGCGGAACTTGCCGCGCATCTCGATCTGAAAGGCGCGATCCATGTCGGGCACTCCACCGGCGGCGGCGAAGTTACCCGCTATGTGGCGCAATATGGCGGCGGCGGCCGGGTTGCCAAGGCCGTGCTGATCGGCGCCGTGCCACCGATCATGCTCAAGACGGAAAATAATCCGGGCGGCCTGCCGATCGAAGTGTTCGACGGCTTTCGTGCGGCGCTTGTCGCCAACCGGGCGCAGTTCTTCCGCGATATTCCGGCCGGCCCGTTCTACGGCTTCAACCGGGCAGGCGCCAAGGTTTCCGAGGGCGTGATCGACAACTGGTGGCGTCAGGGCATGATGGGCGGCGCCAAGGCGCATTACGACTGCATCAAAGCCTTCTCGGAAACCGACTTCACCGAAGACCTCAAGAAGATTGAGGTGCCGGTGCTCGTCATGCATGGCGACGACGACCAGATCGTGCCGATCGCCGACTCGGCGCTGCTTTCCCACAAGCTTTTGAAGAACGGGACGCTGAAGGTCTATGAAGGATTGCCGCACGGCATGGCGACCACCCATGCGGATGTGATCAACGCCGATCTGCTAGCCTTCTTCAAGGCCTGAGGTCTTCTGCCTGAAAAAGAAAAGGCGGCCGTGCAGACCGCCTTTTTTCATGTCCGGACTGATTTTCAGATATTGTTCTTCAAGATCTCGCGCAGCTTGCCGAAGATCTCGTCGATGTGATGCTTCTCGACGATCAGCGGCGGCGACATGGCGATGATGTCGCCGGTCGTGCGGATCAGAAGGCCATTCTCATAGGCCTTCAGGAAGGCGGAGAAGGCACGCCTGGTCGGTTCGCCGGCGATCGGGTCGAGCTCGATCGCGCCGATCAGGCCGATATTGCGGATATCGATGACGTTCGGCAGGTCCTTCAGCGAGTGGAGACCTTCCTCCCAGTAGGGGGCGATCTCCCGGGCCCGCTCGAACAGGCCTTCCTCCCTGTAGGTTTCCAGCGTCGCGAGGCCGGCAGCCGAGGCGATCGGATTGCCGGAATAGGTATAGCCGTGCATGAACTCGATCAGGTGCTCCGGACCGTTCATGAACGCATCGTGGATTTCGGACGTCACCAGCACCGCCCCCATCGGGATGACACCGTTGGTGAGGCCTTTGGCAGTGGTCATAATGTCCGGAGTGACGCCGTAATATTGGGCGGCAAAGGGTGTGCCCATGCGGCCGAAGCCGGTGATGACCTCATCGAAGATAAGAAGGATACCGTGTTTGGTGCAGATCTCGCGCAGCTTCTGCAGATAGCCCTTCGGCGGGATGAGTACGCCGGTGGAGCCGGCCACGGGTTCTACGATCACAGCGGCGATGGTCGAGGCGTCGTGCAGCGTGACGATGCGCTCCAGCTCGGAGGCGATGTCGCCGCCGTGCTCAGGCTCGCCACGGGTAAAGGCATTTTTGCCGGGCAGGTGGGTGTGCGGCATATGGTCGACGCCGGTGAGCAGCGTGCCGAACATCTTGCGGTTGGCGACGATGCCGCCGACCGAGATGCCGCCGAAATTGACGCCGTGATAGCCACGCTCGCGGCCGATCAGCCGGAAGCGAGAGCCGTTGCCCTTGGCGCGGTGGTAGGCGAGGGCGACTTTCAGTGCCGTTTCGACCGATTCCGAACCGGAATTGGTGTAGAGGACGTGATTCATGCCCTCCGGCGCGATGTCGACCAGGCGGTTGGCGAGTTCGAAGGCCTTCGGATGGCCAAGCTGGAAGGCGGGTGCGTAATCCAGCTCGCCGGCCTGCTCGCGGATCGCCTCGGTGATCTTCGGCCGGCAGTGGCCGGCATTGACGCACCAAAGGCCAGCGGTGGCGTCGAGCACCTGGCGGCCGTCATGGGTCGTGTAGTGCATATCCTTGGCACTCACGAAAAGACGGGGTTCCTTCTTGAACTGGCGATTGGCCGTAAACGGCATCCAGAACGCCCTCAGATCGTTGGGCGTGGTATTCAGGCGGTTGGACATGAGGCTCTCCATGGCCATTCGGATCATCGGGTGGCCATTTCCCGGTCGGCGTTTCGCGCCAAGTTTTGACTGCATGGTCAAATTATCAGGGGGAGCGGGGCCGTCAACCGCCTTTGCAGGCGCGAGGTAAGTCCATGACGGCATCAAACGCCGCCGGCAACGACGGCACCGCGGTTCGGATTTGGCAATGATGCGACAAGTCAACAGACAACCTTACCTCCGGCCATGGGCGCCGGAAGCTAAGTCAAGGCAGTAAAGACACTATGTCTGCGTCGTCAGACCTAAGCGGCGGCGGACTTCTTTTGAGCCGGCGCGCAATAAATCTCTTCCAGCGTCTCCAGTATTTTGATCACCGATTCTGATGAACTGGAATAATAAATCGTCTGTGCATCGCGGCGAGTCTTCACCAGTTTCTGAGCGCGCAGCTTGGAAAGATGCTGCGACAGCGCCGACTGGCTGAGACCGACCTGCGAAGCGAGCGCACCGACAGCGACCTCACCTCTTACCAAGCAGCACAGGATCATCAACCGCTTCGGATTGGCCATTGCAGACAACAAGCCTGCCGCTGCGGTGGAATGCTCGGATAGTGCCATCGTGTCCATAAGTTAAAACCCCTCGTCTTTCAAAGCGGCCCCCCGCTCTAAAATTCACCCTTCGTCGTACATGCGAAAATTAACAAGCAGCAAAAGGGATTGTATATCCCTAAATTTCGGGTAACCCGATTAATGAACTTTAGACATGGTAAAAAGATAATCAAGCACGGCCTCCGGCGAGGCTGCAAGTTCATCGAATTCGTGTCTGAGTTGAAGATCGCCACCGACAAGGTCGATTCCGGCTCGATCGACACCTGCGAAACGCCAGTTCTTCCCGTTTTCCGCGCCAAGGCGGGCAGCAAGGCTCTCTGCAGCATCGGTCATATTTTTTAAACTCTTTGAGAGTTCGAGCCATTCCGGAGCGGCTCCCGGCTCGGGAATGATGAGATCGGCTCCTGTCAGGACATAGGCCCGGCCGAATCCCCCGTTGAGCGAAGCGCTTTGCGGAACGATTCGGAAGAAGCGGAAATCGGCAAAATCTGCATACAATGCGGCTTTCGGATGCCGATCGAGAAAGCGGCTCCGGATACGGGCGTGGTCGGGCGTATCCCGGGCAATGCTTTCGGCAAGTGCCTGTAGTGTGATCCTTGGATGGGCGAGCGGATCGCCCTTGCCCGGCTCGCCGGCCAGAAGCGAGCAGCGGGGATCGGCAACAAGCCCTTTGGTATGACCGGAAAGGGCCGAGACGAGGATGACCGGCACGCCGTCGACATCGGTGCCGGTCAGTGCCCGGCTGACGGAGGGGAAGCCGGTTTCCGGATCGAGGACGGCGAGCGCCATATAGCGCGCGCCGCGCACCAGCATGCGGGCGAGGCGGCGAGCTTCGTCGTCTGTCTCGCGCAGCACATTGGGCTTATCGGTCTGGGATTCGTCAGCCATCTCGTCCCTCTGCTTCCATTGGCCGTCGTTTCCCGGCATCGGCAGGACATACCATCTCCGGTGACCGGACGAAAGCCGACTGAATGTCTCAGGTTAGGCTTCAGCCAGCCCGGCGGCGGTGGCGGGTGAGCCCGGCGACCACGTCCTCAGCCGAAATGGTGCCGATGATCGTTCCGTTATCGACCACGCCGACCGCGCCCGGCTGGCGGGAAAGGGCGTCGAGGATATCGATCAGCGGCGTGTCGGAACGGGCGGTTGCGGAGACCGGGGTCGCGCCGGCCGCGGCGGTGACGCCCGGACGCATCACGTCGCCCGCCGTCAGCATGGCGATCGGGTTCATGTGCTGCACGAAATCGGCGACATATTGGTCGGCCGGCGCACGGACGATCTCCTGCGGCGTACCGCACTGGATAATGCGTCCGCCTTCCATGATGGCGATGCGGTTGCCGATGCGGAAGGCCTCGTCGAGATCGTGGCTGACGAAGAGGATGGTCTTCTTGAGCCGCCGCTGGAATTCCAGAAGCTCGTCCTGCAGACGGGTACGGATCAGCGGGTCAAGCGCCGAGAAGGGTTCGTCCATCAGGAGGATCGGCGCGCCGGTCGCAAAGGCGCGCGCCAGGCCGACACGCTGCTGCATGCCGCCGGAAAGCTCGCCCACCTTGCGGTCGGCCCATTGCGTCAGATTGACCAGGTCGAGCTGTTCGCCGACACGCTTCCTGCGTTCCGCCTCCGCGACACCTGCGAGCTCCAGGCCGAAGCCGACATTTTCCGAGACGGTGCGCCAGGGAAGCAGGCCGAATTGCTGAAAGACCATGGAGACCGTATGCATGCGCAGATCACGCAGGACCTTTGTGCCTGCCCTGTAGGGATCGACCGGTCCCGACGGCGTGGCGACGCTGACCGAGCCTCGCACGACCGGGGCAAGCCCGTTGACGGCGCGCAGAAGCGTCGACTTGCCGGAGCCGGACAGGCCCATCAGCACCAGGATTTCCCCCTCGTGAATCGTCAGCGAGGCATCCGCGACGCCGAGCACGATGCCGGTTGCGGCGCTGATCTCGTCGCGGCTCTTGCCCTGGTCCATCAGCGGCAGTGCGCGTTCCGGATCATCGCCGAAGATGATGTCGACATGGTCGAAGACGACGCAATCTGTCTTCCGGGCGGTCATGCGCCATCTCCCTTGGATGTCCGGAACATGCGGTCGAGGATGATCGCCAGGATGACGATGCACAAGCCTGCCTCGAAACCGCGGGCGATGTTGACGGTGTTGAGCGCACGTACGACGGGCACGCCCAGGCCATTGGCGCCGACGAGGGCTGCGATCACCACCATGGAAAGCGACAGCATGATCGTCTGGGTGAGACCGGCCATGATCTGCGGCATGGCGAAGGGCAGTTCCACCTTGCGCAGCACCTGGCCGCGTGTCGCGCCGAAGGCAACGGCCGCTTCGGTCAAGGCACCGGGCGTCGAGACGATGCCGAGGCGGGTGAGCCGGATCGGCGCCGGAATGGCGAAGATGACGGTGGCGATGAGGCCGGGCACCATGCCGAGGCCGAAGAGAATGAGCGCCGGGATCAGGTACACGAAGGTCGGGATGGTCTGCATCAGGTCGAGGATCGGCCGCATGATCTCGTAGACCCAGGCGCGGCGGGCCGCGGCAATGCCGAGCGGTACGCCCACCGCCATGCTGACGGCAGTCGAGGCAAGCACCAGCGCCAGCGTTTCGGTCGTTTCCTTCCAGTAACCCTGATTATAGATGAGGAGCAGCCCGAGACAGGTGAAGAGCGTGATACCCGCCGAACGGCGCAGCCACCAGGCGAGCGCGGTGATAAGAGCGACCAGCACATAGGCGTTCGGCCATTGCAGGACAAAAAGCAGGGCATCGATGACGCTCGACAGCACGGCCGACAGCCAGTCGAAGAACCAGTCGGCATTGGCGGTCAGCCAGTCAACGAAATCCTTCGCCCAGTTGCCGAGGCGCATCTTTCCGCCGGAATCCACCAGCCATTCGGGAAGCCAATTCACGTCTATGCCTGCCTGCTCCGGAGGGAACTATCGGTGAGGGCATGCGGGCCGGGAGACCGGCCCGTCCGATGGTCAGAGGCCGAGTTCGGACTTGACAGCTTCGAGGCCAGGCTTGCCGTCCTTGGTGGTGACGCCGGCGAGCCATGGTTCGATTGCCGCGCCGTTCGCCTTCAGCCATTTGGTAGCGGCGTCTTCCGGCTCATCACCGTCATTCAAGATGCCGCCCATGATCTCGTTTTCCATGGCCAGCGAGAATTTCAGGTTCTTGATGAAAGCGCCGACGTTCGGGCACTCTTCCGCGAAGCCGGCGCGCACATTGGTGAACACCTCGGCGCCGCCGAAATTCGGCCCGAAGATATCGTCGCCGCCGGAGAGATAGGTCAGCTTGAAATTACTGTTCATCGGATGCGGTTCCCAGCCGAGGAAGACGACCGGCTGACCGGCCTTGTCGGCGCGGGCGACCTGGGCGAGCATGCCTTGTTCGGAGGATTCCACCACTTCGAAACCCTTGAGCTCAAAGGTGTTGCTCTCCACCATGTCGAGGATGAGACGATTGCCGTCATTGCCCGGCTCGATGCCGTAGATCTTGCCTTCGAGCGCATCCTTTTGCTTGGCAATATCCTTGAAATCCTTGATGCCGAGCTCGGCGCCCTTGGCGTTTGTGGCTAGCGTATATTTGGCGCCCGTCAGGTTAGGCCCAAACGATTCGACCGATTTGTCGTTCAAATAGGGGCGAACGTCCGCCTCCTGGGTCGGCATCCAATTGCCCAGGAAGACGTCGATATCCTTGTTCTTCAGCGAGCTGTAGGTGACCGGCACGGAAAGGACCTTTACATCGGTCTCGTAGCCGAGTGCCTTGAGGAGGACACTTGCGGTGGCCGTCGTGGCGGTGATGTCGGTCCAGCCGACATCGGAGAATCGGACCGTGCCGCAGGCTTCCGGCTCGGCGGCGGAGGCGCCCGTCGCAAGCACCAGCACGGAGGCGGCGGCTGCGAGCGTGATCTTCAGCGAGGTGGTGATGCGCATGACTTGCTCCCCTGTCTTTCTGGTTCCCGCCATTATCAATATCTGTTGGGGCGAGGCAAGCGCGTGCATTCGCGGCGGGACAAGGGGGCCATTTGCGACATTTTCGATGATCCTTCGGCCATTTTCCCGTGCCGCAGGCGGTATCCGATTTGTTCGCGAGCCGGGGCGGATCCCCGGAGGGTTTCAAACTCGCGTCTTCCGTATGCGCGGACGGTCGAGCATTCGGCAGACTGTACCGGGTGAGTTCGGACGCAAGCACAGTGCGTGCGTCCGAGTGCCGGCTCGGTGTGACGGCTCTCAGGCCGCCGTTTTCCGTTCGGCAGGATGAAACCTGCGGAAGCCGATGTTGATCCGGTTCCAGGCGTTGGTTTGCGCGATCAGCAGAGTGAGGTTTACCTGCTCGTCCGCAGTAAAGTGTTCGTTCAAGGCCTCGTAGACATCATCCGGAGCATGGGTTTCGGAAACCAGCGTCAGGGCTTCGGTCCAGGCGAGGGCGGCTCGCTCGCGGTTGGAATAAAGCGTGGATTCGCGCCATGCGCTGAGAAGGTGAAGTCGGTCTTCCGTCTCTCCATGCTTGCGGGCATCCGCAATGTGGTGATGGAGGCAAAAGGTGCAGCCGTTTATCTGCGCCGCCCGCGTCATCACGAGCTCTCTCAACAGCGGCTCAAGGCCATTGGTCTGAATCGTCTTTCCCAGCTCGATCCACGGCTGCATTGCATCGGGGCTTGTGGTGAAGGGGTTCAATCTCTGTGTCATCGTCGGCTCCTTTCGACACTTCCGAACACATGACGACTGGAAACTGCCGGATGTGACATGACGCTAATTTCTGCCGCCAGACAGGAGCCGGGCTGTGCGGGATTTCTTCTGGCCGATTCTCCCGGGATGCTGCCGCGGCCGCGTTCGAGTTTCCTGTGGTTATCGGCTTCCCCCGCTTTCCTCGAATCCCGATCGCGAGCAGAAGCGGGGGCATGGCCAAGCTCTATTTCCACTACGCGACGATGAATGCCGGCAAGTCGACCATGCTCTTGCAGGCCTCCTACAACTATCAGGAGCGCGGCATGCGCACGGCGATCTTCATCGCCGCGCTCGACGACAGAGCGGGCGAGGGGCGGGTCGCGTCCAGGATCGGCCTTTCCTCCGATGCAATCCCTTTTGGGTCGTCCGACGATCTCCTTTCGGCGATCGAAGCCATGCATGCGCAAGAGCAGATCGCCTGCGTCTTCGTGGACGAGGCACAATTCCTGTCCGTCGAGCAGGTGTGGCAGCTCGCGCGTGTCTGCGACCGGATCGGAATTCCGGTCATGGCTTACGGACTGAGGACCGATTTCCAGGGCAAGCTCTTTCCCGGCTCGCTGGAGCTCCTGGCGATCGCCGACGAGCTGCGGGAAGTGCGCACTATCTGCTTCTGCGGCCGCAAGGCAACCATGGTGGTGCGGCTCGACGCGGAGGGCAATCTGGTGCGCGAGGGCGCACAGGTCGAAGTCGGCGGAAACGAGAAATATGTGTCGCTTTGCCGCCGGCATTGGGAAGACAGGATGCGCTGCGACTGATCGCGGTTTGGTCTTCGTTGACTATCTGAGACGGAAAGCCGCGGCAATGCGACGAGATTGACTCTGGTCAAAGCCGGCAATGGGGATGATGAGTAGGCATTCTGGCCATTAAAAGTCAGGCTTTTCCAGGAGTGCTTACATGCGCAGAAACGCGACAAAGACCTTCACCCTTGCTGCAACGCTTGCTCTTCTCACCCTTCCGGCCTTTGGTGCTGAGATCGAAGTGAAGATGCTCAACAAGGGGAGCGATGGTCAGGCCATGGTGTTCGAACCGGCGGCGGTGAAGGTGCAGCCCGGCGACACGATCAAATTCGTCGCGGTGGACAAAGGGCACGATGTCGTCTCGATGCCGGGCCTCGTGCCGGAGGGCGTCGCCCCGATCAAGGGTAAGATCAGCGAGGACGTTTCGTTCACCGCCGACAAGCCGGGCGCCTACGTGTTCAAATGCACGCCGCATTACGGCATGGGCATGGTGGCTCTGGTCGTGGTGGGCGACGCGCCTGCCAATATCGACGCCGTGAAGGCAACGAAGATGCCGAAGAAGGCGAAGGAAAGGCTGGAAGCGGAAATCGCCAAGCTCGGCTTGTGACCAGCGCCGCGCTACCCGCGGCATAGTTCCACTGCCTCTCTAACTTTTTGTTTGAGCACCGGATTTTCGGAAAACCGCTTCACACTTTCCGGTCCGATGCTCTATCCTGTCTGCGATCGGCAGGAGAGGTGGCGTGGCGGAGGCCCAGGTTTTCGACAGCGAGATGGAGCGCATCGGCGACGCGTTGGTGGCAACGCGCGAAGCGTTTGAGCCGCCGGCGTCGATGCTTGCCGAAGCGGCTGAGAGCCTCACTCTTCCCGAGGAAGCGAAGCTTGCGATCGAAGCGGAACGCTTCAAGGCGAGCGCGCCGGGGCGGCAGGCGGCCGAAGCCGCCTTGGCAAATCTCTTGGCGGGGCTTGCGGCCGAGACTGCGTTCCGGGCCCGCGAATTCGACATGCGTGAGGTGCCGACGCGATTCGAGAAGCTGATCGGCCTCGTATCGAGGAGCGCGATGCGCCGCCGCCGGCTGGCGCGTTCGCGCAGGTCTGTGTCGCTTGATCATCTTGCCGAGCTGCTGAGGCGCGCCGACCGGCTTGCTGCGCTCGTGCGGGCAGAGCGCGTAACTCTCCTTGCACGGCGCAGCAAGGGCGAAGCCGATCTGAAGGCCTTCATCGACCACCGGCCGGACATCATTGAAAAACTGCACGGGGAGAACGGAGAGGCGATGACAGGCGTCGAGGCTGCGCGCCGGACGGAAGATTTCGTCGCGGTGTTCCAGACCTTCATCGATGGGCTTAATGCCGGCGTCGGCACTTGCAACGTGCTGATGCACAAGCTCCTGATCGACGTGGAGGACCTGCTCATCCTCTACCAGGTCTTTTCCGAGGTCGTGTCGCGGCACGGCGACGAAGACCTAAGGCCTGAAGACTTTCCGAGCCTGTCTCCTGAAATCGAGCGTTTCTCCAAGGGTATGCTGAGCGTCCACGGTCTCGACCGGCGCAGGGACCGCGCCAACGAGGCCTTTGCCGAACGGTTTCCGGCCGAAGCTGTCAAACAGGCGGCTGCCGAGGCACATCCGGCAGGGGCGGGCTGGCGGCTGCCCGCGATCTCCGATTTCAAATTCATGCGGCCCTGACCGCGACGAAACGCCCCTTCCGATCCAAAACATCCCACAGTTGATTTTTGTCCTTGTCTTCGGCAGCCGAGCCAATATGTGTTGAGCAAATCCGATGCCCCGCCCGACAGGAGACTGCGATGCTCGACGGAATTACCGCCTTCTTCCAACGGATCGGCCAGGCCGTCGGTAGAGGTATCGGGCTTCTGGTCGCCTGGCTCATCTGGCCGTTCATGGCGGCGCATGGCTGGTACGGCCGGCGTCACTGGATGGTGAAGGGGCCGATCCTCGCGGTTCTCGCGCTTCTCATCGGCTTCTACGGCTACTTCTTCTGGCAGACGCAGATCTGGAGCGGCTTCAACCCGAATTTCGTCGACAGTTACCGCTGGTCGGAACGCACCACGCCGGCCGGACAGGAACTACCGGCCGCAGCCTCCGCCGGCGGCGGCGCGACCGCAGCCGCCACGAACGCCAGACAGTGCCAGTCGTCGGCGATCGTCGATGCTGTGGCCGATCTCACCGACATGAACGTCAACCAGAACGCCTGGATATCCTCGATGCTGCTCTATCGGCTCGGCTTCTTCGGCGTCGACTGGGATCACACGCCCTTCCTCGACAACAAGGCCTCGTTCCAGCGCGGCGTGAACCAGGCGGTGCGGCGCACCTCGAGCGAACTCGTCGACACGCTGGGGCGGGTTCGTGGCACGTCCGGCATCAACAGCAACCTGCAGGACGCGCGCGGCAACCTGCAGTTCGACGAATATTCCTGGTATTTCGGGCTCGATCCCTTCGGCTTCAAGACACCGACGCCGGCCTATTATCGGACTGCGATCGAGAAGCTGAGGACCTTCAACAGGGATCTTTCCGCCTGCAACGCGACCTTCGACACTCGGGCCGACAACCTGATCCAGTTCATCGACCGGATCGCCAACGACCTCGGGGGAACGGCGGCGATCCTGCGCGATCGTTCGGAAAATCACGGAGGCGGCTGGTTCGACACGCGTGCGGACGACAGGTTCTGGTTCGCCTACGGTCAGCTTTACGGTTATTACGCCGTGCTTTCGGGTGCCGGCGCCGACTTTTCCCAGGTGATCCGCGAGCGCAATCTCGGGCAGATATGGAATGAAACGCTCAACCGGTTCCGTGCCGCGTTGCGCATCCAGCCATCGATCGTCTCCAATGGGCGCGAGGACGGCCTGATCATGCCGAGCCATCTCGCCGTCATGGGCTTTCATACCCTGATGGTCCGCTCAAACCTCGTGGAAGTGCGCTCGGTGCTGGATCGGTAGGTTTGGAAACCACCAATCAGGGGTCAGGCTCGTCGAGAAAAAACGTAGCGCCGGGGTGTTGAGCGAAGAATTCGTAGGTGAGTCCGACGACTTCGCCGCCGGTGCCTGGCCTGTCGCGAAACTTGCCGACGGTGCGGACATATTTGTAATCCTCGGCGTCGGCCCTCACTCGATAGATATTGTGGTAGATCAGTTTCTCGGCGCTGGCTCGCTCGAAGGTTTCCATCAATTGCGGCATGTCGTCGGGGTGGATACGGGCGGTGATGGCCATCAGGTTCACAGGTCCATCCTGCGGCTCCAGACCGAAGAGGCGACAGAGGTCCTCGGTCGCGAAGAAATGGCCAGTGTCCAGATCGATCCGCCAGAAGCCGTAGAGACGGAATGCCGAGGCGAGTTCAACCACCTCGGCAGGCGAGAGGCCAACTTCCTGATATTGAGTATTGACGCGTTTTTCGGTGTGCTGAACCCAAAACGGCAATCTCTTCCTCCCGGGGCCGGGAAGGTGTTCCCGAGCTTACATTATCAGTCGCAGCCTGAGTGCCTTAGCTACCAACTGGGTGCGGTTGACGCAATCCAGTTTCTTGATGGCATTGGTCATGTAGGCGTTCACCGTATGATCCGATAACGAAAGAATGCGGCCAATTTCAGCAGAGGTCTTGCCCTGCGCCGTCCAGCGGACAACCTCCAGTTCACGACTGGAAAGCGGGCCGGCGCCCACCGTTTTGGCGCTCCGGCGGATCTTGTCGAAGACATCGAAGGCATGCAGCACGATCATGCCGATCTCGTTGAGTTCCACCTGGGTCAGCCGCGGCCGAGTGCCATCGAAACGCAGCAGGAAACGGTCGCCATCGATGGAATTCAGGGCCATGGCGACGCTGGTGATCAACTTGTAGCGGCGCTGCAATTCCTCCATGGCTGCAGGGATCGCAAAACCGCGCACGTTCTCGGATTCATCGAGAGACCAGCAATAGGGCAGAACCGATTTGGAGATGATCGGCGCGACCGGGCAGAGACGCAGGAGGCGGCGGCGATCGAACTCCTGGATATAGGCGGAAGGCAGCGTCGTCTCGACGATCATCCGCGATACCAGATTCTCATCCGGCGAGCCTGCGGCAAAAAGCGTGACGTGCCGGAACCCGAACTCATGGGCGACGCGCTTCATCGCCGCAAAGATTTCCCCTGGCGAATCCGCGGTGGAAATCTCGCTGTTCAAGATCGACTGCCGTTCCAGAGTGATCATACGAGCAAAGCTGACAGGTGTTTATGTTATAGTTAACAAATATCTAAAACTGTTTGAATGGCCAACAAAATTTCGTGCAATGCAGCAAATATTCGCCTATTTTGTGATAGTCAATCAGTTTCTTTTTGCTATTTCAGGAGCTTAGCAGGAAGGATTTTTTAGACCGGGATATATCCGGTTCCCTTAATCTCCTCCATCACCGCATAGGTGTGGGTTTCCCGGACGCCCGGAAGCGGGAGAATCACCTCCGAGAGGAATTGTCGGTAAGCTTCCATTCCCGCCACCCGCGCCTTCACCAGATAGTCGAAACCGCCGGCCACCATATGACATTCCATCACATCGTCGCTGCGTTTGACGGCGGCTGCGAATGCGTCAAAAACGTCAGGAGTCGTGCGATCGAGCTTGACCTGGACGAAGACGAGCAGGTTGCGGCCGAGCTTCTCCGGTGAGAGCTGCGCGCTATAACCGAGGATATACCCCTCGCGGGTCAACCGCTTGACGCGCTCGGCCGTCGCGGTCGGCGAAAGGCTGACGCGATCTGCGAGTTCTATATTGCTCAGACGCCCCTCTTTCTGGAGCGCCCGGAGGATTTTGCGGTCGAGACGGTCGAGTTCCTTCATATTCCGCTACAAATCAAGAAAAATGATGTCCTATTTCCAGTTATTATCATGAAAATCCGCTGAAACCACCAGAGAATTCCCGCTATGTGGAGAATGAAACGGAGATGCCCATGAGCGACTATGCCACTGTCGAACCCTTCATTCCCTTTAGCGCGCCCTATGCCGGAGATGACGACCGGCTGATCCGACAGTTTGCGGCCCGTACAAGCTTTTCGCCCGCGCAGGATGCGGCAATCGACCAGCGGGCCAGGCGGATGATCAATGCCATCCGCGATGGCGGGGGCAAGGTCGGCGGCGTCGAGGATTTTTTGCGGGAATACGGTCTTTCGACGCGGGAAGGGCTGGCGCTGATGGTCCTTGCGGAGGCGCTTCTGCGCGTGCCGGACGCGCTGACGCAGGACCGCCTCATCGAGGACAAGTTGCGCGAGGGCGGCTGGAGCACCCATGAAGCCTCCGGCGAAAGCTGGTTCGTATCGGCTTCCGCCTGGGCGCTTGCCGTTTCGGCCCGTGTCATCGGCCCCGGTGAGACGCCGGAAGGAATCTTGCGCGGTCTCGTCAAGCGTGTCGGCCTGCCGACGGTGCGCAGCGCGACCAAGCAGGCGATGCGTTTCCTCGGCCATCATTTCGTGCTGGGCGAAACGATGAAGGATGCACTTTCCCGCGCCGCCAAAAGCGAGGAAAAGGGATACCGCCATTCCTTCGACATGCTGGGCGAGGGGGCTCGCACGGCCGAGGATGCCGGGCGCTATTTCCGATCCTATGCGGATGCGATCCAGGCGATCGGTGCGCATATGGCGAAGCGCGGCAAGGGCAAGCAGCTTCCCGACCGGATGGGCATTTCGGTCAAGCTCTCGGCGCTGCATCCGCGCTATCTCGCCACCCATCGCGACCGGGTGATGAAGGAACTCGTTCCCGCGCTCACCGACCTTGCCCGCATGGCCAAGGAGCATCAGCTCAATTTCACCGTCGATGCGGAAGAGGCCGACCGGCTGGAACTGTCGCTCGACGTCATCGCTGCCGTCTTCTCGGACTCGTCGCTTTCCGGCTGGGACGGCTTCGGTCTGGCGATCCAGGCCTATCAGAAGCGTGCGGCTGCGGTGATCGATTATGTCGATCAGCTCTGCGCGATGCTTGGCCGGCGCATGATGGTGCGGCTCGTGAAGGGCGCCTATTGGGATACGGAGGTGAAGCGGGCGCAGGAACGCGGGCTCGAGGACTATCCGGTCTGGACGCGCAAGCCGGCGACCGATCTTTCCTATCTCGCCTGCGCACAGCAGCTTCTTTCCAAGCGTGCACGCATCTTCCCGCAGTTTGCCACCCACAATGCGTTGACCGTCTCGACCATTCTGGAACTTGCAGGCCCGGATCGCACCGGGTTCGAATTCCAGCGGCTGCATGGCATGGGCGAGGCGCTCTATGACGACCTGCTCGAAAGCAACGACCGGATCGCCTGCCGCATCTATGCGCCGGTCGGCGGCTATCGCGACCTGCTCGCCTATCTGGTGCGGCGGCTGCTGGAGAATGGTGCGAATTCCTCCTTCGTGGCGGTTGCGGGCGACAAGCAGGTTCCGGTCGAAAAATTGCTGGAAAGGCCGGCCGCCCGGCTGGGTCTCGACGATGGTGCAAGCGCGCGGCACAAGCAGATTCCGCTGCCCTCCGACATCTATGGCCGCCGCAAGAACAGCGCTGGTTTCGAGTTCGGCCATCGCGAAAGTCTCGACCGGCTGATGGGGGATTTGTCGAAGCCGTTGCCGGAGGTAAAGGCCGGGCCGCTCGTCGCCGGTGTGACCTCCAGGGCGGAGGAAAAGCGGGTCACGTCGCCGGCCGACCGGTCGAAGACCGTCGGTACGGTGAAGGAGGCCACGCCTGCGGATGTGGATGCCGCATTCACCGCAGCCGACAAGGCGTTCAAGGCCTGGTCGCGCCAGCCGGTGGATACGCGCGCCGCGTGCCTGGAACGCATGGCCGGTCTGCTCGAAGAAAACCGCAACCGGCTGCTGGCATTGCTCGCTGCGGAAGCCGGCAAGACGCTGGACGACGGTATCGCGGAAATCCGCGAGGCGGTGGATTTTTGCCGCTACTATGCCGACAAGGCGCGCGAGCTTTTCGGTGCGCCGGTACAGATGCCGGGACCGACGGGGGAGGACAACCGCCACCTCTGGCGCGGCCGCGGCGTATTCGGCTGCATCTCGCCGTGGAATTTCCCTCTCGCCATCTTCCTGGGCCAGATATCGGCGGCGCTGGTCGCCGGCAACACGGTCATCGCCAAGCCCGCGCCGCAGACGCCGCTGATCGCCTATGAAGCCGTCAAGCTCTTTCACCAGGCGGGCGTACCGGCAGAAGCGCTGGCGCTCTTGCCGGGCGGGCCGGATGTCGGTTCTGCGATCACGGCGCATCCGAGGCTCGCCGGCGTCGCCTTCACCGGTTCCACGAAGACGGCGTGGGCAATCAACCGGACGCTGGCCGCGAAGGACGGTCCGATCGTGCCGCTGATCGCAGAAACCGGCGGCATCAACGCGATGATCGTCGATGCGACAGCGCTTTCCGAACAGGTCGCGGACGATGTGGTCGTGTCGGCTTTCCGTTCGGCAGGCCAGCGCTGCTCGGCGCTTCGCATCCTGTTCCTGCAGGAGGACGTGGCGGACGGGATGTTGAAGATGATCGAGGGCGCGGCGGCCGAACTCAATCTCGGGGATCCTTCGAAGCAGAATACCGATGTCGGGCCGATCATCGACGAGAACCAGCGGCAGATGCTCGCCGACCACGTGGCCGAGATGCGCGTGAAGCAGAAGGTGTGCTATGCCGGCAACGTGCCGGAGACGGGCAACTTCTTCGCGCCTCACATCATCGAGCTCGACAGTCCGGCGGCACTCACCAGGGAGGTGTTCGGTCCCGTGCTGCACGTGGTGCGCTGGAAGGCGAAGGAACTCGACAAGGTGCTCGCCGCAGTCGATGCGACGGGCTACGGGCTGACGCTTGGCGTCCATAGCCGCATCGAATCCACCATTCGCAAGGTGACCGAAGCGCTCGATACCGGCAATGTCTACATCAACCGCAACATGATCGGCGCCGTGGTGGGCACGCAGCCCTTCGGCGGCTCCAAGCTTTCCGGCACCGGCTTCAAGGCAGGCGGCCCGGCCTATCTGATGCGGTTTGCGGAGGAACAGGTGATTTCGGTCAACACTGCGGCGGCGGGCGGCAATGCCAGCCTGATCGCGATCGGCGAGGGGTGAGGAACGGTCCGGCGGAGCCAGAGCAATCGATCCAGTGAATCGATTGCAGTGACGAACGCGCTGAGCGAAAGCGAAGCGCCGGGAGACGGTGAGGAGCTCAGGCCGCTCCGGGGCCTTCCTGGTTGCAGAGAAGTCTTGGCAAACGAAGAAACGCCGCGCCCTGGCGGCGCGGCGTTTCCGGTCTCGGACAAGAAGTGATCAGAACTTCTTGCTGATGGAGACTTTGAAGGTTCGGCCCGGCTCGCTGTAATAGTCGCGGCTGGCGATGGTCGTGCCGTCCGGTACGCTGACGGCGTCCCAATATTTCTTGTCGAAAACGTTGAAGACACCTGCCTGCACCTTCAGGCCCTTGACATCCACCTCACCGATCTGTTCGGGAGCCCACCAGGCGGACAGATCGACAATGCCGTAGCCCGGAGCTTCGAAGCCGCTGCCGCTGACCTTGTCGCGGTCCGCCGCCATGGTGAGCGAGACGTCCGTTCCCCAGGTTTCCTGCGCATATCCGAGGCCGACGATGGCGCGCAGCGGAGCGACGGAGTTCAGATATGCGCCCGTTTCGCTATCGCGGCCGTTGGTCCAGGCAAACGAACCCCAGGTGCGCCAATGCGGATGGAACCGCCATTCGCCGGCGAGTTCGATACCGTAGATGCGGACCTTATTGATGTTGTCGTAACCGGTGATGCCGCCGATCGGATATTCTCCGCCGGGCGGTGCAATCGTGACGGTGTCGATGAAGTTGCGGTAGTAGTTGTTGAACACGGTTGCCGAAACGGAATAGTCGGTCCCCGCATATTTGGCGCCGATCTCGAAGCCGTTGCTGGTTTCGGTTTCGAGGTCGGGATTGCCTATGCGGGCATAGGAACCCGGTGCGCCGTAATTCTGGTAGAGTTCCGTCACCGTCGGCGCGCGGAAGCCTCTCGCATATTGCGCGAAGAGTTCGAGTTCGGGAGTCGCCTGCCATGCGAAGCGCAGCTTCGGCGAGATACCGAAGTCGTCGTTCGAGTTCAGATAGGACGGATCGTAGTTCGGGCTTCGTTCGAAGGCCGCGGTGGATTTCGGATCGTGGCTGTACCAGTCGAAGCGCACACCCGGAGTGATGGTGAGGCGATTGTCCATCAGTTTGATGTCGTCTTCCACGAAGGCGCCGAACACGACGCTATCCACATCGGGCATGTCCGAGGCGTTGGAATGCAGAAGGCGGCAGGACTGCGGGCCATAGGGTTGAGGAACGGTCGTCCAGTCGACATCCGGGCAATTATCGACCCCGGAGGAGTATTGGTGGGTCTTTTGCCAGTAGAGTTCGCCGCCGAACCGGAATTCATGCGCCACTCCGCCGATCTCAAGTTCTTTCTCGGCATTGCCGGTGATGCCGTAGGAGGTTTGCTCGATCATGTTGTCGCGCTTGTAGACGCCGTAGGGGGGGCCATAGTGCCAGCCGGCACCGCCCGGTGCGAAGGCGCGAGGATCAATCAGCCGGATCGCATCCGTCGTATTGTTCAGCTTTTCCTTCTGCCAATAGATGTTGACGCTCGCCTGGTCGACAATATCGGTGCCATCGGGGGAGATGAAGTCGTAGGAGCCGGAGAAGCGCTTGCGATCGACTTCCTCGCCGGACTTGAAGCCGCCCTGCTCATAGCTGGACGTTGTGCCGCGCATGTTGTCGAAGTCCTCGTCGCGGTTGAAGAGGTCCGCCGTCAGCCCGAAGCGGTGACCGCCTTCCAGATACTGATGGAACTTCACGAGGAGGTTCTTTTGAACGAAGTCGGCCGGATTGGCTTCCGTTCGGGTCGTACCATAACCGCCGATGTGTCCCTGGTTCTCGGTCTCGTGGCCCTTCTTGTAACCGCCCTGGACGAGCAGCCAGCTATCGTTGAACCTGCCGGCGATGGCGGCATTGCCGCCCGCGCTCTGGTCCGCGCTGTCATAGGTGGTTTTGGTGAGCGCGCCGAAATTCTTGCCTTCCTCGATCAGGTCCTCCGGATTGAGGGTGCGCAGTTCCACGACGCCGCCCAGTGTGCCGGAGCCGTAGCGACTGGAATCGGCACCCTTGGTGATATCGACTGAAGACAAGCTGTCGAAATCGAAGGAATTGACACCGCCCTGGGCGCTGTCGCGCGGGTCAGTGAGCCAGGGCAGACGAATGCCGTCGATCGTCGTCAGGACACGCTGGTCCTGCAGACCGCGGATATTGACGCTTTTGGTGTTGCTGTTGAAATTCACGCCGGCATCGATGCGGCGGGCGAAATCCTTGAAATCGGTGACCATGCGCTCCTGGATTTTTGCGCGCTCAGTGGTCTGTGTCTGCGGGGAATCTGCAACCCGACCGCCTTTCTCCGTCGTCAGCACAATCGGTTTCAGCTCTGTCGACTGGTCGTCCGTCGTCGCCTCCTGCGCATAAGCCGTGGAGGTGATACCCAGTGCCATGACCATGGCAGTTCCAGCCCAAAGATGCTGGTGTCGTAAAAAGCGTGAACCCATGAAAGCCCCCTTTAAAAAGCATGCGGCAACGTCGCGCGCCGTTCATTGCCCAACGCGCGGAAAAGAATTCGGATTTGTCGATTTCCGCTCAGCGGAAGCCCCGGCGGCGAGAATTAAAAATCTAAACAAAAGGAGTCAAGTTTGAATCTGACTTTTTTAGTCAAGTTATCGTGTGATGCGTAAAAGCCACACTTCTGGGGGCGTCCCTTTCCATCACTGCCATTCCCACATTACGTTTCCTTCGCTATTCATAACCGCACGGGCATATTCGAACTCCACAGAACGAACGGGAGCGGGGAACGCATGGCAGCCGTCAAATCGGATATCGAGATTGCGCGCGCCGCGAAGAAAAAGCCGATCGCCGAAATCGGCGCGCGGCTGGGGATACCGGCGGATGCGCTGGCGCCCTATGGTTACGACAAGGCGAAGGTCGGGGCCGATTTTATCACCTCGCTTTCAGATCGTCCGGACGGCAAGCTTATCCTCGTCACGGCGATCAATCCGACGCCGGCGGGCGAGGGCAAGACCACGACGACCGTGGGTTTGGGCGACGGGCTCAACCGCATCGGCAAAAAGGCCGTGATCTGCGTCCGCGAGCCGTCGCTCGGGCCCTGCTTCGGAACGAAAGGCGGAGCGGCCGGCGGCGGTTATGCCCAGGTCGTGCCGATGGAAGATATCAACCTGCACTTCACCGGCGATTTCCACGCCATCACGGCGGCGCACAACCTGCTCGCCGCGATGATCGACAACCACGTCTATTGGGGGAACGCCGAGAACATCGACGTGCGGCGCATCACCTGGCGGCGGGTGATGGACATGAACGACCGGGCTCTGCGCCAGATGGTTGCCTCACTCGGTGGTGTGGCCAACGGTTTCCCACGGGAGAGCGGGTTCGATATCACCGTCGCCTCGGAAGTCATGGCGATCCTCTGCCTGGCGTCGGACCTCAACGACCTCGAACGGCGGCTCGGCGACATTGTCGTCGGATACCGGTTCGACAGGACGCCGGTGTTTGCGCGCGACATCAAGGCCCATCGGGCGATGACGGTTCTGCTCAAGGATGCCATGCAGCCGAACCTCGTGCAGACGCTGGAAAACAATCCGGCCTTTGTGCATGGCGGGCCTTTCGCCAATATCGCGCATGGCTGCAATTCGGTGATCGCCACCAGGACGGCGCTGAAGCTCGGTGACTACGTGGTGACGGAAGCGGGTTTCGGGGCAGATCTCGGGGCGGAGAAATTCTTCGACATCAAGTGCCGCAAGGCTGGACTGAAGCCTCACGCGGCGGTGATCGTCGCAACCGTCAGGGCGCTCAAGATGAACGGCGGAGTGAGGAAGGACGATCTTTCCGCTGAAAATGTCGAGGCGCTGCAGCGCGGATGCGCCAATCTCGGCCGTCACATCGCAAATGTGCGGAAATTCGGCGTGCCGGTGGTCGTCGCCATCAACCATTTCACGTCGGATACCGATGCCGAAATCTCTGCCGTGAAAGACTATGCGGCGCGGCACGGATCCGACGCCATTCTCTGCCGTCACTGGGCGGAGGGTTCGGCGGGCATCGAGGAACTGGCGGAAAAGGTGGTCGAGCTTGCCGAGGGCGGTCAGGCGAAATTCCAGCCGCTCTATCCCGACCATCTGCCACTGATGGAGAAGATCGAGATCATCGCTTCGAAAATCTATCATGCCGGCGAGGTGACGTCCGACAGGGGCGTGCAGGACCAGTTGAAGACCTGGGAGGAACAGGGCTACGGCGACCTGCCGATCTGCGTCGCCAAGACGCAATATTCCTTCTCCACCGATCCCAACCTGCGCGGCGCGCCGGAAGGGCATGTCGTGCATGTGCGCGAGGTCAGGCTTTCGGCCGGCGCCGGCTTCGTCGTCGCCATCACCGGCGAGATCATGACCATGCCGGGCCTGCCGCGCGTACCTTCGGCCGAGCGGATTTTCCTGAATGACGAGGGGTTTGTGGAAGGGTTGTTCTGATAGATTTCAGGCAGTGCCCAATCTGATTCACCGGCAATACCTGTACCCGTTCCTCCTCTCCATGATGTCGAGATGCAGGTGAGTCTGGTGTGCGGCATCGCTGCCGGGTGACAGGACGGTGGTGAAGTGCAGGCAGGCGCCGGCGGTCGCGGTGCGCTGGAATGCTCCTTCGAGTGTGGAATCCTCGTCGCGTGGCTTCATCTCCATCGTCTCGCCATTGTCGAGCCTGAAGGCGGCGACATCGATGGCGTTGCCGCGGGCGTGCTCGGAAATCTTGCCGGTCGACGCGCCGTTTCGCAGACGGCAGGCATAGGTGGAGCCGGGCGCAATGCCGACGATCTTCCGCCCCGGCATCGCGATGTTCATCGCGGGCTGGACGGTGTCCTTCAGCCAGTGCGCAATGGTCACCGCGGTTTTGCATCGCATGGTGGCGCCGCCGAGCTCGACGCCGGGCAGGACTTCCGCGACCTCGACCGGATGTTCGATGCCGCAGCCATTGCCGTCGTCGATCGGATCGCCCGGCTCGAATTTCGCGCCGAGTGCGGAAAGTTCAGCCAGGCAAGCTTTCAGTTCTTCCGGATCTTCCTTGACGAGCGGGGGCGGAGGCGGTGGAGCTTCGGCCTCGTCTTCCTCCTTTTCCTTACCGTCGGGCTTTGGTCCATCGTCCGGGGTAGTCGCGGAAGGAGCTTGCCGCGGCGGTTTTTCTTCAGGCTTTGGCAAGGGTGCGGGAACTTCGGCGGCCCTGGGCTGTTCGGATTTCATTGCCGGGACTTCGGGTTCCTCGCTCCGAACTTCGGGCGCCGCAGCCTCCGGTGCCGACTCGGTCCTTTCGGCCGGCTTTGCGGATGGAACAGGGCCGTGCTTCGGCAGGGTGGCGGCGAGCAAAAGCGGTACGCTCATCGCAAGCAGGCAAAGGGATCGCTTCATGCTTCTGGCTTCCTCCGGCAGGTTGGCGGAGGAGCAACGCATTTCCCTTCCGTTTGGTCGCATCGTGAGCCGAAGAAATTCGCTTGCGCGTAGCCGCGAGCCAAGCTAACAATTCCGCCCATGACGATTTCGATGAACATTGGTAACTGGTGGCCGGCACGCATTACGCGGCCTTGACCAGTCATGTCCATCGACAAGACCAAAGCCGCCCGAGAACCGAGGCGGCTTTTTTATTGGCCGCACGGGGATCGGCGAACCAGATCGGAGAGGCAGGACAATGGTAACGATCATTCGGGATGACGGTTCGGAAGTCTACGAGACCCGCGGAGGGATCACCGTCAGCCGGCAGCGGCGCGCGGCCGACTATGCGACGGCGATTTCCTCCTATGTCGACCGGCTCGACGAGCGGCGGGGCGCCGTCTTCTCCTCCAACTACGAATATCCGGGCCGCTATACCCGCTGGGATACGGCGATCGCCGATCCGCCGCTCGGGATTTCCTGCAACGGCCGCAGGGTGTGGATCGAAGCCTATAACGAGCGGGGCGAGGTGCTGCTCGGTTTCGTCGCCGACAAGCTGAAGACGGTCGCCGACCTGACGCTGGGTGAACGGACCGCCGGCCGGCTGGACCTTACTGTCAATGAGCCGACGCGCGTCTTCACCGAGGAAGAGCGCTCCAAGATGCCGACGGTCTTCTCCGTGCTGCGGGCGATCGTCGATCTCTTTTATTCGGAAGCGGACTCGGCGATCGGCCTGTTCGGCGCCTTCGGCTACGACCTTGCCTTCCAGTTCGATGCCATCAAGCTCTCCATGGCGCGACCGGAAGACCAGCGCGACATGGTGCTTTTCCTGCCCGACGAGATCCTGGTCGTCGACCATCACGCGGCCAAGGCCTGGATCGACCGCTATGATTTTTCAAAGGATGGCGCCACGACCGAAGGCAAGTCGGCCGATATCGCGCCGGAACCTTTCCAGCGGACGACCACGACGCCGCCGAAGGGCGACCATAAGCCGGGCGAATATGCCGAGCTTGTGGTGAAGGCGAAGGAGAGTTTCCGGCGCGGCGACCTGTTCGAGGTCGTGCCCGGCCAGAAATTCATGGAGCGGTGCGACTCGAAGCCGTCGGAGATTTCCAACCGGTTGAAGGCGATCAATCCGTCGCCCTATTCCTTCTTCATCAATCTCGGAAACCAGGAATATCTGATCGGCGCCTCGCCGGAAATGTTCGTGCGGGTCTCCGGCCGGCGCATCGAGACCTGCCCGATCTCCGGCACGATCAAGCGCGGAGAGGATGCGATCTCGGATTCGGAGCAGATCCTGAAGCTGCTCAATTCCAAGAAGGACGAGTCCGAACTCACCATGTGCTCGGATGTCGACCGGAACGACAAGTCGCGCGTCTGCGAACCGGGGTCGGTGAAGGTGATCGGCCGGCGGCAGATCGAGATGTATTCGCGGCTCATCCATACCGTCGACCATATCGAAGGACGCTTGCGGGAGGACATGGACGCCTTCGACGGTTTTCTCTCCCACGCCTGGGCCGTTACGGTCACCGGCGCGCCGAAGCTGTGGGCGATGCGCTTCATCGAGAACCACGAGAAGAGCCCGCGCGCCTGGTATGGCGGGGCGATCGGCATGGTCGGCTTCAACGGCGACATGAACACCGGGCTGACGCTCAGGACCATCCGTGTGAAAGACGGTATCGCGGAAGTGCGGGCCGGCGCGACGCTGCTCAATGATTCCGATCCGCATGAAGAGGAGGCCGAGACCGAGCTCAAGGCATCCGCCATGATCGCTGCGATCCGCGATGCCCGCACCGGCAATACGGCGAAGATCGGTCGCGACGTGGCGCGGGTCGGGCAAGGGGTCAAGATCCTGCTCGTCGATCATGAGGACAGTTTCGTCCATACGCTCGCCAACTATTTCCGCCAGACGGGTGCCACCGTGTCGACGGTGCGCTCCCCGGTGGCGGAAGAGGTGTTCGACCGCTTCGATCCGGACCTCGTGGTGCTGTCGCCGGGTCCTGGCAATCCGAAGGATTTCGACTGCAAGGCGACGATCAAAAAGGCGAGGGCAAGAAACTTGCCGATCTTCGGCGTCTGCCTCGGCTTGCAGGCGCTGGCGGAAGCCTATGGCGGGGAACTCCGGCATCTGGCGCTGCCGATGCACGGCAAGCCGTCGCGCATCCGGGTGCTGGAGCCGGGTATCGTCTTTTCCGGCCTTGCGAAGGAAGTGACGGTCGGTCGTTACCACTCGATCTTCGCCGATCCGAAGACATTGCATCCGGATTTCATCATCACGGCGGAAAGCGAGGACGGCACGATCATGGGCATCGAGCACGCCAAGGAACCGGTGGCGGCGGTGCAGTTCCATCCGGAATCGATCATGACGCTTGGCGGCGATGCCGGCATGCGGATGATCGAGAACGTCGTGGCGCATTTGTCGCGCAAGGCCAAGATCAAGGCGGCGTGAGAATGCTGTCCGAAACCATCGCGATCGAATCCATCCGCGAAGACCATATCGAGAGCTTCCACACGGCGCTCGATACGGTCTCGCGCGAGCGGAAATATTTGAGCTTCCTGGAGGCGCCGCCGCTGGAATCGACGCGCACCTTTGTGCTCGGCATGATCGAGGACGGCCATCCGCAATTCGTGGCGGTGGCTGATGACGGGGTGGTCGGCTGGTGCGATATCCGCCGCCACGACCGGCCGAGCCACGCCCATCGCGGAACTCTCGGCATGGGGATCATCCCCGGTTACCGGGACAAAGGGCTCGGGACGCGGCTGATCTCGGCGACGCTTGAGGCGGCGCGCGAAATCGGCCTGCATCGTGTCGAGCTGGACGTTCACGCGGATAACCCGCGGGCCATAGCGCTTTACGAAAAGGTCGGCTTCGTGCGGGAAGGTATGGCGCGCGATGCGGTCAAGATCGACGGGCGGTTTATCGATGCGATCCAGATGGCGGTGGTTTTCGGCTAGGCTTTCGCGAGCGTAGATATTGGAAGCCGCGCCGGAGGCATTTCGAGGAGGAGCCAATGACAGGTTGGGATGCGGTCTGGTTTTTCATCATATCCTTCACGATCGCGGCTGCCCTTCCAGGGGCGGGCCAGGGTGCGCTGATCGCTCAGGTCATGTCCCGCGGCGGCCGCAATGCTGTTCCGTTCGCGATCGGTATGGTGTCCGGCAATTTCCTGTGGTTGACGGCCGCCGTGCTGGGCCTTTCGCAATTGGCGTTGCGCTTCGAGCCGGTGTTTATTGCGGTGAAATGGCTTGGTGTCGCTTATCTGATTTTCCTCGCCTTCAGGCTCTGGAATGCCGGGGCAATGCCCTCGGTTCCGCGCGAGACCGACAAGGCGCAAGGCTTTCTTTCCGGTGCCTTCCTGACGATCGGAAATCCGAAAGCAGTGGTCTTTTTCGGTGCCATCCTGCCGCACGCCTTCGATATGGGCGCGCTGTCCCTCCAGCAGTTGAGCTTCATCCTGATCGGCGGCGTGTCCATCGATCTTGCCGTTCAGACCGTCTATGTCCTGGTGGCCGAGCGAGCCCGCCGGCTGGTGCAATCAGAGCGCCACATGAGGATCGTCAATCGCTGCTCTGCCGGAATCATCACGGGCTCGGCCGTGATGATCGCTTCGAGAACGTGAGGGAAAATGGTATCGCTGCCTGATACTTTTCGATTGATTTCTGGTGGTATCTCTCTATGATACGTTCATTGGAGGCTGGCCGTGATTCGATCGTTCAGGGACAAGCTCACTCAATCGATCGATGACGGCACGGTCAGGAAAGGTTTCCCTTCCGATCTGGTTCGTCGCGCCCAACAATTGCTGACTGTCTTAAATGCGGCAACATCTTTGGAAGACCTTCGCTCTCCACCGGGTAACCGGTTGGAAAAGCTCTCCGGAGATCGAGAAGGCCAGCATTCAATCCGCATCAACAAGCAGTGGCGGATTTGCTTCGTCTGGACTGAAGCCGGGCCGGGAGAGGTGGAAATCACTGATTACCATTAGCCGATCGTGGCACAAAGGAGATTGATCATGAGTGTCAGCAAACTGCCGCCTATTCATCCCGGTGAGATTCTATGCGACCTCTATCTCAGGCCTTTGGAGATGACCCCATATGCGTTGGCCAAGAAGCTGAACGTACCGCGCACGCGTATTGAACGCATTGTTGCCCAGAAGACCGGCATCACGTCGGATACCGCTCTGCGCCTGGCCAGATTCTTCAGGACTTCGCCGGAATTCTGGATGAATCTTCAAAACAGCTTCGATCTGAAGATCGAGGCGCAGGCTCTGAAAGATGAACTGAAGCGCATTCCGGAATACGAGGCTGCTGCTTGATGCCGTTGTGATCAAGGGATGTTCCGTCGCGGTTGTCGATATCGCCTTTGACAAACCTTTCCGCCTGATCCATATACCCGGCCATTCGAAACCGCCGGAGCGAGATGTCCTCGCTCCGGCGGTTTCGGCGTTTTGGACTTCAGGTCCTGCAAATCGTTCGCATGCGCATGAGGAACTGGTGATGGTATCGGTAAGGGTTGATCCCATAGTCGAGCGGCTTGCCTTCTGGGGCATTCCCGTGTCCTTCGGCGTCATGGGGCTCAAGCTTCTGGCCTGGTGGGTGACGGGTTCGGTGGCGCTCCTGTCGGACGGGCTGGAGTCGACCGTCAATGTGGTCGCCGCCTTCATTGCCTATTTCGTCATCCGCTATGCACAACGCCCAGCGGACGAGGATCACCAGTTCGGGCATTACAAGGCGGAATATATTTCGGCGGTCATCGAGGGCGTGCTGATCGTCGTCGCGGCGCTGCTGATCATCCAGGAGGCATGGGGCGCGTTGTTTTCGCCGAAGCTTCTGGATGCGCCGGTGCTCGGTCTGGCGATCAATGGGTTGGCGGCGCTCGTCAACTCCGGCTGGGCAACACTGCTGATCCGGGTCGGCAAGGCGCATCGTTCGCCGGCGCTGACGGCGGACGGCCATCACGTCATGTCGGACGTGGTGACGTCCGCAGGCGTGTTTGCCGGCCTCATCCTCGCCGTCATGACGGGCTATGCGATTCTCGATCCGGTGCTCGCCATCCTGGTTGCCTGTAACATCCTGTTCCAGGGTTACAGGGTGATTTCGCAGTCGGTCGGCGGGCTGATGGACCGGGCGCTCGAGCCTGACGAAGAGGCGGCGGTGCGCGAGGCGATCACGACCCATTCGGAAGGCGCACTCGGCGTGCATGATCTCAAATCGCGGCGCGCCGGGGCGGCCGCCTTCATCGATTTCCATCTGGTCGTGCCGGCCGGCATGAGCGTCGATCAGGCACATCGGATCTGCGACCGCTTGGAAGATGCGATCAAAACGATTATTCCCGAGGCCACATTGGCGATCCATGTGGAGCCCGAAGGCGAGCGCGCTCATGGACAGAAGGTAGACGTCGAAGGAACTGACAAATGACGATGACGGATGTGAGCGGGCTTTCGCAGCTCGGATCGAAGGTCGAGGCGCCGCAGAGCCCGGAAGCCGCGGTTCTCGAAAAGGTGCCGAACGGCAACCAGGGCACCGACTATGTGGTGCGCTTCACCGCGCCGGAATTCACCTCGCTCTGCCCGATGACTGGCCAGCCGGATTTCGCGCATATCGTGATCGACTACATTCCGGACGGATATCTGGTGGAATCGAAGTCGCTCAAGCTCTTCCTGCATTCCTTCCGCAACCACGGCGCCTTCCACGAGGATTGCTCGATCTATATCGCCAGGCGAATCGTCGACCTCCTCCAGCCGAAATGGCTGAGGATCGGCGCCTACTGGTATCCGCGCGGCGGTATTCCGATCGACGTTTTCTGGCAGACCGGCGAGGCGCCGGCCGGCGTCTGGCTGCCGGAGCAGGGCGTGCCGACATATCGGGGGCGTGGATGAATGATTTAGGTAAAAGGGCCAATGTCTGACAATTATGAAGATACTGAGGTATTGGCCTTGCTAAGGCAGACAGCTCAATCGAGAGTCAAGCTGGCCAGAGCCATGTTGGCTGTTTATGCGGCAGACGCATTCGATCATCCCGCCACGCCTGAAGACATCACGCGATGGACTGAGGAACTGGCAGACGCCGAAAAAGAACTTCGGCGTCTGAGCAACTAACCTGCTTTATTTTAAAGTTCGCCCTGCAGATAAAGTTTTAGGACCGCATCGACGGTCACGTCGCCACAAGAACATCCCCTATTCAGAGGCTCACACGTCCATCGAGTCGTCGCTGTCGAAATCGCCGTCGTCGAAGTCCTGCTGGTCGTCGGCCAAGTCATCGCTGCCGTAATCGGCCTGCTGCCATCCGTCGTTTGAATCGGCGTCGTTCGCGTCGCGGTCACCGGCATTTGCATTATCGTTGTCAGAAGCTTCCCGGATCGCATCATCACCGTAATTGTTGTTGATCACGGTTTCCCCAGTCGGGGTGTTGCCGAAGGGGTTGGCGCCTTCCGAAGGCGAACCCCAGCCAAGCGACGACATGTGGCTGCCGAAGATGCCTGAAAGCGAGTTGGCGAGCAGCATGCCGCCCGCAACGCCGGCTGCAGTGCCGAGCGCGCCGCGCAGAAAGCCGCCGCCGGCGGAAGATGCAAGGGCCTGGCTTCCCCAGGGGCCGGAAGATGGCGGCGGGACGCGATAGCCATCGTCGTGATCCCGGTTCGTCCGGTAGCTCTGGCGTGGGGCATGGCTCCACGGGCCGGAGGAGGGGCCGGGCGTCGGATGCTGGGATTGGCTCGAACCGAAGACGGAACTCAGGAAACCGCCGCCCTGTTCGGCGCGATGATGTTCGCTCTCGCCGGCTTCGAGCTCATGGATCCGTTCTTCGAGTTCCTTGATGCGGTTGGCTGCGGCTTCCAGGCCCTTTTCCTGCACGATGACGGCCTGGGCCAGATAATAGGTGGCATAGGGCTGTTCACGGGTTGCCTGATCGATGAAGCCTTCCGCTTCGCGATCGCGTAGTGTTGCAGATGCCGTCCGCACACGATCGAAAAGGGTGGTGAGAAGCTGGCGTTCTTCCGGTGACATATCTGCCTCCTTGAGGGCGGTTGCCATGATCAGGGAGGTAGAAAGCGATTTCGGCTTTTCCAAGCCGGAATCGCTTAAATCCTTGTAATCTTCCGCTCAGCCGAAGACCAGCGAGAGGCCGGCAAGCGCGGTGAGGCCACCCAGCATGCGGGTGAGGTTCGGCGCGAAACGGGAGATGCCAAGGCCGAGTGCGATGCCTGCCATGTGCAGCAGCGTCGTGGCGGCGACGAAGCCCAGACCGAACTGCAGCGCACCAGCCGAGCCGAGCTCTCCGCCATGCGCATGGCCGTGGAAGAGTGCGAACAGGCCGACGATCACGGCGCCGACCACGGTCGGCAGGTGCACCGCCATGGCGACCAGCAGGCCAAGCGCGATGACGGATGCCAGGATGGCCGGCTCGACAAAGGGAAGCGCCACGCCTGCAAGGGCGAGCACAAAGCCGACGGCCATGGTGCCGACGAAGGCCGAGGGGACGGCCCAGAGCGCCTTGTTGTTCCGGTCTTCCCTGGCGATCTGCGCCGCCCAGAGGCCCACCGCGACCATGACCAGAATATGATCCATGCCGAACAGCGGATGGGAAACGCCCGCCATGAAGGAGCCGTGCTCCACAGGATCGAGATGGGCGAAGGCGGGTGCAGTGGCGGCGGTGAAAATGGCGGCGGTGAGTGAAAGGCGTTTCAGCATCGTGATCCCCTTGAAATTATGAGCATGCGAAATGACATCGGAGGATAGGCAAGCCTCTTCCGCGTGTCTATCGCCAATTGGCTATCCCGGAGCGCTCGGGGTACGTCATTCACCCTAGCTATCAGAAGGTGGGAGTCTTAGACTTCCCCTCCATTGTCTTACGGCGGCGAACACATTATGTCCCGTATCATGAATCCCATGCAGGAGACTGTGACCGTGATGAACGACGAAGACGAAAACGACGAGAAGACGAAAGAATTGCCGCTCGGCAAGGAGACGGAGGCGAATCTTTTCAAGTCGCGTTCGATCTTCATCTATGGGCCGATCACCCAGGAACTGGCTCAGAAGGTCTGCACGCAGCTCGTGGCACTCTCCGCCGCCAGCGACGATGACATCCGCATCTATGTGAACTCGCCCGGCGGGCATGTGGAATCGGGCGATTCGATCCATGACATGATCAAGTTCATCAAGCCGAAGGTCTGGATGATCGGCACGGGTTGGGTGGCATCGGCCGGTGCACTGATCTATGTCGCCGCGCCGAAGGAGCGGCGTATCGCGCTTCCGAATACCCGTTTCCTGCTGCACCAACCGTCCGGCGGCACGCGCGGCATGGCATCCGATATCGAGATCCAGGCGCGCGAGATCATCAAGATGAACGAGCGGCTGATCAAGATCTTCTCCAAGGCCACAGGCCAGTCGGAGGACAAGATCGCCAAGGATATCGACCGCGACTACTGGCTCGGCGCGGAAGAGGCCAAGGACTACGGCCTTGTGTCTCGGATCATCACCTCACAGAACGAAATCTGACGAGTTCGAATTCCTAAAGACGGAGCCCCGCCGGCATTGCCGGCGGGGCTTTTTGTCTCAGGGGTTAGGCCACCTGCGGCCGCCAGGCGATGACGCCTTCGGTGCGGGCTCGAATCTCAGGTGAAGCAAGGCAGGTCGCGACGGCTTCAAAGCCCGGCGCGCCCGGATAGGGCATCACCCGGACCGGCGGATTGTGGTTGGCCGGGCAGTGGATGATCGCCTCGTCAGGGCCGACGGCGGCGAGATCGAGGATAGCCGACGAGCGCGTCAGCATGAAGAGCGGGCATGCATCGGATCTGCGACTGCGCAGATGCGCGATGACGGCCTCCTGCGTGGCCTGATCCAGTCCCTGTTCGATCATATCAATGACCAGGATGGCCGCATCGTCGGCTTCCAATGCGGCGACGAGCTCGATCAAGGCCGGCGATATCGTTGCGCCGTCCTCGACAAGCCAGGCAAGCGCTTGCTCGACCTGGGCTTTCAGCGCAGGATCGGCTTCCATTCGAACTCCTGCTTCGGCGGCATCGTCCTTTACGCGATCGAGGCCGACGAAAGCCGCGCCCGGCAGATGGTCGGCGATCGCCTTGGCGAGCCGCGTCTTGCCGCTGCCGAGCGGGCCGATGATGTAGTTCAGCGGCTTGATGTCCGTGAGCTCGAACCGTTCCCCGCCCCAGGGCCAGGGCAGGTCGAAGGCGGCGACCACCTCGGCTGCCGGTTTGGTCAGCCGCACGAGTTCGTTGAGCTTTGGCGGATGGCCTTCGGCCAGATCGGTGCGGAGTGTGCGAACCGTCCGGACCGTCTCGGCGATACGGCGGGCTTCGGTTTCAAGTCGTATCTGGTGCGCGGCAAGCACCGGTTCGAGGCCTTGCGGATCGCCCTTCAGAATCCGCGCCACCTGGGTGAGGCTGAGGCCGAGCGCTCTCAGTGCTGCGATCTCGGCGGCACGAGCCAATTCGGCAGGGCTATAGGTCCGCCAGCCGGCTGACGTGCGGACCGGCGAAACCAGGCCGCGCTGTTCGTAAAGGCGGAGCGCCTTTGGAGATATGCCGAGCCGCTCGGCGGCCTTGGACGCATTCAGGTATTGTGCGGTAGACGTCAAGGAATCACCTCGTAGGTTGTTGACCGCTTCTCTATCGGGGCAGCCCCAAGGGCCGGGTCAACCCTGTTTGTGAGGACACGGCGGATTATCGATCGCCGCCATTCATTTCGCCCATGACTTTTCGCCGACTGCCGTACCCTTATGCCGCAAACGCGCCTTGCCTTTCCCGCAGGGCTTATGCTCGATAGCGATTTTCGTGTTCACGAGTCCCGCCCCAGATGCTCAAGGATTTCTCCGTCTCCGCCCTGATGATGGGCCTGCTTACCGCCTTCGTCGGTTTCGTCAGTTCCTTTGCCGTCATCATGCAGGGATTGCAGGCGATGGGCGCGACCGCACCGGAGATCGCTTCGGCGCTGCTTGCGCAATCCGTCTCGATGGGCCTGCTGGCGATCGTCTTCTCAGCCTGGTTCCGTATGCCGATCAGCATCGCCTGGTCGACGCCGGGTGCCGCGCTGCTTGCCGGCATCAGCGTGATCGAGGGCGGATTTCCCGCAGTCGTTGGCGCTTTCGTCGTCTGCGGTGCGTTGATCGTGCTCTCGGGCCTCTTCCGGCCGCTTGGCCGGGTGATCCGCATGATCCCGGCGCCGCTCGCCAACGCCATGCTTGCCGGGATTCTGCTGAGCCTTTGTCTCGCGCCGGTGAAGGCGGTGGCGTTCAATGCCGCGCTCGGCCTGCCGATCGTGCTCACATGGATGGTGGTGGTTTCGCGCTGGCGGCTCTGGGCCGTGCCGGCGGCACTCGTTGCACTCGTGCTGGTGCTGATCTTTGGGGTCGAACTGCCGGCGGATACGATGGAACAGATCGGTGCGGCGATCCATCCGGACCTCACTTTCATCGAGCCTGTCTTCACCTGGAGCGGGATCGTTTCCGTCGCAGTGCCGCTTTTCATCGTCACCATGGCGTCCCAGAACATTCCGGGCATCGCGATCCTCAAGGTGCATCATTACGAGCCGCCGCCGGGTTTGCTGTTTGCCGGCACGGGCATCTTCTCGATCCTCGGCGGGCTCACCGGCGGCGTGCCGGTCAACATGGCGGCGATCACCGCTGCCATGTGCGCCAGCGAGGATGCCCATCCCGATCCCGCAAAACGATACTGGGCGGCGATCGTCGGCGGCTTCGGCTATATCGGACTCGGTCTTGTCGCCGGCGGCATCATAGCCTTCGTGTCGCTGGCGCCGCCGATCCTCTTGCAGGCGGTAGCAGGGCTAGGTCTTGTCAATGCCTTCTCCAGCGCGGCCTTCGCAGCCTATCGGGAACCGGAAACGCGGGAGGCGGCGGCGATCACCTTCCTCGTCACCGCCTCGGGAGCCTCGTTTGCCGGCATTTCCGGCGCCTTCTGGGGGCTGGTCGCCGGCGGCGCGATGATGGCGCTCAGGCATTTCATGCAATCGCCGAAAAAATAATCGGGCACTTGCCTCAAAATCCGGTCGCGGCTATACATCCGCCCATGACCATGACAGGCGCAATCATGTCCGACCGTTTGCCGACCAGCCGCATCGCGGCCGGGGCACCGGTTCTTGCGCTTTCCTCGCTTCTTAGCCTCGACCTTACGCGCGGTTGCCGGGTCCGTTGAGGAGCGCCCGGCGGCCGATCAAGCCTGCCGGCGTAAGAGCTCCTCTCACAAACGTTCAAGACCGATCCACATCAGACCGTTAAAGGTCCGCATCGGCAATGGCTTTGCCCCGAAGGGCGCCAAGCGATGCGTGAAGCGAGAAGAGACTCCAGATCATGGACGCCAAGACCCAATCTCCTGAAATGCCGACCGTGAAACACGGCATGCCGGAAGCGGCGATGAAATACCGCGCCTATCCGACGATCAACATTCCCGACCGCACCTGGCCGTCGAAGACCATCACGAAGGCGCCGATCTGGTGCTCCGTCGATCTCCGCGACGGCAACCAGTCGCTGGTCAATCCGATGGGCCACGACCGCAAGGCCCGCATGTTCAAACTCCTGCTCGACATGGGCTTCAAGGAGATCGAGGTCGGCTTTCCCTCCGCTTCGCAGACCGATTTCGACTTCGCCCGCTGGTGTGTGGAACAGGGCGGTGTGCCGGAAGACGTTTCCATGCAGGTGCTGGTGCAGTGCCGGCCGGAGCTGATCACCCGTACCTTCGAGGCACTGGAAGGCGCACACCAGCCGATCATCCATTTCTACAATTCCACCAGTGAACTGCAGCGCCGCGTGGTGTTCGCCAAGGACGTCGCCGGCATCAAGCAGATCGCCGTCGATGCGGCGAAGATGATCACCGACATGGCGGCAAAGGCAGGCGGCGGCTATCGCTTCCAGTATTCGCCGGAGAGTTTTACCGGCACCGAGCTGGACGTGGCGCTGGAGATCTGCAACGCGGTGATCGAGGTGATGAAGCCGACCGCCGACAAAAAACTGATTATCAACCTGCCCTCGACCGTCGAGATGGCGACGCCGAACATCTATGCCGACCAGATCGAATGGATGTGCCGCAACATCGACAACCGCGAGAACATCATCATCTCGCTGCATCCGCATAACGACCGCGGCACCGGCATCGCGGCGACGGAACTGGGATTGATGGCAGGCGCCGACCGCGTCGAGGGCACGCTGTTCGGCAATGGCGAGCGCACCGGCAATGTCGATATCGTCACGCTGGCGCTCAACATGTTTACCCAGGGCGTCGATCCGGAACTGGATTGCTCGGATATCGAGCGGATCAAGGCGGTCTACGAATATTCAAACGAGATGAAGATCCCGGAGCGCCACCCTTACGTCGGCGAACTGGTCTACACGGCCTTTTCCGGCTCGCACCAGGATGCGATCAACAAGGGCATGAAGGCGATCAGGCAGGCCAACGACCCCCATTGGGAAGTGCCTTACCTGCCGATCGACCCGCGCGATGTCGGCCGCTCCTACGAGGCGATCATCCGCATCAACTCGCAGTCCGGCAAGGGGGGCATCGCCTATATCCTGCAGGAGGATTACGGGCTGAACCTGCCGCGCAACCTGCAGGTCGAATTCCGCGAGGACATCCAGCGGATCACCGACGAAGAAGGCGTGGAGCTTCCTTCCAAGCGCATCTACGACCGTTTCATCGAGCGCTACGTGGAACAGCCCGGCGCGCGGCTGAAATTCGTCGACCATCACACCTATCCGGCAGGTAGCGATCACAAGGGGGTTCGGATCGTGGCAGCCGAGATCACCGATCGCGGCGAGGTGAAGCGCATCGAGGGGAAGGGGACGGGGCCGATCGACGGATTCATCAACGCGCTCTCGACCTATCTTGGCATCGACATGTCGGTCGCCGATTATTCCGAGCACTCGCTGCAGCACGGCTCCAACGCTTCGGCCATCGCCTATGTGGAAATTGAGTATCCAGGCGGAAAGCTGTTCGGTGCCGGCATCAACACCAACATCGTCGCGGCTTCGCTGGAGGCGATCGTCTCGGCGGCAAACCGGGTGCTGGCGACGAAGGGGTGAGAGCGATCGAGATCAGGCCGCGGCGGCTTCCACGCCGCGCGGCCTGACGATGCAATCGAGAAGCGCGTGGTTTTCTCCTTGCGCTTCTGCGTGGCGCTGGCCCCACCGGCAGAGTGCGTAGAGAATTGGCTCCAGACCGAGGCCGAGTTCGGTCGCGGTATATTCGACGCGCGCCGGCACTTCCGCGAAGATTTCGCGAGACACGAGGCCGTGCTCCTCCATCTCCCGCAACTGCTGGATCAGAACCTTCTGGGTGATGTCCGGCATCATCCGCTTGAGCTCCGAAAGCCGCTTCGGACCTGAAAAGACATGGTAGAGAATGACCGGTTTCCAGCGGCCGGAAATCACCTTCAGGGCGCGTTCGACCGGCAGTTTCGGCAGGTTTTTCAACGGATCCGCCATGGTCACCTCCTGGTGGGTACGGCACGAAAGAGTGTGTATTCGGGCCGGCCTTCGCGCTGCTAAGCCCGCCTCATGTTTCCTATAGATGAGGTTTCCGATGAAAGCCGTCCAGTTCTCCCGCTTCGGCTCTCCCGAGGTTTTCGAGTTTGTCGATATGCCGGCGCCCGAGCCGGCAGCGGGCGAGGTGCTGATCCGGGTGAAGGCCGCGGGTATCAACTTCTTCGAGGTGTTGATGCGCGCCGACAGATATGCGGTAACGCCGAGCCTGCCGATGGTGCCCGGCGTCGAGGTGGCTGGCGTGGTTGAGGCGGTCGGCGCGGGTGCCGGTGCACAATGGCTCGGCGCGCGTGTCGCAGTACCGCTGTTTGCGATCGGGCGAGGGGCGGGTGGTTATGCGGAGTATATCGCCGTCGAGGCGGATGGGTTGGCGCCGGTGCCGGACGGGCTCGCTTTCGAGGATGCCGTGGCACTGATGGTGCAGGGACTGACGGCGCTTCACCTCCTCCGCCAGAACCCGGTTACGGGCAAGCCTGTGCTGGTTACGGCAGCGGCCGGCGGTGTCGGGTCGCTGCTGATCCAGCTTGCGCGACGTGAGGGAGCCGAGACGATCATCGCGGCGGCGGGGAGTGACAGCAAGCGGTCGCTCGCACAGTCGCTCGGCGCGGATATCGCGGTCGACTACACGCGGCCCGGCTGGGGGGAGCAGGCAGGCGTCGGCATCGTCTTCGATCTCGTTGGCGGCGATATGTCCAAAGCATGCGTGGCGGCACTGCGACCCGAAGGCCGGCTGGTGCTCGCTGCCATGGGTCGGTTTTCGCTGGGAGGCGCCGATATCGAGGCGATGCTTGCGGCGAACCAATCGCTGCAGGGATTTTCGCTCCTGCCTCTGCTGGACGGGAGGACGCTCCGTAGCGATCTAACCTCTCTTTTCCGGCTTGCGGAAAGAGGTGAGTTGACGGTGCTGCGGGGAGGCGCGTTTCCGCTTGCCGCAGCCGCCGATGCGCATCGGGCGATCGAGAGCCGCGACACGGCCGGCAAGGTGGTTCTGCTGCCTTAAATCAGTCCCGCCGCCTTGGCCGCGATGTCGTCCAGATCGGCGGCGGAGGAGGGGCCGACGACCATGTAGGTCGCGAGCGGGGTCACCCAGGAAACGAGGCCCGTGTCATTGCGGATCTCCTCGATCGAGCGGTTTCCCTCCAGCCGGGTCTTGGTGAAAGAAATGGCGACCACGTCGCCGTCCCCGTCGCCATCGGTGCGCCGGTAGAGAAGCTGGCCGACCGGCACGTCGCCGGCGGGGAACAGACGTGCCCCCTGAAAGGTCAAGCCGCTGTCGCTGAGATCGGGAATACGGAAGCCGACGCCGGTATTGGTCGTCAGCCATTCGAGAATATCTGCGGGCCTTTCAGCGGGTATCTCCGCAAGATGATTGGTCTGCCGTGCATAGAGCCGATAATGGGCGATGACGTCGTCAACCCAGTCGCGGCTGTTCGCAGCAGTCGCTGAAATCAGTGCAGTCTCCGATGCGACGGGGCGGGCGCCAACGAGGTACCCGATCCCGCCACCAAGGAGGAAAAGGACAAGGCAGGCGGCGGCGATCTGGGGGCCGGAGGGCTTGAACGAAAGTGTCGGATGGGGCGCGTGCGGCAGGCGGATGGCCTTGCGCGGCAGCGCCGCATTCCTGATGGCGCGGACGAGATCGAGCGGCACCGGTTCCTTCAGCATGTCTTCGAAGGCGCGCCGGCCGGTTTCGGCCCCATGCTTCAGCGCGTCGTGCAGCGCCCGGGCCTGCGGGTCGTTGACCAGCAATTCCTCGACATCCTGCCGGTCGCGTTCGGTGGCCTGCCCGTCGATATAGGCAGAGAGCTGCAGCTCAAGCGGCGATGGTTTGAAGGCTCCCATGATCAGGCTCGACGCTCGCTTGTTGCGGTGCCGACGGAGGAAAGCTTCAGACGGGCGGCGCAGAGCCGGGCCACGAACTGATCGGCCGGGATGCCGAGGATCGCAGCCGCTTCGGCATAGGTAAAACCCTCCACGTCCGCCAGCAGCAGGGCGCTCGCGAGCCCTTCCGGCATGGACAGAAGCGCATTCGATGATTTGCGATTTCCGGGGGCGTTGCCGCTATCGGCGGCATCCGGATTTACCCGTTTGCGCTTGCGTGATTCGTCCGCACGGGTGCTGCGCATCATGCTGAAGAGCCAGTTCTCCAGCCGGTCTTCGCCTTTCCAATGATGGCTCTTCTGGATCGCCCGGTCGGCGACCTCGCGCACCAGAGCGTCCGCTTCCGGCGCATTTCCCGTCAGCGTCAGCGCGAAACGGCGCAGGCGCGGCAGGAGGGCGACGAGGTCGCGCCGAATATCGGTCGATAAGCTCGCTGGGTTCATGGACGAGGATGCTCTCGCGGTTGCGTTACAATGACGGCTGCAAGCTACTAGCTATGACCGGATTGTGGCGATTCCGCAACAATCACGGTATTGATTCTACAACATTCTGGCCGCTTCGGGAATCGATGCCGTAGCCGGGAGTTCACCGTAGAGAAGCCGGCTGTTGTCGAGTGCGACGCCATCGCCGTTCTCCGTTAGGCTGTGGCGCTCGCACAGAAGGTTCCAGGCGCCCGGTTCTCCCGACAGCGTGAAGAGGTTGTAGGCGGCGCGCGGCTTGTGGCCCCCCGGGCCTTGCGAGGCGGAGGCTATACCGACGACCGGTACCTGGCCGTGATGGCTCGTCAGCCAGTAGAGCGTGTTGAGATGTGTGTGGCCGTGCAGGACCAGTTCGGCCCCGCCGGTGGAGATGGCGGCAGCGAAGCGGCGGATACCGATCATGCGCTTGTGCGAGGACGTGGCGCGGTGGATCGGCGGGTGATGGATCAGCACGACGCGGAACAGCCCTTCCTCGCCGGCCTTCTTCAGAAGGTTTACCGTCTCGCGCGCCTGCCGGGGGCTGTAGTATCCCGAAGCGGAAAAGGGGGGCGTGGCGTTCGAGGTGGAGCAGCCGATGATCGCGACCGGCCCACGCCGGCGGAAGGTGGGGAAGACGTGGTCGTCCTGTGGCCAATCCGCCGGCCCATCGTCGCTCCTGATGAAGGGATACCAGGCGTTGACCGACTTGTCGTGCGCGCCCGGCACATAGGCGTCGTGATTGCCAGGCACGACAGTGGTCTCGATCGGGTCGCCGATCGTCTCCAGCCATTCGCCGGCAAGCCTGATTTCGATACCGGTTGCAAGATTGACAAGGTCGCCAGTTACGACCAGATGGTCCGGTTCATGCGTCTTCAAATCGCTCAAAAGCAGGTCGAGGGTGTTGACGAAAAGATGCTTGCGCCGGTTGCGATGCCAGTTCACAAAACCTGTGATGCGCTTCGAGAAAAGCTCGCGGAGCGAAAGTCTTGGAAGCGGTCCCAAATGGATATCGGAAATATGCGCGAATTTGAACATGGCGCACACATAACGCATCGTCGGGGAAATCGTTATCGATTTCTCCGGCTGCTCTCGGAGTTATGAATGAGTGAAGAGGGCATTCCGGAGATCCGTGGATTTCGGAGCAGCGCGATGGTCTGGCTGGCGCATCGGTTCTTCATCCTGAAGCGCGGCATGACGCTCGGCGTGCGCGCCGCCTGCTTCGATGCGGAAGGCCGTATCTTCCTCGTCCGCCACACCTATGTCGCGGGATGGTATATGCCGGGCGGCGGCATGGAACGGCATGAGACCGCGCTCGCGGCACTTCGCAAGGAATTGCGCGAAGAAGGCAATCTTGAAATCTGCGGAGAGCCCGAGCTTTTCCATGTCTACTACAATCGCAACACCAGCCGGCGCGACCATGTCCTGTTCTATCGAGTGACCGTGGAACAGATCGCCCCACGCATGCCGGATATCGAAATCGCCGAGAGCGGCTTCTTCGCACTGGACGCATTGCCAAAGGATGCGACGGTTGCGACGCGAAGCCGAATCAAGGAGTTAAGCGGAGAATCTGAGAAATCGGATTATTGGTGAGAGGCAGGTTACTCACGCCGCTTTCATCAATTTCTCTCGCCCGTGCGGCGTATCGAGGTCGATCGCCGGACCGACGGGCACGATGCCGGTTGGATTGATGGTGCGGTGGCTGCCATAATAGTGGTTCTTGATGTGGAACAGGTTGCAGGTCTCCGCCACGCCCGGATGCTGGTAGAGGTCGCGCAGGTAGCCTGAGAGGTTCGGGTAGTCGGCGATGCGGCGGATGTTGCACTTGAAGTGGCCGACATAGACGGGGTCGAAGCGCAACAGGGTGGTGAACAGTCGCCAATCGGCCTCGGTCAGGCGATTGCCGAAGAGATAGCGACTCTCGGCAAGCCGCTTTTCCAGAATGTCGAGCGTCTCGAACAGGCGATTGACGGCCTGTTCATAGGCGTCCTGAGCGGTGGCGAAGCCGGCCTTGTAGACGCCGTTATTGACCGTGTCGTAGACGAGGGCGTTCAGCTTGTCGATCTCGTCGCGCAGGTTTTCCGGGTAGAAGTCCGCCGTTGAGCCGGTGAGGGCGTCAAAGGCGCTGTTGAACATTCGGATGATCTCCGAACTCTCGTTCGAAACGATCGTCTGCTGCTGCTTGTCCCACAGGACCGGCACGGTGACACGACCGGAATAGTTCGGATCGGCTTTCAGATAGACCTGATAGAGATAATCCGAGCCGAAGAGATCATCGCCCGTGGCGCCTTCGCGTTTCTTGAACTCCCAGCCGTTCTCCAGCATCAGGTAATCGACGACAGAAACGGAGATCAGGTCTTCCAGTTCTTTCAGCTTGCGGAAGATCAGCGTGCGGTGCGCCCACGGACAGGCATAGGATACATAGAGGTGGTAGCGTCCTGCTTCCGCCTTGAAGCCGCTCCGGCCGGAGGGACCGGCGGAACCATCGGCCGTTAGCCAGTTGCGGAACTGCGACGCGGCGCGTTTGAAATGGCCCTTGCTTCCTTTCGTATCGTACCAGACGTCCTGCCATTTTCCATCGACGAGCATGCCCATGGCGGTCTCCTTCGGTTCCTTTGTGGCAATAGATACGGAGACGGCGGAAGATTGCGAGGCATGAATTTATGAACGCTGCGTTTTTGCATTGGACGAGCGGAAAATTTCCTGATACGTGCGTTTCCGCAAATTTGGAGACTGTTTTTCCCAATGACTGAAGCACGGGCACTGCGACGACGTTGATCTTTTGACAAGGCGCCTTTGAAGGGCGTCATCGAGATTGCCTGTCCTGTCCGCTCCTTTTTCTACGGCTTCGGTCCATCCATGTCCCAGCACGAACTTCTGCATAAACACGAACTTGTCTATCTCACAGAGGACGCATCCCACGATGACGTCATCGAGCTGATCAATGCCGAGGCCTTCGGCCCGGGGCGGCATGCCCGCGCTGCCGCACGTATCCGCGAGCAGGGGCCGCATGACCGTTCACTTTCCTTCGTCTGCACCGACGACGGTGAGACGATCGCGTCGGTGCGGATGACGCCGGTCCTTGCGGGCGACGTGAAGGGCCATCTCCTGGGGCCGCTCGCGGTTCGCCCATCGCACAAGAACCGCGGCATCGGACGGGAACTGGTGCGAATTGCCATCGAAGCAGCCAAGCGCAAGGGGTCGGAAGCGGTGATCCTGGTCGGCGACCCTCCTTACTATGGCCCGCTCGGCTTCGAAAAGGTCGCGTACAACGCACTCGAATTCCCGGGACCTGTCGATCCGGGCCGCGTTCTGGTCGTTCCCATTTCAGGAGATGTGCATGCGCGTCTCAGGGGAACGATCGGCTGGCGTCCATAGGACAATTCCATTAAGCCTCTACCGGTGCGCCGGCTGTGACTGCCGGCGAGATTCGGCAGAACGCATTCCGTGTCCTGAAACTGCTGCGTGTTTCGGGACATGCCGGGCTAGGGGGCAAATGCATGACGGCTATCACGATGGATGAGGCGCTCGACCGTGCGGGTGCGGGGACCTACCAGCGACGGCTGATGGCAATCTTCGGCCTTGTCTGGACCGCGGATGCGATGCAGGTCCTGGCGGTCGGTTTCACCGCGGCATCGATCGCAGCGACCTTCGGTCTCACCGTGCCGCAGGCGCTGCAGACCGGTACGGTCTTTTTCCTTGGCATGCTGCTTGGCGCCATGGGCTTCGGCAGGCTTGCCGACCGGATCGGCCGTCGCCGGGTGCTGATCGCCACTGTTGCCTGCGACGCCTTGTTCGGCACGCTTTCCGTCTTCGCGCCCGATTTCACCATCCTGCTCGTGCTTCGCTTCCTGACCGGGGCGGCCGTCGGCGGCACGCTGCCGGTCGATTACGCAATGATGGCGGAATTTTTGCCCGCCAGGAACCGCGGCCGCTGGCTGGTTCTGCTGGAAGGCTTCTGGGCGATCGGAACGCTGATCGTAGCACTCGCCGCCTGGGCGGCCAGCCTTGCCGGTGTTGCGGATGCCTGGCGCTATATCTTCGCGGTGACGGCCATTCCTGCGCTCGCCGGTGTCGGCCTTCGTTTCCTCGTGCCGGAATCTCCGCTCTACCTGGTGCGTTCCGGCCGCAGCGACGAAGCCAAAGCGATCGTCGATCGGATGCTCGTCGTCAATGGTCATCCGCGGCTTGCTTCTGGCACCAGTCTCGTTCAGCCGCCTCCTGTCGCGGCGACCGGTATCTTTTCCCCGGAACTGCGCCAGCGCAGCATCATGATCCTGGCGATCTGGTTCCTCGTTTCGGTTTCCTATTACGGCGTCTTCACCTGGATGCCGGCCAGGCTCGCCAGCGAAGGGTTCGGCTTTGTGCGCGGCTATGGATTCCTCGTGCTGGTCGCGTTGGCGCAACTGCCGGGATACGCACTCGCCGCCCACGGTGTCGAAAAATGGGGGCGCAAGCCGACGCTGATCGGTTTCTGTCTGCTTTCAGCGCTCGGCTGCCTGCTTTTCGTCATGGCACCCTTCGCCCTCCTGATCGGGATCGCGCTGTTGCTGATGAGTTTCGCGCTGCTCGGCACCTGGGGTGCGCTCTACGCCTATACGCCGGAACTCTATCCGACGACCTCGCGAGCGACCGGTATGGGGGCGGCGGGCGCCATGGCGCGGCTCGGCGGCCTGCTTGCCCCGTCGCTGGTGGGTTATGTCGTCGCACAGGGGCTTGGGCTGACGATCGGCATATTCGCCGGCCTCCTGGTGATCGCCGCCGTAGCGGCCCAGCTGATCGATACGGAAACGCGTCATGCATCGCTCGCCTGACGCCTTTCCGGATCCAGTCAGAACCGCTTTTCCAGCCACGTCACCGAATGGCCTCCCGTGAGGCCCTTCAGACTGCCGATCTCGGTATAGCCCTGCTTCCGATACAACTTGAGCGCCTGAGGGTTCATGGTGTCGATATAGACGCCGACGCAGCCACGGGCGTGGGCTTCGGCTTCCGCCATTTCCAGCATCCGACCGGCAAGGCCTCGGCCGCGCAACTCCTCGGGGATATAAAGCATCGAAATGTAGAGCCAGCCGCGACCGGTATAGCCCGTCAACCCTCCGACGAGATTACCATCCGGATTGTAAAGCGGCACGGCGAGTTCCCGCCGCCCGCTTCCTCCGAAGGTGTCGACATTATACTCCTTGAGCCGGTCGAGGATGATCTCCTCGTCCTCCGGCGTGACACCTTCGATGAGTTTCAGTTCGATATCCATGGGCAACGCCTGCTCGTCCTAGGCGCGAATGGATAACTTAAAGCTCCTTCTTTAGGAAGATGCGCGTGCGACCCTTTGGAAAATCGGGCAACTCACCGAAAATCTCGTAACCCTGGCGCATATAGGCCTTACGGGCGACCGGGCTGAACGTGTCGATCCAGGCGCCGTGACAACCGCGGGCACGGGCCTCCCGTTCGGCTTCCGTCAAGAGCTTGCCGGCCATGCCGCCACCGCGCAACGCGTCGGGAATGAAGAGCCACTGGGTGAAGAGCCAGCCCCAGGCGGTATAGCCAGAAAGGCCGCCGATCACCTTGCCCTCGATATCGCGGATCAGAACAGCGAGCGGCTTGCGCTCGGACGGGCCGACCTCAGCATCGTTGAAGGCGGCAAGTCCTTCACCGATCGCAGCCAAATCCTCGGCGCAAGGCGAGGCGGTCACTTCGAACTGAGACATCCGTCTATCGACCCTCGCGCCACCACATGGCCGAAACCGCAAGGAGCAGGGCGGCAAGGCCGGCGAACCCGGCAAACAGCGGCAGCGTGTTGATCCCCCGCAGCACGGTCTCGTCCGTCAGGCGGATCACCAGACGGTCGGGGTCATTGACGCGCACCTCGCCGCGGACGGGCAGGATGTCCGGCAACGACACACCGGATCCCGACGCGACACGGGTGACGAGGCCATGGGTCTTGTCGGCATAGGGTTTCAGAGTCTCCTCGGTCGAAATCATCGCCTTGAATTCCGGGGCGTCGACCGCACCGACATGGACAAGGGTCGAAAACTGGCCGTTGGTCACCTCGAAAAGGCCGGTTTCCTCCATGCGGCGCTCCAGCCGGTACTCACCGGGACCGGCAGCCGTCATCGGCACGGTTTCGGTTCGGCCTGACGGATATCTGATCGTCGCAGGTCCCGGGTCGTCTCTGATCGTCTGGCGCGTTGCTTCCAACGTGCGACCGACGGCCCGGGCGGTCAGCGCCTCTTCCTCCAGCTCCGGCTCCTTCATCAGCCAGTGGGCGATGCGGCGGTAGAGCGAGACGTGCGGACCGCCGCCTTCGAAGCCGCGCGCCCACAGCCATCCCTGGTCGGAGAGCAGCATGGCGACACGGCCTTCGCCCTGGCGGTTCAGGACGAGAAGCGGACGGTTGCCGTCGCCTTCCATCACTGTCTGGCCCTGCGGCGTATCGACATCGATGGTCCGGAACCAGCGACCCCAGGAGGGCGGGGTCTGGTTCGAACCGTCGAGCCCTCGGGTGACCGGATGCTTCTGTCCCGCTTCAGATAGATGCGGATAGAAGCCGGCGTTGTGGACCTCACCGGTGGGGGCGGCAGGCAGGACCTGTTCCAAGGGCGTCGAAGCGATCGAATCCTCGCCGGCATGCTCGGGGCCGGCGGCAATCAGCAGCGCACCGCCGTTCTGCACATACTGCGCGATGTAATCGTAATAGAGGATCGGCAACACGCCGCGATGCTTGTAACGGTCGAAGATGATCAGGTCGAAATCCTTGATCTTTTCGACGAAGAGCTCGCGGGTCGGGAAGGCGATCAGCGACAGTTCGTTGATCGGCGTACCGTCCTGCTTTTCTGGCGGACGCAGGATGGTGAAGTGGACGAGGTCAACCGAAGCGTCGGATTTCAGGAGGTTGCGCCAGGCGCGCTCGCCCGCATGCGGTTCGCCGGAGACAAGCAGGACGCGGAGATTCTGGCGGATGCCGTCGATGACGTGGACGGCACGGTTGTTGGCGGTCGTCACTTCGCCGGGAAGCTCGGCGACCGAGAATTCCATGACGTTGTTGCCGCCGCGCGGGACAGTGAAGGAGAAGGGCGTTTCCGCACCGGGCGTTGCCTGCAGCGTGGCGATCTGCTGGCCGTTCATCCGCACCGTCACCTGCGCCGTGCCGCCATTGGAGCGGCCGTCATCGAAGACGCGGAGCGTGAGTTCCTGTTCCTCGCCGACAATGCCGAAACGCGGCGCCCGCACCACTTCGACGCGGCGGTCGAACTCGTCCGGCTGGCCGGTGATCAGGCCGTGGACAGGGGCGTTGAAGCCGAGATCCTGATTGATGCCGGGAAGATCGTGGATCTGGCCATCGGTGAGGAAAACCGTGCCGCCGATGCGAGCCGGGGGGACATCGGAAATCGCGGAGCGCAGAGCGGTGAAGAGCTTTGTCGACGGCGTGTCGGAATCGCCGTCATCGGCGACTTCGACGACACGGGTCTCGATGCGCGGGTAACGGGAGAAGCGGTCCTGCAGGCTCGCAAGCGCTTCATCGGTCTGCTCTTTGCGCCCAGCGGTATCCTGGCTTTGGGAGCGGTCGACGATGATCGGCACGACGGTCGAGAGCTGCTCCCGGTCTTCCTGCATCAGCGTCGGATTGGCAAGCGCCAGAAGCAGGGCGGCGAGCGCCAGCGTCCGCAGCGTCGCGCCGCGCACGCCGCGCCAGAAGGCAAGCGCGGCGAGGATGAGGGCAAGTACGCCGAGACCGGCAAGGATCGGCCAGGGGAAGAAGGGGGCGAATTCGATGGTCATCGTCACCTCTCCTTATTGGCCGAGCCGTTCGAGGAGCGCCGGCACGTGCACCTGGTCGGCTTTGTAGTTGCCGGTCAGCATATACATCATGATGTTGACGCCGGCGCGGTAAGCGTACTCGCGCTGCATCTCGTCCGGCGGTACGGTCGGCATGACGGGTGCCCCTTGTGTGTCGATCGCCCAGGCACCGGCGAAATCATTGCCGGTGATGAGGAGGGGCGTCACGCCATCACCGCTGGAGGAAAGCTGCGCGCCGGTATTCCTGGCCTCCTGCCGCGCCTCGACCCAGAGCGGGCTGCCGGTATAGCGGCCGGGGAAATTGGTGAGCAGGTAGAAGGAACGAGTCAGCACGTGGTCGTTCGGCGTCGGCTCCAGCGGCGGAATATCGATATTGGCGAGGATCGCCTGAAGTCGCTCGCCGTTGGGTGTCGTGCCTCCGCCATCGAGCGCCGAATACTGGTCACGTGTATCGAAAAGCACCGTGCCGCCGTTGCGCATATAGGCGTCGATGCGGGAGATCGTGGCTTGAGACGGCATCGGCGCATTGGCGGAAATCGGCCAGTAGATGATCGGATAGAAGGAAAGCTCGTCTTTGGAGATGTCGAGGCCGACCGGTGCGCCGGGCTCCAGCGTCGTGCGATAGGTGAGGAACTGGCTCAAGCCCTCCATGCCCTGTTCGGAGAGACGGTCGACATCCGCCTCGCCGGTGACGACGTAGGCGAGATGGGTGGTGTCGAGCCGTTCGAGGATCTGTTCGTCGCCAGGCTTGGCGCCCGAACCGGGCGGCATTTCCTGCGCCAGGGTCTGGCCGGGCGCAAAGGCGAAAAGGCCGAAGGCGAGGGCAGCGATCGCAGCGGCGGCAGCCCCGCGGCTCGGTCGTGGGCCGCGCGGAACGCGGGAGAAGACACCGTTCATGAAGAGCACGACGAGACTATCCAGTACCAGCAGTGCAAAGGCGGCGGCAAAGAGTGCCGGACGAAGTGACACGGCCTCTCCGCCAGCCAGACCCTCGAGGACGACCGGCCTGCCGGCGGCAGCCGTATCGAAGGGGGCAATCACGGTTTTCGGCGCAAGCAGGTTGACGGCAGTGAATCCGTCCTCCGTGCCATAGAGGCCCGGTGGATGATCGAAGCTTGCGACCGGTGTCTCACCGGCTGCGATCGGGATCGGCCGTGCCGTGCCGGTTTCCGTCGTCAGGATGCCGTCGGCGGTCAGCAGCCGGTAGGGCGGCAGCGTCACGGTCGCGCCATCGGTGCCGGTTCCTGAAGACGCCGCACCTCCGGCACGGGCAAGCTGGACGAGGCGGCGCAGCATCTCAACGAAATTACCGGAGAGCGGCAGGTTCGACCAGGTCGCCTCCGCGCTCGTGTGGAAGAGCACGATGCGGCCGGCTTCGACCTCCTTCTCCGTAATCAGCGGCGTGCCGTCCGCGAGGCTTGCCCAGGTGCGTTCGGCAAGGTCCGGGGTCGGTTCGGCCAGAACCTGACGGGTCACGGTGATATCGGCGGCACGTGGCATGCCGGCAAAGGGGCCGAAGCTCGGGAAGTCTGCAAGCGACTGGGGTTCGGACCACGACATGGCACCACCAAGCGCTCGTTCGCCCTGGCGAAGGATGACCGGTACCAGCGGATCGTCGGCGGGAGCGGCGGCGAGGCGCGGGCCGGCGAAACGGATCAGCGTGCCGCCACGGGAAATCCATTGCTGCAGTGGTGCATAGGTTTCGGCCGGCAAGCGGCCGATATCGGCCATGATGATGGCGGAGGGATTGCCCTCGAGGATTTGCGGAATGGAGACGGACAGGTCGGCCGTGTTCGGCTGAATGATGTCCGCATAAGGCTGCAGCGCGCGGCTGATGTAATAGAGCGGCTGAAGAAGCGGCTGGAAATCGCTGCCGCTTTCGCCAGCCAGCAGCGCAATCCGCCGGCGCTTGAAACCGTCATCGAGCAGGTGTGCCGAGCCGGCCGTGGCAAGGCCCTCGATGTTCAGCCGCGCGAAATCGTTGCGCAATTCAAAGGGGGAGGCGATCTCGGCGGTGGCGGTCGCCGCACCGGCGGCAAATTCGAGCATGCCAGAGGCAAGCGCGCGGCCCTGCGTGTCGAGCGCATTGACGGTCAACAGCTGCTGCGCCGAGGTCGAAAGGCGTGTCGCGGTGACAGACATGGCGCCGGCATTGTTGACTGCATCGGTCAGCGCGACGGCGCTGTGGCCGTCGCCCTCGATCAGGCGCATATCGGTAGGAGAGAGGGCGGCAAGTGCCGACAGGGCCTCATTGTCCCCTGCGGCTGCCATGCCGTCGGAAAGGATGACAAGCGTACCGGGGCGGGTGCCGTTCATGGCCTCGCTGACGGCTTCAGCGGCGCGGGCGCGATCCGGCACCAGCGGTTTGGGGCTTGCGGCAGCAAGCTTGTCACGGGCTGCCGCAGCCGTGCCGGGCACAGGTTCGTGACTCGCATCGGCGGTAAAGGCGATCGAAACGGGTACATCGGCGCTTTCCGCATCGTCGATCAGGAGGTCGGCGGTCTCGACGCGGCGCTCCCAATCGGCAGCGGTCGCCCAGCCGTTGTCGATGACGAGCACCAGCGGCCCGCCGGCGTTCAACGAGTTGGCACGCGGATTCATGACCGGATCGGCGATCGCCAGGATGACCGCGGCCGCGAGCAGCATCCTGAGAAGCGTCAGCCACCAGGGGCTCTTTGAGGGCGTCTCCTCGCGTTTCAGCACGCTTGCCAGGATCCTCAGCGGCGGAAAAACCTCCGTCTTCGGGCGGGGCGGGGTCAGCCGCAGCAGCCACCAGATAATCGGCAGTGCGATCAGGCCGAAGAGAATGGCCGGGTTTGCAAAGGCGAGTGCGCTCATCATGGCATGCCTCCGCCAGATTGCAGCCCGCCTGGCTTCTGGGCCGGCATGCCGGAGAGATAGCCATGCACGGCAGCCAGCGCCTCGGATGCGAGATGGTCGGTCCGGTGGAAGACGAAGCTCCAGCCGAGGCGGCGCAGTGCTTCACCCAGAGCCTCGCGACGGGCGAGATAGGCGCGCTGATAATCCTCTCGGATCATCTCGGCGCGGCCGGAGACGAGTTTCTCACCGGTCTCCGGATCGGTGAATTCCGTGCGGCCGGCATAAGGGAAGGTTTCCTCGGCCGGATCGGCGATCTCGACGACATGGCCGCGCAGGCCGCGGCGGCCAAGCGGCGCGATGCGTTCCATGACCTTGTCGGCGTCATCGAGGAAATCGCCTATCAGGACGATATCGCTCTGGCCCCGGATCATGCTTGTTTCCGGCAGTCCGGTTGTCAGCGGTGCGTGCATGATGGCGGCGGCCAGCCGCTCGGCGGCATTTCGTGCAGAAACAGGTTCCATGATGCCAGGACACCCGATACGCTCGCCGGAGCGGGCGAGGATTTCGGCAAGCGCCAGCATCAGCACCAATGCGCGGCTTTCCTTGGAGACGTGCGCGAACGTCGATTTATACATCATTGACGGCGACATGTCGGCCCAGAGCCACACGGTATGGGCAGCTTCCCATTCGCGATCCCGGACATAGGTATGGTCGTCGCGAGCAGAGCGGCGCCAGTCGATGCGCGACAGGCTCTCACCCTCAGCATAGGGCCGGAACTGCCAGAAATTCTCGCCCATGCCGCGCTTGCGGCGGCCATGCCAGCCGGCGATCACCGTGTTGGCTATGCGCTTTGCCTCCACCATGCAGTCCGGAACCAGTGCGGCACGCGCCTGGGCGCGGGAGAGAACTTCGCTACTCGGTGTCTGCTCTACGATCTGGCCGATGGATGCCACGCATTGTCCTTTCTGAGCCGCCGGACGTTACCCACGGGCCTGCTTTACCAGGCCGGCGATGACGTCGCGCACCGACATTCCTTCGGCACGCGCCGCAAAGGTCAGCGCCATGCGGTGTTCGAGCACCGGTTCGGCAAGCGCGTAGATATCGTCGAGCGAGGGGGCCAGGCGGCCTTCATAAAGCGCGCGGGCGCGGGCCGTCAGCATCAGCGACTGGCCGGCACGCGGGCCAGGACCCCAGGCTACGTTCTTGTCCGTCGTCGCATTGCCGTGGCCGGGGCGAGCGGAGCGTACCAGCGAGAGGATGGCGTCGACCACCTTGTCGCTTACGGGCATCTGGCGGACGAGCATCTGGATTTCCTGAAGGCGGGCCGCATCGATAATGCCGCGCGGCTTGGCTTCCGAAAGGCCGGTGGTTTCAAGCAGAATCTGCCGCTCGGCGGCGAGTTCCGGATAGAGAACGTCGACCTGCAGCAGGAAGCGGTCAAGCTGGGCTTCCGGCAAGGGATAGGTGCCTTCCTGCTCCAGCGGGTTCTGGGTCGCGAGCACGTGGAAGGGGGCCGGCAGGTCGTAGCGCTGGCCGGCGACCGTGATGTGATATTCCTGCATGGACTGCAGCAGCGCCGACTGCGTGCGCGGCGAGGCGCGGTTGATCTCGTCGGCCATCAGGAGTTGGGCGAAGACCGGGCCCTTGACGAAGCGGAAGGAGCGGCGGCCGGTATCGTCGGTATCCATGACTTCCGAGCCAAGAATGTCGGAAGGCATCAGGTCCGGCGTGAACTGGATACGGTTGGAGCCGAGGCCGAGGACCGCGCCGAGCGTCGCCACAAGCTTTGTCTTGGCGAGGCCGGGTACGCCGACGAGCAGCGCATGGCCGCCGGAGAGCACGGCGAGCAGCGTGTTTTCGACCACTTTTTCCTGGCCGAAAATCACTTTTGCGACTTCGGCACGGATAGCGGCGATATCGGAGAGGGCATTTTCGGCAGCGGCGATGACGGCTTTCTCATCGAGAACGGTTTCGGTGGAATTCATCATGCCCATATCGCTCTCCATCAAATCAGGACTGGCAGGCCTTTCAAGACCGGGTTTCATCTCCCGGGGGCGAATCGCTGCGCCGCAGCACGCACCTCATCCGATCAAACTTATTCCCCGAAATATGGCTGACAAGCACGTTTCGAATGACTATCTCGTGAGGGACGATTGCTTCCTTGAATGATTACGGTCGAACCGGGACTGAAAGATGGCGGCGCAGACGATAAATTCGGCACCCGATGCTGCGGGGCTCGCAGCCCTGATTTCGCGTGCTTCCGAGCAGGCCGGTGCGGAAAAGCGCGGCCTGCCGCCGGTGGAGAAATGGAATCCACCCTTTTGCGGCGATATCGACATGGAAATCCGGGCCGATGGCACGTGGTTTTACATGGGAACCCCGATCGGCCGGGCACCGCTCGTCAGGCTGTTTTCGACCGTCCTGCGCAAGGACGAGGATGGCAAAACCTACCTCGTAACACCTGTGGAAAAAGTCGGCATCAGGGTCGCGGACGCGCCCTTCCTGGCCGTCGAGATGCAGGTCACGCAGCGTGAGGGAGACCGGATCCTCACGTTCCGAACAAATGTCGGTGACGTGGTGGAGGCTGGCGCGGAGCATCCGCTGCGCTTTGCGATCGCCGGCGAGAACCGCGAGCTCAAACCGTACCTCCTGGTGCGCGGCCGGCTGGAGGCACTCGTCTCGCGGCCGGTGATGTACGATCTCGTGGAACTTGGTGAGACGATCGTGGTAGACGGTGAGCCGATGTTTTCCGTCCGCTCGGGAGGGGAGGTTTTTCCCGTCATGCCCGAGGCTGAACTGGACGCGTTATCACGATGAAGGAATACCCTCTTTATTCCGCCGGTGAGTTCCGTCGCCGGGCGCTGAACCAGAATGGCGGTCCGATCGACCATGCCTGGCGCGACCATGGCGATCATCTGCTCAATCCAACACTGGTCGATCTTGCGGCAGAGCTGAAGCTGAAGGATGCAGCCGTGCTGGTGCCGGTCGTCGACGATGGCGATGAGGCTCACGTGATCCTCACGCAGCGGACATCGAACCTCAGGAAACATTCCGGCCAGATTGCCTTTCCCGGCGGAGCCATCGATCCGGAAGACATTTCTCCGGAACAGGCAGCTTTGCGTGAGGCGGAGGAGGAGATCGGCCTCGATCGGTCCTTCGTCGAACCGCTGTCGAGGCTCCCTACCTATTATGCGGCGACCGGCTTTCGTATCACGCCGGTGCTCTCGGTGGTGAGGCGCGGCTTCGAGCTGAAGCCCAATCCGGCCGAGGTGGACGACGTTTTCGAAGTGCCGCTTTCCTTCCTGATGAACGAGGCGAACCATCAGCGTGGCAGCCGCGAATGGAACGGTACGGAACGGCATTTCTATCTCATGCCCTATGAGGAGCGGAACATCTGGGGTATTACCGCCGGCATTCTGCGCACGCTATATGAAAGGCTGTATGCATGACCCTGGGCATGACCTCCGTCGCGGGCGAGGCCTGGTTCCACGATCAGGCTCTGCAGCGCGTTCTCGCGATGCTTAACGCCGATGGCGAGGCCCGCGTTGCAGGCGGCGCGGTGCGCAACGCGTTGATGGGCCTGCCGGTCGCCGATATCGACATCGCGACCACGCTTCTGCCGGAAAACGTTGTAGAGCGCGCAAAAAAAGCCGGTATCAAAACGGTGCCGACCGGCATCGAGCACGGCACGGTGACGCTGGTGATCGACCACCACGCCTTCGAGGTGACGACGCTGCGCCGGGACGTGGAGACCGATGGCCGGCATGCCAAGGTCGCCTTCGGCACCGGCTGGCAGGAGGACGCCGAGCGCCGGGACCTGACGATCAATGCACTTTACGCGACCGCGGACGGTACGGTGATTGACCTCGTCGGTGGCCTGCCGGACATCGAGACGCGGACGATAAGGTTCATCGGTGATGCGGGTCAGCGGATCGCGGAGGATTACCTTCGCATTCTGCGCTTCTTCCGATTTTTCGCCCATTACGGTTCCGGCCGGCCGGATGCGGATGGCTTACGTGCCTGCGCGCGTGCCAAGGACAAGCTCTCGACGCTGTCGGCCGAACGCATCTGGTCGGAGACGAAGAAACTGCTTTCGGCCGCCGATCCTTCCCGGGCGCTTCTGTGGATGCGGCAGGTCGGCGTACTCACCGAAATCCTTCCCGAGACGGAGAAATGGGGCATCGACAATATTCACGGTCTCGTTTCGGTCGAGCAGGCGCTCGGCTGGGCGCCTGACCCGATGCTCAGGCTTGCGGCGATCGTGCCGCCCGATGCCGAGCGGCTGGAGGCCATGGCAAAGCGGCTCAGGATGTCGAATGCGGAGGGCGCGCGCTTGACGAACTGGGCCAGCACGCCCATGCCGCCGGACGAGATAGCCGATGTGGCGTTCGACCGGCTGCTTTACCGCCATGGCGCGGAAGGCGTGATCATGCGGCTGAAGCTGGGGCTTTCGGTCGAGCGGGCAGGGGCGAAGAGCGGCGACCCGGCGGCAATGCGCCGATCGGCGCGGCTTTCGACCCTCCTGAAACGGGCCGAGAAATACGAAAAGCCAGCCTTTCCTCTCAGCGGTTCCGATATCGTCGCGACCGGAGTACCGCCGGGCAAACGGGTCGGGGAATTCCTGAAGAACCTGGAAGATTTCTGGGTCGAGCGCAACTTCACGCCCGACCGGGCGGCGCTTGCCGCCCGGCTCGACGAGATGATCCGCAATTCGCCTTAAGTCAGCTTCGCTGTCCGTCAGGCTGCCGCAGCACCGCCTTCATCACGGATGCGTGCCTTGATATTCTCGACCATGTTTTCGCGAATGATCTCCTCGCCATGGGCCATGCGCATGTGCTCCACAGCGCGGCGGACCACTTCGGCGTCCTCATCGGCGCGGGTATGCCACTGGCAACCGGGCACAAGCGTGCCGCATTCGAACAGTCGCATCTTATTTCCTCCTGCTGTCGTTGGACCTGGAGACGGCAGGAACTCCTCTTTTCCTCCCGCCTCTGCCCTCATAACTCCACAAGGGGACCGACCGTTCCCTCCCTTCTATTCGGAGAGCGCCCAGGCGTGAAAGACGGAGGGCTGTTCCGCTGGCTTCATCTGTGCCGGCTCGTCATTGGCGGCCGAAGCTTTGGGGAACTTGCCCGAGAGCTGGCGTTTCACCTGCTCGATACAGAAGGATTGGGGCAGTTCACCGCCGCTTTTCACTCGCATTTCGGTGGCGAGCCGATCGATCATTTCAGGGGTATCGAGGGGACGGGACATATCCCTGGCGATGGACATATCTGGAATTGGCATGCTGTTCGGCGTGGTCATGGCGATCCTCCTCCGTGCAACCGCAAAGAAGGTAACACCTGCGAACCAATTCGGATATCGCATTTATCAATTGTGAGATGTTTGGGCGGCTTGAATATCCGAAAGTTGATCCTCTGTGATTTCCCGACCAGGGGCGTCTAAGGCCACCTTACAACCGGAGGCAGCGAAGAGAGGATGGACTCCACGTTGCCGCCGGTCTTCAATCCGAAGATCGTGCCGCGGTCATAAAGCAGGTTGAATTCCACGTAGCGGCCGCGGCGGATGAGCTGCTCGTCGCGATCCTCTTCGGTCCAGGGTTGGTTGAAATTGGAACGCACGATCCTTGGATAGACGAGATTGAAGGCCCGGCCGACATCCTGCACGAAAGCGAAATCCGCGCTCCAACCGCCTTTTTCCTCTTCCGAATGAAGCCAGTCGAAGAAGATGCCGCCGATGCCGCGCGGCTCATTGCGGTGCTTCAGGAAGAAATAGTCGTCGCACCACGCCTTGTAGCGGCCGTAATCGGCGACATCCGCATGGCGGCTGCAGGTGATTTCCATCACCCGATGGAAGAGAGCGCTGTCCGGGTCCGTCTGAGTGCGGCGACGGTCGAGCACCGGCGTCAGGTCCGCGCCGCCGCCGAACCACTGGCTGGACGTCACCACCATGCGGGTATTCATATGCACGGCAGGAACATTGGGATTGACCGGATGGGCGATCAGCGAGATGCCGGAAGCCCAGAAACTCGGGTCCTCTTCCGCGCCGGGGATCTGGGTGCGGAAGTCGGGCGAGAATTCGCCATGGACGGTGGATGTATGGACGCCGACCTTTTCGAAGACGCGGCCTTCCATCATCGACATCCGGCCGCCGCCACCAGCACCGCCTTCGCGCAGCCAGTCCTTTTTCGTGAAGCGGCCGGGCTCCAGATCCGAAAGGGGGCCGGCGAGTTCATCCTCCAGCGTTTCAAAGGATGCGCAGATCGTGTCGCGCAGGCTCTCGAACCAAGCTTTGGCTGTCGCCTTCTTCTCCTCGATGTCTTCAGGCAACCCCTTGGGAAGTACCGGCCGTTCCATGTCGTCGATTCCTTTCGCCATCCCCTTGGCGATTCGCGCTTTTCCTTCGTCAGGCATTAGCAGTTATGGCTTTCGCAAACCATTCCATTGCTTATCGCGGATGGAAAATCAGACTCGCAAAGCATGTTCTTAAACACTATCCTAACTCTCTGGATAGGTGCGGATCAGAGGCTTTTATGGCGAAATTCACACCCCCGCCGCTCGACGGGCTGAAACGCAGGATCGAACGACACCGGAAGGAGAAGGCCGGCGAGCGTTCGGGGATGTTCGTGCGGGAAACCTTCCTGCTGTCGCGGGAGGAAGCGCGCCAAAAGGCACGTGAGTGGTTCGATGCATTTCCGAAAGCTGCCTATTGGACCGAGGTGGAAAGCTGGCGCCAGGTCGATGGCGACCGCATTGAATTCACAATGCGGCGTCTGCCGAGCGCGGATTGATATCACCACCTGGAAATCGGTCACCGGCGTGTGCCGGTTGCTCGCGATATTTCCCTGACAGATCTGACTAAACCAGTTTCTCAGCTCGGCTTGGAACGGGTCCGCCGGTTCTGCCGTGATGTCCGGTGCAGCGTTGAAACCGGACGCCGCGCTGTTGAGTTCATGGCCGGAGTTGCCGGCGGGGGCTCTTCCGGCGTTTCTTCGGCAGCGGACGGCTGGACCGCGCCGGCTCGTTCTTCGATCGACACCGCTTGTTCCGGCGGAGCGGGTTCGACGGTTTTCTTCCTGTCCGCCGCCGCCATTCGAGCCAAAATCTCTCGAAGGACAGCCGTGACCGGCAGATGGTTCGGCAGATCCGTATTGGTGTGATGCCAGGCCTGCGGGATCACTTCGTCGTTGGCGATGAAAGCACGGGAATTGATCTCGCCGAACCAGTCCCATTCGCCCATCACGTCGATAACGTCGGAAAACAGTGGCGGCATGGCGATCCGGGCGCTGAAGGTGACGATCTTTGCCTGACGCGCGAGCTTTTCCGCCGCCGGCCGATCGGTTTTCTGAAGATCGTACAGCGCTTCGGAAAGCACCAGGTTGCCCTTCGAATGGCCGGTCAGCAGGCGGAAGGAGAGACGGGGATCGCCCAGCATGGCTCTGACCGTTTGCGTGTCGAGACTACTGCCGGTCAGTCGCTCACCGCTGAGATACGGCGCGGCCCCGAATTTAGGCCTTCCTGAGAATTCGTCCAGTATTTCAAATGAATGGCGGATGTTGTTCAAGTAACCAAACAGGAAATGGCCGCCGAGCGCTTCCGTCACCACATCGGCTAAACCGTAGCCTGACACGACGACGGCTGCAGACCGGCCCGCGGCATCTGCAATATTGCGGGCAAAGGCAGCCGAACCGAGGGCGGAACTGCCGACGCCCGCGACGGCGAGGATGTCGATTTCCAGCCCGCCATCGAGGATGAATTCGTCGAGCGTGTCATAGAGTTTCAAGGGCGCGTCGCCCGACGGCGGTACGATCAGGATCGCCCCCTCGGCCGCAAGCGAGTCGCTGATGTAGAAAGCTTCCTCCGGCGTCACGGTCTTGACGTCATAGAAGAGGGAGTCGAGCGTCGTGTTTCGCTGCCGCAGCGTCTCCAGCGACAAATTGCGAAGCGGCGTCTTCTGCAGACGCTCGGGAAAGCTTAAAGTTCGCGCAAACTGCGTCAGGTTGTGGGTGAATGCGGTAGGGAACATGGTGGCCTCGCCCGGTTGCCGTTCGTTCGTGATATGCATTCAAAGTAGAGCTTCTCACAAACATGCTGCAGTGCCAACCGCAATTTCAGGCTGCGACAAAAGGTTCTCGAGCTCCATTTACGGTTCCAGCAGGACCGGACCTGCCCCTTTCTCGCTGAGCTCATCATGGGGATTCCTAAGCGGACAGTCCTGCATCGACAGGCAGCCGCAGCCGACGCAGCCGGTCAGTTGGTCGCGCAGCGCGGTGAGGCTGGCGATCCGGGCGTCGAGCTGCTGCTTCCAGGTTTCCGAAAGGCGCTGCCAGTCCTTCGCGGTCAGCGGTCGGTCATGCGGCAGGACGGCCAGCGCCTCGGCGATGTCGGCAAGCGGGATACCTGTACGCTGCGCCACCTTGATGACGGCGACCCGGCGCAGCACCACGCGGGGATAGCGCCGCTGGTTGCCGCGGTTGCGCCAGCTTTTGATCAGTCCCTTGGTTTCGTAGAAATGCAGCGTGGAGACTGCCACACCGCTGCGTTCGGCGACTTCGCCGACCGTCAGCTCAAGGGGAATGCGTCCGTCCGGATTTTTCTTCATCACCGCTATTGACCTCAATATTACTTGAGGTTTTATAGCAGATGCTCCCTCGAACCGAAACCCGGGAGCAATTGTCTGATGAAGACAAAATTCACCCTGGCGCTGATCTATGGCAGCGCCCGCGAAGGCCGTTTCTGCGATACGGTCGTCGACTGGATCCTCGCCCGCCTGCCGGACATGGTTGCCGCCGATATCGTCCTCGTCGATCCAGCTGATCTCATCGCGGAATCGCGCATCGTCAGAGCCGAAGCAGAAAGCCGGATCGCGCGCGATCTTGCCCGTGCCGATGCCTTCCTCATCGTGACGCCGGAATACAACCACGGTTATACGGCTGCACTGAAGGAACTGATCGACAGCTTTTATCGGCCGTGGTGGGGAAAGCCGGTCGCCTTCGTCTCCTATGGCGGTATCTCCGGAGGCTTGCGTGCGATCGAGCAGTTGCGGCAGGTCTTTGCCGAGCTCGGTGCCGCTACCATCCGCGAGACCCTCAGTTTCCCGCATGCCGTCGAGCGTTTTGACGAAAACGGCGACGTCCGCGATCCCGAGCGGACGATCCGTCAGCTTGAGCGCCTGGCAAAGCAGCTTTCCTGGTGGGCGGTGACACTCAAGGCCGGCCGGGAAACGGTGGTTCTGGAGGAGGTCGCGTGATGCCCGCCCGTAAGAATGCGTCCTTGGTAGTGCGGCCTGCGTCAGAATTCGGCCGTAACGCGACCCTGCTTTCGGTCAGTACGCTGACGATCATGTCGGGTGCGACGATTTCCGCCTCTCTGCCCGGCATTGCCGCACGCTTTTCCGATATACCGAATGTCGAACTGCTGAGCCGGCTGGTGCTGACCCTGCCGGCACTGTTCATCGCCGTCTTCTCGCCGATCGCAGGTCTTGTTATCGACCGTCACGGCCGCAAGCCGATGTTGGTCGCTGCCCTTGTGTTCTTTGCGCTTGCCGGCTGCTCCGGGCTTGTCGCCGACAGCCTGACAGGCCTGCTGATCGGCCGGGCAATCCTCGGCATCGCGGTCGGAGGGATCATGACGACGGGCACGGCGCTGGTCGGTGATTACTTCGCGGGCCCCGCCCGAGACCGCTACATGGGCCTGCAGCAGGCCTTTGTCGGCATCGGCGGCACGATCTTCCTGACCGGGGGCGGATTTCTCGCCGAGCTTCATTGGCGGGCGCCATTCCTGATCTATGCGCTGGCCTTCCTGCTCCTGCCGGCAGCACTCCTCTTCATCCGTGAACCAGTGCGCACGGTCGCGGGACAGGCGGCGATGCCGCGGGATGGGCTCGGACCGCGTCGGGTCATGCTGCTTGCGATCCTGCTTGCCGGGGCGATCTTCAACATGATCTGCTTTTACATGATCCCGACACAGCTTCCCTTCTATCTGAAATCGATGGGGCTCGAAGCTCCCAGTCTTGCCGGCATGGCGATCGGCCTCGGGCAACTGGTCGGCATCGTCGCTTCGCTGGTCTTTGCCCGGTTCCGGCAGGCTTTCGGCGTGATGGGCGTTTTCGCGCTCGCCTTCGGATCGATGGGGTCCGCCTTCGTCCTGCTGTCCTTTGCGGAAGCTTATAACGGCATCCTGTTCGCAATGGCGGTCTCGGGGATAGGCATGGGCACGATCATGCCGAATTTTGCCGGCGCCGCGATGATGATCGCGCCGCCGCACCTGAGAGGCCGGATATCGGGCCTGCTCGTCGCAGGCATTTTCAGCGGCCAATTCCTGTCGCCGATCCTTTCGCAGCCGGCCATCGGCTCGAACGGCTTTGCAGCCACCTATGCTTTGGCGGGCGTCGCGATGCTGGTTGCTGCTTTCGCTTCCTTGGCGGCGAGGCTTACGCCGCGGATCCCACTGAGAGCCGAAGGAGGCCGCTCATGACTTCTAAAACCTCAATTGTGTGGCTCGGCGTAGCGCAGCCGGCTTTCGATCAGCACGCCGCTGTCATCGAGGATCGGGTGGGCGACCGAGACGATATGGGCGTTGATGCGCTTCAGGTCGCGCAGCATGTCGAGATGCAAGGAACTGGTCTGGAGACTTTCCATCTTCCCGTCCCGCAGACGCTCCAGATGCCGCTCGGAGGAGCGCTTCTCCAGCCGGCGGACGTCCACCTTGATCTCCATGAGCTGGCGGGCGAGATTGAAGTCGCCCGTCACGATGATGGTCTGGGCGGTGCGCAGGTTGTCGATCGTCAGGTTGAACAGGCTCTCCAGCTCCTGGTACCCGTCGTCGGAAAATTTCAGGCCACTCGTGACCTTCTTGCTCACCTGCTCGCACACTCCCTTCTCGATGATGTCGCCGATATGTTCGAGATTGATGGCATAGTCGATAATGGCGATGGACCGGCGCGCACTCTCATCGTCGAGGCCCTGGCGACCGAGCTTCGAGAGGTAGATCTTCACCTCCTGCTGGAGGCGATCGACACGCTTCTCCAGGACGGCAATCTCGGCAAGCGGGGCAAGGTCGTTGTGCTTGAAGGCGTTTTCCGCCCGGATCAGCATGCGTTCGATCACGTCGCCGACGCCGAGCACTTCGCGCGTGGCATTGGCGAGCGCCATGACGGGATTTTCGAGTGCCTGCGGATCGAGGAAGCGCGGGCCGTTTTCGACTTCCGGATCGGCCGGGACGAGACGTGTGGTCATGTCCGACAGCAGGCCTGAGAAAGGCCAGGCAATCAGCGCCAGCAGGATATTGAAGGCGAGGTGGGCGTCGACCGGCAGTTTTTGCGGCGAAAGCGGCAGGGATTGCAGGATGTCGGCGCCAAAGCCGGCAAGCGGCAGAGCGATCGCACAGCCTATGGCCCGAACGATCAGGTTCCCGAGCGTGATGCGCCTTGCTGCTGCGGGACCGGAAAGCGTGGCAATGACCGGCGGGACGGCGCCGCCGAGATTGGCGCCGAGAACCAGTACGATGACGAGACCGGTCGAGAGGATTCCCGTCGAGGCGAGCGACAGGATCAACACGATCGTTGCGAGGCTGGACGAGGAGACGAAGGCAAGAGCTGCGGAGACGATGAGTGCGACGGGCCAGGCATTGTCGAGGAGGCCGATGAAGGCGGCAAGCGCCGGCGACTGGCGCATGGGCTCGGTCGCAAGCCCAAGCAGGTGCAGCGACAGCAGCATGAGGCCGACACCGATGAGCGCCGTACCGGCGCCCTGCCGCGTGCCGGAGTTGCCGCGACGGAGAACGAGGCCGATGAGGATGATCAGCGGCGAAAGCCATTCGATGCCGGTCGCGACCAGCCAGGCGGTAATTGCGGTTCCGACATTGGCACCGAGCAGCACGATTTGCGCCATGCGCGGGCGGATCAGGTCGCGCTCGGCGAAAGAAGCGACGGTGAGTGCGGTGGCAGTGGAACTTTGCAGGGCAATCGTGGCCGCAAGACCCGAGACGAAGGAGCGCAAACCGCTGCGGGTGCCGGTGGCGAGACTGCTCCTCAGCCGGGCGCCGAAAGCCCGCGTCACGCCATCCTTCACTTGTGCAAGACCGAAGAGCAGCAAGGCGACTGCACCCAGGAGATTGATGATGACGATGGTGGACTCCACGCGAATGCTCCTCATTCAAAGGCGAACGGGTGGCGATTTTCAATTGCCGGCTAATGAATATAAGCCGCTTGCACGCCCGTGCACAGGGCCGCTCGCGACAGTTTCTTACCGGAAATCGGCCGTTTTAGTTCCAGCACGTTTGCTTGAGCGCTTCACCGGCAATCATTGCCGCGGACATGGCGACGTTGATGGAGCGCTGTCCTGCCATCATCGGGATCAGGATCCGGGCATCGGCCGTTTCGTGTACGTGGTCCGGCACGCCGGCGCTTTCGCGGCCGAAGAGCAGGATGTCGTCAGCGCGGAATTCGAAGCGCGTATAGGGCAGGGCTGCTTTCGTGGAGGCAAGCACGAGACGCCGGCCGTCTTCGCGGCGCCATTCATCGAAGCGCTGCCAGTTGACGTGGCGGGTGAGGGCGACGCTTGCCAGATAGTCCATCCCGGAGCGCTTCAGGTTGCGGTCGGAAATATCGAAGCCGGCTGGCTCGATGATATCGACGCTGAGGCCCAGGCAGGCGGCAAGCCTGAGGATCGTACCCGTATTGCCGGGGATGTCGGGCTGGTAGAGGGCGATCCGAAGCCTGGGAGGTATAGCGTTGGAAGTGTCGTTCATGGCCGGTCTTTACGGGAAAGACGAGGGCTGCCTCAAGCTTTTTCGATACGCGCCATGGCTGTGACGATCGGGCAACAGGAAAGCCTCAAGCATGTTTTCGCGTCGATTTGGCCTTTTCAATTCGCCCGCAAACAGTTAGAAAGGCGGCGCATCTTAACGCCAATCCCAGGAGGCCTACATGGATATGACCGTGCTCTCGCGCCTCCGCTGCCAGAACATTTCTCATCTGGCTTAGGCGTTTCGCGGTTTCACGCAAACTCTTCCCTTTCTGATCCATTACGTGGCCGACACGCGGCCATGCTGTCTTGAATTTTCGCCGTCCGGCCCAAGGTTCGCATTGTGCGCACAGGGCAGGCCGGTCATCCGATTTACGGAGCTATTTCCATGTTCTCGTGGTTCGAACGGCGTATCAATCCCTATCCGGACGAAACGCCCGCGCTGCCGCCCTCCGGCCTTGTCGCCTTTCTCTGGCACTACACAAAGCCGGTCTGGCCGTGGCTGGTCCTGATGTCCATCCTCACGACGTTGATTGCCGTCGGGGAAGTGGCGCTCTTCCAGTTCCTCGGCGATATCGTCGACTGGCTGTCAACTGCCGATCGCGAGACCTTCCTCGCGACCGAATGGCCGCGGCTGCTGATGATGGGGCTCGTCGTGCTGATCGGTCTGCCGGTCGTGGCGGGTCTCAACGCGCTCATCATGCACCAGATTCTGATGGGCAATTTTCCGATGATCGCCCGCTGGCAGATGCATCGCTTCCTGCTGCGGCATTCGATGACGTTCTTCGCCAACGAGTTTGCAGGCCGCGTCTCCACCAAGGTGATGCAGACGTCGCTCGCTATTCGCGAGACGGTGATGAAGGTGCTCGACGTCTTTGTGTACGTCGCGGTCTACTTCATCTCAATGATCGTGGTCGTTGCCAATGCCGACTGGCGGCTCGTCATCCCGCTGGTCGTCTGGATGATCCTCTATGCCGCGATCGTGGCCTATTACGTGCCGCGGCTGAGGACGATTTCGGCCGAGCAGGCGGATGCCCGCTCGCTCATGACCGGCCGCGTGGTCGACAGCTACACCAATATCGCCACGGTCAAGCTGTTTTCCCATGCCGGTCGCGAGGAGGGCTACGCTAAGGATGCGATGAACAGCTTTCTGGAGACGGTGCACCGGCAGATGCGCAAGGTCACCAATTTCCAGGTGCTGGTCTACCTCATCAACTGCGTGGCGCTCTTTGTTGTCGCGGGCATGTCCATCTGGTTCTGGTTGGCGAGTGCGATTTCGACCGGCGCCATCGCGATCGCCATCGGCCTCACGATGCGCATCAACGGCATGTCGCAGTGGATCATGTGGGAAGTCTCGGCCTTGTTCGAGAATATCGGCACGGTCTATGACGGCATGGCGATGATGACCAAGCCGCATGATGTGGTGGATCGGCCGGATGCTGCGGGCCTCGCCGCGAAGAAGGGGCATATCCGCTACGAGAACATCCGCTTCCACTACGGCAAGACGAAGGGCGTTATCGACGACCTCAGTCTCGACATCCCCGCTGGTCAGAAGGTCGGTCTTGTCGGGCGCTCCGGCGCTGGAAAGACGACACTGATGAACCTTCTCCTGCGCTTCTACGATCTGGAGGGCGGCCGCATCACCATCGACGGCCGGGATATTTCGACAGTGACGCAGGACAGCCTGCGCGCGCTGATCGGGGTGGTCACGCAGGATACTTCGCTCCTGCACCGGTCGATCCGTGACAACATTGCCTATGGCAAGCCGGAGGCGAGCGATGCGGAGGTGATCGAGGCGGCAAAGCGGGCGAATGCCTGGGACTTCATCGAAGGGCTCGTGGACATGCAGGGACGCAAGGGTCTCGACGCGCATGTCGGCGAACGCGGCGTGAAGCTCTCTGGCGGCCAGCGGCAGCGCATCGCGATTGCCCGCGTCTTCCTGAAGGACGCGCCGATCCTGGTGCTCGACGAGGCGACTTCGGCGCTCGACAGCGAAGTGGAAGCGGCGATCCAAGAAAACCTCTTCGCTCTGATGCAGGGCAAGACGGTGATCGCGATCGCCCACCGGCTGTCGACGCTCACCGAGATGGACCGGCTTATCGTGCTTGATCGGGGCCGGATCATCGAGACCGGCACGCATCAGGAGCTGGTCGCGTCCGGCGGCATCTATGCCGACCTCTGGAATCGGCAGTCGGGTGGGTTCATCGGCCATGAGGTGCCGGAAGAAGAGGCGGCGGAGTAATCCGCCGCCGTTTCGATTGTTCATCTCAAAGGGGCAGCCGACATTAAAAAAATGTAAGCCACCGTCTCCCCCTTTTGCTTTGCCGGTTGCGGGAATCCGCCTATATCCGAGCTATGACAAGCTGGCTGTTCCGCACGTTCGAGAACTGGATCAAACCATTTGACAGGCGGGACGATCTCAAGCCGCCTGAAGACGTATTCGCCTTCATCTGGTTCTACATCTCGCAGGCCAAGGCTCCATTCCTGGTGATGCTCGTCCTGGGCGGGCTCACGGCTGCGATCGAGGCTGCGTTGTTCTGGTTCGTGGGCCGTCTCGTCGATATTCTCGCGACAGTGAAGCCCGGCGACGGATGGCATGGATTGCTTGCACAGCACGGAGCCGAACTGTTCGGCATGCTTGTGCTGATCGGCGTCGTCCGTTTCCTGGTCACGCTTCTGACGGCGTTGATGGATCAGCAGATCATAACGCCCGGGTTTTACAACCTCGTGCGTTGGCAGTCCTATCTGCATGTCGCGCGACAATCGCTGACGTTCTTCCAGAACGATTTTTCCGGGCGGATCGTCACCAAGGTCTGGTCCGGCGGTCAGGCGGTGGGCGATCTGGTGACGTCGCTGATGGAAAGTGTCTGGTTCGTCTGCATCTATTCGGTTTCCATGCTGTTGCTCGTCGGCGGCCTGGACTGGCGGCTGGCCGTGGTCGTTTGCCTCTGGGTGTTCATCTTTTCGCTGCTCGCCCGCTATTTCGTTCCGCGCATCCGTTATCATTCCCGCGAAACGGCCGAAGCGGCCTCGATGCTGAATGGGCGCATGGTCGACGCCTATAGCAATATCCAGACGCTGCGTCTCTTCGGTCGCGACGAAGCCAATGACCGCTATATGCGCGAGGGCTTCGATATCTATCAGCGCACGCTGATCATGTTCACGCGCTTCATCACCGGAGTGCGGGCCTCGATGGCGCTTCTGTCCGGCGTGATGATTACCAGCATGGCCGCGCTCTGCATTCACCTGTGGCTTTCAGGCAAAATCAGCGCGGGCGCCGTGGCCTTCACTTTGGCGCTAGTGCTGCGTCTCAACTTCCTGCTCGGAAGACTCATGACGCAATTCAACGGCATCATGCGCAATTTCGGAACGGTGCAAAACGCCGCCGAGCTTATTTCGCAGCCGATCGGGCTTGTGGATGCGCCGAACGCGGCCGAACTTGTCGTCAAGCGGCCGGAGATCCGTTTCGAAAACGTCAGCTTCCACTATGGCAGGAAGGGGGGCGTGATCGACAATCTCTCCCTCACCATCCGGCCGGGCGAGAAAATCGGCATCATCGGGCGCTCGGGGGCTGGCAAGTCGACGCTCGTCAACCTGCTGTTGCGCTTCTACGACCTTGAAGGCGGGCGCATCCTGATCGACGGTCAGGATATTTCAGAGGTCACACAGGAATCCCTGCGCGCCCGGATCGGCATGGTGACGCAGGATACATCGCTGCTGCATCGCTCAATCCGCGACAATATCCTGTTCGGTCGACCGGATGCGACGGAAGCGCAATTGCTCGACGCCGCAAGCAAGGCAGAAGCCGATAAATTCATCGCTGCGCTTGAAGATCAGCGTGGCCGCAAGGGTTTCGATGCACATGTGGGCGAGCGGGGTGTCAAGTTGTCGGGCGGCCAGCGTCAGCGCATCGCAATCGCCCGCGTCATGCTCAAGGATGCGCCCATCCTGGTGCTGGACGAGGCGACCTCGGCGCTCGATTCCGAAGTGGAAGCTGCGATCCAGTCCAATCTCGAACGGTTGATGCAGGGCAAGACCGTCATGGCGATCGCCCACAGGCTCTCCACCATCGCCGCCCTCGACCGACTCATCGTCATGGACGAAGGCCGGATCATCGAGGAAGGCAGCCATGACGAACTGATTGCGCGAGGCGGGCTCTATGCCGAGCTCTGGGCGAGGCAGTCCGGCGGTTTCCTTGCCGCCGACGCGGCGCAATAGGTCTAATCCCCGCTGCCGGCGCCGGTGATGGCGATTTCGGCTATGAGCCCGTAATGGTTCGAGCCATGTGCATCGGGAATCTGTGTCACCGACTTTATCTTCAACGGCGCCCGAACATAGACGTGGTCGATCGGCACGCCGAGCCTGCCGGCTCTGATCGGCCAGGTGGGCGGTTCCCATCCCCCGGTCTTGAGTTTCGTGATGCGCAGAAAACGGCGCATGTTCGGCGCCAGGCTCGATGCATTGAAATCACCCGAAAGAAGCAGGGGACCGGTCGTTTCGGCAATTGCCAGGGCGGCCCGGTTCAGTTCGAGCGAGTGGAAATTGTCGAAATAGGGCTTGGTCGTATGGATGCCGACAAAATTGATCGTCCGGCCCGCGACGGTGACCTTCGCCAGGATGAAACGTTCCGGGAAGATATCGCTGAGCGTCCGCACCTGAGGCGACTCAATCGGCACCTTGGACAGCATCAGCTGGTCGCAATCCTGGATGAGGATGCCGCATCCGATCCGGTAGGGATAGGTTTGCGCCAGTTCATTCATATGAACGCGCAGCGGCGCCGCCTCCATGATATTCACCAGATCAGCACCCGACGACAGGATCGTGCGGGTGATATTTTCCGCATTTTCATAATTGTCGTTGAGGATGTTGAAGGACATTAGCCGGAAGGTCGGCGCAGCGGCGTCGGACGCGGTCATCGGCTCTGCGAACTCGCGACTGATCAGCACGGCATGGCCCGTGAAGAGCAATGCTGCAGCAAAAAGCAGCCAGACGAGGAAGTGCCGTTTCACGACAAGGGCAATAAGCATCGCGAGGACACACATTGCCGCCGCGTGCAGCTGCAGGCTGTAAAGCGTGGCCAGAATCCAATGGGGATGGATGTAACGGGTGCCGATCGCGGCAAGCACAAGCGACACGATGACGCAGATGGCAACCGATATTGCTTGTCTCATTCAGGTCTGTCCGGAACGGCCGCCTCTTGTCGTGCGCCCGACCTATCACGAGGCCTGGTTTGTTGCAATGCGGCATCCCGCGATGCGGTTAACGCTGGACGCTGGATTTCCGCGTTTTTTATGTTGCCGCCTGCCTTCGCGGGGCCAAGTGCCGGATTTTCGTCTCGCTTGCGAGGCTCTCCACAGCCACGTTTCTTGCGGATTGGAAAGCCCCAGGTTTTCCTGCGATAAACTGGCCTCAGGCCCTTGCCAAGGCTGGACATATTTTGCGATCAAGCATAGAAGGCGCCGGATTGCCGGGGAATCTGTGTTGGAATTGTGTTCAGATGAGATTCGCCGGCCAGGGCTATGCGATTTCGCGAATTGCGTGAGAAGGAAGATTGAGCCGTGAGCGAGCACGACACACATAGCGAAACACTGGGCGAGCCCACTCGCCGTGATTTCCTTTACCTGACGACTGGCATGGCCGGCGTCGTCGGTGCGGTTTCGGTTGCCTGGCCGTTCATCGATCAGATGCGGCCGGACGCTTCCACGCTGGCGCTCGCCTCGATCGAAGTGAATGTCGGAGCTCTGGAGCCCGGCATGTCGCTGACCGTCAAGTGGCGGGGCAAGCCGGTCTTCATTCGCAACCGGACGCAGCAGGAAGTGGAAGAGGCGAATGCGGTTCCGCTCTCCGACCTCAAGGACCCGGTCGCCCGCAATGCCAACCTTCCGGCTGATGCCGAAGCGAAAGACATCGACCGGTCGGCCGGCGAGGGCAAGGAGAACTGGATCGTCATGATCGGTTCCTGCACGCATCTCGGCTGCGTGCCGCTCGGCCAGGCCGGCGATTTCGGCGGATGGTTCTGTCCTTGCCATGGCTCGCATTACGATACGGCCGGCCGTATCCGTAAGGGCCCGGCGCCACAGAACCTCGCCATTCCGACTTTCACATTTACGTCCGACACAGTGATTACGATCGGGTGAGGGGATTCATACCTATGAGCGGTCATTCCACATACCAGCCATCGACCGGCATCGAGAAGTGGATCGATTCGCGGCTTCCGCTGCCGCGCATGGTCCATGATAGCTTTGTCTCCTATCCCGTTCCCCGGAACCTGAATTACGCCTACACCTTCGGCGCCATGCTGTCGGTCATGCTCGTGGTGCAGATCCTCACCGGCGTGGTGCTTGCCATGCATTACGCCGCGTCGACCGGCGTCGCCTTCGACTCCGTCGAAAAGATCATGCGCGACGTGAATCACGGCTGGCTGCTGCGCTACATGCACGCGAACGGCGCGTCGTTCTTCTTTATCGCCGTCTACCTCCATATTGCCCGCGGCCTCTATTACGGCTCCTACAAGGCGCCTCGCGAAATCCTCTGGATCCTCGGCGTGGTGATCTACCTCCTGATGATGGCGACCGGCTTCATGGGCTATGTGCTTCCCTGGGGTCAGATGTCCTTCTGGGGCGCCACCGTCATCACCGGCTTCTTCTCGGCCTTTCCGCTGGTGGGCGAGTGGATTCAGACATTCCTGCTCGGCGGCTTCGCCGTCGACCAGCCGACGCTCAACCGCTTCTTCTCGCTGCACTATCTCTTGCCCTTCATGATCGCCGGCGTCGTCGTCCTGCACGTATGGGCCCTGCATGTCACCGGCCAGACCAACCCGACCGGCGTCGAGGTGAAATCCAAGACGGATACCGTCGCCTTCACGCCCTATGCGACGCTGAAGGACGCGCTCGGCGTATCGGTATTCCTGATCGTCTATGCCTGGTTCATCTTCTACATGCCGAACTATCTCGGCCACCCGGACAACTATATCCCGGCCAATCCGCTGAAGACGCCTGCTCATATCGTCCCGGAATGGTACTACCTGCCGTTCTACGCGATGTTGCGCGCCATCACCTTCAATGTCGGCCCGATCGACTCGAAGCTCGGCGGTGTTCTGGTGATGTTCGGTTCGATCATCGTCCTGTTCTTCCTGCCCTGGCTCGACACCTCGAAGGTTCGCTCTGCCGTCTACCGCCCATGGTACAAGCTGTTCTTCTGGCTGTTCGTCGCCGACTGCATCATGCTCGGCTGGCTCGGCGCTCAACCCGCCGAGGGCATCTTCGTCGTCATGTCGCAGCTCGGCACGCTCTACTACTTCGGCTTCTTCCTTGTGATCATGCCGCTGCTCGGCCTGTTCGAGACCCCGCGACGGATTCCGAACTCCATCACGGAAGCCGTGTTGGAAAAGAACGGCAAGTCCGCCGCTGCCACAGCCACAGCTAGCGTCTGACAGCTCGCGACCGAGAGGGATTAAAAAAATGAAAAAGCTTGTTGCAAGCCTCGTGTCGCTGGCCTTCATGGCAGGTCTCGGCGTCGCTTCGGCAGTGGCGCAGGAAAGCGGTGGCGAAGCCGGTGCGGAGCATGCGGAAGGCGGTACGCCGCATTATCCGATCAATCATCCGAAGCATGTCGACTGGAGCTTTGCAGGCCCGTTCGGTCACTACGACAAGGGCCAGCTTCAGCGGGGCCTGAAGGTCTACACCGAGGTCTGTTCCGCCTGCCATTCGATGAAGCTCGTCTCCTTCCGTACGCTCGAGGACCTCGGCTATTCGGAGGCGCAGGTGAAGGCCTTCGCCGGAAATTACGAGGTGCAGGACGGGCCGAACGACGATGGCGAGATGTTCGCCCGCAAGGCGCTGCCTTCGGACAATTTCCCGCCGCCCTATCCGAACGAGCAGGCCGCAGCAGCTTCCAACAACGGTGCCGCTCCGCCGGACATGTCGCTGCTTGCAAAGGCGCGCGGTATCACCCGCGGCTTCCCGCAGTTCATCTTCGACATCTTCACCCAGTACCAGGAAGGCGGGCCCGATTATATCTACTCGCTGATCACCGGCTACCAGGACCCGCCGGCAGGTGTCGAGGTTCCGGAAGGTACGCATTACAACCCGTATTTCGTTGCCTCGGCCTCTCTCGCCATGGCTCCGCCTATCAGCGACGACCAGGTGAGCTATGACGACGGGACGCCGCAGACGGTCGACCAGTATGCCAAGGATGTTTCCGCTTTCCTGATGTGGGCAGCCGAGCCGCATCTCGAAGAGCGCAAGCGGACCGGTTTCATGGTCATGGTTTTCCTGGTGATCTTCACCGGCCTGATCTACCTGACGAAAAAGTCGGTCTACGCCAACAAGGAACACTGAAACTTCGGCTTCAGAAGCCAATAGGAAGGCGACTTCGGTCGCCTTTTTTGTTGGGTGAATGGGCGCGACTTGATAGGCTCATTCCTCGTGGTCTCACCAATCCTTCCGGGCTCCCATGTCTTTCAAAACCGATCTCGCTCTCTCCATCCGGTCTATTCCGGATTATCCGAAACCCGGTATCATTTTCCGCGATATCACCACGCTGCTGGGGGATGCCATTGCTTTCCGCCAGGCAGTCGATGAGCTTGTGAAACCCTATGTCGGCCTGGGCGTCGACAAGATCGCCGGCATCGAGGCGCGCGGCTTCATCCTGGGCGGCGCGCTGGCGCATCAACTCTCAGCGGGCTTCGTGCCGATCCGCAAGAAGGGCAAGCTGCCGCATGAGACCGTGCGGATGGCCTACAGTCTCGAATACGGCACGGACGAAATGGAGATGCATGTCGATGCGCTGAAGCCCGGCGAGAAGGTGATCCTGACCGACGATCTGATTGCCACAGGCGGTACGGCAGAAGGCGCAGTCAGGCTGCTCAGGCAGCTGGGCGCGGAGATCGTCTCGGCTTGTTTCGTCATCGACCTGCCGGATCTTGGCGGCCGCAAGAAACTCGAAGCGCTTGGGGTTGAGGTCCGGACGCTGGTGGAATTCGCCGGCCATTGAGAATTGGGCGGGCGAAGACGCCTGCCGGCATAAGCGCCTAGTCGAATTCCAGTACAGTGCCTTCATACCGCATCACGACGTCGCCATGCTGGTTCACGCCGTCATTGACAGTCATGTTGATCCAGGTGCCGGGGCGCGAGGCGAGCGGGCGGCTTTCCGTCACGGAAATGGAATAGGTGATGCTGTCGCCGGCATAGACGGGCTTTAGCCACTGCAGCTTCTTGAAACCGGCAGAGGGGCCGAGTTTGGGCGGAGAGATCCCCTCGCTTTCGAGGCGCGCTGCTTCCTTCGTCCAATAGGCGATGTAGGTCTTCATCCAGCCGGCGCAGGTATGCCACCCGGATGCACAGAGACCGCCGAAGACGTAATCCCTTGCCGCGTCCGCATCGACGTGGAAGGGTTGCGGATCGAATTTCTTCGCAAAGCGGATGATATCCTCGGCGGTGAAGGCGAGGGTGCCGGTGATGATCTTGCGGCCCGGCGGGGAGAGTTCGATCAGTCTCACGCCGCGTTCTCCTGTGCCTCGCGGAGCCGCATCATGATCGGGTTTTCGCCGCGCATCGCTACCTCGCCGTGCTGGTTCTCCACCTCGTGCAGGAATTTCACAAGGCCGATGCCGGGGCGGGAGCGGAGAGGGCGGGATTCGAGCACCGTGGAACGGCCGGAAAGTGTGTCGCCGGCCAGTACCGGCTTCTTCCATTGCATGAATTCGATGCCGGGCGACCCTTCCGACGACGAGCGCGACAGCCAGCCGTCGAACATCATGCGCATGAACATGCTCGCCGTATGCCAGCCGGAGGCCGACAGACCGCCGAGGATGCTGGCCTTGCCCGCCGCCTCGTCGAGATGCATGGGCTGAGGATCGAACTCGGCTGCGAATTCGATGATCTCTTCGGCCGTCACCAGTTTCGTCGCGAGCGGGAAAACGCGGCCCTCAGCGAAATCCTCGAAGAAATACCGTTCCTCCATCATCTGCGCCTCCGCCTCCCAGGTCAGGTGTTGAAGCGGAAGTGGATGACGTCGCCATCCTGCACGACGTATTCCTTGCCTTCGTCGCGCGCCTTGCCGGCCTCCTTGGCGCCCACCTCGCCACCATAGGCGATATAGTCGTCATAGGCGATGGTGAAGGCGCGGATGAAGCCACGCTCGAAGTCGGTATGGATAACACCGGCGGCGGCAGGTGCCTTGGTGCCGCGTACGATCGTCCAGGCGCGGGTTTCCTTTGGGCCGACGGTGAAATAGGTGATCAGGTCGAGGAGGTGGTACCCGGCGCGGATGAGGCGGTCGAGGCCCGCTTCTTCAAGCCCAAGAGCAGACAGGAACTCCTTCGCCTCGTCTTCCGGAAGCTGCGCGACCTCGGACTCGATCGCAGCCGAGATGATCACGCATTCGGCGCCCTGTTCCTTTGCCATGGCGGCGACGGCTTCGGTGTGCTTGTTGCCCGTCGAGGCGTCTGCCTCCGCGACGTTGCAGACGTAAAGAACCGGATGCGAGGTCAGAAGGTTGAGATCCTTCAGGATGCCGACCTCCTCGGTTGAAAGGGACTTCAGGAGCAGCCGGGCGGGCTTGCCGTCGTTCAGAAGCTTGATCACGGCTTCCATTACCGGCAGTTGCGCCATGGAATCCTTGTCCTTGCCGGTGGCGCGCTTGCGGGTCTGCTCGACGCGACGCTCAAGGCTCTCCAGATCGGCGAGCATCAGTTCGGTCTCGATCGTGTCGGCATCTCCGACCGGATTTATGCGTCCTTCGACATGGGTGATGTCGTCGTCCTCGAAGCAGCGCAGCACATGCACCACCGCATCGACTTCGCGGATATTGGCCAGGAACTTGTTGCCGAGGCCCTCACCCTTGGACGCGCCGCGCACCAGGCCGGCGATGTCCACGAAGGAGATGCGGGTCGGGATGATTTCCTTGGAGCCTGCGACCGCCGCAAGCTTCTGCATGCGCGGATCGGGAACCGCCACTTCGCCGGTATTCGGTTCGATCGTGCAGAAGGGATAATTGGCCGCCTGTGCCGCCGCCGTCTTGGTGAGCGCATTGAAAAGCGTGGACTTGCCGACATTCGGCAGGCCCACGATACCGCATTTGAAACCCATGGGTCCGGACCCTGTATCTTTGAAATTTTCGTTGCTGTGGCTATGGGGGAATGGGCGTGCCGGGTCAAGGGTTCGGCGGCAATAGAACATTCGATCACGCCGCGGTTGCTTGAAATATTCCGGGTGCGGTGCAATATAGCCGTATGCCTTGGCAGAGGCCCGTGTCATCAGGAGAAGCCGATGGCCGAAGACATCATCCTCAAACCAAAGACGATCACCAAGCCCAAGCTGGAGCGGCCGAAGCTCTACAAGGTCATTCTGGTGAACGACGACTATACGCCGCGCGAATTCGTCATCATGGTGCTGAAGGCCGTGTTCCGCATGAGCGAGGAGACCGGCTACCGCGTGATGCTGACCGCCCACCGCCTGGGCACATCCGTGGTCGTGGTCTGCGCCAGGGATATTGCCGAGACCAAGTCCAAGGAAGCGATGGATCTCGCCAAGGAGGCCGGCTTTCCGCTGATGTTCACGACCGAGCCCGAAGAATAAACGGGCTTGCGACGGCGAGGCGCGTGCTTGCCTATTTCTTCTTCGCCCTGACGCCGAGCGATTCGGCCGTGATCCAGAAAACCGCATCCTGGGATTCGGCGGTTTCCAGCCACAGGAAGTCGAGATCGGGAAATTCCTCTTCCAGGATTTCACGACCGGAGCCGATCTCGCAGATCATGCCGCCATCGGGATTGAGGTGTTTCGGCGCTTCCGCCAGCAGGCTGCGGACGATGTCGAGCCCGTCTTCACCGCCGTCGAAGGCCATGGCCGGCTCGGCCTGAAACTCCTCCGGAAATGCCGCCATCGCCTCGTGATCGACATAGGGCGGGTTGGTGATGATCAGGTCGTATTTCTTCTTTCCGAGCGGTGCGAAGAGGTCGCCCTGATGAAGGGTCACCTGATCCTCGACATTGTGTTCCGCGAGATTGAGCGCGGCGACTTGCAGCGCATCGAAGGAGAGGTCGACGGCATCCACTTCCGCATTCGGAAAAAATTTTGCGGCAAGCACCGCGAGGCATCCAGACCCCGTGCAGATGTCGACGGCGCTTTCGACGCTCAGCGGATCGGGCAGGAAGGAGGAGCCGTTCTCGCCGAGATATTCAGTGAACAGGATTTCGCCGATATGGGAGCGGGGCACGATGACCCGTTCATCGACATGAAAGCGAACGCCCTGGATGTAGGCGCGACCGGTCAGATAGGAAGAGGGCTTTCTGGTGGTTACGCGCATCTCGATGCGTTCGGCCAGCAGCTTGCGCTCCGACGGCAGCAGACGCGCATCGAGAAAAGGATCGAGCGCATCGATCGGCAGGTCGAGGGAGTCGAGGATCAGGAAAGCGGCGTCGTCGCCGGCTGTCGTCGTGCCGTGGCCGAAGCTCAGGTTCGCCGCGTTGAAGCGGGAGATCGCATAGCGCCAGTAGTCGCGCAGCATGACCAGTTCGGCAGCTATGTTATCCGTGTCGAGAGCGTTATTCATCTGGTGCTTTTCAGTTTCCGTCTTGCATTGGGGGCTCATAACCCCTCACTCACCCTTGCTGCCGAACATCTTCTTCAGCATCTCGGCCATGGGGCCGGTGGTCGGGATATTCGGTTTTGCGCCGCCGCGTGCCTGGTGGATGTGCGATTTACCAACAGGTTTTGGTTGCGGCGATTTTTCAGCTTTCGGCTTTTCCTCGTCCGGCTTGCCGCCGATCGCGAGCGCCAGCTTGTTCATGAGCTGCGAATCCTCTTGCCTCACCAGCATCTCGACATTGTCGGCCACCGCGTCGAGGAGGGGGGTGACCCAGGTCTGGTCGACCTTGGCGAAATCGCCGAGCACGTGGTTGTGCACGAGCTCCTTGGCTCCGGGATGACCGATGCCGAGACGCAGGCGGCGATAATCCTTGCCCAGATGGGCATCCAGCGATTTGATGCCATTGTGGCCGCCATGGCCGCCGCCCGTCTTGATGCGGGCCTTGCCGGGCGGCAGGTCGAGTTCGTCATAGATGGCGACGACATTTTGCGGGCCGAGCTTGTAGAAGCGCATGGCTTCGCCGACCGCCTCGCCGGAGAGGTTCATGAAGGTCTGCGGCTTCATCAGCAAGACTTTCTCGCCACCCAGTTCGCCTTCGGAAATCTCCGCCTTGAATTTTTTCGACCAGGGCGAGAATCCGGGTCGCCGCTGGATCGCGTCGACGGCCATGAAGCCGATATTGTGGCGGTTGCCCGCATATCTGGAGCCGGGATTGCCGAGACCTGCGATGATAAGCATGGAGAAATCCGTTCTGCGCTGATCGCCTTCACCAACGCGAAACGCCGGCAAAGTCAACCTGTTTCCGTGAGCCACGTCGTCTATTGCGGTTCATCGATGCCGTAGCGCCTGAATATGGCGTCCTGAGCGCCGTTCCTGATCATCTCGTCGAGGTTTGCCTGCATCTTCGATATCAGCTCGTCCGGAACGTCCTTGTTGCAGGCTATGCCCAGACGCTGTTCGGAAAAGATCATGACCTTCTCGATCGGCGTTCCTTCCGCTTTCAGCTTCTCGTAGACGTCTTGCGACATCGGCATCATGTCGATGCGGTCACCGAGCAGTTTTCGGAGCGTGGTATCGAAGTCGGCACTCAGGTCGATCCGGGGAAAGCCGGAGTTCCTCAACAGAGCTTCCGTATAGTCTCCCCTATGGGTGCCGACCGCATATTGCCTGGCTTCCTCGATCGTGTTGGCATCGACCTTGGAGCCGATATGCCGGATGAGAATGTTGCGGTCGATGAAGAGCGGCATCACCCATTTGAAACGAGGCTCGCGCTCCGGCGTGCGGGCGGCAGCGAAGACACAGTGCATGGGCTGCGTCTCGGCAAGCATGATGGCGCGGGCCCAGGGCATGATCTCCATCACGAAAGGCGTTTCGACGCCATGCATGATGATCTCGATCTGGTCGACGCCGGCGCCACGATAAGTGCCGTCCGGCTCCCGATAGCCGAACGGCGGATAGGATTCGGTCGAAAACATGATCGGTTGTTGGGCAATGGCAGCCGGCGCGAGGCTGAGACCTGCAAGAAGCAGCGATGCAGTCTTCATCTTTTCCCTCCAGGCAAGCATGTAGCCATTTCTGACCCAGCATCTCGTCCGGAAGGCGCTGGCCGCTAACCTGCCATGAACCTTGCGTCGGACTGCCGGGCTGATAGGGCCGAGAGCAGTTCGGAAATTTCCCGGGGCTTCGAAAAGAGATAGCCCTGGGCATAATCGATGCCCATCTGTCTGAGCAAGGCGCGCTGTTCTTCGGTTTCGACGCCTTCGGCGACGACCTTGCAGTTCATCTTATGGGAAATGGCGCTGATGCCTTCGATCAGCATCCGGTTCTTGCTGCCGATATCATCCGCCTTGTCGGTGAGCGAACGGACGAAAGACTGGTCGATCTTGACGATATCGACCGGGAAACGGCTCATATAGCTCAGTGACGAATAGCCGGTGCCAAAATCGTCAAGTGCAATAAGGCAGCCGAATTGATGAAGCTCGTTGAGTATGGTGCGGATTTCGGGGTTGTCGTGCATCAACACCGCTTCGGTGATCTCTATCACAAGGCGCGACGGTTGCATGCCGTAATGACCAAGCAGGCCTGTCAGTCGCGCCAGCAAACCGGGCTCGAATTGCAGCGGCGAGAAATTCACGGCGACATATGCTTCTTCCATGCCGGGGAGACGAGAGACGCGCGCGAGGTTGGCCATCGCGTCTTCAAGGATGAGGTTGCCGATCTGACTGATCGAGCCGGTTTCCTCGGCAACGCTGATGATGCCGGCCGGTGACATCAGCCCCTTGCGCGGATGGCGCATGCGCATGAGGGCCTCGAAGCCGGAAGGAATGCCGGTGTCGATATCGACGATCGGCTGGAAATGTGCCTCGAACCAGCTTGCGGCGATGGCGACCTCAATGTCGCTCTCGATCTCCGCCCGTTCACGCGTCTGGTCGAGGATTGCGGGGTCGTAGACCTGTGCCCCGTTCTTGCCGTCGCGTTTGCGGGCATACATGGCCATGTCCGATTTTTGCAGAAGTTCGGCGGCGCTGGCGGCGTGGCTGGGGTAGAAGGCGAGGCCGATGCTGGCGCTGAGCCGCACGCCGGTGCCCTGGATGCGGAAAGGCACCTCGAACGTGTCGACGATCTTCTGGGCAAGCTCGGTCGCGCGGCGCTCGGTGCTTTCGCCAGCGATCAGTATGGCGAACTCGTCACCCCCGAGGCGCGAGGCGCTGTCCGTATGGCGCAGCAGGGGGCGCGTCCGCTCGACGAACTGGCAAAGAACGCTGTCTCCGGCTGCATGTCCGAGGTTGTCGTTGATTGCTTTAAAGCGGTCGAGGTCGACAAAGAGGCAGGCGACTTCCGTCCTGGTCCTGTCCGCTTCGCTGATCTTCCGGTCGAGCATGGCTTCGAAACCCTGGCGGTTCAGAAGCCCGGTCAGATGGTCGGAGATCGCCTGCTGATGATTGCGCAGTTCCGACTGCTTGAGTTCGGTAACATCGGTCATGACGCTGAGCGAACCGGGCATGCTGGCTCCCGCAGCGCCCAGTTCCGTTTCGACAATCAGCACGTCCATCAGGCGGCCGTCGGCGCAAAGGAAGCGGACGGTGACTTCCATCGCCGGACCGTTTGATTTCCCCTGTGCCTTCCGCTGCCGATAGGTCTCCCGATCTGCAAAATCGACGAGATCCGAGAACGGGCGGCCGATGACGTCCTCGCGGCTATAGCCGGTGGCAAGAAGCCAGTAGTCGCTGACCGCCGCGATCTGATCGCGGGGAGTGAGCGAAAACAGCATGGCCGGCGTCAGGTTATAGATTTCCGTCGTCTGCTGATGTGCCCGCTTGAGCTCGCGTTCCTCGCGTTCCAGCAGCGTCTGCATCTCGTTGAAACTTTTCGCCAGGCGCCCCATCTCGTCGTTCGAGCGCCAGTCGACGTGGTGGCGCGAGCCTAGCCGCCGTGTCGCCTCGATCGCGGCCGTCAGCCGCAGTAGGGGCTTGATCACCATTACGCGGTTGCCGAGGATCGCCACGCCGAAAACCGTCAGAATGGCGATGATGAAGATGGAGATGAAGGCCATTTCCATCTGGTGTAGTGCCGAGAACCATCCGAGTTCGGGCACATAGACGGTAATATTGCCGACATCCCGCATGCCCTGCGGCGACTTGTAGACGATAGGCTCGGAGATCGATTTCAGACCGCGGAAATCAGCGGGATTCACATCCACTTCGGAAATATTCAGCTTGCCCGTGCTGTCGTTGATCTGCACCCCCTGAATGGCAGGGTCGGCCACCAGCATGGATGCGATCTGGTGGATGCTATCCGTATCGAGCTCCCAGAGCGGCTTGCCGAGCGCCTGGGAATTGGTGACCAGCACGAGATTGACGTGCTCGCTGAGGTTTACGGCAGCCTGTTGCGAGGAAAGCGCCAGGAACAGCGTGAACAGCGGTGCGACGACGACCAGAAGCGCGCCAGAAATGATCGCGATAAAACGGCTCTCAACGGAACGACTCATCCGTCTTCCCTGCAATATATCTTCCGGTTGATGCCGGATTGTCCCCTCATGCTGAAGCAGTGAGCATAGTTTCACGCATTCATTAAACTTCACTGAAACGAATATGCCAAGATTTGAAAGAATTGCGGAAATAGCGTTGCGACATTGTGTTCTGTGGCCAATAGAAAACCCGCCTTCTCGCGAAGGCGGGTTTCGAGATCAAACATTCTGCTTTGATTTGCTTATTCAGCTTCGGAAGCAGGCGTTTCTTCCTGGGCTTCCTCAACGCCGCCGGCCGGAGCAACGATGGTCGCGATGGTGAAATCGCGATCGGCGATGACCGGGCGCACACCCTTCGGCAGGGTGACGGCGGAAATATGGATGCTGTCGCCGATCTTGGCGCCGGTGAGGTCAACCGTGATGAATTCCGGGATGGCGTTTGCCGGGCAATGGAATTCGACCGCGTGACGAACGATGTTGAGAACGCCGCCGATCTTGACTGCGGACTTCTCTTCGTTGACGAAGTGAACCGGCACTTCGACGGTGACGTCCGTGTCGCCGGAGACGCGCAGGAAATCCACGTGCATGGTGAAATCACGGACCGGATCGAGCTGGTAGTCTTTCGGCAGGACCTGGATCTTCTGGCCGTTGACATCGATCGTTGCAATGGTGGTCATGAAACCGCCGGCATGGATGCGCTTCGTCACTTCATTGGTCGAGAGTGCGATCGCGAGGGGGGCCTGCTTGTCACCATAGATGACAGCGGGAATGAAACCGTTGCGGCGAAGTTCACGGGAGGACCCCTTACCTACCCGTTCGCGCGCCTCGGCCTTGAGCTCGTAAGATGCGTGGCTCATGGCATGTCCTTTCGAGGTTGTTTGGAGAGTTTTCCGCAAGCGCTGGCCGCTGCGTCAAACCGAAGGCACGAGGTGCACTTCATCCGCGTTGCCTCCAAGGGTGTCTACGCGGACCGGCGGGCTATAATACAACAGGGTTTGGAGTGCAAGCTTTTCAGCCCGGAAAGGCGCTGGTTCAACTTGACTTCCCGAACCCATCTTCCAAATTGGCCTGTGATTGAACACGGGAAGGGCTGTGCATGAAAAGAACCTTGATCGCGACCGGTTTGGTAGCGGCATTTTCGATCTATTCCGTGCAAGCGGCGGAGATCGACGATCGGGGCGCCCGCATGCTCAAGGACAATCTGAGCCATTTCCTGCCGGATTCCGCGCGCAGCAGCGGCTTTCTGACTGTGAGGCCGGCCGGTGACCGTTACGAGGTCACCTACGACATCGCCAGGCTTATCGAGACGATCGACAAGAAGAATTTCACGGTCTCGGGCCTGACGCCGTTCACGCTCTTCGCGGCGCCACTCAATAATGGGCAGTGGAAGCTGAACAGCGACAGCAACATGAATTTCTCCGTGCAGGGCAGGGCGCCTGATGGGAAGCCGACCAGCCTGACCTATTCCGTCACGGACGCCGTGTTTTCCGGCATTTTCGATCCGGCAATCAGCTATCTGCGTTCGGGCGAGGCGACATCCGGTCCGATCCGCATGGTGTCGAAAAGCGGAACGGAAGAGATCGAAGCAAGCTTCGCGGGCATGAACTACTCCCTCGGAGCGACGAATAGCGCGACCGCCGGAGCTACGGATTTTCACGGCACAGGGTCGTTTTCGAGGTTCTACGAGCGGATCGCCACTCCACAGGCGTCTCCGGTGCAGATACGCGCCGAGAGCCTCGATTTCGACGTCGGCGTCGAAGGCGTGGTCGCGCAGAATATCCAGAAACTCGTCTCGTTCATGCTGGAACTGGTCAAGGATGAACGGCCCTCGGAAGCCGAGATCGCAGAGTTGAAGGAACTCATCCGCAGTGCGATGCCGTTCTTCACATCGCTTTCGGAGAAAATCGCGTTCAACAAGTTCACCGTGGCAAGTCAGGTCGGTGATATCGGGGTCGATAAGCTCAACTATACCCTGACGATGACGGAGCCCTCCGAGGCGACGCGCATCGGCGTCGGTCTCGGCGTGGAGAAGATTTCCACACCGTCCGGTCTTGTCCCGGAAGTCTATGCTCGGCTGGTGCCTGATATGGCCGAGATGGAAGTCGGGATCGCCGCTCTCAATTTCACGCGCTTTGTGGATACCTTGATGGAGATGGATCTGTCGAAGCCTGGACCATTGCCGGAGGCAGAAAGCGAGCGTCTGGGCAAGGCGATCCTCGATGACGGCCAGCTGACGATCGATTTTCCGAAAATCATTGCCAGATCGTCGCTCTACGATGTCGAGGCGTCAGGCGAGATCAGCGGCTACCCGGACCAGAAGGATCGCTACAATCTCGAAACCTCGATCCTCGCCCGCGATATCGACAGATTGATCCAGTATTTCCAGGGGGCTGCCAAGGTTGATCCGCAGTTCAACCAGGTTTCCTTCGCCATCATGATGGCAAAAGGCATGGCGAAAACGGAGCCGGACGGACGGCTGCGTTGGGATATCAGATTCGAGGACGGGAAGGCACTCAGCGTCAACGGGCAAGTGATCCAGTAAGGCCGATCCAGTAAAGCACCCGCCACTCGACCTAGCGCCGGGGCTCGCCACCCGGCGCATAGACGCTTTTCTGCTCGAAGCGGAACTTGTGGCCGCACTGGCCGCAACGCAGCATGTATTTGCGCGGATCGGTGGACGCGAACTCCGTGGAGAAGCCAAGCGGCAATTCATCGATATGGAAATCGCGATTGCTCTGCCGCTTGTCATCCGTTTCGGAGACTTCGGCAAAACCGGTGTTGCCGCATTGGGAACATTCGAGTTTTCGGGAATAGCGGTCGCGTGCGGCCATACGGAACTCCTTGGAAAGGCGCTTAACTAACCGAAGCCGCGCCGCAAAGCAAAACGCCGGAACAGCTGTCCCGACGTTTTGCTGATCATTTTTGCTGTTGTTCCTTGTCCGCTTTCAGCGGCGGCATTCGCCGGAAGCAACAACGCTAAACCCGGCATTGGCGGCTTCGCAGGCATTCGGAAAAGTCTGCGTCCGCGATCCACGCTGACCGCAGACCGGGCGGTATTCGCGCGTGCAGAAGCCGGACTGTTCAGGCCTTCCGGGACGATCCGGCCTGTCGGGACGACCAGGCTGGTTCCAATCCGGGCGATCGGGACGATCCGGACGGCCCTGCGGAGGAAGCGGTCCAGGCTGGCGACGGCATTCGCCGGAGCTTACGATACGGAAGCCGCGTCCGCGCGCCTGGCAGGCATTGCCGAAGGTTTCAAAGCGCCCGCCGCGCTCGCCGCAGACCGGCCGATATTCCATTGTGCACATTTGCGGTTGCGGCTCGGGTCGTGGAGGCCGCTGCGGAGGATAATAACCTCCGGGTCCCGGGCCGCCCTCGACGCAGCCTGAAAGCATCGGAATAAGCAGGAACAGGGCCAATCTCTTCGATTGTCCGGAAAAGGAAACCATAGCGACTCACTCCTCGTTGTACGCACGAGGAGCTTATCGGAACATGTTTTAACGAAAAAGGTCAGTCGAACAGGCTGGAGACGGACGATTCCATCGCCGTGCGGTTGATCGCTTCACCAAGCAGGCTGGCGGTGGTGATGACACGGATATTGGGAGCCGATTGCACCGCGGTCGTCGGCTGGATGGAGTCGGTGATTACCAGTTCGCGCAGCTTGGAAGCGGCGATACGGGCAACCGCGCCGCCCGACAGCACGCCATGGGTGATATAGGCCGTGACGCTGGTGGCGCCGTTCTTCAGCAGCGCCTCGGCAGCGTTGCAGAGCGTGCCGCCGGAATCGACGATGTCGTCGATCAGCAGACAGTCCTTGCCGGAGACGTCACCAATGACGTTCATGACTTCGGATTCACCGGCACGCTCGCGGCGCTTGTCGACGATGGCAAGCTGACATTCTATACGCTTGGCGAGCGCACGGGCGCGCACGACGCCGCCGACATCCGGCGAAACGACCATGACGTTGTTCAGGTCATAGTGTTCCTTGACGTCGCGGGCGAGGATCGGCACCGCGAAGAGATTGTCGGTCGGGATATCGAAGAAGCCCTGGATCTGGCCGGCATGCAGGTCGAGCGTCAGCACGCGGTCGGCACCGGCCTCGGTGATCAGGTTGGCGACGAGCTTGGCGGAAATCGGCGTGCGGGGGCCGGCCTTGCGGTCCTGGCGGGCATAGCCGAAATAGGGGAGGACGGCGGTGATGCGCTTGGCGGAAGACCGCCGGAACGCATCGATCATGATCAGCAGCTCCATCAGGTGGTCGTTGGTCGGAAAGGACGTGGACTGGATGACGAAAACGTCTTCCCCGCGTACATTCTCCTGGATTTCAACGAAGATTTCCTGGTCTGCAAATCGCCTTACACTGGCTTTTCCGACTGGAACATTGAGATAGCTGCAGATCGCGTCGGCGAGGTGCCGGTTCGAATTGCCTGCGAAAACCTTCATTGCGGTCCGCCTGTTTTGAAGCTGGATGCGGGCCTTTTACCGCCGCCGGCCCCGAATGCAATAGCGTTTTGCGCCTCACCACGGTTTTTTGTGAAGAAACTATGACCGGTTGCTTATGGAGCCACTAGAGCTTCAGGCCCTAGCCCCTCTGCGATTGCCGCCAGTTCAGATAGTCCTGAATGGTTTTGCTGGCGATCGCCTCCATGGTGGAAGCAGGTACCGCGGCCCATGGATCGGAGCCTTTGGCCGGCACGCTTTCCTGCCCTTGCATGCGATGCAACCGCGCGCCGGAATTGTCGAGGATATCCCAGACATAGACGATGGTGACCTTGCCGCCGTCGACGAAGGCGGAGAAGTAGCCCTTCAGGATATTCTCTGTGCCGGCATCGCCTGACGGGCGGATGGTCAGCCCGCTGGCGCGCGCCTCGGCGCCGAGCTGACGCGAAAGCGGTGTCACCGCCTGGACCGGCGCGCCGATGATCGGCAGGAAACGGATCGTGCTGGCGGAGGAACCTGGGGGCGGCAACGATGCCTGCCGGGGTGCCGCAGCCGTTGCTGGCTGTTGCGTCGCCTGCTCCTGTCCCTGTCCGTCCCATGGGGGCGGCGGGCCGGAGGAGGAGGGGGATACCGTATTGCCTGATTCCAGAGCGCGAGCCTGGGCTTCCAGCGTGTTCTGCGGTCCCGTTGCTCCGCCTTGGGCATAGGTGCTGCTACTATTATTATAGGTCTCCGGCTGCTGCGAGCGCGCCATCCGGTCCGCCTCGGCTTGTGTCACAGGCGTCGAAGCCCCGCCATTGCCCGTGCCCACGTTCGCCTGTGGCGTCAGGGCCTCCGTCGTGTTGCAAGAGGACAGAATTATGGCGAGCAGGGTGGCGGAAAATAATCTTCCGAAAAGCTGCATGCCCGCCTCCTGTCAAAGATTCCCTGTCACGAAAGCTTATTGGTCGCCTTCGGGACCTGTCAATTGCCAGATCAAAGCGGGAAATCAGCGCAAAATAAGGTCCAGACCGTGGCGCGAAAGCGGCTGCGGATCGGCACCCGTCGTCAGATAGGTGTGGCCGAGCGTCATGGCTGCACCGCTGTCGGAATCCATGATGATCATGTGCACGAAGAGGGTCATGTCGGGCAGGATCTCCTGCGGGTTGCCGACATGGAACATCTGGTGCTCCATCCACGAGGGCGAGAAACGGGCGCCGAGCGAATAGCCGCAGGCATTGAGGCGGTGGCGTGAGAGCCCGCGCTCGTCGAGGATCCGGGCATGCGTGTCGAAGACGTCGCCGAACGTGTGGCCGGGGCGCAGCACGCCCTCGATGGCCTGGATCGTCTCGAGGCAGGCTTTGTAAAGCTCCCGGTGGCGGAAGGACGGTTCGCCGACCATGATCGTGCGCATCATGGCAGCATGATAATGTGCCGCCGTACCGGCCCATTCAAGCGTCAATTGGTCGGTCGCGTCGAGTTTTCGACGGCCGGCTTTGTAGCGGCAGAGGAGCGCGTCGGCGCCCGACCCGATAATGAATTCGTTGGCCGGATAATCACCGCCGCCCAGGAAGATCGCGCCCTGCATCGCAGCGAGGATTTCCGCCTCGTCGCCGCCGGCCTTGATGAGAGGCAGCGCCGCATCGAGTGCATCATCCGCAAGTTCGGCGGCGCGCCTGGCGTAAGCGACCTCCGCCGGATTTTTGACGAGCCTGAGCGCGCTGACGAGATAGGAGGCATCGCTGATCTGGCCGAATGTGGAGAGTTGATTGTCAAGCAGGCGGGCGACCCTGCCGGTCATCCCGTGTGTGTCGTACTCGACGCCGATCTTCGCGCCGAGCAGATCCATGTCGCTCAACAGGTTCTTTAGGTCGAGCGTCGGATCAGCATTCACCCGGTCGACCCAGACGATGACATTCTCAATGATCGAGGTCTGACGCGCCTGGCGCAGGTCGGCCGAGCGGGTCAGCAGCGTCATCGTGCCATCGGCCTTGACCACCAGCGTCTGAAAGAAGCAGTAGCCGAAGGTATCGTAGCCGGTCAGCCAGTACATGCTTTCCTGGGCAAAAAGCAGCAGCGCATCGAGCTTTTCGGCGCGCATCTTCTCCGTCAGCCGCGCGAGGCGGTCAGCATATTCGCTTCTCTCGAAATGCAGAGCCATATCAATCCTCCCGAAGTGCAATGGCTGAAATCTGGCGGCCGTAATCCGGCTCTCTGGCGTGAGTCGTGCGGCGATAGGAAAAGAACCGTTCCGTATCCGGGTAAGTATCGAAGCCCAAATTTTCGGCGCGCACGCCTGCGGCCGTCAGCCGCCTGATCGTCAGCGACGGCAGGTCGAACATGGCATGTCCCGGCTTCGATGAGGGCATGAAGAATTCTTCGTATGCCGGGTCGAAGGCGAGGAAGCGCTCGACGAATTCGGGGCCGACTTCATAGCTCGTCGGGCCGATCGAGGGACCGAGCACCGCAGTGATCCTGTCGCGCATGGCGCCAAGGGAAACCATCGCTTCGATCGTGTTTTCAAGCACGCCGCCAAGCGCACCCTTCCAGCCGGCATGGGCCGCGCCGATCACGCCGCTCTCGCCGTCGGCAAACAGGATCGGCCCGCAATCGGCCGAAAGCACGCCGAGCGCCACGCCGGGGATCGACGTCACCATCGCATCCACCTGCGGCCGCTCGCCGGCATAGGTCTCGTCGACGATGAAGACGTCGGGTGAGTGGACCTGATGGACGGTTGCAAGCTTCTCGACCGGCAAACCGAACCAGGCGGCGACCCGCGCACGGTTCTCGATCACTCTCTCTCGGTGATCGTTCGAGCCGATGCCGACATTGAGGCCGGCATAAAGTCCTTCGGATACGCCGCCCTGACGGGTGAAGAAGCCATGGCGGATACGATTGCCGGCCATCTCGCTCAACAGGGGGCTCTCGATGGGCGTCGGCAAGGGGCTGTCCTGCATCGGCGTTGTCTATCCCGTTGATTTCAAGAGGTTTTCTGCAAGCGATGAAACTTGCGCGCTGCTTCGATTTAGGGCGAGAGTGGCGCAAGGAAAGGGCGGATGTCAATCCACCGGCCGGAACGGCATCAAATTCAAGGCCGGGCTGGAAACTGCGATCACCTTGAACAACTCTCCCATCTTGCCCGCACCTTCGCCCGCCAGCCGATCGACCGCGGCGGCAATCAGCCGCTGTTCGGATGGCGCCTTGTCCTTCGCAAGTGCCGTGGCGCGTTCGGCAAGGCCGAGGCCGTAGAGGAACTCGCCCTGGCGCAAGCCGCCGTTCAGGTGAACACCCATGGAAAGGGCGATCCTGGCCAGATCCTCGAAGTCCACGTGGCTCGTCAGGTCCGCCTCGCCCGGATGGGCGAGCGGTGGATCGAAATCGTGGTTGCGCACGGCCTGCAGCGTGTCTCCGAAGCCGGTGACCATATGGCCGTAGTCGATGATCAGCGCGGTTCCGCCAAACGTCTTCAGCCGGTCGCAGAGCGTCTGCATGACCGCCTGGCGTGCCGGCGCCAGTTCGAAGACCGTGCCGTCGGGAGCGGAGGCCATTGACGATGGCAGAAGATCGGGATCGAGCGTCGCGACGCCGGCGGCGAAGGTGAGTTCACCGTCGGCATTCAGGCCGACAAGACGCTCGCGGAAGCCGGTCGGTGTTTTGACGAACTGGCGGATCGGGATCGCGTCGAAGAGTTCATTCGCGGCGATCAGCGTAAAACCTTCCGGCACATCTTCGAAACTGTCGTGCCAGGTAACCTTGGTGGAATAGGCCTCCAGCGTCACGCGCTGCACGCCGCGAAGCCTTTCGCTGGTCTCGACCAGATGAACATTCAGGCCTTCGAAGAGCAGGGGGGCGATGCGTTTGATCACCCGCAGCATATCGGCCATCATCGTGCCGCGGCCGGGCCCGACCTCGACCAGCCGGACGGCTGCCGGGCTGCCATGGCGCTGCCAGGCATGCACGACGAAGATGCCGATCATCTCGCCGAAAAGCTGGCTGATCTCCGGTGCGGTGATGAAATCGCCATGCCGGCCGAAAGGCTCGCGGCTGCGGTAATAGCCATATTCCGGATCGGCGAGGCAGAGCGCGAAATAATCGGTGACGCTGATCGGGCCGCTCGCCCGGATGAGGTTCTTTATCTTGTCTGTAAGGGGCGTGCTCACGGCCGTGCGCCTCCGCCTCAAACCTGAGCAGACGCAGACGCGGCCGCCGCGCGTGCCCGGGCGACGGCCCAAAGGCCGACAGCGATCATCGGCAGCGACAGCACCATGCCCATCGTCAGCCAGTTCGTGCCGAGCAAGTAGCCGAGTTGGGCATCCGGCTCCCGGAAGAACTCCACGAAAATACGGCAGAGAGCATATCCGACGACGAAGGTGCCGCAGACCGTGCCAGGGGCCTTCAGCGCCTTGAAGCCGAAAATCATCAGCGCCAGCACCAGAACGAGCACGATTCCTTCGAGGCCCGCTTCGTAAAGCTGGCTTGGATGGCGCGCGAACGGCCCTCCGGTCGGGAAGACGACGGCCCAGGGCATGTCGCTCAATCGTCCCCAAAGCTCGCCGTTGATGAAGTTGGCGATGCGGCCGAAGAAGAGTCCGAAAGGCACGACGGCAGCCACCGTATCGAACATGCTCCAGACCGGAATGCCATTGCGGCGGGCAAAGAAGATCATGGCGATCGTCGCGCCAAGGAAACCGCCGTGGAAGGACATGCCACCGTTCCAGATCTCGATTGCCCGAATCGGATTCTGCAAAACGGCAGCGAAATCGTAGAAGAGCACGTAGCCGATGCGGCCGCCGAGCACGACGCCGACAGCGACCCAGACCAGGAAGTCGTCGAGGTGGGCAATGGTGATCGGAGACTGACCATCCTTCCAGAGCGAGCCGTTTGCCGCCAGACGGCGCGCATAGAGCCAGCCGAGCAGGATGCCGGCGACATAGGCCAGACCGTACCAATGAATGGCCAGCGGGCCGATGGAGAAGGCCACCGGATCGATGTTCGGGAACGGCATCAGGGCGAAAAGATGTAGTGCTTCGTACAAGTTATCGGGTTCTCAACCTGTTCATATCGTCGCGGAACATGGCGTTGCGGCCATCGCCGGTCAAGGCGAATCTCAGCAAGCGCCCGTGCCGGCGGTGGATGACGCTTGCAACGGGTCGCGGCAGGCCCTACTTCATCTTCATGGACATTTTCGGGCCGCGCTTTCGTAGAGTGGGCGGCCAGACATACGGGAGTAAGATCATGTCAACCGGCACGAACCGCATTCTCGACGATTTCGCGCGGCTGATGACCGATGCCGCGGGAGCCGCGCAAGGCGTGCGCAAGGAGTTCGAGACAGCCTTCCACGCGCAGGCCGAGCGCTTCCTGAACAATATGGACGTGGTCAAGCGTGAGGAATTCGAGGCCGTCCGCGAAATGGCCGCCCGCGCCCGCGACGAAAACGAGGCCTTGAAAGCCCGTATCGAGGCGCTGGAGGCGAAGCTTTCGGGGCAATGAGACCGGTACCGTTTATGAGGGCGGGGGCATTGGAATGGACAAAGCGGCCGTCATCAACGATATCGCTGCCGCCCTCAGAAACGAACCGACGATCACAGCGCTGTTCTTAAGCGGCAGCTACGGCGCCGGAATCGAGGACGCATATAGCGACATCGACTTCCTGGCGGTTTCCCACGATGGTCCCACGGATGAATTCGCCGCCCTCTGGCGCGAAGCCGTCGGCAAGACGGGCGAAATCGTCCTCTGGCGGGACCGGCAGGTCAAACCCACGCTGATCAACGCCATCACGGCCGATTGGCTGCGTATTGACGTTGACATCATCAATCCCGATCAAACGGCCCGGCGAAACGCCGGCGGGTTGAAGGTCGTGTTCGATCACGGCCGGATTTTGGAAACCTTGCAGCTGCCTCCATCAGGGACGGGTCCCAATCCGGCGCGCATGAAATGGCAGTTCGAGGAATTCATCCGGATTTTCGGGCTGCTGCCGCTCGCGATCGGCAGAGGGGAATATCTGAACGGGATCACCGGCATCTTCCATCTCAGGAATCTTCTCATCGAGCTTCTGATAGAAGAGACAGCCGCTCCCAATCGGGGAGGGGCTCTGCATCTGAACAGGCTGATCACCGAGGAGCAAAAGCAGGTCCTCGCCGGGTTGCCTCTGCCTTCCCCGACGAAAGAGGCGATCATTTCAGCCAATCTTGCCTATGCGGATGCGTATCTGCCGCGGGCACGCAGGGTGGCGACGAAGATCGGCGTGGAATGGCCCGAGCGGTTCGAAGCGGCAACATGGGCTCACCTCAAGCACACGTTGGGGATCGAGCTTTCCGACACCTGATCCAACCTCGCCATTGAAAAAATCCTCCCCTGTGGACACTGGCAAAAAAGTCAGTCGCCAGAGTCGGTTATGACTCCGTTCTGATCCCGGACGCGAAGAAGTTTCCAAGCGGAATTGAGTAAAATCGAGTGAAAGGGGCTGCCAGTCCGACTCCGTCTAGGTACACTGATTTTAAACGATGATTCGAAACGGGTTGGTAAGCTCCAGACAGGGTGACTGCGTTATTCTGGAGATGTCGGGCGATCATCGAACGTGTTGTTCCCGGTCATTGTTCGCGTGTTTTGGCGTTTTCGCACGAATCCGCAATCATCCCGGTCAAGAAGGTGCCGCATGAGCCTTATGGAATTGGAAATCGAACGTCAGTCGAATCCGGTCGACATGATCGAGTTCGTCGCAGCCTCGAACGACTGGACGTTCGAACGGTCGGGCGAAGATGAAATCGCCATGACCGTGGAAGGGCGCTGGGCCGACTACCACGTTTCCTTCTCCTGGATGGAAGAATTCGAGGCACTGCATCTGGCCTGCGCCTTCGATTTCAAGATTCCCGACATACGCGTCAATGAAGTCATTCGCCTGCTCTCGCATATCAACGGGCAGGTGCTGATGGGCCATTTCGACCTGTGGCGTCAGGAAGACGTCATCATCTTCCGGCAATCTTTGCTGCTGGCCGGCGGTGCGGAGCCGAACAATCAGCAGGTGGAAGTGCTGCTGTCGAGCGCGCTGGAAGCCTGCGAGGCCTATTATCAGGCCTTCCAGTTTGTCGTATGGTCGGGCATGGAAGCGAAAGCGGCCATGGATGCCGTTCTGTTTGAAACCGTAGGCGAAGCCTGATGACCTTGGTCCAGCTCGGATCGATCCTTCTCATCGGCGCCGGCAACATGGGCGGCGCGATGCTTTCCGGCTGGCTGAAGAACGGCGTGCCCGGCGCTTCCGTCACGGTTGTCGATCCGTCGCCGTCGGAGGCGATGAAGGCGATCATTTCCGATGCCGGCGCGCGTCATTTCACCGCCCTGCCGGAAAGGTTTTCGGCCGATATCCTGTTCCTTGCAGTCAAGCCGCAATTGATGGATGCGGTCCTGCCGCCGTTGAAGCCGGCTGTCGGTCCGGGGACAGTCGTGGTCTCCGTCGCTGCCGGCAAGACACTGTCCTATCTTCAAAGCCACCTTGGCGATGCGGCGATGGTGCGCGCCATGCCGAATACGCCGGCGATGATCGGCCGCGGCGTTACCGGTGCCTATGCCAATCCCAAGGTCAGCGATGCCCAGCGAGAGGCGGTGCAGTCTCTGCTCAAGGTCAGCGGGCCCGTGGAATGGGTGTCGAGCGAAGCGGATATCGATGCAGTGACCGCCGTTTCTGGCAGCGGTCCGGCCTATGTGTTCTATCTCGTGGAGTGCATGGCTGAGGCGGGCCGCAAAGCCGGCCTGCCGGCGGACCTCGCCATGCGGCTTGCGCGGGAGACTGTCTCGGGGGCTGGTGAGCTTCTGCACCAGTCCCCCGAAGACGCTTCGAAACTTCGTCAGAACGTCACATCGCCGGGCGGCACGACGGCGGCAGCGCTTGCAGTGCTGATGGCCGAAGACGGCATGCAGCCGCTGTTCGACAAGGCGATCGCCGCGGCCCGCAAGCGGGCCGAAGAACTCGGAAGCTGAGCGAAGGTGTCATGGCAGAAGAGATCACCTACGGCGATTTCGAGAAAGTCGATATCCGCGTCGGAACGATCATCGAGGCGGAGCCGTTTCCGGAAGCCCGCAAGCCGGCGTTCAAGCTGAAGATCGATTTTGGCCCCGAAATCGGCGTCAAGAAATCCTCGGCGCAGATCACGGTGCATTATACGCCGGAGATGCTGGTTGGCCGGCAGGTGCTCGGTGTCGTGAACTTTCCGCCGCGGCAGATCGGCCCGTTCCGCTCCGAGGTGCTGACCCTCGGTTTCGAGGACGAGAAGAGCGCGATCGTGCTTGCCGCCGTCGAACAGCCGGTGCCGAACGGCAAAAGGCTGATGTAGGACGGATCTCGCGCGGCGACCCTTCAGTGAATATCGCGGCTTTTGACGTCGGTCAGGCTGAAGGACCGGAATTCCACCTCGAAACCTTCCCGCTGCGGCGAGCAGAAGGTCATACCGACGGAAAGCTCCGAAAGAGTCGGGGGGAAATAAGCCAGCCGCGCCATCCGCCAATCCGGCCGGCTATCCGTGCGGTATTGGATGAAAAGCGCGTCGCCCATGCGGGTAACGCGGACGAAAATTTCTTCAAAATCCTCATCGAGACGGAAGGCGGACCAATCGGAATGACCGTTGGTGACGACTGTGCTGAAATGGCGGGCACCGTCGGTGAATTCGATGCCGCATTTCATCCAGTGCTTTTCGTCATGGCGGAGCATCAGGCCCGCCTGATCGTAGAGTGCTTCATAGCGCCCCACGAAGGATGTCTCTGCGGTGAAATCGCCAAGGCGGTGCCGGTAGAGAAAATGGCCATCGTCATGATGGAAACCGTAATAAGTCTCCTGCCAGAAATCGGTCTCCGGGCCGGAGCGGGCGATCAGCCGGTCGCCGTTTTTGCGGACTTCCGGCGGCGGGTTCAGCCATTGCATGTCGGAAAGATCGACTGGCATCCGTTTCTCCCGTTCAAGCCGGTATCCGCACGACGGCTCGCAGGCCGCCCTGTGGGCTTTCGGCAAGTGTGACGTTGCCGCCATGGGCACGGGCGATGTCGCGGGCGATGGCGAGACCCAGGCCCGTGCCGGAGGCGTTCAGGTTGCGCGCCTCGTCGAGCCGGTAGAAGGGCTTGAAGACGTCTTCGCGGGCTTCGGGCGGAACGCCGGGGCCGTCATCGTCGAGGGTGAGCGTCAGCCATTTGGCGCTATGCCTCGCGTCGACATGCAGATTGTCGGCGTAGCGTTCGCTGTTTGAGACGAGATTTCCGACGAGCCTGGCGAAGGCATTGGGGCGCACTGCGATCTCGTCCTCCCCCTCGATCTCATAGGTCATGGTCTTGCCCTGCAAAGCAAAGTCCGACTGCAGTTTTCCCAGGAGTTCGCTCAGCCGCAGTTCGCCGAAATCTTCCTCGGCCTGGCTTTTGGCGAAGGCCAGATAGCCTTCCAGCATCGACTGCATGTCCTCCACATCCTGGCTCATGCCGGCAAGCTCCGGCTTGTCGCCGGCAAGCGCCAACTGGAGCCGGAAGCGGGTCAGGATGGTCCGGAGATCATGGCTGATGCCGGCAAGCATGGTCGTGCGTTGCTCCATCTGCCGCTCGATCCGCTCGCGCATCTGGATGAAGGCGAGACCGGCGCGGCGGATCTCGTCGGCGCCGCGCGGTGAGAAACCCTCGGTGCTCTGGCCCTTGCCGAAACTTTCGGCAGCCTGCGCGAGCTTCAGGATCGGCCGGATCTGGCCGCGCAGGAAGAGAATGGAAATGCCCACCAGCACCAGGGCAGTGCCGATCATCCAGACCAGGAAGATATGCGTGTTCGAGGCATAGGTGGAGCCGCGGCGGGCAAAGACCCGCAATACGCGGCTGTCGAACTTGACGCGGATCTCGACGAGCCGGCTGTCGCCCACCGTATCGATCCAGAAGGGCATCTGGATCTGGCGATTGATCTGATCGGCAAGCACGTTGTCTAGCAGGGAGAAGAAGGGGCGCGGGCGTGGCGGCGGCAACTGGCCGTTTTCTTCCACCGCAATCGTGAGATTGAGAGCGTTGCCGGCAATGCCGGTGATCGCATCGTAATTGCTGTCCTGCGGATAACTCTTGATGACTTCGATAATGCTGGCGATGTCCCGGACGGTGCCTTCCGAAAGGCGTTCGGTGACCATGCGCCAGTGCCGTTCCATGAAGACGGCGGCGACTACCGTCTGCAGGAGCAGCATGGGCAGGATGACGATGAGCAGCGAGCGGGTGTAGAGACCGGTCGGCAGGCGCCGTCGCAGCCATCGGGTCAGCGGACGCCAGCCGGGAAGGGTGAACCGGTCCATGTCGCGCTTCAGGGTGCCGAAAAGTGCCATCCTGCCTTCCGTCCGTGCCCCATCGGGCTAGTCGATGCTCAGCCGGTATCCGATGCCGCGCACCGTCTGGAGGTAGACGGGGTTGGCCGGATCTTCTTCTATTTTACGCCGCAAACGGTTGATCTGCACGTCGATCGTGCGCTCGCCCACTTCCGCATCGTCGCCGATCAATTCGTGGCGCGGAATTGTGTCGCCGGCGCGCAGCGCAAAGAGGAGCATGATCTCCTGCTCGCGGTCGGTCAGCCGGATGGTTTCGGCCGCCCTGCGCAATTCCTTGCGCGGGATGGAGAAAGTAAAAGGGCCGAACATGACCTGCTCGATCTTCGGCGTATCCGGCGAGGAGCTGCGGCGCAGGATATTGTTGATGCGAAGGACGAGTTCGCGGGGATCGAAGGGTTTCGAGAGATAGTCGTCGGCGCCGGCTTCCAGTCCCTCGATGCGGGACTCCATTTCAGCGCGGGCCGTCAGCAGAATGACCGGAGTTGTCTTCTTCTGAAAAAGAGACTGCGTCAGCGAGAGGCCGGATTCGCCCGGCATCATGACGTCGAGAATGATGAGGTCGAAATGCAGGCCTTCAAGCTTGCGGCGAGCCTCCGCCGCGTCGCCCGCGACAGACACGCGAAATCCCTGTTCCATCAGATAGCGGTTAAGGAGATTACGGATACGGGTATCGTCGTCGACCACGAGAAGGTGGGGTGCGTCGTCGGAAGGAGGCGTTTTCGTCATCGGTCCAGTCCCAACTGAGGGTTATCAGTCCTCAACCTACTCCAACTCGTTTTCGATGGGTTCGAGATTCTCGTCTCGCCCACGCATGCGGCGCAGGAATTCCTTGACCGCGGTCCGCATCTCGGGCGTGAAATCCTCCATCGCGCGAGCGATACGGCGCGATTGCGGCTCGGAAAGGGCGAGCGCCAGTTCGCGTCCGGCAAGCGTCGGGTAGAGCCGCCTCTGCCGCCTGTCCTTGGCCCCCGCCATCTGGCGAATATAGCCGGATTCGATCAGTTGTTTGAGGACGCGCGCAAGGCTCTGCTTGGTGATCTGCAGCGTATCGAGAAGGTCAGTCACCATCATGCCCGGCTGGCGGCAGACAAAATAGACGACGCGGTGATGGGCGCGGCCCATGCCGATCTTGGCAAGGATCGCATCCGGGTCGGATACGAAGTCGCGATAGGCGAAGAAAAGCAACTCGATGGTCTCGAAGTCGATCTGGGCTTCGTCAACCACCGGCATCGGCGGCATGACCTTCCTGACGGCTTTTCCCGTCGATGCGCGCGACACTCCCGTTTCCTTTCCCGTCATGGTTCCATGCGATGGCCGAAGCTCTTTCAACACTCAAGCACTGTAGACGCTCGTTCGTCATAAAGCGCGAACAGCTTGAACAATCAACAGCATTTCTTGAAGGACGGATCGGATGGCATGCTCGGGGGGCGGAGGGCGCCAGCCGGGCGGCGCCCTCCGCGATATCGATCATTCGTAGATATGCACGATACGGCGAGTGCCCGGATCGACCAGAACGGGCCGGTCGTTGACGACCACATAGTCGTAGTCATAGTCGGGCACTTCGCGGATGATAACATCGGGCGGCAGTGTCGCCCCAACGACCACTTCATCGCGGACGCGGATCGGGTCGACCGGATGCTGTTCGATATAGCTGATGACGGTATCCGGCGGATCGATCACGTCCACCTCGCCGACCGGGCCAAGCATGATGTCGCCAGGTCCGGGAACCGGAGCAGGCGGAACGCTTGCCGTCGTCTCATAGGTCACGGCCGGCACCTCGTAACGGGTCCGATAGTCCTGGACCACAACCGGTGTGCCGTTATGGCGGATGGTCAGGTATTCGGCGAATACCCAGCCGCGCATGCCGTTGACCTCGATACGGCACCAGTTGCTGCCTTCGAGGCAGCCATCCATCGTCGCCGGGCTGCCGCGGGTGGCAAGTCCGATCTCGGGGTAATCCTGACCGGGACCGGAGCGGACGACGATGTCCGATGCGGTCGTCGTGGCCATCTGGGCCTGGGCGGGCAAGGCGAGGGCCGAAAGAGCGGCGCCAAGCCCCAACCACGTCCACTTGGGAAATTTCAACCAACTCGTCATGGAGTTTCTCCTCACGTTGATTGGAGGGAAACCCCCATATGTCCCGCTGGGTTCCGCCAGACCGAACGGATCCTTCAAGCTGTGGCCGGTCCGCCACGATAGGAGAACGTCCGGAACTTTTGAGCGCGATGTCCATTGATCCAGCCACAGACACTGGAGAGAAGCCCATGACCATTCAGCCGACAGCCCGGACTTTTTCCGCTCTTCCGCCCATCAAGATGGAAACGGCCGCACCGGTCAATCCGCTCAGGGGTGTTCTGGTGACCGTCTTTGCCCTCAAGATCGTGGTATGTGCTTTCCTGCTTGCGACCGTGTCGCTTGCTCCGCCGGTCTCTGTCGACGCGCGTTTTGCGGCCGTCGCCGACAATTGATTTTTTGGCTGAAATGTCTTCCGTTTGCCGCTATATCCCCGCTGACATTATCGCTTGAAGCGGGTTACATCTAAACGGATTCATGCAGCGCGCTTCGTCTTCCTGTTTTTCCGCATGTCGCTGTCCCGGGATCGGTTCCCACTATCAAGCGACGTGCATCAAGCCGAGGCATCATGGGCAAATTACAGGCCGGCATCATCCCGGTTACGCCATTCCAGCAAAATTGCACGATCCTCTTCGATGACGAAGCCAGGGAAGGCGTGGTCATCGATCCGGGTGGCGATGTGCCTACGATCCTTCAGGTCGTGAGTGAAAACGGGATAACGCTCAGGGAAATCTGGCTCACGCATGGTCATATCGACCATGCAGGCGGCGCTGACGAATTGCGCGAGGTGCTGGGTATCCCGGTGATCGGGCCGCATGAGGCGGATCTTCCCCTGCTGCAGAAGCTGGAGACCCAGGCCGAAAAATTCGGGGTGAAGATGGCGGTGCGCAACCTTGTGCCCGACCGCTGGCTCAACGAGGGCGACACGGTTTCGTTCGGAGATCATGTATTCGAGGTTTTTCACTGTCCCGGCCATGCTCCGGGGCATGTGATCTACTACAACCGCAAACAGAAATTCGCACATCTCGGCGACGTGCTGTTCAACGGTTCGATCGGGCGCACCGATCTGCCGGGTGGGGATCACGAGACGCTGCTTGCGTCGATCCGCGACAAGGTTCTGCCACTCGGCGATGATGTCGGCTTCATTTGCGGTCATGGCCCGGGTAGCCGGATCGGCGACGAGCGGCGCAACAACCCCTTCCTGCGCGGCCTCTGAGAGGTCTCCGCCAAGGATTGCAAAGAAAAAAAACCCGGCAAACCTGCCGGGCTTCAACTCGAATAGAAAGCCTCCTAGGCTTAACCAGCGATCTGCAGGTTGACGGCCTTGGGGCCTTTGCCGCGACGATCCGGTTCCGTGTCGAAGCTTACCTTCTGGTTTTCCGACAATCCGGACAGGCCGGAAGCCTGTACGGCAGAGATATGAACAAAGATATCGGCGCCACCATTATCAGGCTTGATGAAGCCGAAGCCCTTGTCGGTATTGAAGAATTTTACAGTGCCAGTTTCGGCCATGCAGCAGGTCCTTTTCTCTCTGTCCGTGTTCAGCGGCGGACAGCATAACAGTGTTGCCCCGAAGGGCGGCGGCAGGCAGCTTTAAGAAAGGGTCCCTGTCTTTACCGCGGTGACCGGCAGGAATAGCTTTGAATATCTCTGCCCCCAGCCTACCGCCCGAAGTCTTCGCGCCTTCGGAGCGCATCATTATAGGTCTTCCCATGCTCGTAAATTGCCCGAACTTGCACAGAGTGCTGTGTTTATCAGAAATTGGCAAGAAAAAGTTTTTTGAACCGGTTCGATGAGGAGAAAGCTGACATCGGCAAAGATGACTGAGAACACTGGGTTGCGGCCTTTTGTTGACATCCGGAGGAGGAAATCATCGTCGGCAATGCTTTCTTGACAGGCGCCTGCGCCGTTTTTGAGCCAACCAGGAGAAAGGAAGATTTTTTCCGGTCGGCACGCAGAGCGCCTGTCAAGACGGTTTTATGCCGGATTTCAGCCGGCTGACGGCATGAATTTCAGGAATCCCGTGTATTTTCGGACCGTTTCATTCCGTTGCGGATTGCCGCCGGCCGAAAGTGCGTGCGTGTCTTGCCAATGCGGGTCGGGAAACGGGAGTGGGCGATGGCGCGGGATTATCGACAGACAGCGTATCTTCATTGCGAGGCGCCGGTGCGCCGGCAAAATCCGCAAGGCTTTCCGGGAAGGTCTCATTGAAGGTTGTCGGCGCAAGTTCTGGCCGGGCGAGCGCATAACCCTGCATCAGCGGAACGCCGAGTTCCTCGCACAGATCGACCTGCCAGACCTCTTCGAGCGCTTCGAAAATCGGCTCGATGCCTTCGTCCAGCATCTGCCGGATGATAACGCGCAGGAGCGCATAGCCGGCGGAATTGTCGAGGAAGTCACGGACCCAAGAGGCGTCGAACTTCACGTAGTCCGGTTTGACGCGCTTCAGCCGGGCAAGATCGGAATCGCCCGCGCCGTAATCATCGATCGCAACGCGGAAACCTATCGCCCGCATATGTTCGATAAAGGAAGCGACGATGTCGTCGGCCACACCGGACTTTTCCGAGATCTCGCAGACGATCCGAGTAGGCCCAAGGCCTGCCTCATGGCCTGCGAGTTTGATGCGCTCAACCTCCTGGCGCATTTCCTGCGGCGCACGGAAGAGGCCGGGATGAAACTTGACGAAGATCCCCGTCCGTGAACGATTGAGCCGCCCGGTGTTGAGGATGTGGATGGTGCGCAGGATGCTGTCGATATCGGCTATATCGTTGGACGAAACGAGGCGAAAGAATTCACCCGGCGAGACCGGCTCGTCATGGCGCGCAACGCGCACAAGACCTTCGAATGCTTCTATCTCCAGACCAGTGCCGTTCGAGCGGAAAATCGGCTGCAGGGCGGATTGCAGCGTGAAGGGACCGTAGCCGGTGGAAAAGGCCCCGCTTTCGCTGCGCACCAGATTGGCGAAAATGCTTCTCGGCGTCATGCTTGTCGGACTTTTCGTTGCTGATCCCGATGGTTGTAGCAGCGAAGGGTTACGCGGCTGTAAAGAAGATTTAGAAGGTTTTATCAGCGTCTTTGATGGCTCATATTCAAGCTTTCCGCTTGAAACGGCGTCGTAGTTTAGACATAGAGCTTAGCGGCGGTCTCCTCGCGTGATCCCGCCCTTGTTCAACAGCTCCTCAGGACCCAGATCATGGCCTTTCTCGCCGACGCTCTCTCCCGCATGAAGCCCTCCGCTACCATCGCCGTCGCCCAGAAGGCGCGTGAGTTGCAAGCCAAGGGCCGCAATGTCATCAGCCTGGGGGCGGGCGAGCCGGATTTCGACACGCCGGACAACATCAAACAGGCGGCAATCGATGCCATCAACCGCGGCGAGACCAAATACACGCCGGTATCCGGCATCCCGGCTCTGCGCGAGGCTATCGCCAGGAAGTTCAAGCGTGAAAACGATCTCGACTACGATGCCTCGCAGGTAATCGTCGGGACGGGCGGAAAGCAGATTCTTTTCAACGCGCTGATGGCGACGGTTAACCCCGGCGATGAAGTCATCATCCCGGCGCCCTATTGGGTTTCCTATCCGGAAATGGTCGCCCTTTTTGGCGGAACGAATGTCTTCGTTTCCACCAAGCAGGAAAACAATTTCAAGCTGACGGCGGCTGACCTCGAAGCCGCGATCACGCCGAAGACCAAGTGGCTCATCTTCAACTCGCCGTCGAACCCGTCTGGTGCCGCCTATTCGCATGACGAACTGAAGGCCCTGACGGACGTCCTCGTCAAATATCCGAACGTCTGGATCCTGACGGACGACATGTATGAGCACCTGACCTTCGACGATTTCAAGTTCGCGACGCCGGTTCAGGTCGAGCCCAGGCTTTACGATCGCACGCTGACCATGAACGGCGTATCGAAGGCCTATGCCATGACCGGATGGCGTATCGGCTACGCGGCCGGCCCGAAGGAACTGATCAAGGCCATGGATGCGATCCAGAGCCAGCAGACCTCCGGCACCTCTTCGATCTCGCAGTGGGCTGCCGTCGAGGCGCTCAACGGCCCGCAGGACTTCATCGAGAAGAACAAGAAGATCTTCCAGGGGCGGCGCGACCTCGTCGTTTCCATGCTGAACCAGGCATCCGGTATCTCCTGCCCGGTTCCGGAAGGCGCCTTCTACGTCTATCCGTCCTGTGCGGGCCTTATCGGCAAGACCGCGCCGAGCGGCAAGGTTATGGAAACGGACGAGGATTTCGTCACCGAGCTTCTGGAATCGGAAGGAGTTGCCGTCGTTCACGGCTCCGCCTTCGGTCTCGGCCCGAATTTCCGCATCTCCTATGCAACTTCGGAAACCCTGCTCGAGGAAGCCTGCATGCGCATCCAGCGCTTCTGTGCTGCCTGCAAGTAAAGCCGCGGCCACATTTTAACGACCAGACCCGCCGGCGACGGCGGGTTTTGCATTCGAAGGCTTCTGTTGACGATAGGCGCAGCCGAACATACATTTCTCGTATGAAAACCGTCTCTATTCGCGAAGCTCAGAGCCGTCTCGACGAACTTGCCCAGGATGTGGAGCAAGGCGAGACCGTCATCGTGACGCGCGACGGCAAGCCGGTGTTCGACCTCGTGCCGCATCAAGAGCTGCCGAAGAAGAAAGGCGGGATTGATTTGGATGCGATCCAGGCTCATCTTCGTGCTCGGGGCATTACCAATCCCGTCCCATATATTTCGGATGATTTCGACGATCCGCTGCCGGAAGATTTCCTACTGAGGCCGTTGCCTTGACCAAGCCGTGTCTTCTCGACACGCATATCATTCTAGCTATTTTGCGTGCCGACACGCCAAAGGTTCCCAAACATAAGCAAGCTCATCAGCGCCGCGGATTTCTCCGGCTTCGTCAGTGTCGCCAGCCTTTGGGAGATCGCGATCAAGTCGCGCCTCGGAAAGCTCGATCCTGGCGTGCCGCTTGAGGACATGCAGATCGTTCTGGAAGGCGGAGGTCTCACCATTCTGCCCATCGGCATTCCGCACGTCATCACCGCCGCCGAGCCGGAACCCGAAACGCGCGATCCCTTCGACCGGCTGCTATTGGCGCAATGCCAGATCGAAGGATTGCAGCTCGTGACGATAGACCGAGCACTCGTCGGGCACCGCCTCGCGTTCAAATTCTACGGAGGCGGCGCGGGAGAGTACCTTGTAGGCCTATCAGCTCTTGGTCAGCCGGAGGATCGTCGATCCACCGCCGCCGCGCCGTTCGGTGACCGCGTAGACTGCGCCGTCTGGACCGACCTTGACATCGCGGATGCGGGCCTGGAGCGGCACGCGCTCCTCGTAGGCGACCTTGTCATCATCCATGTGGACAACGACAACGCCCTGTGCAACGAGCCCGCCGATCAGGAATGCGCCTTTCCATTCCGGGATAAGATCAGCATCGTAATAGGCCATGCCGGATGGCGCGATGACCGGATCCCAATAGTAGACCGGCTGTTCCGTTTCCCTCATGGCGGTGATGCCTTCGCCGATCGGAGCGCCGCTGTAATCGATGCCGTAGGTGACCTCCGGCCAGCCGTAATTCCTGCCGGCTTCCGGCCGGTTCAACTCGTCGCCGCCACGGGGGCCATGCTCGACCGTCCAGAGGCGGCCCTGACCGTCGAGCGTGGCCGACTGCAGGTTCCGGTGACCGTAGGACCAGATTTCCGGCTGTGCGCCCTCGCGGTTGACGAAGGGGTTGTCCGGCAGGGCCTTGCCACTCCTGTCGATGCGGAAGACGTTGCCGAGACCGCTTGAAAGATCCTGCGCCTGGACGCGCGGTTCGGGATCGGAGCGCTCGCCGACGGTGACGTAAAGCTCGTCGTTCGGGCCAAAAACGAGGCGCGAGCCGAAATGCTTGTTGCCGTCGTAGCTCGGCATCTGACGGAAGATGACATTGACGTTTTCCAGTTTGCCGCCGCCGTTATCGTCCGGAACCAGCCTTGCCGAGGCGACCGATGTACCGTTGCCGTCTTCCCGCTCCTCAGAAAAGGAGAAGAAGATCATGCCGGAGGTGGCGAAATCGGGCGCGAGCGCGACATCCAGCAATCCACCCTGGCCGCCGGAAAGGACATCGGGAACACCATTGATCGCCGGCCCGGCTTCGCCTTCTTCCGAGATGATGTGCATGGCGCCTTGCTTGGCGGTTACCAGCATGCGGCCATCGGGCAGGAATTCCATGGCCCAGAGATGCGGCAGGTCTTCCGCAACGACCTCAGGCGCGATCTTCGGCATCTGCGCGGGTTGCGGCGCGCGCGTCTGGCCGGCAAAGGCGGGCCGCTGGTCGGGAGCATTGGGGCGTTTGGTTTCCACAGGCTGGCCGGTCGTCTGGGCAAAGGCCGGCGCCGCGATCAACGCTGCGGAGAGAGCCGAACCGGTCAGGAGAAGGCTGAGGCGTTTCATCGTAAACTCCCTTCAATGAGGCGGCGTTCGCCGCGAAGCCAGAACCGACACTTCGCATGCGGCGAACGCGTGTCGAACGACACCTTCATCTAGGACGTCTACCCGGAATGATCGCACACGCCCCATTCAAGATAATTTTATCTGGCTCCTGTCGAGCTCTTCGCTTGCCCCTTCACAAGCAAAAAAGCCCGCCAATGCGGCGGGCCTTTCGTCTGATCGTTGTCCCGGAAACTCAGTCGAGAAGGTCGGCAGGAACCTTGCCGCCGTTCTCGGAAAGTTTCTTCATCAGGGCCTTGTGGAGCCACATGTTCATTTCGGCCGAGCCGTCCTTCGCCCCGGCATATCCCAATTCGTCCGCCAGTTCCTTGCGGGCGGAAAGGCTGGAATCAAGATCAAGTGCCTTCATCAGGTCGACGATCGATTTGCGCCAGTCGAGCTTCTGGCCGCTTTTCTTGACGGCGGCGTCCAGAACGGGCGTGACGTCCACCGGCGTCGAGGTGGAGGGAGCAGGGGCCGCCGGTGCTGCCTGCGTAGCTGCCGGAGCCGATTGCGCCGCAGTCGGGGCGGAGGTGGCGGGCGCTGCAGTCTCAGCCGCTTCCGCCCGTCCGAAAATAGCATTCTTGATCTTGTCGAAAATACCCATGTCGTGGTCCCTCGTTGGCTACGTACCAACTAAGAATTATCGCGGAGGATTTTTTTCTCAAGAGGAGGGGCCGTAATCCGTCGCGGGCTGCGGCCGCGTAACTTGTCAGGCCGTGCCCCAGATCATTTCGGCCGTCTTGACGACGAGCTCCAGCTTGCGCTTCTGGTCGTCCTCGGTGATCGAATTGCCTTCCTCGGTCGAGGCAAAGCCGCATTGGGGTGCGATGCCGAGCTGGTTGAGATCGACGTATTTCGAAGCCTCGTCAAAGTGACGGCGGAGCGAATCCAGGCTTTCCAGTTCGCCGGTCTTGGTGGTGATGAAGCCTGGATAGACGCGTTGCTTGCCCTTCTTGAGAAGACTGAGCGGCTGCAGCCCGCCGGCCCGCTCGGTATCGTATTCCATGAAGAACATGTCGACGCCGGTATGGTTGAAGATCGCGTCGGCTGCTGCGTCGTAGCCGCCCTCGGCAGCCCAGGTGGAACGGAAGTTGCCACGGCACATATGCATACCGATCAGCATGTCCTTCGGACGGTCCTTGATCGCCTCATGCATCATCCATGCGTATTTCTGAATCAGCCAGTCAGGATCGAAACCTTCTTCCCGCTTCATGGCACGCTGCTTTTCGTCACCCAGATAGGCGAAGTAGATGTCGTCCATTTGCAGATAGCGGCAGCCGGCTTCATAGAACTTCTGCACGGCCTTGGCATAGGTCCTGGCGAGATCGGCGAACAGTACCTCGACGTCCTGATATTCGGCAGGATGGATATCCGCCTTGGCGGTGCGGTAGTGAGCGACGCTCGGGCCGGGAATGGAGATCTTCGGCGTAACCTTGGTCACCGAAGCGAGATACTTGAAATGCTCCAGATGCGGGTGATTATCCGGGAAGTCGAGCTTGCCGTTGATGGTCGGAAAGGTCGGAGGCAGCTTGACGCCGTGGAAGGTGACGCCCTTATGCGCTTCGCGGGTGACGAACTCCATCCCGTCGAGCTCGCCAAGGAAGTCGTAGTGCCAGAAATGGCGGCGCGCTTCGCCGTCGGTGACGACCTTGAGACCGACGCCTTCCTGCAGCTTCACGAGGTCCTTGATGGCCTCGTCCTCGACAGCCTTCAGCTCGGCGGCGGAAATGCTCTTCTCTTCGTAGAACTTCCTGCGGGCCTCCTTGACGGAAGCGGGACGCAGGAGCGAACCAACGTGATCGGCTCTATAGGGCGGTGTCGGCATGGGGTCCTCCATTCACGAATATAAGCTGCAACAGCCGTGCAGCGGCGAAGGCGTGTATACAGGTATGCGCCTTTGAAGGTGAAACAGCATATTTCGCAGGTTGATTCAACGCCTTCTCAATCCGATTCCGTATGCATATGCAAGTTGTTGTTATGGAATCGCTTTTTGTCAGAGCCCGAGGACCGTCAGCATCACGAACGTGGCGAAAAGCACAAAATGGGTCATGCCCTCGATAGCATTCGTCTGGCCATCGTTGAGGTTGATCGCCACGGCAACCAGCGTGACGGCCACCATCACCGTCTGGACCGGAGTCATGGCCATGATGAAGGGCTGGCCGCTGTAAAGAGCGATCGCTTCCATCACCGGCACGGTGAGGATGACCGTCGACAGCGAGGCACCCATGGCGATGTTGACGACTGACTGCATGCGGTTGCGGAGCGCAGCACGCAGCGCGGTCAGGATTTCGGGTGCCGCGGAAATGGCCGCGACCACGACCGCCATCAAGGCCGGCGGCGCGCCGGTGCCATCGAGCCCGACGTTCATGAAGGCCGACATGAATTCCGCGAGAAAGCCGATGATCAGGACGCCGAAGAGGATGATGACAATGGAGGCCACAGCCTCCTCCTCCTTGGCTTCCTTCTGCGGGGTGAGCCCCCCTGCTGCCGTTTTCGTGCGGGGATAGCTGTAGCTGAAGAAATAGCTGTGCGTGCCGACCTGCATGCGCAGGAAGAGGGCGTAGAGCGCGATCATCGCGCCGATCGTGAAGGCGGAATAGTAATGCCATTTGGAGGCCGGAATGAACTCCGGCACCACCATGGAGATGCTCATGGCCGTCAGGATCATGACGCTGTAGGTGCGGCTGGAATCGTCGTTATAAGGCTGCTCTCCATGACGAAGCCCGCCGAGCAGGGCGGCAAGGCCGAGGATGCCGTTGATGTCCAGCATGACCGCGGCATAGATCGTGTCGCGTACAAGTGTGGGCGATGTCGTGTTGCCCATCATGATCGCGAGGATCAGCACTTCCACCGCGACGGCTGAAAGCGTCAGGATCATCGTGCCGTAGGGATCGCCGACCTTGTGGGCGAGCACTTCCGCATGGTGGGCGACGCGCGTCGACGCGAGGATGATGACCGCGATCAGTACCACGGCGGCGACCGCCGAGGCGGTTCGGCCGCCGTCCAGGATCGAATGCTCAACGGCATAGGCGATAAAGGCTGCCGCAAGCGCTGCGATGAGGGATCGTTCCTGTTTCAGAAGAGGGCGAAGTCCCACCGGCGGCTCCATGCTTTTGCGGACACAATCTAACGCGGCGGCTTGCGGCATCAAGGAGGTTCGTTTTTCTCTTCAAGGATTTGCGACAGCCGCGCTTTGATGCCATAATTTAATATGTGGCCTGGAACTTCGGGGCACCTCTTTTGCTTCTTTACCCCGATACCGCGTCTGGAGACGGATCCGGAGAGATCGTTGTGGCCATGAAAGGACAAGGAGGAAGAATGACCAAGATCGTCTACAAGGTCGTACAGCACGACGGCGGCTGGGCATATCGTCAGGGTGACGTCTATTCGGAAACTTTCCCTACGCATTCAGATGCCCTGCAGGCAGCCCGTATCGTGGCTGCAGAACAGCAGGTTGGCGGCGAACCGGAGGAGATCAGCTGGCAGGACGAAAAGGGCGTCTGGCACACCGAATACAGCGAGGGCGGTGATCGCCCGGAAGCCGAGGTCGTGGATGGGGACGAGGGCGCCGACGCCCGCTGATGCCGGTCAAGGCCGTCAGTTGCGGGCGTACTTCAGAAGGCCTTTCACGAGTGCGTCGAAGGTAACGCGCCAGCGCGGTGAGGATTTCAGGTTCTCGTGCATGGCGACCCAGGTGTCGAGCGGCAGTTGAAAGATATCCGGCAGGACCCGGACGAGATCCGGATCGCGCCGGGCGATGCCGACCTGGCAGATGCCGATGCCCGCGCCGGCCCGGATCGCCGCAAGCTGGGCGAGGTTGCTGTCGGCGCGATAGCTCCAGCGGACGCGTTCCAGATCCGGAAAGGCCGGGGCGCTGGTGCGGATGCGGTCCGCCGCCGCGCGGACAAAGGCCGAGCGACGATCGAAGCCGATCAGCCGATGGGTCAGAAGTCCTTCCGCATTTTCCGGAGGTCCGTGCCGCTCCAAATAGCGGCGATGAGCATAGAGCCCGAGCGGAATGTCTCCGATATGACGGGCGACGAGCGCTTCCTGAGCCGGGCTCGTCATGCGCACGGCGATATCCGCCTCGCGCTTCAGAAGATCCTCCAATGAGTCCGAAAGTGAGAGTTCCAGTTCGAGGCCTGGATGTTCGTCCTGAAGCGCCGCGAGAATTGGCGGCAGGACTTCCACGCCGACCACGTCGCTGGCGCTGATCCTGACCGTGCCTCGTATGGCGCCGAATTCACCCGACGCGAGCCGCTGCATGGCAGCCGTCGTGGCGGCTAGGTTCTCGGCATAGGGTTTCAACGCCAGCGCCGGATCGGTAGGCAAAAGACCCTGTTGCGAGCGGGTGAAGAGCTGGTAGCCGACCGCCTGTTCCAGGGCGTCGATATGCCGGCCGACGGTGGGTTGGGTGAGGCCGAGTTCGCGTGCCGCCGCTGAAAGCGAGCCCAAGCGCAGCACGGCGAGGAAGGTTCGGTAGAAATCCCAGCTGATGTCATTCATTTTTGTATGGATGCCAAAAAGTTTCCGTCAATTCCGTATAGTGCGAAACCGCGCGATATTCCAGCCATCGAAACCGCACTGAAAAGGAATATCGCCATGACCAATATCTCGATCGCCAAACCGGTCGCTCTTGTCCTCGGTGCCACCGGCGGCATTGGCGGCTATGTGGCGCGCGGACTCGTAGCCCGCGGCTGGACTGTTCGCGCGTTGAACCGAAAGGCCGACGAAGCTACCCGGCGCGAGCCGCGTTTCCATTGGATCCAAGGCGATGCGATGAGTGCCGCCGATGTTCGTCGCGCTGCCCAGGACGTCAGGCTGATCGTCCACGCCGTCAATCCGCCGGGCTACAAGGACTGGGAAAAGCTGGTCCTGCCGATGCTGGACAATACGGTCGCGGCGGCAAGAGACGTAGGTGCCCGCATCCTGCTGCCGGGTACGGTCTATAACTACGGGCCGGACGTCTTTCCGAACGTTACCGAGGAAAGCCCGCAAAACCCTGTCACCCGCAAGGGAAAGATCCGCGTCGAGATGGAGCGTCGACTGAAGGCGGCTTCGGAGGAGGGCGTGCCGGTGCTGATCGTGCGGGCCGGCGATTATTTCGGTCCCGGCGCGGGCAATAGCTGGTTCGGCCAGGGACTGGTGAAGGCCGGCAAGCCGGTGACGTCCGTCAGCCGGCCGAATGCCAGGGACGTCGGCCATCAATGGGCCTACCTCCCGGATGTCGCGGAAACCATGCTGCGCCTGATCGGCAGGGAGAGTGAATTGCCGCGTTTTACGCTCTTCCACATGAACGGGTTCTGGGATGAGGGCGGTCGTGAAATGATCGCAGCGATCGGTCGTGTCGTCGGTAGGAAACCGAAGGTCAAGGCCTTCCCCTGGTGGCTGCTGACGCTTGCGTCACCCTTCGTGCCCCTGTTCCGCGAGCTCGGCGAGATGCGTTACCTTTGGAAGATGCCGGTCCGGATGCGCAACGACAAGCTTCTGGCGTTCCTCGGGGAGGAGCCGTCGACGCCGATCGATGAGGCGGTCAGGGCGGCGCTTATCGACCTTGGGTGCCTGGAAGCGAAGCTGGCCAAGGGGGCAAAGCCGGTGGCACTGCTGGCCTAACGAAAAAGGGCCTGCTGACTGCTCTTGGGAAGGCCGTCGGCTGTTCCTTCGTCATCCTCGGGCTTGACCCGAGGATCTACAAACGGTCGATGTGGGCAAGTCCTCGGGACAAGCCCGAGGATGACGCCGAGTGAGATGCGAGGTTTAGTCACCAGCGAAAGGGCCTCATGGCGCGGCCCCTCGCTTTCCTATCAAGCGACGGCTTCGAGCGCGGGATAATCGGTATACCCCTTTGCGCCGCCGCCATAGAAGGTGGCCTTGTCCGGCTCATTGAGAGGCGCATTCTGCCGGAGCCGATCAACGAGGTCCGGATTGGCAAGGAACAGCTTGCCGAAGGCGACCGCATCGGCATATCCGCTCTCGACCGCCTCGATGGCGCTTTCGCGATCGTATCCGTTATTGACCAGCCAGCCGCCGGTGCCGCCGGCCTTGCGATAGACGGCCTTGAGCTCCTGATAATCGAAGGGCTTGTCGCCCTGGAAGAAATCGCGATCACCCCCGGTTGCGCCCTCGATCACATGGATGAAGGCGAGGCCGCGCGGGCCGAGCTGTTTGGCCACGTAGTTGAAGAGGGGCTGCGGATCGGTCTCGGTGATGCCGTTGCCCGGGGTAACCGGCGACAGCCGGATGCCGACCCGGCCGGCGCCGATTTCCCTGGTGACCGCATCGACGACCTCCAGCAGGAAGCGAGCGCGGTTCTCGATCGAGCCGCCATAGTCGTCGGTGCGCCGATTGGCACCTGACTTCAGGAACTGGTCGATCAGGTAGCCGTTAGCGCCGTGCAGTTCGATGCCGTCGAAGCCGGCATCGATTGCGGCGCGGGCACCCTTGCGGAAATCGTCGACGATACCGGCGATTTCGGAGCGTTCGAGCGCCCGTGGCGCAGAGGTTTCGACAAAGGCGCCGCTGCCGTTCGGATTGATGATGTAGGTTTTCGTACCGGCTGGGATGGCGGAGGGGGCAACGGGCGCAGCACCGTTCGGCTGCAGCGAGACGTGGGAGACACGGCCGACATGCCAGATCTGGGTGACGATCCTGCCGCCTTTCCTGTGAACGGCATCAGTGACCTTCTGCCAGCCCTCGACTGCCTGCGGCAGGTAAAGACCCGGGACATCGGCATAACCCTGGCCCTGCTGGGTGACAGGCGTTCCCTCGGTGATGATCAGGCCGGCCGTAGCACGTTGCTCGTAATAGGTGACGTTGAGATTGTTCGGAATTGCCTTCGGCGATCGGTTACGGGTGAGCGGTGCCATGACGATGCGGTTGGCGAGTTCGATGTCGCCGAATTTGGTCGGATCAAAAAGATTGGCCATCGGAAATTCCTTTTTTTGCACTTGGGAGGATTGAGCCGGCATCAGAGGGTTGACCTGAGCTCGTCGAGAAAGGCCGCAATGGTTTCCTCATTGCGGTGGTAGAACGCCCATTGGCCGACGCGATCGATCTTCAGCAATCCAGCCTTTTCGAGCGTCGAAAGATGCGCGGAGACCGTCGATTGGGAGAGGCCGCAGCGCTTTTCGAACTGGTTGGCGCAGATACCCATTTCGAGCGGATGCGCCTGATCTGAGAAATGGCGCTCGGGCTCCTTCATCCATTCCAGGAATTCGACCCGGGTCGGATGCGCCAGCGCCTTCAGGATTTCCGTCTTGTCCATCTGAGGATCCGTATCGGAGTTTACCGATATATAGATCGTCCAATGACGATTTAAAGGAAGGCGTTTGCGAAAAACGAAAGTCCGTAAAAAAAATGGGCCGCCGGATCGCTCCAGGGCCCTTTCAGTTGTGAAGGTCAAAACCTCCAGAGGGGAACAGCCAGCGCAGACGACTGGGATGTCGTCGGGAGGCGCCAGCTACCAGAGTATATGGGGAAGGGCAGACCGCTCGACAAGGGTGCGGATGGAATATTGAACAGAGGTTTTGAGACGGGAGAAAAAAGAGCTCGCTGCACGCAGGGCAAAAAAAGAGGGCCACCGGATCGCTCCAGGGCCCTATAAGTGTGAAGGTCAAAAAACCTCCAGAGGGGAACAGCTGCTGCGGTGGAACTGGGAGGAAAAAGCCACCATGTGCATCAGCTGTGTGCGATATGGTGGTTTTTTGTGCAGTGAACAATGCCCTTTTGTGCAGGCCAGCCATGCGCAACATGCAATGCTGCAATCGGAAGATCTCGGCAAACACATATCAGGCAACGCTAGGGCGCTGGAATCCTTCAGGTTTAAAGGGCTTGAGGCGCATCTGAACCGCCTGATCGGTGCTCAGAAATTCCAGTTGCGGGCCTTGCCGACGACGAAATCACGAAAGACTTTGAGCTTCGCGGCGTTCTTCATTTCATCCGGATAGCAAAAATAGGTATCGAAGGATGGAATATCCGCATTGATCGCGAGCTGAATCAGTCCAGGGTCGCGGCCGACGATGTAATCCGGCAGGCAGGCTATCCCGATTCCCAGCAGGCAGGCCCGCTTGATCGAGGTCTGGCTGTTGATCTGCAGATGCGGCGTGCGCGTGTTGTCCGACGAGCGGCCGGCATATTCCAGCCAGTTGACGTCGAGCAGATAGCTCGGCGCCGGTTCGCCGAACGTGATGATGCGGTGATTGTCGAGATCCTCGATCGACTGCGGCTCCCCATAGCGATTGATGTAGGAGGGGGCGGCATAGACGTGCATGTGCACGGTGAAGAGCTTGCGCTGGATGAGGTCGGACTGTTGCGGCTGACGGAGCCGGATCGCGCAGTCCGCATGGCGCATGTTCACATCCAGTTCCTCGTTGTCGAGGATGAGCTGGATCGACATTTCCGGATAGAGCTGAAGGAACTCCTGCACCTTGTCGGTCAGCCAGCCCTGGCCAAGGCCGACCGTCGTGGTGACGCGCAGCTTGCCGGACGGCTTCTCCGTCGTCTCGGTGAGCTGCATCTTGACTGTTTCGAGCTTCAGCAAGACGTCATGCGCGGTGCGGTAAAGGAGTTCGCCCTGCTCTGTGAGGATCAGACCGCGCGCGTGGCGATGGAAGAGTTTTACCCCGACATCCTGTTCCAGCGCGCTGACCTGACGGCTGATCGCCGACTGGGAAAGGTGAAGCTTGTCCGCCGCGTGGGTGAACGAACCAGCCTCCGCCGCAGCGTGAAAAATGCGCAATTTATCCCAATCAAGCGGCATACCCATCCCTGAACGTCACTCCGCGGCCACGGCCACCGGCTGGAGACCGGCGAGATAACGTTCAGCTTCCAGAGCTGCCATGCAGCCCATGCCGGCAGCGGTGACCGCCTGGCGGAAGGTGTCGTCCGTCACGTCGCCGGCCGCAAAGACGCCGGGCACGTCGGTCGCGGTGGAGTCCGGTGCCGTCCACAAATAGCCGTTCGGCTTCGTCTTCAGCTTGCCCTTGAAGAGTTCGGTCGCCGGCGCATGGCCGATCGCCACGAAGACGCCGTCAATCTGCCGCTCGGTGATCGCGCCCGTTTCAGTGTTGCGCAGCTTCACGCCCTCGACGGATGGCGGCAGTGGCGCCTTGGCCGGCTTGCCGGTGATTTCGGCCACTTCCGTGTTCCACAGCACGCTGACATTCGGACGCTGGAAAAGGCGTTCCTGCAGGATTTTTTCGGAGCGGAAACTATCGCGGCGGTGGACCACAGTCACGGACCTGGCGATATTCGAGAGATAGAGCGCTTCCTCGACCGCGGAATTACCGCCGCCGACCACGATCACATCCTTGTTGCGGTAGAAGAAACCGTCGCAGGTGGCGCAGGCGGAGACCCCGAATCCCTGGAAGTGCTGCTCGCTTTCAAGACCGAGCCATTTCGCCTTGGCGCCGGTGGCGATGATGAGCGTATCGGCGGTCCAGACGGCGCCGGAATCCGTGCGGACAGTGAACGGCTGGTGGTCGAGCTCGACCTCGGTCACGAGATCGTTGACGATTTCTGTCCCCACATGCGTCGCCTGTTTCAGCATCTGCTCCATCAGCCAGGGCCCCTGGATCGGATCGCCGAAGCCGGGATAGTTCTCCACATCCGTGGTGATCATGAGCTGTCCGCCCTGTTCCAGGCCGGCGATCAGCACGGGTTTCAGCATGGCGCGTGCCGCATAGATGGCGGCGGTGTAACCGGCCGGGCCGGAACCGATGATCAAAACCTCCGTATGACGGGCGGACATATGCAGTTTCCTTTCAAAGACCGATCGACTCATGTTTTTTCAGCCCACATATAGGGGGTCGATTTCCGGTCTGCCGCTTTAAAACGACATCTAAGATCGATCCATGCAGGAATGCAAGGGCAGCTTTGCATTAACAACAGATCAGTTGGCATGCGGGGCCATGATCCTTGCGTTAAATGCCGTTTCCGCTAAAAGCCTTTCGACAAAAGGGGAAAGCCGTGCTTCGTGCCGATCTGGACGCCATTGATATCAAAATCTTGAGAGAGCTTCAGCGCGACGGGCGAATGACGAATGTCGAGCTCGCGGAACGTGTGGGCATCTCCGCGCCGCCTTGCCTGCGCCGCGTGCGCAAGCTGGAAGAGGCCGGCATCATCGAGGGTTACCATGCGCTTTTGAATGGCCCGAAGCTCGGTTTCGATCTCGTCGCCTTCTGCATGGTCGGGCTAAAGCGCCAGTCGGACGCGGACCTCAAGGCCTTCGCTTCCAAGGTGCAGCAATGGCCATTGGTGCGCGAGGCCTGGATGGTCAACGGAGACAGCGATTTCCTGCTGCGCTGCACGGCGCAGAACCTCACGGTCTTCCAGGATTTTGTCATCGAGGTCCTGACGGCGGACGAACATGTGGATACGGTCCGCACCATGCTGACGATCCGGCAGGTGAAACAACTCGGCCTGGTGGAAATCTAGGTCCGGCAATGGCCAAGCTTCCGATCTCCGCCTTCATCATCTGCCAGAATGAGGAAGCCTATCTCGGTAACTGCATCGAGAGCCTCGTCGATTTTGCCGATATCGTCATCGTCGATTCGGGATCTGCGGACGGAACGATCGATCTCATCCAGTCCTATATCGAGAAGGGCTGGCCGATCCGGCTCTTCCACGAGAAATGGCGTGGATACGCGGCGCAGAAGCAGTTCGCGCTGGAGCAGTGCCGCGAAGGCTGGTGCTTCAGCATCGACGCCGACGAGCGGCTCGACGCCCCCTTACGCAAGTTGCTGCCGGAGCTGATTGCGGCACCGGTGGAGACCGTCGGCTGGCGGGTGGCGCGGCGGCCCTATCTGATCGGCTACGGCTACACGCCCCAAAAGGTCCACGAGCGCAAGATCCTGCGGCTGATCCGAAAGGGAAGGGGCGCCTTTGACCTCGCTCAGGCGGTTCATGAAGGCATCGTTGCGGACGGCAAGGTCGAGAAGGCCGGCACGGGCAGCCTGCTGCATTTCAGGCCGATCCTCATCGACGAGCAGATTCTGAAGGAAAACAAATACTCGACGCTCAAGGCGGACCAGAAATTCGCCGAGGGCAAGAAGCCGAGGCCGGTCAAGCTCCTCGTTTCGCCACTCCTCTATTTCTACCGGCTTTATCTGAGAAACGGCTTGTGGCGTTGCGGGGCGCCGGGATTCATCGAAGCGATGACGGTGGCCGTCTATGCCTTCCTCACCGAGGCCAAGCTTTATCAACGCCAGGCGCTGAAGGAGCGTCCCAATCGGGACGACGCGCCGACGCGCTGAACAGGAGACATGCATGAAGGTCCTGCACATCCATTTCGGCAAGGAGGGCGGCGCGGAACGTTTTTTCGTCAATCTCGCCAGCTCCCTGCATGAGCGCGGCATCGAGCAGCGCATGCTGATCCGGCCGGGACGGACCTGGCAGAAGGATCTCGAAAGATGCGGCAAGGTTTATCTCGGCATATTCCGGCGCATCTCGCTGTCGCGCTTCTGGCTGTCGTTCCGCATGTGGAGGATCCTGCGCGAATACCAGCCCGATGTGATCATGACATGGCAATTAAGGGCGAGCCGCTTCATGCCCGACTACAAGAAGGCGCGGCGGATTTCGCGGCTCGGCGACTACCCCGAACATCTGGGATACTACCGGAATTCCGAAATCCTCGTCTGCCTGACGCCGGATGTGGCGGAGAGGGTACGCTCGTTCGGCTGGAAGCGGGGGCTGGAGGTCATCACGAATTTCACGCGGGCGGCTCCGGTGAGCCCGGTATCGCGGGAGAGCCTTCAGACGCCGGCGGATGCCTTCGTCGTTCTGGGGCTCGGCCGCTTCGTGCCGAGAAAGGGTTTCGATACGCTGATCCGCGCCATGTCGAAGGTCGACAATGCCTATCTCTGGCTGGTCGGCGACGGCCCGGAGCGGGAAAATCTCGAACGGCTGGTCGATGAACTCGGCCTTCGGTCGCGCGTGCGCTTCGCCGGCTGGCAGACGAATGCCTATGCCTATATCGCCGCCGCCGATGTCTTCGCCATCGCTTCGCGGCACGAACCGCTCGGCAATGTCTGCCTCGAGGGCTGGGCGGCCGGCAAGCCGACCGTCTCGTCGCGGGCGGAAGGCCCTTCCTGGGCGATGACCAATGAGGCCGATGCGCTCATGTATGATCCGGGCGATCACGACGGCCTGGCAACGGCGATCCGGCGCCTGATGGACGATCCGGCACTCAGGCAACGTCTTGTGGATGGGGGGCATCGCACCCTTCAGGAGCGGTTTTCGGAAAAGGCGATCACCGATGCCTATATCCGTCTGTTCGAGACCGGCTCAACCGCGTCATGAAGGTCCATCACTATCATTTCGGCAAGGATGGCGGCGCCGAACGCTTTTTCGTCCATCTCGTCAACGCGCTCGCGCGTCGCGGTGTCGAACAACGCGCCATCATCAGACCCGGCCGTGTCTGGCGGAAAGATATCGAGGGCGTGGCGGAGATTATCGAAAGCAATTTTCGCAATCTCTCGCTCGATCGCCTCCTGCTGCCGGCGAAGGTCGCTCGACTGGCGAAGAAAGAAAAGCCGGATGCCTTGATGGCGTGGGCTCCGCGCGCCAGCGAACTGATGCCGGCCTATCAAGGCTGCATCAAGATTTCACGACTGGGCGATTATCCGGCCAGGCTCAGTTACTTCAAGAACACGGATGTCATCGTCTGCAACACACCCGGCATTGCGGATCAGGTCCGGAAACTCGGCTGGACGCGCGGCATCGAGGTAATCTCCAATTTCACCAATGCGAATGCCATGCCGCCGGCCTCGCGTGCTTCGGCAGATACGCCGGAGGACGTGCCGGTCATCATGTCCATGGGCCGTTTCGTGAAGCGGAAAGGTTTTCATACGCTGATCGATGCAATGGCGGCGGTGCCGGACGCCTATCTCTGGCTGGCTGGCGAGGGAGAAGAGCAGGAAGCGCTCGAAGCGCAGGTCAGGGAACGGGGCATGACCGGTCGCGTGCGCTTCCTTGGCTGGCAGAAGGATGCAAGGCCTTACGTTGCCGCCGCCGATATCTTCGTCATGCCGTCCAGCCATGAGCCGCTCGGCAATGTCATTCTGGAGGCCTGGGCGCAGAAGCGGCCGGTCGTTTCGTCACGCTCGGAGGGGCCGACCTGGTTCATGCGCGACGGAGAAAACGGACTGCTGGTCGATATCGACGACCCCGCCGGATTTTCGCGGGCGATCTCAGAGCTGATCACGAACAGGGCGCTCGCCGCGACGGTCGCAGAAGGCGGATACAAAACGCTGATGCAGCAGTTTTCCGAGGAGGCGGTTGCCGGCGCTTATATGAGGCTTTTCACGCGGAAGCCGTGATCCGGTAGATATTGCTGAGGCGTTTTGCCTCGCCCTCGATGCTGAAATTCGCGACCGCATGATCACGCGAGCGGATCGACGCGGCTTGCCGCCGCCCGTCATCATCCATGAAGAGGGCCGCGGCTTCGGCCATGGCATCGACGCTGTCGCGGTCGATGATCACACCGGTTTCATCTTCACCGATTACCAGAAGCTCCGGGAAGGCGCCGACATCGGTGGCGATCACCGGCACCGCCGTCGCCATGGCTTCGAGCGGGGTGAGACCGAAGCCTTCCCAGCGCTGCGGGGCGATGAAGAGATCAAGCGCGCGATACCACTCGTTGATATTGGTATGCTCGCCGACGAAGAGGATACGGTCAGCGAGGCCGGCGGCAGCGACCTTGTCCTTCAGGCCCTTCTCGAAATCCACATGCGGGCCGGTGGCGCGCCCGGCGACGATCGCCGCCCAGTCAGGTCGGTCGGACAACAGGCGGATCATCGAATCCACGAAGACATCCGTGCCCTTCTGGTGCCGCACGCGGCCGAAGCAGCCGACGAATTTTTTCGCAGGATCGAGGCCGCGTGCTCGCCTGGCTTCAGTTTTGTCCCCGGGCGGTGAGAAGCGGTCAGTGTCGATGCCATGCAGGATGACCGTGTTGGGGACGGTGAGATAATCGGCCGTCTTGCCGCAGACGGCAATCACGTTGTCCATCTTCGAGATGAGCCATTTCGTCCAGCCGGTATGGCGGCGCTGCGAGGCCGAGGTGAAGACGATCTTCAGCGGCATGCGCAACACGTCGCGCATGAAAATCGCCGGCAGCATCTCGACATTGCGGCGGGCATGCCAGATGCGGAAACGTTTGCCGAGGGGCGGATGCCAGAGGGCGAGGAGATCGCGATATCGGATATGCGGCAGAGCCGCAGGCAGGCCGGGCCCAAGCGCTGCAACCTTCTGGCCGAGCGACCTCTGGACCGGGATGAGCTGGATGATCGTCGACGTGACGCCGGAGAGGCGCCGCTTGAAATTCGGCGCGATCACTTCGACGTCGCGGATATCGATGATGGCGGGATCGCCGTTCTTTCCCCCCCTGTTTTCCAAAGGCGATCAGCCCCAGGAAACGGAGAGGATCTCGTAGCCCTTGGAGCCGCCGGGGGCGACCACTTCGATGGAATCGCCGGCTTCCTTGCCGATCATGGCGCGGGCGATCGGCGAAGAGATGGAGATGCGGCCTGCCTTCACATCGGCCTCCTGGTCGCCGACGATCTGATAGGTCTTTTCCTCGTCGGTATCCTCGTCGACAAGTTTCACGGTTGCGCCGAACTTGATCTTCGAGCCGGACATCTTGGAAAGATCGATCACCTCGGCGCGCGCCGTCAGGTCTTCGAGCTCGGTGATGCGGCCTTCATTGTGGCTCTGGGCCTCCTTGGCGGCATGGTATTCGGCATTTTCCGAAAGGTCGCCATGGGCGCGCGCTTCCGCAATTGCCTCGATGATACGGGGACGCTCCTCCTGCTGGCGCCAGCGCAGTTCTTCCTGCAGCTTGGCAAAACCGTTCTGCGTCATCGGTACCTTTTCAACCATTTCACTGTCCTTCAGACTCATGCCCGCGCGGATACCGCGGACACAAAAAGAAACAGGTTCCGGAGTAAAACTTCGGAACCATCGCAACATCAGAATTTGGGTCACTATAACAGAATTTCGACAGCAAACGCTAGGAATTTCGACACCCTGTCGGAGGAGTTCCCCACGCTCACATGAGAATCCAAGGCCGCCGGTTTGTCAATGACTTGACAAACGGATGAAAGAACATTCGACGAACAAAGCGAGTGAGGAAATCGCCCGGATATCCGGGCCGGCGTTGCCGGATGCGGCTGTTTCCGCAGGGGTTGCAGGATGATGAGTTCAGGCAACGAATTGTGGATTGTCCGGCAGGTTGGGCGGATTGTAGCCGCCCGCATTCATGCGCGCCCTGACCGTTTCGTGGATCATCGCGCCCTCCGGCACCAGGCGCCGGTCGCCGCGCGGTATATAGAGCCTGCCCCGATGCCCGCGTTTGCGCCAGGAGGTCTCGGGTACGCGGCGCGGGGCATATTCGAGGATTTTCCAGCCGATCGTCATGGAATCATGGAGGGATGCCAGCGGATCGAGAGGAACGTATCTGTTGTCATTCCTGCCGAGCACGATGTTGTTGATCGTGCGCGTGACGTAGACGAGCCCTGTCGGCTCCGTCTCGCGGATCATCCAGTCGAGCGGTATCTTGATCTGGCCGCTTTCCTCTTCCGCGTGTCCGCCGCCCACGTCGCCATGGACGCCCGCGAACCAGACCTCCTTGAAATCCTGTGGCGCAGGGGTCTTCGGCTTGAAGGGGCTTCCCCAATACTCCTGTCCGGGCGTCCAGAGTTCGGGCTGGAACAGGGTGCGCCGCTCGTCCATCGCCACCGCATGCCGGACGAATTCGACGCTGGGGTTCTTGCGGGTAAAGGGATGCGTCTTGAACTGGGGATGCCACTTGCCCGGCTCGATGACCGAAGCCACCGTATCGAAGAGCCCGAGCAGCCTGATCGGCGGGCGATCGTTACGGAGCATCCGCTCGTAGAGCCGCATGCTCAGGAAGGCTGATGGCGTTTCTCCCTCGCCGGCGGCATTTCTACCGCTCTCCTCCTGATCAGGAATGCCCTTGTAGGTCCTGTAGGCGTAATCGAGCAGATTGAGGTGATATCTGGTCGTCAGGCCGAAAGCATGGATGAAGCCGGCCAGCACGCGCGCCGAATAGGCGCCGCGGCTGAAGCCGAAGATATAGATGCGGTCGCGGTCTGGATGGCGGCCATTGGCATCGGCAGGACCCTGGTCGTAGTTCTCGACCAGAAAACGGTAGGCTTGCTTGACGTTCTGGTCGAGGCCCCAACCGGTCGCAAGCCCCCACACTTCGAAGGACTTCCGGTAGAATCTGGACCAGGCATTGGCCGCGCCGAAGGTGCCGACACCGGGGTCGTAATAGACGATCTGCTCGGCAGATCGCCTCAGCGTGCCGAACAGCCTCAGGATATTGCTCCGGTCCGCCGATATTTCGTTCGACGTGCCATCGAAGAGAATGATGATATTCTTGGACATGGCCGCCCCCGAATGCCAAGCGCAAGGTAGCATCCGGAGCAGCAAACTTCAATTCTGGGTAGATTGCCAGAATGCTCTCCAAATCTTGCAACTCAAAGCGGTAGCCCCTTGCCTGCAAATACTTCTACGGTGCGCCAGGGCGCTGCCTATCAGCCCCCGCCCGCGCAAGGGATTACTGCCAGCGCACCTCGGCGCCGAGTGCGGTGAGCTTCTCGACAAAATGCGGATAGGCGCGGCGGATCGGGTCGGCATTGCGGATGGTGGAGCGGCCATCGATCTGGATGGCGGCGATGAACAGCGCGAGCACTACGCGGATGATGTAAGGCGCCTCGACTGTGGCCGGGCGCAATTGGTTGCCGCCACAGACAATCAGACGATGCGGATCGGACAGATGCACCCGTGCACCGAATTTCAAAAGCTCGGAACTCCAACCGAGCGCGCCTTCGTAGACCTTATTCCAAAACAGGATATCGCCAGTGCAGCCGACCGACACGCCAATCGCCTGCGGCAGGAGATCGGCAGGGAAATAGGGCCAGGGCGCGGCCTCGATCTTGGGCAGCATTTCCAGCGTGTAGGGTTCTGCGATCGAGCGCGTCCAGCCACTTGCGGTGATCGCTCCATCGCCGATTTCGAAGCGGAGGCCAAGCTTTTCGAACTGGCGCAGGATCAGCGGCATATGGCCGCCCATATCCGTTTCAACAGTCAGGCGTCCACCGGTGACGGCACCGATGGCCAGATAGGTTGCGACTTCATGGTGATCGTCGGGAACGCGTGCGACCGTGCCGCCGAGGCGATCGACACCGTGAATCGTAAGGCGCGATGTGCCGATACCTTCGATCTTGGCGCCCATGGCCAGCAGCATCTCGCACAGCGCTTGCACATGCGGTTCGGAGGCTGCATTGGTGAGTGTGGACGTGCCTTCTGCGAGCGCGGCGATCATCGCAAAGGTTTCCGTCGCCGTTACCGAAGCATAATCCGGCCATAGGTCCGCTCCGACCATCGCGCCTTGACGCTCGATCTCATAGGGATGATCGGCGACGATGCGACCGCCCAGCCTTTCGATGATGTCGAGATGCGGGTCGATCTCGCGCACACCCAGCGCGCAGCCCTTGGCGGTGGTGTCGAATGTAAGGCGACCGTTGCGCAGCAGGACCGGACCGAGGAGTAGCACGGCGGCGCGAATGCCGACCGGCAGTTGCGCCTGGCCGTTCTTGAAGGCTGCTGCATCATGCCTGATCGTCAGACGCTGACCATCCAGATCGCGGTCGATAGTCGAGCCCATCGCCGCGAAATACTGCAGCAATTTGTCGATGTCGCTGATCTCGGGCACATTCTCCAGTGTCACCGCCTCATCGGTCAGCAATGAAGCGCACAGCATCGGCAGGACGGCATTCTTGTTGCCGGAGGGCCGAACTGTTCCGGAGACTGGGCGCCCGCCGTCGATGATCAGGTCAGCCATCGGTTTTCCTAAAAATAGCTCTGCAACGGCCGGACTTCGAGATTGCCGGCCTTCAGCGCCTTGATGGCGAGTGCTGCCGCTTCGGCACCGGCCATGGTGGTGTAGTAGGGCACCTTCTGCATCAGCGTCGCGCGGCGCAACGATTTCGAATCCGAGATCGCCTTGTTGCCGTCGGTCGTGTTGATGACGAGCTGGACCTGGCGGTTGCGGATCGCATCCTCGATATGCGGACGGCCTTCCAGAACCTTGTTGATCTTGGTGGCGGTGATGCCGTGTTCGCCAAGGAAGCGGGCGGTACCGCCGGTTGCGAGCACCTTGAAGCCGATCTCCGTCAGGATGCGGATCGCCGGGAGCACGCGTACCTTGTCTTCGTCGCGGACGGAGACGAAGACGGTGCCGTCGCGCGGCAGTTCAACATTGGCGCCGAGCTGGCTCTTGGCGAAGGCGAGCGCGAAATCCGTGTCGAGGCCGATGACTTCGCCGGTCGACCGCATCTCAGGACCCAGAAGCGTATCGACGCCGGGGAAGCGGGCGAACGGGAAGACGGCTTCCTTGACCGCGATATGCTTCAGCGCCCGCGGATCGGGCTTTTTGCCATAGGCGGCGAAGGTCGCGTCGAGCTTCTCGCCGGCCATGACGCGGGCGGCGATCTTGGCGATCGGTGCGCCGATGGTCTTGGCGACGAAGGGCACGGTGCGCGAGGCGCGCGGGTTGACTTCGAGCACGTAGATCGTGCCGTCCTTGATGGCGAACTGGACGTTCATTAGGCCGCCGACATTGAGCGCCTTCGCCATCGCCTTGGCCTGGCGTTCCAACTCGTCAAGCGTCTCCTTCGAGAGCGAACGGGGCGGCAGCGAGCAGGCGCTATCGCCCGAATGGATGCCGGCCTCCTCGATATGCTCCATGATGCCAGCGACATAGACGTCCGTGCCGTCGGAAAGGCAGTCGACGTCCACTTCGATCGCATTGGTCAAGTAGCTGTCGAAGAGCAGCGGGTTCTTGCCGAGCAGCGTATTGATCTGGCCGGTCTTGTCGTTCGGGTAGCGCTGCTTGATGTCTTCCGGCACGAGGCCCGGAACAGTGTCGAGCAGGTAGGTCTGCAGCATCGACTCCGAATGGATGATCTGCATGGCGCGGCCGCCGAGCACGTAGGAGGGGCGCACCACCAGCGGGAAGCCGATCTCGGCGGCGACGAGGCGTGCCTGTTCGACCGAATAGGCGATGCCGTTCCTCGGCTGGTTGAGGTCGAGCTTCATCAGCAGCTTCTGGAAGCGGTCGCGGTCTTCAGCAAGGTCGATCATGTCGGGCGCTGTGCCGAGGATCGGGATGCCGTTCTTTTCCAGCGCTTCGGCAAGCTTCAGCGGCGTCTGGCCGCCGAACTGCACGATGACGCCGACGACTTCGCCCTTTTCCTGCTCGGCGCGCAGGATCTCGATCACGTCCTCTGCCGTCAGCGGCTCGAAATAGAGGCGGTCGGAGGTGTCGTAGTCGGTCGAGACCGTTTCCGGGTTGCAGTTGATCATGATCGCTTCATAGCCCGCATCCTTCAGCGCGAAAGCGGCGTGGCAGCAACAATAATCGAACTCGATGCCCTGACCGATACGGTTCGGGCCGCCGCCGAGGATCACGACCTTCTTCCGAGCGGAGACTTCCGCTTCTGAACGGAGTGCGCCGACGAAAGGCGTCTCGTAGGTCGAGTACATGTAGGCGGTCGGCGAGGCGAACTCGGCGGCGCAGGTGTCGATGCGCTTGAAGACCGGGCGGACGCCGAGGCTGTTGCGCAGTTCGGCGACTTCCTTCGGGCGCTTGGCCGTGAGGCTCGCGAGGCGGGCGTCGGAGAAGCCCATGGCCTTCAGCATGCGCAGGTTTTCTGCGTCGGTCGGCAGGCCGTGCTCGCGGATGCGGGCCTCCATGTCGATGATCGCCTTGAGCTGGGCGATGAACCACGGGTCGATCTTGCAGGCCTCGTGAACTTCCGCCTCGGACATGCCCATGCGCAGCGCCTGGGCGACCATGCGCAGACGGTCCGGCGTCGGGGTGCCGATCGCGGCACGAATGGCGTTGTGGCGGTCTTCGCCCTCTTCGAGGCCGGGGATTTCGATCTCGTCGAGACCGGTCAGGCCGGTTTCGAGGCCGCGCAAGGCCTTCTGCAGCGATTCCGCAAAGGTACGGCCGATCGCCATGACCTCGCCGACCGACTTCATCGCGGTCGTCAGGATCGGCTCGGCGCCCGGGAACTTCTCGAAGGCGAAGCGCGGGATCTTCGTCACGACATAGTCGATCGACGGTTCGAAGGAAGCGGGCGTCGCGCCGCCGGTGATGTCGTTTTCGAGTTCGTCCAGCGTATAGCCGACGGCGAGCTTCGCCGCGACCTTGGCGATCGGGAAGCCGGTCGCCTTCGAGGCTAGCGCCGAGGAGCGCGACACGCGCGGGTTCATCTCGATGACGACGAGGCGGCCGTCCTTCGGGTTGACGGCGAACTGGACGTTCGAGCCGCCGGTCTCGACGCCGATCTCGCGCAGCACCGCGATCGAGGCATTGCGCATGATCTGGTATTCCTTGTCGGTCAGCGTCAGCGCCGGCGCAACCGTGATCGAATCGCCCGTGTGGACGCCCATCGGATCGATGTTCTCGATCGAGCAGATGATGATGCAGTTGTCCGCCTTGTCGCGGATCACTTCCATCTCATACTCTTTCCAGCCGAGCACCGATTCCTCGATCAGCACTTCGGTGGTCGGCGAGGCGTCGAGGCCGCCCGAGACGATTTCGAAGAATTCCGAGCGGTTGTAGGCGATGCCGCCGCCGGTGCCGCCGAGCGTGAAGGAAGGGCGGATGATCGCCGGCAGGCCGACATGGTCGAGCGCCTGGGCGGCGATCGCCATGGCATGATTCATATAGCGCTGCTTGCGGTCGCTCTCGCCGAGGTTCCACTGGTTTTCCAGCGCGTCGAGCGCCTTGTCGAGCTCGGCGCCGGAAAGGCTGTCGCGCAGCTTGGCGCGCTCGGCCTCATGGGTCTTGCGGTCGGCATCCTTGATGTCGGTGGCGTTGGCCAGCATTGATTTCGGCGTTTCGAGGCCGATGCGGGCCATGGCTTCGCGGAAGAGGGCGCGGTCCTCGGCCATGTCGATCGCGGCGGGCTTGGCGCCGATCATCTCGACATTGTAGCGGTCGAGCACGCCCATGCGCTTCAGGGAGAGGGCCGTGTTCAGCGCCGTCTGGCCGCCCATGGTCGGCAGCAGCGCGTCCGGGCGTTCCTTGGCGATGATCTTGGCGACGACCTCCGGCGTGATCGGCTCGACATAGGTCGCGTCGGCAAGGCCGGGATCGGTCATGATCGTCGCCGGGTTGGAGTTGACCAGGATGACCCGGTAGCCTTCCTCCCGCAGCGCCTTGCAGGCCTGGGTGCCGGAATAGTCGAACTCGCATGCCTGGCCGATGACGATCGGGCCCGCGCCGATGATGAGGATCGATTTGATATCTTGGCGCTTGGGCATAGAAGTCTTTCCGCTTTTTTCCTGCGCGAAAAACCGGCCAGGGCGAAGATTTGCCGGCCGGGTGCGCAATTTAAGGTCTTTTCAGGCTAGAAGCGGCTTATAGGCAAATGTTTTTCCGAACGGAACCCCATAAATCGCCAAATCGACAGAATCCTTAAAGGTCTCCGAAGCGCGCCTTCGCCGCATCCATATTGGGCCGGCTGATGGGGACTTCCACGCCGTCCTTCATGACAACGAAGAGTTTGCCGCCATCGCGCCTCAGTTTCTCGACATGCTGATCCGCCACCCAATGTGACCGGTGAACCTGGAGTCCGGGCGTAGTGCCGAGCTCTCTCAAGGCATCCGCGAAGCGCAGCAGGATCAACTCCCGGCCGCGCGTCGTCACCACTTCCGTATAATGGTCCTGAACCGAGAGCCGAGCGAGCGAGCCGCGATTTTGCGGTTTGAGGCGGCTGAGGATTTCCGGTTCCGCCAACGGTATCGACGCCGCCGGTGCGGGCGTTACCGGCTGCGGCGTCGAAACCTCGGCGATCTGCCGGTGCATGGCGGTATAAGTGAGCAGGCAGAAGAGGGCGCAAAGCGGCAGGGCCACCAGCGCCCGCTGCAGGCCGTTGTTCATCTCGTTCCACGCGCCGGAGAAAGCAAAGTCGATCACGCCGAGCGCAAAGCCGATCGGCAGGGCAGCGACCAGTGAACCGATCATCATCCGCGCCAGCGTATGGCGAAGGCGATTGCGCAACAGCACTTCGGCGGTGACGGAAAGACCGATGGCGATCGTCCAGGTGACCGCATGCACGATCAGCCAGTAACCGAGCCGGACGCCGAACATCATTCGTTCCGACGTGCCGTAGGGACCGCTGACGGCAAAGATGAAAACGATAAGCGCGAAGGTCGTCCAGAAGCGCCAGGAGCGGATGAAGAGCTGCAATTCACGAAGCGTGGAGCTGAAAAACGGGTGAATCACGAAGTTTATCCGCCGTCTGCGCCATTCCGGTTGAGGGTGGGTCAGTTGTGGCGGAAACAGGCGCCAAGTTCAATCGCTCGACGAATTCCATAAGGCGTTCTCCATGAATCTCCAGCCGCTTCTCGATTCCCCGCTTGCCGTGCAGATCCATGTGGCAGCCGTCCTGCCGGCCGCCGTGCTCGGCGCCTATATCCTCGTGAACCACAAGGGCACGCCCGCACACCGGCTGCTCGGCAAGATCTGGATGGCGCTGATGGTCATCACCTCTTTCTCCAGTTTCTTCATCCACGAGATCAATTTGTTCTATGGCTTCAGCCCGATCCACCTGCTCTCGATCTTCGTGCTTGTCGGTGTCTGGCGGGCGATCAGCGCCGCACGGGCCCACAATATCCGGGCGCATAAGGCGTCGGTAATCGGCATGTATATCGGCGGCATCGTGGGCGCCGGCCTGTTCACGCTCATTCCCGGGCGCATCATGAACGCCGTCGTCTTTTCCGGCGGGCCCGACTGGGGCCTGCTGCTTGCCATTGCCGCGATCGCGGGGTTGCTGTTTTTGCAGCGCAAGCTTGCAGCGCGCGCGACTTGATTTCCGTCAAAAAAATTTCCGGACCGTACCGATAGCAGCCTTGCTGACATGGACAGGCTGGGCTTACCGGATTAGTGCTGCAGGAAAGAAACTGTAGCAACGGCCATCCGAGACGACGACCGCTTGCGCGGAGGAAACGACGATGGCCGATGCAACCTCAAAACCCGTCTCTGGCCCCACGATGGCAGCCGCCGCGGCTGACGTGACGGTGCTGCCGATCATCCTGGCAGTCAGCTTCTGCCACATGATCAACGACATCATGCAGTCGATGATCTCATCGATCTACCCGATGCTGAAGACGGATTACGCGCTGGATTTCTGGCAGATCGGCATCCTGACGCTGGCCTTCCAGTGCACGGCCTCGCTCCTCCAGCCGGTGATCGGCATCATTACCGACAAGAAGCCTTTTCCGTATTCGCTGCCGGTTGGCATGGGCTCGACCTTCATCGGCCTTTTCATGCTGGCGAGCGCGCATTCCTATGCCGTACTGGTCATCGCAGCCTCGCTGATCGGCATCGGCTCCGCCGTCTTCCATCCGGAATCATCGCGGGTCGCGCGGCTTGCCTCCGGAGGCCGATATGGTTTCGCGCAGTCGGTCTTCCAGGTCGGCGGCAATTTCGGCCAGTCGATCGGCCCGCTGCTCGCAGCCTTCATCATTGTGCCGAACGGGCAGGGGAGTGTTGCCTGGTTCTCGATCGGCGCCATGCTCGGCATCATCATCCTCACCGGAGTGGCGCGCTGGTACAAGGCGCATATGATCGCCAACAAAGGGCGCAAGCGGGTGCTGAACGCCCACAACCTTTCAAGACGGACGGTTACCATTGCGCTCGCGGTGCTGGCGCTTCTGACTTTCTCCAAGAATGCCTACATGGCGTCGATCGGCAGCTACTACACGTTCTTCGTCATCGAGCGTTTCGGCGTGACGGTTCAGCAGTCGCAGATCATGCTGTTCATCTTCCTCGGCGCCGTGGCGCTCGGCACCGTCATCGGCGGACCGATCGGCGACCGGTTCGGTTCGAAGGTGGTGATCTGGTTCTCCATTCTCGGCGTGCTGCCCTTCACGCTCGCCATGCCTTTCGCCAACCTGCCGGTGACGATCGCGCTCTCGGCCATCATCGGCTTCATCATGGCATCGTCCTTCCCGGCGATCGTCGTCATGGCGCAGGAACTGGTGCCGGGCCGGGTCGGCATGATCGCCGGTATCTTCTTCGGGATCGCCTTCGGGATCGGCGGCATTGCCGCCGCGGTGCTTGGCATTTTCGCCGACCATTACGGCATCACATTCGTCTACACGGTCTGCGCCTTCCTTCCGGCGCTCGGACTGCTCACCGTCTTCCTGCCGGGCAAGAAGGCCCTCCGGATCGCTTGAGGGCGGGCAACACAAAGACGGACGACCAATCTCGATTTTGCAGCGATATGCGCTATATCGCCCGATGAGCATATTCGCCAAAGGAGAACCGGGGAATGGAATGGAGAGGCCGCCGTCAATCGGATAACGTCGAGGACCGGCGTGGAGCTTCCATGGGTGGTTCCATGGGGCGGGGTGGTTTCCGCATCCCCGTGGGCGGTGGCGGACGCCGCGGCGGGGGCATCGGCATCGGCGGTATCGTCCTTATCCTGATCGTCTGCTGGATTGCCGGCATCAATCCGCTGACGCTGCTTTCGGGCGGCGATATCAACCTCGGCGGTTCCGGCTACGAGCAGCAGGTCGGCAGCCGGACGCCCGCCGACGACGATACCACTGCTTTCGTTCGTACCATCCTTGCCGAGACGGAAGATACCTGGAGCGGCATTTTCCAGGCCAACGGCGGCAGCTATCAAAAACCGACGCTGGTTCTGTTTTCCGGTCAGGTCAGTTCTGCCTGCGGTTTTGCATCCTCTGCGACCGGCCCATTCTATTGTCCCGGCGACCGCAAGGTCTATCTCGATACCGATTTCTTCCAGGAGCTCGAACAGCGTTTCGATGCGGCGGGTGATTTTGCCGAGGCCTATGTCATTGCGCATGAGATCGGCCATCACGTGCAGAACCTGCTTGGTATCCTGCCGCGCTTCAACCAGGCCCGCCAGCGCATGAGCGAAGTCGACGCCAACCAGATGTCGGTGCGCGTCGAATTGCAGGCGGATTGCTTCGCCGGCGTGTGGGGCAAGTTTACCGAGCAGAAAGGCATGCTTGAACGCGGCGACCTGGAAGAGGCATTGAACGCCGCGCAGCAGATCGGCGATGATACGCTGCAGAAACGCAGTCAGGGCTATGTTGTGCCGGAAAGCTTCAATCACGGTACCTCGGCGCAGCGCATGCGCTGGTTTCAGCGCGGCTTCGACAGCGGCGACATGAAGGTCTGCGATACGTTTTCGGGCGATGTGTGAAAACTCCTCCAGGGACCGTTGCGAAGCTTCCTTTGAACCCCTCTCTTGGAATTTCTAATACTTAGCTTTCAGCTAAGATATTGAAATTCCATTCTCCCCCGCCAAGGGGGAGATAGGGCATTTTGCGGCTCTGCTTGCGTCCACCTTAGGGGGCATTTTTGCGGCGGGTGATTGTGGCACCTCTACCTCTCCGTTGGCGGGAGAGGAAGAAAAATCAGCATCTTAGCTGAAAGCTAAGTGCTAGATTTTTCAGGTGAGGGGGTAAATTTGCGCCATCTTCATCCCCGCCCTCTTGCCCCATGCCTACAATTATCCCGCTTCCGTCGCCGGAGTGTTTCGCGAGACGTTCGCGGGCAGGCGGGAGCCGGCGCTTTCATCGGAACCGTAACGTGCGGGAAAGGTGGAAGAGGTGAAAACCATGGAGAGTTCGTCGCAAGACAAACGCTCCTATCAAGCCTCCCCCTGGCCGCCGGGTCAGGTTCGGTTGAGCCGTGCAAGTGGTGAGCCTGTCCCGAAAAGACGGGCGTGAACAAGACCACGCAGCGAGGCGAGATGATCACCTGTAGGGGCCGGAAGCCCCGAGAGAACGCCGAAGGCCACGCGAATGCGGAGCCACTTTATACAATTCCAATGAGGTTCCGCATTCGTGTGGGCTCTCCGATCTTTGACACGCCACGGGCTGTTCCGCCGCGTGGGGACTTGGCGTGCCGATAGAGAAGCCGCCCGCGCTCTCCGGAAAGGCGATTACTTGTACATCCCCTCGCGCAGGTTGATGCCGTATTCCACATAGGCCTTCATTGCGCAGAGCATCTGCGACCAGCCCTGGCAATTGCCGTAGGAGGCCGCAAGCCCGCCGGGCGTTTCCCGCCAGCCTTCCTCGGCGATCGTCACCAGCGTACGGCTGCCGTCCAGCGGCTCGAAGGTCATCGTCACCGTCGTCTGGTAATTGGCTGGCAGGACGTTTTCAGGCCCCTGTTCGGCCGGGTTGCCCTCTGTCGCATCCCATCGCAGGACGATTTTCCGGTTCTTCTCCACCTCGACGACCTCGACCGGAAAGGCACCCGGAAAATCGTGAAAATCCCAGGTGACCGTGGCACCCGTTTCGAGCCGCCCTTCAGCGCCGCCGGTCGTGAAATAGCCCGAAAGCTTCTTCGGATCGACCACTGCCTCGAACACGTCCTCGACCGGTTTCGAAATCCGGCCCGACACTTTGAATTTCAGTTCCATGGTCTTCTTCTCCCTTGTTTTCCGCTTCTATCATGTTATAAAAACATAACATGTCAAGCGATAAACAAAGTGACAAGATTTTCAAGGCATTGGCGGCGCCTGTTCGCCGCGAGATTCTCGATGTTCTGAAAGATCACCCGAAAACGACGGGCGATCTCTGTGCCCGCTTCCCGAAACTCGACCGCTGCACGGTGATGCAGCATCTGAAGGTTCTGGAGGGCGCCGATCTGGTACTGGTGAAGCGCGAGGGACGGGAGCGCTGGAACCATCTGAACCCGCTGCCGATCAAGGCGATCCACGATCGCTGGATCGGCGCTTATGCGGCGCGCGCGGTCGACATGCTCGACAAGATGAAGCGGGATCTGGAGGGGTAGTGACCCGCCCAGCCGAGGGCCAGCTCGCGGTGATAGGATTCTGCTGCGGCAATGCTTTCATGAAAGACCTTGCCGCGGGAGAGGTGCCAGAACCAGCGGCCGCCCGGCGCCCAGTTGGCTTTCGGCTGGCTGAAGACGCGGTGAAGCACGATGGCCCATAGATCCATGAGGACGGTCGCACCGATGCCGATCAGCATGCCGCGCCAGAGAAATTCGATCATGGGATGCCGCCGGAACAGAATCGAGGAGAGACGCCAACTCCTATAGATATTCTCCGGCGGGTTGGCTGTCCTTTCATCAAAAACTTTGAAATGTTCACGCATTGTTTCCCTTTTCGTTTGCGGCTATGTAGGCGGCGTGGCGACACGATCGTCTTTCCAGAAAACATCAAAGCCTAGAGAGACACTCGATGCTCGACCCGAAATTCGTCCGCCGCGGCCTTTTCCTCGTCTTCATGATCCTGTTTCTCGATATCATCGGGATTGCGATCATCATGCCGGTGCTGCCGACCTTTCTGCGCGAACTCACCGGCGACGACATGAGCGCGGCTGCCGTCGACGGAGGCTGGCTGCTGCTCATCTATTCGGCCATGCAGTTCCTCTTTGCGCCTCTGCTCGGCAACTTGAGCGACCGCTTCGGCCGCCGGCCGATCCTGCTTGCCTCCGTCTTCACCTTCGCGATCGACAATCTCATCTGCGCGGCTGCGACCAGCTTCTGGATGCTGTTCGTCGGGCGAGTCCTCGCAGGTATCTCGGGCGGCAGTTTCGCCACATGCTCGGCCTATATCGCCGACATCAGCAATGATGAGAACCGCGCCAAGAATTTTGGTCTGATCGGCATTGCATTCGGTGTCGGCTTTACGGTGGGACCGGTGATCGGCGGCCTGCTTGGCGAGCTCGGACCGAGGGTGCCCTTCCTTGGCGCCGGCCTCCTGTCGCTCGCCAATTTCATCGCCGCCTGGTTCCTGCTTCCGGAGACGCTTGGCAGGGCGCATCGCCGCAAATTCGAATGGAGGCGCGCGAACCCGCTCGGCGCGCTGCGCCAGATGCGCCATTATCCGGGGATCGGCTGGGTCATGCTGGTGATGTTCCTCTATTGGCTGGCCCATGCGGTCTATCCGTCCGCCTGGGCTTTCGTCTCGGCCTATCGCTACGGCTGGAGCGAGGGTCAGATCGGCCTGTCGCTCGGTCTCTTCGGCATCTGCGCGGCCTTGGTCATGGGCTTCGTTCTGCCGAAGCTGGTGCCGGTTCTCGGCGAATGGAAGACGGCGGTGCTGGGACTTTCCTTCTCCTGTCTCGGCCTCACCGGCTACGGCCTGGCCTGGGAAGGATGGGTCGTCTATGCCGTGATCCTTGCGACGACAATCGAGAATGTTGCCGACCCGCCGCTGAGGAGCATTGCAGCCGGCAAGGTGCCGCCGTCGGCGCAAGGCGAGCTTCAGGGGGCGATGACAAGCCTTACCAGCCTGACGACGATCATCGGTCCTGCAATCTTCACGCAGCTTTTCAGCGCCTTCACCGGCCCGGAGGCAATCATTGAATTTGCCGGCGCGCCTTACATCATGGCGGCGATCTTCATGGCTGTGGCTATCCTGGTGTTCTTGACCCGGATTTCGCGGAGAACTTCCGCAGTTCCGGCTGGAAACGAGCTGTCCCATCAGATTTCTTGAAGGGACCTGCCAAAAATTCTGCTGGGTCGCGCGTAAGCCTTGCCGCACGGATGATGCTCCTCTATAGGCTGCATCATCCGCCGCTCGCCAGTTCCTGGAAGCGGCTTTTTTCGTCTGTGGAGGAGACCATGTCGAGCCGGGCCACGACCTTCAAGGGGACAGCGGACAATTCCTGGTCCTCGCATATGCGGGCGACGTTTGCTCTCGGCGTGCCGCTTGTCGGCGCACAGCTCGCCCAGATGGCAATCAACACGACCGACGTCATCATGGTCGGCTGGCTCGGGACCACCGAACTGGCGGCCGTGGTTCTCGGCAGCCAGATGTTCTTCATCGTCTTCATCTTCGGTTCGGGCTTTGCAAGCGCCGTGGTGCCGATGGTCGCGCAGGCATTGGGGCGGGGCGATTCCGTATCGGTCCGTCGCTCGGTTCGGATGGGCATGTGGGTGGTGATCGCCTATGGCGTCGCGACCGCGCCCATCCTGTGGTTCTCCCAGCCGATGCTGATCGCGCTCGGACAGGATCCGGAAGTCGCCGGGCTGGCGCAGGGCTACCTGCGCATCATTCAGTGGGGTATTTTCCCGAATCTGGTCCTTATGGTGATGCGCGGTTTCCTGAGCGGACTCCAGCGGGGCGGCATCATCCTTTATGTAACGATCGGCATGTTCCTCACCAATGCGGTGATGAACTATGCCTTCATCTTTGGTAATTTCGGCGCGCCTGCCCTGGGGCTGCAAGGGGCGGCCTTGGCATCCATCGCTGCGGCCACGATCGGCTGCCTGCTTTCGATCGCTTATATCGAAGCGAAGGAAAAAACGCGGGCCTACGAATTGTTTGTCCGCTTCTGGAGGCCGGATTGGGTGGCATTCCGGGAGGTGGTCAATCTCGGCTTGCCGATCAGCTTCACCATTCTCGCCGAGACCAGTCTTTTTGCTGCTGCGTCATTGCTGATGGGAATGCTCGGCAAGATCGAACTTGCCGCGCACGGTATCGCACTGCAACTGGCGTCCATCGCCTTTATGATCCCGCTCGGACTTTCGCAGGTGGCGACGGTACGCGTCGGATTGGCCAATGGACGCGGAGATGTGCTCGGCCTCCGGCGTGCGGCGGTGTCGGCTCTTCTGATCAGCATCTGCTTTACGCTGGCAGGGAGCGTGCTTTTCGCTCTCTTTCCGCGCGAGCTCGGTTCGCTCTTCCTGGATATGAAGCGGCCCGATGCCGAAACACTGCTCAAATTTGCCGCGCCGCTCATCATCATTTCCGGTGCTTTTCAGGTCGTCGATGGCTTGCAGGCGGTGGGGGCGGGGTTGCTTCGCGGTCTCAAGGATACCAGGGTGCCGATGCTGCTGGCGCTGATCGCCTATTGGCCGATCGGCTTCGCCTGTGCCTGGATTTTCGCCTTCCCGCTCGGCTTCCGGGGGGTGGGCGTCTGGTTCGGCTTCGTGCTCGGCCTTGCGGCGGCGGCGGCATTCCTGTGCGGACGCTTCTGGCTGCTGCTGCATCGCCGGATGCAGGAGGCCCGCTGAAGATCAGCGGGCCGTTGGCGTCAAAGAGCGGATCAAGCCGGAAGAAGCTCGGGCAACATCACGGGCGAATAGAAGGCCACATGGGTTTCGACGCCAAGGCGCCGGCTCAGCATCTGCCGATCTATCCCTGCCGCAGCATCCGCTTTGGCTACAGCCGCAATGACCGGCTGAAGGACATGTTCGCCCTCGAACTGGAGGATGGTGATGAGATTGAACGTGTCGGCGCCTGAATTCTGTTCAAGAACCATGTCGTCAATAAAGCCTGGTTGCGCGCGTATGATGTCGTGCGTCCTTCCGATCAGCCTCATGAACTCGTCACGGGCGCCTGCCGGTACCGAGAATCTATTGACGCGAACGACGCGTCCGCTCTTCATTTCGCTCATAAGAAAAACCCCTGTTCGACATGAACAGGGGTCTTATGCGACCTCAACCAAAGTTGAGGTCAATAGGCCTTGCGTGATTTTTCAAATGCCCGCGAAAGTCAACGTTCAGCGAGCGCCGGCTCACCCTTCTTCTCGCGCACCAGGTTGACGAAACGGCGGAAGAGATAGTGGCTGTCCTGGGGCCCGGGGGAGGCTTCCGGGTGATGCTGCACGGAGAAGACCGGCTTGCCGGCAACGCGCAGCCCGCAATTCGTGCCGTCGAAGAGAGAAACATGCGTTTCTTCAACGCTTTCCGGTAGGGACTTCGAGTCGACTGCAAAGCCATGATTCATGGATACGATCTCGACCTTGCCGGTCGTGTGGTCTTTGACCGGATGGTTGGCGCCGTGATGGCCCTGATGCATTTTTTCGGTCTTGGCACCAAGCGCAAGGCCGAGCATCTGGTGACCGAGGCAGATGCCGAAGGTCGGGATGTCCGTCTTGAGGATGTCACGGATGACCGGCACGGCATATTCGCCGGTTGCGGCCGGATCGCCGGGACCATTCGACAGGAAGATGCCGTCAGGCTTCAACGCGAGGATATCTTCGGCGGATGTCTGGGCCGGTACGATGGTCACCTTGCAGTCGAGGCCTGAGAAGAGGCGCAGGATGTTGCGCTTCACGCCGTAGTCGATGCAGACGATGTGGTATTCTGCGTCTTCCGGCGAGAGTTCTCCGTAGCCTTCGTTCCAGACCCAGGGCGTCTGCACCCACTGAGAAGATTGCCCGGAGGTCGCTTCCTTGGCGAGGTCGAGACCTTCGAGGCCGCTCCAGGCCTTGGCCTCGGCCTTCAGTGTTTCGATGTCGAAGACGCCGTTCGGGTCATGGGCGATGATGGCATTTGGTGCGCCGTTCTGCCGGATCCAGGCCGTGAGTGCGCGGGTGTCTATGCCGGACAGGCCGATGACGCCGCGTGCCTTCAGCCAGGCATCGAGATGCTTGGCGGCACGGTAGTTGGAGGGTTCCGTGATGTCGGCCTTGAAGATGACGCCGACTGCGCCGCGCCGCGCGGCGGGTGTCAGGTCCTCGATGTCCTCTTCATTGGTGCCGACATTGCCGATATGCGGGAAAGTGAAGGTGACGATCTGGCCGAGATAGGACGGATCCGTGAGGATTTCCTCGTACCCCGTCAGGGCGGTGTTGAAGACGACTTCTGCCGTGACTTTGCCGGTCGCGCCTATCCCCGTTCCTTCGATCACCGTGCCATCGGCAAGAACGAGCACGGCGGTGGGTTTCTTCGTGGTCCAAGGGGCGGTGGCTGGAGCGGTCGCGGTCATGATCATCCTTCTGCCTCACCGCCCCGTCCCTTGAAGAGACAGGCTGTGAGGGCCATTTATAGTCGCAGAAAAGGGCGCGCGGGGGTATCCCGGCGCAAGCCCTGACATTTAAATCTCGTGCAGGTGCCGGAAAATAGACAAAGCAGGCGGGGTGGTCAATCTCGCCCGCCAAGAAATCCATGGGGATTGAAACCTCCGGAATTTAGGGGCTCGGGTGAATTGATTTGATCGATCCGAACCGGTCGTCTATGACTGCAACGGAATGACAAGGAAAAGCCACAATTCCCGGTGCCTGCGCAAGCTTTTCCCAAGGAGAAAAAGACGATGATGCGCGACAAGCTTTCTGAAGCGCTCAAGACTGCCATGAAGGCCAAGGACAACCGTCGCGTTTCGACGGTGCGTCTCATCCAGACCGCGATCAAGGACCGCGATATCGCGAACCGCGGCCTCGGCAAGGATCCGGTGAGTGATGACGACATCCTGCAAATACTGCAGAAAATGGTGAAGCAGCGCGAGGAATCGGCCAAGATCTATGAGGATGCCGGCCGCGCCGAACTCGCCGCCCAGGAGCGCGAGGAAATCGACATCATCAAGGGCTTTATGCCTGAGCAGCTTTCGGATGCAAAGGTTGGCGAGCTCGTTCAGGCGACGATCGCCGAAATGGGAGCCCAGGGCCTCCGCGACATGGGCAAGGTGATGGCCGCGTTGAAGGAAAAATATCCGGGCCAGATGGATTTCGCCAAGGCCTCCGGCGTGGTGAAGGAGCTTTTGAAGTAGGTTCGCGGCTTGAATCTTGAATGGAGTTCAAAGGCGGGATTCCGATAATCGGAATCCCGTTTTTTGCTGGTCTGTACCTCTTGCCCGCGGCCATGGACTTGGTGGCAGCGGGGCGGGGCGGTTCTATTTCTTATGGCGCTTTTGCTGGCGCACGTAATGCCGCAGAACGGCATTGATGCGGGTCTGGTATCCCTTGCCAGTGGATTTGAAGAAATCGATGATCTCGTCATCCACACGAATGGAAATGGACCTCTTGGGTTTCGGCACGACGAGAACGGCCTTGGACCAGTCGATATCCTGGAACTCCGCCCAATCGGGATCGCCCGCAGTTGCATGATCGATATCTTCGTCGGTCATGGCCTGGACGCGCGCCCAATCGGTCTGGCCTTTTTCGCCTCGCGCACGCTTCAAGCGAAGTTCATCGGGGGTAACGGTGGTAATAGAGTCTTTGCTCATTCTGTCTGGCCGCTCGTGCTGAGATGATCCGGCATTTTTCACCTCTCATCGTATAAACGACTGCTATGAGGCGCTCTGTATTGGGACAAATTGCAAGGATGCGGACTTCTCCGTTTCGATCCGAGCGCAATTCAAGACGGAGCTCTTGGAGGGCGAATACCACATCTTCGAAATCAATCTGATGTTTTTTCAAGATTGGTTCTCCGCTTGTCTTCGTTCCATTCGAAGACGGAGAGCGCTCCTTGCTCATGATTCATGGCGTACCCCAAAGACTTCAGTTGCCTTCAGGCACGTAATGCGCCACGTGTATGGGCAAATGTATATACATGGGTGCGGGTAGTCAAGCCTGTGAATAGCGGGCAGTATTTTGCTTGGCAGTGGTGTTGCGGTGCCGCTCTGCTTATATGGAAGCTAGCCCAGAGGTGAATATGCGCTTTTCCAACAGTTTCCTCGATGAAATCCGCGACCGTGTGCCGATATCGGCCGTGATCGGCCGCCGGGTGACGTGGGATCGCAGGAAGACCAATGTCTCGCGCGGCGACTACTGGGCCTGCTGCCCCTTCCACGGAGAGAAGAGCCCGAGCTTTCATTGCGAGGACCGCAAGGGCCGCTATCACTGCTTCGGCTGCGGTGTTTCAGGTGATCATTTCCGTTTCCTGACCGATCTCGAAGGCCTGAGCTTTCCCGAGGCGGTGCAGCAGATTGCCGACCTCGCAGGCATTGCCCTGCCGCAGCCGGACCCTCAAGCCGAGAAGCGCGAGAAGGAGCGCATGTCGCTGCTTGATGTCATGGAGATGGCGGCGCGCTTCTTTCAGGACCAGCTCCAGAGTGCCGGCGGTGCCAAGGCGCGCGCCTATTTGCGCGACCGCGGGTTGACGGGCCGCACCATCGAGACCTTCAGGCTCGGCTACGCTTCGGAAAGCCGCAATGCACTCAAGGAGTCCCTGGCCGGCAAGGGTGTGCCGAAGGAACAGATCGAGGCTTGCGGGCTGGTGCGGCATGGCGACGACATTCCGGTTTCCTACGACTATTTCCGAGACCGCATCATGTTCCCCATCCTGTCTTCGCGGGAAAAGGTGATCGCTTTCGGCGGTCGTGCCATGTCACCGGATGCGCCGGCCAAATACATGAACTCGCCGGAAACCGAGCTCTTTCACAAGGGGCAGGTGCTCTACAATTTCGCCCGCGCCCGGCGGGCAGCTCAAGCGGGTGCCGGCAAAAGCGAGGCCGGCACGATCATCGCCGTCGAGGGCTATATGGACGTCATCGCGCTCAGCCAGGCGGGCATCGACAATGCCGTGGCGCCGCTCGGCACGGCTCTCACGGAAAACCAGCTCGACCTTCTTTGGAAGATGTCGCCGCAACCGATCCTCTGCTTCGACGGTGACGGCGCCGGGTTGCGCGCCGCAAGCCGGGCTGCCGATCTGGCACTGCCTTTGCTGAAGCCGGGGCGTTCGGTGCGCTTCGCACTCCTGCCGGATGGCAAGGATCCGGATGATCTCGTCAAGCATGAGGGCCGCGCGCCTTTCGACAAGGTGCTGTCGGAAGCCAAGCCGCTGGTGGACGTGATCTGGCAGCGCGAGGCGGCTTCCGCGAATTTCGACACACCGGAAAAGCGTGCCGAGCTTGAGGCGCGGCTGAAGCAGATCATCTCTGTCATCGCCGATGAGAATGTGCGCCGCTATTATCAGCAGGATATCCGCGACCGTCTCAACAGCTTCTTCGCGCCGGCACCGCGGGGCGGCAACGATCGGCGTCAGGGTTTTCAGCGCGGCGGCGGTGGCAGGATGGGGCAGGGAGGCACGCCGCAAGGGCCGCGCGCCGCCGGGAGGGGCGTCGGCATCTCCGACCGGCTTGCCCGTTCCGGCCTCGTCCGCGGCTATGGCGATCTGTCGGCGCTTCGGGAAAGCGTGCTGGCGCTCACCATCGTCAACCATCCGCAGCTTCTCCTGGAAGAATATGACGAGATCGCCGCTATCGATTTCGAGAACCGTGATCTGCAGCGCTTCTGGTCTGCCATGCTGCCGGCAGCGGCGACCGCCGGCGCCAATCTTTCGCGCGAATACCTGGTAAAGCGGCTTTCCGCCGAGGGTTTCGACGGTCTGTTGAGGTCTCTCGACCAGCAGATTCGCAATGCGCGGCTCTGGACTGCAACCGAGCAGGCGGCAATGGAGGACGCTCGCGAAGGCTATCGCCAAGCGCTGTCTCTCCACAAGCGCACCAAGGCGCTGCGGCTCCAGAAGATCGAACTCGAGCGCGAAATTGCCGAGGCGACGGAGGCGGGTGATGCCGGCGAGATCGAGCCGCTGCTCAGGGCGCTTTCGGAAGTGCAGCTCGAAATCCTGCGTATGGAAAACCAGGAAGCGATCATCGATGGTTTCGGCGTGCTATCCGGCCGCGTGAAGGGGGCCGCCGTCAGCCACGGCTAGCCTTGACACCGTGAGGCTACGCTCTTGCCGAACGATCTGGGCGCTCTAATCTACGCCGGCGCAAATGAGGAGGAGATGGATGGCGATGCATATTTCGGGGAGCTGCCATTGCGGCGAAATTGCTTTCGAGGCGGAGGGCGAGTTCGACAAGGCATTGGAATGCAACTGTTCCCTCTGTCGCCGCAAGGGCTCGCTGCTGGCTTTCGTGCCGCGAAGCCAGTTCGAATTGACGACAGCTCGCGAAAACCTTTCGACCTATCAGTTCAACAAGCATGTGATTGCCCATTATTTCTGTGCCAATTGCGGCATTGCACCTTTCAGCGAGGCGACTATGCCGGATGGAACAGAAATGACGGCAATCAATTTAAGATGCATGCCGGAGATCGATCTCAGGGCACTCACGATAACTCAGTATGACGGCGCTTCCCATTAAGTGATGCGGCGGGACTGAGGCTGCGTCCTTTGTGCAAGTGCAAACCCTTGTCTTTGAGGGCGTGCCGCCTACATATCGGGTAAATCTGGTGAGCGTCCCCCTATTAGGCCTGTCTTGGGCGGGTTTTTCCACTTTTCCTGGGCATGGGCTCTGGAAAGGCTTGACGGAACGTTAATTTGTGGGAATCACCATTTCAAGGCAGAACAGGCGGAGTGGGTCAATAGCACCGAACATGACCGGTGATCTTCTGACAGGACGGTCCTGCGTCAAAAGCGACCGCCGAATGGTAATCGGGAATTAAAGGTCATTCCGTTACGTGTTGAACAGTGATTCGCGGTGAAGGCGGTCAATTCCGTCTTGAGCCGATGGCCACGAAGCGCGGCAAAAGTGGCGTTCAGGGAAAGCGACGAAATACATGGCAACAAAAGTCAAAGAAACCGAAGAAGCAGATAACGAACGCGAAGGTACGCAAGATGGTCCGCTTCTCGACCTTTCTGACGACGCGGTCAAAAAGATGATCAAAGCCGCCAAGAAGCGCGGCTATGTCACCATGGACGAGTTGAATTCGGTCCTGCCTTCGGAGGAAGTCACCTCCGAGCAGATCGAGGATACGATGTCGATGCTCTCCGACATGGGCATCAACGTCGTCGAGGACGAGGAGGCGGAAGACGCCGCCGCTGGTGACGACGACGAAGGCGACAGCGACGGCGAGGAGAGCGAAGGCGGCGAACTCGCCACCACCTCCAGTACCGCGCTTGCGACCGCCAAGAAGAAGGAACCGACCGACCGTACCGACGATCCGGTGCGCATGTACCTGCGCGAAATGGGGTCGGTGGAGCTTCTGTCGCGCGAAGGCGAAATTGCGATCGCCAAGCGTATCGAAGCCGGTCGCGAGACGATGATCGCCGGTCTCTGCGAGAGCCCGCTGACCTTCCAGGCGTTGATCATCTGGCGCGACGAGCTCAATGAGGGCACGACGCTGCTGCGCGAAATCATCGACCTCGAAACGACCTATTCCGGTCCCGAGGCGAAGGCTGCGCCGCAGTTCCAGAGCCCGGAGAAGATCGAGGCCGACCGGAAGGCCGCAGAAGAGAAGGAAAAGAGCCGCAAGGCTCGCTTCTCCGCCGCCAATGACGACGACATCACCGCCGTCGGCGGTGAAGGCATGGCCCTCGAGGAAGAGGAAGAGGACGACGACGAGTCCAACCTGTCGCTTGCCGCGATGGAAGCGGAACTGCGTCCGCAGGTCATGGAAACCCTCGACCTGATCGCCGACACCTACAAGAAGCTGCGCAAGCTGCAGGACCAGCAGGTCGAGCAGCGGCTTGCCGCTACCGGTACGCTGTCATCCGCTCAGGAGCGCCGCTACAAGGAGCTCAAGGACGAACTGATCACGGCGGTCAAGTCGTTGTCGCTCAACCAGAACCGCATCGACGCCCTCGTCGAGCAGCTCTACGACATCAACAAGCGCCTTGTGCAGAACGAAGGCCGCCTGCTGCGTCTTGCCGAATCCTATGGCGTCAAGCGCGACTCTTTCCTGGAACAGTACCAGGGGGCCGAGCTCGATCCCAACTGGATGAAGTCGATCGCCAATCTGGCGGCTCGTGGCTGGAAGGAATTCGCGCGCGCGGAGAACACGACGATCCGCGACATCCGCCAGGAGATCCAGAATCTGGCAACCGAAACCGGCATCTCGATCTCGGAATTCCGCCGCATCGTGCACATGGTGCAGAAGGGCGAGCGCGAAGCGCGCATCGCCAAGAAGGAGATGGTCGAAGCGAACCTGCGTCTCGTCATCTCCATCGCCAAGAAATACACGAACCGCGGTCTGCAGTTCCTCGACCTCATCCAGGAAGGCAATATCGGCCTAATGAAGGCGGTCGACAAGTTCGAGTACCGCCGCGGCTACAAGTTCTCAACCTATGCCACCTGGTGGATCCGGCAGGCGATCACCCGTTCGATCGCCGACCAGGCCCGCACGATCCGCATTCCGGTGCACATGATCGAGACGATCAACAAGATCGTCCGCACCTCGCGCCAGATGCTGCACGAGATCGGCCGCGAGCCGACGCCGGAAGAACTGGCCGAAAAGCTCGCCATGCCGCTCGAAAAGGTCCGCAAGGTCCTGAAGATCGCCAAGGAACCGATCTCGCTCGAAACCCCGGTGGGTGACGAGGAGGATAGCCACCTCGGCGACTTCATCGAGGACAAGAATGCGCTTCTGCCGATTGATGCGGCGATCCAGGCGAACCTGCGCGAGACGACGACCCGCGTTCTCGCCTCGCTCACCCCGCGTGAAGAGCGCGTGTTGCGCATGCGCTTTGGCATCGGCATGAATACGGACCACACGCTCGAAGAGGTCGGTCAGCAGTTCTCGGTCACCCGCGAACGTATCCGTCAGATCGAGGCGAAGGCGCTCAGGAAGCTCAAGCATCCGAGCCGCTCTAGAAAGCTCCGCAGCTTCCTCGATAGCTGAGCGGGCTTTACGAGACGAAGATTGGAAACCCGGTTTGCGAAGGCAGGCCGGGTTTTTCGTTGGTGCGCCAGGCATGGCGCGTGGTGCGAGAGCACCGTTTGGCCGGGCTGGTATCCGGCCGATGACTTTGAGGTGCAAGTCCTCTGCAGGCCCTGGTGATGGGAACTGTTAGCTGAACAGCAAGGGCGTTGCCGCGAGGTAGGGTCTGAAGGAAGCTGCAAGCAAAATGCCGGCCTGACGAACAGGAAGCGCATATGAGGCGTCCGCATCCGGGCGAGGGAGCCAACAGACCCGAAGCCCGATATCACCCGGAGGATGCGGCCGTAGATGCGACAGGTATATGGCATGAAGGTCACGCGTCTTACCCTGGGAGACCTGTCGATCTGCCCCTGGAAACAGGTGGGCTACCGGCGTCGAGAGGCGTCGGGATGGGGCGGCAGGGGACAGCAGAAGCCGTAGTAGCCGGACCAAGCGGCGAAGGGCTGAACATGGAGTGCGGGACGGAGATCGGTCTTTCGATGGTGAGAACAGGTGCAGAAGTTGGGGCTGAGATGCCCTGTGCCCAAGCTGAGAGTAGCGGCCGGAAGCCGCGAGGGCAGGCATTGGGTGCATCCGACACCACGGCAGGACTGTTAGCCTCTCGACCGGAGGCGAATGAGCGACTGATGGAGACGATCCTCAGCCGCGAGAACATGATGGCGGCTTACCGTCGGGTGGTGGCGAACAAGGGTGCGCCGGGCATCGATAAGATGTCTGTCGAACAACTGAAGCCATACCTTGCGGAGCATTGGCCGCGTATCAGGGAAGACTTGCTGGCGGACTGTTACAGGCCGGCGCCGGTGCGCGGGGTGGAAATCCCCAAGCCCGGCGGCAAAGGAATGCGTCAACTAGGCATTCCGACCTGCCTCGATAGGCTGCTCCAGCAGGCGATGCATCAGGTGCTGATGCCGATCTTCGACCCGGACTTCTCGGCCTCCTCCTACGGCTTCCGGCCGGGGCGGAGCGCTCACGACGCGGTGCTCGCCGCCCGGTCACATGTGGCCGGTGGTCGCCGTTTTGTGGTCGATCTTGATCTGGAGAAGTTCTTCGACCGAGTAAACCACGATGCTCTGATGGCACGCGTGGCACGCAAGGTCACCGACAAGCGGGTGCTGCGACTGGTCCGCCGCTACCTGCAGGCTGGGTTGATGACGGGTGGGATCGAAACGGTACGCAGCGAAGGGACCCCGCAAGGCGGTCCGCTTTCGCCGCTGATGTCGAACATTCTGCTCGATGACCTCGACAAGGAACTGGAGCGACGCGGCCATGCCTTCTGCCGCTACGCCGACGACTGTAACGTCTATGTGCAGTCGCAGCGTGCCGGCGAGCGGGTTATGGCCTCGCTCACCCGCTTCCTTGCCGAACGGCTGAAGCTCACGGTCAACGGTGCCAAAAGCGCCGTGGACCGACCGTGGAAGCGCACGTTCCTTGGCTACACCATGACCTTCCACAGGGCGCCGCGTCTACGGATCGCGGCGTCCAGCGTGGCGCGGTTCAGGGGGAAGCTGAAGGCTGCCTTTCGTGCCGGGCGCGGTCGCGCCCTCGGCGCCACCGTCAAAGACCTCACCCCGATCCTGCGCGGCTGGATGGCCTATTTCCGGCTGACCGAAGGCAAGGGGATCCTGGAGGAGCTTGATGGTTGGTTGCGGCGCAGGTTGCGCTGTATCCTATGGCGGCAATGGAAACGGCCACGTACTCGGTGCATGCGGTTGGTGCAGCGCGGCCTGACGGAGCAACGGGCACGTGACTCGACCAGTAATGGTCACGGTCCTTGGTGGAATGCCGGGGCCAGCCACATGAACGATGCCTTCCGTAAGGCCCTCTTCGACCAACTCGGGCTGATTTCTTTACAACGGGAACTGCACCGCCTAAACCACGCTTCATGAACCGCCGTGTACGGAACCGTACGCACGGTGGTGTGGGAGGAGGGATGCCGTAAGGCCCCTCCTACCCGATCCGGTTTGCGCGCCTCTCCCTGGAGGAGTACCATCCTCACAGATGCGGAACTGGGGCGGCGCCCCGCGAGGAGGTGCCGCATGGGAGAACTGCAATGACCTACATCGTGATGCTGAATTGGACCGAGCAGGGCATCAAGAACGTGCGCGAGTCACCCAAACGGCTGGATGCCGCCAGGAAAGCGCTGGAAGCAATGGGAGGTTCTTTCAAGGATTTCTATCTGACCATGGGCGAATACGACATGGTTGCAGTGTGCGAGGCGCCCGACGATGCGGTCCTGGCCCATTTCATTCTGGCCCTCGGGATGGGTGGAAATGTCAGGACGCGCACCATGAAGGCGTTTCCCGAGAATGCGTATCGCGAGCTGATCGCCGGCCTCAGCTAAGGCGTGGTGAAGGTTCGATGTCCGGGAGGTCGTCTGGATGCCAATACGGAGGCCTCATTGAAAAGACCTCCGTATGCCATGCGGGATGCGACTGATCTCTCGACGGACTGTCCACAGGCTGCGGACAACATGGAATTTGTTCTGTTTTGATGGGTCGGGACTCGATCCTGTCGACTTTCCATCTTACATCGGGTTCCATGACGGACGAACTCAGGAAGCGGCGCGGCAATATGGGATGGGGCATTCCGGCCTCCATCCTTCTGCATGCCGTTTTCGCGGCCGTGCTGTTCTTTCACCTGCCGCTCGATTTTTCGGAGCCGCAGGAAGAGGAGAGCGTGAACGTCGAGATCGTTCCTCCACCGGAAGAGCCTGAACAGAAGGCGGAGGAGCAACCCGTTCCGGAAGAACCGAAGCCGGAAGAGGTGAAGAAGGAAGAGGCCCCCCCGCCGCCCGAACCGCCGAAGCAGGAGGAGGCCAAGCAGGAGGAGCCGCCACCTCCACCTGAGCCGCCGAAACAGGAAGAGACCAAACAAGAAGAGCCGCCCCCGCCGCCGCCTCCTTCCGAGCCGCCGCAACAGCAGGAGGCCAAACCGGACGAGCAGCCTCCTGCGAATGAGCAGGCCGGGGGACAGCCTATCCCGGTCCTGCGTCCGGTCTTCGAGTTTGGCGAAAAGGATAGCGGGCCGAAGAAATCCGAAGCCGGAAATGCCTCCGAGGAGGCGGAGATGCCGCCGGCCGAAACCCCACCGGATACCGAGACCGCCGAGCCGCCGAAACCTTTGGAGGAGGAGCCGGTCGTTGCCGAAGAGCCTCCGGCAAACCCAGTGCCTGACGATATCGCGGTGCCTGAGGTCGATATTGCGGCCGCCGAGCGGCGACAAAACGGCCCGTCTTCGGAGACTTCCCCGGACGCGACCAAAGCGGATATCGTCGCTCCCCCTCCCGCAGCTCAGCCCAAAAGTGAGGCGGCTAAAACGCCACCGGCGGAAAAGCCCACCGAACTGACGGAGGCGAAGACGCTGTTCTCGCAAAGAGAGACGAACGACCCCGTGGCCACGACGGCGATGGGCAATGTGCCGCGCGGCGTGCGGGCCGGCCAGCTTTGCGCGACGGAAATGCAGGAACAGTTGCGCCATGCCTCTCCGCGATATCGGCCCGAAATCGTACAGGTCTACCGTCTGCCGCAGGGAAACGTCCTGGAGGTCAGGAGCGGTGCTTTCCGGGCAAACGCGCAGTGGTACAATCTCAGTTTCCGTTGCGAAATCGATGAAGATGCGACCAAGGTTGTCTCCTTCGCATTCGATGTCGGCGCACCGGTGCCGCAAAGCGAGTGGCGCAAGCGGGGCTTTCCGGAATTCTGATTGGCGCGTGGCACTCGCTGCCGGCGCGTCGCCGGTGTCATAGTGCCGGCATTCATGTAAAAGCGATTCCATGCAGCAAACAGAAAATACGACCGATCTCCTGTTCGATCGCGACGGTGCGGGGAACCCGCTTGCCGTCCTGAAGCATGTCTATGGTTATTCCGCTTTCCGCGGCAAACAGGCCGCCGTCGTCGATCGGGTCGTGTCGGGCGGCGATGCAGTCGTGCTTTTTCCGACCGGGGCGGGCAAGTCGCTATGCTTTCAGATCCCCGCGCTCTGCCGGGACGGCGTCGGCATCGTGATTTCACCGCTGATCGCGCTGATGCGGGACCAGGTGGAGGCGCTGAAGCAGCTCGGCATACGTGCCGCAGCGCTCAATTCGTCGTTGACGCGCGAAGAGTTTGTCGATGTCCGCCGGGCGATTGCCGCCGGCGATCTGAAGCTTCTCTATGTGACGCCCGAGCGTGTCGTCACACCCGGCTTCCGGGAAATGATCGGCAATGTTCGGATCGCGCTGTTCGCAATCGACGAGGCGCATTGTGTCTCCCAGTGGGGGCATGATTTCCGGCCGGAATATCGCGAACTCGGCCGGCTCGCCGAGCAGTATCCAGACGTGCCGCGCATCGCGCTGACGGCGACCGCCGATCCGCATACTCGCGACGATATCGTCGACAAGCTTGCACTCCGTTCGGCGGAAGTCTTCACGACCTCGTTCGACCGCCCGAACATTTCCTATGAGATCGTCGAACGAGACCAGCCGCGCCAGCAGCTCTTGCGCTTCCTGTCGCGCCACAAGGGTTCGAGCGGTATCGTCTATTGCCTCTCGCGCGCCAAGGTCGAGGATACGGCCGAATGGCTGAACGGGCAGGGCATTCGTGCACTTTCCTATCATGCCGGAATGGAGCGGCAGGTCCGCGACGCTCATCAGGATGCATTTCTGAAGGATGAGAACCTCTGCCTTGTCGCGACCGTCGCCTTCGGCATGGGGATCGACAAACCGAACGTGCGATATGTGGCGCATCTCGACCTGCCGGGTTCGGTCGAGGCCTATTATCAGGAAACCGGGCGCGCCGGCCGCGACGGCCTTCCGTCCGAGGTCTGGATGGCCTATGGCATGGCGGACGTCATCCAGCGCCGGCGGATGATCGACGAGGGCACGTCGGGTGACGACATCAAGCGCGTCGAGCGTGCCAAGCTCAATGCGCTTCTTGCGATATGCGAGACGCCGGGCTGCCGCCGGCAGGCGATCCTGGCGCATTTCGGCGAGATGCATCAAGGCGGATGCGGCAATTGCGATACATGCCTCAAGCCGGTCGAAACCTGGGACGGTACGGAGGCCGCGATCAAGGCGCTGGCTGCGGTCTATCGAACCGGGGAGCGCTTCGGAACCGGCCACCTCATCGATGTGCTCATCGGAACCGTCAACGAAAAGACCACCCGTTTCGGCCATGTGGACATGCCGGTTTTCGGTGTCGGCAAGGATATCCCTTCGAAGACCTGGCAATCGGTCTACCGCCAGCTTCTTGCTGCGGGCTTCGTCAGCGTCGATCACAACGCCTTCGGCGCGCTGAGGTTGGAGCCGGAGGCCCGGGCCGTATTCAAGCGAGAGCGCGAGGTGCGCTTCCGCAAGGATCGTCCGACAACGGGCAAGGCAGCGAGAAGCGCTTCGCCCAGTTCGGCGAATGCCAAGTTGCAGCTGCAAGGCCACGATTTGGAACTCTTCGAGGCTCTCCGTGCCGCCCGCACCGCGATCGCCAGGGAACTGTCGGTGCCGCCCTATGTCGTCTTTCCGGACACGACCCTGGTCGCGTTCGCGACCGAACGCCCGAAGAGCCGCGATGCATTGCTTGGCATTTCCGGCGTCGGGCAGTCCAAGCTGGAACGCTACGGTGATGCTTTTCTTCAGGTCATCAGGGTGCATCAGCCGTCGGGGCGAACACCCGGTTGATCACGCGGCGAAGCGGGTTATGTTGCCGCCACCAAAACAAGGAATGCCATCATGAAAGCCATGTTCTACGATGCCTTTGAAAAGGCGCCGGAAATCCGCAATCTTCCGGATCCTGAGCCGACGTTCGGCGGCGTGGTGATCAAGGTCGGCGCGACCGGGCTCTGCCGCAGCGACTGGCATGGCTGGATGGGCCACGACCCGGATATCCGCCTGCCGCATGTGCCGGGTCACGAGCTTGCCGGCAAGATCGTCGCGACGGGCAAGGGTGTGATGCGCTTCAAGGTCGGCGACCGGGTGACGGTGCCTTTCGTTTCCGGCTGCGGCCACTGCGCCGAATGCCATTCCGGCAACCAGCAGGTCTGCCCCAACCAGTTCCAGCCGGGGTTCACCCACTGGGGCTCGTTCGCGGAATACGTGGCGATCGATTATGCCGACACGAACCTCGTGCATCTGCCGGACGAGATCGACGATGCGACGGCGGCAAGCCTCGGCTGCCGGTTTGCGACCTCTTTCCGCGCGGTTGCCGACCAGGCCCGCACCGGACCGGGCGACTGGGTGGCCGTGCATGGCTGTGGCGGGGTAGGGCTGTCGGCGATCATGATCGCCACGGCACTCGGGGCGAATGCGATCGGTATCGACCTTGCCGAGGACAAGCTGGCGCTTGCCCGTCAATGCGGCGCGGTGGCGACGATCAACGCGGGTTCGGTGGCGGATGTGGTCGAGGCTGTGCGCGAGATCACCAAGGGCGGCGCGCACGTTTCGATCGACGCGCTTGGTCATCCGGTCACCTGCTTCAATTCGATCAAGAACCTGCGCCGGCGCGGCCGCCATGTGCAGATAGGCCTGATGCTCGGCGAACATGCCACACCAAAAATTCCGATGGCGCAGGTGATCGGCCACGAACTGCAGATCTACGGCAGCCACGGCATGCAGGCTTGGCGTTACGACGCCATGCTCGCCATGCTGACGACGGGCAAGATGAAGCCTCAGCAGCTCATCGCCAGGCGGATCAGCCTGGAAGCCGCCGTGCCGGCGCTGATGACGCTCGACACATCCGAAACGCCCGGAATCAGCGTGATCACGGCATTCTAGGCAGGCGATTGTCTGCTACCGGCGACGGCACTGTTCCGCCGTGGCCGCTTGGTGACGACCCTCTGCGCCCTATATCCCGGTCTTGTAAGACCAAGCCGAAAGGGCGAAGCCATGAACACAAGAGCGCAGAAGATTCCGGGGCCTGATCATCCAATCACCGTCAAGCACAATCCGGCCCGGGTGAGAGTGACGCTCGGCGGCAAGGTGATCGCCGACAGCGTCAACTCGCTGACATTGCAGGAGGCATCCTATCCGGCGGTGCACTACATTCCCCGCAAGGATGTCGACATGTCGCTTCTTCAGTGGACGGACCACGAGAGCTATTGCCCCTATAAGGGCGAGGCTTCCTATTTCAGCATCCCGCTTGGCGGCGAGCGATCGAAAAATGCCGTCTGGTCTTACGAGAACCCCTATGAGGCGGTGGCAGGGATCAAGGAGCACGTCGCTTTCTACCCGGATCGCGTGGATTCGATCGAGGAACTTTCGTCTCCTGAACCCGGAAAGTTCTGAAGCGGAGAGGGCACCAGAGAAAAATCTCGGTGCCATGTCGGATTTGCCGTTGTTCGACCGTCCTTGGATTGTTCAGCTCTAAAGGAGGACGACTATGCCCTATGTCGATGGATTCATTGTTGCCGTACCCAAGGCCAATCTGGAACGATACAAGAAGATAGCGCGCGTTGCCGGCGACGTCTGGAAGGAACATGGCGCGCTGACCTATGTGGAATGCGTGGGCGATGACGTGCCTTATGGCGAACTCACGTCATTTCCGCGCGCGGTGCAGGCGAAGGAGGACGAGATCGTCATCTTTTCCTGGATCACGTACGAAAGCCGCGCCCGTCGTGACGAGATCAACAAGAAGGTGATGGCCGATCCGCGGCTTGCCGGAGACGACTGGAAAGAAGTCTTCGACGGCAAACGGATGATTTACGGCGGTTTCCAGAGCTTTCTGTCGATCTAGCCCAGCTTGGTGCTAAAGGTGCCGGCATCCGCCGGTACCTGATGAAAGGAAGCTCCATGCCCCAAACCGTGATCTCGATTTCCACGAGGGGCCAGGGGCTCTATGAATTCACCCAGCCGGTACAGGATTTCGTGCGCGGCCAGGGGGTGGGCGAGGGGCTGCTGACGGTCTTCGTGCGCCACACGTCCTGCTCCCTGATCATCCAGGAAATGCCGATCCGGACGTGCGCCGCGATCTCAAGGCATTTTTCTCGCGCCTCGTGCCACCGGCGAACGATCCCGAAATGCGCTGGGTGAAGCACACGACCGAAGGCCCGGACGACATGCCCGCGCATATCAAGGCGGCGCTCACTGCCGTTTCGCTCGGCATTCCCGTTCATGACGGGCGGCTGATGCTCGGTACATGGCAGGGCATCTATCTCTTCGAGCATCGAGACTATCCGCATACCCGCCAGGTGGTACTGCATCTCTCCGCATGAAAAGCAGATGAATGATGTCTGAATGCCGGATTCGGACCTCGTTCAGGTGCGAGGATCTAGGGTTACGCCCATCGCCCGCAACGGCGAGAGAAACAACCTCGGGCCAGGGGCTACCGCCCGGATTTCGGAGAGAAACACCCATGACCAGCATGATCGTCAAAGCCGGTATAGCCGCTCTCGTCGCGCTCACTGGCCTTTCCGCAACCGCATCGACTGCCGCTGCCGGCGGCCCGGAATTCGGCATCCACGTGCAGTATCATGATCGCGACCGCGATCGTCATTGGCGGCCGGACCACCGGCCGCGTGGCTGCGCACCCTGGCTTGCCGAACGGAAGGCCGATCGCATGGGACTGCGCCGCACCCGTGTCGTCGACGTCTCGCGCCGCACCGTCTCCGTCGTCGGTTTCGGACGACGCGGCCCGGATCGCGTGGTTTTCGCCAACGTGCGTGGCTGCCCCCTGATCCGCCGTTAGGAAGGGTAACGGATCCTTCCGTCTCCATCGCCCGTTGACGGAGGAAAGCGCCTCCGCCGGTCTTATCGACCGGCGGGGGCGTCCGTTTTTGATCTCACTGCTCGAGGGCGAAGGTGACGTTGACGGTGACGGTGTAGGTGTTTTCGCCAGCTGCGACCGGTACGGCTTCGGCTGCCATGTCCTTCGCCATCGCCATACGCATCATCGGCTGCGGCATCGGGCGGGCAGCATTCTCGCTGATTTCCAGGACACGTCCAAGCTTGACGCCTGCTGCTTCCGTCAGCGTCCTCGCCTTGGCGAGCGCCTTTGCGACGGCTGCCTTGCGTGCTTCGGTCATGGCCTCTTCAGGGTCGTCGTTCGTAAAGACGATCTGGCCGCCCTGATTGACGCCGAGCTTGACGGAGCGGTCGATGAGGGCGCCAAGCTTATCGAGGTCGCGGACCTTCAGCGTCAGCGTGTTGGCGACCTCGTAGCCGACGACCTCCGGTGGATCAACGACGCCGTTCTTCGGCTCGGAATGGCGGTATTGGGGGTAGATTGAAAAGTTGCTCGTCTGGATATCGCGATCGGCGACGCCATCGGCCTTGATTGCAGTGAGGACTTCTTTCATGGCCGCGCTGTTGGCCGAAAGTGCGGCTTCGGCCGTTTGCCCGTTGCGCACGACGGAAAGTGTCAAGACCGCCATGTCAGGCGCGATCGAAGCTTCGCCTTCGCCCGAGATGCTGATGACCGGGTCGCGGGGGCGGAACTCCTGTGCCGACGCCTGGCCGGCTGCAGCGGTAACTGCGCCTGCCAAAAGGGTTGCCAGGACGAGACGCGACGACGAAAGCGCAAGGCGCATGGTATTCTCCCCGATCTGTTTGAGCGGCAAGGGATGTCAGTCCGCGAGCCTGCTACGATGATATCCTACCTTTAGCGCGCCTTGTCGAACCGGAATCGATTCTGCACATTCGCGCCTCGGCAGGTCTACGTGCCGGTTGATTGTGAAGCTATTGCGGCAACGACTTGTGGCCGTTGATGATTTGCGGTAGAGCGACCCCTGAGGAGAGGCGAGCCATTGCGCCTTACCTTTGCCTTACGGCGGGCCTGTAGCTCAATGGTTAGAGCCGGCGGCTCATAACCGCTTGGTTGGGGGTTCGAGTCCCTCCGGGCCCACCATTTCCAGTTCGTAGTAGACGTGATTTTTTCGTCAGGCTGTTTGCACCGCCGTCTATTGATTCTTCTCAAAAAAAATTGAATGCCTTGTCTTCAGCGGCTTTTTATGCCGCCTGCAGCCGACCTTTTCGTCGAGTTTATGCCGCGGCTTTTTGTTGAGGATTACCTGTCAGCGAGCGCTGGGGGAGCCGCATACGATCGTGTTGGTTTCCAGACCGTATGATGATTGCGGCAGTGCTCAATATCTCCGCTGACATCGATATAATATAGTAGGAGATTTTGACAGCTCGAGCCTAATCTTCAGCCTTCAAGGCGGGATCATCGAAAGCGTGATATGTCGAAACCTCAATTAGCGTTTCCTATACCAGGCGTCAAATCGCGACCATTCGCGATAGACGCGCTCATACCCCCTGGGTAACATGATTTCGTCAAGCTTTATGTTGGAATCTGTATTATTATGTTCGATGCAAAATAAACTGACCTCATACCGGTTGAAATCGAAGGTCGATAAAATATCCGGCTCGTTTCCTTCGGTGTCGATGCTGATGAAGTCGATCATTTTTGGCGCATTGTAAGTATCAAGCAGATCATTGAGGCTGATCGTAGTTTGCACGATCTCCACGCTTTCCTTGCTTCGCGCCTCGGCGTGCAGGTCCTTATCGGCGAGTTCAGCCATGCACGACAGCGCCGGTGCGGCCGCCACAAACCGCATCTTTACGCTGCGCCCGGTGATAGCATCAACAGGAGACGTACAAAGCGGATTCGATCTGATTTCTCGAATAGAGTGGCTGAGCAGCGGGTTCGGCTCAGCCAAAATACCGCTCCAACCATATTCTCCTTCCAGCATAAATGTGTTGCTGAAGTGCTGGCCATCATAAGCGCCGATCTCGACGAAAAATCCGTTGCGCTTACCTTTGAGTTCGTCAATCACCCAACGATCTTGCTGTATCTGGGAGAAACTGTGCTCATTCCAGAAATGAGGGCGCTCAATATGAGCGCGCTTCTTCAGGCCTAGCCACGTACGAATTCCCACGTCTTCACCTTCCAGCTTGGAGTTTCCAACCGCTACCTTATGCGCGATGTGAGCGCAACAGGAGCATACACCAACCGATCGGATGAGAAGATGGACAGGTGGAGAGGTGATGAATGTGGCGGCCTATAACGGTTTCCGGCGGACCCGGGCCAGCATCGGCGCGTATTCAAGAACGAACAGGCCGAACGAGATCAACCAGGCCAGGCCGGCCAGTGCGTAGACCGTGCTCAGGTGTTCCGGGAAAAACGCAGCACTCGGTCTCAAAAGCGCGCTTAGCACGATTGCTCCGTAGGATGCGATGGTCGTCCGCGAGGCCGTCAATACCCGCCCGGTATGGCCCCGGCTCGCCCTGGTCATGACGGCCAGCATCATGGTTGCCACGGTTCCGACGCTCAGCACGTGAATTGCGGAAGTCTCGTCGAAGAGACCGAGGGCGGCGATCGCGATGGCGGCGAACCCCAGCGGCACGAAGAGATAGGCGATGTGAAGGATCGCCACCAGCATTTCCGCGGTCGTCGTCCAGCCCCGCCAGCGTCCAAGCCTTGCCGCATGCATCACAGCGGCAAGCCCTGCGGCTGCTGCGACAACCGGACCATCGCCCAGAACCACCCAACTCGCCAGGGCAGTCACTCCGCACAAGATTGCAGCGGTATCGAAGTGATTGTAGGCGACGGGAAAATCCGTCCGGCCCGTCTTGTTGATCCAGTTGCGGGTGAAACTGGGGATGATTCGCCCGCCCACGACGAGGATCATCGAGACATAGGCCGATAGTGCAAGCTTGATTCCGACGGAAGGGTGCTGTCCGGCCGCTGCGTCGAGATGGAACAGGATGTTTGCAGTGGAGAGTGCCAGCAAACCACCGATAACCTTCAGATCCTTCCATTTCTTCCCGGCGACAACTTCACGCACGCAGATGAAGAGGAGGAGAGGCAGGAAGGCACCATCGGCCAGGATGGCTGCCATAACGCCAACGGTGTCGGCGAGCAGGAAGCCCAACCTGCCGACGACCCAAACGAGAAAGAGAAAGACAAGCGGCCAGCCGGAGACGGGCAGCCTGCCGGTCCAGTTGGGAACCGCCGTCAACAGGAAACCGGCAAGCACGGCGCTTGCATAGCCGAACAGCATCTCATGCGCGTGCCAATGGACAGTGCCATAGGCCGACGCCACCTCGATCACCCCACCCAGGCTTGCTATCCATAAGAACATCGCTGCGACCGCCCAGAGCGCCGCCGAGAGGAAGAACGGCCTGAAGCCATAGGAGAAGATCACGGGGGCGGTCGGCGACAGGCCGCGCGGGATACCTCCGCGGCGAGCTTGCTGGGAGGAAAGATCAGTCATGGCGAAATTCCTTCAATCGATGCCTGATCTATCTCCCACCTTTGTTTTCCGGTCTTTGCGAAGACGCAAGCAAACAAGGGAAAGTTTGTTGCACATCAAAGAAGATACGCAGGACCCATCTTAGCCTCTCTTTCAACAGGACGGCGATCAACCCCGTCCTTTGCTTCAAAGGAGAGGCACCATGACTGACAAATTGCAGATGACCAGACGCTCGATTTTGGCAGGGGCCGCCTTCGTCGGGGCCATGACTCCGATCGTACAGGCTTCTTTCGCGAATGCGGATGAGACCCCGCCGGCCAAGATGAACCCGACCGACCTTTCGGCGCTGCGCCGGGTGAAGGTCGATCTCGTCAAGCCGCCGTTTGTGCACGCCCACACCCAGAAGGCAGATGGCCCGCCGAAGATCGTCGAATTCACCCTGACGATCCAGGAGAAGAAGATGCTGATCGACAAGGAAGGCACGGAGATCAATGCCATGACCTTCGACGGATCGGTTCCGGGGCCGTTGATGGTGGTGCATCAGGGCGACTATGTCGAGCTGACGCTGATCAATCCTGAAACGAACGAACTGCAACACAACATCGACTTCCATTCGGCGACGGGTGCCCTGGGCGGCGGCGCGCTGACCATCGTCAACCCCGGTGAAAAGGCAGTCCTGCGTTTCAAGGCGACCAAGGCCGGCGTCTTCGTCTACCATTGCGCACCTCCCGGAATGGTGCCGTGGCATGTCACATCGGGCATGAACGGCGCGATCATGGTCCTGCCCCGCGAGGGCCTGACCGACGGCCACGGCAAGGAGCTTGTCTACGACAAGGTCTACTACGTCGGCGAACAGGACTTCTACGTCCCGCGCGACGAAGCCGGTAACTTCAAGAAATACGACAGCGCCGGCGAAGCCTTTGAGGATACGCTCAAGGTCATGCGGAGCCTCACGCCGACCCATATCGTCTTCAACGGTGCGGTCGGCGCCCTGACCGGTGAAAATGCTCTGACCGCTGCGGTCGGGGAAAAAGTGCTGATCGTCCATTCGCAGGCCAATCGCGATACCCGCCCGCACCTCATCGGCGGACACGGCGACTATGTCTGGGCAACCGGCAAGTTCAACAATATCCCCGATCGGGATCAGGAAACCTGGTTCATTCCGGGCGGCACGGCCGGTGCGGCGTTCTACACCTTCGAACAGCCCGGCATCTATGCCTATGTCAACCATAACCTGATCGAGGCCTTCGAGCTGGGCGCGGCGGCACACTTCAAGGTCACCGGCGACTGGAACGACGATCTGATGACTTCGGTCGTCGCTCCGACCGGAAGCTGATTTCGACATGCGGGGCAGGGTGATGCCTGCCCCGCATGTCTCTCGAACAGACGCGCTTCCTCGGGAAGCGACAGTTTCGCCCGAGGAGGCGAACATGTCATGCACGAACCAAAAGCCAAGAAACTCGCTCTTCCGTACCGCGCTTCCGATCACGCTGATCGCCGCTTTGTCCGTGGGTATCTTCCAGCAGGCGGGGTTCTTTGAACCATCTCCCCCAACGAGCGCGGACTTTGAGCCGCAAACGGTTGTCGTGCCGCCGCGCGCCTATAAATACAGAAGCGACGGCGAATTCGTGAAGGGTACGGCGCCGGTCGATGCGCCGATGAAGGCCGTGGTTGCCGCTGATAACCTCACCATCACGAAATATCAGGTCACAGCATCGCAATATGCCGCCTGCGTGCTCGATGGCGGCTGTGCACCAGCCGATGCGCCGCCGGCCACCGGTGTCGAGATCCCCGTGACCGGCGTCAGCTTCGACGATGCAGTGGCCTATGCCCGCTGGTTATCCGACAAGACCGGCGATTATTGGACACTTCCCACCGATGAGCAGCTTGCGCAGGCCGCCGGCAAGCGCTTTCCCGATGATGCACTGGGGCTGGATCCCGACAACAAGAATCCCGCGATCCGCTGGCTCGCCGACTACGAACGCGAGGCGCGGGAAAGATCCAAGCGCGATCCCGTGCCGCGTCCGATCGGCAGTTTCGGGGAAAACGAATTCGGTCTGGCCGATTTCGGCGGGAATGTTTGGGAGTGGACATCCACCTGCCACCGACGAGTGCATCTCTACAAAAACGGGTCGGTCCGCGCCTCGGAGGCGATATGCGGCGTGTATGTCACGGTCGCCGGCCATCGTTCACCGGTGAGTTCCTTCATCCGCGATCCGAAAGGCGGGGGATGCTCGGTCGGAACTCCGCCCGACAATCTCGGCTTCCGTCTTGTCAAATCGACTCGGTGGTATGCGCCTTTGCTGCGGAAGCTGCGCGATACAGGTTGGATCGCCTGAATGCGCATGCGCGGCAATGCCGTGCCTTCGATCTCGCCCTGGGTTGTGCTAAGGTCGCTCCGAAACGAGTGGTCCGATTCCGATATCTGCATCCAGATGCCGCGGCTCCTGAGCAAATGTCGGAGACAAGGGTCCGCTACAGGAGCGCACGCCGTTGAAGATCGACAAAAGCCTCGTCCGAACCTTCCCCCTATTCGAGAAGATGGAGGATGCCGACACGGAAGCCCTTCTGGCTCATGCGGTCCCCCGCAGGGTGCCCGCCGGTGAAGCCGTCTTCGAACAGGGAGCGGCTGCGATGCATTTCTATCTTCTTCTGCACGGTCGGCTGAAAGTCACGCAGGTCACCGAGGACGGCCAGCAGATCATCGTTCGCGTCGTCCATCCCGGCGACCTTTTCGGCTTTGCCAAAGCGCTTCTGCGCACCGATTATCCAGGTACTGCGACCGCCGTCGCCGAAAGTATTGCGCTTTCCTGGCCCACGGAGCTATGGCCCCAGTTCGTCGATCGGAATCCGCGCCTTGCCGTCACTGCGATGCAGACGATCGGGCAGCGCCTGGAGGAGGCCCATGCCCGCATTCGGGAGATATCCACCCAGGAGGTCGAACGGCGGGTGGCTCATGCAGTTCTGAGGCTCGTCAAGCAGGCAGGCAGGAAGGAAGGGGGCGCCGTGCGAATCGACTTTCCCATCTCCCGGCAGGATATCGCCGAGATGACGGGCACCACGCTCCACACCGTATCCCGGATCATGAGTGCATGGGAGGCGAAGGGCCTTGTCGAAGGCGGACGCCAGAAGCTTCTGGTAAAGGATGCCGAGGGTCTGCTCGCACTGGCAGAAAGCGCCAAAGAATAGCGTGAGGGAGTCGGTATGAAATTTGCGGTGCGTCAAAGAACGCTTCCGTCTACGCGATAGAGTGGCTCCAACAGAGGCACGAGGCCTCTCGAAAGGAGCAAGACAATGAAGAATATTTTAGTTTCTCTGATCGGTGCGACGATCATCGCCGCAGGGTGCGGAACCCTCGCTTCCGCCGCCGATTTTGAGGTCCACATGCTCAACAAGGGCAAGGACGGCGTGATGGTGTTCGAGCCGAGCTCGCTGAAGATTGCCAAGGGCGATACCGTGACCTTCGTCCCGACGGACAAATCCCATAATGCCGAGACCATCAATGGTCTCATTCCGGATGGTGCAACGCCCTTCAAGGGCAAGATGAACGAGAGTGTCAAAGTCACCTTCGATGTCGAAGGCGCCTATGCCGTTAAATGCTCCCCGCATGTCGGCATGGGAATGATCGGTCTGATCGTCGTGGGCGACACACCGGCCAATCTCGATGCGATCAAGGCGGCCAAGCTGCCGAAAAAGGCACGTGAGCGTCTGGACGCGGACATCGCTGCAGCTGGTGTGTAAGCCGGCAGCGTACCGACGACGGCTGCGCTCTCCTCCTCAGCCGTCGTCGGTGAAAGCTTACGGTGCGTGCGTAAAATGTCCGGGCCTGTCGGATACGCAGTCGGTAAGCTGAACCCGCTTCACAGGCAATCAGGCGGGCTCATCTCATGCCTGCGAGCGAATTTTTCGGAGTGCTTGGGTCGAACCCTGCATGCGTTCATCAAGCATCCGCTTTCCGACCGGCATGGCTATGCTCTGGCGGTCATGGCGGTGTCCATAGACTTTGCTCTACGCCCTGCATTACAGGGTATCCACCGGTGCGGGGGAGATCGTCGTTCAGATTGACGATACGGGACTGGGAATTTCAGATGAAATCGCCTCGCAACTCTTCAGTCCTTTCGTCACGACCAAGGCAGGAGGGATGGGAATAGGCCTGTCGATATCCAAGAGGATCATCGAGGCGGATGGTGGCGAGATATCGGTTGCGAGAAACGCCGCCGGAGGAGCAAGCTTCCGGTTCACTCTTCCCATGCTTGCCGGCGAATATCATGATACGGACGGATGAAACACGATGTCCGTGCGTCGGGCTCGGGAGCGTCATGGCGCCATCATCGAAGGATTCCACGGAGGATCATAGGTCAACTCCACGTCGACGTTCATCACGCCGATGACCGATCCGGCGCAAGCGCGGACGGCATCGGCCAAAAAGGCGGAGGCAGGGCAGCCTTTTGTCGTGGTGGTCATCATGATGTGAACATCGCCGGCAGGGCCTGCCTCAATCAAGTAGATCAGGCCCATTTCGACGATACCACGCCCAATCTCCGGATCGATGACCGATGAGAGCTGTTGCCTGATCCGCTCGATCACCTCCGCCTGCTGAAATGCCTCACGCATTGGTCGCTCCAGTGCCTATGCGGATCATGATCCGGTAGGCGCTGCCGTCCCGATCGAAATTGCCCACCCATTGGTGGCCCCGGTGCGTAAGCTCCGGAAGCAGGAAGACCGGCTCCCGTGAGAGCACGGCGAATATGACTTCACCCGGGTTCAGCGCTTCGGCCTCCGAGAGAATCCGCTGCATCGGCTCGGGGGGATCGAGATCGGACAGATCCAGATCAACGGAGGGTTCCGCCCAGAGTTCCGGCGAGACCGCGTTCTCAGAGATTGCCACCTCCTCTCCCATGCGCGGGACAAAGCGGACCTCGAAATCTCCGTTGTCGAGCTCGACAACTTCATGGTCGAAACCCTTGCTGTCCATGACACGAAAGAGCGGCTGTGGTCTGAACGGGGCAAATAGCCTGAGGCCTTGACCCGGATGCAATGCGCCGACGGCGCGCATGATTTCTTCGAACGGCTCGCCGCCGTTCTGCAGGATCGATCTCACATCGAGTTCTTGGAATTCATGGGGCATTATGACCTCCCGTTGAAGCTTGGTAAAAACAGCCGAGATAGGGCGTTACCCGTCGGCAGTTTGGTTGAGGCCGGGACCAAGGTAAGGCGGCGGGCCTGGATGAATTCAAATGCAAGAGCGCAGACGGCCATCAATTGGGCAATTGTAACCCATCTGAATACGTCCGGCACATCATGAATCAAAGCGATGGTCGCTATGGTTGTTGCGCCGAAGTAGAGCAGGAACCATACCCATGCGCGTCGTTCGTTGACGAGGTCCTGAACGCGCGGCACGGCGGTCCGGCCGAGGACGGGACCGTAGAACTCCAGCCAGGTCATGAACGCGACGATCTTGTAGAGCTGCCCAAGGCCCAGGCCCGTCAGCCAGCCGAAGGTGAACAGATAGGCAGCCGGGATCGCCATATCCGCCGAGTTGCCGAGCACAATCGAGACACCGAAGAGAATGAAGGAAATAACCAGCATGGCGACGGCCACCAGGCTCGAAAGCACGTTCAGTTCCGCGGACTTTCGCTTCCGTTCCTTGAAAATGGAATAGATATCTATCGCGTAGAGCAGGATAGCTATTCCTCCGATCGCCATGGCCACATCGGACGGCGACTTTCCACCCGCTCCGGCTCCCACGACGACGATATCATACATCACCGCCGCAAGAGCCGCGACCATCAACCAGGCGGCCGCGCGACTTGTGTTGCGGACCTTCTCGGGCGACAGCAGGAACATCGCCAGGAGACGGTAGCTGACCCCGACAGCGGTGACGGTCATCCAGCCCATGAGGCCAAGATAGGCGTGGGCCGGTGGGGCTTTCAGCACCAGCCGGACGAGATATGGATTATCGGACAAGCCCGAAAGCGGAAGGGTGAAGAGCAATCCCATAACAGCGACGCCGATCAGCGGCGCGCAGCCAAGCGCGACGAACTTTGCCGGCAGGGAGAGCGGTCGGTTTGTGACGAGCGTGCCGATCACCATCCAGCAGAGGCTTGCGAAAGCAAACGTCAGAAGGACACCTCCAAGCGGGAGCGTCCATGCCCGGAAGGGTAGGATGTCGGCCAGCCCGAGAAATCCGGTCAGCAGCAGAGGAAGCCCGCCGATGGTCAAAAGCAAGGTGGGCAGGGCGAGTTGGGGCGACTGCAATTGCCGGGAGGCAAGCACCGGCACGAATTGAAGCAGCGATCCGGCAAACAGGAGACCAAGCCAGCCAATCGCGATGAGATGAATAATCACCAGTGATTCCGGAGCCTCGATAGGGACTGACGGATAACCGAAGCCCGAGGCGGTCAAGGCCAGCCCGGCGACCAGACAGATCAATGCCGCTGCGAAATAAGACATCGTCCAGCGGGAAATGGTGGCGCCGGGCATGGCTTTGATCTCTCAATGACCACAGCAGCAGTCGCAGCCGGAGCCTTTGGCTCTTTGAATCTCGACGCGCCAGACATCCGGCCCCTGTTCAAGGTATTGCCAGTCGAACTGTTCCGGATACCGGCTCTCGATCTGATAATGTAAAGGCCGCGGGTCATGGTCGCTCATGACGTGCATGATGCCGCCAGGGGCGAGCGAGGTGAGCACGCCGAAGATTTTCGGGTGGCGTTCGGCAGGGGCGAGCGTCCTGACGTCGACGGAGGGTATCTCAATATCCGACATTGGGTTGTCCTTGGCCTTTCAAAACTGTCGCGGCGGCGTGGCCGATCCCGGCCGCGTTCAAGATTTAGCAGCGGCGCGGACAGGGAAATTTGTGGCGGGACAAACATTTTACAAAAATCGAAAAGAGCCTTGATTTCGCACAAAGAGCGAGCGGCACCGGTCCGGTAAACGCTTCCACGAATGACTTGGAAAGGTGCCAGACATGTCAGAAGCGATCATTGAAAAATATGGCGATGCGCGACTTCCGCGTTATACGAGCTATCCGACGGCTCCCAATTTCACCGCGGATTTCGACGCCGTTGCCTATCCTTCCTGGCTCAAGGCGTTGCCCGAAAGACAGTCTACGTCGCTCTACATCCACATCCCTTTCTGTCGGTCCATGTGCTGGTATTGCGGCTGTCATACGACGATCACTGAACGCGACAGGCCAATTCTCGACTATATCGAGACATTGCACCGGGAGATCGAACTTCTGGGATCCGCCAGAAACGGCAGCTTCAGTGTCGGGGAAATTCACTTTGGCGGCGGCACGCCTACCATTATCAAGCCGGACGAGTTCATCGCGCTGATGGATGCGTTTCGCGACCGACTTGGTTTTGCAGATGCGGTCAATGCCGCCGTCGAAATCGATCCGCGAACCTTGACCGGTGAAATGGCGGTGGCGCTCGGAGAGTCGGGCGTCACCCGCGCGAGTCTTGGCGTGCAGAGTTTCGATCCGAAGGTCCAGAAGGCGATCAATCGTATTCAAAGCGTGGAAACGACGATGGCGACGGTGGAGCACCTTCGGCACAACAGCATCAATGCCATCAATTTCGACCTCATCTATGGTCTTCCCCATCAGACGGTCGAATCCTGCGTCAGTACCGTCGAGGCAGCCATCCGCATGCGGCCGGATCGTCTTGCCGTTTTCGGATATGCACATATTCCAAGCTTCAAGAAGCATCAGCGTCTGATCGATGAGGCGACACTTCCCGACGTCCGGGAGCGAGCATTGCAGGCGGAAGCGATTGCCGAGGCTCTGGTGGCGGCGGGATATGTCCGGATCGGCCTCGACCATTTCGCGCTGCCGGGTGACGACCTCGCGCTGGCGCAGACCGAGGGGCGGCTGCACAGGAACTTCCAAGGGTATACGACAGACGCCTGCGAGGCCCTGTTAGGATTGGGAGCGTCTTCAATCGGCAAGCTGCCCCAGGGATATATTCAGAACGAGGTGCCACCGGGCCTTTACGCGACCCGCGTGTCAAAGGGTGAATTGCCCGTCGCCAAGGGTTACCACCTCACGCCCGAGGACCGACTGCGCGGTGAAATCATCGAAAGGCTGATGTGTGACTTTGCGGTGGACGTGGCTGCGCTCGCGACGGCGCACGGCTTTGATGCGGATCTCCTCTTAAGCGGCAACGATCGGCTCGACGAACTGGAGCGAGACGGTTTGATCGAGCGTGAAGGTGGATTTGTCAGGGTCTCGGAAGAGCACCGTTTCATCGTGCGGGCCGCGGCCTCCGCATTCGATGCCTATTTGAACAAGAGCGGTCGGTCGTTCAGCAAGGCGGCCTGAACTGCCTTCTTGTCGAGGCGCCATAGGCTGTCCCCTTGCTCGCTTGCAAAGTTGATGCACGGGATCATCTTAATCGCGGCATTTTACCACGGCATTGTTCGTCCCGTTGCATTGTATCAAGGACGAGCCTGCCATCGGCCGACCGGCAGTCATCGCCGACGGGATGGATAGAATTCTGATACGAGTTTCCTGATGCGTCATCCTCTTCTTCTTATGGCTGTTCTGGCAGGGTTCGGTTTGGTTTTGGCGCCTTCGGGAGGCTCTTTTGCGGATGGCGGCGAGGCATATCCCAGCAAGATCGCGCTCGGCGAGGCCTTGTTCCACGACCCCAATCTCTCAAAAAACAGGAGCCAGTCGTGCTCTACATGCCATGCGCCGGGCGCGGGCTTTGTGGATGCGCGGCAGACGGATCTTGTCGGCAGCGATGTCTCGCTTGGGGATGACGGGCAGTCACTTGGCGGCCGTAACGCACCGACTGCCGGATATGCTGCGCGGACACCTCCATTCTCAAAGGGGAGCGACGGCGAATATCGAGGAGGATTCTTCTGGGATGGTCGCGCACGGACGCTCGAGGATCAGGCGGGCGGTCCGCCGATGAATCCCGTCGAGATGGGAATGCCCGACAAGGCCGCCGTCATTTCGCGGCTTCGTGAGGACCCTTCATACGATCGGTCGTTTCGTGTCCTCTACGGCCGGAGCGTGTTTCAGGATGACGAGACCGCCTATTCGGCGATGGTCAACGCGCTGGCCGAATATGAGCGCGGGCCGGAGTTCAGCTCTTTCGATTCCAGATATGATCGTTATCTCCGAGGCGAAGAAAAACTGACGGACCAGGAGGAACTGGGGAGGGTCCTTTTCTTCTCGCAGCAGTTCACCAATTGCAGCATCTGCCATGAGGTGCGTGGGCCGAACGGCCTGAAGGACGCAGTCTTCACGAACCACAAGTATTTCAATATCGGTGTTCCCGCCAATCCTCGTCTTGCTGCCGGTACAGCTGGGGCGGCCAAACCCGACCTCGGTCTCGCCGAGAACCCGCTGGTTGCGGGAGAGCCGACCGCTCGCGGAAAATTCAAGGTCCCGAGCTTGCGGAACGTGGCGGTGACGGGACCCTATATGCACAATGGCGTCTTCAGGGATCTGCGGAGCGTCGTCCTCTTCTACGTAAAATACAACAGCATCAAGAAGAGCCGCCAGATCAATCCCGAGACGGGGCAGGAATGGGGTGCGCCCGAAGTGCCGGACAATCTGGCCATGGAGCAATTGACGGCCGGTCCGGCGCTGGACGACAAGCGGGTCGATGCGATCGTCGCATTTCTGAAGACATTGACGGACCGGCGGTATGAGCCTCTCCTCACACAGGAGAAGCTTAAACAATGATCAGGCTTCCATGAGGCCACCATCAGCCAGGATCCGCTGAACGAGGCTGGCGACATTTTCCGATCGCGCGTTTTTCTTCCAGGCAAGCGAGAGCTGCATATCGTAGGTTTGGGGAAGGGGGATGGCTTCCATCTTTTCATCAAGGCCGGAGATCGCCCATTGCGGCAGGAGCGCGATGTAACCGTGCTCGATCACGAGGTTTGCGATGACGGGGATGGAATCGATCTCCACGAAGGACAGGCGCGACCGTTCCTCGGGCCGCAGTATATCCTCGCTCAGCGATACGAATTTCTGGCGCAGACCGCTCTTGAGACTGGGAAGAGCAAGCGGCGTGTTGATCAGAAGACGTTTCAGATCGTGCCGCTGAGCCTCGATCGCCTTCGCCGAGCCAACGACGGAAAGACCTGAACGCGAGACCACGCGGTGGTCGATGCCTGCCGGCACATCGACAGTATCCAGAAAGACGATGTCGTATTGCCGACTGTTGAGGCCGGACAGAAGTTCCTCGGCGTTGGTGCTGGAGATATAGAGCGGATTATGCGGTTGGTGCAGCGGCCATCCGGCAGCGAGCAAAGCCAGGATTTTTGCGATCCGGCTTTCACGACCCAGCGGAGCGACGGAACCGAGATTGATCATCCGGCTCGTTCGGCGGAAACGCTCTCCGGCATGGTCGGAAATCCTCAGCCAGATCGTTTCCAACTCTTCGGCGAGGATCAGAAATCCTTTGCCTTCCTCCGTCGGTACGGCGCCCGACGCGGTGCGATCGAGGAGTGCGGCGCCTATATCCTGCTCAAGGCTCTTCAACTGACGCGTCAATTGCGGCTGGCCAATGCCGATCTCCATGGCGGCACTGCGGATGCTGCCTGTCCGGGCAACGACGAGGAGGCGCGACAGCGCCAACAGCGAGACCGACATGCGGGCAGCATGCTGCTCGACCGGCGCCTCGTCCGGCATCTTGGAAAGTGTTGCCAGATCCAGAATGAGATCGGCTGCGTGGCGGAGATCACGGGCAAGGCGGCGGCCTTCCAGTGTCGGCAGGATGCGGTTGCCGGTGGTCGTCGTCAGCGGCGTTGCTATATGTGACTGTAAACGGGCCAAGGCGGCAGAGACGCTGGCGACCGGTCGCCCCAAGGCGCGGGCAGCGCCCCTCAGGCTGCCCAACGAAAGCGCGTAGTGAGCCATCAGGAGAGTGGCGATGTCCATTGCTCAAACTTTCCGCAGCTACTCTGTGAGATAGGCAGGCCCGGTATAATTCGTTCACGATATGGGATATCCCTCGGCTCTGCAAATTCCCCTATCGTGACATCCATCGCAGGCCGAACGGCGGGCAGTGCATCAACCGAGGAGACATGATCCATGGCGGATTTCGATCTTGTTCTGAAGGGCACGCTGGTGCTGCCGGATAGCGTGGTTCCGGAGGGGCATGTCGCCATTCGCGACGGATTGGTGGCGGCCGTTGGGCAGGGTGATATGCCGGCTGCGAAAGAGCGCCAAGATCTCGGTAAAGCGCTGATCCTGCCGGGCGCGATTGATGCGCAGGTTCATTCGCTTTCGCAGAAGAATCAGGAGGATTTCATCTGGTCGACGCGCGCGGCGGCGGCCGGCGGCGTGACGACCATCGTCGACATGCCCTATGACGAGGGCAATCTCATTTGTTCCGCAGAGGCCGTGCGCGGAAAAGCGACGCATGTGGAAAGCCAGGCACGCGTCGATTTCGCGCTCTACGGCACGATCGATCCGGAGGAGGGCGCCAGGCGTATTCCCGAACAGGTGGAAGCCGGCGTTGCCGCTTTCAAATTCTCCACATTCGGCACCGATCCGAAGCGTTTTCCGCGCATTCCCGCACCGCTGATGGCGGAGTGCTTTGCTGCTATCGCACCGACTGGCTTGACGGCCGGCGTTCACAACGAGAATGACGAATATGTGCGGGCCGCAATGGAGAAGGTGAAGGCTTCCGGCATCACCGACTACCGGGCGCATGAAATGTCCCGCCCGCCGCTCACCGAACTGCTCGCCATGGTGGAAATCTACGAGATCGGCGCCGCGACAGGCTGCCCGGCGCATGTGGTGCATTGTTCGCTCGGCCGCGGCTACGAGATCGCCGCGGCCTATCGCGCACAGGGTCATCGGGCAACGGTGGAATGCCTGATCCACTATCTGACGCTCGACAGCGAGACGGATGCGAAAAGGCTTGGAGGCCGCTCCAAATGCAATCCGCCGATCCGGCCGCGAGCCGAAGTGGAAAAGCTCTGGCGGCATATCGCGGCCGGCAACGTGACGCTGCTTTCGACCGACCATGTGAGCTGGTCGCTCGACCGCAAGACCAATCCTGACATGCTGGCGAATGCCTCCGGTCTGCCGGGGCTGGAAGCCATGGTGCCTCTCTTCGTCAAGGGCGCGCTGGAGCGCGGTGTGCCGCTCACCTGGGCAGCACGGCTGATGGCGCTCAACCCTGCGCGGCATTTCCGCATCGACCACATCAAGGGCGCTCTGGAAGTCGGCAAGCATGCGGATATCGCCGTTCTGACGCCGGAACGCCATGTCTTCGACGCTTCCAGGACCGGCAGCAACGTGGTTGGCTGGTCGCCCTATGACGGCATGACGCTACCCTACAAGGTGGCGGCGACCTATCTGCGCGGCAAGCTTGCCTACGATGGTTCGAAAGTTCTCGCCGAGCCGGGCAATGGCAATTTCGTGCGGCCGCTGGCAAGCCTGCCGCTTCAGGGGCTTTCAGTATGACGCGCAATCTTCCTGTCAAGACAGACCGGATTGCGGCGGATATCGATGCCTTGGCAGCGATCACCGAGCCGGACCGGCCATGGACACGGCGCGCCTTCACGCCGATGTTCCTGAAGGGCCGAGCCTATCTGGAGCGTCGCTTCAAGGAGGCCGGGCTTGCGACACGCATCGATGCGGCAGGTAATCTGATTGGTTTCCGCAAAGGAGCGGGTTCCAAAGGCACGATCATGCTGGGCTCGCATTCCGATACCGTGCCGAATGGCGGCCGCTTCGACGGGATTGCGGGTGTCGTTGCGGCTCTGGAAGTCGCTCGATCGCTCGATGAGGCGGGTATCGCTTTGGAGCATGATCTGGAGATCGCCGATTTCCTGGCAGAGGAAGTGTCGATCTTCGGTGTTTCCTGCATCGGCAGCCGTGGCATGCTCGGTCTGCGTCCGGCGGAATGGCTGGAACGGGAAACGGACGGCATGAGCCTTGCCGAAGGAATTCGCATGGTCGGCGGCGATCCGGCGATTGGCGGCGGGCGAGGGGACATCAAAACCTTTCTGGAACTGCATATCGAGCAGGGGCCGGTACTGGAGAAGGAAAGAATCGACATCGGCGTGGTGACCGCGATTGCCGGCATTACCCGGATCGAGATCGTCGTCGAGGGGCGGGCGGACCACGCCGGTACGACGCCGATGGGCGCGCGGCGCGACGCGCTGACGGCGGCTTCCCGTGTCGTGCTCGGCATCGAGCGGATTGCCTCTGAACTCGCCCAAGGACCGAGCCATTTCGCGGCCACGGTCGGCGAATTTTCGATGGAGCCGAATGCCGCCAATGTCGTTCCATCCCATGTCCGCATGCTGATCGATGCACGGGCGGAAGATCCGGCGGTGATGGAGAGCTTTTCGGAGGCGGTTTCCGCATTGACCGAGCAGACAGCGAAAAGGAGCGGGGTGACCATCACGCCGCCGCGCCGGATCTCGAACAACCCGGCGACGCCGATGGCGGCTTCGGTTGTTGCATTGCTGGAGAAAAGCGCAACTGGCCTCGATGCGCCAAGCCGGCGCATGGTCTCCGGTGCGGGACATGACGCGGCATTTCTGGCCAAGGTGGTGCCGGCGGCGATGATCTTCATTGCCTGCCGCGACGGGCGCAGCCACGCGCCGGAAGAGTGGGCGGACAACGACGATATCGCGCTCGGCGCGGCGGTTCTTTACGAAACGGTCCTCAAGCTGGACAGGCAATAAAGGAGCGAGGGCATGGGACGGATTCTGACGGAAAAGGATGTCGAGGCGGCGGTCCGTGGCGGCTCCGTTTATGCGGCCGGCGGCGGCGGCTGGGCCGATCACGGGCGGATGCTGGGCTATGCGGCCGTCAGCATCGGCAAGCCGGAACTCGTCACCATCGATGAACTCGATGACGACGATTGGGTGGCCACGGCCGCGGCGATCGGCGCGCCGGCCTCCACCACCAATTGGGAGATGCAGGGCATCGACTATGTGAAGGCCGTAGAACTCCTGCAGGAGGCACTCGGCGAGCCGCTCAAGGCGCTGATGATCGGCCAGAACGGCAAATCCTCGACGCTGAACGGCTGGCTGCCGTCGGCCATTCTCGGCACCAAGGTCCTCGACGCCGTCGGCGATGTCCGGGCGCATCCGACCGGTGACATGGGCTCGATCGGCATGGCGAATTCGCCGGAGCAGATGATCCAGACGGCGGTCGGCGGCAACCGCGCCGAAAATCGTTACATGGAGCTCGTGATCCGCGGGGCGACGGCAAAGGTTTCGCCGGTCCTGCGCACCGCCTCCGACCAGTCAGGCGGCTTCATCGCCTCCTGCCGCAATCCCTTGCGCGCGTCCTATGTGCGCAAGAATGCGGCGCTCGGCGGCATCAGCCTGGCGCTCACGCTCGGCGAGGCGATCATCGCTGCGGACGGCAAAGGCGGGCATGCGATCATCGACGCGATCGTCAGGACGACTGGCGGCTCGATCCTCATCGAGGCAGAGGTGACTGACAAATCGGTCGTCTATACGAACGAGGCCTTCGATGTGGGGACGCTGACGCTCGGCAAGGACGACAAGGCGATCACCATGCATGTGATGAACGAATACATGGCGGTCGAGGATGCCGGCGGTCACCGGCTGGCGACTTTTCCGGACATCATCAGCACCTTGTCACCGGACGGTGAGCCGATGAGTGTCGGGCAGCTTCAGCCCGGCATGCGGGTCTTCCTGTTGCACGTGCCGAAGACAATCATTCCGCTTTCCTCCAGCGTGAAAGACCCGTCGGTCTATCCGATTGCCGAAACGGCGCTCGGCATCAGCATAGCCGACTACGCGCTCGCCTAAGGAGAGGACCATGCCGAAGCCCAATCCGCGTCACCCGAAATTCCCGATCCCCGGCGGGCCTGAATTGCGCGCCAGGGGCTGGCGGCAGGAGGCGCTTCTGAGGCTGCTCGAAAACGTGCTCTCGGTCGGAGAGGACCCGGACAATCTCGTGGTCTATGCGGCGCTTGGCAAGGCGGCGCGCAACTGGCCGGCGCATGATGCGATCGTCCGGACGCTCAAGATCATGGAGGAAGATCAGACGCTGATCATCCAGTCAGGCAAGCCGGTGGGATTGCTGAAGAGCCATGACAAGGCGCCTCTGGTCATCATGGCGAATTGCAACATCGTCGGTCAGTGGGCAAAGGCCGAATACTTTTATGAACTGCAGGAGAAGGGGCTGATCTGCTGGGGCGGGCTGACGGCCGGCGCCTGGCAATATATCGGCAGCCAAGGCGTCATCCAGGGCACCTACGAGATCTTCATGCGGATTGCGGAAAAGCGCTTCGGCGGTACGCTTGCCGGCCGGTTTGTCCTGACCGCCGGTCTGGGCGGCATGGGTGGCGCCCAGCCGCTTGCCGGCCGTATGGCGGGTGCTGCGATCCTCGTCGTCGACATCGATCCGGAGCGGGTCGCCAAGCGCAAATCGATCGGGTTTCTGGACGAGGTGGCGCCAGACCTCGACACGGCGCTTGCCATGATCGATGCGGCGGTGAAGGAAAAGCGCGCCGTCTCTGTCGGCCTTGTCGGCAATGCGGCCGATATCTATCCGCAGATCGTTAAGCGCGGCGTCGTGCCGGATGTCGTCTCCGACCAGACCTCCGCCCATGACCTCGTTTACGGCTACGTGCCGAAGGGCATGAGTCTCGAAGAGGTGCGCCGGTTGCGGAAGGACGGGCAGGGGCAGTTGATGGCGGCAAGCCGTGCCTCGATTGCCGACCATGTCCGGGCCATGCTGGAATTCCAGAAGAGGGGTTCGGAAGTCTTCGACAACGGCAACCTGATCCGTACACAGGCAAAGCAGGGCGGCGTCGAGAACGCCTTCGATATTCCGATCTTCACCGAAGCGTATCTGAGGCCGCTGTTCTGCAAGGCAATCGGGCCGTTCCGGTGGATGGCGCTATCGGGCGAGGAGAGCGACATAGCCCGGATCGACGACCTCGTGCTCGAGCTCTTTCCCGAAAACCGGATCGTCACCAACTGGATACGGCTGGCGCGGGAAAATGTCCCGTTCGAAGGCCTTCCGGCGCGTATTGCCTGGCTTGGTCATGGAGAGCGTACGGAACTCGCGCTGGCGGTGAACGACCTCGTGGCGAAGGGTGAGCTTGCCGGGCCGATCGCGTTCTCACGGGATCATCTCGATGCCGGCGCCATGGCGCATCCCAACATCATGACCGAGCGGATGAAGGATGGTTCGGACGCGATCGCCGACTGGCCGCTGATCAACGCGATGACGCTCTGCTCTTCCATGGCCGATCTCGTCGTCATCCATTCCGGAGGCGGCGGTTACGCCGGCTACATGACCAGTGCCGGCGTCACGATCGTTGCGGATGGGACCGACGCTGCCGCGGAACGCATTTCGCATGCCATCACCAACGATACCTCGCTCGGGATCATTCGTTACGCCGATGCCGGTTACGAGGAGGCGATCAACGCGGCGGAAGCCGCAGGGCTTCTGCTCCAACCGAGCGCTGCGTTGCGGGGCGGCGCCTGATTGGAGCCGCCGCGAACGCCTGCCTACCAGACCTTGCTGAGCTTGAAGGTAACGGTGCGGGCATCGCCATAGCCGCAGGTGTACGCGCCGCCGCAGCCTCTCACATACTCCTTGTCGAAGACGTTGGTGACGTTGATGGAGCCTTCCCACCCATCCTTCCTGTAGCGGATCGCCGCATCGAAGACCGCCGCATCCGGAACCTTCAGCGTGTTCTCGCGATCCGCCCAGCTTTCGCCCTGATAACGGACGCCGCCGCCGAGGCTCAAGCCTTCAAGCGCACCTTGCGTTACGGTGTAATCCAACCAGAGCGAGGCAGTCATATCCGGCACGAGATAGGGCTTCTTGCCGATATAGGCCGGGTTGAGGTCTTCCGTGACTTCAAGGTCGGTGTAGGAGAACGAGCCGAGAAGCTTCCAGTTTTCGTTCAGGTTGACCTTGCCTTCCAGTTCGATGCCGCGCGACTCCACTTCGCCAATCTGCTCCGAAAGGGAGGTGGCGGGGTCGGTGACGGCGACGTTCCGCTTGGTGAGGTGGAACAGGGATGCGGTGAATGTTCCGTCAATGAATGTCGGATCGTATTTCAGGCCGACTTCATACTGTTCACCTTCTTCCGGTTTGTTGTTGGGAGTGGTGCTGACGGCAACCGTCGGGTTGAAGAAGGTTCCGACACTGGCATAGGGCGTGAGGCCGTTGTCGAACTGGTAAGCCAGGCCGGCGCGGCCGCTGGCGGCGGATTTGTCGTAGCTGTAGCTTGACGAGGTGAGTCGATCGTCAGTGTCCGTATGGACGAAATCATAGCGACCGTTGAGCGTGACGAGCCAGCCATCGCCGAACCGGATCTGGTCCTGCACGTAACCGCCAATTTGCTGCTGCGTCACCACTTGGTCGATGTAGACGAAGTTGGCTCCCTGCGGAACGCCGTAAACAGGATCGGTGGTGCTGATCGGGGTCGCGCCGCAGCAGGCCTGGATGTGATCCAGCCGATAGTATTTGTAGTCGATGCCCACCATGAGGTCATGACGCGTGGCACCAAGATCGAATTCGGTCTCGGCGCGATTGTCGATGGCGACGGTATCGACCTTCGACGTCGCTTCGAAGCCGATACGGTAAAGCTCGTAGTCGGGTGCGGTCGGTGTTCCGCCCACATACCCATAGAGATACGGCCCTTCCTCGTGCTTCCAGAGGTGACCATAGCGGAAGTTCGATGAGAACTTCCAGCCGCTGTCGAATTCATGCTCGAACTCGTAGCCCACCATCTGCTGGGTATATTTGCCTTCATCGATGTCCGGTTCGCCATAGAAGGCATCGCGGTCGATCTTGCCGAACGGGGCGTCGACGACCGTGCCGACATAGGGGAAGAAGCCGTTGCCGGTATGCACCTGATCGAGACCCGAGACGGAACCCCAGACTGTCAGCTTCGTGGCCTCATCCGGCGATATGGTCAGCTGCGGCATGATGAATCCGCGCAGGTCTTCGGAATAATCCGAATAGTTGTCGCCGCCGGCAACCTTGCCGGTCAGGCGATAGGTCATCGTGTCACTGTCGCCGACCTTGTCGGAAATATCGAAGCCGCCGAAAGCGTTGCCATTACTGTTGATGCCAATTTCGGTGTAGTAGTACGGCTCATCCGTCGGGCGCTTGCGGATATAATTCAGGATGCCGCCGGCGTTGCCGCCGCCGTAGAGCACCGAAGCAGGCCCCTTCAGGACATCGACCCGCTCCAGCATGAAGGGATCGACCTGAAAGCCACCGAAACCGTAGGAGAAAAGGTTCAGGCCATCGTAGAACACGCCGGTCTGGGTAGCGTCAAATCCACGAATGTAAACCCAATCGGTATCCGGATCGGTGCCGAAGGGCTCGGCGGTGACGCCTGGCGTGTAACGCAGCGCTTCGTCGATCTTGTTGACGACGCCGCGATCGTTCATCTCTTGCTTGCCGACGACCGAGACGGATTGCGGAATTTCGTTGAGCGGCGTGTCGGTCTTGGAGCCGGTGGCGGATTTCTTCGCGACGTAGCCTTTCACCGGCCCGGTCGCGCTTTCACCTTCGCCTTCGCCCTGAAGCACGATCGGGGCGAGGGTCGTATCGGCGTTCTGCGCCTCAGCCGCCCAACCCGCGCAAATGCCGATCAGCGCGACGCTCGCGCCCAATCCCAACCGTATCCTGAAAAACCCTTTCCGCTTCCCCATCCGTAGAACCCCTACTCACTTGTCCAAGCAGCCGCTCCCCCTTGGATGCGGCTCTGCGATAAGGTGAGTGATTAACTCAATTTAAATCGCCCGGCTTGGCCCGATCCGCGGCAATTGAATGATTTTGGGCAATTTTCACGGCTATGAGCAAATCTCTGCGACAGCCGTTAGGTTCGTCTTACCTTTTTCCAGCGTGCCGGAGTCGTGCCGACATGCTTGCGGAAAACCCGGGTGAAGTGTGCCTGGTCGGAAAAACCCGTCTCGGCGGCAATGGATGTCAGGGGCTGGTCGTCGGCCAGGAGCAATTCCTTGGCGCGGTCGAGGCGCGCGTTCATCTGCCATTCGTGTGGCGCCATGCCCGTCGACGCCTTGAAGGAATGGCTGAAATGCGATTGCGACAGACTTGTCAGGTCGGCGAGCTCCTGCAGGCGGATATTGCGCATGCAATTCTCAGCGATGAAATCGGTGGCGCGCCGGAGTTGCCAGGAGGCAAGGGAGCCGCGTTTGCGTGACGGCGCCTTCATCATCTTGAGCACGTCGATGACGAGTGCCAGTGCCAGCCCGTCCCCGTAAAGGTCGTGCAGCGGGTCAGGATTGGCAATTTCGGCGGCGATCAACTCGGCAAGCGCCACAACGCGCTGGTCGAAGAAGAGGAGTTGCGGATCGCTGAGCTTCTTAGGATCGATCTCCTCCATCAGCCGCCGGCTGACGACATCCGCATCGAAATGGATATCGAGATGGCGCACATACTGCACCTCGGTGATATCGACCCAGAGGTCCATGTCCGCGGGAATATAAGAAATCGGACTGTCACGCCTGTCTTGTGGTGCTCCGCGCCCCCTGGGAGAAAGCTTGACGTTCGGCCGGCCCCGACCGCGGTGGTCGAGCAGGATGAAGAGGCGCGGATCGCGCGCTACATAATGTCCACCTGCATAGGCTGCGCAGTCCACGTCCCAGAGATCGGCGGCAATACCGTTCCAGTTGCGGCGGCGAAGCCCTCCGATGACCGAGAAGCCCTCGATCTTATTCTGCATCCGCGGCTGAAACGTCATCCTGATTTCCCGCAAATATAAACTTGTATCTGTTTATCAAGTTTATGAAAGGCCATCAATCGCTATGTTTTGTCGGCTTTCACCGATCTGCGCCTCGTGCAGCCTGTTATAGGTACCGCGCCGGGCGATCAGGTCCTGGTGTGTCCCCTGTTCAACGATGCCGTTGCCGTCGATGACCACGATCCGGTCCGCGCCCTGGATGGTGGCGAGCCGGTGGGCGATGATCAGCGTCGTGCGGCCTTCTGAAAGTTCCGCAAGAGAGCGCTGAATGGCGCGTTCGGTCTCCGTGTCGAGTGCCGAGGTGGCCTCATCAAGGATCAGGATCGGCGGATTCTTCAAAAACATCCGGGCAATCGCGACGCGCTGCTTCTGACCGCCGGAGAGTTTGACGCCGCGTTCTCCGATCATCGTATCGAGCCCGTCCGGCAGGTTCGCCAGCATTTCCTCAAGCCGCGCCCGCCGTGCCGCCTCGACGATCTCCTTCTCCCCGGCGCCGAGCCGTCCATAGGCGATGTTTTCACGAATCGTGCCGCCGAACAGGAAGACGTCCTGCTGCACGATGCCGATCTGCTGGCGCAGCGATACCCTCGTCATCTTGCGAATATCGATGCCGTCGATGGTGATGCTGCCGCCGCCAATCTCGTAGAAACGCGGCAACAGCGAACAGATGGTCGTCTTGCCGGCACCCGAGGGACCGACGAAGGCAATCGTCTCGCCGGCGTGGATCGTCAGGTTGACGTCCTTCAGCACCGGCTTTTCGAGGCTGTAGCCGAATGAGACGTTCTCGTAGGCGATCTCGCCCCTGAGATGGTCGACCTTAACCGCATCCGGCGCATCAGCGATATCCGGCTCCGTGTCGATGAGTTCGGTGAAGCGACGGAAACCGGCAATGCCCTTGGGATAGGTCTCGATGACCGAGTTGATCTTCTCGACCGGCCGGAAGAAGACGCCCACGAGCAACAGGAAACCGATGAAGCCGCCGGCGGTGAGCTCGCCCGACAGGACGAAATAGGCACCGGCAATCATCACCACCATCTGGGTCAATCGCATGCTCATGTAGCTGAGCGAAGTGCTGGCCGCCATCAGCTTGTAGGCTTCAAGCTTGACGCGCCGGTAGTTCTGGTTGTCCTCTTCGAAGAGCGCCCGCTCATGCTGTTCGTTGGCGAAAGCCTGAACCACGCGGATGCCGCCGACATTCTCCTCGATGCGGGTGTTGAAGTCGCCAACCCGATCGAACAGGCGACGGAAATTCTGGGTCATCCGGCTACCAAAATGGCTGGTGACCCAGGCCGTCAGCGGTACGATGACTGCGGTGATCAGGGCGAGCTGCCAGTTGACCGAGAACATCAATGCCAACGCGCCGGCAAAAGTCATCAGCGCGATGAACAGATCCTCCGGCCCGTGATGGGCGACTTCGCCGATCTCTTCCAAGTCCTTTGTGAGGCGACCAACGATATGACCGGTCTTCTGGCTGTCGAAATAGCTGAACGAAAGTTTCTGTAAATGGTTGAAGGCGGCGCGGCGCATATCCGTCTCGATATTGATGCCGAGCATGTGTCCCCAGTAAGTGACGATCGCCATCAGGCCGGTGTTGATTGCATAGACGATGAAAAGCGCTGCGGAGGCGGCGAGGATCAGCAGCCATTCCTGGCTGAGCAGCAGTCTGTCCACGAAAAGTTTCACGGCCATGGGAAAGCCGAGTTCAAGGACCCCGGAGAGGATCGCACACGCGAAATCGAGGATGAAAAGGCCTCGGTAAGGCCGATAGTAGGAGAAGAAGCGGCGTAACATTCAAGTTCTCGGGGTGAAATCGATATCAGAGCGTGGCTGACCAGAAAAAACGAAACTGACGAAACATGATCCGCTTACTCCATATTAGAAAACGAGCCCGGACGGATAGTGCTTTATACCGCTGAATGCAAACGAGCGAAAATGTGCGGATGGGAATGTTCCGCTTCCGTTTTTTGCGACCGGCGGCCTCCGTTCTCCGCTTACTCTCGATCTTGTCCCAGGCGAATGCATCGCGCTGATCGGCTACGGCGTCGGGAGCTTTCCGGAATCGACTTTGCGCGGCGGTCTCCTATATCGGTCCAAGCCGGTGGCTGGATGCTAACAGGAGAGGAGTAAGACATGACAATGACTTCAGAGGATGTCGTCGCCGTGCTTGGGCCTATCGACGAGACGATGATCGCCGATGTCATCGCGACCGGCGCGACGGCGGGAGAACTCGCCGAAGCCTGGGCCTGGATCAACAGCGAAGAGGCGCTGGTCAGCGAAGGCCGGCGGCCCCCGACCGGAAAAGTGGCTGAGCTTGTCGACCTCCTGTCCTCCCAGGAGGAAGATTGGGAAGAATAAAATCTTGCACGAAAGGCGAGCCCGATGCTGGTTGGACAGCTGCGGGAAATGCTTTCTTTTCCCTGCGTGTTAGCAGTCGCTTGGGCGGAGTGCCAATTTTTTAGCGTTTCCCCTTGAAACTGGAATTTCTCAAACCAAATCGATCTCACCAATCGTTCGTTTGAGAGGGGGTGGCGCTTGTCCGGACTGGTCAGCCGGTCCGGGAGGGAGCTTTGATCATCATCGCTTGTCCAGGAGGAAGACATGACGTTCCGACCGCTTCACGACCGCATTCTCGTCCGCCGGGTCGAATCCGAGGAGAAGACCAGGGGCGGCATTATCATTCCCGACACTGCCAGGGAAAAACCGCAGGAAGGCGAGGTCATTGCCGCCGGTGCCGGTGCGCGCAACGACCAGGGCCAGATCCAGCCGCTCGATGTCAAAGTGGGTGACCGGATCCTGTTCGGCAAGTGGTCGGGAACCGAGATCAAGATCGACGGCGAAGACCTTCTGATCATGAAGGAAAGCGACGTCATGGGCATTATCGAGGCCCCGGTTGCCGGCCAGAAGGCCGCCTGATCCGGTTCAAGTCAGTCAGTGGCTGCCTATTAGGAGTGAGGAAAATGGCTGCGAAGGAAGTCAAATTTCATACCGATGCCCGTGAACGCATGCTGCGCGGCGTCGATATTCTCGCCAATGCAGTGAAGGTCACGCTGGGCCCGAAGGGGCGCAACGTCGTCATCGACAAGTCCTTCGGCGCGCCGCGCATCACCAAGGACGGCGTGTCCGTTGCCAAGGAAATCGAACTGGAGGACAAGTTCGAGAACATGGGCGCCCAGATGTTGCGCGAAGTCGCGTCGAAGACGAGCGACGTCGCCGGCGATGGTACTACGACCGCCACGGTTCTCGCCCAGGCGATCGTCCGGGAAGGGGCCAAGGCGGTGGCTTCGGGCATGAACCCGATGGACCTCAAGCGCGGTATCGACCTCGCGGTGGAAGCGGTCGTCGCCGAGCTGAAGAGCAATGCCCGCAAGATTTCCAACAATTCCGAAATTGCCCAGGTCGGCACCATTTCCGCCAATGGCGACACGGAGATCGGCCAGTATCTGGCGGAAGCCATGAACAGGGTCGGCAACGAAGGCGTCATCACGGTTGAAGAGGCCAAGACCGCCGAAACCGAACTCGAAGTCGTCGAAGGCATGCAGTTCGACCGCGGGTATCTTTCACCATATTTCGTCACCAACCAGGACAAGATGCGGGTCGAGCTTGAGGACCCCTATATCCTGATCCACGAGAAGAAACTTTCGAACCTGCAGAGCATGCTTCCTGTTCTTGAGTCCGTGGTTCAGTCCGGCAAGCCGCTCCTCATCATCGCCGAGGACGTCGAAGGCGAAGCGCTCGCAACGCTCGTCGTCAACAAGCTGCGCGGCGGCCTCAAGATCGCTGCCGTCAAGGCTCCGGGCTTCGGCGACCGTCGCAAGGCTATGCTGGAAGACATCGCCATCCTGACCGGCGGCACCGTCATCTCCGAAGACCTCGGCATCAAGCTCGAGAACGTGACGCTCGACATGCTCGGCCGCGCCAAGAGAATCACGATCGAGAAGGAGAATACGACCATCATCGATGGCGCCGGCAAGAAGGCCGATATCGAGGGCCGTGTTGCCCAGATCCGTGCACAGATCGAGGAAACGACCTCCGACTACGACCGCGAAAAGCTGCAGGAACGCCTTGCCAAGCTCGCTGGCGGCGTTGCCGTCATCCGCGTCGGCGGTTCGACGGAAGTCGAGGTGAAGGAAAGGAAGGACCGCGTCGACGACGCGCTGCATGCAACTCGCGCCGCCGTCGAGGAAGGCATCCTTCCCGGCGGTGGTGTCGCGCTGCTGCGCGCGATCAAGTCTCTCGACAGTATCAAGACGGCCAATGACGACCAGCGGGTGGGCATCGATATTGTTCGCAGGGCGATCGAGTCTCCGGTTCGTCAGATCGCCGAAAACGCAGGCGCCGAAGGTTCCATCGTCGTCGGCAAGCTGCGCGAGAAGGCGGAGTTTTCCTATGGCTGGAATGCTCAGACCAACGAGTATGGCGATCTCTATGCCATGGGGGTCATCGATCCGGTCAAAGTCGTCCGGGCAGCGCTCCAGGACGCCGCGTCCGTCGCCGGTCTGCTGGTGACGACCGAAGCCATGATCGCCGAGAAGCCGAGGAAGGAAAGTACCGCTCCTGCAATGCCCCCCGGCGGAATGGACTTCTAGGCCATTAAACCGAGGCCCGTCCTTTCCGGCGCCGCTCGCTCACTTGCGGACGGCGCCGAGCCGCGCGAGGACTTCATTCGGGATTCCGTACCTGGAGATGACTTCCCTGTTGTTCCGCAGGCCGCAGATTTCCCGCTGAATGAAGAAGGCCCAGACAGCATCGGAGGCCTTGTCCACCAGGGTCTCCCGGTCGATACCCCCTGGCTGTTCGGATTTCCAGGCGGCCAGCGCCGCAAGGGCTGCCTCCACCTTGCGCCCGTGGCGGCCAAGCGCGTCGGCCCGCTCGGATGCCAGCTCGTATTCCAGCACGTTGAAACCGGTCTCGGGTGATGCTTTAAACGAGTGCGGCGGACGAAAACTCAAGATTGGCCCCCTTTTGGTTGGCGGACACTGCCAGCTCCGAAGCGCGCCGTATCCAATTTGAGCAGCCGCACTTCGGTTTCTGCCGTTCAGCGCATAGTGGAAAAAATCGCTTTTCCCCACGATCCGAAACTCGCAGATTGCCAAGTCGACCCTACATAGGGACGACTTGAAACTCTTTTCTGTATCTAAATTCGATGCGAGCATAGGCTCGCGATCTGGAGGAAATTTGTCATGTCCCTGAAAAAGCAACTGTTGGGTATTGCCCTTGCGCTTGGTGTTTCGGCCAGCCTGGCTCAGGCGCAGGTTGTCGTTTCCTCGAAGATCGATACGGAAGGCGGTGTGCTCGGCAATATCATCCTTGCCGTGCTGAAGGCCAACAACATCGAGACCACCGATCGTATCCAGCTTGGCGCCACGCCCGTCGTTCGCAAGGCGATTGCGGCTGGCGAGATCGACATCTACCCCGAATATACGGGCAATGGCGCGTTTTTCTTCGAAAAGAGTGACGATCCAGTCTGGAAAGATCCCCAGAAGGCTTATGAAGCGGTCAAGAAGCTGGATTACGATGCCAACAAGATCGTCTGGCTGACGCCGTCTTCGGCCAACAACACCTGGGCGATCGCGATCCGTGAGGATGTCGCCGCGGCCAATAAACTGAAGACCCTCACGGATTTCGGCAAGTATGTCGCAGATGGCGGCAAGATCGTGCTCGCCGCCTCTTCCGAATTCGTCAATTCGGCCGCGGCGCTGCCGGCCTTCCAGACGACCTATGGGTTCAAGCTGAAGCCGGAACAGCTCATCACGCTTTCGGGAGGTGATACGGCCGCGACGATCGCGGCGGCGGCGAACCAGACCAACGGCGCGAATGCCGCCATGGTCTACGGCACCGATGGCGGCATTGCGCCGTCCGGCCTTGTGGTCCTCGAAGACGACAAGGGTGTGCAGCCCGTTTACCAGCCGGCGCCGATCATCCGAGAAACGGTGCTGAAGCAGCATCCCGATATCGAGGCCCTGCTGAAACCCGTCTTCGAAAAGCTCGACCTGGTCACCCTGCAGGACCTCAATGGCCGCGTGCAGGTGGGTGGCGAGCCGGCCAAGGCGGTTGCCGAGGACTTCCTGAAGAAGAACGGCTTCCTCAAGTAGTTCCTTTTCGGCCGGATTTCGTACCAACATGGGCCGGGCACGGCTCTTATCAGTCGCGAGGCAGGGGAGCGGTTTGAAGATTCGGTTCGACAAGCTCGGCATCGTTATTGCTCTTCTTGTTGCCTATGGAGCATTGGGCGCATCCTTCGCGGTGCTCAAGCCCAACCGTATCATGCAGGGGGAAGCAAAGATGATCCTTGCCGCTCTGCCGGCCTGGGCGGGATGGGGGTTGATTGTCGTATTGTTCCTTGCTGCGGCTGCTTCTCTGTTCCGGACGTCGCCATGGCTCAAGCTGGTTGCCGCGTTTGCGGCGCTTGTGGCCCTGGCGCTTGCGATCGGATCTGCTGCGAGTTTCCTCACACCGGCCGGCAATACCTATGCCCGCGTCTCGCCGGCCTCCGGCTTCTGGCTACTCCTGTTCGCCTTCATGCTTCTGGCGGCCGATGCGATCACGCGACTGAAGCCACCGCCGTGGATGCGGGTCTTGTTCCTTGTCCTTACGGCCGGTGGCGTTGGCGCCATCCTGTTGTCAGGGAGCTGGAACGGACTATCGATCATGAAGGAGTATGCCGGCCGCGCCGATGTCTTCTGGAGCGAGGCTGGCCAGCATGTGAGGCTGGCGCTTGGTTCGCTCGTCGTAGCCGCCGCGGTGGGACTGCCGCTCGGCATCCTGTGTCACCGGGTGGCAGCTCTTCGGGCCGGCGTGCTCAACACCTTGAACCTCATCCAGACGATACCGTCGATTGCACTGTTCGGCATCCTCATCGGCCCCCTGGCATGGATTGCAGCGACGGTGCCGGGTGCCGCGGAAATCGGCATTCGAGGCATAGGAACCGCGCCGGCCTTCGTCGCGCTCTTTCTCTATTCGCTGCTGCCGGTGGTTGCCAACACGGTCGTCGGGCTTGCCGGCGTGCCGCGCGAGGCCAATGACGCGGCCCGCGGCATCGGCATGACGGATCGGCAGCGGCTCTTCCAGATCGAGTTTCCGCTGGCGCTGCCGGTCATCCTGACCGGCATCCGCATCGTGCTTGTCCAGAATATCGGGCTTGCGACGATTGCGGCGCTGATCGGCGGGGGCGGTTTCGGCGTCTTCGTCTTCCAGGGCATCGGACAGACGGCCATGGACCTCGTGCTGCTCGGTGCCGTGCCGACAGTGGCGCTCGCCTTCGCCGCAGCTGTCATCCTCGATGCGCTGATCGAAATGAATTCCCGTGTTCTGATCGGAGCAAGGTCAGCATGATCGAGATCGATGCCATCACCAAGCTTTATGACGATGTTGCCGTGGTCGATGACGTCTCGATGGTGATCGAACCGCGCACCGTCACGGTGGTGGTGGGCACGTCCGGTTCCGGCAAGACGACGCTTCTGAGGATGATCAACCGCCTCGTGGAGCCGAGTTCGGGTGCGATCCGGCTGGATGGTGAGGACAACCGCTCCATCCCTGGCCATGAACTGCGCCGCCGGATCGGCTACGCCATCCAGGGCCACGGTCTTTTTCCCCATCGCACTGTGGCAGAGAATATCGCGACCGTGCCGGGCCTGCTTGGCTGGGAGAAATCGCGGATCGATGCCAAGGTCGAGGAATTGCTGACGCTCTTCCAGCTTGACCCGAAAATGTTCGGGTCCCGCTATCCGCACGAGCTCTCCGGCGGCCAGCAGCAGCGCGTCGGGGTTGCCCGGGCGCTCGCGGCCGAACCAAACGTCCTCCTGATGGACGAACCCTTCGGGGCGCTCGATCCGATCATCCGCGCCAAGGCGCAGGACGACCTTCTGGCGATCCAGAAACATTTCGGCACGACCATCGTGCTCGTCACGCACGACATGGACGAAGCATTTTATCTGGCGGACAAGATCGCCGTGATGGACAAGGGCAGGGTACTGCAATACGGCCCGCCGGCGGAACTCGTGCGCGCGCCCGCGGCTCCCTTTGTCGAGACGTTGATCGGTGACATCGAGCGGCCGTTCCGGCTGCTGTCGGTCGCCAAGATCGGTGCGGCGGTGGAGCCGGGCGAGGCCGATGGCGAGCCGATTGGCGAGGACCGGACCCAGCAGGAAGCGCTTGCGGATCTGCTCTGGTCCGGCAGGAAGGCTCTGCCCGTCGTCTCCGCAAGCGGAGCGCCGATGGGGCGGGTCACGCTTGACGCCCTTCTGAAGTGCGCCGCGAGGCCGCAATGAAAGCCTGGCTTCCGACGATCCTGAGGGGGCTGCTGCTTCTCGTTCTGGTCACCTTCCTGGTGACGCCGGCAAGCTTCGAACCGCTCCTGAGGCCGTTGGTGCAGCCGAACGCGCCAGCGATCTACGACCAGGGCAGCCTGCTCGATCTCACGCTCCTGCATCTGAGGACCGTCTTCATCGCGACATTGGTGGCGACCGTCATTGCGGTGCTGCTTGCGATCCTCGTCACCCGGCCGTTCGGGGCGGAGTTCCTGCAACTCTCCCGCAGCCTCGTGAATATCGGCCAGACCTTTCCGCCGGTTGCGGTGCTGGCGCTCGCCGTGCCCGCGGTCGGATTCGGTGAAAAGCCGACACTGATCGCGCTCTTCCTCTATGGCCTGCTGCCAATCTTCGAGAACACGCTGACGGGGCTCACCAACCTGCCGCGTTCGGTGATGGAAGCGGCACGCGGCGCCGGCATGACCGATTTCCAGCGGCTTCTTCAGATCGAATTGCCGCTGTCCTTGCCTGTCATCGTCGCGGGTATCCGGCTTTCGGTGGTCATCAGCCTTTCCACCGCGACGATCGGTTCGACTGTGGCGGCAAAAACGCTCGGCGAAGTCATCATCGCCGGACTGCAGTCGAACAATCTTGCTTTCATATTGCAAGGGGGATTGATCGTTGGCGCCCTGGCGGTCCTGATCTACGACGGGCTTTCAGCGGCGGAGGTCATGCTGACGCGTCGGGCGGGCTCCACCTGATCTGCGCGCTTAGCCGTGGCTTGAATCCGTCGGGACGATCGCTTCGGAATCCTGTTTCAGGTTGCCGCGATGGAAAATGAAAAGGCCGGCGAGCACAATGATGCCCGCGCCGATCCAGGTCTGCACGTCAGGCAGATCATCGAAGAACAGCCAGCCGAGCACCACGGCCCAAAGAAGCAGCGTATATTGCAGCGGTGCAAGCACCGAGGCTGGCGCAAGCTTCAGCGAACGGGTGATCAGCAGATGGGCGATGCAGGCAACGATACCGAGCAGCAACAGCGCGAGCAGTTGGCCGAAGTCGAACGGGCTCCAGTGGCCAATACTCAGAAAAATACCGGCGATTAGCGCCGCGATGGTTTGCCAGGTCACAAGCGTAGCATCCGAGGTCGCGCGCAGCCGGCGGTTCAAGACAAGCGTCAGGGCAAAGGAGAAACTGCCGATCAGTCCAAAGATCGACGGCCAGGACAGCATCGCCGAGGAGGGGCGCAAAGCGATGATAACGCCTACAAAGCCTATGAGAACAGCAAACCAGCGCCGCCAGCCGATCCGCTCTCCGAGCAGGAAATGCGAAAGCGCGGCAACATAGATCGGCCCGGCCATATAGAAGGTCATGACATCGGCAAGCGGCAGATAGACGACAGCGGCATAAAAGAGCGCGAGATCGCCGGTAGCGAAGACGACCCGCATTACCTGGAGTGTTGGACGCTCCACACAATAGAGCGCCGATATCGGCTGGCGGGCGAACATCGGGCCGAGCACGAAGAACGCGCCGAGCGAACGGATGACCAGGACCTGGCCGACCGAGAAGCTTGCAACCAGCCATTTACCCATGGCGTCGTTCAGCGAGAACATAAAATCGCCAAGCAGCATCAGCAGCACGCCGATCAGGATCACGTTGCCGCCGAGGGCGGAAGACACTCTTTTGTCCATGAGATTCGAGTGCTCCTCCGACTTCGATCCTTTGCAAGCTGCGGCTTAGCCGGCCAGCCTGCCTCCTTGCAAGGGTTTTGGCGCCCCGGTGGTCGTCGGGAAGCTGATCGGCAGACCCCGCAGGACACGGACTCCAAGAAATGCGAAGCATTCCGCCTCGACCGCATCGCCGCGCCAGCCGAACTGGTCGGCGGAAACGGCGGTCACGCCCGCGCGGCTTTCGAGCATCGCCATGATCGTCGGGTTGCGGCGGCCGCCGCCGCTGACGATCAGCCGTTTCGGGCGGTGCGGCAAAAGGTCGAGGGCCTTGGCGACGGCGGATGCCGTAAAGGCTGAAAGTGTCGCGGCCCCCGTCGCGTCGTCGAGTCCGTCCGCCATGGCGGCCGTGAAATCGAACCGGTCGAGCGACTTCGGATAAGGTGCCGTGAGATACGGGTGCTCCAGCAGCCTTTCGAGGCGTTCTTCATCCACCTTGCCGGAAGCGCCCAGTGCGCCGTCGCGGTCCATCTCGCCCAAACCACGCATCTTCATGAAATCGTTGAGCGGCGCGTTGGCCGGGCCGGTGTCGAAGGCAATCACCAGATCCTTGCCGTCCCACCAGGTAATGTTGGCGACACCCCCGAGATTGAGCACGGCCGTATCGCCCGAGGTATCCAGACTGCGCAGCAGGGCTGCGTGATAGGCCGCGGCGAGCGGCGCGCCCTGGCCGCCGGCCCGCACATCCGCCGTGCGGAAATCATAGGCGACCTTGGTGCCGAGGATCGAGGCCATGAGTTCGCCATCGCCAAGTTGGCGGGTGGCGCCGATCCGTTCCCTGGTCGGCGCACGGTGCAGCACGCTCTGGCCATGGAACCCGACGATGCCGATATCTGCCATGGTCAGTCCGGCGCTTGTCACAAGGTCTTTGACGGCCTGCGATTGGGCGCGGGTCAGAGCCACTTCGGCCTTGCTGAAAATCGCTGGCTCCGGACCTTCGAAATTCCAGGCACGGGCCTGTTGCAAGGTCTCTTCGAGCAGCAAACGGATTTCCGACGGGTAGGGGGCGAGCGTGTAGGCGCCAAAGGTGTCGATCGCTTCGCCGTCGGTCTTTAAGAGCGCGACGTCGATGTTGCCATCGAGAACGGTTCCGGTCATCAGGCCGACGGCCCAGATTGGCTCCATGGCAGAATCCTCACGCTTGGTTGACGAGATCGCCGACAGTCTGGCGAAGCGCCAGTATGCCGCTATCGGAATGGCGGGTCGGGTGGACGCGATTGGTGAGCAGTGTCCAGGCGCGACCCTTGTCGAAGTCGATCCAGAGGCCGGTGCCGGTGAAGCCTGTATGCCCGATCGTCGCGGGGCTGCAGGCATTGCCGCCCGACCAGTCGGGATAGGGGTGTTCCCAACCATGGGTGCGGCGACTGGAGAGAGGCGTGCGCATGAGCGCGATGGCGTTTGCGGAGGCTCCGGTTCCGTTCAACAGGCTCGCGGCAAAATCGAGGACGGAAGAGACGGTGCCGAACAGGCCTGCATGGCCGGAGCCTTGCAGGGCAAAGCAGTTCTCGTCATGCACCTCGCCGCAAAGCACGCGATGCCGGAACTGGCAGTCCTCCGTCGCGGCCGTATTCTCCGGGTCGCTGGACCATGCAAAGCCCGGACCGGAATCGAGGTTGCGGATCGTCTTGCCTGCCAGCCGCTCCAGCACGAAACCGAGCAGGATGAAGTTGATGTCCGAATAGGCTGGTGGACAGGGCCGCCACTCCCGCTGCAGGACGAAGGCGCGGAGGAGATCGGGATCGCGGCTATAGGTGTAGATCGGCTCGACGCCGGGGAAGGGCGTCTGGTGGCCGAGGCATTGGCGGAAGGTCACTTTCCGTTCCCAGGCATCGGCATTGTACTGGCGGAAATCCGGCAGCAGCGCGGTGAGCGGCGCGTCGAGATCGATCACGCCTTCATCGGCAAGATTCAGGATACGCGGCGTGGTGAAGATCACTTTGGTGAGCGAAGCGAGGTCAAACCAGGTGTCGAGCGTCATTGGCCGGACGGCCGGAACGATCTGCGCCGAGCCGACCGCGCGCGTCACGCGGCCGTGTTTCAGGTCAACGACGCCGAGCACTCCGCCCGGGATGCGTTTCTCCGCGACTGACCTTTCCAGCGGCGCGAAGGCACGCTCGAAGGTGGCGATCAGCTTTGCATTGGCTGTGGTACCCATCCGGTCGTCCATGACCCTCTCCTCACGCTTCCGCCCGTGCGCTGTGGTCCGGCCCGAAACTGCGCCATTCGGCAGGCGGCGGCTCGAAGCCCGGCGGCCGGACAAGCGAGGGGACCTGGCGCGTGTCGATCTCGAAATGCTGGTTGCGGTGATCGATGCTCGGCACGGCGGAAATCAGCCGCTTTGTATAGGAATGCCTGGGATTTGAAAGCACCGAAGCGGCATCGCCGATCTCGACGATCTCACCGGCATAGAGGACCGCAATCCGATGTGCGATGCGTTCCACCACCGCCATGTCGTGCGAGACGAAGAGATAGGCAAGCCCATATTCGCGCTGGAGATCGACCAGCAGTTCGAGAACCTTCGCCTGCACCGAAACGTCGAGCGCCGAGACAGCTTCATCCAGCACCACCACGGAGGGATTGAGCATCAGCGCGCGGGCGATGCAGAGCCGCTGCCGCTGGCCGCCGGAGAACTGGTGCGGATAGCGCTCAAGACTGTCTTCCGGAAGACCGACGCGCTTCAGGAGCGCTTTCATCTTGTCACGCGTTTCGGCATCGACGCGGCCGCCGGCGGCGATCATTGGTTCGGCGAGAATGCTGTCGATCCTCAGCCGCGGATTGAGCGAGGCATAGGGGTTCTGGAACACCATCTGGACGCTCGGATCGGTCGCATCGGCGATGCTGCCCGTGTTGCTCGCGAAGCTGCCGCGGGTCGGCCTGACGAGGCCGAGAATGGCGCGCGCCGTGGTGGACTTGCCCGAACCGCTTTCGCCGACAATCGCCAGCGTCTCGCCGGGCATCAGGTCGAAGCCGACGTTTTCCACCGCGTGGACCGAGCCTGGCGAGCGACTGAACAGGCCGCCCGTGACCTTGAAGCGCACCGTGAGGCCATCCACTGTCAGGGCAGGGGAACTGGCCTCCTCTCGGTGAAAATCGGAACGGACGGCCCGGCCGGATTCGAAATGCGGCACGGCACTCAAGAGATGCTGCGTATAGGGATGCTGTGGCCGGTCGAGAACATCATTCAGGGAGCCTTGCTCAACCGCTTTGCCAGCCTGCATGACCATGACCTTGTCGGCAATGCCGGCAACGAGGCCAATGTCGTGCGTGATGAAGATCATCGCCATGCCGGTCTCGCGCTTCAATTCGCCGAGCAGCGCCATGATCTGCGCCTGCACGGTCACGTCGAGCGCGGTGGTTGGTTCGTCGGCGATCAAGAGGCGCGGATTGCAGGCGAGCGCGGTCGCGATCATGACGCGCTGGAGCATGCCGCCCGAGAGCTGGTTCGGGCAATATTTCAGGCGCCGGGCCGCGTCGGGAATGCGGACCCGGTCGAGCGCGTCCTTTGCGGCGGCCGTCGCCTGCCTACCGGTCAGGCCGTGGTGAAGGCGAAACGATTCCTCGATCTGCGTGCCGATGGTCAGCACCGGATTGAGCGAGGTCATCGGCTCCTGGAAGATCATGCCGATCTCCGAGCCTCTGATCTTTTCGAGCACGGGTTCGCTGGCCTGAGCGAGATCGAGGACGCTGCCGTCACGCCGTCTGAGGTTGATCGAGCCGTCGATGATGCGACCGCCTCCGAAATCGACGAGACGGTTGATGGAAAGGGCGGTCACCGATTTACCCGAGCCGCTTTCGCCGACGATCGCCAGCGTTTCTCCGGCATCGAGGTTGAAGCTGACGCCCTTGACGATCTCGTTTTTCATCGGGTCCCGCCCGAAGCCGACGCGCAGGGCCGAGACGGAGAGAAGCGGTGTCATGCAGGCCTGCTCCGCGTCTTGGGGTCGAGGATGTCGCGCAGCGCGTCGCCGAGCAGGTTGAAGCCGAGAATGCTCACCATGATCGCCAGCGCCGGGAAGATCAGCAGCCAGGGGGCCGTCTCCATCAGGTTGCGGCTGTCGGCCAGCATCAGGCCCAGCGAGGAGGCGGGCGGCTGGGTGCCGAGGCCGAGGAAGGAGAGGCCGGCTTCCGTCAGCAGCGACCAGGCCAGGGCGAGGGTGACCTGTACCGTCAATGGCGCCACGAGGTTCAGGAGAAGGTGGCGGGTCAGGATATAGTATCGGCTCGAGCCGAAGGTGCGCGCGGCATCGACGAATTCGCGCGACTTGATGGAGAGCGCCGGGCCGCGCACCACGCGGGTAAAGATCGGCGTATAGACGATCGCGATCGCCGCGACGCTCGTCCATGTGCCGGGGCCGACGATAGCGATGATCAGGAGCGCCAGCAGAATCGCCGGAAAGGCGAGCAGCACGTCCATGACGCGCATGACGAGACCATCCCAGGCCTTGCCGAACCATGCTGCGGTAAGGCCGAGCACGGTGCCGGCAAGCGTCGCAAGCGTCACCGAGCAGAAACCGACGAGGAAGGACTGGCCGACGCCTTTCATCAGCCGGCTCGCGACGTCGCGGCCGAAGAGGTCGGTACCCATCCAGTAGACAGCGTTCGGTGCATGCAGCCGGTCGATGCGGAATTGCTGCAGGGGATTGTGCGGAGTGACATCGAACATGCCGAGCAGTGCGACGACGATGTAGATCACGACGATGGTGCCGCCGATCCTGCCGCTTGCATGAGAGAAGATTGCACGCAGCATCGCCATCAGCCGCCTTCTCCGAGGCGGATGCGCGGATCGAGCGTGGCATAAAGAAGATCGACGAGCAGGTTGATCACCATGAAATTGAAGGCAATGAAGAGCACGCAGCCCTGCACCAGCGCGTAATCTCGCTGCAGAATCGCGTCGAGAACGAGGCGACCGAGGCCGGGCAGGGCATAGATCTGTTCGACAAGCACGGCGCCGCCGAGCAGGTAGCCGAATTCGACGCCACTCAGCGTGACGACCGGGATCAGGGCGTTCGGCAGTGCATGGCGCCAGATGACGCTGCGCTTCGGTACGCCTTTGCTGCGGGCCGTGCGCACATAGTCGTCGCTCAGCACATCCAGCATGGCCGAGCGCGAGATGCGGGTGACGGAGGCCGCGAAGGCAAAACCGAGCGTCACGGCCGGCAGGATCATCTGGCCGAGATTGCGCAGCGGATCCGTGAAAAGCGGTGTGAACTCTCCCATGGTCGGCAGGATGCCGAAGCCGGCCGACAGCGCATAGATGATCAACAGGCCGACCACGAAATTGGGTGTCGACTGGCCGATCATAGCGAAGATGCGAACGCCGAGATCGGACAGCTTCTCATTGCGAGTGGCTGCGAACACGCCAGCCGGCAGGCCGACGGCCAACGCGACGCACATGGACATCAGGGCGAGTTGCAGCGTCAGCGGAAAACGCTCCAGGATGACGCCGAGCACCGGCTTGCCATAGGTGACGGAAATGCCGAGATCGCCCTGGAAAACGCCGAGCAGCCAGTGCCAATATTGCACCAGGATCGGCTGATCGATGCCGAAATAGCTCGCCAGGGCGTCTCTTTGAGCCGGTGTGAGAAGGCCGGCCTCCGTGCCGAGCATGGCGGTAATCGCATCGCCCGGCACCAGACGGATCGCCACAAAGACGAGGATGGAAACTCCGAGCATGACGAGCGGAAAGGTAAGCAGCCGTCGCGTCAGGTAACTCATGGGTGGGCCAACCTCGTATTCGTCGTTGCAGGCATCAGGGCTGGATGCTGACCTTGCTCAGGCCGAACAGCGAGCCCTCCGGCGTCGGAACGAAGCCCTGAACGTTCTTCTGTTGCGCCGTATAGCTGTAGGACGTGTAGAGCCAGACCCAGGGCGATACCTCAACGAGGTGCTTCTCAAATTCTGCGAAGATTGCCTTGCGCTTGGCGGGATCGGTTTCCTCGCGTCCTTTCTGCATCAGGCTGTCCAGCGTGTCATCGATATAGTTGGCGACTTTCTGCAGATTGCCGGCCTTGGTCCAGTAGCGGTTGTACATGGAGTAGGGATCGGCACGCCCGCCGTTCAGAGCGACGGCCATATCGAAATCGCCCTTCAGCCAGGCGTCGACATAGACGTTCAGTTCCATCATCTTGATGTCGAGCTTGACGCCGATCTCTGCGAGCTGCGACTGGATGACCTGCGCTTCGGCAGCCGCCGTCGCGGGTTCGCCATTGGCGGCGATGACGGTTGCCGAGAAGCCCTCCGCAAAACCCGCGTCGGCCATCAGCTTCTTGGCCTTTTCAACGTCGCGCTTGTAGCAGAAGAGCTGGCTGGCGTCGGTCGTGTAGCCCGGCATGGTCAGCGGGCCGGTCACTTTGCCTTCGCCGACGGAGGCCGTGTCGAGGACGTCCTGGCGGTCGATCGCGCAGGAAATTGCCTGCCGGACGGCAAGTTCGTTCATCGGCTTGCGGGACGGGTTCAGTTGGAGAACGTGATAGGCCAGCACCGGGGTGCGGTTGAGCGTCAGGCTTGCTTCCTTCGGCACGAGGGTGGCGACAAGCGGATCGTTCAGAAGCGCGAAATCGATCTGCTTGGTGCGCAGGGAGGCGAGGATTGCCGTTTCGTCCGGCAGGACGCTGATGTCGATGCCGTCGACTGCCACTTTCCCGCCGGCCCAATCCTTGTTGGCGGTGAGCATTTCCTTGGAGTTGGGGGCCCACTTTTCCAGCTTGAAGGGGCCGGAACCGAGCGCTTTCGTGCCGATCGAACCGGCAGCGATCTCGGCCGCGGGAACGATGGCCGCGTTGATGCTGGCCATTGCGGTCAGAAGCGGCACATCCGGCTGCGAGAGCTTGAAGACGACCGTCTTGTCATCGGGCGTCTCAATGCTGGCGATGGACCGGAAGTTGGCGCGTGCCGCGGCGGCCGTTTTCTCGTCGAGGACACGCTCGAAGGAAGCCTTCACATCCGCGGGGGTGACCGGTTTGCCGTCCTGGAATTTGGCATTCGGGTCGAGCTTGAAGGTCAGTTCCTTGCCGTCGGCGGAAAACTGCCACGAGGCTGCAACCGCAGGAACGAGCTGCAGATCCTTGTCGAAGCGCACCAGCGGCTCGTAGATCAGTTCAAGCAGGCGGATCGAAGAAAATGCAGTCTGCTTGTGCGGATCGAGACCCGTCGCGTCCTGCGACCAGGCCATGCGCAGTGTGGCCGCCGAAGCAGGAGTGGTTACGATCGCGGTCCCCAGTGCCGCGGCGAGTGCCAGGCCGGAAACCAGTCTTGTCGAAAAAATCCTTCCCATTTCCATTCTCCCTCTCGAGATTGTTGCCTTCCGCCGATCCGCTGCAAGCGACCGCGGCCTTCATTCAGCAGCTTTACGCTGTCTTCCCATTTATTGCTTTCCGAAGGAAGCCTCCGGCATTGTTAAGCGCTGTGCGAGCCGCATCGACATCCATTCCCGTAAGCTGGATCAGGATCGCCAGCTTGACGTCATTGCCGGTCAGGTCGAGGACGCGCCGCGCCTCTTCCGGTTCACAGCCGGTCGCCTGCATGACGATACGCGCGGCGCGCGCGACGAGCTTCTGGTTGCTCGCGTGCACATCGACCATCAGGTTCTGGTAGGTCTTGCCGATGCGGATCATGCTCGCCGTCGTCAGCATGTTGAGCACGAGCTTCTGCGCCGTGCCGGATTTCAGCCGCGTGGAGCCGGTCAGGATTTCAGGCCCGACCACCGGCGAGATGGCGATATCGGCGATTGCCGCGATCACCGACACCGGATTGCAGGACAGGGCAACGGTCTTGGCTCCAATTTCCCTGGCGTAGTTCAAGGCACCGATGACATAGGGGGTACGACCGCTCACAGCGATGCCGACCACGACGTCGTCCGCAGTCAGCCCGATGTCGACAAGGTCCTGACGGCCCTGATCGGGGTCATCTTCTGCTCCTTCGACGGCGTGCTGAAGGGCATGCGTGCCGCCGGCAATCAGGCCGACGACCATGCCCTCCGGCACGCTGAAAGTTGGCGGGCATTCCGATGCATCGAGGACGCCCAGACGTCCGCTGGTGCCGGCTCCGATATAGACGAGCCGCGCGCCTTTCTGGAACGCCTTGACGATCTCATCCACGGCCTCGGCAATCTCGGGGACTACTTTTTCGACTGCGGCAGGGACGCCCTTGTCTTCCTCGTTGATCTCCCGAAGCACGTCGATCGTCGGCAGGAGATCGATATCCATGGAACGGGGGTTGCGGCCTTCCGAAACGAGTCTCTCCAGTTCGGATATCAGTCGTGCGTCCGTCATGACCCTGCTTTCGAGATCCGGCCGAGGTTTTGCATTCCGCAATATCTGCGTCCTGCCGTCTCCTCGTCGCCCTTCGTTACGTTTCGTAAACGGTTAGGATTATCCATTCCTGGAGTCAATCGAAGAATGGAATATATTATTCCATTCTGGGCGATAAATTTCAGATCGACAATGGATCGCTCAGAGCGCTTCGGCGGCCTTGCGGGCGAGGATGATGGCGCCTGATACGGCATCGCCATCGGCGGGCTTCAGGCGGCGGCGGACGTCGGGCGCCAGCCAGGGTTCGAGCGGGGTCGAAAGGCCGCCAAGCAAGGTCACGCGCGGGGCACCGAGATCGAAGAGGGTGCGTACCAGCGTGTCGATCTGTTCCGCCGCACTCTGGACGATCCGGCGGCCGACGGAATCCCCCTGGTCCGCATGGCGCATGACCATGGGCGCGAGTGCTGCATAGTCCGTCGCGGTGGCGCGATCCATCCAGGCAACGGCCTCCATGGGATCGTCATGGAAGCGTTGCATGATCTCCGTCAGAAGGGCAGTCTTCTCTATCCGACCGTCATTGGCACGAAGCGCAAGCTGGATTGCCTTCAGTCCCAGATCCGCGCCGCTACCCTCGTCGGAGATCGGAAAGCCGTAGCCGCCGATGCGCAGGTTGCGCCCTTCCACAAAGCCCAGGCCGATCGAGCCGGTACCGGCGATCACGATCGCGCCGTCGCGGCCCGAATGCGCGCCGAGGCAGGCGCTCATGCCGTCGTTGACGAAATCCAGACTGGCGAAGGGGTGAGGGATCGCCTTCAGGGCCTCGAATACATCCCTGCGGCTCGCTCCCGCCAGGCCTATGCCGACATGGGTATAGGCGATCTCATCCTGGCCGAACCCGGCCTCATCAAGGGCGGCGTTGAAGGCGCGAGATATCGATGCCCAGGCTTCCTCGATGCCGAGCCGCGTGGTGGCGGGGCCTGAGAGACCTTGACCCAAAACCGCGCCGGAACCGTCCTCGACGCGGGCTCGGCAGCCGGTGCCGCCGCCGTCGACTCCCAGGAAATAGTGCGGAGTACCCGTCATTCGCTCAGCCGCTCGATGTCGGCGCCGCAAAGGCGGAGTTTGCGATCGAGCTGTTCGTAACCACGATCGAGATGATAAACGCGGTTGACGACGGTTTCCCCCTTGGACACGAGCCCAGCGAGAACGAGAGAAACGGAGGCGCGCAGGTCTGTCGCCATGACCTGGGCACCTTTCAGCGGTGCGCCACCGCGCACCAGCGCCGTCGTGCCCTGCAGTGCTATATTGGCGCCAAGCCGCATCAGTTCAGGCACGTGCATGAACCGGCTTTCGAACACGGTTTCGCGGATCAGCGAAGCGCCTTCCGCGCAGGCAGCCAACGCCATGAATTGTGCCTGCAGGTCGGTCGGGAAGCCCGGATAGGGTTCCGTGGTGATGTCGGTCGCTCTCAAAGGTCCGTCGCGCGAGACGACGAGACCGCGGTCGCTCGGCCAGACGCTGACGCCCATGGCCTCCAGCACCTGCACGACCGAGGCCATGTTCTCCAGCCGGGCGTTGATGAGCTCCAGCATGCCGCCGGTGATTGCTGCCGCCACCGCATAGGTGCCCGCTTCGATGCGATCCGGGATGCTGTGATGCTTAGCTGGCTGCCAGCTCGTCGAGCCTTCGACGAGTATGCGATGAGTGCCGGCACCCTCAATACGTGCACCCATGGCGATGAGACAGGCGGCGAGGTCGGCGACTTCCGGCTCCCGCGCGGCATTCAGGATCTCCGTTTCACCCTTTGCAGAGGTCGCCGCCATCATTGCGGTTTCGGTGGCGCCGACGGAAGGCGAGGCGAGCACGATGCGCGCTCCCTTGAGCCCGCCTGGTGCCGAAGCGACGATCAAGCCGCTTTCTACGTCGATATCCGCACCGAGCGCTGCCAGTGCCTTGATATGCATGTCGACTGGCCGAGCGCCGATGGCGCAGCCGCCCGGCATCGACACGCGAGCATGGCCGAAGCGGGCGAGTAACGGCGCAAGGACGAGCACAGTGGCTCGCATCTTGCGCACGGTATCGTAGGAGGTCTCCTTCGAGACAATTGCCTTCGGGTCGATAATAGTGGAATGGGGGGATCGGGTTATCTCGGCGCCATGCAGGCTGACGACGCCCAGCATGTTTTCCACGTCGCTCACCAAAGGAAGGTTGGTAAGTTCAACGGGATAGGGGCTGAGCAAGGTGGCCGCTATCTGCGGCAACGCGGCATTCTTGGCACCCGCAATGCTGACGGCGCCTTCCAGTCGATGCCCCCCCACAATCCGCAATCTGTCCATGACGAAACCTGCCGAAAAGGCGCGTAGAGCCTGAGTGATCCTATCCAGTTTCCGAAACTAAACCTCCGGGCGCTTCTGTCAATCATTTGGAATTTTTTATTCCCAAGTATGATGTAATCTGTGGTAATTCATGATGCCGTCGGTGGCAGAAAGGGTGTTGCAGCGGGATGCTGCGGTGTTATCTTTCGCGGCCTGATGGACAGGGTCGGTATCGCGAGGCTTCCGAAGAACGCATGTCAATCTTAAAGAAGATCAACGCGCAGCTTGATGCCATGGCGCCGGCAGACCGGCAGATCGGCCAGTTCATTCTCGACAATCCGGACCAGATGCTGAGGCTCTCTTCCGCAGCACTTGCCGCCGAGACCGGCCGCAGCCAGTCGAGCGTGGTGAAGTTCAGCCAGAAGCTGGGTTTTGCCGGATATCAGGAGCTGAAGCTCGCCGTCAGCGAGGCAAAGGCCCAGGAATGGCATGCGCCGCCCGGCATGATCCACGGCACGATCGAGGTCGGCGACAGCTATCTCACCATCCTGCAGAAGTTGATTGGCAGCAAGATGCTGTCGATGCAGCAGACACTCGCCGTCAACAGCGAGCCGGAGATCGAGCGGGCATTGACGGCACTCGACAAGGCGCGTCGCATCCATATGGCGGGCGTTGGCGCATCCTCGCTGGTTGCGCGCGATTTCTCCTATAAGCTGATGAAGCTCGGCCGCAACGTGTTGCATGACAGCGATAGTCACGTGCAGATGGCCAATGCCTCAACGCTCGGCAAGGAAGATGTGCTCTTCGCGCTCTCCTATTCGGGCACGAGCATCGAGACGTTGCGGATCGCCGAACTGGCGAGAGAGCGGGGAGCGACCGTCATCGCGGTCACCGGTCTCGACGGCGGCCCGCTCACGCAGGTGGCCAATATCCGGCTCTATACCGTCGCGGACGAGGAGCGCGTCCGCTCGTCGTCGATCACAGTGCGCGACGCGCAACTCATGCTGACGGACCTTCTATTCATCCTGCTCGTCCAGCGTCAGCCGGATGCCAACGAATATGTCCACAACAGCGAACTCGCGGTCTCGGTTCTGAAGGCTCGGTAACGGTTCTTAAAGCGGGTCGCAATCTTTCAGATTCGCTTGAGCCGCTTTAAGCTCTTGTTTTCATGCATGTCTTTATCGCAAAACCGCTGCACACTTTTGCGCGACATGCTTTAGGCGGTGAGTCGATGCTTCACGCGCATGACCTTGAAGAAGCCGTTCGGGAAGACGCGACGGATTTCCGCCACTTCGAAATCGCCACGGCGTTCAGCCCATTCGCAAATCCGGCCAATGCGGAAGGCAGAGCTCCAGCCGACCCGGTGAACGAGCGGAGCAACCGCTTCCTCGATCGCTCCTTGAAGGCCGCGTCCGTCGCCGAGCTTGCTGGCGATAATGATCTCTCCGCCGGGCCTCAGCACGCGGGCGCACTCATCGAGCGCCCGTTCCGGATCCGGGATCAGCGTGATGACGAAAGGCAGGCAGACGACATCGAAGGACTGGTCCGCAAACTGCAGCCGGTGCGCGTCCATCACATGCAATGCGCGGACATGGAAGAGCCGGCGACGGGCAACCTTTTCGCGTGCCTTGGCGATCATGTGTTCGGACAGATCGATGCCGGTGACGTTGCACTGTTGCGGATAGTAGGACAGGGCAAGTCCGGTGCCGACGCCCACTTCGAGAATATCGCGTCCGGCTTCGCCCGCAAGTTTTGCGACCGTTCGATGTCCGTCCCTCAATAGCCCTCGATAGACCCGGTCATAAACCGGAGCCCAACGTTCATACACTTTCTGCTGATGTTCGGCACTGTTGCGGATTTCACCCAAGATCGTCCCCTCCCGATAGTCCCGATTTCGAGTAAACTCAGGAGGAAGACGATAGTTCCGCTCCGTGGATGGGCCCCGCGCTGGCATCCGCGACTGTCTGCATCATTCGGCGCGCATGGCCTCAATGAATTTTCTCGCCTTTTCTGCGACGGATGCGATGTCTGTACCGGGTTTGTAAAGGGACGATCCGATGCCGAAACCGGCCGCACCTGCCTGAACGTAGGCGGGCATGTTTTCCGGCGTCACGCCGCCGACGGCAAGCACGGGAATCTCTTTCGGCAGCACGGCCTTCCAGGCCTTGATGATCAGCGGCGGGATCGCTTCAGCCGGGAAGGCCTTGATGCCGGTGGCACCGGCTTCGATCGCAGCGAAGGCTTCGGTCGGCGTTGCTACGCCAGGGAGGCTTACCATGCCGGCCGCGCGCGCGGCCTTGATGACGGCCGGGTTCGCATTCGGAGAGATGATCACCTTCGCACCGGTTGCTGCGACATCAGTAACCTGAGCGGGGGTCAATACCGTGCCGGCACCGATCAGCGCCTTGTCGCCGAAACGCTTGACGAGCCTTTCGATACTCTTGAGGGGTTCGGGAGAGTTGAGCGGCACTTCGATGATCCGCCAACCGGCCGCGATCAGGACTTCGCCGACGCTTTCAGCCTCTTCCGGCTTGATGCCGCGCAGGATGGCAACGAGATTGCAGGCCTTGAGCGCCTCTTCGAAGGTCATGTCGGGACTCCTTGTCACTTGGCGGCTTCGGCCGCAATCAGCAGGATACCGCGCTTGGCGGCATTATCGGGGCCAGGTTCGACGGTGAGATCGAAGAGCGGCGCGACGCGGCCGTAACGACTGTTCAACACATTGTTGCCGACGATGCCGATCGTCTCGCCGGCCTTGAACCAGCCGGCGGCGCGGGCCTGGCGAAACTCCGAGCCGATGATAAGGCCGGAGACGTAATCGAGAATGTTTTCGGGCTTCAACTTGCCGTCGAGGACGCCGGTGCGGGCGCTGAAGATCGCCGAGAGGAAAGCGTCGGCAGCAGCACTGTTGCTCGCTGCGAATTCCACGCCGCGCCCGAAGCTCTGCCAGTCGGGCTCAGCGCCGGGTACGGGATCCTGCGCCTTGGCGATGAAGGAGTGCTTTGTCAGCAATGCGAAGACCTCACCGGTCGCGTAGGTCTGGAAACTGTCGATACGGCCCGCCTTGATCCGCGCCCATTTGCTGTGAGTGCCTGGAAGCACGAGCGTCCGATCGCGATCTAGGCCGAAACCGACGATCTGGGTTTCCTCGCCGCGCATGACATCCGGAAAAGGCTTCGCCGCCGGATCGCGCATCCCCGGTAGAAAGGTGATGACAGCGCCGTTCTGCAATGTCAGCTTGCGCGTGCCAGCGGCGAGTTCGGCGACGCCGCCCGGCGTGTCGACATAGGGCACCTCGACCCAGCCGTTGCGGCTGGTGATCATGCCGGTTGCCAGTACCGGCAACGGGCCGTGGGCGGAGAACCATTCGCCGACCGCCTGCATCAGCGCCGCCTCGAATGCGCCGTCTTTGACGAACTGGATGCCGCCATTCGACGATTCCCGAGTATCGAGCGTTTCACCGGTTTCCGAGACCAGCATGGCGCGCAGCGAACTCGTTCCCCAATCGAGGATGATCGAGGTCGGTGTAGGCATATCAGATTCCTCCGGAAGCGATTTTCGCCTCCTCGATAGCCTGTGCCGCATCACCCTGTCGAGAGGCGACGCGGCGAAAACCGGCAGCAATGTCGGGTGTTACGAGAGTCGCTTCAGCATCGAAAAGTTCAAGTGCGGTCTTATAGCGTCCGGCGAGCGGCGTGTGGCCGACAATGCTGATCTTTCCGGATTCGTCTTCGCCCAGCGCTTCGGCGATTTCCGCGCCGATCATGAGGCCGGCAAGGTAGTCTGCGATCTCTTCAGGTCCAAGCTCGTCGAAGAGCACGAGGCTGCGGGCAGAAAAGATACGAGCGAGAATACGGCCGGGTAGGGCGCCTTGTTCACAGGCGGTCTGAACGCCGCGACGGAAGGCGTCCGGCCGTTCCTCATAGGTCGCAGGGATGAGCCGCGAGACGAGCGAATCCTTTTTCAGCAGATCAAGGATTTCGCCGGACATATAGGTCGTAATTGCGCTGATATGGCCGCCTTCCATCGTCACCCATTTGGCATGCGGGCCTGGCAGCACGAAGAGGCCGTCCGTTTCCGTGAGCCCGAAGAGCGATATTTCCTCGCCGCGCATGACGTCGGGCAGGGGTTTCGTCTGGGCGATGCCGGGCAGAAAGACGAGCGGCGGCAGGCCCTCCACGTGATGTCGGACGGCCTGAGCGGCGAGATCGGCAGGCCCGGCCGGAACTGGTGCGAAGGGGCTTTCGATCCAGCCGTTGCGGCTGGTGACCATACCCGAAAACAGGATCATTTCCGCCTTTTCGAGCCAGTCGCCGAGTTCTTCGCGGAGTGCCGCTTCGAAAGCGCCGTTTTTAACCCTGTTCGTACCGCGCGCGCTCTTCTTTTCGCCGAGCACGGTCTTGTCGTTGAGAAGCAGCGCGCGAAAGGCGGAGGAAGTCCATTCGATGGCAATATACATGGAGGAATGATCCTATAGGCGAGCTTGAAGTCAGTAGGCGGGTTTCACCGGGAACCAGTCCCTGCGTTCCGTATCGAGGTAGGCGCCGGCAATACCGGTGACACGGTATTTTTCGAGCTCACCGACATCCACTTCGACGCCGAGCCCTGGACCTTCCGGTACCTGAAAGCGACCATTCTTCAAGGCCGGGGGATTGGGGGAGATATCCCCGCCGAGATAGGCGCGTTCCGTGTCGATGGCGATCGACATATTCGGCAGCGAGGCGGCTAAATGGATATAGGCCGATTGGGAGAGCGCGAGTTCGGCGCCGGAATGCAGCGTCACGGGAATGCCGACCGATTCACAGATTGCCGCCGCCTTGATCGTCTGCCAGAGGCCGCCCGCCTCGTGCGGGTCGAGCAGTACCACATCGGCCGCGTTCGCCCGGACGATGTTGCCGACATCGCAGAGCGTATAGGCGCTCTCATCCAGCGCAATCGGCACGGCAGATCGGGCCACCAGTGCCGCATGGCCGGCGACGTCGTCGAGTTCCAGCGGCTGTTCCACGTAGGCAGGGTCGAAGGCTTTGAGCTTTTCGAGCTGACGTTTGGCGGTCGCGGGATTCCAGGCGCCGTTGACGTCGAGCCGAAGTGGATGGTCGCCGATCACCCTTCGCGCGGTTTCCGCGAGTGTGATGTCGCTTTTCTCGTCGAAGCCAATCTTCACCTTGAAGGTCGTGTAGCCGAGATCGAGGAAGCGCTTCAGCCGTTCCGACAGGCCTTGCGGGTCGTTGGTGAAGAGATAGGCCGCAGCCTCGACATCCTGGCGCCAGCGACCGCCCCATAGGGCATACAGGGGAAGACCGGCCTGCTTGCCGAGCGCATCCCACATGGCCATTTCCATGGCGCAGATCGCCATCACTGCCGCACGCTTGTGATGATAGAAGCCGGCGCCCAGCACATGCCGGTGGAATCGCTCGGCATCAGCGACCGGATAACCGATTGCCAAGGGCGCGACGATATCCGCGAAAACGGCTGGCACATTGGCTATCAGCGAAATCGTTTCACCCCAGCCGATGATCCCTGTGTCTGTCTCGATTCGGCAGATCAACCGGGTCGTGCCGATCCGCCGGCCCGAACCCCAGAGGATATCCTCGGTGAAAGGCATACGGACCAGCCAATGGTCCACTTTGGTAATACGCACAATATCCTCCCGTCCGGGCCTCTTCAGCGGCCGCTTCAGTTTCGTTATTGACATGGAACTTAGTTCCAAGATAACTCTCTTGGCAAGAGCGAGGCGGCATGCTGTGCGTACAGGCGAGCGACGGCGCTGCTTGGGAGAGGACATGGCCAAGGTACAATTGGAGACGATCGAGAAGGATGTTGCGAACGACGCGCAGGGCGTACCTGGCGTCCAGGCGTTGACGCGTGGCATCCAGATCGTCGATGCGGTGGCGGCTGAAACCCGCGGTCTGCGCTTCACCGAACTGCTCGACCAGACCCAGTTGCCGAAGGGCACTCTGCACCGGCTGCTTCAGGCGCTTGTAGATGAGCGGCTGCTCGCTTTCGACGCGCGCGACCAGGTCTACAGATTGGCCCCGCGGCTTTTTCAGTGGGCGCATAAGGTCTGGGACAATTTCGATCTGCGCGGTGCGGCTGAACCGGAACTGGCGCGGCTTCGCGATCTTACCGGCGAGGCGATCCGCCTCGGGGTGCTGGATGGCGATAGCATTCTCTATATCGACCAGCGGGAGGTGCCGCAGCCGCTCCGCCTCAACAACGGCGTCGGTTCGCGTGCCGCGCCTCATGCGAGCGGCCTCGGCAAGGCGATCCTGGCGCATTTGTCGCTTGAAAAGCGCCGGGCGCTGCTCGACGGTATTGAGCTCGAACGCTTGACGCCGAACACGATCGTCAATCCGGAGGAACTCAGCCGACAGCTCGACCTCACCAAGGCGCGCGGCTACGCGGTTTCGGTGGACGAGCAGCATATCGGCATTTCCTCGGTCGCGGCTCCTGTCCTCAACCATCGCGGTGAGCCGATCGGCGCGATCGGCATCATCGGGCCATCGTTCCGCCTTCCCGTCGACCGACTGCACGCTTTCGGCCGCGACGTCATCGAGGCAGCACGCCGCACCTCCGGCAATTTTGGAGAATTCCCCATGTCGCTTGCGGTCAAGCCGCGCCCTCTCGGTCCCGATCGCGCCGATGTGCGCTGCGTCATTCCGGCAAGCACGTTCCTCGGCGAAGGTCCGCATTGGTCGCCGGAGCACAAGAAGCTCTATTTCGTCGATATCCTGGCGCCTGCGGTCCATATCGGCGATCCGGCTAAAGGCACCTATACCTCCATGCAGGTGCCGGAACTGATCGGCTTCGTGATCCCTCGCGCGCGCGGCGGCTTCGTTGCCGCCATGCATGGCGAGATCCGCGGTATCGATCTTGCAACCGGCGATATCACGACGATCTCGCGGCCTGAATCCGACCGCCCCGGCAATCGCTTCAACGACGGCAAATGCGATCGTCGCGGCAGGCTATGGGCCGGTACGCTGGCGATCGACACGACGCCGGACCAGGGGCGGCTCTGGAGGATCGACCCGGACGGTCGGTCACGGGAGATGGATCGCGGTTTCCACGTCTCGAACGGCCTTGGCTGGAGCCCGGACGACCGTACCTTCTACTTCACCGATACCAACCGGCAGACGGTCTATGCCTATGATTTCGATATCGAAAGCGGGGAGATCGCCAACCGCCGGACCTTTGTTACGGTGCCGGAGGCCGAGGGCAAGCCGGACGGCATGACCGTCGATGCCGAAGGTTTTCTCTGGATTGCCCATTGGGACGGGTGGTGCGTCACCCGCTACGATCCCGAGGGCAAGGTGGAGCGGGTCGTCAATCTGCCCGTGCCGCGCCCGACGAGCTGCGTTTTCGGCGGACCGGACATGCAAACCCTGTTCGTCACCTCGGCGCGCATCCGGCTTTCGGCCGCACAACTCGCGGAAGCGCCGCTTTCCGGCAGCGTGTTTGCCATCGATACCGGCATCAAGGGCCAGCCCGCGCAGATGTTTGCAGGCTGAACAGGACGACATGGGAAGAGATTGGGAAAGAGGAACCCATGGCCAAGCTTGAATTGAAGAATATCCGCAAATCCTTCGGTTCGGCAGAGGTGCTGAAGGGCATCGACCTGACCGTCGAAGACGGCGAATTCGTCGCCTTCGTTGGCCCATCCGGCTGTGGAAAATCGACGCTTTTGCGTCTCATCTGCGGCCTTGACGAGATCACGTCCGGCCAGATGGCGATCGACGGCGAGTTGGTAAACGATGTGCCGCCAGCCAAGCGCGGCATCGCCATGGTTTTCCAATCCTATGCGCTTTATCCGCACATGACGGTGGCGGAGAATATGGGGTATGCGCTGCGGCTTGCCGGCATTTCGAAAGAGGAGATTGCCGCCCGCGTCGCCAAGGCGGCTCAAAAGCTGCGTATCGACCCTTATCTGGAGCGCAAGCCACGCCAGCTTTCCGGCGGTCAGCGCCAGCGCGTCGCGATCGGCCGCGCGATCGTACGCGAGCCGCGCATCTTCCTGTTCGACGAGCCGCTGTCGAACCTCGATGCGGCGCTGCGCGTCGAGATGCGCATCGAGATCGCCCGGATGAAGGAAACCCTCGGCACGACCATGGTCTACGTCACCCATGACCAGATCGAGGCGATGACGCTCGCCGACAAGATCGTCGTCCTGAATGCCGGACGTGTCGAGCAGATCGGTTCACCGCTTAACCTCTACAACAAACCGGTCAATCGCTTCGTGGCGGGCTTCATCGGCAGTCCGAAGATGAATTTTCTGAAACTCGAAGCCAGAAAAGCCGAGGGCATCTTCAGCGTGCCAGGGGGCGACGTGCGTTTGCCGCGCAATCTCAATGCTGCGCCCACCGAAATCGGCATCCGGCCGGAGCATGTGGAACTCGTGAGCCGCGGTGCACCGGATTCGCTGGCCGGCACGGTCACCATCACCGAACATCTCGGCAGCGATACCTACGCCTATGTGGCGCTGGAAGGTTCGGAAGAGATGGTCGTGGTGCGGCTTTCCGGCGACCGGGCCGTCAACCGCAACGAGCCGATCGGCGTTCATGTCGATCCGGCGATGATCCATGTCTTTTCCGCCGATGGCCTGTCGCTTGCGTCCGCGCGTCCCGTCGCCCTGGAGGCCGCATGACCATCCACCCCGAACTCATCGAAAAGGTTCATGTCGAGGTCGCGACCTATCCGAGCCTCAGGGGCAAGGGCGTGCTGATCACCGGCGGCGGCTCGGGCATCGGCGCCTCTCTGGTCGAGCATTTCTGCGCCCAGGGCTGCAAGGTCGGCTTCCTCGAACTGAACGCCGATGTTGCGGCCGAGACGGCGGAAAAGATCGGCGGGAAGACCGGCAATGAACCGCTCTATCGTGCGGCGGATCTGCGCGACATCGATGCGCTGAAAGCGGGCGTCGAAGCGCTGCGGTCCGGGATCGGGCCGATCCGGGCTCTCATCAACAATGCCGGCAATGACGACCGCAGGCCGCTGGAGGAGGTGACGCCGGAATATTGGGATGAGCGATTCCAGACCAATCTACGCCATCAGTTTTTTGCGGCGCAGGCCGTCGTGCCTGAGATGGTCGAAACTGGGGGCGGGTCGATCATCAACATGGGCTCGATCTCCTGGATGCGCGGTGCTGCAGGTCTGATCTTCTACACGACGGCCAAATCCGCCGTCATGGGCATGACCAAATCGCTCGCTCGCGAGATCGGCACCCGCAACATCCGCGTCAATTCAATCGCGCCCGGCTGGGTGCTGACCGAGCGCCAGGTGGAGCGCGCCAAGCGTGTCTATCAGGGTAAGTTTTCCGAATACCTCGAGGTTCAGTGCCTCAAGGAGCATCTGCTGCCGCCGGATATCGCCCGTATGGCGCTCTTTCTGGCGGCGGACGATTCCCGCCTCATCACAGGGCAGACATTCATTGTGGACGGGGGCGTCGTATAGGGGAACCAAGCGGTTGCCGGCGCTCGCCGCTTGACCTTTTTTTGGTTGAAACAGAGTTCCATCATCGTTTCATTGGGAGGATCTGATGAACAGCATAACCAGACTGATCGGTACCGCGGCGATCGCGCTTGCGCTCGGTACCGGTGCCGTCAAGGCAGCCGATTTGAGCTTCATGAGCTTTACCTATGCGGAGGAGGCCAACAAGGCGATCGTGCAGGGCGTCCTGGATGATTTCCAGAAGACGGACAAGCTGACGGTCGAGCCGCTCGGCTTCGCCTGGGGCGACATGCAGAAGAACATCTTTTTGCGCGCCCGCTCCAAGACGTTACCCGATATCGCCCAGCTCTCCGAACGTTGGCTGCCGACCTTCGCAAGCCTCGACAATCTGGTCGACCTGAACACGGTCTACGGCAAGGACAAGCTCGAAGCCGCCTTCGCACCGGATGCGCTCGCCATGGGCAATATCAACGGCAAGCAGTTGGCTGTGCCGCTTCTGTCCGGTTCGATCGGCATGGTCGCCAACAAGGAAGTGCTCGCCAAAGCCGGCATCAACGAAGCGCCGAAGACCATCGACGACTTCAAAAAGGCGCTCGTTGCGGTGCGAGACAAGGTGCCGAACTCGGTCCCCTACACGATGGCGACCAAGAACAATGGTTCGATCCTGATCGACTTCATGGTCTGGAACTGGGTCCACGGTGGCCGCATTATCGATGACGCCGGCAAGGTCGTGGTCGACAGCCAGCAGAGCCGCGACGCGCTGAACTTCATGGTCAGCCTGATGAAGGATCGCCTGGCCGCTCCGGAAATCGATCGCCCGGATTCTCGCCGCCTGATGGCGCAGGGCGCCTCCGCCTTCTATCTCGACGCGCCGCAGACCCGCACCTTCCTTCGCGATTTCTCCGGTAAAGGGGAAGCATTCGACGCCAATGTCCTGCCTATGCCGACGCCGGTTCTGAAGGCGGGCGACAAGCCGGTGTCTGTTCAATGGGGCCATCTCCTGGTGCAGTTCGCGGCCGGCGGCAAAGCCAAGGCGGATGATCCGGCCGACAAGTTCCTGACGTACCTCCTTTCGGACAAGGTGCAGACGGACCTTCCGCTGAAGATGAGCGCGCTGCCGGTCACCAAGTCCGCACGCGAGGCGGTTGCCAGTGACGCCTATCTCAAGAACTGGTCGGCGGCGACGGGGGATGCCCGCCGCAACGAGGTCGGCATCTGGTCGAATGCGGCGGAGCTTACGCAGATCATCGGAGAGGAAGTGCAGGGCGCGCTGCTTGGCCAGAAGTCCATAGACGATGCTGTCAAGTCGATGCAGGCGCGTCTGACCACCAGCATGGAAAAGGCCAAGAAGTCGGAATAGTTGCCCGGGGTTTGCCCCTCACCCTAACCCTCTCCGCGACTACGGGGAGAGGGGACGTGCTCCGAGCGGCGCTGGAGAACGATGGAAACAATGCGGCATATGTCCTTCTCCCCGCGAGCGGGGAGAAGGTGGCGGCCGCCGGATGAGGGGCGCTTCATGCGCAACCCGCTGGCAGCCAGATACAAGACCAACAGGAAATGACCTCATGGCCGTGATCGAAAACAATCTCGAAGCCTATCCGGTCTCACCGCATGCGAACCGGGGAGGCTTGAAAGCCGGGCAGAGCCGGATGGGTCTCCTTTTGCTCCTGCCGGCGGCGATGGCCTTCTCGGTGGTCATCCTCTATCCGTTCCTTTCCGCGCTCGGCCTGTCGCTCTTCGAATTCACCGTCGAGATGATGGAGCCACGCTATATCGGCTTCGAGAACTTCGCGAAAATCGCGAGCGATCCGGATGTCTGGGCGGCCTTCTGGACGACGGCGATCTACGTGACGCTGACGACGCTCGGCACGCTGGTTGCCGGACTCGGCTGGGCGCTGATCATGAACCAGCCCTTTGCCGGTCGTGGCGTGTTGCGGTCGCTGTCGCTGTTGCCCTGGGTTCTGCCCTCGACGGTCAGCGCCTTCGTCTGGGGCTGGATTTTCAACGCACGCTACGGTGTGCTGAACGCCTTCCTGATGGAACTTGGCCTCATCGATTTCCCGCAGGCCTGGCTCTCAACGCCGCAAGGCGCCATGCTCGCGGTGGTGCTGACCAAGGTCTGGCTCTCCATCCCCCTCTTCATGTCCTTCTTCCTCGCCGGGCTGCAGAATCTCGACAAGGAGCAGATCGATGCGGCCAGGGTCGACGGCGCCGGAAACTTTGCAGTTCTGCGCGACCATATCCTGCCGCATCTGCGCCCGGTGCTGATCATCGTCGTGGTGCTCGGGGTGATCGGCAATCTGCAGCAGTTCGACACCGTCTACGCGCTGACCGGCGGCGGTCCTGTGCGGGCGACGACGGTGCTTTCCGTCGAGGTCTATCGCCGGGCCTTCGAGCAATGGGACATCGGTTATGCCTCCGCCGTCGGCGTGCTATGGGTCGCTTCTCTGCTGCCGCCGGCCTTCCTCTATCTGCGCATGCTTGTGAAGGGAAACTGATATGTTCGACCTCTCCTCACGCTCCGCAAGGATCGTCTTCTTCGCTGCTCTCGCGGTGATCGGCTTCTTCCTGTTCTTCCCGCTCTATTGGCTGGTGATCTCGTCGCTGAAGGCGAATGCCGAACTTTATCAGGTCGTGCCGACGCCGTTCCCGACTGTGCCAAGTCTCGAACATTTCATCCGGGCGCTGACTGCCGGCAAGCTGCCGATGTACCTGATGAACAGCTTGATCACATCGACCTGCAGTGCAGCGCTGGTCACGCTGCTGGCGCTCTATGCCGGGTTAAGCTTTGCCAAATACCGCTATATCGGCCGGCAGCCGGTGATGCTGTTCATGCTGTCGGCGCAGATGTTTCCCTTCGGTCTGCTGCTGATCTCCATCTATCCGCTGATGAGCGAACTGAACCTGCTTGATACGCGACCGGGGCTGATCCTGAGCTACATCGTCTTTGCGCTGCCGGTCTCGACCTATATGCTCTACAGCTATTTCTCCCAGGTGCCGGACGAGTTGATCGACGCCGCTCGGGCCGACGGCGCAAGCGATCTCCGCATCTTCCACACGATCGTCATTCCGATCTCGATCCCGCCGATCGTCACCGTTTTTCTCTATTCCTTCATGTGGTCCTGGAACGACCTTCTCTATTCGATGACGCTGATCGTCTCGGAGGACAAGCGCACGATCGGGCCGGGCCTGCTTCTCACCTACCTCAACGAGGTCAATTCCGACTGGGGCGGCGCCATGGCGGCATCGCTGATCGCATCCGCACCCATCGTTGCGGCCTTCATGTTCCTCCAACGTTACTTCATTCAAGGCGTCACCGCCGGAGCAGTCAAATGACCAAACCTTTAGCCGGAGCTTTCCCCGTTCTTCCCACGTTATTCCGCGATGACGGTTCGATCGATGAACAGGACTTTCGGTCGATCATCGACTTCGCGCTCGAAAGCGATGTCGACGGCGTCGTTTATCCGGGTGTTGCGAGCGAGGTGGATACGCTGACGCCCGAGGAACGCAAGCGGCAGGTAGAACTGCTGGCGGAACGGATCGGCGGGCGTGTTCCGATCATCATCGGTGCCAGCGATCCGGATCCGAAGGCGGCGGCTAAGCACGTGGCGCAGGCGGCCGAGATCGGGGCAGCGGCAGCCATGGTTATGGCGCCGTTGTCGCTCGGCAACGATATTGCGGCACAGACGGCCTATTTCAGAGAGGTGGCGGCCAATGCCGGCGTGCCGATCATGCTGCAGAACCAGCCGAAGCCGATCGGGGCGGGACTGACGCCGGAAGAGGTGGCGGCGATCGCCAACGCCGTGCCGGAAATCCGCTACGTGAAGGAAGAGACCGCCCCCTGCGGCCAGCATCTCACCCGCATCAAGGCGGCCGCCAACGGTTCGCTGGATGCGATCTTCGGCGGGGCCGGCGGGCGCTACATTACCGACGAACTGGCGCGCGGTGCTGCCGGCACCATGCCGGCCGCCGAGCTTGCCGATATCCATGCCCAGATGATCCATGCCTGGCAGAAGGGCGATGTCGCGACCACGCGAAAACTCTACAACGTCTCGCTGCCGCTCCTGAACTTCCAGGCGATTTTTCGCATGCGCATGACCAAGGAAGTGCTGCGGCGCCGTGGTGTCATCAAGCACACGTTCGTGCGCGGCAAGGGGCCGAAATTCGACGAGGGCGACGCCAAGGAACTGGCGCTGCTTCTGGCCGAGGCCGATCTGCCCTATACCAATCATAAACCGAACTGAGCCGGGACCATGCCGAAAAACGTCGTCGATGCGATCGTCTCGGTGGAGACTTTCATCATCTCCATTCCGCGCGAAGTGCCCTATCTCGGACCGCTGAAGGAAGGCGAGGCGATCAACGAGCGTGGCTATCTGATCCGCAAGGGCAACCGCACCATTTATCCCTCGACCGATATGACGCTGCTCATTAAGGTGATCGGCGAAAGCGGCAAGATCGGTTGGGGCGAGTGTTACGGCATCGTGGCTCCCGAGGCGACCAAGGCGATCATCGACGACGTGCTCGGGCCGGTCATCATCGACCGTGATCCGGGCGATGCGGCGGTCATCCACGAAGATCTCTACGACCTGATGCGGGTGCGTGGCTTCTTCGGCGGTTACTATCTCGATGCGCTGGCGGGCGTCGACATTGCACTCTGGGATCTCGCGGGCAAGAATCTCGGTGTGCCGGTCTCGACGCTGCTCGGAGGACGGCGGCATGACGCGATACGCGCCTATGTCTCCGGCCTTCCGAAGGCGACGCTGAAGGAGCGTTGCGATCTTGCTGCCTATTGGGTCGGCAAGGGCTACAAGGGCATCAAGTTCGCGGCGGTGGTTTCCGAAGAGGATATCGTCAAGGAGATGGCGGCGTTGCGCGAGGCCGTCGGCCCGGATATCGACCTGATGGTCGACCTGCACTGGAAGTTCGAGGCGGGCGAGGCGATCCGCATCATCCGCCGTCTGGAGCCCTATAATCTCTATTTCGCGGAAGCGCCGGTGCAGCCGGAAAATCTCGAAGGCCAGGCGCGGGTTGCGGCCGGCATCGGCGTGCCGCTGGCACTCGGCGAGGAGCTGCGGACCACTTACGAATACCGGCCGCGCTTCGAGGCGCGTGCCATGAGCATCGTGCAACCGGAAATGGGCCATACGGGCATCACGGAATTCATCCGCATCGGCCAGATGGCGCAGGCTTTTCACATGAACATCATGCCGCATGCTTCGATCAGCGTCGGCATCTTCATGGCGGCCAGCTTGCAGGCCGCGTCGGCGCTGCAGAGCGTGCCCTATCACGAGTACCAGCACTCGATCTTCGACCGGAACCTTACCTATACGAGAGGCGACATGGCGTCAGGCGAGGGCACCTATGTCGTGCCAACCGGCGTCGGCCTCGGCGTCGAGCCGAAGGAAGAAGTGTTCGAGTTCGCCATCCGGCGGTGACTGCCTCCCCACTGGCAAGACGACATTGAATTTCCGCCTGCGGAGCGCCATTTTAGGGGCAAATCCCAAACCGAAGGAGGAAAGCATGACGACGACTACCGAACGGGCCGTCCTGGCAGGCGGTTGTTTCTGGGGCATGCAGGACCTGATCCGACGTATGCCGGGCGTGATCTCGACGCGCGTCGGTTATAGCGGGGGCGACGTGCAGAACGCGACCTATCGTAATCACGGCACCCATGCCGAGGCGATCGAGATCATCTTCGATCCGGCCAAGACGAGCTATCGCGATCTCCTGGAGTTCTTCTTCCAGATCCACGATCCGACTACCAGGAACCGCCAGGGCAATGACATCGGAACGAGCTATCGTTCGGCAATCTTCTATGTCAGTGATGAACAGAAGCGTATCGCAGAAGACACGATCGCCGATGTGAATGCCTCCGGTCTGTGGCCGGGCAAGGTGGTGACGGAAGTAGAGCCGGTCGGCGATTTCTGGGAGGCGGAACCGGAGCACCAGGACTATCTGGAGCGCTATCCGAACGGCTATACCTGCCATTTCCCGCGCCCGAACTGGAAGCTGCCGAAGCGCTCCAGCGTCGCTGCCGCTGAATAGCCGGTCATATCCGAACAAGAAAAGGCGCTGCCGTTTCGCGACGGCAGCGCCTTTTGTTTGAGCCGATCCTATCAGGCGAGCGTGTATGCAGTCTTCACGACGGTGAAGAACTCGGCCGCATATTTGCCCTGCTCCCGCGGACCGAAGGAGGAAGCCTTGCGGCCGCCGAACGGCACGTGGAAATCGACACCGGCCGTCGGCAGATTGACCATCACCATGCCGGCTTCCGAGTTGCGCTTGAAATGGGTCGCGTATTTCAGGCTCGTCGTAGCGATGCCGGCCGAGAGGCCGAACGGCGTGTCATTGGCGACGGCCAAGGCCTCTTCATAGTTTTTCACCCGGATGACCGATGCGACCGGTCCAAAAATCTCCTCGCGCGAGATGCGCATCTGATTGGTGGCCTCGGTAAAGAGGGTCGGCTGCAGATAGAAGCCGGGCGTGTCGCGCTTGATGACCTCGCCGCCATAGGCGAGCCTGGCGCCTTGCTGCTTGCCGATCTTGATGTAATCGGTGTCCTGCTTCAGTTGCTTGTCGTCGACGACCGGGCCGATATGGGTACCGGCTTTCAGCGCGTTGTCGACGTTCAGCGTCTTCAGTTTTTCCGTCAGAGCCGCCACGAACTTGTCGTGGATACCTTCCGTCACGATGAGACGCGAGGAGGCGGTGCAGCGCTGGCCGGTGGAGAAGAAGCCGGAATTGGCGGCGGCTTCGACGGCGACGTTCAAATCGGCGTCATCGAGAACAACCATCGGGTTCTTGCCGCCCATTTCGAGCTGGAACTTGCGGTTATGTTCGATCGAGGCCATGGCGACGCGCTTGCCCGTGCCGGTCGAGCCGGTAAACGTGATGCCGGCGAGGTCCGGGCTGTCGAGCATCGCCTGCCCGACGACCGAGCCGCGGCCCATGACGAGATTGAGGACACCCTTCGGCAGGCCGGCACGGTGCAGGATGTCGACGATCGCCCAGGCGCAGCCGGGCACGAGATCGGCCGGCTTGAAGACGACGGTGTTGCCGTAGCAGAGCGCCGGCGCGATCTTCCAGGCCGGAATGGCGATCGGAAAGTTCCACGGCGTGATGATGCCGATGACGCCGAGCGGTTCGCGGGTGATCTCGACGCCGATGTTCGGGCGGGCGGAGGGGACCACTTCGCCGGTCAGGCGCAGCGCTTCGCCGGCGAAGAAATCGAAGATCTGGGCGGCGCGAGTGACTTCGCCGATCGCTTCGGGAAGGATCTTGCCTTCCTCGCGGGCGAGAAGTGCGCCGAGCTCTTCCTTGCGGGCGAGGATTTCGTCGGAGGCCTTTCTGAGGATCGCGTGGCGCTCGAGAATGCCGGAGCGCGACCAGGCCGGGAAAGCAGCCTTGGCGGCGGCGATCGCTTGTTTCGCGTCTTCCGCGCTGCCCTGGGCATACATGCCCACCACGTCATTGGTGTCCGACGGGCTGATGTTCTTCGATGCCTCGGAGCCGACCCATTCGCCGGCGATCAAGTTCTGGTAGATGGTCATGGACCTCTCCTTTCATGTGAAAGGCCCCGCCTGGGGCGGGACCGGCAGGAAATGATATGCTTCGCGCTTATCTGAACAGGCTCGGCAGCCAGAGCGAAAGAGTCGGGATGTAAGTCACCGCCATCAGTACAGCGATGCTGGCGCCGAAGAAAGGCCAGATCGTTCGCATTGCTTCACGGATCGTAATGCCGCCGACAGCGCAGCCGACGAACAGCACCGTTCCGACAGGCGGCGTATTCAAACCGATGCCGGCATTCAGGATCATGACGACGCCGAAATGCACCGGGTCCACGCCGAACGCCTTGACGACCGGCAGCAGGACAGGTGTCGAGATGATGACCAGCGGCGCCATATCCATGAAGGTGCCGAGAATCAGAAGCGCGATGTTGATGACGAGAAGCACGATGATGGGATTGTCCGATATGGCGCGGATCGTGCCGATCATCAGCGTCTGCACCTGCAGGAAGGCCATCAGCCAGGCGAAAGAGGCGGCGGTACCGATAACGAGCAGGACCATGGCAGTGGTGCGCACTGCGCCCATCACCGCTTCGATGAATCCTGCCCAATCGAGCTCCCGGTAGACAAGCATGGCGACGAGAAAGGCGTAAAGGACCGCAATGCAGGAACTTTCCGTCGCCGTGAAAACGCCGGAGCGGACTCCTCCGAAAATGATGCCGATCAGGAGGATGCCGGGAAAGGACGCGAGGAGATAGTAGCCCAGACGCGCGATACCCGGAAAGGGTTCGGATGGATACCCCTTGCGGCGTGCCACGATATAGGCGGTCACCATCAGCGCGGCCGCAAGCAGCAGGCCCGGTACAATTCCGGCCGTGAAGAGATCGGCAACAGAAACATTGCCGCCCGCTGCGATGGAATAAAGGATCATGTTGTGGGATGGCGGGATCATCAGCGCGATGATCGCGGCATTTACCGTCACGTTTACCGCGTAATCCCTGTCATAGCCGCGTGCTGCCATCTGCGGAACCATCAGTCCGCCGACGGCGGAAGCATCCGCGACGGCAGAGCCGGAGATCCCGCCGAACAGCGTCGAGGCGACGATGTTGACCTGGCCCAGGCCTCCTCGAAGGTGGCCGACGAGGCCTGCCGCAAAGCGGATAAGCCGGTTGGCGATGCCACCGCGCACCATCAGGTCGCCGGCGAAGATGAAGAACGGGATCGCCATCATCGCAAAGACATTCATGCCGGAATTCAGTTGCTGAAAGACGACGATCGGCGGCAGACCCAGGTAGAGCACGGTTGCGAACGAAGCGATGCCGAGGCAAAAGGCGATCGGCATGCCGATCAGCATGAGGGCCGTGAAGGACCCGAAAAGAATAGCATAGGCCATCACACGGCCTCCTGAACAACGATATCAGCCGGGATTTCTTCGCCGATCGCGACGTCGACGAAACGTTCGAGGGAAAAGAGGGCGATCATCGCGCCGCCGACGATCATGGGGAAGAAATCGGTGCCACCCGGCCAGCCGAGAACCGGAATCGTGGCGGACCAGGTGCCGATTGCAAGCAGCGCCGAATAATAGGTCATGCCAATGCCAAACAACACGATCAGGCCGAGGCTTATGAGGTCCATGGCCTTCTGAATCGCCGGCGGCATGGCATAGCGCACGATATCGAGCCCAAGGTGCACGCTTTCCCGCACACCGACAGCGGCACCCAGCATAATGAACCACGACATGAGGTAGAGCGAGAGCGGTTCAGACCAACTTGGCGAGTCGTTCAGGACGTAGCGGCCAAAGACCTGCCAACCGACGATGAGAGTCATTGCGACGATGCCGAGACCGGCGATGTAAAGCGATAAACGGCTGAGCACGCCCAGAACGGGTCGGATAGTCAGCATGAAATTCCTCATGGTCCTTCCTCCTTGCCAGCTGTCGGCTGACCGCCGGCATGCAAAAGGCCGGCCCTCATGTTGAGAGCCGGCCTTCAGTTCTGGATTACTTCACGTCCTGGATGCGCTGCAGAAGATCCTTCATTTTCGGATCTGTCACGAAGCGGTCGTAGACCGGCTTCATTGCCGCGGCGAACTCGTCCTTGTTCACCTTGATGACATTTGCGCCACCGGCGCGGACCTTTTCTTCGGACGACTTTTCGCGGGCAGTCCACAATTCACGCATCTTGCCGACGGAATCCTTGGCGGTCTGGCGGACAATCTGCTGATCTTCCGGCGAGAGCTTGTCCCAGGAGAGCTTCGAGATGACCAGGATTTCCGGGTTCAGCGAATGCTCGGTCAGCGTGTAATTCTTGGCCACCTCGTAGTGACGCGCCGATTCATAGGACGGCCAGTTATTTTCGGCGCCGTCGACAACTCCGGTTTCCAGAGAGGAATAGACTTCGCCCATCGGCATCGGGGTCGGGTTGGCGCCGAAAGCCTCCATCATGGCAATCCAGAGATCGGACTGCTGAACGCGGATCTTCATGCCCTTGAGATCGGCAAGCTTCTCGATCGGCTTCTTGGTCGTGTAGAACGAACGCGCCCCGGAGTCGTAATAGGCAAGACCGATCAGGCCATGCGGCTCGAAAGCCTTGAGGATTTCGTCGCCGATCGGGCCGTCCACGACATTGTGCATATGCTCGGTGGAGCGGAACAGGAAAGGAAGACCGAGGACGGTCGTTTCCGGTACGAGGTTGTTGAACGGCGCAGCGTTGACGCGGTTCATGTCGATGACGCCGAAGCGGGTCTGTTCGATCGTATCCTTTTCCTGACCGAGGACGGCGTTGTTCATGACCTGGATCTGGATGCGGCCGTTGGTGCGTTGAGAAACCAACTCACCCATATATTTCACTGCATCCACGGTCGGATAGCCATCCGGATGGATATCGGCGGAGCGCAGCGTGATCTCCTGCGCATGGACGGTGGTCGCAGCCAGCGCAAGGCCAAACGCCAAGCCCAGCATTTTGGTGAGTTTCATGTCTTCCTCCTCTGATAAAAAGATTCCGAAGCGCTCTGCTCCGGTAAGGTTCGGCTATTCCGGCTTCCAGCCCGGAAGGCCGTAAAGCTCTTGCGGGTTTTCCACGAGGGCTCGATAGCGTGCCGCTTCGTCCGGAAGCCAGCCAAGCACCGTGTCGGTCAGTGCCGCGTCATCCGGGTAATCTGCCTGTTCGCGGGCAAGATTGTGCGGCCAGTTGGTGCCCCAGACGATGCGTTCCGGTGCGTATTTGGCGATTTCGCGAGCAACGGCTGCGACATCGGCATAATCCGGGCCGCCAGCCTTCGAAGATTCATAGACGCCGGCGAACTTGAACCAGCAGTTGCCGCCGTCGATCAGCCGCTTGACGGCGTCGATCTGCGGACTGTCGGGCGTTACGCCGGAGAAGAACTTGCCGTGATGGTCGAAGACCCAGCGGGATTTCAGTCTCCCGAGGCGCTCCTCATGATCGAGGATATGGCTGCCGTCGAACTGGACCGCTATCATCCAATTCCGCGAGGCGGCCTTGGCATCGACCGCTTCGAGCTCGCTCAAATCCACGGCGCCACCCGGCAAATCCATGATGCGCGCGCCGACATTGCCGGCGGCAGAGAGGCGGTCGAGTTCCGCTTCCGACGTCGCGCTGTCGATGACACAAACGCCGCGGGCGATCGAACCGAATTCTGCAAGGCAGGCGTTGAGATTGGAATTATCGCGCTGCTGGGCATTGCCCTGGGTGACAATGACCCGCTCGATACCGAGCCAGCGCATCAGCTCGAGATATTGGGCCGGCGTCGGCAGTTCTCCCGCCGGAAGACCGGGGCCGCCGGGCAGGGAGGGAAAGCCCGGCAGATAAGCATGCATCTGTGTATCGACCGCGCCCTTCGGCAGCCTGGTCTTGGGAGGATTGCCGGAAAGGGTGCGGACGAGCATCAGATGTCTCCCATGCGGAATTCTGCGAGCGCGTCGCGATTGATCTCGATCCCGAGGCCTGGGCCGTTCGGAATGTCGACCACGCCGCGCTCGTGTTCGATCGGCGTTTTGATCACCGCCTGACGGAATGGATTGTGGGTACGGTCGAATTCGAGAATCGGTTCGATCGGGTTGACGCGAACCGGGCTCGGGATCATTGCCGCCATGAATTGCAGCGCGGCGGCGATATGGACGGCTGTACCCCAGACGTGCGGCACGACGCGAACGCCGTGGAGCGCCGCGAGGTCGGCGACCCGCTTGGCCTCCGTAAAGCCCCCGACGCCGGCGAGATCGGGCTGGAGGATGTCGACGGCACGGGTTTCCACCGGTTCGCGCATGCCCCAGCGGCTATGCCACGTTTCGCCGCCGGCAACCGGGATCGGCTGCCTGGCCCGGACTTCGCGATAGGCGGCGAGCTGTTCCGGCACGACAGGTTCTTCAAACCAGTCGATGCCATATTCAGCGGCCGCGTTGCCGAGCTTGATCGCCTCGACTGCGTCATAGCCGTGGTTGGCGTCGATCATCAGCCGCATATCGGACCCGGCCGCATTGCGTACGGCACGGATGACGCGCAAGTCTTCCTCGACACCGAAGCCGATCTTGATCTTGGTGGCGTGAAAACCCTCATCCCGATAACGGGCGACGTCCGAGGCATTGTCCTCCACACGGTCGACGCCGTCACGCTTGAAGCTGCCTGTCGCGTAAGCCCTGACGCTCTCGCGGAAACGACCGCCGAGCAGGATCGATACCGGCACGCCGAAATGCTTGCCCTTGATGTCCCAGAGCGCAATGTCGATGCCGGAAAGAGCGGTCACGGCAAGACCGCGCTGGCCCTGGTCGCGCAATGCATTGTAAAGCCGCGCCCAGATCTTCTCTGTTTCGAGCGGATTCTCGCCGATCAACCAGTTTGCGTAGGTCGCAACAATCGCGGCATTCGGCCGGGCAGGGCCTAAGCATTCGCCCCAGCCGACCGTGCCGTCGTCGCACTCGACTTCGACGAGCACATGCGCGCGGCGATCAAAGCGCATGGAGGCGCTCTCGAAGGCGACATCGAGCTTATGTTCGAGAAGATGAGTGCGAACCGACGCGATCTTCATGGGGTCACCGCTTGTGAGAGCCGATAAGCTTCAGGAGCATCTGCTCCTCTTCAGCCGTCAGGTCGTCGAGTGGTGGGCGGACCTTGCCGGCATCGAAGCCCTGCAGGCGCACGCCGGCCTTGATGGCGGCGACAGCATAACCCTTGCGGCGGCTGCGGAGCGCCATGAAGGGATAGAAGAAGTCTATCAGAATTTCCTCGCAGCGTGTGCGGTTGCCGGCGCGCAAGGCCTTGTAGAACTCGACCGCAAGTCCTGGCACAAAGTTAAAGACGGCGGACGAATAGGTGGTGAAGCCGGCGCCGAGATAGGCTTCCGCGAAAAGTTCGGCGGTCGGCATGCCGCCGAGATACATCAGCCGGTCGCCCATGGTGGCGGTGATCTGCCGGACGAGCCCGATATCGCCGGTGCCGTCCTTGAAGCCGACAAGGTTGGGGCATTCGTCGCAGAGTCGCTTCAACGTGTCGACCTGAAGCACCGAATTGTCGCGGTTATAGACCATGACGCCGATGCCGACCGACTGGCAGATGCGCTTCACATGCTCGTAGAGACCTTCCTGCGGTGCGTCGATAAGGTAGTGCGGCAGGAGCAGAATGCCATCGGCGCCGGCCTTTTCGACGGCCTTGGCAAGCTCGACACCCACATGTGTGCCAAAACCGCAACCGGACACGATTGCCGTCTTGCCGGAAGCCTCCTTGGCCGCCTTGACGATGCCGGGAATTTCGCCGGGTGAGAGCGAGAAGAATTCGCCCGTGCCGCCCGCGGCAAACAGGACCGGCGCCTCGAAACCCGACAGCCATTCGATATGGCGTTGATAGCTTTCCGGCTGGAACTGGCCTTCCTTATCGAAATGGGTCACGGGAAAGGACAGAAGGCCGGCGCCGAGCACCGTCTTGATTTCTTCGGGCGTCATAGTGCGGATTTCCTCTGTAAGTGTCTCCTCCAGACAAAATTGTCGTACAGATTGTGCGGACTTGTGTCAACAAGTCATCTTACAGATTTCCTGAGCTCTCTGAGGAGTGCCCGATAGCGCAGTTGCGAGCCGCGCAGGTGCCGCCGCATGGCCTCGCGCGCGCCTTCCTCGTCGCCATTGGAAATCGCAGCAACGATGGCGTTGTGCTCGTCGTCGAGCAGCTTGATATAGGCGGCTTGGTCGGTTTCCGAATCGTCGGGGCGAAGGGCTGCGCGGGGAATGAGGTTGCGGCCGATCATGGTCAGAAATTCGCGGAAGCGGGGGTTGTTGGTCGCCTCGGCAATGGCGAGGTGCAGTGCAAAGTCGGCCTCGCTGGTTGGCTGCGAGGCTTCCAGACAGGCTCGGACGGCGTAGTGACGGTCGAGGATGACCTCTTCCTGGGCTGGAGAGCGGCGGAGGGCCGCAAGCCCGGCGGCCTCGACTTCCACGGCTGTTCTCAACTCCAGAAGCTCGATCATGGAGGAAACGCGCGCAAGGTCGATGTTCGACAAAGACAGCATGGGCGCCTTGGCGGAGGTGGGCGGTTCCAGCACGAAGACGCCTGCGCCCTGACGCGCTTCGACGAGCCGGTCGGCGCGCAGCGCGGCGATCGCTTCGCGCACGACCGTGCGGCTGACGCCGTGGGCTTCTGTCAGCTGCGCTTCGCTTGGGAGGCGCGAGCCCGGTGGAAACTGGCCGGCGGTGATTGCCTGGCGCAACACATCCCCGAGCTTGGAGACCAGCGTCTTCGATCCCTTGCCGGTATCGGTTTTCGTTTCAACGCTCATCTGCCTTCTCCTTGCTCTGCGGCGCATGACACAATGGCACTGGCTCCTATGTCAAGTTGAGCATAGAGGGCGAACCGTGTCGGACTTGTTGACCGGTGTTCATTGACATGTATGATAAGTGATGCGACTTGTCACGAATAAGTTGAATTGCAGCGGTTGCCCTGCCGCTTTCGGAGGATTGATTCTTGAAGAGACTTTTGATCACCGGTGCAGCCGGCGGACTCGGCCGCGCCATGCGCAGCCGTCTTGTCGGTTTCGCCGAGACGCTTCGCCTGTCGGATATCGCCGATCTCGGCACTGCAGCCTCGCATGAGGAGCTCGTCACCTGCGATCTCGGCGATGCGGCTGCAGTCATGAAGCTGGTCGAGGGCTGTGACGGCATCCTTCATCTCGGTGGCATTTCCGTCGAAGACAAGTTCTCAAAAATCCTCAATGCCAATCTGCTCGGCCTTTACAACCTCTACGAGGCCGCACGCGTCCACGGCCATCCGCGCATTCTGTTTGCGAGTTCCAATCACGTGGTCGGCTTCTACCGGCAGGACGAACATATCGATGTCAAGGCTCCGATGAAGCCGGACGGTCTCTACGGCGTTTCGAAATGCTTTGGGGAGGCGCTGGCCCGCATGTATTTCGAAAAATTCGGCCAGGAAACAGCACTTGTCAGGATAGGCAGCTGCTTCGAAAAGCCGGTCAACCACCGTATGCTGTCTGGCTGGATGTCCTATGACGATTTTGTGTCGCTGATCGGCTGCGTCTTCCGAGCCCCGATGCTCGGCTGCCCTGTCATCTGGGGCATTTCGAACAATGACAGCAAGTGGTGGGATAATTCCCATGCGGCCTATCTCGGCTGGAAGCCGAAGGACAATGCCGAGATCTATCGCGCTGAACTCGAAGCGACCATAGAGCGGCCGGCGCCGACTTCCGCCATGGCGGTCTACCAGGGTGGCAAGTTCGTCGAGGATCCGATTTTTGCCGAGGACTGAGCCGGTCTTGCCGGTTCTTGTTTCCGGCCTCTGAACCCACCACATCAGCTCCTTCTACGACCTTCTCCTTTCCGAGAGGGTGTTTTCCGGGGTTCTTGTCATGGGATTTATCGATATCAATCCTCCAGTCCCTGAGGATGGTGCCTTGCTCGACGCCTATTCGGAGACTGTCGCCGGTGCGGTCGACCGCGTCGGTCCCGCCGTCAGCCGCATCGAGCGGCTTGGCGATCAGGGACATGGATCGGGTTTCGCCATTTCGCCGGACGGCCTGATCATCACCAATCATCACGTCGTAGCCGATGCAAAGGCCGTGCGCATCCGCAGTGCGAATGGTGCAGTCGGGCAGGGCAGCGTACTCGGCCGCGACCCGGACACCGATATCGCGCTGGTGCGCGCCGACATGGACGTACAGGCCTGGGCACGGCTTGGCGATTCCCAGAAATTGCGGCGCGGCCATATCGCGATCGCAATCGGCAACCCGCTCGGCTTCGACTGGTCGGTTACCAGCGGCGTGGTTTCGGCTCTCGGCCGGTCGATGCGTGCCTCGACCGGCAGGCTGATCGAAGACGTGGTGCAGACCGATGCGGCGCTCAACCCCGGCAATTCCGGCGGGCCGCTGGTTTCGGCTTCGGGCGAGGTCGTGGGCGTCAATACGGCGGTGATTCGCGGCGCGCAGGGCATCGCTTTTGCCGTCGCGTCCAACACCGCCAACTTCGTGGTGTCCGAAATCCTGCGTTTCGGCCATGTGCGGCGCGCTTTCATCGGCATCGTCGTCGATACGATCATGCTGCCGCGTCGGATCGCATTGAAGGCGGGCATGACGCAGGAAACGACGGTGCGTATCCGTCGTATCGATCCCGGCAGTCCGGCCGATCGGGCGGGTCTGAAGGAGGGCGATTTCATCCTGGCGATCGACGGCCAACCCGTCGCGGGCGCAGACGACCTGATCCGTTTGCTCGACGGAACGCGGATTGGCCAGGAGATGCAGATCTCCGTCTACGATCTCGATTCGCAGATCGTCGGCCGGGTGCTCGTCCCCGCGGCGCGGCCCAAGAACTGATGCCTCCGGTTCAGGACAGGCGATTCCTGAGCCGCTCCGTCATGGTCGGATCGAAGCCAAGTGCGCTCATATAACCCTGGATGCCGCCATAGTTCGTGTGAATATGGTCGAGAGTCCGGCGCATGCTGCGCGGCTCCGAGGCCAGCACGATATCGAGCAGGGCAGGTGCCGCGCCGCGGCCGAGCGCGCGCTCCCGAAGCCGGCCGATGAGCGGGCCGGATATGGTCGCCGTCAATGCATAATCCTCGATGATGCTCGCCTCGTCGACACCGGCATTGGCGAGCAGCAGGGCGGAGATAACGCCGGTGCGGTCTTTGCCGGCGCTGCAATGGAAAAGCACGGTGCCTTCCGGCGCATTGGCGATCGTCCCGAGCACTTCGGCGATCGCCGGCCGGCATTCGTCGATCGCCTGGCAGTAACGGTCGCTCATGTCGAAGCCCGATGTGGTATCCGCCATCATTTCCACCGGCGCCAGCGCGGAAAACAGCGGCGTGTTGTGATAGCGCACTTGGGCATGTCGGGCGAAGGGATTGATCTCTGTTGCGAGTTCATGGGCGTTGCGCAGATCAATGACCGTCGTCAGGCCGTGGTCCAGCAGAATTCCGATGTCCGCTGGACCCAGGCGATGCAGCGCGTCGCCGCGCAGGATGGAGCGCCAGCGGGTCAGGTTGCCGGTCACCGTCGGATAGCCGCCGAGGTCGCGGACATTGTGGGCGCCTTCCAGCGCGATCAGGCGTTCGCAAGCAAGCATATCAGCGGATTCCGGATTTCATGAAGGATTCGATGACGTGACGCTGCAGGATGAGGTAGATGACCAGGATCGGCAGGCTGGCGAGTGCTGCGGCCGCCATCAGCGGCCCCCAGAGATTGCCTTCCTGGGTCATGAACATCTGCAGGCCGATCTGGACGACCGAGTTTTCCGGTTTGCGCGAGAGAAGCAGCGGCCAGAAATATTCGTTCCAGGCCGAGATGAAGGCGATGATCGCAAGCGAGGCGATCGGCGCCCCCATGTTCGGCGTGACGATCTGCCAGAGGATGCGCCAACTCTTCGCCCCATCGATCCGTGCCGCCTCCAGGATCTCGGTCGGGAAGGAGCGCATGGAATGATAGAGCAGAAGGATCGCGAAGGCCGCCACGGCATTGGGCACGACGAGGCCGGTCAGCGTGTCGAGCAGGCCAAGCCGTGAGGCAAGCACGTAGTTCGGGATCATCGTCACCTGAAAGGGCACAAGCCAGGAGAGCGCGATGAGGCCATGTACGAGACCGGCAAGCCGCATGCGCCAACGCACCAGCGCATAGGCCGTCAGCAGGCCGGTGAGCACCTGCAGCGCCGCCGTCGCCGCCGCGACGATCGTGGTGTTGGCGAGCATCTGGAGCATCGGAATGCGGGTCAGCACGAAGACGTAGTTTTCGAGAGACGGGTTCGACGGCCAGGGCAGGGTTGAGAAAATCTCGTTCTCAGGCCGGAGCGAAGTGACGATCATCCAGTAGATCGGGAAGATCGACAGGGCCGACAGCAGGATCATGATGCTATGCACGGCGATCCTGCGCGTGGTCCCTTCATTCGGCGAAAGGGGCATAAGAGGCTGGTTGTCGCGAGCGTCAATTGTCATAGACCGCAAACCTCTTCATGAGCCACAGGCAGCCCGCCGCGATGACTGCGAAACCGGCAAAGGCGATCATGCCGGCCGCCGAACTCCAGCCGGCCGACAGGGTCTGGAAGCCGTATTCCCAGAGCAGATAGAAGATGTTGGTGGTCGATTTGAGCGGGCCGCCATTGGTCAAGACGTTGATATAGGCGAAGCTCCATTGCGCGCCGAAGAGGATCGTCATCATCGAGAGGAGCAGGATGGTCGGCGACAGGAGCGGCAGGCGAATATCACGGATGACCCCCCAGCCGGTGGCGCCGTCGATGCGGGCCGCCTCGATATAGGAGGGGTTGATGCCGGCATTCGCGGCGGAAAAGAGCAGCGTCGAGAAACCGATCAGCTTCCAGCCGGTGATCCAGGTGAGGGTCGCCAGCGCGTATTTCGGATCGGTCAGGAAGCCGATGCGGCCGAAACCGAGCTGTTCGAGGCCAAGCGTGACGAGCCCCTGGTCCTCGTTGAGAAGCCAGCGCCAGAGCACGGCGGCGACCACCGGGGCTACGATCATCGGCACGAAGATCAATGCGCGGTAGACCGTCCGGGCGCGGCCGGTGAGATCCTGCGTCCAGATCGCCACAAAGAGCGGGATGACCACCGACATGGGGAAGAGGCCGAGGATATAGAAGAGCGTATTCCAGAGTGCCGCTCGCATTTCCGGAAGCGCCAGCAGGCGTTGATAGTTGGCGAGGCCGACATAGCGCTGCGGCGCGGTCGGCAGCATGTTCCACTGGTAGAAGGAAAGCTGGAAGGCCTCGACCAGCGGCACATAGGTCCACATCATCAGGAGGATCAGTGCCGGGGCCAGGTAAAGCCAGGGTAGAACGGTGAAGACGTTTTGCTCGCGCTTCGTCGGAGAACTCGGCGCAAGGGCGAGCGGCCTTGCGAGATCGGCCTGGATATCGGTCATGACACGTGTCCGTATGCAGTTTGTGGTGCCGGGCAGGCGTGAGAGCCGCCCGGCATCTCCTGGTATTCGCCTGCTGTCAGGGCATCAGGCTCTGGCCTTCGTCCTGGGCTGTCGTAAGAACGGCTGAAGGATCGCCGGTGCCGAACACGGCCTCGCGCACCGAGTCCATCATCATCTTCTCGACCTGCCGGTAATTCGGGCCGGGGAAGGCGATATTCGCCGTCAGGTGATCGAGCTGTTTCAGGTTGGCGCGGAACATCGGGTTTTCCTTAACCCAAGAGGCGAGATAGTTCGGGTCGTCGACGATATCGAGGCGCAGCGGCAGATAGCCGATCTTGCTGGTGATAACCGTATAGGCCTCCTTGCTCGTCAGGAATTTCAGGAGTTCATAGGCAGCACGCTGTTTCTCCGGATCCTTGCTGAAGACGTAAAGCGCGCTGCCGGAATTGGTGGGTGCGGTCGGCTTGTCGCCGAAGGAGGGCATCGGCGCCATGCGCAGGTCGAACTTGTCCTTGGCCGCCTTCTTGTAGCTGCCATAGACCGCGCTGGTATAAAGGAACATGCCGAGATTGCCGGCGGCGAAGGTGTCGGAGGGGCTTGCGACGTCGATCTTGGCGTGCGCACCGCTTTCGACCATGCCGCGCAGCATCTTCACGGCATCGGCGGCATTCGTATCCGCGAAGGTGAGCTTGTTGCCGTCGCGCACCTTGCCGCCGTTCGACATGACGATCGCCTGATAGACGAAAGTGCCGTCGACCGGGCCGTAGGCGCCCGGGAAGAAGCCGTTCTTGCCGGTCTTCTCCTTGATGGCACGCCCGGCCGCATCGACGTCGGTCCAGGTCTTCGGCGGATTATCCGGATCGAGGCCTGCCTGTTTGAAGAGGCCGGCATTGTAATAAAGGATCGGCGTCGAGAAGGTATAAGCGAGACCATAGGTCTTGCCGTCGACCTTGCCGAGTTCCAGGCCTTTCGGGATCATGCCGGCGAGGTGGGCCTTCAGTTCTTCGGGGCTCACCATGTCTTCCAACGCATTGGCGCCGAGATCGCTGGCGATGTAGATCAGGTCGCGGAAAACGAGTTGGGCGACGTCCGGCTGGCGGCCGGCGACGATATCGGCCTGCACGCGGGACATGATCTCGTTCGAGGGAACGGCAATCGTCTCGACCTTGATGTTCGGGAACTTCTTCTCGAACGTGGCAAGGAGCTCCTTGGTGGCATCGGCACCGGCGCTCGCCGAAGCAAGGTTGTAGTTGTAGAAGCTGATCGTCACAGGCTTGTCGATCGCGGCCGGCATCTCGGCCAAGGCGCCGAGCGGCGTCATAGCAACGCTTGCAAGCGTTGCTATGAGCTTGAGTGTGGTTCTGCGCAGCATTTGGTTTCTCCCGGGTGAGGGTTATTCCGCGGCGACGGGTTTTGCCCGCGCCATCAGCATTTCGAGCGGATAGGTGTTGAGTTCGGCACGGTCGGACGGCAGCGGCACGAAGGCCATGGTGAGGCCGGACGGCCGGATCGTGCCGATGCCGAAAGAGGCGCCGCGCACCATGCGCAGGAGGTCCGTGCGCAGGATATCGGTTGCGGCATGCTGGCCGGTGCCCACCACGACCGGTATGCCATGCCAGAAGGAGACGCGGTCGTGATGGATATGGCCGCTCAGGATGCCGATGATGTTGCGGCCTTGCAGCAGTTTCCGGAAGCGTTCCGATTGCTGGAAGTGGATTGTACGCCAATGTGTTGCATCTGGTTCCTCACCCAGTGCAGGAGGATGGTGGACGACGATCAGCTTCGGCAGGTCAGGATGGCTGTCGAGCGTCGAGGCGAGCCAGTCGAACTGTTCCGGATCGATCGTGCCGCCGATGAGGCCGGGCGTGGACGAGTCGATCGCAATGATATGGATGCCATCGACGACGGCATCGTGATCGTAAGGTGCATCCGGATCGTCGGTCTCGATGCCCATGCCTTCGTAGAAACCCGGTCGGGTATCGTGATTGCCGAGTGCATAGATGACCGGCATGTCGAGTTTCGCGTCGATGATCTCCTTCATCCGGCGGTAGCTTTCCGCATCGCCGCGATTGGTGAGGTCGCCGCTGGCGATCACGAATTGCGGTTTCGGTGTCACGGTCACGACGAGGTCGAGGACCTGGTTGAGCGTTTCCAGCGTGTCGCTGTGCAGGTGGTCGTCGTCGGCGGTGCCGATATGCAGGTCGGTCAGGTGAATGAATGTGGTTTCGCGGCGCATCGGATGCCTCCATGGATGACGTCTTGGCAGCGGACGAGGGAATGCCTGATCGTTTCCGCCCGTGGGAGGACCGATAGAAGGACTTTGTTTCGCAGGAGTGACGGAATTCGAATGCCGTTCGAAACCGGAACAGAAAGCGCGGCGGCGGTAGGCTCGAAACTTCAGGCTATCCGGCGAAACATCGGGGCGATCACCTCGACCATGCGGGTGATGACGATTTCGGGATCGTCGAGGTTCATCCGGTAGTTGGTCAGCACTTCGGTGCGCGAGCGGCTGCGGGTGACCTGCGAACGAATTCCAAGGGCGCAATTGAGCCGCCAGCCGATATCCACTTCGTCAAGCCAGGGCGAGATCCGCTTCAGGTGCGGAATGAAAGCCCGATGATGCTCCACATTGTCGATGATCCGGCGATAATGCGGTGCCTGTTCCCGGTGCGTCTTCGCCATGGAGGTGAAATGAGACAGGACCGGATAGCTGGAGGTCGGGTCGAGGCTCCACCGGATAGAAGGGCCGACAAGCGCCGCGATGACTTCTTCGAGATTGGGCGGATCGGGCGCCCTGCGGTCAATCGCCTTCTGAAGCAGTCTGAGCCGCTCGGCATTCAGCCGGCGATAGACCCGTTCCGCGACGGCGGCGACCAGCTCCTCCTGCGAGCCGAAATGATAGGCAATGGCAGAGGGCGTTGCGTTCGCCTCGATGGCAATGCGCCGCGCAGTCAGATCCTCCAGGGCTTCGGCTTCGCAAAGCAGATGCTCGCAGGCATCCATCAGCCTCATGGCGGTAAGATTGGCGCGGCCGTGCATGAACGATCACCCTCGACTACGCCAGCTTAGGCATGGTTTGTGTAGGGTCGATGACAGCGAAGCGTCATGCTGGTATCTGAAGTGGAACTTTAGCTCTCCGCCGCTATTCATTCTGACAAGAGCTTTCGAGGATCTTGTGAAATCAAGCATTCGACTTCATTGGCTGGTCGGTTATCTGGTGTTGGCGCCGCTATCCGCTTTGGCGCAAACCACCTGGCAACCGATCGAACAGATCCAGACCTATCCGATCACCGGCGATTCCGGAATCGACCTTTATGCCTCGATCGGACAGCGTGGCCCCAAAGTGGGCAGAGAGGTTCGTGCCATCGCGCATACCAATTTCAAACTCACCTGGACGCGAAAATACGAACCGCAACCTGGCGGCGCCTGCACCCTGGTTTCAGCAAAGCCGAAGCTGATCATTACTTATCTGTTGCCGAGGCCTGCTTCGCCGCTTTCGCCGGATCTCAAGCGGAAATGGGATATCTTCATCACCGGTGTCCGCAAACACGAACAGGTACACGGTGTCATCATTGTCGACATGGTGAGGGAGATCGAGCGGGTTAGCGTCGGCCTGAGCGCCGCCAATGATCCAAAATGTTCCAAGGTGAGGGCTGATCTGCAGGCGAAACTCGGCGAGATTTCCAAGGCGCAACGAAAGCGCAGCAGCGATTTCGACCGGATGGAGATGAGCGAGGGCGGCAATGTCCACCAGCTCATCCTCAATCTGGTGAACGGGCGCTGAGGCGGTCGCGGCGGGCTCCTTCCGCATCGGGTTGACGGCCTCTACGCAAAGAGGTCAGGCGACTTTGTTCTGCAGGTAATTGATGACCGCGTCGGCGATCAGCGTCTTATGGCGTTCCATGGTCGCACGTTCCGAAAGGTCGCGGCGGAAGATCGTGCCGAACGTGTAGCGGTTTGAAACCCGAAAAAAACAGAAGGCGCTGATCAGCATGTGAATGTCGATCGGATCAGCCTTGCGGGTGAATACGCCTTCGGCAATGCCGCGCTCCAGGATTGCGGCGATGGTCTCGATAACCGAGACGTTCAGGTCGCGGATCGCTTCCGAACGCAGCATATGGGCGGCGTGGTGAATATTCTCGATGCTGACGAGGCGCACGAAATCCGGATTGGCCTCGTCATGATCGAATGTCGTCGAGATCAGCACCCGCAGAGCCTGTTCCGGCGGCAGGTTGGCAAGTTCGAGATCGGCCTCCAGCGTGCGGATCTTGCGATAGGCCCGTTCCAGCACCGCGAGATAGAGACCTTCCTTGCTGCCGAAATAGTAGTAGATCATCCGCTTCGAGGTGCGCATCTTTTCCGCGATCGCATCGACACGTCCGCCAGCGAGGCCGTGGGTTGAAAATTCCTCCGTCGCGACCTCCAGGATATCTTCCTGAGTTCGTTGCGGATCGTTCTTCCTACGGTTTTCGTGTTTCGGCGCCATCCCAAAAAGTCGCTTTCATTACCCTTCTGTTCCGCCTCTCCATGCGAAGCGCGTTCCAAGGGTCTAGGTTGTCCACACCGGATTTCCGTATTTTTCCAAAGTCATAGCGAGCTTGTTCGCCACTTTCAATAGATCGAGCTTGACATACTCACTAGTTCGTACATTTTAGCGATCGTGTCAGTGACCCCTGAGGAGGCGGTTCTGGCGAAGGCTCTTGCCAAGCCCAAGGATCGGGTAACTGCTATGTCGGTTTCCCCGATGCCCGTCGCGACAAGGCCTTGGGAGGATTGGAAATGACACGGATCATCGATTTCTACTTTTTTGCGCTGAAGGTCGTCATCGCTCTGCTTCTGGCGGGCATGGTCATACTGGTCTTCGGCAATGTTGTCCTGCGCTACGCCTTCAACCAAGGCATTACCGTCTCTGAGGAGCTGTCGCGTGTCTTCTTTCTCTGGCTGACGTTCCTGGGGGGCGTCGTTGCCATGCGCGAGCACGGCCATCTCGGCGTCGATTCGCTCCTGAAGCGCCTGCCGCCGGCGTCTGCGAGAATTGCAGTGCTTCTGGGGCAGGGACTGATGCTCGTGGCGACCTGGCTGATGATCAGCGGAAGCTGGACGCAGACGCTGATCAACCTGCCCACGACCATGCCCGCAACCGGCATATCCATGGGCTGGTTCTACGGCGCAGGCATCGCCTTCGGTGTCCCGACCTTCCTCCTCATCCTCTGGGATGCGTTTCAGGTGGCGACCGGCCGCATCGATATCGCGACTGCGCAGCTGGTGCGCGACAGCGAGGACGAGATCGCTCTCGATAGTCATCCGGAAACTGCCGTTGCCGGTAGCGGGACCAAGGCCTGAGGAGAGGATCGATGACGCTCACAATTTTCCTCGGCGCGCTTCTCGGCCCCATGGCGCTCGGCGTACCGATTGCCTTCGCTCTCATCCTCAGTGGCGTGGCGCTGATGATGTATATGGACATTTTCGACGCTCAGATCGTCGCACAGAACGTGCTGAACGGTGCCGATAGCTTCCCATTGATGGCAGTCCCGTTCTTTCTGCTGGCTGGCGAGGTCATGAACACCGGCGGTCTCTCGAAGCGCATCGTCAATCTCGCCATGGCAATGGTCGGCCATGTGCGCGGCGGTCTTGGCTTCGTGGCGATCTTTGCGGCTTGCATACTCGCAAGCCTTTCCGGTTCCGCGGTGGCGGATGCCGCAGCGCTCGGCGCGTTGCTTTTCCCCATGATGCTGAAGTCCGGTCATGATCCTGCCCGCGCTGGGGGGCTTCTGGCATCGGCTTCGATCATCGGCCCGATCATTCCGCCATCGATCGGCTTCATCCTCTTCGGCGTCATCGGCGGCGTGTCGATCACGAAGCTCTTTCTTGCCGGCATCGTGCCGGGTCTTCTGATCGGGCTTTCGCTTTGTGTCACGTGGCTGGTCGTCGCCCGCAAGGAGCAGTTCGAACTGCCGCCCAGGCAGAGCCGCGACGTGCGGATCAAAGCCTTCGTCGACAGCATCTGGGCGCTGCTGCTGCCCGTTTTCATCATCGTCGGCCTGAAGTTCGGCGTCTTTACGCCGACCGAAGCAGGAGTGATTGCGGCCGTCTATTCGCTGTTCGTTTCGATGGTCGTCTATCGCGAGCTCAAGCCGTCGCAGCTTTTCCATGTGTTTGTCTCGGCGTCCAAGATCACCGCCGTGGTGATGTTCCTGGTCGCCTGCGCGGCGGTTTCCGCCTGGCTCATCACCGTCGCTGACGTGCCGGGTGATCTCGTCAGGCTGCTCGACCCGTTGATGGACAACCAGACACTGCTCTTGATCGCCATCATGGTGATGGTCGTCCTCGTCGGCACGGCTATGGACATGACGCCGACCATTCTCGTCATGACGCCTGTTCTGATGCCGATCATCAAGCAGGCGGGCATCGACCCGGTTTATTTCGGCGTATTGTTCATCATCAACAATTCGATCGGTCTTATTACGCCGCCGGTCGGCACGGTGCTCAACGTCATCTGCGGCGTGTCGAAACTTTCCATGGAAAAGCTCGTGAAAGGCGTCATGCCCTTCATGATCGCGGAACTCATCGTGCTTTTTCTGCTCGTCCTGTTTCCGGAACTGGTGACCGTGCCCGTCACCTGGTTCGGGCATTGAGGCGAGCGATTTTTTCAAAGTGCATGTCAACCGGCCGTGGGGAGGTCCCGGCCAATAGTGGGAGGAAAGCATGTTCAACAAGATGATGAAACTGGCGCTCGGAATCACCATTCCGGTGCTTCTGTTCACCGGCACGGCTTCTGCCGAAATCCGCTCGCATACGCTGAAATTCGCCGCGGCCAACAGCAAGGGCCATCCACAGGTCACCGGCATGGAGAAGTTCGCCGAGATCGTCAAGGAGAAGAGTGGCGGAAAGATCGAGGTCAAACTGTTTCCCGGCGGCGTGCTCGGCGGCGATGTACAGACCGTGTCAGCGCTGCAGGGCGGCGTGGTTGAGATGCTGGTGCTGAATGCCGGCATTCTGGCAAGCAATGTGAAGGACTTCGGCGCAGTCGACCTGCCGTTCCTGTTCAACAGTGGCGAAGAGGCTGACAAAGTCATGGATGGCCCTTTCGGCAAGAGCCTGATCGACAAGCTGCCACCGGCCGGCCTTGTCGGGCTTGCCTACTGGGAGCTTGGTTTCCGCAACCTCACCAACAACCGCCATGCGGTTGCCAAGCTTGAGGATATCAAAGGGCTGAAGATCCGCACGCTACAGTCGCCGATCCCGATCGAACTGTTCAACAGCCTCGACGCGAACGCCGTGCCGCTGCCTTACACCGAACTTTATACGGCACTCGAAACCGGTACCGTGGACGGGCAGGAAAATCCGTTCGCGAACATTCTCAATGCCAAATTCTATGAGGTGCAGAAGTACCTGACCGTCACCCGCCATCAGTACAATCCGCAGATCGTGCTGGTCAGCAAGAAGTTCTGGGATGGCCTCAATGACGAAGAGAAAGCGGTCCTCCAGTCCGCCGCTGTGGAGGCGCGCGATTTCCAACGCAAGGTTTCCCGTGAGGCCGATGCCAAGGCACTCGATGAAATCAAGGCGACGGGCATGCAGGTCACTGAGCTCAGCCCCGAAGAGACGCAGAAGCTGCGTGATGCGGTGAAACCGCTGATCGACAAGTTCAGCGCCGATATCGGAGCGGATAGCGTTTCCCTGCTCTTCAAGGAACTTGAAGCCGCCCGCAAGTAACGCGATCCGCCGGCTCGTTTCGCGGCGAGCCGGCTCATTCATCCACATGAGGCTTGAGTGCTATGGCTGAGACACTGCTGAAATCTTTGAAGGCCGGGCTGATCGGTTCCGGCATCCAGGCCTCATTGACGCCGGCGATGCATGTCAAGGAGGGGGCGGCTCAGGGCCTTCGATACGAGTACGAGTTGATCGATCTTGCCCAGCTCGGTCTGACGCCGGCTGCCTTGCCGCAACTGCTGAACGATGCCGAGGCGAGTGGACTCTGCGGCCTCAATATCACCCATCCCTGTAAACAGGTGATCATTCCTTATCTCGATGAGCTTTCCGACGAGGCGCGCGCGCTCGGTGCTGTGAACACGGTGGTGCTGAGGAACGGCAAACGCTTCGGTCACAACACGGACTGGTGGGGTTTTGCCGAGAGTTTTCGTCGCGGCCTGCCGGGAGCCGATCTCGACGCCGCGCTCCAGATCGGCGCGGGTGGCGCCGGTGTCGCGACAGCTTTTGCCATTCTTTCACTCGGCCTTAAGACCTTAACGGTGTTCGATCGTGAACCGGAGCGCGCCTTGCAACTGGCTCAGAACATGTCATTGCTTTTCCCGGAGGCGACAATCCGGGCTTCGGATGATATCAGCGACGCCATGCGAAACTCAGCGGGTCTCATTCACGCTACACCGACCGGCATGGCAAAATATCCCGGTATTCCGCTGTCGCCGGACCTGCTTCAGCCCCGTCATTGGATCGCCGAGATCGTTTATTTTCCGCTTGAAACGGAGCTTCTGCGGGAGGCGAAAAAGCGCGGATGCCGCATACTGGACGGCGGCGGCATGGCTGTGTTCCAAGCCGTCGGGGCGTTTCGCCTGTTCACCGGTATCGAACCGGATGCGGCCCGCATACTCGAACATTTTCGCAGCATGACGATTTGACGGCGATATGCTTCAAGCCTTGCCGGTCACGTAATTGCGCATGACATCGCCGAGCTTGGCGAGGTTGGCTTCCCCCGGCACGGAGAGATGCCCGCGCAAGGGCAGGAGACTTTTGGCGATTGTTTGGGCATAGGTCTAGCGATCCTTGTCCGGCTCACTATAGTGGCCGGGCCGCGCTTCAGCGGCATCATCCTCCGCTCGCCAGAAACGCCCAAGGTAATTTCCCATGACGCTTGCCATTTCCGCCCAGGACATAGACGACGAGGCCCTGATCGAGGAGCTGAAACGCTGGGTCGAGATCGAGACCCCGACCTCCAATGCTGAGGCTGTCAATCGGCTTGTCGATCGCGTCGAGATCCTGGGAAGGGAAGCCGGTCTTGATACGGAACGGCTGCCGGGCACGCTCGGCTTCGGCGACATCCTCGCGGTGCGCTCGCCGCGTCCGGCCGGCAGCAACGAAAAGACGGTGCTCATTCTCGCGCATCTCGATACGGTTCATGCCGTCGGCGTCATCAACAATCAGCTTCCGCTGCGGCAGGAGGGCGACAAGCTCTATGGCCCCGGCATCTATGACATGAAGTCGGGGGCGCTGATGGCGCTCGAAGCCATGAAACTTGCGGTCAGGAAGGGAAGCAAAATGCCGATCGACCTGATCTTCGTGCCGGACGAGGAAATGGGAAGCCTGTCTTCTCGTACCTTCATGGAAACCGCGGCGAAGAATGCAGGCTATACTCTGGTGGTCGAGCCTGCGCGCGATGGCGGCAAGGTCGTCGTCGCCCGAAAGGGAGTTGCCATGTATGATATCACCGTGCAGGGACGTGCGGCGCATGCGGGCGCGAGGCCGCAGGATGGACGCAGCGCGATCCGCGCCGCTGCACGGCTGGTGCTGGAACTCGAGGCGCTCAACGACACAGACCGTGGCGTCACGGTCACGGTCGGCACGATCCAGGGCGGCACGGGCCGCAATACAGTGCCGGCCGAATGCCGGCTACAGGTCGACGTCCGTGTGCCGAATGATCAGGTCGCCGAGGAGATCACCGGCAAGATCGAAGCCATGAAACCTGTCGATCCGGATATCACCTTCGAGATTGCCGGCAAGATGAACAGGCCGCCCTTTGCCCAATCGGAAGAGGGGAAACGTTTGTTCGAAGCGGCGGCCAAGATTGCGAGCGACCTCGGCATTGCTCTGGAAGGCATGGCGACGGGTGGGGGGTCTGACGGCAATTTCACGTCGGCACTCGGTGTGCCGACCCTCGACGGCCTGGGGGCTGACGGTGCCGGACCGCATACGTTCAACGAGCATATTTTCCTGAGCAGCGTTGCGCCGCGCACGGCGCTGCTTGCCAATCTGATGATCTCACTCGAAGCGAAGTAGATCTATGCCGGCAGCTTGACGTCAAGCGAGTTGCGAATGCGGCCTTTGCCGATCTCGATGACGTGCCGCATCGCGATGATTGCCTTTTGCGGGTCGCGTGAGGCAATGGCGTGCGCGATCCTGAGGTGATTGGAGGCGACCTCATCGATCATCTCGGGTGAGGATGCCGGTGATGAGAGCTGGAAGGATATTGCCAGCGCCGCCTCGATCAGCGCGCTTGCCGAGCGCATGAACGGATTGCCGGACATGCGGGCGATGGCGAGGTGGAATTCCAGGTCCACCTTGGCGATGGTTTCCGGCGTATGCGAGAGATTGTCGAACTTCGCGGCAATCGCATAAAGTGCGACGATATCGTCACTCGTGGCGCGTATTGCCGCCGCAGCGGCGGCTGCCGGCTCCAGAGCCATACGCATTTCCGCAAGATGTTCGATGAACTCGAAATCGAGGCCTGATTCGAAGCGCCAGCCGAGCACGTCCGAATCGAAGAAATTCCAGCTCGCCTTGTCCAGCACGCGGGTGCCGACCTTGGCTTTGGGCTCTACCAGGCGTTTTGCGGCGAGCGTCTTCATGGATTCGCGCAACACCGTGCGGGAGACACCAAAGCGGGCGGAAAGTTCCGCATCACCTGGCAGCAATGAACCTTCCGGTATCTTGCCGGATACGATGCCGCGGCCGAGTTCCGCCACCACATGCGCGTGGTTGCTGCGGCGCTTTCGCCCACTGATCGTGGTTTCCAGAAGACCCAATCAAACCCCCTTCAGCCGGCCCTCGGCCAGCTTCCTGTTTGAATACCAGATGATCGCACGCTGCAAGACGATGAAGACGAAGAGCAGGAAGCCGATGACGATTTTCGTCCACCAGGACGACAAGGTACCATCAAAGACAATGTAGGTTTGGATCAGTCCCTGGATCAAGATACCGACGAACGTGCCTGCGACGAGGCCGACGCCGCCCGTCAGCAGTGTACCGCCGATCACGACGGCTGCGATCGCATCGAGCTCGACGCCGACTGTCGCCAAGGAATAGCCGGACGAAGTGTAGAGCGTGTAGGCAATGCCGGCGAGGCCGGAAAGAAAGCCCGAAAGTGCATATATGCCGATGGTCGTTGAACCCACCGGCACACCCATCAGCTCCGCGGATTGCTGGTTCCCGCCGATCGCATAGACATTGGCGCCGAAACGGGTGCGTCCGGCGACGAAAGTGCCGACGATGAAAACCAGCAGCATCAGCATGGCAAGCGCGGTCAACCGGCCGCCTCCCGGAAACCGGTAATAGAAGCTCTGGATGGTGTCGATAAAGGGGTGCGAGATCGGCACGGATTCGGTCGAAATCAGGTAGGCGGCACCGCGCGCGAGAAACATGCCTGCGAGCGTCACGACAAAGGGCGGTATGCTGAGATAGCGGATCATGGCGCCCATCAGACTGCCGAAGAGCGTCGAGATGACCAGGACGGCCACGAAAGCGGTAAGCGGATGAACTCCGAGCGTGCCGACCATGACTGCCACGAATACGCTGGTGAAGGCGATGACCGAACCGATCGACAAGTCGATCCCTCCGGACAGGATTACGAAGGTCATGCCGACAGCGGCGATCCCGAGAAAGGCGTTATCGGTAAGCAGATTGCCGATCACGCGCGTCGACAGCATGTTTGGGAATTGCAGGACGCAGAGCGCGTAGGCGATGACGAAAATGCCGAGCGTGGCGACAAAAGGGAGGTTGCGGGTGTGGATCATCGCGCCGTTCCTTCGGCCTCCTTGGTTACGGCCTCCGGTTGCCGTCTGGCAGGCTTCATGAAGTGAAGCAAACTCAGTATCGTCGGCGACTGCAACGTCAGCACGATGATGATGATGCCGGCCTTGATGATCAGGTTGAACTCCGGCGGGAAGCCAGAGACGAGGATGCCGGTATTGATCGACTGGATGATCAGCGCGCCGATCAGCGAAGCGGTGATCGAGAATCGCCCGCCATTGAGCGAGGTGCCGCCGATGACGACGGCGAGAATGGCGTCGAGTTCCAGCCAGAGGCCGGCATTGTTGGCGTCGGCACCCCGGATATCGGCGGTGATGATGAGACCTGCAACGGCAGCGCATATGCCCGAAACCGCGTAAACGAAGAAGAGCAGGAAGCGGGCGCGTACCCCGGCGAGAGTGGCTGCGCGGCGGTTGATGCCGGTTGCCTCGATCAGGAAGCCGAGTGCCGAGCGACGCACCAGCAGGCCGATGAGCAGGCCAGCAGCCACCCAGAGATAGATGGGGATCGGAATGCCTGCGAAGGAGCCGGATCCGAGAGCAGCAAAGGTATCGTTGTTGAAGGTGAGGATAACGCCTTCTGTAATGAGTTGAGCGACGCCGCGACCGGCGACCATCAGGATCAGGGTCGCAATGATCGGCTGGATATCGAGTATCGCCACCAGGACGCCATTCCAAAGCCCGCAAAGGAGGCCGACACCCAGCGAGATCAGGATGACGGCCGGCAGCGGATAGTCCTTGCTGATGAGTGTCGCCGCGACCGCACCGCAGATGGCAATGACCGCACCGATCGAAAGGTCGATACCGCGCGTGGCGATAACGAGTGTCATGCCGATTGTCAGCAATGCGACTGGCGCGGCGCGCACGAGGATGTCGATCAGGCTGCCGTAAAGGCGGCCGTTCTGGACGGATATCGTCAGGAAGCCCGGTGCGATTGCGGTGATCAATGCGAGGATGATGGCGAGCGCGATGAGCTGAGGAGCGAGACGGCGCAGGCGGCGGGTTACGCGATACATCAGGCGGCCTCCGTGCGGGCGGATGCGGCGATCGCCTGCATGATGTTGTCGGCGGTCAGCTGATCGCCGGCGAGTTCGGCGATGTGGCGCCGATCGGAGAGCACGATGATGCGATGGGCAACGGCCGTCAGTTCCTCCAGCTCGGAGGAGATCACGACGAGCGACATGCCTTGGGCGCAGAGCCGCTCGATCATCTTCAGGATTTCCGCATGTGCTCCGATGTCGATGCCGCGCGTCGGCTCATCGAGAATCAGGAGACGCGGTTCGGTTGCGAGCCAACGGGCGAGGATCGCCTTCTGCTGATTGCCGCCAGAGAGAAACTTGATCGGCCGTTCTGCGTCAGCGGGGCGAATGTCCAGCGACTTGATGAAGTTTTCGGCGATCGTCCGTTTTTCGCGGGATGAGATTGGCTTGGCCCAGCCTTGACGAGCCTGCATTGCGAGCGCGATGTTATCGGCGACAGAGAAATCGCCGATAATGCCGTCCGTTTTGCGCTCCTCAGGACAAAAGCCGAAGCCGGCGGCAATCGCCGCCTCGGGGGAAGAGAGGGCGATCTTTTCCCGGTCGATGATCGCCGTGCCGCTGTCGGCGCGGTCGATGCCGAAGAGCAGGAAGGCGGTTTCAGTGCGGCCGGATCCGAGCAGGCCGGCGATACCGACCACCTCCCCGGGACGGATATCGAGGTCGAATGGCGCGACGCTGCCGCGCTTGCCGTAACCCTCAAAGCGGATCGTAGCCTCGGCTGCGTCCTTCACCGTTTCGTCCTGTGCCTGATGATCACGGGTGATGTGCTGCAGTTCACGACCGAGCATCATGGAGATCAGCTCAAGTTGCGGCAGTTCCGCCAACTTGCGCGTACCGACGAGCCGGCCATTGCGAAGCACGGTGACCCGATCGGCGACGGCATAAACCTGGTTGAGGAAGTGGGTAATGATGATGATGCCGAGGCCGTCTTCGCGAAGCTTGCGCAACACGGAAAACAGCATCTCGACCTCATGGGCATCGAGGCTGGCGGTCGGTTCGTCGAGCACCAGGACCTTGCCGGAAAGATCGACGGCGCGGGCGATCGCGACAATCTGGCGGACCGCAACGGAATAGGAGGAAAGCAGGGCATCGACGTCGATTTCGAGCCCGTAGCGGGCAAGCAAGGCCTTCGACTGGCGGCGCATCTTAGGGCGGTCGATCAGTCCGAGCCGGCGGGGTTGGCGGCCAAGAAAGAGGTTTTCCGCCACGGTGAGATTTTCGAGAAGGTTGACTTCCTGGTAGACGGTGCCGATGCCGAGTGTCTGGGCTTCCGCTACATTGGCAGGTGAGACCTCAACGCCATCGAGATGGATAGTCCCGCGGTCACGGCTATAGACCCCGGTCAAAATCTTGATCAGTGTCGACTTGCCGGCGCCGTTTTCGCCGAGCAACGCATGGATCTCACCCTGCTCCAACGTAAAATCTACACCATCGAGCGCCACATTGCCGAGGAAGGCCTTGCCGATACTTCTGGCTTCCAGAAGTGTATTCGAATCCGACATGTTCACGTCCCGGGTCTATCGAAGAACCGGAGCGGCAAGGGGGCTCCGCTCCGGTTGCTGTTGGCGCCCGCCCCTGAAGAAGGAGCGGGGCGGGCGGCGGGAGATCAGTAGCCGAGACCCTTCTTTGCTTCGTAGACCTTCATCGGATCGTCAGCCGCGGTGTAGAGCTTCGATTCCGTCTGGATCCACTTCGGCGGCTCCTTCTTGTCCTTGAGATAGGCTTCGAGCGCGTCGAAAGCGGGGCCGGCCATGTTCGGGGTCAGCTCAACTGTGGCATTGGCTTCACCCTTTGCCATGGCCTGAAAGATATCCGGCACGGCATCGATCGAAAGGACCTTGATGTCGGTGCCGGGTTTCAGGCCAGCTTCCTTGATTGCCTGGATGGCGCCGACGGCCATGTCGTCGTTGTGGGCATAGACTGCGCAGATGTCCTTGCCGCCGCCTTCGGCCTTGATGAAGCTTTCCATGACTTCCTTGCCCTTGGTGCGGGTGAAGTCTCCAGTCTGCGAGCGGGCGATTTTGATGTTCGGATGCGCTGCGATCGCCTGCTCAAAACCTTTCTTGCGGTTGATGGCGGGCGAGGAACCGGTGGTACCCTGGAGCTCCATCACCTTGCAGTCCTTGCTGCCGATTTCCTTCACCAGCCAGTCGCCGGCGACCTTGCCTTCGAAAACGGTGTCAGATGTAACGGCGGTCAGGTAAAGGTCCTTCGGTGCATCGATCTCGCGATCGAGCAGGATCACCGGGATATCTTCCTCCTTGGCTTCCTTGAGAACCGCATCCCAGCCGGTGGCAACGACGGGAGCGACGAAGATGGCGTCAACACCTTGCGCGATGAAGCCACGGATCGCCTTGATCTGATTTTCCTGCTTCTGCTGAGCATCAGCAAATTTCAGGTTGACGCCACGCTTTTCCGCTTCCTGTTTGGTGACGGTGGTTTCGGCGGCACGCCAGCCGGATTCGGAACCGATCTGCGAGAAGCCGACCGTAAGCGATTGAGCGGAAACGCCCGAAGCCAGGGACATGCTGAGGGCGACGGTGACCGCCGCAAGTGCTCTTTTCATCTTAAATCCTCCCAGAGATGAGAAAGCAAACTGACGGCGGCAAGGATTGGCATATAATATTACTTTTTCAAGCGATAATTTTGATAATTTTCAAAAATGCCCGAGGTGAGTAGGGCTATCTTGCGAGTTTTCATTGAAAATCAATTATTTATTTTCAATCACAGAGGGCGGATGCGCGCATCAGGTGCCTGCTTTCGCATTCTTGACAAGCAGGAGCGCAATCCAATAGTCGTATTAATGACCGTATCGGAACTCAGGTATTCCGACGGGAGGAACCGCATGGCTTTGGAAGCGACGTGCGGGTTATGGAAGCATTTGGGTGACGAAATCGATGTTGCGTGTTCTTCAGGTTCGTAATGGCGCCGGCCAGTTGCAGGTTGTTGCATGGGAAGGCGAAGGTCCGGCCCGTGTCGTCACGGGCGTTTCGTCCACCTATGAGCTCGCGATGCAGGCGATCGCGGCCGGCCAGACGCTTTCACAGCGAATCGATGCAGTCGGGCTTGGCGAAACCATCGATCTGAAAAGGGCCGCGGACGAGGGGCGTCTCGCTTTGCCGATCACGCATCCGGATCCGGCGCATTTCGTCGTTGCAGGCACAGGTCTCACCCATCTCGGCTCTGCCGATGGTCGCGACAAGATGCACAAGGCGGCGCAATCGGCAGAGAAGCCAACCGATTCCATGCGCATGTTCCTGATGGGCGTCGAAGGCGGCAAGCCCGGGCCGGGCCAGGTCGGCGTCCAGCCGGAATGGTTCTATAAAGGCAACGGATCACAGCTTCGGGCAACTGGCGAGGAACTTGTTTCGCCGTCCTTCGCCCTCGACGGCGGCGAGGAGCCCGAGCTTGCGGCGATCTATCTGATCGGTCCGGACGGCACGCCCTTCCGGCTGGGTTTCTGTCTTGCCAATGAATTTTCCGACCATGTGACCGAGAAGGGCAACTATCTCTGGCTTGCCCATTCCAAGCTGCGCCAGGCTGCACTGGGGCCGGAACTTCTGGTTGGCGATCTGCCGGATCACGTGGAGGGGACCTCGCGGGTGCGCCGTGGTGATCGGGTGATCTTCGAAAAGCCGTTCCTCTCCGGCGAGGCGAACATGTCCCATACCATCGCCAATCTGGAGTATCATAACTTCAAATATGAGTTGTTCCGCCAGCCGGGCGACCTGCATGTGCATTTCTTCGGCACGGCGACGCTTTCCTTCTCCGAAGGCGTCAAGACGGAAGCCGGCGACATATTCGAGATTTCGGCGGCCCCTTTCAAGCTGCCCCTCGTCAATCGGCTGACCGTCGCCGCGGATAAGCCCGTCACAGTTAAGAAGCTCTGAGAGGCGGCCATGGCTCCCATCCGTCTTGCTATTGTCGGGCTTGGAAAGATCGCCAGGGACCAGCATCTGGGCGCGATCGAGGCCACCGACGGCATCGAACTTGTGGCTGTCGCCAGCCGCCACGCCAGGCTCGATGGCGTTGCATGTTTTCACGAAATCGGCGATCTGCTTGATTCCGATGTGGAAATCGACGCCGTTTCGCTCTGTACGCCGCCTCAGGGGCGTTTCAGCCAGGCAAAGGCCGCGCTTGATGCCGGCAAACATGTAATGCTTGAAAAGCCGCCGGGTGCGACACTCTCGGAGGTTTACGCGCTCGAAGCTCTCGCCAGGAGGAAAGGTCTAACACTCTTCTCCACCTGGCATTCTCGGGCTGCCGCCGCAGTCGAGCCAGCGCGAGCGCTGCTGGCGAAGCGGAAAATCCGCAGCGTGGCGGTCGAATGGAAGGAAGATGTCCGCCACTGGCATCCGGGGCAGGCGTGGATATGGGAGCCCGGCGGTCTCGGCGTTTTCGATCCCGGCATCAACGCGCTGTCAATCGTCACCCGCATCCTGCCGGAAGAATTCCATCTGACCCGCTCGGAGCTGACTTTCCCTGCCAATCGCGCTGCACCGATCGCCGCAAGCCTCGTTTTTGAGACGGATGGCGGCGTGCCCGTCTCGGCGGAATTCGACTGGCGTCAGACCGGTCCGCAGACCTGGGACATCCGCGTCGAGACCGACGAGGGGTCGGTGGTGCTGACCCATGGCGGCAGCCGGCTTTTCGTCAATGGCGAAAGCGTGATTGTTGAAGAGGACAAGGAATACCGCAATCTCTATCGCGATTTCGTGGCGCTTGTCATGAAAGGCGCAATCGATACCGATTTCTCGCCGCTGGTGCATGTCGCCGATGCCTTTATGCTGGGCCGGCGGATCCAAACAGCCGCCTTTGAGGACTAATGATGAGCAACACCGAAAATACACCCTCCACCGAGATCGCCGAAACCGACCAACGCCGCCAGGAGGTGAAGAAACTCCGTTCGCGTGCCTGGTTCGACAATCCGGCTAACGTGGACATGACGGCGCTTTATCTTGAGCGCTACATGAATTTCGGCCTGAGCCAGGCCGAATTGCAGTCGGATCGGCCGATCATCGGCATCGCTCAGACCGGTTCCGATCTCTCTCCTTGCAACCGCCATCATCTGGAGCTTGCCCACCGTCTTCGCGAAGGCATCCGCGAGGCGGGCGGCATCGCCATCGAGTTCCCGGTCCATCCGATCCAGGAGACGGGCAAGCGACCGACTGCCGGCCTCGACCGCAATCTTGCCTATCTTGGCCTCGTCGAAGTGCTCTATGGCTATCCGCTCGACGGTGTCGTGCTGACGATCGGCTGCGACAAGACGACGCCGGCCTGTCTCATGGCGGCGGCCACCGTCAACATTCCGGCGATCGCGCTGTCGGTCGGGCCGATGCTGAATGGCTGGTTCCGTGGGGAACGCACCGGCTCCGGCACCATCGTCTGGAAGGCGCGCGAGCTGCTCGCCAAGGGTGAGATCGACTATGCGGGGTTCGTGAAGCTCGTCGCATCCTCGGCGCCGTCCACCGGCTATTGCAACACGATGGGCACGGCGACGACAATGAATTCGCTTGCCGAAGCGCTCGGCATGCAGCTTCCCGGTTCGGCTGCCATTCCGGCACCTTATCGCGACCGTCAGGAAGTCGCCTATCTCACCGGCCTTCGGATCGTCGAGATGGTCAAGGAGGATCTGAAGCCCTCCGACATTCTGACCAAGGAGGCCTTCATCAATGCAATCCGCGTCAATTCGGCGATCGGCGGTTCCACAAACGCACCGATCCATTTGAACGCACTTGCCCGCCATATCGGCGTGGAGCTCTCTGTCGACGATTGGCAGACTTATGGTGAAGAAGTGCCACTGCTCGTCAACCTGCAGCCGGCCGGCGAATATCTCGGCGAGGACTACTATCATGCCGGTGGCGTGCCGGCGGTCGTCAACCAGCTCATGGAACAGGGCCTTATCCATGAGGACGCCATGACGGTGAACGGCAAGACGATCGGCGAGAATTGCCGCGGAGCGATCATCGAGGACGAGAAGGTCATCCGTCGCTATGAGGAGCCCTTGAAGGCAGCCGCCGGCTTCCGGGTCCTGCGCGGCAACCTGTTCTCGTCGGCGATCATGAAGACCAGCGTCATCTCCAAGGAGTTCCGCGATCGTTATCTGTCGAACCCCGATGATCCGGAAGCGTTCGAGGGCAAGGCAGCCGTTTTCGACGGCCCTGAAGACTATCATCACCGGATCGACGATCCGTTGCTCGAAATCGACGAACACACGATCCTCTTCATGCGCGGCGCCGGGCCGATCGGCTATCCGGGAGCTGCAGAAGTCGTCAACATGCGTGCGCCGGATTATCTGCTGAAGAAGGGCGTCACCTCGCTCGCCTGCATCGGTGACGGCCGGCAGTCCGGTACTTCGGGCAGTCCGTCGATCCTCAATGCCTCGCCGGAAGCGGCGGCAGGCGGCGGTCTCGCACTTTTGAAGACGGGTGACCGGGTCCGGATCGATCTCGGTCGCGGTACCGCCGACATCCTTATTTCGGACGAGGAGCTCGCCGAGCGCCGCAAGGCCTTGGAAGCCAGTGGTGGCTATCATTATCCCAAGCACCAGACACCCTGGCAGGAAATCCAGCGGGGCATCGTTGGCCAGATGGAAACCGGCGCGGTGCTCGAGCCGGCGGTCAAATACCAGCGTATCGCCCAGACGGCCGGACTGCCACGCGATAATCATTGATCGGTAACGATCCCCAGGGGCGGCGGGGGGCCGCCCTCATCCCGAACCAAGGCGGCTCAAGAGAAGCCGGCCTCAAGGAGGAGCAGTACATGAGCATCCTAAAATATCTGACCACGGCAGCGATGCTGACGGGCCTGGCTTTCGCCGCACCGGCCGGAGCCCAGGACAAGGGCCTCGTCGGCGTCGCCATGCCGACCAAGTCTTCGGCCCGCTGGATCGCCGACGGCGACAACATGGTGAAGGTTCTCAAGGAACGCGGCTATGACGTCGACCTGCAGTATGCGGAAGACGACATTCCGAACCAGCTCGCGCAGATCGAGAACATGGTCACCAAGGGCGCCAAGGTGCTCGTCGTTGCTTCGATCGATGGGACCACCCTGTCGGACGTACTGGCGCAGGCCCATGAGCAGGGCATCAAGGTCATCGCCTATGACCGCCTGATCCGCGACACGCCGAATGTCGACTACTACGCCACCTTCGACAACTTCCAGGTCGGCGTCCAGCAAGCGACTTCGCTCGTCACGGGCCTCAAGGCCGACACCGAAAAGGGTCCGTTCAACATCGAACTCTTCGGTGGCTCGCCTGACGACAACAACGCCTTCTTCTTCTACAATGGTGCGATGAGCGTGCTGCAGCCGCTGATCGACAAGGGCACGCTGGTGGTTGGCAGCGGCCAGACAGGCATGGACAAGGTTGCGACGCTGCGCTGGGACCCCGCAACGGCCCAGGCCCGCATGGACGCGATCCTTTCCTCCACCTATTCCGACAAGAAGCTGAACGGCGTGCTGTCTCCCTATGACGGCCTCTCGATCGGTATCCTTTCTTCCGTGAAGGGCGTCGGTTATGGCAGCGGCGACATGCCGATGCCGGTCGTCACCGGTCAGGACGCAGAAGTCCCGTCCGTCAAGTCGATCATCGCCGGCGAACAGTATTCGACGATTTTCAAGGATACCCGTGATCTCGCCAAGGTCACCGTCGACATGGTCGACGCGGTCATGAGCGGCAAGGAGCCTCAGGTCAATGACACCAAGACCTATGACAATGGCAAGAAGGTCGTACCGTCCTATCTTCTGAAGCCGGTTGTCGTCGACAAGACGAACTGGAAGCAGGTTCTGGTTGACGGCGGTTACTACAAGGAATCGCAGCTCAAGTAGTAGGCTTTTTGCTCCGCGCGGTGGAAATCTGCCGCGTGGACCCAAGCAAATCCGGGAAAAGTGCGCAGCGATTTTCCGTCCGGAATTTGCGCAAGACAAGGATATGGAGCGTTTCCCGCAGGAAACGCTCTAATTTTCGGAGTGATCATGCTCGATCCCGTTCCGCTGGCCGAAAGGCCGCCCATTCTCGAAATGCGAGGCATTTCGAAAAGCTTTGGCGCCGTAAAGGCGCTTTCCGATGTCAGCTTCACCGTTCAGGAAGGTGAGATCCACGCGCTCGTCGGCGAAAACGGCGCCGGCAAGTCGACGCTGATGAAGGTGCTTTCCGGCGTCTATCCGCACGGCTCCTACGAAGGCTCGATTCTGTTCGCGGGGGAGGAGCGTCATTTCCGCGACATCAACGATTCTGAAAAGCTCGGCATCATCATCATTCACCAGGAACTTGCGCTGATTCCGCTGATGTCGATCGCGGAAAACATCTTCCTGACCAATCCGCCGGCGCGGCACGGCGTCATCGACCGCAGCGAGAGGCACAAGCGCACCCAGGCGTTGCTCGCCAAGGTGGGGCTCACCGAACAGCCGGACACGCTGATCACCAATATCGGTGTCGGCAAACAGCAGCTCGTCGAGATCGCCAAGGCGCTGTCGAAGGACGTACGGCTGCTGATCCTCGATGAGCCGACTGCATCGCTCAACGAGACGGACAGCGCGGCTTTGCTGGAACTTCTCAAGGAATTCCGCCGCAACGGCATTACCTCGATCATGATCTCCCATAAGCTCAACGAGATCACGGAAGTCGCTGACCGTATCACGGTGCTTCGCGACGGCCGCACGGTCGGCACGATGGATTGCCATGCCGGCCCGGTCGATGAGGACGAGATCGTCCGGCGCATGGTCGACCGCGATCTTGAGAGCCGTTACCCGAAGCGCGATCCGAAGATCGGCGACGTCATCTTCGAGGTCGAGAACTGGTCTGCCTACCATCCGCAACATTCCGACCGGCAGGTGGTCAAGAATGTCTCGCTGAAGGTCAGGGCCGGTGAGATCGTCGGCATTTCCGGGCTGATGGGCGCAGGGCGCACCGAATTTGCCATGAGCCTGTTCGGCCGGTCCTGGGGACGTCATGTCACGGGCACCGCCAAGATGCACGGCAAGGAACTCGACCTTTCCGACGTCCACAAGGCCATCAAGGCGGGTCTCGCCTATGTGACCGAAGACCGCAAGCAGCTCGGCCTCATTCTGCCGGAGGACATCCGCAAGAACGTCTCGCTCGCCCATCTCGGCGGCGTGTCTTCGCGCGGTGTCATCGACGATATCGCAGAGATGAAGGTGGCGCAGGAATTCCGCGCTCGCATGCGCATCCGCAGCCACAACGTCTACCAGGAAACCGGCAAGCTCTCGGGCGGCAATCAGCAAAAGGTGGTATTGTCGAAATGGCTCTTCACGGGGCCTGAAGTGCTGATCCTGGACGAGCCGACACGCGGCATCGATGTCGGCGCGAAATATGAAATCTACACGATCATCAATGAGCTCGCCGATGCCGGCAAGGCGGTGGTCGTCATATCGTCGGAAATGCCCGAACTGATCGGCATTTGCGACCGTATCGTGGTCATGCACGAAGGTGCGTTTGTCGGCGAAGTGTCCGGTGAGGAAGCCACGCAGGAAAATATCATGCGCGCCATCATGCGGCGCAAAGGGAGAGAATAATGAGTACGCCCCAGGAAGCAATCACGGCGCCGCCGAAGGCGACCAGTTTTCTGAAGGACAATCTCCGCGACTTCGGCATGCTGATCTCGCTGGTGGTGATCGTCATCTTCTTCCAGATCGCCACCGACGGTGTTCTCCTGAAGCCGCTCAACGTCACCAATATCGTGCTGCAAAATAGCTATATCGTCATCATGGCGCTTGGCATGCTGATGGTGATCGTCACCGGCCATATCGACCTGTCGGTCGGTTCGGTCGCAGGCTTTATCGGTGGCCTTGCCGGGCTCATGATGGTCTCGTGGGGGATCAATTTCGCTGTCGTCATCGTTGCCTGCCTTGCGGTCGGCGGCCTGATCGGCGCGGCCCAGGGCTATTTTGTCGCCTATCTCAAGATACCGTCCTTCATCGTGACACTCGCGGGCATGCTGGTCTTCCGTGGTCTGATGATCGCCATCCTCGGCAGCCAGGCAATCGGCCCGTTCCCGCCGATATTCCAGAAGCTTTCGTCCGGTTATGTTGTCGAGCTGATCTCCTCGGCCGGTGGCCTCTACATCACTTCGTTCGTGCTTGGCCTCATCCTTGCAATCATCCTCATCGTGCAGAATGTCGCGAGCCGCAAGCGGCGCATTTCGCATGGCGTCGAGACAGAGCCGTTTGGCTTCTTCGTCGCCAAGAACCTGCTGATCCTTGCCGGCGTCGGTTACATCGCCTTTCTGATCTCGTCGCATCGCGGGATGCCGAACGTGCTGATCATCATGGCGGTGCTGATTGCCGCCTATAGCTTCCTGACCACGCGCACCGTGGTTGGCCGGCAGATCTATGCAGTCGGCGGCAATGCCCGCGCGGCCGAGCTTTCCGGTATCAAGACAACGCGGCTGGTTTTCCTTACCTTCGTCAACATGGGCATGCTTGCGGCTCTCGGCGGCCTCGTGGTCGCTGCGCGCCTCAACAGCGCCACACCGAAAGCCGGCACCGGCTTCGAGCTCGACGTCATCGCGGCATGTTTCATCGGCGGGGCATCTGCCTATGGCGGCGTCGGCAAGGTGACGGGCGCGGTGATCGGCGCATTTCTGATGGGCGTGATGAACAACGGCATGTCGATCCTCGGCATCGGCATCGACTATCAGCAGGTCATCAAGGGCCTCGTGCTTCTCGGCGCCGTCTGCGTCGACGTCTACAACCAACGGCGCTGAAGCGCTGTGGAGATGTTTGACAAGACTTCGCCTTTGCGGCGTCATCCTCGGCCTCGTGCCGAGGATCTGCAAACGTCGACAAAATCGAACGATGGCAGATGCTCGGGACAGGCCCGAGCATGACGAATGAGAAGTTGGCGTCTCGACCAGCCTCCTTCGAAAGCAATCTGGTTCATCCCCGGAAACTGTAGTTCCACAGAAAGCCCAGATGCGGGTCAGCCGCGCTCAGGGTTCTTTCGTTTTGGGAAAAATCACGTTGCCGAATCGGTAACCGCTTCTTCGATGATGTCTTCGGGGATGTCATCGAATGAGGAATAGTTGAGATTGTAGAGTTTCGAATAGAGCTTGCCGTTTTTCATCAGCTCGCGGTGATTGCCGCTTTCGATCAGCTCGCCGTTCTGTAGCACGATGATCCGGTCGGCCTCGCGGATCGTTGCAAGGCGATGGGCGATGACCAGGCCGGTGCGCCCTTCGAGCAGCTTCACCAGTGCCTTCTGGATCAGCATTTCCGTATAGCTGTCGATATTGGCAGTCGCCTCGTCGAGCACCAGGATCTTGGCGTCCGCCACCAGGGCGCGGGCGAAGCTGATCAGCTGCCGCTGGCCGAGCGACAGATTGCCGCCACGCTGGCCGAGCAGGCTGTCATATCCATCGGGCAGGCGCATGACGAAGTCGTGGGCGCCAACGGCCTTGGCCGCCTCAATCACCTCTTCGCGTGTCGCATCCGTCTTGTGATAGCGGATGTTGTCGAACACCGTTCCGGTGAACAGAAAAGGTTCCTGGAGCACCATGGCGATCTGTCGACCGAGCGAATCCTGCGTCAATTCGCGCACGTCGTGGCCGCCCACCAGAACCTGGCCACCCTGCACCTCGTAGAAGCGATGGATGAGCGACATGCAGCTCGACTTGCCGGAGCCCGTCGGGCCGACGAGCGCGACCGTTTCGCCCGGATTTACCTTGAAACTTACGTGTTTCAATACCGGATGTTTGGGGTTGTAACCGAAAACGACATCGCGGAATTCCACGGAGCCGTCCATATCCGGCGACAGAACCTTGGCGTTCGGCGCATCCTTGATGTCGACCGGCACGTCCAGCACGTCCGTCAGGCGCTGACCCGAAGCCATGGCGCGCTGCATGACCGAATACTGCAGGGTGAGTGAACGGATCGGGTCGAAGAAGCGCTGGATGTAGAACAGGAATGCGACCATCACGCCGACATCGAGCGCCTGGTTCAGCACGCGGGCGCCACCGACCACGACGACGAGCGCCATGGCGAGGCCGGTGAGTGAATCCACGATCGGCACCATGACCTGAGCATATTTCGCTGCCGCCAGATGGGTCTTGAGGTTGGCGCGGGCCTTGTCGTCGTAAAGCATGAAATTGACCCGCTCGCGGTCCATGCTCTGTACAGCACGGACGCCGTGGATCGCTTCGGCCAAAGCACCGTTCGCCACTGAATTCGTCTCATGCGCCGCCATGAAGGATTTCCGCGCGCGCGGCAGCCAGAAGATGCGGACAATGAAGAGGACGGGAAGGGCGGAGAGCGTGAGCAGGCCGAGCTTGAAATCGAGATAGAGCATGACGAAGACGATACCGAAGAGCAGGACGATATCGCCAACCGAAAGCACCGAGGTTTCGAGAAATTCCTGCATGGAGTTTACATCGCCCTGCAGACGGGACATGAGCCGGCCGACCTCCGTCTTGTCCATCCAGGAGAGCGAAACGCGCTGCAGATGCGTGAACATTGCCTTGCGGATGTCGAAAAGCACATCTTCGGCCACATTGCCGACCAGCATTTCCTGTGCGTAGCTGGCGCCGAAATTGATCAGGATCGCCGCAAGAAACACGACAATCGACCAGATGAGCACGCTGTGGTCGACGCTGCCGGGATGCATGCCGTGGTCGATCGCATAGCGGATGATCAGCGGGATCAGGAGCTGCATCGCCGTGAAAGTGAGGACGGCGGCAACGGCCCAATAGATCTTCACCTGATACGGGCGCACGAAGGCCCATATGCGCTTGATGATATTGCCGTCGAAGACCTTGCCGAAGATCTCCTCTTCGATGCGGTGCGAGCCGACGACCGCGCGGGGCGGGCGCCTGCCGTCGTCGCGAATGTCGGCGCGTTCAGTTTCCAGTTCCTCGGCCATCAATCCCTCCCTCAGGCCGTCAGCGCTTCGTCGCCGGGACGCACCTGCAGATCGTAGAGCGCTTTATAGCGTCCGCCCAAGGCAAGAAGTTCTTCGTGCGTGCCACTCTCGACAAGCCTGCCGTTTTCCATGAACAGGATGCGGTTGGCATGCATCAGCGAACTCAGGCGATGAGCAACGATAATGGTCACCCGGTCGGCGGCATATCTGCGCATGGCGCTGCGGATGCGCTGTTCGGTCCCTGCGTCGATGGCGGCGGTGGAATCGTCGAAGACCATCACCGCCGGGCGCAACATCAGGGCACGGGCAATCGACAGGCGCTGCCGCTGGCCGCCGGAGAGCGAGACGCCCCGTTCGCCCACGACAGTGCCGTAACCGGTCGGCAGGCCGAGCACGTAATTGTGGAGCTGGGCGCTCTCGCTGGCCCGTTCAATGCGGCTCTCTTTCGCCCAGGGATCGCCATAGGCGATGTTGTTTTCGATGGTGGTGGTGAACAGGAAACTATCCTGCTGCACGACCGCCACAGCGCGGCGCAGCGATTGCAGCGTAACCTTGCGGATATCCTGGCCGTCGATGGTGATCCGGCCGTCGGTGACGTCGTAGAAGCGCGGGATCAGATGGGCGAGGGTGGATTTGCCGCTGCCCGGCGGGCCAACGATGCCAATTGTTTCGCCGCGCTTCGCTTCGAAGGTCACATCGGTGAGGACCTGATGCTTTTCGGCGCCGGGATAGGCGAAATTCACATGCTCGAAGCGGAGCGTGCCGTCCGTGGTTTCAAGGTCCCTGGCGCCCTTCTCGTCCTTGATGGCGATATCGAGGTCGAGCAGTTCGAACAGGCGTGCACCGCAGGTGGAGGCGCGGGCAAAAGCGTTGACCATCAGGCCGAGCTGGCGCACCGGCATCTGCAGGATGGTCATGAAGGTGAGGAAGGAGGTGAGCGTGCCGACGGTCATCTCGCCGGCCATCACCTTGGTGCCGCCGACCCAGAGAACGAGGCCCATAGAAGCGAAGAAGGAGAGCGTCATGGCGCTGGTATTGGCCACCCGGATGCCGACGCGCTGATGCGCCAGTGACACCGCGCTCTTCGACGCTGTCTCGAACTTGTCGAGTTCATGCTGTTGGGCGGCGAAGGCACGAACGACGCGGATGCCGCCGAGATTTTCCTCCATCACGCGGGTGAGCACTGAAAGCCGCTCCTGCAGGTCGAGCCACGTGGCACGCAGCCTAAGCTGCGTGACGGACGACCGCCAGCCGACGAAAGGCACGAAGCTCAAAGCCAGAAGGCCGAGCACAATATCGGTCGAGATAAGCAGATAGGCGCCGATGCCAATCAGAATGGTGAGCAGGACCATGCGTACCAAGGCCGTCGAGAAGTACATGCGCACGCCTTCAAGATCGAGGAGACCGACCGTGATCAGATCGCCCGAATGCATGCTGTCGTGGAAGCTGAAGGAGAGGCGCTGGATCTTTTCGTAACACGCAAGGCGAAGCCGATAGCCCATATGGTGCCCGACGGCCTCGCTATAATAATTCTGGATCAGCGTGAAGATGCCGCGAAGCACGCTCGCACCGAGCAGGAAGAGAGCGGTCGTCAGGAGCGCATCCTGTGCCTGTTGTCCGGCGTCGCCTCCCGTCAGCACCACCTGCGTGTGGTCCACGGCCTGCCCAAGAAGTTGCGGAATCATCAGCTGGAAGGTTGAAGCGATCAGGGTTGCGACGATCGCAAAACCCGCTTGCCAGGGATGGCGGAAGGCCATGACGGTGATGCGGGTGAGGATCGAGAGGCCTTTGCCCCAGCCTGCCGCCTTCACCAGCGCCAACGAAGCCGACGGCTTCGCAACGCGAACTGTTGCATCGCTGCTCACGGTATTATTCCAAAAATGAATCAATCGGCCGGACAAATACTCGAGACGGCCATTCTGAGACGGGGATTCTCCACTTAATCTAGGCAGCATAACCACGGTGATCAGTCAACAGATTTGCACTGAAAAGCATGCTCCTGGTGAAGGATTTTCGGCCGATGTTGCGCATGAATTTTCCGGATCGAACGAGTTTCGACATATCGTTGCTTGAGAAGGATAGCCGTATGCGCGAAAAGGCCTGACAGCGTGCCAGCTATCGCGTGATGCTGGCACATTTTCCGGTCTCGGTTTGCCATGATCGGCATCCGGCCCTCTCGCTGGAATGGGAAAAGGTGACAAGCAATCAGTCCGAAATCGCCGAACCGCTGCGACAGGCTGGCGTAGCCGCCCTGGCGCTGAAGGCGATCGAGGCCATTCTCGGTATGCTTGCCGCTACCGTCCTCGCGGGATTGCTTCTCGTCGTGCTGACCAGCGTATGCCTGCGCTATTTCTTCAGTACGGGCCTTATCGGGGCCGAGGACGCGGGTATCTGGATGCATGTGGCGCTGATTTCGCTCGGCGCGCCACTCAGTCTGAAAAGTGCGCTTGCCATGCGGCTCGATGCCTTCGTCCGGCTACTGCCAGAGCGTCTGGCGCCGGTCGCCGAGGTGCTTGCAGACGTCTTCACCGTGCTGGCTGCGTTGATCCTGATTTTCGGTGGTGCGGAGATCGTGGTCATGCTCGGCGGCGTTTCGCCGACCTTGGGTCTGCCTGAATGGATCCGGTTCGGTTTCCTGGGGGCGGGCGGCGGGCTGGTCCTGCTCATGCTTCTGCTTCAGAGGGCCATGGACGGCAAGGCGATTGCCGTATTGATTTCTCTCGCACTGGGTACGGCGCTCTATTTCGGCGTGCCGGAAGTTCTCTTCGATACGGATCTGCCGCCGAGCCTGTTTCTCGCGCTGGTCGCCGGGCTTGGACTGGTGCTGGCGGCCCCGTTGGCGCACGCCTTTCTCGCGGCAGCTTATGTGGCGATCGCTTTCGGAAGCAGTTTGCCGGAGCCGGCTATCGTTTCGACGACCGTTACCGGCATGTCGAAATTCCTGCTGCTTGCCATCCCTTTCTTCCTGCTTGTGGGTGGGTTGCTGACCGCATCTGGCGCCGCCAATCAGCTTGTGCGCTTCGCTGCTTCGATGGTCGGGTATCGCCGGGCGGGACTGGCGCAGACGACGCTTTTGACCAGCGTGCTCTTTTCCGGTGCTTCGGGTTCTTCCGTTGCCAATGCAGCTTTCGGCGCTTCGACCTTCCAGCCGGAATTGGTCAAGCACGGTTATCCACCGGCGCAGGCGGGGGCGATCATCGCTGCGACCTCGGTGCTCGATAACGTCATCCCGCCTTCGATCGCATTCCTCATCCTTGCTGCCGCTACCAATCTTTCGGTCGGTTCGCTGCTGGTCGGCGGCTTTTTCGCTGGCGCGCTGATGGCGATCTGCCTTGCTGTTGCCATCCACCTGACGGTGCGCGAGCAGGTCACGCGGCCGCGCGCGACTGCCTCTGCGCGCTGGCAGGCAGCGGCTTCCGCCATTCCCGCCTTCGGGCTCGGCATCATCGTCGTGTTGGGGATTCGGATCGGCATCGTTACGACGACGGAGGCCGCGGCCTTGGCTGCGTTCTACGCGCTCTTGCTGGGGCTCTGGGGACGGATCGGTTTCGGCGCGCTCTTCTCGGCTTTTCGTCAGTCTGCGACGGAAGCTGCAGCGATCGGCCTTCTGATCGGCACGGCCGGTCCTTTCGCCTTCCTGCTGGCGGTGGACGATGTTTCCGGCTTGCTCTCCGATTTCGTGACCATTCTCGGGGGCAGCGCGCTGGCGGTCATCATCCTGTCGAACGTCATCCTGCTGGCGGTCGGGCTCGTGCTGGATATCGGTGCCGCTATTCTTCTTTTCGGCCCGATCCTGCTGCCTGCTGCCGTTTCTGCCGGTATCGATCCCATCCAATTCGGCGTCATTATCGTCGTGAATCTGATGATCCACGGCCTGACACCGCCGCTCGGCATGCTGATCTTTGTGGTCAGCGGTGTCACGCGCGTTCCGGCATCCGCGCTGTTCCGCGCCGTGTTGCCTTATCTCGTCGCTCTGCTTACTTCCCTGGCGATCCTGTGCGCTTGGGCCACCATCTTCTAACTCGGGAATTCCTGGCATGGAAAAATTCAACCGCCGTACACTTTTGAAGACCGCAGCCGCAACCGGTGCCGCGCTTGCCGCGCCTGTTTACGTTCGCACCGCGGCAGCCCGCACCACGACGATCACGGTCGCTTCGCTTCTTGGCGACGACAAGCCGGAGACCAAGGTCTGGGTGAGGATCGGCGAGCTTGTGGAGGCCAAGCTGCCGGGACAATTCAAATTCAACGTCGTCAAGAACGGCGCGCTCGGTGGCGAGAAGGAAGTGGCCGAAGGTGCGCGTCTCGGCTCGGTACAGGCAAGCCTTTCAACGGTCTCGTCGCTCTCCGGCTGGGTGCCGGAGTTGCAGATCCTCGATCTGCCTTTTCTGTTCCGTGACAGCGACCACGTTCGCAGAACGGTGGATGGAAGGGTCGGTGCAGATTTGAAACAAAAGCTCGCCAGCCAGAATTTCGTGATCGGCGGCTTCATAAACTACGGTGCCCGGCATCTGCTCACCAAGGAGCCGGTCACGCGTCCTGAGCAGCTCAAGGGCAAGACGATCCGCGTCATCCAGAGCCCGCTCCACACCAGGCTCTGGCGTGCTTTCGGTACGACGCCCGTCGGTATTCCGATCACCGAGACCTACAACGCGCTCTCGACCGGGGTGGCCGATGCCATGGACCTGACCAAGTCTGCCTATGCCGGCTTCAAGCTTTACGAGGTCGTACCTTATATGACCGAGACCGGTCACATCTGGGCTTCCGGCGTGATTTTCTATGCCACGAGCTTCTGGAACCGTCTCGATGATGAGCAGAAGGCGGTCTTTCTGGCTGCGTCGCAAGAAGGAGCAGTTTATTTCAACCAACTGATCGTCGAAGATGAGACGGCTTCCGCCGAACAGTCGCTCAAGAACGGCGGCAAGCTCTTGAAGCCGGAAGCCTTCGAGGAATGGCAGAAGGGCGCTCAAGGGGTGTGGCGGGATTTTGCCGGCATCGTCGGCGGCTTGGACCGGATCAAGGCTGTCCAGGCGGCATGAATGCGGACTCCTATATCTGCACCGGCAATCGAGACGCTTGACGAATTGCAGGCGCGCGACGAGTACCGTTATCTGATTGGCATCAAAACGGTCTTCGTCCGTCAACAGAAGGATTTCATCAGCGTATGACCAGCGGCTTGCATCACATCACGGCCATTACCCGCAAGATTCAGGCGAATGTCGATTTCTACGTGGGCTTCCTGGGTCTCAGATTGGTGAAACGCACGGCAGGTTTCGAGGACGCGCAACAGCTTCACCTGTTCTATGGTGACGGGGCGGCATCGCCGGGTTCGCTCGTAACATTCCTTGCCTGGGAAGATGGTTCGCTGGGACGCGTCGGCCATGGCGCGCCGAGCGAGATCAGTTTTGCGATCGCGCCGGAGGCAATCGGTTTCTGGCTGACGCGGGCGCTGCAATTCAACGTCAAGCTCAGCGGGCCGGCACAGGAATTCGGCGAACCGGTGCTCAGGCTCGCCGACCCGGACGGAATCATCGTCAAGCTGGTCGGCGTGGAAGAGACATCACCCTGGATCTGGTGGAAAGGCGGCGGTATCTCCGAGACGGATGCAATTCGCGGGCTACGCGGTGCGACGATCCTCTCCGAAAAGCCGGTGGAGACTGCGGAATTCCTGATCCGGCATATGGGGCTGAGGTTCGGACCGAAGGAGGGCAATATCCAGCGGCTGGTTTCGGATGCGCAGGATATTGTCGATGTCCGTGATGCCCATGGTTTCTGGACCGCTGCGCCGGGCGCGGGCACGATCGACCACATCGCTTTTCGTGCGTCCGACAAAGCGCATGTCGAGGCTGCGCATGCCGCCCTCCGGGCTGAAGGCGACGGTGAGATGAACATGCATGACCGGCACTATTTCTATTCGCTCTATGTGCGTGAGCCGGGCGGCACTCTGATCGAGCTTGCAAGCGATGGACCCGGTTTTACGACCGACGAGACAGTCGAAACGCTTGGCACGCGGCTCTTCATCCCGAAGCATTTCAACGCGGATCACGATGCACTTCGGGTCATGCTGCCGCAATTCGGCCTGCCCGGGGAGGAGCGGGTTATTTATCGCGACCTGCCTTTCGTGCACCGCATCCATATGCCGGAAAGATGGGATGGCTCGACGCTGGTTCTGCTGCACGGAACCGGTGCCAACGAAACCAGCATGCTGCCCTTCGGACGCAAGGTTGCGCCGAACGCCATGCTGATCGGCATTCGCGGACGCTCGACGGACGAGGGCTATCCGCGCTTCTTCCGCCGTTTCGACCAGGTGACGTTCGACCAGAAGGAGATCTTTTCCGAAACGGAAGCCTTCGTCGCTTTCGTTGAGGAACTGGCTCCGGCTTACGGGGTGGATCCTTCCCGAACTGCTTTCGTCGGCTATTCCAATGGCGGCAATATGATCGGAGCGGTCATGCAGCTTCATCCGACCCTGATCCGCAAGGCGGTCTTGCTGCGGTCGATGAACGTGCTCGAGGAAAAGCCGGTGGTCGACCTCTCGGGGACACAGGTCCTTTCGCTCAGCGCGACCGACGATTTTTACGGCCCGCTTACGCCGGAGCTGGAAAACCGGCTTCGCGCGGCGGGGGCAGAGGTGGCGGCGAAAAAACTCGACGCAAATCATGGGCTCGGTCGCGAGGACGAGGAGATCGTCCGCAACTGGCTGGCCGAAAAAGGCGTCTGATCAGTCGCCGTAGTGGAGAGCGATCGCCTCGACGGCTGCGGCGATATCCGCCTTGAATCCCAATCGCCTGAGACCAATTCCATACGCAGTGACATTGCCAAGCACGATGTCGAAACGGGCCCGCAAGCCGGTGTGGTTGAGCCGGATCAGGCGGTTTGCTCCCGGTCCGACGCCGATCGAAAACTCCATGCCGAGCGGAGCGGCTGCGGCAAGCAGCGCTTTGGGGTCGGCGGCCTCAGAAAGCTCGACAGCGGTGACGAGATGCGAACCTTTTTCCGGCTTCACCCAAGGCTCGGCGCCCAGCGCAATCAGTCCAGCATGCGTCGCCCTTGCAGCGCGGCCATGCCGTGCAATGACAGAAGCCAGACCTTCCGCTTCGAGCCGATCCAGAGCAGCCTCAAGCGCGAAAAATTCCAAAGGCGCCGTCGTGCCGGGAAGTGTGCCCCGGCCGGCGTCGAGCCAGATCTTCTGGTCGAGAAGCGAAAGAATGGAGCCCGTCGGACCGCCCTCCCGGGAGATCAGTTGCCAGGCGGCGGAACTGACGGAAAGTGCCGAAAGCCCGGCCGGGCCGGCCAGCGATTTCTGCGGACCGATGATGGCGATATCTACGCCCAGTTCATCGACATTCAGGTCGTGGCCGCCAACGGAGGCTACCGCATCAACGATCGTCACGATGCCGCGGGCGCGGGCGAGAGCGAGGATATCCTCCATCGGATTGAGGATGCAGCTTGCTGATTCCGCATGGCAGAGCGCCAGAACCTTCATGTCCGGATGGGCATTCAAGGCCCGTTCCACGGCTTCCACGTCGATCGGACGAGCCGGCTCTGCCGCCAGCTCAATGACGTCGGCCCCGCCGCGTCTCAGCCAGTTGCCGAACCAGAGGCCATAAGGACTGGTGACGATGTTGAGCACTTTCAGGCCGGGGCGCGCAAGGCTCGTCGCGACCGCTTCCAGCGCAACAACGGCTTCTGCCTGGATAAGGAGCACGTCGTTGCGCGTCCCGAGGACCTTTGCGATGCGATCGGCAATCGAGGCATAGCGCACGGCCGGGAACGGCGGCGCAGTGCTCAATGGATTCCAGGTTTCAGACGTCATGGGCGGAATCTCTCGTTGGTTCGATGACGAGGCGTGGCACTGCCGCAATCAAGGCTCTTGCCGCCTGAGATTGCGGATTCTCGATCATCTGCTCCGCCGGACCGCTTTCTACCAGCCGTCCGGCATCCATGACGGCAATCCGGTGGGAGACGGCTCGCAGCACGGCGAGATCGTGGGAAACGAAGAGATAAGCGATGCCCCGCTCTTCCTGCAACTCGACCAGCAATTCCAGAATCTTGCCGCGAATGGAAACGTCGAGCGCCGAGACCGCCTCGTCGAAAACGATCAGCGACGGTCGGGTGGCAATGGCGCGGGCAATCGCTATCCGCTGCCGCTGACCACCAGACACTTCGCGGATCGAGCGCGCAACGTAACTTGCAGGCAGGCCGACGCGGTCAAGCAATGCAGCGATCTCCTTCGGCCTTTCGGCTTTCGGCACGATGGCGTGGATGCGCAGCGGATCGTCGAGCACGGAGGCGACCGTGGCGCGTGGATTGAACGCGCCGAGCACATCCTGGAAGACCATCTGAATTTTCGCGCGACGACGGCGGAGGTCGGAACCCGAAAGTGTCAACCAGTCCTCATCCTCGAAGCGGACCGTGCCCGCATCCGGTGGGATCAACCGCATGAGGATGCGCGCCAGCGTCGATTTCCCGCTGCCGGAAGCGCCAGCGAGTCCGAGCGTCTTTCCGTCGGCAATTGTCAGCGACACGTCCTTGAGCGCCGCGATGTCGCGGCCGCCGGACGAAAAGCGTTTCGAGAGGTTTTCGATCGAGAGCAAGGTCATGAGGCAGGCTCTTTGATCAGGGGTGGTGTGGAGAGGTCGCGATGGCTGGCGATCAGCGTTTGCGTATAGATCTCCCGCGGGGAGGAAAGGACCGCAAGGGTCGGTCCGGCTTCGACTAGGTGGCCATCCTTGAAGATTGCGACGCGATCCGCGAAACCTGAAGCCAGAGCGATGTCATGGGTGATGAACAGGAGCGTCATATCGGCTTCTTTGACCAGATCGCCGAGCAGCGCCACGATCTCCGCCTGCACCACCATATCGAGCGCGCTGGTCGCTTCGTCGGCAATGAGAAAGCTCGGCTTTGCAACTAGCGCCGCAGCGATCGCGACGCGCTGGCGTTGACCGCCGGAAAGTTGGTGCGGGAAAGCTCTCAATGCCTTTTCCGGTTGCGGGATACGAACTTTTTCCAGAATCTTCAGCGCCTGGGCATAGGCGGCCGACCACGGAAGGCCAAGATGCCGGCGAGCGCCCTCAGCCACCTGTTCGCCGATGGTCAGAACGGGGTTGAGGCTGGAAGACGGGTCCTGGAAGACGAAGCCGAGCTCGCGGCCTGGATGTGGTGGATGGCCGGCTGACCATTCCATTTCGCCAGTCACGCGCGCGCCGGACGGCAGGAGCCCGGCGATGGCGCGCGCCAGCGTGCTCTTGCCGGAGCCGCTTTCGCCGATGATCGCCAGCCGTTCGCCGGCAAGGATGTCGAGATCAACCGCGTCCAGGGCCGGCGCCGGCTGACCGGCATAGACAACCGAAAGGCCGCCGATCCTGCAAAGCACGGTCATGCTTCGATCCTCCGCCCGGCAAGAGCCTTGGTCAGCCCCTCGCTGAAGAGGTAGACGCCGACGACCGTAATGACCAGCGCGATGCCGGGGAAGATCGACAGAAACGGCGAGGAGCGCAGGATATTGCGCCCCTCGGCAATCATGGATCCCCAGGTCACCGTGTTCGGGTCTCCAAGGCCGAGAAAGGAGAGGGCTGCTTCGGTCAGGATCGCCGCAGCGACGATGATGGCAGACAGCGCCAGAACCGGCGGCAGCGCATTCGGCAGAATTTCCTTCAATGCAATCTCCACCGGGTGCATGCCGATCACCCGTGCAGAGGCGACGTAATCCCGTTCCTTGATCGACAGAACCTGCGCGCGCGTGAGCCGCGCCGGGTTTGGCCAGGCGCCAAGCGCAATCGCCAGTACGACAATGGGCACCGAGGCGCCAACGACGCTGACGAAAGCCAGCGCCAGCAGGAAGCTTGGCACGATCTGGAAGGCATCGACTACACGCATCAGCGCTTCATCGATGAGGCCGCCGGCAAAACCCGCTGTCAATCCGACGCAAAGGCCGATGGTAATGGCTGCCAACGCGGCGGCGATGCCGACCAGGAGCGAGGTGCGCGTGCCATGGATGATGCCAGCCACGACATCGCGGCCGAGCCGGTCGGTGCCGAGCGGGAAATTCGGGTCGCTAAAGGGGGGTAGGAGGGCACGTCCGGCGATATGCAGCGGATCACCGGGAGACAGCACGGGGGCGAGAATTGCGATTAGAGCAAGGATAGCCAAAATGCACAGCCCAACGGCACCTTCCGGCGTTCTGCTAAGATTTCGGATGAGCTTCATTGGCCCCGCTCCGAGGCGCCGACCCGAGGGTCGAGTGCGGCATAGATGATGTCGATTACCAGGTTGACGCAGATAACCAGCACGGCACTGACGACGATGATGCCCATGAGCAGGGGCGCGTCGCGGCCGCTCACCGCTTCCTGGGCCAGTCGTCCAAAGCCCGGAATGGCAAAGATGCTCTCGATCACGACGCTGCCGCCGAGCATGGCGGCCGATTGCAGACCGAGCATGGTGACGAGCGGCAGGAGCGCGTTGCGCGCCACATGGCGCAGCACGATGCGGGTGCGGGAAAGGCCCTTGGCGCGGGCGAAGAGCACGAAATCCAGCGTCCAAGCCTCTGCTATGCCGGCCCGCATGACTCGCAGGAAGAGTGCCACATAGATGAGCGCCAACGTGCCGACAGGCAGAACGAGGTGCGTGGCGATGTCACCGGCTCGGGCAAGTCCGGTCTTGCCGGAAGCGATCGTCTCGATGCCGGAGGTCGGCAACCAGCGGAGCTGCACGGCAAATATGATGCTCAGCACCAGGCCGAGCCAGAAGCTCGGGATTGCGTATAGAACAAGGGAGACGACCGAGAGCGTTCGATCTGCGAGGCTTTCCGGCTTTGCACCGGCGACGATGCCAAGTGTAGACCCTAGCCCGAAGGAGAGCACCGTGGCACTGCCCATCAGGAGCAGCGTGTTCGGCAGGCGTTCGAGGATCAGGTCGAGCACCGGCCGGCCGAAGGCGACCGACCAGCCGAGATCGAGCCGCGCCAGCGACGAGGCATAGAGCCAGAGGCGGGCGAACATGGACTGGTCGAGACCATAGGCCTGGCGTAGCGCTCGCGCGACCGTGGCATCTCCGCCGCCGATCGACAGGAGATAGGCATCGACGGCGTCGCCCGAGGCGGATTCGAGCAGCAGGAAGGTCAATACGACGACGATCAGCAGCACGGGAATGCTGCTGATCGCGCGGCGCCTGATCAATCGAAGGGCACGGTTCACGCTGCTTGAAACCTCGGGACTCGGATTTCCAAGGCCAAGCCTATCACGATTGCAGCGCCGTATCCGCCCAGTTCGATACTGCCCAGCGCGGATTGTTGGAGACGTTGAGTACCGTGTCGCGCGCGACTGTGATGAAGCCCCATTCGGCGACGTTGATCAGCGGCAGGTCGGCGGCGACGATCTTCTGGAACTGTTTGTAGAGCTCCGTCCGCGCCGCCGTATCGATCGTCTCCGCCGCCTTGGAGATAATGCCATCGAGCTCCTTGCTGGCATAACCGCCCTGGTTGGAGAAGGGCACGCCCGCCGGAATGCCGGACTGAACGAGGATGGTGGTGGAAATCGTCGGATCGCCACGAAAGACGGGCGGGGCGACGGCCAGGTCGAAATCGTGATCCGTATAGACAGCCTTCTGGTGGGCAGCGGAATCCGCATTGACGAGTTGCGCTTCGATACCGATCGCGGCGAGCGCCTGGCGCAGGTAATCGCCGAACTGCCTCGTCTCGTTGAAATAGGGAGCGGGCCGGAGTTTCAGCGAGAAGCGCGTGCCATTGGCGCCTTTCGGATACCCGGCCTCATCGAGCAGGGCATTGGCCCTGGCGACGTCGAAATCGTAGGTCGGCACGTCGGCGTCATAAAATTCCGGCGCGTTCTTCGGCACCGGCCCGGTCGAGGCGACGGCATATCCAAGGAAGATCGTGTCGACGACGAATTTCCTGTCGATCGCATGCGCGATCGCCTGGCGCACCTTGAGGTCGGCGAGCTCCTTGCGGCGATGGTTGATCTCCACCACGAGCTGATAGGTCAATGCCTCATAGCCCTTGGAGATGACCTTGATGCCCGGCACTTTGGAAATGCGATCAAGATCCGTGAGCGGCACGGCCGAGAAGGCGGCAAGCTGGATTTCTTCTGCCTCGAGAGCCGCACCGGCACCGGCGCGGTCCGGCAGCACACGGAAGATCACTTCGTCGAGCTTTGGTTCGCCCTTTGCCCAGTAGTCCTCGTTCTTCGTCAGACGGTAATATTCGCCGGGCTTGTATTCCGCAAACTTGAACGGACCGGTGCCGATGAGCTTCGTATTCGCCGGGTTGGTCGCAATGTCCGTGCCTTCATAAACGTGCTTCGGCACGACGCTGCTGACGACTGGCAGCGCGTTGCGGATGAGCTGCACCGGCGTCGGCTTCGAAAACCGGAAGATGGCAGTCGTCTCGTCCGGCGTATCGACGGTCTCCAGATTGGCGAAGACGAGGCGACCGAGATTCTGCAGCGGCTTCCAGATGCTGAGCGCGGAGAAAGCGACATCGGCGGAGGTGAAAGGCTTGCCGTCGTGCCACTTGACGCCCTCGCGCAGCTTGAACGTAACGGACTTGCCGTCCGGAGAACCTTCCCAGGAGGTTGCAAGCCGGGGAGACAGCCCGTCCTTGCCCTCGAACGAGGCTTCCGCGAGCGGTTCGATCACTTTGCTGGCGACGAAGAACACGCCGTTCGAGGCAACGATCGCGGGGTTCAGATTTTTAGGCTCCGAGTCGGCCGCGACGATCAGCCGACCACCGGACGGTGCGTTCTGTGCGCGCGCAAATCTCGGCAGGGCGGTCGAAGCGAGCAGCGCGGCGCCAGCCTGAAAAAGGGTTCGTCTTGAAAGGCTTGCGATCGACATTGTTCTCTCCTGCGTCCAACATTTTCGACGGATATTGCCAGCGAAATCGCCAGTCGCACAGGCAGGAAATTTCGCCGAGCCGCATTCGGGAACAAATTCCCGGTCGAAACCGGGTCGTATCGATAAAAAAGGGTCCGGCAGGACGTCCCGCCAGACCCCTCAAGGCCGGGAGGACCTTTACGGATAGATTTTCTTGGCAAGGTCCATCATCGGACCATATTCGTCCAACTCGCGGGTGCCGAGCAGTTTGGCGCTGGCGAAACGCTTCGACTCCGGATCGAGCTGGTCTTCGACGCCTTTGATCACAGGCAGCATCCAAGCCTTCGCGTAGGTCACCTGCGATTCCATTTCGAGGAAATGGTTGATGAAGAGTTTTGCCGCGTTGGGATGCGGCGCGTTCTTCATAATGGCGAAATGGATCGACACATAGGGAACGCCTTCCGGCGGCACGATCACCTTGATCGGCAGCCCCTGCAAGTCATTGGCGAAGGCGAACATCTGCGGGATGTAGACCGGATATTCGCCGCGGGCGACGCGACGGGCATCATTGCGGAGATCCCGACTGAAAACAGGCTTGTTTTCAGCCAGCTTTTCGTTGAACTCCTGGCCGAAAGTCTTGTTGAAGACCACGAACATGGTGCCGCCGGAGCCGAGGGGGCGCATGTCGTCGGAGAGGATCTTGCCCTTCCACTTCGGATCGGCGAGGTCCTTCCAGCTCTTCGGCTCATCCTCCGGTTTCACGAGGCCGGTGTTCACCAGGATGCCATAGGCTTGCAAAAAGCCGGGCACGTGATCGTCGGCGACTTCTTTTTTCATGTCGTCGCGAATCTTGGCGACGTTCGGAATCTCACCGAGCGGCTCGATTTGGATGCCTTGGTTTTTTCCCGTTTCAATCGAGTTTGCCGAATGCATCTGGATATCGGCGATGTAGCGGCCGGCAGCCTGTTCGGAGCGCAGGCGTTCGGTCAGTTCGCTGGCGCGCACATCGAGCGATTCGACCTTGATGCCGTATTTTTCCTGAAAGGATTCAACGACGGCGACGAAGTTCGGCGCGCCGAGTTGCGAGTTATAGACGGTGACGGTGCCTTCTTTCTTGGCGGCTTCCACCACCTTGTCCCAGTCGGCATCCTGCGCCAGCGCAGGTCCTGCGAGTATTGCGCCGAGCGCCAATACAGTGAATTTCTTGATAAGCGACATTTCTCCTCCCTGGAATATTCGCTGTGATTTCGGGCGTCATCAGATCTCCACGACGACGTAGTCCTCGTCGATGGAGACCGGAAAGACCTCGGCCTGATAAGGGCCTTCCGTGAGCGCTCCGCCTTTGGCGACGGTGACGTCGAAACTTTTCACACGGGTGCGCGCCGGATCGCACCAGGATTTCCCGGTGCGGATGTCGAACTCCCAGCCGTGCCAGGGGCAGCGTACCAGCTCGCCGTGCCGCGTCATGCGGTACTGGCCAGGCTCGTCGGATTCAGCCAGGCCCACCATCTGGCCGCGGCAGAGATCGGCGCCCTCGTGCGGACAGCGGTTGGCGATGGCGAAGAATTCGCCCTTGACGTTGAAGAGGGCGATGTCGCGGCCTGCGACCTTCACCAGTTTGGATTTGCCGATATCGAGTTCATCGACCCTTGCGACGACGTGACGAGCCATTCTCAGTTCAATCCATAGAAGTTGACAGCATTTCCGGCGAAGATCGCCGCTTTCTCGGCCGCGGTGAGCGGTATCTTGAAAGCGTAACGAGGATCGTCGAAGTCCCAATGCGGATAGTCGGTCGAGAACATCAGCCGATCGGTCCCGATCCATTTCAGCGTGTCGGTGAGGTTTTTCGCCGGGTTCGGTTCTTCCATCGGCTGGGTGGTGAACCAGATATTGCGGCGCAGGTATTCAGACGGTGGCCGCTTCACATGCGGGACTTCGTCGCGCATCGTGCTCCAGGCCTTGTCCATGCGCCAACCGAAAGCGGGCACCCAGGAAAAGCCGCCTTCAACGAACGAGACTTTGAGCTCCGGAAAGCTCTCGAAGACCCCTTCGAAAATCAGGCTGGCAATCCCCGCCTGCATCGTCTGCACCTGACTATGGTGTTCTTCGATATAGTAGGACGGCCAGCCGGCGCCGGTCGCCGGATGCCCGCCGACGCCGCCGACATGCAGCGAGATCGGCAGGCCATGGCCGACGGCGGCTTCGAAGATAGACCAGTGACGGCGTTTTCCCAGCGGTTCGATGGAGCGCGGCGGCAGGAGAACCTGCGCGAACCGCTTGTCGGAAGCGCGGCGATTGATCTCCGCAACAGCGCTCGCCGGGTCTTCCTGAGTGACGATGATCGAGCCGCGCAGTCGCGGTTCTGGTTCCAGGAATTTGCCGAGCTGCCAGTCGTTCAGCGCGGTCGCGAGCGCCACGGCGAAGTCCGGATGGCGCTGGCCGCTGGCATTGAAGCGCAGCGGCACAAGCACGCCGATATCGATGCCCAGCCCGTCGAGATGCTGTTCACGCAGGAAGGGCAAATCGGAACCCGGCGGACCGCCGGTCGGCGGCCAGGAATCGACGCGCGAGACTTCCGGCACCATGCGCGGATGGGAGAGCGTTTCGGCAAGCCCCTGTCGGGTATGGCCGCCATAGGTCGCCAGATGATCCTTCCACCGCTGCGCGAGATAGGGATGCAGTTCGGCCGGCGTCTTCATAGACGGATGAATGTCGCAGTCTATGAGGTTGTATTTGGCCTTTGCCTCGACCGGGCGCTCCAGCGTTTGGGTTTCCGTCATTTCGCGACCTCCTTTCCGAAAACCGCGGCGATCCGCGAATAGGTGGCGAGCGGATTGTCGATCAGAATTTTCCTCGCCAGCGTTTCGCCGAAACTTGCGGAAAGCGCGTTCAGGCCTTCGAATTGCGTATGCGGATAATCCGTCGAAAAGAGCAGGATGTCGTCGCAATCGATATGCTCGAGCGTGCGCGCGAGTGCGTCCGTTCCAATCGGGGCTTCGACAGGCTGCAGCGTGAACCGCACATGCCTTTTCACGATATCGCTCGGTTGTTCCGTCACCCAGGGCGTCTCGGCGCGCACGCCGCGCCAGGTCTTGTCGGCCCGCCAGAAGAAGGATGGCAGCCAGGTGAAACCGCTTTCAGCGAAGACCACCTTCAGGTCGGGAACCTTGTGGAAGACACCTTCGGAAATGAGGCTCAGGAGCTGGCTTTCGAAGATCGATGCCTGAGCCACATGGGCCTCGACGAAATAACTTGGCCAGCCGGTGGCGGTTGGCGCATGGCGATTGCTTCCACCGGCATGAATACAGAGTGGTAGCCCGTTTCGCGCGGCGGCCTCGTAGATCGGCCAGTATCGCCGGCGGCCGAGAGGCTCGTCGTTCTGGGCGAGGATCAGTACCTGAACAAAACGTTTGTCGGCGGCGCGTTTCTCGATTTCCGCGACGGCGAGTTCGGCATTCTGGGCGGAGACGATGATGGAACCCCGCAGGCGTTGCTCCTTGTCCAGCCATTCCCGTGCCAGCCATTCGTTGACCGCGCCGCAAAGCGCCGCCGCCATATCGTCGGAATGCATGATCATCGAGCCATGCAGCACATTGCAGATGGCGAACCGTGTGCCGAACGGATCGAGCGCCTGGGAGCGCACCGTCTCCAGGGTGTCACCCGCAAAGCCGCTTGTCGCCGTCCAGTCCGAACGGACATTGATTGGCGCACGTGCCGGTGAGGACGTCATGGCAAGGCTCAGCCGATCGACGCCGCGCATGACAAAGGTCTCGCGCCAGTAGTCGTCCAGATAGGGAAGCAGCGTCCTGGTCGCCGGTGAGGCTGGGTGGAGATCGCAATCGATCCCCCCGACCGTCGAGAGGCCCGTCTCCTTGCCCAATGATCTGACCATTTCATTCATGCGATTACTCCGGGTCAGGCCAGACGGTAGACGTGCTTTGCGTTGTCGCGGAATATCTGCGCGCGTTCCGTCGGCGACAGCGGCACCTTGAAGGCAAAACGCGGATCGTCGAAATCCCAATGCGGATAATCGGTCGAGAACATCAGCCGGTCGGTGCCGACCCAGCGGAGCGTGTCGAGAAGGTGGCGGTTGTTTTCCGGCTCCTCGATCGGCTGGGTGGTGAACCAGACGTTCTCGCGGATATATTCGGACGGCGGCCGTTTCACATGCGGGACTTCGGAACGCATCCGCTCCCATTGCTTGTCGAGCCGCCAGGCAAGGGGTGCCGCCCAGGCGAAGCCCCCCTCGACAACCACGAGCTTCAGCTTCGGGAATCGCTCGAAGACGCCTTCAAAGACCATGCTTGTGACGACGCTCTGCAGGCTGTGCGAGAAGGCGTAGTGTTCCTCGATGTAGAATGAAAGCCATCCTGCGCCACTGTTGGTGTGCCAGCCGTAGGCGGCCGAATGCATGCCGATCGGCATATTGTAGTGCTCGGCTGCTTCATAGATCGGCCAATAGCGGCGGCGTCCCGCCGGTTCGATGGTGCGCGGCGGGATGGCAATCTGCACGAAGCGGCTATCGCCGATCCGCGCGTCGATTTCGGCCAGCGCGGACGGAGTATCTTCCTGGGTGACGCAGATCGAGCCCTTCAGGCGCGGTTCGGGAGCCATCCATTTGTCGATCTGCCAGTCGTTGGCGGCAGCGCACATGGCTGCGCCGAGCTCCTGGTTCAGCGTCGAGGAACCGGCCGCGAGCGGCTGCAGGATGCCGTATTCGATGCCGAGCGGATCGAGGAGCTGTTCCTGCAGATAGGCGAGATCGGAGGCAGGCGGCCCGCCATTCGGTGGCCAGGAGTCGCGCCGCATGCCGTTGCCGGGCGTCATGCGCGGGTAGGGCAGGGTGCCGACGACCGGATTGGCGCTGCGCGGTCCGTAGTCCGCCAGATGGTCGCGCCAGCGCGCGGGCAGGAATTTCGAAAGCTCGCTCGGCGTGCTGAGGGCCGGGTGGATATCGCAATCGATGACGCCGAGCTTAGCCTCGGCCGTGGCGTCCTTTTCCAGAACGGCTTGATTCATGGGTTAACCCTCCAGTCGCGGGTAGGTGGCGAGCGCGTTTTCCCGGACCAGGCGGTCGATCAGGCGTTCCGGAAAGCCCGCGGGAATGGCGGCATCACCTTCGAACTGCGGATGCGGATAGTCGGTCGAAAAGAGCAGCATGTCGTCGGCGTCGAGATGTTCGATGATGCGCTCCAGCTCCTTTGGATCACGCGGCGCGTCGAAGGGTTGCGTCGTCATGCGAATCTGGCGGCGGACCAGCGCGGCCGGCGGTTCCTTCACCCACGGTATCTCGATGCGGGCGCCGCGCCAGTCCTTGCTCATGCGCCACATCTGGCCGGGCAGCCAGGAGACACCGGATTCGATCAGCACGATCTTCATGTCGGGAAATTTGCCGAGCACACCTTCGGCGACGAAACTGCCGACCTGGGCTGCAAAACCCTGGATCTGGTGGACGTAATCTTCGGCAAGATAGGAGAGGAAACCGCTTTGGCTGGGTGCATGGCGATAGGCGCTGCCGGCATGCACGCCCAGTGTGAAACCGTGGCGCTGGGCAGCCTCGTAGATCGGCCAATAGTAGCGACGGCCGAGCGGCATTTCGCCCTGGCAGAGCGCCAGCACCTGCACGAAACGCTTGTCGTCGGCAAAACGCTCGATCTCCTCGACGGCGGCTTCAGGATTCTGCATCGGCAGGACGAGCGAGGCGCGCAGCCGCGGGTCCTTGTCCAACCATTCCGCCTTCAGCCAGTCGTTGGTGGCGCGGCAGATCGCGGTGGCGAGATAAGGGTCGTAGATTGCGTGCACGCCGGTCACGCAGTTCAGGATCGCATATTTGAGGCCGAACGGATCGAGCAGGTTCTTGCGCAATTTTTCGACGCCCCTGCCTTCGGCAGCCTTCCAGTCCTCGCGGAAAAATGGCCTGGTGCGTGTCGGGAAATTGGTGAGTTCAAGGCGATCGACATCGCGCGAAACCACGATCTCCTGCCAGTAATCGTCCAAATATGGCAGCAGATCGGCGCGCTGGGGCGCATCCGGGTGAACGTCACAGTCAATCGCGCCCAATTGCGACAAAACCGGGCTCCGCTGGACCACAGCAGTATCCACCGCGCAAACCTCCCTTTTTTCGGCGGCCAGCTCTCTGTCCAGTGGCCAGCCCGCATCTCACTCCCGGGACGGTGCGTTTTAACGCGGCTACCGCCCATCGTATCCGTGATGCGTTTCCTCGATGTGAAAGGTAAGGGGCGCCGAAGCGCGTGAGAATACTCTTTTTTGTCGTAGCGGCTTTCGCAAAACGAGAAAGCCGAAAGGCATTCGGCTTTTCCTCCGCGGCAAAGATGCGGCGGAACTATGCGGCTCTTTCGCCGTGTACCAGTGACGCATGCATATGGATCTTCAGCCAATCCATCAGCGCCTTCACACTTGGCTTTCGGGCCTGCGTCTGGGGGATCAGCGCCTTCAGCCAGAGTTCCGCGACGGGATAGTCCGGCAGAAGTTCCATGAGCTTGCCTGTCCTGATCGAGTCTTCGGCCACATAGCTCGCCACCATGGCAACGCCGCGACCCCGCAACGCCAGATCATGCAGGATCTGCGTGTCGTTGGCGCTGAAGGCGGAACGCACTTCCACATCGATGGGTCCGCCGGGGCTCATGAAGGACCATGTCGAACCCGTCGCGTGGAAGGTCAGACAGATGTGATTGACGAGATCGCGCGGATGTTTCGGAATACCTCTCGTTTCGAGATAGGAGGGGGCGGCGCACAGTTTTCTCGGGTAGGGGCAAAGCGGCTCGTCGATAACGTTGGAATAGGAGGCAGGCAACGCCCCGAGCGCGATGTCATAGCCCTCCTCGGCCGGATTGACGGATCGATCGACCAGCGCAAGATCCATGGTGACATTTGGATTCTCCTGCTGGAAATCGCTGAGGATACGGGCGAGGAAGGCGATCGTCACCGTCGTCGGCGCCTTTATCCGGAGATGTCCTTCAATACGCTGAGCGACTGCGGCAGCACCGCTGATCGCATCGTCGACTTCTTTCACCAGCGCCTGGTAGCGAGGCAGGTAACGTTCGCCGACCTCTGTCAGGATGAGCTGGCGTGTCGAACGGACGAAGAGTTTCACCCGCATCTGATCTTCCAGCCGGCTGATGCGCTTCGTCACCACGGACGGGGCAACACCGAGGTGACGGCCGGCGGCAGAGAAGCTGCCTGAGCGGGAAACTGCGATGAATGTACGGATATTTACGAGCGTGTCCAATGCCTTAGCCTCCCGATCCGCCTTCGAAAGACGATCCTCCGTTTGAACCTTAACACAGTTTATCTTTCTGTTTTCGAGAAAAGTGAATGTAAAAAAATGGTGCTTTTCGACTGCATGGGAAAAGGTCAATGTAACAGAAGAGGGAATTCCGGTTCTCCGTGTGATGCCGTTCTGGCCTCTTGGGAAGAGGAGGGTAATCGACCGGAATTCGTAAACAGGGAGTTTCAATTGATATCGGGCGGCGTTGTCGGAAGGGAAGTTTCGCCGAGCCGCCGGGTGCATATCAGGGACCTTGTCAAATGTGGAGTACGTGCCAGATCATTTCCAGCCGATATCGAATTGAACGGCGAGTGAGAGTCTAGGGCACTGCCGCGGCCTTTCGGGCCGGGACGGGAGAAAGGTGGCGAAGCCGTTCGGGAAAACGGCTTGGTCGAAAGGAGATCGCGGCGGGACGGCCGCGGAGAGTTCGGTGTCGGATGCCGGGAAAGACCCGGACCAAACACCAAATCGTCAAGTTCCAGGGAGGAGAGATACGTGACGAAAACGATATTCGTGACTTCGGCCATGAGGAAATGGTCGCGGCGATTTTTTCTGACAGTCGCAGGCGGCCTGATCATGGCGTCGGCGGTGGGCCTGCCGGTTCAGGCACAGGACGCCGAATGGCAGAAGGTGATCGAGGCGGGCAAGAAGGAGGGCACGCTCGTCCTCTATACGGCGCTGGTCGGCCAGCCGAGTACGAAGGCGATCGCGGAGGCCTTCACAGAAGAGTATGGCATCGAGGTCGAAATCCTCGAAGCCCGCGCCAGCGAGATTCGCGAGCGCGTTCGCGTCGAGCAAGCTGCAGGCCGTTTTGCTGCCGACGTGATGTTCACCAGCGAAGGGCAGACCATGCTCTACAATACGCAGGACAAGTCGGTCGATCCGCTGCCCGTGACGCCGAACTCCGGCAAGATCAACGACAGGTTCAAGCTCAAGGTTCCGATGGCTTCGGTCATGACCATTCCCTACGGCATCATGATCAATACCAGCCTCGTCAAGCCGGAGGATGAGCCGAAGAGCTGGAAAGACCTCGCTGATCCGAAATGGCAGGGCAAGATCCTTTCCGACGATCCGCGCGCCATCGGCGCCGGCTATCTCTGGTTCTTCTCGACCCATGACCGGATTGGAGAGGATTACGTTAAGAAGGTCGCCGGACAGAAGCTCGTCTTCACCCGCGACCAGCGAGAATCCCAGCGCCGCACCGCGCGTGGCGAATATTCGATCTACATGCCGGTCATCCTGACCGACTTCTCGGATCTGAAGGGCCTGCCGGTCAAGTTCATCATTCCCGAGGAAGGCGTTCCTTACGTGCTTTATGGCAACGTCCTGCTCAAGAAGGCTCCGCACCCGAACGCCGCCAAGCTCTATCTCGACTTCATGCAGAGCCCCACCGTGCAGAAAATTTACGCGGGTCTCGGTTACGGTCCGGTGCTGGACGGCATGACAGAAGGCCTGCCGGCCGACGTCAAGGCGATTTCCGAAGCCAAGCTCTACGGAACGACGGATACGACGCGCCAGAACGAGATGCTCGCCAAGTCGAAGGAAATTTTCAAGTGACGTGACGCGCCGTCGTCGGCCCGGGGGCTTCAACTTCGGGCCGATGCCGGCGCTTTTTTCATGACATCGGAGCAGCGAGGATCCCATGACGATTATCCATAATCGCTCCCTAGACGATATCACCGATAACGCACCTGTTCTCGGTGGCAATGCCTTTACACGTGCTTTTTCCGGCGGTTCCCTGCCGCGGCTGATCGGCATGCTGGTGCTGATCCTCATCCTCGGCTTCCTGACGATCTATCCGCTCTCGATGCTGCTTTACGGCAGCCTGCATTCCACGCCTCCGGGCATGGCCGGCGAATTCAATCTGAACGGCTATCGTTCGATCATGACCACCCAGAACCTCATGATTCTGGCCAATACCGTCGGCATTTCGCTTGCCAAGACCATTCCGTCCCTGGTGATCGCGGTTTTTCTCGCCTGGATCGTCGCGCGCACCGACACGCCGTTCCGCGGCACGCTGGAAGTGCTGATCACATTGCCATTCTTCATCCCGCCGATTTTGACGGCTATGGCCTGGGGCATGCTCGGCAATCCGCAAGTCGGCGTTATCAACATGGTTTGGCGATGGCTTACCGGCGCACAAGATCCGCTGGTCAACATCTACTCCTATGGCGGCGTCATCTGGCACATGTGTCAGTATTCGATTCCGTTCCTCTTCCTGTTCATGGTCGATGCATTTCGGGCGATGGACCCCTCGCTCGAAGAGTCGAGCCGCATGTGCGGCGCCTCGCGCTGGACGACCTTCCGCAAGATTACGCTGCTCCTGATGCTGCCGGTGCTGACCAGCTCCTTCATGCTGAGCTTCATCAAAGGTATCGAGACCTTCGAGTCGGCTCTGTTCTTCGGCCTTCCGGCCGGGATCAAAGTCATCACCACGGATATCTACGAGTCGATCAACCACCGCGCCACGCCGGATTACCAATACGCGACCTCGCTTTCCTTCGCGATCATGGGCCTGATGTTCCTGCTCGTCATCGCGCAATGGGCGATCCTGCGCGGCAAGAGTTTTCAGACCGTCACAGGCAAGGGGTTCCGTCCCAATGTGATGGAACTCGGCCCCTGGCGCTGGGTAACCTTCGCCTTCTGTCTGCTCTTCTTTTTCATCACCGTCCTGCTGCCGGTCGGCCAGCTGGCGCTCGGCTCATTCTTCCGGTTCTTCGGGTTCTACACCTACGACATGCTGACGCTGGAGCATTACAAGTCTGTCTTCTCCAATTCGGAATTCTGGCGGGCGGTGCGTAACACGATGATGCTCGGCTTGCTCGGCGCGACCGCCACAATGGCGCTCGGCGCCGTGGTGGCCTACATTTCCGTGCGCACCAAATGGAAGGGCCGCAGCCTGATCGACGGCATGGCCTGGTTGCCCTGGATGATGCCGGGTATGGTTCTCGGCGTCGGCTTCCTTTGGGCGTTCGCGATGCTGCCTGGGCCAATCCCGATCTATGGCACGGTCTGGGCGCTGCTGCTTGCCTATATCGCGCTGGGTACGCCGGTTGCTGTCCGCGTCATGACAGGCTCCTATCACCAGCTTTCCTATGACCTCGAAGAGTGTTCGCGCGTCCACGGCGCAAGCTGGGTTCAGACGATGTGGCGCATCCTGGTGGCGCTCGCCTGGCCGGCTTTCGCGGTCGGCTGGGTGCTCACCTTCTTCGGCATCATGCGCGAGCTTTCAGCATCGATCCTTCTCTATTCGGTCGGTTCGGAAACGCTTGCCGTCGTGCTCCTGAAGCTCTGGGCGAACGGCAATGCCGAGCAGGTGAGCGTCATCGGGCTCCTGATGATGTTGCTCGTTATCCTGTTCCGATGGGTGCAGCTCCGTTTCATCAAGGCGCGCATCAGCAAACTTTAGGCACGGCGGCTCCGGCCGCCGCCCTCTATCGTTTTTTTCAAGAAGCGGGTCCCGGGATTCGCACTCGACAAGGAAGAGAAATATGGCTTCGGTGACGCTCGAAAACGTGACGCGGATGTATGGTGCGATCACGGCCGTGGACCAGGTGAACCTGAAGATCAAGAGCGGGGAGTTCGTGACGCTGCTCGGACCCTCCGGTTGCGGCAAGACGACGACGCTGCGCATGGTGGCAGGGCTGGAAAAGAATACCGGCGGGCGCATCTCGATCGGCGACAATGTCGTTTCGGATGCGGACAAGGGTTATTTCGTGCCGTCGGAACGCCGCCGTCTCGGCATGGTCTTTCAGTCCTATGCGATCTGGCCGCATATGACGGTGTTCGACAATGTCGCCTATCCGTTGCGTATCCGCCGCAAGTCGGACAAGGAAATCCGCGATCGGGTGATGAACGCGTTACGTCTGGTCGAGATGGAGCAATATGCCGAGCGTCCGTCGCCGGCACTCTCGGGCGGTCAGCAGCAGCGTGTCGCGATTGCCCGCGCGCTGGTGTTCGAGCCGGAAGTGTTGCTGCTCGACGAGCCGCTCTCAAATCTCGATGCGCGGTTGCGCACCCAGATGGGCGACGAGTTCCGGGCGCTACAACAACGGCTGAAGATCACCGCGCTTTATGTCACCCACGACCAGTCGGAAGCCATGGCGCTTTCCGACCGCGTCGTCGTGATGCATGGCGGAAAGATCCTGCAGGTCGGCGCGTCTGAAGAGATCTATCGGCGACCGGAAAACCGGCAGGTCGCCGCGTTCTTCGGCACGCCCAACTTGCTGAATGCGAAGGTCAAGGATTGTCGCCCGAACGGTGGTCAGTATTACAAACTGGATGTCGAAGGGCAGGGCTGGTCCGGCGAATGTCATGCGGCGACCGAAATGCCGAGGGGCACGGATGTCACCGTCATGGTGCGCCCCGAGAACCTGCAGATTCGCGAAGCAGGCGCCATCGAGGAGGGGCTCTCCTGGTCGGGTGAAATCTCTCAGGCGATCTTCCGCGGCCCGCACCGCTCGATCATGGTCAAGACGCCTGCGCAGACGCTGCATGTGGAAACGCCGTCGCTTGCAGAGATCGGCATCGGCCGTCCGGTGACGGTCGCGGCACCCTCTGACGCCGCCTGGGCCGTCCGCAATTAACAACCTTGCCGATGTGTACACGTCCGAGGCTGATGTTTCTCGATTTCTTTCCGGATTGCAGGGAAGTTATGGCCTGCATCCATTTCTAATTGGCTGTCAGCCAATTTATGTATACATAGATGGTCTCGATATAATGCTCCGGGCTTCGTTTAATGTGGGCTCGGGAGTGCTGGCTCGATCGAGTGAGGAGGAGAAATGGCCAAGAATCTGACCCAGATCCTGAAGGAAAAGGGCAATACCGTCGAGATGCTGCGCAATTCGCGCATCGGCATGTACATCTATCCGGTCGTCGCCCCGGAGTTCTCGAACTGGCGCACCGAACAGGTCGCCTGGCGTGAATCGGCCGTTCTCTTCGACCAGTCGCACCACATGGACGAGTTGATCGTCGAGGGGCCGGATGCGGCAAAGTTCCTCGAAGGCCTGGCGATCAACAGCTTTGCGAATTTCGACACCAACCGCGCCAAGCACTACGTTCCGGTCACTCCGGCCGGTCATGTCATCGGCGACATGATCATCTTCCGCGAGACGGAGCAGAAATTCGTGCTCGTCGGCCGCGCGCCGACCGCCAACTGGCTGCGCTACAACGCTGCGCTCGGCAAGCACAACGTGAAGCTCACCCATGATCCACGCTCGCCCTCGCGCCCGGACGGGAAGCAGGTGACCCGTGTTCACTATCGCTTCCAGATCCAGGGGCCTGATGCGCCTAAAATCTTCGAAAAGATGAACGGCGGTCCGATCCCGGACATCAAGTTCTTCCATGTCGACTGGATCAATGTCGGCAACAAGAAAGTTCAGGCTTTGCGTCATGGCATGGCCGGCGCTCCCGGTCTCGAAATCTGGGGGCCTTATGCGGAGAAGGACGAGGTTCGCGACATCATCGCCAAGGCTGCGAAGGATGCGGGCGTCGATCTCTATCTCGTCGGGGCCCGCGCCTATTCGACCAATACGCTGGAATCAGGTTGGATTCCGTCACCTCTTCCGGCGATCTATACCGGCGAGGAACTCAAGGGCTATCGCGACTGGCTTACGGAAGACAGCTATGAGGCGACCGGCTCAATCGGCGGCAGCCTCGTCTCCGATAATATCGAGGACTATTACGTCAATCCTTATGAACTCGGCTACGGCATCTATATCAAGTTTGACCATGACTTCGTGGGCCGTGCCGCTCTCGAAGCGATGAAGGGCAAGCCGCAGCGCAAGAAGGTCACTTTCGAGTGGAATGCGGAAGACGTGATGAAGGTCATCGCGTCGAACTTTGTGCCCGGTGGCGAGGCCTACAAGTGGATCGACCTGCCGCAGCCGAACTATGCGTCCTCCAGCGCCGACAGGATCATGCACGGCAGCAAGGTCGTCGGCATGTCGATGTTCAACGGTTACAGCTACAATGAGCGTTGCATGCTGTCGCTCGGCGTCGTCGATCACGACGTCCAGGAAGGCGACGTTCTGACGCTGATCTGGGGTGAGCCGAATGGCGGCACCGACAAGACGTCGATCGAAAAGGGTCACAAGCAGGCCGAAATCCGCGTCCGCGTTTCACCGACGCCCTATGCCCGCGAAGCGCGCGAGAACTACGCCGAAAGCTGGCGCACCAAGCACGCCTGATTCCACTCCCAAGGCCAACGCGGAAACGGTGCCCAAGGGCGCCGTTTTTCGTTGAGTCATGTAGGCGGAAAAGAGAGGTTTTGCCTTTGCGAAGTGCAAATCTGCCCTCTCGTCATACCTGTGACAAGCACAGGGATGACGGTAGATTATGCTGTGCCGGCTCCCGGTCGCTCGCTCGGAATGTGCCTCACGTTCCTCACCCGGCATCACCCATTTTGCCGGGATTCATGATGCCCAGCGGGTCGAGGGCGGTCTTGATGCGCTTCATCACATCAACGGCCTTGCCGTGCTCCCGGCGCATGAATTTCAGTTTCGCCATGCCGATGCCGTGCTCGCCGCTTGCCGTGCCGCCGACGACCAGGGCGCGTTCCACAAGACGATCGGCCAGTTCCTCGGCCTCTCTCAGATGTTCGGGATTGTTTGGGTCAATCAGGTAGGCAGTGTGAAAGTTGCCGTCGCCGACATGGCCGATGATCTGGCCTTTCAGCGATGATGCGTCGATGTCGGCGCGCGCGGCGACGATGCTCTCCGCCAGCCGCGAGATCGGCACGCAGATGTCACCGGTATAGAGATCATAGCCCGGAATGATCGCTTTCGTGGCCCAGAAGAGATCGTGGCGGGCCTGCCACAGCTTTGCCCGTTCGTCCGCGTCGGTCGTCCAGCGGAAGCCGATCGCTCCATGGCTCCTGGTAATGTCCTCGGCGAGACGAGCTTGCTCCTCCACCCAGGCGGGCGTCCCGTGGAATTCGAAGAAGAGGGTAGGGGCGACCGGCAGGTCGAGCTTGGAATAACTGTTGACGCCAGCGATCGCCACCTCGTCCAGAAACTCGACGCGGGCAACCGGAATGCCGTATTGCACCGCTTCAATGACCGCTTCCACAGCTTCGGCAACCGTGGGAAAAGCGCAGATTGCTGAGGATACTGCCTCCGGGATGGGATGGAGGCGGACGGCAAGTTCGGTGATGACGCCGAGCGTGCCTTCCGCGCCGACGAAAAGATGCGTCAGATCGTAACCGGTCGATGATTTCCGTGCCCGCGAACCTGTCCGGATCGCGGTACCGTCCGGTGTCACCACTCTCAGGGCCAGCACGTTTTCCCGCATGGTGCCGTAACGCACTGCAGTCGTGCCGCTGCCGCGGGTCGAGGCCATGCCGCCGAGCGAGGCATCGGCGCCTGGATCAACAGAGAACATCAATCCGGTCTCGCGCAGTTCCACATTGAGTTGCTTGCGGGTGACGCCCGGCTGGACGACGGCGAGCAGGTCCTCCGGGCGGATTTCGAGGACCTTGTTCATCTCCCGGGTGTCGAGCGTGATGCCACCGCGAACCGGGATGGTATGGCCCTCCATGGACGAGCCCGCACCGAAGGGGACGACCGGTACGCCATGAGCGGCACAGGCCGAAATGATCGCCTGGACTTCCTCTTCGGTGCGCGGAAAGGCGACGGCATCGGGGAGATGAGGCTTCAGCCGCGACGTGTCGTGGCTGTGGTGGTCCCGGACCGAGACCGATGTTGCCAGCCGGTCACCGAGAACGGTCTTGAGCTCCGCAATCGCCTTGCCGGCCGGTATAGCGAGATCGTCCATATGTTCTGTTCCTCCCTGATGTCTGCAATGACGAAACAAGCGTCCCGATACTCTGATCCGGGATGCTGATAGATATATCCAATCCAGTCGACTGCCGACTTTCCGCAGCCGGACCACCTCCACCCTTCGACTGGTCTTGACCCGTCCAACCGGCGAATTCCGCTGCACGTGTATGCAAGAACCGGTTGGTCTTATTCTAAGCTGTTTGAGATTCGGGTGAAGAGCCCGTCAAAAGAATCTCAGGTCGCCTGATTTTTTTGTATGCAAATTGAAATGACAACTTGTCGTTTCTGCGTGGATGTGTTGAACTTCGCCTACTCGGGTAGACGATATTCAGGGCAGTGGGATTCGTCTTGGGAGACCGAGTTGGGAGGAAATCGGTGTATACACGGCTGTTCAAGACAGTTGCGTCTGCCTTTGACTCGGCGGGCTCGATTTCGACTGCGGAGGCGGAGAACGCCTCCGTCTCCGCAGGTCCTATGGAGCATCTTTCCCCAGCCGCTCTTCGGACGCCGGCAATAGCTCCCTGCCGCGATTTTTGCATTGGCTGACCGACGATGTTGCGGGTTCTGCCTGCAATGCAGGTCTAGCAAAGACGTTCGGCCGGACGGGGAGGGAGCTTCGCCGGCCTTTCATTCAACGGGAGGAGAAAAGCATGAAACTGAAGGCATTGTTCGCTTCGGCCTGCCTTATGGTAGTGGGCGCATCGGCTCAGGCGGCCGAGGTGGAGTTGACCTTGTCGCACTGGGTTCCCGCGACCCATATGCTGCAGGCGGGTGGCATGGAGCCCTGGGCGAAATCGATCAACGAGGCGTCCGGCGGGCGCATCAACATCACAATTTATCCGGCCTCGCAGCTGGGCGCGGCGCCTGATCACTACGACATGGCGCGCGATGGTATCGTCGATATCGGTTTCATCAATCCAGGTTATCAGCCGGGCCGTTTCCCGATACTCGCAGCAGGCGAGATTCCGTTCCTGATTTCCGATGCCAAGAGTGGTTCGCGGGCGCTCGATGAGTGGTACCGCCAGTATTCGGCCAAGGAGATGAGCGACGTCTATGTCTGCATGGTGCATGTCCATGATCCGGGCACGCTGCACGGCACCAAGGGACCGATCCAGGTCCCGGCTGATCTCAAGGGCAAGAACATCCGGCCGGCGCATGCGACCATGGCGCGGCTGGTGAGTTCGCTTGGTGCGGCCTCAGTGCAGGTGCCGGCCGGCGAGATGCGCGAGCTGATCTCAAAGGGGGCGGCCGACATGACCGCATCTCCCTGGAATTCGATCTACACATTCGGCCTTCAGGACGTAACGAAGCATCATCTCGACATGCCCTTTTACGTTACGACCTTCGCCTTCGTCATGAACAAGGCCAAGATCGATGGTCTGGAGCCGCAGGATCGCAAGGTGATCGACGATCATTGCACATCCGAATGGGCGGAAAAAATGGCGAGCAAGTGGGCGGATGCCGAAGCCGCGGGCCGCCAGAAGATGATCGATGCCGGTGGGCATACCTTCTACAAACCAACACCCGATGAGGTGAACCTGTGGAAACAGGCGACGGCATCCCTGGAGGGTGAATGGGCGGCGGCTGCCACCAAGGCCGGTATCGATGCCAAATCAGCCTGGGCAAGTTTGGCAGAGACGCTGAAGAAATATGACGCCAACGTAAAATGATCGGCAGCCTGATCGATGGGCAGGCGCCTAGCCTTCGCCTGCCTTCCTATCATCCCGAGATCGAGTTACGCCATGCACCGATATCTCGAACGCTTCAGCGACGCTGTCGATGTGATCGCGGGCCTGTTGTTGGGCCTCTGCACGCTTCTGATCGTCGTCTCGACGGTCGGCCGTTACGTCTTCTCCTGGGCGATCCCGGATTCCTTCGACCTCTCCCGCTACCTGATCGGCGCCTGCATGATGTGGGGTTTCGCATCGCTCGGTTATCGCGGCGGCCATATCGCGGTGGATCTGCTCTACGAGCCCTTGGGGCCATGGGGCCGACGCGTTCTCGATTTCATCGCCTGGGCACTGCTGCTCGCCTTCACGGCAATGCTCGCGTACATGATGTTCTTTCGCCTGACAGGCGCATATCGCAGCAACGAAGCGACATTCGACTTGCGCATTCCCGTCTGGCCTCTCGTCGGCCTGATCTGGTTCGGTTGTGCCTCGGCCGTCGTTACTACAGCTGTGGCACCCTTCGTGTGTGGCAAGCACGAAGAAACCAATCCGCTTGAAGGCCATGGCGTATGAACACCGCTGATCTCGTTGCCATCGGCGGCTTCGTCGCCATGTTTGTGCTCATGGGCCTGCGTGTGCCGCTCGGTGTCGCCATGGGCCTTGTCGGGGTTTTTGGTTTTGCCGCTATGCGCGGCATTACGCCGGCCCTTAACCTTTTGACCACGTCGCCGATTCGCGTCATCACCGATTTCAACCTGACTCTGGTGCCGTTCTTCATCCTCATGGGGGTGTTTGCGACCAATTCCGGGATGTCGCGGGAATTATTCCGAACCGGCAATGCCTGGCTCGGGCAATTTCGCGGCGGGCTGGCGCTGTCCACGATTGCTGCCTGCGCCGGATTTGCGGCGATCTGCGGCAGTTCGATTGCGACAGCGGCGACCATGAGCCGCATCGCATTGCCCGAGATGCGCAAGGCCGGTTACGCCGACGCGACCTCGACCGGCGTTATTGCGGCAGGCGGCACGCTGGGGATCCTGATCCCGCCCTCCGTCATGATGGTGGTCTACGCCTTCCTGACCGAGACCGATGTCGGGCAGCTCCTGATGGCGGGCGTGGTTCCTGGTATTCTTGCGACGCTGATGTATATGGCGACCGTGCTGATTGCCCACGGCAAGCACCTGCCGTCCGGCAAGACATTCGATTTCAAGGAAGCGATCACCTCGCTTCGCGATGTCTGGGCGGTGTTGCTTCTGTTCATTGCCGTGATAGGGGTCATCTATCTCGGGATTGCGACGGCGACCGAAGCTGCTGCAGTCGGCGCGCTGCTCACCATGGTCATCGGCATTCTGCGCGGCCGGCTGAACACCAAGCTCATCATGTCAAGCCTCGTGGAATCGCTCCGAACCTCGGTCTCGCTGTTCAGCGTACTGATCGGCGCGATCCTGTTCGGCTATTTCCTGGCGATCACCCAATCGCCGCAGAAGCTGACGGCGTTCCTGGTTGGTCTGGACTTCGGTCCCTACGGCACGCTCGCCCTCATTCTCGTTATCTTCCTGGTGGCCGGCGCGTTGATGGATGAGATGGCAATGATCATCCTTCTGGTGCCGATCGTGTTTCCGGTCGTCATCCACCTCGGCTTCGATCCGATCTGGTTCGGTGTCATCATTGTCGTTGCCTGCGAGCTCGGCATGATCATGCCGCCGGTGGGCATCAACGTCTTCGTCATCAATTCCATCGCCAAAGACGTCAAGATAACGACGATCTACGGGGGCGTGATGCCCTTTATCCTGACAGATATCATCCGGCTGATCCTGCTCGTCGCATTCCCGATAATTGCGCTCTGGCTGCCGATGACGATGAGATAGGAGGGGTCATGAGGGCTCCCGCACTTCTACCGTTTTGCGAAATCCGCGCCGAACTCGGTCCGCCGATCGAAAAGGGAGGTGGCCCGGGCGGCTGCTGGCGGATCATTCCGATCATCGGCGGCACCGTGGAGGGGGAGCGCTTCTCGGGGCGCATCCTCAATCTCGGCGCGGATTGGCAGAGCATCTATGATGCCGGCTATGCAGAGCTCGATACGCGTTACGTTATCGAGACCCATGACGGCGCGATGATCGACATCCGCAACTTCGGCTTCCGGCATGGTCCGCCGGAGGTTCTCGCAAGGCTTGCTGCGGGGGAGGCGGTCGATCCGGCGCTCTACTACATGCGCACCAATCCGCGTTTCCAGACGGGCGATCCACGTTACCGGTGGCTCAGCCATACCATGTTTATCGGCACAGGTGAACGCATGGCGAATTCCGTTCGGGTATCAGTTTTCGAAGTGCTCTGATCTACGATCCACCAGAGTGCGGAGAGAAAAAGGCCGCCGGGTTTTCACCCGGCGGCCTTTTATCGTGGCGATCAGACGGATGACGTTCAGGCCATGTGGATCGTCTTGACCTCGAAATAGTTTTCAAGCCCTTCAGGACCGCCTTCGCGGCCGATGCCGGACTGCTTGAAGCCGCCGAATGGATGGTGGATGTCGACAATCATGCCGTTGACCGTCACGCTACCAGTGCGCATGCGGCGCGCAAATGCGTAACCCCGTTCCGGATCGGAGGTGAAGACCGCGCCGGAAAGGCCGTACATGGTATCGTTGGCGATCTTCGCCGCTTCGTCCTCATCCTTGTAGCTGATGATCGACACGACCGGCCCGAAGATTTCCTCCTGGGCGATCTTCATATCCATCGTCACGTCGGTAAAGACCGTCGGCTCGATGAAGTAGCCCTTGCCAAGGCCTGCCGGACGGCCGCCGCCGCAGGCGATCTTGGCACCACCTTCCCGACCTGCGGCGATATAGCCTTCGACTCGTGCAAGCTGCCGGGCCATCGTGAGCGGTCCCATTTGCGTCGTCGGATCGGCCGGATCGCCGACCTTGATGTTCTTCACCGCGCCGACGAACATGTCAGTGAATTCCTGCTTGCGAGATTCCGGCACCAGGATGCGGGTGAGCGAGAAGCAGACCTGGCCGGTGATCGGCATGGAATAGACCATCAGGCTCGGCAAGGCCTTCCCGAAATCGGCGTCATCGAGAAGCACTGCCGCAGACTTGCCGCCGAGTTCCAGGCTGTAGCGGGCGAGGCGTTCGGAGCAGGCCGAGGCGATCGCCCGGCCGGCGATCGTCGAGCCGGTGAAGGAGACCTTGTCGATGCCCTTGTGGCGGACGAGATAATCCCCGCCTTCGCGGCCGGCCGGCACGAGGTTGAAGACGCCTTTCGGCAATCCCGCCTGTTCGATGCATTCGGCAAGGATATAGGCTTCCAGCGGCGTTTCCGGCGAGGGCTTGGCAACCACCGTGCAGCCCGCGGCAAGAGCGGCGGAGACCTTGTAGTTCAGCAGAACCATCGGTGCGTTCCATGGCGTAATCGCCGCGCAGACGCCGACCGGCTCGCGGACGACGCGGACTTCGCCGCCGTCGGCCCGCTTTCGATGGCTGACGAAATCGTCCTTTTCGATCAGGTCCGCATAGTAGGTGAAGAGACCTGGATTCTGGCCGACGAGCTTCTTCGTCAGGAAGATGGGCGCCCCGACTTGGGTCGTCCATGCGTTGGCAATGTCATCAAGGCGAGCTGTCAGCAGTTCGGCCACCTTGCGCAAGTAGCCTGCGCGCTCCTTGAAGCTCATGCGTGGCCAGGGTCCGTTGTCGAAAGCGTCGCGGGCGGCGGTGACGGCCTTGTCGATATCGGCATTGCTCGCTTCCGGATAACTGAGCAGCAGTTCCTCGGTCACCGGCGAGATGACGTCGAGCTTTCCGGTTCCGGACGGGGTCACCCATTCGCCGTTGATGAAGAATTTCTCGGGCGTCTTCAGTATCGTCTCGTTTCTGACAGCGACATTCATTTCAGTCTCCTCCTCTGATAGAATGACTTCCAAAAGACGCGGTCCTTTCATGCTGAGAAGGTACCGCAGGCACGATGCCAGTTCTTCTACCTTTTCGCAGCGCACCGCCTTGCAGCCCTGCGCTTCCGCGATCTTCACAAAATCCATGTGGCCGATGTCGACGCCGTCGATGCGGCCTGAACCGCTCCTTTCGGCGATCGCCTTCAGCACCTTGTAACCGCCGTTGTTCAGGATGACGATCAACAGGTTCGCATCGTATTCCACGGCAGACCAGATCGATTGGATGGAATAGAGGCTCGACCCATCGCCTATGACGGCGATCACCGGCTGTTCCGGCTTCGTCAAGGCGGCGCCGACAGAGCCGGGCAGGGCGTAACCGAGGCCACCGCTCGCCGTGGCAAAGAAGCCGCCCGGCCGTTCGATCGGAAAGAAATCGTGCAGCGCGTCGCGGCCGCCCGGCGCTTCTTCGAAGACGATGCTGTCCGGCGAGCGGACGTCGGCGAGCGTCTGATAGAAGAATTCCTGCCCGATGCCCTTCGGTGCTTTGAGCCGCGGAATGATGCGGGCGGGACCATCGGTACGCTGCGGCCGGCAGCGCAGGCGATAAACGAGGCCTTCGGTTGCTGCGCGCAGATTGGAGATCATCGCATTGCCGGCGATCGCGCTTGCAGCCTGCGCCGGGTCATCGGTGATGAGCCGGAGTTCCGCGCCTTCCGGGATATCGGGACCGGATCCGGCGAAGTGATAGGTGAAGGCGGGCGCGCCGAGGACCAGTACGAGGTCCGTATCGCCGAGGCATTGCGACAGCTTCGGCTGAAAAGCCGGCAAGAAACCCGCGAAGAGCGGATGCCGCTCCGGAAAGCTGCAGCGCGAGGAAAGCGGGCTCACCCAGACCCTTGCCTGCAGGATTTCCGCCAGCCGTACAGTCGAATCCCAGGCATTGTCGATGTCGACCCCGGGGCCGACGACGAGCACGGGTTCCGTCGCATCATTGAGTTCGCGGGCAAGCGCATCCAGCGCTGCGGCAGGGGCGCTGATCATCGTCTCGACATCACGGATGGCGATCGGTTTTGCCTCTGCCTGCCAATCGCTCAAGGGAACGGAGACCATGACGGGGCCGCGCGGTGCCTGCATCGCCATGTAATAGGCCCGCGCAATCGCCGCCGGCACGTCCTCGGCCCGGCCCGGCTCGCAGGCCCATTTCATGTAAGGTTTCGGGAACTCCGTCGGGCTCTCGGCAAAGAGGAACGGATCGTGCGGCAGGAGCTCACGGCTTTGCTGGCCTGTCGTGATGATCAGCGGCGCACGGTTGCGGTAGGCCGTATAGATGTTTCCGAGCGCATGGCCGAGACCGGCGGCGGAATGCAGGTTGACGAAGGCGGGCTTGCGGCTCACCTGCGCGTAGGCATCCGCCATGGCGACGACGATCGATTCCTGCAGGCCGAGCACATAGGAGAAGTCTTCCGGGATGTTCATGAACATCGGCAGTTCGGTCGAGCCGGGATTGCCGAAAATCCGGTCAATGCCTTTTTGCCTGAGAAAATCAAAGACCGCTTCGCTGACCGTCTGGCCGCGCAATTTCGTGCTGCCGGATAGAAAATCCCGCGTCATCCTGTTCATGCAGAGCCTCCTCCCGGCCCGCGAGCCCATAGCCCGCGCGTGCACTATATCCTTATCAGTGTCGCAGATAGCGCCCTGTCTTGGAATTGAAGAATATCCAAGAATCCATTACACCAAGGCATGACTTTGGATGTGCGTTCTGCCCAGATCATGCTGGAATGTGCCCGACGCGGGAGCCTGGGCGCGGCCGCGACTGCATTGAACATGACGCAGCCGGCCATCACCCGCATGCTGAAGCGTCTTGAGGACGGTTATGGTGTACCGCTGTTCGAGCGGACGACCCGCGGCGTGGTGCCTACCGTATTCGGAGATGCGCTGCTGCCTTATGCCAAGCTGGTCGTGTCGGAGATTGGCAATGCCTCCGATGTCATACAGCAGATGCAGGGAGCCAGCCGCGGCGTCGTGCGGATCGGCGGCGTGGCGAGCGTCGTCAGCGGGTTCATCATCACCGTCATCCGCGAGATGCGCAAACAGCATCCCGAAGTGCAATATCAGATCATCGAGGATCTCGAAGACCGGGTGCTGGAGGCGCTGAAGGGGGGGACGGTCGACATCGCGATTTCACCCGAACCCTACCTCGACGACGATATCGTCATCGCCACGCCGGACATCCTGCACGATACGGTGTCTGTCTTCGCGCGTTGCGACCACCCCATCGTCAGGCGGGACCATGTGACGCTTGCAGAGGCGGCGGATTTCGACTGGGCCTTGCCCCCGCCGGGTACTCCGACGGTGCGGGAATGGCAGCGCCGATTCCACGACAACGCGCTGGAACCGAATGCCCCATCGATCATCTCGCGCTCCGTGCCGGTGCTGAAGGCGGCGGTTTTATCGGAGTCGCTGTTCTGCTGGATGCCGTTGCCGCTGGTGCGCGAGGAGGTTGAACGGGGCGAGATGGCGCGCGTCAACGTGCCCGAGCTCGACTGGCAGCGGACATTCCGAGTCTACCGCCGCAAGAAGGGTCTGATGACGCCGCCGACTGCCAATCTTCTGCAGGCCATCCGCCGCATCAGCGAGACGTGGAGAGGGCAGGTGGCCTGAGCGGCCGCTCGGATAACCGCGGCGGCGGGTCAGCGATCTTTCGATCGTGCCGAAAGGAAGACCTGCGGCTCGTAGGAAAAATCCTTGTCGAAAGGATAGATCGGCCGCTTTCTGCGGGCGCACTCCAGCCGTTCGACGAACTGGTCGACAACACCGGGCGACAGAGCCATGAGGTTCGGGTTGGCGATAGGCGCCAGTTCCGGCGAGAGATAACCCGATTTCACGACGATGATCTTCGCTTTGTGCGGATCGAGGCCGAGCCGGGTGAAATCCAGGATATTGTGATAGGGCCGGCGCTTGGCCGAGAGCACGAGTTCGACGTCATCGATGACGACAACGGCCTGGCGGTCGGCGAGGTCTGCCGTCTCGTGGAGGAACTTGACCTTTACCTTGGCTTCGATCGGTTTGCTGTTGATCGCATCGAGCGAAGCCCCGATCGAGAGTTCCAGTTCGGTACCAACACCCGCTGCATAGCAGGCATCGGTTGCAGGCTTGTCGGCGATGCCGGCGAAGACGACGCCGGTGGCACCTCTGGCGATCAGTCGGGCCAGCACCTCGGCGCGGTCGCCAACGCCGCCGCCGGTCGGGTTGTCGCCGGACTCGGCGAGCACGACCGGGGCTGTCTTCGAGGCGATTGCCTTGTCGACGCATTCCTCGATCGAACCTGTCTCGCAGCCGAATACAAATTGTTCACGCGCATCCCAATAGGCCTTTGCGACGCGTTTGGCTTCCCGTTCCAGCACGGCGCGATCGGTGCCGGTCATGATCGCCGCGGCGGTGGCGCGCGGTTCGTCGGCCCAGACATAACCCACCATCAGCGAGGCGTCCCAGACGCCTTCAATGGCGTCGATTTCCGGCATCAAGGCGTAGAGGCTCTTCGCCGGCTCGTCGACCGTCGATGTACGCTCTCCGGGCAGTACGACCGGAATGGGTGCCCAGAGAAGCGTCGGCTTCACTCCGGTCGTCAGGCTTTTGACCAGCATCGTCACCGCGCGGCGCATGGTTTCCTCGACATCGATATGCGGCGCGGTGCGATAGGTGGAATACATGTCGAGCGCGTCGATGATCCGCTGGGTGACGTTGCCGTGCAGGTCGTAGCTCGCCGAGACCGTGCAGTCCGGGCCGACCAGATCGCGGGCGGCGGTGATCCAGTCACCCTCGGCATCTTCCATGCCCTCGACATACATCGCGCCGTGCATGGCGAGGTAGAGGCCGTCAAGCGGCAAGAGCGGCTTCAGGCGCTCCAGGAATTCCGACTTGAACTTTTCGTAGGTTCCGCGGGCGACCGGGCCGCCGGCAATCGCACGGGCATGGATAGTCGGCAGGAATTCGGCGTCATAATCCTTGAGGAAGGCGAAATAGGGCGCCGCCGTCAGTTCTCCGCCGCGCACGACGCGAAAATCCTTCTCCTTGTTCAGAACCGGATTGTAGGTGCTGCATTCGATATGGATGCCGCCGACAGCGATGCGCAAGGGCCTGGGCATGGAGGGAAACCTCAGTTGGAGTTGGGGCCGATCAGGAAATTATGGGCTGCGATGCTCGCAGCACCCTGTGCCCAGACGTCGCCATCGACGCGCTTGATGCGGATGGGCGTCTGGCCGGCGTAGCGGGGCAGCACGTTGGTTTCGACCGCCTGGTTGACCACCGTGCCAAACAGGCCGTCGAACGAGCCTTCGACATGGGTGATCAGGATGAGGCCGGGATCGTTTATCTGGATGAGGTTGGCGATTGCAAGCCCCAGTGCCGAGCCGGCACGATGCAGGATGCGGATCGCTGCCGCGTTGCCGGTCGATGCCTCATTCTCGATATCGGAGAGCGATGTGCATTCGAGCCCCTCGGCGCGCGACATTTCCTTGATCGCCTTCATGGACGCGACGGTATCGAGGCAACCGCGCTTGCCGCAGCGGCAGGGCACGCCGCCGGGCTCGATGGTGCAGTGAGCGATTTCGCCGGCGCCGCCGTGATTGCCACGATAGAGCTTGCCGTCGATAAAGTGGGCGCAGCCGATGCCGTCGCCCAACGAGACGACGCTGAAATTCTGTATCTCTCGGGCGCTGCCGAACAGTTTTTCGCTGACGGCAACGGCCTTCGCGTCATTCTCGATGAAGGTCTCGACGCCGGATCGCTCGCGGATGATCCTGGCCAGCGGCACGTCTTGCCAGTTGAGCAGCGTGGACTGCACGCAATTCGCCTGAGTCTCGTCGACGAAGCCGGAAAGCGCCATGCCGATGCCGGAGAGTTTTTCTACGGCCTCCGGATGGGATTCGAGAAGTCTTGGCAGGCCTTCGGTGATCGCTTCGGCGATGACCTTCGGATCGCGCGACAGAGGTATCGCCTGCCTTGCAATGATCCTGCCGTTCAGATCGCTCAGGATCATCGGCGCGGGATCTTCGAGCAACGATATGCCGACGAAGAAGGCGCATTCCGGATGCAGATCGAGCAGGATCGACGGCCGGCCCTGGCCGTAGACCGTCTCCGTCTCATGGAGCACTCCGAGATCGATGAGGTCGCGGGCGATGCCGCTCATTGCCGCTTTGCTCAAGCCCAGCATGCTTGCCATCTCGGTGCGACTGAGCGGACCGGCTTCACTGATGACGCGCAGCAACTGGCGCTGGGATGAGGTGAGCATGGCGTTCAAGGGACTGTAGGTTCTCGGTGATAGTGGCTTGACACTAAGTTCAGAAAATGAACAAATCAACGCCAATAAATTATAAAAATGATCTAAGGTGGTAAAATCCGCCCCATAAATCAACAAAACCAAGGGTGAACAATCATGACCATGTTTCTGAAAAGCCGTCGTTTTGCGCTTGCTTCCGCAGTGGCGGCGGGCCTCGTTTTTCCGATTGCGGCTAGCGCCGGCACGCTCAACGTGATGCAGACCGAAGCTCCGCGCTCCATGGATCCGGGCGATCAGACCGCGACCTATACAGCCGCTCTGCTTGATCCGATGTATGAAGGCCTCGTCAAGCGCGATCCCGATCTGTCGTTGAAGCCGGCGCTTGCTACAGAATGGTCGGCCGATGCCTCAGGACTCGTCTGGACGTTCAAGTTGCGCACTGACGTCAAGTTCCATGACGGCACGCCCTTCGATGCCGATGCTGTGGTCAAGAACTTCGCCCGTCATCTCGACACCAAGCGCGGTCTCGCCGCCAGCGGCCGCCTGCGCACGTTCCTCGAAGCCGTCACCGCAGTCGATCCGATGACGGTTCAGTTCAAGCTGAAGACCCAGTATCCGGCGTTTCTGGCGCTGTTGACCACTGGCCCTTGCCTGATCGTGAGCCCGACTGCTGACGCTGCCGGTACGATCGGCGCCAAGGCGGTCGGCACCGGCCCTTACAAGCTGCAGGAATACAAGTCCGGCGAATATGTTCTGCAGGTCAAGAACACCGAATGGTGGGGCGGCGCCCCGAAAGGCGAGGACGAGGTCAAGTGGACCTGGACGCCCGAACCGTCCGTCATGAACATGGCGCTGCAGACAGGCGATGCCGACGTCATCAACCCGTTCCCTTCCGCCTTCGCCCAGCAGGTCAAGGCCAACCCCGAAATGCAGCTCAGCACAACGGATGGCTCGGCCGTTTTCTGGGTCTCGCTCAACACCAGGATGAAGCCGCTCGACGATGTGCGTGTCCGTCAGGCGCTGAATTACGCGACAGACCGCGAAGGCATCGTCAAGGCTTTCATGCAGGGATATGCGACGCCGGCCAATTCGCCATTGGCGCCGGTGACGCCAGGCTATGACAAGTCGCTCGCGCCTTATACCTATGATGTCGAGAAGGCGAAGCAGCTCCTGAAGGAGGCCGGTTATCCGGACGGCTTCGCGATGACCACCATCGTGCAGGAGCAGGAAGCCCGCATCGGTGAACTCCTGCAGGCCATGTGGGCCAAGGCAGGCGTCAAGCTCGAAGTGCGCAAGATGGAAGGTGGCGTCTGGTCGAAGGCGGCTTTCCTCGACCCGGCAGGCAAGGAGAAGGACAATATAGGCTCCTCGATCGCGTCCTGGTCGTCCGGCGTCAACGGCGCCGACCTGCAGTTCCGTCCACTTTATTATTCGAAGAGCGCCTCGCCGGCCGGCGCCAATCTTGGCTTCTTCTCCGATCCAAAGCTCGACGAACTGATCGACAAGGCTGCCTCGACGCTCGACGATAAGGCCCGCAACGCGATCTATGTCGATGCCCAGAAGGTCGTGAACGAGCAGGCGCCCCATGTGCTGCTCTATACGAAGCAGGACCTTTTTGCGACGCGCGCCGGCGTCAAGGGCGCGTGGGTGATCCCGGGCGGCCTGATTGTCGTCAAGGAAGCCAGGAAGTAATACGAGGAGTATGCGGCGGGTGGGTCTGTCCCGTCCGCCATCTGCTCCGGTCAATTGGAAGGTGTCGGCCCTACTGTTCGTCATGCTCGGGCTTGTCCCGAGCATCTATCCACATTGGACGTGGTTAGATGCTCGGGACAAGCCCGAGGATGACGTCGGGTGGTGTGGCCATGTCGATAGATCGTGAAGCTTTCCGGTATGGGAGAGCCTGAAATGAAAATGTAGAAGGCGGATGAAAGCCTATATAACCAGGAAATTGCTGGCCCTGCCGCTGATCCTGATCGGCGTGTCGCTGCTGGTCTTCGTGGCGATCCGCGCGCTGCCGGGCGATCCGGCGCGGCTGATGGCGGGACCCGAAGCGACGCAGGAAGCGGTCGATAACATGACGGCACGGCTCGGTCTCGACCGCAGCCTGCCGGCGCAATACGCCTCCTTCGCCTATGGGGCTGTGAGGGGCGATCTCGGTGTTTCGATCAAATCCAAGCTGCCCGTCGTCGACGAGATCGCCGAGCGCCTGCCGTTCACGATCGGGCTTGCGATCACCGCCTATCTGATCGCCATCGGCATCGGCGTGCCAGCCGGCATGATCGCGGCGATCTACCGGCATGGCTGGCCCGACCAGATCGTCATGATCCTTGCCATTGCCGGTGCCTCGATCGCCAATTTCTGGCTGGCGTTGATGGCGATGAATACGTTTTCCGTCCAGCTCGGCTGGCTGCCGTTGCTCGGCGCCGCGTCCTGGAAGAGTTTTATCCTGCCGTCGATCACGCTTGCCGTGCTGCCGACCGCAGTGATCGCCCGCATGACGCGGTCCAGCATGATCGAAGTGATGTCGCAGGATTATATTCGCACTGCCTATGCTAAAGGGGTGGCGCCGCGGACGATCTACTGGAGCCACGCGCTGCGCAACGCGCTGATCCCGATCATCACCATCGTCGGCCTCAATTTCGGCAGCCTGATGGGGGGCGCGGTCGTCACCGAATCTGTCTTCAACTGGCCGGGCATCGGACGGTTTCTTGTCGATGCCGTGCGCTATCGCGACTATCCGGTTATCCAGGGCGTGACACTGGTTGCAGTCGCCGGTGTCGTCGTCATGAATTTCCTGGCGGAGTTGCTGATCGCCCTCCTCAACCCGAAGATAAGGTTCGACTGATGGCGACGATCGAAACCGGCAATGATATTCCCGAGGCGTCGCGCCGGCCGGTCTTGATCAGGGCCTTTCGCTGGGTCGCGAACCATCGCAGTATCGCGCTCGGCGGCTTCCTGATCGGCATCATCGTGCTGGCCGCGATCTTCGCGCCACTGATCGCGCCCGCCGATCCTTATGTGCAAGATCTGCTCGCGACCATGGAGCCGCCGTCCTGGGCGCATCCCTTCGGCACGGATGACAATGGCCGCGATATCCTTGCCCGCGTCATCTACGGCGCACGCATCTCGCTGATCGAAGTGGTCTTGAGCGTCGGGTTGGCGGTCGCCGTTGGTGTGCCACTCGGCATCCTTTCCGGCATGAGCGGCCGTTACGTTGATCAGGCGATCATGTGGACGATGGACATTCTCTTCGCCTTTCCGGGCATTGTGCTCGCCATCCTGATCGTCAGCGTGCTCGGCACCAGCCTCGTCAACCTTCTGATCGCCATTGCCATTTTCTCGGTGCCGGTCTACGCGCGTCTCAGCCGAAATCTCACGCTTGGCCTGAAGAGCATGGACTATGTCGAAGCCGCAATCTCGCTTGGCGTTTCGCGTCGCCGCATTATGACGCACTATATCCTCCGCAATGCGATCGGGCCGATCATCGTGCAGTCGACGCTGACGGCAGGGACCGTCATCTTGTCCGCCGCGAGCCTGTCCTTCCTCGGTCTCGGCGCCCAGCCGCCGTTGCCGGAATGGGGCGCCATGATGAGCGACGGACGCAATTATCTCGGCCTGAATATCTGGATGTCCCTGTTTCCGGGCCTCGCAATCATGATCACCGTGCTCGGGTTCAACATCCTGGGTGATGGGCTGCGCGACCTTCTGGATCCGCGTAAATGACGATCGCGACCGCCACGTCTCACACCACAGGCCGGACCGGGCCGGCCGGACCGGTCTTCTGCGTCGATATCGGCGGGTCTTTCATGAAGTTTGCCGTCTCGCCCGTGCCCGGTGCGCTGATGCCGCTCGGAAAGGTGGCGACACCTGCCGCGGATTGGGGCCGGCTCTCGTCTTTGCTGGCGTCGCTGGTCGCGCGCAACGCCCATGAAGGCGATCCGGCATCTCCGCTCGCGCTGTCGATCGCGGGCCTCATCGATCCGCGCGACGGTGTTGCGACATCGGCCAACATTCCCTGCATTACGGGGCGGCGTATTGGCGACGAGCTTGCGGAAATTCTCGGCCGGCCCGTGCTTGCCGCCAATGATGCCGATTGCCTGACACTTGCAGAGGCGAACGAGGGCGTTGGCCGTGGTCACTCGGTCGTCTTCTGCGCCATCATGGGCACGGGCATTGGCGGAGGGTTGGCAATCGACGGGCGGCTGGTGCGCGGCGCCGGCGGCGTCACCGGCGAATGGGGGCATGGCCCGATCTTGAACACGACCGTCGAACTCAACGGTGAGACGCTGCATATACCAAGGTTTTCCTGCGGTTGCGGCCAGTCTGGCTGCGTCGACACGATTGGCGGCGCACGTGGCATCGAGCGGCTGCACCACTTTCTGCACAGCCAGGAGGAGACGAGCTACCGCATCCTCGAAGACTGGCAGATCGGCGGGGCGAGGGCGGTGAAGACCGTTGCCGTCTGGCTTGAACTGATCGCCGACCCGTTGGCGCTCGCGGTCAATGTCACTGGCGCTTCGATCGTGCCGGTGGGGGGCGGGCTTGCTTCCGTGAGGCCGCTGATCGATGCGCTCGACAAGGCGGTGCGCAAACGCATCCTCAACCGTTTCGATCATCCGCTGGTGACACCCGCACTCCGCCAGGAAGACGGCGGATTGGTCGGTGCTGCCGTGCTCGGCCACCAGGGAGGCTGATTTGCCGGTGCTTCTCGAAGTCTGTGTCGATAGCCCCGAGGGGCTTGCCGCCGCCGTCACCGGCGGAGCGAACCGTGTTGAACTCTGTGCCGCGCTCGATGTCGGAGGCCTGACTGCACCGCCCGGCATGATGGCGCTTGCCGCAAGGGTACCGATACCGGTCTATGCGATCATTCGACCGCGTGCGGGCAATTTCATTTTCGATGCCGACAACGAAGCGGCGATGATGACCGATATAGAGGCCGTGCGGGCGGCGGGCCTGGCTGGTGTAGTGATCGGTGCGAGCTGCCCGGACATGACCCTCGACCTGCCAATGCTCAAGCGTCTGATGGCATGCGCCGAAGGCCTGGGTGTGACGCTGCACCGGGCTTTCGACCTGGTTCCCGACCCTTTTGAAGCTTTAGAACAGGCAATCGAGCTCGGGGCCGAGCGCGTCCTGACATCGGGTCTCAAGGTGAGTGGTCCGGAGGGGGTCGACCTTATCCGTCAGTTGATGGAGCAGGCGGGAGGGCGCATCTCGATCATGCCCGGCGGCGGTATCAACCTTTCCAATGTCGAGCGGGTCGTGCGCGAAACCGGGGTGCATGAAGTTCACAGCTCCTGCCGCCAGCCGGTCGAATGCAGGGACGAACGCGCGATTGCCTTCGGATTTCAGGCGCCTGTCTCCCACGAGACGAGTGGCGAGATTGTGCGCAAAATGCGGAGCCTGCTCGACAAGCTATGTTCAACGGGAATCTGATCGGCATAGGCGAGGCGATCTGCGGTGCTTTTTCCGCATGACGCCGGATATTGCTACTTCAGTTCATGCACAGAGACTGCGGAGCGTTTCGAGCTTCTTAAGTTCGACGCAACGAATGCTGCGCAGCTTGATCAGACCGGCCGAACGGAGTTTTGCGAAAACGCGCGACACCGTTTCGATTGTCAGGCCTAAATAGTCGGCGATATCCAAACGGCTCATCGGCAGGTCGAAATATTCGATCCCGCCCTGGCGATCCGCCATGTCGACCAGGAATCCGGAGATCCGCTCCACCGCCGTCTGGCGGCCGATCATCATGATATGCTCGTGGGCGCGCAGCATGCCGCGCAGCGCCAGCGTGAGAAGCTCCGGAGAGGCTTCGCCGTTTGCAGGGCGGCTGATGGCACGCAGCCCTGTTTGGGTAATGGCTTCGGCGAAGAAACTATGGGTCCGGTCCGCCTCGAACCCAAAGGTCTCCCCGGCCAGATGGAAGGCAATGACCTGCCTCCTTCCATCCGACAGCAGGCGATGCACGCGCACCGCGCCGAATTCGACCTGGTAAAATGTGCCGGCCTTGTCGCCGGGAGCATAGATTTCCGCTCCTGCATTGAAGGTGACGACGGAATATGTCGACGGGAAACCCGCTGTCGGAGATACGATCGACATGGGCCGGCCCGGTGCAAGTTCCCGTCGCATAGCATGAGCGGCTGCGGTCTGCATATCGTCCTGCATATCGTCGATTCTCCCCTTTGCGATCTCAGGATGCCTCACGACGGAGCAGGGATAAATTCGGTTGTATCACTAGGGGTATTTACGTAGTGGAGGGGGAGGAAGCGGTTCGGACAAATTGTCAGGTTGCTCGTGCGACGTGTTTCACGAGATCCACCAGATCGGCGCCATCAAAAGGCTTTGTGAGGGTGAGCCATGGATTGTTCTCCATAGGCGGAGACATGCCGTCGGTGAGCAGGATAATCGCATGGCCCGAAGCGAGGAGTTCCTGCCGGAGGTCGTGATGGCCACGCAGTATCTGATCATCGACGATCATACAACGCACTGGCGTGACGGGAACCCGGCCCTTGCCCCAGGAATCATAGGCTTCGACCTGATATCCCTCCACCTCGAGCGCGAATGTCAGCGATTGCCGGAGACCAAGATCCGGAGCGATAACGATGATTATCCCCGATGATGCCAGCACAGAACTTCCCGCGGATGGGACGGTCGAACTACCGCTTGCATCAGGCCTCTAGAGCCTATCGGAGTTATGCGCTTTGCGTTAGATCAAGAAATCCGAAATAATTTACGGAGCTCATTGCCAGGAGAAGCCCACGGCTATCGCCATGCGGACGAGCTGAGGCAAGCTCCTCGCCTTCATCTTGGCCATGACGTTTGCTCGATGTACCTCGACCGTTCGAGGGCTGATATCGAGATCATAGGCAATGGACTTGTTCGGAAGACCGGCAACGACGGCAGCCAGCACCTGCCGCTCCCGGTCGCTTAGGCTTTCAAGGCGCGTCAGCACTTCCGTTGTGCTGTCGACATCGAGCGGTTTGTCCGGGATCTGTCCGGCGGCACGCCGGATCGCTTCGATGATGATGATGTCTTCGAAGGGTTTTTCGATGAAATCGACAGCGCCCGCCTTCATCGCCTCCACGGCCATCGGAACATCGCCATGACCGGTGATGACAACTGCCGGGATCTTCGCACGGGTTAAAGTCAATCTGCGGATCAGCTCGACACCCGTCATGTCAGGCATGCGCAGGTCCGTCACCAGTATGCCATTGCGGATGCTGGGCGCGAATTGCAGGAAGGATGAGGCCGTTTCATGGACGCGCACGGCAAAGCCGTTCATGGTCAGCATGAAGGCAAGGGACTTCCTGACCGCCTCCTCGTCATCGACGATATGGACCGTATAGTCACCTGTCTGCATTCTCACGTTCCCCCATGTCGATCGGAAGCGTGAAACGGAACGTCGCCCCTCCAGCCGGATTGCGCGACACCGTCATCTCCCCGCCGTGAGCTTCAATGATGCGTTTGGAAATCGAAAGGCCTATCCCCATGCCGCCTGCCTTGGTGGTGACGAATGGTTTGAAAAGCTGGTCGGTAATCTCGCCAGAGATGCCCGGCCCGGTATCCTGGACGATCACGGCCATCATGTCATCGTTTTCCTGGACGGTCCGGATTGCGAGCTCGCGCCGCGGGCTGCCTTGCATGGCTTCGATGGCGTTGCGCATCAGATTTGTCAGAACCTGCTGTATCTGTATGCGATCCGCTACGACTGTTTCCGTGCCAGGCGTGAACTCGAAAATCGTCTGGACACCTTTCTCGCGCGAACCGACAAGCGCCAAAGCGCCGGCGTCTTCGATCAGCCGGCGAATGTTTTGAGGCGATTTTTCCGTTTCACCTTTGATGACGAATTCACGCAACTGCTTGATGATCTGCCCGGCGCGGAGCGATTGATTGGCGGTCTCCTCCAAAGCCTCGCGCATGCGAACCGCAACCGGTTCGTCCATGTCGCGCAAAAGACGTGCACATCCGTGGACATAGTTGGCGATAGCGGAGAGCGGCTGGTTAAGCTCATGGGCAAGGGTGGAGGCCATTTCGCCCATTTCATTGAGGCGCGCGAGCCGAGCCAGCTCTCCCTGCATTTCCTGCAGGCGCGCGGCCGATTCCTCCCGTTCCGTCAGGTCTCGGACGAAGCCTGTGAAGAAGATTTCTCCATCTGTATGAGTTTCGCCGACAGCGAGCTTCATTGGAAAAGTCGAGCCATCCTTGCGGCGTCCGAAGACGACGCGATCGATGCCGATGATCCGCTTTTCGCCGGTCCTCAGATATCTCTCCATGTAGCCGTCATGCTCCCGACGATAAGGCTCCGGCATCAGTATGCGGAGATTCTGCCCGATCACCTCGTCTTCCGAATATCCAAACTGACGGACCGCCGCCGCGTTGAAGGAGACGATCGTTCCGTCCTTGGTGGCGACGATGCTGGCATCAAGCACGGTGTCGAGCACGGAACGAAGCTGGGCCTCACGGGAATCCGCCTTGACCTGAGCTCTTTCGATTGCCTTGCGGGCGGAATGGAGCATTTGTCCGATCAGGGCTATGATCACGCCGACAATGCCGATGGATACCATTTCCGAAGATGTGGCACCTCGTGGCGAAAAATCCCTGATCGCATAGACTGACAGAAGCGAAAGGGCGACGGCGAAAAGAGAAAAGCGCATGCCGCCGATAACCGCGGCGATCAGAATTGGCGGGACGAAGAAGACGAATATCGGCCCCTCGACAGACACGCCGTAAAAGGCAAGGCGCAGCACAAAGGCGATCAGCACGCTCGCTGCCGCGATGAAGTAACCTTCGGCGGCAGAAAACCGACGACTTAAGAAAGATTGGATGAAATCATCCGTTCTATCGGCGACCGTGCGCATATCCATGATGCTCACCCGCCGCCGACTGCTCGAAGAAAAATCCCTTCCATCTGTGCATACGAAACCCAGCTGCCTCTCCCGGAACGGCTTTTAGCATGATGTATGACACAACGTCCAATGGTGGCGGTGATCACACTCTCGGCATTGCATATGCTTTTTTCGTGTTTGCTCGGATAAAGGGAGATGGTCCGGTTCTCAAAAAAGAAAAGCGGCGCTGACGCCGCTTTTCGCCGGTGGTGGGCGGTCTTCTGAACTGATTGTGGCGAATTGGGCCACATTATTGCTGCGGGATGTTGGCGATTTTGACGTAGTCTGCCCAGGCCGCGACTTCTTTCTTCAGATATTCCTGGCCTTCTTCCGGCGTGCTGATGAAGATATCGCCGCCCTGATCGGTCACGAACTTCCTGACGTCGTCCTGGCTGAGGACTTCCTTGGTCCAGCCATTGATCTTGTCGATGATGTCCTTCGGCGTTTCGGAGGGAACCATCATGGCAAACCAGCCGACCTGATCCATCGGATATCCTTCCTCTGTCATCGTCGGAACGTCGGGTGCGCCTGGAATGCGCTTGGCAGAGCTGACGGCCAGCAGGCGATAGCGGCCCTCGCGAAGCTGGGAGAGCGAGAAAACCGGATCCTGGGCTGCGAAAGTCATCGCGCCGCTCATGATATCGTTCATCGAATCGGCGCTGCTCTTGTAGGAGACCTCAACCGTCTCCAGGCCGGCCTTCTCCTTGTAGATAGCGGCCAGAACCTTGCCGGAAGTGTTGTTGACGGCGTAGCTTGCGTTCGAACCTTCTTTTTTCAGGTATTCGGTGAGTTCCTTCATATTCTTGATCGGGCTGGAAACCGGTACGGCGATCATGTGCGGCTGCTTGTTGATCGTTGCGGCGATCTGAAGGTCCTTTACGACATCGATCGGCGGCTTCTTGAACATGTGCATATTGCCGGCGACGGCGCTGCCGGTGTGGAAGAAGATGGTGTAGCCGTCCGGCTTTGCGCGGGCGACATATTCGGCAGCGATATTGCCGCCGGCACCCGGTTTGTTCTCTACGATAATCGTCGCACCCGAGAGCTTTGCGATCTTTTCCGCAAAGTAGCGGACGATGACGTCTGCGCCGCTGCCGGCCGGAAACGCACAGATCATGCTGATAGTCTGGCTTGGAAAATCCGCCTGGGCAGCGGCTGGCGACAACCCGAGGACGGAGCCTCCGAATGCGAGCGAGGCTGCAAGCATGAAACGACGAGCGATCTTCTGCATAAAGTTCCTCCCAATGAACGACCCGGCGTTGCATCAAAGCCGGTCAGCCGCGTCTCCCAATGCGACTTAATGCAACATTGTATAATTATATTTGATTTAATCAACTGTTGCGGATAGAAAACGACGCACGCGAAACTGCTTCCGGGAGAGGACAGAATGACCATCAACACGACAACCAGATCCGCTGCCGCGCTCGACCTAGACCGCTTTCGGCTCAGGAATTTTGTCGAGGGCTTGAATGCCGATGAGTTGGATGTCCGGGAGGAAAAAGTCGATCTCGCCGATGTCGCGGCCATCCTGCAGAACAATCCGAAGGCTGTCTGGTTCAGGAATGTCGGCCCGGAGGGGCAGGAACTGGTCGGCAACGTTGTCGGCAGCCGGTCGCGTCTTGCCAAGGCTTTCGGCGTGCCGGCGGGCGAGGTTGCTCTCGAAATGCGCCGCCGCCTGTCGCTGAAGCCCGAACTGGTCAAACTTTCGAAGGATGAGGCTCCGGTGCAGCAGGTCGTTTTGACCGGTGCGGATGCGGATCTGCTCAAATTGCCGGTCCACGTGCAGCACGCGCTCGACGGTGCGCCCTATATATCGGCAACGATCGATTACACGATCGACCCCAAGAACGGCCGCTACAACTGCGGCATGCGACGCCTGATGCTGCGTGGCCCGCAGGAAGCCGGTGTCGACCTGATCGCGCCCAGTGATCTTCGCGTCATGTATATGGCCTCTGCCGAACGCGGCGAGCGCCTTAACGTCGCCTATGTGGTCGGGTGCCATCCGATCGACATGGTTTCCGCGACGATGAAAGAGCCCGTCGATGAGCTCGAGCTCATTTCCTCGCTGAGGGCTGCGCCGCTGCCGGTCGTCAAATGCGTTACGAACGACATCATGGTGCCGGCCGATGCCGAAATGGTCATCGAAGGCTATTTCGACGAGCGTGGCTATGTCGAAAAGGAAGGTCCCTATGGCGAGTATCTCGGCTATTACGGCGTCGTGAAGACTAATCCGGTTTTCCACGTCACGGCGATCACTCACCGCAAGGATGCGCTGTTCCAGACCGCCACCATCAGCGGCAATCGCATGGACTATACCGATACGTCCAATCTTGAGGCGCTCCGTATGGAGATGAACGTCTGGAAGATCCTTGGCGAGGTGGTGCGCCAGCCGGTTGCCGTCTATGCGCCGGTCGCCGCCGGCGGCTCGATGAGCATGCGCTTCTCCATCCGCCAGACCTATCCGGGCGAGGCGCGTTCTGCGCTCTATGCGGTCCTTGGCGCGGTCGGCGTCAAGAACGTCTTCGTCGTCGATCCAGACATCGACATCTTCGACGACAGTCAGATGGAATGGGCGTTCGGCACGCGTTTCCAGGCGGACCGCGATCTCGTGATCGCCACAGGCGTGCGGCTGTCGCCTCTCGATCCGTCGCTGCACGGCGCCCGTTCCGGCGCGAAAGCCGGTTACGATCTGACCTGGCCGGTGCAGCATGCGCAGAACTGGGAACTGGTGACGCCACAGGCTCCTTCCTATCCCGGCGAACGTTATCCTTCACTCGAAGCGGCGCTGAAGGCGGGCCCGAAACATTTCGAGGAATTGATGGCTGCCGTCGGCAGCCGTGATGGCCGGGAAGTGGTGCGCGAACTCGACACCTTCCGGTCGAGTGGGCTGGAGCGCGACGAGCGCGGCCGTTATTACCTTCCGAAGTAAGCTGGATTACATATCGGCACGTTGTGCTTGCTGATGGGGCCTTCCGGCAAATGGTCCGGAAGGTTTCCATGTCGAGGTGATATCGGCTCGTTCAGTCCCTGAGGCTTTGTGCAGTTTCTCCACGACGTGGCACAGGTGCGGCACGTGCAACTCCCGCGTATCAGAACTGGAACCAGGATTGCGACTTTAGGTATTTTTTAGTGCATTGCGATGATGCTGTGGGAGTTTTTCAGCACTCGCTTGAATTCAATTGTCAATAGTCGCGGAAATTCTATAACCTGATACCGCATTGGCATCGGGGACGGCGCATGTTCCGATTGACGGAGTTTTCCGACATCGACTTGGATCAGCTGTTCCACCTCTCGCCCAATCCCTATGTCCTTCTCGACCGGGAATTGCGGTTCGTGAGGACAGACGATGCCTCTCTCGCGGCTATCGGGCGCAGCCGCAAAGAGCCTCTCCCGCGTCGTGTGTGCGATGCGTTTCGCGAAGCAAGCCCGGCAACGGGACGATCATTCGCATCTATTTGCCCCATTTCATAGGCGAGGACGACGCCATTATCGAGAGCTCCAACGTGCCGATTACCGTGCTGCTGGTCGAAGACGAAGCCCTGATCCGCATATCGACGGCGGACCTCCTGCAGGATTCCGGCATGAGTGTCGTGGAAGCAGGCTCGGCCGATGAAGCGCTTGCCGCCATGGGAGACCATCCGGTCGACATCCTCGTCACCGATGTGAATTTGCCGGAGATGAGCGGTCCGCAGCTCATCCTGAAGATAAGGGAAACGCTGCCGCACCTGCCGGTTATCTTCGCGACGGGCGACAATAACGTGCCGGGGATGGAGGAGCTCGAACATTCCGCGGTGATCGTCAAGCCGTACGAATATGAAATACTCGTCACCCATATCCACGCTATGGTCCCGTCGCGAGCCGGCGGCTGAGCCGCTAATCCTCCTTCATGCCGGTAGCCACTTCGGTCTTGCGCAGCAGCCAGAGGATGATGATGCCGATCATCGTTGCCGCGAACGCAACGACCCACATGCCGAATCCGACGCAAAGCCCGATGGCACCCGATAGCCACATGCTGGCGCCGGTGGTTAGCCCCTTCACGTCGCCGCGCGTGTAGATGATCACTCCGGTGGCCAGGAAGGCGATGCCGGCCGTGACCGCCTCGATAAGGCGGATGGGATCGATCCGGATGGTATTCGGCAGATCGCCGAACTCGTGCATGATTTGAAGGCCGACGAGTGTGAACACTGCGGCGGCAAGCCCGATCAGCATATTGGTGCGCAAACCCGCCGGGTTCCTGCGGAATTCCCGTTCGAGGCCGATGAGGCCGCAGAAAATTGTGGCGCCAATCAATCTTGCCAGCAACACGTCAATTGTCACCGGCGCTTCGTGTGAAAATTCCTGGGCGAGACTGTTCAGCATGAGTGGTCGAGTTCCGATGTCACGTTTCAGTGACAGCGGAACTGATCCAGGCTCTTATGGTTCCGTCGCTGTCGTTGATGCTTTCAGATGTGCCCGCCGGCCTCAACGATGACCCCGGTCAGGCTGCCGGCTGCCGGAAAGAGTGGGATGAGGCAGGCCTGCAGGGCGTGATAGATGTCACCCTTGCCAGGAAAGAGGGTATGGGCCGGGACGAGGTCTTCCGTCAGTTCCTCGTGCCAGCCGCCGTTTTCATGGTCGATGAACCGGTTCGCAATCGTTCCCCAGATCAGCCGATAGCTATCCTCATAGAAGCGATCCGCCGGCAGAAGCTCATTTAGGAAATGTGCCGCCCCCACTGCCTCACACATCGGCCACCAGAGCTTGCTCACCTTGGCCGGCCTGTCCTGCCAGTCGAGCGTGTAGAAGAAACCGCCTTTCTCCTTGTCCCAACCGAGTGACATGGACTGTACGAAGAGCGATTTCGCGGCCTCGGGCATCCAGGCGTGCTTCTTGCCGCCGAGGGTCCAGAGCTGCAATACGAGGCGCGCCCATTCCAGCCAGTGGCCGGGCGTCGTGCCGGCCGGGCGGAACATCTCGTCGGGATGGTAATAATCCTTGTCGATCGTCCATTCCGCATCGAAATGCTCGGCAACCCGGAAGCCGACGCTGCCGGCACACCGGCGGATGACGAGATCGGCAATGCTTTCGGCCTTGTCGAGATAGGCTTTCTCGCCGGTCGCCTCGAAAGCGGCCATCAGCGCCTCTGTCAGGTGCATGTTGGAGTTCTGGCCGCGATAGGTTCCGCCATCGACCGGTGACCAGTCGCGATTGAATTCCTCCGCGATTGCGCCGTGGCGGGTTTCCCAGAATTTGGTTTTGAGAACCTCGGTGATGTCGGCCAACATTCTGTCGGCGAGCGGATGGCCGGCAACCTTGGCGGAGGAGGCGGCCAGCAGTACGAAGGCGTGGCCATAGCCCTGCTTGGCGGAATCGGCCGCGCCGTCATCATTGACCTGCCAGAAATAGCCGCCATGCTGCGTGTCGCGATGGCGTTCCCAGAGATAACGCATGCCGTGGTCGATCACGTCACCGGAGCCGGGGCGGCCGAGCAGGTAGCCGATCGAGAAGCAGTGGACCATCCGCGCGGAAGCATGGATGCCCCGGGTCGGATTGGCGCCGCCGAGCGGTGCTCCCCGGTCATCGAAATCGAAGAAACCTCCTTTCGGGTTCACGGCCCGGTATTGGAAGAAATCGAAAAGCCCGTCCGCCTGATCCAGCAGCCAGCGCCGATGATAGGGAAGGCTCGCCCAGTTGGCGGCTATCTGACTGTTGTCGCTCATGGGATACCTCGGAATCTCTGGTGGGGTACGTAGCTCAACGCCTATAACGCCAGGTCGGTTTCCTGTCATCGCTGAATCCTCGACCTGGTCATATCAAATCCGATCCAAGTTATATATTGACATAAAGATATGTTTATGCGGTTATTGAGTGATCCAAAGATGATAAGGATATGTCATGTTCGATGAACTTTTCGGCCCCGAAGCCTCTCGGCGCGACGGCGCGGAAATTCTCGCGGCACTTCAGGCCGCAGCGCGGGAGCGCATCCTGGTCATCGACGGCGCCATGGGCACTCAGATCCAAGGCCTCGGCCTCGACGAGCAACAGTTCCGAGGCGAGCGTTTCGCCGGCTGCGCCTGCCATCAGCAGGGCAACAACGATCTTCTGATCCTCTCGCAGCCGCAGGCGATCGAGGAAATCCATTATCGTTATGCAAAGGCAGGGGCGGATATCCTCGAGACCAACACCTTCTCGTCGACCCGCATTGCCCAGGCCGACTACCAGATGGAGAATGCGGTCTACGACCTGAACCGTGACGGTGCGCGCCTGGCGCGCCGTGCAGCGCTGAGGGCCGAGAAGGAGGACGGGCGCCGCCGCTTCGTCGCCGGCGCCATCGGGCCGACCAATCGCACCGCCTCCATTTCCCCGGATGTCAACAACCCCGGTTACCGCGCGGTGACATTCGACGACCTGCGGCTTGCCTATGGCGAGCAGCTCGATGGCCTTATCGACGGCGGCGCCGACATCATCCTCATCGAGACGATCTTCGATACGCTGAACGCCAAGGCGGCGATCTTCGCCTGCGCCGAGCGTTTCGCCGAGAAGGGTGTCCATCTGCCGGTAATGATCTCCGGCACGATCACCGACCTTTCCGGCCGCACGCTCTCCGGCCAGACGCCGTCCGCCTTCTGGTATTCCGTGCGCCATGCCAAGCCGTTCACGATCGGCCTCAACTGCGCGCTCGGCGCCGATGCCATGCGCCCGCATCTGCAGGAGCTTTCGTCGGTTGCCGATACCTTCATATCGGCCTATCCGAATGCCGGCCTGCCGAACGAATTCGGCCGCTATGACGAGACGCCGGACGACATGGCGCGCCAGATCCGCGGCTTTGCCGAGGAGGGGCTGGTCAATGTCGTCGGCGGCTGCTGCGGTTCGACGCCCGAGCACATCCGCGCCATTGCCGAGGCGGTCGCGGCGCATGGTCCGCGCGAAGTGCCGGAGCACAAGCCGTTCATGGCGCTTGCCGGCCTCGAACCCTTCGTGTTCACCAAGGACGTGCCTTTCGTCAACGTCGGCGAGCGCACCAATGTCACCGGTTCGGCCAAGTTCCGCAAGCTAATCACCGCCGGCGACTTTACCGCAGCACTCGCGGTCGCCCGCGACCAGGTGGAGAACGGCGCCGCGGTCATCGACATCAACATGGACGAGGGCCTGATCGATTCCGAAAAGGCGATGGTCGAATTCGTCAACCTCATCGCCGCCGAGCCGGATATTGCGCGCGTGCCACTGATGCTCGACTCCTCCAAATTCGAGATCATGGAGGCCGGCCTGAAGTGCGTGCAGGGCAAGCCGGTCGTCAACTCGATCTCGATGAAGGAAGGCGAGGAGAAGTTCCTCGCCCAGGCGCGGCTCCTGCGCAATTATGGCGCGGCGGTCGTCGTCATGGCTTTTGACGAGCAGGGGCAGGCGGATACCTACGAGCGCAAGGTGTCGATTGCCGAACGGGCTTACAAGCTCCTGACCGAAGAGGCGGATTTCCCGCCGGAAGACATCATCTTCGACCCGAACATCTTTGCGGTCGCAACCGGTATCGAGGAGCACAACAATTATGGCGTTGCCTTTATCGAGGCGACCCGGACGATCCGCGAGAAGATGCCGCTGGTGCATGTCTCGGGCGGTGTCTCGAACCTCTCCTTCTCCTTCCGCGGTAACGAGCCGGTGCGCGAGGCAATGCATGCCGTGTTCCTCTACCACGCCATCCAGGCGGGTATGGACATGGGCATCGTCAATGCTGGCCAGCTCGCGATCTACGAGAACATCGATCCGGAACTGCGCGAGGCCTGTGAGGATGTCGTGCTCAACCGCCGCGACGATGCGACCGAACGGATGCTCGAAATCGCCGAGCGCTATCGCGGCGCCGGAACCAAGGAAGCAAAGGCTCAGGATATCGCCTGGCGTGAATGGCCGGTCGAGAAGCGGCTTTCGCATGCGCTCGTCAACGGCATTACCGAATATATCGAGGCGGATACGGAAGAGGCACGCCAGTCGGCCGAGCGGCCGCTGCATGTGATCGAGGGGCCGCTGATGGCCGGCATGAACGTGGTCGGCGACCTGTTCGGCTCGGGAAAGATGTTCCTGCCGCAGGTGGTGAAATCCGCTCGCGTCATGAAGCAGGCGGTGGCCGTGCTCCTGCCCTATATGGAAGAGGAGAAGCGCCTCAATGGCGGCGACCAGAAGAAGTCCGCCGGCAAGGTGCTGATGGCGACCGTCAAGGGCGACGTCCACGACATCGGTAAGAACATCGTCGGCGTCGTGCTTGCCTGCAACAATTACGAGATCATCGACCTCGGCGTCATGGTGCCGGCCACGAAGATTCTCGAGACGGCCATCAATGAGAAGGTCGATATCATCGGGCTTTCGGGCCTCATCACGCCGTCGCTCGACGAGATGGTGCATGTCGCCTCCGAAATGGAGCGGCAGGGTTTCGATATCCCGTTGCTGATCGGCGGAGCCACCACGAGCCGTGTCCATACGGCCGTGAAAATCCATCCGCGCTATGATCGCGGCCAGGCGGTCTATGTCAACGATGCGAGCCGCGCCGTCGGCGTCGTCTCCTCGTTGCTCTCGCCCGAAGCGAGGTCCGGCTATATCAGCACCGTGCAGGCGGAATATGCCAAGGTGGCCGCGGCCCATGCCCGTTCTGAGGCCGAGAAGACGCGCCTTTCGATCGCGCGCGCCCGCGACAATGCCGAAAAGCTCGACTGGTCGGACTACAGGCCGACGAAGCCGCAGTTTACCGGCACGAAGGTCTTCGAGACCTACGATCTGGCGGAATTGGCGAAATACATCGACTGGACGCCATTCTTCCAGACCTGGGAACTGAAAGGACGTTTCCCGGCGATCCTCGAGGATGAGAAGCAGGGCGAGGCAGCCCGTCAGCTCTATGCCGATGCTCAGGAGATGCTGGAAAAGATCATCGCCGAAAAGTGGTTCCGGCCGCGCGCAGTCATCGGTTTCTGGCCGGCCAATGCGGTTGGCGACGACATCCGCCTCTTCACGGACGAGGGCCGCAACCGGGAACTGGCGACATTCTTCACGCTGCGCCAACAGCTTTCGAAGCGGGACGGCCGGCCGAACGTGGCGCTTTCGGATTTCGTTGCGCCGGTTGCGACGGGCCTTCAGGATTACGTCGGCGGTTTCGTGGTGACGGCAGGCATCGAGGAAGTGGCGATCGCCGAGCGCTTCGAACGGGCGAACGACGATTATTCGTCGATCCTCGTCAAGGCGCTGGCAGACCGTTTTGCAGAAGCCTTTGCGGAATGCATGCACACGCGTGTCCGCAGGGAATTCTGGGGCTATGCGGCGGACGAGACACTTTCCTCCGACGATCTGATCGCGGAAGCCTATGCCGGTATCCGGCCGGCCCCCGGTTATCCGGCCCAGCCTGACCATACCGAAAAGGCGACGCTGTTCCGGCTGCTCGACGCGGAAAACGCGACCGGTGTCGAGCTCACGGAAAGCTACGCCATGTGGCCGGGCTCGTCCGTTTCCGGCCTCTATATCGGTCACCCCGCATCCTATTATTTCGGCGTCGCGAAGGTCGAGCGGGACCAGGTCGAGGACTACGCCAGGCGCAAGGGCATGGCGATCGAGGAGGTCGAGCGCTGGCTCGGCCCGGTTCTCAACTATGTACCGTCGTCCGGCCGGGATGCAGTCGACGACGCAGCATAGGTGGAGCCCGAAAGGGCGCGGGATGGTGCCCCTTCAGCCTGCTCGCAAAGATTCGAAAACCTTTGATCCATCATGCTCGGGCCTGTCCCGAGCATCTGCAAACCGCTGACGTCTGCAGATTCTCGGCACAAGGCCGAGGGTGACGTCGAGAGTTATCAGGTTTGCCGGATCACATCACTCGCGGACGATCAGGAAGTCGCTGGCGTTGAAGCACAGCGTCACGGTCTCGCCCGCCTGCGGCATGACGGCGTCCGGCGCATTGAACATGTCGAAGGAAATCTGGTCGCCGCCGACGTCGATCTTGGTGCGTATCACCGAGCCAAGGAAGTGCGAGGAGGTGACCTTGCCGGTCAGCGACGTATCGCCTTTGGCGTTGTCGGAAAGCGAGCCGGCTTCCGGGCGAAGTGCGATGGACAGTTTGTCGCCGCCTTTTAGCGCACCTATGGGTTCCCGCAACTTCACCACATTCTCGCCGACCTTGATCGTGTTGGCCGCAGGATCGACGACGACCGCGTCGATTATGTTGAGCGTGCCGACGAAGGAGGCAACGAAGCGGGTGGCAGGACGGTTGTAGATTTCCGATGGCGTGCCGATCTGGTCGGCCCGGCCGGCATTCATGACGACGATGCGGTCGGAAATCGACAACGCCTCTTCCTGGTCGTGGGTCACGAAGACCGTGGTGATGCCGAGCCGGCTCTGGATCTGGCGGATCTCCTCGCGCAGCGACACGCGGATCTTGGCGTCGAGCGCCGAAAGCGGTTCGTCGAGCAGCAGGACTTGCGGTTTCGGGGCAAGTGCTCTCGCCAGCGCCACGCGCTGCTGCTGACCGCCGGACAGCTGGTAGGGGTAGCGGTCGGCGAGATGTTCCAGATGGATGAGTTCCAGCATCTCCTTCACGCGCGTCTCGATCTCGCTCTTCGGCTTGCCGGCAACCTTGAGGCCGAAGGCGACATTGTCGAAGACGTTCATATTCGGGAAAAGCGCATAGGCCTGGAAGACCATGCCGATATTGCGTTGGTTGGTCTTGAGCCGGTTCTGGTTCTTGCCGTTGATAACAACCGTTCCGTCGCTCGGCGTCTCGAAGCCGGCGATCATCCGCAGCACGGTGGTCTTGCCGCAGCCGGAGGGGCCGAGAAAGGAGACGAACTCTCCCTTTTCGATCGCCATGCTGAAGTCCTTCACGACCTGAACCTGTCCGAAACTCTTCTTGATGTTTTCGAGTACCAAGAACGACATGCAGGAAATTCCTCAAGGACGCGAAGGCGCCAGTTTGCTGAAACGGGACACGAGCTGGATGAGCCCCATCGAAAGCCAGGTGACGGCAAACGCGATGATGGCGAGCGCGGACGGCTCGTAGGCCTTGTTGGCGCCGACGAGTTGCAGGTAGGGGCCGAAGGCAGGGCGGTTGAGAAGCGCTGCCATGGTGAATTCGCCCATGACGATCGCAAAGGTAATGAAGGCGCCGGACAGAACGCCCGACATGACGTTCGGAAAGATGCAGCGGAACATGATGGTCGGCCATTTGGCGCCCAGGATCTCGGCGGCCTCCGTCAGCGTTCTCACATCGATCGCCCGCATCGCCGTATCGACGGAACGATACATGTAGGGCAGTGAAAGCGTGATGTAGGAAAGCACGAGCAGCGCGTTCGTGCCCTGGGTCGAGCCGGTGAAGGGCAGCCAGGACGAGGAGTTGTAGAGGCGCAGGTAGCCGAAGACGATGACGATGGCCGGGATGACGAGCGGCATCAGGGTGATGAATTCGACGACCGGGCGCATCTGCGGCAGGCGCAGCCGCACCCAGTAGGCGGTCGGCACGACCAGCAGCATGCCGAAGATGATGGTGAAGAGCGCCATCAGCATGGAGAAGCCGAAGGTCTCGCGAAACTGCATATCCGAGAAGACGGATTGATAGGCGTCGAAGGAATATTCGCCGCGCCGCATGCGCAGCGAGAACTCGAAGGTGCCGATCAGCGGCACGAAGAAGTAGATCAGGCCGATGGCGATGGCGATCCAGGCCAGGATCTTGCTCGTCTTCATTTCTGCCACCGTTCAGCGCGGGTGCGCAGCCAGATGTAGAGGATGTTGGAGATGCCGGTGATGACGATCATGCCGAGTGCCAGCGCATAGCCGAGATTGGCGTTGTGCAGCACATCGCCGCGAATCTGGGCGTAGAGCAGGATCGGCACGATGTTGAGCGAGGAGCCGGTCAGCGCATAGGCCGTTGCGATTGCGCCGAAGGCATTGGCGAAGAGAAGCAGCGTCGTGCCCATCAGGCTTGGCCAGAGGATCGGAAGCGCCACCATGCGCCAATATTGCCAGGTCGAAGCGCCGAGAATTTCCGAGGCCTCGCGCCATTCCCTCTTCATGCCGTCGAGTGCCGGTGTCAGGATCAGCACCATCAGCGGAATCTGGAAGAACATGTAGGTGATGGTCAGGCCGAAGAAGGAGAGGATGTTGAAGCCGGTCGAGTAGAGGTTGAAGCCAAGCCAGTCGCGCAGCAGAATGGTGACGAGACCCGTGCGGCCGAGCGTGGCGAGGAAGGCGAAGGCAAGCGGTACGCCGGCGAAGTTGGACGCGACGCCGGAAAACGTCAGCAGCCCCGAGCGGACCCAGGGGGGTACGCCGCCGAGCACGATCGCCCAGGCGAGAAAGAAACCGATCACCGCGCCGCCGATGGATGATGCGACCGAGACCCTGATGCTGATCCAGTAGGCGCTCATGATCGACGGCGTGAAGAGGTCGACGATGTTCTTGAAGGTGAACTCACCGTCCGGCGTGAAAAAGGCGCCCGTCACCAGATAGAGCGTCGGGATGATCAGGAACATCAGCGCGAAGATCATGAACGGCGCGATGCCGAGCCAATCGACGACAATGCGGCGGTCGATGAAGGACGTGGTGGCGGTGCTCATGCGTTCCGGTTTCGCCCGAGAAAGAAGAAGGTCTCCCCGCAAGTCGCGGGGAGACTGATTGCGTCACGTTACTGCACGTTGGCGCCGACAGTCGCATCCCACTTCGTGGTGATCGCGGTCTTGCCGGCTTCCTGCTCGGCAAGCGTCGGGAAAACGGCCTTTTCATAGGCTGCGGCCGGCGGCAGGGCGTCGAGGAGTTCCTTCGGGATCTTGTTGTTCTTGGCAAGATCATTGAAGCGGATCGGGTGGCAATAGCCCTTCAGCCAGCCGAGCTGACCTTCGTCCGAATAGAGGAATTCCATCCAGAGCTTGGCGGCGTTCGGATGCGGGGCGAAGGCGGAGATCGCCTGGACGTAGACGCCGGCGACGACGCCGGAAGCCGGAACGACGACTTCGACGGGCGGGTTGCCCTTGAGGCTGTCGCGCCAGGAGAGGCCGTTATAGTCCCAGGCGATGACGATCGGAGTAGACCCCTGGGCAAGCGAGGCGGATTTGCCGATGACCGGGACGAAATTGCCGGCCTTGTTGACCTCGGAGAAGAACGAAAGACCGGCGGCGCCCGCCTTGGCTGAATCCTTTTCACCGGCAGCCAGGCCAGCGGCATAGACGGCCTGGACAGCCTGGTTCGACGCGCGCGGATCGCCGGCGAGAGCGACGGAGTTCGCGAGCTCCGGCTTCTTCAGGTCGGCCCAGTCCTTTGGCGCGTCCTTCACGATGTCGGTGTTCACGACGAAGGAGAGAACGCCGTAATAGTCGCCATACCAGTAGCCTTCGGCATCCTTGGCGCTATCCGGAATAGTATCCCAGGTGGAGACCTTGTACGGCATCAGCAGGCCCTCTGCCTTGGCGGAAGGGCCGAAGGAGAGACCGACGTCAATCACGTCCGGAGCCTGAGGCCCCTTGTTGCCCTTGTTGGCCTTGATGGCTTCGATCTCGTCGCCCGAGCCGGCATCCGGGTTCAGTTCGTTCACTTCGATGCCGTACTTGGCCTTGAAGGCTGCGATCACGTCGCCATAGCCGCACCAGTTATGGGGCAGGGCGATCGTGGTCAACGTGCCCTCCTTCTTGGCGGCAGCAATCAGCTCGGCGCTCGGCTCGGCGGCGGCGAGGCTCGCCGAAGCGATGACGATGGCAGTCGTCATCGAAAGAAGACGTTGGGTCCTGTTGAGCACGGTATCCTCCTAGGGTTCAGGTCGCGTCGGGCGCGACTCGTAGAGCCAGTTTATGTATCGTATATGACAGCCCGGAGCGTGAGCATTTGCTCATAAAACCCGGATTTGCCGGCATATTCCATTTGCCTCCGATGTCAGTCGGAGCGGGTCTGACGGTTGGGGCGGCGGAAAAGTCTTGACCGCTCGAACAGGCCTTCCAGAGAGTTCATGCGTTCGCGTGTCTCCTCCCATGTGGCGCTCTGTACCGCCTCGATCAGCGCCTCCACAACGAAGAGAGTGATAACGGAAGAATCCCAGGCGGACGGCGCTTCGATCCGTATTTTGAAGACGTGTTGCGCGTATTTCGCAACGGGGGACGACCAGACATCCGTGAACAAGATGATGACGACGCCGTTTGCCTTCGCGGCCTCCGCTAGCGTCGCCATCTCCTGCTCGTAGCGGCGGATATCGAAAATCACCAGCACATCACCGGCGCTCATATTGAGCACGTGCTGCGGCCAGGAGCTGGAATTGTTGGAAATCAGCGTCGTCTTCGGACGGATGACCTGCATATGGGTGAAGAAATATTCTGCCAGAGCGCCGGTGATACGGCCGCCGACGAAATAGATGCTGCGATCGCGGTCACGCAAAAGTGCAGCCGCGTGCTCGAAGGTCGTCGTGTCCAGATCAGACAAAGTATCACGCAAGTTGGCAGTGATAGCATCGGCAAAACGGTTGAGGATATGTGTGCCGGGCGCGTTGGAGGCCCAGCGGTCGTGTTTCGCTATCGGGTTGGAGATCGTCGCTTCGAGCTCCTGGTGCAAATGCGACTGGAACTCCGGGTATCCCTTGTAGCCGAGCTTCTGCACCATGCGCGCGACCGTCGGCGTCGAAACGCCTGCATTGTCCGCGATCGTCGTGATGCTGCCAAGCCCCGACACGGGATAGTTCTCCAATAGGCTGTCCGCCAACTGTTTTTCCGCGCGCGTCAGGCTGTCGTAGCGAACACGAATGACATCCGATACGGTGCGTGCTGTTGGTGGCACGAAAGCTGTTCCCTCCGGTCTGCGCCGGTTTCCTGACGGAATTAACAATCGTTTCCGAGGAGAAGTCAACGGTGCTTTTGAAGAGAAATTTTCAGAATCTCATTGACGGCGACAGGAAAGTGAAGAATTCTCTTCTTATTCCCATTTTGATCAGATTGTGCGGGACGCATTGATGCTGGTGCAGTCGGAAGTTCTCGGCGAAATGGATGGCGAGCCCGTTGCCGTGGAAAATCCCAACGGCAGGGGAGAGGTGGTGCTGATCTGCGAGCACGCCTCGCAGCGCCTGCCGCAACGCTATGGCAATCTGGGGCTTTCCGACGAGGCCCTGTCGTCTCATATCGCCTGGGATCCGGGTGCGCTTGCGGTCGCGCGACGCATGTCAAAAAGCCTCGATGGGACCCTCGTCTATCAGCGTTTTTCCCGCCTTATCTATGACTGCAACAGACCGCCGGAGTCACCCGCGGCGATGCCGAGCGTCTCCGAAGTCTTCCGGATCCCCGGCAATGAAAACCTGACGGAGGACGAGCGCTCGCGCCGCACTGCCGCGCTTTATATGCCCTTCCACGGCCGTATCCGCGAGGAGATCGCAGCGCGACGGGAAAGAGGACAGCCGACGGTGCTCGTCACCATCCACAGTTTCACCCCGGTCTATTTCGGCAGGGAGCGGTCGGTCGAGATCGGCATCCTGCACGATACCGATAGCCGGCTTGCCGACCGGATGCTGAAAGCGGCGTCAGACACGCATCTCTACCGTGTCGAGCGCAACGAACCTTACGGCCCTGCGGACGGCGTCACCCATACTCTGGAAGTCCAGGCCTTGCCGGCCGGGCTTCTGAACGTGATGATCGAGATCAGGAACGACCTGATAGCAGACGAAATCGGCCAGGGGGTCACGGCCGATTTTCTGACTGGATTGCTGCGGGAAAGCCTCGCAGACATCCAGGAATAAGACCCCGGGGGAGCAGCGAAAGCTGCGGGCGCGCCGACACCGACAAAAGCGGGCGGCGCCATGGCATGTCGACTGGGGTGGGGCTGGCCATGGCGGCCAGCCGCCCGTTTCTTTGATCAGGAGAGAAGGGCATGGAAAGTTCATCTGCAGGTGTCAGCTACAAGAAGGCCGACGCATCCTATTTCGAAAAACGCGGGCTTTCCCGTTATGCAGGGGTCTGGTCGCTTTGGGCGCTCGGCGTCGGAGCCGTCATTTCCGGTCACTTTTCCGGCTGGAATTTTGGCTTTTCGACCGGCGGCTGGGGCGGCATGCTGGTCGCCGGCATCATCATCGCCATCATGTATGTCGGCCTCACCTTCTCGATTGCAGAGATGAGCCCGGCCCTGCCGCATACGGGGGCGGCCTATTCCTTCGCTCGGACGGCCATGGGCCCTTGGGGCGGATTTGTCACCGGACTTTGTGAAAACGTCGAATACGTTCTCACGCCGGCAGTCATCGTTACCTTTATCACCGCTTACGTGAACCAGATCTTCGGTTTCGATCCCGCCTATTCGCCGCTTATATGGATAGTCTTCTACGCGATCTTCCTGGCGCTGAACGTCTTCGGCCTGGAACTGTCCTTCAAGGTGACCTTGGTCATCACGGTCCTGTCGCTGGCGGTTTTGGTGTTCTTCTGGATCAGCGCAATCCCGAGCATGGATTTCTCCCGCTGGGCCCTGAACATCGGTGTCGGCCCGGATGGCGCCGCGGTCGAACTGCCCGAGGGTAACGGTTCCTGGTTCCCCTTCGGCTTTTCCGGCGTGCTTGCGACACTTCCTTTTGCCGTCTGGCTCTTCCTCGCGATCGAGCAGCTTCCGCTGGCGGCGGAAGAATCCGTTGATCCGAAGCGCGACATGCCGAGAGGTATCATTCTCGGAATGATAACGCTGATGGTCTCGGCCTTCATGATCGTCCTGCTCAATCCGTCGGTACCGGGTGTTGGTTCCTTCCATCTTGGGTCGTCGCTTGAGCCGCTGCTCGACGGGTTCAAGGCGGTCTACGGCGATAGCGGCGTGGTGGTCCTTGGTCTCGTGGCGCTGACGGGCCTTATCGCCAGTTTCCATACGATCCTGTATGCGCAGGGGCGTCAGGTTTATTCTCTGTCTCGTGCCGGCTATTTCCCAACCGCGTTGTCCGTGACCCATCCGATCTACAAGACGCCGTACGTTGCGATGGTCGCCGGCTCGGTTATCGGTCTTGCGGTCATGCTGGTGATCTGGTTCTCGCTCGGCGCGGAGCAGGGCGGCAGCATCATCGGCAGCGTATTGCTCAACATGGCGGTCTTCGGCGCGATGTTCTCCTACATCATGCAGGCGATTTCCTTCATCATCCTGCGCAGGAAATTGCCCAATATCGAGCGACCCTATCGTTCGCCGCTTGGCATTCCGGGGGCCACCTTGACGATCATCATCGCCGTCGTCACGCTGCTCTACCAAATCCAGGATCCGAACTTCACCAAGGGCGTGCTCTGGGTCGTGGTCTGGTTTGCCATCGCGATCGCCTACTTCGCGGCCGTCGGCAGGCATCGCCTGATCCTCTCGCCGGAAGAGGAATTCGCGATGGAGCACAAGGAGGCGGCTTCGCTCGCCTGATTGCATTGAATAGGCGCGGCCGCCGGGTCGCGCCTCCCATTTTTCAAGCAGTGGATGAAACGCATGGCCGCAAGTTACTCCTTCGACGATCTGAAGCTCGACGTCGCCGCGGGGCGCATCGATACCGTCATCGCCGCCCAGGTGGATATGCAGGGGCGGCTGATGGGCAAGCGGTTTCAGGCAGAATATTTCATCGAGGGTGCCTGGAAGGAAACCCATAGCTGCAACTATCTGCTGGCGACCGACATCGAGATGGAAACCGTTCCCGGTTACAAGGCGTCGAGCTGGGAGCAGGGCTACGGCGACTATACGATGAAGCCGGACCTTTCGACGCTGCGGAGACTTCCGTGGCTTGAGGGGACCGCCCTGGTCATCTGTGATGTGCTCGACCATCACACTCATGAGGAAGTGCCGCACTCACCTCGTGCGATCCTGAAGAAGCAGGTGAAGCGCCTGGAGGCGATGGGTATGACCGCCTTCATGGCCACCGAGCTCGAGTTCTTCCTGTTCGACCAACCCTACGACAGCGCCCGCGAAGGCGGATACCGCAACCTCAAGCTCGCCAGCGCCTACAACGAGGACTACCACATCTTCCAGACGACCAAGGAAGAGGAGGTGATGCGGGCGATCCGCACCGGTCTGCAGGGTGCCGGCATTCCGGTCGAGAATTCCAAGGGGGAGGCGTCGGCCGGCCAGGAGGAGATCAATGTTCGTTATGCCGATGCGCTGACCATGGCCGATCGGCATGTGATCATCAAGAACGCCTGCAAGGAGATCGCCTGGTCGAAGGGGAAAGCCATTACTTTCCTTGCCAAGTGGAACTACGGTGCCGCCGGCAGTTCATCCCATATCCACCAGTCGCTCTGGAACTCGGACGGCACCACGCCACTCTTTTTCGACAAGGATGGCGAGTATGGCATGTCGGATACCATGAAGCACTACGTGGCCGGGCTGCTCGCGCACGCAAGCGAGATCACCTATTTCCTGGCACCCTATATCAATTCCTACAAGCGCTTTATGGCAGGCACGTTCGCGCCGACCAAGGCCGTCTGGTCCAAGGATAACCGCACGGCCGGCTACCGCCTCTGTGGCGAGGAAACCAAGGCAATCCGCGTGGAATGCCGCGTCGGCGGCTCCGACCTCAATCCTTATCTCGCGATGGCTGCATTGATCGCAGCGGGCATTGACGGGATCGAAAGGAAGATGGAATTGGAACCCGCCTTTGTCGGCGACGCCTATCACGGCACGGACGTGCGGGAAATCCCGAAAACGTTGCGCGATGCGACCGAGCTGATGTCCTCGTCCGAACTCCTTCGAACCGCGTTTGGTCATGACGTCATCGACCACTATGTCCGGGCCGCTCGCTGGGAGCAGGAGGAATACGACCGCCGGGTTACGGACTGGGAAGTGGCACGAGGCTTCGAGAGAGCGTAAATCTCTCCACCACGAAATCAGAAACAGGAATGCCGATCATGACCATGATCCAATGTATCTCGCCGGTCGACGGTTCGGTCTATGCCGAACGTCCGGCGATGTCGCTCGAAGACGCGGTGGAGGCGGTGGGCCAGGCCCGCAGGGCGCAGAAGGCATGGGCGAGACGACCGCTTGAGGAACGCGTACAACTCGTGTTGAAGGGTGTCGCGCTGCTCAACGAGATGGCCGATGAAGTGGTGCCGGAACTGGCTTGGATGATGGGGCGCCCGGTCCGCTACGGCGGTGAGTTCAAGGGCTTCAACGAGCGCTCCAATTATGTCGCGTCCATTGCGGCCGACGCGCTGGCGCCAATGGTGGTCGAGGACAGCGCCAGCTTCGAGCGCCGCATCGAGCGTGAACCGCATGGTGTCGTCTTCGTGATCGCGCCCTGGAACTATCCCTATATGACGGCGATCAACACGGTTGCGCCGGCGCTCATGGCTGGCAATACGGTGGTCCTGAAACACGCGGCCCAGACATTGCTGGTCGGCGAGCGCATGGTGCGTGCCTTCGTGGAGGCGGGTGTACCGGAAGACGTCTTCCAGAACCTTTTCCTCGATCATGAGACGACGGCGAAGCTCATTTCCCAAGGGCTTTTCAATTTTATCAATTTTACCGGCTCCGTCGAAGGCGGCCGTTCGATCGAGCGGTCGGCGGCTGGAACCTTCACGGGGATCGGCCTCGAACTCGGCGGCAAGGACCCGGGTTATGTGATGGAGGATGCCGATCTCGATGCGGCCGTCGATACGCTGATGGACGGCGCCACCTACAATTCTGGCCAGTGCTGCTGCGGCATCGAGCGCATCTACGTGCACGAATCGCTTTACGATCGGTTCGTCGAAAAGTCGGTTGCCTGGGTGTCTAACTACAAGCTCGGCAACCCGCTCGACGGGGAAACGACGCTCGGGCCGATGGCCAACAAGCGGTTTGCCAAGGTGGTGCGCGAGCAGATCGCCGATGCGGTTTCGAAGGGGGCCAAGGCCCTGGTCGATCCGAAGCTTTTTCCGGCCGATGACGGCGGCGCCTATCTCGCGCCGCAGGTGCTTGTCGATGTCGACCATTCCATGCCCTTTATGCGCGAAGAGACCTTTGGTCCTGCCGTCGGGATCATGAAGGTGAAGACTGACGACGAAGCAATCGCCCTGATGAACGACAGTCGGTATGGCCTGACCGCTTCGCTGTGGACGGAAGATGCGGACCGCGCCGGCAGGATCGGTCGCGAACTCGAAACCGGCACCGTGTTCATGAACCGCTGCGACTATCTCGATCCGGCACTCGTCTGGACCGGTGTCAAGGAGACGGGTCGGGGCGGCTCGCTTTCCCTGCTCGGCTTCCACAACCTGACCCGCCCGAAATCCTATCACCTGAAAAAGGCCACGAAATGAATATCGTCGCGAACTGGAGCTATCCGACCGCCATCAAGCTGGGGCGCGGGCGGATCAAGGAATTGGCGGACGCCTGCAAGGCACTGGGCTTGAAGAAACCGCTGCTTGTCACCGACCGGGGACTGGCGTCAATGGCGATCACCGCCCATGCGCTCGACGTGCTCGACGAAGCCGGCCTCGGCCGCGCGGTTTTCTCTGAGGTCGATCCCAACCCGAATGAGAAGAACCTCGAAGCAGGCATCAAGGCATACAAGGATGGCGGTCATGACGGTGTTGTCGCGTTTGGCGGCGGTTCGGGCCTCGACCTCGGTAAACTGATCGCCTTCATGGTCGGTCAGACGCGGCCGGTCTGGGATTTCGAGGACATCGGTGACTGGTGGACACGTGCCGACGCGTCGAAGATCGCGCCGATCGTTGCCGTGCCGACCACGGCGGGCACGGGGTCCGAAGTCGGGCGGGCAGGGGTGCTCACCAACTCTGCGACGCATGTGAAGAAAATCATCTTCCATCCGAGGATGTTGCCGGGCGTGGTGATATGCGATCCGGAGCTGACGGTTGGCATGCCCAGGGTGATCACCGCGGGTACCGGCATGGATGCTTTCGCCCATTGCCTGGAAGCCTATTGCTCGCCCTTTTATCATCCCATGTCGGCTGGCATCGCGCTTGAAGGCATGCGGCTTGTGAAGGAGTTCCTGCCGCGCGCCTACAAGGATGGCTCGGATATCGAAGCCCGCACCAACATGATGTCCGCGGCTGCCATGGGAGCCGTCGCCTTCCAGAAAGGGCTTGGCGCAATCCACTCGCTCTCGCATCCAATCGGTGCGATCTACAACACCCATCATGGCATGACGAACGCTGTCGTCATGCCGCCGGTGTTGCGCTTCAATCGGACGGCGATCGAGGAGAAGATAGCTCGCGCCGCCGCCTATCTCGGCATTTCCGGCGGCTTTGACGGCTTCTACGACTATGTCCTCTCCCTGCGTTCGGATCTCGGCGTGCCGGAAAATCTCACGGCCATGGGTATTGCGCCCGATCGGGTCGATGAACTCACGGCGATGGCGATCGAAGATCCGAGCTGCGGCGGCAATCCGGTGCCGATGACACTCGAGAATACCAAAGCTCTTTTCCTCGAGTGCTTTTGATCCGGCTGTCCACGGATGGTCGTTAACTGAACCCCGGAGGCGCAAAACCTCCGAGTTTTCCACATTTTAGGGCCGAAAGCTAAATTTCCTGAGTGATATTAATGACTGCTAAATTTACAATTCATTAACCATGTTTCGCAAGGATGATCCCCAAGACACCATGTTTACCGGTGTCCTCGTGAGCGATGGGGCTCAAGACTTCTTCGAGGACCGAAAATGCCTGTAATTTCCTTTGCCAATGCCAAGGGCGGTGCCGGAAAGACGACTGCGGCGTTGCTGCTTGCCACCGAACTTGCCCACCAGGGGTTTCGCGTCACGGTTATCGATGGCGATCCGCAACGCTGGATCAGCCAGTGGTTCGAGACTTCCGGCCACGTTCGCAACATCGAGGTCATATCCGAGGTCACCATCGCCTCTCTGCAATGTCATCTGCGCGAGATGGGACCACGGACCGACTATTTCATCATCGACCTTGCCGGCGCCCGTGACGCGCTGGTCACCACCGCGATCGGCCTTTCGGATCACGTGATGATCCCGGTCCAGGGCTCGGCCATGGATGCCAGGGGTGCGGCACAGATTCTCGATCTCCTGTCCTTCCTGAAGGAGAAGGCCAATCTCGACATCGCCCATTCGGTCGTGCTCACCCGCGTGACCTCCATGGTCACCACCAAGGCGCTGCTCATGATCAAGGGCTTGCTGGCGGCCCGCGGCGTTCACGTTCTCGACACGCCCATCGGTGAGCGCATCGCCTTCAAGGAGCTTTTCGAGATCGGCGGCACGCTCCACACGCTCGACCCTGCGAAGGTCAGCAATGTCGATAAAGCCAAGGAAAATGCCCGGGCGTTCGCGGAGGAAGTCATGCGCCTGATGCCGGCGAAGGTAATCCGGACCGGTGCGCCGCGTATCTTCGGCTTCAGGCGCAGCGCTGCCTGACGCGGATCAATGCCCAGGTCCTGTTCAGCCCGGGGCTTGCTTGTGGCGCGGTCGGTTCGAAAGAGCCGGCCGCGCTGCATTTTGAACATGATTCCCGATGCCAGGCGGGCAAGAAACTCAGATGGTGCTGAAGGGCTTTGCAGCGGCTAAAGGAGAATAACCGAGACCTATTCCACGAATTCCACGATTGCTCCGGTTTTCACCATCTTGGCAAGCTCGGTTGCATCCCAGTTGGTCAGTCGCACGCAGCCGTGGCTATTGGTCTTGCCGATCTTGGAGGGTTCCGGCGTGCCATGAATGCCGTAGGTGGGCTTGGAGAGTGCAATCCAGACCTTGCCGACCGGGCCGTTCGGGCCAGGCGGAATCTGCAGGATCTGGTCATTGTTGCCCTGCTTGAAGTTGATCTTGGGATTGTAGGTGTAGCCTGGATCCAACGCGATACGCTGGACCGTGTGCGTGCCGGTCGGGGAGGGTGTATCGGTCGAGCCGATCGTGGCCGGATAGGCCGCAATGAGCTGATTGTCGGCGCCGTAGGCGAAGACCTGTTTCCTGCCTTTGTCGGCGACGATGCGGGTTACCTGGCCGGCCTTCGGCTGACCCGGATTGACGACCTTGATGATTGTGCCCGGAATTGTGAAGTCCACGCCCGGATTCAATGCCTTCAGATAGTTTTCGTCCATGTGGAATTGTTCGGCGAGCTTCTCGGTCACCGAGGTATAGGACATGGCGGGCAATTGGGCCTTGTGGGCATAGTCTTCCGGGATCGCCGCAACATAGGGACCAGCCGCATCGGCGGCGGTAATCGTATAGTCGATGATAGGCAGGCCGCCCGAATAGGTCAGGCGCTGCATGATGTCCTCGGAATTGTTCGGATCGAGCGTCTCGCCGGTCATTTCCTGCCAGGCGGCGATCGCCTTGTTGACATTCTCTCCGAGATGACCGTCGATGACGCCGGGTGAAATGCCTTCCCGATCCAGGAAAACCTGAAGAGCAGCAATCTCTGCCTGCGGCTTTTTAGTCACTGCAATGATCGGCTTTTGCGGATGCAGACTTTCTATGGCCTGCTGGTCCGGCTCGATCGACGCTTCCTGGGGATAGCTGTCGTCTGCGCCAGGCATCGGCTGCTCGTCCAAAGGCATGCGAGTGACCGAACCTGAGCCCGGTATTGCGCCGGTAACGCTGCCCGGTTCACCTGGTCGGTAGTCGCGGTAATCCTGATAACCATAACCGTCCTGATAGCCGCCGAGATCGCGGAAGCGACGATAGCCGCCGGGAGCTGGCGGATATTCTTCGGCGCGGGCGGGCCGATATGTCTCCTGACGTATCTCGGTCGCCAGAACATTGCCGTAGCGGTCGATGAACACGCGACGGCCCATGCCATCGCGGCTGATGACGACGTCGCCGCGATCGGGCACGTAGTCGAGGATCGCACCATCAGGGGCGACCAGGATCGTATCGGCCGGATACCGATCGTACCGGCTTTGTGCCTCGGCCGAAGGGATCCCCTGGATCGCGGTCAAAACGACGAGGCTGGCGCTTGCGAAAAATAACCGCTTCACGATGTCACCGAGTTCCTGTTTGCTCTCTACACGTAATCGGGAAATCGGCCGTTCGTTCCCGCTCCATACCCTATCGCCACAGACAAGGTAATTTTGACGGTAGTGTGAAAAAAGTGAATTCGTGATGAACGTGGCGTTAAATTCTCGTCGCGATCGGTTAGAGACTTTTGCGAATCCGTGAAGGGAATGATTATGAAGGCGTTTTTTGCGGCCAAAGGCCCGAAGCTTTTCCTCGACGAAACCTCCATGCTCGATATCGGCGGCTGTTTCATCGGCGAAACCGACCTTTCGCCCGGTCGAGCGATTCCCGATGACGGCGATCCACGAATCGATCACTCGCTCGAAGGTTTTCTCTTCACCTGCGGACCGGATCACATTCGTCACCCGGAGCCGATCGAAGGAACGGGTAACGGCAAAAAGTATCCGCTGCATGGCTCCTTCTCTTCGCACCCGGCCGAAATCCTTTTCTGGGATGCCCAGGGGGAGGATGCCGAATGTCATGCGCGGGTTGTCGTGAAGATGGCGACGGGCGAACCGGCCCTCCTGGAGCGCCATTGGCGGATCGACGGACAGACCGGCGAGGTAAGTCTCTCGGACAGGGTGACCAATACAGGTCCGAAACCGTTCTTCCCCGTGCATATGTACCACATGAATATCGGTGCCTGGCTATTTGACGAGCATGTGCGGCTCACCGGAAAGATGTTGGAGGGAGGCGGCTTTCCCTGGACGTTTGGCAACGATCCCGGTGGCGTCTTCTGTGTGCCGGCACTACAGCAAGGCGAGCAATGGGCGGAAATCGCACTCGGTCCGATTGGCGCCATCGACGGATTGACGCTGAAGGTGAAATTCAGGACCGACACGTTGCCGCATCTGCAGATCTGGCGGAACCAGAAATCGCCCGCGCATGTTCTTGGAATAGAGCCGGTTTCGCATCGGCTGGCGAGCCGCTACGAACTCGCGGAAAAGGGGGAACTGGTGCTGCTGAAGCCGGGTGAAAGCATTGACTACGGGTTGCGGTTCAGCTTCGGCTGACAGTGTTTCATCTGCGATTGACGCCCCCGCGGCACCGTCGTAATGCTTGCGCCGCGATAAAACGGAGATTGCACCATGGATATCCGACAGATCAATGATGAGTATTCCGTCACGGGTCAGATCACCGTCGAGGACCTAGACCGGATCAAGGCGATGGGATTCAAGTCGATCGTCTGCAATCGCCCCGACGACGAGGAGCCCGGCCAGCCGAAGTTCGCCGACATTGCCGCACGCGCCAAGGAGCTCGGCCTCGACATCCGCTACATCCCTGTCGGCCGCATGGGCGTCGATGCGGAAGGCGTGAGGGCCATGGTCGACGCGCTCGATGAATTCCCGCGCCCGATGCTCGGCTTCTGCCGTTCCGGCGCACGGTCGACGTCGATCTACGAGAAGAGCCAGCATATCCGCGGCTGAGATTTTCGCGCCTCGTGCCCGGTGCACGGGGCTTCCTCCCGCAGCTCAAAATCCAGGAGCATTTCCATGAGCATCAAGCGCATTGAGCCCGGCGCCCGCATGAGCGGCGTCGTCATCCACGGCAACACAGCCTATCTGGCCGGCCAGGTGGGTGAGGGCGAAAGCGTCACCGATCAGTGCAAGTCGGCGCTCGCTGAAGTGGACCGCCTGCTGGCAGCTGCCGGCTCCGACAAGTCGAAGATCCTGCAGACGATTATTTATCTCTCCGACATCGCCTATTTCGGCGAGATGAATGCTGTCTGGGAAGCCTGGATTGATCCGGCAAACCCGCCGGCCCGCGCCACCAGCGAAGCTAAGCTCGCTGCGCCGAAATACAAGGTCGAGTTCATCGTCACGGCTGCGATCTAACGGGTTTTTATCCCTCACCCTCACCCTCTCCCCGGCTTGCGGGAGAGGGGACTTGCCCCATGTGATCTCCGAGGTCTTGGAAAACGGTGCGGCATGTTTCCTTCGCCCCGCTTGCGGGGAGAAGGTGCCGGCAGGCGGATGAGGGCAAAACCCCTTATGCCTTTTCCCTTATCTGGGTCAGTGTCCGTGCAGGCGTGATGGCTTCCGGATCGAGCTTCACCTCGATGATCGCCGGCTTGCCGCTGGCGCGGGCGCGCAGATAGGCCGGGCCGAAATCCTCCGTCCTTTCGACCAGCTCGCCATATCCACCGAAAGCTCTCGCGTAAGCCACGAAATCCGGATTGACGAGGTCGGTGGCGCTGACGCGCCCCGGATATTCCCGCTCCTGGTGCATGCGGATCGTGCCATAGATGCCGTTGTTGACGAGCACCGTGATGATCGGCAAGCCGTAACGCACGGCGGTTATGAATTCCTGGCCGTGCATCATGAAGCAGCCGTCACCGGCAAAGCATACGACTTCGCGCTGGGGAAACAGCTGTTTGGCCGCGACGGCAGCCGGCAGGCCATAGCCCATCGAACCGGACGTCGGGGCGGACTGCGTGTTATATTTGCGGAAGCGGTGGAACCGGTGCAGCCAGGTCGCATAGTTGCCGGCGCCGTTGGTGAAGATCGCGTCATCCGGCACGTTCTCTTCGATCCATTGCATGATCGGCCCCATCTTCACCGGTCCCGGTCCTGCTTCCGGCGGCGTCGACCATTTGAGATAGGATTCGTGCATGGACGCGGTACGATCCGCCCATGCGGGCGAGGCGGGGGCTTCAAGCTCTTTCAGGGCGGCGACAAATTCCGCGGGTGCGGCGCAGATCGCCAGATCCGGGCGGTAGATACGGCCGAGTTCTTCCGGATCGGGAAAGATGTGGACCAGCTTCTGCTTCGGATAGGGAATGTCGATCAGCGTGTAGCTGGAGGAGGGCATTTCCGACATGCGGCTGCCGAGCAGGACAAGAAGATCGGCATCCTTGATTTCCTTGGCGAGTGCCGGGTTGATGCCGATGCCGGCATCACCTGCGTAGCAGGGATGGAGGTGGTCGAAAAGCATCTGGCGCCGGAACGAACAGGAGACCGGCACCTTGAAGCGGGTGGCGAAGTGGGCGAAATCGGCATGCGCCTCTTCGCTCCAGCGCGTGCCGCCGAGGATGAACATCGGCCGCTTCGCCTCTTTCAACGCCGTTTCAAATGCCGCGATCTGGCTTTTGCCCGGATGGCTTTCGACCGGCATATAGGCGCGGGCCTCCGCTGCTTCGACCTCCTCGACCAGCATGTCTTCCGGCAGGGTCAGCACGACCGGGCCGGGGCGGCCGGAGGTTGCGACCGCGAAGGCGCGGGTGACAAATTCCGGAATGCGGCGGGCATCGTCGATCTCACCCACCCATTTGGCAAATTCCGTGAAGGCGCGCCGGTATTCGACCTCCTGAAAGGCCTCGCGCTCGCGCATGTCGCGGGCGACCTGGCCGATAAAGAGGATCATCGGGATCGAATCCTGCCGGGCGATATGCAGGCCGGCCGAAGCGTTCGTGGCGCCTGGCCCGCGGGTCACCATGCAGATGCCCGGCTCGCCCGTCAGCCGGCCCCAGCTGTCGGCCATCATCGCCGCACCGCCTTCCTGGCGGCAGACGATGACGTCGATTCCGCTTTCGTAAAGCGCGTCGAGCACGGCGAGATAGCTCTCCCCCGGGACGCAGGAGATGCGCTTTACTCCGTTCGCCTTGAGGGCTTCGACGATGAGCTGGCCCCCGGTTTTCGTGGCGGTCTTCATTTCTGTTCCCCCCTCCTTTCCATGTCTTCCAGTTCGGCCAGCACGTCTGCGGTATGTTCGCCGAGCGCCGGGCTCGGCCGATGGTAGGCAAGTGGTGTCTCGGACAGCACGATCGGGTTGCGCACGCCGGCAATCACGGTACCGTCCGCTGCTTCGAGATCGATCCGGAGCCCGCGCGCCTTCACCTGCGGGTCGTCGAACATTTCCGCGATCGAGTTGATCGGGCCGGCCGGTATGGCATTCTCGCCGCAGGCGGCAAGCAGATGTGCCTTTTTCCATTTCATCGTCTCGGCAACGACCAGCCGCCGCACCTCGCCGCGATTGGCGACACGGGCCTTGTTGGTCGCAAAACGCTCGTCCTCGGCAACCTGTTCGATCCCCAGGAGGCGGCAGAAGCGGCGGAACTGGCCGTCATTGCCGACCGCAAGGATCAGGTGTCCATCTTCCGTCGGCACGACTTCGTAAGGCGAGATGTTCGGATGCGCATTGCCAAGCCGTACCGGTGCCTTGCCGGAGATGAGGTAGTTCATGTTCTGGTTGGCGAGCACGCCGGCCTGGACGTCGAGCAGCGCCATGTCGATATGCTGACCTTCGCCGGTCCTGATGGCATGAATCAGCGCTGCCTGAATTGCCGTTACGGCGTAGACGCCGGTGAAGATGTCGGCGATGGCGACGCCCGCCTTCATCGGTTCGCCGTCCGGCTCTCCGGTAATCGACATGAAGCCGGACATGCCTTGGACGATATAGTCGTAACCGGCGAGGCTGGCATAGGGGCCGTTCTGGCCAAAGCCGGTGATGGAGCAGTAGATCAGTTTCGGGTTTATCTTCCTGAGGCTCTCGTAGTCGAGGCCGTATTTCATCAACCCGCCGAGCTTGAAATTCTCGATCAGCACGTCCGCCGTGGCAACAAGCCGGCGAACGATCTCCTGGCCTTCCTCCGTCTTGAAATCGACGGTGATGGATCGCTTGCCGCGGTTGGTCGAGTGATAATACGCTGCCGAAAGATTTTCGCCGTTCTTCCCTTCGACGAAAGGCGGACCCCAGGCGCGTGTATCGTCGCCGCCGTCCGGATTTTCCACCTTGATCACGTCGGCGCCCATATCTGCCAGCACCTGTCCGGCCCAGGGGCCGGCGAGAATGCGAGCAAGTTCGATAACGCGGATGCCCGAAAGTGGTGGTTTCTTGTTCGTCTGGTTCATATCATGGGGTCACGGTTGACTTGGCGGCGCCGGTGATGGGCTCCATGGAAGCCACGCGCCTTTCCCGCCAGATGATGTAAAGGCCGGAGCCGATGATGATCGATATGCCGAGCCATTTCATCGGATCGGGGAAATCGCCGAAGACCAGCCAACCGAGCAACGTCGCCGAGACGATCTCGAAATACTGAAGAGGGGCGATCACCGAGGCAGGCGCCGCCCGATAGGCATAGACGGCCAGGATACCGGAAAGGGCGGCGAACGCGCCGACGCCGGCGAGCCAGGTGAAGGTCAACCAGTCCGGCAGGGACGGCGCGAGGAACGGGATGCCGGTCCGGTCGCCGACGAGAAGCAGCAGGCCGGAGATCGGAATGCCCCAGAGTGCCATCTGGAACTGCATCGACCATGGATTTTCGCGATGCGCCAGTGCCCGGGTCAGGAGCGCAAAGATCGCCACGCCGAGGGCGGTGACGATCGGCAGCAGGGCGACGAAGCCGATTTCCTGAAAGCTCGGACGGATAACGATCAATGCCCCGAGAAAACCGATCCCGCAGGCTGTGTAGCGACGCCAGCCGATGGTTTCCTTGAGAAAGATGCTGGAGAGCACCGTCAGGATGATCGGCTCGACAAAGAAAATGGCGACCGCGTCGGCAACCTCCATGACGGCAAGCGTCGCGACGAAGCAGATCATGGAGAGCGTAATCACCGTTGCGCGGATCGCATGGTAGATGCTGAGCTGCCATGAAAAGGTGCGCCACGAGCCGTTCCACAAAACGAATGGCAGCATGCAGAGCGCCTGGAAAAGGAAGCGGGCAGCAGTGATGAAAGTCGGCGAAGCCGAGTCGGTGGCAAGCTTGGAGAATATGTCGATGAAGGGCGCCATCAGCATGGCAAGGATCATCAGTCCGAGACCATGGACGATTCGGGTCTCGGGTGTCGAGGCAGCAAGGCTTGCAGACGACGAACTCATGAACCTCCTATAGCCGTGCATGACAGCGGAAGCACTTGAATAAATGTCATGAACTCATTCCATTTTAGATGACGAGCCGGTTTTGACGACAGGTGCTGCAGGCGGCAACGCGGCTTTCGCCCAGGATGCGAATTCAGCAATGGCGCGGGTGCGGACCGTGTCGTTCAGCGTTTCATGTCGCGTGCCCGGCCAGATCTTCGTGGTCACGTTCAAAAGACCATTCTTCTTGAGATGTTCTGAGAGCCAGAGAATTTCGCGGCCGCCGTTGGTGGCCGGATCCTCCGCGCCGCAGACCAGATGGATGGGCAGATCCTTTTGCAGGCTGCCGATCAGCGCCGGCGCGCGGAACGTCATCTCGAAAAGGTCGAGCCAGAGCGAAACGCTGGCGCCGAAACCGCAAAGCGGGTCTGCGATATAGGCATCGACGACGTCCCGGTCGTGGCTCAGCCAGTCGAATTCGGTGCGGTGGCCGGGGATGGATCTTCCCCAGGCTCCGAAAGTGAGTTTCGGCAGAAGGCCGCTCGGCACGTCGGAGCCCTTCAGGGCTTTTTCGGTGAGGAGGATCGCCTGCGCCGCACGCCCGGCAATTCCCGGATGGAAATTTGAGTTCCAGACGGCGACCGCGTCGAAACTTCCAGGAACGTCGACCGCGGCGCTGAGCGCAATGAGCCCGCCCATGGAATGGCCGAAGAGCAGAATCGGCAGGCCGGCATGGGCATCCGCTGCCATATCGCGCATGGCCTTCACATCTTCCAATACCAATCGCACGCCGTTACGCCTCGCGAAACGACCGATCGGCGCATCGGACGCCGTCGTCTCGCCATGGCCGCGGTGATCGAAGGCATAGACGTGGAAGCCGTGCGAAGCCATGATCTCGGCAAACGGTCGGTAGCGTTTGGAATGTTCAGCCAGGCCGTGGGAGATCAGCAAGATGCCGCTGACCGGTCCTGCAGCCGGCTGATAGTGATAGGCAAGACTTGCCCCCGTCGGGCTCGAAAGCCGCCTCGTTTCGTCGAACATCCCCGTCCTCCCATCGCTCTGCGCCGTTTATGCGTGATTTTCTTGCTTATGCATCGGTTTTTTCCGAAAAGCGCTTCACACTTTTCGGTCCGATGCACTACATAGCGGCAAACAAAATTCCCCCGTGGAGCAATTTATCCGATGGCACGTCAGTTCATTTACCACATGGCCGGCCTTAACAAGGCCTACGGCAACAAGAAGGTTTTGGAGAATATCCATCTGTCCTTCTATCCCGATGCGAAGATCGGCATCCTCGGCCCGAACGGCGCCGGCAAGTCGACCGTGCTCAAGATCATGGCCGGCCTCGATACGGAATATACCGGCGAGGCATGGCTCGCGGATGGCGCGACACTCGGCTATCTCGCTCAGGAGCCGCAGCTCGACGAGAGCCTGAACGTGCTCGGCAACGTGATGGAAGGCGTTGCCGACAAGAAGGCGATCCTCGACCGCTACAACGAACTGATGATGAACTATTCCGACGAGACGGCGGAAGAGGGCGCCAAGCTCCAGGACATCATCGACAGCCAGAACCTCTGGGATCTCGAAAGCCAGGTGGAGATGGCGATGGAGGCGCTCCGCTGCCCGCCGGGCGACGCGACCATCGACAATCTCTCCGGCGGTGAAAAGCGCCGCGTCGCGCTCTGCCAACTGCTGCTGCGCCAGCCCGACCTGCTGCTGCTCGACGAACCGACCAATCACCTCGACGCCGAGACGATCGCCTGGCTCGAAAAGCATCTGCGGGAATATCCCGGTGCCATCCTGATGGTCACCCACGACCGCTACTTCCTCGACAACGTCACCGGCTGGATCCTCGAGCTCGACCGCGGCCGCGGCATTCCCTACGAGGGCAACTATTCCGCCTATCTGCAGGCCAAGGCGAAGCGCATGTCACAGGAAGAGCGCGAAGAGGGCGCCCGCCAGAAGGCGCTTGCCCGCGAGCAGGAGTGGATCGCATCCTCTCCCAAGGCCCGCCAGGCGAAGTCCAAGGCCCGTATCCGCGCCTATGACGAACTGGTCAAGGCGGCGGAGGATCGTCGTCCCGGCGAAGCACAGATCATCATTCCGGTCGGCGAGCGGCTCGGACAGGTGGTCATCGAGGCGGAGAACATCTCCAAGTCCTATGGCGACCGTGTGCTCTTCGAAAATCTCTCCTTGAAGCTGCCGCCCGGCGGTATCGTCGGCGTCATCGGCCCGAACGGCGCCGGCAAGACCACGCTGTTCCGCCTGATCACCGGTCAGGAAAAACCGGACAGCGGCGATATCCGCGTCGGCGACACCGTCCATCTCGGTTACGTCGACCAGAGCCGCGATTCGCTCGACGGCAACAAGACCGTCTGGGAGGAGATTTCGGGCGGCAACGACATCATCAAGCTCGGCAAGCACGAGATGAACTCCCGTGCCTATTGCGGCGCCTTCAATTTCAAGGGCGGCGACCAGCAGCAGAAGGTCGGCACGCTTTCCGGCGGCCAGCGCAACCGCGTGCATCTCGCCAAGATGCTGAAAGCCGGCGGCAACGTGCTGCTGCTCGATGAGCCGACCAATGACCTCGATACGGAAACCCTCTCGGCGCTCGAAGATGCGCTCGAAAGTTTTGCCGGCTGCGCGGTCATCATCAGCCACGACCGGATGTTCCTCGATCGTCTTGCCACCCATATCCTTGCTTTTGAAGGCGACAGCCATGTCGAATGGTTCGAAGGCAATTTCGAGGATTACGAAGCCGACAAGATCCGTCGTCTCGGTGCTGATGCGGTCAATCCCAAACGCGTCACCTACAAACGCCTGACGCGCTGAGCAAAAGGCACTTCGACGAATTGTTGAGCCCCGTTTCGGCGGGGCTTTTTCATGCTTCTCATTTAAGTCGCACCTTATAAATGCGAGAAATTACTCCAACTATTTGATAGTGGGGCCGCAAGAAAGCGCAAAGACTCTGCTTCTAGGTTCTCAACGATAGCAGGACCATGCCCGTTCGGTCCTTGGCGCCATCATGAGGATGGGAGACTGGGGAGTGATTGATCGCCATGGCCCGTTTCATTGAACGTCTGTCTTTTCGGACTTCTCTGGCACTTGTCGCTGTTATACCAACCGCTGCTGCGATCGTCCTTGGTGCGGCTTTGGGGCTGAGTGCCTATGAGAACTACAGGCAGTTCGACAGGGCGCGGACGCTTACCAAACTTGTAGGGCCGGCCGGTAGCATGATGAATGCGATCTCCGCTGAAAGCTATGCGGGACCTGCTGAGCGCGATGCAGCGCGCAAGAACGCGGATACGATCGAGAAGGCTCTGGTTGACAACTATGCTCGCATCAAGTCGCAGGGCATGGCCGACCGCGGACTTGAGGAGACGATTGCCGCCCTGGAGGACCGTTACGCCCGCATGGGTGAATTCCGCGCCAAGATCGATGCTGGCGACAAGAACCCGCTTCTTACCGCACAATATCTCACGCCTTTGTCGCAGCAGACGCTCGATACCGTGGCTCGTGTTGCCAACCTGACCGAGGATCGTGCGCTGGCGCGCGCCATCGATGGCATTCATGCATTGGTGCAGGTCAATAATGGCTATGCGATTGTGACCCGGATGGGCCAGCAATTCGCCAAGAATGGTACGCTGACGTCCGAGGAAGTGGCCCGTTATGTTCAGGGTCGCCAGCAGGTGCGCATCTACGAAAAGCATATGCGTGCAGCACTGGCGCCAACGGTGCTCGCCAAGCTTGACGCTTTCTGGAACGCGCCCGACGGTGCGTTCGCAATTGATCTTCTGAAGACCTTCGATGCCCTGAAACTTTATACGCCCGCTGCCACGGACTACGACCGATGGACTGCCGCGATGGAACAGCGCAGATTGCTCTCGGCCGATCTGGTCGAAGAGGCTTCGGGAGAGCTGGTACGTCTCGCCGACGACCTGACGATGGGCGCTTCCAACAGGCTATTGACGATCAGTGGCGTGCTCGTTGCCTTGATCGCCGTCGTCGCCTGCTTCAGTTTCCTTGTTGCCTCCAGCCTGTCCGGTTCGATCCGCCGTATCAGTGGCCGGATGGCGAGCCTTGCTGCAGGCAATACCGAGGAAGCCATTCCCTACGCGGATCGCAAGGACGAGATCGGCGACATGGCGCGCTCGGTCGAGGTCTTCCGCGAAGCTGCCATCCGCAACAACGAACTCGAAGCAGACGCCGATGCCAGCCGCCGCCGTTCGGAGGCCGAGCGTATCGAAATGCAGCGGCAAACGGAGGCCGAAGCCGAGGCCCGTCTCAACCAGGCGACCGGTGCGCTTGCCACGCATCTGCGACGCCTCGCCAACGGGGACATGCTTTGTGAGGTGAATGAAGCCTTCGCGCCACAGTTCGAAGGTCTGCGGCACGACTTCAATACGTCGGTCCGCCAGCTCCGCGATGCACTTTTGAGTGTCGGCAACTCGGTTTCGACCGTTACCAGCGGCTCGAAGGAAATCTCGGATGCCTCGGATAACCTGTCCAAGCGCACCGAACAGCAGGCCGCCTCGCTGGAGGAGACAGCAGCTGCTCTTGAAGAGATCACCGCCAATGTGGTCGCGACGTCAAAGCGTACCTCCGAGGCTCGCGATGTCGTCCGCGATGCCCGCGCCCGCGCCGACCAATCGGGGCACGTCGTTCGCAATGCGGTCGCAGCGATGGAGCGGATCGAGAAGTCGTCGCACCAGATCGGCCAGATCATCGGCGTCATCGACGAGATCGCCTTCCAGACCAATCTCCTGGCGCTCAATGCAGGTGTCGAGGCGGCGCGCGCCGGCGATGCCGGCAAGGGCTTTGCCGTCGTCGCCCAGGAAGTGCGCGAACTCGCGCAACGCTCCGCGAATGCCGCGAAGGAAATCAAGGCGCTTATCTCCAACTCGGCGGTTGCCGTGGGCGAGGGCGTCAAGCTGGTGAGCGATACCGGCGAAGGCCTTGGCGTGATCGAGCACCTGGTCCAGACTGTCACCGCCCATATGGACGCGATCGCGACTGCGGCCCAGGAGCAGTCGGCAGGGCTGGCGCAGGTCAACACTGCCGTCAATCACATGGACCAGTCGACTCAGCAGAATGCGGCGATGGTGGAAGAGATGAATGCCGCTGGCGCTGGTCTCGCACAGGAAAGCGCCAAGCTTAGCGATCTGCTGTCGCACTTCCAACTCGGGGGCAGCAGCGCAACCTCTCCGCTTCGCGATGCCGCCGCTCGCATGCGTGCTCCGGCAGCGCCTGTATCAGCTCCTCGGCCTGCCACACCCACCCGCCAGGCCTCTTCGCGCGCGCCAGTCTCTCACGGCAATGCCGCGGTGGCGCAGTCCGCGGAGGAGTGGGAAGAGTTCTGATCGCGACAGAGATCATCGGAGAGATCGATCAGGCGGATTGGGAAGGGCGGTCTTCGGGCCGCCTTTCCTCGTTCTGCCGATCCCTTGCCGCATGGATCGTTTAGTGCTTGCATAAAGTCGCAAAATCACATAAACATATCTTTATATGTTGATTGGCTGGAGATGTGTCGGAATGGGTATGGCGCTGGATACGCTGGTGGATGTCCTGAAGACTGCAGGCGAGCCCACGCGCTTCCGCCTGCTGGCGTTGCTTGCAGCCGGAGACCTTACCGTCACCGATCTCACGGAAATACTGGGACAGTCGCAGCCGCGCATTTCGCGGCATCTGAAGCTTTTGGCCGAGGAGGCTTTGATCGACCGCTACCAGGAGGGGGCATGGGCCTATTTCCGGCTGAAGCAGGACGGGAAGGCGGCAACGCTCGTCAGGACCCTGCTGGCCGCCTCCTCCGAGGAGGACCCGGTGCTTCTGCGCGACAGCGAGCGGCTTGCGACCGTCAAACGCCTGAGATCAGAACATGCCCAGGCCTATTTCAGCCGCAATGCATCCGAATGGGATGAACTTCGCCGGCTGCATGTCAGCGACGCCGCCGTCGAAGCGACACTGCTAAAGCTTGTCGGCACGACGCCGGTCGACTCGCTTCTCGACCTCGGTACCGGCACGGGCTGGATCCTGCAGCTACTATCGAAGCTTTATCGCCGCGCCATCGGCATTGACGCGAGTCGCGATATGCTCGCAGTGGCGCGCGCCAATCTCGATAAGGCCGGCATCGTCAAGGCCTCGGTCCGACACGGCGACATCCTCAACCTGCCGCTCGAAGGGCAGGATTTCGACCTCATCACCATTCATCAGGTGCTGCACTTCCTCGATCAGCCGGAACTGGCGATCGCGGAAGCCGCCCGCGTGCTGCGGCCGGGCGGGCGGCTGCTGATCGTCGACCTTGCTCCGCATGCGCTCGAATATCTGCGCGATGACCACGCCCATGTGCGTCTCGGCTTTTCCCATCAGGTAATGGCGGAATGGCTTGAGAAGGTCGGCCTCGAAGTCGAAGAGGCGATCGATCTCGGTTCCGGCAAGGAAGGTGCGCTGACTGCCACCGTCTGGCTCGCCCGCGACCGCAGGCTGCTCATCGCTTCGCATGCACCCGCTGAAACCCAAACCGCGCTTTAAGGGAGCTGAATCCATGACCGCACACCGCGAATCTTTCAGCGTCTCCTTCGAATTCTTTCCGCCGAAGTCGGATGAGATGGAAATCCAGCTTTGGGAAACCGTCGAACAGCTCTCCGGCTGGGACCCGGATTTCGTCTCCGTGACTTACGGCGCGGGCGGTTCCACCAAGGAACCGACGCTTGCGGCTGTGACGCGGATGATCGGCGAGGAAAAGCTTCCGACGGCGGCGCATCTGACCTGTGTCGATGCTTCGCGTGACGAAATCCGCTCCGTCATCGAGGAATACCGCGCCGCCGGAGTTCGGCGCATCGTGGCGTTGCGCGGTGATCCGACCAGCGGGATCGGCACGGCCTATGCTCCTCATCCCGAAGGCTTTGCCGAGACGGCCGATCTGGTGCGCGCCCTGGTGGAATATGGGGATTTCGATGTGTCGGTATCCGCCTATCCCGAAAAGCATCCGGAAAGTGCCGATCTCGCGGCAGATATCGATACTCTGAAGCGCAAGGCGGATGCGGGTGCTGCGCGGGCGCTCAGCCAGTTCTTTTTCGACAATGATATCTTCGAGCGCTACCTCGAAAAGGTTCGGGCGGCCGGAATCGGCATTCCCGTCGTCCCGGGTATCATGCCGATCCAGAACCTGACACAGCTCAAGCGCTTCGCCAGGCGCTGCGGCTCCTCCGTGCCGGCTTTTCTCGACGCCCGATTCGAAGGATTGGACGAGAAGCCCGAGGAACGTGAAAAGGTTGCCGCCGATATCGCCGCCGAACAGATGGAGGATCTGGGCCGTCGCGGTATCCGCGATTTCCACATCTATACGATGAACCGTGCGCCGCTCGTCTCCGCCGTGTTGCAACGCCTCGGGCGTCGACAGATCAGCAGCCCTCGTATTGCCGCTGCCTGAAAATGAAAAACGCATGCTCCTTTGCGGGGAGCATGCGTTTCATTGGAAGTGCTGATATCAAACGGTCACGGATGCGAGATATATGACCTGTTAGTGGGAACCTCGTGGCGGCTCAGATGAAGAGCATGGATACCACGAACACGAACGCTGCACCGACTATCAGGACATTCAGAGAGTATGTACGTCCCATGTCTGCCTCCTTGCGTTGACCGTTAAATTTTATGTCGTTTTCGTGGCGCTTGGAAAGCAGATTCTATGCTGCACTGCCGTTGGGAACGAAACAAGTTTCACGGCTTCTTTCTATATATAACTGATTATATTGCCTAAATGTCCCACGAAGATTCGTGCGGCAAAAGTTAAAAACCGGTACACGACTGTTAATATCCGTCATATTTCGTGAGGGTTCCGTCCTCTTACGAGACTTTCTTCGGCTGATTGCTGCGATAGCGAAGAAGCCTTCCGTCGAGCAAAACGAGGCCGAGGCCGATCAGCAGCATGCCGATCAGATCAGTCATCCCCAACCGTTCGCCGAGGAAAAGCGCTCCCAGCAGGATGGCGCTCGGAGGAACGACGAGCGTCACGAGGGAGGCATTGGTGGCACCCGCCATGCTCAGAATCCGGAAGAAGAGCAGGTAGGCGAAAGCGGTTGAAAGAAGCGCCAGAGCCAGGATCGCCAGCACTGCATGGGCGGATGGCACGGGCAACATCCACGGCCTGTCGGCGATGAGCGAGACGGGCAGCATGATCAGTGTCGAGGCGGTCAGTTGTCCCGTCGCGGATACCGGTGCCGGCAGGCTGCGGAAGCGCTTGCCATAGGTGCCGGCGACGCCATAGGAGACTGCTGCAAGCACCGGCAGCACCAGCGCCCAGAGGGGAGCAGAGGCGGCATCCGTCACGCTCGGACCGATCAGCACCGCCGTGCCGGCCAGGCCGGTCAGGCAGCCTGCCAGTTTTGCCGTCGTCAATTTTTCATCCGTCGTCCAGCGATTGGCGATCAGCACCGTCCAGATCGGCGTGGTGGCGTTGAGGATAGAGGCAAGGCCTGCGCCGATCTCGGTTTGACCGAAGAAGATCAGCGTGTGGGGCAGGGCATTGTTGACGAAGCCCATGACGAGGAATGCGCGCCAATGGGTTGCAAGCGTCTCATAGAGGCCGAAACGGCCATGGAGATAGATATGCAGGGCGAGCGCCGCGAGGAAGAGGCGCAGGAATACCAGAGTGAAGGGCGGTACTTCCAGGACCGCGACGCGTGCGAAGAAGAATGAGCCGCCCCAGATCAGTCCGAGCAACAGGATAAGCGCCCAGGCGGAGGCACTGGGCTTCGGATTGGTGGCGCTCGTCATGCGGTTCTCCCTCTCATTGAAGCGAGGAATAGCCGTCAAATCACGGAGTCGCCACCCGAATCTTGAATGATAGGATACCGCTTGCTCACAGGGCCGACAGAAGCGCCTGGGTCGGCCAACCGTCCGCAGGCATGCCAAGCCGTGCCTGTTCCTTCTGGACCGCGGTGCGCGTGCCCGAGCCCAGGATGCCGTCCACCTTGCCGACGTCGTGCCCGAGCGCTTCGAGCCTGGTCTGCAGCGCCTTCATGCCGGTATCGTCCAGGCCCAGGTCGGGCGTGCCTTTCAGATAGGGCGGGGCGCCGGAAAGCCGGGTCGCAAAATAGGCGGCGGAAGTTGTGTAGATGAAGGATTGGTTCCACTCGAGGTAGATGCCGAAATTCGGGTATGTGAGGAAGGCGGGTCCCTTGCGGCCCTGCGGCAGGATAAGCGCCGCCGGTAGGTCACCGAAGCTCGTGTCATTGTCGCGCGGGGTCACGCCCAGCTTGAACCATTCGCTTGCCGGAATCTCGTTGCCAAGCCCGGACTTTTCCCATGGGAGGCTTTCCGGAAGTGTTACCTCCTGGATCCAGGGCTGACCGGCCTTGAAGCCGAGACTCTGGATGAATTTTGCCGCCGTCAGGATGGCGTCCGGCGCGCTGCCCTTGACGTTGACATGGCCGTCGCCATCACCGTCGATGCCATAGGCGATAATGTCCTCAGGCAGCATCTGGACCTGTCCGACCTCGCCCGCCCAGGCGCCGGTATTGGTGGCAGGGTTCAGGTCGCCATGCTGCACCATTTCAATCAGGGCGATGAGTTGCGGGCGAAAGAGTTCGGGTCTGCGGCAGTCATGCGACAGTGTCACCAGTGCATTGCGCGTATTGAAATCACCTTGGACCGCGCCGAAATCGGTTTCCATGGCCCAGAAGGCGGTAATGACGCCGGGGGCTACGCCGAATTCGCGTTCCGCACGGGCAAACACATCGGCATATTGCTTCAGTTTCTGACGGCCGATGTCGAGGCGGGCCTGGCTCACGGTGCGCTGCGAGAATTCGAGAAAGGTCTGGCGGAAAACGCCCTGGGCGCGATCGCGGGAGAGCACCTTCTGGTCGATCTGCGCGCCGGCAAGCGCCTCATCGGCGGCGCTCGCCGGAATGCCCTTGGCAACGGCTTCCGCCTTCACACCTTCGAGGAAGGCTCCGAGATCGCCGCCGCAGCCTGGCGCGGGCGTCTGGGCGAGCGTGTTTGAAGCAAGACAACCGGTGATGACGGAGGCGAAGGCAAGGCGGCGGACAAATACGGAGGACATTCGGGGTTCCCAGAGTGAATGAGCACCGCCCGTTTCCGAAAGATTTGTGACCGAAACGTGGGCATTGGTGCGGCTGCCGCAGTTATTACCGCAACGCATCGTACAGCGCCAGATGGCTATTCCGCAGAGGCGACGGTCTTGTTGTCGCTGACGGTCGCAACCCAGCTGTTCCAGTTCTTGGCCGTGCCTGCAAAAACGTTGATATCTGTCTCGCCCTTGATGCCCGGCACAACGCCGGTCGAGGTATATTGCCAGAAGGCCCACCGGCGGCCGGCATAGATTTCGCCCGGATGGGCGGCAACTGACCGCAACCAGAATTGATAGTCGTTGAAGCTGCCGACCAGATTGTCCCGGTGGAAGTCGACCGATGTATAGATGATCGGACGCTTGCCGTAATGGGCTTCGAGACGGTCCATGAAACGCTGCAAGACGTCGCGCACGGTCGCTGAATCGGGCCGGAGCTTGCAGGTCGGGGAGGCGTGGTTCCATTCGGCGTCAAGCACCGGCGGCAGGGTGACGGCTCCCCTCGGCACATTGGCGATGAACCAGTCGGCCTGTTCGTCGGGTGTCGAGCAGAAATAATAGAAATGATAGGGCGCGTGAGGGATTCCGGCAGCCGCGGCACCGCGCCAGTTCTTTTCGAACGTCGGATCGATGCGATCCTTGCCCTCGGTCGCCTTGATGAAGACGAAGGCTATACCGGACTTCTTCACGGTCGCCCAATCGATGCCGTCGCCGTTCCATTTGGACAGATCGATTCCGTGGACTTCGTGCCGGCCGGGATGATTCTTGCCGAAGTCCTGCGGATCGCTGTCCTTGAACGGCAGTTTCTTGACCGATGCAGTCTCGACGAAATCATAGTCGGTGGACGTGCAGCCCGTCCCGAGGATCGCGGTCGCAACAAGGGCGAGAAGGAGCCGAGGCATGGATGTCCCGTGTTGATGCTGTGCAGGAAGCCACTTGCCCGCGAAGCAACACACGGGAAGCGCAAAGCCCATATTCGCCATATCGTCGTAAAAAGTCGGTTAGGGCAAGAGGGATTCGTGCCGCCAGCACGATGGCGTGCCCGGTCAGCCGCGCCGGCGGATGACCGCATGCCAGGCATAACCCCAGCCGATCTCCTCGAAGATCATATCGGCGTCTGCCGCGGACAGCCTGCTTTCGAGCACCGCGTGCAGGTTGGCGCGAGGTGTCACGTGGAAGCGTGTGAGCCAGGCTTTGAGCAGCCGCCCGAACCAGCCGGGCAGCTGTTCCTGCTGGCCGAAATCGACGATATGCAGCGAGCCGCTCGGCGCCAGCGCCGCAAGGGCGGCATCGATTGCCTTTTCCCAGTCGGGAATCATCGACAGCGCATAGGAGATCAGGATGCGGTCGAACCCTGCAACGCCGAAATCCCCAGCCTTGAAACTGGTGGCGTCGGCGACGCGGAATTCCGGCGCGACCGGCTTCCTGCGGAAATTGGCTTGGGCACTCTCCAGCATTTCGGCGGAAATATCGAGACCGTAGAGCTTGGCGGTCGGATAGTGCCGGTGAGCGAGCAGGAGGTTACGGCCCGTGCCGCAGCCGACTTCGAGCAGCGTCGCGCCGGGCGGAACATGCAGCCCGCCGATCGCCCGATCCCGCCCGAAGAGATAATACTTGCGGGTAAGGTCGTAGATATGGCGCTGATACCGGTACATCCGGTCCATGCGTTCGGCATGATCGTGGGACAAGGAAGCGCTCGCCATATCCGTCGCCATCAGGCTCTCTTCACATAGATGTGGAAGCCGCCGTAGATTGCCGAGCGGTCCTGAAGGTTGAGCTCGTGGGAACGCTCCTCCAGATACAGCCATTGATCGAGCAGGGCGGGGGAAAGGCGGCCATCGAGCACGCTCTTTTCCGCGGCCGTGCGGAAGATCACCCGAGCGCCCGGAGCGGCCGTTCGGGTGATTTCCGACCATAGGTCGTTCAGCTGCTGATCGTTCATCCAGTCCTGCGCGTCGAGCAGCACGTAGCGATCGACGGTTGCGGCCGCCTTCTGCGCCAGAAGCTCCGTGAAGCTGGCGTGATGGACGGTGACACGCTCTGCGTTGCCACGGATGGCGCGATAATTCTCGGCCTTGAGATAGGTCGGCAGCGTGCCTTCCTCCGGCTTCGGATAGCGGCGGACGAAGGCCTGCCAGGCGAAATAGTTGTCACGGAGCGGGAAATGGCAGGCGAGCTTTTCGAGGCGCTGGCGAAGGACCGGCGCGATCGAGCCATCCGATGCCAGGCTCGCCAGTTCGTCATATTGCTGCGGTGGAATGCCGAGGCCGAACAGCGAACTCTTGCGGCTCGTGACCCAGCGGATCAGCGGCTTGTCGAAGAGGGGGGCTACGCGGTCGTCGAAGAACTGGCGCTGTTCGCGTAGCGAGCGCGCGTTCGCCATGTCCTTGAGATTGATGCCGTGCAGGCGGGCGATGGCGTGGCCGGCGCCGATGAACCGGCCGAGCAGACCCGTCTTGTAGATATTGCGGTCGAAGACTTCGATGCGGCGGCGGCCCGAGAGTGACCGCTTGTCCCAATAGGCGCGGGTGGCAATATCAAGGTTCGGAGCGATGAAGGCATCGTAGCTCTTGCTGTTGGAGCGCACGCCGTCCAGGCCGAAATGGCGCACGACATCGCCATGTCCGGGCAGATGGCGGAAGGCGGCAAGCTTCAGCCGGTTCAGCGCCACGTGATGCGGGTTGAGGTCGACCACGTCGATCTTCTTCGGAGAGCGGGAGAGATAGGCGAGCATATTGCAGCCGCCGGAGCCGATGGTCACGATCGTGTGTCCCTCGCCAAGCTCCATCGCCGCCATATCGACGTCCGGGTCTTCCCAGATCTGCGGATAGACGAGGCCGGAGAAAAGCAGCCCGAAAAGCCTCTCCGAAAAACCCTGCCGCGAAAGAGCCTTATGCTGCAGAAGCGCGTCCTTCAGCTTCTGGTTTTTCCGAAAACCGGCTTCCTGTGCAATATCCGCCATGGTCGAATCCCGCCTGTTCAAGGTTTCAGCGCGTGTAAACCCGTCGTGCAACAGATTGATGACGCAGCCTGTGGCCGGTTGGTTGCGGATGTCCGAAAGACCCTTCCACGATACGGAGAATCCTGATTGCATGCGGCGTGCGCAACGGGAGACGGGCATGCGGTTGTTGATCCGGATTGTGAAGATCGTTTTGAGCGTTGTCGTCATCAGTCTCGTCGGCCTCGGAATCGGGCTTTACACAGTGCCGCCGGAATTGTTCCGCGTCGGCAGCGGCTACGCGGCGAAGATCGTGTGCTCCAATGTCTTCCTTGCCGGACGTGATAGTGATGAGGTCCTGGCCGTCGATGTCCAGGCGCCGGGGCATCCGCTTCTCAAGCTTATGCGGGTTTCCGTCGACCAGGCGGACAAGCGCGTGCGTGCGGCCCTTCTTGGCTTCATCGCCGGCAATGACGCGGTCTACCGCGAAGGCCTGGGCTGCGCCGTCACACCGGACGGCAATCCGTCTGCTGCATTGAGATTGAGTCATGCCGCGCCGCGGCCGGCTGATGAAAATGGTCTCTGGCCGGAAGGCGGGAAAATTGAATCCGACCAGAAGGTTGCTGAACTTCTTTCAGATACCGATCTCGTTGGGCCGAATATGCGGGCGGTGGTGGTCGTAAAGAACGGGCGGATTGTCGGCGAGGCTTACGGGACCGGTTTTTCGAAGGATACGCCACTGCTCGGCTGGTCGATGACCAAGACGGTCACCGCCACGATCATCGGCACGCTGATCCGCGACGGCAGGCTTTCGCTGGAGGACAGGAGCCTTTTCTCGCAATGGCAGGACGATAAGCGTGCCGATATCCGGCTCGCCGATCTGCTGGCGATGGAAAGCGGTCTTGCCTTCAACGAAAATTACGGCACGGTCGCGGATGTCACACGCATGCTCTACCTTGAGCCGGATATGGCGAATTTCGCTATCATTAAGCCCCTCGAAGCCGATCCAGGCTCTCGCTTCAACTATTCCTCCGGCGTGGGCGTGATATTGTCGAGGGTCTGGATGGACAGGCTCGGCGACAAGGCGGCTGCGCTCGCCTATCCGAGCAAGGCATTGTTCGATCCGCTCGGCATTACAAGTGCGGTGATGGAAACGGATGAGGCCGGCACGTTTGTCGGCAGTTCCTATATGTACGCCACGGCGCGTGATTGGGCGCGGCTGGGATTGCTCCTTGCGAATGATGGCATGTGGAACGGCAATCGTATCCTGCCGGAAGGTTTCGTCGGTGAGATGCATGAGCCGAACCGGACTTCGAATGGCCGCTATTCGAAGATGCAGACCTGGCTGCCCGCCAGCAGCAGCGGACTCCCCGCCGACGCGTTTTTCCTCGATGGGCACGATGGCCAGAATGTGGTGGTCATTCCGTCGCTTGATCTTGTCGTCGTGCGGCTCGGACTGACACCGGGCTGGGAACCTTACAGTCCCTTGCCGCTTGTCGCGGAAATCACCAGAACGGTGACGGCGCCCTGAGGCGCCGTTGTCCGCGGATCCTTATTTTTGAAGGACGTGCAGCATGTCCTTGCGCTTGGCGTCGTAATAGTAGCCTCGCGCATAGAGCCTGATGGCATTGTCGTTCTTATTGTCGGCGACGAGCCAGGCGCCGCGCAGATATTTGATGGCGTATTTGAGATTGGTCTCGGCGTCGAGCAGGCCTTCCGGCGGACCTTCATAGCCCATCGATTTTGCGGTCGAATACTTGATCTGCATGAGGCCCCAATAGCCGTTCTTGTGATAGGCCTTGGGGTCGTAGCGGCTCTCACGATGCACGACGCGATGAACGAGCGATTCCGGCACGCCATATATGCCGGCATAACGCTTGATGAGCATGTTCAGCTGCGGCGGCGCGTCGGAAGCGGTTACCGGCAGCGGATCGCCGGGAGCGGGCGGAAATTCCATGGCAGAGAGCGCAGCAACAGCCTTTGGCTGGGCGGCGTAGGCGAGCGTCGTGGTATCCGGCCGCTGCGGACGTGGCGTGGGGACGACCGACTGCAGCGCCACCATGTCCGGCGTGAGCTCCGGCTCGTCGAGCGCGATCGCCTGAGCGGCGGCCGGTTGGATCCTGCCTTCAGTAACGGCGGGTGCGACCAGAGGAGAGGTGATACGACCACTTTTGGAAGCGGCAAGAATGGTGGACGTCGCGGGAACAGGTGCGGGGGCAGCCGCAACAGATGCTACGGCGGTGGATGTCGCCGGCGTCGCCGGCTGCACCGGAAGCGCTGCAGGCGCGAAGGCGACGAGCGGAGCCATGGTCGGAGACGCCATCGCAGCCGTCTGAACAGATGCCGCTTCGACTGCAGGCGGGACGGGAACAGCAAGCCTGCCTGACTTGGCAAGTGCGATTGTCGGCTGGGTGCCGGCGAGTTGTGCTGCGGCGGCTGTCTGGGGCTGTTGGCCAACCGGAAGGTCGGACCTGTATTGGATGACCGCTCCCCCGTCGGCGGATGCCGTTTGCATCGATCCGGCTGGCTGGCCGTTCGCCGGGGTCGTCGTCTGAGTCGCCGCCAGCCGGGGCTCTCGTTGGACGCTGGAACATCCGGCAAGAGCTGAAGATATGGCGCACGCCACCGCCGTCCCGCGGCCGAGCAATCGGATTATCGCCATTGAGTCGCCTTCATGAAGAATTGGTTACCCCAGTCCGCCCAAATGCCACCGAAAGAGCATTTCCATTAACCTATTGGACGGCGGCCGGCAAGACAGGCCCGCTATGCGGCAATCCTGCGGTAACCCGCAGTAACCGCGCGCCGTGAGATGAATCGCATCTGCGGCTTGCGTGAGGCTGAATTGAGGGAAGGGATGCGGCGCTTGCGGCCGATCACGCGGCGCGGGAAAAGCACGTGGATTCCGGCTCCGAACACCGCGCAGACGAGGAATGTCGCCTGCATTTCGAGGAATTGCGGCAGGAGCGGGCGACCTGGGTCGATGAACTGCGCCAGCGCGGCGGCAAGGACAATGGCGTAACGGGGGCCGAAGGCGGATTTGCCGAACAGGCAACCAAAAATCCGGGCGGCCCGGTATTCGGGGAGGTTGTCGTTATCGGCGACGAGGCCCGAGATCCGCGGATCCTGATAGGACCAGAGCACGTAAAGCATCAGATAGCCGAGACCTGCCCAGGAAAGCGTCTCCAACAGACGAGGCAGATAGAGGGCCACGACTGCGAGCGGAATGACGGCCATGATCAAGGCGGCCGATAACCCGACGGCAAAGCCCGGGATCGTGGCGACCGCCGTACGGCGGCCGCGCTGAAGCGAGAAGCCGGCAGCAAGGCAGGCAAGGGGGCTCGGAAGAAGGACGAGAAAGATCGCGGTCGCGGCAAAAGCGAGCCAGGTATCAGCCGTCATTCCATTCCCTCCAGAACACCCGTTGGTGTCCTTTACATATCAAGCCTCGGCGAAAGGCTGGCCGATATAGTCCATCACTTCGCCGAACCATTTTGCCGTCAGATCGAAATGTTTTCCACCCTTGATTCTCGGGAATTCGATCGTTCGCAATTTTCCGTTCTGGTCTTCGTCATGGCCGGTCACGCCTGAAACCTTGTTCAGCGCACTTTCCACGGCAAGGTCGACCATGCCCTTGATCAGCATCAAATCGCCGGCATTCGCCGGGGCCGAGCGTGCGAAATAGCCGGATTTTTGCACCATGGAGCGTTCGGCGCCCAGAAGCGCGGCGAACTGCTTCTGGAACCAGTTTCCGACATTGATGGTATCGATCTTGACATGGCCGAAGGCATCGCGTTTGACGGCCTCGCCGGCGGCTTCCCGCTCGGCGACGATTGCGTCAAGGCAGGCGCCTTCCGAGACGAAGAGCGTCACGAAACCGCGCTTGTCCATAACGTCCTTGAGGCGTGCGGCCTCCTTGTCGAGGTCGAAAGCCATCTCGGGCAGGTAGAGCCCATCGATGTTCTTCATCGCCGTGTTCATCATCAGGCCTTCGACATATTCATTGTTCCTGGTCTTCTGAATATAGGCGCGGGCCGTCGCGGCGGTAAGCCAGCCGCAGTGACGTCCCATCACTTCGTGAATCACAAGTGTGCGAGGGGCGGCACTCTGCTCGTTGGAAACGTGGTCGAAGAAATGTGCGCCGACTTCCGCCGCGGTCCAGGCGCCGAGCGACTGCCGGATCGGCACCACGTCGTTGTCGACCGTCTTCGGCAGGCCGACGACGGTCAGGTCGTAGCCGTTGGCGCCAAGATAGGCGGCGAGGTCGGCTGCGGTCGTGTTGGTATCATCGCCGCCGATCGTGTGGAGGATGGTGACGCCGTCCTGCGCGAGGCGGTCGGCGGCGATGCGCAACGGGTTTTCGCCTTCTTTGACGAGGCCGCGCTTGACGCAGTCGGCGGCATTGGTGAGCTTCACGCGGCTGTTGCCGATCGGCGAGCCGCCATAGCGATGCAGGAGATAGGCCTTTTCGCGCATGTCCTGGGTGATTTCGATGTGGTCGCCCAAAAGCACGCCCTGATACCCGGAGCGGTAGGCGACCATCTCGATCTCGGGCGCGATGTCGTTATAGCGTTCGATCAGCCCGCCGACGGCGGAAGACAGGCAGGGCGCAAGGCCTCCGGCGGTCAACATTGCTACTTTCTGTTTGGCCATCGTTCCTCCTTGACGCTTTCGCGTACAGCTCAAAAAACGAAGGAATGGATGCGCCAGAGATGGCCCCCCTGTAAAGTGAATTTCTCAAGAAAAACCGAAGCTTCCGTTCAGCGACCCCGGAGGATGGAATATAATCGATTCAACCACGCTGCGCGCCGGCCGCCCTTGTGGAAAACGGTTGCCCAGCGATCGCCCGTAGCGTGGATGCAAGGTAACCGATCGGTGATCGGTGGTGATTGTTCGGAAAACATGAACATAGTTTAATCCGAGACGGACCACCCACCTCCTTGCAATCGCAGGGATAATCTGGTCCATTGCAGTAATGATTTTCGATTTTTCCTGTCTGCAGATCTCCTCCCTTTGGGAACGGCTCCTTGGCGCGATCGGCGATGCGGCAGGCAGTGTGCTCGGCCGCGTGGTCGAGGCGATCCGCACGGTGTTCGAGGGCGATCCCGAAACGCGCCGGAAGGTTTCCTTTTCAGTGGCGATCATAGCGCTGTCCGCGAAGATGGCGAAGGCCGACGGAATCGTGACCGAGGCGGAGGTGAAGGCCTTCCAGCAGATTTTCGACTTCCCGGACGAGGAGGCGCGCAACGTCGCGCGGCTCTACAATCTCGCGCGTCAGGACGTGGCCGGCTACGAGGCCTATGCGACGAAGCTTGCAGGTCTGTGCAGCTCGGGTGCCTCGGAAAACTGCCCGATGCTGGAAAATGTCATCGACGGCCTGTTCCACATCGCCAAGGCGGATGGCCTGGTGCATGAGAAGGAACTCGCCTTCGTGGCCCGGATCGCTGAGATCTTCCGGATCGACGAGGTTCATTTCCGCCGCATCATGGCGCGCCATGTCCACCTCGATGGCGCCGATCCCTATCTGGTACTCGGTGTTTCGCCGGAAGACGATTTCGCAGATATCCGCAAGCAATACAGATTGCTGGTGTCCGAGCATCATCCGGACCGGCTGATCGCTCGCGGCGTACCGGTTGCACTGCATGCGGCCGCCAACGAGCGGATGGCCGCTCTCAATGCGGCTTATGCGGCCATTGCGAAAGAGCGCCGCGCTGCATGACGTCGTTCATCGCCGATTATGCCGGCGCTTCGGTCATGCCTTCTCCCAATCACGGTGAACGTGCGAACGGGCGCAAGCCCGACATGATCCTTCTGCACTATACCGGCATGGGCAGTGCCGATGGCGCGCTCGACTGGCTCTGCCGCGAGGAAAGTCAGGTTTCCAGCCATTATTTCGTCCATGAGGACGGGCGTGTCGTGCAACTCGTGCCCGAGGCGCGCCGGGCCTGGCACGCGGGCAAAAGCTGCTGGGCGGGAGAAACGGACATCAACTCCTGTTCCATCGGGATCGAGGTTGCCAATCCTGGACATCCCGGTGGCCTACCCGGCTTTCCCGATACGCAAATCAGCGCCGTTGTCGAATTGTGTCGGGACTGCGGCTCAAGATGGGGAATTCCGGCCGAAAGGGTGCTCGGACACTCGGATGTTGCACCGATCCGCAAGGTCGATCCGGGTGAAAATTTCCCCTGGCAGGAATTGCACTTTGCCGGCGTTGGTCACTGGATCGATCCAACACAAATCAGCGGCGGGCGCTTCTTCCAGTACGGCGAAAGTGGTCAACCCATCGAAGCGTTGCAGTCCATGCTGTCGCTCTATGGGTACGACATTGAAATTACAGGGAACTTCTGTGAGCGGACGAAAGGTGTCGTTGAAGCTTTCCAGCGACATTTCCGGCCCCTGCTCGTGGACGGTATCGCTGATTTCTCCACGATCGATACACTGCATCGCTTGCTGAAGGCTCTGCCGAAATACAGCCATGTCTGATTGCAGGACGAGGCTTCAAATCCTGCGTTTCCAGCAAAAATTTTGCGCTGCCACATCATTTCCTTATTAAGACTTTCTAAAGAACCCGTTAGCGCAGCCGCCAGGTAGGACGGGGTTGCAGAGATAAACGATCAGGTTTCGTAGAACGCTGCGCCGTCTGTCCGGCGACGCGGCGAGGGTATCTGCGTCATGATATCCGCGGGCCTGTTGGTTCGGAGACATTCTTATTCGATGAAAAAACTGATCATTGCTGCCGCGGCGGGCCTTGCCATGCTTGCCGCGGAAACCGAATTCGTGCGCGCTCAGGATGGCAGCGAAGTCAAAACCTCCACCAACACTTCCAAAGTTCCCTGGGAAACGCGCGAAACCGGTTTGGCGGCGCCGACGGATGCGGACAAACGCCTCGTCCGGCAGACGCATTATACAAAGCTGATCGAGAAATATGCCGATGAATATGACGTCCCCGTCGAGCTCGCCAATGCAGTGATCCAGGTCGAGAGCAATTACCGCCCCACGGTCAAGGGAAAGGCCGGCGAGATCGGTCTTATGCAGATCAAGCCGGCGACGGCGCGGTTGATGGGATATGAAGGGCCGGACTACGGCCTCTACGACCCGGAAACCAATATCCGCTTCGGCATGAAATATCTCGCAGGTGCTCACGAGCTCGGCGATGGGAAAACCTGCGGCACCATTCTCAGATACAATGCCGGCCACGGAGCCAAGCGCATGAATCCCGTCTCGAAGCGTTATTGCAGCCGGGTGGAGGCGATCCTGGAAACGAAGCAACAGACTGCGTCGCTTTCGCCTGTGGCATTTTGATTCCGAAAACGGCTAGAAGTGCTTCGATAGAGGGCACTTCGGCCGGTGGAATCGAAAAAAGGGGCAGGGCATGACGGCGCGGTTCAAATACATCGTCATCGGAAGAGGCATGATGGGGGCTGCTGCGGCCCGTTACCTCTCGAAATGGACCAACGGCGTCGCGCTGATCGGTCCGGGCGAACCTGCCGACCATCAGCGCCATGAAGGCGTGTTTGCCAGCCATTACGACGAGGCGCGCATTACCCGGACGATCGATCCCGACCCTGTCTGGGCGCACCTCGCCAATCGTTCCATCGCCCGTTATGGCGAGATCGCCGCCGAGAGCGGTATCGATTTTTACTCCGAATCCGGTTGCCTGATCGTGGGGCCGAAGCGGGCCGACGGGCCGTCCTATGTCGGCAATGTCCTTGATGCGGCTGACAGGCTGGAGGTCGCGACCGAGACCTTGACCGACGCCGGTCTCGCAAACCGTTTTCCGTTCTTCTGCTTCCCGGGCGAGAGCGAGGGCGTCTGGGAGTCGAAGAATGCCGGTCATATCAATCCGCGCCGGCTGGTGAAGGCCCAGGCGCTGCTCGCCGAAAGGCAAGGCGCCGCGATTATCGCGGAGACTGTCTTCTCTGTGCGCCAGGAAGGCGATGCGGTTACCGTCACCACCGTTGAGGGCAACAGCTATTCAGCCGAAAAGGTCCTCGTCGCCGCCGGCGGATTTTCCATCAACGAGAATCTGTTGCCGCGGCGTCTTGATCTGAAGGTTTATGCCCGCACCGTGGCCTTCTTCGAGGTGGACGAGGCGGCGATGGACATTTTCGGCAAGGTGCCGTCACTGATCTGGAAATGGAACCAGGCGGAGGACGGCATCTATCTCCTGCCGCCGGTGCGTTATCCGGACGGCAGGATCTATCTCAAGATCGGCGGCGATCCGGACGATCTGCTGCTGCCGTCTGAACCGGATATCCGCGCCTGGTTTCGCTCCGGCGGTCGTGAAAGCACCCGGGCCCATCTGACGGAGGTCATGGCACGCCTGATGCCCTCGCTCGACCTTTCCCGCAATTCAATGGCGGCCTGCGTCACCTCCTTCACGCCGACGGATTATCCGGCCATCGCCATGACGGAGGCAGGCCGTATCGGAATCCTGAGCGGCGGCTGCGGCGCGGCAGCCAAGAGTTCGGACGAGATCGGCCGGCTTGGAGCTGAGCTGATCTTCCACGGGCGGATCGTGGATGACGCCTATTCGACGGATTTTTCAGCGGATTATCTGTAAACTCTGGTGTTCGATCCCTATCTCGTTTATGGACCGCATGCCAGTTGGCCGGGCAGCCGCGCTTTACCAATGCCGAAAGGCGGTGAGGTGAGGAAAGTCCGGGCTCCACGGAAACACGGTGCCGGATAACATCCGGCGGGGGCGACCCCAGGGAAAGTGCCACAGAAAGGAAACCGCCCCGCCTTTTCAACCGCTTGGAATGCAAGCGGCTGAGACGGCGGGGTAAGGGTGAAAGGGTGGGGTAAGAGCCCACCGCGCCTCTGGTAACAGGGGCGGCACGGTAAACCCCACCGGGAGCAAGACCGAATAGGGATGACGCGGGCCTACGCGAAAGCGTGGCCACAGCCGGTTTCCGGGCCAGTCATCCGGGTGGGTTGCGCGAGGCGATGTGCAAGCATCGTCCCAGATGAATGGCTGCCGCGTTCCGGTGTTCGCATCGGGGCCATACAGAACCCGGCTTACAGGCCAACTGGCATCGTCTCCCTTTGGTGCGGATTTTAATCCAATTTTATCCCCAACACGAGGCGTCTGCAATATGAAGCGATCTGACGGCCCCGTCGTATCATTCCGGGATCCGTCGATCCGCGCGGGCCGGCAGGCGGATTGCGCCTAACGCGCACGGCCTGCCGAAGGCTGTTCGCCGGTGGCCGGTTATCGCCGTGGTTTTCCATTAGAGCTTCAGAAAATTCTTTTGGCTGCGGCGCTTTAACCGTTGCGCCAGATCGACTTGCAGCGCCTGCTCAAGGCGGTTCCTCCATCGGCTTCAATAACCCTTTGTTAAACTTAACGGCTTATAAATAAATCCGGTTTGGGAGCAGCTAGCGGGGCTTCTCCCATTGACGCCCATATGGTCCCATGGTATCCCAAAGCTGCATTGTGCAAGGGCGGATGATCGCCCGTAAATCCCAGAGTTTCGGTCTTCGGGCCGGATGGCTTGTCGTCCATTCGGGTGGCGAAGCTGTGTCTGGTGCGGTGCGTACGGGCGGGCGGTTTTTCGCCCTGGATTTGAATGGGGCGGATGTTCGGTGTGATGAGCCGCTTCCTGTCGAATGCGACGAACAGGATCGATGCGAAGGGGCGGGTCTCCGTTCCGGCGAGTTTCCGTTCGGTTCTTTCGGAGCGCGGAATTCAGGAGCTTTATTGTCTCCAGGATTTCGTCTATCCGGCGATCAGCGTCGGAGGGCCGGACCTGCTCGATCGTTACGAACGGCAGATCGCTTCCGTGGATCCGTTTTCGCCGGACGCGAACCGGATGTCGCTGCTGGTCCACGGTGGCGGCGTCTTCATGAGGCTCGATGCGGAGGGCCGGCTGATGGTCACGGATTTTATCCGCGACTTCACGGGAATCAGTTCGGAAGTGACCTTCGTCGGGCGCTCGGATCATTTTCAGCTTTGGCAGCCGCAGGCGTTCCATGCGGCGCAGGCGGCGGCAAGAGAGGGGCGTCTGAGTTCGCGTCCCGTCTAGGACAGGGGTGCGGAATGGCGGCGAATCCAGGCAAGGGAACAACCGAGCCCGACGGCGGACCGGTTCGCCACATTCCGGTTCTTCTGAGGCAAGTCCTCGATGCTCTCGATCCCCGGTCGGGCAAGCTTATTCTGGACGGCACATTCGGGGCGGGCGGGTATACGTCCGCCCTCCTTGCCGCTGGTGCCGACGTGATTGCCCTTGATCGGGATCCGACTGCGATTGCCGCCGGTCAGGCTCTTGTCGATGCCAATCAAGATCACCTCACGCTCATTCATTCTCAGTTTTCCCGGCTTGCAGACCATGCGCCGCAGGGCGGGGTTGATGGCGTCGTTCTCGATATCGGCGTTTCGTCGATGCAGATCGATGAAGCCGAGCGCGGCTTCTCCTTCCAGAGAAATGGCCCGCTCGATATGCGCATGTCGGCTGAAGGCGTCTCGGCCGCCGATGTCGTCAATCGCGCCAAGGTTAGCGATCTCACCCGCATCTTCGGTTTCCTGGGCGAGGAGAGGCAGGCGGGCCGTATTGCTCGGGCTATCGAAAAGCGCCGCGCATCCCAGCCTTTCACCACGACACGCGATCTTGCGAACCTGATCGAAAGCGTCAATCCGCGCAAGGCCAAGGACAAGATCCATCCGGCGACGCGCGTCTTCCAGGCGCTGCGCGTCTTCGTCAACGATGAACTCGGTGAACTCGCCCAGGCTCTTTTTGCTGCGGAGCGTGCCTTGAAGCCTGGTGGCCGGCTCGTGGTCGTCACGTTTCATTCCCTCGAAGACCGGATCGTCAAGCAGTTCTTCGCCGATCGCTCCGGCAAGGTTTCCGGTTCGCGACATCTGCCGATGGTCGAGGCGAAGCCTGCCGTTTTTGAGACGCTTGGCAGATCGGTGGTCGCCGCCAGCGATGAGGAGGCGGAAGCCAATCCGCGGGCCCGTTCTGCCAAATTGCGCGCCGGCATTCGTACGGACGCGGCGCCGCGCCCGGTCGACATGTCGATTTTCGATCTGCCCGATCTCGCCAGCATTGCAAAGATGGGAGCCTAACGGAATGCTCAGAAGCTTCGATCTCGTTCTGATCGGCATCATGACGGCGACGGCGGTCGTTACCTACACGATCAAACATCGCGCCGACGAGAAGCTTGCCGAGGTCCGCCGGCTGGAGACGGAAATCAAGCTGGAGAAGGACACGATCGATCTCCTGAAGGCGGATTGGGCGCTGCTCACCCAGCCGAACCGTCTCCACAGGCTGATCAAGGTCTATAATTCGGAACTCGGCCTGGCTCCGACCGAGCCGACCCAGCTTGCCATGCCGAAAGAACTGCCGATGCCCAGATCGGCGCTGCCGCAGCCGGAGACGACGATCGAGGATATCATCGCCGGCAAGAGCAGCGAGGTTGCCGCCGCGCTCAAGGGTGTTGCAGCCGCCAAGGCAAAGCCCGCCCAGAAAATCCCGGTGCCGCTGCCGCGCGGCTCCGTCGAAGTCATCTCTACTGGATCGGTGAACCGCTGATGTCTTTCCTGTCTCGCATCATGGTCTTGAAGAGCCGGGCGCATTTTTCCGCCGGCAGTCGCGGTTATTCTTCGTCGGGTGGCGCCTCGTTCGAGGGCACCCGCAAGCGGAAGGCCAACCAGGCGAAGAATCGCGTCGGCCTGCTGATTGCCGGGTTCACCGTTTTCTATTGCGTCATCGGCGGACGTCTCGTGCAATATGGTGTGGCGCAACCGCTTACGACGTCCAGTATCCTGCCTGCCGATCGGCTCATGGCTTCTCGTCCCGATCTCGTCGACCGCAATGGCGAGGTACTGGCGACCGATATCCGGACGGTTTCGCTGTTTGCCGAGCCGCACAAGATCGTTGATGCGGACGAGGTGATCGAGAAACTCTCGACCGTGCTGCACGATCTCGACGTCAAGTCGACCTATTCGAAGCTCAAATCCAGTTCGCGCTTCCAGTGGCTCCGGCGCCAGCTCACGCCGAAACAGCAGAGCCAGATCCTGGCGCTCGGCATTCCGGGGATCGGCTTCCGGCCGGAGAAGCGCCGCTTCTATCCCGGCGGAGCGACGGCCGCGCATGTCGTCGGCTACGTCAATATCGACAACCGCGGCGTTGCCGGCATGGAGCGTTATGTCGACAGTCAGGGGCTTGCGGACCTTACAGCCGTCGGAATGACGTCGAACCAGCCTCTCGAACCGGTGAAGCTTTCGATCGACCTTCGCGTGCAGTCCATCGTTCGCGAAGTGGTTGTTGAAGCGATCGCCAAATATCGCGCGATCGGAGCCGGAGCTGTCGTCATCGACGTCCATACCGGAGAAATCCTCGGCATGGCTTCCGCCCCGGATTTCGATCCCAACAATCCCGCCGTGGGTGGTGAGGAAGGATGGTTCAACCGCATGTCGAACGGTACGTTCGAGATGGGTTCGACCTTCAAGTCCTTCACGATCGCGATGGGCCTCGATTCCGGCAAGGTGAACCTGCAGAGCACGTTTGATGCACGCTTCCCGATTCGCATCGGCGGTTTCACCATCAAGGATTTCCATGGCAAGGGACGAGTGCTCAGTGTTCCCGAAATCTTCCAATTTTCTTCCAATATCGGGACCGCGAAGATCGCCGATACCGTCGGCATCGACGGGCACAAGGAATTCCTGACCCGGCTTGGTTTGCTCAGCAAGATGAAGACGGAGCTCCCGGAGGTCGCCCAGCCCAGCCAGCCGCGCACGTGGAAGAAGATCAACTCCATCACGATCTCGTTCGGCCACGGTGTCTCGACGACGCCCCTGCAGACGGCCGTCGCAGGGGCGGCGCTCGTCAACGGCGGCAAGCTGATCGAGCCGACCTTCCTGCCGCGCACGCGCGAGGAGGCTGACAAGGTTGCAACCCAGGTGCTCAAGCCGTCGACCAGCAAGGACATGCGCTTCCTTTTCGAGTGGAACGGTGCCAACGGGTCCGGCAGGAACGCCCGTGTCACCGGCTTCAACGTCGGCGGAAAAACGGGCACCGCCGACAAGGTCGTCAACGGACGCTACGCGCACGACAAGAACTTCAACGCCTTCCTGGCGGCCTTTCCGATGGACAATCCGCAATATGTGGTCTTGAGCTTTGCCGACGAGCCGAAGACCGACAAGGGCAATGGCGCGGCGCTGTCGGCGACGTCGGCCGCGCCCATGGTCAAGGAGATCATCAGCCGAGCTGCGCCCATTCTCGGTGTAAAGCCGAAATTCGGCAATGACGGTTCTGCCCTGCTCGTGTCTTATTGAGCGATAACAAATCGGCTTACGATTCGTGGGGACGATACTCAGAATGAAGATTCAGCCGATGAAATTGCGGGACCTTGCCGGACGGGATTTTCCGGAAATAGCGGAGCTCATGGCCGGACCGGCAGGTGAACTCGATGTGAGGGGCCTTGCCTCGGACAGCCGCAAGGTGATTCCCGGTATGCTGTTTGCCGCGCTTGCCGGCTCAAAGGCCGACGGTTCGGCCTATATCGGCGATGCCGCAGCCCGTGGTGCCGTTGCGGCCATCGCTGGCCATCCGGCGGATGCGGGAATTCCGGTTCTGGTGGTTTCCAATCCGCGCCGGCTGCTGGCGCTTGCCGCGGCTCGATTCTACGGTGCGCAGCCGGAAACCATGGTTGCTGTAACGGGGACGGCCGGCAAAACCTCGGTTGCCTCCTTCACCCGTCAGATATGGGCGTATGCCGGTTTTGCCGCAGCTCAGATCGGTACCACCGGTGTGGTTTCTCCAACCCGCAACGACTACGGCTCGCTGACGACGCCCGATCCGGTCGAACTCCAGAAGCTGCTTGCCGAACTTGCCGCCGAAGGCGTCACCCATGCCGCCATGGAGGCGTCCAGCCACGGCCTCGACCAGAGCCGCCTCGACGGTGTGCGCCTCTCGGCTGCCGCGTTCACCAATCTCGGCCGCGACCACATGGATTACCATCCGACGGTGGAAAGCTATATGGCCGCCAAGATGCGGCTTTTCGATACGCTGATGCCGAAAGGTTCGCCGGCGGTGATCTTTGCCGACGACCAATGGTCTGATGAGGCGATCCGCGTGGCCACCGCCTCCGGCCTCGATGTCCGCACTGTCGGCCGCAAGGGCAATTATTTGTGCCTCAAGCGGGTTGAGCACTTCCGCCACAAGCAGACCGCCGAAGTCCATTTCGGCGACGAAATCTTCGAAGTGGATATTCCGCTTGCCGGCGACTTCCAGGTTGCGAATGCATTGGTCTCGGCGGGTCTCGCCATGTCGACCGGCGTGGCCGCTCCCGTCGCCATAACCGCACTCGAAAAACTGGTTGGCGCTTCCGGCCGTCTCGAACTGGTCGGTCATACACGGGATGGCGCGCTCGCCTATGTCGATTATGCCCACAAGCCGGATGCATTGGAAAATGTGCTGACATCCGTGCGCCCCTTTACGACAGGCCGTGTTATCGTGGTCTTCGGCTGCGGCGGTGATCGCGACAAGGGCAAGCGGCCGATCATGGGCGAGGTGGCGACAAGGCTTGCCGACGTCGTCATCGTCACCGACGACAATCCGCGATCCGAGGTTCCTGAAGTGATCCGCTCCGAAATCATGGCCGCGGCGCCGGGCGCGATCGAGATCGGCGACCGGTCGCAAGCAATCCGAGAGGCCGTGCGCATGCTCAATTCCGGCGACACTCTGATCGTTGCCGGCAAGGGCCATGAGGAGGGCCAGACGATCGGCGCGGCGATCCTGCCGTTTTCCGATCATGTGGAGGTACGCAAGGCGCTGGAGGAGCTGAAGTCATGAGCTTTCTGTGGACGTCGGAGGAGATGGTGGCCGCCATGGGCGGCCGGCCGATCGGCACCCTGCCCGAGGGCATCACGGGCATTTCGATCGACAGCCGCACCATCGGCGATGGCGAGGCTTTTTTTGCCATCAAGGGTGATCGCGTGGACGGCCACGATTTCGCCAGCATGGCTGTCGCGAACGGCGCGCCGCTGATCGTGGTCAGCGAGGCGAAGCTTCCCGCATTGGGCAAGCTCATCGTGCCGATGATCATCGTCGACGACGTGCTCGCCGCGATGGGCCGGCTTGCCCTTGCATCGCGTGACCGCAGCCGGGCGCGTATCGTCGCCGTCACCGGTTCGGTCGGCAAGACGACGACGAAGGAGATGCTGCGCCAGGTGCTGGCGCCCTCCGGCAAGGTGCATGCCGCCGTCGCTTCCTTCAACAATCATTGGGGCGTGCCGCTGACGCTCGCCCGCATGCCGGCGGATGCGGATTTCGGCGTCTTCGAAATCGGCATGAACCATCCGGGCGAGATCCGGCCGCTTGTGAAGATGGTGCGTCCGCATGTGGCGATCATCACCACGATCGCCGCCGCCCATCTCGGCCACTTCAAGAGCCTCGAAGAGATCGCCGCTGCCAAGGCGGAGATTTTCGAGGGGCTTGAGCCCGGCGGCTCGGCGATCCTCAACCGGGACAACAAGCAGTTCGACTTCCTGGAAAAGCAGGCGCAAGAGTCCGGGGTATCCCACGTCTACACCTTCGGCCAGCATGCGAAGGCGGATTTCCGGCTGGCGGATTTCGAAGGCAATGCGGAAGGCTCGACCGTCTGGGCCGTGCTGAACGGGGAAACTTCGGAAATCCATATCGGTGCGGCAGGCCGCCATATCGCCGAAAACGCCATGGCGGCGCTCGGCGCCTGTTTCCTCATGGGAGCGGACATGCCGAAGGCCATGGAGGCGCTTACCGCCTTGAGGGCCGTCAAGGGCAGGGGCGAACGCCATCTCCTCGGCATCGGCGAGGGACATCTGACGCTGATCGACGAAAGCTACAACGCCAATCCGGCTTCCATGCGGGCGGCGATCGCGCTCCTGGCATCCGCGACACCGGAACTTGCCGGCCGGCGAATCGCCGTGCTCGGCGACATGCTGGAGATGGGCGAGTTCTCGGCAAAGGTGCACGAGGATCTGGCAGGCCCGCTGCTTGCCGCCGGCGTCGAGCATGTCTGGCTCGCCGGTCCGGAAATGGCGGCACTGCGCGACGCGCTCCCCGAAAGCGTCCATGTCGAATACCGCGAGAAAACGGCGGATCTGGCCGATTTCGTGGTGCGCGCGGTGATGCCTGGCGATGTCGTCATGGTGAAGTCATCGCTTGGACTTGGCTTCGGCAGGATCGTCGCAGCCCTGCTTGACAACTACCCGGCATTCCCCGACACGGAGCGCCACTCTTAATTAGACGCGGCTTGAGAAAGGGCCCTGAATGCTGATCTGGCTTGTGGAACTGGCGGATAGAATTCAATTCTTCAACCTGTTCCGATACATCACCTTCCGGACGGGAGCGGCCCTCTTCACCTCTGCCTTTATCGTCTTCCTGTTTGGCCCGCGGATCATTGCTTCGCTACGCGTCCGGCAGGGCAAGGGCCAGCCGATCCGTGCCGACGGACCGCAGACGCATTTCAAGAAAGCCGGTACGCCGACCATGGGCGGACTGATGATTCTGGCGGGCATCCTCGGCGGTTCGCTGCTCTGGGCCGATCTTTCCAACATCTATGTGGTCGCCACGCTGCTCGTCACGCTCGGTTTCGGTGCGATCGGCTTCTATGACGACTACCTGAAGGTGACGAAGCAGACGGAGAAGGGCTTTTCCGGCAAAGCGCGGCTTGGCATCGAATTCGTCATCGCCGGCATCGCCGTCTTTTTCATGATGCGCGTGGCGCTGGCGACGGGTTCTTCGACCAATCCGGTTCTCGGGACGTCGATCGCCTTTCCTTTCCTCAAGGATTTCCTCCTCAATCTCGGGTTTTTCTTCATCCTGTTCGGCGGCTTCGTGATCGTCGCGGCGGGCAATGCGGTTAATCTGACGGACGGCCTCGATGGGCTCGCGATCGTGCCCGTCATGATCGCTGCGGCTTCCTTCGGCGTGATCGCCTATCTCGCCGGCAACGCGGTCTTCGCGAACTACCTGCAGATCAATTTCGTGCCCGGCACGGGTGAACTTGCCGTCATTCTTGGCGCGGTGATCGGCGCGGGCCTCGGCTTCCTCTGGTTCAACGCGCCGCCGGCTGCAATCTTCATGGGCGACACCGGTTCGCTGGCCCTCGGCGGCCTGATCGGCTCCGTCGCCGTCGCCACCAAGCACGAGATCGTCATGGCGATCATCGGGGGCCTCTTCGTCATAGAGACGCTGTCGGTGATCATCCAGGTCGGATTCTTCAAGATGACCGGCCGGCGCGTCTTCCTGATGGCGCCGATCCATCACCATTTCGAAAAGCTTGGCTGGACGGAAAGCCAGGTGGTGATCCGCTTCTGGATCATCGCCGTCGGGCTTGCGCTCCTCGGGCTTTCGACGCTCAAGCTCAGGTGAGACCAAGATGATCCCGGTCACCACATTCAGGGATAAGCAGGTCGCGCTTTTCGGGCTCGGCGGATCCGGACTTGCGACCGCCAGGGCGCTTGTCGCCGGCGGGGCGAAGGTGGTCGCCTGGGACGACAATCCGGATAGTGTCGGGAAGGCTGCGGGCGAGGGGATCACGACTGCTGATCTGCACACCATCGATTGGCCGGCCCAGGCCGCCTTCGTGCTATCGCCAGGTGTGCCGCTCACCCACCCGAAGCCGCATTGGAGCGTCGATCTTGCCCGTGCGGCAGGCGTCGAGATCATCGGCGATGTCGAACTTTTCGTCCGCGAGCGCCGGGCACATGCGCCGGATTGCCCCTTCATTGCCATTACCGGCACAAACGGCAAATCGACGACGACTGCGTTGATCGCTCATATCCTGAAATCGAGCGGCTGCGACACGCAACTCGGCGGCAATATCGGCACGGCCATCCTGACGCTCGATCCGCCGAAGGCCGAGCGCTACTTTGTCGTCGAGTGCTCCTCCTACCAGATCGACCTTGCGCCGACACTTGATCCGACGGCCGGCATCCTGCTCAACCTGACGCCGGACCACCTCGATCGGCACGGCACGATGCAGCATTATGCCGATATCAAGGAACGGCTGGTTGCCGGCAGCGAGACTGCGGTCATCGGCATCGATGATTCCCATTGCGCCCTGATCGCCGACCGCGTCGAACGGGCTGGAGTGTCGGTGAGACGCATATCCAAGCGCAACGTCGTGGCCGATGGACTTTATGCCGAAGGCACACGGATCATCGAGGCGCAGGGCGGCACCTCTGCGGTGCTTGTCGATCTCGACGGCGTCCAGACGCTTAAAGGCAGCCACAACGCCCAGAACGCCGCCGCGGCAATCGCCGCCTGCCTGGCAGTCGGCGTTTCCAGGGATGACATCCGTGCGGGGCTGAAATCCTTTCCAGGCCTCAAGCACCGTATGCAGCCGGTCGGCCAGTTGCGCCATGGGGGCGGGCAGGTGGTGTTCGTCAACGATTCGAAGGCAACCAACGCGGAGGCCGCAGCGCCGGCGCTTTCCAGCTACGGCCGTATCTACTGGATTGCCGGCGGTCTGCCGAAGGAGGGCGGGATCGCAAGCCTCGCTCCACTCTTTCCGCGTATCGTCAAGGCCTATCTGATCGGAGAGGCGGCGCCGGCGTTTGCGGCAACCCTCGGCGAGGCGGTGCCCTATGAGATTTCCGGCACGCTCGAAAAGGCCGTGGCGCATGCCGCAGCGGATGCGGGGGCTGACGCGATGCCGTCCGCGGTGATGCTGTCGCCTGCTTGCGCCAGCTTCGATCAGTTCAAGAATTTCGAGGTTCGCGGCGATGCCTTTGTCGGCTACGTCGCGGCCCTCGAGGGAGTCACGATGTTGATCGAGACCGGAAAGGGACGCTGACAGATGGTAAGCCGCGCAGACCGAGGGCCGCTCGCAGACTGGTTCTGGACGATCGACCGTTTCTTCCTCGTCGCCTTCGTGCTTTTGATGGGCATCGGCTTCATGCTCTCCTTTGCGGCCTCACCGGCGGTTGCCGAGCGAATCGGCCTGCCAAGCTTCCATTTCGTCGAGCGGCATGCGCTCTTCATCCTTCCGTCATTGGCGGTGATGATCGGTCTTTCCTTCCTGACGCCGAGGCAGGTGCGCCGTACGGCGATCATCCTCCTCGTCATTTCGCTGGCGTTGATGGTGCTGGCGCTGTTCTTCGGCGTTGAGGTCAAGGGTTCCCGGCGCTGGATCGGTGTCGGCACTTTCTCAATCCAACCTTCCGAATTCATGAAGCCCGCCTTCGTTGTGGTCTGCGCCTGGCTCTTTGCCGAGCATGCGCGTCAGCCGGAAATTCCGGGCAATCTCTTCGCCATCATCCTGTTCGGCATCGTCGCGGCGCTCCTCGTCGCCCAGCCGGACCTCGGCCAGACCATCCTCACCAGCGTCGTCTGGGGCGGCATGTTCTTCATGGCCGGCATGCCGTGGCTCTGGATCGTCCTGCTCGGCGGTGTCGGAACAGGCGGCATTCTTGCGGCCTATTACATGCTGCCCCACGTGACCGCGCGTTTCGACAAGTTCCTGACTGGCGAAGGCGACCGGTTTCAGATCGAGACGGCGCATGAAGCGATCCTGCAGGGCGGCTGGTTTGGCCAGGGACCGGGCGAGGGGATTGTCAAGCGCATCCTGCCGGACAGCCATACTGACTTCATCTTCTCCGTTGCAGCGGAAGAATTCGGCATTATCTTCTGTATGGCGCTGGTGGCGGTCTTCGCCTTCGTCGTGTTGCGGGGCCTCAATCATGCCTTCAAGGAAGGCAATGACTTCAACCGCTTTGCGGTGGCGGGGCTCGTGCTGCAGATTGGCATGCAGTCGCTGATCAATATCGGCGTCAATCTGGAACTTATGCCGGCCAAAGGCATGACGTTGCCTTTGATTTCCTATGGCGGCTCGTCGATGATCGCTATCTCCATCACGGCGGGGTTCATTCTGGCGCTCACGCGTCACCGCCCGGAAAAGCGGGCCAAGGAGAAGAGCCTGTTCCGTGTCGCTCAAGGCGTACCGGCGGAGTAAATATAGATGACCAAGGGCATCATCCTTCTCGCCGCCGGGGGAACCGGCGGTCACGTATTTCCGGCGGAGGCGCTCGCGCATGAGTTGAAGGCGCGGGGCTATTCCGTCCATCTCGTTACCGACAGCCGAGCGGAGCGTTTCGCGGGCACATTTCCGGCCGACGAGATTCATGTGGTTCCTTCCGCCACGCTGGGCTCGAAAAATCCGATTGCGGTCGCCCGTACCGGCTGGAGGCTCTGGACGGGGCTTCGCGCCGCCCGCCGCCTGGTCAGCAAATTGAAGCCGCTCGCGGTCGTCGGCTTTGGCGGTTACCCCACCGTGCCGCCGCTGATGGCGGCGACCTCCATGGGCGTGCCGTCGATGATCCACGAACAGAACGCCGTGATGGGTCGCGCCAACAAGGCGTTGGCGGGCAAGGTGCAGGCAATCGCCGGCGGCTTCCTGCCGGAGAACAATGGTCCCTATGCGGACAAGACCGTCACCACCGGCAATCCGGTGCGACCGGCGGTGTTGGCTGCCTCTAATATTCCCTACATTGCATCCCGCGGCAGCGATCCATTCCGGCTGGTCGTTTTCGGCGGCAGTCAGGGTGCTCAGTATTTTTCCTCGGTCGTGCCGACGGCGCTCAGCCTGCTCGACAAGGCCGAGCGCGACCGCCTTGTCGTCACCCAGCAGGCGCGGCCGGAAGATAAGGATCGCGTGATCTCCTGCTTTGCCAAACTGAACGCACCGGCCGATATCTCATCGTTCTTCTCGGACATGGCCGAACGTCTGGCGACTGCACATCTCGTCATCTGCCGTTCGGGTGCTTCCACGGTTTCCGAGATCGCAGTGATCGGACGGCCCGCCATTCTCGTGCCTTACCCGCATGCTCTGGATCATGACCAGGCTGCTAATGCAGCGGCACTCGTGGCGACCGGAGGAGCGCAGGTCGTGTCGCAATCGGAGCTTTCGCCGGAAAAGCTGGCATCGCTCATTTCGGCTGCGATGAAGGAACCGGATCGCCTGGAAAAAATGGCCACCGCCGCCAAGACGGCAGGACATCCGAACGCGGCGAGCTTGCTCGCGGATATGGTCGTGGCTATAGCCGAACGCAAGTCGATTGCGGAATTCAGGACGTCGAAGGACTTCGGTAAATCAGAAGATTGGGGAGTGCGGGCATGAAGATGCCGAAGGCCATAGGGCTTGTTCATTTCATCGGCATCGGCGGGATCGGCATGAGCGGCATTGCCGAGGTTCTGCACAATCTCGGCCACAAGGTGCAGGGCTCAGATCAGGCCGACGGCGCCAATGTCCAACGGCTGCGCGACAAGGGCATTCCGGTGTTTGTCGGCCACAGGGAAGAAAACCTGGGCGATGCGGAAGTTGTCGTCGTGTCGACCGCGATCAAGAAGAACAATCCCGAGCTGATCGCTGCGCGTGAAAAATCATTGCCGATCGTGCGCCGTGCCGAAATGCTCGCCGAACTGATGCGCTTCCGCAATGCGATCGCGATCGGCGGCACGCATGGCAAGACCACCACGACCTCGATGGTTGCGACACTCCTGGAGGCTGGCGGGCTCGATCCGACTGTCATCAATGGCGGCATCATCAATGCTTATGGCACCAATGCCCGGATGGGCGAGGGCGAGTGGATGGTCGTTGAGGCCGACGAATCGGACGGCACCTTCCTGAAACTTCCTGCTGATGTTGCGGTCGTCACCAATATCGACCCGGAACACCTCGACCACTACGGCAATTTCGACGCGGTGCGCGCCGCTTTCCGGCAGTTCGTCGAGAATGTACCGTTCTATGGCTTTGGCGTGCTCTGCCTCGACCATCCGGAAGTGCAGGCGCTCGTCGGGCGCATCGAGGATCGCAAGATCATCACCTACGGCGAGAACCCTCAGGCTGACGCGCGCTTCTCCAACGTTCGCACGGAAGGCACGCGCGCGATCTTCGATGTGGAAATCCGCCGCCGCCGCACCGGTCGCGTCTTCAATTTCAAGGATCTGGCATTGCCGATGCCCGGCCGGCACAACATTTCGAACGCGACTGCGGCGATTGCAGTCGCCAATCGGCTCGGCATTTCGGAAGAGAATATCCGCAAGGGGCTTGCGAATTTCGGGGGTGTGAAACGCCGCTTCACGCTCACCGGCATCTGGAATGGTGTGCAGATCTTCGACGACTACGGTCATCATCCGGTTGAGATCAAGGCGGTGTTGAGGGCGGCGCGCGAGGCCTGCCAAGGCCGTATCATTGCCGTTCACCAGCCGCATCGCTACACGCGCCTGTCGAGCCTCTTTGAGGATTTCGCCACCTGCTTCAACGATGCCGACAGCATTATCCTGGCGCCGGTCTATGCCGCGGGCGAAGAGCCGATAGAAGGTGCCAGTTCCGAAGCACTGGTTGCCCGCATCCGCTCGGGCGGCCATCGCGATGCGCGCTATATGGCTTCGCCGGACGAACTTGCTTCGATTGTATCGGGCATTGCGAAACCAGGTGATTTCGTGGTTCTTCTGGGGGCTGGTAATATCACGCAATGGGCGGCGGCCTTGCCGAAGGAACTGGAAAATATTTCGGGACAAAAGGAATGAAACAGGTGAATGGGGAAAAGCTGCTGGCGTCGCTGGGGGATGACGTCAACAAACTGCGCGGGCGCCTGACGCCGGATGCGCCGATGGATCGCGTTACCTGGTTCCAGGCCGGCGGTCTCGCCGAGCTCATGTTCCAGCCTCACGACGTCGATGACCTTGTCACCTTCCTGAAGATCCTGCCGGAGGACGTGCCGCTGACGGTGGTCGGCGTCGGCTCCAACCTGCTGGTCCGTGACGGCGGCATTCCGGGCGTCGTCCTTCGCCTTTCCGCCAAGGGGTTCGGCGGGCTCGATCTCGTCGGCGAGAACCGCATCCAGGCCGGTGCCATTTGCCCCGATAAGTATATCGCCGCCATGGCGATGGATAATGGGATCGGTGGTTTCGCCTTCTATTACGGCATTCCGGGTTCGATCGGCGGCGCGCTGCGCATGAATGCCGGCGCCAACGGCACGGAGACGGCGGACCGGGTGGTCGAAGTCCATGCGGTCGACCGCAAGGGCAACAAGCATGTGTTCTCGAAGGAGGAGATGGGCTACAGCTACCGCCATTCATCGGTGCCGGCAGACCTGATCTTCACGCACGCTGTCTTCGAAGGTTATCCCGAGGACAGGGCGAAGATTCGCGCCGAGATGGATGCAGTACGCCAGCATCGCGAGACGGTGCAGCCGATCAAGGAAAAGACCGGCGGTTCGACCTTCAAGAATCCGGAAGGCCATTCGGCCTGGAAACTGATCGACGAAGCGGGCGGCCGTGGCCTGATGAGCGGCGGGGCACAGATGTCCTCGCTCCATTGCAATTTCATGATCAACATCGGTCATGCGACCGGTTACGACCTGGAATATCTTGGCGAGACCATCCGTCAGCGCGTCTTTGAACATTCCGGCATCAAGCTTGAATGGGAAATCAAGCGGCTCGGCATCTTCATGCCAGGTCGCGAGGTCAGACCATTCCAGGGCGTCACGACCGAGTGACCATACCCCAAACTACTGCCTAGTATCCTTGCAAGATGCCGTAAAATCAATATTTTGCGGTATCTTTCTTATATTCTGGTTTCGTTTTTCCGCGCCAGGCGTATGATAATGGACAATATATTTCAGCCATTTCTTATTCATTGGGCGTTCACGAACAGCCGTTGCATAATCATTGTGCATCAAGTGAGTCGCGCCTGATGCCGGCACGTGCCGGAGGCGCGCGATTAGGGGGATGTAACAACATGTTCAAGAAATTTGCAGCCGAATTCCTCGGCACTTTCTGGCTTGTCTTCGGTGGATGCGGCAGCGCGGTTGTGGCTGCCGCATTTCCTGATCTTGGAATCGGCTTCGTAGGCGTCGCGCTGGCATTTGGTCTGACGGTCCTTACCATGGCCTTTGCCGTCGGTGGCATTTCCGGCGGACATTTCAATCCGGCGGTATCGGTCGGGTTGACGGTGGCGGGCAGATTGCCGGCCTCCAATCTCCTTCAGTATGTCGTTGCCCAGGTGCTCGGAGGTATTGTTGCAGGGTTGGTTCTCTATCTCATCGCTTCCGGCAAGGCCGATTTCCAGCTCGGCGGTTTTGCGTCCAACGGCTATGGCGAGCACTCACCCGGCGGTTATTCACTGACCTCCGCGTTGCTTGCGGAAATCGTTCTTACCGGCTTCTTCATCTTCATCATCCTGGGAGCGACCGGGCCAAAGGCACCGGCCGGCTTTGCTCCGATCGCGATTGGTCTCGCGTTGACGCTCATCCATCTGATCTCGATCCCGATCACCAATACGTCCGTCAATCCGGCCCGTTCCACCGGCGTGGCGGTGATTGCCGGGGGCTGGGCGCTCGAGCAGCTTTGGCTCTTCTGGGTGGCTCCTATCGTCGGCGCGGTCCTCGGCGCTCTGGCATGGAAGGTTGTGGACGATTCGGAATGATCGGCAACGATCCAGGCCGAAGGTAAGCCGCATTCTGCCTTAAAAGAAAGCCCGCGAGATTGTCGGTCTCGCGGGCTTTTTCTCGTCCCGACGTCATTCAGGTCGGATTTAGAGCGGGATGAATTTAGGCGGAATCGGCATGGGGATTCCCTTTTGTGAGCAAATCAGATTCACTATTCAGGCCGGTGCAGGAGGCCGGCCAGGATGGCGAGACCCTTTTCGGATGACCTTAGGGACCGTGTTGTTGGTGCAGTGACGCGCGATGGGGTGTCCTGTCGGGCGGCGGCGAAGCGCTTCGGCATCGGCATCAGCACGGCGATCGATTGGGTACGGCGCTTCCGTGAGACGGGCAGCGCCGCCGCCGGCCAGATGGGCGGGCACAAGCCGCGAGCGATCGCCGGTGAGCATCGGGCCTGGCTAATCGAGCGCTGCCGCGCGCAGGCATTCACCTTGCGCGGGCTGGTCGCGGAATTGGCGGAGCGGGGCCTGAAGGTCGACTACCGCTCCGTCTGGATCTGCGTGCATGAGGAAGGGCTGAGTTATAAAAAAAGACGTTGGTCGCCAGCGAGCGCGACCGGCCCGATGTCGCCGCCCGACGCAGCCGCTGGCTGAAGCATCGCCATCGCATCGATCCGGCCCGCCTCGTCTTCATCGACGAGACCTGGACGAAGACGAACATGGCGCCGCTGCGAGGCTGGGCGCCGCGCGGCGAACGGCTGTTCGGCCAGGCTCCCTTCGGCCACTGGAACACCATGACGTTCATTGCCGCCCTGCGCGTTGATCGCGTCAGCGCGCCCTGGGTCATCGACCGGCCGATCAACGCGACGAGCTTCCTCGTCTATGTCGAAAAGGTGCTGGTGCCGGAGCTCACGCCCGGCGACATCGTCGTGATGGACAATCTCGGCTCGCACAAGGCCGCGGCGATCCGCACCGCCATCCGCAAGGCCGGCGCGCGGCTGTTCTTCCTGCCGCAATACTCCCCCGATCTCAATCCGATCGAAAAGCTCTTCGCCAAGATCAAACACCGGCTACGCGAGGCGCAGGCCAGAAGCCGCAACGCCATCCATGACGCGCTCGCAACCATCCTCCAAACCGTTTCTCCAAAAGAATGCCAGAACTATTTCAACGAGGCCGGATATGAACGGATCTAAAATCATCCCGCTCTAATCATCAAGAATAATAGTTCGAAGTCCGTATCGATGCAGGCGCTCATTCGCGTCATGACGGAATGCGTTAATAATCGCTCATTCGATTTTTCCTTTATTTTCATGCCTTTGCCCGGTGGCATTAATCAAAGTAAACGATTTGTTAACCATATTGAGGCACTAATGCAGTCAAATCTTATATCCGGTGGGAATCGCCTCCGGAACGAGTTTGGCGCAAGCGCCGTGGCATAGACTGAAGTCCTTTTTTCGGGAGTGAACGATGAGTGGCAAGCATGTCGCTGTTTTGATGGGAGGGCTTTCCTCCGAGCGGCCTGTAAGCCTGTCTTCGGGCAATGCCTGTGCCGATGCTCTTGAGGGTGAGGGCTATCGCGTCACTCGCGTCGATGTCGGGCGGGATATTGCGACGGTGCTCACCGATCTCAGGCCGGACGTTGCCTTCAATGCACTGCATGGGCCTTTTGGCGAGGACGGAACGATCCAGGGCATTCTCGAATATCTGCAGATACCTTACACCCATTCCGGCGTTCTGGCGTCTGCGCTCGCCATGGACAAGCATCAGGCCAAACGGGTCGCTCAGTCGGTCGGCATTCCCGTTGCGGAAGCCAAGGCAATGAACCGCTTCGATATTTCCAGCGCGCATCCGATGGCTCCGCCTTATGTGGTGAAACCGGTGCGCGAAGGGTCATCCTTTGGCGTCGTCATTGTCCAGGAGAATCAGCCGCATCCGCCTCAGGTCATCGGTTCCTCCGAATGGCGTTACGGGGATCACGTGCTCGTCGAGCGTTACGTTTACGGTCGCGAGCTGACCTGTGGGGTCATGGGCGATGTGGCGCTTGGCGTAACGGAAATCCTGCCGGTAAGTCATGCTTTTTACGATTACGATGCAAAATATGCCGAAGGTGGGTCGAAACACATCATTCCTGCACAAATTTCACCGAATGTTTACCAAAAGATTCAAACACTGGCGCTCAAGGCGCATCAGGCGATGGGCTGCCGGGGCGTCAGTCGCTCAGACTTCCGCTACGACGACCGTTTCTCCGAGGATGGTGAGATTATCTGGCTCGAAATCAATACGCAGCCCGGTATGACCCCCACATCGCTGGTGCCCGAAATGGCCGCGCATGCCGGCCACTCTTTTGGTGAACTGGTCCGTTGGATGGTGGAGGATGCTACGTGTTTGCGTTGATCGGCAATAGAGCGGGTGGACCGCGCGGCCGTTCTCAGGCTCTCTATCTCGGTGTCGAAGAGCGGCGCGTGCTTCCGCGGCCGCTTCGCCGGATGGTGCGTTTTTGCGTCAGCCTTGCAACGGGCCGAATTCATATTCCTCCCCACACGGGCACCGTGTCGGCATTCGGTTTCTTTGCTGCCGTCGGCCTTTACGGGATGTCGCTCGGTGGGCACGGTCACGAGGTCGCGCAGGCGACGACGGCGGCTGTCGGTTTCGCCATCGAAGACGTGCGCGTTTCGGGCAATGAGCAAACCTCCGAGATCGATATTCTCCAGCTTCTCGGTCTCGATGGCACGACATCGCTCGTGGCGCTCGATATCGATGCGGCCCGCCGCAAGCTTTCGGAATTGCCCTGGGTCGAATATGCGGAGGTCCGCAAGGTTTACCCGAGGACGATCGATGTCATGCTCAAGGAGCGTCAGGCATTCGGCATCTGGCAGCACGGTACCGAGCTTTCGCTGATCGAGAAGAATGGCAGCGTGATCGCGCCGCTGCGCGACAACAAGTTCACCTCGCTTCCGCTCTTCGTCGGTCGCGATGCCGAGACGGCTGCCTCTTCCTTCGAAGAGGAGATGTCGGGCTGGCCCGAGCTGAAAAACCGCGTGAAAGCCTATGTCCGCGTCGCGGGCCGACGTTGGGACCTGCACCTCGACAACGGTGTCGTACTCAAGCTGCCGGAAAGCAACGTCGCCAAGGCTCTTGCCGTGCTTGCCCGCCTTGAAAAGGAACAGGGTGTGCTGGAGCGTGACATTGCGGCCGTCGATCTTCGTCTTGAAGACCGGACCACCATTCAGCTTACCGCCGGCGCTGTCGAGCGTCGCGGGCAGGCGCTGGAAGCGCGGGCCAAGGCTCTTAAGAAAGCGGGAGAGCAAATTTGAGCGTCTTCGGTTCTTCCCATTTCGGTCTGCCGCGCATGAGGCCGCTTTCCTCCAAGCGCAGCCACGTCGTTTCCGTCCTGGACATCGGCTCCACCAAGGTGGTCTGCATGATCGCCCGGCTGACGCCGCGCCAGGAAAGCCAGGTCCTGCCGGGACGCACCCATAACATCGAGATCATCGGCATCGGCCATCAGCGCTCGCGCGGCGTGAAGTCGGGCGTGATTGCCGATCTTGATGCTGCCGAAAGCGTGGTGCGGCTTGCGGTCGATGCGGCCGAGCGCATGGCGGGCCTTACCGTCGACAGCCTGATCGTCAACGTCTCCGCCGGCCGGCTGGCAAGCGACGTCTATACGGCAACGATCGATCTCGGCGGTCAGGAAGTCGAGGCGGCAGACCTCAAGAAGGTTCTCGTCGCGGCAAGCCAGCAGTCGCTGCGTCAGGACCGTGCAATCCTGCATTCGCTTCCGACCGGCTTTTCGCTGGACGGTGAGCGCGGAATCCGTGATCCGCTGGCGATGTTCGGCGACGAGCTGGGCGTCGACATGCATGTGGTCACCGCCGAACGCGCTACGCTCAAGAATCTCGAGCTCTGCGTCAATCGGGCTCATCTTTCGGTCGAGGGCATGGTTGCGACGCCCTATGCCAGCGGTCTCGCGGCCCTCGTCGACGACGAGGTCGAGCTTGGCTGCGCTGCAATCGACATGGGTGGCGGCACGACGACGATCTCGGTCTTTGCGGAAGGCAAGCTCGTCCATACGGATGCGATCAGCCTCGGAGGCCATCACGTCACGACCGATCTGGCTCGCGGTCTGTCGACCCGCATCGAGGATGCGGAGCGCATGAAGGTCGTGCATGGTTCGGCCCTGATGAACAGCGGCGACGAGCGCGACGTGATCTCGGTGCCGCCGATCGGCGAGGACGACCGCGACCAGCCGACCCAGGTGCCGCGTTCGCTGGTCACCCGCATCGTCCGGGCCCGTATCGAGGAAACCCTGGAACTGATCCGCGACCGTATCCAGAAGTCGGGCTTCAGCCCGATCGTCGGCAAGCGTGTCGTGCTGACGGGCGGCGCAAGCCAGCTCACCGGCCTTTCGGAGACCGCCCGCCGCATCCTGGCGCGCAACGTCCGCATCGGCCGTCCGATGGGCGTCTCCGGTTTGCCGGCGGCAGCCAAAGGCCCGGCCTTTTCGACGGCCGTCGGTCTGATGATCTATCCGCAGGTTGCGGACATGGAAACACATGCCTCTCAGAGCGGGCTTATGGCTTCGCTTGGCAGCGGCAACGGCCGGCTGGCGCGCGTGGGCCAGTGGCTGAAGGAGAGTTTTTGATGCGGGGGCTTCTGCCCACTGCCTCAGAGAAGAGTTGGAATGAATTGGCCGGCGGCGATGCGGCCTGAAGAAGAAGGAACTGCTGCAATGACCATCAAGCTGCAAAAGCCGGAAATTAACGAGCTGAAGCCGCGCATCACCGTATTCGGCGTCGGCGGCGGCGGCGGCAACGCCGTCAACAACATGATCACGGCCGGGCTGGAAGGCGTCGATTTCGTTGTCGCCAATACCGATGCCCAGGCGCTCACGATGACCAAGGCTGAACGGATCATCCAGATGGGTGTCCGGGTCACCGAAGGTCTCGGCGCCGGCTCGCAGCCGGAAGTTGGTCGCGCCGCCGCTGAAGAATGCCTCGACGAGATTGTCGATCACCTGAACGGTACGCATATGTGCTTCGTGACCGCCGGCATGGGCGGCGGCACGGGCACGGGCGCCGCTCCGGTTGTGGCACAGGCCGCCCGTTCGAAGGGCATCCTCACCGTTGGTGTTGTCACCAAGCCGTTCCACTTCGAAGGCCAGCGTCGCATGCGGCTCGCCGAATCTGGAATTCAGGAGCTGCAGAAGTCGGTCGATACCCTGATCGTCATTCCGAACCAGAACCTCTTCCGCATTGCCAACGACAAGACGACCTTTGCAGACGCTTTTGCGATGGCCGATCAGGTGCTCTATTCCGGTGTCGCCTGCATTACCGACCTTATGGTCAAGGAAGGCCTGATCAACCTCGACTTTGCCGACGTCCGGTCGGTGATGCGCGAGATGGGCCGCGCGATGATGGGCACGGGCGAAGCGTCCGGTCCGGGCCGCGCGATGCAGGCGGCGGAAGCGGCGATTGCCAATCCGCTCCTCGATGAGACCTCAATGAAGGGCGCTCAGGGGCTGCTGATCTCGATCACCGGCGGCCGCGACCTGACCCTCTTCGAAGTCGATGAGGCCGCGACCCGCATCCGCGAGGAAGTCGATCCGGATGCCAACATCATCCTTGGTGCGACCTTCGACGAGGCGCTTGAAGGCCTGATCCGCGTGTCGGTCGTCGCCACCGGCATCGATCGTGGTGCTGCCTCGGTCGATATCCGGGCCGCTGAGATGCGCGCTGCTCAGAGGCCGGTGATTCGTCCGTCTGCGGCTGTGTCGTCGGCTCCGTCCGTTGCGGCTCAACCGGCTCCGGTTGCCCAGGCCGCTCCGGCTCCGAAGCCGGCTGTCGACCCGATCGCCGAGACGATCCGCATGGCAGAGGCCGAGATGGAGCGCGAGCTCACCATCCCCGAGCCGCCGCAGGCTGCCCCGGCGCCTCAGCCGGCCGCTTCGCAGCCGGCTATGCAGCAGCATCATGAAGAATTCCGGCCGCAGAGCCGTATCTTCGGTGCTGCGCCGGTCGACGCTCCGGCCCCGATCGCGAGCCGTCCGGCTCCGGCCCCGCAGCCTGCTCCGGCAATGACGCAGCCGGCGCCCCGCATGGCGCAGCCGGTCCACCATGAGCCGGTCGCTCCTTCCATCTCGACGGTTGTCGAACCGGTGCGCATGCCGAAGGTTGAAGACTTTCCGCCGGTCGTGAAGGCCGAGATGGACCGCCGCGCTCAACCCGTACAGCATGTGCAGGAAGAGCGTGGTCCGATGGGGCTCCTGAAGCGAATCACCAATTCGCTCGGCCGCCGCGATGAGGAAGAGCCGGTCAGCGACATGACGGCTCCTGCTCCTGCTCCCCAGCCGCGTCGTCCGCTGTCGCCGGAAGCCAGCCTTTATGCGCCGCGCCGCGGTAACCTCGACGACCATGGCCGCGCCGTTCCGCAGGCTCATCACGAGGACGATCAGCTCGAAATTCCTGCCTTCCTGCGCCGCCAGTCGAACTGAGTTAACAACGGTCACGAAATGTGAAAGAGGCCCGGATCACGCATCCGGGCCTTTGCTCGTTTTCTTAACCCGTACGCGGAGTTAACAACGTAACAATCGGAAACGAACAGTGATTTGGAATGCGCCGGACGGCTGCGTATGTAGTGCGATGAAAGACGCGGAATGAGGCCTCCCGATTCAGGTGATTGGTCTCTGGACGCTAGGAATTTCGGATCACTTTGCCTTAGTGGTCCGACGATAAAGAAGGCAGTAGGAATGACCATCGGATTGCTCGGTTTCCAGACCACCATCGCCGCCCCGGTAACCTTGACGGGGATAGGCGTTCATTCCGGAGCGCCTGTCGATATTACCTTCCAGCCTGCCGAAGCCGGTACCGGCATCGTGTTCACGCGCGTTTTCGAAGACGACAGTTCGGTAGAATACCGCGCCGTCTCTTCTCAGGTCGGTCCGACGGATCTGTGCACCGTTCTCGGCAGTTCGCCCGCAAGGTGGATTGCCACGATCGAGCATGTCATGGCGGCTCTTTATGCTCTCGGTATCGACAATGTCGTGATCGATGTCGACGGCAGCGAAATGCCGATCATGGATGGCAGTTCCTATCCCTTCATCGAGGCGATCGAGCAGGTCGGCATCGTCAATCTCGGCATCAAGCGCCGTTATATTCGTGTCGTGAAACCGGTGCGTATCGATTCGGGTTCATCCTGGGCCGAGTTCCGTCCGCATGACGGCACCCGGTTCGAAGTCGAGATCGACTTTTCCTCGCCGCTCATCGGCCGGCAGAAGTGGGAAGGCAATCTGACGCCGGAGACTTTCAAGCAGGAGCTTTCCCGCGCCCGCACGTTCGGCTTCATGCGTGATGTGGAACGCCTTTGGGCCGCCGGTTATGCGCTCGGCTCCTCGCTCGAGAATTCGGTCGTCATTTCCGACGATGATACGGTCGTGAATGTCGAAGGCCTGCGCTACGAGGATGAGTTCGTTCGCCACAAGGCGCTGGACGCCGTCGGCGATCTGGCGCTGGCCGGCGCACAGTTCATCGGCTGCTACCGGTCCTATCGCGGCGGTCACAAGATGAATGCGAATGCGCTGAAGGCGCTCATGAGCGATCCGACGGCCTACGAAGTCGTCGAGGCTCCGTCGTCGCGTGTGGCTCGCGTGCGGGCAGGGGAGTTCGTGCCGGTCAGCATGCAGGAACTGACGCCCTGGTTCGCCTGAAAAAAATATGATCCAGTCCACCTGGCCGCTTCCTCGGAGGCGGCCTTTTCTTTTGGGCGACGACCTGCAATGCCACAAAAATGCATTAATGCGCCATCATTGCGTTGCTCTCCCTTTGCTTTTATGGGTAGAACCGCCTGCTCGGGGCAGGGCTTCAATGCGCGGGACGATCGGGAACTGTCGAATGAACCATGTAAGGTCTGTTGGAATGCGTAAGACGGCAAGAATGGCGCTTGTCTCGCTGATGCTGGCTGGCGCCGGTCTGGGCATGACGGCTTGCCAATCGGACCGCGATATCGACATCACAAAGCTCGGCATGGAGACCGATCCGCCGGAAACGCTCTACAACCAGGGCCTCGCCAACATGAAGGCCGGTAACCTCGCCGAGGCAGGCCGCAAGTTCGATGCGATCGACAAGCAGAACCCGTTCACCGAATGGGGTCGCAAGGCGCTCGTCATGAGCACTTTCACCAAATACCGGCTGGGACGTAACGACGAGGCGATCACCACCGGCAACCGCTACATGAGCCAGTATCCCCAATCGCAGGATTCAGCTTATGTGCAGTATCTGGTCGGTCTTGCCTATTCGAAGCAGATCGCCGACGTGACGCAGGACCAGAAGGCTGCGATGCGCACTATCGAAGCGATGAACAAGGTCATCAAGGACTATCCCGATTCCGAATATGTCGAGGACGCGCAGGCCAAGATCCGCTTTGCGCGTGACCAGCTCGCCGGCAAGGAGATGCAGGTCGGCCGCTATTACCTGGAGCGCAAGGAATACCTCGCGGCGATCCAGCGCTTCCGTGTCGTGGTCGAGCAATATTCCAACACCAACCAGGTGGAAGAGGCACTGGCGCGACTGACGGAAGCCTATTATGCGATGGGTATCGCCGAGGAAGCGCAGACTGCCGCGGCCGTTCTCGGACGCAACTATCCGGACAGCCAGTGGTATGCCGATTCCTACAAGCTGTTGCAGAGCGGCGGCGTCGAGCCTCGCGAGAATCGCGGTTCGTGGATTTCTCGCGCCGGAGCGAAGCTCATCGGCGCGTAAGGTACAGCGCAAGATCGGGGAAACATGCTGATCCAGTTGTCGATCCGCGATATCGTTCTGATCGAGCGGCTGGATCTTGCCTTCGAGACCGGCCTGTCGGTGCTGACCGGCGAAACGGGCGCGGGCAAATCGATCCTTCTCGACAGTCTGTCGCTCGCGCTCGGTGGCCGCGGTGACGGTGGCCTTGTGCGGCACGGGGAAGAGAAAGGGCAGGTGACTGCCGTCTTCGACGTGTCCGGCACTCACGCCGCCCGTCAGCTTCTGCGGGAGAACGGGATCGATGACGACGGCGACCTGATCTTCCGCCGCATCCAGTCCGCCGATGGCCGCACACGTGCCTCCATCAACGATCAGCCGGTGAGCGTTCAGCTCATGCGGCAGGCGGGGCAGCTTCTCGTCGAAATCCACGGACAGCACGACGACCGGGCATTGATCGATACGGATGCGCACCGCACGCTTCTCGATGCGTTTGCCGGTTTGAGCGATGAGGTCCAGCAGCTTTCCGGCCTCTACAAGACCTGGAAGGATGCCGAGCGCGCCTTCAGGACGCATCGCGCCAGGGTGGAGGCTGCCGCCCGCGAGGCTGACTATATCCGCGCCTCGGTCGAGGAGCTCGAAGCGCTGGCGCCTCAGGACGGCGAGGAGGACGAGCTTGCCGAGCAGCGGTCACGCATGCAGAAAGCCGAACGGATCGCAGGCGACATTTCCGAAGCCTCCGAATTCCTCAACGGCAACGCGTCCCCCGTTCCGCTGATTGGTTCGCTGGTGCGGCGTCTTGAGCGCAAGAGCCATGAGGCGCCGGGCTTGCTGGAGGAAACGGTAGAACTGCTCGACACGGCGCTCAACCATCTCTCCAACGCGCAGATGGAGATCGAGGCGGCGCTCCGGAAGACCGAGTTCGATCCGCGCGAACTGGAGCGGGTGGAGGAGCGGCTGTTCGCATTGCGCGCTGCCGGCCGCAAATATTCCGTTGCCGTCGCCGACCTGCCGGCGCTTACCGAAAAGATGATCGCCGATCTTGCCGACCTCGATGCCGGCGAGGAGAAGCTTGCCGAGCTCGAAAAGCTGACGGGCGCCGCCAAGGCGGAATACGATCGGGCGGTCGTCGCCCTGTCGGGGAAGCGCCGGCATGGCGCCGAGGCGTTGGCGGAGGCCGTGATGACCGAGTTGCCGGCACTGAAACTGGAACGCGCCCGCTTCATGGTGGAGGTAGCAAGCGATCCCGAGGCTGCGACCGCCGAAGGCATAGACACGGTCGAATTCCACGTGCAGACCAACCCCGGCACGCGTCCTGGCCCGATCATGAAGGTTGCATCCGGCGGCGAGTTGTCGCGTTTCCTGCTGGCGCTCAAGGTGGCGCTTGCGGATCGCGGCTCGGCTCCGACGCTGGTCTTCGACGAAATCGATACCGGCGTCGGCGGTGCGGTGGCAGACGCGATCGGCCAGCGGCTGAAGCGGCTTTCCGAGAAGGTGCAGGTGCTTTCAGTGACGCACGCACCGCAGGTGGCGGCGCGCGCGGCGACCCATCTCTTGATCTCCAAGGGACCGGCTGGGCAAGGCTCGGACAAGATCGCCACTCAGGTTGCCACGATGGAACCGGAGCACCGCACGGAGGAGATCGCCCGCATGCTGGCAGGGGCTTCCGTGACGGACGAGGCGCGGGCAGCGGCAAAGCGGCTGCTTGCCGGCGGCGGCTGATCGCAGATGCGGCTTTACCATTTCAGCGACGATCCGGGGATCGAACGCTTCGAGCCGCGGCCGGTCCGGGTTGCGTCGCCGCGGCAACCCGGCAAGGAATGGCTGAATGGTCCGCTTGTCTGGGCGATCGATGAAGCACACGAATTCATGTATCTCTTTCCGCGCGATTGCCCCCGGATTCTGATCTGGGCGAAGCCGGACACGCTTGCGGACGACCGCCGATCCTGGCTCGGCGATTGGCGCGCCGTAGCCTATGTCGAACGCGTGTGGCTCGATCGTTTGAGCGGGGAAACGATCTGTCGTTACGAAATGCCGGTTGAAGGGTTCGAGGATCTCGATGACGCCGGCATGTGGGTCGCCCGCCGGATCGTCGTGCCGATCGGTGTTGCCGCGCTGTCCGGGCTGGACCGGGAATTCGCGCCGCGGGGCGTCGAGCTTCGCGTCGTCGATAGCCTGAAGCCTCTCAAGCCTCTCTGGCAGAGCAGCCTGCATGTCAGCGGCATCAGGCTTCGCAATGCGCTCGATTGGGTCTAGGGCGACCTTCCCGCATCGCTCTCTTCCCATTGCGGAAATTTGCTCTAAAAAACGACTCCGCGATCGCGAGGAGTGCATCCACATGTCCGTCGAAAAAACGCCCGTCGAAGACCTGACCGAAGAACAGGCCGCAGCCGAGCTCGCTTATCTGGCGGCCGAGATCGCCCGTCATGACGAGCTCTATCACGGCCACGATGCGCCTGAGATTTCCGATGCTGATTATGACGCGCTGAAGCGGCGCAACGATGCGATCGAGAAGCGGTTTCCGAAGCTGATCCGGGCCGACAGCCCGTCGATCCGCGTCGGCGCCGCACCTTTGCCGACATTCGCGCCGATCACCCATGCGCGGCCGATGCTGTCGCTCGACAACACGTTTTCCGACGACGACGTGCGCGACTTCGTCAACTCCGTCTACCGTTTCCTCGGACAGCTTCCGGATGGTTCCATCGCGTTTACGGCGGAGCCCAAGATCGACGGGCTCTCCATGTCGATCCGTTACGAGCACGGGCGGCTCGTCAATGCAGCGACGCGCGGAGACGGCACGACCGGCGAAAACGTTACCGAGAACATCAGGACCATCAAGGAAATCCCCAACCGCCTGCCGACCGGCGTGCCGGACGTCATCGAGGTGCGCGGCGAGGTTTATATGCGCAAGAGCGACTTTCTGGCGCTCAACGCGCAGATGGAAGCGGAAGGCAAGCAGACCTATGTCAACCCGCGCAACACCGCCGCCGGATCGCTTCGCCAGCTCGACGCCAGAGTGACGGCCAGCCGAAACCTGAAATTCTTCGCCTATGCCTGGGGCGAGATGTCGGAAATGCCGGCCGACACCCAGATGGGCATGGTGGAGAAATTCAAGGAATGGGGGTTTCCGGTCAACCCGCTGATGAAGCGGTTAAACTCGGTTGATGACATTATCGACCATTACAAGCAGATCGGGCTGAAGCGTCCGGACCTCGATTACGAGATTGACGGGGTGGTCTACAAGGTTGACCGGCTCGACCTGCAGGGAAGGCTCGGCTTCCGCTCGCGCTCACCGCGCTGGGCGACGGCGCACAAGTTCCCGGCCGAGCAGGCATTCACCCGTGTGGAGAGGATCGATATCCAGGTCGGGCGGACCGGCGCGCTGACACCCGTCGCGCGTCTCACGCCCGTCACCGTCGGCGGCGTGGTGGTCACCAACGCGACGCTGCACAACGAGGATTACATCAAGGGCATCGGCAATTCCGGTGAGCGCATCCGCGAGGAGGAGCACGATATCCGTATCGGAGACACGGTCATCGTGCAGCGGGCCGGCGACGTCATCCCGCAGGTGCTCGACGTCGTCATGGAAAAACGTCCTCCTGACGCCGTGCCTTACGAGTTTCCGAAAAAATGTCCGGTCTGCGGCAGCCATGCGGTGCGGGAAGAAGGTGAGTCTGTTCGAAGATGCACGGGCGGATTAATTTGCTCGGCTCAACAGATCGAACGTCTTCGTCATTTCGTTTCGCGCGATGCATTCGACATCGAGGGGTTTGGAGATCAATATGTCGAGCTTTTCTTCGCTGCGGGTCTACTCAAGACGCCTGCTGATGTTTTCCGCCTTCACCTGCATAGCGACGAGGTGAAGAAAGCTATTCTGGAATATCGGGAGCTCCTTCAGCGTGAACGTGAAGAGCGCACGGGCAAGCGGCGGAAGAAAGTGTCCGCGGAAGATTCGCGATCTTTCGAGGGCGTGGATAAGCTTTTTGCTTCCATCGATAAGAGGCGGCATATATCCTTTGAGCGCCTGCTTTTTGGTCTGGGCATTCGTCACATCGGCGAAGTGACTGCAAAGGCCCTTGCTCGGCGTTACAATAAGCCTTTAGACTTCCTAGCGGCAATTATCGCGGCAGCCGACGGACGACCAGGCTCTGCTTGGCATATATTGTCCTCTGTGGATGGCATTGGCGGTGTCACACGGGATGCACTGATCGCCTCCGTTGGATCGAGTGCTCCGGCCGGTTTCGGGCTATCTCACGAGAGCTGGCTCTCTGGCGTTGGCCTCAACAAAAAACAAAAGCAGAATCTTCTAAGTCGATTTGGCGATGCGGAAGGAGTCTATAGAGTGGTTTTGGCTGCTTCCAAGGGAGCGCCAAATCCTGCTTATAAAGATTTGGCTAACCAGAAGGATGTTGGAGAGGTCGCCGCAGATGCTTTGATTGACTTTGTCACTGAGACACACAATCGAGAGGCCGTGGATGACCTCCTCAGCTATCTCGATGTTTTCTTTGATCAGCCGGCGTCCTCCAGCAGCGAGTTGTCAGGAAAGACGGTGGTTTTTACGGGCAACCTGGAAAAGATGACGCGTAACGAAGCAAAAGCAACTGCCGAGCGGCTTGGTGCACGTGTTTCGGGTTCTGTTTCCGGGAAAACGGATCTTGTTATTGCGGGACCAGGCGCTGGCTCGAAACTGGCCGACGCTCAAAAACACGGGGTCAAGATCATAACTGAAGACGAATGGTTGTCGCTGATTGAGTAGGCGGCGTGTGAGGGCTGCGCACTTAAACAATATGATAATCAGAGATGCCTAACCCAGTGTTCTTCGGAAACGATCACTATCGGGTGACCTTTGTCTCGTAACTCGCACGCTTGCAAAATCTTATTGCCAAATGCCGAGTGTTTCCAAGAATCTGTCGCGTAAACACCAATGACGAGAACGTCGGTCTTTTTGGATAGTCCCCCGACCATAGCACCACGCTCTATCATCACTGTCTCGCAATGCTTTCGCTGGCCGAAATTAAATGTTCCGGTGAAACAGTAGGTTTTACCTGCAAAAGTTAGATCAGGTGCGGGAGAGCTAAGCGGAAGTGATGTCGCCTTGAGAGTCTCTCCGAGTTCGAAATTTCGATTGGCAAATCGATCTAGTGTATCAAGGAGTTCAGATATTTCGATCTGATCCACAACACCATCAGCCAATATCTCTGTTACTCTCTTGTATAGCGTGCTTATAACTGGTTGATCCCAGACAGCGCCGTTGGCGACGAGCCATTTCTGGAGGAACTCGACTTCTTGCTGATTGAGCATTCCATCGGCCACCAGTCCTCTTGCTAAGCCTATTAGCTCATCAATCTGTCGGCTCGAAATCCGGTCATTTTCAAACCTGATGAGTGTTGCTTCATCCATGTAATTCATGCCCCCTCAGTTGATTGTATATGAGAGCAAATACACAAAAAAGTCGAGTATCCTTGATAGGCTTTTCATTCGCGTTCCTGGCGCCGGCTCCAAGCTCGACAAGGCGAGGGAGTTCGGCGTCCAGGTGATGGACGAGGACGAATGGCTGGCCTTTATCGGCGGGTGACGCTCACGTCCGAATTCTGGCCATCGTATAGGCATCCACATATTCGCCATCGCGAAAACCGAAGCAGCGGAGGTGGCCTTCCTTGACGAAGCCGTTCCGTTCGTAGAGGCGGATGGCGCGGTCGTTGTCGGTATAGACGGTCAACTCGACCCGTTTCAGGTTCAGCCAGCGGTCAGCGATGGCGAGGATTTCGCCGAGCAGCGCCCTGGCTATGCCGCGGCCCTGATAGGCGTCGTGGACGCCCATGCCGATGCTGCCGGCATGCGCCCGGCGCGGGTTGGGAAAGCGGCTGAGCCCGCAAATGCCGACGATGCGACCTTCGAACTCGGCGATGAGTTCAAAGGAATTGCTGGACTGATTCTCGATGTTCTTGCGAACCTCGTCGGGCGTGTGGTGGGGTATGCGCAACGTGCCGTAACGGTAGCCGGGCAGGTTGATCAGGGTGGCGATCGCCGGAGCGTCGTCCGGCGTGCGTGCGCGGATCGACAGGCCTGTGGGCCATCGGGCATCCGGATCGAGCGGGGGCGGGGTATCGAATTCACTCATCATACTCTCCTTCGTTTCGCCGAAGCAGAGCGGGAGAACCGACCCTGCCTTGCTTTGGCAGGGTTGGTGGACGGATGACCGGCTAACGCGCCAAAACCGCCACGCACCCTGCGGGATGGATGGTCACGGTAAGATGCATATGGGCGGCGAACTTGGTCATGACCGGCATGAAGCCAGAGAGCGTGCGAAGCGTCAAGAGTTCATACCGCCCGTCTTTGCCGAATCGGGTCGCGGGCTGTAGAAGTCGGTCGACATCCATTCGGGACCAGCCTTTGAAGACCATAGCCATCGATTTCGAAACCGCCAATGAACAGCGCGGCAGCGCCTGTTCGGTAGGTTTGGCATGGATCGAGGACGGCGAGGTCGTGCGGGTGGAGGAACGGCTCATTCGTCCCAAGGATATGCGCTTCTCGTCCTTCAATATCGCCATTCACGGCATCCGGCCGGAACATGTCGAAGACGCGGGTGAGTTTCCCGAGGTCATGGACGAATTTGCCGACGATTTCCACGGGGCGACGATGATCGCCCACAACGCCGCCTTCGATTTCAGCGTCTGGCGCGCCTGCCTCGATGCCTATCGGCAGAGCTATCCCGAGCTTGCCTATCTCTGCAGCGTGAAGATGGCCAAGAAGGTCTGGCCTCATCTCGGCTCCCACAAGCTGAATGTTCTCGCCGACCATCTTGGGCTGCGGTTTACGCATCACAACGCGGCAGAGGATGCCGCGATCTGTGCCGAAGCGACGATTGCCATTGCCGGCTCCCTGCAGGTTTCGCATGTCCGCGATATTCCCGCTGCGATCGGCATGAAGGTCGGTCGCCTCTTCTCCGGTGGCTATGATCCCTGTACCTGTCGTCTGAAATGAGACATTCGGACATGCCTGCTTGTAACGGCGCTGGCACGTCTTATCTCAGATCACGGATTGTTTACCGGAGTTCCTGTCCATGAAACGCCTGAACCGCCTCGCATCCGCCGCTGCCCTTTCCGTCGCCTTTCTCTCCATTCCAGCTTCCGCCGAAGTGGTCGGCAAGGTCGGAGTTGACTGGATCGGCAACGACATCGTCGTGGAGGCGATTGCGGATCCGGAAATCAGGGGGGTGACCTGCCACGTCACCTATTTCGACCGCTCGATCATCGACCGCCTGAAGCAGGGAAACTGGTTCGAGGACCCGTCGAACAGCTCGATCGCCTGCCGACAGACCGGGCCGATCGAGATCGGCGATATCGACCTGTCCAGAGGCGGTGAGGAAGTCTTCCGCGAAGGCCGCTCGCTGATCTGGAAGGATCTTCTCGTCAAGCGCATCTACGACAAGGCGAACGATACCCTGGTCTATCTCGCGCATTCGCGGCAGATCGTCGAGGGATCGGCGAAGATGGCGATTTCGACGGTTCCGCTCTACAACCAGAACGCCGTCTGGAAGAACGGCAAGCCGCAGCCCTGATCCGGCCTGCCGTATGCGGAAAACCGGGCTGGCGCGCCCGGTTTTCCGGGGATCATGGATCAGCGGACGTAGACGATCCTGCTGCCATCCGCCGCCTTTTCGATGCCGACCACGTTGTTCAATTCGACATTCTGGCTGACGAGCGTTTGGCGGAGCCTGGAATCGGTTCTCACCTCGTTCTGGGCTGCCTTGACCGTCGACTGGTCGGGATGGGCAAAGGTATCGGGAATGCTGAGGAAGCGGGCGCTGTCGTCTGCGCCCGGATCGGTATAGATGATCCGGACATCATTATTGCCGGCCGGGACTGCCATCGAACCCATCTCACGGGCATAGGCGCTTCCCATCGTGGCGACGGACATCAGGACTGCGAGTGCAAAAGCCTTGTTCATGGTCATTCTCCTGTCTTCGTAAACCAGCCGAAGAGTTTTGAAGCGGTTCGGTTGGGCGTTTTGCGACGGGAGAACTCGCAGTGCACAAAAGCGGTTCCGGATATTATTCTTAAATTTGTGTAATGAATAAATTAATGATTACAATATGTTAACCTTCCGCCGCGGGTGCTTGCGGCGGAAGTCTCCAAGCCTCTGTTTGCACTGCAAAATCAGGCTGCTTCGCGTTCCAGTTCATCGGCGATGACGGTGTCGAGGTTCAGGAAGCAGACCATGGTCTTTTCGAGCGCCACGATGCCGCGGCAGAAGGCGCGCTGGGCTTCCGGAATGATCTCCGGCGCCGGCTGCAGATCCTCGCCGCGGATGGTCATCATGTCGGAAACCTGTTCGACCAGCAGGCCGACCAGCTTGCCGCGGATGTCCGTCACGATGATCGCGGAGCGTTCGGAGGGTTCGGTCATCTTCATGCCGAGGCGGCAGGCCATGTCGATGACCGGGATCACCGCGCCGCGCAGGTTGATGAGGCCGAGAACGTAAGGCGGCGTGTGCGGCATCGGGGTCACCGGTGCCCAGCCGCGGATTTCGCGGATCGCCATGATGTCGATGCAGAATTCCTGGTCTCCAAGATGGAAGGAGACGATCTCGAGATACGCGCCGGACTGCTTGATGGCATTGGTCATGTCAGAACTCTTCCCATTTGTCTGAGGAGCCCGAAGCCTTCCTGGCGGAGGCCGGGCTATTGCTGAATGCTCCCGCGAGCTTGTTCATCAAGTTCAGTGCGGGGGAGGGTTTTGCTGGCGTGGAGGCGCTCGCGACATCGACGGCGTGCGGGCCATTGCCGCCACGGATCTGGAACTGGCTGATCAGTCGGCTGAGGGTTTCCGCATCACTTGCCAAAGAATGGCTCGCGGCGGTGCTCTGCTCCACCATGGCGGCATTCTGCTGGGTTGCTTGGTCCATCTGGCCGATTGCGCTGTTGATCTCTGTCAGTCCGGTGGATTGTTCGCGCGCAGAAGTGAAGATCGCGTGAACGTGATCATTGATTTTCAGCACATCATCGCCAATGCGCGTGAGGGCTTCGCCTGTGGCCTTCACCAGATCCACGCCCGTCTTGACCTCCTGATTGGAGCGGGTCACCAGCGCTTTTATGTCCTTGGCGGCACCCGCAGCACGTCCGGCGAGTTCGCGCACCTCCTGGGCGACGACCGCAAAGCCCTTGCCGGCCTCGCCTGCGCGGGCTGCCTCGACCCCGGCATTCAGCGCCAGAAGATTGGTCTGGAAGGCAATCTCGTCGACGACGTTGATGATCTTGCCGATCTCGGCCGTTGCATCCTCGATCCGCTCCATGGCAGCCGTTGCGTCCCGAACGACCGTGGTGGATTGTTCGGTATAATCCTTGGTGTGGCCCACCATCTCGCTTGCTTCCTCGGCGCGATGGGTGGTGCTGCGGACGGTCGCGGTGATCTGTTCGAGCGCCGATGACGTCTCTTCCAGAGAAGCCGCCTGTTTTTCGGTGCGACGGGCAAGGTCGTCGGCGGCGGAGCGCATCTGGTTGGCATTCGCGCCGATGGAACTGGCGCTGGTCGTGACTTCCGTCATGACGTGACGCAGCCGCTCGACGACCCGATTGAAATCCTGCCGGAGGCGTTCGAGGTCGTCGCGGAACGGGCGGCTCAGCGTTGCGGAAAGATCGCCTTCGGAGAGACGGTTCAGTGCTTCGCCCAGCGAATCGACGGCAAAGTGAAGCGCCTGGGCGTCGGCTTTCTGTTCCTCGTCACGGGATTGGCGGCGAAGCTCGTTCTGGTGTCGTTCGTCCGCGAGACTGGCCTCCAGCGTTTGGCGTTCGACGGCTGCAAGGCGGAAGATGTCCGTCGCGCGCGCCATTTCGCCGATTTCGTCGCCGCGGTCGGTGCCGGACACAGGTGTTGTATAGTCGCCGCCGATGATCCGCTGCATGCTGGCGCGGACGCCGTCGATGCCGCGCCGGATGGCGCCGCCATGGACGGTCTGAAGTATTGCCATTGTGAAGAGCGCAAGCAGCCCGCAGCCGATCTGCACGTAAAGCGAGGTTGCCGAGAGCGCATTTGCTTCCTGGACGCGTGCACTGACAAGCGCGTCGCCGCCATTGGCGAGGTCGGCCAGAATATTGGTGAGGCGTTCGCCGGCGCCGTCGATCGTATCATCGAGCCTGGCGTATTCCTCTTCGGGCGCATCGCCTTCAACGAGGGCCTTGAGGTCGCCCTGGATCGCCTTGGCGACCTCCTTCAGGTCGGCATCGTAGGTCGAAACCATTGCGGGATTGCCCACCGCACCGGCGAGCGCCTTCAGGTCCGCTCCTCCTTCGGACAGTTGCCTGATCCCATCATTGATGGCCTGCAGCCGGTCGGGGTGAATCTGCCGTTCGTCCGCGTCGATGATCGTATCCATGGCGGCGAGGACAAGGCGCAGGTTGGCGATTCGCAGTTCGTTTGCGACGTCCACCAGATGCCGGACCTCGGTTGACCGGGCAAGCGCCTGGTCGACCTGCCTGCCTTCATACCATCCGACAATCAGCATGGTGCCTATGCCGACAAAGGCTGCTCCAGCCAGCGTCCAGAGGCGCTGGTTCACCGAAAATGTCTTACGGGTCGCCGTTTCGGTCATGTAGATGGACGTCCTCCCAAAGCCGGATCTGTCCGGCAGGCTTCGAAACGATGCGGAGCGAGAGATGCGCTGGTCTCGATGACGTCATGTCGGTGTGGTTCGGAACCTTGCTGTCGGCCGAATGCGATGAGCCGGTGCGTCCATGCAGCACCGGTACTCTCATTCGTCGCTTCGACTCGGGTGAACCACCTTCGCGCTCATAAAGTCTCAAAGAGACGTTAATGTTATGCTAACCCTATCCGGATCGGGCCGGGCTTCCGTTAACCGCGCGGGCGATGTACGATGAGACATGAACCGAGATGCCGTCACCAACAGTCATCGTTTTCCGGCCGTCGCAGCAGCAGGCCTGCTGTTGCTCGGCATCGCCGCAGCGGCCTTCTACGGCTGGCTTCAGTTCGGCTCTTCCATCATTCTCTCTCTCGGGGAGACCGGCCTTTCCTGGTGTTTCTGATGCCTTCCATGGCGTCTGGGACAAATCAGCGCGATTGTGTCCGAAAACATCTTCTTGAATTGCGCTCGGGCCGGCTCGGGGCTATCGATCCGGCAAACGAACGAACTCGGTTCGGACCTTTAAGAAGAGAATGCCGATGAAGACATTTCGCACCGTCCTCTGGATTGCCGTCGTGGCGCTTGCGGGCATTCTGGCATGGCTCACTTTCGAGGTGACGCGCTCGAAGCAGGATCTGGCGGAAGGCCCGTTCGGCGTGCCGTTCCAGCTCGTCGCCCAGAACGGCCAGCCGATCACCGAAAAGGCGTTCCAGGACAAGCCGACCGCGCTCTTCTTCGGCTTCACCCATTGTCCCGAAGTCTGCCCGACGACGCTTTTCGAACTGAATGGCTGGCTGCATCAGGTCGATCCGGACGGTACCAAGCTCAACGGTTTCTTCGTCAGCGTCGATCCGGAACGCGATACGCCCGAACTGCTCGGCCAGTACATTTCCAATGTCACCGACCGGGTGAAGGGCATCTCCGGCCCGCCGCAGAAGGTCAACGAGATGATCAAGGGCTTCAAGGTCTATGCCAAGAAAGTGCCGGTTGACGAGAAGGATCCGAACGGCGACTACACCATGGACCATACGGCTTCGGTCTTCCTGCTCGGCAATGGCGGGCGCTTCGCCGGCACGATCGCCTATGGGGAAAATCCCGACACGGCGATCAAGAAGCTCGAGAATCTGATCAAGGGCTGAAGCCTTGCAGTTGAACGGTCCCATGCTTCTGTGGCAATCCTCTCGGCTGTCATGAATAGCTGAGAGATCATTTCCTTGAGTGAAATCCGCCTTTACGTCACGTCCACCGAAAAGGGTGCCGCCGAGATCCTCGATCTTTTGTCGGAAGTCTTCGGCGAGGAGGATTTCGCCATCGCCACCACGGAAGTGGACGAGAGACGGGATATCTGGGAAGCCTCGGTCTATCTGATGAAGGATGAGGAAGAGGCGGTGCGCGAGCGCATCGCCGAGGGCATCCGCCATGCCTTCCCGAATGCGGTGATCGAGAGGGAGGTGATCCCGGATGTCGACTGGATCGCCAGATCGCTCGAGGGCCTGAAGCCGGTGAGGGCAGGGCGTTTCCTCGTCCATGGATCGCACGATCGCGACAAGGTGAAGCTCAACGATATCGCGATCGAGATCGACGCCGGCCAGGCTTTCGGGACAGGCCATCACGGCACGACGGCCGGCTGCCTGGAAATGATCGAAGGGGTCATGCGCGCCCGAACCGTCCGCAATGCGCTCGATCTCGGGACGGGAAGCGGAGTGTTGGCAATTGCGGTGCGAAAGCTCCGCCACATCAAGGTGCTCGCCACCGACATCGATCCGGTCGCCGTGCGTGTCGCCAAGGAAAATGTCCGCCGCAACGGTATTGCCTCGGGTATCCGGCTGGAGACAGCGCCGGGGTTCCATTCACCGGCTTTCAGGAAAGAGGGGCCGTTTGATCTCATCATCGCCAATATTCTGGCGCGGCCGCTGATGAAGGTGGCACCGCAGCTCGCCGCGCATCTGGCGCCTGGCGGCTCGGTTATCCTCTCGGGCATTCTGGCCGGGCAGCGCTGGAAGGTGCTGTCTGCCTATAACGGCGTGAAGCTTCGCCATGTGCGCACGATCTGGCGCAACGGCTGGGTCACGATCCATCTGCGCCACGGTTGATAAATTTTGCAGTGCAGCAGTGAGCTGGATGCAAAGCTCCGGATGCTGGGCAGCAAAAAGGCGGCACTTTTGGTGCCGCCTTGCGATCGGTCCGGAGACTGATCTTACCCGCGAGCCGGGAGGAGGAGATGCTCAAGCGGGTCTCGCATTCTGAAAGCCGGGGCGGGTTAGGGAGGAGAATCCCCGCCCTGGCTCTTTGCTCAGAATGCCGAGCCTATCGCGCCCTTGCGGCGCAGTTCCTGTCGGCTGGTGCCGAGGCCTTTCAACGTTTCGTCGTCGAGGTTGAGCAGCGCGCCGTTGACATACCGGGCGGCCTGACGCTCACGTGCCTCAACGATGCGGTTGAAGGCGTTGCGGAAGAAAGAGGTGGCCATGGAGGTGTCCCTTCGACTGACGGGCCTTGTTCGGCGCCCATCGATGGTTGCAATATAGGCCGTTCTCCGAGGTCGAGTGAGGGGACTTCCCTCAATGGTGTTATGCATTCATTGCATAGGATGCCCTGATCGAGATCAATGCCTGTTAGCATTTGCACAATCGCTGGTCTTGACGGCTTTGGCTGGCGTTCTCTCTCGAAGATCGGCTAACATTATCGTCATCTCCCGTGGAATCAAACAGCCGGAATCCAATACCCATGTTTCAGTCTTTCGAAGTGAAATCCGCTCCGCAGTTCGGCCGTGAACGCGTCAACGCGCTCAGGGCAAGATTTGCCGAGCTCGGGATCGATGGTTTCCTCGTTCCGCGCGCCGATGAATACCAGGGCGAATATGTCCCGGCATCGGCCGAACGGCTTGCCTGGCTGACCGGCTTTACCGGTTCGGCGGGGGTGGCGCTCATCACGCAGCGTGAGGCAGTCGTTTTTGTCGATGGACGTTACGTGACCCAGCTTGCCGAGCAGGTGGATGGCACGGTGTTTACCGGCGGCGATCTCGTCAACGAACCGCCGCATGTCTGGCTGCCGCACCATGCGCCCAAAGGGTTCCGCCTCGGCATCGATCCATGGCTGCATGCGGGTGCGGAAGTACGGCGGCTCGAAAAGGCGCTTTCCGAGATCGGTGGTTCGCTGGTGCTTCTCGACAACAATCCGCTCGATGCGCTCTGGAGCGACCGTCCGGGCGAACCGCTTGGCGCGGTCACCATCCAGAGACACGAACATGCCGGAAAGCTGGCCAGCGAAAAGATCGCCGAGATCGCAAGCCAGGCAAAGGAAAAGGGTGCAGTCGCGCTCCTCGTCACCGATCCGTCCTCCGTCGCCTGGATCTTCAACATTCGCGGCGATGACGTGCCGCACACGCCACATCCCCTGAGCCGGGCAATCATTCCGGCGGAAGGCAAGGCTGAGATATTTCTCGACAAACGCAAGACGGGGATAGAGGCGGAAGCCTATCTGGCCCAGCTCGCCATACAGCGTCCGCCGTCGGAATTGCCGAACCGGCTCTCCGCCTTCGCCAAGGGCGATGGGAAGATCCTGATCGATCCGGAGCTGACGCCACTCGCGCTTACCAAGGTGATTACCGCTTCCGGCGGAGATATCGTGGAAGCCGCCGACCCGGCGAAGCTGCCCCGCGCCCGCAAGAACGAGGCCGAGCTGGACGGTTCTGCGAAGGCGCATCTGCAGGATGGCGCTGCCATGGTGGAATTCCTCTGCTGGCTCGATGCTCAGGCGGCGGGCACGATCACCGAAATCGATGCGGTCAAGGCACTGGAGGCGGCCCGCGCCCGTGTCGGCGAAAGCATGCAGAATCCGCTCAAGGATATCTCCTTCGACACGATCTCGGGTGCCGGCGAGCATGGTGCGGTCATTCATTACCGTGTGACGACCGAAACAGACCGCAGGCTGGAAGTCGGCGATCTCTTCCTGATCGATTCCGGCGCGCAATACATCAACGGCACGACCGATATCACCCGCACCGTCGCGGTCGGTGCCGTGCCGGAGGACCGCAAGCGCTTCTTCACCCTGGTGCTGAAGGGCATGATCGCCATCAGCACGGCGCGCTTCCCGAAGGGCACGCGCGGCTGCGACCTCGATCCGCTCGCCCGGATCGCGCTCTGGAAGGCCGGCGGCGATTATGCGCACGGCACGGGCCATGGCGTCGGCTCCTATCTTTCGGTGCACGAGGGGCCGCAGCGCATTTCACGGCTCGCGACGCAGGAGCTTTTGCCCGGCATGATCCTTTCCAACGAGCCCGGCTATTATCGGCCCGGCTCGTTCGGCATCCGCATCGAGAACCTGATCTATGTGAAGGCTGCGGAGGAGATCGAGGGCGGCGACCAGCCGATGCTCTCCTTCGAGACGCTTACCTGGTGCCCGATCGACCGGCGGCTGGTGCTGCCGGCACTGTTGACGGAGGAGGAGCTTTCCTGGCTCAACAGCTATCACGTGCAAGTGCGCGAAAAGTTGACGCCGTTGATCAGCAGCGAGACCGTCCGGGGTTGGCTAGTGAAGGCAACCGAACCGGTTGCCTGACCGCTAGAGCCCGAGAAGGTGGCGGCAGACCATCGCCGCCGCCCAGCCGGCGCCAAGCATCATGAGGCCCGGATATCTGATCCCTGCGGCAAGCGCGACGAGCATGGCGATCTTGACGTCCCAGCCGCCATTGAAGAACGCAGGCGCGACCAGCGTGGTCAGGACGGCCGCCGGCACGGCATTCAGAGCCTGCTCCATCCGCGGCGGGATGGTCTTCATCCGGGTGATCAGCACGTAACCGCCGATACGGGTGAGGAAGGTCGCGACCGCAGCGGCGAGAATCAGCAAAACCATGTCCATGGAAATCTGGTCGGCCATGTCAGGTCTCCGTCTCGCTGGCGGCGGTCATCGGCATGCGTTCCTTCGGCAGCGGCAAAAGTGCCGCCACGACGACGCCGACGGCAGCCCCGATGCTCACATGCCAGGGCGAGCCGACGAAATGGTATCCGAGCATGGAGCCGAGTGCGCTCGCCACCACAACCGGATAGAAACCCGGCCTGCGGCGGAAGCCGATCACGAGACCGAGGAAATAGATCGGCAGAAGGACGTCGATCGCGAGCGTCCTCGGATCGCCCATCATCCGGCCGAAGAATGCGCCGACCATGCTGAAGAACAGCCAGGGGAAATAGATCGCGGCACCGAAGCCCAGATACCACGGGAAGCTGATGCCGATGCCGGACTCGCCCCGCCTTACGCTTTCGGCGAATTGCGGGTCGGTCAACAGAAAGAATGTGAAGAATTTCTGGACCGGGTTGAAATGGCTGACAAACCGCGCGAGCGCCGCCGAATAGAGGATATGCCGGAAATTGACGGCGAAGACGGAAAGCACCACCAGCCACGGCGCGACATGTTGGCCGAACAGTTCGATGCCGACGAGCTGGCTGGCGCCGGCATAGACGGTCGCGCTCATCAGCCCGGCTTCCATGACGGACAAGCCGTTGTCGGCGGCGACTGCGCCGAACAGCACGGCAAAGGGGGCTGATGAGATGGCGATGATGATACCGCCCTTGAGGCCCTCGTAAAATTCGCTGCGATTCATCTATCGTCGGGCCTCGGGATTGTTGGAAAGCCTCTGTGCATCCGGCACATGAAGGTTTCTAAGAATGGGTTATCTTCCGACATGTCATTCTCCGGTCCCTTCCTAAATGTCTGCCGGCCTTCTGGCTTGAAGAAAAGTGCCCGGCATGAACGCCCGATTCGGATCAGGACGACCGTGCGGAAAACACTTGCCTAAGGAAGGTGATGGTGACCACACATGACCGCATCACGCCGGATGCTGCCTAAAGAGTCAGAGCACGGCGCGCAATTGAATTGCGCTGATGGAACGATCGATTCCGCTGAACTGTCGAGGTTCAATCGGCGAGCACATCCTTGCTGGAGATGATCCCGATGCCCTTGGCCTTCATCTCCGCAATTGCCGCCTTGACCCCTTCCGGATCGATGCCGCGGCTGGCATCCTCGATGAAGCAGACCTTCACGCCGGGAAGCATGTCCACGGCATCGAGAGCGGAATATTTGACGCAATAGTCGGTCGCAAGGCCGCAGATATCGAGCTCGGTCACCAGTTGCGCCTTGAGATAGCCGGCAAGGCCGGTCAACGCCGCCTGGTCATTGTCGCGGAAGGCCGAATAGCTGTCGACCGCCGGGTTCTCGCCCTTTTGCTGGATGTAGTCGACCGCTTCGATATTGAGGTCCGGGTGGAATTCGGCGTCCGGCGTTTCCTGCACGCAATGGTCCGGCCACATGACCTGCGGCTTTCCGGAGAGTTCGCCCATGTCGAACGGTTTCTTGCCGGGATGCTGTGAAGCAAAGCTGCCATGGTTTTCCGGATGCCAGTCCTGCGAGGCGACGATCACATTGTAGCCGCCGTCCTCGATCAGCCGATTCGCGACCGGCACCACCTCGTCGCCATGCGGTACGGGCAGATTGCCGCCCGGGCAGAAGCCATTCTGGATGTCGATCAGCAGCAGTGCCTTCATCGCCACCTCCTCCGGATTTCATCTGAAACAAGATGCCAATCATGGCCGCAGCGATCAAGATCGGAAGCGAATCTCGGCTCTCCTGCCGCTTCATATTCGCCGGAATCTGCACCTGCCGCTGAACGGCGATGTCGCGATGAGGCAACACCTGCAGGAAATCCTCGCCGTCACTCAACCGTTCCTCTATTGACTGTCTCTCTTTCGCATACCACAAACACCTGAACGCCATATTTCGGCTAAACTTCCGGCGGCTTGCGCTCTTACGTGCATCGCCGAAAATCAAATCGGGGCGGCGTAAAGACATTGGTTACCATAATCATTCATCCTCACCTGCAGTCGTCTGGCGGCAGTGAGCAGATTCCCTCTCTGTTCGGAAATCGCCGGGATTGTGTTGGCGGTTTCGCGCAAGCGGTTCCCGCCGGTGTATGTAACGGTTCGGGTAACGAGTGATGGTGCGTTCGGTACAGGCTTCCACGAATGGCAAACAGGCGCGCAAGGCGCCGCCACGCCGCAAGAAATCCCGCTCTCTCCTGACGAATGTCGCGATCGGTGTCGGTCTGACCGTCGCGGCCCTGATGGGCGCTTCGGTAGTCACCGTGGCGACCGCGGTCAAATCCGCCTCGGATGTAAGGTTCGAAACCGCACTGGCAAAGCCGGTCGACCTGGCTGCTCCCGTGGAAACTGCGGGGCGTGAGATCGACGTTGCGAAATTCTCCCGCCTTCCCGGCAGTTCTACGGCTGATCCGAAAGGGTGGCGTCTTGTCGATGCCGAAGTGGCAGCGCTTGAAGCCCGCAAGCCGGATCAGTCGAGCGTGAGGCAAATGCTCAATGTCGCCATGGCCAAGGCGGCCCGGCGCGCCGAACAAGAGCAGCAGTTCGCGGCGCTTGAGGAGAAGCGCCCGGATGCGCAGGCCATTCGCACGATCCTCGGCCAGGCCATGGAGAGCCTCGTCGTCGTGGCCCCCCGGAGCGGCGACGTCATGCCGGATCTGATCCAGGATGCCGCGCCGGCGGTGACGGTTGCCGAACTCAAGGACATGAAGCCGGTCGAGATGGCGGCGCTGGAGCAGACGGCGCTCGAGGACGATGCCGACGAACAGGATACCGTCGCGATCGTCGAAGCACCGGCTCCGGCCTACGCGCTGCCGAAGGCCGGTCCGCTGCCGGTCATCCGCCCATCGTCCGCCACGGCTGAAAAGCCGGCCAGGCCCAATGCGCTGGCTGCGATCGCCGCGGTTGCCCCGCAAAAGCCGGGCAAGGTCGATGCCGACGACGACAAACCCACAGCGCTCGCCTTCGCCAAGCCCGACAATCCGATGCGCGTGGAGCCCTCGCGCCCGTCGCCCGCGCCAAAATGGCCGGGGATCGGCACGAAGGTCGCCATCTACGACATCACCAACGGTGTCGTGCACATGCCGAACGGCACGAAGCTGGAGGCCCATTCGGGCATCGGCAGCATGCGCGACAATCCGAAATACACGCATGTGACGATGCGCGGGCCGACGCCGCCCGGCACCTACAAGCTCTCCATGCGCGAGAAGCTGTTCCATGGCGTGGCCGCCATCCGCCTGACGCCCGTCGACGGCAAGGCGCCGCAGGGCCGCACCGGCCTGCTCGCCCACAGCTATCTGCTGCGCGTGCGCGGCGATTCGCACGGCTGCGTCGCCTTTGCCGAATACGATCGATTCCTGAAGGCGTTCCAGCGCGGCGACATCACCCATATGGTGATCGTGCCGAAGTGGGACGGAAAGCGTCCCGGCAGGGGCGGCGACAACTTCCTTGCCAAGCTGTTCGGCGGCAACGACGCCTGACGGGGCGTCGCCAGCAAACGCTTATCCAAGAATATCCCGTGCGACGCGCGTGAAGATCCGCGTGCCGATGGGGATCAGGTCGTCCGGAAAATCGTAGTTCGGATTGTGCAGGTTCGGCATGTCCTCGCCGGCGCCTAGAAAGAACATCGCCGATTTCGAGACGGTCGCGAAGCGTCCGAAATCCTCCGAGCCGCGCATGGTCTCGCCCGGTTCGTGCGAGACGCCTTCCGCATCCATGGCGGCGCGCAACAGGGCGGCCGCCTCCGGATCGTTTTCGGAATGCACGAAGATGTCGTGGTATTCCAGCGCGTAGCCGAGCCGGCCTTCCGCGGAGGCCTCCCGCACCAGGGTTTCGGCAGAGGCGATCAGGCCGTCCATCTCGCCGTCCGTCATGGTTCTGAGCGTCACCCAGACTTCCGCATGGCCAGGCGCGATGCCGAAGGCCGGCTCGCCAATCGACGCATGCGTGACCGTCGCCAGCACCAGGTCCTCCGTGGCGATGCCGCCCTTGCTCAAGCCCGTCAGCGCCGGCATCAGCTTTGCCACGGCGGGCACCGGCGAAATGCCGGTCTCGGGCATGGAGGCATGCGCGGTTCTGCCCGAAAGCGTGATCTTCAGGCCGCGCGAGGCGCAATTGGCGATGCCGTCCTTCAGCCAGGCATGGCCGAGCGGCAGGCCCGGCATGTTGTGCAGCGAAAAGCTGTAATCCGGCTTCAGCGCCTGGAACTTCTCATCCGCGATGACGGCCGCAGCACCCGCGCCCGTCTCCTCGGCCGGCTGGAAAAGCAGGATGGCGCGTCCGCGCTTCGGCCTTTGCCGCCCGAACTGCCGCCCGAGTGCCGCAAGCATCGCCATATGGCCGTCATGGCCGCACATATGGCCCTTGCCGGGAATTTTCGAACGATGGTCCGGCTGGCCCACTTCCTCGATCGGCAGGGCGTCGAGCTCGGCGCGGAACATCACCGTCGGGCCGGGCGCGCCGCTGTCGTAGATCACCGCGACGCCCGTGCCGCCGAGACCGGCAACGATCCCGTCCGGTTTCGTCTCGCCCAGAAAGCGCTGCACTTCGGCAGCAGTGGCGATCTCCTCGCCGGAAACCTCCGGCATGGCATGCAGCCTCTGCCGCCATGCGGCAAGCTCGATCACGTCCTGGTTTGAAAGAAACATGAGCCGCCTCCTTATCCGGTGTCGGCCCAGAGCTAGACGGGGCAGGGGCTTTCGGCAAGGAAAACCCTGTTTTCAGCCTACCATTCCACACCGATCTTGCCGAAATGACCGCCGCTCATCTCATAGCGGAAGGCATCGGCCAGCTTTTCCAGCGGAAACACCTTGTCGATGACCGGCCTGAACAGGCCGCAGTCGAGCGCGCGGACAAAATCCTGCTGCTGGCGGCGGCTGCCGACGAGGATGCCGGAAAGCGTCGCCTGCCTGCTGGCGAGGGCTGCGGTCGGCACCTCGCCGCGTATGCCGGTCAAGACGCCGATCATGGTGATGCTGCCGCCCATCCTGACCGCCTGGATCGATTGCGCGAGCGTGCCCGGACCGCCCACTTCCACCACATGGTCGACGCCGCGGCCATCGGTCCAGTCGAAAACCTTTTTGCCCCAGTCGGCATGCTCCTTGTAGTTCACGGTGAATTCGGCGCCCAGTTGCTTCGCCCGTTCCAGCTTTTCATCCGAAGACGACGTGATCGCCACCCTTGCACCCGTGGCGCGGGCGATCTGCAGTGCATAGATCGACACGCCGCCCGTGCCGAGCGCGAGCACCGTGTCGCCGGCCTTCAGCCTGCCGATCTCGACCAGCGCCCGCCAGGCGGTCAAACCGGCGGTGGTGATCGTCGCCGCCTCCACATGGCTGAACCCTTTGGGCGCCAGCGTGAAGGCGGTTGCCGGCCGCACCGCATATTCGACCGCGAAGCCATCGATGCCGTCGCCCGGCGTGCGCGAAAAGCCGCCCGGAAGCGGCGGACCGTCCTGCCAGTCCGGAAAGAAGCAGGAGACGACATGGTTGCCCGGCCTGAACTCCGTCACGCCTTCGCCGACCTCCTGGACCGCGCCCGCGCCATCCGCCATCAATATCCGGCCCTCGGTCGGCGTCCTGCCGCTCGCGACACCGAGGTCATGGAAATTCAACGAGCTTCCATGCAGCGCCACCCGGATCTCCCCCGGCCCCGGCCTGCCGGGATCGGGCAAATCGACAAGCTTTAAGGCATCGAGCCCTCCGGGGGCTGTGACGATGGCTTTCATGAACTTCTCCTTTAACTTCCGAGAGCCAACTTGAATTTATTGAGCTGTGTCGGAATTATTCAGTAGCGATTGATCTTAGTTGTCATAGGAGTGGAGGGTAGGCAACAATTGTTGGCTTGACGCCTTACATCTAAAAGGTGTGAATGGAATGAGGGGTGTAGTTCGGCGGAAAAGGGGAAGTCGTGCCACGCGATGATAGCGTTGTGTTCGAACAATGGCAAAGGTTGCTAGATATTCCCAAATCGACTTTCGACTATCCAACTTGGGAGTTCCTCCAGTTGGTATACGACAACAGAGACGCTGCGAAACCTTCATTGAAGTCCAGATCTGCTCAACGAATGCAATTGCTTGTGCAGCTGGCGGACAATTACGATATTGCCTTAGAAGGCGTTCGTGTTCGATTTTATGTTTGGGCAGATCGCCCCATGGAGGATATTACGGTCATATTCGAAGTGTTACACTTGGAAAGATGGACGGTTATCACCAGAATTGATTTCCTGCCGTATGGGCCACACATCAACAAGCACTGGCGGAAATTCGGCCTGCCTCCTGACGTTAATGGTTCGCACATTCATTCATATAAAGATAATGTAAAGCTTGGTAGTGAGGCATTCACTGCAGCAGGGAATCTGCCGAACGGCGTGCCTTTGGATGACGAGCCAAAATCCTTTCGCGAAATTTGTCGTCTTGTTGGGCAGAAATTAAGAATCGAAGGTTGCGAAAATCTGCCAATGCCAGAATGGAACGGGAGTCTGCTATGATCGACGGGCTTTCAGTAAATCAGATTGCAGAAGAAATCGCGCGCGCGCTGACCTATTCCCAGGTTGGCAATGACGGAGCTTTGATCGTCACGCCTCTCGTATATCCGGGAGGCGCACGAGTGGTATTGCGTTTCCAAGAAAGCGCGGCAGGTTATTTTATCTCGGACCACGGCTCTGCTCGTCGCGAGGCAGAGCTTATGGGCGGACGTGCTTTATTTACCCGTATCGCGCGTGCCGCTGCCGAGAGATATGCAGTCCGTTTCGATAGCGATATGATTTTCGATATCGAAGTCCCGCGCGAAGCACTTGTTGCCGCTTCAATCGCCGTAGCAAATGCATCAAAACTAGCGGTCGATAGGACTGCCGAAAAGCTTTCGGAGGAACATGCCTCGGATCAACGGACAAAGCTTTGGGAGCGGCTCGAAGCTGCATTCCCGGGAGCATACGTTGCGCGAGAGGCGGCCTTCAGAGGAGCAAGTTCGCAATGGCAATTTGATGCGGTGCTGAAAAATGAGAACGGACATTCGGTATTCGATCTAGTCTCGCCACATGCCACATCTGTCAACGCAGCTGTTGCCAAGTTCCTTGACATCAAAGACCTGGGAGAAAATGCGCCTGCCCGTATTGCCGTCGCTTTAGAAAAGCAAAATACTCCGCATCTTGCGCTCTTGGGCCGGACTGCAAAGATAATTGATATCTCCAGCCGGATCGAGACATTCAGGGCTGCGGCTTGACGTAGTCACACCCGCTCCACAAACCCCTCAAGCACCCGCTTCTGCCCGGCCCGGTCAAAATCGATCGTCAGCTTGTTGCCCTCGATCGCCGCGATATTGCCGTTGCCGAACTTGATGTGGAATACCCGGTCGCCGACGGAGAATTGCGAGGGGGTTTCGGTGGTGGATTTCGCCACCAGCTCGCCCTCGATGGTGCGGCCGCGCGGGCCGCTTTCGCCGTAGCCGATGCGTTCCACCGCGTGGCCGGAACGGGTGCCCCAGTTGTCGCGGGTGGCGTCGGTCTTGTTCTGTTGGGCGCGTTTCCAGCCGGGGGTCGAATAGGTGTTGGCGAAGGGATCGGCCTTGTCGAAGCGCGATTGGCCGTAACCGCCGCGTCCGCCGCCATATCCCCCGTAATTCGTATCGGCGACGGCGACGTCCACATGCATCTGCGGCAGTTCGTCGAGGAAGCGTGACGGCATGGTGGATTGCCACAGCCCGTGGATGCGGCGGTTGGAGACGAACCAGATATGGCAGCGCCGCTTGGCGCGGGTAATCCCCACATAGGCGAGGCGGCGTTCCTCCTCCAGCCCTGCGCGGCCGCCTTCGTCGAGCGCCCGCTGATGGGGAAAAAGGCCTTCCTCCCAGCCGGGCAGGAAGACCGTTTCGAATTCGAGCCCCTTGGCGGAATGCAGCGTCATGATCGACACCGCATCCATATCCTCGTTCTGCTCGGCATCCATGACCAGCGACACGTGTTCCAGAAAGCCGCGCATCGACTCGAAGGCTTCCATCGAGCGGATCAGTTCCTTGAGGTTTTCGAGCCGGCCCGGCGCTTCGGCGGATTTGTCGTTCTTCCACATGTCCGTATAACCGGACTCTTCGAGGATCTGCTCGGAAAGTTCGATATGCGGCGTGTTCTCAAGCTTCTGGCTCCAGTTCCTGAAGCTTTGCACGACATCGAACAGGGCTTTTCGCGCCTTGGGTTTCAGCTCGTCCGTCTCGATGATATCCGCGGCAGCCTGGAGCATCGGGATATCGCGGGCGCGGGCATAGTCGTGCAGATAGCGCACCGTCGTATCGCCCAATCCCCGCTTCGGCGTGTTGATGATGCGCTCGAAGGCGAGATCGTCGGCCGGCTGGCAGACAAGCCGGAAATAGGCCATCGCGTCGCGGATTTCCATCCGTTCGTAGAAGCGCGGGCCGCCGATGACGCGGTAGTTGAGGCCGAGCGTCACGAACCGGTCTTCGAACTCGCGCATCTGGAAGGAGGCGCGCACGAGGATCGCCATGTCGTTCAGCGCGTGCTTCTTTCCGTCGGAATCGCCGCGCTGCAGCCGTTCGATCTCCTCGCCGACGGCGCGGGCCTCCTCTTCGGAATCCCAGGCGGCATGCACGATGACCTTCTCGTCGTCGGGGTTCACCCGGTCGGTGAACAGCGTCTTGCCGAGGCGGCCTTCGTTATGGGCGATCAGATGGCCGGCGGCGCCGATAATATGCTCGGTGGAACGGTAGTTGCGCTCCAGCTTGATCACCCTGGCGCCCGGAAAATCCTTCTCGAAGCGCAGGATATTGTCCACTTCCGCGCCGCGCCAGCCATAGATCGACTGGTCGTCGTCGCCGACACAGCAGACATTCTGCGGCACGCCCTTCGGTCGCTGCGCGAGCAGGCGCAGCCACATGTATTGCGCGGTGTTGGTATCCTGGTACTCGTCGACGAGGATATAGCGGAACCTGTTGTGGTAATCTTTCAGGATATCCGGGTTCTGGCGGAAGATCGCGATCGGATGCAGCAAAAGGTCGCCGAAGTCGCAGGCGTTCAGCGTTTTGAGCCGCGCCTGATAGGCGGCGTAAAGCTCGCGGCCCTTGCCGTTCGCGAAGGCCCGCGCATCGCCTTCGGGGATATCGGCGGGAAGCAGGCCCTTGTTCTTCCAAGTGTCGATCATGCCGGCGAACTGCCGGGCCGGCCAGCGCTTGTCGTCGAGCCCCTCCGCCTGGATGAGCTGCTTGATGAGGCGGATGACGTCGTCCGTGTCGAGAATGGTGAAGTCGGAGCGGAGCCCTGCGAGTTCCGCGTGGCGGCGCAGGAGCTTCACGCCGATCGAATGGAAGGTGCCGAGCCAGGGCATGCCTTCCACCGCGCCGCCGACGAGCACGCCGATGCGCTCCTTCATCTCGCGGGCCGCCTTGTTGGTGAAGGTGACGGCCAATATCTGCGAGGGGAAGGCCCGGCCGGTCTCAAGGATATGCGCGATGCGTGTCGTCAGTACCCGCGTCTTGCCCGTACCGGCGCCCGCGAGCACGAGGACGGGGCCGTCCAGCGTCTCGACCGCCTCGCGCTGCTCCGGGTTGAGGCCTGACAGATAATCGGGGGCGCGATGCTGATCCCGGGCGGCCATGGCGCGCGCTGCGATGCCGAGCCCGGCATTTCCCGCAGGCGGCGGGGCAGGCGCCTTGCGCGGCGCCGGTTCGGGCTCCTCGTCGAAAAACGGGATGTCGTCGAAACTGTTACTCATGCGGCCAATGTAATGATTCGGACCTGAAAGACCAGAAAATGTTCCTCTTTTATTCCTAGTCTCTCCTTAAGTCCCGGCTAAATTGTGGAGTGGCGGATGGCTGCTCCGCCAGAAAACCGCAATTCGGGGGCGTCATGTATGCATCCGATCTAACAAACCCGTGAGATTTCGTGAGGTTACATTTCCGTAAGGTACCGAATCTCCCATTGCCTGTGCACATGCAAAAAAGGATACTTGCTCTGGAAATTGGAATGCGCCCCACCCGGAGACCTGAATGCGGATTTGGAAACAGCTTCTGCTGAGTATCGTGATCCTGGCCGGAGCCCTGTGTCTATGGATATTCATGGTCCCGAGCGCCGGTGAGACCCTTGCGAGAATGGGTGTCCCGGGGCAGGTGGTGGCTGCGATCCGTCCCGAACAGGCGAAACCCGCGGCGCAGGGCGCAGGCGGCGGTAATGCTGCAGCGCAGCAGCCGGGCCGGAGCGGCCAGGGTGCCGGCGGACAGCGCGGCCAGGGCGGCGGCAACCGCCCGACCATGGTGGTCGCCGAGGCGGTTTCGACCGGCACCGTCAACGACCGCCTGTCGGCGATCGGCAGCGGCGAGGCGATCCAGTCCGTCATCGTCATGCCGCAGGCCTCCGGTACGATCCATGAGATCATGGTCGCGTCCGGTCAGAAGGTCGTGAAGGGCCAGGTGCTTGCCCGCCTCGACGACGACGAACAGATGATCGAGCGCGATAAGGCAGAGGTGGCGCTCAGGAGCGCCCAGGAGAAATCCGTCTCCTACAAGAACCTGCAGTCGGTCTCCCGCCTCGACGTGTTCGATGCGCAGATCGCCGAAGAGGCGGCGAAGCTTGCCCTTTCCACTGCTGAACTCAATCTGAAACGTCGCGATATCGCAGCGCCGATCGACGGGATTGCGGGCATCGTCGCGGTCAATATCGGCGACAACGTCACGACACAGACCAATGTCGTCACCATCGACGACCGGTCGGCGATCCTCGTCGATTTCTGGGCGCCAGAGCGTTTCGCCATCGCCATCGAGCCGAACCAGCCGGTCGAGGCGAGCTCGATCGCCAGACCGGGCCGGATCTTTTCCGGCAAGGTGGAAGCAATCGACAACCGCGTCGATCCTGCAAGCCGCACGATGCGCATCCGCGCCCGCGTCGAAAATCCGGGCGACGTGCTGCGTGCCGGCATGTCCTTCAGCGTCAGCATGCGTTTTGCAGGCGAGACCTATCCGGCCGTCGATCCGCTGGCCATCCAGTGGGACGGTGAAGGCTCCTACGTCTGGCAGATCAAGGACGGCAAGTCGGTCAAGACCCGGGTGCGCGTCGTGCAGCGCAATCCCGATGCGGTTCTCGTGGAAGCTCAGCTCAACGAAGGTGACATGGTCGTGACGGAAGGCCTGCAGCGCGTGAGGGAAGGGGCGCCCGTGCGCATCTTCGGCACGCCGGAAACGGCCGAGGTGGCGCGCCAATGAAGATCGAAATCCCGAGCTTTGGTCACGACAGGCAAGCGCATTCAGGCGACGGCAAATCCAGCCAGACGTTTACGGCGCTCTTTGTGAGGCGGCCGATCCTGGCTGCGGTCCTCAATACGCTGCTCGTCGTCGCGGGCCTTGCGGCGCTCGCGGGCGTCGAAGTGCGCGAACTGCCGGATGTCGACCGGCCGATCATCACCGTGCAGACCAATTATGACGGCGCCTCGCCGCAGACCATGGACCAGGAGGTCACCCAGGTCATCGAGGGGGCCGTCGCCCGTGTCAGCGGCCTCAAGGCGCTTTCCTCGCAGTCGCAGTTCGGTTCGAGCCGGGTGACGATGGAGTTTAACGATTCCGTCGATCTTTCGGACGCGGCGAACGACGCGCGCGATGCGGTCGGTCGCATCGCGAACCAGCTCCCGGACGACGCCGACGAACCGCGCATCGTCAAGGCGGATGCCGATTCGGATGCGATCATGCGTCTGGCGGTCACCTCGTCCAAGCTGTCGATGGAGGATCTGACCCAGTTGGTTGACAACGAGATCGTCGACCGGCTGGCTGCGGTCGAAGGCGTTGCCGACGTCCAGCTTTACGGCGATCAGGACAAGGTATTCCGCGTGGACGTGAACCAGGCGGCGCTCGCCGGGCGCGGGCTGACCGTTGCGGATGTCTCCGAGGCTCTGGAAAGCGCGGCGCTCGACGTGCCGGCAGGTTCCCTCAAGAGCACGACGCAGGACATCGTGGTACGCACCACGGCCAGTCTCACGACGCCCAAGGATTTTGAAAACGTGCTGATTGCGCCGAACATCCGGGTTTCGGATGTGGCGACCGTTTCGCTCGGTCCGGACGACGGCTCCACGGTGCTGCGGTCGAACGGCGTGCAAGGCATCGGCCTCGGCATCATCCGCCAGGCGCAGTCGAATACGCTCAATATTTCCGACGGCGTGAAGAGCGCCGTGGCGGAACTGCAGAAGACGCTGCCGGAAGGGACGCGCATCGCGATCACCAGCGACGACGCGCTCTTCATCGAAGGTGCGCTGCACGAAGTGGAGATCGCGCTCATCCTGTCGGCGACGGTGGTCGTGGCGGTGATCTATCTCTTCCTGCGCGACTGGCGTGCGACGCTCATCCCGGCGCTGACGATGCCGGTGGCGCTGATCGGCACGCTGGTTGCGATCTATCTCGTCGGTTTCTCGATCAACATCCTGACGCTGCTGGCGATCGTCCTTGCGACAGGTCTCGTCGTCGACGACGCGATCGTGGTGCTGGAGAATATCGTCCGGCGACGAATGGAAGGCATGGGACCGCGGGCTGCCGCCGTGCTCGGCACGCAGGAAGTGTTCTTCGCGGTCATTGCGACGACCGCGACGCTTGCAGCCGTCTTCATTCCGCTGTCCTTCCTTCCCGGTCAGATCGGCGGACTGTTCAAGGAATTCGGCTTCGTGCTTGCCTTCTCGGTCGCGTTGTCCTCGGTCACGGCTCTCACCCTTTGCCCGATGCTGGCGTCGCGCATGCTCACAAGGCCGATGAAGGAGGAGCACGGCCTGCTTGGCGTGTTCGGCAGTGCGTTTGCCCGCGTCTATGCCTCCGCCCTTCGTTTTTGCCTGAATGCGCCGCTGGTCGTCATTCTTGTCTCGGCGATCTTTGCATTTGCCGCCTATCACGTCTTCGGCCAGGTCAAGAGCGAGCTGACACCGCGCGAGGACCGCGCTTCGATCATGCTGCGGCTGACCGCGCCGCAGGGCGTGAGCCTGGATTTCACCCGCGACCAGATGCAGCGTGTCGAGGAGAACCTGAAGCCGCTGCTGGACGCAGGCGAGATCGCCAATATTTTTTCGATCTCCGGCTTCAACAACAACAAGAACAGCGGTTTCATGGTGCTGACGCTTGCCCCCTGGGACGAGCGCGCCCGGACCCAGGACCAGATCGCCGCCGATGTGAATGCTGCGGCGCTCCGCGTCCCGGCGCTGCGCGGTTTCACGATGCAGTCGAACAGCCTCAAGATCCGCGGTGCCGGCAACGGCCTGCAGATGGCGCTGGTCGGCAATGACTATGATCTGCTCACCTCGACTGCGCTGAAACTGGTGTCGCAGATGGAGCAGAGCCCCCTGTTCGACACGCCGCGCCTCACCAACGAGCCGACCCAGGCGCAGCTTTCCGTCGCGATAGACCGTGAACGTGCCTCCGACCTCGGCATCGACATCACCGGACTGTCGACGGCCATGCAGTCGCTCCTGGAAGGGCGGTCCGTGGTCGATGTCTTCGTCAACGGCGATGCGCTGCCGGTCAAGCTCACCTCCACCACCCGGCCGCTCGATGATCCGACCGATCTTGAAAATCTTTTCCTGAAAACCGGTGACGGCAAGATCGTGCCCATGTCGACCATAGCGTCCCTGAAGGAGGGGGCCGTGGCGCCGCAGCTGAACCGGGAGCAGCAGCTTGCCTCGGTGTCGATCTCTTCCGGCCTGCGTGACGGCGTTGCGCTCGGCGATGCGGTCAAGGAGATGACCGCGCTCGCCCAGCCGCTCCTGCCGTCGGGCGTCCGGCTGATGCCGATGGCGGAAGCCAAGACGCTCGGCGAGAATTCGAACGCCATGCTGCTCACCTTCGGTTTTGCGATCGCCATCATCTTCCTGGTGCTCGCCGCCCAGTTCGAAAGCGTGCTGTCGTCGCTGATCATCATGGCGACGGTTCCGCTCGGGCTTGCCTGCGCCGCGATCGCCTTGGTGCTGACGGGATCCAGTCTCAATGTCTACAGCCAGATCGGCCTCGTGCTGCTTGTCGGGGTGATGGCCAAGAACGGCATCCTGATCGTGGAGTTTGCAAATCAGCTGCGGGACCGCGGCGCGAATGTCCGCGATGCGATCGAAACGGCCTGCGCCCTTCGGCTGCGCCCGGTGATGATGACGATGATTGCGACGATCATCGGCGGCGTTCCGCTGGTGCTTGCGAGGGGCGCCGGCGCCGAAGCGCGTATCGCGCTCGGCTGGGTCATCGTCGGCGGCCTCGGCTTTGCCGTGCTCATCACGCTGTTCATCACGCCGGTCGCCTATCTTCTGATCGCCCGCTTCGCCAAGCCGCACATGCATGAGGAGGAGCGGTTCCACCAGGAACTCGCGCATGCCGCGCGCCGCAAGGATGATGAGGCCGGAGACGAGAAGAAGGACGAGCCGTTGCTGGCGGCCGAGTGAGGAGCGATCCTTTCACTCCCGAGCCAGCAAGCCATCCAGTTGAGCCGCCAGTTCCCCACCTGCATTCCTGTCCTCCGCCACCTTCCGGTAAAGCCCGGCCATTCCCCTGAAGATGAGGGAGGCGGGGTCGTCTTCACCGAGGAAGGCGGCGATCTCCTCCATTTCCGCCACCCAGCGATAGGCCTTGGGATACATGTCGGGAATGCCGAGCGAGAGTTTCCGGTTGAGATCGGGCGCGCTGTCTGCGAGTTCGCCCTTCAGACTCTGGTCCGCGCCGGAGCGGATGGCGGCGAGCATCATCGCCGTACCGAGGCCGATGACGCCCTTGTTGATGCCTCCGTAACACATTTTCAGCGCCGAAGCGGCGCCGAGCGGTCCGTCGATACGGCGTATGTCGAGCCCGCGTCCGGCGAGAATTCCGCTCCTGTTTCCGGCATCGCCGCTCACATAGAGTTTCGTGCCGTCATAACCCGGTTTCGGCGGCATTCCGATGATCGAGCCGTCCAGCACCTCTGCATGCTGCGGATCGAAGCGCTTCGCGACTTCGCCCATTGTCTTCGGGGAAATGGCGTTGCAGTCCATGAATGTGATCCGCTTCCCGTGCCCTGCGGCCACCGCTGCCAGTTTCTCGGCGACGGAGACGGCTTCGGCCGGCGGCACGATCGAGAGGATGATGTCCGCCGCGACCATTTCCTCGAGGCTGGCGGGCCGCATGCCGGCGGCTTCCGCCCGTTCCCGGGTCGCAGGCGAACGGCCTTCGAGATAGGTCAGCACTGTTGCGCCGCCTTCGACCAGCCTCCGGCCGATCCCTGCTCCCATCGCACCGGCGCCAAAGATCGCGATCACTGCCATTGCCATAGCTCCCGGAGAATGAAGGACGATGGATCCGGTTTAGAGCATTTCTCCACAATCCGGTAGCAGAAACCCCGGCAGTAGTTCCGGACCCATTGCGGGTGTCAGCCCTCTTGTGCCGCTCTCGCCAGGCCGTGTTCCACCAGCCGGTCGATGATTTCCGGATAGCTGATCCCGCTTGCCTCCATCGCCTTCGAATACATGCTGATGTCGGTGAAGCCCGGAATGGTGTTCACCTCGTTGACGAGGAAACGCATGTCCTCCATCAGGAAGAAATCGACGCGCGCCATGCCGTCGCAGCCGAGTGCGCGGAAGGCGCGGGCCGCCATCTCGCGGATACTGCTCTCGACCTCCGGAGGAAGCTCAGCCGGCACCTTCAGCGCCGCGCCATTCTCGTCGATATACTTGGCGTTATAGCTGTAGAAGCCATGGCTTTCGGCGGGCACGATCTCGCCGGGACGGGAGACGAAGAGGCCGCCTTTGGTATCTTCCAGCACACTGCATTCGATCTCGCGCCCGGCGATGAACTCTTCGGCGAGCAGCTTGCGGTCATGCCCCAACGCCTCGGCAAGCGCCGGCGCGAATTCCTGGCTGCCCGAAACCTTGCTGACGCCGACCGACGAGCCCTGCCGGGCGGGCTTGATGAAGAGCGGAAGGCCGAGCCGGGCTTCGAGTGCGTCCAGGGCGGGTGGTTCGTCCCGATCGATCGTCACCGAGCGGGCGACCGGCACTCCGGCCGCCTTCAGGAGCTGCTTGGCGATGTCCTTGTCGAGTGCTGCCGCCGAGCCGAGGATGCCGCAGCCGGCGAGCGGCACCCGCGCCACCTCCGAAAGCCCCTGGACCGCGCCGTCCTCGCCGTGCAGGCCGTGCAGGACCGGAAAGACAATGTTGATCCTGTCGCCCTCGGCGGCCTTTCCGTCGGGCCCGATCGTCAGGATGCGGCCATGTCCGCCGGGCACGAGGCAGATTTCGACACCGGTCGAAGGCCTGTCGAGCTCGCCGCCCTCGAAGCGGCTTTTCAGCCATCGCCCATTACGGGTGACGAAGACAGGCAGCGCGTCGTATTTCTGCGGATCGAGCGCCCGCATCACGTTGGTGGCCGACATGATCGAAACGTCGTGCTCGCTGGAACGGCCACCGAAGAGCACGGCGATGCGCAGTTTTGACGCGGGCGAATTCATGGGATCTCCTGAAGGATTGGGCGTGCGTCGATAGAGTTGTCGCTTGAAAGTGGCGCATTGTGGGTGGAGATTTGTTTAATTTGACGAATCCACTTTATCCTTGGCGGGTAAGCCACTTTTGGGCCATTGAAGCTCTTCCGCTGTCGGCCCTAGGACGAAGCCGCTCGCGCGGCACTGGTGCCCGTGGTGAGGGTGCAGTAATGATCTGAACGCCGTGCATTTGCAGCTTTGCCGTCCTGGCTGACGATTGGGTGTTCTCAATCTTCAGACAGGAGGTTGCCATGACGGAGGAGAGGACCACCCCGCTGCGCGAGCGGATGATCGAAGACATGCGCATCCGTGGGCTGGGCGACAAAGCCCAGCAGGCGCATATTCGGGCGATCAAGGATTTCGCCGGGTTTCTGAAGCGATCACCGGATACGGCGACAGCCGATGACCTGCGCGCCTACCAACTGCACATGACCAATGCCGGCGTCACGCCGACGACCTTCAACGCCCGCATCGTCGCGCTGCGGTTCTTTTTCGCCACCACCTGCGGCCGCGAGGAGATGAAGCGGCACATGCAGTTCCGGCGGCAGCCGCGGACGTTGCCCGTGGTCTTGAGCGTCGAGGAGGTTTCCGACCTGCTGATGGCCGCTCCGGGGCCGGGTCTGAAGTACCGCGCGGCGCTCAGCATCTCCTATGGCGCCGGACTGCGCGCCTCCGAGGTCTGCAACCTGAAGATCAGCGACATCGACAGCGACCGGATGCTGATCCATGTCGAACAGGGCAAGGGGCAGAAGGATCGCAAGGTCATGCTGTCGCCCGCGCTGCTCGAACTCTTGCGCGACTATTGGCGCGAGGCGCGGCCGCAGGGCTGGCTGTTTCCCGGCAAGCCGAAGATCAGTCCGATCTCGCCCCGGCAGCTCAACCGGGCTTTCACCGCCGCCAAGAGCCTGGCCGGGATCGCCAAGCCCGCGACGCTGCACACCCTGCGCCACTGCTTTGCCACCCACCTTTTGGAGGCGAACACCGATGTGCGGGTGATCCAGGTCCTTCTCGGACACGCCAAGCTGACGACCACCGCCCGCTACACCCATGTCGCCACGAAGACGATCCGCGACACCGTCAGCCCGTTCGAGACCCTGAAGAAGCTGCAGGACCAAACGCTCCGACGCGGACTGGAGTAGCCGGTGCGGTGATCCGGCCAAGTCTGGAGATCGCCGACATCTTCCGCGCCTATGGCCCGGCGTGGCGGCGGGCCAATGTCGGGCATGTCAGCCTGACCCAGCTCAAGGTCATGGCAGCGATCGAAGCCTGCCGAACCGAGGCGCTCGGCGGGCATGTGGCGGCTTGCGCGAAGTGCGGCCATAACCACATCGCCTACAATTCCTGCAAGAACCGGCACTGCCCCAAGTGTCAGGGGCCCGCGGCGCGGGACTGGATGGCCGCCCGTGCCGAAGACCTGCTGCCCGTCGAGTATTTCCACGTGGTTTTCACCCTGCCGGCCGAGATCGCGCAAATCGCCTACTGGAACAAGAAGGCGGTCTATGACCTGCTGTTTCGGGCGTCGGCGGAGACGCTGACCACCATCGCCGCCGATCCCAAGCGCCTCGGCGCGCGCATCGGCATGACCAGCGTGCTACACACCTGGGGATCGGCACTGACTCATCACCCGCATGTGCACATCATCGTGCCCGGCGGTGGGCTGTCGCCGGATGGCACGCGTTGGATCTCATGCCGCCCCGGCTTCTTTCTGCCCGTAAAGGTCCTGTCGCGTCTGTTCCGGCGGCTGTTTGTCGGAGGATTGATGGCACTGTATCAATCCGGCGACCTCGCCTTCTTCGGGGATCTGGCGGGGCTCGCGGAGACGGATGCCTTCGCCGCTTGGCTTGCCCCCTTGCGCAAATCAGACTGGGTCGTCTACGCCAAGCCACCGTTCGGCGGCCCCGAGGCCGTGCTGGCCTATCTCAGCCGCTACACCCATCGCGTCGCCATCTCAAACAGCCGCCTGATCAGCGCAGATGCCGAGACGGTCTCATTCCGCTGGAAGGATTACCGCATCAAGACCGGTGACCGGCACAAGGTGATGCGGTTGGCCACCGACGAGTTCATCCGGCGCTTCCTGATCCACGTGCTGCCCGACGGCTTCCACCGCATCCGCCATTACGGCCTGCTCGCCGGTGCAGGCCGCAAGGCCAACGTCGCAAAGATCAGGACACTGCTCGGGGTGGACGCGCCGTTCCAGGACGACGCGCCAAACACCGAGAGAACCCCGCTCACGCTGAGAGAGCCATGCCCGCACTGCGGCGGCCCGATGCGCATCGTCGAGATATTCCGCCGTGGCCAGCAACCCAGATCCCGCGCGCCACCCCGAAAGGACGCCGCATGACGAAACGCATGTCACATCAGCCAAGGCCGGCCGGGATCTGCGATGCGTTCCGGGGTGGCGCCGGTCTGCGTCAGGCAAGCCGGCCCCCCGCAAAACCGCCGAGGCCAGCCGACGAAAGACCTGCGATCCCGATCCCGATCGTCTTATTGCAAGCCTTCGGCGTTACCCTTCTGCGCCTGACGCTCCCACCGATGGCCACCTTGAGCAACCGCAGCCGCACGCTTTCCCCATAGGCGCTCCACCCAGCCCCCGCGGCCTCCTCCTTGGGAGGTTTTTCAACGCGGGCCACGGCCCAGCCGCCACCGTTGCGCCGCGGCCCGCATCGAAAAACCTTCACCATTGCGGACATGTGTCGTTGTCGAAGGATACGGCTGCTTTGCGCCCCCATTTCGGTCATAGAGGCCGTCGTTTGCGGGCCTGAAAACGGCCATCGTTCGCGATGAAGTCTCGTCGCGTTTGCGCCAATACAAGACGTGCCCTCACGCGTTGATGAAGGACCTGCTTCGATCCCATTACCGTCGTTCAACGCTCATTCGCAGTCTCGTCAAAGAGGCCATTCGTCGTCATCGGGCTATGCCATAAACGCGCGCTATTCCGTTCGTTACTTCGCCCCTGCGCCATACTTCAAAGCTGCCATCTAAAGAACATGCACTGGATCTGCTTTACGAGAGAGTTTCACTGTGCTCGTCTGCCATTCACGTTGCGGTGCTGGAGTCCGTCGATAGGGGTAGTTCGAAGACGTAACAAATTACGCCTGGCCATAAGGGGGGGGAGGATGGAAGACGAATATCGGCAGTGGGGGACGAAAGAGGGCGGCGGTTTCAACGAGCTAACACTCGCATATAAGCATAATCCCACGATGGAGACCTACCTGGCCTTGCGTCGAGCCCATCCGGATGCAGAAATCGAAATCTCCGCTTCACGAGGGCTCGATACATTATTCCGAATTGAACAAGAACTGCAAAAGCACGGGTTTGACCCCTCCGACATTGCTGCGATTCTCGATGCGGACCATGAGGCGATCAGCAAGGTTTCTTTACAATGCATGGAAAAGCTTATCGCCGCCAAAGAACTCGCGGCCAAGGGTGAGACTCACTTAGTTGGACGAGGAATGGCGGTGCCGCTCGCTCTTATTGACTGGATAATCATGGTCGCTCTCGATGGAATGAGTTGGACCGAACAATTGGAGATTCCTCGCGATCTGATCGTTCTAATCCAAAATCGCTTGGGAGGGATTCAGGGGAAATACTATCGGAACAGCGAGTTACGTGAGCGGAAGCAAAATGCGCTCTTTATTGCCGGGCAGATGCTCGCTCGCGGTGAAAAAACCGGCATTCGTCAACTTGCCCGTCTCCTCGGACTAGAGGCGAGTAGTGTCTCTCGCTGGTTCGCGGAAGGCGAGTTTGAGCGGGAATCCCAGCGATATGCGTCGTGGTTTGATGAGAACGGAAGCTTAAAGCCACTGTTGCACCGCAAATGACGTGCGCAACACCATCGTCCACGTGTAGTCTCTTCCCCAATGGAGACACCGATGAACGAAAAACGTCTAACACCTGCCAAGCCCGTCGAACAGCTTCACTTCCGGATCAATCAGGTCGAAGTTTTGGCAAGCGGACGATTTGCGATAGTGATCGTCGTTGGCGCTATTCTGTTAGCAATTCTTCTGGTCTGACGCCCCGAGCGGCGCCACTCATAGCTGGCAAAGCTCTTCGAAGAACTCGCGACCGAGAGGCAGCTTTTATAACAGTCATTACCGAAAGCTACCCTTTTGCTGTCAAGCCTGGAACATGACAATCAGCGGGGTCTGCTTACGTGATGTGGCAACTAGCTGACAGCCCCTAACCGGCCGCGTGCGGCTGCCAATCCCGACGACCACTTCCAGCGCAAAATTGTCGTCAGATATGCTCCTCCGGCGTGGTGGCATTTGTGGCCCAATTCCGCATTTCTCCGGGGCAGGGAGGGAAGCGACGTGTCGAAAATTCCACATGAAGGGTGTGTAAGGCGGGGACGACTTGGCCTCTCTCCTGAAAAATCCGGCATCCGGCTTTTCAGCTAAGATGCTGATTTTTCTTCCTCACCCGCAAGGAAAGAGGTCGGCTTCGCGTTTTTTTCATCCCCGCCCTCACGCCCCGTGCCTACAATCTTGCCGTCCCGCATCGGATACACCGGAAGGCGTTCCGGCGAGGCGGGGCCGGCGCCGGGTGTGAGGAAACGACGTAAGTCCTTGCATTCGGGGTCCGCGGAAAATGGTCTCCCTCCGGCGAGGTGGGGGCGGATGAGACGCTGTCGGGCCGACGTCTCGTTTCGCTTCCTTGCATTATGCGCCGGGCGTGCCTGTGAGGCATTGGAGGGCGACGGGACAGCGCCATGCGGCGTCCGAGGGTTTTTCTAAACCCGGGCCGCGCGGCGCAGGTGGAAGACGTGCCTGGGGTAGTCATGGCCTGCGGCATTGTAAGTACAAGGGTGTGCATGACGCCTTCCTTTCAAGGAGGGGCGCGCCACCGTTCCCACAAACCCCGTCATCGCAGAGGGACCGGAGTCGCGGATAAAAACCGCCGAACGGGGCGCTGAGAGGTGCTACCCAAAACTAAAACTTAAGAGGCAGCTTTCAGCGCCCCGTCCGACTTTGAAAATCCGGCCATCACCAAGGGAGGATTCTGTCTTCCCGATCCGCACCGTTATTTCTGGACAAAGCCCGACCCGTGACCTAACCAATCCCCGATACGACGAGGAGAATGGTCATGGCGGTCAGGGACGTGAAGGCGGGCTTTCGCAACGAGGAAGGCATCGGCACGGTTCTCGGCATCCTGAAACAATCCTTCGGCGAACGGTTCCAGACCGGCCAGTCCTTTCGCGAGCAGCATGCGCATACGACCACCTATCTGCCGGCCCAGCTTCCGGATGGCGTCGTCTTCGTCGAGAGCGCCGAGGATGTGAAGGCGGTGGTGAAGACCTGCGCCGCCCATCGCGTGCCGGTCATTCCTTTCGGGGTCGGGTCGTCGCTGGAAGGTCAGGTCAACGCGCCGTCCGGCGGGATTTCGATCGATTTCAGCCGCATGAACAGGGTGCTTCGCGTCAGCCCCGCCGATCTCGACGTGACGGTGGAGCCCGGCATCACCCGCGAGGAGCTGAACCGGGAACTGCGCGATACCGGCCTGTTCTTCCCGATCGATCCGGGTGCGAACGCGACGATCGGCGGCATGGTGGCGACCCGCGCGTCAGGCACCAATGCGGTGCGCTACGGCACGATGAAGGACAATGTCCTGTCGCTCACGGTCGTCGCCGCCGATGGCGAGGAAATCCGCACCGCGCGGCGGGCCCGGAAATCGTCCGCGGGCTATGATCTGACCCGGCTGTTCGTCGGCTCGGAAGGCACGCTCGGCGTCATCACGTCCATCACGCTTCGCCTGCAGGGCATTCCGGAAAAGATCGGCGGCGGGGTCTGCGCCTTCCCGAGCGTCGCGGCCGCCTGCGACGCGGTCATCATGACGATCCAGATGGGCATCCCGGTCGCCCGCATCGAGCTGCTCGACGAGGTGCAGATGCGCGCCTGCAATGCCTATTCGAAGCTCTCCTATCCGGAAAAGCCGACGCTCTTCCTGGAATTCCACGGGACGGAGGAGACGGTGGCGCTGCAGTCGGCGCAGTTTTCCGAAATCGCTGCGGAATGTGGCGGCGACGAGTTCCGCTGGACGGCGAACGCGGAGGAGCGCGCAAAGCTCTGGAACGCGCGGCACAATGCCTATTGGGCGAGCCGGGCGCTGGCGCCGGAGCTCGACGGCCTCTCAACCGACGTCTGCGTGCCGATCTCGCGGCTCGCCGAATGCGTCGCCGAGACCCAGGCCGACATAACCGAACAGGGCCTGCTTGCGCCGATCGTCGGTCATGCGGGCGACGGCAATTTCCACGTGCTCGTGCTCTTCGACGGCAAGGACCCCACCTCCGTCGCGAAGGTCGAGGGTTTCATCGAGCGCCTCAACCGCCGGGCGCTTGCCATGGATGGCACCTGCACCGGCGAACACGGCATCGGGCAGGGCAAGATGGCCTTTCTCGAAGAAGAGCTGGGCGGTGCCGTCGACCTGATGCGCTCCATCAAGAAGAGCCTCGATCCCGACAATATCTTCAATCCCGGCAAGATCTTCCATGCTGGCAAATGAACTCTTCCCGCAAGCTTGACTTGTCTGCCCACCCGATAAGACTAGTCTCATAGCGAGATCGGAGAAGCCGCGTTGTTTGGACGTATCCTGTTGGCCTTGAGCGGATTGGTGGTGGTGGCGCTGTTCACGGCACTGCTTGCACCGTTTTTTGTCGACTGGTCGAGCTTTCGCGTCGGTTTCGAGGAACAGGCAAGCCGCATCCTTGGAAAAAAAGTTTCCGTCCACGGGGCGGTCGATGCGCGTATACTGCCATTTCCATCCGTCACGCTGCACGATGTTCGGGTCGGCATGGATACGGATGGTCAGCCGCTGGTGCAGGTGGCGCGCTTTTCCATGGACATGGAGCTTGCGCCCTTCCTCTCCGGCGAAGCGCGCATCTTCGATATGCGCATCGAGGAACCGAGGGCGCGCATCCGGCTCCTGAAGGACGGTACGCTTGACTGGATGCGCGGCAGCCAGGCGGCGATCCCCACCCGCGTCGTCGTGATCGAGGATGTGCATGTCACCGGCGGCGAGATCGACCTCGTCGATGAACAGTCCGGCCGGTCACGGCGGATTACCGGCCTCTCAGGCGATTTTTCCGCCGTGTCTCTCCGCGGGCCCTGGCGGGGCGAGGGCGATGCGACGCTCGACGGATATGCGGCGAGGTTCAACCTTTCAAGCGGTGCGGCCGACACCGATGCCAGGCGACTGCCGCTGCGGTTGAGGCTCTGGCCGGATGCCCAGCCGGTCGAGGTCAATCTCGACGGGGAACTTTCGCTGGCCGACGGCAAGCCGAACTATAACGGCAATTTCACCCTCGACCTGCTGCAGGAGGAAGACGACACCGAGCCGGTCGAAGCGCCGCCACCCGGACCGCGGGTGAAGGGCGGTTTCGAGCTGACCAACGAGCGCATCCGCATTCCGCAATACCGGGTGGAGATCGGCGCTGCCGATAACCCCTATGTCGTCACCGGCGAGGCGACGCTCGATACGGGCGAGAAGCCGGAATTCCTGCTGACCGCCGAAGGCCAGCAGATCGACGTGAACCGCCTGGGCGAAGGGGGGCGGGCCAAGACCGGCCGCGATCCGGCTGTTTCGGCGCAGCGACGCATCAACAATTTCATCCGCATGGCCGCCTCCATCCCCATTCCGCAGGTCCCCGGCCGGGCGAGCCTCAGGCTACCGGCTATCGTCGCCAACGACACGACGATCCGCGACATCAAGCTCGACATCCGTCCTGCCGGACGGGGCTGGGCGGTCGATAACGTGGTGGCGACCCTGCCGGGCCGCACGCAGCTCGAAGCCAAGGGCAGCCTCCTCCTGCGCGACCGGGTTTCCTTCGTCGGCGACATGCTGGTCGCCTCCAACCAGCCATCCGGCCTTGCCGACTGGTTATCCGGGCGGGTGGCGCCCGAAATCCGCCAGCTCCGGTCGGCGGGTTTTTCCGCAAGGGTCAATCTGACGCCCGAGATGCAGCGTTTCGACAGCCTCGAGCTTGCGATCGGTGCGGCGACGCTCAAGGGGCGGCTGGAGCGCCAGTCGCCGCAGGCTCAGGCACCCAACCTTTCTGTGAGCCTTGCCGGCAACGAGATCGACATCGACGCCATGCGGGCGCTCGCTTCCCTGCTGACCGGCGACGATGCGGGCCAGGACGTGCTCGACCACCATATCGCGGCGACGCTTCGGGCGGACCGCTTCACGGCGTTCGGCGTCGCGGCCGACAATGTCGATACGGCCTTCACCATGGCCGGCGGCGTGTTCTCGCTCGAGCGGCTGGTGGTCGGCAACATCGAGGGCGCCACTATTTCTGCCGTGGGTAAGGTGGAAGGCTCGCTGCTTTCCTATGCCGGCAGCGGCACCTTGAACTTCCGCTCGGATGATCCGACGGCATTTCTAACCATGCTGCGCGACCGGCTGCCACCGCATCCGGCTTTGCAGCGGCTGGCGCGCAATGCCTCCTGGTTCGCGAATGCGGATCTTTCCGCCGACCTGAAGGTGGGAGGAAATGTCGCCGGAGTGGAGATCGCCCTCAAGGGAAAGTCGAACGGCAGCGAGGTGAATGCCGATCTGATGCTCCCGGGCCTGTTCGACCTGACGGGCAGCGATGACATGATGCTGAACGTGTCGCTCGATAACCCCGACTCGCGGATTCTTCTCGGGCAGGCAGGCCTCGATCCTCTGCCTTTCGACGGAGACGGCGCGGGCCGGCTCGCCCTCAACCTTCGGCAGAGTTCGGCAGACCGGGCGGACGCGGACCTGTCGTTCAGGACCGGCAGGACGACCTTCGAGATGAGGGGGGACCTAAATATCCACAACGAGGGTTTCGGCGAAGGCGCCGGTCACGTGACGCTGAAAAGCGATGATCTGGAACCCTATCTTTTGATGAACGGCATCGGATTGCCGCAATTCGGAACCGGCCTGCCGGTCATGCTCGAAGCCGATGTCAGCATGACGCCGGACGCGCTGCAGGTCGCCGGTCTTCGAGGCACGTCGGCGGGCAACGATTTCACAGGCGATATCGCCATTGACCGGAAAGCGCCGGGCATGCCGGCGACCGGGTCGCTCGACATCGATACCCTGGATCTTGCCTGGCTTGGGGAGGCGGTCTTCGGTCCGGTCAGCGATCCTCGGAATGGCGCCTTTTCCTCAAAGCCGCTGAGCCGGCCGATCTTCGGTGACCTGGATGCTGCGCTCGATCTCAGGGCGAAAGCGTTCCGCACGGATGGCTTCGGCAGCATCACCGACTTCTCGGCCAGAATTACCCATCGCGCAGGCGGTGTCATCATCGAGAACGGCGTCGGAAACTGGCAGGGCGGCAAACTGGCCGGTCGCATGATGATGTCGAACGGCGACGGTAACGGGCTTCTGCAAGTGCAGCTTGCAGCCGAAAATACCGATCTTGCGCTGCTCGTCTGGAAGGCCGGAGGTAAACCGGTTGCCAGTGGTCAGCTCGATTTCGACATTTCCGCCGAATCGACCGGCAAGACCGTCGCCGAATTGCTCGATGCCGTCAGCGGCTCGGCCGAGTTGCGGCTCAAGGGACTGGGGGTCGCGGGGATCAATCCCGACGCGCTCAAACCCTTGATGGCGGCGGCGGACAAACTCGGCGGCGAGGTGACGGAGGAGAAGATCCGGCCGCTTGTCGCCGGTCTGGTGCATCAGGGCCGAGCTGAGATCGGCGATCTGACGATTCCCGTCACGATCACGGCGGGTGAGGCGCGGGCGCAGAATATCTCTGCTGCGGTTGGTACGACGAAACTTTCCGGCGAGGGACGCTTCGATCTTCTGGAGGACGGCATGACCGCTGATCTCGCCGTCACCTACGATGCCGGCGAGGAAGGGCTTGCCGGCGGCGATCCGACCGTCCGGCTCGACTATTCGGGTGACCTTGCCAAGCCCACGCAACACATCGATGTTGGGGCGATGACCAATTTCCTGTCGCAGCGGGCCTTCGAGCAGGAGCGGCGGCGGGTCGAGGCGCTGCAGGCGAGCGTGCTGGAAAAACAGCGCCTGCGCCGCGAGGTGGCGCTTTACAATTTCCAGGCGGCCGAGCGGCAGGCGGCACGCGAGAAGGCAGAAGCGGAGGAGAAGGCACGCCGCGAAGCCGAAGAAGCCGAGCGTCAGCGTCAGGCTCAGGCCGCTGCTGCCGCAGCCCGTGCCGCCGAAGAAGAACGCCAGCGGCAGATCGGCCAGCCGCAGCTCATCGTGCCCCCGACCGACAATATCCTCCGGCAGGAGCCACCGGTCATCCCGCCGGCGGACGTGCCTGGCCTTCCGGGTGTCCAGCGCTGAACCCGCAGCGTTTCATACCATCTTCTTCTTGAGCCAGGTGAGCACATGCACGCGCAGCGCCGATGACAGATTGCTGTCGGGCGAGCGCAGGTCGTCGATTTCGGCAATCAGGCTCGCAAGGCTGATTTTGCGCTGGGCAGCGATCGTCTTCAGTTCGAGCCAGAATTCGTCTTCGAGGGAAAAACTGGTGCGATGACCGTGAAGCGTCGCGGAATGTTTGCGGATCACGAAACTCTCCGGGACAGGTGAGAAAAGTCGGGCTTATTCAAACTGTTACGCCCTTGGCGTCAAGCATCCCGGTAGCGGGTCGGTTAACCGCGCGTTAACGCTGTATCCCAAAGGTTCAATCGTCCTGACGTCCCTCGTGCGGCTTTTCCAGCCGGCCCTGGTCGAGTGCCTTTCCGGCCTTCTCGTTGCGTGCCCTTGTCAGGGATTTTTCCGCTTTCGTCCGGCCGAAGGTGATGCGGTTCTGCTCCGCTTCCTTCTCCTTTTCGAGCCGGCCCTTGCCCTTGCGGAACTGGCGCAGATTGACGATCTCGGCGCTCATGATGCGGCGCCTCCGCGCTACTGTTTCTTGCGGAAGGCATCGAGCGACACGACCGAACCGGGCTTCTTTTCTTCGTCGGTCTTGCTCTTGGCCTCGGTTTCGGCAGGTTTCGAGGTGGCCTCGACCGGAATGGCAGTGATCTCGGCGGAGGAATTGTCGTCCTCATCGGCAAGCGGTACTTCGAATTCCAGTTCGAAATTCACCGACGGATCATAGAAGCCGCGGATGGCGTTGAAGGGGATGACCAGGCGTTCCGGCGTGTCGGAGAAGGAGAGGCCGACCTCGAATTGGGTTTCGGTGATCTTGAGATCCCAGAACTGATGCTGGATGACGATGGTCATCTGCTCGGGATATTTCGCCTTCAGGTGCTGGGAAATGCGCACACCCGGCGCGCCGGTCAGGAATGTGATGAAGAAATGATGATCGCCCGGCAGCCGGCCGGTGGCCGCGACTTCGGACAAGACCTTACGGATGACGCCACGCAGAGCGTCTTGCGCCAGAATGTCGTAACGGATGTGATCCTGCCCCATGCGGTCCTGTCTTTCCACTTGTCTCGTCTTTTAGTCAGACGTGTTATGCCATGCCGGTCGGGCGCGGGGAAGCCCATCGCTCTCCGAGTCAGACCAATAGTATTCGACTGAGACAGGAAGGTGAAGGCTTCTGTTGCCAGGTGCCTTCGGACCCCGCCTTACGGTGCTAACCGTAAGGACTTAAAGCGGAATTCCCGCACCGCCATTAGGCAGCGAGAGCATATTCCTTAGCGTTGTTGTCGTTTGCAACTACACTTTTTGACCCGATAACGGTGGTATCATGCCGAGCAAAAGTTCGATCTTTACACCCTTGTCGATCCTATTTCGCCCCCATCAAAAGCCGGTCTTCTTCGACCGACCAGTTTTTGGTGGAGGCGCCGGGTACCGCCCCCGGGTCCAATAGGTTTATTACACCGACCGTTTATTGCCATAGCCGGACAGGTGTCCGGCAATCCCCATATAGGCATTTCCCTCGTCCATGAAAAGGGGGCGCGCAACAGGTTGCGGCTATTTCCGGCTGGCAAAGAGGCCGGCTGGGGGATACTTAGTCGAGGCGTCTTTAGAAGGCGCAGACAGCGCGATCAGATCTGTGTGGCGCGACAATGTCTGAGGAGGCAATGCCATGGGCAAGCGAATTGTATTCACCGGCGGCAGCGGCAAGGCTGGGCGGCATGTCGTGCCCTATCTTCTCGACCAGGGGCATGAAGTCCTCAACCTCGATCTGGTGCCGCTCGATCATCCCGGCGTCAACACGCTGATCACCGACCTGACCGACAGCGGTGAAGCGTTCAACGCGCTTTCCATGCATTTCGGCTTTCAGGGACTTGCGAGCGGAAAGGGCCCGGCGCCGGTCGACGCGGTGGTGCATTTCGCCGCCGTGCCGCGCATCCTCATGCGGCCTGACAATACAACATTCGCCGCGAATACGGTCTCGACCTACAACGTTATCGAAGCGGCAATGAAACTCGGCATCCGCAAGGTGATCGTCGCCTCCAGCGAGACGACCTATGGCGTCTGCTTCGCCGAGGGAGACAAGGACTATCGTTCGTTCCCGCTGACCGAGAACTACGACGTCGATCCGATGGACAGCTACGGGCTTTCCAAGGTGGTCAACGAGAAGACGGCGCGCGCCTTCGCCATGCGCTTCGGTGCCGATATCTATGCGTTGAGGATCGGCAATGTGATTTCGCCGGAAGACTATGCACGCTTTCCCGCCTTCCTTGCCGACCCGCCATCGCGCAAGCGCAATGCGTGGAGCTATATCGACGCCCGCGACCTCGGCCAGATCGTGCATCTCGGCGTCGAAAAGAACGGGCTCGGCTTCCAGGTCTTCAATGCCGTCAACGACACGATCACGGCTTACGAACCGACCCGGCCGTTCCTCGAAAAATGGGCACCGGGGACGCCGATCACCGGGGAGATCGGTGAGTTCGAAGCCCCGATCAGCAACCGCAAGATCCGCGAAGTCCTGGGTTTTTCCGAGGAGCATGACTGGCGGAACTACGTTTCCCGGTAAGCTGCCGGGCAAAATGCCGGGGAAAGCCGCTGCCACGAGATTGGCCGGGCTGTGGTGTGCTATTATTGAAATCCATAAAAAGGAATCGGCGGTCCTGTCTGTCTTGCGCGCACGAATGCGCATGGCGGCGGAACTTTGCGGAGGGACATCGCCTTGACGCTGAGACATCCGGAATACCAATATCTCGATACGCTGGCCTACCTCCTGGAGAAAGGGGACAGAAGGATAGACCGCACCGGCGTGGGCACGCTTTCGATGTTCGGCGTGATGATGCGCTTCGATCTTTCCGACGGCAGCTTTCCCGTCTACTCGACGAAGAAGGTTTTCTGGAAGACCGCCGTCAAGGAGATGCTGTGGTTCCTGACCGGGCAGACGAATATCCGGTCGCTCCTCAGCGAGAACGTCCGCATCTGGACGGACTGGCCGCTCGCCGCCTACCGGAAGGCGACCGGCTCGGACATCTCGCAGGAGGATTTCGAGGATCGGATTCTCGCCGATGATGCATTTGCCGAGGAATGGGGCGATCTCGGCCCCGTCTACGGCAAGCAGTGGCGGCGATGGAAGGGGGCGGACGGCAAGGAATACGACCAGCTGGCGGAAGTGATCGAGACGCTGCGCAAGAACCCTTCAAGCCGGCGCATGCTGTTTCACGCCTGGAACGTGCCCGAACTCGACCAGATGGCGCTGCATCCTTGCCACATGACCTATCAGTTCCACGTCTCCAATATCGGCGAAGGGCGCCGTCAGAAGGTTTCGCTTCTCGTGCTGCAGCGGTCGAGCGACATGGGGCTCGGCAATCCGTTCAACGTCTGCCAGCAGGCAGCGCTGCTTGCCATGGTGGCGCAGCAGGTGGACATGACCCCGGGCGAGCTCGTCTGGGTCGGCGGCGACGTTCACCTCTACCTCGATCACCAGGATCTCGCGAGAACGGTGCTGGAGCGGGAGCCGCGGCCGTTTCCGAAGTTGCGGCTGCTCCGGCGGCCGGACAGCATCGACGGCTATACGATCGATGATTTCGAGGTCACCGGCTACGATCCGCATCCCGCCATCGAGGCTCCGGTGGCGGTTTGAGGACATCGCCGAGCCTGTACTGCCGATCAGCCGTGCCGTCTCCGCGGCTTGCGAGCCCTCTGTCCTCGGACTTTTGATCTGCGGTCTTCGCGATAAAAGAACCAATGCTTCGTGGCCTCGGAGACAGCCAGGTACGACAGCGTTATCAGCAGTATGCCCAGGATGACCGGCAAGGGCGGCGGGACGAAGCCGAACCAGTCGGGTAGCGGCAGGAAGGGCAAAGCGATCGCGACAACGGCGACGGCAAAGGTCAATATCATCAGGAGGCCGGCCGGCCGGCTTCGCCAGAAGCGTTTGCGCGTCCGGATGACGAAGACGATCAGCAGCTCCGTCAGCAGCGACTCCACAAACCAGGCCGTCTGGAAAACCTGTTCGCCCGCGCTGGCGACGAGCATCAGGAAGGCGAAGGTCGCCAGATCGAAGACCGAGCTGATCAGTCCGAAGGTGATCATGAAGCGCCGCACGAAGCCGATGTCCCAATGCCGCGGCGAGCGCTTGTCCTCGATATCGACATTGTCGGTAGCGATGGCGAAGGAGGGGATATCGGAAAGGAAGTTGTTGAGCAGGATCTGCTTGGCGAGCAGCGGCAGGAAGGGCAGGACCAGCGAGGCGAGGGCCATGCTGATCATGTTGCCGAAATTGGCGCTGGCGGTGATCGATATGTATTTCATCGTGTTGGCGAATGTCGCGCGCCCGTCGTCGACGCCGCGGACGAGCACGCCGAGATCGCGCTTCAGGAGGACCATGTCGGCGGCTTCACGCGCGACATCCACGGCGCCGTCTACAGAAATGCCGATATCGGCCTCGTGCAGGGCTGCGGCATCGTTGATGCCATCTCCCAGATAGCCGACGACGTGCCCGCGGGCGCGAAGGGCTGCGACGATCCTCTCCTTCTGATTCGGATCGATCTCGACGAAGAGGTCCGTGATCTTTGCCCTTGCTGCGAGACCTGCGGCGGTGAGACGGGAGACCTGGACTCCGGTCAGGATGCGATCCGATCTCAGCCCCACCGATGCGGCGAGATGGGCAGCGACATATCTGTTGTCGCCGGTGATCATCTTGACGGTGATGCCACGGGCCTGAAGATCTTTCAGGGACTCCGTGACGCCCTGTTTCGGCGGATCGAGAAACAGGAGGAAGCCTTCCAGCCTCAGTGCGGTTTCAGCATCCCGGCCATAGTGTTGCTGAGAGGGTAACCGGCGTGTCGCGATGGCGAGCACCCGGTAACCCTGTTCGCCCCAGGTGCGGAATCGCTCTTCGAGAGGGGCTCGCCGCTCCGCGATGAGCGGCTCTTCGCCGTATGCTGTCCGCAACGTGCTACATATCTCAAGCACATTGGCTACCGCGCCCTTGCAGATCAGTATCGTTTCTTCTTCCGGCGATTTGACGATGACGGAAAGGCGCTTGCGGATGAAATCGTAGGGGACTTCGTCGCATTTCCGGAAGGATTTCTCCGGCGCCTCCGTCATCGGCGCCGCGACAATCGCCTCATCCAGCGGGTTGGCCATGCCGCTCTGGAAGGCGGCATTGAGACGGGCCAGCCGGAGGACCTCACTCGAAGGACGCCCCTCGGTGTCCATCCAGGCGTCCAGATGGATCAGCCCCTCCGTGAGCGTACCGGTCTTGTCGGTGCACAGGATGTCGATGCTGCCGAGGTTCTCGATCGCTTCCAACCTGCGGACGATGACGCCGTTTTCGGCCATCCGCCGTGCGCCTCGGGCAAGCGTCACGCTGATGATCGCCGGCAGGAGTTCCGGTGTCAGGCCGACGGCGAGAGCCAGCGAGAAGAGGACGGAATCGATGAGCGGCCTGCCGAGGGAGGCATTGGCGAAGAAGACGACGATGACCATGACGAACATGATCTCGGTCACCAGCACCCCGAAGCGGCGGATGCCTCTCGCGAACTCCGTCTCCGGAACCTGCCGTTCGAGGCTTGCGGCGATCGAGGCGAACTCCGTGCGGGCGCCGGTGCGGGTCACCAGAACGGAGGCGGTGCCGCTGCGCACCGAGGTTCCGGCGAAGACGGCATTGTTGCGCCGGATGAGCGGCGCATCCGCCTCGGCAAGGCCCGGCATCTTGACGACCGGGAACGTCTCGCCGGTCAGCACGGCCTCGCTGACATTGAAGTCCCGCGCTTCGAGGATCCTGCCGTCGGCGGGGATCAGGCTTCCGGCGGAAAGACGAAGGATATCGCCGGGAACCACGTCGCTTGCGTTGATGGTCCTTTCGGCACCGTCGCGGAGCGCCGTCGTCGTGCGGGTCAGGCGTAGCCGGAGCGTCTCCATTGCCCGGGATGCCGAAAACTCCTGCAGAAAGCCGAGCACGCAGCTTCCCAGAACGATAAGCGTGATGATGATTGCTTCATGTGCTTCGCCGACCGCTGCGGAAATCGCCGCCGCACCGATCAGGATCAGCACAAGCGGGCTGCGAAACTGGCGGATGAAGACCTTGAACGCTGAATCGTGCCCGTTTTCGGTGAGCGCATTCGGGCCTGAGCTCTTCAGCCTGGCGGACGCTTCCGCCGTGGAAAGGCCGTCTTTCGAGCTGGCCAATGCGTTCAGCAGCGCGTCCTCGCCTGCCGACCAGTATGTCCCCAATTCATCGTTCGCGGACATTGCCATCTACTACCGTCACTTGAGCGACCGTCGAAAGCCGCGGAGCGAAAATGTGAAGAGAACGGTTGCGATCCCGGTGAGCCAGACAAGCTGCGGCCAGACGACCGAAAGGCCGGCGCCCCGATAGAGGATCGCCTGCGCCATCAGGACGAAATGCGTGTTGGGAGCGGCGAGCATGATCGTCTGGATCACTTCCGGCATGCTTTCGCGCGGCGTCGTCGCGCCTGACAGGATCTGCAGCGGAATGAGGACGAGGATCAGAAGCAGCCCGAACTGCGGCATCGATCCCGCGACCGTGGCAAGCGCGATGCCAAGCGCGGTCGTCGCGAGAAGATGCAGCGCGGCTCCCGCCATGAAGAGCGCCAGCGATCCTTCGATCGGGACCTGCAGCAGGAGTTGCACGACGAGCACGAGCGACAGCAGCGTCGCGATGAACACGACAAGGCCCATCGACCAGACCTTGGCCAGCATGATCTCCAGCGGCGTTACCGGCATCACCAGGAGGTGCTCGATGGTTCCATGCTCACGTTCGCGGATGAGGGCCGTGCCGGTGAGGATGATCGACAGCATGGTGACATGATCGATGACGGTCATGACCGAGGCGAACCATGTCTGGTTGAGTTCCGGGTTGAACCGGGACCGGAGCGTCAGGGCAACGTCCGGTGTCTGCGAAACCGTGTTCGATCGCACGAAGTCGGAGACTTCCGTGGTCACGATGCTCTGCACGTAGCCGGAACCGGAAAATGCCTGGGTCATGCGGGTCGCGTCGACATTGAGCTGGATGACCGGCGCCTTGCCGGCGATCAGGTCGCTCTGGAAATTCGGCGGGATATCGAGCGCGAACGTGTCGGTGCCGGCATCCATCCGGGCGTCCATCTCTTCCGCCGTGATCATCGACGGCTGCTTGAAATAGGGGCTCAGGAAGGAATCGGCGATGCGGCGCGAGAGCGGTGAGTTGTCTTCGTCGACGATCGCGATTGGCGCATTGTTCAGCGTCTCCGGCACCGCTTTCGCTTCGGTATAGACGGCGATGGTGAAGGCATAGATGATCAACCCGATGAGGATGGGGTCGCGCAGCAGGCCGCGCAGTTCCTTGATGCCGAGATGGAAGATGGTGCCGGGCCGCATCGTCACTTCGCCTGTTTCTTGAGGAGGACGGCCGCCGCCGCGATGAGCAGCGGGCCCGCGATGATAAGCGGCAGGAAGGCGCTGCCGAGGCTTTCGAAGGCCAGTCCCTTCGAAAAGGTGCCGCGCGAGATGATGTTGAAATAGGTCGTCGGATAGATCCGGCCGATGAAGGCGCCGAACCCCTGAAGCGACGAGACGGGATCGATCATGCCCGAGAACTGCACGGCGGGAATGATGGTCATCAGCGTGGTGCCGAAGATCGCGGCGATCTGGCTCGAGATGAAGCTGGAGACCAAAAGGCCAAAGGCCGTCGAGAAGGCGACGTAGAGGAAGGCGGCCACCGCGAACGTCACGAGGCTGCCCGTAAACGGTACCTGGAAGACAAGGATGGCGAAGAGCCAGAGCAGCACGGCATTGGCCATGCCGAGCGCCAGATAGGGGAGCTGCTTGCCCAGCAGGAATTCGAGTTTCGTGACGGGCGTCACGTAGAAATTGACGATCGAGCCGAGTTCCTTCTCCCTGACGACCGAAAGGGCGGCGAGCATGGCCGGGATCAGGAGCAGAAGCAGCGGGATCACCGCCGGCACCATGGCGATCAGGCTTTCTATTCCGGGATTGTAGCGGAAGCGAGTTTCGATGGAGAAGGCGGATGCCGAAGCGTCGCCGTAGATCTCGCGCGCATGCCGGGCGATCCAGAGCGCGTGCATGCCCTGGACATAGCCCCGGGTCGTCTCCGCCCGCTGCGGCATGGCGCCGTCGATCCATGCGCCGACTTCCACGTCATTGCCGCGGGCGACGTGTTCGGCAAAGCCCGGCGGTATCTCGATCGCGAGCTTCAGCGAACCATCGCGCATGCGCCTGTCGAGATCGTTGTAGTCTTCCAGCGGCGGCTGCTCGATGAAGTAGCGTGAGCCGGCGATATCGGCGACATAGTCCCGGCTTGTCACGGTGTCATCGCGATCGAGGGCTGCGAATGTCAGGTTCTCCACGTCCATATTGATGCCGTAGCCGACGACAAACATCAGGATGACGCTGCCGATCAGGGCCAGCGTGGCGCGGATCGGATCGCGGCGCACTTCGAGCGCTTCCCTCCGGCTAAAGCTCAGGATGCGGCGCAGATCGAAGAACCGCCGATGCCCGGCGCTCGAGAAGGCGGGCGTCTGCCTGGGCTCGGCCTGCGGTTCCTCCGGGAGGGGCGCCGGTTCGCCGATCGCATCCTCCAGATAGCTGATGAAAGCCTCTTCCAGCGTTGCGGCCTTGCGGCTGTCGCGGATCGCATCCGGCGTATCGCTAACGAGCACCTTGCCGGCATGCATCAGCGATATGCGGTCGCAGCGCTCTGCCTCGTTCATGAAATGGGTGGAGATGAAGATCGTCACCTGGTCCTTGCGGGACAGCTCGATCAGCATCTCCCATAGCTGGTCTCTGGCGACGGGATCGACGCCGGATGTCGGCTCGTCGAGGATCAGCACCTCGGGCGAGTGGACGAGGGCCACGGCAAGCGAAAGCCGCTGCCGGATGCCGAGCGGCAGCGCATCGGGCAGTGAATCCATGACGTCGAGCAACTGGAACCGCCGGCCCATTTCCTCGATGCGAGCGGGAATAGTCCCAGGGGGCAGTTGAAAGAGGCGCGCATGCAGATCGAGGTTCTGCCGGACGGTGAGTTCCGTGTAGAGCGAGAAGGCCTGCGACATGTAGCCGACGCGCCTGCGGATAGCCATGTCGCGCGGATCGACTTCTCCGCCGAACAGTCTGGCTGTTCCCTCACTGGCCGGCAGCAGACCGGTCAGCATCTTCATCGTCGTGGTCTTGCCGCAGCCGTTGGAGCCGAGAAAGCCGAAGATTTCACCGCGGCGAATTCGGAAGCTGACATTGTCGACGGCGGTGAAATCGCCGAAGCGCATGGTGAGCCCTTCCGCCTCGATGGCGAAGTCCGAGTCGCCGAAGGACGGCGGAAGACGTTCCACCGAATGGTGTGCGGCCCGCACCTCCTCGGGCAACAGCGCGATGAAGGCCTCATCGAGCGAAGAGGCCCCGGTATGGGCGAGGATTTCGTCGGGAGTGCCGGTGGCGAGCACCTTTCCGGCATCCATGGCCGCCAGCCAGTCGAAACGCGCTGCCTCCTCCATATAGGCGGTGGCGACCATGACGCTTAATCGCGGGCGTTCGGCCCTGATGTCGTCGATGAGATTCCAGAACTGCCGGCGCGACAGCGGATCGACGCCGGTCGTCGGTTCGTCCAGGATCAAGAGGTCTGGATCATGAAGGAGGGAGCAGCAGAGACTGAGCTTCTGCTTCATCCCGCCCGAGAGATTGCCGGCCGGCCGATCTTCGAAACCGGCAAGACCGGTGCGCCTCAAGAGCATGCGGATGCGGTACTCCCGTTCCTCCTTTCGCTGCCCGAAAAGGCTTCCGAAGAAATCGGCGTTTTCGAACACCGACAGCGTTGGATAGAGGTTGCGGCCCAGCCCCTGGGGCATGTAGGCGATTGCCGGGCAGACGCGACTGCGATGGCCGCCGCTGCGCATGTCGCCGCCCAGGGCCAGCACGCTGCCTTTCTGGATCTTGCGCGCGCCAGCCACCAGGGAAAGAAGGGTGGATTTGCCGACCCCGTCCGGTCCGATGAAGCCGACCATCCGGCCTTCGGGGATATCCAGCGAGACGCCGTCGAGTGCGGTCGTCTTGCCGTACGTATGGATGACATCCTTCAATCGCGCGACATAAGCAGGTTCCGCCGGATCAGCCATGGCAAGATGCTCCTATGGGGCAAGCGGTTGGGACAGAGCGGCAGGCCATTGGGCGTTTGCATCGATCTTGACATAGGCTCGGCCGGGGAGGCCCGTTTTTACCTGTGCGACATATTTCTGCAGCAGTTCCTGCGGCACCTGCGCCCGAATACGGAACATCAGCTTCTGGCGCTCTTCCTCGGTTTCCACGGTCTTCGGCGTGAACTGGGCGACATCGGACAGGAAGGATATGTGGGCGGGAATGACATACTGGGGGGCTGCATCGAGAACGATGCGCGCCTCGCTGCCGATCGCCGTGCGGCCGGCATCGGCAGTCGAAAGGAAGAAGGTCATGTAGACGTCGCTGATGTCCAGCATGTTGAGGACACGGCCGCCGGCAGCGACGACCTCGCCCGGTCTTGCAACCAGATACTGGACCCGGCCGCTCCTTGGCGCCTTGAGTTCGGAATCGCGCAGATCGGCCTCGATTCTCGCGATCGTCGCCTGCGCGGCTTCGACGGAGGCTTCCGCATCCACCACCTGGGACTGCGCGGCGCCGATCGCGGCGTCGGTCGCGGCGAGTTGCGCCCTGGCGGCGGCGACGGCGGCCCTGGCGGTCTCGACGCGGGCGCGGTCATCATCCAGGGTCTGTTCGGAAACGGTGCCGCTGCGCGAAAGCTGCTCGCTGCGAGCGAACTTCTTCTGAGCTGATTGAAGCTCCACTTCGTTCTGTGCGACGGTTGCGGCCGCCGCCTCCTTCTCGGCCTGCCGCTGGGTAACGAGGCTTCGCGCCGTATCGATGCCGATCCTCGCCCTGGCGAGCTGCGCCTCCGCTTCGCGCTTCTCGGCGGCAAGCTGTTCGATGTCCATGCGGGCGACGACCTGGCCGACCTCGACGAAATCGCCCTCCTTGACGAGCACGTCGGTCAGGCGTCCCGCCGTGCGCGCCGCAATGTCGATTTCGGTCGCTTCGATGCGCCCGTTGCCGCTTGCAATACCCTGCATGGCCTGCGCGGCATTGCGGTCCTGGACATATTTCCAGCCCAGGGCGCCGGTGGCTACGACGACCGCGAGGACCGCGGCGATTTTTCCGGTGCGATTCAAGATGCGGCTCCATTTCGGATGGGTTGCGTTCTGTTCGGGAACTTTGGTGCATGGCTTTCGATCTGCCAACGCTCCTCTGCTCCGTCTGCGGGCGGCTCGCTTTTGATTGCCCCGGACGGGTTCGGCAACATTGATAAGGATCAAGAAGATATATGAAACTCACGCGCTCCTGTTCCTCCGCCCGGAGAAGTCGTCCAGAATTGGTGCCTGACCTTTCAATATCTTCTGCCGTGCCTGGTCGAGGCGGAACCAGGCGATCCGATCCACCTCCGGGAATTGTTGGAGGCGTCCTGAATGCGGCGGCCATTCCAGCGAGAACATATTGCTGACGATGCGACTTTGATCGATCGGAGGATTCGCCTCGACCGACCAGACCAGAACCTTCTTGCCACCGGGCTGACGGTATTCACCGAGCCACTGGAACGGTCCTTCGACGGTCTCGCCGATTTCCTCGGCCGTCTCCCGGATGGCTGCTGCGAGTTCGTCCTCACCTTCCTCCACCATGCCTTTGGGGACAGACCAGGCTCCTTCGTCCTTGCGCGCCCAGAACGGGCCGCCCGGATGCACCAGAAGAATTTCAGGTTCTCCCTCCGAATACCGGAATATCAGGAGACCGGCGCTGCGTCTCGGCATGGTGACCAACTCCCCGTGACAGAGCGGCTGAGACCGGCCCGGCCGCTCCGTGTTGAAGATTTCCGCCCGTGGTATTTGATAAAGATCATCGTTGCCGGGCAAGTGCCTGACTAGGCTGCAATTCATCGGGTCAATCAAGACCGATTCAGAGGAGACATGTCATGTCGTTCAAAACAGTGCTCGCGGTCATCGGAGCCTCCGATGCCACTGCCGACATCAGCAAAGCCGTCGAACTTGCCCTGGAGCTGGATGCGCATCTTTGTGCGATCGTCGCCGGGCTTGCCCTTCCGCCTTCCGTCGCCGAATTCCCGACCGGGACAGTCTGGCTCGACCAGAGATATGAGGACATGAAAGTCCTGGACGATGTGCGGAAACAGGCGGAGGCGGCATGCCAGGTGAACGGGCTGTCTTTCGAGGTGGGGCAGATTTACGCAGAATCCATTTTCCTTGCCGGCGAGATTCTGCAGCGGGCGCTTTATGCGGATGTCATCCTCGTCTCGGACGGCGTCAGACGCGACCGCGAACTGACCCGGGCGATCGTCGACGGCGGCGTCTTCGATGCCCATAAGCCGCTTCTGCTCGTGCCGAAGGATGGCAAGGCGACGTTGAAGCCCAAAACGGTCCTGCTCGCATGGAATTCCCGGAGGGAGGCGGCGCGGGCCGCTCGTGAAGCGATGGACATGCTGGTTTCTGCGGACACTGTCCATGTCGTGCTGGTCGATCCGGATACCAGCTACTGGCGCAACGGCGAAGAGCCGGGCGCCGATGTGGCCACTTATCTTTCCCGGCACGGGGTCAAGGCGGTCGTCGAGCAGATTGCAGGCGGCGGCCGGCCGGTCGAGCAGGTCCTCGAACAGCATGCGCTGGACGTCGATGCCGATGTGATCGTCATGGGCGCTTATGGTCATTCGCGGTTGCGGGAGCGGATTCTTGGCGGGGTCACGGCGTCGATGCTGAAGGATGCCAAGTTCCCGATATTCCTCGCGCGATAAGCATCAAAAGCAAAAACGCCCCGGTTCCGTCAGCAACGGAGCCGGGGCGTTTTTTTCTGATTGCACGAGGATGACGCCGGCGGCTTTCGGATGTCGCTTTTCGGGTCGCTCTCCCGTCATGCGTTTTTGCGGCAGCGCCATTTGTCCAGTTCGGTGACGATGAGGATCGAGGAGGCCGCGAACAGCATCACTGCCCATTCGGCAAGCGAGATCGGCGCGAGGTCGAGCGTATCGCGGAACCAGGGGATATACATGGCCGAGATATGCAGGACCTGCGCCATGATAACGGTCAGGATCAGCAACGGATTGCCAAAGAAACTGAGCGAGAAGACCGAACGACGTTCCGAGCGGCAGGTGAAGGTCTGGACGTTTTCGAACATGACGAAGAGCAGGAGGAGCATGTTACGCGCCTCAGAGACCTCATATCCCTGCTGCAGGAGCCAGTAGAAGACGGCAAAGCCGCCGATACCGATGACGAGCGTCGAGAGGATGATCCGGCGGATCATCAGCCGGTCGAAAATCGGCTCTTTCGGGCGCCGCGGCGGCCGCTTGAGCTCGTCTCCTTCCGGTTTTTCGCCGGCGAGTGCGACGTCCTGGATACCGTTGGTGACGAGATTGAGCCAGAGGAGCTGCACGGGCAGCAGCGGCATGGGCAGGCCGAGCGGGATCGCCAGCAGGAAGAGCAGCATTTCCGCGGCGCCGGTGGCGGTCAGCATGAGGATGACCTTGCGGATGTTGGAATAGGCTGTACGGCCTTCGCGGATGCCGGTGACGATCGAGGCGAAATTGTCGTCGGTGACGACGATGTCGGCACTTTCCTTGGCGACCTCCGTTCCTTTCCGTCCCATCGCCACGCCGACATGCGCGTGCTTCAGGGCCGGCGCGTCGTTGACGCCGTCCCCGGTCACAGCGACGAAATGGCCGGTACGGGCAAGCGAGAGCACGATAGCCAGCTTTTGCGCCGGCGCGACACGGGCATAGATGCGGGCGCGTCTCGTAAGTTCATCGAGGCTGTCCGATCCGGCCTCCTCGGCCTTGCGGACGTCTTCGCCGGTCGTGATCTGATCGGGTCGGAATTGAAGTCCGGCCTGAGCGGCGATTGCCGCCGCGGTCCTCGGATCGTCACCGGTCACCATCGCAACCTCGACACCGGCGGCACGGCAATCATGGATTGCCTGCGGCACTTCCGGACGGATCGGATCCTGCATGCCGGCAAGGCCGAGAAACACCAGATCGACAAGGTGGTTGTTGCCCAGGAGTTCATTCTCCGCGGTTGCCCGGACTTCCCCTTCAGCAAAGGCGAGTACCCGCAGGCCGCGTTCCGCCATCTCCTCCTTTTGCCGGAGAAGCGTCTCGCGGTCGATCGGTACAATCGCTTTGCCGACATCCATCCGGTCGGCCATATCGATCAGGACCTCTGCCGAACCCTTCACGAATACGCGCACATGGTCACCCTTGCGATGGAAGGACGCGGCGTATTTGAGATCCGGCTCATAAGGGATGCGGGCAATCAGCGGGTAGTCGTCTGCCACGGCGTCCTGCTTCAGCCCTGCCTTGCGTGCAGCGGCGAGAAGCGCCACATCGACCGTGTCGCCAACGCCTTTCCATCCATCGGCATCCTGCTTGAGCGAGCCTTCATTGGGCAGCGATGCGGCCTTCAGGAGCCTCGCGGCCCGATTGCGGGCTTCAGCAAGGGTCATGTCGCAACCCCGGATATCGCAGGCATCGAGATCCATGCCGGCGTCCAGCAACAGATCCGTGCCATCGGGCAGGCGGATATCGGTGACCGTCAATTCGTTCAGGGTCAAAGTGCCCGTCTTGTCGGTGGCGATCATCGTACAGGAGCCGAGCGACTCCACTGCCGGCATGCGCCGTACAATCACGTTCTGTCTGGCCATGCGTCGCATGCTGATGGCAAGTGCGATCGATATGGCGATCGGCAAGCCTTCCGGGATGGCGCTGACGGCAAGCCCGACGGACATGAGGAACAGGTCGCTCCAGGCTAGGCCGCGCGAGAGGCCGACTGCGATGAGAATGAGCGATGCAATGCCGACGGTCCAGGCGATCACATTCGAGAAACGGGCGAGCCGGATCATCAGCGGCGGTTGGGAGACCGACTCCTTGCCGATCTCGGCGGCAATCTTGCCAATCCCGGTCGAAAGCCCTGTCGCTGTCACGATACCCTTTGCCCGGCCGCGCGTCACGAGGGTGCCGGCAAATGCCTTCCCGGCCGTGAGATTCTCCGCCGATGCATCAGGGAGCGGAATCCTCTTGCGTGCCGGCAGCGATTCGCCGGTCAGCAAGGACTCGTCGCAGAGAAGGTCATTGGTCTCGACAAGCAGGAGATCGGCGGGAACCCTTCCGCCGGCGTCAAGCAGGACGAGATCGCCGGGAACGAGCAAACGCGCTTCGATTTCCTGCACCTGTCCATCGCGGATGACGGTTGCATGCGGCTCTTCGAGCTGGCGGAGCGCAGTTGCCGCCCGGCCTGCGGAATATTCCTGCATGGTGCCGATGATCCCGTTCGCCAGGAGCACGACGCCGATAAAGATCGCGTCTTCGGCCTCGCTCACCATCAGCGACACGGCCGCGGCAAGCAGCAGTATATAGATCAGCGGACTGCGGAACTGGCGCAGGAAGATGACGATCAGGGACGGTGCCGCCGGTGCCGGCAGCAGGTTTTCGCCATATTCGGCAAGACGCGCCGCAGCCTCGGCACTCGTTAACCCCCGGGACCTGTTCTCGCCCTCGGGAATGTCACGGGACCGCAAAGACGTGGCAGGCATGAAATGCTCCAGTTCAGGACTGCCCTCGATGGATCTTCGGGGGCCATTACCATCCTCCCGACAATATCGGCAGAAAGCCACCGCCCATTGACATCCATCAGTTCGGGACATCCTTCAGTTTGGGCGGGAGCCGGTCAGTTTGTCCACTTCCAGTTCCGGATTTCCGGCATGTCCTCCCCGAACTCCCTGACGTAGCGGTGATGATCCTGAAGCTTGCCCCGGAGAGCTTCCACCACATGCGCGGCCTTTTCCTTCAGGCCCGGCACCCGTTCGATCACCTCGATCGCAAGATGGAAGCGGTCGAGTTCGTTCAGCACCGTCATGTCAAAGGGGGTCGTGGTCGTGCCTTCCTCGATAAAGCCGCGGACATGGATGTTTTCGTGATTGGTGCGCCGATAGGTCATCCGGTGAATGAGGTAGGGATAGCCGTGATAGGCGAAGATCACCGGCCGGTCGGTGGTGAAAAGCCGGTCGAATGTGGCGTCATCCAGCCCGTGCGGATGCTGCTCCCTCGATTGCAGTGCCATGAGGTCGACGACGTTGACGACGCGGATGCGCAGCGCCGGGACGGCTTCGCGGAGCAGGGTGACGGCGGCAAGCGTTTCCATGGTCGGCACATCGCCGGCGCAGGCCATCACGACGTCCGGCGTCAACGCGCCGTCCTCACTGCCTGCCCAGTCCCATACACCGATGCCGGCTTCGCAATGGGCGACCGCTTCGTCCATCGTCAGCCATTGCGGCTCCGGCTGCTTGCCGGCAACGATCACGTTGATCCGGTCCCAGGTCTTCAGGCAATGGTCTCCGACCCAGAGCAGCGTGTTGGCATCCGGCGGCAGGTAGATGCGCACGATATCGGCCTTCTTGTTGGCGACGAGATCGATGAAGCCGGGATCCTGGTGCGAGAAGCCGTTATGGTCCTGCCGCCAGACATGTGAGGTGAGCAGGTAGTTGAGCGACGAAATGGATTTGCGCCATGGCAGCTCGCGGGAGACCTTCAGCCACTTGGCATGCTGGTTGAACATCGAATCGACGATATGGATGAAGGCTTCATAGCAGGAGAAGAAGCCATGCCGGCCGGTCAGCAGGTAGCCCTCCAGCCAGCCCTGGCAAAGATGTTCGGAAAGCACTTCCATGACGCGCCCATCGCGCGAAAGATGCACGTCGTAGGGCTCGATCTTCTCCATCCAGACGCGATTCGTCGTCTCGAAGACAGCACCAAGACGATTCGATTCCGTTTCGTCCGGACCGAAGATGCGGAAATTGGAATGGGTGTCGTTGAGCTTCAGGACGTCGCGCAGATATTTGCCGAGCACTTCCGTGGTCTGGACCATGGCTGCGCCGCGATCGGTCACCGGCACGGCGTAGTCGCGGATATCCGGCACGATGAGCTCCCTGCGCAGCAGACCGCCATTGGCATGCGGATTGGCGCCCATGCGGCGGTCACCCTTCGGTGACAGGGCGCGCAATTCCTCCCTCAGCCGGCCGTCTGCATCGAACAGATCTTCCGGATCGTAGCTCCGCATCCAGTCTTCGAGGATCTTGCGGTGGCTGTCGTCCTCGCGGCAATTAGCGACCGGCACCTGGTGCGCCCGCCAGAAACCCTCGACTTTCTTGCCATCCACTTCCTTCGGACCCGTCCAGCCCTTGGGGCTGCGGAGCACGATCATGGGCCAGCGCGGGCAGCCGTCGCCGGCCTTTCCTTCGCGGGCTTGCCTCTGGATCGCGCGGATGCGGTCGAAGACCTCGTCGAGCACCGACGCCATCTGCCGGTGCATCCGTTCCGGCTCATGTCCTTCAACGAAGAAGGGCTCATAGCCATAACCCCGGAACAGATGTTCGAGGTCTTCGTCGCCCACGCGGGAAAGCACGGTCGGGTTGGCGATCTTGTAGCCGTTCAGATGCAGGATCGGCAGCACGGCACCGTCGCGGGCCGGATTGATGAACTTGTTCGACTGCCAGCTTGCCGAAAGCGGCCCGGTCTCCGCCTCGCCGTCACCGACGACACAGGCGACGACCAGGTCCGGATTGTCGAAGGCTGCGCCAAAGGCATGCACGAGCGCGTAGCCGAGCTCGCCGCCCTCATGGATGGAGCCGGGCGTCTCCGGTGCCGCGTGGCTCGGGATACCGCCCGGGAAGGAGAACTGCCTGAAGAGTTTCTGCATGCCCTCCGCATCTTCCGAGATGTCCGGATAGATTTCGCTGTAGCTGCCTTCGAGATAGGTGCTGGCGACCATGCCGGGTCCGCCATGGCCGGGTCCGCAGATATAGATCATGTCGAGATCGCGGTTGCGGATGATGCGGTTGAGATGGGTGTAGATGAAGTTGAGGCCGGGTGTCGTGCCCCAATGGCCGAGCAGACGCGGCTTGATATGCTCCGCCCTCAGGGGCTCGCGCAGGAGCGGATTGTCGAGCAGATAGATCTGCCCGACGGAAAGATAGTTGGCGGCTCGCCAGTAGCGATCCATCAGCACCAGTTCCTTCGGGTCTATCACAGGTGCTGCGAATGAGGAGGCGCTTGGCTGCATCGGTTTGTTCCTTTGAATGGTCTGGTGCATTTCTATCGGAGGATGGAAACCCGATCGCGACATGGTTCGGGTCATGTTCACCTCTCTGGATCAGAGGGCAGAGATCTGCTCCATCGATTCGAGGATGGCCAGGCACTCCTCAACGATCATCTGTTCCTCGTCGGTGGGAATGACATAGACGGCGATGCGGCTTGCCGATGTGCTGATCTTCACCGCATTCCTTGCGTTTGTGTCGTCATCCAGCTCGACGCCCAGCCATCGCAGCCGCTCGGCCACGCGTTTGCGAATCTTCGGCTGGTTCTCACCAATGCCGGCCGTGAAAACCAGTGCGTCCAATCCGCCCAGCGTGGCGGCCAGACGGCAGACTTCTCCGGCAATTCTCAGCGTGAAGAGGTCGATCGCCTCCTTCGCCTGCCGGCTGTCGTCCTCGATGAGTTCGCGGGTGTCGCCGCTGAGGCCCGAGACGCCGAGCAGGCCCGACTGATGATAGAGCATGTCCTCGACCTCTTCGAGGGGCTTGCCGAGCGGACCCAGGAAATGCAGCAGGACGCCGGGATCGAGCCAGCCGGGACGCGTCGCCATCGGGATGCCGTCCAGCGTGGAAAAACCCATGCTGGTATCGCGGCTCAAGCCGTTTTCGGTGGCACAGAGGCTGGCGCCGCTGCCGAGATGGGCGATGACGACCTTGCCGTGGGCGATGTTCGGCTCCTGCCGGGCAAGCGCGCCGGCCACATATTCGTAGGAGAGCCCGTGGAAACCGTAACGCTTGACGCCCCGGTCGTGCCAGGCGCGGGGGATGGCGAACCGCCGGACGAGGTCCGGCTGGGTCGCATGGAAGGTCGTGTCGAACGAGCCGGTCTGGAAAAGCTGCGGGCGCAGATGCCGGACGGCCCTGATCAACCGCAGGGCCTGCGGCTGATGAAGCGGCGCCAGTTCCGTCAGCGTCCTGATTTTCTCCAGGGCTTCGGCGTCCAGTTCGACCGGTCCGTCGAAGATGTCGCCGCCGTGGACGATCCTGTGGCCGGCGGCGGTGACGGCCCTGAGGTCGAAATGCTTGTCCAGTTCGGAAAACACCTCGTCCATGAGATCGGCGAGATCGTCGCCGGATTCTGCCCTCAAGGGCAGCTCGAATTGCGTCGGTCCTTCCTTCAGATGCAGCATCAGCGGCCGGCTCGCGAAATCGACGACGGCCTTGCCGACTCGTTTCGGACCTTCTCCGTCCAGTGCAAAAATGCCGATCTTCACCGTCGAGGAGCCGGCATTGAAGGTCAGGAGAAGCTTGTCTGTCATGCGATGCCCCTTGTCTCGTGGTGCCTGGCGGCCATCAGCTTGGCAAGTGCGGCGGAGGCCGTGCGAACCTTGGCGGGATCGGCCCGGCTTGTCAGTATGATAGGGACGCGGGCGCCGAGGACCAGTCCCGCCGCGTCGGCACCGGCAAAATAGATGAGCTGCTTGGCAAGCATATTACCGGCTTCGAGATCAGGAACCAGCAGGATATCCGCCTGTCCGGCAACGGGCGAGGCAATGCATTTGGCCTGCGCCGCCTCGATGCTGATCGCATTGTCGAAGGCGAGCGGTCCGTCGACCACCGCGCCGGTGATCTGACCGCGTGCCGCCATGACAGTGAGTGCGGCGGCGTCGAGCGTCGCCGGCATCTTGCTGTTGACGGTCTCGACTGCCGCCAGCACGGCGACGAGTGGTTTTTCGATGCCGATCAGGTGCATGAGATCGATGGCGTTCTGGCAGATGTCGCGCTTCTGATCGAGATCGGGCTGGATGTTGATCGCCGCATCGGTCACCACGAGAAGCTTGTCATAGGCCGGTATGTCCATGACGTAGACGTGGCTCATGCGCCGCTCGGTTTTCAATCGCGAGGATGGCGCCATCACCGCCGAAAGCAGTTCGTCGCTATGGAGGCTGCCCTTCATCAGCGCCGTGACCTTGCCGGTCGAGGCGAGCTCGACGGCGCGATCCGCCGCAGCATGGCTGTGCTCCACGGGATCGATGTCGATGCCTTCGAGCGAGAGTTCGGCCGCGGCCGCGATCGCCCTGATCTTGTGCTCCGGTCCGACGAGGACCGGATCGAGAAGGCCTTGCTCCTTGAGTTCGACCGCCGAGCGCAGCGCTTCGGTCGAGCAGGGATGGACCACCGCCGTCCGCATGGGCGGTAGAGAAATTGCTTCGCGGATGAAGGCCTCGTAGCGTCCATGATGTCTCAGCATGTTTTCCACCGTCCTGATCCTTTCGTACGTGAAAAGGAAACCGAGCGGCGCGCACCGCTTGCAGCTTTTCTGGCCGGGAAGGGCGGAAGGTTCCTTGACACAGCGCAAGGCGGGAACCCTCGTCATCAAGAATTGATCTTGGCGGAGCAGTCTTCGATGACCTTACCTGAAGGAGAGAAGCGATGCCGCATGCGGTCGAGAATGCCTCCGACTTGGTCGATGAACTGCTGGCCTTGCGCAAGGATATCATCGAGCAGGCGGTGCCGATGCTCGCGGGCCTCGCGGGTGCCGGGCAAATGGTTGAAGAAAAGCGAGCAGGGCTGGAGAACCTCTGCCATTATCTGGCGCTGCGGCACCATGATCTGAGGCCTCTGCAACGCAAGCTGATGTGGCGGGGACTCTCGTCGCTCGGCCGGCTGGAAAGCCGGGTCCTGCCGACGATCGATGCGGTTCTAGCGGCGCTGGCGGCCATTCGCGGCACCGATCCGGCATTTCCGCCACCTTCGGAGGAACGGTTCTTCCGGGGCGAAAACCTTCTGAGGCAGGCGGCGGATGAGCTTTTCGGACCGCCCCGCGTCCATCGGCGCGGACGCATCATGGTGACGCTGCCGAGCGAGGCTGCCGCTCAGCCGGACTTCGTCCTCGACCTGGCCAAACGCGGAATGGACGTGGCGCGGATCAACTGCGCGCATGACGATGAGCGAGCCTGGGCGGAAATGGCCAGGCATGTCCGTGCCGCAAGCGCTGCTCTCGACCGCCGCCTGACGATCCTCATGGACATTGCGGGGCCGAAGATCCGCACGGAGGCGGTTGCGGGCGAAAAGGGCGCTAGGCTCAAGGCGGGCGATCTCCTGCGGCTGGTGGCGAAGGGCGCTCCCTATGTGACACCCGAGGCAGCCTTCTGTGCCGCCGTCTCGTTGCCGGAGATCGTCACCCGCCTCTCGGTTGGCGATCGTATCCGCTATGACGACGGCAAGCTGGAGGGCGTGGTCGAAAGCGTTTCCGAAGGGGAGGCGCTCGTAAGGGTCGGGCGTACGAAGACGGGAGGCGCCAAACTGAAGCCGGAGAAGGGTCTCAATCTGCCGGACACCGCTCTCGGCCTTTCCCCCTTGACCGCCAAGGACCATAGCGATCTTGCCACGATCATCGGTCAGGCGGACATGCTCGGCTACTCTTTCGTCAGCCGCGCCGACGATATCGACCTTCTGGAAGAGGCGCTTGCCGAATTTCCGCCTCGCGAGCACGCCCTGGGGCTGATCGCCAAGATCGAGCAGCCGCAGGCCGTCACCAGCCTGCCGGCGCTGATCGCGCGGGCCGCTGCCCGGGGGCGTCCTTTCGGAGTGATGATCGCCCGCGGCGATCTCGCCGCCGAGATCGGCTTCGAGCGGGTCGCGGAAATGCAGGAGGAAATCCTTTGGATCTGCGAGGCGGCTTTCGTCCCGACGGTATGGGCGACGCAGGTTCTGGAGGATCTTGTCAAAACCGGCCTGCCGTCCAGGGGCGAAATGACCGATGCGGCCATGGCTGCCCGCGCGGAATGCGTCATGCTCAACAAAGGGCCCGCCGTCAGTGAAGCCGTGACCCTGCTCGACAGTCTGCTTGCCCGGATGGATGCGCATATCTTCAAGAAGACCCCGACCCTGCGGGCCCTGAAGTCGTGGTGAAGGCGGGAGGCGGATTTAGCCGTTGACTCACGTCAAGGTCATGCCGAGCATCGGGTGACCATGTTCATTACATGGTGTTCGGCGAGGAAAAGGACGATGATGACGGACGATCAGAGCGGCACGATCACTTTCCTGGCCGATCCGGCTACCCATGGCATGACCAATGGGGTCGACGTCATGGAGACGCATATCTCGGTGATCGTATTGGCCGGAGACAGAGCCTACAAGCTGAAGAAGGCGCTGAAGCTCCCTTACGTGGATTTCTCCACCGCCGCGATCCGTGAGGAGGCCTGCCGCAAGGAAGTCTCGTTAAACGGCGAGACGGCGCCTGGACTTTATCTCGGCGTGCGGCGGATCACGCGGGCTTCGGATGGGACCCTCGAATTCGACGGTGACGGACCGCTGGTGGATTCGGTTGTCGAGATGACCCGATTCGAGCAGGAACAACTCTTCGACCGTATGGCGGTCGCGGATAGGCTGACGCCCGAGCTGATGACCGCCACCGCCCGCATGATTGCGGTCTATCACAGCAAGGCGCCCGCGGTTTCCGTCGGCGGCGGCGCTGAGAATATCGGTGCCGTTCTCGATATCAACGACGCCGGTTTCGCCACCAGCCAAGTCTTCGACCCGGCGGCGGTGGGAAGCCTCAGTGAAGCGTTCCGGTCCAAGCTTCGCCGCCATGCGCCGCTGCTCGATCGCCGGGCGGTGGCCGGCAGAGTCCGCCGCTGCCATGGCGACCTCCATCTTCGCAACATATGCCTGTTGGACGGCAGGCCGTGCCTCTTCGACTGCATCGAATTCAACGCGCAGATCGCCACGGTCGACGTGCTTTACGATCTCGCCTTCCTGCTCATGGATCTGTGGCACCGCGGCTTTCCGGACCTCGCCAACCTGGTGATGAACCGATATCTGGACGAGACCGATGACGAGGATGGCTTCTGCCTGCTGCCGTTCTTCATGGCGATTCGTGCGCAGGTCCGTGCCCATGTCACCGCGACGCAAGCCGAAGAAGACGGGCAAGACAGAAGCAGATTGGCGGAGGAGGCAAAGTCCTATTTCGATCTTGCGCATGCGCTGCTGGAGGATAGGCCCGCTTGTCTCATCGCCATCGGAGGCTTGAGCGGCTCGGGCAAGACGACGGTTGCCGAACGCCTCGCCTCGCAGATCGGTGCGCCTCCCGGCGCCCGGATCATCGAAAGCGACCGCATTCGAAAAGCCCTGCATGGGGTTTCAGCCGAAACGAGATTGCCGGCTGCCGCATACAATCCGGATGTTTCAAAGGCTGTCTATCAGGAAATGGCCCGGCGCGCGGAACTGATCCTGACCGAGGGCGGCAGCGTGGTCGCAGACGCCGTTTTCGACAATCCGGCCAATCGGCACCTCATCGAGGCCGCGGCAACCAATGCCGGCGCCGATTTCCGAGGTATCTGGCTCGATGCCGACCCGGCGCTGCTCCTTCAGCGGGTACGCAACCGCGTCGGCGGGCCCTCGGATGCCGACGCGAACGTGCTTGCGGGCCAACTGGCCCGCAAACCGACGGACATTACGTGGCGGCATGTCGATGCATCAATGCCATTGGAGGAGATCGTGACGGCCATCGCTCGCCGCTAAGAGGAGCGCCGGGCGATCGCTGCCCGGCGGTCTGCTGCAATCAGGTGGCGGATGAGAAATCCAGCACCATGCGCCCCTCGATCTTGCCGTCCTTGAGGCGGGCGAAGATATCGTTGATGTCTTCGAGCGGCGCCTTGTGGATTTCGGTCCTGACCTTGCCGTCGGTCGCGAAGGCGATCGCCTCGTCAAGGTCGCGGCGCGTCCCGACGATCGAGCCGCGCACGGTGATGCGCTTCAGAACGACATCGAAGATGGGCGTCGGGAATTCCCCCGGCGGCAGACCGACAAGGCTGACCGTGCCCCTGCGCCGCACCATCCGGATCGCCTGGGAGAAGGCCGGTGGCGACACGGCGGTCACGAGAACGCCGTGGGCTCCGCCGCCGGTGGCATCCCGGACCTCCTCGACGGCCGTCAGGGCGCGGGCATCGACGGCGAGATCCGCCCCGACGCTGCGGGCGAGTTCGAGCTTGTCGGCGGCGACATCCAGGGCCGCAACCTTCAGACCCATCGCCTTAGCATACTGGATGGCGACATGGCCGAGGCCGCCGATGCCGGAGATCGCCACCCATTCACCGGGTCGGGCTTCGGTCTCCTTGAGCCCCTTGTAGGTGGTGACGCCGGCGCAGAGGATCGGCGAGATCGCGGCGAAATCGACGTTCTGCGGCAGACGCGCCGCAAAGGCCGCCGACGCGACGACATATTCGGCAAATCCGCCGTCGCAGCTATAGCCGGTATTGTGCTGGTGTTCGCAGAGCGTTTCCCAGCCCGTCTCGCAATATTCGCAGCGCAGGCAGGCATCATGCAGCCAGGCGACACCAACCGCATCGCCTTCCTTGAAATCCGTAACGCCCGGACCGAGCTCGACGACCACGCCGGCCACCTCGTGGCCGGGAATGAAGGGCGGCGTCGGCTTGACCGGCCAATCGCCGTCCGCCGCATGAAGGTCGGTGTGGCAGACACCGCAGGCCATCACCTTCACGAGGATTTCACCCGGGCCGGGCACTGGAACGGGAACGCTTTCGATCGCGAGAGGTTTGCCGAATTGATGCACCACGGCAGCTTTCATCATTCTGGCCATCTTTGTCTCCTTCAGGTGAGGGTGCAATATGGGCGCCGATTGTCGCGAACCGGACCGCCGCTTCATTGATCCAGCGCAATTAGAGAGGATTGATGCCAGGCCCTAAGGGCAGTCAGGTCCCAAATGTTCCTGCAAGAATACGGCGAAATCACCTATCTTGCCGTCGTCGAAATTCGGATCAGACGATCTTGGCGGTGAAGACGTAGCCGACGCCGCGCACGGCCTTGATGAACTGAGGGCGTCCGGCATCGGCTTCGATCTTGCGACGGAGCCTGACGATCTGCGCATCGACCGTCCGGTCGAATGCCCCAAGCTGGCGCCCGCGCGTCGCGTCCATCAGGAATTCGCGGGAAAGCACCCGTCCGGCATGCTGCACGAATGTCGCGAGCATTTCGAATTCGCCGGTGGTCAACTCGACGCTCGTGCCTTCGGCGGTGAAGAGCTCACGTCTTTCCAGGTCCAGCGCCCAGTTTTCGAAACGGACGATCCTGCCATCCCCGGCATTCTGCCGGGCGTTCCCAGGCTGGCGTCGCCGCAGGATGGACCTTAACCGGGCATGGACCTCGCGCAGGTGAAAGGGCTTGGCGACATAGTCGTCCGCTCCGATCTCCAGACCGATGATCCTGTCGATTACATCGTCGCGCCCCGAGACGATCATGATCGGAATATCCGAATATGTCCGGAGTTCGCGCGCAAGATCCAATCCGTCCTCGCCGCCCCCCAGTGACAGATCGAGGAGAATGATGTCGACGTTCCCGTGCTTCAGGTGCACCTGCATCTCGGCGCCGTTGGCAGCGGCGCTGACCACATAGCCCTCGCCGTCGAAATAGCGGGTGAGCATCTGGCGTACTCTTTCGTCATCGTCGACGACGAGGATATGCGCTGCCTGAAACTGGCGCGATGATGCCTGAAAGGAGGCCGTATCCGCTACAATCTGTTGCATAACCGAACCGTCTCCAATACCGCTAGATTCGTTTGTTGCCTGTGCCGGAGCGACCGGCTCTATCGAACGAAAGCGGGGTCATGTTTCTGACGAACTGTTCGAGTGCTCTCCATATGCGGAATGCAGCTTTTGCATATGAGACAAATTGCCCACACGTTCTGGTTTCGAGGTTGGCGACGTGACGAAGCCTCGCCTTGTCATTATCTCCGCCGTCGCCAGGAACGGCGTCATCGGCCGCGATGGCGACATGCCGTGGAAGCTGTCCACCGACCTCAAACGCTTCAAGGCGATGACGCTGGGCAAGCCGGTGATCGTCGGGCGCAAGACACTCGATTCCTTCGGCGGCAGGCCGCTGCCCGGGCGCCCGCATGTCGTCGTCACCCGTCGCGGTGACTTCCATTGCGAAGGTGTCGATGTCGCGACCTCGCTCGATGAGGCCATCGAAATCGCCGGCCGGAAGGCGGCGGAGGTGGATGCCGAAGAGATTTATGTGCTCGGCGGCGGCGAAATCTATGCCGAGGCGATCAAGATCGCCGATTTGCTGCGCATCACGCATGTGGAAACCGAGATTGCCGATGGCGACACTTTTTTTCCGGCTATCGATCCGGATGTCTTCGAGAAGATCGAGGAGACCGTTGTTCCGGCGGGCGAGAAGGACAATTATCCCACCCGTTTCGTCAGCTATCGGCGTCGAGACGCGACAAACTGAAACATTTCGTTACCAAACAACGGGAAGTTATTGAGTCCGCGTTGAAAGCGACCCGGCTCATACCTATAACGGGCAATGGCGGGACGACCTTCACACGGCAAGGTCGCGGCCTGGGAGCGACACAGACAAAGAGGTTTTGATGCCCTGGAGCAATCAGAATGGCGGCGGCGGCCCTTGGGGCGGTGGCGGCGGTAACAATCAGGGTCCCTGGGGGCAGGGACCGAACCGCCCGCGCGGCGGCGGCAGCGGCGGCCCGCCTGATCTCGAAGACATCATCCGGCGCAGTCAGGACCGGTTGCGCGGTGTGATGCCCGGCGGCTTCAACGGCGGGGCTCTTGCGATCGTGGTGATCGTAATCCTGGCTTTCCTCGCTTTCCAGTCCGTCTATACCGTGCAGCCGGACGAGCGCGGCGTCGAATTGCGCTTCGGCCGCCCGAAGGACGAGATCTCGATGCCGGGCCTGCATTTCCATTTCTGGCCCCTCGAAACAGTCGAGATCGTCAAAGTTACCGAGCAGCAGCAGAATATCGGCGCGGCGCGCGGTTCGAACTCCAATGCGGGCTGGATGCTGACCGGCGACCAGAACATCGTCAACGTGCAGTTCTCGGTGCTCTTTACCGTCACCGATCCGAAGGCCTACCTGTTCAATCTGGAAAACCCGGCGTCAACGCTGCAGCAGGTCGCGGAAAGCGCCATGCGCGAGGTTGTCGGCCGCCGCCCGGCCCAGGATGTCTTCCGAGACAATCGCGAAGATATCTCGACCGAAGTGCGCGGTATCATCCAGGGCACGATGGACACTTACGGTTCCGGTATTGCCATCAACGCCGTGCCGATCGAGGACGCCGCGCCGCCGCGTGAAGTGGCCGATGCCTTCGAAGAAGTGCAGCGGGCCGAACAGGACGAGGATCGCTTCGTTGAAGAGGCCAACCAATACGCCAACCAGAAACTCGGTCAGGCGCGCGGTCAGGCCGCCCAGGTCCGCGAAGAGGCATCCGCCTACAAGGATCGGGTCGTCAATGAGGCTCAGGGTGAGGCGCAGCGCTTCATCTCCATCTATCAGGAATACGCCAACGCGCCGGAAGTCACACGCCGACGCATCTTCCTCGAAACCATGGAAGCCGTGCTGAAGAATTCCAACACGATCATCCTGGACGACAAGCAGGGCGTCGTTCCCTATCTGCCGCTCAACGAACTCAACCGGCAGCAGCAACCGACTCAGCAGGGAGCCGCCCGATGAACTCCAACCGACTTCCCGCAGTCCTCATCGGCCTCGCTGTCGTCCTGCTGCTTGTCTATTCCTCTGTCTTCGTGGTCAACGAGCGTGAGCAGGCGATCGTCGTCCGCTTCGGTGAGATCCAGGACGTCAAGCGCGACCCAGGCATCTATTTCAAATTGCCCTTCGCTTTCATGGACGCCGATCGGGTTCAATATGTCGAAGACCGGGCGCTGCGCTTCGATCTCGACAATATCCGCGTGCAGGTCCGCGGCGGCGCCTTCTACGAGGTGGATGCGTTCGTGGTCTATTCGATCAGCGATCCCCGTCGTTTCCGTGAGACTGTTTCCGGCGATCGAGAGTCCGCCGAATCGCGCCTGCGTACGCGTCTCGATGCGGCGCTTCGGCGTGTCTACGGTTTGCGCAACTTCGATGCGGCGCTTTCCGACGAACGTGCGTCAATGATGCAGGAAGTTCATGCCGATCTGAACACTGCTGCCGAAACGCTTGGCCTTACGATCCGCGACGTGCGCATCCGCCGCACGGATTTGACGCAGGAGGTCTCGGCACAGACTTTCCAGCGCATGCGGGCAGAGCGTCTCGCCGAGGCCGAACTGATCCGCGCCCGCGGCAACGAGCAGGGCCAGCGGCGGAGGGCCATCGCCGACCGCCAGGTGGTCGAGCTTGTTTCCGAAGCGCAGCGGGATTCGGAAATCCTGCGCGGCGAAGGTGATGCCGAGCGCAACAAGATCTTCGGGGAGGCCTTTCAGCGCGATCCGGGCTTCTTCGAGTTCTACCGCTCCATGCGAGCCTATGTCGCTTCGTTCGCCGACAAGGGCACGACCATGGTGCTCTCGCCGGATTCGGAATTCTTCCGCTTCTTCCAATCTTCCGACGGCGACGGGCCTGTGCCGCAGGCTCCAATTCCGCCAGCGCCGCCGGCCGCGCCGGCCAACTGACCGGATTGCATCGGGGCGGTGAGAGACCGCCCCGTTTGTCTGCGAGAGCATTCGCGACCGAAACGTGGAGGGAGCGCAATCCTCACGAAAAGGTAATTTCCCCCGTGCTTATTCCGCCTTATGCTCTGCCGAAACTCCGCCCGATTCAAAGGCTCCAATAGGCCCGCCCGGGTGAGCGCCGCTTCTCGGGATGCGGAAATTCCAATAGCGAGGATGCCATATGGCCCATTCGGTTCGATCGTCCTTCAAGCACACCGTCATGCTGACGGCGGCTTTTGCCGTATTGGCGGGACCCTTGCAGGCGATCGCCCAGACACCGGCGCCCCCGTCTCCCGGGCAGAATGGCAATCCGCCGGGGTCCATGTTGCCGGCGCCGCCGACACCATCTCCGACCATCAATCCGCCGCCGCCGCCCGGTCCGGCTGCCGCAGGCCCGGCCTCGATCGCCGATCTCGCCGAAGGCCTGCTTGATGCGGTGGTGAACATTTCCACCTCCCAGAGCGTCAAGGATGGAGGTGCCGGCCCACAGCCGCAGATCCAGGAAGGATCACCCTTCCAGGAATTCTTCGAGGATTTTTTCGACAGCCCCGACAATCAGAACGGCAATCAGAAGGTCTCTTCGCTTGGTTCCGGCTTTGTGATCGATCCGGCCGGCTTCGTGGTGACCAACAACCACGTGATCGAAGGCGCCGACGACATCGAGGTGATTTTTCCGAACGGCTCCAAGCTCAAGGCCAGGTTGGTCGGCACCGATACGAAGACCGACCTTTCGGTGCTCAAGGTTGAGCCGAAGACGCCGTTGAAAGCAGTCCGTTTCGGCGATTCCCGAAGGATGCGCATCGGTGATTGGGTGATGGCGATCGGCAACCCGTTCGGCCTTGGCGGGTCGGTGACGCTCGGCATCATCTCGGCGCGAGGCCGCAATATCAATGCCGGTCCCTATGACAACTTCATCCAGACGGACGCAGCGATCAACAAGGGCAATTCCGGTGGCCCCCTGTTCAACATGCGCGGCGAGGTCATCGGCATCAACACGGCGATCATCTCTCCCTCCGGCGGCTCGATCGGCATCGGGTTTGCGGTACCGACGGAACTTGCCGAAAACATTGTGCATCAGCTCATCGAATTCGGCGAGACGCGGCGCGGATGGCTCGGTGTTCGCATCCAGCCGGTGACCGATGACGTGGCATCAAGCCTCGGCCTCGATCGTGCGCGCGGTGCGCTGGTTTCCGGCGTCGTCAGCGATGGTCCGATCAAGAACGGCGAAATCAAGGCCGGCGATGTGATCCTGACCTTCGACGGTCAGCCGGTCAACGAGATGCGCGACCTGCCGCGCATCGTGGCGGAAAGCCCGGTCGGCAAGGATGTCGATGTCGTGATCCTGCGTGATGGCAAGGAGCAGACAGTGAAGGTGCCGCTCGGCCGGCTCGAAGACAGCGCCGAGGCAGAGGACGACACTGAACAGCCATCTCCGCCGGAAGGCCAGGGCCAAGACATGTCGCCGGACAACGGGGCGCCGGACGACCAGAAGGGTGAGGCGGACCAGGGGCCTGCCGTGACCTTCGGCATGACGCTCGCCGTGCTCGATGAAGAGCGCCGCAAGAGCTTCAGCATCGCCGAGAGCGTCGAGGGCGTGGTGATCACGGCCGTCGAACCGAATTCGCCTGCCGCCCAGAAGGGGTTGAAGGCCGGCGAGGTGGTCGTCGAAGTGGCGCAGGATTTCGTCGAAAGCCCGGATGACGTGGCCACGCGGATCAAGATGCTGAAGGCAGAAGGCCGCCGCAACGCGCATGTGATGATTTCGGATCCCGCCGGCAACCTTCGCTTCGTGGCGCTGCCGCTGGAGTAAGACTAGCGGGGCTGGCCGGCTTTCTGCCTCTGGAGCAGCCATTCGTCCCGCGTCACGGCATAGACGACGTGAGGCTTCAGATGCGGATGCGTATCGGGTACGCGCGGGTGGTCGAAATCGAGGCTCGCAACCCGGTGAAGCCCGAGCCGTTTCATGACGGCCGTCGAACGATGATTGTCCGTCACGGCGAAAGAGACGATGGCGTCGAGGTGCTTCTTGTCGAAAGCGAAATCGAGGAGGGCGCGGGCGGCCTCCGTGACGTAGCCATGGCCCCAGAAACGGGTGGCAAGCCGCCAGCCGATCTCCACCGTTTCGGCCGGGAAGATTTCCGGCATATTGGCAAGCGAGAGGCCGCAGAAGCCCATGGGCTCCCGCGTTTCCTTGAGTTCCAAGGCGTAGAAGCCGAGCCCGGTCTCGGTGATCGTGTCGTTGAGCCGCGTCAGGAAAGCATCTGCTTCCTCATGGGAGCGCCGGAACGGGAAGAATTCCATCACCTTCGGATCGGCATTGATCTCACGAAACAGGTCGCGGTCACTGTCAAGCCAGCTGCGGAGCCGCAGGCGTTCGGTTTCGAGAATGATCTTTGGTTCTTTCACGGGGTCACGAAATCCGCCTTGCGATAGCCTTGAACATAGAGAAGGGCAGTGAGGTCACCATAGTCAATACGCATCTTTGCCTGGGCGGCGACGGTCGGCTTGGCATGCAGTGCAACGCCCGAGCCGGCTATGCCGAGCATGCCGAGATCATTGGCGCCGTCGCCGACAGCGATTGCATCCTCGGGGGAGATGCCGAGCTTTTCGGTAATGGACAGAAGCGCATCCACCTTGGCCTGTTTGCCGAGAATGGGTTCGACCACTTCGCCGGTGAGGATGCCGTCCTTTTCGATCAGGATGTTCGCCTGGTTTTCGTCGAAACCGAGCGTCTTGGCGATCCGGTTCGTGAAGACCGTAAAGCCGCCGGAGACAAGGGCGGCATAAAAACCTCTCGCCTTCATGGTGGCGATCAGTGCCGGTCCGCCGGAGGTTAGCGTGATGCGCTTGGCGATCACGTCGTCGACGACCGTAATCGGCAAGCCTTTCAGGAGTGCCACGCGCTCTCTGAGGGCCGGCTCGAAGGCGATCTCGCCGTTCATCGCCCGCGCCGTGATCGCCGCCACCTTGTCCTTCAGCCCCACGACATCGGCGAGCTCGTCGATGCATTCCTGGCCGATCATGGTGGAATCCATATCGGCGATCAGGAATTTCTTCCGCCGGGTTTCAGCATTCTGCACGACAACGTCGATCGGCGCAGCCGCGACGACGGCGCGGAGATTGGCCTCGGCCGCCTGAATGTCCGTATCGTCGCGAAGCACGATATCGCAGGCGATGCCGTCCGCCAGCCAATAGAGGCCGGAGGCCTTCACGGCGTCGGCCGCCTGTTCTCCGACCCTTGCATTGAGAACAGGATTTGACGGATGGGCAATGAGCGTGGCAACGAAAGCCATATGACGACCGACCTTGATGATGAAATGGACGCGATCCTGATAACCGGACCGACGGCGAGCGGCAAGTCGGCTCTTGCACTGCATCTGGCACGGGAGGCAGGCGGTGTGGTCATCAATGCAGACAGCATGCAGGTCTACGACACGCTCAGGGTTTTGACGGCGCGGCCTTCCGAAGCGGAAATGGAAGGCTTGCAGCATCTCCTCTACGGGCATGTGCCGGCGACGTGCGCCTATTCGACCGGCGAATGGCTGCGCGACGTCCAGGACTTCTTGCCGAAGCTTCGCGCGGAAGGCCGGTTGCCGGTCTTCGTCGGAGGAACGGGGCTTTATTTCAAGGCATTGACGGGCGGCTTGTCCGACATGCCCGAGATTTCCCAGGATGTCCGCTGCAGGGTGAGACTGCGGCTGAAGGAGGAAGGGCCGGAAGCGCTGCATGCGGAGCTTTCAAGGCGGGATGCAGTGGTGGCCGAAAGTCTCGAGCCGAAGGACGGTCAGCGGATCGTCCGGGCGCTCGAAGTGCTGGAGGAAACCGGCCGCTCTATCGCCGACTTCCAGGGTCGGCAGGGGGCGACGGTGATCGATCCCGCCCGCGCGAAAAAGCTTGTCGTGCTGCCCGACCGGAAAATTCTTCATGAGCGCATCAATCGGCGTTTCGAAAAAATGCTGGAGGGCGGAGCGGTGGACGAGGTGAGGGCGCTTTTGGCGCTCCATCCGGCGCCCGATCTGCCGATCATGAAGGCGATCGGCGTTCGGGAGATTGCCGGGATGCTGGAAGGACGCATGAGCCGCGAGGAGGTGGTCGAGCGCGCCTCGGCGCTGACGCGGCAATATGCCAAGCGGCAGATGACCTGGTTCCGCAACCAGATGGACGAAAGCTGGGAGCGGATCGGCTGATCAATCCTTGTCGTAGAGGCTGCTGAGCGGCTTCTTCAGCAGGCTTTCGCGCAGCGAGCCTTCGCGGCGGAGCAGCGGATTGGGGCGCGGGGCACCTTCCTGTTGTGCAGGAGGGCGCTGAAAAACCGGCTGTGAACCGTCGGTCGAGCGTTCTCGGCGCAGGTCCGCGAAGCGGTCCGGTCGAAGGGGTGCGGGAGGCTCGGAAACAGGCGGACGGGGCAGCATATCCGGATGGTAAGGTTCAGGCTGCGGATCGCCGATCGCGGGCGGACGATTGATCACCACGTGTCCATTGGCACGGATTTCCTGGTTCCATCGTTCGAGTTCTGCGTCGGTTGCCGGTGGGAATTCGTCATCCACGTCTGCGTTGTCGGCAGGTATGTCGTCCGCAAAAGCGAGATTGGCTGCGGCATAACTCTGCTGGAAGGCGGAAATATCCGGCCCGCTGGCGGCCCGCATGCGCGCCACGACCGTGCGCAGATCGATCGTGTCCGGCGTGTTTTCCGACCCCTTGTCGGCGATGCCATTGGCCTTTGGCAGGTATTTTTCCTCAACCCTGGCGAATTTCATGCGCATAGGCACCGTAATCGCTTCACCAAAGGCGATCGCCTCGCCATTGCCGATCGAGGAGAGGAAGCTGGTCGTCGAGATCGAGGAGTTCGGGATGGCCGACTTGATGATCTCCTGGTCGCGGTCGTTGGAAAGCCGCATAGCGAACAGGGTCGAGCATTGCGACAGGATCGTCTGATCAAGTTCGCCTGGCCGCTGGGTGATGACGCCGAGCGAAACACCATACTTGCGACCTTCCTTGGCAATGCGCGAGATCGCCTGGCGAGTCGGGAAAAAACCAAGATCGCGGTCAGCCGGCACGTAGCGATGCGCCTCTTCGCAGACGACAAGCATATGGATCGCGCCATTGCTCCAGAGCGCCAGTTCAAATGCCATGCGGCAGAGGATCGAGGCGACCGAGTTGACGACTTCCGAGGGGATGCCGGCGAGCTGGAAGGTGGAGATCGGCCTGTCTCCGCCCGGAATGCGGAAAATATGTGCGATCGTCTCCATGATCGTGTCGTTGATCGTGTTGTTGGAGAACATGAAATGATAGCGCGGGTCGTTGATCGCCGACATGATGCGCATCTTCAATGACCGCAGGAAGGGTTTTTCACCGCGCCCTTCCAGACGACCGATACGTTCATCGATCAGCGCGAGAAGGTCCGCCATACGGTAGGGCACGGGAGTGTCGGCCGTGATCGAGCTCTTTTCGGTCGTGCGGCGCATGAGCGGGGAATCGCTGCCGCGGAAGGCGCGCTTCGCCTCCGGTATCAGGTCGCGCAGGATATCGAGCTCCTCCGGCACCCCGGGCCTGCCCCGGAAAACCACTTCGGCAAATTCTTCCAGCCGCATCAGCCAGAAGGGCAGGTCGAGCGTGTCGGTATCGATGACGACCGCGCGTTCCGGAAAAGCGGCTGCGAACTCGTTGTGCGGATCGAGAATCAGCACGCGCAGCTTCGGATCGGCCTCGATCGCCTTGTTGAGGAGCAAAGACACGGCGGTGGATTTGCCGACCCCTGTTGAGCCGACGACCGCGAAATGCTTCGAGAGCATCGAGGGAATATGGATCGTCGCATCGATGCTTTCGTCCTGCGTCAGTTTGCCGATGACGCAGGTGTCGCTCTTGCCCGTATCGTAGATGCGCAGGAGATCGGCGGCGCGGATGCGATGCGCTACGGCGCCGAGATAAGGATAGCGAGAGATGCCACGGGAAAACTCCTCGCGGCCATCTCCCCCTTTGCGGACTTCGCCGAGCAGCTCGACCTCGATATGAAAGCCGGTGTCCTCGCCGTCGCGCCAGCTTTCATCGCTGGTCCCCATCGCATAGGCGAGCGCCACGACGCGGTTTTCGCCGACGCTGATCGAGATCAGCCGGCCGACGGACCAGAGTTCCGTGAGGTCGGTCTCACCGTTTTGGGCGACAGCGGAAATGGTTGCATTGGAACCGTTGCAGGCCACGACACGGCCCAGCATACGGTTGCCGGGTTTCTGGAGATCGCGGCGATCCTGCTCTCCCGCGGATGCGGAACGGTGGAGATCGTTGTTCAGCAAAATCGACCCCCTGTCATTGGGGTGGCGGATCGGGTCATAGGCTCATCCGTCGGGGCGCTGTCCTTCAAACATCGCAGCATAAGCCCCGCGACTTAACAACTCGTGTAGGTGTGTCTTCCGGGAGACGAAAACGGCGCAGCAAAATCAGCCGAATGGCTTTTTTTGGTGCAAGGTGGCGTTGACGAACGGCATTTATCTGGCTAACACTTCGCGCCATGAAAATCTCGATCGCTCTTATTGTGGTGGGAACGCGCATGGGCAGGATGGTGTAACCATCCGGCGACAGCCACCCATGCGCGGTAGACAGGCTCCTCAAAAGGGGCCTTTTTTTATGCCTTCAATCCGGCTCGGAGGAGCCGCCGGTAAAAATCCAGCAGCGAAATGGAAGAAGACAATGACGGATAGCAATAACCAGATGCCAGATAACCAGATGACTGGCGCGGAGATTGTTCTGAGAGCGCTGAAGGACAATGGCGTCGAACATATCTTCGGATATCCGGGCGGCGCCGTCCTGCCGATCTATGACGAGATTTTCCAGCAGGACGAGATCCAGCATATTCTCGTCCGCCACGAGCAGGGTGCCGGCCATGCGGCTGAAGGCTATGCCCGCTCCACCGGCAAAGTCGGCGTCATGCTGGTCACATCCGGTCCCGGCGCGACGAATGCGGTCACCCCCTTGCAGGACGCGCTGATGGACAGCATTCCGCTGGTTTGCCTGTCCGGCCAGGTTCCGACGACGCTGATCGGTTCCGACGCCTTCCAGGAATGCGATACCGTGGGGATTACCCGGCCTTGCACCAAGCACAACTGGCTGGTGAAGGATGTCAACGAACTCGCCGGCGTCATCCATGAAGCCTTCCGCATCGCCCAGACCGGTCGCCCAGGTCCTGTCGTCGTCGATATTCCGAAGGATGTCCAGTTCGCCACCGGCACCTATACGCCGAAGCCAGAGATTGCGGCGAATATCAGCTACCAGCCGAAGAAGGAAGGGGATATCAAGGCCATTCAGGCTGCCGTCGAATTGATGGCGTCTGCCCGCCGGCCGATCTTCTATACCGGCGGCGGCGTCGTCAATTCCGGTCCGGAAGCTTCGCGGCTGTTGCGCGAACTGGTTCAGCTCACCGGTTTCCCGATCACCTCGACGCTGATGGGGTTGGGGGCCTATCCGGCCTCGGGCAAGAACTGGCTCGGCATGCTGGGCATGCACGGTTCCTATGAATCCAACATGGCCATGCATGACTGCGACGTGATGGTCTGTATCGGCGCGCGTTTCGACGACCGCATCACCGGCCGTATCAACGCGTTCTCGCCGAACTCGCGAAAAATCCATATCGATATCGATCCCTCGTCGATCAACAAGAACGTCCATGTCGATGTGCCGATCCTCGGCGACGTCGGGAGCGTTCTGGAAGACATGGTCCGCCTGTGGCGGGCGCTGCCGCACAAGCCGGCCAAGGGACAGACGGAAGACTGGTGGGCGCAGATAAACCGCTGGCGTGCCCGCAAGAGCTTTTCCTACAAGCATTCCAGCGACATCATCATGCCGCAATATGCGTTGCAACGCCTCTATGAGCTGACCAAGGGCCGCGACACCTACATCACCACGGAAGTCGGCCAGCACCAGATGTGGGCGGCGCAGTTCATCGAGTTCGAAGAGCCGAACCGCTGGATGACGTCTGGTGGTCTCGGTACGATGGGTTACGGCTTTCCGGCGGCGATCGGCGTTCAGGTCGCGCATCCAGGCGCGCTCGTCATTGATGTTGCCGGTGATGCCTCGATCCAGATGTGCATCCAGGAAATGTCGACGGCAATCCAGTACAATCTGCCGGTCAAGATATTCATCCTGAACAACCAGTACATGGGCATGGTTCGTCAGTGGCAGCAGCTCCTGCACGGCAACCGCCTGTCCAACTCCTATACGGAAGCGATGCCGGACTTCGTCAAACTCGCGGAAGCCTATGGGGCCGTCGGCATGTATTGCGACGATCCGAAGGAGCTCGACCAGAAGATCGAAGAGATGATTGCCGTCAAGAAGCCGGTGATCTTCGATTGCCGCGTCGCCAATCTCGCCAACTGCTTCCCGATGATCCCGTCAGGCAAGGCGCATAACGAGATGCTGCTGCCGGACGAGGCGACCGACGAAGCGGTGGCCAATGCGATCGACGCCAAGGGGCGCCAGCTCGTATAAAACGAGTTGGTATGCTTCAACAGAATTCTGAGGAAACGGACCCAAGACCATGAATGCGCATCAGCAACCGACCGGCTCAGCCTACTTCATCGCACCGGAGACGGCGAAAGCCGAAAGTCATACGCTCTCGGTTCTCGTCAGCAACGAACCGGGGGTGCTCGCCCGCGTGATCGGCCTTTTTTCGGGCCGGGGCTACAATATCGAAAGTCTCACGGTTTCGGAGACAGAGCACGAGGCACATCTTTCACGCATCACCATCGTCACCAATGGAACGCCGAGCGTGCTCGAGCAGATCAAGGCGCAGCTTGAGCGCATCGTGCCGGTCCACCGGGTCCTGGATCTTACGGTGCGGGCGCGCGAACTCGGGCAGGAGCGCCCGATCGAGCGCGAAGTGGCGCTGGTAAAAGTGGTGGGCCACGGGGAGCGCCGCGCCGAGACGCTGCGGCTTGCGGAAGCCTTCCAGGCCAAGGTGGTCGATGCGACGGTCGAACATTTCATCTTCGAAATCACGGGAAAATCCTCCAAGATCGACCAGTTCGTGGCGATCATGAAACCGCTCGGGCTGATGGAGGTCTGCCGCACGGGGATTGCAGCCATGAACCGCGGCCCGCAGGGAATGTGAGGGCACGCGGGGAACGGCGCATCGGTTGGCGAGGTGAGGACAAGGTTGACGAAGGATTGGTATCCACCCGCCGGCATGCGCCTTGGCGCCACCCACTACGTGACGCGATCGGCACCCTGGTTGAAGCACTATTTCGGGATTCGCGAACTGAAGTCGGCATTCGCGCCGGGGGTTAAGGGGATCGTTTTCTGGGGCGGGCGTTCTACTGCCAGGCTAGCCCGCAGGATCGCATGGTTTCGCCGGCTGCCTTATTGGTATCTTGAGGATGGTTACCTGCGTTCGGTCGGTCTCGGCAAGGAGAACACCCTGCCGATTTCCGTCATTGTCGATGATCTCGGCATGCCGGTCGATGCTTCGAAGGCTTCCAGGCTGGAGAGGCTGATCGCGAGTTCCGTGGATGGGGACATTGCAGGGCTTGGGGCGAATATCCGAGAGATGCTCGTCTGTGAAAAACTCTCGAAATACAACAACCTGCCGCATCGCGAACCGAAGCTCGACCGCACAACACGGCGGCGGGTTCTTCTTGTCGACCAGGTGCTGGGTGATGTTTCCGTACCAATGTCGGGCGGCTCGCCTGAAAGTTTCGCGCGCATGCTCGGGGACGCTGTCGCCATCGGCGCGCAATGCGTGGTGCGCACACATCCGGATGTGATGGCCGGTTTCCGCAAAGGTTACCTCACCGAAAAGGCGGCACGGACACCCGGTGTCATCCTGATGGACGATGCGGTTTCCGTCGCCTCGATTTTGGACGTCGTCGACGAGATCTGGACAGTGTCGAGCCAATTCGGTCTCGATGCAATGCTGCGCGGCATCCCCGTGCGTTGTTATGGAGCACCTTTCTATTCGGGCTGGGGACTGACCGAGGACCGGCTGGGCGAGATGTCGAGCGAGGCTTTGCACAGAAGGCTGGCGCGGCCGAGCGTCGATCACCTCGTGGCGGCGACATTCAGCCTCTATCCTTCCTACCGTGACACGGTCACCTGGCAGGAAATCGATGTCTTCGGTGCGATCGAGACGCTCGTTGCCGAGCGTAGAAAACTCGAAATCGACTAGATCATCTCAAGCGGGCGTTTGCGTTCCGGTGGCGGGAAGGCGGCGTCGAGTGCGGCCCAATCCTCTTCGCTGATTTCCAGTTCCGCTGCCTCGGCGTTTTGCGCGACGCGTTCCGGATTGGCGGATTTCGGAATGGCGATGACGCCATCCCGCTCCAATAGAAAAGCAAGTGCTACCTGCGCCGGCGTCGCCTGATAGGCTTTGGCGATATGGATAAGTTCAACGCTGCGGGCAAGCCGGCCCTGTTCGATCGGCGAATAGGCCATGACCGGGATGCCGCGCTCCTGGCACCAGGGCAGGAGGTCATATTCGATGCCGCGGCGGGAAAGATTGTAGAGCACCTGGTTGGCGGCGCAATTTCTTCCTTCCGGCACTGCCATCAGTTCCTCCATGTCGGAGAGGTCGAAATTGGATACGCCCCAGGCTGCAATCTTGCCGGCCCGACGCAATTCCTCGAAACCGGCGACGGTTTCGGCAAGCGGATACTCGCCGCGCCAATGCAGGAGATAGAGGTCTAGCCGATCGGTCCCCAGCCGAGCCAAGCTTCTTTCGCAGGCATCAATCACGCCCTTGCGGCTGGCATTCCAGGGATAGACCTTGCTGACCAGGAAGGTCTCGTCGCGGCGGCCTATGATCGCTTCGGCGACGATTCTTTCAGCGCCGCCCTCGGCATACATTTCCGCAGTGTCGATCAAGGTCATGCCAAGATCGAGACCGCGCTTCAGGCTGTCGATCTCAATGTTCGCCTTGCGGCTGTCCTCGCCCATGTTCCAGGTGCCGAGGCCGAGCGCCGGCACGGAAGTGCCCGAGGGCAAGGTAGCTGTCGGGATATCGGGCATGTTTGACCTCGATCGTCGCATTGGGAAGGGTGCGATTTAGACATATGGCTTTTGTCGAAGGTTCCAAGTTCTGCTTGAAGATCGTCCACAACGATCCTATCACCAGAGGATAAGCCTCCCGCGACACGAGGCGGCTAATGTAACGGGGCCATTTGGCATCTTGGGAGATCACATGCCGCTGGAAACATTTCTGGCTCTCGTCCTGTTTGCCTTCACGACCTCGATCACGCCGGGACCGAACAATATGATGCTCTTCGCATCGGGCGTGAATTTCGGTTTTACCCGTACCATCCCGCATATGCTTGGTATCGGTGCCGGCTTCTTCTCGCTGCTGCTCGCGATCGGCCTCGGGCTCGGTGCGCTGCTGCAAACGGTTCCGGTGGTCTATACGATCCTGAAATTTGCCGGCGGCGCCTATCTTGTCTGGATCGCCTGGAAGATCGGTACGTCCCGCAGCCTTTCCGACGGCAAGACCGGCGCACAGCCGATGACCTTTTTCGGGGCGGCGATGTTCCAATGGGTCAATCCGAAGGCGTGGGTCATGGCGGTGACGGCCATGGCGACCTACACCAATCCCGACTACTACCTGCCGACCGTGCTGCTTGTCGGCCTGGCTTTTGCGGCGGTCAACGTACCGAGCGTTTCCACCTGGGCCGGCTTTGGTTCGGCACTCCGTGAATGGCTGTCCGTGCCCGCCCGGCTCAAATGGTTCAACATCACCATGGCCGTCCTGCTTGTCATGAGCCTCTGGCCGATGCTGAAGTAAAGGAGAGTGACATGTCGGAAGATCATCACCACGATCACCAGCATCACCATGACAACCGCTACAGCGACATGCAGGCGCGGGTGAGGGCGCTTGAAACGGTGCTGACGGAAAAGGGACTGATCGATCCAGGCGCGATCGATGCGATCGTTGAGACTTACGAGACGAAGATCGGGCCGCGCAACGGCGCCCACGTGGTGGCCAAGGCCTGGAGTGATCCGGAATTTGCGGAGTGGCTCAAGCGGGATGCGACGGCGGCGATCGCAAGCCTGGGATATGCCGGCCGGCAGGGTGAGCACATGCGTGCCGTCTTCAACACGCCGGACACCCATAATCTCGTCGTCTGCACGCTCTGCTCCTGCTATCCATGGTCGGTGCTCGGTTTGCCGCCGGTCTGGTACAAGGCGCCGGCCTATCGCTCCCGCGCCGTCATCGATCCGCGCGGCGTGCTTGCGGAGTTCGGCCTGACATTGCCTGAGACCAGGAAAATCCGGGTATGGGATTCGACCGCGGAGCTGCGCTATCTCGTCATTCCCGAGCGGCCGGAAGGTACCGACGGCATGAGCGAGGAGGCGCTTGCCAAACTCGTCAGCCGCGACGCGATGATCGGTACTGCGATTGCGGGAACGCAGCCATGAACGGGCCTCATGATCTCGGCGGACAGATGGGGTTCGGGCCGGTCGCGCCGGAAAAGGACGAGCCCTATTTCCACGCGGAGTGGGAGAAGCGGGCTCTCGGCATCACGCTGTCCTGCGGAGCCTTCGGCGCCTGGTCTATCGATGAAAGCCGGCATGCGCGCGAAAGCATTCCGCCGGCGGACTATCTGGCCGCCAGCTACTACGAAATCTGGACCCGGGCGCTGGAAGTACTGCTGGAACGGCATGGATTTGCAACAAGAGCCGAGATCGATTCCGGTCACAAGCAGACGGTGCCGGCCACACCGAAGCGTATCCTGACCGCGGATATGGTTCCGGGCGTGCTCGCGCGGGGCGGTCCCTGCGACCGGCCGGTGGATACGGAGCCGCTTTTCCAGCCGGGCGACAGAGTGCGGACAAAGAATTTCAACCCCACCACCCATACGCGGCTGCCGCGCTATGCCCGTTCCAAGACCGGTGTCGTGGAGGCCGTGCAGGGCTCCTACGTCTTTCCCGACGACAACGCGCATGGAAGGGGCGAAAACCCGCAATGGGTCTATACGGTCGTCTTCGACGGCGGCGAGATCTGGGGCGAGGGTGCCGATCCGACGCTGACCGTCTCAATCGATGCATGGGAGAGCTATCTTGAGCGCGTGTGACGTTCCGTCAGCGCTCACGCGGTCCCCTGGCCTTCCGAAGTCACCGGAAGGTGATCCGGTGTTTCCGGAGCCCTGGGCGGCAGAGGCGTTCGCCTTGACCGTGCATCTGCACGAGAAAGGTGTCTTTACCTGGAACGAATGGGCTAAGGCGCTTTCCGTCGAAGTGCGCAAGCCAGGTCGCGCCGAGGACGGCAGCGATTATTTCGACTGCTGGGTGGCGGCGCTTTCGGGCCTGCTGGTTGCGAAGGGCGTCGCAGACGCCGATACGATCCTCGCATTGCAGCAGAGCTGGCAGAGGGCGGCGGAGGCAACGCCGCATGGCAAGCGGATCGTCCTGGAGAATGATCCGCTGCGGTAAGGTTCTTCCTCTCATGACGGAAACTGCCTGTAACATTCTTCGGCGATCTTCTGGAGCAGGTCGCGGGAAATCTCGCCGGTGACCGCGTAGCCGAGTTCGCCATCGATCCAGTAGAAGGTCTCGACATCGCTGGCGGAGGCAAAACGGAAGCTCGTCGTCCGGTTTTCCCTGTTGCGGCCGACCAGAACCGTCACGCGCTGGCCGGTGTTGTCTTCGTACATGAACAGGGCGCCCGGCTTGCCGCCGACCGGCAGAAGCCTGCCGCCGACCAGCTTGAAGCCCAGGGATTGCAGGTTCGGGACCTTGAGGTTGGCGATCGAGAGCCGCTTGCCGAGCCAGGTGGCGAGATGCGCCTCCTCGTCCGCAAAGACCTCGACGGGATGGCGCACCTCGCTCGCATAGACGAGGAAGGCGTTGCGGGCCTCGCGCGGCAGGATTTCCGTATAGGCAAGCCGGATTTCGGGGTGGCCGAACAGGCGGGGACCGATGTAGCCGCCAGCGGCGCCGAGGGCGAAAATGACCACCGCGGCGGCGGCCAAGGCAAATCGACGCCGGGGTTGCGCCGGCGGGCGGGCAAACCCCATCGACAGAAGCCGGATATCCGTGGGCTTCGATTTTTCGTGAGGCGCGAAAGCGGAGCGCAGTTCCTCGTTCTGTGTCTGCCAGTCGGCGACCATTTCCGCCGCCTCCGGGTTCTCAGCCAGAAAACGCTCCACGCGGGCGCGGCCGGCCTCATCGAGGAAGCCGTCGGCATAGGCGTGCAGGTCCGCTTCGGATACGGATCGGGCCTCGGTCATTTCGGTCTCCGCAATTGAATGACGTTCTCCTCCCGCATTTTCTCACGCAGGTTCTGGCGGGCCCGCGACAGGCGCGACATGACCGTGCCGATCGGTATCTCCAGCATGTCGGCGACTTCCTGGTAGGCATACCCCTCCACGACCACCAGCATCAGGACGGTGCGCGCCTCCTTCGGCAGCGTTTCAAGCGCCTGGATAAGGCGGTTCCTCTCCAGCGGATCATCTGAGCCTGAACTTGCTGCGACGGTCTCCGCATCTTCGATGCCGACTACGGGCCGCCGCGCGGCCGAGCGGCGCGCGTTCAGATGAAGATGGGTCATGATCCTGTAGGCCCAGGATTTGAAATTCGCGCCACGCCATTGCGCCCGGTTGATAAGCGCTTTTTCGACGCAATCCTGCAGCAGATCCTCGCTCTCCGCATCCGACCGCGTCAGGCTGCGTGAATAGCGCCGGAGCTGTGGCAGGAGAGCGAGGATCTGTGCCTCGAACGAGAGCGGCGCAGGAGCCTGTGCCTCGCGCGCCGCCGCCGAGGAGGAACCGGATTGATCAGGGTTTTGCGACATCCCAAACGCCGTTCACGCCATCGCCGGTCGTGTCGCCTTCCTTGGTGTCCTTGACCCAGTAATAAAGCGGCATGCCTTCCCTGGCCCATTGCCTTGACCCGTCCTTGCGGGTGACGAGCGAATATGCACCATCTGCCTTCGCATCGGAAGCAGCCATGGCCGGCGGCCAGTTCTGGGCGCATTTGTCATAGCAGTTGGACGTGCCGGGCTTGTCGTTTTTAAAGGTGTAGAGCGTCATGCCGTTGTCGCCGGCAAGCACGTCGCCTTTGGCGGTCTTGACGGTCTTGAACGGGCCGGCAGCGAATGCGGCAGTGGTCAGCGCTGCCAATGCGAAAGGCACAAGGATGAAGGTCTTCATGGGTGTCTCCCTGGTTGAACGGCGGCTTCCATCGGCCACCGATGCCAAGACACCGAAGGAAGCGGATTTATTCCGTCGGCCGTAAGGATTCTCGAAAAAATCATTACTTATCTCTTGAGCTAAGTGTTCTGAAATGATACTTATCCTTATGGAAAACCATTCAAGCCAGTTGGACAGTGTCTTCCAGGCGCTCGCGGATCCGACCAGAAGGGCCGTGCTCGGACGGCTCGGCCAAGGGCCGGCAAGCATCAGCGATCTTGCGGCGCCTTTCGACATGGCGCTGCCCTCCTTCATGAAACACATCCGTTTCCTGGAGGAGAGCGGCCTCATCCGCACGCATAAGAAAGGCCGGGTGCGCACCTGTGCGCTGGAAAGGGCAAAGTTCTCGATGCTGGAGGACTGGCTCTCCGAGCAGCGCGCGATCTGGGAAGCCCGCACCGACCGGCTGGAGCAGCTTGTTCTGGCGAGGGAGGAATTCCTGCGGGCCAAAGAAAGGGAGAAGGGCAGATGACGCAGAATTTCGATCCGGATCTCGACCTCACCATCTCGCGGATCATCAGGGCGCCGCGCGCTTCCGTCTGGAATGCCTGGACCGACAAGGCCACTTTCGAGCAGTGGTGGATTCCGGCACCCGCGCTCTGCCGGGTGGTCGCTATGGATATTCGGCCGGGCGGCGCTTTCGAGACGGAGATGAGCGAGAACGGCGGGAATTTCGGCCCGCACTTGAACGCCTGTTTCCTGGCGGTCGAAGAGCAGGAGCGGATCGTCTTCACCAATGCGCTGACCGGCGGCTGGCGGCCGGCCGAACAGCCCTTCATGACGGCGATCATCACCTTCAAGGATCATCCGGACGGTACGGAATACTTCGCGCATGTGATGCACAAGAGCCCTGAAGACCGGAAGATGCATGACGAGATGGGGTTCTTCGATGGCTGGGGCACCGTCATCGAACAACTTGCGAAGCTCGTTGAACGGCCGCAGTGAACCTCCGTGCGACCGTCCGCGAAAGATAGAGGAAAACAAGGTCATTCCGTGCCTCTGATTCCTCTTTCGTTCTTTTTTAGTTGCGATTTTTCGTCGAATCCTGCCAAGTCCCCGGCATGCAATTTGCACCGCAACAGGACGAGGCCCTCAAGGCCGTTTCACAATGGCTGAAAGAGGGACGCAGCCAGATCTTTCGGCTGTTCGGTTATGCGGGCACCGGCAAGACGACGCTGGCCAAATATTTCGCCGAGCATGTCGACGGCGATGTGCTTTTCGCGGCCTTCACGGGAAAGGCGGCGCAAGTGCTGCGCTCGCGCGGGGCACGGAACGCGAAAACCATCCATTCATTGATCTACCGCCCGCGGGGCGAAGAGGCGGTCGAAGACGAGGAAACCGGGAAGACCTCCATATCCCCGATGTTTTCCATCAACCGCCAGAGCCCGGTTGCCAAGGCGGCGCTGATCATCATCGACGAATGTTCGATGGTCGACGAGGCGCTTGGCAAGGATCTGATGAGTTTCGGCACGCCCATTCTCGTGCTCGGCGATCCCGGCCAGCTGCCGCCGGTGACGGGCGGCGGCTTCTTCACCGAACAGGAGCCGGATTATCTTCTCACCGAAATCCATCGCCAGGCCCGCGACAACCCGATCATCCAGCTCGCCATGGACGTGCGCGAGGGCAAGGAGATCATGTATGGGGACTACGGCACCGCGCAGGTGATTTCCCGCAACGAGGTGACCCAGCCGCTGGTGCTGGAGGCGGACCAGGTGCTGGTCGGCACCAACCGGACCCGCAAGCGCTACAACCAGCGGCTCCGGGAGCTGAAGGGATTTACTGCCGAGTATCCGCAATCCGGCGACAAGCTGGTGTGCCTCAGGAACGACCAGGTGAAGGGACTTCTCAACGGATCGCTCTGGCAGGTGATGAGTTCTTCGCGCGAGACGGTGAAGCCCGGCATCAACCTGATGATCCGGCCGGAAGACGATGACATGGACCGGGGGGCTGCCAAGATCAAGCTCCTGAAGGCCGCTTTCGAGGATGGCGAAGGGGAAATTCCTTGGTCGACCCGCAAGCGGTATGACGAGTTCGATTACGGCTATGCGCTGACCGTGCACAAGGCTCAAGGTTCGCAGTGGAACAATGTCGTGCTGTTCGACGAGAGCTTTGCTTTTCGCGATACCCGCGAGCGCTGGCTTTATACTGCGATTACCCGCGCAGCCGAAACGCTGACGATCGTGCGCTGATCAATTCGGCACGACACCGAGCAGCAGCGCCTTGGCGACGGCCTGGAAGCGGTTGGTTGCCTCGAATTTGCGGATGATGCCGTCTTCCATGTGCCGCAGTTCCTCGAACTGGAGATTGAGGACACGGGCAATGCGCGGGGCGGAATAACCTTCCGCCATGAGCGCCAGGCATCTTCCTTCCATATCGGTGAGCGCCAGCGAGACCGGGCGGCAAGTCTCGTTCACCTCGTCTTCATCCTCGCCGCTCAGCAGGCTTTCGATCTGCTGCATCTGTCGACGGATATTGGATATGTCGGCGGTAAGCTCGCGCTTGCGCCGCGCTAGCATAGTGTGGAACAGTTCGTCGGCTTCGGCTTGCGATGTCGTGGTGGTCAGTTCCTCCATCAGGTCCTGGATCACCGCCACCGGCATGCCGATCTCCCGGCAGGCATTGATGACCGCCATGCGCTGTATATCCCCACTGTCATAGATGCGCATTGCGCCGAAGCGCTTTGCGGTGATCAGTCCCTTTTCCTCATAGAAATGCAGGGTGCGATGGGTGACGCCGAAGAGATCTGCCATCTCGGCGATCGCCACCGGTCCCTCGGGCATATCGAAGGGCAGGGAGACCTGCGGAAGGAAATTGAAGTGCCCGGGGGCGGTTCCAAGGGCAGGCGGCGCACCGCCTCCATGTATCGTGTGTATGGCGTCGCTCCGCATCGGGTCCCCTCGATCCTGCGAAAAGGCGTCTTGTTCAAATCCATGTCTCAGGGTTGCGCTTCAACGCCAAACCCCGCGGGCAGAATCCTCGGTACTGAAAATGCGGACCCGATGTGATTGGATGACAGAATTCGCCGTTCCGACCATCATTTCGCCGCCTGAGGTCCGATCAGCGAATTCTGTTAGAGATAGGTTACGTAAACTTTTAGAAAATGATAGTCCCGGCCGCCTCGTGAATTTTCGTCCATGAAAACTCTTTATAGGTGCAATTTATCGAAGCCCGTGGCCTTTCGGCAGGGCATGCCCTAAAAGCGGGGAAGTTTTCGCAGAATGGACTTTGCCATGCCGACCAAGCTTTCCGTGAACCTCAATGCCATCGCCATGCTGCGCAACCGCCGCGACCTGCCCTGGCCGAGCGTCGAGGGTCTGGGGCGCATTGCGCTTCAGGCGGGAGCGGCGGGGCTGACCGTGCATCCGCGTCCGGATCAGCGTCATATCCGCTTCTCCGACCTGCCGGTTATCCGCGCGCTGATCGACGACGAATTCCCAGATGCCGAGTTCAATATCGAAGGCTATCCCAGTGAGGATTTTATGGCGCTTTGCGAAAAGACGGAGCCGGAGCAGGTGACGCTGGTGCCGGACGATCCAAGCCAGGCGACCTCCGACCACGGCTTCGATTTCCGGGCGAGCAGCGAACTCCTGAAGCCGATCGTGGCGCGGCTCAAGAAGAAGGGCATGAGGGTATCCCTGTTTGCCGATGGCGACGGCGACGGCGAGGCGGTGAAGCTTGCCAGGGCGACCGGCGCGGACCGTATCGAGCTTTATACCGGGCCTTATGGCGGTTGCTTCGATGATCCTGAACGTGGCGCGAAGATTCTCGATGATCTCGGCCGGACGGCGGATGCCGCTTTGGCGGAAGGGCTTGGCGTCAATGCAGGTCACGATCTCACCGTCGCCAACCTGCCGGCGCTCATCAAGCGCATCCCGAAACTCGCCGAGGTTTCGATCGGCCACGGCCTGACGGCGGATGCGCTGGAATACGGCATGGCGGAAACCGTGCACCGCTTCCGCCGCGCCTGCGGCCAGCCGGTTTGACCGGTTTTCCCTACGCAATTCCCGACGGAAAGCGGCAGCGCACGTCCCTGGAATTGCGCTAGGCCACTGAAAGCTTCGCCTCTCTGAGATCCAATTCCCAGGTCTGGCCCACGTATTCCGGGCCGAACATCGCATGTCTCTCCTCGGAGACAAGCCTGAAGCCGGCGGTCTTGTAGATATGGATCGCCGCCGTCAGAATGTCATTGGTCCATAGCGACAGTTTCTTATAGCCGGCTAAGGTCGAGAATTTGATACATTGCTCGACCAATGTCCTGCCGAGGCCAAGACCCCGGGCTGCCGGATCCAGGTAGAGGAGGCGGAGCTTCGCCGTATCGCCGCCGCCATCCGCCACCATGACCGAGCCGACCCGTCGGCCGTCGCGCTCGGCGATCCAGCAGCGCTCCCGTTCCGGATTGAAGTTGGCAACGAATTTGCCCGCGATTTCGGCAATCAGCGCTTCGAACTTTTCGTTCAGGCCATATTCTCGGGCATAGGCAGTTGCCTGCGCCTCGATCAGCCAGCCCATGTCGCCGATGCGATGGGGGCGCATAATGACTGCTTGAGACGGAGTTGCCGAGGAGGGATCGAGAATCGCCCGGATTGTCTGCATCGAGCCGACCAGCCTTGCCTGGCTCGCTTCGTCCACGTTCCGGAGGTCATCGGCGATCTGGCGGCGGGAACGCTCCCCGAGCGTTTCGTAGATTTCCCGTCCCTTCCCGGTGATGGTGAGGATCTGGCTGCGTTTGTCGGCCGGATCAGGTTCGCTGTCGATGAAACCCGCTTCGCGGAACTTCTTGAGGATGCGGCTGAGATAGGCTGGGTCGAGACCGAGATCGCGATTGAGCTCAGTGGCCGAGACACGCTCTCTCACGCCCATTTCATAGAGAATCCGTCCCTCGACGAGGGTATAGGGCGTTGCCAGGTAATCCTTGGCGAGGACGCCGATCTTGTTCGTGTAGAAACGGTTGAAAGCGCGGATGGTCTCGATGGTTTCGGACGCGATCATGGGCAGAATCTCCTTTTGGAGACTCTGTCCAATATTTATTTGACTAAGTCAAGTAAATCAGGCAGCGACCTGATTGGCCTCGCCTTTGCCCAACGCGAAATCGACCGCCGCCTGGGCATGGATTGCGGTGGAATCGGCGCAGGGAAGTGGCAGTTTTTTCGGATCGAGGAGAAGGCAGATTTCGGTACAGCCGAGGATAATGCTGTCGGCGCCGGTCGCCTTGGCCTTTTCAATCATCGCAATCGCGCAATCGCGGGATGCGTCGAATACGGTTCCGGCGCAAAGTTCGTTGAAGATGATGCTATGGATAGCAGTGCGATCTTCCGCATCCGGCACCAGGACATCGACCCCGAGTGCCGCCATACGATCGGTATAAAAGCCATGCTCCATCGTGTAACGGGTGGCAAGCAGGAGAGGGCGCTTGAGACCATTCGATTTCAGCGCTTTGGCGGTTTCATCGATGATATGGATAAGCGGAATATCGATCGAGGCTTGGACTTCGGAGGCGACGAGATGCATGGTGTTGGTGCAGATCAGCACGCATTCGGCGCCGGCGGCTTCGAGGCTTGCGGCACTTCTGGCGAGATGCCTGGCTGCCAGGTCCCAGCGGCCGGCTTTCTGCATCTCGACCACGTCGGCGAAATTGACCGAATGGAGAAGAAGATCGGCGGATGCGAGGCCGCCGAGGCGGTCGCGCACCATTTCGTTGATCAGCCGGTAATAGACGGCCGTGCTTTCGAAACTCATCCCACCGATAAGGCCGATTCTCCGCATTATTTTCTCCAAAGTAAGAAGAAATTAGATTGATCATCTAATTACATCGGATAATTTAGATTTGCAATCCAAGCTGACGATTGCCTCAGCCGGTCAGCGCCGCCTTTTGCGTTTCGAGATAGGCGGTAAGGTTCTGTGGCTTGCGACCCGTGAGTTTTTCAAAATCGTCCGTCACCAGGTCGAAATTGCCTGCGCGGATATTGGCGTCGGCCGAGGCGAGCATTTGAACGACGAAACCCGGCAGACCTGCACCTGTCAGGCCATGGGTGAGCTGTTCGTCGGTGACATTCGCGACTTCGAGCGGTTTCCCCGCCGCATTGGCGACGCGTGCGGCGATTTCGTCTGCGCTCAGCGACTCCGGGCCGGTCAGGGTAAAGATCCTGTTTCCGGCCGGCGGATTGGCGAGCACTGCAGCGGCGGCGCGGGCGCAGTCGTCGCGCGTGATGTTGGAAACCTTGCCGGCGCCCATGGCGGTGTACCACGTGCCAACCTGCAGGTTGTGCGGCATGCCCATCAGATAATTGTCGGCATACCAGGAATTGCGCAGGATCGTGTAGGGAATGCCGCTTGCCTTGATCGCCTCTTCCGTGCCGAGATGGTCGGGCGCGAAGCTCACGAGCGACTTGTCCGGGTTCGGCATCGAGGTGTAGACGATATGCCTGACGCCGGCCTTTACTGCGGCGGAGACGGCAGCTTTGTGCTGGGCGATACGCTTGCCGGGTGTCGCGAGTTCATCGGTCGAGATGATCAGCACGCGATCGACATCGGTGAATGCCTTGACGAGACCTGCTTCGTCGTCGAAATCGGCGATGCGTGTCTCGATGCCTTTGGACGCCACATCGGCGAGCTTTTTTGTATCTCGGCTTGCGGCGACGATATCGCCCGGCGTGATCCCGCCGGTCTCCATAAGGTGATGGAGGACTGCGCGGCCAAGCTTTCCAGCGGCGCCGGTGACGAGGAGTTTGGTCATCTCAGAATTTCCTTCCTAGCAGCAAACCGACGCTTTCGGCGCGGTATGGAATGTTGGTCTCGAAAAGAGACTAACACTAGAATAGGAATTGACTATGTTGTGTAAAGGAGGCAGTTTTCGGGGAGATCGTTACCTGGAGGGAACCACTCCCATGGTGCTCAAGTCAGCTCACAAACCCGTCCTGGGCGGCCAGGAATGTGATATGTCCGGCTGGGATGCCGGCAATTGTCCCGTACGCGATGTCATCGACCGCATCGCCGGCAAGTGGTCGACATTGTTGCTGGAGGCTTTGGCGCGTCGCCCATATCGGTTCGGTGAACTGCGCCGGCTGGTGCCGGACATATCGCAGCGCATGCTGACCCAGACGCTGCGTGACCTGCAGCGCGATGGCTATGTCGACAGACAGGTTTTTCCGACCAAGCCGCCGAGTGTCGAATACCGGATGACCGAACTCGGTCGTTCCTTGTTCGAGCCGCTTTCCAAGGTGCTGCGATGGGCAGAAGAGAATCATCCTGCAGTGAAGGCGGCACGTGCGAAGTTCGATGAAAGCGAAGTATAGTGACGTGAAAAAAGGCGGCTCGAAAGCCGCCCTCTTTTATCAAACCGTTTCGATCAAGCCTTCAACGAGGCGATGTCGATGACGAAGCGGTAGCGTACGTCGCTCTTCAGGACGCGCTCATAGGCCTCGTTGATCTCGCTGATATTGATCTTCTCGATCTCCGAGACGATGTTGTGCTCGCCGCAGAAGTCCAGCATTTCCTGGGTTTCCTTGATCGAACCGATCATCGAGCCGGCGAGGCTCCTGCGGCCTGGAACCAATGAGAAGGCATGCACGGGCACGGCATGTTCCGGAACGCCGACCAGGACCATGGAGCCGTTGACCTTGAGCAGGTTGAGATAAGCGTTCCAATCGATCTCGGCGCTGACGGTGCAGATGATGAGGTCGAACGTGCCCGCGAGCGCCTTGAACGTCTCGGCATCGCTGGTCGCATAATAGTGGTCCGCGCCGAGCCTCAAGCCGTCTTCCTTTTTCGACAGCGACTGGCTGAGCACCGTCACGTCGGCGCCCATCGCATGAGCAAGCTTGACGCCCATGTGGCCGAGGCCACCCATACCCAAGATCGCAACCTTCTTGCCGGGGCCGGCGTTCCAGTGGCGCAGCGGCGAGTAGAGGGTAATGCCGGCGCAGAGCAGGGGGGCTGCAGCGTCGAGCGGCAGATTGTCCGGAATCGACAGGACGTAGCCTTCCTTGACGACGATCGAATCGGAATAGCCGCCATAGGTCGGCGTCTCGCCGTCGGCTTCGAAATCGTTATAGGTCTGTACGAGGCCGGGCAGGTATTGCTCGTTGTCGAGATCGCGGGCGGCGCAGCCGACGCAGGAATCGACGAAGCAGCCGACGCCAACGTGGTCGCCGATCTTGAATTTCGTGACCGACGAACCGACGGCGGTCACCGTGCCGACGATCTCGTGGCCAGGCACCATGGGATAATGGGAATTGCCCCATTCGTTGCGGGCCTGGTGGATGTCGGAATGGCAGACGCCGCAATACTGGATCGAGATGACCACATCATCGGCATTGGGTTCGCGGCGCTCGAAGGTAAAGGGCGTCAAGGGTTTCGACGCGTCGGTGGCGGCATAGCCTCTTGCAATAGCCATGGAAAGCTCCAATCATCTTTTGAAGTTGGGAGGGGAATTGGACGGGCAGACTATGCCTCGGCCGACCGCAACAGCGTTAGATCGATCCTGCAAGCTTCTTGCACGATCCTGCAAAAGTGTGCGGGGCGGCTATTTGCGGATGCTGAGAGGCATTCTAAATAGGGGCAAACGCAGACAGCGTTTCCATCGGCCCAGGAGGGGTTTACCGCATGACGCTGCCGTTCAACCCCTATCGGGAAATCGCCTCGATCTCACACCGCTTCGCCTCGGGTGACGGCGAGCACCTGACGACCATCGAAGGCCTCGCGATCAGCCGCCGATCTACGCCGAGCGTACCCTGCCACGGCAGCTACCGTCCCTGTTTCGCGATGGTCATTCAGGGGGCAAAGAGCGTGCAACTCGGGGCGGATACCATCAATTACGGTCCCGGTCACTATCTGTTGACCTCGCTCGACCTGCCGGTCGTCTGGCGTGTGGTCGAAGCAAGCCCGGAGATCCCGCATTTCTGCCTGACGTTTGCCATCAACGGCGAACGACTGCTCGACCTGCTCAGCCGCGCGGGTATAAGACAGCCGAATGTGCCGGCGAGCGGGCAGCGCGGCATCGTCGTCAACCATGCGACGCCGGAGCTTCTCGATGCCGCAGTGCGGCTCATGCGTTTGCTCGATAATCCAGGAGATATCGGGGCGATGGCACCGCTGATCGAGCAGGAAATCCTCTACCGCATTCTCACCGGCCCGGCCGGCGGACAATTGATCAACATCGCTGTTGCTGACAATCACGGCAACAGGATAGCCCGCGCCATCGCATGGCTCCGAGAAAATTTCGCACGGCCGTTGCGCATCGAAGATCTGGCAGAACACGTCAGCATGAGCGTGTCGTCCTTCCATCATCACTTCAAGACGATCACCGCCATGACGCCGGTGCAGTACCAGAAGCGCCTCCGGCTTCACGAGGCCCGCCGGCTGATGCTGGTCGAGGGGCTGGATGCCGGCAATGCCGGCCACCGCGTCGGCTACCTGAGCCCATCGCAATTCAGCCGAGAATACAGCCGGCTCTACGGCGTGTCGCCGGCAAGGGATATGGACGCGGTTTGCGAGGCCGTTGTCGCGGAATAAATTCCGGCCAATTTCGCTGACACATTCGGATCCCTCCCTCTTGACGGCCGGCTTTGCCTGCGCCATAAGCGGATCAAGAACCGTACCGTACGGTACGCAAAGGATATCGCAGTGAAACCCGACGCCGCCGACATGCCCGAATTTACGCCGCGCCAGAACGCCGTTCTGGAACAGGCACTTCGGTTGCTTGTGGAAGGCGGAGAGAAGGCGCTGACGACTTCGGGCCTTGCTCGGGCGGCCAACTGCTCGAAGGAAAGCCTCTACAAGTGGTTCGGCGACCGCGAAGGCCTGCTGGCCGCGATGATCGCTTATCAGGCGAGCAAGGTACGCACGCATGAACGCCCCGGTGAACGGCTGACGGTGGATGTGCTGCACGACCATCTCGAACTTTTTGCCCGCGATCTGCTGGCAGTGCTTGCCGGCGACGTATCGCTTGCGCTCAACCGGCTCGCCATCGGCCAATCCAGCCGTGAAGGTTCCAAGCTCGGCAAGCTCTTGCTGGAGCACGGTCGTCGCCAGATCGACCGGCGCGCCATGGCTCTCATCGAACAGGGCAAGAGGGCAGGGCTTCTGCGTTTCGACAACGCGGATTCAGCCTACCACACGCTTTATGGCCTGATCGTCTCCGACCTGCATGTGCGCATGCTGCTCGGCGAACCCGGCCTCAAGGACAATGCGCGCCAGGCGGAGAGGGCGGTCGAAGCCTTCCTGACGCTGCACGGTACGCAGAAGCAATCGGCGGATGCGCTCGGCGCCTTCGCGGGACGATGACGAACATCAACAAATCACACGCATAGGGAAGGAATAACGATGCGCGTTTATTATGATCGGGATGCCGATATCAACCTCATCAAGGCAAAGAACGTGGCCATCATCGGCTATGGCAGCCAGGGCCGCGCGCATGCGCTGAACCTCAAGGATTCCGGCGCCAAGAACGTTGCGATCGCGCTGAAATCCGGTTCGGCGACCGCCAAGAAGGCGGAAGCCGACGGCTTCAAAGTGATGACCGTTGCCGAAGCTGCCAAGTGGGCCGACCTGATGATGATGGCGACCCCGGACGAACTGCAGGCCGACATCTATAAGGCCGAGATCGCCCCGAATATCCGCGACGGCGCGGCAATCGCCTTCGCCCACGGCCTCAACGTGCATTTCGGCCTGATCGAGCCGAAGGCCTCGGTCGACGTCGTGATGATCGCACCGAAGGGCCCGGGCCACACGGTTCGCGGCGAATACCAGAAGGGCGGCGGCGTGCCCTGCCTCGTCGCCGTTCACCAGAACGCTTCCGGCAATGCGCTTGAACTCGCTCTCTCCTACGCCTGCGGCGTCGGCGGCGGCCGTTCGGGCATTATCGAGACCAATTTCAAGGAAGAGTGCGAAACCGACCTGTTCGGCGAACAGGTCGTTCTCTGCGGCGGTCTGGTCGAGCTCATCCGTGCTGGTTTCGAGACGCTGGTGGAAGCCGGTTATGCGCCGGAAATGGCCTATTTCGAATGCCTGCACGAAGTGAAGCTGATCGTCGACCTGATCTATGAAGGCGGCATCGCCAACATGAACTACTCGATCTCCAACACGGCCGAATGGGGCGAATACGTCACCGGTCCGCGCATCATCACCGAAGAGACCAAGGCCGAGATGAAGCGCGTGCTGAAGGATATCCAGACCGGCAAGTTCACCTCCGAGTGGATGCAGGAATACCGTTCCGGCATGGCCCGCTTCAAGGGCATCCGCCGCATGAACGACAGCCACCAGATCGAGGAAGTCGGCGCCAAGCTGCGCGGCATGATGCCCTGGATCGGCAAGAACAAGCTGGTCGACAAGTCGGTGAACTAAACTTTCCGGTTTTGTACCGCGCCACGCACGAGAAGCCGTGCGTGGCGCTTTCCTTTTAGAGTTCGGCAGCGGGCGGAATAACGCCCTTGGTCAGCAGAAAACAACCATAGAACCGCGTTTCGCCGGTTGTGATGACACAGTACGCCTTCCTGGCATGTTCATAGAACGCAAAGCGCTCGATGCCGTACATGGATGTCGTTTTTCCCTCGACCGCATCGATCTCGGCCTGGACTTCCTGCTGCGGCGCCGGAATCTGATCCGGATCACCCATCACCTCCATCCGGCCGACAGATGGCTGCAGCGGGGTATCGAGCGGAAAAACCGAGAGGATCGCCCGCATCGCCCGGGCTGCCGGGATATTGTCCATGTGCAGGAGCTTGCCCAGCGTTGTCTGGCGGGCGATCGCATCGGCCGGGAAATTGGTGTCCACGAGCGCCAAAGTGTCGGCGTGACCCATGGAGCGCAGGGCGTGGAGCACATCGGCGTTCAACGCCGGATCGATGTTCTTGAGCATGTCTTCCTCCTCTTCGGCCACGGATATTCCCGTACGATCCCGGTTACGGCAAACCTGTCTTTTCAACGCTCTTCTGGCAAGCGCTTCCGGGCGGTGCTAAACAGAAGAAAATGAGAAGAAACCCGATAGGTCAGTATTGCTGACCTATCGATCTTTGTGTAAAGATCGCACATAGAAAGTTGAAATAAGAGGAAACATTCCGTGCTTGATTGGGAACATATCTTCGCGACGCGCTCCGGCCGCATGCGCGCCTCCGAAATCCGCGAACTCCTGAAACTCCTGGAGCGGCCGGACATCATTTCGTTCGCGGGCGGCATTCCCGATCCGGCGCTTTTCCCGGACGAGGCTTTCAGGCAAGCCTATGCGGATATCTTCTCCGGCGCGCAGGTGAATGCAGCGCTGCAATATTCGGTAAGCGAAGGCTACAAGCCGCTGCGCGAATGGATCCGCGGCGAAATGGCCCGTATCGGCGTCCAGTGCGAGGTCGAGAACGTCTTCATCACCTCCGGATCGCAGCAGGCGCTCGATTATCTCGGCAAGCTCTTCCTGTCGCCGAAGGACACCGCACTCGTCACCTGGCCGACCTATCTGGGGGCGCTGCAGGCCTTCAACGCCTATGAACCGAACTATGACCAGCTCTCCTTCGGCAACCGCACGCCGGATGCCTATCGCGAGACGGCGGCAAAGGCCGGCGGAGCCGTGAAGTTCGCCTATCTTTCGGTCGACTTCGCCAACCCGACCGGTGAGACGGTCGACCGGGCCGGTCGCGACAAGATCCTTGAACTTGCTGATGAACTGGATGTCGCCGTCATCGAGGACGCTGCCTATCAGCATCTACGCTATGACGGCGAGGCGATTCCGCCGATCCTGGCGCTCGACACTGCCCGCAAGGGCGGCATCGAGAACACCCGGACGATCTATTGCGGCAGCTTTTCCAAGACGCTGGCGCCTGGCCTGCGCGTCGGGTTCGTGGTTGCCGCGATGCCGGTCATCCGCAAGCTGGTGCTGATGAAGCAGGCTGCCGACCTGCATTCCTCGACGATCAATCAGATCGCCATCGAACACGTCGCCTCGCGCGGTTTCGATGCTCAGGTTGCCAAGATCAGGGCTGCCTACAGCAAGCGCCGCGATGCGATGCTCTCAGCGCTCGCCAAATACATGCCGAAGGGCACAAGCTGGACGAAGCCGGAAGGCGGCATGTTCGTCTGGGTGACGCTGCCTGCCGGCCTGGATGGCGCCGATCTGCTCGCCCGGTCGATCGAGACCGAAAAAGTGGCCTTCGTGCCAGGGCAGGCGTTCTTTGCCGACCGCTCCGGCGCCAATACGCTGCGTCTTTCCTTCTCCTGCGCCGACGAGGCGATGATCAACGAGGGCATCCAGCGGCTCGGGCGTCTGATCACCAATGCAATCCGTGCGGCCGCCTGATTATCACGAGGTGTGATTTCGAAGCCCCTGTCGCCGGAAGGAGACGGGGGCTTTCTGCATTTCGGGAGGGGGATTCGTATGGGAGCGTCCATTGTCACATACGTGTCAGAAGACTGTGTTTAAGCGGGTGATATGTTCTCGAAAGGACCTCCGATGAAGAACCTTCTTTCCGCATTCTCCGCGCTCGTGGCGTTCGGCATGATCGCCGGAGCGGCCGAAGCCGCCGACCTCGTGCTTTACACCAGCCAGCCGAATGCAGACGCGCAGGCCACCGTCGACGGTTTCAAGGCCGCCAATCCCGGTATCGAGGTCGAGTGGGTTCGCGACGGGACGCCGCAGATCATGGCGAAGCTGAATGCCGAGATCCAGGCCGGCAACCCGGTCGCCGATGTCCTGCTGATCGCCGACACGGTGACGCTGGAGCGCATGAAGCAGGCCGGGCAGCTTCTTGCCTACAAGTCGCCGGAAGCCGCCAATTACGACAAGGCCCTCTACGACGCGGACGGCTATTATTATTCCACCAAGCTCATCACCACCGGCATCATGTACAATACCCAGGCGTCGATGAAGCCTGCAAGCTGGGCCGACCTTGCAAAGCCGGAAGCCAAGGGTCTGGTCACCATGCCGAGCCCGCTCGCCTCGGGTGCCGCGCTCATTCACGCCCAGACGCTGACTGCCGTTCCCGATCTCGGCTGGGACTATTACAAGCAGCTCAAGGATAATGGTGCGATCGCCGCAGGCGGCAATGGCGGCGTGCTGAAGTCGGTCGCATCGGGCGAGAAGGCCTATGGCGTCGTGGTCGATTACATGCCGATCCGAGAAAAGGCCAAGGGCGCACCGGTCGAGTTCGTCTTCCCGAAGGAAGGCGTGTCTGCCGTGACTGAGCCCGCAGCGATCCTCGCTTCCACCAAGCATGCCGAAAACGCCAGGAAGTTCATCGATTATGTGCTTTCCGAGAAGGGGCAGGAGGGTTTCCTGCAGCTCGGCTATATCCCGGCTCGCACCGGCATGGCGGTTCCGGCCGGCTTTCCGGCTCGCGACACGATCAAGGTTCTGCCGATCAACGCCTCGGAGGCTCTCAAGAATTCCGAGAACGACGTCAAGACCTTCTCGGATATCTTCGGCACCAAAGGCTGATATAAACGCCTGATGACGCGACCTAAGAATCAGGGAAACAGCCAGCCGCGCTGGCTGTTTCCCTTTGTCGTAACGGTAATCTTTTGTCTGAGCGTGCTGCCGCTTGGGCGGCTTGCGGTGACCGGTATCGTGTCGGCCATGCAGGGCGGGGCGCATCAGCTTCTCTCCGATCCCGCTCTCTGGCAGGCGGTCTACGATACGTTGACGACATCCTTCTTCGGCATGATTGCGGCGGTCGTGCTCGGCGGCGGTTTCGCGCTTCTGCTCACACTGTTCGATATCCGCGGCAAGGCGGCGCTCGGCTTCCTTTTCATGCTGCCGACGATGATCCCGCCGCAGGTGACGGCGCTTTCGTGGATCGGCATGACCGGACCTTCGAGCACGCTTTTGAAGGCGCTCGGGCTGGCGCCGCCGCTCGGAAGCCCGCAGCCGCTCTATTCCATCGGTGGGATTGCATTGCTCTACGGCGTGCAGAACGCGGCGCTCGTCTATCTCTCGCTCCGGGCGGGGCTGCTGGCCTTGCCACGCGATGGGGTGGAGGCGGCGAGGCTCTCGGGTGCATCGTCCTGGCAGGTTCTGAAGGATGTGATCCTGCCGCTTTCCTTGCCCGGCTTTGCCGCAGGTGCGGCGATCGCCTTCGTCTCCTGCGTCGGCAATTTCGGCATTCCGGCAATCCTCGGCATCCCCGCTTCGATCTATACGCTGCCGACGCTGATCTATTCGAAATTCGCGAGTTTCGGACCCGGCACGTTCGCGGATGTCTCGCTGCTTTCAGCCATGATCGCAATCCTGTCGATTGTCGGGCTCATCGTGGAGGAACGGGTGCTGCGCGGACGTGATTATCGCGTTATCGGCCTGTCCGGGCAGGTGGCGGTGTTTCGGCTGGGAGCCTGGCGGTGGTTTGCGGAGATCGCGCTTTGGCTGACGATCCTGATCATTCTCGTGATGCCGCTGACGGCGCTGGTTGCTAGCTCGCTGGCGCCCGCCTACGGCGTGCCGCTGAGTTCTTCGACCGCGACCATCCAAGCCTATGAGGAAATCCTGTTCCGCCAGACGGTGACGCGCACGGCATTCACCAACTCCGTCACTCTGGCGCTGACGACGGCATTTGGTCTCCTGGCAGCGACCGTGCTGACCGGTTATTTCCTGGTGCGCGGCAGGAGCCGGTTCGCACCGGTCATTGCGGCTCTCGCCGAGATCCCCTATGCCCTGCCGGGCATCGTGCTGGCAGTGGCTTTTATCCTCGTCTTTGCGGCACCCGTTCCGGTGATCGGCATCTCGATCTACGGGACGATATGGATCATCCTGATCGCTTATTTCTCAAGTTTCTTTGCCGTCAGCCTGAAGCCGGTGGTGAGCGCCTTCCGGCAGCTCGATCCCTCGCTCGAAGAGGCGGCGCGGCTTTCGGGGGCGCGTTTCGGACGGCGGCTTGCCGATATTCTCGTGCCGCTGGTGGCGCCGGCCGCCGGTGCCTCGGTGATCCTCGTCTTCCTGATCGCCTGCAACGAGCTGACCATCTCGGCGCTCCTCTGGTCGGCCGGCACGCAGACGCTTGGTGTCGCCATCTACAATCTCGACGACAGCGGCAGCTTCAACCTCGCCTCGGCTCTGTCGGTGCTCGTCGTCATTATGGTCGTGGTGATGATGCTGGTGCTGGAACTGATGGCGAAGCGACTGCCGAAAGGTGTGGTGCCATGGCGAAGCTGATCCTCAACAGCCTTTCCAAGTCGTTTGAAACGGGCGGCAGGCCCGCGGTGAACGGCGTGTCGCTCACCGTCAGGGAAGGCGGCTTTCTGGCTTTGCTCGGCCCTTCCGGCTGCGGCAAGACGACCGTGCTCAGGATGATCGCCGGTTTCGAGCAGCCGACAGACGGTTCGATCCTGCTCGGCGAACGGGTGCTGGCGGATGCGAGCGAGATGGTGCCCCCGGAAAACCGCAACATGGCGATGGTCTTCCAGTCCTATGCGCTCTGGCCGCATATGAGCGTCGCGGAGAATATCGGTTATCCGCTCAAGGTGCGCGGCATTTCCGGCGAGAAGAGACAACGGAAAGTGAAGGATGCCCTTTCTGCCGTCCGGCTCGAGAGCTACGCCGATCGACGACCGGCCGACCTGTCCGGCGGCCAGCGCCAGCGCGTCGCGCTCGCCCGCTGCCTCGTGACGGAACCCGATGTCGTGCTGCTCGACGAACCGCTTGCCAATCTTGACCGGCATCTGCGGCAGGAAATGGAGGAGACCTTTCGCGAGTTTCATGCGCGATCAGGGGCGACGATGATCTACGTCACACATGACCAGGCGGAGGCGATGGCGCTTGCGACGGACGTGGCGGTGATGTCGGAAGGCCGGCTCCTGCAAGTGGCGGCCCCCGAGGAGATCTATGCGCGGCCGGAAGGCCGGCTGGTCGGCGGCCTGGTGGGGCAGGGTGCAATTCTCTCCCTTCCGTCTCCGGATGGTGACAGGCGGCTTCTCGACTGGCCGGCCGTGCAGTCACTGTTATCAACGCGGGAGATTGGGCGGGGGAATGATCCGGCTGCGGATATCCTTGTCCGCCCGCAGGATGTGGAGATCGCGACGGAAGGGGTGGCGGTCAGCGTTCTTTCGGTTCTCTTCGAAGGTGAGCGTTATGCGCTGCGTCTTGCCCTTGCGGATGGCCAGACCCTGCGTGCCTTCAGCCGTCGATCGGTCAGGGTTGGTGATACCCTCACGGTTATCATCCGCTCGGCCTGGAGATTGTAGCCACGCGGCATTCTGGTGGTTATGGTGCTGATGAGAATAGGGAATCTCCGCATGTCGCTGCGCCTCGGCACGTTCAACATCGAAAACCTGATGACGCGTTTCGATTTTTCCGGCTGGCGCAACCAGCTTCGGCAGGATCGCGTGCTGAGACTCTACGACGTGCAGGACAAGGCGGTCTACCAGCAACTGGAACAGGCCCGCCTGATCGCTGAAACCGACGATACGCGGCAGCTTTCGGCGCTCGCGATCGCCGAAGCGGATGCCGACATTCTCTGCCTGCAGGAGGTCGACAACATGCCGGCGCTGCAGGCCTTCGAATACGGCTATCTCTACCGCATGGTCGGAAACGGCTATCGCCAGAAATATCTCGTCGAGGGCAATGATTCTCGCGGCATCGATGTCGCGGTGCTGATGCGTGAAGAGACCCGGGCGGGCGAACCGATCGAGGTGATCGATATCCGCAGTCACGCCATGCTGACCTATCAGGACCTTGATCTGTTCAATGAGGAACTGGCCCTGACCAACCAGCAGCATGACAAGATATTCAAGCGGGATTGCCTCGAAGTCGAACTGAAGGTCGGCGGAAAGCCTCTGTCGCTTTACGTGGTCCATTTCAAGTCCATGAGCAATTCGCGCGAGGGCCTGGACGGACGAACCGGCACCATGGCGATCCGCACGGCTGAGGCGAGGGCGGTGCGGCACATCATCGAACGTCGCTTCGGCATGGGGCGGACCGGGACCAGGAATTTCGCCATCTGCGGCGACATGAACGATTATCAGGAAAAGGTGCAGGTGATCGGCACGCGGCGCGAAGGCTACCGATTCGAGCCAAGGCGGGAAGAAAAGAGCGCGCTCGACGTCTTCAGTGGTGACGGCTTCGCGGTGAACCCGATGCAGCGCCGTGACGGGATGGATCGCTGGACGCTTTACCACGCTCGCGGGCCTGAGGAACAGCATCTCTGCCAGCTCGACTATATCTGGCTTTCTCCCGCGCTCGCCGAGTACAATCCGGACAGTGTTCCCGAGATCATCCGCGGTGGGCAGCCCTATCGCACCGTCTTTCCTCCGGGACAGGAAGTCGAGCGATTTCCGCGCATCGGATGGGACCGTCCGAAGGCGTCGGACCATTGTCCTGTCGTCATGACGCTGGAGCTCCAATGACCATCGAACTTTCCGACGATCTTTCCGGCTTGCCGCCGGAAAGGACCGTTTTCCATGTCGACCAGGTGAGGATGCGCATCATGACGGGCGACCATCCATTCCACCTTGCCGAACGGGAGGCGATCGCTGAGAACTGGAGACAGGAAGTGGCCGCCAATCCTGCCCTGTTCGACGGTCGGATGATCCTTCAGAGGCGGATCGGCCTGGTACGGGGCGGCATTGTCAGTGAAGGCTACGTCGCGCCCTTTTCCACCTTCTTATGGTGGCGCAAGCAGCCGGAACGGCATGGTGCGCTGCATATCCATTCCTATCCGGTTCTGGAAACTTCGGACGGTGCCCTGGTGGCCATCCGGATGGGAGCGCATACGGCGAATGCGGGCATGGTTTATTTTGCCTGCGGCTCCTTCGACCCCGATGACGTCGTTGACGGTCATTGTGACCCCGAACTCAATATGCGGCGCGAGGTGCTGGAGGAGACGGGGATCGAACTGCATGATGCGACTGTAAGCGACGGATACTACATCGCTCATTTCCGGCGGACCGTGACCCTGTTCCGGCTCTTCCGATTCGATGAGACCGCGGACCAGATGATCGCTCGGATCGAGCAGCATATGCAGGTTGCCGAAGATAAGGAAATCGCGGGCGCGGTGGCGATCCGTTCGGCCGATCCTTCAGTCCATCCTTACCATGCCGGAATGTTGCCCGTTCTGAACTGGTATTTCGGCCAAGGGCAAGACGTTGCCGAATAGGGTTGCACTGGATGGGCTGCTCGGGCAGTTTGGCACCATCGAAAATTGCAGGGAGGGAACTGCTGTTGGCCCGTCGCTACAGCATCTATGACGTCTTCACCAACAGGAAGCTTTCCGGCAATCCTTTAGCGGTCATCTTTGACGCAGACGGTCTTGCCGACGATGCCATGCAGGCAATTGCGAGGGAAATGAATCTCTCGGAAACGGTTTTCGTGAAGTCTTCCTCCAATCCCGCCTATGCCGCGCGGCTGCGGATCTTCACACCCGGGAGGGAACTTCCCTTTGCCGGACATCCGACGGTTGGGACTGCGATAGCGCTTGCCGAACGTGATCACGGCATCCGTGGAGCGGACATGGATCTCGTCTGCGTGCTGGAGGAAAATGTCGGACCGGTGCGCTGTGCCGTGCGGCTTCGGGCCGGTGAGGCCGGATTTGCGGAATTCGACCTGCCGAGGAAGCCCCAACGGATCGACCTGCCGCTCGACCATCAGGGGCTTGCCGATGCGCTCAGCGTCAAATCGACGGATATGGGGTTCGAGAATCACGTGGCGTCGATCTGGAGCGCCGGCGTGCCTTTCCTGATGATTCCGCTGCACAATCTTGCCATTGTGCAGAACCTGGAATTTGATCCGCTCCTTTGGGAAAGGGCTGCTCCCTTCGTCGAAGGGGCGCTTGCTTCCGCTTATGTCTATTGTCGTGGCGGCGTCCACCATCAGGCGAAATTCCACGCACGCATGTTCTCGCCGGACATGGGGATTTCCGAGGACCCGGCGACGGGCGCCGCGGTCGCTGCGCTTTCTGGCGCGATCCGTCATTTCGATGCGCTGCCGGATGGGCATCATCCTCTCCTCGTGGAGCAGGGCGTCGAAATGGGCAGGCCGTCCTTCATCTACCTGCATATCGACGTGAAGGATGCCGAGATTGCCAAGGCACGGATCGGCGGGCAAGCCGTCAGGCTTGCGGAAGGTATGCTTGACCTTTGAATTTTCGGCATGCGTCGAAGATTGCGATATTGTGACGCGGTAAATTGTTGAAACTTCTGCTCTTTGCGCATCTGGTGCGAATTTGGCCCGTTCCATATCCGCTGGAGTTCCATCCGGTTGGATTTTTTGACCGAAGAGGCAAATAATTTTTACAGAGCCGCTGGACAAGGCCGACGTTCCCCTTTATACGCCCCCTCACACCGCTGGCGAGGACGCCTCGCCGCAGACGGTCTTGGGTGATTAGCTCAGTTGGTAGAGCAGCTGACTCTTAATCAGCGGGTCGTAGGTTCGAGCCCTACATCACCCACCATCTCCTTCCATGACGAAAGAAATTTCCGGGCAGAGGCGAGCGTCTTCTCACGCGGCTTTGGGTTGAGCCGCCGCAATGCGGCGCTCGGTCTGGCGCAGGCACAGAGCGAGTGCGAAGCCGAGCGTCGTGGTGGAGAAGATGTAGTAAGGCGCCGCCTGCCAGCCGGATGCCGCGACGATCGACGCGAGCAGCATCGGACCGAATACCTGGCCGATATTGGACCCCTGCATGACGAAGCCACTGAATGTGCCGACGAGGTCGCGGCGCGGGGCATAGACCGGCAGAGAACCCATGATCGTCGCCGGCAGCACGCCACCTGAAACGGCGTAAAGCACTGACGCGCCATACCTCATCCACAGCGGAAAGGCGTGGCCGAAGACGATGAAGGCCGTCATCGTCAGCATGATGCAGGGGCCGGCGATCAATATCCAGCGTGGCGCGCCCCATCGGGCGAAAACGCCGCCAAGCACATTTCCGACGCCGTTTGCGAGCACGGCAAGCGCGGTCATGACGGATGCAGCCGCCAGGCCGATCCCCATATCCTCGATCAACAGCGTCGGCAGGAAGCCGAAGACAGCCATGAAGCTTGCGCTGTAGGTGGCAAAGATTCCTGAAAGGATCCAGGACATCGGCCGGGATGCGGTGAGCCTGACCGCCGCCGGCAGCGATGTCGAAACCTGCCCGGCGGCCCTCGGCTGCGCCGTTTTCATCGTCATCAACGCAATCATCGGAACGAGGCTCAGCATGGCTGCGAAAACCCAGGAACCCTGCCAGCCGAAGCTCGGCAGGAGGAAGGGCGAGATCATCATCATGACGGAAACGCCAACGGGCATCCACACGCCCCAGAGCGCGAAGGCGAGCCCCGTATCGCGCGGATCGATCGATGAGGCGATCAGGCCGGGCGCCGCGACGGAGACCATGATCAGGCCGACGCTTTCCAGCACGCGGCTGGCGAAGATCACCGCTTCGGAATGGGTCGCGGCACCGATCAGGCTGCCTGCGACGAGCAGGGCTAGGCCGAGGATCATCGCGCGTCGATGGGTCAGATGGTCGGTGAAGCGGCCGATGAGGATGCCGCAGACGGCGCCGAGTGCGCTGACCAGCCCCATCAGCCAGCCGGCGGCGACGAGATCCATGCCAAGTTCCGAGCGCAGCATCGGGATCGCGGGCGGTACCTTGCCGACATGCAGTGCGGCTGCGATGCCGCCCAGCACGGCGATTGCGACATGTCCCCAACGTGTCATGCTCTGCTTGTTCCGATCATCAAAGGCAAACTCTCGAACGGCTTTACCATCCTCACAGGTGCCGAAGCATAAATTCCTTGCGAAGAGCATGATTTATGGTTGCAGGAACGCCTCGTTCAGCCAGCCTTCCGGATCTGCTCGCGATTTTCCTCGATCTTGAGGTTCTGCACCAGCTTGGCGAGCCAGTCGACGAAGACTCGAACCTTGTTCGAGAGGTGGCGCGTCTGCGGATAGACGATGTAGAGAGGTAGAGATTCGCATTCCCAGTCCGCAAGAACCTCGACCAGCTCGCCGCGTGCGACCGGATCGCGGGCCATGAAATGGGCCGCCTGGGCGACGCCCATGCCGGTGGTTGCGGCAGTGAGATAGCTGCGCGCGTCGTTGACCGAGACGACATAGCGCGGAGCTACTTCGATCACCTCCTCGCCGCGGCGGAAATCGAAAGGCATCGTCCGCCCGGCGGTGGCGTTGAGATAGCCTACGGACATGTGCTTGTCCTCCAGTTCCTTCGGATGAGAGGGAAGGCCGAAGCGGCGGATATATTCCGGCGAGGCGTAGGTCTTCATCCTGAGTTCGCCGACCTTGCGGGCGATCAGCGACTGATCCTTCGGCGTGCCGCCGCGAAGCGCGCAATCCACGTTTTCGGCGATGTAGTCCACCAGCCGGTCGCCGACCCCGATGTCCAGGCGGATGTTCGGATAGCGTGTATAGAAGTCGCAAAGCGAAGGAATGACGACAAGGTCGGCGAAGGCGCCTGCCATCTCCACCCGCACACGCCCGGAGGGCGTCGTCTGCGAGTTCGACATGCTGCCGTCAAGCTCCTGAATTTCTGAGAGAATCTGGATCGCACGCTCATAATAGAGCGCCCCATCGGTGGTCACTATGACTCGCCGCGTCGTGCGGTTCAGAAGCTTGGTGCTGAGATGCGATTCCAGTGCTTGCACCATGTTGGTCGCCGTCGTCTTCGGAATGTTGAGCGTTGCGGCGGCGCGCGTGAAGTTGCCGGTTTCGACGACCCTGACGAAAACGCGCATTGCTGAAAGCTGATCCATAAGTCACCTGTTGCGATGCGGTATTGTCCATCAATTTGGAATAGTGTTGTCCGTTAGGCTGACTTGTGGTCAACGCTGCGAACAATAATATATGTTCCAAGTGATAAGGCAAGAGCTGCCCCCTTGTGGGCACCGAAGCGAGTCCGTTGTGAGTGAGAAGGTCGTCAGTGGGATTTGGGAGAATATCGGGCTGGAAGGTCCTCCCGTACCCCCGATCCCGATGCGCCTTTACGGCGATGCGGCAAAGGTGAAGGTGAAGGGAGCGCCGATCGTTCTCTACTTTCGGGGTGATGCCTTTCAGGGCGGGAGGCTGGAAGAGGCAGAGCGGCCGGCAGGCACTGCGCTGGTGGACGCCGGCGCGATCGTTTTGGAAGCAGATTACGCCAGGGGGTCCGACAGCCGGTTTCCTCAGGCTATGGAACATGCGTTTATGGCGCTCGCGTATCTGAGCACAAAGCGGAAGCTGTATGGCGGCTTGAGCAAGTCCCAGCTATTCGTGGCCGGGGACGAGGCAGGCGGAAATATCGCAGCTGGCGTGGCGTTGAAAGCGCGCGACGTACTGCCGGGCGAACTGAGCGGGCAGATCCTGATGTCGCCGATGATCGACCCGATGATGGCGAGCAATTCGTTCAACCGGGCCGACGAGATCGGCATGGGGCAGCGCTGGGCGGAAGGTTGGAGCCACTATCTGCGCTCTGCGTGCGGCTTCCAGCATCCCTATGCCGCACCGTGCCTCTGTTCGCGGCTTTCGGGTGTCGCCCCGGCGCTGATCGTGACATCGGAGGATGATCCGCTGCACGACGAGGCGATCGGTTATGCTGAGCGGCTGGCAGCGTCGGGCGTATCGGTCAGGCAGAAGGTTTTCCCGGTCGGCTGTGGCTGGACGGGTATTTACAAGGGCGGCAGCGGAAAATGGATGGAGACACTTTGCTCCGAGTTTACCGGCTTCGTCCACGAATTGAGTGCATAGCATATTATATTTGAAGGAAGATCGCGGCCTGCTCCCTAGGCCGTAAGGAGAGTAGCAATGACATCGAAGATCAAGAACTGGGCCCTGTGGGGTACCGGACTGGGTACGGCCGCGCTGATTGCAGGGGCCTCCGTCTATCTCGACATACCGCAAGGAGCGAATGCCGCTCCTGCGACAGCCGCCGCGGCGGCACCGGCCGTTCCGGTGACCGTCGCAACCATCGAGCCGCGCAACGTCACCACCTGGCAGGAATTCTCCGGCCGGCTGGAGGCCGTCGACCGCGTGCAGATCCGTCCGCGTGTCGCTGGCACGATCCAGGCGGTGCATTTCCGCGAAGGCGGACTGGTGAAGGCGGGCGACTTGCTCGTCACCATCGATCCGGAACCCTACGAGGCGGCGGTCGCACAGGCCGAAGGGCAGGTGGCCTCCGCTGAAGCCAGGGTTCAGCTTGCCACGACCGAACTTGAACGCGGCAAGACCTTGGCAGCCAATAATACGATCTCGCAAAGCGATCTTGCACAGCGCCAGAGCACCAAAGGCGAAGCGCTTGCCAACCTCCAGTCCGCCAAGGCGGAATTGAGAGTGGCTGAGCTCAATCTCGGTTATACCGAGATTCGGGCGCCGATTTCCGGCCGGGTCGGCAGATTGGAGATCACTGTCGGCAATCTCGTGGCATCGGGTTCGGAATCCGCTCCGCTGACCACTCTGGTTTCCGCCGATCCGATCTATGCGAGTTTCGACGCCAGCGAAGAGCTGGTGACCCGGATACTGGCGCAGCTTCCCGCTCAGAACGGCGCTCCAGCAATCGAGCAGGTGCCGGTGGAGGTCAGCACGCTGGCCGACGGTGGTGCTCCGATCCGCGGTAAGTTGCAGCTTATCGACAACGAAGTGAATGCTCTGAGCGGCACGATCCGTGTGCGCGCCGTCTTTGACAATCCGGGTGGTCGCCTTATCCCGGGCCAGTTCGTGCGGGTGCGCATGGGCCAGCCGAAGTCGGAGGATCACCTGATGGTCAGTGAAAAGGCCGTCGGCACCGATCAGGACAAGAAATTCGTCTTCGTGGTTGATGCCAACAATACCGTCGCCTACCGGCAGGTGGAACTGGGCTCGGCGGTGGATGGCCTCAGGATTGTCGAAAAGGGGCTCAACCCCGGCGATCGGATCGTCGTCAACGGCCTGCAGCGTATCCGTCCCGGCGCACTGGTCGAGCCGCAGGACGAGGCCAAGGTCGCTACAAAGTAATCCGCTGACCGGCTGCTGGCCGGTCAGCCTCCAAGACATCATTCGCGTTTGTAGCCTGCAGCCCCGATGGACTGCAGGGCGGACGCTTTCCGTTTCTTGTTCAACCCCGGAGAGAGGGCTTTGACATGAATATTTCCAGGTTTTTCGTCGACAGGCCCGTCTTTGCGGCCGTGTTGTCGATCCTCATCGTGGTCGCCGGCCTCATTGGCCTCAGATCGCTTCCGATTTCCGAATATCCGGAAGTCGTGCCGCCATCGATCGTCGTGCGCGCCACCTATCCCGGTGCCAACCCGACGGTCATTGCCGAAACCGTCGCCACCCCGCTCGAGGAGCAGATCAACGGCGTCGAAGACATGCTCTACATGTCCAGCCAGGCAACTTCCGACGGCGTGCTGACACTTACCGTTACCTTCAAGCTCGGCACGGACCCGGACAAGGCCCAGCAGCTCGTGCAGAACCGGGTGTCACAGGCCGAACCGCGCCTGCCGACAGAGGTGAGGGCGCTGGGCATCACGACGGTGAAAAGCTCGCCCGACTTCATCATGGTCGTCAACCTGGTCTCGACCGGCGACGATTATGACATCACCTATCTTCGCAACTATGCGACGTTGAACATCAAGGACCGGCTCGCCCGGATCGAAGGCGTCGGGCAGGTGCAGGTCTTCGGCGCCGGCGACTATTCGATGCGTGTCTGGATCGATCCGCAGAAGGCGGCTGAACATTCGCTGGCCGCAGGCGATATCAGCAATGCGATCCGGTCCCAGAACGTCCAGGCCGCAGCGGGCATCATCGGCGCATCGCCAAGCGTACCGGGTGTCAACCTGCAGCTCAACGTCAACGCCCAGGGCCGTCTCCAGACGCCGGAGGAATTCGGCAACATCATCGTCAAGAGCGGCGAGAATGGCGAAATCACCAGACTGCGCGATGTCGCCCGCATCGAACTCGGCGCTGCCGACTACACGTTGCGCTCGCTGCTGGACGGCCAGCCGGCCGTGGCCGTGGCGGTCTTGCAGGCGCCAGGCTCGAACGCGATCGAAATCGCCGACAATGTTCGCGCCACCATGGACGAACTGCAACTCGCCATGCCAACCGGCGTCAAATACGAGATCGTCTATGACACGACCAAGTTCGTGCGCGCCTCGATCGAAAAGGTCATCGAGACCTTGCTCGAAGCGATCGCGCTCGTTGTTCTCGTGGTCATCCTCTTCCTGCAAACCTGGCGCGCTTCGATCATTCCGCTGATCGCCGTTCCCGTCTCGATCATCGGAACGTTCGCAGTCATGTATGCCTTCGGCTTCTCGATCAACGCGCTGACGCTCTTCGGACTTGTTCTGGCGATCGGCATCGTCGTCGACGACGCGATCGTCGTGGTGGAGAACGTCGAGCGCAATATCGAGAACGGCCTCAGTCCGCGTGACGCGACGTATCGCGCCATGAAGGAAGTGTCCGGTCCGATCATCGCCATTGCGCTGGTGCTGGTCGCGGTCTTTGTACCGCTCGCCTTCATCAGCGGCCTGTCCGGCCAGTTCTACCGGCAGTTCGCGCTGACGATCGCGATCTCCACCGTGATTTCGGCGATCAACTCGCTGACGTTGTCGCCGGCGCTCGCGGCCCTTCTTCTTAAGGGCCATCACGCCCCGAAGGACGGACTGACGCGGTTCATGGATCTGATCTTCGGCTGGTTCTTCCGCGGCTTCAATCGCGTCTTCGGAGCCGCCTCCAACGGCTACGGGCGGACGGTCGGCGGGCTGCTCTCGCGCAAGAGCCTGGTGATGATCATCTATCTTGCGCTCGTCGGTCTGACTTACAGCATGTTCAATGCCGTGCCGGGCGGTTTCGTGCCGGCACAGGACAAGCAGTACCTGATCGGCTTTGCCCAGCTTCCGGATGGTGCGACGCTCGACCGCACGGAAGACGTGATCAAGCGGATGAGCGATATCGCCATGGAGCAGCCAGGTGTCGAACACGCCATCGCTTTCCCGGGCCTGTCGATCAACGGCTTCACGATCGGCTCGAATGCCGGCATCGTCTTCGCCGTACTAGACGACTTCGAGAACCGCAAGACGCCGGAGCTTTCGGGCGGCGCCATCGCCATGGCGCTGAACCAGAAGTACGCCGGCATCCAGGATGCGTTCATCGCCATGTTCCCGCCGCCGCCGGTCAACGGTCTCGGGCAGACGGGCGGTTTCAAGCTGCAGATCGAGGACCGTGCCGGTCTAGGTAACCAGGCGCTCGACGAAGCGACCAAGGCGGTTCTCGCCAAGGCCTATCAGACGCCGGAACTCGCCGGTATCTTCTCGAGCTTCCAGATCAACGTGCCGCAGCTTTATGCCGATCTCGACCGCGCCAAGGCCGAACAGCTCGGCGTCTCGGTGAGTGATGTCTTCGAAACGCTGCAGATCTACCTCGGCTCGCTCTATGTGAACGACTTCAATGCCTTCGGCCGCACCTACAGCGTGCGGGTGCAGGCGGATGCGAAATTCCGCGCCAAGGCCGAGGATATCGGCCAGTTGAAGGTTCGTTCGCAGTCCGGCCAGATGATCCCGCTTTCCGCTCTGCTCGAGGTGGATGCGCAGACCGGGCCTGAACGCACGACACGCTACAACGGCTTCCTGTCGGCCGACATCAACGGCGGTCCGGCTCCGGGCTATTCGTCCGGACAGGCCGAGGCGGCGATCGAGAAGATCCTCGACGAGACGCTGCCCTCGGGCATCGACTTTGAATGGACAGACCTGACCTACCAGCAGATCCTGGCCGGCAATTCCAGCATTGTCGTCTTCCCGCTGGCACTGCTGCTCGTCTATCTCGTGCTCGCCGCACAGTATGAGAGCCTGACGCTGCCGCTTGCGATCATCATGATCGTGCCGATGGGTGTTCTGGCCGCCCTGACCGGCGTCTGGTTCACTGGTGGAGACAATAACATCTTCACCCAGATCGGCCTCGTGGTGCTGGTGGGACTTTCGGCGAAGAACGCGATCCTGATCGTGGAATTCGCCCGCGAGCTGGAGTTCGAAGGCCGCACGCCGTTCCAGGCGGCAGTCGAAGCGAGCCGGCTGCGCCTGCGGCCGATCCTGATGACCTCCATGGCCTTCATCATGGGCGTGGTGCCGCTCGTCGTCTCGACCGGCGCGGGTGCAGAAATGCGCGCGGCCATGGGTGTCGCGGTCTTCTCCGGCATGATCGGCGTGACCTTCTTCGGCATCTTCATGACGCCTGTCTTCTACATGCTGGTGCGTTTGCTTACCGGCAGCCGCCCCTTGCGGCAGCACGGCACGGAGGCGGCGCCCGCTCTCTCTCCAGCGGAGTAAGCTCACCTCCGGCCGCGCGGGCTCTTTCCACCGGGAGCCCGCGCGGCAATTTCCTTTTCGCTGTTCAAAGCGCTCCGCCGTCGATGACGATCGTCTGGGCCGTCATGGCGGCGGAGGCGGTTGAGGCAAGGAACAGGCAGGGGCCGACAAGATCTTCCGCCACAAGCACCCGCTTCAAGCACTGGCGGGCAACCATCGCGGCAATATTCTCCTCCTTCAGCCAAAGCTCCTTCTGACGTTCCGTTACGATCATGCCGGGCAGGATCGCATTCACACGAATGTTTTCCGGTCCGAGCTTTCCCGCCAGGCTCTTGGTCAATCCGATGATGCCGGCCTTGGCGGTCGTGTAAGCGGGCATTTCACCCATATTGAGCAGGTAAGCGATCGAGGAGAAATTGACGATCGCGCCGCCGCCGGCTTTCCGCAGATGCGGGACGATGGCCTGCGAGACAAAGAACATCTGCTTCAGATTGATCGCCTGGCTATTGTCCCAATATTCCTCCGTTACGGCTTCCAGCTCATGCCGGTCGTCCCATCCGGCGTTGTTGACGAGCACGGACATCGATCCGAGCCTGCGTGCAGCCTCGTTCGCTGCAGCCTTGGCCTCTTCGATGTTGCGGAGATCGGCTTTCACGTAGAAAACCGGATGACGGGATTTCTCCGTCAGCCGCGCGGCGAGATTCCGGCTGACATCGTCGGCGATGTCGATGAAGGCGACCTGCGCTCCCTGAGTGGCAAAGCCTTCCACCAATGCCGCGCCGATGCCCGAACCGCCGCCGGTGACCAGCACGCCACGATCGGCGAGATCCGGATGGGACACGGAAACCTGGGCCAAGACATCCTCCCTTGCGTTCGACCTAGGAAGACAGTTCTACCGTGCTGAAAAGGGAAGGCAAGGACGGCGGCAATACTTGTTTCAATCGATTTGCATCTTCATATGGTAGAGCTGACACCAAAACCGATTCCGGCCATTTCTGCGCCGGATTGCCCCTGAAGGATCTGCCCTTGTCTTTTGCCGCCGCGCCGGAAATCAAGCTTCCCCAAAAGGCCTACGCCGCATTCCTTTTCGACATGGACGGAACGATCCTGAATTCGCTTGCCGCGGCGGAACGGGTCTGGGGCCGCTGGGCGGCGGCCATGGGGCTCGATGTCGAAAGCTTTCTGCCGACCATGCATGGCAAGCGCGGCATCGACACGATCAGTGCGCTGAATCTGCCGGGCGTCGATCCGGTCGCCGAGGCGGAATTCATCCTGCGCGGCGAGATCGAGGACGTGGAAGGCGTTGTGCCGATCCCGGGCGCGGTGGAGTTCCTCTCGGCCCTGCCGCCGGAGCGCTGGGCGATCGTTACATCCTCGCCGATCGAACTGGCGAAGCGCAGGCTCGGAGCGGCCGGCATTCCCGAACCGCGCTATATGGTGACAGCAGAGGATGTGACGGTCGGCAAGCCCAATCCACAAGGGTATATCCTCGGCTCCGAACGGCTCGGCGTGAACCCGTCAGAGGCTCTGGTCTTCGAGGACGTGCTTGCCGGCATCCGGGCAGGAGAGGCGGCCGGCGCCGATGTCATGGTCATCACCGCCACCCATAACCATGAGATCGAAACCGGGCATTGGAAGATTCCCGGTTATCTCGATGTGACAACACATATTGCTGATGATGGGCGGCTTTCGGTTCGCTTCAAGAGCTGATCGTTTCAGCCGACAAGGCTTAGGACAGCACTTTCTCGTGATAATATTGCACTTGATGCAAAAATTCACTAACTTCGTTTGGCTGCGGCGTACCTGGGTCATTCGGCGTGCAGCCAGGCTGTTTTTTTCAGGACGGAGGTTCCTATGCCTTGGAATTGCCATGCGGGCTGTGAAGGTCGGCGGAATACGCGATCGCATTTTCACACCGATGAGTCTCTGACCATGAGAGCAGACGTCGCATTCTCCGATTTCCTGCATTTCTTCCGTTCCTGGATCAGCAATCCCATGCGCGTTGCAGCCGTTGCACCTTCCGGTGACTCGCTCGCGCGGCTGATGACCCAGGAGATAGCGCCGCTCGACGGGCCGGTGATCGAGCTCGGGCCGGGGACTGGGGTCTTCACCCGCGCCCTGCTTGCGCGAGGCGTTGCCGAGTCCGATCTGACGCTGATCGAATACGGACCCGAATTCGTGCCTGGCCTGCAACGGCGGTTTCCGCAGGCAAAGGTGCTGCAGATGGATGCGGCAAAGCTCGCGCATGCTGATCTTTTCGATGGCGCAATAGCCGGGGCTATCGTCAGCGGGTTGCCGCTTCTTTCGATGTCGCCGCGCAAGGTGACGGCAATCCTCGGCGGCGCCTTCACCTATCTTCGTCCGGGCGGCGCCTTCTACCAGTTCACCTACGGTCCACGCTGCCCCGTTCCGCGTCCGATCCTCGACCGGCTTGGCCTCAAGGCGACGCATATCGGCGCCACCGTGCGGAACCTGCCGCCGGCGAGCGTCTACAGGATCTCCCGCCGTAAGCCATTGGATCTCGCGCGTGAGCGTCCTCAATCTCATTCCGAGACGGTGATGCGCCCGGCCACGAATACCGATCCGGCGAGCGACGATTGAATCGGATGAAATGACGAAGGCGACGGGCAGAGAGACGGAAGGTAGACGCGAACGCAAACGCCGGCAGACCCGCGAGCGTATCGAACAGGCAGCAATCAGCCTGTTCCTGGAGCGCGGTTTCGAAGTCACGACAGTCGAGGACATCGCCGAACGCGCCGATGTCTCCAAGCGCAGCTTCTTCGATTATTTCCCCTCGAAGGAAGACGTTGTCTTCGCCTGGCAGGATGGGTTTGCGGAGCATCTGATGAGAGCAATCGCCTCCCGTCCGGTGGACGAACCGGTGGTCAAGGCCGTGCAGTACGGTTTGACAAGCGCCATCGTTTCGGCCGCCGACGAGAGAGCGCTCAGGCTTGGCGAATTGATCCGGCGCACGCCGGTGCTCAATGCCCGCGATCAGTTCAAATATGCCAAGCTCGAAGCGAAGCTTACGGAAGCTCTGAAGGCCCGCAGCCGCAGCGAAGAAGAGAGCGAGCGCCTGCGGCTTCTGGCAGCCGTGGTGATCGGCGCGCTGCGGGTGGCAAGCGAGCGGTGGGCCGCGCAGCCTCCAGGTGGCTCGTTGGAAACATTCGCGCACCGGTTCTTCGCCGACTTCTGGAAGACGCTCATCGACTTCGGCAGCGAAGGACTGCAGATCAGATCAGACTGAGCGTGGCTGCAGTCAGCACCAGATACCGTATGGACTTGCCGATGAAGACGAGGATCAGGAAGATCGGCAGGGGTTCTTTCAGAACGCCCGCCGCGACTGTGATCGCGTCGCCACCGATCGGCAGCCAGCTCAGAAGCAGCGACCATTTTCCATATTTCCGATACCAGGCCTGTGCCCGGTCGAGCTTTTCGGGAGTAACGGGAAACCAGCGCCTGTCTCGGAACTGCTCGACGCCGCGGCCGATGAACCAGTTGACCGCTGCTCCGAGCGTATTGCCCACCGAAGCCGCGAGAAACAATCCTGCGAGTGAATACCGGTCAGACAGGATCAAGCCGACAAGGATCGCTTCCGACTGCATCGGGAAGATGGTGGCGGCGACGAAAGCTGCGGAAAAAAGGCCGGCATAGGCGGCAAAATCGAACATGGGAGAGTTTCAATAAAAAGGGGGCGGATGGAGATCCGCCCCGTGCCATTTTCTGAGCCCGGCAGATCAGGCCTGCTTGGCGCGTTCGCCATCCTCGATAGCTGTTTCACCGGCAGCTTGGGCCTGCTGGGCCTTGCGGCGGGTGCGCCAGTCGCCGAGGAACAGCAGGATCGGAGCCGCGATGAAGACCGACGAGGAGGCCGCGACGACGATGCCGAATACCATCGGGATTGCGAAGCTCTCCACCGCGCTGCCACCCCAGATCGCCATAGGCAACATGGCGAGGAAGGCTGTCGCCGAGGTATACAGGCTTCGGGCAAGCGTTTCGTTGATGGATAGGTCGATCAGTTCGCGCAGCGGCATCTTCTTGTAGAGCCGCATGTTTTCGCGCATGCGGTCATAGACGACGACCTTATCGTTGACCGAGTAACCGACGAGTGTCAGCAGAGCCGCGATGGCGGTCAGGTTGAAGTCGAGACCGGTCAGCGCGAAGAAGCCGATCGTCTTCGTCACGTCGAGAACGAGGGTTGCGATTGCTCCGACGGCGAAGGGCCATTCGAACCGAGCCCAGATGTAGACCAGCATGGCGAGCGAGGCGAACACGACAGCCAGGACACCGGCTGTGGCGAGTTCGCCGCTCACCTTCGGTCCGACGACTTCGGTGCGCTCCACCTTGGCGGTGGAATCGATCTTGACCACTTCCGCCTTGAGTTTCTCGACGGCTTGGGTCTGCGCCTGTTCGCCGCCCGGCTGGCGCTCGACGCGGACGAGGACGCGGTTGTTGCCGCCGAATTCCTGCAGCGCAACCTCGCCGAGACCGAGTTCGTCGAGACCGGAGCGGAAGGCCGCCAGGTCCGTCTGGTTCTGAGTCGTCACCTCAAGCTGGATGCCGCCACGGAAGTCGACGCCGTAATTCAGGCCCGGCGTGATGAAGAGAATGATCGAGGCAATCGAGAGAAAGGCCGAGACGCCGATACCGACGAAGCGGCCCTTCATGAAGTGGATATGCGTGCCGTCCGGAACCAGTTTGATCGGCAGCAGCGGCTTGATGTCGATTTTCTTCAGCTTGCGGCGGGCGGCGATGAAGATCATCACGACACGAACGATGGAAACCGCCGTGAACATCGAGATCATGATGCCGAGGCCCATGGTGACCGCGAAGCCGCGCACCGGACCGGAGCCGAACCAGAAGAGAAGGACGGTTGCGATCAGGCTCGTGACGTTACTGTCGACGATGGTCGAATAGGCGCGCTTGAAGCCCGCGTCGATCGCCGCAAACGCGCTGCGGCCCTTGCGGGTCTCTTCCTTGATGCGTTCGTTGATGAGGACGTTGGCGTCCACCGCAAGACCGATGCCGAGCACGATACCGGCGATACCGGGAAGCGTGAGCGTCGAACCGATCAATGTCAGGCCCGCGAAGGTGAGAATGACGTTGATGAAGAGCGCGACATTGGCGAGGATGCCCCATGTTCCGTAGAGGAACAGCATGAAGGCGACGACGAGGCCGAAGCCGATGAGGCCGGTGAAGATGCCCATTTCGATGGCGTCGGAACCCAGGTCGGCGCCGACCGTGCGCTCTTCGATGACGGTGAGCTTGGCGGGCAGGGCGCCGGCCCGCAACAGAGCTGCGAGCGTATTGGCTTCCTCGACCGTAAATCCGCCCGAAATCTGGCCGGAACCACCGGTGATCGGCGTGCGGATGACTGGCGCGCTCAGCACCTTGTTGTCGAGCACGATCGCGAAGGGGCGGCCGACATTCTGCTGTGTGATCTGGGCGAAGCGGTTGGCGCCTGCCGAATCGAAGCGGAAATTGACGACCGGCTCGTTGGTTTGCTGGTCGAAGGCGGCGCGGGCGTCCGTCAGCCGGTCGCCGGAGAGCTCGACGCGGTCGAGGACCGGATATTGATTGCCTTCCTCATCGGCAAGCATGGTGACCCCAGATTCGCCTTGCTGACCAAGCAGATGGAAGCTCATTTTGGCGGTCGAGCCGAGAAGCTGGCGAAGGCGCGACGGATCCTGCTCACCCGGAAGCTGGACGAGGACGCGGTCGGAGCCGACGCGCTGGATCGTCGGTTCGGCAACACCCACCTGGTCGACGCGCTGGCGGATGATCTCAAGGCTCTGGTCGACGGCGGCGCTGATATGGGAATTGATGCCGGCTTCGGTCTGCGCAATCGAGATCGTGTTGTCGGAGGGCGTGGTGATTGAAAGGTCGCTGCCGCCAACGGTCGTCCCGAGGCCGACGGGGTTGGCAAGCGTCTGCAACTCGGTCACCGCTGCATCGCGCTGGGCGGGGTCGCGGAGCGCGACCGTGATCGTGTCACCTGAACGTCGGATCGCCGAGGTGTTGATGTTCTTGTCGCGCAGCACACGGCGGGCATCCTGCAACAGGCTCTGGACGCGTTCGTTGATCAAGTCGGCGCGATCGACTTCCAGGACCAGATGCGAGCCGCCACGCAGATCGAGGCCGAGCGAAACACGGCTATGCGGCAGCCACGAAGGGAGGCGGTCGAGCGTGGACTGCGGAATGACATTCGGCAGCGCCACCAGAACGCCGATCAAGATGATGAGCGCATAGCTCGCCACCAACCATGGGGAATTTCTCATGTTTTTAATCCTGCTAGGCCCGTGTCACGCTTCCAGGCGGTGAGGGGCGAGAACGCTCATGTCGTAAATGCGCCGAGGCGCGATATCCTCAGGCGCGGACAGGCGGCGCGCGCGGTAGAGATCCCGGCCAAAATGCAAAAGCGGCCGGATCGGACGAGGGATTTGGCGTGATAGCCGAAGCATGGAACGGGAATGTTATTTCTACGGAACCCGGGACGAGCGCACCGTCGGCGCTCGTCGACTGGGCGCTGGTTCCCTCTTTCCGGTCTGTCGCGACAAGCGACCTGAGCGGCTCCCGCTTGGAAAGATGCGGAGCATCGGTACCCTTGTCGGCGGACTGGATGCCGCGTGGAAATTGCGCGTCCTTGACAACACCCGAAAGCAGACCGAAGAGCGCGGCGATCAGAAGCGCCGCGGCAAAGACCGGCCAGCGCGACAGGAGGCTATCCTCATCACGTCCGCGTTTCATCCGCTTGTCCGGCGGGAACAGCGCCATCCGTATCAGCTCCGGAGCGTTCTAATATCCCGAAGCGCCTGCTTCGGAACGGAATGCCGCCTTCTAAAGGACAGCCTCGAAGCGGTCAATCTCCAGTGAGGCTTCGGTAAACCAGGATTGCGGCGGCTTTAGCAATGCTCACAGCATCTCAGGCCGGAAATCTGCGCTCTTTTCGAGCGGATACATCCCGCTAACGTAACGTTGCTATTTGTGAATGGGGTCCTTCCACAGAACCTCCTCCGGCTTTTCGACCGGCTCGATGTCCAGGTTTACGACGACCGGCTCCTGACCCGAGCGCATCAGAACGCATTCGAGCGTTTCATCTCGGCTGGCGTTGATCTCCTGATGGGGCACGTAGGGCGGAACGTAGATGAAATCGCCCGGGCCGGCTTCGGCAACATATTCGAGATTGTCGCCCCAGCGCATGCGAGCCTTGCCCTTTAGGACATAGATGATGCTTTCGAGATCACCATGATGATGAGCCCCGGTCTTGGCGTTGGCATGGATCGTCACGGTGCCGGCCCAGATCTTCTCCGCGCCTGCGCGCGCCTTGTTGATCGCCGTCGCCCGGTTCATGCCGGGCGTCTGAGCCGTGTTCGGATCGAGCGAATTGCCGGGGATGACCTTCACGCCATTCTCGCGCCAGTCGACGTGGGAATGGTCGTCATGACCGTGCTGATGATGATCGTCGTGATCGTGGCTCAAGGCTTGCTCTCAGTGACTGGGACGGGGCTCACCAACTCTCGCGAGAAGGGGGTCCGCGAGCCCCTGACCGGCGTCATGCCGGCTGGGAGCCCACGTAGCTTTGCTTCGGGAACATGTTCAATGGGAACGCGACAAAAGTCAAAGACTTGGTGACGAAAAGCTGACCTCGCCGCCTCAATTCAGTACATCGTCAGGCTCCGATCGCGGCCTTTAACCGCTCCCGCGTCAACGGCAGGTCGAAGAGCCGCTTGCCGGTTGCGTTGCGGATCGCATTCGCGACGGCGGCGGAGGTCGGACCCTGGGCGGCTTCCCCGGTTCCCAGGAACGGCGCTCCGGGTCGATCGATGACATGCACTTCGACGCTATCCGGCACGCTTGCGAAGCGCATGATCGGATAGTTCGACCAGTCGGTGCTGGTGATGCGCGTCCGGTCGAAGGTGACCGCCTCGTAAAGCGTCCAGCTGATCGACTGCAGGATGCCGCCTTCCGTCTGGTTCCTGATGCCATCCGGATTGACCGCCTGGCCGCTGTCGATCGCCGAGACCGCACGGATGACCCGGACGCGTCCAGTCTCCGGCTCAACGCTGAGTTCCAATGCGACCGCCAGATAGGCCGCATGGTTCTTGTAGCGTGCGAAGGCAAAACCTACGCCGTGGTCGCGAGGCACTTCGCTCTTGCCCCAGCCGAACTTGTCGGCGGCCAGCTTCACGACGTCGGCAGCGCGATTGTCTGTCAAGTGCCGCAGCCGGAATTCGACCGGATCGGCCTTTGCCGCGATCGCCAGCTCATCGATGGTGCTCTCGATCGAAAAGACGTTCGGTTGGGCGCCAAGACCGCGCAACGCCGAAACGCGAAGCGGCATCTCAGGCAGGAAATGCCAGAGGATCCTCCGGTTCGGGATGGCATAGAGCGGGTCGGCATTGCGGTCGCCATTGCCGCTGGGACTGATCGAGAGCTTCGGTGGTTTGAGCGGCGTGGGATTGCTCTTGGTCCGGCCGGCCAGAAGCGAACCGGCATCACCCGGACGCGTGCTGTGCGAATTGCTCCACAGGTCGTAGATCCAGTTGTCGATCCTGCCGTCCGGCCCGACCGAAGCCCTGATCTTGGTCACCATACCGGGACCATAGGGCTCCCAGGCGTGCTCCTGCTCGCGCATCCATTGAACGCGGATCGGACGGCCCTGTATTTTGCTGGCGATCAGTGCCGCGTCGGCTGCGGCATCGTCGGCTCCGTTATGGCCGTAGCAGCCGGAGCCCTCCATGTGGATGACCCGCACCTTGTCTTCGGGAAGCCCAAGCATCTGGGCGATCGCCTCGCGATCCGGGAAGACACCCTGCGTATGCGACCAGACGTCCATCGTGCCGTCGTCCTTCATAAGGGCAATGCCGCAGGAGGGACCAATCGAGCCATGCATGATATAGGGACGGGTGAAGGTCGCCTCGAAGGTCGGGCCGTTCGGGAAGGAGGGTGTCCCGGACTCCGCAACTGTTCCGACATCACCCTCCAGCGCAACGAGCTCGGACGGAAGGGTAGCCTGATCCGGCAGGTTGGCCGGCTCATCCCACTGTGCCTCCGTCTGAAGCGCACGCATGGCCTTGATCGCCTGGTATTCCTTTTCGGCGACGACAGCGAGGAAATTGCCATCGCGGACCACGGAGATCACCCCCGGCATCGCCTCGACTGCTCCGGCATCCAGGCTCTTCAGCGTGGCGCTGTAGCTCGGTGGACGCACGACGCGGGCATGCACCATGCCGTCCAGCTTCAAATCCTGTACATAGGCAACGCCGCCCGTCACCTTGCCCGGAATGTCGAGGCGCTGCAGGTCGCGGCCGATGACGCTGAACTGGTCCGGTGACTTCAACCTGGATTGCGGCTGTGCTTCCACATGCAAAAACTGGTTCGCGACCAGCGCACCGTAGCCGATCGCGCGGCCATCCGGCGCGACGATGGTTTTCCCTTCCGCCTTGAGCTGTTCAGCCGGTAGGTTCCATTGTGTTGCCGCCTGGGCGATCAGCAGCTCTCGCACCTGTGCGGAAGCGTTGCGGATCGCCGTCCCACTGTTCTGCATGGACTGGCTGCCGGCAGTGAACCCTTCGTCCGGGGTCTGCGCGGTATCCGGGCCAATGAGGGTGATGTCTTTCGGTTCCACGTTGAGCTCTTCGGCAGCCACCTGGATCAGCGGCGCACGGATGCCCTGGCCGAGTTCGGCCTTGCCGGTGAAAACAGTGATCGCTCCATCAGCGTCGATACGGATCCAGCTATCGAGAAACCGGTTGGTATTCAGACTACCCGGAAGTGCCGGCGGCTTGGCCGGGGCAGGGGCAGCCGGCTGCTGTGCCGGCTCTTGCGCGAGCGCATTGGCAACCGAGAAGCTGACGACGAGGGCGCCGGTGCCCGCAAGCAGGCCGCGGCGGGTGATTTCGGCCTTGTTGAACGTATCCATCAGCCGGCACTCCTGTTCGTGGCAGCCGGAAGAGCTGCTTCTTCCATCAGTTCGCTGGCCCGCCTGATGGCGGCCATGATGCGCATGTGAGTGCCGCAACGACAGAGATTGGTGCGCAGGGCGGAGCGGATGTCATCGTCGCTCGGCTTCGGGTTCTGCTTCAGAAGTGCGGCCGCACTCATCATCATACCGGCAATGCAGTAGCCGCATTGTGCCGACTGTTTTTCGATGAAGGCTCGCTGAATCGGGCCGGGATTGTCGATCGTGCCGAGGCCTTCCACTGTGGTGATCTCGCGTCCCTCGGCGACCAATAACGGGGTGACGCAGGAAAGTGCCGCCTTGCCGTCGATCATGACGGTACAGGCGCCGCACTGCCCGAGCCCGCAGCCATATTTCGCTGCATTCAGTTCGAGATCATTGCGCAGCACGTAAAGGAGCGGCGTGTCCGGCTCCGCATCGACCTGATGCTTCTGTCCATTAACGTTGACTGTGATGGTCATTTTTGCTCCTTGGCGCCGACATTCTTTGGCGCTCTTTCAATCCCGTCGGAGGGCAGTACGGTGACTGGATGCTCGCCGGAGCGGGTTTTTGCAACGAGATCGGTCAGTCCGGACCACGCCGGCTGATCGGAGAAACGTTCACGCAGATAACCGAGGAGGTCGGCAACCTGCTGGTCGTCAAGCGTATTGCCGAAGGCCGGCATGATAGCGCTCAGTTGGCCATCTGCCGGCGGCAGGCCGAACAGCGTCACGTTGATAATATTCTGCGGATTCGGCGAATTGACGGCCGTGCTGAGCGTGAAGTTCAGGCCGCCGAAGGGCTGCGCCCTGCCGCTCTCATGACAAGTTGCGCAGGCCGCGCCGTAGATTGCGGCTCCTGGATGTCCGGCGAGATCGGCGGAAGCCTTGTTTTCGTCGAGCGAGGCAGTCGTAATGTCGGCGCCCCCCTTGCCGAAACTCCGGACCAATTGCTCGCCCCTCTCTTTGCGCTCCGGCGACGGCTCGCCCATGACGGAAGCGATATAGGTCGCAATGGCACGTATATTGCTGTCGGGCAGGAGGCCGAGATTGCCGGTGACTTCCGCCATCGGGCCACGCGAAACGCCATGCAGCTCATGCCAGCCGTTGCGTAGGTAGAAGGCGATGCTGTCGACCGTCCAGGGAATGGGCGATTTCGAATCGGCGTTGATCGCATAGGCCTGCCAGCCTTCCGCTTCTCCGCCTGCGAAATGATGATTTCTGTCTTCGGCCCCGAATGCGTTTCGGGGCGTATGACAGGCCCCGCAGTGCCCGAGTCCTTCGGCGAGATAGCGGCCGCGGTTCCATTCCTCGCTTTGCGATGGATCCGGCTGCATCACGCCTTCCCGGAAGAAGAGCATATTCCAGCCGACGAGCAGCGGACGGAATTGAAGCGGAAACTTCAGGTCGTTTTCCGGTGCGGTTGCCTTCACCGGCTTGCGGGTCATCAGGAAGGCGTAAAGCGCCTTGTTGTCCTCGTCCGTCACCCAGGTGAAATGGTCATAGGGAAAGGCGGGATAAAGATGATTGCCTTGCCGATCGACACCTTCGCGCATGGCGCGGACGAAGGCCGCTTCGCTCCAGCGGCCGATCCCGGTCTCCGGATCCGACGTGATGTTGGTGGAATAAAGCGTACCGAACGGCGTGGGGATCGGAAGTCCGCCCGCAAATGCCTCCTGACCGGGCTTGGTATGGCAGGCGATACAGTTTCCGACTGCGGCAAGCTGTGCGCCTTTGGTGACGAGATCGGGAGGATACGGTGTGCTTGCCGCCCTATCATCCGGAGGAATTTCCGACCGCCATCCAATCATAAGAAATCCGACGGCGGCAATCACCGCCACCGTCAACAGTAATGAAATTAGACGAAGGAATCGCATGCTGAAGCCTCGGGTTGGCCGCCGTATGACAGTCAGACAGTATTGAGTTCCTTTTCTTGATCAAAAGCAAGTTTTTTTGGCGCGAATTTGAAATCCTGCCCACGCAAACGGCACTGGCGGATCAGCATGTTGTCCCAGCGGAAAATTACATTTTGTCGAACGCCATTATCCATCATTCAATCCCGACAAGACGCCGAAGCCGCAACCTTGATGTCTCAAGCAGTCTTTTTTACCGGCAGTCCTAGTGCTTGCCGTCGATCGGCATCTCACTTATATGGCGCTCGGAGCGCAGGCCGAAGCGTGTCCAGGGGCCCTGGCACTTCCGGATTTCGCCGGGCCTGGATCTTAAGGAGACCCCCATGCCGCAGAGAGCTGTTGTCCTCATCGTCGAGGACGAGCCGCTGATCCGCTTCACCACGCTCGACGCATTGGAGGACGTCGGCCACACGGTGTTGGAAGCCGGCAATGCCGACGAGGCAATGGTGCTTTTCCGAAACCGCGCCGACATCAATATCGTCTTCACCGACGTCGATATGGCCGGCTCCATGGACGGCATTCAGCTTGCGCGACGCGTCCGTGCCATTCGTCCAAGTGTCGGCATCATCATCACGTCGGGCGTGGTCAACCTTGATCCGATGCTATTGCCGGCCAATACGCTCTTCCTGCCGAAACCCTACCAGCACGAAAAGCTGCTTTCCTCGATACACGAACTCATGCCTTGACGCCCTGAGATCCGGCGGTCAGCGGGGATCGGCTTCGCTGTCTACGAACCAGGCGCCTTCTTCATTGTGCGGAAACCTGCCCCCGCGGAAGAGGCGGCAGAACTTTACTTTCCGCCGCTTTGGCGGCATCAATGCCCCCGCTGCCGCAAGCGGAGGACGACGGATATGGCCATCGAAGAGGATATCGCGAAGATCGCCGAACAGGAGAGGGCACTCGTCTTCGACCGCTTTGACCTTTCCACCGCCTGGGACCTTGGATCGCTTCTTCGCCATATGGCAACGGAACGGGGGCTGGGTATTGCAATCGACGTGCGGCTGCATTCCATGCCGGCCTTTTATGCAGCGCTACCGGGATCCACGGCGGACAATGAGGGCTGGGTTCGCCGCAAACGCAACCTTGTGCTTCGTTTCTTCCAGTCGAGCTATGCGATCGGCCGGAAGCTGGCACAGCAAGAGGCAACCCTCCAAGAGAAATTCGGATTATCTTCCACCGACTATGCTGCCCATGGCGGCAGCTTTCCGATCACGGTCGCCGGCGTCGGCTGCGTGGGCGCGGTGACGGTTTCCGGTTTGCCGCAGCGAGAGGACCACAATCTGGTCGTCGAGGCGCTTGCCCGCATGCTCGGCAAGGATATTTCCCTGCTTCGCCTCGACTGAGGAGATCGCTCCATGGCAAAGACGGACATCAAGACGCCCGAGGAAGTATTCTCGTTCTGGTTCAAGGAACTGACCCGCAAGGACTGGTTTGAGAAGAACGAGGCGCTGGACGAAGCCATGCGCAGGCATTTCGCGCCCACGCATCTCTCGCTCGCCCGCGGTGACTTCGACCTGTGGCGGGCCTCGCCGCAGAGCCGGCTTGCCGCCGTCATCGCGCTCGACCAGTTTTCGCGCAACATCTACAGGGGCACGCCGCTTGCCTTTGCGACCGATTGGCTGGCGCTGAGGGAGGCGAAGCTAGCCATCGAAATCGGCGCCGACATGGCGGTGCCGCCGGAGCAGCGGGGTTTCTTCTATCTGCCCTTCGAGCATGCCGAGAATCTTGCCGAACAGGATCGTTCGGTCGAACTGTTCACGCTGCTCGGGGATGAGGAATACCTGGATTACGCCGAACGTCACCGGTCGGTGATCCGTGAGTTCGGCCGTTTCCCGCACCGCAATTCGCTCCTGGGGCGGGAATCCACCGCCGCCGAGCTCGAATATCTTTCTAAGCCCGGCGCCGGTTTCTGATGTCAGCAGGCTAAATGAGGATGACTTTCAGGCCCGATGGTATGAAATACAATACCTGATCTATTTCGAACGATAGATTTGGAATCGGGATACTAGCGTCGTACTGCCCGCCCGACCGCAATCAGGATGCAGGCGCCTACGAAACCGGCAATCAGATATCCGATCCAACCACCGAGCACGACTCCGAAAACGCCAAGGATGGCATTGGCGATAATAGCACCGACGATGCCGAGAAGGACGTTCATGAGGATGCCCATATTGCTCTTCATGAACTGTTCTGCGAGCCAGCCCGCAATGCCGCCGATGATGATGGCCGCGATCCAGCCTACCCCTGCACCTTCCATATTTTACCCTCCTGTTTGATATTGGCAAAAGGTAACGCACGGAAATGTTCCAGGTTCCATGTGATTGTTCCAATTCCAGGTGCGGGAAAGGCGGGCTTCCTTTTCTTCGCCGCGAAGTCCCTCTATTTTCGCGGCACGAATCTGATCGAAAGACAATGAGTACCAATTTGGCACCTTCCACGACCGGACCTTCGACAATCGGATGCGCGGCCCGCGCGATTGTCACAATTCTGCTGCTCACGATCATCGCGTCGGCGCTGTGTCTACCGTCGTCTGCCTGCGCGCAAATGCTACAGCAGCCTCAGCCACAAATTGAGTCGGCTGTCACGATCGACTCGATCAATGCGGACATGAAGGCCAAGATCGAAGCGATACGCCGGCAGCTCGATACCTTCCGCAGCCGTGTGCAGGAAGATTCCAGCGACGACGCGCGCCTGGCGGAGCTCAGGGTTCAGGCTGAAAAGATCGTTGAAGAGATGAATGTCATTTCCGACGCGATGCGGACGCGGATCGAGCAGATCCAGTCGCGTCTCGCGAGCCTGGGGGACCCGCCGGCCTCTGGCCAGGCTTCAGAGGCACCGGCTGTAACGGAAGAACGTGGCCGGCTGCTCAACGAGCGTTCGGAACTCAACATCATCGTCGACGATGCCGGTACCCTGTCGAACGGCGCGACCCAGCTTGCCAACTCGATCACCAATCTGCGTCGCACGCTATTTGCCCAAACGCTGTTCCGCCACACCGAATTATCGGGCGAATTGTTCGCGGATGCCGGATCGGCATTCGTCGCCGAGGTTCGGAATTTCGGTTCCACCTTCGGAAGCTGGATCAGCTTCGTCTGGAAATACAAGAAGCTGCAATTGCTCGGCGCCATCGCGTTATCGCTCGGCGCGGGCATGCTCTTTCTCTCCGGCGGGTATCGAATATTCGGTCGCTTCATCCGCCGCGACGGGCAGGAGGCGCCATCCTATATCCGACGCCTGTCCGTCGCCTTCTGGTCTACCGTCATTCAGACGATATCGCTTGCGTCCTTCCTCGTCGCATCCTTCCTGTTCCTGGACGGCTTCAATGTGCTTCGGCCGGACGTCTCACCGATCATTGCTACTTTCTTCGGATTCGTCTGGTTCGTCTATTTCGTCTCGAAGCTCACCTATGGCGTTCTGGCTCCCGGAGAGCCGCAATGGCGGTTGGTGCGTCTCACCAATCGTGGCGCACGACGGCTGACGATAGCGGTGCTCGCCATGGCGATCGTCAACGGGCTCGACTATCTGCTCGGCGCGATCAGCGAGGCGCTCAATTCGCCGCTTGTGCTCACCATCGTCAAGAGCCTGCTTGCCTCGGTCATCGTCGGTCTGATGCTGATTGCAATTTCCTTCGTCAAGCCGCGGCTCGTCGAGGGAGAGGACCCGGACGGGCCGGGGCATGATTGGCCACGTTTCTTTCCTCTACTGCTCCGGCTGATGGGCGGTTTGCTCATTCTTTCGGTTTTGACCGGCTACATAGGGCTCGCGCGTTTCGCCTCGACCCAGATCGTGCTGACCGGCGCCGTCATCGTCCTCATCTATATCGGACTTCTTTCCGGCAAGGCGATCTCGAAGCAGGGCTCGTTTACTGCGACGGCCGCAGGGCGCAGGCTTGCCGAACGCTTCCACTTCAACGAAGTGGCGCTCGATCAGGCGGGACTCGTCGCGGGGCTCGGCGTCTATGCCTTCGCTCTGTTCTTGGGGATCCCGCTGATCCTGCTTACGTGGGGGTTCCAGATTGCCGATATCGAAGCCTGGATATTCAGCTTCTTCACCGAAATCCGCGTCGGCAATATTTCGATCTCGATCGTCGGCATCCTGGGCGGCCTGCTGCTTTTCGGCGTTGGCTTTGTCGTCACGCGCTGGGTGCAGAGATGGATCGACGGCAATGTGCTGGCCCGCAGCCAAGTCGATCTCGGCGTTCGCAATTCGGTGAGGACCGGCATCGGTTATCTCGGTGTCGGGCTTGCGGTCATCATCGGCGTCTCGGCTGCCGGTATCGACCTGTCGAGCTTCGCGCTCGTTGCCTCGGCGCTCTCAGTCGGCATCGGTTTCGGCCTGCAGAACATCGTGTCGAACTTCGTATCCGGCCTGATCCTGCTGGTCGAGCGGCCGTTCAAAGTCGGTGATTTTGTCGTGACCGGAACGACCGAAGGCATTGTGAAGCGCATTTCCGTACGCGCCACCGAGATCGAGACTTTCCGCCAACAGGCGATCATCGTTCCCAACTCGGATCTGATCAATGCTCCGGTCGGTAACTGGACGCTCAAGAACCGCATACAGCGTTCCGAGATCCCGGTGTCTGTAAGTTACGACAGCGATCCGGAACAAGTGATCGCGATACTGCTGGAGATCGTCGACGATATTCCCGAAGTCTTGAAGAACCCCGGTCCCCACGTGGATTTCATGGCTTTCGGCGGCTCCTCGCTCGATTTCGAGCTCCGCTTCCATCTTGCCGACATGTCGGATGGCATTCGTATCCGAAATTCCGTGCGCACCAACATCTTGAAACGGTTCCGCGCCGAGGGGATCGAGATACCTTATCCTCGCCAGGATGTCACAATCCTTGCGCAACCAAAGAATGGTCCCAAGCCCGGTTCACCAGAGGAAATCGATGACGGTGGCGGTATCTGACAGGGCTTCAAACCTGGCATCGACCGATCGTCGCGAGCTGGATGTCGCAATGTCGTAATCAGGCGTTTGGGCCGCCGGCTGGAATTGCATAGTCCCCGAAAGTATCGTGAAGGCCGGACGAGGCCGAAAAGGGGTTCATTCCATGAAGACACATGCACGGGCGGTGGTGATCGGCGGCGGCGTGGTCGGCGTTTCGACGCTCTACCATCTGGCGAGAAAGGGCTGGAGCGACGCGGTCCTGATCGAGCGAAAGGAATTGACCTCCGGTTCGACCTGGCACGCCGCCGGGCTCCTGCCGCTTTTCAACCTGTCCTATTCGGTCGGCCAACTCCATAAATACTCGGTGCGCTTCTACCAGGAACTCCAGCAGGAAACCGGCATGAATGTCGGTTTTGCGAATGTCAGCAACATCCGTCTCGCCCGTACCAAGGACCGCTGGGACGAGTACATGTATTACGCCGGCATCGCCGAGACGATCGGCGTCAAAGTCAACATCCTGACGCCGGACGAGGTCAAGGAGATCTGGCCGCTCTGCGAAACCGACGGAATCCTCGGCGCGATCCAGCATCCGGACGACGGTTATATCCAGCCGGCCGATCTCACGCAGGCGCTTGCCAAGGGCGCGCGCGACCGCGGCGCCACCATCTATCGCAATACGACCGTCACGGCGATCGAACAGCAATCCGATGGCCTATGGAAGGTGACGACCGACAGGGGCGAAATCACCGCCGAGCACGTCATCTCCTGTACCGGCAATTTCGCCCGCAAGACGGGCGAGATGGTGGGCATCAACATTCCCGTCATACCCGTCGAGCACCAGTATATCGTTACCGAACCCCATCCGGCGATCCAGGAGCGCAAGGCCAAGGGCCTGCCGGAAATGGGGGTCCTGCGCGAATCGGATTCCTCCTGGTATATGCGCGAGGAGAATGGCGGCCTGCTGCTTGGCCCCTATGAAGTCGGCGCGCCGGTCTGCTACGTCAACGGCCCGTCCGATGACAGCGAATACGAGCTCTTCCAGGAGGATCTCGATCGGCTGATGCCCTATATCGAAACCGCGATCGCGCGTGTTCCGGCTTTTGCAGAGGTCGGCATCAAGAAGGTTTATAACGGTGCGATCGCCTATACGCCGGACGGCTCGCCGATTGTCGGTCCGGCACCCGGACTGAAAAATTTCTGGCTCAACGAAGGCCACTCCTTCGGCATCACGGCGGCCGGAGGCGCTGGCTGGCAGCTTGCCGAATGGATCGTCGACGGCGAGCCGACCGTCGACATGATGGGCGTCGACCCGCGCCGCTTCGGGCCTTACGCCACCGAAGGCTACCTCATCGAGAAGAACGAGGAGGCCTATGCCAACGTCTTCACGATGCACTATCCCGATGAGGAGCGTGCCGCAGCGCGTCCCTTGAAAACCACGCCGGTCTACGACCGTCTCAAGAAACTCGGTGCCGTTTTCGGTTCCGTCTATGGTTGGGAGCGTGCCAACTGGTTTGCACCGGAAGGCTACCAGGTATCGAAGGAGGAACTCGGAGTCGGCGCCGACGTCATCACCAGCCACAACCATGCGCCGCCGCTGGACGATGGAAGGATCGTCGAAAAATGGTCCTTCCATCGTTCGAACTATTTCGATCACGTCGGCAACGAGATTAAAAACGTACATGAGAAGGTCGGCGTGCTCGACATGTCGGCCTTCGCGAAGATGGAGGTCTCAGGCCCCGGAGCGCGTGTATGGCTCGACGCGATCCTGGCCAATGCGATCCCGAAGAAACGCGGCCGTATCGCGCTTTGCCATCTGCTCACGAGGGATGGCGGCGTTCGATCGGAGTTTACCGTTTATGAATGGGCGCCGGATCGTTTCTATCTCGTTTCCGCCGGCGCCTATGAGGCGCATGACCACGATTACCTGCGCAAACTCGCGCCGAGCGATGGTTCCGTCCGCCTGCAGCAGATCACCCAGAAGTTCGGCGTGCTGGTGCTTGCCGGCCCGAAATCCCGCGATGTGCTGAAGAAACTCACCCGCACCAGCCTGGACAACAGGGATTTCCCATGGCTTTCGGGCAGGGAGATCTCCGTCGGGGCGGCCTCGGCCCATGCGTTGCGCGTCAACTTCGTCGGCGAGCTAGGCTGGGAACTGCATCATCCAATCGAGATGCAGAACTACATTTTCGACAAGCTGATGGAGGCGGGCGCCGAATTCGGCATCAAGCCCTTCGGCATCCGCGCCATGCTCTCCATGTCAGTCGAAAAATCCTACAGGCTCATCCCGCGCGAAATGTCGATCGAGTACAATGCCTACGAATCCGGCCTCGACCGCTTCATCAAGACGGACAAGGATTTTCTCGGCAAGCAAGGCCTGCTTTCTTACAGGGAGAGGGGGCTCAGGTGGAATTTCTGCACGCTTGCGGTCGAGGGCGCCAACGACGTGGATGCCCGTGGTTCCGAGGCGATCTACGACGAGACAGGCGAGCTCATCGGCCGCGCCACCAACGGTGCCTACGGCTGGCGCGTCGGCAAGTCGCTGGCGCTTGCCATGGTGAAGCCCGGCTATGCGGTGGCCGGCACGAAGCTGAAAATCAAGATCCTCGGCACGCTCTATAATGCAAGCGTCATCCCGGAAAGCCCGTTCGATCCGGAGAACGAGGCGCTCAGGGCCTAATGGCGGCTAAAAGTAATAGACCATTGACTTTAAAGGGCGGTCTCCGGGCCGCCCTTGTCTTTTCGAGATCGGAGCGGTGCTCGGATTAACGGTTCTGCAAACCGTTCACAGTACGAATGTTCTCAGAGGGGCAGTATTTATCGATAGGGGCGTCATGACATTCCTCGGCATTTCCGGGATGCAATATTCCGGCCAATCACTGGCAAATTCCCGCATCCTGCTTGCGGAGGATTCCAACGTCTTTACCTCGATGATCGGTACCCGGCTGAAGGAATTGTTCGGCATCGAGGTCGAGGTCTGCCGCAATTTCGAAGAGCTGCAGCTTGCCTATGACCGCTCCACCGAGCCGGTGACGCTGGCGATCTCGAACATCAATCTGCCGGGTGCTGAAAACGGCGAGGCGCTGGAATACCTGATCGATCTGTCGATCCCGACCATCGTCTTCACCGGAACGTTCCACGAAGCGACCCGCGACAAGCTGCTGTCCAAGGAAATCGTCGACTACATCCTGAAGGACAATGTCTTTGCGGTCGAAATGCTGGCGGAATCGGTCTGCCGCTTCCTCACCAACCATCGCCACCATGTGCTGATCGTCGACGACAGCCCGACGGCCCGGGCGTTGCTGTCGAGCCGCCTGAAACGCTACAATTTCCGGGTCAGCGTCGCCGAGAGCGGCGCCAAGGCGCTCGAAATCCTCAAGAAAAATCCGGATATCGGTCTCGTCGTCACCGACTACAACATGCCGGATATCGACGGTTTCGAACTCACCCGCCGGATCCGCTCAGTGCGCGGTTCGCATGAACTCAGGATCATCGGCGTTTCGTCCTCCTCCAACCGGCTGCTTTCGGCCCGCTTCCTGAAGGCGGGAGGTAACGATTTCATGCTGCGGCCCTTCATCGACGAGGAATTCTACTGCCGCGTCAACCAGAACCTGGACACGCTGGTTCAGATCTGGTCGATGCAGGCCAAGCTCAAGGAGCCGGCGGCAGTCAAAAGCGTAGCCTGACCCCAAGGATTTGCATGCCCTATCATCAAAGCCATCACATCCGGGAAACGGAGCATCTGACCTATGGCCGGGCTGCGCCATCTCGGGCGCAATCGGAAGCGACGGAGCCGGCTACCGATCCCTTGACCGGCCTTCCGACCCTGAAGGAGTTTTATCGCCTCGGTCAGCCTCTGGTCGAGGCGTGCCTGTCGCAAGGGGTTCCCTGCGCGGTCGCCATTGTCGATATCGATCATTTCCGACGGCTGAACGAGACCCGCTGCGAGGAAACCGTCAGCCAGGTGCTGAGGGCGATTGCCGCGAAGATCGAGGCTGCCTGTCAGGGCAGCCGGCATCTGCATGCTCGCCTGGACGACGAGGAGTTCGGCATGTTCCTGATCGGTCTCGACGGCGCCGCTGCCATGGATTTTTGCGAGAAGCTACGACTGGGGATCGCTTCCAAGCGGTTCGTGGCCGGAGACAGCGATTTCTCTGTCACCGTTTCAATCGGCCTGGCGAAAGTCTGTGGCCCGGAGATATTTGACAACTATCTCAATGCCGCCGAGCAGTTCCTGTTTATGGCCAAGAGCCATGGCCGCAACCAGGTCTTTTCGGAGTTTACGGTTGTATTGCAGGCCGCGAGCTAACCGGCCGATCCCGATTGCTCAGACCACGACGCCGGTGCGTGACGTATTCGTATTGAGCTTGCGTTCGGCACGCTCCTGTTGCGGCGAGCGATTATAGACCTCGCGATAGCATTTCGAGAAATGCGAAGCGGAGATGAAACCGCAGGCGACCGCCACTTCCACGACCGGCATCGAGGATTGAACCAGCAGGTGCCGGGCGCGATCGAGCCGAATTTCGAGATAGTAGCGCGCCGGAGACCGGCCCATCTCCTGGCGGAAGAGGCGTTCGATCTGGCGACGGGAGAGGCCCGCATCGTCGGCGATCTCCACCAGCGACAACGGCTCGGAGAGATTGTTCTCCATCAGTTCGATGATCGACAGCACTTTGGCATTCTGCACGCCCAGTCGGGCACGCAGGGGAAGCCGTTGGCGGTCATGCGGATTGCGCACCCGATCAGTCAATTGCTGCTCGCAGACCCGGTTGACGAGGTTCTCGCCGAAATCCTGGCCGATCAGGTTCAGCATCATGTCGAGCGATGCCGTGCCGCCGGCGCAGGTATAGAGATTCGAATCGACCTCGTACAGGTCTGCATAGACCTCGGCCTGCGGGAAGGCCTCGGCAAAACCGGGGAGATTTTCCCAATGAATGGCGCACCGCTTGCCGTTCAGGAGGCCGGCCTGTGCAAGCACGTGAGCGCCGGTGCAGAGGCTGCCGACCGCAATGCCGCGGTTGTAAGTTTCCCGGAGCCAGGCGTTCACCGACTTGTTGCGGAATTCTTCGACATAAATACCGGAACAGACGATAACCATGTTCGGACGGTTTTCGCCGGAAAGGTAGCGCCGTTCGTCGGTGAGCGACGAATTCACTTCGAGGCCGATGCCGCTCGATGAATAGACTTTTTCACCATCGACCGAACAGAGCCGCCAAGTATAGGCGGAATAACCAAGCATGCGATTGGCAATACGAAGAGTTTCTACGGCCGCCGAAAACGGCAGCATCGTGAAGTGCGGTACGAGAAAGAAGACGAGGGAACGCTTCTTCATCGGGCTTTTGCTCGTCAGATCCATGCTCTCATTCCCCTGTCAATGGCCGTACTTTGCGGCCCGCTTATACTTTAAAAGCGACATTGACACGGAAAAATAAGGCGGAGAAGGGCTTTTGACGACAGGCCGATGATATTTTTGCGACACGGACGGGTCGCAGGCGTGATCTCTTTCCGAATTGGCTTCTGGAACGGCACTCCGAAATGCACGACCCGTGCCATATCAACGGTACGGGCCGTGCGTCGGGAGGTTATTTACGATCGGTTGCCGCATTGGTCGTCGGCCATCCGATATCCTTGCGGATCTCCGCGGGCAGGCCCTCAAGCACCTTTTCCGTCTGGCGGCGGCGGCGTTCGTTGCGGACTTTCAGGATGAGAAAGAGAGCCGGGCGTAGAAACGAGGCGAACGATGACGGCCGAAACCGGGAGCGATCGCTCTCCTGATAGGTAATCATGGTCATGGCAGTTCTCCTTGGGTATTTCATGGACGGCGCAGACTGGGAGAATGAGCGCTGTCAATCCATCAATCAATCAGATGCAAGTGATGCGTCCCATGAAATTCTGTTCTGTATGGACGCTTGCTTCCGATAATTTGCAGTATGTCGGCCATTTGACATTCAATCAAACGAAATGATATCGTTCTTAAGTTCAGATTTTTTGATGGAGGCCGCCATGACCGTACCTTTCCGTCCGCCGCTCCCGTTGCTCGACAACGATGTGCTGCGAACCTTTGTGGCGATTGCAGAGACAGGAAATTTCTCCACCGCTGCGGAGGCCGTATTGCGCACACCGTCAGCGGTATCGATGCAGATCAAGAAGCTCGAAGAGCAACTTAAGACGACGCTCTTCCTGCGTGATGCCCGCTCCGTAACGCTCACCCAGCACGGCGAAATGCTGCTCTCCTACGCGCGACGCATGCTGGCACTCTCCAATGAAGCGGTATCGCGTTTCGTCATGCCCGAGCTTTCAGGCGTCGTGCGGCTCGGCGCGCCGGATGATATAGCCGAGCGTATCCTGCCGAAGGTCCTCAAGAATTTCGGGGAGGCTTTTCCCGGCATCATGGTGGACGTCACGGTCGACATGAGCATACAGCTCAGGAAGCGCATGGAGGAACAGCGGCTCGACCTGACGCTGATCAATTGCGCCACGCGGCCGTTTCCCACGAGTGGCGAGGTAATCCATACCGAAAAACTGGTCTGGGCCGGTGCCAAGTGCGGTACGGCCTATCTGCGCGATCCTCTGCCGATCTCCGTCTGGGAGGATGGCTGCGTCTGGCGCCAGGATGCCGTCTCGCAGCTCGAAAAGCACAAGCGGCCTTATCGTATCGCCTATGCCAGTGCACATACGATGGCGCAAAGGGCGGCGGTCGTTTCCGATCTGGCGATCGCGCCGTTCCCGCTGTCCTATGTGACGGATGACATGCAGGTTCTCGGCCCGAAGGAAGGCTTGCCGGAGCTGTTCAGCTTCGACATCCGGCTGCTGACCGCGCCACAACTCTCGCACCCTGCCAAGGCAGTTGCGGAAAGCGTCCGCGAGGCCTTTGGCAGCCTTATCGCTGCAGCAGCTTGATCTATCGCTCGGCTGCTGTCCGGTCTCGCCGGATCGCGCTTGTCACTCGCGGCCGCGACGACGCCTGCGACCGCCGTCGCTAGCATCTGCCAGAGCTTTGCGCTCCGGCAGTGTCACGACCGCTGCAAGGTGCGGAAAGGCATCGATCTTGTTCGGCAAGGCCATGGCGGCGACAAAATGCTCCTGAAATCTTGGTTCAAGAGCGGTTTCTATCTTGTCGATTTTCCTCACCGTTTCCTCGATTTCACGACGATACTCGCGATTGAGCAGGCACATGCGCGCACCCGTGCCTGCGGCATTGCCGACCGCCTTGACCCTGGACAGGTCGCAGTCCGGGATCAGACCCAGCACCATGGCGTATTTCGGGTCGATGAAAGTGCCGAAAGCGCCCGCAAGTCCGATCCGATCGACTTGGGTCACGCCCTGCTTGTCCATCAGCAGTTTCACACCGGCGTAGAGTGCCGCCTTGGCAAGTTGGATGGCGCGCACGTCATTCTGCGTCACGGTGAGGCGCTGCTCTCCGTCATGCAGCAGATAGGAGAAGGTGCGGCCGTTCTGCAAGATTCGCGGCGACCGCTCCGCAAGCGCCCCGTCCACAACGCCGTCCTCCGAAATGATGCCGGCGAGATACATCTCGGCGATGACCTCGATGATGCCTGAGCCGCAGATGCCGGTGACGCCGGTCGCGGCCGCTGCTTCGGCAAAACCCGGCTCGTCGGACCATTGCTCGACGCCGATCACCCGGAAACGTGGTTCCAGCGTCAGAGGATCGATACGGACGCGCTCGATGGCACCGGGTGCCGCCCGCTGGCCGGAGGAGATTTCCGCACCTTCGAAGGCCGGCCCGGTTGGCGATGAGGCCGCGACCACGCGACTTGAATTGCCGAGCACGATTTCGGCATTCGTGCCGATATCGACCAGGAGCATCATCTCGTCCTGCCGGTGCGGGCCTTCCGACAGCGTTGCCCCCGCGGCGTCGGCACCGACATGGCCTGCGATGCAGGGCAGGACATAGGTGCGCGTTCCCTCGTTCATCGGCAGGCCGATTTGCGACGATTTCACCCGCACCGCTCCGGAGACCGCCAGCGCAAACGGTGCTCCGCCGAGCTCGGTCGGATCGATGCCCAGAAAGAGATGGTGCATGATCGGATTGCCGACGAAGACGCTGTCGAGGATATCGCCGCGTGATACGCCGCCTTCCGCGCACACCTTGTCGATCAGCCCGTTCAAAGCTTCGCGCACGGCAAGCGTCATTGCCTCGCGGCCGTCCGGGTTCATCATCACGTAGGAGACTCGGCTCATCAGGTCTTCGCCGAAGCGGATCTGCGGGTTCGACGTGCCGGCGGACGCCACCGTGCGGCCTGAAAGCAGCGAGGAGAGATGCATCGCGATCGTCGTCGAGCCGATGTCGCAGGCAATCCCATAGGCCTCGTTTTTAAGACCCGGATAGAGCGCGACGAGGCGAGGCCGCTCGTCCTCGCGATCCTTGTGGATCGCGGCTGTCACCTTCCATTCGCCCTTGCGCAGAATGGATTGAACCTTCGGGATCAGATGGAAATCGACATCGAGATCATCGAAATGCCAATCTGCGGCAAGTGCGGCCTTTAGCCGGTCGAGATCGCCGAGCGGCTTTTCCATATCCGGCTCTTCGACTTCCACGTAACACATGCGAAGCGCCGCGTTGCGGTCGAACACGCGCTCGTCGGCCGCCTTGCGCACGACCTGCGCATTGATCACCGTGTCCTGCGGCACGTCGATGACGAGGTCGCCGAGAATCAGTGCAGAGCAGGAGAGGCGGCGCCCTTCAGGCAGGCTGCGCACGCGATCGTAACGCTCCTCTTTCGGCCCGATCCGGGAAAGATGGTCGTGAGAGGAGGTGATGCCGTGCTTGGCGAAATGTCCCTCCTGCACGGAGATCTGGCAGCGGCCGCAGGTCGCCCGGCTGCCGCAGACGCTCTCCACGTAGACGCCGAGCTGGCGCGCGGCTTCGAGCACCGGCGTGCCGACCGGAAACCGACCGCGCTTGCCGGACGGCATAAAGAGGACGAGGGGATCTTTCATGTGGCCCTCATGTGCACTAACGTTTTGCGCCGGTAATCAATATTCTGGCGTTTTTGGAGTGAAACTTTGCTTGGTTCGCTTTTCCTTCTGGCCCTGCTTTCCACTGAAATGAATTCAGATCGGTTTTCCATTTCGAAAGATCTGCTTCCATTTGGTGTGCCCTCCGAGTTCGCCGACGGTATGTCGCCGGTTCTTACTCTCGAGGAGCTGCTAGCCTGCTTCAACACATATGTCTCGGTCGAAAGGCAACGCCTCCAACTAGGCCTGAAACATTCGACCTTGGCTGTCGAGGAGTCATACGGTGTTGTCAACAAACAAAGGCGTCTTAAAAATGCGCCGAAAGGCGATCTGGACAGGCAGCTCGATGAAATCGAAAAGTCGGCTGCCGAAAACAGCAACCTGATGAAAAACACGCGTGAGTTTTTGCTGCTGCGCACTAAGTTTTTCAAGGAATATCTAGCCTTTGCTGAAGATTGCGGCTCCAAGACTTATCGTTCGCCCGATGTGCGGACGCTTTTCCCAAATGGCGTCCCGAAGCAATAACGGTGGCCCGTGGTTGCGCATCCCTCAACTCTCTGATCTGCTTTCGGGCTGCTTTACTCCATTCTTGCACCAGCGCCAGCCCGGGCGGCACGGCCTCCGCGGCGACCGGCAGATGCGGCGGCAGGCGCAGCCGTAGCGGCTCCGCCTTCCGCCGGCTTGTAGTCGCGATAGGTCATGATCCAGTTGCCGCAATTCTGGTCGGTGCCGTTCAGGACGTTGGCGGCGCGGACGGCTTCCATTTCCTGTGGACGGCAGGGGTTCATGATCGCCGACGTCATGCCCGCGCCGATCACCATCGGGATGAAGCCGGCATTGATACCGTGGCGATGCGGCAGGCCGAAGGAGATGTTGGAGAGCCCGCAGGTCGTGTTGACCTTCAGCTCCTCGCGCAGGCGCCTGAGCAGCGCAAAGACCTGCAGGCCTGCCGAGCCCAGTGCGCCGATCGGCATGACCAGCGGATCGACGACGATGTCATGGGCCTTGATGCCGTGGTCGGCGGCGCGTTCGACGATCTTCTTCGCGACCGCGAAGCGCACGTCGGGATCCATGGAAATGCCGGTCTCGTCGTTGGAGATCGCCACGACCGGCACGTCATATTTCCTGCAGAGCGGCAGGATGGCCTCGAGCTTTTCCTCTTCGCCCGTCACGGAGTTGACCAGCGGCCGCCCCTTGGCGACCTTCAGCGCCGCCTCGATTGCGGCCGTTACGGAACTGTCGATCGACAGCGGCACGTCGACGAGGCCCTGTACGATTTCCAAGGTCCGGACGAGGAGCGGCGGCTCGGTTTCGTTCGGGTTGACGGCGGTCACGCCGGCATTGACGTCGAGCATGGTGGCGCCTGCCGCAACCTGTTCCAGCGCATCCTTGATGACGGTGTCGAAATTGCCTTCCACCATTTCCGCCGCGAGCTTCTTGCGGCCGGTCGGATTGATGCGTTCGCCGATCACGCAGAAGGGCTGGTCGAAGCCGATCACGACTTCCCGGGTTGCGGATGCAACAATGGTGCGGGTCATTAATTCCTCCGGGCATTCCTGCTGGATGCCGAAATGAGTGTTCTTCCTGCTACGTCAGATCGTTTCGCGTCCGCCTGCCTTCACCAGTGTCGCGAGCCGTTCCTTGTCATAGGCCGCTTCAAGCTCGGCCGCAGCCTTATCGGCTTCGGCTTCCAGATCATCGGAAACGACGACAGGATCCGCCTTTCGCCATTCCGCAAGGTAATCATCCGTCTCCGAAGCTCCAGTCCGCATGGCACACATGTCGATCGCCTCGGTGAAGCGAAGCGACAGTTCGCGCTTGGCGGTCTGGCGGCCCTTTTTGACGATCACCTGTGCCGGAATGTCCCGCCAGTAAACGATGATTCGGTCGGCCATGATTTCCTCCATGTTGAAACAAAGCATGCACGGGCAGGGCGCGGGGGACTGCGCTTGCCACGACGTCGCATAGAGCAAAAAGCGACGCGGCTACCAGATACCCTTGGTGAAACCGTGATAGACCCATGTCCAGATCGTCGGCGGAAAGCGCACGACGGAGGGCCCTTGCGGCCGATAGGGCTTCAACGTACCGCCGATCGCATCCTGTAGAGCGCGAACGCTGATGTCGACGCAAGCCGCCGTCATCAGCAGCGGGTAGGTGGCGAGGCTGTCGGCACGGGAGGGCGTCAGCCGCTTCTCGTACAGCGTGCCGCCGGTGTCGATGCCCTTGTCCACCAGATGCACGGTCGTGCCGAAGTTCTTCTCGTCACCTTCGACCAGCGACCAGTATCCGCCCATCTGGCCGCGATACATGGGATTGATTCCGGCATGAAAATTGACGACCGGGCAGGGGATAGCGGCGAGTGTCTGCGGCGACAGGATACGGCAGGAGATGGTGAAGATCGCAGCCGGCTGCAGCTTTGTCACCATGGCCAGACAGGCAGGATCATTCAGTGACGGCACACAGGTCACCGGAATGGCGGGATTTGGCTCGGCGGACAGGCCGTAATCGCGGATGATCTCTGCCGATCGTCTTGCAGCAACGTTCTTGCCGAGTCTGGAGGCAACCATGGTGAGGAGCTGACCGATCGCGGTCGCCCAGCCGAAGCGCCTGGCACGGCGTCTTAACAGCGCGCCCTTCGTTTCAGGTTGTTCCTCGATCACATGCAAATCGGGAAAATGCCGGGCGAGCGCATTGATCATCACCTGCGGATTGGTCCCGCCGGCGGTCATCACCACGATCCGAGAAGAAGTCCGTTCCTGCATATGCAACTCCGCTCAAGCGCAGAGTCGCACTCTTCTCGTGAAGCCGAAAGAAACCGTTAAGCCGAGCGTAACGCTTGCGTGAGGTCGCCGTAGCCGGTGAAGCGGTATTCGTAGGAGAGGCCGAGATAATCAGCCGCCGCACGCGCTTTCTCCTGCAATGTCTCATCTTCCTGCTGGGAGAGATAGACGAGCTTGCGGTAATTGCCGAAATACATGTCCTTCAGTTCAGGGTGTCTGTCGAGGCCAAGTGGCTGGACGACGAAGGCTTCGAACTGGCGAGCGAGGAAATCCGTCAGGAAGAAAGAGAGCAGATCGTCATCGGCCTTGGCCGCAAAGGCCTCGTTGCCGGCGAAGAATGAGTAGCAATGCGGTCCTTCGATCCGCGCGATGCCCTCGCGTTCGCACAGCCGGTCGATCGCGCCGCCAGTGCCGCAATCCGCATAGGCGAAGAAAATCCTCTCGAACCCGTTCTGACGCGCCTCTGCGACCGCCTTTTCGAGTCCCGGCACGATTTTCTGGGGATAGGCGTGCCAGATTGCCGGCAGGCAGTTGAGATCGATATGGTCGAGTCCACTCTGTTCGCAGACCGCGAGAATCTCCCGCGCGATGGCCCCGCAGGCGATCACGTGAACCTTTTCGCGGTTTGAGCGTTCCTTCGCCGGAAATTCTCTTTCCGGAACAATTCGATCCATTTCCATCGGAGTATTCTATCATGACGGCCAGGACAGTCACGGTGATCGCCGCGCTTTTCGCGACGATGGTTTCGCTTTCCTCCTGCGGCAATACCATCCGCGGCGTGGGGCAGGACACGGCGAATGCCGTCAACGCCACCCAGGATGCCGGCCGCAGCGTCGAACGCGCCGCTCGCTGATTAGACTGAACCGCCTTCGCCGCTGGCCAGTCTCAGACGCCGGCGGCGAGGCTGTTATGCCTGCGGCGGATGAACTCCTTCGCCGTTTCGACGGTGACTGCGGCATCGCGGCAATAGGCGTCAGCGCCCACCGCCTTGCCGAACTCCTCGTTAAGCGGCGCGCCACCCACCAGCACGATATAATCGTCGCGGATCCCCTTCTCCTTCATCGTGTCGATAACGACCTTCATATAGGGCATGGTCGTGGTCAAAAGCGCCGACATGCCGATGATGTCGGGCTTTTCCCGCTCGATCGCATCCAGATAGTTCTCGACCGGGTTGTTGATGCCGAGGTCGATGACGTCGAAACCGGCACCTTCCATCATCATGCCGACCAGGTTCTTGCCGATATCGTGGATATCGCCCTTGACTGTGCCGATGACCATCTTGCCAAGCTTCGGTGCGCCGGTTTCAGCAAGCAGCGGACGCAGGATCGACATTCCGGCCTTCATCGCATTGGCCGATAACAGCACTTCCGGCACGAAGAGGATGCCATCGCGGAAATCGATGCCGACGATGCGCATGCCCTCGACCAGCGCCTTGGTCAGGACATCGTAAGGCGTCCAGCCGCGCCCCAGCAGGATATTCGTAGCCTCCTCGATCTCCTCCTTGAGGCCATCGTAAAGGTCGTCGTGCATCTGCTGCACGAGTTCCTCGTCGGAAAGTTCCGAAAGGATGATTTCGTCATCGGACATGGGATTCTTCCCTTCACGTTCGCGGGGCCGGGCAAATCAGACGCTCACCGTCTTCGAATATCTGTACCTTCAAATCGTTTCGCAATTTCTTTCGTATGCGACAGCCGTGCGTCGGAAAAACGACGGATGACGAACGTCAAGAAATGTCTGTCCTGCACAAACCCGTGACGCAGAAAGGCAGGGCTCAGCTTGCACATAGGCCTAGCATGGCGCATCAGAAGGAATGCGCAAAGGCGAGGAACATCATGGACGATCTGAACCAGCAAACGGAACCGGCAGGCGGCGCGGGACGACGCGGCCGCGGCGAACGGGGCGCGGCGGGCCGCCGGGCAGCACGCGCGGGCGGCGGTCCGGGGCCGTCCTTGCCCTACATCACCCGCAGGATCGGCGTCTATGACGTGCTCGACGAAGAGGGTCTGCAGCTCATCGAGCGCAATGCCGACACGATCCTCGAGGAGATCGGCATCGAGTTCCGCGACGACGACGAAGCGCTCGACCTCTGGAGACAAGCCGGCGCCGACGTCCAGGGCCACCGGGTGCATTTCCCGAAAGGGCTCTGCCGCGAACTGCTGAAGACCGCGCCGAAAGAGTTCACCTGGCACGCGCGCAATCCGGCACGTAGCGTGCAAATCGGCGGCGATGCCACCGTCTTCGCACCCGTCTATGGTCCGCCCTTCGTGCGCGACCTCGATGGCAAGCGCCGTTATGCGACGATCGAGGATTTCTGCAATTTCGTGAAACTGTCCTATATGGCGCCGTCCATGCATTCCTCGGGCGGGACGGTCTGCGAACCGGTCGATATTCCGGTCAACAAGCGCCATCTCGACATGGTCTACAGCCATATCAGATATTCCGACAAACCCTTCATGGGTTCGGTCACCGCCCCGGAACGTGCCGAGGATACGGTCGCCATGGCGAAGATCGTCTTCGGCGACGAATTCGTCGAAAACAATTGCGTGACGCTGAACCTCATCAATGCCAATTCGCCGATGGTCTTCGACGGCACCATGCTCGGCGCGCTGAAAGTCTATGCGCGGCACAACCAGGCCTCCGTCGTTTCACCCTTCATCCTGTCGGGCGCCATGAGCCCGGTCACGGTCGCAGGCACGCTGACGCAGATCCTCGCCGAAGTGCTGGCGGGAGCGTCTTTCTCGCAGCTTATCCGAAAGGGCTCGCCGGTCCTTTTCGGCACGTTTGCGGCATCGATCTCCATGCAATCGGGCGCGCCGACCTTCGGCACCCCGGAGCCGTCGCTCGTTTCCTATGGCGCGGCCCAGCTCGCCCGCCGCCTCGGCCTGCCGTTCCGCACTGGCGGTTCGCTCTGCGGCTCGAAGGTGCCGGATGCGCAAGCCGCGCACGAATCCTCCAATACGCTCAACACGACGCTGCTTGCCGGCACGAACTTTGTCCTGCACGCGGCGGGCTGGCTGGAGGGCGGCCTCGTCAGTTCCTATGAGAAATTCATGATCGACCAGGACCAGCTCGGCATGATGCAGAAGATGGCGCAAGGCATCGATCTTTCGGAAGAAGGTCAGGCGCTTTCGGCAATCCGCGAAGTCGGACCGGGCAGCCATTATCTCGGCTGCACGCATACCCAGGCGCATTTCCAGTCAGCCTTCTACCGTTCGGCGCTTGCTGACAACAACTCGTTCGAGCAGTGGGAGATCGAGGGAGAGAAGCGGATCGAGCAGCGCGCCAATGCGCTCTGCCGTGCATGGCTCGATTCCTACGAGGCGCCGCCGCTCGATCCCGCCATCGACGAAGCCCTGCTTGCCTTCATCAAGGATCGCAAGGATTCGATGCCTGACGCCTTTACTTGAAGAGAGCCCGAGGCCGCCAGGGAGCAAGGCGGCGCCAAGCTGGTTGCCGACTTCATCCAGGAAGGAGTCTGGCGCCCGCACTATAAGCATCAGGGGCCGCAATGAGCGGCCTCCCGGCGGTTCTCGACCGGATTTCAGAAGCGCTTGAGCCGCATGGTATCTTCGTCCGCGGCATCGCTAGTTTCGGACCGGACGAGGGGCCGTTGCTGGCGGAAGGATCGAGGGCGCGATCGGTCGTGCTGCTCGGCAATCTGGGCGGGTCGATGTGGCCGGCCTTTGCCAGATGGCGTCGGAGTTATGATGGCCCCGATCCCCTCGATACGTGGTCGAAACAACGGATCCGGCCATTGGCAGAAGAACTCGGAGCAACCGCTTATTTCCCCTCCGATCGGCCTTGGCAACCGTTTCAGCAATGGGCAATGAAGGCGGAAGGGCTGAAGCCTTCGCCGCTCGGTATCCTGATCCATCCGCAATACGGGCTGTGGCACGGCTATCGCGGCGCACTCGGTTTTCCGTTCAAGATTGAAACCAACATCACCAAGCCCGGCCCTCCTTGCGATACCTGCCTGGACAAGCCTTGCCTTACAGCCTGTCCGGTCGCGGCGATCAGCCTGTCCGGCTTCGATATCGCGGCCTGTCGCTCCTATCTCGCCAGCGAGAGGGGTAAGAAAACCTGCATGACTTACGGCTGTCTTGCGCGCAACGCCTGTCCGCTCGGCGCGCAATTCCGCTATCCGCCCGAACAGCTCCGCTTCCACATGGAGGCGCTGATCTAGATTTCTGCCTTGGGGTAAGCCCGTTCCAATCCGCCGGAACGGGTCAGTCCTTCGCGGAAGGCGGCGTAGGCCGGGTGCTGGCTCGACTTGGCGGACTCCATCAACCGCATCTGCAGACGGGCAGGGGCCGTGTTGCCGATCCATTCGCCGCATTTTTGCAGCTTCAGCGAGTTGAGAAACCGCGCTTCCGATGCCTGATCGAGATAGAGATGCAGGCCATCGAGCAGCAGGTCGTCGGAGGTCGGGTTGTCCATCAGCAGCGTGAGCCACGACTGGTTCTCCGGCGAAAACCCTGCAAGGCTTTCCGCCACCGTCTCCCGGCTGCCGATCGGGGATATGCTTGCCATCTGGTCCTCCTCGGCGCTAGCCGCGGCGGCGACGTCTTTCCCGGCCGGAATCGCCGCCCGATTCACTGGCGGTCTTATTGCGCAGCGGACCGATCTTGTCGACGATTTCCTCGATTGTCGGCCGTGGATGTGGCGTATAGTCATCAAGGGCCTTGCGCATGGCCGCCAGATGTTCACAGGACGTGCCGCAGCATCCGCCGATGATCCTTGCGCCTGCATCGCGGGCGAGTCTCGCGTATTCGGCCATCAGCGGCGGCGTGCCGGAATAGAATATCTCCGCACCGCGATATTCCGGAATGCCGCAATTGCCCTTGACGATAGTGATGGCTTCCGGGTCGGCTGCAGTGATGTCGAGCAGGCTCGAAAGGATATCCGAAGCGCCGACTCCGCAATTGGCACCGACGGCGACCGGGCCTTCGCCGACGCTCCTTGCGACGCCGTGTATATCCTTGGGGTCGAGGCCCATCATGGTCTTGCCCGCCGTATCGAAAGATCCCGTATAGGTATAGGGCAGGCCGACCTTCGCGGCGGCCTCTGCCGCGGCACGGATTTCCTCCGGCGAGGACATGGTCTCGATCCAGGCGATTTCGGCACCACCAGCCTTCAGGCCTTCGATCTGCTCTGCGAAGGCAGATACGGCGTCTTCATAGGAAAGCGCGCCGAGTGGTATCAGGAGTTCGCCGGTCGGGCCGACCGAGCCGGCGACGATCACCTTGCGGCCTGCCTTTTCGGCAACCGAGCGCGCGATTTCCGCAGCTCGTTTGTTGAGGTCATAGACCCGGTCATCGGCCTTATGCAGCTTCAGCCTGTGTCGGGTGCCACCGAAGGAGTTGGTAAGGATGATGTCGGCGCCTGCGTCGACGAAATCCTGATGAAGTTTTTCGATCTTCTCCGGCGCCGTTTCATTCCAGAGTTCCGGCGCCTCGCCCGCTTCGAGCCCCATGGCGAAGAGATTGGTACCGGTCGCGCCATCGGCCAACAGCACGCCTTTTTCATTGAGAAGTTCGGTCAGCGCGTTGGCAGTCGGCATCCAGGCTCTCCTTGCAGCAGAAATCGATCATATAAAGATTTCTTTATATGCGTTCAAGTCGCGGCCATCTGCCTCTTCGCGACGTTGGCGTCTCTTATTCCGTCGCTCCCTTTTTCCGTCTCGTGGCTGGCCGGCATGACCATGGCGGCAATGATGGTCTGAAGGTCCAGCATGCCGCTTGGCGTTCCGCTCCCGTCCACCACGATCGCGCGTGACTGGCCCGCCTCGGTCATTTGCCTGGCGGCGGCTTCAAGCGTCGCGTCGGCTGCGAGTCGCAGGCCATCCGGCGTATCGTCGAGCGGCCGCATGACCGTGCGAGCCCGGATGACGCGGCCGCGGTTCACTTCCTTGACGAAGGCGGTGATGTAATCATCGGCCGGTGACAGCACGATCTCCTGGCCGGTCCCCTGTTGTATTACCTGCCCGTCGCGCAGGATGGCGATCTTGTCGCCAAGCCTGAGCGCCTCGTCGAGATCATGAGTGATGAAGACGACGGTTTTCCTGAGCTCCGCCTGGATGTCGAGCAGCACGGTCTGCATATCGACGCGGATCAACGGATCGAGAGCCGAATAGGCCTCGTCCATCAACAGGATATCGGCATCGTTGGTGAGCGCTCGAGCCAGGCCGACGCGCTGCTGCATGCCGCCGGAAAGCTGGTTCGGATAGTGCTTTTCAAAACCGGCAAGCCCGACGCGTTCGATCCAGTGCTGGCCGCGCTTGAGGCTTTCGGAGCGTGGAATGCCCTGGATATCGAGCCCGTAGACGGTGTTTTCGATGACTGTCCGATGTGGCAGGAGCGCGAATTTCTGGAAGACCATCGCCGTCTTGTGGCGGCGGAATTCGCGCAGGTCCTTTTCGTTCATCCGGCAGATATCGATGCCGTCATAGACGACCTCGCCCGTGGTCGGCTCGATCAGCCGGTTGATATGGCGGATCAGGGTCGACTTGCCGGAGCCGGAAAGCCCCATCACCACGGTGATGCCGCCTGCCGGCATGGAGATGCCGATGTCCTTCAAACCCAGCACATGGCCGTGCTTCTCGTTGAGCTCGGCCTTGGTCATGCCGGCCTTGACGGCCTCTATATAGTCGCGGCCGAAAGGCCCGAATATCTTGTAGAGGCCTCTGATCTCGATGCCATGACTAGCCATGAACCACCTCCGAATGCTTTTGTAGTCGCTTGCCGAAGGCCTGGCTGGTCCGGTCGAAGATGATCGCGATCGCCACCAGCGCGAAACCGTTCAGGAACCCGAAGGTGAAGAACTGGTTGTTGATGGCCTGCAGGGTATTTCTGCCAAGCCCGCCGACGCCGACCATGGAGGCAACGACGACCATGGCGAGCGACATCATGATCGTCTGGTTGATGCCGGCCATTATGGTGGGGAGTGCGAGCGGCATCTGCACGTTCCAGAGCTTTTGGCCAGGCGAGGAGCCGAAGGCATCGGCCGCCTCCAGCACTTCCTTGTCGACCAGGCGAATACCGAGATTGGTCAGCCGGATCATCGGCGGTACGGCATAGATCACCACCGCGATCAGCCCCGGCACCTTGCCGATTCCGAAAATCACAACCACGGGAATCAGATATACGAAACTCGGCATAGTCTGCATCACGTCCAGGATTGGATTGATAACGCCCTGGATCCGATCGGAGCGGGCCATCAGGATGCCGATCGGCAGACCGATGACGATAGCAATCAGGGTGGCCACCGTGACGATCGCGAGCGTCACCATCGTATCGCCCCACAGTCCGGACATGCCGATCAGCAGCATGCCGATCGCGGTACCGATGGTGATGCGGAGGCTGCGACTACCGAGATAGACGATCGCCAGCATGATCATCAGCACGACGATCCAGGGCGAATTGGTGAAGAGCCGCTCCAGATAGTTCAGGAACCATTGCAGAGGCGCAGTCACGGCGTCTATGACGTGACCATATTCCCTTACGAGGCCCTTGAAGCCGTCGTCGATTATCTTGCGTGCATCACGGATATACTGATCACTGATGGCCGGGAATTTACAGAGAATGCCCGGCACGAAATCGCAGCTCGCCATGCTTTTCCCCTTGTCTGTTCTATATTTTGCCTTTCGCAGCCCGACATGGCTTTCCGGGTGCGGCGGCAATTTCCGGCAGGTTTCCGCATCTGGAGTATCGCCCGGCGACCACTCCCATGCACCACCGCAGACGACATCGAGCGACGTCCACGACAAATGCAGTTGCCGAAGGCAACGCCCGGAGCATCGCCTTCGGCATATCCACTACCGTCAGAGGGAGGCTTTGACCTTATCGGCGACTTCCGGCGAGACCCACTTGGTCCAAACCTCCGGCATGGTCTCGAGGAAGTGCTTGGCAGCGTCCTCGTTGGTGCCCTGGTTGTCCGTCTGCCACGCGAGAATGCTGTTGACCGTCGCGTTGCTCCATTTGCGATTCTTGATGTAGTCCATCGCAACGCTCGCCTTCTCCGCAAACTGCTTGGTGACAACGGTGAAGGCTTGCGAGGTCGGATAAGAGTTGACCTTGGGGTTTGCGCAGTCCGGCACCGCGGTGCAGGCGTCCCACTCGGCCTTGTCGTGCGGTACGTCGAAGGAGAGCTTCACCATTTCGTATTTGCCGAGGATGGCCGTTGGCGCCCAATAATATCCGAGCCATCCGGTCTTCTTTTCGAAAGCGCTGGCGATCGACCCGTCAAGGCCGGCTGCGGAACCCGTATCGACCAGTTCGAAGCCTTTGTCCTGTGCTGCGAGCGCCTTGTAGAGATTGGCGGTCGAAACCTGACAGTTCCATCCCGAGGGGCAGTTGGTCACCGCACCCTTCGACGGATCTTCGGGGGCCGGGAACAGGTCCGGATGCGCGAGCGCCTGTTGAACCGTCTTGATGTCCGGGTGAGCGTCGGCCAGGAATTTCGGAATCCACCAGCCCTCCACGGCGCCGTCGGCAAGGATTTCCGCGGCGATGATCAGCCGGCCATCGGCAGCGGCCTGGTCGAGCAGGGTGCGCACCGAATTGATCCAGAATTCCGGCGCGATATCCGGCTGACTTTTCTCATTCATGGAGGTGAAGGTCGGCATCGTGTCGCCTGAGACGAGTTCGACAGTGCAATCATACCCTTCTTCGAGAATGATCTTGTCGACATTGGCCGCGACGCCCGCCGAGGCCCAGTTCATCTCCGCAATCGAAATCGAGCCGCAATCGGCCTGCGCCGAGCCGGCAAAGGCATAAAGACCAGCGGCGAAGACAGTGGAAGCAAGCAGTTTTTTCATCTTAAGACCTCCCAGTCTTATCGTTCCAAATGTTCACTTCGGTGGATGTCCAGCAGGGCCATCCGCTAGCGCGGGCGCAGCGCATGCAACCGGTGGATGCTGCCGCGCGAACGTTGCTGGGCGATGCGTCTTTTCGCATCTGCGGAATGCTGTCACAGATACTGCGCATTTATATGTCAGCCCAATGCAAGGTACGGTTTCCCCAACAGAAATCAACCTGTCCCGGGCAAGTGCGCGCCGCGCGGGCAAATATCAAACCTTTGTCTGAGCTCGATTCCCGGTCGAAAAATCATCATTTGCCATCGTTCTCAGCGACAATTCCAGCGTGCGGAACAGATGGTACATGGTACGCGAAAAAGTCACGCCCGAGATTTGACGTTTTGTAGTCGATTAGCGCCGTTTCCAGCAGTCCGAAATTTTTCGAAAAAGACGAAAAATAAGAAATTCACGCAGCTTACCGCCCGTAATAACCATCCGGTAAGAATGTCGCGCTATTGGTTTCAATGCGGGCGGTTAGCTTGCCTTTGGCACCGGATCAGGTAGTGCGTACCGGTTGCCCTTGCTTCCCCGGCGGAACCTTACCCTTTTCGGCGACGGGCATTTTCATCTTCCGATTGTTGTCGAACTCACCGCCGTCGTATCCGAGCGGGCCTTGCGGCAGCGGAGATTGACACCTATCTCCAAAGCCTTCACCATTGCCAGGCAATGCAAATCCAGAGTCATCACCACCAACAGGGCCGGACGCCTCTCTTGTCTACGAATCGTCCGGTCCCCTCTGGAACAGGCTCCTTTCTTCCATGACACGCTCCGGTCACGTCACGTTCGTCCTCGGCGGTGCCCGTTCGGGCAAATCCGGCTTTTCCGAAAAACTCGCCCGGGAGACCGGCTTTGAACGCCACTATATTGCGACCGGCCGCGCCTATGATGACGAAATGAGGCAGCGGATCGCCCGTCACCGAGCCGATCGCGGCGAAGGATGGGTGACACATGAAGTGCCGGTCGATCTCGTGTCGCGCATCGAAGCAATCGATGCGCCGGGCAGGGTAGCGCTTGTCGATTGTCTCACGCTCTGGATCACCAACCTCATGATGGAAAATCGGGATATCGATGCGGTAGGCGAAATGCTTGTCCGAAGCTTCGCTCCCCTTGCTGGCCGTCTGATCCTCGTTTCCAACGAGGTGGGGCTTGGCATCGTGCCGGAGAACAGAATGGCGAGGGAGTTCCGAGACCATGCCGGGCGCCTGCATCAGAAGATCGCCGCGGCGGCTGATGAGGTCTTCTTCATCGCCGCCGGTCTGCCGCTGAAGATGAAGGGTTAGAAACCGACCCAGATCCGCACCGGGTGGGCCGGATCGGCGAGCAGTTTGAGCGCCAGGGCAAGGCAAGAAAGAACCAGCAGCGGCTTGATCAGCTTCGCGCCGCTCCTCATCGCCATCCGCGAGCCGACCTGAGCACCGAAGAACTGGCCGATCCCCATCAGAAGGCCGATCTTCCAGAGCACCGAACCCGTTGCGGCAAAGATCAGGAAGGAGCCGAAGTTCGATCCGAGATTGATGAGCTTGGTATGGGCGGTCGCCTTCAGCATGCCGAAACCGGCGAGCAAAACGAAGCCGAGCATATAGAAGGAGCCCGCACCCGGACCGAACACACCGTCGTAAAGCCCCACCAGGGGAACAACAGTCAGGCCGAAAACAAATGGAGTCACCCGTTGGTGGCTGTCGCTGTCGTTGAGGTTCGGTTTGACTGCGAAAAAGACGGCGATCGCGATCAGCAGGAAGGGGATTGCTGCCGCGAGCCACTTGGCCGGCACCATGGAGGCGAGGATGGCGCCTATGGCTCCGCCGAGAAGCGACATGGCCGCCATCGGCAGCTGTTTTCTTAAGTTGACATGGCCGCGCCGGGCGTAGGCGATTGTCGCCGAAGCGGAACCGAATTGCGATTGCAGCTTGTTCGTTGCGATCGATTCCAGCGGCGGAATGCCGGCGATCAGCATGGCCGGAATGGTAATGAGCCCGCCGCCACCGGCGATCGAATCCACAAAACCGGCAAAAAAAGAGGCGAGGAAAAGCATCAGGACGAGATGCGAGGCAAGGTCGTTCAAGGGAAAAACTCGGTAAGCGGCGAAATGCGCGAAATAAGACGCGGCGCGCTTCTCGCATCGAATGTGGATTGACGCAAGGCAATCTCGCTCGAAGTCGCCATGCCGCCGGGGATTGCGCTGCAAACGTTTGGCGCTATTGTGCGCCGCCTTGAAAGCCGCCGAATATGGGGATGAAGCATATGCATAAGGTCATTTTCGATACGGATCCGGGCGTTGATGACGCCATGGCCCTGCTTTTCCTGCATCGGCATCCCGAGATCGACCTTCTCGGCGTGACGACGGTCTTCGGCAATGTGCCGCTGGAGCTGACCACCCGCAATGCGCAGTTCCTGCATCGGGAATGGAATATCTCCGCACCCATCTCGATTGGCGCCGAAAGCACGCTCGACCCCTCGCGTCGCGACGATCGAGCGGCATCCGTCGTGCACGGCGCCGATGGCCTCGGCAATATCGGCGTGCCGCAGACGATCGACTGGCCGCTTGATTCGCGTCCCGCCTACCAGTTCATCATCGAGACCGTGCGGGCCAATCCGGGCGAGGTGACGCTGGTTGCCGTCGGCCGCATGACAAACCTGGCTTTGGCGCTGAGGGCTGATCCGGGCATCGCAGGCCTCGTCAAGGAAGTGGTCGTCATGGGCGGCGCCTTCGATGTGATCGGCAACGTGACGCCTGCTGCCGAGGCGAATATCCACGGCGATCCGGAAGCGGCCGACGTTCTTTTCACCGCACCGTGGAAAGTGACCATCGCCGGGCTCGACGTGACGATGAAGACGATCATGACCGCCGAATATCTCGACGTCATGGTCAAATCGGGCGACCAGTCCGTACAGCTCCTCTCGGACCTGTCCCAATATTATATCGACTTCTACAAGAGCCGCGTCGGCATTGCCGGCATGGCCGTGCATGACAGCACGGCCTGTGTTTACCTGGTCCGGCCGGACCTTTTTACCTTGCGCAGCGGTGCCGTGCGCGTCGTCTGCGGCGGCATTGCCGACGGCGCGACGATCCAGTCGCCGGACCATGGCCGCAAATTCACAGGAAGCCCTTGGGATGGGCACCCGAGCCAGCGGGTCTGCACGGATGTCCGATCTGAAGAGGTGCTGGAAGTCATCCGTGCGGCGCTTGTGGAAGGTCGCCATTCGATTGCTGTTTAGGCAACAGTTCCAGCGCAAATTGACGCTCTCGAAAACGAGGCCATTGGCATTTGAGATCGATTTCCCTATGTGGGACGTTGATTTTGATATTCTTCAGAGGACATGGGCGTGACTGCTACATTCGACAAAGTTGCCGACATCATCGCTGAGACCAGCGAAATCGATCGCGAAACGATCACGCCGGAAAGCCATACGATCGATGACCTGGGCATCGACAGCCTCGACTTTCTGGATATCGTCTTCGCCATCGACAAGGAATTCGGCATCAAGATTCCGCTGGAACAGTGGACGCAGGAAGTGAACGAAGGCAAGGTTTCGACCGAGGAATATTTCGTCCTCAAGAACCTCTGCGCCAAAATCGACGAGCTGAGGGCGGCAAAGGGCTGACCGCCCGCCGGCAATCTCATGCTGCTCGAATACTTCCAGATGATCGACCGCGTCGAAGCGGTCGATCTAGGCGCCAAACTCCTCAAGGCGCGGTCGGTCGTGCCGGCTAAAAGCCCGGTCTTCGAGGGCCATTTTCCCGGAATGCCGCTGGTTCCGGGCGTCCTCCTGATCGAAACCATGGCGCAGGCCTCGGGTTTCCTGGTGCTCGCCGCCACGAATTTTGCCGCCATGCCTTTCCTGATGTCGGTCGACGGCGCCAAGATGCGCACGTTCGTCGAACCGGATGCCGTCCTCGACATCGAGGCGTTTCTGGAGCATGAGGGTTCGGGCTACGCCGTCACCAAGGCGAAGATTACGAGTGCCGGCAAGAAGGTATGCGACGCGCAGCTCAAGCTGCGCACCATGCCCTTCAGCGAAATCCCGCTGGCGCCGATTGTCCGCAAGCGCGCGGAAGAGGTCGGCCTTATGGACGCGCTCGCCGCAAAGGCATAAGAGCCATTCATCGTTCACGGACGACGACTGGCCCCGAATTTTTATTTTGACGCAATTCCGGACGGAAAACCGGTTTCCATGTTCCTGGATTTGCTGGACGCTCATCCATCAGCCGATGGGCAAAGAGGACATGATGAAGTCTGACAATGATGTCGTGATTACCGGGATCGGGATCGTTACCTGCCAGGGCGTCGGGAAGGAGCCGCACGTTGCGCTTCTCTCTTCCGCCGATGCGGGTGCGCCCAGGGTCGAGACGGAACGTTTCGCTCCCTATCCGGTCCATCCCATGCCGGAAATCGACTGGTCGGCGCAGATCCCGAAGCGCGGTGACCAGCGCCAGATGGAGAACTGGCAGCGGCTCGGCGTCTTTTCCGCTGGTCTTGCGCTCGACGATGCCGGTCTCAAGACAGATGCGGAAGCCTGTGCCTCGATGGACATGATCGTGGCCGCCGGCGGCGGCGAACGCGATATCAAGGTCGATTCCCTGATCGTCGACGAAGCGCTGAAGCGCAATGACCGCGAGATGCTGCTCAACGAGAAACTGACGACCGAGCTTCGACCGACGCTGTTTCTTGCCCAGCTTTCCAATCTCGTCGCCGGCAATATTTCCATCGTCCATAAGGTCACCGGCTCGTCGCGCACCTTCATGGGCGAGGAATCGGCTGGCATTTCTGCCGTTGAGACCGCCTTCCACCGCATCAAGGCGGGCCAGTCGAGCCACAGCCTCGTCGGCGGCGCCTTCGTTGCCGAGCGTGCCGATATCATCCTGCTTGTCGAGGGTATCCGCGCCCATGCGACGGGGGACTGGCATCCGATCTGGTCACGGTCCCCGGACAATGGCGGTGGCTTGATCATGGGGTCGGTCGGCGCTTTCCTGGTGCTCGAATCCCGCGCGCATGCCGAAGCCCGTGGCGCGCATATCTATGCCGTCATCCACGCGATCGAAGGCGACCGCGGCAATCGCAACGAAGGCAAGCTCGAAAAGCGCCTGACGCGACTTGCCAGCCATGCCTCCGGTCTTTCGAAGGATGATACGGTCGTCTTGTCCGGCACGAGCGGTCTTGTCGATCTTGCCGCCCGTGAAAAGCTGCTGCTTGAGAAGGAGTTTCCGGGAATGCCGATCCGCGCTTATGGCGGAGTGACCGGACACGGCATGGAAGCGCAGTTCCCGCTTGGCCTTGCACTTGCGGCACTCAGCTTGGATGGCGCCGCGCGCATTCCTACATTCGATGCCCAGAACGAACAGCCGATGACGGCGCCCGCCAAGCATGCGGTGGTGACGACGATCGGTTATACGCGCGGCGAGGGACTTGCTGTCCTCTCGGCCGCGTAAAGGAGATTTTGATGAGCGACAATCGCTTCAAGGATCATCTCGGCCGCCCGATCGTCGCCATCACCGGCATGGGCGTCCTGACCTCGCTCGGCCAGGGGCTCGCGGACAACTGGGCAGCGCTGACCTCCGGCACGTCCGGCATCCACAAGACCATTCGTTTTCCGACGGACAAGCTTTCCACCAGGATCAGCGGCACGGTCGATTTCATTCCCGTTCCGGCTGAAAATTCCGTCGAGCGTTCCTTCGCCTTCGCGCGCGAAACCACTATGGAAGCGCTCGCACAGGCGGGTCTTTCAGGCGATTTCGACGGTCCGCTGTTTCTCGCGGCCCCCCCGGTCGAGCCGGAATGGAGCGACCGTTTCGCGCTTGCCGATCGCGCTCCGCCATCAAAGACGGAAGGCGATGCCTATGACCGCTTCCTGGCGGCCATGCGCGAGCGTCCCGATCCCGTCTTCCTCGAAGCCGTGCAGTTCGGTTCAATCTCTGAGCGTCTTTCCGATACGTTCGGCACACGCGGGCTTCCGGTAACGCTCTCGACGGCCTGTGCATCCGGCGCCACAGCGATCCAGCTTGGCGTGGAAGCGATCCGCCAGGGCCGTACCGATCGCGCGCTGACGGTCGCGACCGATGGTTCGGTCAGTGCCGAGGCTTTGATCCGCTTCTCGCTGCTCTCGGCGCTTTCCACCCAGAACGATCCGCCGGAAAAGGCGTCGAAGCCATTCAGCAAAGATCGCGACGGTTTTGTCATCGCCGAAGGTGCTGCAACCCTGGTGCTCGAATCACTGGCGTCAGCCATCGCTCGCGGCGCCAAGATCCTCGGCATCATGAAGGGCTGCGGCGAGAAGGCGGACCATTTCCATCGCACGCGTTCCTCTCCGGATGGCGGCCCGGCAATCGCCACGATCCGCGCGGCACTTGCTGATGCCGGCATGGACGAAACGGGTATTGGCTATATCAACGCGCATGGCACCTCGACGCCGGAAAACGACAAGATGGAGTATGGCGCCATGCTCGCCGTCTTCGGCGACGGGCTGAAAGACATTCCCGTCTCGTCGAACAAGTCGATGATCGGGCATACGCTGACGGCCGCAGGCGCCGTGGAAGCCGTCTTCTCGATCCAGACGATGCTCACCGGCACGCTACCTCCGACCATCAACTACACCAATCCCGATCCGACGATCGTGCTCGATGTGGTGCCGAACAGGAAGCGGGACGCTCAGGCCAACGCCGTGCTTTCGAACTCCTTCGGCTTCGGTGGACAGAACGCCAGCCTTGTCATGACGCTGGAACCGGCTTAGAGACCGTCGCCAATCACGTTTGACGAGTTGGAACGCCTTCGGGCGAAGGAAAATTTATTATGCGCGCTCTGCAACTGATCGATGACCGTAAGCTCGAGGCCGTGGACATCCGCGAACCCGAAGCGCCCGGGCCGGGCGAGGTCACGTTGCGGGTCAAAGCCGTGGCGCTTAACCACATCGACGTCTGGGGCTGGCGCGGCATGGCGTTTGCCAAGCGCAAGATGCCGCTGACGATCGGCGCGGAGGCCTCCGGTGTCGTCGAGACAATCGGTCCGGGCGTCTCGAATGTCCTGCCGGGCCAGCTCGTGTCGATCTACGGTGCGCGCACCTGCGGTCTCTGCAAGCCCTGCCGCGAAAAGCGCGACAATCTCTGTGAAAACGTTTCCGGCGTGCACGGTTTTCATCTCGACGGTTTTGCGCAGGAGAAGGCCAATCTTCCTGCGCGCCTTCTCGTGCCGGCGCCTCCGGGCGTCGATGCGGTGGGCGCAGCGCTCGCACCGGTCACCTTCGGCACGGTGGAGCATATGCTCTTCGACAATGCAAGGCTCCAGCCCGGCGAGACGATCCTCGTGCATGCCGGCGGCTCCGGTATCGGCAGCGCGGCGATCCAGCTCGCCAAGAAGACGGGCTGCACCGTCATCACCACCGTCGGCTCCGACGACAAGATCGAAAGGGCGAAGGCTCTCGGAGCCGATCACGTCATCAACTATCGCACCGACCGGTTCGAGGGCGTGGTGCGCAAGCTCACCAGAAAGAAGGGCGTCGACGTGGTCTTCGAACATGTCGGCAAGGATACCTGGGCCGGCTCTATGCTGTCCATGAAACGTGGCGGGCGGCTCGTCACCTGCGGCTCGACCTCAGGCGTCTCCACCGAGATGAACCTGATGATGCTCTTCCAGCAGCAGCTGAAACTGCTCGGCTCGTTCGGCTGCCGCATGGAGAACATGGCGGACGCCATGCAGAAGATGGCCCAGGGTATCGTCCACCCGGTCATCGACACGGAAGTCACCTTCGACGAGATCGACAAGGCGCTGGAGCGCATGGAGACCCGCCAGGTCTTCGGCAAGATCGTGCTCCGCATGGACTGAATGCCCTTGAAGCTCTTCCTCACACGGATCGTCATCGCGCTCAGAAACTTCCAGCAATGGCTGGTGGCGCTGGTTGCGTTCGGCTTCCTCAATCTTCTCAAGGTTTTTCCTGCCGATCCCGCGATCCGTTTTGCCGATCGCATGGCGCGTCGTATCGGCCCCAGGCTCGGCCGTCACAAGCTGATGCTCGTCAACCTGCGCAATGCTTACCCGGAAAAGACCGACGAAGAGCTGGAGCAGATCGCGATCGCGAGCTGGGGCCATATGGGACGGCTTGCGGCCGAATATGTTTTCCTCGACCGATTGTTCGATTTCGATCCGGAGAGAACGGAGCCGGGCAGGGTGGAAGTGTCGGGCATTCCGATCTTCGTCGACCTGCGCGACAATCCGCGCCCCTTCATCGTCTTCACCGCCCATACCGGCAATTTCGAGCTTCTGCCTGTTGCCGGAAAGGCCTTCGGCCTAGAGGTCATGGTGCTCTTCCGGCCGCCGAACAACCCGTATATCGCGGAAAAGGTCTTTGCCTTCCGTGCCAGCCGTATGGGTCAGCTCGTGCCTTCGCATGCGGGTTCGTCCTTTGCGCTCGCCCGCCGCCTGGAACAGGGCGGCGGCGTCGGCGTGCTAGTCGACCAGAAGTTCCGCAAGGGCCTTATGACGACGTTCTTCGGCCGGCCGGTACAAACCAACCCGCTGCTCGCCAAACTCGTCCGGCAGTTCAACGCGGAGGTCTATCCTGCACGTTGCATCCGTCTGCCCGACAACCGCTACCGGCTGGAGATCGAGCCGAAGATTGAGCTGCCGCGCGACGAGAAGGGTAATCTCGACCTCCAGGCAACCGGCCAGATGCTCAACGACAAGGTGGAGAGCTGGGTGCGGGAGTATCCCGAGCAATGGCTCTGGTACCACGACCGGTGGCATATCAAGCGGTATCTGTAAATCTTCAGATGATCCCTGGATACAACTTGGAGCCGCATGGCTGAGCGTTCTACGTTAAGTCATCGACCAAAATTTGGGTCCGTCCTTGAGGAGAAGAATTAATGTCTGGCGGATTTGATGACGAAGCGCCGGTCGCAGGGGAAGGATTGGCGGCAGTCTCCAGATAGAGGGGGCGAGGGGGTATTTTTGCAAGCGCTGATCGATCTCTTCTGGTCCAAATATACCGATCTGCGTCAGGCGGTCGAACGGAATGATACGCTGGCAACCGTCGCGCTCGATCGCGACCTTGATCCTCTCATGCTCGCAATTTTCTCTTCTCAGGGAAAAGATCCGGCCAGTATTCAGGCGCAGTTCCGGTTCGCGCTCGATCTCCTGAACGAAGAGGCCGACGACCGCAGTTGCGTCCGCCGCAACGGGCACCTGCTGCGGATGCTCGTAGAGCGTTACGTCGCTCCGCAAACCGGCCAGTCGGCCAACCGTCAGCCCGAGCCAGGCGAAACGTCGATCATTGCGGATGCAACGGCAGACGGATTTCTCGACGATGCGCTTCTCAACCGCATATCCGACCGGATTGTCGTCATCGCGCCCAGCTACCGGATATTCTACACCAACGAAACGAATGCGCGGCGTCTTGACGTGTCGCGGGACGAACTGATCGGCCGCCATTTCGCGGAATTCGTGGGCATTCACCGTTTCAGGAACGAATTCAAGCCAGGCCTCGAGCGGTGCTTCAAGGGCGAAAGCGTCTCCTTCACTTATGCAGACCAGGTGGACGGCCAGACTGTGGTCATCCGCTGCCGCATGTCGCCCTGCATCTCCGGCTCATCGCAGCCTGTCGGCGCGTTGCTGGTCATGCAGGAAACTGCCGATCGCCGACGGCGTTCGGCAGCATAGCGATTATCTGTCGGACCAGACGGCCAGTTCGTAGCCTTCCGGATCGGCGAAATGGAACCGCCGTCCGCCGGGAAAGGAAAAGATCGGCTTGACGATCTTGCCGCCGGCCTTCTCGATCCGTGCCTGGGCGTCCTCCAACTCGTCCGCGAAAAGGATGATCAGCGCACCGCCCTTGGCGTTGATATCGGCTGATTTCGCAAAACCGCCGGTCAGTCGTCCGTCCTGGAATTCACAATAGTCCGGACCGTAGTCGGTGAAGGTCCAGCCAAAAGAAGTGCCATAGAATGCCTTGGCTCTTCCTATGTCGCGCACGTTGAATTCGATGTAATCTATCTTGCGATCCGCGCCCTTGGCTCCCATGGGTGCTCTCCTATTTCTTGTCTTCCAGCAGGTCTTTCAGCGCCTTCAGATCTTTCCGTATATGCGCGGCGTCCGCCTCGAAGGCCGCATCGTCCAGGTCCGGGCGCTGGAGCAGCGTGAACATGACTTCCGCACCATCGCCATTCGCCACCACCCGCAACGGATTTTCCACGACAAGGCCGTTCTCCATGCTCACCACATGGTCAATGATACCGAACCGGTTCGGTGGGGCAAACCGCACGCGCACCTTGCCGATCGGTCCGCCGTCGCCGATCCAGTCCTCGCCTTCGCGGGTCAGGCCGGAGGACAGACCGGACGCCCAGAGCGGCATGTTCTCAGGTCTGCTTGCGAAGTCATAGACCTCCAACCAGGGCCTTTCGATGCCGATATGGATGATACGGGCGGGCATTGTCGTCATGATCGTTTCCTCGATTTCCCGAAAACCTACCGACAAGAAGCTGGGATTTCTTGAACAAAACGGACAATCAGGCGCGCTGTCGGCGGATATCCTGCGGCGTCAGCGTCGTGAATTCCTTTACGTCGCGCGTCATATGGGCCTGGTCGGCATAACCGGCCTCCAGCGCCAGGATAGCCAGACTCTGCGAGGAGGACGTGCGGGTCAGGCGGAGAAAGCGCTGGAAACGAAGGATGCGCTGGAGCATCTTCGGGCCGTAACCGAAATGATCACGGCTTTGCCGCCGCAGGGTGCGTTCGCCGAATGTTGCCTGTGCCGAGACATCATGAAGCGTACCATTGCTGAGGCCGTTGAAGAGCGCTTCCATGTCGCTCCTTGGGTCAGCGGTCGCCACGGATTTCCTGAGCGCCCATGCGTGAAGGAGCGCGCGCCTTCCGGCGAGGCTGCTTTCATTGGCAAGCTGTTCTTCGATTTCCTGCGTGTCACGGTTCAGGTCCCACAGGGGGATGGCCTTTCCGACGAGTTCGTTGAGCGGAACGTCGAGCCACCGCAGCGCGGCACCCGGCCTGAAGCGCAAGCCGAGGATTGTTTCTCCGGCAGCAACGGCAGGGAAGGCGGCTGTGCGATCCGGGCCGACGATCATCAGCCGGCCACCGGCAAAGATCAGATCCGAACAGCCGTCGGGCACAACGATCATGCTGCCCTGGAAGTCACCCGGCAACGTATGGGACCATGAGCAACGGAAAAGCTTGTCGAGCTCCCCGGTCGCAGGCTGCTCGCTGTAGATGCCGGCGCGCATGGCCAGCAAGGGTGTCTCTGTCCTGGCATTCATGACTTGCTCACAAAGTCCTTGTCGCACCGGAAAACGGCACTTGCAAGGCACCGCAGCTGGCGGAGGAGCACAGGCCACAGACACTCATTCCCGGTCCCGTTCGTTGCCCGGATGAAGACGGAATGTCACCGAAATTTAATCGTTTAATGCCGCCTTTGCCTTGCCGTTTGGTAATTTGAGTGCGACAACAGCCCCGAATCTTCAAATGGAGGCACATCCGTGGAACAGGCAGAAATCGGCCTTATCGGGCTCGGCGTCATGGGCTCTAACCTCTCCCTCAACATCGCCGAAAAAGGTAACAAGATCGCCGTCTTCAACCGCACTGCGGAAGTGACGCGCAAGTTCCATGCCGAGGCCGGCGCATTGCAGAACCAGATCGTCCCCTGCGAGACGCTGGAAGAATTCGTTGCCGCCATCCGGCCACCGCGGCCGATCATCATCATGATCAAGGCCGGCGATCCGGTCGACCAGCAGATGGAGCATCTGAAGCCGTATCTTTCGGCCGGCGACATCATGATCGATGCGGGCAATGCGAACTTCCGCGATACGATGCGCCGTTTCGACAATCTGAAGGACAGCGGTCTCACCTTCATCGGCATGGGCGTTTCCGGCGGCGAGGAGGGAGCTCGCCACGGCCCGTCGATCATGGTCGGCGGCACGGAGGAAAGCTGGAAGCGCGTCGAGAAGGTGCTCACCTCGATCTCTGCCAAGTTCAACGGTGAGCCTTGCGTCGCATGGCTCGGAGAAAACGGTGCGGGCCATTTCGTCAAGACGATCCACAACGGCATCGAATATGCCGACATGCAGATGATCGCCGAGATCTACGGCATCCTGCGCGACGGCCTCGGCATGAGCGCGTCGGAAATCGGCAACGTCTTCGGCCGCTGGAATACCGGCCGCCTCAACTCTTACCTGATCGAGATATCCGAAAAGGTGCTGAAGGCGAATGACCCGATCACCGGCAAGCCGATGGTCGATGTCATCGTCGACCGCGCCGGCCAGAAGGGCACCGGCAAGTGGTCGGTCATCGAGGCGCAGAACATGGGTGTTGCGGCGACCGCCATCGAGGCGGCCGTCGCCGGCCGCATCCTGTCGTCACAGCGTGAGGAACGTGTTGCGGCCGAGAGGATTTTCGGTCTGCCGAAAGCCGAGAGGCCGAAGGACGGCATGGCCTTCCTGGCCGATCTCGAGAATGCGCTGCTCGCCGCCAAGATCGGTGCCTATGCCCAGGGGTTCGCGGTGATGGCCGCGGCATCCGCCGAATACAACTGGAACCTGCCGATGCCGACCATCGCCAGGATCTGGCGCGCCGGCTGCATCATCCGGTCGCAGTTCCTCGACGAGATCACTTCGGCCTTCACCAAGGACCCGCATGTCGCGAACCTCATCGTCACGCCGGCCTTCTCGAAGATGGTCAAGGAAACCGATGGCGCGCTGCGCCGGGTCGTCTCCTACGCGGCGCTGTCCGGCCTGCCGGTCCCGGCGCTTTCGTCGGCGCTTTCCTATTTCGATGCCTACCGCCGCAGCCGGGGCACGGCGAACCTCACCCAGGCGCAACGCGACTTCTTCGGCGCCCACGGCTTCGACCGCCTCGACGGCGTCGACAAGCATCACGGCCCCTGGGGCAGCGGCCTTGAGGAATTCGCCTGATTCACCTGAGCGATGGAAAAAGCCCGCATGGGCGGGCTTTTCAATCCTTCGGGCCCATTTTCGACCAGACCGGCTGGGCGATGCTCTGCAGGAGTTCGGGTGCCACGCCGTCGATACGCGCCATCAGAGCCTTCGCGAGCTCGCGCCCGGCCTGCCGCACGTCCTCGTTGACGGTATAGATTTCCGGCCGGATCCAGTTCAGGAATTCCGCCGACTGTTTCGAGACGACATCGACATCGATACCGAGCTTCTTGCCGGCCGCTTCGAGGCCGGCGACCAGGGCGATTGTTGCCGATCCACTGATCGAGATGATGCCATCCGGCGATCCGGCCGAACGCATCAGCCGTTCTGCGTAGGCACGAGTTTCGTCCAGCGGGGTTTCACTCGTCACGCGGCCCATGGGCACTTCCGTCGCACCGAAATCCGTCAAACCGCGTTCAAAGCCGATACGGCTGTGGGTGTAGAAGGAAAAACGGCTCTGGGGCGCGAGAAGCGCAATACGTTTGCGGCCTTTTTGGACGAGCTTCTGGACAGCCTGATAAACGTAAGTTTCGTTGTCGTAGTCGTGAAAGGGATGCACGATGCCCATATCCGTGCGCCCATGCGTTGCGAAGGGGAGGTTGCGCTCCGTCATCAACCGCACCCGCGCATCATCGGGTTCGATACGCGAAATGATCACGCCGTCGGCTGAACCCGTGTCGAGAATGTAGCGCACCGGCACCATCGGATCCTTCTCGAAGGAATGCGGCGTCACCACGAGGTGATATTGCGTGCCGCCCAGCACTTCGGAAATGCCGTGCACCAACTGGCTGGTGAAGCCCAGCAGTTCCTCGTCGATACTGAGCACGAGGGCGATCACGTTGGTCTTGCCGGTGCGCAGCCTGACGCCCGCGCGGTTCGGCTGATAACCGAGCTGGTTGGCGACGAGGCGCACCCGCTCCTTGGTCTCTGCGCCGATATCAGGCGCATCCTTCAGCGCCCGTGAGACGGTGGTTATCCCCAGCCCTGTCATATAGGCGATTGTCTTCAAGGTGGGGCGCTCGCGGACCGCGTCCCGCGCTCCGAGCGTTCTTGGTCTTCCGCTGTCGTCCATTATCCGCCGTCACTACCCGAGTCAGGAGATCACTATAGTGAGTTCAAGCTTGCCTGAAAACGGAGCGACCCTTTCTTTTCTCCTCCACGTCAGGCATAAAACTGAAACGTTACAGGTAAAATGTCGAGGGAAAATTTCCAGGTCCGCAGAACCATATATCTTCCGGTTGCACAACGCATATGCGAGAGGATTTTTGCACTCGCGAAATGGGGATGAGTGAGCATCGACAGGATTCCTCGTGATTGCAGCGAATTTCTTGGCCGATCGGGGAGATCGGCGATCTGAGAGGATGAGGGCGTTTTCCCTTATAAATTGTATTTTCTCGGATCCCGATTTTTTTCCAGCCACACCGGTTGCGCGATTTATCTGATTGGCATACGTTTTCACGGCAACGTTTCAGTGAGGGAGGAGACTCATGAATATTCGTGCTATGACAGCCATTCTGGCCGCAACCGTCGTGCTGCCGCTCGGAGCGGCCCACGCCACCGATCTGGAAGTCACCCACTGGTGGACATCCGGCGGCGAAGCCGCAGCGGTCGCGGAACTCGCCAAGGCTTTCGATGCCACCGGCAACAAGTGGGTGGATGGCGCCATCGCCGGTTCCGGCAGCACGGCGCGTCCCATCATGATCAGCCGCATTACCGGCGGTGATCCGATGGCCGCGACGCAGTTCAACCATGGTCGTCAGGCCGAAGAACTGGTGCAGGCTGGCCTGATGCGCGACCTCACCGCCGTTGCGGAGAAAGGCAAGTGGAAGGAAGTCATCAAGCCTGTCAGCCTGCTCGATTCCTGCACGATCGACGGCAAGATCTACTGCGCGCCTGTCAATATCCATTCCTGGCAGTGGCTGTGGCTTTCTAATGAAGCCTTCCAGAAGGCGGGCGTACCGGTGCCGACGAACTGGAACGAGTTCGTGGCCGCGGCGCCGGCCCTGCAGAAGGCGGGCCTGCAGGCCCTCGCGCTCGGCGGGCAGCCGTGGCAGGCCAACGGTTTGTTCGACACGCTGGTGATCGCCATCGGCGGCAAGGAACTCTACGAGAAAGTTTACAAGGACAAGGACGAGGAAGCCGCTGCCGGACCGGAGATGGCGAAGATTTTCGCTGCCGCCGATCAAGCGCGCCAGCTGGCGAAGGGCTCCAACGTCCAGGACTGGAACCAGGCGACCAATCTCGTCCTCACCGGCAAGGCCGGCGGACAGATCATGGGCGACTGGGCGCAGGGCGAATTCCAGATCGCCGGCAAGAAGGCCGGCACGGACTACACCTGCCTTCCGGGCCTCGGCCTCAACCAGGTTCTGGCGACCGGGGGCGACGCCTTCTATTTCCCGCTTCTGGACGATGAGGAAAAGTCCAAGGCGCAGGACATCCTGGCCGAAACGATCGTCGATCCGAAAACCCAGGTTGCGTTCAACCTGAAGAAGGGATCGGTGCCGATCCGCGGTGACGTGGATCTCGCAGCCGCCAACGACTGCATGAAGAAAGGCATCGAGATCATCTCGAAGGGCAACGTCGTCACCAGTACCGACCAGCTGGTTTCCGCCGATACGCAGAAGCAGAAGGAGGACCTGATGTCCGAATTCTTCGCCGGCACATCGATCACGCCGGAACAGGCGCAGGAGCGCTTTGCGGAAATCATCGGCTCGGCGGACTGATCCCGTCTCATTGCCTGTCGTAACCGGCTCCGCCCGCAAGGCGGGGCCGGGAAAAGGGGTGCGGGAATACTGCAACCGCGATCGAGGAGGAAACATGGCGAAAACCGTTCCATCAGGTCGGCCCAACCATCTTTTGCGTAATCTCAACTCGAAGATCGCCTCGATCCCGATGATCCTCATCGCGGTGGTGATCTTTCTCGGCGGCACGCTGTGGACCGTCGTTTATTCCTTCACCAATTCAAGGCTTCTGCCGCGGTTCAATTTCGTCGGCCTGGATCAGTACGAACGTCTCTGGGCTTCGTCGCGCTGGATGATTTCCATCCAGAACCTGGCGGTATACGGAATCCTGTCGCTCATCTTCAGCCTCGTCATCGGCTTCGTGCTCGCGGCTCTGATGGACCAGAAGATCCGTTTCGAGAACACGTTCCGCACCATTTTCCTCTATCCCTTCGCACTGTCCTTCATCGTCACCGGTCTCGTGTGGCAATGGGTTCTCAACCCGGAATTCGGCATTCAGGGCATTGTGCGGTCGCTCGGCTGGGAAAGCTTCGCGTTCGATCCGCTCTACAATCCGGATATCGTCATCTACGGCATCCTGATTGCAGCGCTCTGGCAGGGCACGGGACTTGTCATGTGCCTCATGCTGGCCGGTCTGCGCGGTATCGACGAGGACATCTGGAAGGCGGCGCGCGTCGACGGCATACCGATGTGGCGCACCTATATCTTCGTCGTCATTCCGATGATGCGGCCGGTCTTCATCACCACGCTCGTCCTGATCGCCAGCGGCATCGTCAAGGTCTACGACCTCGTCGTGGCCCAGACCAGCGGTGGACCCGGAAACGCCTCGGAAGTGCCGGCCAAATACGTCTACGACTATATGTTTCAGGCACAGAATCTCGGTCAGGGCTTTGCTGCATCGACCATGATGCTGCTGACGATCGCGATCATCATCATTCCCTGGGCCTATCTCGAATTCGGAGGGCGCAAGCGTGGCTGACGTTTCCACTCTCAATACGACCGTAGCCGGCATCGATGCGGTTTCGCGGGGGCTCGCCTCCGGTCCCAGCGGCCGCAAGCCGAAAAGGGTGCTCTCGCGGCGCAATATCGTGCTCTATGGAACGCTTACGGTCGCGGCACTCTATTACCTCCTGCCGCTCTATGTGATGGTCGTGACCTCGCTCAAGGGCATGCCGGAGGTGCGGCTCGGCAACATCTTCGCTCCGCCGATGGAGATCACTTTCGAACCCTGGGTGAAGGCCTGGGCGCAGGCCTGCACCGGCCTCAACTGCGACGGGCTTTCGCGCGGCTTCTGGAATTCCGTGCGCATCCTCGTGCCGTCGGTGGTGGTGTCGATCGCGGTTGCTTCCGTTAGCGGCTATGCGCTTGCCAACTGGCGCTTCAAGGGGGCCGAGCTTTTCTTCTCGATCCTCATCATCGGTGCGTTCATTCCTTACCAGGTGATGATCTATCCGATCGTCATCGTGCTTCGGGAACTGGGCATATACGGTACGCTGACCGGCCTCGTCATCGTTCACACGATCTTCGGAATGCCGATACTGACGCTGCTGTTCCGCAACTACTTCGCATCGCTGCCGGTCGAGCTGTTCAAGGCGGCCCGCATCGACGGTGCAGGCTTCTGGCAGATCTATTTCCGGATCATGCTGCCGATGTCGCTGCCGATCTTCGTGGTTGCGATGATCCTGCAGGTGACGGGTATCTGGAACGACTTCCTGTTCGGCGTGGTGTTCACCCGGCCGGATACCTATCCGATGACCGTGCAGCTCAACAACATCGTCAACTCGGTCCAGGGCGTGAAGGAATACAACGTCAACATGGCGGCGACGCTGCTGACGGGTGCTGTTCCCCTGATCGTCTATTTCGTTTCCGGCCGGCTTTTCGTCCGCGGCATCGCCGCCGGCGCAGTCAAAGGGTAAAGCCTGATGCATGACACCGTTTCCATAAAAAAGCAGAACAGCGTTTCCATTCGGGATCTGTCGCTTTCCTTCGGCTCGGTGAAGGTTCTGGAAAACCTGAACCTCGATATCCGCGACGGGGAATTCCTGGTGCTGCTCGGCTCGTCCGGGTGCGGCAAGTCCACACTCCTGAACTGTATCGCCGGACTGCTGGAGCCGACCGAGGGCCAGATCTTCATCAAGGACAAGAACGTCACCTGGGAGGAACCCAAGGACCGCGGCATCGGCATGGTCTTCCAGTCCTACGCGCTCTATCCGCAGATGACTGTCGAGAAGAATTTGTCCTTCGGCCTGCGTGTCGCAGGCCTCCCGAAGGATGAGATCGCCAAGCGGGTGTCGCGTGCCGCCGGCATCCTGCAGATCGAGCCGCTTCTCAAACGCAAGCCCGCGGAGCTTTCCGGCGGCCAGCGGCAACGCGTCGCGATCGGCCGTGCATTGGTGCGCGATGTCGACGTCTTCCTGTTCGATGAGCCGCTCTCCAACCTCGACGCCAAGCTGCGTTCGGAGCTTCGCGTCGAGATCAAGCGACTGCACCAATCGCTCAAGAACACGATGATCTACGTCACCCACGACCAGATCGAGGCGCTGACGCTCGCCGACCGCATTGCCATCATGAAAAACGGCGTCATCCAGCAGCTCGATGACCCGACGACGATCTACAATCGGCCGAGGAACCGTTTCGTCGCCGGTTTCATCGGTTCGCCGTCGATGAATTTTCTCAAAGGCGAGCTTTCAGAGGAGGGCGGCCGCGTTGTGTTCAAAACCGACGGCACCAGCTTCTCGCTCGACGGCTACGAGGCCTCCAAGCCGCTTACCCCGGGCCGCAAGGTCATTCTGGGCGTTCGGCCGGAGCACATAAAGGTGGACGGTGACATCCAGGGCGGAGAAGTGCACGACGCCGTGGTCGAGATCGAGGAGCCGATGGGCGCCGACAATCTTCTCTGGCTGAAGCATGCGGGCCATGCGGTAACCGCCCGCATCGGCGGAGCGCGGCGCTATGCGGTCGGCACCAAGGTCCGCGTCGGGTTCGACATGAGCATGGCGTCGCTTTTCGATGCCGAAACGGAAGAACGCATCTGATGTTTGGCTGGAGGAGGACCGGATCGGCACGGCATGACATTTCAGAGGTTGCGGCATGACCGTGATCGACCTCTCGGGTTCATGGCAGCTTGCGTCTGCCGATGGAGAGCATCGGGCCATGATGCCGATACCGGGAGACGTCCACACCGCGCTGAAATCCGCGGGCATCATTCCGGCCCCCTATTTCGGGCGGAACGAAGACGCTGTCCAATGGGTGGCTCATACAGATTGGGTCATCGAGCGGCGCTTCGTGCTCGACGATCCGGACGGCAGCTGGTATCTCGACATCACCTATCTCGATACGGTCGCGATCGTCTTCGTCAACGACGTCCCGGTGCTCTCGGCCGACAACTGCTTCCGCCGCTACCGGCCCGATGTTTCATCGGCACTTCGACCTGGCGAGAACACGATCCGCATCCATTTCCATTCGAATATCGCGGCAGGCGCCGACCGGCAGGCGCATCAGCCTTTCTACATTCCTTATTCCACGGCCAATTGTCCGATTCCCAACGGCAACATGCTGCGCAAGCCGCAATGCCATTTCGGCTGGGACTGGAATATCGCGTTGGCACCGCTTGGCCTTTATGGCGCGATTGCCTTGCGAAAGCTCGATACGGCCCGCATCGAACAAGTCGTCACCACACAGAGACATCACAATGATGGGGTCGAACTGTATGTGGCGCTGACGCTCTATGCCGGGGAGCCCGGGATACTGCCCGTCCACTTTTCATTCAACGGAGAACGGGTACGGCTCGATTGCGGCATCGACGCGGGTACGACCACCATTCATCACGTCTTCGAAATCAAGAACCCAAGGCTCTGGTGGCCGGCGGGAAGCGGCGAACAGGCGCTCTACGAACTCGTCGTCGAAATTCCGGCCGAAACGGTCGTCCGGCAGATCGGTCTTCGCAGGGTCGAGCTGCTGACCGATCCGGACAACGCCGGCAGTCGCTTCGCCTTCCGCATCAACGGCCGCGAGATCTTCTGCCGCGGCGCCAACTGGATTCCGGCGGACGCGCTCTTTTCGCTGACAAGCCCGGAAAAGACCGGAGACCTGCTGCGTTCGGCCGTGGACGCCAACATGAACATGATCCGCGTCTGGGGCGGCGGTTTCTATGAACAGGACTGGTTCTACGATCTCTGCGACCGGCTGGGCCTGATGATCTGGCAGGATTTCCAGTTCGCCTGCAACCTCTACCCCTCGGCGCCCGACTTCCTCGAAAACGTCGAGGCAGAGGTGGACTATCAGGCCCGCCGGCTTGTCTCGCATCCGTCGATCGTTCTCTGGTGCGGTGACAATGAGCTGGTCGGAGCGCTCAACTGGTTCAAGGAATCGCTGGAAAACCGCGACCGTTACCTCGTCTCCTACGACCGGCTGAACCGGGTGATCGAGCAGGCGTTGAAGACGGCGGCGCCTGAGGCAATCTGGTGGCCGTCGAGCCCTGCCTCCGGTTATCTCGACTATGGCGACGCCTGGCATGCGGACGGTTCCGGCGACATGCACTACTGGTCCGTCTGGCACGAGAACAAGCCGTTTAGCGATTATCGGTCGGTCCGGCCGCGCTTCTGCTCGGAATTCGGTTTCCAGTCCTACACGTCGCTGCCGGTCATCGAGACCTATGCGGCTCAGAAGGACATGAACATCGCCTCGCCGGTCATGGAGCACCACCAGAAGAATGCCGGCGGCAACGAGCGGATAGCGGGCACGATGTTCCGCAATTTCCGTTTCCCGAAGGATTTTGCCAATTTCGTCTATCTGAGCCAGGTGCAGCAAGGCCTCGCCATCAAGACGGCTGTCGATTACTGGCGCTCTTTAAAACCCCATTGCATGGGCACGCTCTACTGGCAGCTCAACGACACCTGGCCGGTCGCCTCCTGGTCGAGCCTCGATTATGGCGGAAGCTGGAAGGTGCTGCACTACATGGCCCGCCGCTTCTTCCAGCCGGTCGCGGTGGCGGCCATCCCATCGGAGGACGGAAAGAACATCCGCATCTCGCTGGTCAATGACACGCCCGAGGATGTGACGGTGACCATCAATCTGTCGCTTCTCACCCTGAACGGCGAGCGCAGCCCGTTGCAGAGCATTGAGGCCGTGTGCACGCCGGATGCTGCAGTGACCGCATTGACCCTACCCGTTTCGGACATTCCCGAAGGCTTGATCCTTGCCTGGAGTTTTACCGTTTCCAACGGCATGGGCGAGGAGGGGCATCATGTCCTGGGCACTTACAAAGCGCTGGAGCTGGAGCCGTCGGGTCTTAAGTTTTCCGTGTCTCCAGCCGGTGATGGCGCGTTTGATCTCCTCGTCCAGGCCAGAGGCCTTGCCCTTTTCGTGCTGATCGAGAGCGGCACCGCCGGGCGCTATTCCGACAATGCCTTCGATCTTGCTGCCGGCGAAAGCCGCCGCATCACCTTCACGCCCGCCGCGCCCGTCGGTGCGGCTCCGCAATTCCGCATCTACGATCTCTATTCCTGCCAAGCGGCAGGCTGAGGCTCTTTTCAAGGGAGGATCACATGACGAAACTCGGTTTTCAGCTTTATTGCGCCCGCAATTTTCCGCCACTCTCCGACATCCTGAAGCAGGTCGCCAGGGCCGGATATTCGGAAGTCGAAGGGTATGGCGGCCTCTATGCGACGCTCGATGAGGCCGGCCTGAAAGCATTGCGGGCCGATCTCGACGCCAACGGGCTTACCATGCCGACCGGCCATTTCGGTCTCGATCTCCTTGAAAAGGAGCCGGCGCAGGCACTGCTCATCGCCAAGACGCTCGGCATGGTGGCAATCTATTGCCCCTTCCTCATGCCCGATCAGCGGCCGAGCGACGCCGCCGGCTGGTTTGCCTTCGGCCAGCGCCTTCAGGAAGCCGGCAAGCGGTATCAGGATGCCGGCTATACATTCGGCTGGCATAACCATGACTTCGAGTTCAAGACGCTTGGCGATGGCTCGACACCGCAGGAACAGATTCTCGCCGGCGGTCCCGATCTCGCCTGGGAAGCGGACATAGCCTGGCTCATCCGCGGCGGCGCCGATCCCTACGGGTGGATCGAAAGCTATGGCAAGCGTATCACTGCGGTGCATGTGAAGGACATTGCGCCGGCCGGTGAAAACACGGACGAAGACGGTTGGGCCGATGTCGGCTACGGCACGGTGCCGTGGAAGGATCTGATGGCGGCGCTCAGGAAGACGCCGGCGAAACATTACGTTCTCGAACACGACAATCCGAAGGATGTCGAACGGCTGCTCACGCGTTCGATCGCCTCGTTCAAGACCTATTGATCACAGAGATTCCGGAGTTTTTCCATGCCTAGGGAACTTGGCGTCGGCATCATGGGATGCGGCAATATTTCCACCACCTATTTCAAGCTTGCGCCGCTCTTCAGGGGATTGAAGGTGCTTGCCTGCGCCGACCTCAGCGACGATGCGGCCGAAATGCGCGCCGCGGAATACGGCGTCAAGGCGCAGTCGATCTCCGACCTGCTTGCCAATGACGAACTCGACGTGATCGTCAACCTGACGATCCCGGCGGCGCATTTCTCCGTCTCGAAGGCCATCCTCGAAGCGGGCAAGCACGTCTATTCCGAAAAGCCGCTGACGGTGACCTTGGAAGAGGGCAAGGCGCTGCAGGCATTTGCGAGGGAGAAGGGGCTTGCCGTCGGCTGCGCGCCGGACACCTTCCTCGGTGGCTCGCATCAGCTCGCCCGCAAACATATCGACGAGGGCGGCGTTGGCCGCATCACATCCGGCACCTGCCACGTCATGAGCCCCGGCATGGAGATGTGGCATCCCAATCCTGGCTTCTTCTTCCTGGAAGGCGGCGGGCCGATTCTCGATCTCGGGCCGTATTACATCGCCAATCTCATCAACCTCATCGGTCCGGTGAAGCGGGTGGGTGCTTTGACTTCGATGGCCAACAAGACCCGCACCATCACCAGCGAACCGCTGAAAGGCCAGGTCATCCCGGTCGAGACTCCGACCAATATCCACGCGCTTCTGGAATTCGTCAGCGGCGCGACGATCACGCTCTCGGCAAGCTGGGATGTCTGGTCGCACCGCCACGCCAACATGGAGCTTTACGGCACCGAGGGTTCGATCTTCGTGCCGGACCCGAATTTTTTCGGCGGCATCGTCGAGGCCAGCGGCCGCAACAAGGACATCCAGCCGCTGGAACCGTGGGATCATCCGTTCGGCATCGATAATCAGGAACATCCGCAGGGGCCAAGGGCGAACTACCGCACCGCAGGTCTTGCGGACATGGCGATGGCGCTCATCGAGGGGCGTGACCCGCGCTGCTCACTGGAGCGCACGCTGCACGGCGTCGATGTCATGACCTCGATCCTGAAATCAGGGGAAGAGGGCCGGTTCATCGAGCTCTCCACGACCTGCACCCAGCCGGCCGCACTCGGCATCGACGAGGCACTGGCGCTTCTTCGCTGATCCGCTATGTGTTTGAAGCGGGGCCGTTCGCGCCCGCTTTGATCCACGACACAGGAGGGCGCCATGTCCTGGCAACCGGCGGCAGGCCGCTACGAAACCATGAAATACAATCGCTGCGGCCGTTCGGGGCTCAAGCTTCCGGCCATCTCGCTCGGCCTCTGGCACAATTTCGGGGACGACACGCCGCACGAGCGCAAGGTTGCGATCTGCCGCAAGGCCTTCGATCTCGGCATCACGCATTTCGACCTTGCCAACAACTACGGCCCGAAGCCCGGCAGTGCGGAACTCGCCTTCGGCCAGATCCTGCGGGAAGATTTCCGGGGCTATCGCGACGAACTGATCATCTCGTCGAAAGCCGGCTACAACATGTGGCCCGGGCCCTATGGCGAATGGGGCAGCCGCAAATACCTGATCGCCTCCTGCGACCAGAGCCTGAAGCGCATGGGCCTCGACTATGTCGACATCTTCTATTCGCACCGCTTCGACCCGGAAACACCGCTCGAAGAGACCTGTGGTGCACTCGACCACATCGTCCGGTCGGGCAGGGCGCTTTATGTCGGCATCTCGTCCTACAATTCGAAGCGCACTCGCGAAGCCACGGCGATCCTGAAGGAGCTCGGCACGCCGGTCCTCATCCACCAGCCGAGCTATTCGATGATCAACCGGTGGGTGGAAGAAGACGGTCTGCTCGACACGCTGGAAGACCTCGGTATCGGCTCGATCGTCTTTTCACCGCTGGCACAGGGCATGCTGACGTCGAAATATCTCGGCGGCATTCCGGAGGAAAGCCGTGCGGCGCAAGGCAAGTCGCTGCGCGCCGCCTTCCTCAACGAGAGGAACGTTGCAAACCTGCGCGCGCTGAATGCGATCGCTGAAAGGCGTGGCCAGACACTCGCGCAGATGGCGATCGCCTGGGTTTTGCGCGGCGGCCGTGTCACGACGGCGCTGATCGGCGCCAGCCGGCCGGAGCAGGTCGAGGATTGCGTGCAGGCTCTCGAAAAGCCGGATTTCACGGCTGCGGAGCTCGCGGAGATCGATACTTACGCAAAGGACGCCGATATCAATCTCTGGGCTGCTTCGGCCGAGCGCAAGGGGCCGCAACGCTGACCATCCCGCCCGGCAAGCTCGCTGCCGGGCATTCTCACCTGTCACTGGGAGGAGACATGATCCGCAATCCGATCCTGCCGGGCTTCAATCCCGATCCGTCCATCTGCCGTGTCGGCGAGGATTATTATATCGCCACCTCGACCTTCGAATGGTATCCGGGCGTGCAGATTCACCATTCGCGCGATCTCGTGAACTGGACCCTGGTGCGCCGGCCGCTGGAACGCGCCAGCCAGCTCGACATGCGCGGCAATCCCGACAGTTGCGGCATCTGGGCGCCATGCCTTTCCCATGCCGACGGCCTGTTCTGGCTCGTCTATACCGACGTCAAGCGTTTCGACGGCAATTTCAAGGACGCGCATAACTATATCGTCACCTCGCCAACCATCGAAGGGGAATGGTCCGATCCCGTCTATATCAATTCTTCGGGGTTCGACCCGTCGCTTTTCCATGACGATGACGGCCGCAAGTGGTTTCTCAACATGCAATGGAACCATCGCACCGAAAGCTACGGCGGGGCACCGAAACATCCGGCCTTCGACGGCATCCTTCTGCAGGAATGGGATCCAAAGGCGAGGGCGCTGAAAGGTCCTGTCAGAAACATCTTTGCCGGCAGCCCGCTCGGGCTCGTTGAAGGTCCGCATCTCTTCAAGCGGAACGGCTGGTATTATCTGACGACCGCCGAAGGCGGCACCGGTTACGAGCATGCGGTCACCATGGCGCGGTCGCGAGCGATCGAAGGGCCGTACGAGATGCATCCGCAGACGCATCTCATCACCTCGAAGGATCACCCGAATGCCGTCCTGCAACGTGCCGGGCACGGGCAATATGTCGAGACGCCGGCGGGTGAGGCCTATCATACGCATCTCTGCGGCCGTCCGCTGCCGCCCCACCGGCGGTGCACGCTCGGCCGCGAAACCGCGATCCAGAAATGCATATGGGAAGATGATTGGCTCTATCTCGTCCAGGGCGGCGTCGTTCCCGATGTCGACGTGCCGGCACCGACCGGTGCCGAGTCGATCGAAAAGCCAACGCGCATCGAACGCACTTTCGACAAGCCGAGCCTGCCGCCGGAATTCCAGTGGCTGAGGACGCCCCATCCGGAGCGGCTTTTCAGCCTCGCCGAACGACCAGGCCATCTGCGCCTCTTCGGCCGGGAAAGCATCGGCTCCTGGTTCGAGCACTCGCTGGTCGCCCGCAGGCAGGAGCATCATTCCTTCCGTACCGAGACCGTAGTCGAATTTGAGCCGGATACCTACCAGCAGGTCGCGGGGCTGACGCATTACTACAATCGCCACAAGTTCCATGCCGTCGTGGTGACGCTGCATGAAAAGCTCGGCCGTGTCGTGACGATCTTCTCCTGCGCCGGCGACTTTCCGCACGGGCGCATGAGCTTTCCGGCCGAAAGCGGCGTCTCCGTCCCGGACGGCTCGATCCATCTTGCGATGGAAATCCGCGACAACGACCTTCAGTTCTTCTGGCGGGGCGGCGGCTCGAACGACTGGGTGGCTCTTGGCCCCATGCTCGATGCCGGCGTCATCTCAGACGAGGGCGGGCGCGGCGAGCATGGCTCGTTCACCGGCGCCTTTGCCGGCATCTTCGCCTTCGACACCTCGGGACGGGCAAAGCCGGCGGACTTCGGCCATTTTGTTTACGAGGTGCTAGAATAGTGAATTCTGAATATCAAAAAATTACCGGAAGATCATAATTTCATTACTGAAATGTAATTTTCGGTTCACTTATGGTTCATTATCCAAGGCCTAGTTTCCGGGCGTGTTCAACACGAGGAAACACCGATGAGAAAGTTTTTTGCGATCCTTCTTTCCGCAACCGTGCTTGCGGCACCGCTTGCCGCTCAAGCACAGGACTGGCGCCATGGCCCGGATCGCCATCGCGGCCCGGTCGTCGAAAAGAACGTAGTCGTCAAGAAGAAGGTGGTCGTCAAGAAGACCCGTTGGGTCAAAGGTCATCGCATGACGCCCGCTGAGCGCCGGCACATGGCCGAAATCCGCGACTACCGCCGCTACCGCCTTTCGGCTCCGCCGCGCGGTTATCGCTGGGTCAAGGCCGACAACGATTTTCTGCTGGTCGGCATCGCCACCGGCGTGATCTCCAGCATCATCGCAGCGCGTTGACGCCTTGAAAGCATGTCATTATCGCAAAATCGCTGCTCACTTTTGCGCGACATGCTCTGCATCGCGGACGGCCTGCGGGCGTTTTGCCTTCCCACCCGCAGGCCCCGCAAAGGTCGCCGCTATGCGATCAGCGACCGTGCTTCCATTCCCTACATGCCTTGGGAGAGGCAGTTCTTCATTGAGCTTGCCAATCCCCGCATCAGCTCGAAATAAAGATCAGGACCCTCCTTCAGCGTTGCCGCTTCCGGATCGAGCGTCCCAGAACGGGCCGGAGTTCCCCCCGTCACCACAGCCACCAGCTTCGGCTCGAACTGCGGCTCGGCAAAGACGCAGGTCGCGCCAAGCTCCGTCACCTTTTTGTGGATCTGGTTGACGCGTTCAGCGCCCGGCATCGTCTCCGGGCTGACGGTGATCGAACCGGCGACGCGGACGCCGTAACGATGTTCGAAATATTGATAGGCGTCGTGGAAAACGATGAAGGGCTTGTCCTTCACCGGCGCGATGGTGGCCTTCAGTTCGGCATCCAGCGCATCGATCTGCTTCAAAAGCGAGGCTCCGTTGGCCTGATAAGTCGCCGCATTGGCGGGATCGGCTTCGACCAGCGTCTTTTCAATCTCGGCAGCAATGGCCTTGGTATTCATCGGATCGAGCCACAGATGCGTGTCGAATTCTCCGTGATCGTGATCCTCATGACCGGCATGCTGCTCTTCGTCGTGGTCATGGTCATCATGCCCATGCGCTTCCTCGCCTTCATGCTCATCATCATGGGCTTCGAACGCGCCGCCTTCACGGAAGGGCAGCTTTTCGAGGCCCGGCGCATCCTCCAGTTCGACCACCGTGGCCGAGGAGGCCAGCGCCTTCAGCGGCTTTTCCAGGAAGGCCTCGATGCCGGGACCGACCCAGAAGATCACGTCGGCGCTTTCGATCGCGGCCGCATTGGAGGGTTTGAGGGAAAACGTATGGGGCGAGGCGGCGCCCTGGACGATCAGCTTCGGTTCTGCGACGCCTTTCATGATCGACGCCACCAGCGAGTGGATCGGCTTGATCGAAACCACCACATCCGGGGCAGCGGCGCTCGCCGCGGCACTCGCGAAAAATGTTGCAGCCGAGAGAAGGGAAAGGGGGACCGGTTTCATTTTCACGTCCTTGTATTGCTCTGTAATGTTATTACATCAATTGCGTTATGCTATAACGTGTGTCATAGCCACTGACAACAGGGAATCCGGAAAAAACATGCTGACGACCACAGGGGCTGCGGCCCTTCCCGGCGAAAGCCGGCTTGTATCGCTCGACAATGCCGGCATCCGCCGGGATGGCCGATGGCTGGTGCGCGGCGTGGATTTTTCGATCCGCCGCGGCGAAGTCGTGACGCTGATCGGCCCGAACGGCGCCGGCAAATCCACGACGGCGAAAGTTGCGATCGGCGTGCTGCGCCCGGACGAAGGTACGGTCACCCGTATGCATGGCCTGCGGATCGGTTATGTGCCGCAGAAGCTTGCGATCGACTGGACCATGCCGCTCTCGGTCCGGCGCCTGATGCGGCTTACCGGTTCGCTCGACGACGCAGAACTCCGGGCCGCGCTTGAAGCAACCGGCATTCCACATCTCGTCGATGCGGAAGTGCGGCATCTTTCCGGCGGTGAATTCCAACGCGCTCTGCTGGCCCGTGCGATCGCCCGCAAGCCGGACCTCATGGTGCTCGACGAACCGGTGCAGGGTGTCGATTTCGCCGGCGAAAGCGCGCTTTACGACCTGATCCGTTCGATCCGCAATTCCACCGGATGCGGTATCCTGATGATCTCGCACGACCTGCACATGGTGATGGCCGGTACCGACACCGTGATCTGCCTCAACGGCCATATCTGCTGCCGAGGCACGCCGGAGGTGGTCGGCCAGAGTGCCGATTACCTGAAACTCTTCGGCGGCAATTCCCGTTCGCTGGCGGTCTACAGCCATCATCATGACCATACCCATCTGCCGGACGGGCGGGTGCTGCATGGCGACGGCTCGATCACCGATCATTGCCATCCGGGCGACGGGCATCATCACGAAAACGAGGACCACAGTTCTCACGACCATCAACTTCATCACAACAGCACGCATAGCCATCTTGCACCGGCCACGGGCAGGGAGGACGACCGTGTTTGACGATTTCTTCACGCGAGCCCTCATTGCCGGCATCGGCGTAGCTTTGACGGCCGGTCCGCTCGGCTGTTTCGTGGTCTGGCGGCGCATGGCCTATTTTGGGGATACGATGGCTCATTCGGCCTTGCTTGGGGTCGCCCTGTCGCTTTTCTTCCAGGTCAATCTGCTCGTCTCGGTGTTCGGCGTCGCAGTCGTCGTGTCTCTGCTGCTCCTCATGCTGCAGCGGCGGCAATCACTCTCCGCCGACGCACTGCTCGGCATCCTTTCCCATTCGGCGCTGGCGATCGGCCTTGTACTCGTCGCCTTCATGAGCTGGGTCAGGATCGACCTCGTCGCTTTCCTGTTCGGAGATATCCTGGCGGTGACGCGCGCCGACATCGCGCTGATCTGGGGCGGCGGCGTGCTGGTGATCGCGGCGATCATCGCGCTCTGGCGGCCGCTGATCGCCTCCACCGTCAGCGAGGATCTCGCGGAGGCGGAAGGCATGAAGCCGGCTCGGGCCAGGCTTCTCTTCATGCTTCTGATGGCGCTCGTCATCGCCATCGCCATGAAGGTCGTCGGCATCATGCTGATCACGGCGCTGCTGATCATTCCCGCCGCCACGGCGCGGCGGTTCTCGTCGAGCCCCGAAGTGATGGCCGTCGCGGCCTCGCTGATCGGCGCGGTCGCGGTCGTCGGCGGACTGTTCGGTTCACTTACTTATGATACGCCGTCCGGACCTTCCATTGTGGTGGCGGCACTCTTACTTTTCATTGTAAGCCTTATCCCCGTAGCGGGGAAAAACACGGCCGAGAGGGCCGGCAACACAGGAGTGCGATGATGAACGCACCGGTATCTTCACCGGCTTCAACCCCGGCATTGACCAAGAACCAGTCGCTCGTCTTCGAGGTGCTCAACCGCTCCGACGCGCCGATGAGCGCCTATACCATTCTCGACAAGCTGCGCGACCATGGGTTCCGCGCTCCGCTGCAGGTCTATCGCGCGCTCGACAAGCTCACCGAATTCGGCATGGTGCACCGGCTGGAAAGCCTGAACGCCTTCGTCGCCTGCGCCCATCCGAACAGCGAATGCTGCAGCACAGGTCATGGCCACCACGGCACGGTCGCGTTTGCGATCTGCGAGAGTTGCGGCCATGTCTTCGAATTCCACGACCACCAGGTCGACCACCGCCTCGGCGACTGGGCGAAGGGAAAGGGATTCAAACCCGCCAAGACGACCATCGAGATCCGCGGCCTCTGCGAGGCTTGTGCCGCTTGAATTTGGCGCCGCCTAAAGCTTTCGCAGATCACGGGCGAACCGCTTCCAGTTGGCGATATAGTTGATCGCCGACAGTTTGAGCCTCTCCACGGCCGTGTCGTCCAGGGTGCGGATGACTTTTGCCGGCGAACCGACGATCAATGAATTGTCCGGGAATTCCTTGCCTTCGGTGACGAGCGCATTGGCGCCGACGAGGCAGTTGTTGCCGATCTTCGCGCCGTTCAGGATCGTCGCTCCCATGCCGACCAGCGCGTTCTCCCCGATGGTGCAGCCGTGGATGATGGCGTGGTGGCCGATCGTGCAGCCGGCGCCAATCGTCACCGGATACCCCATATCCGTATGGATCATCACACCTTCCTGGATGTTGGTGCCGGCGCCGACCACGATTGGCTCGTTGTCGCCGCGCAAGACTGTGCCGAACCAGATGCCGACATCTTCGCCGAGCTCCACCTTGCCGATGACATTGGCGTCCGGTGCCACCCAATAGCGATCCGGGGCAGGGAGTTTCGGCTCGAATTCTCCGAGAGCATAAAGCGGCATGGTTTCTCCTCCCTTGTTCCGTCAGGCCTTGTTCCGTCAGGCGACCGTGAGCGAAAGCTTGCCGACGCCATCGATGCCGCAGGCGACCTGATCGCCGCGAACGATCGGGCCGACACCGGCCGGCGTGCCGGTCATGATCACATCGCCCGGCGCCAGCACGAAGAGCTTCGACAGTTCGGCGATGATTTCCGGCAGCTTCCAGATCATCTGGTTGAGATCGCCGGACTGTTTGCGCCCGCCATTGACCTCCAACCAGATCGCCCCCATCTGCGGATGGCCGATCTTCGCCGCCGGAACGATCGCTGAAACCGGCGCCGATTTCTCGAAGGCTTTCGCCGCCTCCCAGGGGCGGCTCATCTTCTTCGCCTTGTCCTGAAGGTCGCGGCGGGTGAAATCGATGCCGACGGCATAACCATAGACCTTGGAAAGCGCGTCCTCGACCGAAACATCCGCGCCGCCGCCGGAAAGCGCCATGACGAGTTCGACCTCGTAATGCACGTCAGAGGAAAGCGCCGGGTAGGGGAAGGTCTCGCCGTTATAAATGTTGTCGGCGTTCTTCTGGAAGAAGAAGGGCGGTTCGCGCGACGGATCGTGACCCATCTCGATCGCGTGGTCGGCATAGTTGCGGCCGACGCAATAGACCCTGCGCACCGGGAACTGTTCCGTCGCTCCCTCCACGTCGAGAAGAACGGGTTCCGGGGCGGGGATCACGGTGGCGCGCATGGCAGACATCCTGGAAAACAGAAAGACGGGGACGTCTTTGTCTTACAAATCGTTGCACAATCCTAGCCCCTTTCGGAGCGGCGGGGAAAACTGGCGAAGAATTTTTGTTTGCTGTATGGAAGCCGCAAACAGAAGGAATTTGAATGTACGCCGACGCGCTGAAACAGCACGGTAAGATTTTCGCAGTCGCTCCGATGATCGACTGGACGGACCGGCATTGCCGTTTCCTGCACCGGCAGCTTTCGAGGCATGCGCTGCTCTATACCGAGATGATCGTGGCGGATGCGATCATCCACGGGCCGCGGGAGAGGCTGCTCTCCTATTCGCCGGCCGAACATCCGGTGGCACTGCAGCTCGGCGGCTCGGATGCGGGAAAGCTTTCCGAAGCGGTGCGGATCGCCGCGGACTACGGCTACGACGAGATCAACCTGAATGTCGGCTGCCCGTCGGACCGGGTGCAGTCCGGCACGTTCGGCGCCTGCCTGATGCGCGATCCGGCGCTTGTCGCCGATCTGGTGGCAGCGATGAAGCAGGTCTCGACCGTGCCGGTGACGGTGAAATGCCGCATCGGCGTCGACGATCAGGAGCCGGCCGAGGTTCTGCCGGGTTTTCTCGACCGGATGATCGGGGCAGGGGCGGATGCAATCTGGATCCACGCCCGCAAGGCTTGGCTGCAGGGGCTTTCGCCGAAGGAGAACCGCGAGATCCCGCCGCTCGATTACGAGCTCGTCCATCGGATGAAACGCGAAAACCCGGATGTGTTCCTCGGGATCAATGGCGGCATTGCCGATCTCGGCCAGGCGGCAGGTCACCTTGCCGTGATGGACGGGGTGATGCTCGGCCGCGCCGCCTACCAGAATGCCGGACTGCTGGCCGGGGTGGATGAATTGATGGAGTTTGGTGCGGTCGAGAAGACTCGAACTGCCGATATCGACTGGCTCAAGCTGCGCGATACGATGATGGCCTATGCGGACGAGGTGATCGCATCCGGCGGAAGGTTGCATCACGTCACACGGCATATGGTCGGGCTTTTCCAGGGATTTGCCGGCGCACGCCGTTTCCGCCAGATCCTTTCCGCCGAAGCGACCCGCCCCGGTGCTGGGGTTGAGGTAATCGCGGCAGCATTTGCAGCGGTGGATATCGATGGCGGTCCTCGGGCTCAACCCGAGGAGAAAAGGCTGGCGGGGTGAGCCTGGGCAGTGCCCTTCTACAGGACACATTCATCCCTTGGTGATGGTCGAAAATTCGTTTCGGACGGGGCGCTGAAAGCTGCCTCTTAAGTTTTAGTTTTAGGTGACACCTCTCAGCGCCCCGTTCGGCGGTTTATGCCCGCGACTCCGGTCCCTCTGCGATGACGGGGTTTGTGGGAACTGTGGCGTGTCCCTCCTGAGCGGGAGAGTGTCATGCACGCTCTTTAGACTTACGGTGCCACGGCCATGACCACCGGTCCCGATTGCTCGGGGCACCGTCTTCCACCTGCGCCGCGCGGCCGGGCTTTCAAGGAAAACCCCCGGACGCCGCATGGCGCTGTCCCGTCACCCTCCAATGCCTCACAGGCACGCCCGGCGCATAATGCAAGGAAGCGAAACGAGACGTCGGTCCGACAGCGTCTCATCCGCCCCCACGTCGCCGGAGGGAGACCATTTTCCGCGGACCCCGAATGCAAGGACTTACGTCGTTTCCTCACACCCGGCGCCGGCCCCGCCTCACTGGCACGCCTGCCAGCGTATCCGATGCGGGACGGGGGAATTGTAGGCATGAGGCGGGAGGGCGGGGATGAACGAGGGCGATTTTTCCTGCCGATTTCTCGCAAGGCCTTGATTTGCCTCACCATACCCCCCTCTGCCCTGCCGGGCATCTCCCCCTCAAGAGGGGAGATCGCGAGCGGCAGGTTCTTCCCGCCAAACCGGCGATGGATCGAGTAGCAGCGCTTGTTGTTTCGGGAAGCCGGCGCGCTATTCGTTGATCTCCGGCTCGACAAGCCTTGCCAGGTTTTTCAGCGACTCCTGCCAGCCGAGATAGCAGGCTTCGGCCGGGATGACGTCCGGCACGCCAGCCTGGGAAATATCCATTTCTGTCCCGACCGAGACTTTCTTCAACGTCACGGTGACGTCCATCTCGCCAGGCAGGTTGGGGTCGTCGAACCTGTCCGTGTAGCGAACGCGCTCACCCGGAACGAGCTCGAGATATTCGCCGCCGAACGAATGGCTGTTGCCCGTCGTAAAATTGCGGAAGGACATCTTGAACTTGCCGCCGACGGTCGATTCAAAGTGATGCACGGTGCAGGTAAAACCGTTCGGGGGAAGCCATTTGGCGAGCGCGTCCGCTTCGATGAACGCGCGATAGACCTTTTCCGGGCTGGTGGCGAGGACGCGGTGCAGGCGTATGGTACTGGGCATGGTCGTGATCCTTCTGGATGGATGGAACGTACGACTCCAAGGACGGACGAGGCTTGGGTAATCCGACAAAGCCCAAGCCTGCCGTTGAAAATTTTCGGGATATCCTACTGCTGGCTTGCGGCTGACAACAGCGGCCGCGTCCATCTTTCCTCGCAAGAGAAGAGCGGGGGCGCCGCATTCGCCGCCCCCGGTTTGGTGTCCCAACTATTCCGCCGCCTCCGCGTAGGCCTCCATCGGCGGGCAGGTGCAGACGAGATTGCGGTCTCCATAGACGTTGTCGACGCGGTTGACCGGCGACCAGTATTTGTCGACCCTGAAGGCGCCAGGCGGGTAGCAGGCCTGCTCCCTGGAGTAGGGCCGGTCCCATTCGCCGACGAGGTCTTCCACCGTGTGCGGGGCGTTCTTGAGCGGGTTGTTTTCCCGATCCATCCTGCCTTCCTCGATAGCCCGGGCTTCCTCGCGGATCGCCAGCATCGCATCGCAGAAGCGATCGAGTTCGGCTTTGGGCTCCGATTCGGTCGGCTCGATCATCAGCGTGCCGGCAACCGGCCAGCTCATGGTCGGGGCATGGAAACCGCAATCGATCAGGCGCTTGGCGATGTCGTCCACCGTGACGCCGGCCGAGGTGCTGAGAGGGCGCGTGTCGATGATGCATTCATGCGCCACACGGCCGGCTTCCGACTTGTAGAGCACGTCATAGGCGCCCTTCAGCCGGGCGGCGATATAATTGGCGTTGAGGATCGCCACCTTGGTCGCCTGCGTCAGACCTTCGCCGCCCATCATCAGGCAGTAGGACCAGGAGATCGGCAGGATCGACGGCGAGCCGAACGGGGCGGCCGAAACCGCGCCTTCCCTGCCATCCGACTGAGGATGGCCGGGAAGATGGGCCGCGAGATGCGCCTTGACGCCGATCGGCCCCATGCCGGGACCACCGCCGCCATGCGGAATGCAGAAGGTCTTGTGCAGGTTCAGGTGCGACACGTCCGAGCCGATGTCACCGGGGCGGGACAGACCGACCATGGCGTTCATGTTGGCGCCGTCCAGATAGACCTGGCCACCATACTTGTGGGTGATCGCGCAGATCTCCTTCACCGTCTCCTCGAAAACGCCGTGGGTGGAAGGATAGGTGATCATGCAGCAGGAAAGGTCTGCCGCGTGTTCCTCGGCCTTGGCGCGGAAATCGTCCATGTCGATGTCGCCGTTCTCCCTCGCCTTGACCGGCACGACCTTCATGCCGGCCATCTGCGCCGAGGCCGGGTTGGTGCCGTGCGCGGAGGTGGGAATGAGGCAGACATTGCGGTGAGTCTCGCCGTTCGCGATATGATAGTTGCGAATGGTGAGCAGGCCCGCATATTCCCCTTGCGCGCCGGAATTCGGCTGCATGGAGAAGGCGTCGTAGCCGGTGATCTGGCAGAGTTTCTGGGAAAGATCGTCGATCATCTCCTTGTAGCCGAGAGCCTGATCGGCGGGGACGAAGGGGTGGATGTCGGAAAATTCCGGCCAGGTGATCGGCAGCATTTCCGCCGTCGCATTGAGCTTCATGGTGCAGGAGCCGAGCGGGATCATTGCCCGGTCGAGCGCCAGATCGCGATCAGAAAGCCGGCGGATATAGCGTGTCATCTCGCTTTCGGCGCGGTTCATGTGGAAGATCGGATGGGTCATGTAGTCCGACTTCCGGAGAAGCGCGTTCGGCAGACGGTATTCCGGCGTGAAGTCGGACACCTTGAAATTGCCGCCGAAGGCCCGCCAGACGGCTTCGAGCGTTGCCGGACGGGTTCGTTCGTCGAGCGACATGCCGATCCGCGTTTCGCCGACCTTGCGCAGATTGACGCCTTCAGCGACCGCGGCGCGCAGGACAAGGCCCTGCATGTGGCCCACTTCAACGGTGATGGTGTCGAAGAAGGTGTCGGGCTCGATCCGGTAGCCGAGCTTCTCGAGGCCCTTCGCCATCAGCACGGCCTTCTTGTGGACCTGCTGGGCGATCGCCTTCAGCCCGTCCGGGCCATGGAAGACGCCGTACATGGAGGCCATGACCGCGAGCAGAACCTGGGCGGTGCAGATGTTCGACGTCGCCTTCTCGCGGCGGATATGCTGCTCGCGGGTCTGCAGGCTGAGGCGGTAGGCGCGGTTGCCGCGACTGTCAACCGAAACGCCGACGAGGCGGCCAGGCATGGCGCGCTTGTGGGCATCCTTGACCGCCATATAGGCCGCATGCGGTCCGCCGTAACCGACCGGCACGCCGAAGCGCTGCGAGGAACCGATGGCGATATCGGCACCCATTTCGCCCGGGGATTTCAGAAGCGTCAGCGCCAGCGGGTCGGCGGCGACCGCCGCAAGCGCGCCGGTCTGGTGCAGGCGAGCGATCAGGCCCGAAAAATCGCGAACATGGCCGTGGGTGCCGGGATACTGGAAGATCGCGCCGAAGACGTCGACGGGATCGAGATCGGTCATCGGATCGCCGACGATGACGGTCCAGCCGAGCGGTGCGGCGCGGGTTTCGATGAGCGCGATCGTCTGCGGATGGCAGGCAGAATCCACGAAGAAGGCAGTCGCCTTGGACTTGGCCTGACGCTGGCAAAGTGCCATCGCTTCGGCAGCGGCGGTCGCTTCATCAAGCAGCGACGCGTTGGCGACATCGAGACCGGTCAGGTCGCAGATCATCGTCTGGAAATTGAGGAGCGCTTCGAGGCGGCCTTGGGAAATCTCCGGCTGATAGGGCGTATAGGCCGTGTACCAGGCAGGGTTTTCGAGGATGTTGCGCTGGATGACGGGCGGCGTGATCGTGCCGTAATAGCCTTGGCCGATCAGCGAGACGAACACCTGGTTGCGGTTGGCCGTCTCGCGTAGGCGGTCGAGCGCTTCGCGTTCCGTGAGGGCAGCACCCCAGGCAAGCGGCGTCTGCTGGCGGATGGAGGAAGGCACCGTCGCATCGATGAGCGCGTCGAGCGAGGGGTAGCCGATTACCTTCAGCATCTCGGTCATTTCGGCGGGCGAGGGGCCGATATGCCGGCGATTGGCGAAATCGTAGGGCTGGTAATCGGTGAAATGGAAATCCGTCCGGTCGCTCATGCGATCAGCTCCTGATAGGCGGCCTCGTCGAGCAGCGCATCGGCATCGGCGGGGTTCTTCAGCTTCAGCTTGAAGAACCAGGCGGCTCCTTGCGGATCGGAGTTCACGATCGAGGGATCGTCGACGATCGTCTGGTTGACCTCAATCACTTCGCCATCGAGCGGACAATAGACGTCGGAGGCGGCCTTGACGCTCTCGACGGTTGCGGCATTGCCGTCCTTGGAAAGCTGGCTGCCCACTTCCGGCAGTTCGACGAAAACGAGGTCGCCGAGCTGTTCGGCGGCGTGCGCGGTGATGCCGACGGTGGCGACATCGCCTTCGAGCTTCAGCCATTCATGTTCGGCGGTAAATTTCAGCATTAGTTTGTTCCTCTCGTGATGTGGTGCGAGCCGTTTGCCCCTCACCCTAACCCTCTCCCCGCATGCAGGAAGAGGGACTAGGCAGGCGTTGGCGGCATGCGTCCTTCTCCCCGTTTGAACGGGGAGAAGGTGGCGGCAGCCGGATGAGGGGCAATCTTGGCCATGGGTTCAACGTTTATATGTGGGGGTGATGAAGGGGAGCGCGGATACCGTAACAGGCAGGAATTTGCCGCGCACCTCCGCGAAAATCTGCGTGCCGGGGGCGGCATATTCCGTCGGCACATAACCCATGGCGACCGGGCTTTCGACCGTGGGACCGAAACCGCCGGAGGTGACCTCGCCGATCTCCGTCTTGCCCTCTGCATCGGCGAAAAGTCCTGAATGGCCGCGAACCGGCGCCTTGCCTTCCGGCCTCAGGCCGACGCGGCGACGCGAGGTGCCGTTCGTCAGTTCGTCGAGGATACGGTCAGCGCCCGGAAAGCCGCCGGCGCGCTCACCACCCATGCGGCGGGGCTTCTGGATCGCCCACTCGAGCGAGGCTTCGATCGGGCTGGTCGTGGTGTCGATGTCGTTGCCGTAGAGGCAAAGCCCAGCTTCCAGGCGCAGGGAATCACGGGCGCCGAGGCCGATCGGCTGACAATCCGGATGCTCAAGGAGCGCCTTGGCGATTCCTTCAGCCCTGTCGGCGGGAACGGAGATCTCGAAACCGTCCTCGCCGGAATAGCCGGAGCGCGAAATGATGCAGGCGGCGTCATGCAAGGAAGCGTCCCGGACATCCATGAACTTCATGGCAGTGACTTCCGGCCAAAGCTCGGCAAGCGCCGCCTCGGCGCGTGGCCCCTGGAGAGCAAGAAGTGCACGATCTTCGAGAAGCGTGACATCGCAGCCGGAAAGATGCGCCTTCATATACGCGACATCCGCTTCCTTGCAGGCCGCGTTGACGACGACGAAAAGATGGTCGCCGCGATTGGTGATCATCAGGTCGTCGAGAATGCCGCCATTTTCGTCGGTGAAGAAGCCGTAGCGCTGGCGGCCGGGCTTTAGGCCCAGGATATCGACCGGGACAAGGCTTTCGAGTAGACGCGCGGCATCCTCGAAGGCGGCGGTTTTGGCCTTCACGATCACCTGGCCCATATGCGAGACGTCGAAAAGGCCCGCGGCTGTGCGGGTGTGCAGGTGTTCCTTCAGGACGCCGGCAGGATATTGCACCGGCATGTCGTAGCCCGCAAAGGGCACCATTTTCGCACCAAGCGACAGATGCAGCGCGTGAAGCGGAGTTTTCTTAAGAGGGGTCTGATCGTCCAAGGGCGCCTCCAAGGTCTGGCGCACTTGTCGCGCCGGCTCAGTATCAGGCGCGTTGCCGCGCCGGTTCTTGAGCCCCCTCTGTCCCTTTCGCCTGAGATTGTTATCCCTTCGGCGAGCCCTTGCCTAACGGAAAGGCTTCTCTCCAGAGTCCTGTTGGCGCCCGCTGGTCCTTTTGCCTGAGAGTTTCCGGGGCGGTTGCTCCTTCGGCACCGCATTCAAGCGGCTTCTCCCAGCGAGTCTGGCGGTCATTATCGACCTCGCCCGGCATTTGGCAAGCCCCTCGTGTCGCGGGCAACATGATTTTTGTCGCAGCGCAGCAAACGCTATTTGATCTAATGCAAAGAAGCCGCATCGATCGCTGTTGTATGAGGCAGAAAGTGCTTTTGCACTTTTTCGCGATCTGGGTTATTCCGATGCCATTCGGACAGGCAGGACAATGATGGCAAGGCCCTCGACACCGGCGAATTTTCTGCCGACAGCGGCGAATTTTCTGCGCATCTTCTGCGCCGTCGTTCTGCTTTCGCTGGGATTTGCCCATCAGCCCGTCCAGGCGGGCGCACCGCTCGATTCTTACAGCGAAGCTTACCGGCTGCCGGACGGCACGTTCGCCGATATCTGCGCGGAAGATGTTCATCACGAGCGCCAGCCGGCGGCAAGGCCGGTCTGCGAAGTCTGCCTGCTGGCATCCTCTATTATCCTTCCTCCGCCAACCGACGAGGCATGGCTGGCCAGCGAACCAGCTTTTCTCATCAATCCGCTCCGCCAGTTCTCCCAGTTGCTCGGTACGACTGCCGTCGCCCGGCCGAAATCCCGCGCCCCGCCGCTTTCGATCTGATCCTTCTATCGGTTCAAGAGATCAATCGTATTCCCGGTCGAGCGGCAAAGAGCGCCGTCACCGGAAGGGGACATATCATGAAGACCATCACCAAACTCGCTCTCTCGGGCGCTTTCGCCACCGTCAGCATGGCCAACGCCCATGCGCATGCGACCTTCGCCAACCCTACCGCGGCGGAAGAAGCCACCTCCGTCATCGCGCTGCAGGTTCCGCATGGCTGCGACGGCAAGGCGACCACCGAAGTGCAGGTCAAGCTGCCGGAGGGTTTCGTTTTCGCAAAGCCGCAGCCGAAGCCGGGCTGGGAGCTGGAAGTCATCCAGGGCAACTATGCCAAGACCTATGACAACCACGGCAAACCCGTAACGGCCGGCCCCGTGGAAATCCGCTGGAAGAACGGCAACCTGCCGGACGCTTTTTACGACACCTTCGTCATCCAGGGTAAGGTCTCGGGTATTGCAGCCGGCAAGACGCTCGCTTTTCCGACGACCCAGCTTTGCAGCACCGACGGCAAGGTTGCGTGGGACCAGGTTGCGGCCGAAGGCGTTGATCCGCATTCGCTGAAAAGCCCGGCTCCAGCCCTGACCGTAACACCGAAGATGCCGGCGGGGCATGATCACGCCGCGATGGCGATGATGGCGGGCAACGGTGCAGCCAATCCTGCGAGCACCGCGGTCGTGAAGCTCGGCGATCTGGAGATCACCGGAGCTTTCACAAAGGCCATGCTGCCCGGCCAGCCGGTCGGCGGCGGATATTTCACCGTCAAGAACAACGGCCAGACCGACGACGTGCTGGTTTCTGCCACTTCGCCGATCGCCGGCACCGTGGAACTGCATGAAATGGCCATGCAGGGCGAAGTCATGAAGATGCGCAGGCTCGATACCGGCATAGCAATTCCGGCCGGCAAGACCGTCGAGCTGAAGCCCGGCGGGCTGCACATGATGTTCATGAAGGTGACGGCGCCGTTCAAGGCCGGCGGCGAAGTGCCGGTTACGCTGACCTTCGAGAAGGCAGGCAAGGTGGAGCTCAAGCTCCCGGTCGGTCCCTCGGCTCCTTCGGGCGTGCAGAACAACTGATCGAGAGATCCAGCAATCCGATCCGGAGGCCGCCTGTAAGCGGCCTCTTCTTTTTCTATCGCAAGAGTTTCAGGCTGCCGGTCAGCGATCTGATCCATTTCGACGGGCCGGCAAGGCCGAGACCGTCGATTGCCTCCTCCGCGAGGTTGCGTCCGGGGAAGGAGGCTTCGTAGTCCCTGTAATCATGCAGCGCCCGGGCGAAGGCCGGGAAGGGCACGACGGCGCGTTCTTCCGGCTGCGCCAGAGCACGCAGCAGAAGCGAACGGATCGCTTCGGTGTCCGCTTGCAGGATCGGCACGGGCCGATTGGAGCTGATGTCGATCGTGCGATTCTCGCGGTCGGTGAGCCGGCGGGCCGCAAGTGCCGGCATCGAGGCTCCGAGGCCGATCGAGATCGCTGCAACAGTATTGCTGAGGAGGCCGAGCGGCAGGGCAGGGTTGACGATGATGGCAAGGCGGATGTCGTCGATCATGGCGGTATCGGAAGCATTCTCTCAGGAAAGATGCAGGGGACAGTACCTTCAATTTGCGGGACGATCCTACCTATTGCTTTCGAATTTCAGCCCGATCGGGTAGAATATACCTCAATCACCCTGAAATAAGGTAGACATTCATGGACGCAACGATCGAACCGGCAGATGTGCGAATCCTGGAGGCCTTGCAGGAGGATGGCCGGTTGACCAATCAGGCACTTGCCGAAAAGGTCGGCCTCTCCACCTCGCCGAGCTGGCGGCGCGTTCGTCAGCTTGAGGAAACGGGCGTGATCCAAGGCTATAAGGCGGTGTTGGATCGAAGGGCGATCGGCCTTGGCGTGCTCGCCTTCATCCGGGTGAAAATCGACAGCCACAGCGCGGCCGAAGCAGAGGCCTTTGCAGCCGAAGTGTCGAGGCTCGACGAGGTGGTCGCCTGCTACAGCATTGCCGGCGACGCGGATTTCCTGCTGCAGGTGGTCTCGCCCGATCTCGACGCCTACGCGGATTTCGCGATGTCGACACTCAGGCGTCTGCCGCGCATCAAGGAGATGCAGACCACCTTCGTCCTGAAGGAGATCAAACCTTTCGATGGCTTTCCGCTGCGTTTCGCGGGTAAGTGAATCGAACAGATATCCTCAGTCTTCCAGATCGCGGTAGGCCGACTGCACGTGGTTGATTGAAACCTGCTGGCGCGGTTGCTGGCCGGCGTCCAACATATCCAGGGATACGGTGGGGGCAGGAACCATAAGCCGGATGTCGCCGGGATCGCTGGCATTCTCTGCCCGCCGGGCGTTACGTTCCGCATCAGCCTTGATGTCGGCCGCCTGATCCTTCGGCGATATGCGCCGTCCGGGCTTCAGGGCCTCGATCGCAATGGCGGCCGTATTCGCCGATATGCTGAGCACTAGTGTCATGTCGCCTGTCACTGCCTTTCCAGATAAAAAGGAAATAAGGCAGATCGGATTTGTTCCCATTTAACCAAAATGTCGGCATTTTATCCAATCATCGATTTTCTTTCCGGACTACAGAGCTTTTCATGAACAACATCCTTCTCGTCGCCCTTGGCGGAGCGATCGGCTCAGTCTGCCGCTATCTCGTCGGGATCTGGGCCCTGCGCCAGTTCGGCCCGGCCTTTCCGTGGGGTACGCTCACCGTCAATGTTGTCGGCTCGTTCGCGATCGGCTTCATGGCCGAACTCATCATGCGTCGCTTCGATATGTCCACGGACCTGCGGCTGTTCATCATCACCGGAATTCTCGGAGGCTTTACGACCTTCTCCGCATTCTCGCTGGACGTGATCTCACTCCTCGAGCGGGGAGCAACCGTCGCCGGGGCCGCCTATCTCGTTGCCAGCGTCGCGATCTCTCTCGGCGCCGTCTTCGGCGGGCTGGCGCTCGGGCGGGCAATGCTCTAAAGGGCAGGACAGACCCAAGAAGAATTAGAAAGAGCTTTGATGGCAGGCATCGAGCATATCCGTGTCGAGGCGGACGAGGCGGGCATGCGTCTCGACCGCTGGTTCAAGACCCGTTATCCGGGCCTCGGTTTTGGCCCACTGCAGAAACTTCTGCGCTCCGGACAGGTGCGCGTCGATGGCGGGCGCGTGAAATCCGATACCCGTGTTCAGCCGGGCCAGATGGTGCGCATTCCGCCGATCGAGGTGGATGCGAAGAAGACCGGGCCGATCGCGTCCAAGGAGCTCAAGCATTCCGGCGACGCCGAGCTTCTTTCACGCATGCTGCTCCACGAGGACGACAAGGTCTTCGTCCTGAACAAGCCGGCCGGTCTTGCGGTACAGGGCGGTTCCGGCGTGACGCGGCACATCGACAAGATGCTTGACGCCTGGGTGAGCGCCAAAGGCGAGAAGCCGCGGCTCGTGCACCGGCTGGATCGCGACACATCCGGCGTGCTGGTGATCGCCCGCACTCGCGGCGCGGCCCAGAAGCTGACCGCCGCCTTCCGCGAACGCGACACCAAGAAGACCTATTGGGCGCTGGTGAAGGGCGTGCCGCGCAAGCATGAAGACAAGATCTCCACCTGGCTCGTCAAGGAGCAGACGCCCGACGGCGACCGGATGCGGATCGCCAAGCACGGCGAGGAGGGCGCCGATCATGCGGTTTCCTATTACCGCGTGATCGATACCGCAGCACAGCGCCTTGCCTGGCTGGAGATGGAGCCGTATACGGGCCGCACCCACCAGCTCCGCGTCCATGCGCTTTACATGGGTCATCCGATCATCGGCGATCCGAAGTATTTCATCGACGATCCGAACTGGGATTTTCCCGGCGGCATTCAGAAGCGGCTGCATCTGCATGCGCGGCATATCGATATTCCGCATCCTGCCGGCGGCCGGCTGAAGGTGACCGCGCCGTTGCCGCCGCATATGGTGCAAAGCTGGAACCTGCTTGGCTTCAACGAAGTCGACGGCGAAAAAGAAGAAGACTGATGAGACTTGTTTTATTCGATTGCGACGGGACGCTGGTCGACAGCGCCGGCCTTATCCACGAAACCATGCGGCGCACCTTCGCGCAGTTCGGCAAGCCGGAGCCCAAGGTGGCGGATACCAAGTCGATCATCGGCCTGACGCTCGACATCGCGATCGCCCGCATGCAGGGCAAGCAGCATGCGGATCAGGAAGACGTCGACATGACGGCCTATTACAAGTCGCTGTTTTCCGTCGTCCGGCAGGATCTCAATTTCAAGGAGCCGCTGTTTCCCGGCATCCGCGAACTGATCGACGAAATCGGCCCCCGCAAGAACCTGCTGATTGGCGCGGTGACGGGCAAATCGCGACGCGGCCTTAATCTCGTGATGGAAACGCATGGTTTCGATAGATATTTCGTCGTGGGACGGACGGCCGACGATTGCCCATCCAAACCGCATCCGGCCATGGTGACAGAATGCTGCGATGAAACGGGCATACGACCGGAGGAAACTCTTGTCATTGGCGACGCCATTTACGATATGCAGATGGCAAAAGCCGCCGGGGCCAAAGCGGTCGGCGTATCCTGGGGTTATGCCTCGGTGGGCGAATTGAAAGAGGCGGGAGCCGACGCCGTCATCCATCACCCGAGCGAGATTCTCGCCCATATCGGCTGAGGTTTGTTTTCCATGCGTGACATTTTCCCGGACCCTTCCGACATGCTTAGCCATGCCGATCCGACACGGCGGGCGCAGATCCAGATGCAGAAACCGCTGCCGAAACGCTTCTACAAAGAGGTTTCGGTGTCTGAAGGCGAGGGCGGGCATGCGCTCCATCTCGACGGCCGGCCGGTGAAGACGCCAGCCAAGAACGCGCTCGTCGCACCGACCGAAAGGCTGGCGGAACTGCTGCGGGATGAATGGGCCGATCAGGTGGATGTCATCGACCCGCGCACGATGCCTGTGACGCGGCTCGTCAACACGGCGATCGACGGGATTGCGCCCGATACGCAGCCCGTCTTCGAGGATGTCCTGCGCTTTTCTTCAAGCGACATGCTCTGCTATCGCGCCGACAGCCCGGAAAATCTCGTCGTCCGCCAGAACGAGCAATGGGATCCGATCATCGACTGGGCGGCGAACGGGCTTGGGGCTCGCTTCATCCTGGTCGAAGGCATCATGCCACAGGAACAGCCGAAGGAGGCGATAGCCGCATTCGGGGTGACGCTCAGGAAATATGCCACGCCGATCGAACTGGCGGTGCTGCATACCGTCACGACGCTGACCGGTTCGGCAATCCTGGCGCTTGCCTTTGCGGAAGGCCGCATCACCGTCGACGAGGCCTGGGCGCTTGCCCATCTCGAAGAGGACTGGACCAACGAGCATTGGGGCGCGGATGCGGAGGCCGAGCATCGCCGCGCCAAACGGTTCGAGGAGATACAGGCGGCGGCGGCAGTTTTTCATGCGCTGAGGCCGGTCGCTTAAGGGTTCTCTAACCGTAATCGGGCACAAGATCGGGTCAGATCGTTTTCGGACCTCCCGATGCTCCGCCACGCCCTTCGCTTCGCTCTCATCGTATTAGCGGCCTTGCCACTCATGGCCTTCCGCATGCCGGCCGAAGACGAAAGGCGCGAAAAGCTACTCTACGACGTGCGCGGCGCATTCGTCACCGCGTGTCCCGATGTGCCGCAGGGCCTCGTCATCGCCACCGACATGCTGATCGACGAGGCGATCCGGGCGACGGTGCGGTCCATCATCCTGCCGCGCACCATCATCACCGTACGCATCGATACCGCGTCGCATGTTCCGCTCCTGATCGGCAGCCGGCACGAGGCGAGGGTGACGGTCCGGGCCATCTCCGTTGCGAGCGGCGAGCCGATCGCCGAAGGCAGCTTCAAGACCTCGATCTTCCTCTTCGATACGAACGAAGCAGATAGGGAACTTGCCGGCAGGATCGCGGAGCGCATCGCCGGCGAATTCAAGCTGGACGGTGGCCAGCGGCCGACAATCGCCAACGCGCTGTTTCCGTGAATCACGAAACGTATTTGTGCAGGATCGAATTGATCAGTGTCTGATAGGGCATTCCCATCTCCAAGGCCTTGGCCTTGAGACGTGCCAAATCTCTTTCCGGAATGGAGATCGAGATTCTCTGCCGCTTTCCTTCAATCATGTTGCGCGCGGCCTCCCTCCAGAAGCGCCTGCGCTCTTCCAGGTCACCAACCGGTACCCACTCGTCGGTTTCCGACAGGGCGATGATTTCTTCATCGCTCAGGTCAACGACTTTGCTTTTGCTCACGGCTTCTCACCCTTCAGATAGATGCGGGTCGCCTTCCTGCTCGGAAAAAAGGTCTTCAGGAATATCCCGTCTTCCGTTTCCCCATAGGGCACGACAAATGCGTAGGCTTCGATCTCGACCACCAATTGTCGCTGATGGGGATAACGTTCCATATTCGCATGCTGACGATCATCCGGGAGCTTACCATCGCTTAACGCGATGATGATCCTTTCGAAGCCGAAACCGAACTTCTGTTTGAGCAGATCATTCTTTTCATCCGACCACTGAATGTCCATACATATACAATATATATTTTGACCTGATGGAACTCAAGCGACTATCTCAATCGCTCCGCGTGCCAGCGGAGGTGATCGTCCATGAAGGTCGAGATGAAATAGTAGGAATGGTCGTAGCGCTCGTGCATCCTGAGCGTCAGGCCGATACCGGTTTCCTTGACCGCTTCCTCGAACAGCCAGGGACGCAGGCCGTTTTCGAGAAACCCGTCCGCCTTGCCCTGGTCGATCAGGAATTCGGGGAACCGCGCTCCGTCTTCCACCAAGGCGCAGGCATCATATCGGCGCCATGCGGCGCGGTCCGGGCCGAGGTATTTCTCGAAGGCGGGGACCGACCAGTCGGCGGTCGAGGGCTCGACGATCGGCGCGAAGGCCGAGCAGCTTCTGAAGCGATCCGGATTCTTCAGAGCGATCGTCATGGCGCCATGACCGCCCATGGAGTGGCCGAAAATGCCCTGACGATCCATGTCCACGCGGAAATGCTGGCTCACGAAAGCAGGAAGTTCTTCGGTACTGTAAGTGTACATCCGGTAGTTTTCGGCCCAGGGCTTTTCAGTCGCATCGAGATAGAAGCCGGCACCCTTGCCCATCTGCCAGTTGGTGAGTTCGTCCGGCACGTCGTTGCCGCGAGGGCTGGTGTCCGGGCAGACGACGATGAGGCCGAGTTCGGAGGCCATGCGCCGGTATTCGCCCTTCTCCATGACATTCGCATGCGTGCAGGTGAGGCCGGAGAGATACCAGAGGACGGGGCAGGGCTCATGGATGGCTTTCGGCGGCACGAAGACGGCGAAGGTCATCTCGCAGTTGCAGGCGTCGGACTGATGCGAATAGACACCCTGCATGCCGCCAAAGGCGGTGTTCTGGGACAGGATTTTCATGCGTTTCTCTCCTGAAGAACTCAACCCGCAAGCGAGACCACGGCATTGACCGCGGCAGCCACCAGCACGGTATTGAAGAAAAAGGATATGACCGCATGCGCAAGGTTGATCTTACGCATGGCGGTGGTGGTGATGGCGGTGTCGGACGTCTGGGCCGTCATGCCGATGACGAAGGAAAAATAGAGGAAATCGTAGGCGCCGGGCTCATCCGTCTCGGGAAAATCAAGACCGCCGCGCTTCGCTTCGTTCTCCTGCCGTTGCTCGTCCGGCCGCCAGTAAAGATGGGCGTAGTGCATGGCAAACATCATGTGGATCGTCAACCATCCCAGAAAGACCGATGCGAAAGCCAATGATATTTCCGTCAGGCCCGTCGGCCGGCCCCGGTTCAATGCTTCGAAGAGCGAGACCACGGCGGCCAGGACCGCAAGCAGCGTCACGGCAAGGATGACCGGCGCCGGCTCATCGTTGTTCTGCCCCTTCTGCCGCAATACGGAGCCGTCCAGCTTGGGGATACGGGCAGCCATCATGCCGAGATAGATCAGGAAGAAGACAATGACCGTGATGCCCGCCGCGAGATGCGGCACGTAAACGAACAGGACGGGCAGGCAGGCAAGTGCGGTGACAGTGCCGATGAGGAACGGTCCATGCCGATGATGCTTCAACCTTTGCCAGGAGCTCGGCATGGCGGTCTTTCCGATGTCTCACGCGCCTGATCTGGTGCGGCGGCAGAGCCTGTCCAGCGTTTCAAGGAATTTTGACCGGTCGCGGGCAGAGAAGGCAGCGTTATAGCCTTTACTCTCGCCGGTTTCACGCAAGTGAGCCCCAAGATCGCGCATCGCGGAGGCCATGCCGATATTGGTCGCGTCGAAGATACGACCGGTCGGGCCGGTCACATGGGCACCTTTGGCGACGCAACGGCCGGCAAGCGGCACATCGGCGGTTATGACGATATCGCCCTGGCCGGCGCGTTCTGCAATCCAATCGTCGGCGGCATCGAAGGCGCCGGAGACGATGATGTTATGGATCATCGGATCCCGCGAAGGGCGGAGGCCGGAATTGGCGACAAAACTCACCTCAAGGCCGTGGCGTTCCGCGACCTTGAGGATTTCCGGCTTCACCGGACAGGCATCAGCATCGACGTAGATCATGACGCTATCCCCTCAGGCGATAAAGCTGAGCGTGAAGGGAAGAAGCTATCACTCAGGCGGTTGCCGTTGTCTGGTCGTCGATCGCCGCGCCAGGTGCATTCTTCTGGATGGACTCGATCGCGGAGACGGCAGAAGCTTTGGCCGAATACCCCTCGGACGAGAACATGGTCTGGCCGTTTGGAGCCTTGAAGCGGAAACGGAACTCTCCGGCCTTATCCTTGTAGATTTCGAACTTGTACATCGTCTGCTCGTCTCCATTGATTGGAATCGGAATCATAGATTTGTTCGCTGCGATGGCAAGCGCGGCTCTGACAAGGTATGAGTGCCGCGCTTGCTAGATCACTACGCCGCGGATCGATTCGCCGCCACGCATTGGCGAAAAAACCTGTTGATATCTTCGAGCAGCATGACGCGGGTGGCCGTCGCCCGCGCTGTCGTGTTCAGCCGGAGGTTTTCGTACGAGTACGCTCGTGCAGATCTCTCACCTCCGGCGTCAGTGTCTCGCCGAAGTCGGCCAGTTCGTAGAGCGGCCGTATTTCGATCTCGCTCGGACCGGGCATGGGATTGGGGCAGCGTTTGACCCATTCGACAGCCTCCGCCATGTCCTTGACCTGCCACAGCCAGAAGCCGGCGATCACTTCGCGGGTTTCGGTGAAGGGGCCGTCCGTGACGATCCGGCTCACGCCGTCGAATGCGACCCGTTTGCCGGCCGAGGACGGTTTGAGACCTTCGCCGGCAAGCATGATGCCCGCGGCAGCCAGTTCCTCGTTATACTTCCCCATAGCCTCCAGGAGTTCGGTCGAAGGCAGGATCCCTGCCTCGCTGTCCTTGGTGGCTCTGACTATAACCATAACGCGCATCGTCTTCTCTCCTCTCGGTACAGAAGCCTTCATTGACTTCTGTACCGATGACGAACGAGGTGAGGTTAAGCAGACATTCCTGCCACGATTTTTTCCGAAACGCGGCTTTTCCGTCAGTAGATCACGACGCTGCGGATGGATTCTCCGCCATGCATCAGCTCAAAACCCTTGTTGATGTCTTCGAGCGGCATGGTGTGGGTGATCATCGGATCGATCTCGATCTTGCCTTCCATGTACCAGTCGACGATCTTCGGCACGTCGGTGCGGCCGCGCGCACCGCCGAAGGCGGTTCCCATCCAGCTACGGCCGGTGACAAGCTGGAACGGACGGGTGGAGATTTCCTGGCCGGCGCCGGCAACCCCGATGACGACCGACTTGCCCCAACCGCGATGCGAGGCTTCCAGCGCCTGGCGCATCGCCCTGGTATTGCCGGTGCAGTCGAACGTGTAGTCGGCACCGCCGATCTGGTCCGCGCCGCGCTTCGTCATGTTGACGAGGTAAGGCACGATATCGTCGCCGACCTCCTTCGGATTGACGAAATGGGTCATGCCGAAACGTTCGCCCCAGGCCTTCTTGTCGTTGTTCAGGTCCACGCCGATAATCATGTCGGCTCCGGCAAGGCGAAGTCCCTGGATGACGTTCAAGCCGATGCCGCCAAGGCCGAAGACGATCGCGGTCGATCCGATCTCGACCTTGGCAGTATTGATGACCGCGCCGATGCCGGTCGTGACGCCGCAACCGATATAGCAGATCTTGTCGAAGGGAGCGTCGGGATTGACTTTGGCGACAGCGATCTCCGGCAGGACGGTGTAGTTCGCGAAGGTCGAACAACCCATATAATGATGGATCTTGTCCTTGCCGATCGAGAAACGCGAAGTGCCGTCCGGCATGACGCCCTGGCCCTGGGTGGAGCGGATCGCCGTGCAGAGATTCGTCTTCCGTGACAGGCAGGAAGGGCATTCGCGGCATTCCGGCGTGTAGAGCGGAATAACGTGGTCGCCTTTTTTCACCGAGGTGACGCCGGGGCCGACGTCGACAACGATGCCGGCGCCCTCATGGCCGAGGATGGCCGGGAAGAGACCTTCCGGATCGGCACCGGAGAGCGTGAAATCGTCGGTGTGGCAGATGCCGGTCGCCTTGACCTCCACCAGCACCTCGCCGGCCTTCGGGCCTTCGAGCTTAACGGTCATCACTTCGAGTGGTTTTCCAGCCTGGACGGCAACGGCGGCACGGACATCCATCTTGTCTCTCCCTTAGGTACTTTTCGAATCCGGGCGGACCTTCGCACGGGGAGGTGCTGCGGCTCAAGCCGTAAGGAACCGCCCTCGGTCGGAATTGGTGAGCGTACTAGAACTCAATCAGCGGCACATGCGCTGCTGCATTTTTCGGCATCAGGCCCACAAGGCGCGGATCGTCGATGACTTCGACCATGAAGGCATAGGGCCGGAAGCCGGAACGCTGGTAGAATTTTACCGCAGAGGGATGATCGAAAGTGCAGGTATGCACCCAGAAGCGACGAATGGGACGTGACCAGGCGATTTCGATTGCACGATCCATCAGGAAGCGGCCGGCACCCTTGCCGATGGCGTCCGCGACGAGACCGAAGAAGGTCAGTTCACATTCGCTTTCTTCGCGGAAATCCAGTTCCAGCAAGCCGATGGCGCGATCGCCGTCCATCAGCCTGAAGACTTCGACTTGCGGATCCCTCAGGATGGCAGCAAGTTTGTCATCGGCCATGACGAGGCGGGAAACCCACATCCAATCCTCGCCGACCGCGCGGAAAAGCGCACGGTAAGCCTCTATCTCGGGAGATAGCCAGCGCTTGAGGACAAGCGATGCATCAGTCTCAGGTGCGGCTTTTGCAGGGGGCCGCGCAAACATTTCGAGTCGTGTCTCGACATTTGCGAGCTTGCCGGGCGGGACGGCGGAATAGCCGGAAGGAAGCGGAGGATTTTCGGTCTTCATGCCGCTTTGGAGCCAGTTCACGCTCGAATGTCAATGGCGTGGCTCTGGCGCGACAATCGACCGGCCGAAAGGCAAGCCCAGGGCAGTTTATGCGGCAACATGTTCGTCCAGAAGATGTCGGTCATCGATTGCCAGCCACCGCTTCGCGCGCAGCATCTCCTTCGGCCTTTCGACCATCACAACCGCCGCCATCATCTCGCGCCAGGCGGGATGGTGATCGGAGGGGGCGGCAAGGCGATCGATTTCGCGCAGCACCAGTGCTTCAAGTGGCGAAAGCACCAGCCGGCCGCGTTCCAGGGCACCGCGCAGGACGCGCCAGATATAGGCGAGATCGTAAGCCGAGATGCCTTCAGCAGCAGGACGGCCTGCGTGATAAGCGCCGCGGGGATCCGGTCCGAGAGCCAGGCGGACCTGATCGAGCACGAAGGCGGAAAGGCTTTCCGGCACTTCGGATGCAACTTCCATCGTGTGCAGCAGGAGTTCCAGTTCAAGAGCGGAATGGATGGCGCCGTCAGTGGTGATCGTGCGCATCAGCCAAGCCGCCTTGCCATCATCGATGACACCCTCTGGCGTACTTCCGTAGACGAGGAACATCGTCAGGCTCTCGATGAAGTAGGCGGTCCATTCAGGACCCGACTCGGGACAAGCCTCGTTCAGCGCAAAAAGCGCAAGCGCGTCATTGGAGGAGCGGATGCCATCTGGAAACGCGTATTTGCGCAGCATCAAAACATCGTCGGCCACGATCCGACCCTTCCCGGCGATGACGCATGCCGGAAAAGAAAAGCGGAACCCGCTCATCTTCCTCTCCCCGTTTCATCATGAAACTGCATGTGGAGCATACGGAAAAGAAGTTGAGAGTGCTGAAAGGAGCGGAGTTAACCGGCGTTCAAGGAAACCGTTAAAGGGCTTCGGCCTGTTTCGATTTGAGCCGTTCCCGCCAGATGATGAAGAGGCCGGAGGCGACGATGATCGCTATTCCGAGCCATTTGGAGGCCGTCGGAAAGTCGCCGAAGAGGGCGTATCCCAATACCGTTGCGGAGATGATCTCGAAATACTGGAAGGGTGCGAGCAGCGAAAGCGGCGCCAGGCGGAAGGCGCGAACGACCAGCAGGTGCATATAACCGGAGATCGAACCGAGCAGTATCAGCAGGAAAAGTCCGAACCAGGAGCCGGGAAGGGAAGGGGTGAAATCCGCCCCGCCCATACGGTCGCCCAGGCCGAGTGCTGCCGCCATGAAGAGCGTGCCGCCGACGCCCGCCATGGTCTGCATGACAAGCGGCGAATCGGCTTCGCCGATCGCCCGGTTCAGGAAGAGGTAAAGCGTATAGAGGAAGGCACAGATCACCGGCAGAAGCGCCGTCCAGCCGAAGATCGCATAGCTCGGCTGGATGACGATCATGGCGCCGCCGAAACCGACGACGATCGCCAACCAGCGCCGCCAACCGACCTTTTCTCCCAAAAAGATCGCCGACATCATGGTGAGCATGAAGGGCTCGACGAAATAGATGGCGAAGACGTCGGCGAGCGGCATGTATTTGACCGCGACGAAGAACATGAGGCTCGCCGCCGCATGCAGCACGCCGCGGAAGAGATTCATCCAGGGGCGCTTCGCCCTGAAGACGGCCGTACTGGTGAGGAGAACCAGCGGCAGGATGCAGACGAGCTGGAAAAAGAATCGGTAGAACGTCACCTGGCCGGGCGACATGGCCTCGAACGTCGCCATGTATTTGGCGATCGCGTCCATCGTCGGCAGGATGACCATGCAGGTGGCCATGATGGCCATGCCCTTCAAGGGATTTTCGGATGTGGACGGGGGCATGCCGGCGCTTTCGAAGAACAGTCTTCTTCAAATCACAGCGGGTGACGATCTTCAAGCGGCTGGCACATGGGGCGAAAGACAGGCCCGGACAGCAAAAAACCCGCCGAAGCGGGTTTGTCTGGTGCGGTCGAGAAGACTCGAACTTCCACGGGTTGCCCCACAGCGACCTCAACGCTGCGCGTCTACCAATTCCGCCACGACCGCATCGTGGTAGGTGCCGACTTGCGCCGGCGGGGCAGCATGTAGCAAAACGATTTCGCGGGCACAAGTGTGCCGTGACAGATTTTTGAAGGATAAAAATCGGCAGTTGAAATGCCTATATGGAAGCGGCCGGGAAACCGGCCCTTGCCGCCTCCCGTCGTTTTTGCCAGAAGACCTCCATGCTGACACGCACCGACCTTGATCTTTCCATGCTGCCGAAGCCCGGTTCTCCTCCCGTACGCTGGCGGATTTCCGATGGGCTCGTGCCTTATGAGGAGGCGGTGGCCGAAATGGAGCAGGAGGTTGCTGCGATCGCCGACGGGCGCGCAGACGAACTCGTCTGGCTGCTCGAACATCCACCGCTCTACACCGCCGGCACCAGCGCCAATTCCGCCGATCTCATCGAGCCTGACCGATTCCCGGTGTTTTCCACAGGCCGCGGCGGCGAATATACCTATCATGGCCCCGGCCAGCGGGTCGCTTATGTGATGCTGGACCTCAAGCGCCGGCGGCAGGACGTGCGCGCCTATGTGGCGGCGCTGGAAGAGCTGGTGATCCGCACGCTCGACATGATGAACGTGCGCGGCGAGCGGCGCGAGGACCGCGTCGGCGTTTGGGTACGCCGACCGGAAAAGCCGCGCCTGCCAGACGGCTCGATGACCGAGGACAAGGTCGCCGCGCTCGGCATCCGACTTCGCCGCTGGGTGAGCTTCCACGGCCTGTCCCTCAATGTCGATCCGGACCTTTCGCACTTCTCCGGCATCGTGCCCTGTGGGATCAGCGCCTATGGTGTCACGAGCCTCGTCGATCTCGGCCTGCCGGTGATGATGGCCGATGTCGACATGAGGCTGCGCGAGGCGTTCGAGGAAATTTTCGGGCAGACGATTTCGGAGCGGTAAGGAGAAGGCAATGGTGGAACTGAAAGTGAAGGCCCGCCCGATCGGCGCGACGGCGGTGCTCGGACGCACCGGTCACCCACAGGTGACAAGCGAGACGGACGGCCAGGTGGAGGTCGTGACGGGTGCTTCGGAACCAGGCTTCAATCCGCTCGACCTGATGTTCTCCTCGCTTGCCGCCTGCCTCGTGCTCAGCGGCCGGATCGCGGCAAGCAAGCTCGGCGTTCTCGACAAGCTTGCGGAGGTGAGGGCGCATGTGACCGGTGAAAAGGCCCATGAGGGTCCTTCACGGATTACCCGCTTCATCGTGGATTTCCGTGTCGAAGGGGATTTTGCCGTCGAGCAGAAGGCAGAGATCATCCACATGGCCGAAGAAATCTGCACCGTCAGCAATACACTGAAAAGCTCGCCCGAGTTTTCCGTCGAGATCGGTTAGTCTTCATCGGGAATGCGGCTGTCGACGCCCTCGAGCCGGAGATTATTGACGACGTGACGGACGCCGGAAACGCCCTGTGCCGTGCGAACGATCCTGTGGGAGGTCGCCGCATCGTCAACCACGCCTTCCAGCGTCACCCGGCCCTCGTCGACATGCACGTCGATCGAGTCCATATCGATCAGGTCGAGATTTTCGATCGCGTCCGTTACGCGCTCTTCCATATCATCCGCATCTTCAAGGCCTTCGGTGCCAGGATGGATGCTATCGACGACACGTTCCTCCAGACCGTCGAAATCCGCTTCGTCGACACGATAGCCGCGATTCTGCTCGGTATCGAAATTGGCAGCCGGCTGGCCATAGGCGGCGTTGTCGATCGGCCGGCCGTCTGCGCCGGGGTCATCGTCATAGGGCCAGCCCTCATCGATATTTCGGTCGTCGTAGTCGCGAAAATCTTCTTCGCGGGAAATGTCGTCAGCCTTTTTCTCGCCCGGCATGGTCATCTCCTGTCGCCTGCAATCCCGGCCCCGGCGCACTGCCTGGTGCGCCGGACAGTATAGCATCAATGACGCCCTGACGCGCCATCCTTGTTGCCCGTGAGCGTCAGATGGCTTTCGACATCGTGGACGCCATCCACGGTTTCCGCACTCAGCACCGCCTTGCGTGCTGAAAACACGGTATCGACGGAACCCTCCAGGATCACCCTTGTTCCTTCGACATGCGGTTCGATCATGGACGCGTCGACATCGGGAAGATTTGCCAGCCTTTCGGAGACTTGTCGTTCCAGTTCGGCTGCTGTCTTGTCTGCAGTTGGATTCATGGCCGTAGCTCCTGCTTGCTGCGACCGGAAAACGAGTGGATGCGATTTTGGTTCGCCTCGATGGGTTATTTTCCTTTGCCCCACTTGCGGATCAGACGCTCCCGCTTCAGGCGAGAAAGCCGCTTCAGCCAGAAGATGCCGCCGAGCTGGTCGATCTCGTGCTGCATGCAGACGGCGTAGAAGCCTTCGGCTTCCTCCTCATGGAAGGCCCCGTCGATATCCTGATAGCGGAAACGGATTTTACGCGGGCGTTCGATCTCGTCGGTGACGCCGGGCATGGAGACGCTGCCTTCCATGTGTCGCATCGTTTCCTCCGAAAGAGCCAGGATCTCCGGATTGGCATAGAAGCGGGGGCCGATCTCCTTCGACAATTCCAGCACCACGAGGCGGGTGAAGATGCCGATGTGGGCGGCGGTGATTCCGACGCCAGGCGCCGCCCTCATCGTATCGAGAAGATCATGGGCGAGGGCTTTGAGATTTTCATCGAAGACACGGACCGGCTGGCAGGATCTGGCAAGGCCCGGATCGGGATATTTCAGGATCGGACAGACGGCCATGTCTTCACTCCCTTCGAGCATCTTCCATGCGGTGCGTTGCAGTGCCGGCTGGACCCGCGCCGCCAATTGTTCTAGCAGGAAAACCGGTGGCACGAGCAATAGCATCGGATAGAGCTATCCGGTTGTTGACAATATGCTTTCAGCCGCCATTCTCCTTTTGTCGGATACGAGCAGCGAGGGCGGCAGATGAGCGATATCGGCGAAGACGACCGCCTGCGCACAAATACCGACGAGGCCGGCGACGATATCTATTCCGAAGACGGTTCGATCCGCGCCGATTTCCTAGCGATGGTGGGGGCGGCGATCGCCGACCGCGACGTGCTCTTCCTGCGGAGCCACGTTGCCCGCCTGCACGAATCGGAGCTCGGCGATCTTCTCGAAGCGATCCTGCCCGAACAGCGCCAGGCGCTGGTCAGGCTGCTTGGCAAGGATTTCGACCTCACCGCGCTGACCGAGGTGGACGAGGCGATCCGCCTCGAAATCGTCGACCAGATGCCGAACGACCAGATCGCGGCCGCGATCGGCGATCTCGATTCGGACGACGCCGTCTACATTCTCGAAGACCTCGACCACGAGGATCGGGAAGAGATTCTTGCGCAGCTGCCGTTCACCGAAAGGGTGAGGCTCAGGCGGGCGCTCGATTATCCGGAACAGTCCGCCGGCCGGCGCATGCAGACGGAATTCGTCGCCGTGCCACCGTTCTGGACCGTCGGCCAGACGATCGACTACATGCGCGATGAGGAGGACCTGCCGGAGAGTTTCACGCAGATCTTCGTCATCGATCCCACATTCAAGCTGCTCGGCGTCATCGATCTCGACAGGATTCTGCGCACCAAGCGTCAGATCAAGATCGAGACGATCATGCGCGAGACCAATCATCCGATTCCCGCCGACATGGACCAGGAGGAGGCGGCGCAGATCTTCGAGCAGTATGACCTTCTTTCGGCCGCCGTCGTGGACGAGAACGGGCGGCTGGTCGGCGTGCTCACCATCGACGACGTGGTCGACGTCATCCAGGAAGAGGCGGAAGAGGACATCATGCGCCTCTCGGGCGTCGGCGACGAAGAACTCTCCGACTCGGTCACCGACACATCGCGCTCGCGCGTGCCGTGGCTGCTCGTCAACCTCTTCACTGCCTTCATTTCGGCCTCGGTGATCTCGCTTTTCGAGGCGACGATCGAGCAGGTCGTGGCGCTTGCGATCCTGATGCCGATCGTCGCCGGCATGGGGGGCAATGCCGGTTCGCAGACGATGACCGTCACCGTGCGGGCACTCGCCACCCGCAATCTCGACATCCATAACGCCTGGCGCGTCGCGCGACGGGAAGCAGGCGTCGGCCTCATCAACGGGATCGTCATCGGCTGCCTCGTCGGCATCGTGGCGGGTCTTTGGTTCCACAACGTGCATATCGGCGGGCTGATCGCCACCGCCATGCTGATCAACATGTTCGCAGCCGCCATGGCCGGAATCATGATTCCGCTGGTCCTGGACCGGGCCGGCGCCGACCCGGCGGTGTCGTCCGCCGTCTTCGTCACCGCCGTTACCGACACGACCGGCTTCTTCTCGTTCCTGGGACTGGCAACCCTCTGGCTGCTGAACTGAGCGAAAATTGACTGTTACGTAAAAGTCAATTATTTTGGGCGGATGGGTAACAGGATACGGTTGTGAACAAATATTATAGCATAACGGAACTGACGCGCGAATTCGGGGTCTCGACCCGCACGCTTCGTTTCTACGAGGATGAAGGCCTTATCCATCCGGAGCGCCGGGGTCGCACGCGACTTTTCAGGGCGGCGGACAGGAGGCTCATCCAGGAGATCCTGCGGGGCCGCAGGATCGGCTTCACGATCGCCGAGATCCGCGAAATCATCCAGGTCTACAAGGAGCCGCCGGGCGAGATGGGGCAACTCAAGCTCCTGATGAAGCGCGTCGACGAGAAACGCGAGGAGCTGCGCCAAAAGCGCAAGGACATCGATGATACGCTCGCTGAACTCAACAACGTCGAGGAAGCCTGCCTGACGCGGCTTGCCGAAATTGGCGTCGGAACGTGATATTCAATCAGATAACTGCAGGCCGATGGAGCATTCCTCGGCAATTGCCTGGACACGGTCGTCCTGAGGGGCGATCGTGCCGGTCTGCAGCGGGATGATGAGCGACTGTGCCATGAGACGGTCGGCCGTGCAGCCGCAGAAGCGCTCGCAAAGCGCCCGATCGTTCGCCTGCCTGTTGCAACCGGCTTCACAGCTCAGCATATAGCTCTGTCGGGGGTCCGGCGGTGGAGCGGGATGGACGAGCGAGACGAGATAGACGAGTGCGATCAGAACCGGCTGGTGCACGAGATAGATGATCAGGCTGTGGCGTCCGGCTTTTGAAAGAAGATTCGGCTTCGTTTGGATTGCGGCAAGCCGCGGCAGCCAGTTCATGGAGATTGCCGAGCGGGCGACAGCGACACCGGCCAGCAATGCTGCCACCCACGGAAAGAGCGGCACGTAGTCGTTGGAGCGCGGAGGGATTTCGGCAAAACCGAGCCAGCTCAGGAACCGGGTGTTGAAGGCCGCCGAATCGAGCAGCCCCGGCGCAAGGCTGTAGTCGATGATCATTGCGGCGGCGATCAGGACGACGACTGCGCCCGTGACCAGCGCGGGCAGGCGCAGGAAGGCCAGACCGATCAGGCTCGACAGCGCGATATTGTGCAGGATGCCGAAATAGATCCACTCATTCGGGAAAGCGACCAGCGTCGCGATGCTGATCGCGATCGCCGCGCCGGCAACGATGGCGAAGCGCTTCCAGAAGGAGTACCAGCGGATCGTCGGAAAATGCGCCAGAACCAGGCTGACGCCGGCGAGGAACAGAAAGGAACTGGCAATCGACCGGGCATAGACCCGAAAGAAACCCTGGGTCGCCGTGCCGGGATCGAGATAACCGAAGAACTCGAGATCCCAGGTGAAGTGATAGGTCGCCATGGCGATCAGCGCCAAACCGCGCAGCGTGTCGATCAGCGTGATACGGGGCATTTTAGGCGCGGGATTCTGGCTTTCTGCAACGGTCACTGGCGGTCTTTCCGCATTAGAGGACGTCGCGATCCATGATCGCCAGCCGGGCCTCGGAAAAATATTGCCGGCGTGCGAGCACGAAAATCACGAACAAGGTCATCGCCATGAACATATAGGGCCCGGCGAACCAGCCCAGATAGCCGATCGACAAAAAGAGCGCCCGGAGCCCCGCATTGAAGTGCTTGGCCGCGATGGTGTTCATCCGCACGACCTGATCGGCGGCCCGCTCTGCCGCCGCCGGATCGATATTCGTGTCGCTCATCATCGGCAGTGCACCGAAGAGAATGGTGCAATAATTGAAGAGACGATAGGACCAGCCAAACTTGAAGAATGCGTAACCGAACAGGAAGGTGAGACCGGCCACCTTGATCTCGAAAGCGGTGCGACCGCTATAGGCGACGAGGGGCAGATTGCTGAAGACGGCTTCCACCTGGTCCGTTGCGCCAAGCAGGGCAAAGCAGCCGCCGATCGCGAAAATCGAGGTCGAAGCGAAGAAGGCCGTGCCATTCTGCAAGCCTGCTAAAATCTGAGTGTCAATCATCTTCAGATCGCGCCGGAGTGAATTGTAGATCCACCGCTTGCGGCGTTCGGCCATCGCGCGGTTCAGGCTGGCGCGCGGAAAGAAGCGGGCGCCCGATCCCGCCGTTATCCAGGAATAGACAGCCCAGAGAAGGGCGAAAAGAGCCAGAGCAATGTAGTCGGCGATCGTCATGGGCCTCACCAGGCAGAAGAATCGTCCATCTCTTTTCGTCATGCGTTGTTTCGGTTGTCACGGCAAGTACGCGTCCGGAACGGCGAACAACCTTGAAACGTTAATTCATAGCAGGTATGCGATTTCGGTCTTTTTTCCGCCATTTTTCTCATTGCGAAGCCGGCGGGAATTTAATAGACCGTTAGTCATAACGATCCGGAGAGGACGTTATCTCATGCGGCAAGAACCTGGAGACAACATGGAAGAGACTGCTCAGAAATCCTGCTGGGGCGTGACATTCAAGGCCCTCGTGGGATTTGCCGGTGCGATGGCCCTTGCCTATCTGTTCGGCGCCTTCTGACCTGCAGACGCGATCTCATCTTAATCTTTCGGGCGGGATTTTGGCCTTTCGGCGTGGTATTCAAACCGCGCCGTTTCTATTTTTGCCTCATGTCGCGGGCATCAAACCCGATGTCGGGCAATCGCTGGAACATTCCGGCTGTCTGACATAGACTTTGCCAACATCGTATCTCCGCGCGGATTATCATGTTCCTCTCCGTCTTCGACGTCTTCAAGATCGGTATCGGCCCGTCCAGTTCCCACACGATGGGACCGATGTCGGCGGCGTACCGTTTCCTGGCGCTGATCCTGTCGAACGAATGGCCGCGCCCCGCCGGTGCGCAGGTCGCGAGCCTCAAGGTGAGCCTGCACGGCTCGCTCGCCTTTACAGGCATCGGACACGGGACGGGCAGGGCGGTGATCCTCGGCCTGATGGGCGAAGAGCCGGCAAGTGTCGATCCGGACAGGATGGACGAGATCATTGCCGAGGTGGGGCGGACGGGACGCGTGACGCCGCCCGGACATCCGCCTTATCGGTTCCAGCCGAAAACCGATCTCATCTTCGACAAGAAACAGCCGTTGCCCGGCCATGCCAACGGCATGAGTTTCTCCGCGCTGGATCGCGATGGACGGTTGCTCCTTAAGCGCATCTACTATTCGATCGGCGGCGGCTTCGTCGTGACGGACACCGAACTGGAAGCCATGCGCACCTCGCTGAAATCATCGGGCGATGCACGGGTGCCTTATCCCTTCTCGACGGCAAAGCAGATGCTCGAAATGGCGCGCGGCTCAGGCCTGACGATCGCCCAGATGAAACGCGCGAACGAAGAGACAAAGATCAGCGCTGCCGAACTGAATGCCGGCCTCGACCGCATCTGGGACGCGATGAAAAGCTGCATCGACCGGGGCTTGAAGGTCGAAGGCATCATGCCGGGCGGATTGAAGGTGAAGCGCCGGGCGAAGGCGATTCACGACAAGCTCAACGAGGAATGGCGCAGCAACCGGCTGAACCCGCTGCTCGCCAACGACTGGCTCTCCGTCTATGCGATGGCGGTCAATGAAGAGAATGCCGGCGGCGGGCGTGTCGTCACCGCCCCCACCAATGGTGCAGCGGGGGTAATCCCGGCAACCGTCCGCTACTACCTGCATTTCCATGAGGATGCGACGCCGGAGGATATCCGCAACTTCCTGCTGACGGCGGCGGCGGTCGGCGGCATCATCAAGCACAATGCCTCGATCTCGGGCGCGGAGGTCGGCTGCCAGGGCGAGGTGGGGTCGGCGGCCGCGATGGCGGCTGCGGGCCTTGCCGCGGTCATGGGCGGCTCGCCGGAGCAGATCGAGAATGCTGCGGAAATCGCACTCGAGCACCATCTCGGCATGACCTGCGATCCTGTCGCCGGCTTAGTGCAGGTTCCGTGTATCGAGCGCAACGCGCTTGGCGCCGTCAAGGCGGTAACGGCCGCGTCACTTGCCATCAAGGGCGACGGCACGCATTTCGTGCCGCTCGACGCCTGCATCGAAACCATGCGGCAGACCGGCAACGACATGAGCGAGAAATACAAGGAGACCTCGACCGGCGGGCTTGCCGTCAACGTCGTCGAGTGTTGATTCATTTCGCCGCTGTGGAGCAACGGAGCAAAAACTTGACCTCCGATGCCAATAGGTTTTCAACAAATCCATGGCTCTTCATCTGATCAAACTTTGTGTCGGCGCGGATTCAATCCAGGATCTCAGAGAGTGGGTAGCCGAGCGCTCGCTCAATGCGATGGCCGCCGGCCTTGAACCGCACAGCGTTCATACGACACGCATGGTTCCGAAACGCATCGAGGAACTTCTCGAAGGCGGCTCCCTTTACTGGGTGATCAAGGGACAGGTGCTGGCCCGCCAAAAGCTCATGAATATCGAGACCTTCACCGGCGGCGACGGCATCCAGCGCTGTCATCTCGTTCTCGGTCCGGAAGTGATCGAGACGGCGCCGCAGCCGAAGCGGCCTTTCCAGGGCTGGCGCTACCTGAAGGATGAGGAAGCGCCACGCGATCTCGGCAAGATGGGCGAGGGCGTTGCAGCGCTGCCGGAAGAGCTCAGACGAGAACTCGCCGAACTCGGGCTTCTCTGACTGCAGCAGCCAGTGACCATTGATCCCGACATTCTATCTGGAGTCCGCAACATCTGGATGCAGATTCCAGAACGATCCACTAGCGAAGCTTGAGACGCACCGGTGCCCGGCCGGAGCGCATACCGACATGAAGATGGATATGCGCCTCCGGCTGAGATTGGCGCCAGGCGCGGGCGCCATGGCTGAGCAACATGGCGACGAGATCGCGCGTCTTTTCCTTTGAACGGCTAAGCCCCATACCCGCAAGCCGCATGGCCGCCTCATGAAGCGGATTGAGGGCAACGCCCCTTGCTCTGGCCCTTGGCGAGGACCTGAAGGCGAATTCCACGCTGTTTTCGTTCATTCCCATCGGAAACCCCGTTTACGCATTACTTTCGAGATTCCGCCGCGGCGGCGAACCGCCGCGGACATTCTTGGTGCCTGGCTATCGCCAGCAGTTCACTGGAGCGAAGCCCAGCAGTTGATGCCCTTTTTCTTCAAAGCGTTGCAGGCATCCACAGCGGTCTTCTGGTCATCAAAGCCCCCAAACCGGGCGCGATAGATCTGCCCGCTGTTGCTGTTGAAGGCGACGGTGAAGGGTTTGGCGGAACGCAGTACCTTGCCGCCCTTGTCCTGCGCATTCTGCAGGAGATTCTCCGCCATTTTCTGATCGGGCGAAGCGCCGATCTGGATCACCCAGCCGCTCGGTGTCTCGCCGGCGGCGTTTGACCTGGTGGCCTTTGCTGATGTCTTCGTCGAGGCAGTGGTGACTTCGTCAACGGTGGCGCTACCGGTGCTGGAAGCACCAACATTCTCGGCGCGGGCCGGTATATATTCCGGCGCGGGCGTCGGGACGGCTGCCACGCCGGCCATTGCCGTGTTCATAGCCTGGCTGATCACCTTCTTTTGACTGGGCTCAGCGGCATAGGCCGAGGCGACGGCCGAAGTCTCCGCAGCAGCCGGCTGTTCCTTGTAGCGCGCACCGGGCATCGGACCACTGTTCGGCAGATCGAGGGCCGCCATCTGACGCGCCTCCGACTGCGTGGCGGCGATGGTGGGAGCCGAACGCACAGGGGCGACCGGCACAGGCGCCGACGGAGCAGCCTGGGCGATCAGGTTGCTGTTGCCGCCACTCGAAGCCTTCGGCAGATATTCGGCAACGAGCTTGCGCATCGTCGCGTCGCGGGCAGCACTCGAACGGCCGCCGAGCACGACGGCGACGATCGAACGGCCGTCGAGCTGAGCAGAAGTCGCCAGATTGCTGCCGGCGGCGCGGGTGTACCCGGTCTTGATACCATCGACGCCCTTCACGTTGCCGACCAAACGGTTATGGTTACCGATCACCTGCTTGCCGAAATTAAAGCTGCGGATGGAGAAATAGCCGTAATATTGCGGAAAATGCTGGCGGAGCGCGATGCCAAGCCTTGCCTGATCGCGGGCCGTCGTCATCTGCGCGGTATTCGGCAGGCCATGGGCATTGCGATAGGTGGTGCGCGTCATGCCGAGGGCGCGGGCCTTCCTTGTCATCATCTGAGCGAACCGATCCTCGGAGCCACCGAGGAACTCACCCAGCGCGGTCGCGATATCGTTTGCGGAGCGCGTGACGAGAGCCCGGATCGCCTGATCGACGGTCACGGAGCCGCCGGCACGGACACCGAGCTTGGAGGGCGGCTCGGAAGCCGCGTTGGCGGATACAGGCACTTTCGCGTCAAGGCTGAGGCGACCGGCCTCAAGCGCTTCAAAGGTGAGATAGAGCGTCATCATCTTGGTGAGCGACGCGGGATATCGCAGACCGTCCGGATCTTCCGAATAGAGAACCTTGCCGGTCTTGGCATCCACGACGATACCGGCGTATTTCGGCGCCGCTTCCGCAGGCGCAGCAAAGATCGAAACCGCCAGAATCAGGGTGAAGAGATAACCGAGAAAATATCCCGGGACCGTTGCGCCATCCTTGGGAAAGGAGGCAGAGAACTTAGTTTTCGACACTGCCGCACTCATCGCTTGCATCACGCCATTCACGTCCGGACGCTCCCCCGTCGCAGCCGTTATCCTCCAATCTAGGAGAACAGCGTTACCAAGAGGTTTATGATGAACAGCAGCTTGCTTAGATATGCTGCATTTTAAGCATCAAAATCCCGACCGTCCGTGGAGACCTACTTCGTCAGCCGGTTTTCGACAAAGGATCGAACTGAGGCATCAATATGTTGCCAGTCGTTCAAAAGCGCGCTGGAGAAACGATAGAGCACCGTGAGGTCCTGGCCGATGTGGATATCGCGCTGGCAATCCCCGCTTGTGGGCTTCTCACCGGCAATCGGCAGCAGGCAGCGAACGACGTAGTCTGTGGCGCCAGGGCGAGGGGCGGTGAGAATGACCTCGCGGCCATAGCCGGAATCGGCACGCAGCCGGTGGAGCATCAGTCCGAAATCAAACTGCTGCGGCTCGCCATCGAAAAGTCGCGAATAGATCGGGGCGAGACGGCCGGACATATCGCGCGACATCGTGCCTTGCGACAATTGCAGAAAAATCAATGATGAGGACTGGAAAATGTCGTCAAACCGCGGGCGCAGTGCGGCGCTGTACCCTTCGAGTTCCGGCCAGGTGAGATAGAGGTCAACGCGCTCGGCAACACCGTTTTGGCGCTGGTCGCGGAAGCGGATTGTATCGGCGGAAAGGTGGAGCTCGTCCTGACCGATCCAGATGAGGAATTTCTCGGTGCTGTCGGTGTGGCCTGCCAGCGCCATGCGCTCACCGAACCAGCGGCCGCCGATGCTGATCGCGACCGTCAGCGCCGCCAGAACTGCGATCACCGCGGTCAGCCGGTAGAGAAACCGGTTGGAGATCAGCGGCTCCTCCTCGATGGACGAAGGGATAGGGGCTGGACCTGCCATGACGTGCGCTCCATGTTCACCCAAGGGGCATTCACCCTGCCTTGAAGCCATGCTCTGGAATGAGACAGGACAGGATACGGAATGCGGGCAGGCGAATGCGCCGCAAGTCTGGAGCGCCATGGTTAACGCTTCGTAAAAGAGCGGCCGAGTTTATAACCGCATGGCCTGAACCCGGTTACTCAGGGAGGGAGACGTGCAACTCTTTCAGGGAATCAATGTCGTGTCGATCTCCGTTACGGATCTCGAGCGGGCGCGGCTTTTCTACCGCGACACGTTGGGATTGGGGGAACCGCTCTACGATCTGCCGGATGCCGGCTGGATCGAGTTCTCGACCGGCGCCGATGGCGGCAACCTTTCGCTGACGATGGCGGGAGCGGAGTGGGAGCCGTCGACGGGAACGACGGTGGTGTTCAACGTCAGGGACTGCTACGCGGCGGTCGACGAACTCAGGTGCCGTGGCGTGGCTTGCGGCGAACCCGTCATGTTCGAGGGCCATGTGGTATTCGCGAGTTTCCACGATCCGTTCGGCAACCGCCTGCAAATGTGCAGCCCCGCGCCCTGATCCTGGCCGCAACCGTGTCGCTGCGGCCTTTTCCCTCGTCGATGGGATTACTGGCCGACAGAACCGACGGCTGTCGCGCGGCCGTCCTGAAGCTTGACCCAACGAGCCGGATCGTCGCTCGCCTGACGCTTCAGGTAGGTATATTCCGTATCGGACCAGAGCATGACCTTGTTGCGCATGTTGTCGAGCACGAAATCGCCGCGGTCGGTGCGGACGGTCAGGACAGCATGGCCTTCGCCATTCGGCTGAAGCACGACAGTGATCAGGAGGTCGGAAGGGTCAAAGCCCTTTTTCATCAGCATCTTGCGCTTCAGAAGGACAAAGTCCTCGCAATCGCCGACGGTGCGGGGATAGGCCCAGAGTTCCTCGACGCCGTAAATTTCCTGGTCGGTCATCGGCATGATCGAGGAATTGACCGTATAATTGACGTCCAGCAGGGTCCGCCACTTGTCCTCCGTAAGCGTAATCGGCCCGGCATCCTTATAGGCCGTTGCGCATTCGCTCGCATAGCTTTTGCAGAACTGGTAGTGACCGATCGGCTGATTGGCAGGGCCGAGGACGCGCATGGCCCCGGCGGGCATGGCGACGGAATGTCCGGCGGAAAAGATCGCCAGGAAAGCGGTGATGGCGGCGAGGCCCAGTCCCTTGCTGAATTTCATTTTTGTGTCTCCCCGTTGTGGGAAGAACACTGACACAGAGGGTTTTAGCGACCGCAAAATCTCGCAGTAAAATCAATATCTTATTTGAATTCAATTTATCTAAAACATGATTCGAATGCGCATCGAATTTTACTAAAATCCGAAGGAAATTTTCATTGGAATGCCACGCAATCAAGCCGGCTCGCCGGCTTCTTCTTTTGCTATCCTTTTGCCGGAAAAGGGTTTTCCGAAACCGGCCAGGATGACGGAAGCGGTTCCGGAAGTTAACGCCCGTGTGGCATCCGGCGCCCATCCGCCGATGAAGACGTGCCACATAGGGCCTGTCGGGAGGCGCGAAGGGGTGTTTCAGGCCTGTTTCGAAGGCCTAAAAAAGTCCCGAAAAGGCACGATTTTTAGGAAAAAGTTTGTTCTGGCACAGACAAACGGCGCTAAATCCGTCCTGTGCAGCCATGATACAGGGTCTTGATGGAGGAAAGGGAGGGGCGGGAGAGCGGAATTGCCTAAAGGAATTCCGTCAGTGCCTCGCGCGGCTGGACAGAATTGAATTCGACCGCCACGCCTTCCATAAAATGGCGCACGACGCGGCCACGCATATTGCCGAGACGCACGGGCGTGCCGATCGCAGGGCGGATATCGATATCGATCGCCGCTCCGGAGAGAGAAAGGTCCATGATGCGGCAGGCGTAACGCCGACCGTCGTCAAGCGTGATTTCTGCCCGCGTGTTGCGCGGCGTCAGGCGGTCATGGCGGCGGTCCTCGGGCAGGCCGAGTTCATGCTTGTTGGCGATCCATGTAAGCTGGGCCGCAAGCTTCTCCCGCTTGCGATCCGTTGCGTTGATCGACATTAAAAAGCCGTTCGCCGAAAGGTTCAAAACCGTGCCTTCGAGGCGCCCGATGTGATCGAGATAGGCGATCACGCGTTCACCGACAGCGGGGCGCCCGACACACGCGAAGGCAACGTCGCCGGGCGACATATCCACCACGGTGCAGGGAAATTCCTCATGCGTCGCGAGCATCAGCCGTCCTGCCACGTTGACCGACACCCGCTGAAAAGTCCGCTGGGCGGGAATTGTCTGCGTCGACGGAGTATGCACCGGCTGAAATGAATACATTCGAGAAAGCTTTTCTCTTGGAGAGTATGGCTAAACTGATAACGTGTCGCGGTTAACAGAAAGTTTTGCGCAACCCCGTTGCCACTTCCAAGCCATGTTCAGGATGTCTGGCCGTGGGATGAGAAGAGACGACGCAACAGCGCTTCGCCAAAGCCGTGATTGTCGCCGCTCGGCGGCGCATCGATCAGGACGCCACTCTCGACAAGAAATGTCCAGCTTTCCAGCACAAGACCACTGACGGGAAGTTCTGTGGTGGGGAAGGGCTGTCCTTGCGGCAGGAGGGCACCGAGAACGCGATCGCTTCCGTTTCCCTCAGTCGACCGAATGGGTAGCAGCAGCATTTCATAAGCATGGCGCAGGTCGCCGTTCGACGCGAGAACCTCAAGGTATGCCGGCCGCTCATAATGGATGACGTTCTGAACGATCTCTGCCGGCTGCCGATACTCGTTTTCGAGCCATGCCTCGGCAAAGGCCTCGCCACGGAATTCGCGATCGAACAGGTCGCAGATACGCGTCCCGGCGAGCCGGAACGTCAGGAGGCCGGTGGCATCAGTCGTCACAATGAAGAGATGCGGGAGAAGATGGCGCAGCGCCACAGGGTCGATTTCCGTGCGCAAGGGTGCCGCGCGGTCCCCCCTGAGGTTGGCCCAATAGTCGAAAATTGCGCGGCTTGCCTTATTTCGCATCCGTTGTCACCTGTCACATTTTGATACAGATCGCGCCTCATGCACGAGCGTTCTCCGTCCACTCAGCGAAATCCGTGCCACGGCCCACCCCTCAGGGTTAAGAAATCATAAACCAGGCAAAGCCTGCCTCACCGCCTCCTTGCGACGCTTTCCTTTGGCGGGCCGCTCCTATATGGCTGGCGGACATTCCCGAAAGGGAATGGACCAGAGAGGAATGAGCATGAACGACGGACCGGGCATGGCTGACGGGCAGCGGGAGATGGACGAGGACGATCAGCGCTCACCGCCGGTCTTCAACCTGCCGCGGAGCCTGGTGGTGACGCTGGCCTTGCTCGCGGCAATCTATATCGTTCAGGAATATCTGCTTGATGACGACACACGCGCTTATTTTGTCGTGAACCTTGCCTTTACGCCGCTGCGTTATGCCTATCCGCTGGAGGAACAGGGGTTCGCCTGGCTCTGGACGCCGGTCACCTATTCTCTTCTTCACGGCAGTCTCGAACATATCCTCTTCAACGCGCTCTGGCTGATGGCTTTCGGAGCGCCGGTCGTCAGGCGTATCGGCACCTTGCGCTATGTGGTTTTCTGGGTCCTGTCGGCGGCGGCAGCGGCCTTCTTCCACGCCATGATCAACTGGGGCAACGAGACGCTGCTGATCGGAGCGTCCGGCGTCGTGTCCGCGTTGATGGGGGCAGCCTGCCGCTTCGCCTTCCCTCCCGGACGGGGCTACGATCGAATCCACGGCCATCTCTATCCCCGTCAGTCCATTCCCGGCGCCTTCCGCAGCCGCACGGTCGTCATCTTCACGGCAATGTGGTTCATCGGCAATCTGTTGATCGCCTTTGGCGTGACGCTGTTTGGTGCGGACATGGGGCCGATCGCCTGGGATGCGCATATCGGCGGCTTTCTGTTCGGCTTTCTGCTTTTCGGATTCTTCGATCCGGTCGCGCCTTCACGAAGGCCGCTCACTCAACCTTGATATGTGTTTGACCTCGCCCTAAAATTTAGGGGGAAGCACGAAGCGATTCTGGGAGGAGGATGCCCAGATCACGCTTGGTTTATGAGGAGAGGGCCATGGCAATAATCGTCAAGAACATGCTCGATGCAAAGGGCCGCGACGTGGTGACAGTCGGCCCGGACAGGACGCTGCTGGAAGTCGCCGAAATCCTGAACCAGAAGAAGATCGGTGCCGTGGTTGTCACCAGCATGGAAGGCCGGATCGCCGGCATCTTCACCGAACGCGACCTAGTGCGAGCCATTGCCGGCAAAGGTCCCGGCGTGCTCGACCAGCCGGTCAAATCGGCCATGACCACCAACGTCCATCGCTGCAAGGAGGAAACGACCGTCGACGAGCTGATGGGTATCATGACTGGCGGACGCTTCCGCCACGTTCCGGTTGAAAAGGACGGAAAGCTGGACGGTATCGTCTCGATCGGTGACGTGGTCAAGTCGCGCATCCGCGAGGTGGAACTCGAAGCCGAACAGATGAAGGCCTATATCGCCGGCTGATCGCCACTCGGCAATTCGGCAGAATAGGTTTCCCCCGGGTCAGCGGGCGAAAATTTCCTGCACGCGCTTGAGCGCAGCGATCTGCGCCATGGTCTCACTATAGCCGCGATCTATCGCTTCGCCGGCACGGTGGAACTCGGAAAGTCCAATATCACTAAGGCGCGGATGCAACGCCAGATCCGGCGGATCGCCGGCGAGCCTTGCGCGCGAAATACGTTCCTGGATGATATTGAAAGCTTGCACCATGGTGCCGGTTACACCGACCCGGGCGTCGACCGCCTTCTTGCGACCGTCATCCTCAGGCTGAATGCCGGCGCTATGCTTGACCACCGCAGAACGGCCAAAGATGTCGTAGTTCAGGTTCACGGCAACCACGAGAGGCTGCTCATAGGCCCGGCAGACGGAGGTGGGAACGGGATTGACCAATGCGCCGTCAACCAGGGTTCGGTTATTGGACTTGACCGGCTCGAAAATGCCGGGCAGCGCATAGGACGCGCGCAATGCGGTAATCAGCGAACCGCTGGAGATCCAGACCTCGTGGCCGGTATGAAGTTCCGTCGCCACGGCAACGAAAGGCCGATCGAGATCCTCGATCGCTATGTCCTCGAGATGCTCCTGCATACGCCTGGTGAGCCGCATGCCGCCGAAAAGTCCGCCGCCGCCGATCGTCAGATCAAGCAGACCGGCGATGCGCCGCATGGTGAGCGAGCGGGCGAAACTTTCGAGCGCATCGAGCTTGCCGGCCAGATAGCAACCGCCGACCAGGGCGCCGATCGACGTGCCGGCGATCATGCCCACTTCAATACCAGCTTCGTCGAGCGCCCTCAGCACACCGATATGGGCCCAACCGCGGGCCGCACCACCCCCAAGGGCGAGGGCAAGTTTTGCTTTTGGAGGAGGTGTCGCAACAACGGGACGAGAGGGTTCAAGAATCTGCGTTCCGCCGGCTTCAGCAGGAGCGGCCTGCGGATCGTGACGATTCCAACTCCAGTTCAGCATAGACAAAAACCTCCAAAGCTGAACAACCCCCGGTCTGCGGATTGAACCACCGATCGGTTTCCAAATCGTTTACCCAACGCCTGCATGGCGAAAAACGAGGCAGTTGCTTATTTCGTTCCCCCGTCCGAATAAACGGTATCAGGATCGAAATGGCGCTCGTTATCAGTAATTTCAAGGACAGCGTTGCTGTCACGTTTTGTGACGAGCCGATAAAAACACGAATGCCGGCCCGTGTGGCAGGTCGCATCGTGACCGGCCACGGAAACCTTGAGCCAGACAGCGTCCTGATCGCAATCGGTGCGAAGCTCGTGCACCGTCTGAAAATTGCCGGAAGATTCCCCCTTCTTCCATATCTTTCCACGAGAGCGGCTGTAAAAATGGGCGATACCGGTCTCGATGGTCAACGCCAGGGCTTCCGCGTCCATGTGCGCGACCATCAGGAGTTCACCATCGCGGATGTCCGTGACGACGGCGGTGACGAGGCCGTTGGCATCGAAACGAGGCGTAAAGGCGCCGGCACCTTCCAGCACCGCCTTGTCGGCGGAGGGCTTTTCAAAACTCACGGACATCAGGAAACTCCACCGGAAAATCCGGCCGTCAGCGGCTGCGTACGAGCGTGAAAAAGCGGGCCTGTTCGGCCGCGTTCGTCTTGAACTCGCCGGTGAAGGTCGTGGTCATCGTCTGCGAACCCTGCTTCTGCACGCCGCGCATTTCCATGCACATGTGTTCGGCTTCGATCATGACTGCCACGCCGCGGGGCTTCAGGTGTTCCTCGATTGCAGAGGCGATCTGGGCCGTCATGTTTTCCTGTGTCTGCAGACGGCGACCGAAGATTTCCACCACACGGGCGATCTTCGAGAGACCGAGAACGCGACCACTCGGCAGATAGGCGATATGCGCCTTGCCGACAATCGGCAGCATGTGGTGTTCGCAATGAGAGAAGAACGGAATGTCGCGCACAAGCACGATATCATCGTAACCCGAGACTTCCTCGAACGTACGGCCCAGCACTTCTTCCGGCGACTGCTCGTAACCGGCAAACAATTCGCGATAGGCAACAGCGACACGCTTCGGGGTATCGAGCAGTCCTTCGCGAGCCGGATCGTCACCCGCCCAGCGGAGCAGAACGCGTATGGCTTCCTCAGCTTCCTGCTGGGTGGGACGGACCTGCTTCTCCTTCGAGGCCGGGAAATTCTTCACAATTGCATCCATCTATCGTCTCCCGATGCGGTTCAAGGCCGCATCCGACTGGCGTTACTCACACGAACCAACACGCAGACAACCGCGGCTGAATTTTGTGCAATCTGGCGCTATCTGATCCTCGGCGGACGTTTTTACAAGGTATCCTGTTTCGATTTCGAGAGGATTTCGTGAAAACATCCTTTCTTGATCATCTCGCCGACACGTCACATATAATGTCGGAAATCCTTTTGTGGTAGTCCGCAAGGCAAGGGCACTGCGTCAAAACATCCGCCATCGGGACTATGAGCGAGCCGTCATGGACGATATCTACAACAGCAAGATCCTCGAATTCGCCGGCAATATCACCCATGCCGGCGCGCTGCCGGATGCCGACGCGAGTTCGGAAAAGCATTCGAAACTCTGCGGCTCGAAGGTACGCGTCTATCTGAAGATGAACGGCGACACAGTGACCGACTTCGCGCACGAGGTGCGTGCCTGCGCGCTCGGCCAGGCCTCGTCCTCAATCATGGCCCGCCATGTGATCGGTGCGACGGCCGCGGAAATCCGGAAAGCCCGGGAAGACATGCTCGCGATGCTGAAAGAAGGCGGCGAGGGGCCGGACGGCCGCTTCGAAGAGATGCGCTACCTGAAGCCGGTCAAAGACTATAAGGCCCGCCACCCTTCCACCATGCTGACATTCGAAGCCGTGGTCGATGCGATCGACCAGATCGAGGCGCGGGAACGGGCCGAAGCGGCGGCCGTCTGATCCGATGTGCGACGCTCCCGATTGCCAGCATTCAGAACACCGGCCGAAGGCCAACCGCTCGCGCAACTGGTCCGGACCGTTCCGAAAGACGCCGGGTCGGCTTTTCGGCATGGGGCTGATCCGATTTTATCAGCTGACACTTTCGGGCTTCGTCGGCAATTCCTGCCGGCATATCCCGACCTGCTCCGAATACGGTTACGAAGCAATCGCCCGGCATGGACTCTGGCCCGGCGGCTTCCTGACGCTCTTTCGTGTCGCCCGCTGCGGGCCCGGCGGCACGAGCGGGCTTGACCGAGTGCCGGATGCGCTGGAAAGACGCCAGCACTGGTGGACGCCCTGGCGCTATTGGCGGGCCAAACCGTGATTTATGTGGCGCTGCTTCACAGCATCAGCGTCGGCGGGGGCAAACGGCTCATGATGGCCGACTTCCGCGACATGGCTGAGCGTCTCGGTTACCGGAACTGCCGGACGCTGGTATCGACCGGCAATCTCGTGTTCGAAACCGACGATTCACCGGTCAGAGATATCGAGCGGGTGCTGGAAGAGGCGTTCGAACAACATTTCGGCAAGCATGTCGATGTCCTCGTCCGTTCGGGGCCGGACTGGCTGAAGCTCTCCGCCGGCAATCCGTTTCCGGAGCAGAAAGGCTCCGAAGTCTGCGTCCGAGTGATGCGCACACCACTCGGCGATAACGTGATCGATCTGCTCGAACGCCATCGGGGCCGGGAAAAGATCGCGATCGTCGACGGAGATCTCTGGGTGGATTTCGATGGCAAGGCGAGCGAGACGCGGCTGGTTTCAGCACTGACGACCAGAAAGCTCGGCATCGGCACGATCCGCAACGCCAACACGGTCATCGGGCTCGCCAAAATGATCCAGTGAGCCGCGGGCCACCTTTACTAAAAAGCGAAAAGTCTTTATCAGCCACGCCGGCGCGGCCCAAGGCGGACCGCCGTTATTCCAACACCACCCGCATTCGTTGGCGGGACTGGACAGGAGAAAGACATGTCTCAATCCGTTTCCCTTACATTTCCCGATGGCTCCGTCCGCGCATTCGATGCCGGAACAACCGGCCGTGACGTCGCAGAATCCATTTCCAAATCACTCGCCAAGAAGGCGGTCGCGGTTGCCATCAACGGCAACCTGCAGGACCTTTCCGATCCGGTGACCAATGGACCGATCGAGATCGTTACCCGCACTGATCCCAAAGCGCTGGAACTGATCCGTCACGACGCCGCCCATGTCATGGCCGAGGCCGTACAGGAACTCTGGCCGGGAACGCAGGTCACCATCGGGCCTGTGATCGAGAACGGATTCTATTACGACTTCAAGCGCGTCCATCCAGACACGCGCGAAGACTGGCCCTTCACGCCCGAAGACCTGCCTAGGATCGAGGCGAGGATGAAGGAGATCATCGCCCGCAACAAGCCGTTCACCAAGGAAGTCTGGCCGCGCGAGAAGGCCCGCAACGTCTTTGCCGACATGGGCGAGGGCTACAAGGTCGAGCTCGTGGATGCGATCCCGGAAGACCAGGACCTCAAGATCTATTACCAGGGCGACTGGTTCGATCTTTGCCGCGGCCCGCATATGGCATCCACCGGCCAGATCGGTACGGCCTTCAAACTGATGAAGGTGGCCGGCGCCTACTGGCGCGGCGATTCCAACAACGCGATGCTGACGCGCATCTACGGGACGGCCTGGGCAAGCCAGGAAGAACTCGACCAGTATCTGCACGTGCTCGCGGAGGCCGAAAAGCGGGATCACCGCAAGCTCGGCCGGGAAATGGATCTTTTCCATTTCCAGGAAGAAGGACCCGGCGTCGTCTTCTGGCACGGCAAGGGCTGGCGCATGTTCCAAACGCTGACTGCCTATATGCGCCGTCGGCTTGCCGGCACCTACGAAGAGGTCAACGCGCCGCAGGTCCTCGACAAGTCGCTTTGGGAGACCTCCGGGCACTGGGGCTGGTATAACGAAAACATGTTCGCAGTGAAATCGGCCCATGCCTTCATCCATCCGGACGACGAGGAGGCCGACCAGCGCGTCTTTGCACTCAAGCCGATGAACTGCCCCGGCCATGTGCAGATCTTCAAGCATGGTCTCAAATCTTACCGTGAACTGCCTATCAGGCTTGCGGAATTCGGCCTTGTGCATCGGTATGAAGCATCCGGAGCGCTGCACGGGCTGATGCGCGTGCGCGGCTTTACGCAGGACGATGCGCATGTCTTCTGCACCGACGAGCAGATGGCTGCCGAGTGCCTTCGGATCAACGACCTGATCCTTTCAGTCTACAAGGATTTCGGCTTCGAAGAAATCACCATCAAGCTCTCTACAAGGCCCGACAAGCGCGTCGGTTCCGACGCACTGTGGGATCGTGCCGAAAGCGTGATGATGGACGTCCTGAAGACGATCCAGTCGCAGTCGAACAATATCAAGACCGGCATCCTGCCGGGCGAGGGCGCCTTCTACGGGCCGAAGTTCGAATATACGCTGAAGGATGCGATCGGCCGCGAATGGCAATGCGGTACTACGCAGGTGGATTTCAACCTGCCGGAACGGTTCGGCGCGTTCTACATCGATCAGAACTCGGAAAAGCAGCAGCCGGTGATGATCCATCGCGCCATCTGCGGTTCGATGGAACGTTTCCTGGGCATCCTGATCGAGAATTTCGCCGGCCATATGCCGTTGTGGTTCGCGCCGTTGCAGGTCGTGGTGGCGACGATTACCTCGGACGCCGACGAATATGGCCGTGAGGTGGCGGAGGCCCTTCGCGATGCGGGGATGATCGTCGAGACCGATTTCCGCAACGAGAAGATCAACTACAAGATCCGCGAGCACTCAGTTACCAAGGTGCCGGTCATTATCGTCTGCGGCAAAAAAGAAGCCGAAGAACGCTCGGTCAACATCCGTCGTCTCGGCTCCCAGGCCCAGACCTCGATGAAACTCGAAGATGCTGTCACTGCGCTCGCCCATGAAGCGACACCGCCGGACATCCTGCGCCGGCTCCAAGCCAGGAAGGCGGCAGCCTGATCATCCTTGCCTGACAGCGCCCGTCATCACAGGCGCTGTCAGAAAACTGTAATCTTGCTGCAATATTACAATGACATTGTCATGCGGCGGGGCTGTTCCGCGGAGACTGACTTGCGGTTCAAGGAACTTTCTTACGCCAATGAGAAGGATCCGCGCATCAAACGCTGGTTCATCCGCTCCATCGAGGGACTTTCCGGCCGCGACCGATATGCGCGGCTCTACGATATCTGGCGAACGGATATCGTCGGAAAAAGCGACCGCATCTTCGGCAAGATGCTCGATCTCATCGATGTCGACCTCGATGTGGCCGGCAACTGGCCGCCGAGGGATATGTCCGACAACCCGCTTGTGATCGTTGCCAATCATCCTTTCGGGATCGGCGACGGCATTGCGGTCCTGGCACTTGCCGAGCAGCTCGGGCGACCGTTCCGCGTGCTGATCCATAACGACCTCCTGAAGATCCCGGAAATGGCACCTTATTCGTTGCCGGTCTCCTTCGAAGAGACCAAGGAGGCGATGGCGCTCAACATGCAGACCCGCCACGAGGCAGTGCGCCTTCTGAAGGAGGGTACGACGATCATCATTTTCCCGGCCGGCGGCGTGGCGACCGCCAAAAAGGGCTTCGGTCGCGCCGAGGATCTGCCCTGGAAGATATTTCCTGCCAAGCTTGTCCAGGCTGCGCGGGCCAATGTCGTGCCGATCTTCTTCGAGGGACAGAACGGCCCGCTCTTCCACATCGCAAGCCGCGTTTCGATGACGCTCAGGCTGTCATTGCTGATCCGCGAGTTCAAGCAACTCTCCGGCTCGACAATCCGGGCACGCGTGGGCGAGGTCATGACCTGGGACGAGATGTCGGCGATCGCCGACCGCAAGGACCTGCTCGCCAGGCTCTACGATGCGGTCTTCTCCATGCAACCATCCAGCAAACAGAAGCTGCTGAAAACAGGCTAATTTCTATCGGTCAAAGCCTGTGCCGTACCCGCCACCTGCGGCGTATCCCGCAACAACACCTCAACCTCGGTATTCCGGCCGGCCTTCACGGTGAATTCGCGCTGGTAAATCTTGTTCTTGTTGCGGGCGACGGCGAGATATTCGCCTTCCGACAAAATCATGGTCGAAAAGGCGCTGACGCTCTCGTTGACGATGTCGCCGGCCGCAGTCAGCACCGACCAGGCAGTGTCGGCGATAGCTTCGCCGCCCGGCTGCGAGACAAGCTTGAGGGTGATCTGCGCGGCGCGGTGCTGCAATACCGCCTGCGTGAGCTTGCCTGCCTCCACCTGGATGTCGGCGCGCACCACGGCGTTCACATCGCCATATTCCGATACGACGTGATAGGTGCCCGCATTGAGCCGCACGATTGCGTTCGGCTTCACGTCCGCCATGATCAGTGCCCGGTCGCCGTTGTCGCGCACCTCCGCGGAATAGATCGAGAAGCTCAACTGGTTCGGTGGGATGCGCTGGTCGGCGCCCGCGACGGCATTCAGGACGAAACCGCCCGCCTCGAGTACCAGCGTTTGCTTCGCTATCTTGCCGTCGGCAGGAACGATCAGTTTCTTGGTGACGCCGGCGCGGCCGAAGGCGCAATTGACAAAATACTCACCCGGCACGAGCTGGAAGGCGGCCGAACCACCTTCGGAACTGGCAACCAGCGGAAGCTTGCCGTCTTCGCCGGCAATCGGGCTGAAGACGCGCCAGACAAGCCCCTCCTGCATGACCTCACCGTCGGAGGTCAACTTGGCATCGAACAGCACATCCTTGCCGGCGACAGGTGACGCGCCACCGGGAAGGGCGGAAAAGGCATTGAGCTTCGGCATCTTTGCCGTACTGTCGAGCTGGCGGAAACTTTGGAAGGCATCTTCCGCGGACGCGCTGAAGGCAAAGCCGAGAGCCAATGCCCCCGCGAGGATCCTGCATACCGCGAGCGAAGTGCCTGACATCTGTTCCTGTACCGGTTGACTCTTCTTTTCCGAAGCGTCACTTGAAAACCAATGCCAAGGCAATTTCAAGACCTTCCCGCCGCCTCACCTCCGAATGAAAGTTTTGACCATGCAAAATGACGTTAAACTCATTGATTTCCTGCGCGACAGGCATTCCACACCCGTGGCCCAGATCAAGGAACCGGGCCCTTCGCAGGAAGAACTCGAGGCGATTCTCACCTTGGCGACGCGTGTTCCCGACCATGGCAAGCTGGCGCCGTGGCGTCTGGTCGTCTATCGTGGCGACGTGCGGAAAAAGCTCGGTGAAGAATTCCTGGCGCTCCTGCTCAAGAAAACACCCGATATGGAGGATGCCGCAAAGGAAGCCGAATTGGTGCGCTTCACCCGTGCACCGCTGGTCGTCGGCGTTATCAGTACGGCCGCGCCGCATGTGAAGATACCCGAATGGGAACAGGTGCTCTCGGCCGGTGCGGTCTGCCTCAACATGCTGATGGCCGCAAACGCACACGGCTACGTCGCCAACTGGCGTACCGAATGGGTGGCTTACGACGACGTGGCGCTGCAGCTTCTCGGTGTAAAGCCGGGCGAGAAGGTTGCCGGCTTCATCCACATCGGCTCCAGCGATTTTCCGACGCCGGACCGTCCGCGGCCGGAACTTTCGCAGATCGTCACCTATGCCGGCGAAAGCAACGCCTGATGTTCTACACGACCGATACCAATCAGCACGGCCTGAAAAATGATCCCTTCAAGGCGATCGTGGCTCCACGTCCGATCGGCTGGATCGGGACGAAGGGCAGGGACGGTTCGCTGAATCTTTCCCCTTATTCCTTTTTCAACATCGTCTCCGACAGGCCGAAGCTGGTGATGTTCTCCTCCAGCGGCCGCAAGCACAGCCTGAAGAATGCCGAGGAAACCGGGGTTTTCACCGCGAGCCTCGCAAGCCGCCATCTTGCCGAGAAAGTGAATGCTTCTTCGGAGGCGGTGGAATACGGCGTCAGCGAGTTCGAGGTGGCAGGACTGACGGCGAAGATGGCCGAACTCATCGATGCACCCTACGTTGCGGAAGCCTATACCGTGCTCGAATGCCGAGTCACGGAGGTGATCCAGCCCAAAGGGCTGGACGGCGAGGGCGCGGACGCCTTCATGGTCTTCGGCCAGGTGATCGGCATCCATATCAGTGAAGAGATTTTGCGCGACGGGCGCATCGACATGAGCCTCGCCCGGCCGATCGCGCGCATGGGTTATCGGGATTATGCCGACGGCGGCGCGGACGTCTTCGAAATGGTTCGCCCGGCGGGTGCCGGCGGTTAATCCGCAAAAATGTGATTGATGATCTGAATTTGGTCGAGCCGGCGACTGAGCTTACCGGTGAAGCCGTTTTCCCGCGCGATCCGACATTCGGATTGGAAGGGGCCGTTACGGGTCGGCGAGACGGCGTCGATGGCCATCACGCCGATAGTGGATGCGGCAAGTCCAATCGTCGCCCGGGCGAGGCGGGTCGCATCGGAGAGGGGGTCGAAGTCCTGCTCCCAACCCAAGCCGTAGAGACGGTCACTGCAGCGCTCGAAGCTGGCGGCCGCAAGTATTCCGGCAGAGTCGGCCAGCGCGACAATTCCGGTACTGCCCGGCGGCCGGCCAAACCGCAACTCCTCGACACGAAGAACAACGGCGAGCCGCTGAACCTCTGCACCATTCCGAGTTCCCCCGAGGAGAACTGTTACCGCACCCGCCCGGATTGCGTATTCGGCGGCAACTTCGGTTCGCATGGAGGCAAACGGCGGCAGGAGGAAAGCCGGAAGATGATCAGGGTCAAGCTCCGCCCATGCTTTGCAAGAGCCCGCGACCGATTCCCACGACTCGGATGATCCCGTCAGGTCGAGCACAAGCCGGTCGGCGCCGGCCGCATGAACAGTCGCCATGTCCGCCGATGGTTCGACAATCAACCAGGAGCGTATCTTCGGGGTCTCTTTCATGATTAACAAACGTGATGAACCAATCTTAAACTTTTTCACCCTAGCGTGAACTCCAACAGGCTGGACGCGTTCCGGCATGTGTTACCGGGGCTGGGTGTGATCGTACAAGCATTTCTTCGTTGGGCGGAAACCGCAAGGGCAAGCGACAGGGCCAAGGCGGCCAACGCGCTGGGCCGAGCTTATCTTCGCTCGTCAATGGGTGGCGAGCAGCACCAGGCTGCGGCGCTCGCCATGACCTATCTGCTCGATGATCCGTCGCCGCGCGTGCGGCTGGCGCTCGCCGAAGCGCTTGCCGGGTCTCCCAGAGCCCCCCGCGCCATTATCGTCTCGCTTGCCGAAGACCAGCCGGAAATCGCCTGCACCGTGATTACCCATTCACCGGTACTCACCGAAAGCGATCTTGTCGATCTCGCCGGACGAAGCGACAGCTTGACCCGCGGCCTGATCGCCGCACGGCCCGGCCTTTCCCGCGGGATCGCCGCCGCGATTGCCGAAATCGGCGATGAGGGTGAGGTGATCATCCTGCTCGAAAACGAAACCGCATCCATCACCCGTATCTCGCTGCGGCGGATCGCAGAGCGGTTCGGGCATCACAGCGATATCCGCAACCTGCTGCTGGAGCGGGAGACCTTGCCCGCAGACGCCCGGCATATGCTGGTCAACCACATCACCGCGGCACTGGCGAACTTCGGCCTGGTACGCACCACGATGGCGCCAGCGCGTATCGACCATGTCATCCGCGAAGCGGGCGAGGCGGCGGCGGTAGCGATTGCCGGTACGGTGCGGCTGGAGGAAATCCCGGGCCTCGTCGATCATCTGCGAACGGCCGGGCAGTTGACGCCAGCCTTGCTGATCCACGCACTCTGCACCGGCAAGGTGGATTTCTTTGCCGGCGCGATAGTTTCACTTTCGGGCCTGGATGATCGTCGCGTCAGGGCGATCCTTGTCACCGGCCGGATGCACGCGGTGCGCGCGCTTTTCGAAGCCTGCGGGCTCGGACGTGACATCGCCGTCGTCTTCGTCGAAGCCGTCTTCCTTTGGCGCAAGGCATCGGCGAGCGGCACACCGGACGGGATATCCGGCCTGCTGCTCAAGACGTTCAACCGTTCAGGGATGCCTCTTTCGCCGGTCTCCGCATTGCTCGACATGATCGAGAAACTGCACCTCTCCGAGATACGGCTCGGGGCGCGGTCCTTTGCCAACGAAGTCTCGCTGGCGGCTTAAGCTTCTTATCGGTGGAATTTCCTGGCGACCCAGGAATAACCGTCTTCGACCAGGCGGACCGGCTTAACCATCAGCGTTTTCACACCTTCGGTCGTGGGAAGGACGCTCCTGACGCGTCGGATGGCGCTGCTCGCAAGCGTTTCCTCCTCCTGCGGCGTTACGACGGCCGGCTGCTGGGCCGGCTCAGGGGGCAACGTCTCGGGTTTTGCCTGCGTTGCGGGAGCATTCGCAATTTCGGTCGCTTCTGGCTTCTGGCAGACGGCAATAATCATCGGATAAGGCTGGTTCGCGTAGCGGCCAAGCTGATCTTCGGAAACCGCATCGCACATCGCGATGGTCGGCCAGCGGTTCTCGGCCGTTGCAATATAATGGCAGTCGGTTCCGGCGTCATTGCAGCCGAGAATGGTCATGACAATAAGTGCGGCGTTCATGTTGTCCCCCGATGATCGTGATCGACTTAAAACGAGCAATCTTGACCCGACCAAGGCAGCTTTCAACGACATGCTGCATCCTGTAATCGTTCTGGAATGCATGAAACCAGTGGGCAATGCCAATGACCGTAACGATCGCGCTCGAACCGCCGCGCCAAGCGGGTGTTCTCAGGCTTCTCGAACTATCCGATGCCTATGCCGCCTCGCTCTACCCAGCCGAAAGCAACCACATGGTCGACGTTTCGAGCCTGGAAGGATCGGGGGTGTCGTTCTTCGTCGCACGGAAGGACGATGCGATCCTCGGCTGCTGTGCGCTGGTGGAGGCGAGCGACGGCACTGCAGAGATCAAGCGCATGTTCGTTGATGAGGCAGCGCGCGGCTTGAAACTCGGAAAGCGGCTGATGGACGTGATCCTGGAACGGGCCGTGGAACGCAGCCTATCGATCATTCGTCTGGAGACGGGAATATACCAGCCGCAGGCGATCGGCCTCTACCGTGCCTACGGTTTCGTCGAGATCGGGCCCTTTGGAGACTACAAGCCCGATCCGCTCAGCATCTTCATGGAGAAGAGGCTTTCCTGACGACCGGGACCTCCGGAGGAAGCTCCTGCGCACCCGAACCCCTGGTGAAATCGGCTGCTTCCACTTCGGTGCTTTCGGCCATCTTCGCTTCCCGGATCCATTCGCGCCAGATCGACACGATCAGAGCCATCAGCACAGGACCGATGAAAAGGCCGAGGAAGCCCATCGTGCTCACTCCGCCCACCAGGCCGAAGAACGTCGGAAGGAAGGGCAGCTTGATCGGACCGCCGACCAGCCGGGGCCGCAGCGTCTTGTCCACGATGAAAAGCTCGACCGTGCCCCAGAGGAAAAGGCCGGCTCCGGCGACATAGGAACCGTTCGCCACCAGATAGAACGAGATCAGGGTGAAGGAAAGCGGTGCGCCGCCCGGAATGAGCGCCATGATGCCCGTAATCACGCCCAGCGTCACGGGTGAGGGTACGCCGGCGATGTAATAAGCAATGCCGAGTACGATGCCTTCACCGATGGCGATCAGCGTCTGGCCAGTGACAGTCGAGCTGATCGTCGCAGGCACGACACGCGATATGCGTTCCCAGCGGGTCGGGAAGATCCGCTCTCCCAGAAGGTCGATCTGTTGAGAAAAGGAGGCGCCGTCTCGATAGACGAAAAAAAGGGCGATCAGCATGAAGAGCAGCATCAGCAGCAGATGGAAGGCTCCCCCGCCGGCGGCTACGATTGCTCGGTAGATGTTGCCGATATTGGCGCCGCTGATGAGCTGGATCAGCCCACCGATCGCCCCCGGCGATCCCACATGCTCGACCCATTGCACGCCGACCCATTCGCCGATCCAGGGCAAGCCGGTGATCCAGGCAGGAGGGGGCGCTCCGAAGCGGTTGACCTCGGCCGCCCATACAATCCACTGCCGGACCTCATCTATCGTATAGGAGATGGCGATGCCGATCGGCACGATGAGGAAGGTCAGGATAAAGATGATCGCCAGCGACGCGCCGAGCGTGGTGTTGCCGCCAATGCGGCGCAGCAGTTCGCGATAGAGCGGCCAGCTCGCAAAGCCGATGACGAGGGCGGCCAGGACCGGCACCAAGAAGCCATGAAAGAAATAGATTCCGGCAGCGGCAACAAGCACAAGAAGCCAGCGCGCGGCGGAAATCGGCGGAATGAGCGCAACCCTTGGCACGACTGGGCCAAGCCAGCGCGGCTCCTTGGGTCCCTTGCGACTGTTATTCACGCTCACCGTTTATCCTTTTCCATTCTCGCCTTCATATGGCGTGGGCGGCTGCCTGCCACAAGACTAACGCTTCAGTCGTTAAAAGGAAGCTTTACTTACTTGCCCTAGACGGCAGATGCGATAGAAATGTGAAATCACCTTCCGGCCCGTACCGAAAGTACAGCGCAAGTCCTACCTGCGGCGTCACATGCGACAAGGCATCCATGAGACTGGATACTGCCGGGGATATGGATTGGCTCTCGGTCGCAATTGCCAAGGTCGATTGCATCCATAGTTGGCATCGCAAGGCACCTGGAAGACAATCCGGCCAGTGAAGCTTCGCTGCAATCGCCGAAGAACTGATGCGCAGAGATGTTCCTTGGTTTTGCTACCGCTACAGCGGCAGAGCGGCCAATCCGGCGCGCTTTTCCGCACCCGGTCCGCGAACCCCGTTGATCGGTGCCCTGACGAAAGCGCTCGACGGTCGGGACTGATCTTAACTCCGATCGAAATGCCGGCTCAGATGTCGAGATTCTCCGCAAAGGCGGCGCGTTCCTGAATGAAACGGAAGCGGGCATCGGCCTTGGTGCCCATGAGGTTGTCGACGGCCTCACGCGTTCCCTCGAAATCCACATCGTCGATCGCGACGCGCAAAAGCGTGCGATGGGCGGGATCCATGGTGGTTTCCTTCAACTGCGCCGGCATCATTTCGCCCAGACCTTTGAAGCGGCCGATCTCGACCTTCTTGCCCTTGAACACCGTTTCCATCAGCTCTGCCCGGTGGGCATCATCACGGGCATAGACCGTCTTTCCACCCTGTCGCAAAACATAGAGCGGCGGGACCGCCAGATAGAGGTGGTTGCCGCGTATCAGCTCCGGCATTTCCTGATAGAAGAAGGTGATGAGCAGGGAGGCGATATGGGCGCCGTCGACATCCGCGTCGGTCATGATGATGACGCGCTCGTAACGGAGGTCTTCCTCGCGGTATTTGGTTCGCGTGCCGCAGCCGAGCGCCTGGATGAGATCGGCGATCTGCTGGTTGGCGGAGAGTTTTTCGCGGCTGGCGCTGCCGACGTTGAGAATTTTTCCGCGGAGCGGAAGGATCGCCTGATTGGCGCGGTTGCGGCCCTGCTTGGCCGAGCCGCCTGCCGAATCGCCCTCGACGATGAAGAGCTCGGCACCTTCCGCCGTATTCTGCGAGCAGTCGGCGAGCTTGCCGGGCAGGCGCAGCTTACGCACCGCCGTCTTGCGGTTGACTTCCTTTTCCTTGCGGCGGCGAAGGCGCTCCTCGGCGCGCTCGATCACCCAATCGAGAAGTTTCGCAGCCTCGTTCGGATTGCCTGCAAGATAATGGTCGAAGGGGTCGCGCAAGACGTTCTCGACGAGGCGCTGCGCTTCGACAGTGGCGAGCTTGTCCTTGGTCTGGCCGACGAATTCAGGCTCCCGGATGAAGACCGAGAGCATGCCGACGGCCGAGATCATCACGTCGTCGGTGGTGATCTGCGCCGCGCGCTTGTTCTGGGTCAGTTCGGCATAGTTCTTGAGCCCCTTGGTGAGCGCAATGCGCAAACCCGCCTCATGGGTGCCGCCTTCGGGCGTCGGGATGGTGTTGCAGTAGGAATGAAGCTGTGGGTCGCCACCATACCAGGTGACTGCCCATTCCATCGCTCCATGGCCGCCGGTCTTTTCCGTGCGGCCGGCGAAAATCTCGCGCGTAACGGTGAATTCCTTGCCGAGTGTGGCGCCAAGATAATCCTTCAGGCCGCCGGGGAAGTGGAAAACCGCTTTTTCTGGAATCTCGCCATCCGCCGGCACCACGCCCGGGTCGCAGCTCCAGCGGATCTCGACTCCGCCGAACAGATAGGCCTTGGAGCGGGCCATGCGGAAGATGCGGCCGGCGTCGAACTTCGCATGCTCACCGAAGATCTGCGGGTCCGGATGGAAACGGACCTTCGTGCCGCGGCGGTTCTGCACGTCGCCAAGTTGCTCCAGCCCACCCTGCGGAACGCCGCGCGAAAAGCGCTGACGGTAGAGTTTGCGGTTGCGGGCGACTTCGACTTCCAGCAGGTCCGACAACGCGTTGACGACGGAAACACCGACGCCGTGCAGGCCGCCGGAGGTCTCATAGGCCTTGCCGTCGAACTTTCCACCGGCATGCAGCTTGGTCATGATGACTTCGAGGGTCGACTTGCCCGGCACCTGCGGATGGTTTTCGACCGGAATGCCACGGCCGTTATCCGTGACCGTCAGGAAACCTTCCGCATCGAGATGCACTTCGATGAAATTCGCGTGACCGGCAACCGCCTCGTCCATCGAGTTGTCGATGACTTCCGCGAACAGGTGATGCAGCGCCTTTTCATCCGTGCCACCGATATACATGCCCGGGCGCATGCGCACCGGTTCGAGCCCTTCGAGGACGCGAATCGAGGAGGCACCGTAATCGTCGCCGGAAGATTGCGCCGGGGCAGGGCGTGCCGGCGAAGGCTCTGCCTGCGCGGCAAGCTCCGGTTCGACGGCGACCGGCTTCGACGTCAAGGGCAGGTCGGCGAAAAGGTCGTCATTGTCATCCATCGGCTGCGTCGGTACTACCTGTCGGGGTGCGGAAGAAGAAGCCATACCCATCTCATGCTGTTTCGAATCACTCGCGATTCTGCCAGAAAGCAGGCTTTTTCGCGATGCCGCAAAGAAACGGCCTTTTTCAGCAATGCTTTGCCGACAAGGCAATGGCAAGATTCGACCGTATCAGGAGTCCGATGAAAAAGGTCATGTCCACAATTCATTTCGTCTTCGGCGCACTTCTTGCGGCATTGATCGCGTTTGCCGGCATGCCCGCCGCTGCCCAGGATGGTCCAATCAAGCCCTTCAAGGACGACCTGTTCTCGCGCCAAGCTGTATTGGAGACCCGCGACAGCGGCGCCTATGACGTGATCGACTACCAGGAAATGCGGGACATCAACGGCCGCGACCGGGTGCCGGAGCGACGCGTCAAGGATGCCTATGTTTCCCTCGGCGTGCGGCGCCACCAGGAGAACGAAACGCTGAACCTTCCCGAGAACAGAAAGCTCGATGTCACCAGAGTGGGACAAATGGAAGGTGCGTCCTTTACGGTGATTTTCATCCACGGGCGCGGCGGCGACCGTAGGCTCGGCGCAAACGACTACACGTTCGGCGGCAATTTCAACCGGCTGAAGAACCTCGCAGTCAACAATGGCGGCACCTACTATTCGCCGAGCGTTACCTCCTTCGACGACAAGGGGGTCGCCGACATCGCCGCGCTGATCCGCTATGCGTTCGACCGGTCCTCAAGACGGCCGGTCATCCTCGCCTGCGCCTCGATGGGCGGTTTCATCTGCCAGGGTGTCAGCCGCGACGCGGAGACCGTGCATTATCTCAAAGGCATGGCGCTCCTCGGTGGTCCGCCTGATGCGGGTCTGCCGAAAACGCCTCTCGCAAAGCTCAAGCTGCCGATCTATTTCGCCCACGGCAGCGCCGACGGCGTCTACAAGGCCGAGGAGCAGGCGGCAATCTATCGCAAGCTTGGAAGCGCGGGCTATCCAACCCGTTTCACGCTGTTTCAGACCGGCAGCCACGGCACGCCTATCCGCATGGTTGACTGGCGGAAAGTGCTGAACTTCCTGCTTACCGCCGGCTGAAGCCCCGCCGTTAACCAAAGTCTTGAACCAAGACCTGTCTTTTGCATACCAATTCGGACGGGATGTGTCTAAAACAGGTCCCCGTATCTGTGGAGGTTTCGGTTTCTGCCATCGAAAGAAACCGAACAGGAGAGGAAGCTATCGCCGATGACGCCCGATGTGCGCCCGCTTGTTGCCGGAAACTGGAAAATGAACGGCACGCGCGAGTCCCTGACAGAGATCAAGGCTATGGCCGAGGGCGTTCAGGGCGCGCTGTCCGAAAAGGTCGATGCGCTCATCTGCCCGCCGGCAACGCTGCTCTATGTCGCGACCGCGCTTTCAACCGACAGCCCGCTGATGATCGGCGGTCAGGATTGCCATCAGGATGCTTCCGGCGCCCATACGGGTGACATCTCGGCGGAAATGATTGCCGACTGCTTCGGAACCTATGTCATCGTCGGGCATTCGGAGCGGCGCACCGACCACGCCGAAACCGATCATCTGGTGCGCGCCAAGGCGCAGGCGGCCCATGCGGCAGACCTCACCGCCATCATCTGCGTCGGTGAAACGGCGGGCGAGCGGGACGCTTACCAGACCCTCGAGGTCCTGAAGCGCCAGATTTTCAACTCAGTTCCGGAAACGGCGACAGCCGCAAATACCGTGATCGCATACGAACCGGTCTGGGCGATCGGCACCGGGGTCACACCGACCGCCGATGACGTCGAGATCGCCCATGCCTTCATGCGGGCCGAGCTCACGGCCTGCCTCGGAGAGGAGGGGAGGCGCATGCGCATCCTCTACGGCGGCTCGGTGAAGCCCGGAAATGCCCGGGAGCTGATGAGCGTCGAGAATGTGGATGGTGCGCTGATCGGTGGTGCGAGCTTGAAAGCCAACGATTTCCTCGCCATCTATCGGGTCTACGAGACACTGATGGCCTGAGCCTTTCGATAGGGGCTTGGAATGCACGCAGCTCTCATGTAAAGAGCCGCCAACTCTTTTTGTTGTCTCCCCCGCGGAGGCATGGATTTTGATATGCAGACCGTTCTGATCGTTATTCACCTCATGATCGTGCTTGCCCTCGTCGGCGTGGTGCTGATCCAGCGTTCCGAAGGCGGCGGACTGGGCATCGGCGGCGGCTCCGGCTTCATGTCGGCGCGCGGCACGGCCAATGCACTGACCCGCACCACCGCAATCCTCGCGACGCTTTTCTTCCTCACGTCGCTGGCGCTCGGCATCCTGGCAAGATACGAAAGCCGCCCGAGCGATATCCTGAACCGTATTCCGCAGAGCCAGCAAGGTCAGGGCAGCGGCATTCTCGACCAGCTTGGTCCCGCCCCGACACAGACCCCGGCCCCCGCGGAAAACGGCGTTCCGTCCGGTTCCGGCGCGGCTGCGCCCGCTCCTGCGGCTCCTGCTACGGGTGCAGCTCCGGCGACGCCGGCCGTACCTTCTGCTCCGGCGGAACCCGCCGCTCCGGCCGCACCTTCGGGTGTCCCGACCGGCCAATAAGGTCCGGTCAACGCTTAAAGCTCCGGCAGGCCAAAAGCCTGCCGGTTTTATTTTGGGAAGATTCCACAGCCGTTTTGCCGAAACGGACAATTTGTGCTGGCGGAATCACGAATGAAAAGGTATCCGGTGACTCCCATGGCGCGATATGTATTCATCACTGGCGGCGTGGTTTCCTCCCTCGGAAAAGGAATTGCGGCCGCGGCACTTGGAGCACTGCTGCAAGCCCGGGGCTACCGGGTGCGGCTCAGAAAACTCGACCCCTATCTGAACGTGGATCCGGGCACGATGAGCCCGACCCAGCACGGCGAAGTCTTCGTGACCGATGACGGGGCGGAAACCGATCTCGATCTCGGCCATTACGAACGCTTCACGGGGCGTTCTGCGACCAAGACCGACAACATCACCACCGGCCGCATCTACAAGAACATCATCGACAAGGAACGCCGCGGCGACTATCTCGGCGCGACAGTGCAGGTCATTCCGCACGTCACCAACGAGATCAAGGATTTCGTGACCGAAGGCAACGAGGACTACGATTTCGTCATCTGCGAGATCGGCGGTACCGTCGGCGACATCGAGGCGATGCCGTTCCTGGAAGCGATCCGCCAGCTTGGCAACGACCTGCCGCGCGGCACGGCCGTCTACCTGCACCTGACCCTGATGCCTTACATTCCGGCAGCGGGCGAGCTCAAGACCAAGCCGACCCAGCATTCGGTGAAGGAACTGCAGGCGCTCGGCATTGCGCCCGACATCCTGCTGGTGCGCGCCGACCGGGAAATCCCGGAGGCCGAACGGCGCAAGCTGTCGCTGTTCTGCAACGTACGGCCTTCCGCCGTCATCCAGGCGCTCGACGTCGCCAACATCTACGACGTGCCAATGGCCTATCACAAGGAAGGCCTCGACAACGAAGTGCTTGCCGCCTTCGGCATCGAGCCGGCACCGAAGCCGCGTCTCGAACCCTGGGAAGAGGTCTGCAACCGCATCCGCACGCCGGAAGGCGAGGTGACGATCGCGGTGGTCGGCAAATATACCGGCCTCAAGGACGCCTACAAGTCACTGATAGAGGCGCTGCATCACGGCGGCATCGCCAATCACGTCAAGGTCAAGATCGAGTGGATCGAGTCGGAAATCTTCGAGAAGGAAGATCCCGCGCCGTATCTGGAAAAGGTCAACGGCATCCTCGTGCCGGGCGGTTTCGGCGAGCGCGGCTCGCAGGGCAAGATCAATGCGGCGCGCTATGCCCGTGAAAAGAACGTGCCTTATTTCGGAATCTGCTTCGGCATGCAGATGGCAGTCATCGAGGCGGCCCGCAATCTCGCCGGCATCGACAAGGCTTCTTCGACCGAATTCGGTCCCACCAAGGAGCCGGTGGTCGGCCTGATGACCGAATGGGTGAAAGGCAACGAGCTCGAGAAGCGCTCTGCTTCGGGTGACCTTGGCGGCACGATGCGCCTCGGTGCCTACAAGGCAACTCTGAAGCGTGAAACGAAGATCGCCGATATCTATGGCTCCACCGATATTTCCGAGCGTCATCGCCACCGTTACGAGGTCAATATCGACTACAAGGACCGGCTGGAGAAATGCGGCCTGGTGTTCTCGGGCATGTCGCCGGATGGCGTGCTGCCTGAGACGATCGAATATCCCGATCATCCGTGGTTCATCGGCGTGCAATATCATCCGGAGCTGAAGAGCCGGCCGCTCGATCCGCACCCGCTCTTTGCCAGCTTCATAGAAGCGGCCCTGGAACAGAGCCGGTTGGTTTAATGCGTTTAGAAAACCCGGCTTCGGCCGGGTTTTCTGATTCACGTCCCGCTTCAGGCAGCCTGAGGCAGCGGGCCGACATAAACCGAGCGTGGTCGGATGAGCCGGCCTTCAAGCGCCTGTTCACGGGCATGAGCGATCCAACCGACCGTGCGGCCGATCGCGAAGACCCCGGTGAACGCTTCGCGCGGAAACTTCAGCGCATCCAGCAGCAGAGCCGTGTAGAACTCCACATTGACGTCGAGCGGCCGGTCCGGCTTGCGTTCCCTCAGGATGGCAAGCGCTGCCTGTTCGACCGCTTCCGCAAGCCGGATGCGGTCATGATCGACCTGGCCGGTTGCGATCAACGGTTTCAGGGCACCTTTCAATGCATCGGCGCGCGGATCGCGGACGCGGTAGATCCGGTGGCCGAATCCCATCAGGCGCTCGCCGCGATCGAGCGCATGGCCAAGCCAGGTTTTTGCATCGGCTTCAGTACCGACGGCATCCAGCATGTCGAGTACCGGCCCCGGAGCGCCTCCATGCAGAGGTCCCTTAAGCGCGCTGATCGCCGCCAGGACCGACGAAGTGAGGCCGGCTCTCGTGGAGGCGATGACCCGGGAGGCGAAAGTGGAAGCATTCAGCCCGTGGTCGGAAATCGTCACCAAATAGGCATCAAGGGCGGATACCTGTTCCCGGCTCGGGAGATTCGCATTCAGCATAGCCAGGATGTCGGCGGATTGCGAAAGCGACGGACTCGGCGCGACAGGTGTCTCGCCCTTCTGCAGCCTCAGCAAGGCCGGCAGGAAGACGGCAGGAGCGGCCAGCAGCCGCAGCACGGTTTCGAAATCCTCGCCGTCCGGCAGTCTTGCGATAAGAGCCCGCATGCCATCCACCGGTGGTAATTCCTGGAGTGCCTCATCCGCCGCCTGGACATGCGCAAAGACTTCGGCACGCATGCGGCCGAGCCGGGTCTTCAAGTCATCCGCAATGACAGGACGATCCAGTAGACCCTCCAGCAGCAGGGCTGCGGTATCCTCATACGTCGCGCGCTCGACAAGACGATCCAGCGATACGCCACGAATAACCAGGCGTCCGGCTTCACCATCCACGTCCGACAACCGGGTTTCGGCGGCAACGACGTCTTCAAGTCCATTCTTCATGGGTGTTTCTCCAATGAAAGAACACAAGGGGCAAAACACCTTCGGTTGGCGGCTTTTCCTTGGGTTCGGTTATGTTTTGACCGGCGTTTTGACCGATCGGCTAAATCTCTTCCCTCCGCTGGACAGGTTGTTCCCGTCCTTCGGTCTTGAACCATGCTCCAATGCGTGACCCTGATGCGTCAGCTTCGGTCACAGAATGGCGTTCGGCTCCCGGTTTCCCATTCTCCTTTAAGAGCGCAGCCCAGTTTTACCGGGCTCGCTAGCCACTCATCAGGACAACCGGGATATTGTCGACGCGCCTTCCGTGGTGCTGGTGTCGCGCTGCTCATAGGCGCGCTGATCACGCAGGATCTGGAAGGCGATCGTCAAAAGCTTGCGCGCGATGGCCACACGCGCCTTGTTCACTCCTCTGAACTTCAGATGCTCGTATTGGGCCTGCAGCTGCGCATCGCTGGCGATGGCGGGGGCGACCGCCTCGACGAAGGCCCAGCGCAGCCACTTGTTGCCCTGCTTGATGATTTTGCCGTGAAAGGTCTTGCCGCCGCTCGAATAGGTCGACGGCACAAGCCCGGCATAGGCGGCAAGCTTCTTCGGGTTGCGAAACCGCGATATGTCATCGATCTCCGCATCGATCAGCCGGGCGAAGAACTCGCCGATGCCGGGGATCGTCTTCAACAGCTTCACATTGGCATTGGCTTTGGTCATCGCCCGGATAGTTGCTTCCGACTGTTTGATCCTGACATCGATGTCGCCGATGAAGGCAAGACCTCGGTCGATCTGAATGCGGTCGATCTCCGAGACCTTGACCTGCGCAAGTTGAATGCGGCCGGCCTTGCCGAACAGATCACCAAGCTTCTTCAACTGCGCCGTCTGCTCGGGATAGCGATCAAACACCGTGACGATGCGGTTCTTCACCATCGTGCGCAGCCGCACATAAAACATCCGCTCGCGTAGCGCGACACGCAGCTGTCGTGCCTTTTCGCTGGGCGCCCAGGCCTCCGGCACCAGGTCGGCCCTGAGCAGATGCGCCAGCACCGTCGCATCGATCTTGTCGGTCTTGATCTTGGCATCGGCAATCGCCTTGACCTTCCACGGGTGGGCGAGAACGACATCATCACAAATGTCGTCGAGCCAGTCGTACATCACCATCCAGTTGCGGGTCGCCTCGACAACCGCGTGGCTGTTGTCGCGGTAGCGTTCCAGAAACCCGCCGAGCGACTGGCGGTCGTTCTTCACCCGACCGGAGCGCAACGTCTTGCCACCGCTGTCCTGGACGACCAGATGGCTGTAGGATTTGTGGTAGTCCACGCCGATATGGTAATCGTAAGAGGCAGTCATGCTTCCAACTCCCTTGTTGAGATCTGCAAAACCCCAATAAGGTAAGCCCAAAGGCCGGAAGTGTGACTGTCCCTCGATCTTCACCTGCATGTCAGTGATCCGTTCTCTCAACGGCCGCGGCCTCTTTCATGCCATCTCCTTTACGGCGAGGATGATCCGCCCTAGTCTTGTTGACGTCAATCTTGATGCAATCGATCAATATGAACATGCTCTGGATCACCGCCGACGAGGCCCTTGCCCGGCTCGGAACCAAACCGCAGACGCTCTACGCCAATGTCAGCCGCGGACGCATCCGTGCCAAGCCGGACCCTGCCGACCCGCGTCGCAGCCTTTACCGGGCCAGCGATGTGCAGCGGCTCGCAGAGCGCCATGCCGGCCGGCGCCAGGCGGCTGCGGTCGCGGCGGAAGCCATCCGCTGGGGCGATCCGGTTCTGCCGACCGCCATCTCGACGATTTCCGACGGAAAATTGTTCTATCGCGGTCATGATGCGATCGAGCTTGCCGGCCATGCGACGCTGGAAAAGGTCGCCGCCCTTCTTTGGAACAGCCAGGACATCCGTGTCGAAACGGGTGAGCACCGAACGGGAGAGGCGTCACGCATGGCAAATGCCCTGACAGTCCTTGCGGCGCGCGTCATGAACGACCTGCCGGCATTGGGCAGGACGCCTTCCGTCCTGCAAGCCGAGGCTGTCTCGGTGCTCTCCACGGTGGCCGCCGGGCTCGCACCGTGGAATGGCGAGCCGGTGTCACTGCATCAGCGCCTTGCGCTTGGCTGGCAACGGCCCGAAGCGGCCGACCCGATCCGCAGGGCGCTGGTGCTTGCGGCGGAGCATGAGCTCGCCGTCTCGGCTTTCGCGGCACGCGTCACCGCATCATCCGGTGCGGCCCTTTCGGCAGCAACGCTTTCGGGATTGGCGACGCTGACCGGTCCACGGCATGGCGGCGCATGGCTCAGCGTCACGCGGCTTGCGGAACAGGCCGTATCTGTCGGCGTGCGGGAAGCGATTCGGGGCGCCCTGTCATCGGAAGGACTGGTGCGGGCCTTCGGCCACCGGCTCTACCCGCAGGGCGATCCCCGCGCCAAGGCCCTGTTGGCAAGCTTCGAGGTTCCACCCCTCTACAGATTCCTGGCGGAAGCCGGAGAGGAACTGCTCGGCGAGCCGGCCAATATCGATTTCGCACTTGCCGCGCTTGCGGCCACGTTCGGGCTACCGGAAGACTCACCGCTCGTCATCTTCGCTCTTGCCCGTACCCCCGGCTGGCTCGCGCATGCCATGGAGCAGGTCGATAGCGGCCAGCTGATTCGACCGCGGGCCCGTTATGCAGGCATCCCGCCAGACGATGCTCTTTGAGGCCATGCGAGGGCTCTTGCACCGCGCCTGAACCCCGCTTCCCAAAGCCCCTATAGCGTTTCAGGACCGGATGGATTCGTTCTGGCCTTGTAGGCTGCGAGCGCTCTGTCTCGGGCAAGGCCGTGATCGACGATCGGCCTCGGATAGGTTCGGCCGAGCTCGATTCCGGCCTTATCCAGAACGTACTTCGGAGCATCGAAGGGCTTGTGGATGTACTTGCGGTCCAGGTTGCCGAGTTCCGGTACGTGCTCGCGCACGTAATCGCCCTCCGGATCGAATCTCTCGCCTTGCAGGACCGGGTTGAAGATACGGAAGAAGGGCGAAGCGTCGGCGCCCGAGCCCGCGACCCACTGCCAGTTTGCGGCATTGTTGGCCGGATCGGCATCGACCAGTGTATCGCGGAACCACTTCTCGCCTTTCCGCCAGTCGATCATCAGATCCTTGATGAGAAAAGATGCGGTGATCATCCGCACCCGATTATGCATGAAGCCGTAGCGCCAGAGTTGGCGCATGCCGGCATCGACGATCGGGTAACCCGTCAGCCCCTTCGTCCAGGCGCGGAATTCCTTCGCATCATACCCCCACTGGAAGGTATCGAAAGTGTTGTCCCAGTTCTTCTCGTCCAGTTCCGGGAACTCAATCAGCAGGCTGTAGCAGAAGTCGCGCCATGCGAGTTCACGGCGAAAATGTACCACATCTTCGGAAGCGGTCTTCGGCATGCCCCTGGTCGCATGCCAGATACGAGCCGGGGAAATCTCTCCGTGGGTGAGATGGGGCGACAGCAAGGACGTGGCTCGGACGCTCGGCAGGTCACGACCATGCTTGTAGTCCTGGAGCTTCCGGTCGATAAAGTCGGCGAGCTTTTCCCGAGCGCCATCTTCACCGGGGGTCCATATTGCCGGGAACCCGGCCGCCCAGTCTGGCTTTTTCGGAAGAAGTCCCCAACTGTCCAGTCTCTCTGACCGGTGATGATGATCCTGCGAAGGAATTTTCAGCGGCGGGCCGATCGGCTCCCGCGGCTCGCCGGCCTTTTGCAGAGCGTTCCAGAACGGTGTGAAAACCCTGAAAGCCCTACCGGCGCCGGTGCGGATCGCATGCGGCTCTTGCAGAAGCTGGCCATGAAACGCACGGACGGCGATATCGCGCTTCTTCAGTTCGAGCGCGATGCCGCGATCGACCTGATGCCGCTCATAGGCGCGATTGACAAAAACCATGCGAGCGCCAGTCTGGCGGGCGAGATCGACCAGCACGTCCTCCGCCTTTCCGGAAATCAATGTCAGGCCGCTGCCGGCGGACTTCAGGGATTTCGCCAGCGCCGTCAGGGAGTGATGCAGCCACCATCGCTGAGCGGCTCCCAACGGGCCGACATTCAAATGCTGCGGTTCACGGATGTAGACCGGAATGACTGGGCCGCCGGTTTCCATCGCCGCGTGCAATGCCGGGTTGTCATCCAGGCGCAAATCCCTGCGGAACCAGACGATGCTGGGGACTTCTGATTTCGGCACACTATTCTCCGTGAGGGGACAATGCTTCCCAAGCTCCGGATTCAGTCGATATCCGGATCGTCGTCAGGGACGTATCAGCAGTACGGGACAAGGAGAGCCTGCAGGCAGTTCCGGCGCGTGCGGAGGGCGGATGATCAGCCCGCCGGACTGGGCAAAAATCTTCATCATCGAAGAATCCTGTTTCTGGAAGGCCTCGGCCACCAGATTACCGGCGTGATCCTTCGAGATCTTCGCACGCAGATAATCCTGGCGCTGGTCGTTGGCGGCAACCGCCTTCGCCGTGATGCCTTCCACTTCGCGATGCCTTTCCGGCAGGCGGGCGAGCTTGCGAAGCAGCGGCTCCAGAAAGAGCATACCGGTAACCAGGCTTGCGACCGGATTGCCCGGCAGGCCGAGCACCTGCATGCCTTCAAGGGTCCCGACCATGAGCGGCTTGCCTGGCCGCATGGCGATCCGCCAGAAATCGAGTTGCATGCCTGCGTTCTTCAGCGTCGCCTGCACGAGGTCGTGATCGCCGACCGAGGCGCCACCAAGCGTCACCAGCACATCGGCTTGCGCGGCGCGGGCCTTTTCGATCGCAGCAGCGATATCCTCCTGCCGATCCCTGACGATGCCGAAGTCCAGAACCTCGCCGCCATTGTCGCGCACCAGCGCGGAGACGCCGAACGTGTTGGACGCGATGATCTGCGCCGGACCGGGTGTGTCGCCGGGCAAGACCAGTTCGTCACCGGTCGCCAGGATTGCGACGCGCGGACGGCGATAGACGGAAAGCTCCGGATGGTTCATCGCAGCGGCGACCGTCAGGTGCGAAAAATCGAGAAGGGTGCCGGGATGGAGCACCGTCTCGCCCTCAAAAAAGTCCTGGCCGCGCGGGCGTACATGCCGGCCCTTCACGACGGCGAACGTGGTGCGGATACGGTTGCCGTCGAGCCTTTCGGCATCCTCCTGGATCAATACGGAATCGGCACCTTCCGGCAGGGGCGCTCCCGTGAAGATGCGAACGGTCTCCCCTTTGCCGACCACCCCTTCGAAAGCATGGCCGGCAGCGGCACTGCCGATAACCGTCAATTCGGAGCCGATCGCAGATGCATCTTCGGCCCGCAAAGCATAACCATCCATCGCGGAAGCATCGAATGGCGGCTGAGTAAGCCGGGCGACCACTTCGGCCGCCAGAATCCGGCCGCTGGCCTCGCCAAGCGGAACGGTTTCGCTTCCGGCAATCGGGTCCGCCTTGTCCAGCAGGCAGCTCTTCGCCTCGGAAACGGGCAACAATGCCATCTCTCAGCCCTCCCACTCAGTCCTTTGGGCGATAGGTTCCGGACTTGCCGCCGGTCTTTTCGAGAAGACGAATCCCCCCGATCTCCATCCCCTTGTCGGCGGCCTTGGCCATGTCATAGATCGTCAGGCACGAGACGGAAACTGCTGTCAGCGCCTCCATCTCGACGCCGGTTTTGCCGGTAAGCTTCGCTGTCGCCGTAACGCGCAGGCCCGGAAGTGTCTCGTCTTCCGTGATATCCACCGAAACCTTGGTCAGCATCAGCGGATGGCAGAGCGGGATGAGGTCCGACGTCTTCTTGGCTGCCATGATGCCGGCCAGTCGCGCCGTGCCGATCACATCGCCCTTTTTAGCGTTGCCCTCGCGGATCAACGAGAGCGTTTCCGGCAGCATGCGGACGTAACCTTCGGCCGTCGCCGAACGGTTCGTCTCGGCCTTGTCGCCGACATCGACCATATGCGCCTCGCCGGACGCGCCGATATGGGTGAGGTTCGCCATTATTCCGCCGCCAGGGTCGCGGTCCCGCCGGTCAGGAGCAGGCGGGTCGCCGCAGCCACGTCGTCCTTGCGCATCAGGCTTTCGCCGACGAGGAAGGTATTGATGCCGACCTGTCTGAGGCGCTGGCAATCCTCGTGCGTGAAAATGCCGCTTTCTCCGACGAGCAGACGATCGGCCGGCACCATCGGGGCCAGTTTCTCGCTCGTTTCCAGGCTCAATTCGAAGGTGCGCAGGTTACGGTTGTTGATACCGATCAGCGGCGAGGGGAGTTTGAGCGCCCGCTCCATCTCTTCGGCATCATGGATCTCGATCAGCACGTCCATGCCGAGTTCTGCGGCAACATCGTAAAGCTCGCGCGCCTCACCATCGGACAGCGAGGCCATGATCAGCAGGATACAGTCGGCGCCCCAGGCACGCGCCTCATAGACCTGATAGGGCTCGAACATGAAATCCTTGCGCAGAGCAGGAAGCGAGCAGGCATTACGGGCCGCGGTCAAAAATTCCGGAGCTCCCTGGAAGCTCGGCTTGTCGGTCAATACCGAAAGGCAGGCGGCGCCGCCGGCTTCATAAGCGGCTGCAAGGGCAGGGGGGTCGAAATCCGGGCGGATCAGGCCCTTTGACGGGCTGGCCTTCTTGATCTCGGCAATGAGACCGAATCCGCCTGCATCCTGCTTTGCCTTCAGCGCCCGATAGAAACCGCGCGGGGCCGGCTGGTTGGCGGCGCGGACCTTCACCTCGGCGAGCGGCACACTCGCCTTGGCAGCGGCGATTTCCTCGCGCTTGTAGGCTTCGATCTTCTTCAGGATATCGGTCACGGCTTCAATCCTTTTCGTTCGAGACGGCGACGAGGCGGTCGAGGGCCGCCGCTGCCTCGCCGCTTTCCAGCGAACGGGTGGCAAGCCTCATGCCATCCGCGATCGTCTCCGCCTTGCCGGCAATCACCAGGGCCGCCGCCGCATTGCAAAGGGCGATATCGCGATAGGCATTTTTCGCACCGGCAAGCACCGCACGCAAGGCCGCGGCATTGACCACCCCATCGCCGCCTTTGAGTTCGGCGAGCGTCGCAGGCTGCACACCGAAATCCATCGGTGTCAGCTCGAAGGAACGGATCTTACCGTCTTCCAGCGCGGTAACCTGGGTGATGCCTGTCGTGGTGATTTCATCCATACCGTCGCCATGCACCACCCAGACGGTTTCGGAACCCAGGTCGCGCAGCACTTCAGCGATCGGCTCCAGCCATTTCGGCGCGAAGACACCGAGAAGCTGGCGCTTGGCTCCGGCCGGGTTTGAGAGGGGACCAAGCAGGTTGAAGATCGTGCGCGTGCCGAGCTCGACGCGACTCGGGCCGACATGGCGCATCGCCGCATGATGCATAGAGGCGAACATGAAGCCGATGCCGGCTTCCCTGATGCAGCGGGCTATCAGTTCAGGGCCGATTTCCAGATCGACGCCCAGCACCGACAGCGCGTCGGCCGTGCCGGATTTCGAACTCTGCGCCCGATTGCCATGCTTGGCGACCGGCACGCCGCAGCCGGCGACGATGAGCGAGGCGAGGGTGGAAATATTGTATGTACCCAGTCCGTCGCCACCGGTGCCGACGATATCGATCGCGTCAGCCGGGGCTTCGACGGGCAGCATCTTGGCGCGCATGGTTGCGACTGCGCCGGTAATCTCTGCGACAGTCTCGCCGCGAACACGCAGTGCCATCAGGAAGCCACCGATCTGCGACGGCGTTGCCTCTCCCGACATCAGAATATCGAAGGCTTCGCGCGCTTGCTCACGCGTCAGGCTCTCGCCATTGGCGACCTTGGCGATAAGGGGTTTCAGCTCAGGCATACTCGGTTACCTCGCGCGTCACTGGAGCATGACCTGATTAAGGACGGTCTGGTTGACGGAGACGCCATAACTGTTCTTCAGGCTGTTAACCATCTGATCGAGCATGTCGTCGCCGACCGCCTCCGCCATACGCTCCAGTTGCTCATCGCCGGAAAGCGCATCGGTGGTCACCTGATCGACGGCTGTGACCTTCATCAGGAGACGGCTTTCACCATCGGCGCCAAGCGCGGTGGCAATGATGCCGACCGGGCCGGAGAAAGCTGCCGCGATCGCTTCACCTCCGAAAATTGCGTCCTCCTCACCGCGGCGCAGGCCCTGCTTGTTTTCGACCGAAAGGCCGAGCTCTGCGCCGATGGCCTCAATCGTCTCGCCCTTATCCAGGCGACCCTTGAGCTCATTGGCCTTGGCTGCCAGCGCCTGGCGCTGCTGGTCCGCGGTCCAGTCGGCAATCGCCTTGTCGCGCACTTCGGCAAGCGGCCTGTCGCGCTCGGGGACGATGTTGCGAACCTCGAACCAGACATAACCGTCATTGCCGAGGTTTACCGGGATGGTATCGGCGCCAGGCTCGGTGCGGAAGACCTCGCCGAGCAACTGATTGGAAGCCGGAATATCCTCGATACGCTGCTCCTGCTCGTTGCGACCCGATGCGTCGGCGGTCACGGTGACGATCTTGAGGTTGAGGTCTCTGGCTGTATCCTCAAGCGATGTGCCGCCGCTGCGCATGTCCTCGAACCGATCGTGCACGTTCAGGACTTCCTGGGAGGCTGCAGAAACCGCGAGCTGGTTGCGGATATCCTCCTTTACCTCGTCGAACGAACGGGTCGTTTCCGGGCGAATATTGGTGACGCGCAGGATCACCGGACCAAAGGTGCCGTCGATGACGGGCGTCGTGCCGCCAGCCGCTGCAACCTTGAAGGCGGGCTCGGCAAAAGTCGGATCCGGCATGTTATCTCGGGTGAAATCACCCAGCAGCACGTCGGTCGCCGTCTTGCCCTGGTCCTTGATGATCTGGTCGAAGGTCGCCGTACCATCCTTGAGCTGCGTTGCGGCAGCTTCCGCCATTTCCTTGTCCGGGAAGGTAAGCTGCTCGATCGTGCGGGTTTCGTGGGTCTTGTAGCTGTCCTTGCTTTTCTCGTACTGGGCACGCACCTGATCATCGGAGATCGAGGATGCATCGGCGATATCGGCCGGCTGCAGCTTTACATAGGCGAAGGTCCGGTATTCCGGCGCCCGATAACGGCTTTTCACACCTTCGAACCAGGCGGAAAGCACGTCGTCGGCCGGCGCCTTGACCGGATCGATATTGGCGTTGGAGAGCAGGAGATAGTCAACGGAACGGCTCTCATCGCGATAGTGCTTCAAGGCCTCGACGAGCACTTGCGGCGGCTTGAATCCGTCGGACACCGCCTCGACGACCTGGCTTCGCACCGCAACCTTGCTGCGCTCCTTGATATAGTCATCCTCCCGGATACCTGCATTGCGCAGCCTCGACGTGAAGAGGTTGCGATCAAACTGGCCGTTGACGCCCTTGAAGGCCGGATCCTCGGCGATCAGGCCCGCGAGCCTTTCCTCGGAAAGACCAAGGTTCATATCATCCGAAATCTGATCGAGCGCAGCGCCGGCAGCAAGCTGGGCAAAAACCTCGTTCTCGACACCAAAGGCGCGCGCCTGCTCGGCGGTCAGTTGCGTGCCAAACTGGCGGCTCAGATTGGCGATCTGGCGCTGGTAGGCCAGGCGGAATTCCTCAGCCGATATCTGCTGGTCCCCGACCGTCATCACCGTATTGCCGTTTGCCGTCAACATCGAACTGGAAACACCCCAGATGCCGAAGGAAACGACCAGAAGCAGGAGGAGAGCCTTGGCAACCCAGGAGCGGGCGGCGTTTCTGAGGGAATCAAGCATCGATCAACATACCTTGCGAATAGTCCTGCCGCCTGAAACAAAGCGGATTGAAGGACTGTCTCTAAATCAAACCGAGACGGAAATGAAGGCATGCCGACGGAAAAGCGAACAGTGTTCGTTCATGCGTGTCTGGCAGCCTTCCCACCCGAGGAAATGGGGGCGGCATTCAGGCGATCTGCCAAGGCTCCGGCATCCTGCGGTGCGCGGACCTTCACGTCATTGTCGAAATAGACGTAAACATCCCGACCATGGGTCCGGGGAGGGGAGGCTGAACCGACACGTTCGGCCTCCTTCGGATCCTCTCCCTTCGCCCATTGGCGGATCAGATGAGCCCAGCGGTCGAGCGCTTTGTCGTCGTAGCCGCTGACGTAAAGCTGTTCGGAACCGTGCAGGCGGCAATAGACGAAATCGGCCGTCAGATCCATGAGAAGCGGCCATTCCACGGTGTCGGCTACGACCAGACCAATCTGATAATGGCGCAAGAGATCGATGAATTCCTGCGCGCGGAAACTGTCGTGGCGGATTTCCAGCGCATGGTGCATCGGCCGCCTTGCGTCCATCTCGACATAAGCGCGATCATCGAGGCGGGTGTCGTGCCTTCCGGCAAGTTCGACTGCTTCTTCGGTATTCTTCGGCAGCAGTTTCAGGAACGCCTCGAAGCGGGCCGGCTCGAATTTCATCCGCGGCGGAAACTGCCAGAGAATGGGGCCGAGCTTCTTGCCGAGACGAAGGACGCCGGAGGCGAAGAAATTTGCGAGCGGTGTCCCGATATCATCAAGGCGGCGCATATGGGTGATGTAACGCGAGCCTTTGACCGCGAAGACGAAATCGTCGGGCGTCGCATCATACCATGTGGCAAAGCTCTGGGGGCGCTGAAGACCGTAGAAAGTGCCGTTGATCTCGATCGAGCGAAAATGTTCGGCAGCATAGGTCAGTTCCTGCTTCTGCCGCAGGCCCTTGGGATAAAATACGCCGCGCCAGGGCTTGTAGGTCCAGCCCGAAATGCCGATCCGTATATCGCCCGACCGCTTCTTCATCGTGCCACCTGAGATCACGATGATCGAAACGTTCCGGCGACGCGACGGTTCCTGAAGCGGCCTATTTTGTGAAGATGAAAAAGGCGCCGAGGGCGATGAAACTGAAACCGACGATCTGCTTCCAATGAATCGTTTCGCCGAGATAAAGCACGGAAAAGATCACGAAGACGGAGAGCGTGATGATCTCCTGAATAGTCTTCAGCTGAGCCGCGTTGAAATAGCCGTAGCCGATCCGGTTGGCCGGCACCTGCATGCAATATTCGAAAAAGGCGATGCCCCAACTCGCCAATATAACAATATAGAGCGGCTTATCCCCGAACTTCAGGTGGCCATACCAGGCAAATGTCATGAAGACGTTGGAGAGAATCAGGAAGCCGATGGTGAGGAAGGGAACGGCGGCGTTGGGCATAGGTGATGATTCCGTGGCAGGATAAGAGATGCCTTACGGCAATCACGTCCTCGCCCGAAACACAAGCGGCTGGTCATCCATGAGACGAGAGGAAGCCACTTCAGCGCCGGCGGCCGGGCGCACAACAGAGCCTGCGAAACGGCAATGCTGCCTGACCGGGCATTCCGAGCAGCGCGGATTGCCGAACCTGCAGAAGAGTTGGCCGAGACGTTTTGTCAGGACATGGAATTCCGACAGTTCGAATGCGTCCAATCCGGCACCGCGGCCATGACTGCAAGCGCATCCTTCACGTAAGACGCCTTATCCTTCGCCTGGTAACGCCGTTGATCGCGTGTTCGATACCGGCGTCAGGCCCCAGGAAGCCTGCGAAGGCTCAATGCACGGTGTCGAGTCGGATCTCGTCCTCGAGCGTGCGGAAGGCTTCGTAAAGCGCCTCGACCAGGATATCGGTCAGCTTGTCGGCGTCACCGGTCTGCAGGAACAGCGCGATCGACTGTTCGGACGGCTGGTTTGTAGAGTTGGTCTCGTTCGACATCATAGTCCCCAATCATTCGGGATCATCCCGACGAGAAAACGATAGGGATATTGGCTTGCGCCGAGCTTGATGGATGGAAGGCGCCAAGCATGCCGTCGCTCTCCGCGCACCATTATTCAGCTAGCGTTCATTTAGCAAATGTCAATTCAGTTGCGCCGTATCGCCTTACGGCAAGAGACCCGGCGTGTGGATCACACGAGGCGCACGTCGGGTCTCGATATCGAATTGGAGGGTGCCTTGCGGCTGGCAGCGATCTTCAAACGTCTGTTCTTCGTCTGGCAAAGACGCCGAGACTATGATGTTATCGATTATGCCGTGGGATATCGCGAGCCTTGGATTGAGCAGTCGATTCGCGATTTCGAGCGACGGTTAAAGGACTGACCAACAAGGCCGACGGCCATCTTTCCCTGCGCTAGATCAGCACCGTCTCCACGGGACGCCGCGGAGAAAAGGCAAGTTCCGGGCCATAACCGAAGCGCATCACGATATCAGGCCGCATCCCCCTCTCACCGATCAGCGTCGCCAGTTCCGGTCGCAGACGCGCCACCTCGACGGGTTGATTGACGAAGGCGTGTTTGACGCCGAGGCTGGTCGCCGTCAGCGCGAAACGCTGACTGGCGCGGCCGACTGCAATCCAGTGCGCCGGGCTCTCCGCCTCGGCAAGGAAGACGGCGATTCCCGCCGACGAATCGATCTGACGTGCATATTTGTCGTTCTCGGACGTGGGACTGAAGAAAAGCTCGAACGCGTAGCCGCCAAGAAGATCGGGAAGCACCGGATTGCCGCTCGCAGCCGAGAACAGGCCGTCTCCGGAAGTCATGGCGGCGCGGGGATTGAAGCGCAGCCACTGCTTCAATTCCGCCATGAAGGCGGGGGTGCCCATCTGTGCGTCATTGCCAGCGACGACCAAGTCCCGCACCTGCCGCATCAGGACCCGGTCAGAAAGAAGGACAAGCCGGACGCCCGGTATTCCGGCAGCCCGCCGGAGTTTTTCGAGATGTTCGGCAGGTACAGGACGTCGATCATAGGTGGCGCGGGTGGACTGTCGCGCCGGAATTGCTGCGAAAAGCGGATCGGATCGCGACGCACCTTCGGAAAAGGAATAGCGCAGGCGGGCGCCGTCTGCATCGATCTCCAGTTCGCCCGGTCGTCCTGTCGCCCCCGCAGCGATCAGCAGATTCTCCGCTGCGCAGCCGAGACTGACGAAGAGATGATGGTCGTCCGGATCAACGGCCGGCGTCCTGCGCGACAGATCGGGCAGGATGTCGATAGCGCCGTCTTCGATGCGAAAGCGCCATGGCTGGGTATTGTGACTGTTGGCCGCGAGCGTCGCATAACGGACAAGGTCGGCCATATCCGGTCGGGCCGGGATCGGAGCGCGCAGGTGGGCCGCGTAATCGTCATATCCGCTCATAGACCCGACAGCCGACCGCCACCCGGCGACCCCCGCGCCCCCAAGCAGCAGCGTGCCGGCTGCGCCAAGGAGCATGCTCCGTCTGTTCATGCCGCCTCCTTTTTTCTGGCATTCTATATGGGAGGATGGATATGCGTTTGAGCTTGGTCAAGAAGACAGGCGAATGCGCTGACCCGTAGCGACATGGCCGCCGGATCCGAACAAATCTTGCAGCAATTGGAAAAGATGAAGCAGCGGTCATTCAGGCCGGGATACAAGCTGCCAATGGCGGAAGAGGTGGGATTCGAACCCACGGTACGGTTTCCCGCACGCCGGTTTTCAAGACCGGTTCCTTAAACCACTCGGACACTCTTCCATCGAATGCTGGCTTTATAGCCTGCAGGTTTTCGGCGTCAACTGAGCGCCGCCAATCATTTCCTTTCTACCGACAGTCTGAAATACGTCTGAGCGAATTCGACCGTCCCCTTCATTCGTGAGCCGCCAGCATGGTTAAATCGCTCACAAAAGCGGTAATCTTGCTCCTCGCGCCGTCAAAATTCCGGCTTTCACCCGCCCCCGCATTCGCAATCGATTAACCATACTCGATAAAAGTTTATCTATCTGCCCGATTTTGTTCGCATTTTTGCCATGTTGCCGGCAAGACTCCCCTGCTATCGACTTCGGCGGCATAGGGGTATGCCTCGAACCGGTTCACAATGGCTGCGAAAAGCGGAGCGGTGACGAGGACCGACTGCCGTAGATCGCGGCGAAAGCGGCATGGGACGGACGAGTTTGGGTTTGAGTGGCGGCAAGCTTTCGCTGAGTGCGAAATGGCTCGGGATAACATTGGTCTGCGTCGGAATGGCATCGTGCGCCACGACCGAGGCGCCCAAGAAGAAACCCCGCAGCAAGGAATATTTCTCCGAAAAGGAATATGGCGTAAAAGCAAGCCCTCGGGTCGTCGAGGCAGGAAAGCCCGTGCCGAAAGGTGGCGGTCGTTTCATGGTAGGCCAGCCCTACCAGGTGAAAGGGAAGACCTACGTCCCGAAGGAAGATCCCAACTACAACAAGAAGGGTCTTGCCTCCTGGTATGGTGCTGCTTTCCATGGCCGGTTCACCGCCAATGGCGAAGTTTACGACAGCGAACATCTTTCCGCCGCGCATCCGACCTTTCCCTTGCCGAGCTACGCACGCGTCACCAATCTCGATAACGGCACGTCGGTGATCGTCCGGGTCAACGATCGCGGGCCCTATCATCCTGGCCGCATCATCGACGTTTCCGACAAGACGGCCGAGCTGCTGGACATGAAGCGGACCGGCACGGCACATGTGAACGTGCAATATGTCGGCCGCGCACGGATGGATGGCAGGGACATGCCGTTCCTGATGGCATCCTACATCCGTAAGGGCGACCGCCTGCCGTCGATCCAGCCGGAAGGGCAGATCGCAACCGGCGTCATGGTCGCGTCCAACCAGCCGCTGGGCGACCAGCTCCAGAGCTATGGCTCCGCCATGCCGACGCCTGTCGCGCTTGCTGGCCGCACGCCGAGCGGTCCCGCGCCGGCCGCGACACAGGCCTTTCAGGCATTCGAACAATTCGCGGCGCTACCGCAGATAGGGCCGCTTCCCTCCGAACGGCCGATGGCCGGCGATCGACAACCACGCGCCGTCGCTCCGGTCTATGCTGAATCAGCGCCGGCCAAGAGCACGGCTATGGCGACCTACGCCGAACCGGCAAACGCCCGGGCAACCGTTGCTTACGGGGAACCCGCGGGAGCCAAGGCCCCGCAGGTGATGTTCGGCAACATGATCCTCGAAGCCCCAAGACCTGCTCAAAAGCCCGTGCGTTGAGAGCACCGCAATTGCGGTGAGTCGGCGGCGCTGCTAGGCATAGAGTGACGTGGTCGATGGGGTGATGATGCGGCGCCTTCTGTTTTTCCTTTGCCTGATTGTGCTTGGCGTTGCCCGGCTCTCGGGAGCAGCGAGCGCACAGCAACCCACGCCCGCCTTCGTCACCAAGGCGAAACAGGTTTACATGGTCGAGGCCAAGACCGGCACAGTGCTGCTCGCCTCGAACGAGAATCAGGCTTTCCCGCCGGCCTCGCTCGCCAAGCTGATGACGATGGAGGTCGTTTTCAGCGCCATCAGGCGCGGCGAGATCAGCCGCGACACCGTTTATCCCGTCAGCGAATATGCCTGGCGCACGGGCGGCGCGCCATCCGGTACGACGACCATGTTCGCAGCGCTGAAATCGCAGGTTCGGGTGGAGGATCTCGTCAAAGGCGTGATCGTGCAGAATGCCAATGACGCCTGCATCGTTCTGGCTGAAGGCATTTCCCGTTCCGAAGGCGAATTTGCCGCCCGCATGACCGCCCGCGCCAAGGATCTCGGGCTCAGCCGCTCGCTCTTCGGCAATTCCACCGGCCTGCCGGGTGCGGAGAACCGTACGACGGCACGCGACCTCGTGGAACTTGCCCGACATATCCATCGCGAATATCCGGAATTCTATCCGCTCTATGCGCAGCCGGATTTCGAATGGAACAAGATCTTCCAGCGCAACAAGAACCCGCTTCTTGCGCTGAACATCGGCGTCGACGGCCTTGGCGCGGGTTTTGCGGAAGGGTCCGGCTACGCGCTGGTCGCCTCGGTGGCGCGCAACGGCACGCGGCTCTTTCTCGCCATGGGCGGCCTCGCGAGTGACAAGGAGAGGCTTGAGGAGGCGAGAAAGGTGCTGGAATGGGGACTTTCCTCGTTCGAGACCAAGGTGCTCTTCAAACAAGGGGAGGTGGTCGGTCAGGCAAGCGTCTACGGCGGGACGTCGCGCTATGTGGACCTTGTCGCCAGGGAGCCCGTCGATATCTACCTGCCGACCAACAATCCCGATCGGCTATCGGGGCGAATCGTCTACCGCTGGCCTCTCAGAGCCCCTGTTGCGGAAGGGCAGCCTGTCGGTGTACTCAAGATTTCCTCAGCAGACAGAGTGGTGCGCGAAGTCCCGCTGGTGACCGCCCAATCCATCAAGACAGGCAGTCTGACGAGCCAGGCAACCGATGCGCTGCTCGAACTGATGTTCTTCTGGCTTTGAGACTTTGAGATTTGCGCATTGTTTCGCACTGCACCTATATTGCGCTATAAATTGATGAAGAGATGAATGCGGAAACACGCGTGGCAGAACGTTCCGGATTGTTCGTGACTTTCGAAGGCGGCGAGGGGGCCGGCAAATCCACCCAGATTCGGCGGCTGGCCGACCAATTGCGGCGTCGTGGCCACGACGTGCTCATGACCCGGGAGCCAGGCGGTTCGCCAGGGGCCGAGGCTGTGCGCCATGTCCTGCTTTCCGGTGCGGCAGAAGAATTCGGCGTGCGCATGGAGGCGATCCTGTTCGCGGCCGCCCGCAACGACCATGTCGAAGAAGTGATACGCCCAGCGCTCGAAAGCGGGGCTATTGTGCTTTGCGACCGCTTCATCGATTCTTCGCGCGTCTACCAGGGCGTGACCGGCAATCTGGAACCGGACTTCATCGAGGCGTTGCAGCGGGTGGCGATCGATGGCGTCGTCCCGGATTGTACGCTGATCCTCGATCTCCCGGCCGAGGTTGGCCTGAAACGCGCCCGCAAGCGCGGCGCGGAAAACGCACCGGACCGATTCGAACGCGAAGAGATCGAAACGCACGAGAAGCGCCGCGAAGCCTATCTGGAGATCGCCGAAGTGGAGCCAGGTCGCTGCCATGTGGTGAATGCCGAACGTGCCGAGGATGAGATCGCAGACGAAATTTTCGCGATCATCGAGCCGCTGGTACGCGAGCTCGCCCTCAGGCAGACAAGCAATGCGGAATCGGTCGGATGAGCGAAGAGACCGCCGGCATCCTCGACGGCGCCGTGCCGCCGGCACGCAATCCGCATCTCTATGGCCATCGATCGGCCGAGGATTTCCTTGCGCGCAGCTACCGTTCGGGGAAGGGGCATCACGCAATTCTCATCGAGGGGCCGGAAGGAATCGGCAAAGCGACACTCGCCTTCCGTTTCGCCAATCATGTGCTCACCCATCCCGATCCTGAAGCGGCGCCGGACCATCTCTCCGATCCTGACCCCAACTCGCCGGTGAGCCGGCAGATCGCGTCGGGCGCTTCGCATAATCTGCTGCATCTGACGCGTCCGGTGGACGAGAAAACCGGGAAAGCGAAGACCGCGATCACCGTGGACGAAGTGCGCAGGGCAGGGCATTTCTTCTCGCAGACCTCCGGCACGGGCAATTGGCGGATCGTCATCATCGATCCGGCCGACGACCTCAACCGCAATGCCGCCAATGCCATCCTCAAGATCCTCGAAGAGCCGCCGCGGCGTGCGCTCTTCATCGTGCTCTCGCATGCGCCCGGAAAACTGCTGCCGACGATCCGCTCCCGCTGCCAGTCGCTGAAGCTGTCGCCGCTGAGCGATGAGGACCTGTCGAAGGCGCTCGCCGGGCTTGGCATGCCGCTCGAAGGCGGCCGGACCGAGGAAATCGTGCTGTCCATGGGCAAAGGCAGCGTTGCGCAGGCGCTGAAGCTTCTGAACTATGGTGGCACCGAGATCATCGCCGCCTTCAATGAGGTGATAGCAGCAGACGGCCCCACCGCCCGAAAAGCCATGCACCGCCTGGCGGACGTGCTGTCCGGCAAGGAAAGCGACGTGATCTTCGGCTTCTTCCTGGAGCATCTGAGCGACTATCTGGTCGCCCGCGCACGTGAAGCGGCGTTTGCCGGCGATCTTCCGGCCGCCGACCGGCAGGCCAGGCTCGTCAGCGATATCGCCGAAAAGATCACGGTGGCGCAGGCCTACAACCTCGACCGCAAGCAGACGATCCTCTCGATTCTCGAAGCCGCCCGACGTTGATCGCGGGCAGGGTGGGGAACATCGCAAAGGAACTTTGTGTTTCGCTCCTGCGAAACATGCGCTAAGAGCGCTGCATCATTTCCTTTAAGTGCCCGAGTGCCGACAATGCCGAACAAGACGCCCTATTACATCACCACCGCGATTTCCTATCCGAACGGCAAGCCGCATATCGGCCATGCCTATGAACTGATCGCGACGGATGCCATGGCGCGCTTCCAGCGCCTCGACGGCAAGGATGTCTTCTTCCTGACCGGCACGGACGAGCATGGCCAGAAGATGCAGCAGACGGCCCGCGCCGAAGGCATCTCACCGGAAGCACTCGCCGAACGAAACTCGAATGAATTCCGCGTGATGGGCCGGTTGCTTAATGCGTCCAACGATGACTTCATCCGCACTACCGAACCTCGCCATCACGAGGCTTCGAAGGACATCTGGAACCGGATGGCCGACAACGGCGACATCTACAAGGATACCTATGCCGGCTGGTATTCGGTGCGTGACGAGGCCTATTACGCCGAAAACGAGACCGAAGTGCGTGATGGCGTGCGTTACGGCCCCCAGGGTTCGCCGGTCGAATGGGTGGAGGAGTCGAGCTATTTCTTCCGGCTCTCTGCTTATGAGGACAAGCTCCTCAAGCACTATGAGGAAAACCCGGATTTCATCGGTCCCAACGAGCGCCGCAACGAAGTCATTTCCTTCGTGAAATCCGGCCTCAAGGACCTGTCGGTGTCTCGCACCACCTTCGATTGGGGTATCAAGGTACCGAACGACCCGGCGCATGTCATGTATGTCTGGGTCGATGCGCTGACCAATTACATCACCGCAACCGGCTATCTGGATAATCCGAACGGCCCGCGTGCGAAATACTGGCCGGCGGACGCGCATATCATCGGCAAGGACATCATCCGCTTCCATGCGGTCTATTGGCCGGCCTTCCTGATGTCGGCCAAACTGCCGCTGCCGAAGCGCGTCTTCGCGCACGGCTTCGTGCTGAATGCCGGCGAGAAGATGTCGAAATCGCTCGGCAACGTGGTCGATCCGTTCGAGCTTCTGGAAAAGTTCGGGCTCGACTATGTTCGCTATTATCTCTGCCGTGAGATTTCCTTCGGCCAGGATGGCAATTGCAACGAGCAGCTTATCGCGACCCGCGTCAACGCCGATCTCGCCAATGGCATCGGCAATCTCGCCAGCCGCTCGCTGTCGATGATCGTCAAGAATTGCGATGGCATCGTCCCCGAGCCCGGTGAATTCACCGACGCGGACAGGGAGCTGCTTGCCGCAGCCGACAGCCTTCTCGCAGCCTGCCGGGAGGAGATGGATAAACAGGCTATCCATCGTGCGCTCGCGGCGATCATCGGCGTCGTCTCGGAGACGGACCGTTATTTCGCTGCGCAGGCGCCCTGGGTGCTGAAGAAGACCGACCCGGCCCGCATGGGCACCGTGCTCTACGTGGCAGCGGAAGTCGTGCGCCAGGTCGCCATCCTCCTGCAGCCCTTCATGCCGGATTCATCCACCAAGCTGCTCGATCTGGTAGCCGCGCCGGCCGACGCCCGCGATTTCGCGGCACTCGGCGAGGCAGGGCGCCTGAAGCCGGGAACGCCACTTGAGGCGCCGAAACCGGTCTTTCCGCGTTACGTGGCGCCCGAAGCAAGCGCCTAATATAGCTCCAGGTTTTCCCATGCTGATCGATACCCATTGCCATCTGGATTTCGCCGATTTCGCGGAGGAACGCGACGCGATCGTCGCCCGCGCTCACGAAGCCGGCGTAAGGCAGATGGTGACCATCTCGACCCGTGTGCGAAGGCTCGACGACCTGCTGGCGATCACGGAGAAATATCCGTCAGTCTTCTGCTCGGTCGGCACCCATCCGAACAATGCCGGCGAAGAACTCGATATCCAGACGGAAGACCTGGTGCGGCTCGCGAAGGCGCATCAGAAGATCGTCGCAATCGGCGAGGCGGGGCTCGACTATTTCTACGACACGCAGACGCCGGCCGATCAGAAGACCGGCTTCGTCCGCCACATAGCCGCGGCGCGGGAGACGGGCCTGCCGCTCGTCATCCACAGCCGCAGCGCCGACGCAGACATGATCGAGATACTGACCGTCGAAAGCGGGAAGGGGACATTTCCCTTCATCCTGCACTGCTTCTCGTCCGGTGCCGAGCTCGCCCGTGTCGGCGTGGAACTTGGCGGCTATGTCTCCTTCTCCGGCATCCTGACATTCCCGAAGTCGGAAGAGTTGAGAACCATTGCGCGGACCGTGCCGATAGACCGGTTATTGGTCGAGACCGACGCGCCGTATCTGGCGCCGAAGCGGTGGCGGGGAAAACGAAACGAGCCGTCCTACGTGGTCAATACCGCCGAAGTGCTCGCCGAATGCAAGAACGTGAGCTACGAGGAGATTGCCCGCGTCACCACCGAGAATGCCTTCCGCATCTTCTCCAAGATGCCGAGGCTCTGACCGTTGGCACGGTATCGGCAGCGCTTCACCATTCTCGGCTGCTCGTCGTCACCCGGCGTGCCGCGGCCGAATGGCGATTGGGGCGCCTGCGATCCGGATAATCCGAAAAACCATCGAACACGCGCCGCCTTTCTCGTCGAGCAGATCGCCTCGGACGGCGCCAGCACCGTGGTGGTGATCGACACTGGCCCGGATTTCCGCCAGCAGATGATCGCCGCCAAGGTGGGCCGCGTCGATGCGGTGCTCTATACCCATGCGCATGCGGACCACCTGCATGGCATAGACGACCTGCGGACCTATTTCATGCTGCAGCGCCACCGCATCCCGGTCTATGCCGATCCGTTCACCATGGAGCGGATCCAGCAAGGTTTCGGCTATTGCCTGGAGACGCCGCCGGGCGGCAATTACCCGCCGATCGCGCGGCCGTTCCTGATCGAGACCATGGACGAGCCGATCGTCATCGACGGTCCCGGTGGGCCGATCCGGTTCCTGCCGTACAGACAGGCCCACGGCGATATCCATTCGCTGGGCTTCCGGATCGGTAATGTGGCCTATTGCAGCGACGTCAGCGACTTTCCGCCGGAGAGCATTCCGAAGCTCACCGGTCTCGACGTGCTGATCATCGACGCGCTGCAATACAGATATCATCCGAGCCATCTGTCGCTCGAACAGGCACTCGACTGGATCGCGCGCTTCCAGCCCAAACGTGCGATCCTGACGCATATGCACATTCCGCTCGACTACGATACCGTCATGGCGGAAACGCCGGAGCATGTGGAGCCGGCCTATGATGGACTGGCGTTCGAAGTCGAGATCGATTTCTGACCTGATAATGAACGGGAATGAGCGCTGACCCCAAGGTTTTCCAACCCCAAGATCACGGCCATTAGTTCCATAATCTATCTTATGCGATTTTCGTATGTAGCCCCGTGGGTTCAAGGATGAAGTGCGACACCCTGTTCTTCCCCTTTCAGCTTTCGGCGAAGTCTCGCAATGTCTCGCCAGCCAACCGATAGCGGACCCATTCCTTCATCGGTTCGGCACCGATCGCCTCGTAGACGCGGATCGCCGGCTCGTTCCAATCGAGCACACTCCATTCGAAACGGCCGCAATCGTTTTCAAGCGCGATCGCCGCCAGCCGTTTCAGCATGGCCTTGCCAGCACCTAGCCCGCGCGCCTTTGGAGTCACATAGAGGTCTTCGAGATAAAGCCCGTTCCTCGCCTGCCACGTCGAGTAACTGAAGAACCAGATTGCCATGCCAACCGGTTCGCCATCCTGTTCGCAGATCAGCGCGCGTGTTACCGAATCCCTGCCGAAGATCGACTCCCTAATCGTTTCAACCGTTGCGGCGACCTCGTGTTCGGCCTTCTCATAGATCGCCAACTCGCGGATGAAACCGAGAAGCGTCGCAGTATCCTCGCGGACAGCTTCGCGTATGATGAGCGCCATGGAAAACCCTTTGAAAATAACAGGCTGAGGCCATGTCCTGATGTAAATGACAATGTCAAGACAGAGGTTACGGCCGCAGTCACTCAGCCGCTGATTTGATCTCCGCCACGGCATCGATTTCGTAGGAATAGCCGTCCAGCATGCCATAGGCTTTTTCGATGTTCTCGATCTCGTTTTCCGCCCGGCCTATCGCCTCGCCGATCGTTTCGCAACGCGATCTCAGCATGCGACCCAGAACATCCGTTTCCGGTTTCCTGCCGATGCGGTCGATATGGTTGCGGATGCGGGCGCGGTGACGCTCCATCTCCAAGATATGAATCCGCGCGTTGACGATCTTGTCGGTGAGCTTGCGGCGCATGGCAGCGACCGGATCAAAACTCCCCGGCTCCCGCTCATCCAGGATTACCTCGTTGATCAGCGTCTCAAGGATGACGAGGCCCTGCAAATCCTTGGTGTCTGCAAGTTCCGGATCGAAGCCGGTATCGTCATAGACCTTGCGGCGCACGGGGTCGCAAAGAAGCTCGTAGGACGTCGTCAACCTGCTGAACAGGTCGACGTCGCCGCCGGCATCCGGATGGGCCGTTTTCGCACGCTTGCGGTAGGCAGACTTGATGGTCGCGCCATCCGCCTCGCGGGAAATACCGAGCATCTCATAGGGGTCGATCACAGTGTCACCTGTTTTCGGCAAATCAATTTCATCGTGGTAACGTCTAAGTCCCGCAGGCTCAACCCATTATCCATCCTTATGGCCAATTAGGGGCAGGTCATCCCCCTGCCCGATTTTCCCACAGCGTTGCTTATCCGGAACGCGTCATCTCGGGAGATGCCGATGGGTAGCGGCCGAGCGTGCCACCTGTTCATAAATCCCGGTCATGAATTCCAGGGTCTTCGTCGCCTCATCGAGTCTCCCCCCGAAATCGGGCAAAGACTGGACCGCCTTGATAAGAAGAGAGGCGCGGAGCTGCGCATAACGCTCGGTTACGTCGCGTCCCTTTTCCGTCACCGAATAGGTGACGCCGGAACGCCCGCTGCCCTTGCGCTCCACGAGCCCTGCCCCGATCAGCTTACGCAGACTGTACTGCATATTGGGAATATCTTCGCGGTTGGAAAGTCGTGCCAGGTCCTTGATCGTCTTTGGCCGATCGTTCATGCGAATGATGTGCAGCATGGCATTTTCCGGCCCGCTGGCGGCGAAATCGATGACGGAAGCCAGACATTCGGCCTGCCACCGACCGAAAGCCTCGAAGGCGCGCATCAGAGCATATTCGAGCTCCGCAACGTCCACCTCCAGCGGTGTCCTGGCGAGATGCCAGCTCCGATCCAGACCGTGCCGTACCCCACCCCCGTCCTGCCCTATCGAACTCATCGGCGTGTTTTCCTTCTCCAGTGCAGCAATCATGTTGACAAGCTTTAGGTTTAAAATAAACTTTCTATCGTAATATCTATCAAAAATCTGGGGAACAAACCATGACGGAGAATTCCATGTTCACCGCCGGGCAGTTTTTGCTCGGCACTTTCGCCTCCAATTGCTCCGGCGGCATGTCGGTTACCAAAGTTCCTGAGCGTTGGAAAAATTCCTGGGACAACAATCTGAAATTGGCTCAGCTTCTGGATGCGGCCGGCATCGACTTCATGCTGCCGATCGCCCGCTGGATCGGCTACGGTGGAGAGACCAATTTCCACGGCAATGTTCTCGAAACCGTTACCTGGGCGGCCGGCCTTCTGGCGAAAACCCAAAACATCAACGTCTTCGCCACGATCCACACCGTTGCCAACCATCCGGTCGTCCTTGCCAAGCAGATCGCCACCATTGACCAGATCAGTGGCGGCCGCATCGGCCTGAACATCGTCGCGGGCTGGAACCAACCCGAATACGAGGCGCTCGGGCTCGAACTGCCAACCGATCACGAAACGCGCTATGCCTATGCGGAAGAATGGTTCGATGTGGTCAAGACGCTCTGGCAGCGGGCGGAAACCTTCGACTACGACGGAAAATTCTTCAATCTCAGCCGGGTGCTCGGAGATCCTCGCCCGGCACGCAAGGTGCCCATCCTGAACGCCGCCGGCTCCGGCCAGGGCCGTGCCTTCGCCGTCCGCAATGCCGACTTCCTGTTCACGCCGGCGATCGACCTCGAACGCTCGGCATCCGAGGTTGCCGAACTAAAAGCGCAAGGCAAGGCCGCCGGTCGCGATCTCGGCGTTCTCACCTTCTCGCATGTCGTCTGCCGGCCGACGGAAAAGGAGGCACGCGACTATCTCCAGCATTTTGGAAAGGACAATGCGGATTGGGAGGCCGTAGACAACCTGGTCCGGCTGCAGTTTGCCCATGCGCATTCCTTCCCGCACGATCTCCTCGCGCTCATACGCGACCGCATGGCAGCGGGTCATGGCGGCTTTCCGCTGGTCGGTACGCCGGAACAGGTGGCGGAAGGGATCCTGTCGCTTCACAGGGCCGGCTTTAATGGCACAACGCTGTCCTTCGTCGACTATGCCGAGGAGTTTCCCTACTTCCGGGACACGGTATTGCCGATCCTGGAGGCCGAGGGAATCCGAAGGAGCGTGACGACGGCGGCGGCTGCAGCCTGAGACTGTGGAAATGCTAGTCGCTCGCCGCAAGACCGCCCGGATCGAGCGGAAGAAGCCGGCGTGAAGCTGCATCTGGCTTAGCTGCCTCTGCGCCACAGGGATAGGCGCCGGCCCTCCGCCACCGGCGCCATGAGGAAACTGACCATCACGCAGGGCAGCAATACGAGGAAAGTCGCAGCGAGACTGACATGCTCGGCGATGAAGCCCAGCAGCGGCGGCACACCGATCGTCGAGAGCATCAGCGTCAGCGATAAAGCCGCAAGGTTTTCCGACGGCTGCCCTTTGCCGCGCTCGATCGTCGTCGAGACCGCCAGCGGGAAAGCGAGCGCGATGCCGCAGCCGATCAGAAACAAGGCGACGCCCGCGAGCGTGAGGCTCGACGTCATCACTAAGAGCATGATTCCCATTGCGACCGAAACGGCCGATGCGCGCACCAGAACCATGGGCCTGAAGCTATCCCGGAGCATATCGCCGGACAACCGTGTCAGGCCCATGCCAATGGTAAACGCAGCATAGAGCATGCCGGCAATTGCCGGATCGGCGCCGAGTTCTTCGCGCAAGAAGAAGATGCCCCAATCATAGACTGCGCCTTCGACGATACAGAGCCCGAAGACCATGACGCAGATGAGCAGGATCGTGCGGTCCGGCAGGACATAGGCAGAGCGCTTGCGTTCCGGCTGCGCGTCCGGAGCCACGTCCTTCGGCGTGACCCAGAACACCAGCAGGCAAGCCGCAACGACGAAGGCAGCGGCCATAACCTGTTGTGAAAAAGGCGCCACCGCCCTCTCCGCCAGGAAGCCGGAACACAAGGATCCGACGAGCAGTCCAACCGACCAGAAGCCATGGCTGCGCGCCAGGACCTTCGTGCCGGTTCTTTGCTCGATACCGGCGGAGATCATGTTGGCGGCGACGTCGAAGATTGTGCGAAAGAAGCCGAAGAGAAAGAAACAAAGGACGAAGCCGATGACCGGGGAAATCGTCAGCAGCGGGCTGAGCAAAGCGCAGATCGGCAATGTGACGAGCGCCGTCAGCCGCGGTGTAAAACGGTCTGTAATCCGCCCGGCGAGAGGCAAGGCCAGAAATGTACCGACCGGCGCGCTCAGCAGCGCGAAACCAAGGACTGCCTTATCGATGCCCATCGACGCCTGGATGGCCGGCAGGCGGGTAAAAAGCGAAATGAACAGGATAGCATTGCTGAAATAAAGCAATGCCGGCGGCAGAAAGGTTTTCATAAAAATGTTCCGGGCGAATCAGAGCTCCCGGCGCATTCGTGCCAGCGCGGATCACTTCAGACAAGCGGCGATAACGGAACCCTGCCCTGCGCTACTGAGGGACGAAAATTCACGGAAAAGTATGAATATCAGGCGCAATCCACTGCACCTGTCATCATCCTGCAATCGTTCAGATTCGCCTGCCCGTTCCAGGGGCGATGCCTCAAAAATTTGCGGGGACCATCTTCTCCTTTCACAGAAACGCGCTAGCCTCCTTGCAGCCATCTTGGAGAAAACCGATGCCCGTTCGATTACTTCCTGTCGTTCTGTGTCTCGCTCTCTTATCCTTCACCGCCGCCAAAGCCGAAGACCCCGTCGCGGAGGCTCAGGCGGTCATCTCTGGCCAGATCGCCGCGCTGATGCGCAATGATGCGGAAAGGGCCTACTCCTTCGCCTCTCCTGGCATCCGTAGCCTCTACCCCGACAAGAACCGGTTCCTGGACATGGTGCGCAAGGATTACGAACCCGTCTATCAGGCCAGCAACTATGCCTTCGGCCGCTCGAAACTCATCGGTGGCGGAGAAATGGTGCTGCAGGAAGTGATGATCGGCGCCCGGGAGGGTAAGGACTGGACCGCCATCTACCAAATGCGGCTGATGGATGACGGAAGTTACAAGGTCGATGGCGTGCGGATGATGCGCAATACAGCGAGCCAGGGCATCTGACCCTCACTGCGGATCGAGATCGCCCTTGGCCCACATTTCCTGCGTTTCGGCGTAGAAATCCGCAAAACGGCCTTCGGCGATCGCCTGACGGATGCCCTTCATCAGGTCCTGATAGTAGTGCAGGTTGTTCCAGGAGAGCAGCATGCCGCCCAACGCCTCGTCCGAACGGACGAGGTGGTGAAGATAGGCACGGGAGTAATCCCGCGCTGCCGGGCAGTTCGACTCCTCGTCGAGAGGCCGCAGATCCTCGGCATGGCGGGCATTGCGGATATTGACCTTGCCACGGCGGGTGAAGGCGAGGCCATGGCGGCCGGAACGGGTGGGCATGACGCAGTCGAACATGTCGATGCCACGCGCGACCGACTTCAGGATATCGTCCGGCGTGCCGACACCCATCAGGTAGCGCGGCTTTTCGTTCGGCAACACCGGGAGCGTGGTCTCCAGCATCTTCAGCATGACGTCCTGAGGTTCACCGACTGCGAGGCCGCCCACCGCATAGCCCTTGAGATCAAGCTGTTTCAGACCTTCGGCAGAACGGATGCGCAGATCTGCTATGTCGCCGCCCTGGACGATGCCGAACATGGCCTTGCCAGGCTGATCGCCGAACGCGACGCGGCAGCGCTCGGCCCAACGCAGCGACAATTCCATGGCTCGCTCGATCTCCTTTGGTTCGGCCGGCAGTGCCACGCATTCATCGAGCTGCATCTGGATATCCGAGCCCAGAAGGCCCTGGATTTCGATCGACCGTTCCGGCGACATGTGATGCAGGCTGCCGTCCACATGGCTCTTGAAGGTCACCCCCTTCTCGTCGAGCTTCCGGAGCCCGGAAAGCGACATGACCTGGAAACCGCCGCTGTCGGTCAGGATCGGGTGCGGCCAGCGGATGAGATTGTGGAGCCCGCCGAGGCGGGCGACGCGCTCCGCCCCCGGCCTCAGCATCAGGTGATAGGTGTTGCCGAGGATGATGTCGGCGCCAGTGTCGCGCACCTGATCAAGATACATGGCCTTGACGGTGCCGACCGTCCCGACCGGCATGAAAGCCGGCGTGCGGATCGTGCCGCGCGGCATGGCGATCTCGCCAAGACGCGCACCACCATCGGTGGCCCTGAGGATGAATTGGAAGTTTTCACTCATTTGTCGGTCCGGAAAAGCAGGCACGCGTCGCCATAGGAGTAGAAGCGATAGCCCGTCGATATGGCATGGGAATAGGCAGAACGCATCGTCTCAAGCCCGCAAAATGCGGAGACCAGCATGAACAGCGTCGATTTCGGCAGATGGAAATTGGTCATCAGCATGTCGACTGCCTTGAAGCGATAGCCGGGCGTGATGAAGATGTCGGTCGCACCACTCCATGGTTTTATCATGCCATCTTCGGCAGTCGCGCTCTCGATCAGCCGGAGCGACGTCGTGCCGACGCAGACGATGCGACCGCCTCTTCTCTTCACGGCATTCAGGCTTGCCGCAACCCCGGCGCTCACATAGCCGATTTCCTGGTGCATCCTGTGTTCGGTCGTATCCTCGGCCTTGACCGGCAGGAACGTCCCTGCCCCGACATGCAGCGTCACGAAATGCCGTTCGATACCGGCGGCATCGAGGGCTGCGAAAAGCCCGGGCGTGAAATGCAGGCCTGCTGTCGGCGCCGCGACGGCACCCTCCTCCCGGGCATAGATCGTCTGGTAGTCCTTGCGGTCCTGGGCGTCTTCCGGCCGCTTGGCGGCGATATAAGGCGGCAGTGGAATATGTCCGACTACCGCGATCGCCTCGTCCAGCGCCGGGCCGGAAAGATCAAAGCGCAACGTCACCTCACCGCCCTCGCCCTTCTCCTCGACGGTTGCGGTGAGCGACCCCAGCAGACAGGCATTGCCGCTGTGGCCAAATTCGATGCGATCGCCGATCCTGATGCGTTTGCCGGGTTTCGCAAAGGCCTTCCAGACATCAGGCGCGGTGCGCATGTGGAGGGTGGCGGAAACCTGCTGGCCGCCAGCCCCTTCCCGATGGCGGATGCCTTCGAGCTGGGCCGGAATGACCTTGGTATCGTTGAAGACCAGCGCATCGCCGGCTCTCAGAAAATTCGGCAGTTCCGAGACTCTGTGGTCTGCAAGCACAGGATCGCTCTCGGCCCGGACGACAAGCAGCCGGGCGCTGTCGCGTGGGCTCGCGGGCCTCAGTGCGATGCTTTCCTCTGGCAGGTCAAAGTCGAAAAAGTCGACGCGCATAATTTTCCCGGAAAAGCGAAACCCGCCCCGACACGAGACGGAGCGGGTCGGTCATTCAAGTCAGATCAGACATCGGCGGCGACGCGCAACGACACGATCGAGTCCGGATCCTTGACCGGCTCGCCCTTCTTGATCTGGTCGATATTGTCCATGCCCTCGATGACCTGGCCCCACACGGTGTACTGCTTGTTGAGCCATGGTGCATCGGTGAAGCAGATGAAGAACTGGGAGTTCCCCGAATTCGGGTTCTGGGAACGGGCCATCGAGCAGGTGCCGCGCACATGCGGCACAGCCGAGAACTCGGCCTTCAAGTCGGGCTTTTCGGAACCGCCCATGCCGGCGCGAGCCGGATTGAAGCTTTCGCTTCCCTGCTTGCCGAACTTCACGTCGCCGGTCTGGGCCATGAAATCGGCGATGACGCGGTGGAAAACGACGCCGTCATAGGCGTTTTCGCGCGCAAGCTCCTTGATGCGGGCGACATGGCCGGGTGCCAGGTCCGGCATCAGCGAGATGACGACCTTGCCCTTGGTGGTTTCCATGATGAGGGTGTTTTCCGGATCCTTGATCTCGGCCATTTTCTTCTCCTTTTTTAGCGCCCGATATGTCGTCTGCGACGAGGCGCCCTCGGTTACTTCTTGCCGACGGTGACCTTGATCATCTTGTCGGGGTTGGTGACTTCTCCGTTGCGACCCTCACCGCGCTTGATCTTGTCGACAAACTCCATGCCTGAGACCACCTTGCCGATGACCGTATATTGGCCGTTCAGGAAAGAGCCCTGATCAAACATGATGAAGAATTGCGAATTGGCGGAATTCGGGCTTTGCGCGCGCGCCATCCCAACTGTGCCGCGCTCGAACGGGACCTTGGAGAATTCGGCTGGAAGATCCGGCAGGTCGGAGCCGCCGGTGCCGGCGCGGCCGGGGTTGTAACCTGGGCCGCCTTCCTTGCCGAACTGGACGTCGCCGGTCTGGGCCATGAAGCCATCGATGACGCGGTGGAAGACGACATTGTCATAAGCGCCCTTGGCGGCAAGCGCCTCGACCTGCGCCACATGCTTCGGAGCGACCTCCGGCATCAACTGGATCACAACCGGACCATCCTTGAGCTGGATCGTCAGGACATCGTCCGGCGCGGCAAAAGCCGGCATGACCATGGAAGCGAGGGCGAAAGCGCCGGCAATGGCGAAACCAAGCAATTTCATACGGAACTCCGGGTTCGGAAACGATCAGCGTTTCAGCTTGTTATTCAGGGCTTTGAGGACTGCGGCAGGCACAAAGGCGCTGACATCGCCGCCCATGGAGGCGATCTGCCGGACCAATGTGGCCGTAATGGGCCGTGAGGCGGTGCCCGCTGGCAGGAAGACAGTCTGGATATCCGGCGCCATCTGCCTGTTCATGCCGGCCATCTGCATTTCGTAATCGAGATCGGTTCCATCCCTCAGCCCGCGGATCAGAAGTGCCGCACCGTTGGCGCGGGCCGCATCGACCACAAGATTATCGAAAGAAACCACGGAAACATTGGTTGCCTTGCCGGGCAGGACTTCAAAAAGCGATGCGCGGATGAGTTCGGCTCGCTCCTCGAAGGTGAACATCGGAACCTTGCCCGGATGAATGCCGATCGCGACGATCACCGTCTCGGCAACATTGAGTGCCTGGACGAGCACATCCAGATGACCGTGGGTCATCGGATCAAAAGAACCGGGATAAAAAGCAGTCGTCATGCCGAGTGGCCTGTTCCAACGAATTCTCCGGCCTTTTGTCACGGAAGGCTGCTCGCCGCAAGACTCTCCCAATTCTGAACGGAAGATGAATGCCCCGTTCAAGGGTGTTTCAGCGGCATTGTGATCTTATGCGCATCGTGGCGGGCACTAAGCCCCGTCCGTATCGAGGGAGAAACGAAGGAAAGATGCTGGCGGTGATAGTGATGGGGGCCGTGATGATTGCTTTCCTGGTGGAAGCCATGGTCGTCGCTTTCGGACCAGACGAAGCGTGAAATGGTCGAATTCTGAACGCCAGATGAACGGGCCATTCAAGGACGCTTCAGAGCAATCCGGCTAAGTTTCTCTCAAAATGCGGTGGAACCTGTTTGCGCGACGCGCGTTCAGGCAAACAAGAAGGACAGACGGAGATGATCGCGAAAAGGAAAACGGTCATGCCTGACAAGATCACCATGATCAACCTGGTGTGGACGGCAATGATCGCTGTAATGCTGACGGCAACAGTAACCCTTTATCAAGATAAATCCGAATTGACCGATCTCAATTACCCGCAGGTAACGGGTCGCTATAGCGATCTCTCGTATTACTGACGCGGGTACACGAACCAGAAGGGATGACCATGTTCGTGACGTTGACTGTACTTGCAGGCTTGATCAGCATCATGTTCGTGGCATCCGTGGCATCCACGATTTCCGAACTTCGCCGTGAGCGCGAGGACATGAAGGATTTTCGTGATTTCGCGCGTCGTCACAGCGCGTTCTAAGCAAATTCACAGTAGTACGGACCGGATCACGCAGAACTCCCGTCGCGACCGGTTCAAACAAAAGCCGGAGGATCAGATCCTCCGGCTTTTAACTTTTGTTCGGCTCGTCCAGTTCTGAAGAGGCGCGGCCTACTCGGCCGTACCTTCATCCGTCGGTCCGCCTTCCGGACCTGCACCGATATCACCAGTCTCCGCCGTCACCTCTTCAGGCAGACCATTGCCGTTTTCCTCGTCGCCTTCCGGCTCGCTGATACGCTCGACCGATACGACTTTCTCATCCTTGGCAGTGGAGAAGATCGTCACACCCTTGGTCGCACGGCTGGCGATGCGGATGCCGCTGACGGGCACACGGATCAGCACGCCGCCATCCGAAACAAGCATGATCTGGTCATTTTCCTCAACCGGGAAGGCGGCGACCAGTTCGCCGATCTCGGCGGTCTTGGACGTATCGGTGGCGCGGATACCCTTGCCCCCGCGTCCGGATGTGCGGAAATCATAGGAGGACGAACGCTTGCCGAAGCCTTTTTCCGAAACCGTCAGCACGAATTCCTCGCGTGCCTTCAGCTCTTCATAACGTTCATCGGAAAGCAGCCCTCCCTCGGTGACTTCCTCGCCAACGAGAGCAATATCCTCCTCGTCGACGCCCGCCGCGCGGCGTTCGGCCGCCGAGCGCTTGAGATAGGCTGCACGCTCCCAGGGCTCCGCATCGACATGGCCGACAATGGTCATCGAGATGATGCGATCCCCCTCGCCGAGCGTAATGCCACGCACGCCGATCGAATTGCGGCCGGCGAAGACGCGCACATCATCGACAGGGAAGCGGATGCATTGACCAAGCGCGGTCGTCAGCAGCACGTCGTCACCCGGTTCGTTGACGTCCGAGTTCGGACCCTTGCAGGTCTCGACGGAGAGGATCTCGTCGCCCTCCTCCTCGAGCTTCATGGCGATCTTGCCGTTGCGGTTCACCTGCACGAAGTCCGAAAGCTTGTTGCGGCGGACGGTGCCGCGCGTGGTCGAGAACATGACGTCCAGGTTATCCCAGGTCGATTCGTCCTCGGGCAACGGCATGATCGTGGTGATGCGTTCGCCGGATTCCAGCGGAAGCATGTTGATCAGTGCCTTGCCGCGCGACTGCGGCGTACCGATCGGCAGGCGCCAGACCTTTTCCTTGTAGACGATGCCGCGCGAAGAGAAGAACAGCACCGGCGTGTGCGTGTTTGCAACGAACAGGCGGGTGACGAAATCCTCATCACGCGTCGCCATGCCGGAACGGCCCTTGCCGCCGCGGCGCTGGGCGCGATAGGTGCCGAGCGGCACGCGCTTGATGTAACCGAGATGCGAAACGGTGACGACCATGTCTTCACGGGCGATGAGATCCTCATCGTCCATATCCGGACCGCCTTCGAGAATCTCGGTGCGCCGCGGCGTGCCAAATTCGTCACGGACTGCGGCGAGTTCGTCCTTGACGATCTGCTGGATGCGAAGACGTGACGACAGGATTTCGAGATAGTCGCTGATCTCGACACCGATCTTGTTCAACTCGTCGCCGATTTCATCGCGGCCCAGAGCCGTCAAGCGCGCAAGACGCAGTTCGAGAATTGCGCGAGCCTGCTCTTCCGACAGGTTATAGGTGCCGTCATCATTGATCTTATGGCGCGGATCATCGATCAGGCGGATCAGCGCCTCGACATCGTGAGCCGGCCAGCGGCGGGTCATCAACTGTTCGCGCGCCGTCTGCGGATCGGGCGCACGGCGGATCAGCAAAATGATCTCGTCGATATTGGCAACCGCAATCGCGAGCCCCACCAAGACGTGCGCACGCTCGCGCGCCTTACGCAGCAGGTATTTCGTGCGCCGGCTCACCACCTCCTCGCGGAAGGACACGAAGGCCTTCAGCATGTCGATGAGCGCGAGTTGTTCAGGCTTGCCGCCGTTCAGCGCCACCATGTTGCAGCCGAAAGAGGTCTGCAGCGGCGTATAGCGATAAAGCTGATTGAGGATCACATCCGCATTGGCGTCGCGCTTCAGCTCGACCACCACGCGGTAACCCTGGCGGTCTGATTCATCGCGCAGGTCGGAAATGCCCTCGATGCGCTTTTCCCGCACGAGTTCGCCGATCTTCTCGACCATCGATGCCTTGTTCACCTGATAGGGAACCTCGGTGATGATGATCTGCTCGCGGTCGCCCCGCATCGGTTCGATCGTGGCGCGTCCGCGCATGATGACCGAGCCGCGGCCCGTCTCATAGGCCGACTTGATGCCGGAACGGCCGAGGATAAGGGCGCCGGTCGGGAAGTCCGGACCGGGAATGATCTCCATCAGCTCCGGCAGCTCGATCGCCGGATTGTCGATCATGGCAATGCAGCCATTGATGACTTCCGAGAGGTTGTGCGGCGGTATGTTGGTCGCCATGCCGACGGCGATGCCGCCGGCACCATTGACCAGAAGGTTCGGAAACTTCGCCGGCAGCACGACGGGTTCCGAGAGCGTGCCGTCGTAGTTGTCGCGGAAATCGACCGTCTCCTTGTCGAGGTCGTCGAGGAGGGAATGGGCAGCCTTTTCAAGGCGACATTCGGTATAGCGTTCGGCCGCCGGCGGGTCGCCGTCGATCGAACCAAAATTGCCCTGGCCGTCGATCAGCGGCAGGCGGAGCGACCAGTCCTGCGCCATACGGGCGAGCGCATCATAGATCGCCAGGTTGCCGTGCGGATGGTATTTACCCATCACGTCCCCGGTGACACGGGCGCATTTGACGTATTTCTTGTTCCAGTCGATCCCCAGTTCCGACATGCCATAGAGGATGCGCCGGTGAACCGGTTTCAGTCCGTCTCGGACGTCCGGGAGAGCGCGGCTGACGATCACACTCATGGCGTAATCGAGATAGGACCGCTGCATCTCCTCCATGATGGAAATGGGTTCGATGCCTGGAGGCAGCTTTCCGCCGCCGGGTGTGCTTTGCTCAGTCAAATCGGATCACGATCTCTGTTCGGAATCAGTTGGTTGTTTATAGCGGAAAGCGGTTCCGAGCGCCAATTTCCACCGTGGTTTTGAACAGCTTTTGCGGTGTTTTCCGGGCATTGTACAAGACATAGCACCTCATTTTCGAAAACCCGTTGCAGGCTTCCCTAAACCGCGCGCCTGTCCTAACAATCTTCGCATGCGACTGCAAGGATGCAGCCTGACAGGAGAGGATATGGCCACCCCGGATATGCTGGTCAATGCACTGACCACGATGCTTGTGACACTCGATCCACCGGGGCTTGCGCCGGTCTTCCTGGGACTGACCGTCGGCATGACTGCGCTCCAAAGGCGGCATGTGGCGCTTCGGGGATCGCTGATTGCGTTCGGCATCCTGGCCGTCTTCGCTCTCTTCGGCTCGGGCGTGCTCGGCATCCTGGGGATTTCGATCGGCGCCTTTCGTATTGCCGGCGGCCTGCTTCTCTTCTGGATATCCTTCGAGATGGTCTTCGAAAGACGCCAGGAGCGGAAGGAAAAGACCTCTCAGGCGGCAATCACCATCGACCATATCCACAATATCGCGGTCTTTCCGCTCGCCCTGCCGCTGATCGCCGGGCCAGGCGCCATTTCCGCGACCGTGCTGCTTGCCGGAACATTCCCCGGCCCACTTGACCGCGCCCTGCTGATCGGTGTCATCGGCTTGATCATGCTGCTGGTCTACGTCACCCTGCTGATCGCAGAACGTCTCGACCGTTTTCTTGGCGTCACCGGCCGGGCGATCCTCACCCGCCTGCTGGGCGTCATCCTCGCCGCCCTGTCCGTCCAGTTCATCGTGGACGGCGTGCGTTCGGCTTTTCATCTATAGAGCCCGCGACAAAGCGCCGTTTTCTGCTAAAAGCGCTCGCCAACCGGAATGCCATCAATCGGAATCGAAAGTCCATCATGCAACGCACCCTACGCCGGCTTCTGCCCGAAGCCAGCCCCATCAGTACGAGGGAAAGACTGCGCGCCGCTCTCGGCGCTCTGACGGGAATTCTGGTCACGGGGATGATCGGAGGCCTGGCCTTGCGGGCCGACGCATCGCTTCCGGCCCTGATTGCGCCGATGGGAGCCTCGGCCGTCCTGCTCTTTGCCGTGCCGTCCAGCCCGCTCGCCCAGCCCTGGTCGATCCTCTGCGGCAATACTGTTGCAGCGCTGGTCGGCGTGACCGCCGCCTTGCTCATCAATGATCTGTTCGTAGCATCAGCGGCTGCGATCGGTATCGCGATCGCTCTCATGATGACCTTCCGCTGCCTGCATCCGCCGAGCGGTGCGATCGCACTTACCGCCGTACTCGGCGGGCCGGCCATCCATGAACTTGGATACGGCTTTGTCCTCTGGCCGGTCGCAGGCAATTCGCTGGCCCTGCTCGTGCTTGCCCTGATCTTCAACAACCTGACGGGACGCCCCTACCCTCACGCGATCAAGCCGCCCACGACTGATCACGGCACCGCCGATCCCGCTCCCGTTCAGCGCATCGGCTTCACGTCAGAGGACCTCGACGAGGTGCTGAAGGAATATGACGAATTTCTCGATATCGACCGCGACGATCTCGAAACCATCCTGCGGCGAACGGAATTGCGCTCCTATCGCCGCCGCGCCGTCCATCTCGATTGTGCCAGCATCATGTCCCGCGACGTCGTCGCAGTCGCGCCCGACAACTCGCTGAAGGAAGCGCATGACCTGATGCGCGCCCATCATTTCAAGGCCCTGCCCGTTACCAATGACAAAGCCGAGGTCGTCGGCATCGTTACGCAGACCGATTTCCTCGACAAGGCGAACTGGACCAAAGGACGGCCCAGGATCGGCTTCGGCCAACGCCTGCGCCTGGTGCTTTCCGGCAAAAGCGCGCCCAGCGACACGATCAAGGACATCATGACTGCACCCGTCAGAACCGTTAGTCCCGACACGCCCGTTGCCGATGCCATCGTCATCTTTGCCGAGGAAGGACTGCACTACCTGCCGGTCACCCGGAGCAATAATAAACTCGTGGGGATATTATCACAGTCGGATGTCCTGGTGGCGATGCTCGCCGACGGAGCAACCCAAGACGCCGATATGCGTCTAAGCGCCTGAAATGAAACAGAGCGCTCAGGCATCAATCCCTGCAGGTGTTGATGAAAGTCGAGGAAATCCTCGATTCTAGAACGGGATATCGTCGTCGAGATCGCGCGAGAAATTCCCGCCTGCCGGCTGCTGGCTGCCACCACGAGCCGGGCCGCCCGACGGCCGGCCATAATCATCGCCACCACCGAAGTCACCGCCGCCGTAGTCGTTCCCGACGCGATTGTTACCGCCGCCACCGTAACCACCTCGATCGCCACCGCCCTCACCCCGACCATCGAGCATGGTGAGCGTCGAATTGAAACCCTGCAGCACCACTTCCGTCGTATAACGGTCGTTGCCGCTCTGGTCCTGCCATTTGCGGGTCTGCAACTGGCCTTCGATATAAAGCTTGGCGCCCTTCTTCACATACTGCTCGACAACCTTGCAGAGGCCTTCGTTGAAGACGACGACATTGTGCCATTCGGTCTTTTCCCGGCGCTCGCCGGAATTCCGGTCGCGCCAGGTCTCGGAGGTCGCAATGCGCAGGTTGGCGATCGGCCGGCCATCCTGTGTGCGGCGAATTTCCGGATCGGCCCCGACATTCCCCACCAGAATGACCTTGTTCACGCTACCAGCCATAACTCTTCACCTCGTCTCTGCCGCATCCCGCGGACTTAAAACCAATCATGACACTTTAGCCCATCGGCCTCACTCATTGGGCGCCGATGATTTTTAATCCACAGGCAAATTTGTTCTTTATTTGTTCTATTTTATTCCTATAGTGCTGTCAACCGACTCGAAATGGCGCTGCATTGCAGCAAGTTTCCGTCTCGACAGCGACGGATCAATCACTACATAAGGACCTTCGATCCTCCCGAGAGCATGAAGATGAGTGAACTCAAAACCATTTCAATACGTGGTGCGCGCGAGCACAATTTGAAGGGCATCGATCTCGACCTGCCGCGCAATTCGCTGATCGTCATGACCGGGCTTTCCGGCTCGGGCAAGTCTTCGCTTGCCTTCGACACGATCTATGCCGAGGGTCAGCGGCGCTATGTCGAGAGCCTTTCGGCCTATGCACGCCAGTTCCTGGAAATGATGCAGAAGCCGGACGTCGACCAGATCGACGGGCTTTCGCCGGCGATCTCAATCGAACAGAAAACGACCTCGCGCAATCCCCGTTCGACGGTCGGCACGGTCACCGAGATCTACGATTATATGCGCCTGCTCTTCGCACGCGTCGGCGTGCCCTATTCGCCGGCTACGGGCCTGCCGATCGAGAGCCAGACGGTCAGCCAGATGGTCGACCGCATCCTCTCCTTCGAAGAAGGAACGCGCCTTTATATCCTGGCGCCGATGATCCGCGGACGTAAGGGCGAGTACAAGAAGGAACTCGCCGATCTGATGAAAAAGGGTTTCCAGCGCGTCAAGGTCGACGGGCAGTTCTACGAAATCGCCGACGTCCCGGCGCTCGACAAGAAATACAAGCACGATATCGACGTGGTCGTCGATCGCCTGGTGGTCCGCTCCGACATCTCGGCGCGCCTGGCGGACAGCCTTGAAACCTCGCTGAAACTGGCCGACGGACTGGCGGTCGCCGAATTCGCCGACAAGCCTCTGCCGCCGGAGGAGACTTCGGCCGGCGGATCCGCCAACAAGTCCCTCAACGAAACGCACGAACGGGTGCTGTTCTCTGAAAAATTCGCCTGCCCCGTTTCCGGATTTACCATTTCGGAAATCGAGCCGCGGCTGTTTTCGTTCAACAATCCCTTTGGTGCCTGCCCGACCTGCGATGGTCTCGGCTCGCAGCAAAAGGTGGATGAAGCGCTGATCGTGCCGGAGCCGGCCCGGACGCTGCGCGATGGCGCGATTGCTCCCTGGGCGAAATCCACCTCGCCCTATTACAACCAGACGCTCGAAGCGCTTGGCAAGGTTTTCGGCTTCAAGCTCTCCTGCCGCTGGAACGAGCTCTCGGAAGAGGCGCAAAGGGCGATCCTGCACGGGACCGAGGAGAAGATCGAATTCCATTATGCCGACGGCGCCCGCTCCTACAAGACTGTGAAGACTTTCGAAGGCATCGTGCCGAATCTCGAGCGCCGCTGGAAGGAAACCGATTCCGCATGGGCGCGTGAGGATATCGAGCGCTACATGTCCGCCGCTCCCTGCCCCGCCTGCAACGGCTATCGCCTGAAGCCGGAAGCACTCGCCGTCAAGATCCACAAGCTGCATATCGGCGAAGTCACCGAGATGTCGATCAGGGTGGCGCGCGACTGGTTCGAAGCGCTGCCGGAACACCTGAACGCCAAGCAGAACGAGATCGCGGTGAGAATTCTCAAGGAAATTCGCGAGCGCCTGCGCTTCCTGAACGATGTGGGCCTCGATTACCTGAGCTTGTCGCGCAATTCCGGCACATTGTCAGGCGGCGAAAGCCAACGCATCCGGCTTGCCTCGCAGATCGGTTCGGGCCTGACCGGCGTGCTTTATGTGCTCGACGAGCCGTCGATCGGCCTACACCAGCGCGACAACGCGCGCCTTCTCGACACGCTGAAGCACCTCAGGGATATCGGCAACACGGTGATCGTCGTCGAGCATGACGAAGACGCTATCCTGACGGCGGATTATGTGGTCGACATCGGCCCGGCCGCCGGCATCCACGGCGGCACGGTGGTGGCTCAAGGCGCACCGGCCGAGATCATGGCCAATCCAAAATCCCTGACCGGCAAATATCTTTCCGGCGAGCTCGGCGTGCCGGTGCCCTCCGAGCGCAGAAAGCCAAAAAAGGGCAAGGAAATCAAGGTTTTTGGCGCACGCGGCAACAATCTCAGGAATGTTACAGCTGCCATTCCGCTTGGCGTCTTTACGGCGGTGACCGGCGTTTCGGGCGGCGGCAAGTCCACGTTCCTGATCGAGACGCTTTACAAGGCGGCCGCACGCCGCATCATGGGCGCCCGCGAGATCCCTGCCGAGCACGACCGGATCGACGGTTTCGAATTCATCGACAAGGTGATCGATATCGACCAGTCGCCGATCGGACGGACGCCGCGCTCCAACCCGGCGACCTATACCGGCGCCTTCACGCCGATCCGCGACTGGTTTGCGGGCCTGCCGGAAGCAAAAGCGCGCGGCTATCAACCGGGCCGTTTTTCGTTCAACGTCAAGGGTGGGCGGTGCGAGGCCTGTCAGGGCGACGGCGTCATCAAGATCGAGATGCACTTCCTGCCGGACGTCTATGTCACCTGCGACGTCTGCCATGGCAAGCGCTACAATCGCGAGACCCTGGACGTCACCTTCAAGGGAAAGTCGATCGCCGACGTGCTCGACATGACGGTCGAAGAAGGCGTCGAGTTCTTCTCCGCGGTGCCTGCGGTGCGCGACAAGCTGCAGTCGCTCTTCGATGTGGGCCTCGGCTATATCAAGGTTGGTCAGCAGGCCAATACGCTTTCGGGTGGCGAGGCGCAGCGCGTCAAGCTAGCCAAGGAACTGTCGAAGCGCTCGACCGGCCGCACGCTCTATATCCTCGACGAGCCGACGACCGGCCTGCATTTCCACGACGTCGCCAAGCTCCTGGAAATGCTGCACGAACTGGTGAACCAGGGCAATTCCGTGGTGGTGATCGAGCACAATCTCGAAGTCATCAAGACGGCGGACTGGATTATCGATATCGGTCCGGAAGGCGGCACGGGCGGCGGCGAGATCGTCGCGGCAGGTACGCCGGAACAGATCGTCAGGGAAAAGCGGTCCTATACCGGGCAATTCCTGAAGGAACTGCTGGATCGGCGACCGGCAAAAAAGGTGGAAGCGGCGGAGTAAACATCCGCATTGGGAGGATGTGAATGACTAAAGCCGGCATTATCCGCACGGGCATCGGTGGATGGACTTTCGAACCCTGGGAGGGCACGTTTTATCCCGACAAGCTGCCGAAGAAGAAGCAGCTCGAATATGCCGCGAGCAAGCTCGCGGTCATCGAGGTCAACGGCACCTATTACGGCTCCCAGAAGCCGGAGACCTTTGCGAAATGGGCGGCCGACGTGCCGGACGGTTTTATCTTTTCGCTGAAGGCAAGCCGGTTCACCACCAACCGCAAGGTTCTCGCGGAGGCCGGGGAATCGATCGAGAAGTTCCTAGGTCAGGGGCTGACGGAACTCGGCGATCATCTCGGGCCGCTGCTGTGGCAGTTCGCGCCGACGAAGAAATTCGAGCCGGATGATTTCGAGGCCTTCCTGAAACTTCTGCCGAACAAGCTCGACGGCCTGAAGCTGGCACATGTGGTCGAAGTTCGTCACGACACATTCAAGGTACCGGAATTCGTGGCGCTGCTTGCGAAATACAACATCGCTCCCGTCTGCGCCGATCATTTCGACTATCCGATGATCGCCGATGTCACTGCGGACTTCGTCTATGCACGCCTGCAAAAAGGGTCAGACGAGATCAAGACCTGCTATGCGGAAGAGGATATGAAGGCCTGGGCGAAAAGGTTGGAGACCTGGGCCGAGGGTGACGTGCCGGACGACCTGCCGCTGGTCGACGACAAGCACAGGCCGAAGAAGGAGCCACGCGACGTTTTCGCCTTCTTCATCCATGAAGGCAAGGTGAATGCGCCTTATGGTGCGATGGCGATGCGCGAACTCCTGGAAAGTCGCGGCTAGGGATCTGGCCAGACGCCGGCGTGGTCGGCGAGATCCTCGGCCGTCATGCTCCTGCCTACCCGCTTTGCAGCTTCGCCATGAAAATAGACGGCGGCTGCCGCCGCGTCGAAGGCCGGCATTCCTTGGGCGAAGAGTGCGCCGATCATGCCGGCGAGAACGTCGCCGGAGCCGGCAGTGGCGAGCGACGGCGGTCCGTTCGTGTCGATGTAGGCGCGGCCGTCCGGCGCCGCGATCACCGTGTCGGCGCCTTTGTAGACGATTGCCGCATGAGCACGTTCGGCGGCTTTCACCGCCTTTTCCACCTTGCTCAGGTTTTCGTCGGCGGCCAAATCCGGGAAGAGGCGCGAGAACTCGCCCTCATGCGGCGTCAGCGCAAGATGGGTATTGCCGTCGGCAAAGGCGTCGAACAGTTCCGACGGATCGTCCCTGAATGACGTTATGCCGTCCGCATCGAGCACCAGCGGACGATCCCGCAGAGCCAGCACGAATTGCCTTGCCCTCCCGCCAACGCCGAAGCCGGGTCCGAGCACGAAAGCGGCAAGCTTTGCGGTGCGAAGCCACGTTTCCAGATCTTCCACGGTATCGATCTGATGCAGCATGACAGCGGTGAGCGAAGCCGCATTAATTTCCATGGCATCGCTTGGCGAAGCCACTGTCACCAGCCCTGCCCCCGTCTTCAGCCCCGCCGCCGCCGAAAGTCTGGCGGCACCCGTCCTGCTCGCCGGGCCGGAAAACACCGTTAGATGTCCGCGCCGGTATTTATGCGTATCGGGACCGGATGCCGGCAGGAGATTGCGCCACAACACGGGCGAGTTCTCCCTTGTCTTCCCGGCGACGGTGTCAATGATCCGCGCCGGAATGCCGATGTCGAAGACCTCCACTTCGCCGCAACGCACCCGTCCCGGCAGCAGAAGATGCCCCGGCTTGCGCGTCATGAAGGTGACCGTGCAGTTCGCCTCGAAAGCGGCACCGAGGGGGATGCCGCGTCGCCCGCAGAGACCGGAAGGCAGATCGACAGCAAGGACCGGGATCTTCGCCTCACGGACCTTATGGATCACATCCACGACGGGTTCGGGGACGGCGCGGGCGAGACCCGCCCCGAACAGCGCATCGATCACGACGTCGCCGTTTGCCGGATGATAGTCCTGCAATGGTTGTGACGGCAAACCGGAGAGTTCGCGCGCCAGCTTCGCATCGCCCTTCAGCTTTTGCGGATCAGCCAGATGATAGATGGCAACAGATGCGCCCGCTTGCGCGAGAGCCCGGGCCGCGACATATCCATCACCGCCATTGTTGCCAGGGCCGCACAGCACGACAAAGCGCCGGGCACCTGGAAAATGCCGCAGTGCCGACGCTGCCACCGCCTGCCCCGCCCGTTCCATCAGGCCGAAAGACGGAATGCCGGATTCAGCCGAGGCAGCATCGGCCGCTCCCATCTCGTCAGGCGTCAAAAGAATATGGTCCAGCGATTTGCGCATGCTGCTATTGAACGGAAAGATGAACAGAAAACAAGTGCTGTTTCACACGTCAATTGGCATACAAAATAAGCAAATGATTAAATTATCATCATTTCCGCGTACACATTTACGCTTGTTCAACTTTCAAAAAATCGTCATGAAAGCGCATTTTTTGTGCTGTGATGCACAATATCCGGGAAAAACGGAGGCATTTTTGCCACGAAACCCTCGCTTGTGTTGGGATTTGGTGCAAAACAGCATTATTTTTTTGAAAGTGCCATCCGAGTTTGGCACGATAACTGCATTGGCATGGCCAAGTGGGTAGAGGCCTGCTTCAAGGGAGAAGCGGAGAGATAGTTTCTCATGAAAAAGATCGAAGCGATCATCAAGCCTTTCAAGCTCGACGAAGTGAAGGAAGCCCTTCAGGAGGTCGGCTTGCAAGGGATCACCGTGACCGAGGCAAAAGGTTTTGGCCGCCAGAAAGGTCATACCGAGCTCTATCGTGGCGCGGAATATGTCGTCGACTTTCTGCCGAAGGTGAAAGTCGAGGTCGTCCTGGCGGACGAGAATGCGGATGCGGTCATCGAAGCCATCCGGAATGCCGCGCAGACTGGACGGATCGGGGACGGCAAGATATTCGTCTCCAATGTGGAGGAGGTCATCCGCATCCGTACCGGTGAAACGGGCCTAGACGCCATCTAATCCGCCTCGCGGCCGCCGGCCGGGGCTTCACATCGTCATCTTACACATTGAGGAACGTCATATGACGAGCGCAAGCGAAATCATGAAACAAATCAAGGAAAACGACGTCAAGTTCGTGGACCTACGCTTCACCGACCCGCGCGGCAAGCTGCAGCATGTCACTATGGACATTTCGGCCGTCGACGAGGACATGTTCGCCGACGGCGTGATGTTCGACGGTTCCTCGATTGCCGGCTGGAAGGCCATCAACGAGTCGGACATGGTATTGATGCCGGATCCGGCGACGGTCCATATGGACCCCTTCTTCGCCCAGTCGACGATGGTTATCGTTTGCGACATCCTCGACCCGATCTCCGGCGAGGCCTATAATCGCGATCCGCGCGGCACCGCCAAGAAGGCGGAAGCTTATCTGAAGGCCTCCGGTATCGGCGATACCGTCTATGTCGGTCCCGAGCCGGAGTTCTTCGTCTTCGACGACGTAAAATACAAGGCGGACCCGTACAACACGGGCTTCAAGCTTGATGCGTCCGAACTGCCGTCCAATGATGACACCGACTACGAGACCGGCAACCTCGGCCACCGTCCGCGCGTCAAGGGCGGCTATTTCCCGGTCCCGCCGGTCGATAGCCTGCAGGACATGCGCTCCGAAATGCTGACCGTGCTTGCCGAAATGGGTGTGGTCGTCGAAAAGCACCACCACGAAGTGGCCGCCGCCCAGCACGAGCTTGGCGTCAAATTCGACACGCTGGTGCGCAACGCCGACAAGATCCAGATCTACAAGTATGTCGTGCACCAGGTCGCCAATGCCTACGGCAAGACCGCAACCTTCATGCCGAAACCGGTCTTCGGCGACAACGGTTCAGGCATGCACGTCCATCAGTCGATCTGGAAGGATGGCAAGCCGACCTTTGCCGGCGACGAATATGCAGGCCTTTCCGAGACCTGCCTCTATTACATCGGCGGCATCATCAAGCATGCCAAGGCGATCAACGCCTTCACCAATCCGTCGACGAATTCCTACAAGCGTCTCGTACCAGGCTATGAAGCACCGGTTCTGCTCGCCTATTCGGCCCGCAACCGTTCGGCATCCTGCCGTATCCCCTTCGGCTCCGGCCCGAAGTCGAAGCGCGTCGAAGTTCGTTTCCCGGACCCGCTGGCAAATCCCTATCTCGGCTTCGCCGCCATGCTGATGGCCGGCCTCGACGGCATCAAGAACAAGATCCATCCCGGCAAAGCCATGGACAAGGACCTTTACGACCTGCCGCCGAAGGAATTGAAGAAGATCCCGACCGTCTGCGGTTCACTGCGCGAAGCGCTTGAAAACCTCGACAAGGACCGCAAGTTCCTGACGGCCGGCGGCGTCTTCGACGACGATCAGATCGACGCCTATATCGAACTGAAGATGACCGAAGTGATGCGCTTTGAAATGACGCCGCATCCGGTCGAATTCGACATGTACTATTCATCCTGATCAGGGCGGCGGGGGTCTCTCCCGCGCTTTTCCTCGAACGGCGGGCTTCAGGCCCGCCGTTTTCAGTTGGTGAGGCGGTTGCCTTGCCGAAATTTCTCCGGTGTTCCGATGTCCTCCGCGAATACGCCGCAACCACGTGCTCTCGACTGGCTGATCTTCGTTTTCGTGCCCGTCTTCTTTTCCAGCAACCTGATCTTCGGGCGCGGGGTGATCGGGGAGGTCGGCCCCTTCATCACGGCGTTCATCCGCTGGGCCGGGTCGACGCTGACCATGGTGCCGCTGCTCTATCTCGACTGGCCGGCCGCCTGGACCTTCGTCCGCGAGCACACCTGGCTCTGGCTGTGGCTCGGCTTTTTGAGCATCGGCATCTGCGGCGGCTTCGTTTATTGGGCGCTGACGCTGACCACGGCCTCGAATGCAACGCTGATCTACACGACTTCGTCGCTCTTCATCATCCTGTTCGAATGGCAGTTTTCCGGCCGCAGGATCAGCGGCCGCGAACTGTTGGGCATGGGCGTCGCATTTGCAGGGGTTGCCGCAATCGTACTGCGTGGTGATTTCGGCGCCCTCACGCACATGGACTTCAACCTCGGCGACCTTGGCATGCTTGTGGCGGCGATTGCCTTCGCGGTCTATTCGGTGCTCCTGCGCCGGCCTGCCGCACAGGCCATCCGGCCGCTCTCGCTATTCGGCTTGATCGCCTTTTCCGGATCTCTGCTCCTGCTGCCTCCGGCTGTCTGGGAATTCCTTCACGGCGGGCTCTTGCCCAGGACCGTATCGGCCTGGTCGAAGATTGCCGGCATCATCCTTTTCGCTTCGCTTGCCGCTTTCTTCTGTTTCCAGCATACGGTGCGCATCTTCGGGCCGGCGACAGCCGGCATCACGCTCTACATGATGCCGCCTGTCTCGATCGTCATGGCGGTTGTATTCCTGGATGAAACTTTCGAGCAGTATCATGCGCTCGGAATCGTTCTGGTGCTTGGGGGAGTCATTCTGGCCACCGTAAAACCATGGAAACTTGCGAATACTTAAGTCTATCCCGTGGAACGATGGGGGCTGGCCTGCATTAATCTCTTGATGTCGGGAGGTTTTATTCCCACATTGGATGCGAAAGGACATCGCAACATGAAACAACGCAACGCTAAATTTACCATCGGAGAAGTGGTCCGCCACAAAGTCTTTCCGTTTCGGGGCGTCGTGTTCGATGTTGATCCGGAATATGCCAATACGGAGGAATGGTGGAACTCCATTCCCGCGGAAATCCGGCCGAGCAAAGACCAACCCTTCTATCATCTCCTGGCGGAGAATGACGAGACGGAATATGTCGCCTATGTTTCGGAACAGAACCTGGAACATGACGAAAGCGACGCGCCACTGCGCAATCCGCAGGTCTATCAGATCTTCGATCGCGCTCCATCCGGCCAGTTGAAGCCCAAGATCATTCTGGCCCATTGATCCGGCCTAGCCGGAGCGTTTTGAAACTGAAGAGCGCCGGCGTTCCCGCCGGCGCTTTTTTATCAGAATCAAAAAACCCGGCGCAAGGCCGGGCTTTCGATGGGGTTCAGGCCGGAATTACTGGCCCTGCTTGGCAGCGTTCTGAGCGTCTTCAAGCTTCTTGCGCGTTTCTTCGGCCTTGCGCTGCATGCCCTCTTCCAGGCTCCGCTGGCTCTGGGCGATCTGCTCCTGCGGCATCGCAGGACCATCGAAGGCGCCCGTGAAGCCCTGGAGGGAGACCTTGATCGGATTCGGAGCCCGCCGGAAGTTGATCGAGGTGAAGACCACATCATTGCCCTTCTTGAGGCTTGCGATCATCGCGTCGGTCAGCGGAACTTCGGCTGTGCACTTGTCGGGAAGGCAGACAACGTAATCGAGCTTCTGGCCCTTGCCGCCGTCGATCTGCATGACGATGCCCGGCGGCACGAGGCGTGCGGTCGGCACGGAAACCTGCAGGATCTTGCGGTTGACCTTGCCTTCGACCGTGATCAGGCCGACGGCGGTAATCAACTGGCCGTTCTGAGCTGCAATGATATTCTGGACGACACAGAGATCATTATCGTCCTGCTTGGTGCAGGTCTTGAACCAGCCGAGCGGCGGGGCACCAGGAGCACCGGCTGCCGGAGCCGCCGCGTCCTGTGCAAACGATGCAACCGGCAGCGCGCTCGCGCCGATCGAAAGTGCGAGAGCGGACATCGCCGTCCGCAGAACTTGGGTTGCCTTGAGCATCATAACGAAATCCGTCTCCTGAAATCCGTTGGGCGCGGCCGAAGCCGTTCTCATCCCTCGGGGCGTCTTACTGCCCGTCACCTGTCGGTCAAATGAGGCAATTGAATGACCCGCCCGTCTGGCCAACCTGTTACATCGGGCCGCCGCCGATATCCAGCCCTCCTTTCGCTTTTTTTGACAAGACGTTAATGCCGCCCATCAATCTTTTGCGTGTTCCGGCGGTTGGTGCCCCTCTTTGCTTGCGCTATCTTGCGGGCGAATCAGCGAGGATTTCACCGCCATGAGTCCCATGCGACATTTCATTCCGTTTATGGCCGCACTTCTGATCGGCACGCCCGCACTGGCAGAACCCCTTCATGGAATCGCCATGCACGGCAGTCCGGCGCTACCGCCGGACTACAAGCATTTTTCCTATGTCAACCCGGACGTAAAGAAGGGCGGCAAGGTAGCCTACGGCGTCGTCGGCACATTCGACAGCCTCAATCCCTTCGTCCTGAAGAGCATGCGCACCACCGCCCGTGGGCTCTGGGACCCGATTTTCGGCCATCTCGTCTATGAACCGCTGATGACGCGATCAAGCGACGAACCTTTCACCCTATACGGCCTGCTCGCCGAGAGCGTCGAATGGGACGAGGACCGCAGCTTCATCCAGTTCAACCTTGATCCGAATGCGAAGTGGTCGGACGGCGAGCCCGTCACGGCGGATGACGTGATCTTCAGCTTCGAACTTCTACGCGACAAGGGCCGTATCCCCTTTTCAAACCGGCTGACGCCGGTGGAGAAAATGGAAAAGATTGGCGAGCATGGCGTCCGCTTCACCTTCAACGACAAGGCGGACCGGGAATTCCCGCTGATTCTCGCAACTGCCACGCCGATCCTGCCGAAGCATGCCATCGACCCGGCCACATTCGACCAGTCAACGTTGAAATCGCCGGTCGGCTCCGGCCCCTATCGGGTGAAATCCGTCTCTCCCGGCGAGCGCATCGTCTACGAACGCAATCCGGACTACTGGGGAAAGGACATTCCTTCCAAGGTCGGTTTCGACAATTACGAGCAGGTTACGGTCGAATATTTCCTGCAGGAAAATACGCTGTTCGAGGCGTTCAAGAAGGGGGAGATCGATATCTATCTGGAAGGCAGCCCGACCCACTGGGCACGCGCCTACGATTTCCCGGCCGTGCAGAACGGCGATGTGGTGAAAGACGCCTTCAAGCCACAGCTGCCGACCGGGATGCTCGGTTTCGTCTTCAACACCCGCCGCCCTATCTTTGCCGATGTCAACGTCCGTGCCGGCCTATCGCTTGCCTTCGATTTCGAATGGGCCAACAGGAACCTCTTCGAAGACGCCTATACTCGCACGGAAAGCTTCTGGCAGAACTCTCCCCTTTCCTCTCTCGGCAAACCAGCCGACGAGCGGGAGATCAAGATCCTCGGAACCACCAGGGACAGGATCGAACCGGCCGTGCTCGACGGTACATATCGCCTGCCGAGGACCGATGGCTCCGGCGCCGATCGCAAAGTGCTGCGCGAGTCGGTCGAACTTTTGAAGAAGGGCGGCTATACGATCAAGAACGGCAGGATGTCGGATGCGTCCGGCAGACCGCTCACCTTCGAAGTGATGACCCAGACCCAGGACCAGGAGAAACTGGCGATCACCTATCAGCGGACGCTGAAGATGATCGGGATCGATATGTCGATCCGCACCGTAGACGACGCGCAATACCAGGCGCGTTCCGGCAATTTCGACTACGACGTGATCGTCAAATCCTATCCCTCGTCGCTATCGCCGGGCATCGAGCAGATGGGGCGCTGGGGTTCGTCTTCACGCGACAAGGACGGCAGCTTCAATTTTGCGGGCGTTGCCGACCCCGATCTCGACAGGCTCATCGAGGCCATGCTGACGGCACGCAGCAAGGAGGATTTCGAGGCGACGGTTCGGGCTTACGACCGCATGCTGATTTCCGGCCATTATCTTGTGCCACTCTACCACATCGCGGAACAATGGGTGGCGCGGCGCAAGCATATCGGTTATCCGGAAGCGCTGCCGCTTTACGGCTACCAGCTCAACACCTGGTGGGATAAACGCGCGCAATAACCGGAAACATCCAGCCCTGCCAATGAAAGGACACCCGCCGTGGAGCGCGTAACCGTCGACATCGTATCGGATGTGGTCTGCCCCTGGTGCTATCTCGGCAAGGCGCGGCTGGAACTTGCAATCGCCGAGGTCCAGGACGAGGTGGGCGTCGATGTCAACTGGCGGCCCTTCCGGCTCAATCCGGACCATCCGCAGGAAGGCGTCGATCACCAGGCCGATCTGGCGCGCAAGCTCGGCGGCAAAGATGCCGTGGACCGCGCGCATGAAATGCTGAAGAAACTCGGCGAAGAGGTCGGCATCCGCTATAATTTCGAGGCGATCAAGATCGGCCCCAATACGCTCGATGCGCATCGCCTGCTGCACTGGGCGATAATGGAAGGCCGAGAGGTTCAGGACAGGGTCGCGACCGCGCTCTTCAGGGCGAATTTCGAAGAAGGCCGCAATGTCGGTGATCACATGGTTCTAGCCGATATCGCCGCGCAAAGCGGCCTCAACCGCAAGGTGATTGAAAACCTTCTGAAAACCGAAGCGGACAAGGATACGATGCTGTCCGAGATCGACGCGGCGCAGAAGATGGGCGTCACTGGCGTGCCCTTCTTCATTATCGACGGGCAATATGCGGTCAGCGGCGCCCAGACGCCGGATGTGTTTGCCAATGCGTTGCGCGAAATCGCCAAATTGAAGGCGGAAGCCCGCAAGGGCATGATCTGAACTGCTCGGGAGTCATTGTCTTGCGTAACGACCAGAGCATGAAGGGCGTTCTCCTCGCCTTCGCTTCGTTTGCGGCCTATTCCTGGAGCGATGCCAGCGTCAAGATGATCGAAGGCGCGTTGACGGCCTATGAGATGGGCTTTTTCGGAGCCGTCTTCATGCTTGCCGGTTTTCCATTTCTGCTGAAACCCGACGACCGGTGGACGGATGCCTTCAGAAGCAGCAACCGGCCGCTGTGGATCCTGCGTTTCTTCTCGTCTGCCATCGGTACGATCGGCAGTGTCGCCGCCTTCACCTATCTCTCGATGGCGGAAGCCTTCGCGCTGATCTTCCTGTTGCCTTCGTTCGTGACGATCATGTCCGTGCTCTTCCTCAAGGAAGCGGTCGGCATCAAGCGCTGGAGCGCCGTCATCATCGGTTTCATCGGTGTGCTCGTCGTGCTTCGCCCCGGCTTCCGCGAGCTTTCCATCGGCCATGTCGGCGCTGTCTTCGCGGGACTTTCCGGCGCGATCTCCATCATCGTTTATCGCGCCATGGGACCGTCGGAGAAAAACATCTCACTCTATGGCGCCGGCATCATCGGCGTGCTCGTCGTGCTGGGCATCCTCATGATCCCGGACTTCCGCTGGCCGACCCTGCCTGAATGGGCCATGCTTGCCGGATACGGTCTTCTCGCGGCGCTCGCCACCATCCTGCTGATGTATGCGGCCTATTACGCGCCGGCCGCCCTTGTCGGTCCGACGCAATACAGCCAGATGCTCTGGGCGATCCTGTTCGGCTATCTGATCTTCGGCGACACGGTCGACCTGCCGATGCTCCTTGGCATCGTCCTGATCATCGGCTCCGGCCTGCTCACGCTTGCGCGCGAGCGGGCTCGCGATGTGCCGCTACCGACATCCGTCGCGACCGACCCGCAAGCCGCGGTCGTCACCAAACCCGATACTCAATCCGACACTTAATCATCTTTCGCCAACTCGGCAAATTGCGTCATCACCTGGGCGGCAGCCGTGAGCCGTTTCATCGGCGATGGCAGGTCGCGCGTCAGGAACACGCTCTGATCCGGCCGGATTTTTGCCAGCGTTCCCTGCTTGGCGATGTAGCCGACCAGCGCCGCCGGATTGGGGAACTGCTTGTCACGGAAGCTGACGACCAGGCCCTTCGGGCCGGCATCCAGCTTTTCGACATTGGCCTTGCGGCAGAGCGACTTGATATAGACGACCTTCAGGAGGTTCTGCACTTCGGGCGGCATGGGACCGAAACGGTCCACCATTTCCGCGCCGAAACCATCGATCTCTGAAAGTTCGGTCAATTCGCCAAGCCGGCGATAAAGACCCATGCGCAGATGCAGATCGGGCACATAGCTTTCCGGGATCATCACTGTGATGCCGACGGAAATCTGCGGCGACCAGCCGGTGTCGGTGATTTCGTCGTCCCCCTTCACTTCGGCGACAGCTTCCTCCAGCATCTGCTGATAGAGCTCGAAACCGACTTCCTTGATATGGCCCGACTGCTCCTCCCCGAGCAGATTGCCCGCGCCGCGAATGTCGAGGTCGTGGCTGGCGAGCTGGAAGCCTGCACCCAGCGTATCGAGCGACTGCAGCACTTTCAGTCGACGATCGGCGGTCGTCGTCAGCGGCTTGTTGACCGGCAGGGTAAAGAGCGCGAAGGCGCGCACCTTGGAGCGTCCCACCCGACCGCGAAGCTGGTAAAGCTGCGCCAGCCCGAACATATCGGCCCGGTGGACGATCAGCGTATTGGCGGTCGGCACGTCGAGGCCGGATTCGACGATGGTGGTCGATAGAAGTACGTCGTATCTGCCGTCGTAGAAGGCATTCATGATGTCTTCGAGTTCGCCGGCCGGCATCTGCCCGTGGGCAACCGCAACCTTCAATTCCGGCACGTCCGACTGCAGGAAATCCTGGATCTCCGGCAGATCGGCAATCCTCGGGCAGACATAAAAACTCTGGCCACCGCGATAATGCTCTCGCATCAGCGTCTCGCGGATGACGAGCGGGTCGAAGGGCGAGATGAAGGTGCGTACCGCCATGCGGTCGACCGGCGGCGTCGTGATGAGCGAGAGTTCGCGCACACCGGTCATGGCAAGCTGCAGCGTGCGCGGGATCGGCGTCGCCGACAGCGTCAGCACATGCACATCACTCTTGAGTTCCTTCAGCCGCTCCTTGTGCTTGACGCCGAAATGCTGCTCCTCGTCGATGATGAGCAGACTGAGGTTGGCGAACTTGATCCCGGCACCGAGCAGCGCATGGGTGCCGACAACGATATCGACCTTGCCCTCGGCCAAGCCCTTCTTGGTATCCGCCAGCTCCTTGGCGGAGACGAGGCGCGATGCCTGGGCGATCGTGATCGGCAGGCCGCGGAAGCGTTCCTTGAAGGTCCTGTAGTGCTGGCGGGCGAGCAAAGTGGTCGGCACGACGACCGCCACCTGTGCGCCGTTCATCGCAGCAAAGAAGGCGGCGCGCAGCGCTACTTCCGTCTTGCCGAAACCGACGTCGCCGCAGACGAGGCGATCCATCGGCCGGCCGGCGCCGAGATCGTCGCGTACGGCGTCAATCGCATTCGCCTGATCCTCGGTCTCGTCATAGGGGAAGCGGGCGGCGAATTCGTCATAAAGCCCCTCCGGCGTCGTGAGCACCGGCGCGCGGCGGGTCATGCGTGCGGCGGCGATGCGGATCAGGTCGTCCGCCATGTCAAGCAACCGCTTCTTGAGCTTCGCCTTGCGGGCCTGCCATGCACCACCGCCAAGCCTGTCGAGTTGGGCTTCGGCCGCATCGGAACCGTAGCGCGACAGAAGATCGATGTTTTCAACCGGCAGGAAGAGCTTTGCCTGATCGGCATAATGCAATTCCAGGCAAGCGCGCGGCGCACCGGCCGCCTCGATCGTGACGAGACCTACGAAACGGCCGATACCGTGTTCCGCATGGACGACGAGAGAACCTTCATCGAGACCGGTGACTTCCGTCAGGAAATCCGCCCCGCGCTTGCGCCGCTTGCCGCGGCGGACCATGCGATCGCCCAGGATGTCCTGCTCGCCGATGACCGCGATGCTATCCGTCTCAAAACCCGCTTCGAGGCTGAGGACGGCGGAAGCCGCCTCGCCCTTTTCGAGCAGATCCAGGTCGGAGAGCTTTTCAACGGGTCTGATGCGCTTCAGGCCGCGCTCATCCAGAACCTGCAGCAGGCGGTCGAGCGAGCCGGCCGACCAGCCGGTGACGAGGACCTTGATGCCTTCGGCGCGCTTGTCGGCGATGTGCTTGACCACGAGGTCGAAGACGTTGACGCGTTCGTCGCGCGCTTTGTCTTCGGCCTGGTTTTTTGCCCAGCGCGGGCCGGCATGGGCGCCTACTGTCACCACGTGGCGCCCTTCTGCATCCACCTCGTTGAAGGGTGTCACCCGGAGTGCGCCGACGGCGTCGAGCGCCGATGCAAACGCCTTGCCATCGAGATAAAGCTGACCTGGCGAAATGGGTTTGTAAGGGGCGGCCTGTGCTGCAGCGCCCTTTCCTTCTCTGCCGCTATCGCGCCGCGCCTCATAATAGTCGAGAACGAGTTTCGAACGCTCGGTCGCCGCTTCACGCGCCGTATGGTCGGTAACGATGCGGAAGCCCTGGAGGTAGTCGAAGGCGGTTTCAAGCCGTTCGTAGAACAGCGGCAGCCAATGTTCCATGCCGGCATAGCGGCGGCCTTCGGATACCGCCTGATAGAGTGCGTCATCGCGAGTCGCGGCACCGAAAAGCGAAAGGTAGTTCTTGCGGAAACGGCTGATCGTATCGGGCGTCAGCGTCACCTCGCTCATCGGGTTCAGATCGAGCGACCTCGCCTGGCCTGTCGTGCGCTGGCTGGCCGGATCGAAGGACCGGATCGACTCCAGCGTATCGCCGAAGAAATCAAGCCGCACCGGCTCTTCCGTACCCGGCACGAAAACGTCCAGAATGCCGCCGCGCACCGCGAACTCACCGACCTCGCGCACGGTCGCCACGCGCTCGAAGCCGTTGCGCTCCAGTCGTGCGGCGATGTCGTCCATGCGCACCTGATTACCGGGTTTGGCCGAGAAGGCGAGACTTTCGATGATCTCGGCGGGAGCGATCTTCTGCAGCATGGCGTTGACCGTGACGAGCACGATCGCCGCATGCGGCTTCTTCCGATGCGCAATCAGGCCGGAGAGTGCCGCCAGCCTCCGCGCGGAGACATCGGCGCTCGGCGAGACCCGGTCATAGGGAAGGCAGTCCCAGGCCGGCAGCGTGAGGACCGGAATTTCCGGCGCGACGAAGGACAGCATCTGTTCCAGATCGGGCATGCTCTGCCCGTCGGACATGACATAGGCGATCGGCTGGCCGGCGCGCGCGAGCTCCGCCAGGATGAGCGGCTCCATGCCAGGCGGCACGTTGCCGATGGTGAGCGAACTTCCTGCCGCCGTTATTCTTTTCGCGTCAAATCCGGGAATCATCGAGCCAGAAGTCATCGGATGAGGCCGAGCCTCGCTTCCAGAGAAGCCTTGGTGACCGGGTCGAAATCCGGCGTGTAGGCAGCTATGCGCGCAAAAAGCGGTGTCCTCAGATGTTCCGGGAGCGGCTTTGCGCCTGTAATCCAGGCATGCAGATCATGATCGTCCTCACCCATGATCGCCTCGAACTGATCGAGTTCGGCATCGGACAGACGAGCAATCTCCGTTTCCGCAAACTGCCCGAATACGAGATCCATCTCGCGGATGCCGCGATGCCAGCAACGATAGAAAATGCGACGGCGGCGCGGATCGAGATCCGCGCTGGTGCGTGATAGTCCTGTCATGTCGGTGTCCCTGTTTGCGGTTCATATAGGACGCTTTTCCGCCGTCGTCACCTTGCCAAATAGGCAAAATCCATCGCATTTTGCGCTTTATGCGTCCCGCCATTCTCGATCCACTGTTCTCGCCCGTCGCCTCGCTTGCCGGCGTCGGGCCGAAACTCGCCGACCTGATCGCGCGTGTTACCGGCCGCGAGGATGCGGACGATTGCCGTGTCATCGACCTCCTCTTCCACGCTCCCTATTCGCTGATCGATAGGCGCAACCGGCCGGGCATCGCCCTCGCGCCCCAAGGGGCGATCGTCACCATCGAAGGACGTGTCGATCGGCATCAGCCTCCGCCGCGCGGCAAGTCGAACTTGCCCTACCGTGTTTTTCTCCATGACGAGACGGGCGAACTGGCGCTGACCTTCTTCCATGCCAAAGGCAACTGGCTGGAGAAATCGCTGCCGATCGACGAGATGGTGATGGTGAGCGGCAAGGTAGACTGGTTCAACGGCCGCCCTTCCATGGTGCATCCGGATTTCATCGTGAAATCCTCAGAGGCCGAAAACCTGCCTTTGATCGAGCCTGTTTATCCGCTAACGGCAGGCCTGTCGCCCAAAGTGCTGCGCAGGGCGATCGACGGCGCCGTCGCACGTCTACCAACCCTGCCGGAATGGGCGGATGCAGCACTCACGCAGCGTCAAGGGTTTCCTTCCGTTGCGGAAGCCTTCAGGCGTCTGCACGATCCGCGCGATGAGACGGATATCGATCCGCAGTCGCCCGCCCGCCGTCGGCTTGCCTATGACGAGTTCCTGGCCGGCCAGGTGTCGCTCTCGCTGGTGCGCCAACGCCTTCGCAAGGTGCCGGGCCAGCCGATCCGGGTAAAGGGCGATCTATCCGCCAGGATCATAGCCTCCCTACCCTTCTCGCTGACACCGAGCCAGAAGCTGGCTGTCGATGATATTCTGAAGGATATGGCGGCTGATGAGCGCATGCTGCGGCTTCTACAGGGCGATGTCGGCGCCGGAAAGACGCTGGTTGCGCTGCTCGCCATGGCGGCGGCTGTCGAAGCCGGTGGTCAGGCCGTGCTCATGGCACCAACGGAAATCCTTGCCCGCCAACATTTCGCAACAATCTCCAAACTGGCCGGAGCGGCAGGCGTGACGGTCGAAGTCCTGACCGGGCGCACGAAAGGTCGAGAACGCGAGCAGATTGCCGAAAGAATCGCCTCCGGCGAAGCCCGGATCATTATCGGCACCCATGCACTCTTCCAGGATGCGATCAACTATCACAATTTGATGCTTGCCGTCGTGGACGAGCAGCACCGGTTTGGCGTGCATCAGCGTCTCCGGCTGACCGCCAAGGGTATCTCGCCCCACATGCTGGTGATGACCGCGACGCCGATCCCGCGCACTCTGGTGCTTGCCGCCTTCGGCGACATGGACGTTTCCAAGCTCACCGAGAAACCTGCCGGCCGCAAGCCGATCCAGACCGTCACCATCCCGACCGAACGGCTCGGCGAGATCGTCGCACGGCTGAGAAGGGCGATCGATGAAGGAAAGAAGGCTTATTGGATATGCCCACTGGTCGAGGAGTCGGATGTCTCCGACCTCATGTCGGCGGAGGAGCGGTATGCGGTGCTGGCGAAAGAGCTGGGCCGTGAGAATGTCGGGCTCATCCACGGCCGCATGAGCGGTCCGGAAAAGGATGCGGTCATGTCCGCATTCAAGAATGGCGAATTGCGTTTGCTGGTCGCGACTACCGTCGTGGAGGTGGGCGTCGACGTGCCGGATGCAACGATCATGGTGATCGAGCATGCGGAACGCTTCGGGCTTGCCCAACTCCATCAGTTGCGCGGTCGCGTCGGGCGCGGCGACGAAGCTTCCACCTGCATACTGCTCTACAAAGGGCCACTCAGCGAAACCGGACGCGCGCGGCTTTCGATCCTGCGCGACAGCGAGGACGGTTTCCTGATCGCCGAGGAGGATTTGCGCCTGCGTGGCGAAGGCGAGCTGCTAGGCACCCGCCAGTCCGGCACGCCGGGTTTCAGGATCGCCAGTCTCGAAGCGCATGCCGACCTCTTGGAGATCGCCCGCAAGGATGCAGCCTATCTGTTGGAACGTGACCCGGAATTGATGAGCGAACGCGGCCAGAACATGCGCGTGCTGCTCTATCTGCACCGTCGCGACGAGGCTATCCGTTTCCTGAGAGCGGGATAGATCAGCCTTGCGTTACCGGCGGAGGAAGAACTGCCGTGGGTACGCCTCTGGCAGGCTTATAGTCCGGCGCGATCAGCCCCCCGGAAATCAGCAGTTTCGCCCCCTCTTCCGGCGTCATGTCAAGCATGATGAGCTTGCTCTTCGGCACGAACATCAGGAAACCGGCTGTCGGCACCGGCGTCGGAGGCAGGAAGACGGCGACCATCTCCTCGCCATCCGCATTGAGCTTTGCCGCGATCTCTCCCTGTGCGTCACCGGAAATGAAAACCAGCGCCCACATGCCGGGGCTCGGGAATTCGATCAGCCCGCATTTCTTGAAGGAGGTCGACTGTTCCTTCAGCACCGTCTCCAGGATCTGCTTGACGCTCCTGTAGATCGTCCGGACGAGCGGCATGCGATGCAGGATCGACTCGCCGAAATTGACGATCGACCGCCCGATGAGGTTCTTGCCGAGGAAGCCGATGATAGTGATCAAGACGACCGCAATCACCAGACCCGTGCCGGGAATGGTGATATTGAAATAATATTGCGGGTCGTAGCGTTTCGGAATGTAAGGTGTGACCCAGCTATCCGCCCAGTCGATAAAGGTGAAGGTCAGCCATATGGTGATCGCGAGCGGCGCGCAGATGACGAGCCCCGTAAGGAAATTATTCCTGAGCCGGCCCGCCAGCGATATACGCTCTGGACTGTCGCTCATCCGGCTTCCCTGACCCATCTAAACATTGCAGCATTCATCGAGGCGACAATGCCGGATGCGATACTGCGTTGCAAGAAAAAGCCGCAGAGATCACTCGACAGTGACGGATTTCGCCAGGTTGCGCGGCTGATCGACATCCGTGCCCATGAAGACTGCCGTGTGATAGGCAAGCAACTGGATCGGCAGCGAAAAGATCATCGGCGCGATGATCTCGTCCACATTTGGCAGCGCAATGGTCGCCATGGTCGGCAGTTTCGAGGCGGCTGCCCCTTTCTCGTCGGTGATGAAGATGATCCTGCCACCGCGCGCCGCCACTTCCTGCATGTTGGAGACGGTCTTTTCGAAGAAACGATCGTGCGGCGCGATCACGATTACCGGCATGTTCTCGTCGATCAGCGCGATCGGCCCATGCTTCAGCTCGCCGGCGGCATAACCCTCCGCATGGATATAGGAGATTTCCTTGAGCTTCAGCGCACCTTCCATGGCAAGCGGAAAGCTCGTGCCGCGACCAAGATAAAGAACATCCTTGAAACGGGAGAGTTCACGAGACAGGCCCTCGATCTCGGGCTGGATGTCGTTCAACACCCGACTCATGATACGCGGCATCTCGGCAAGATGCTTGACCATCGCCTTTTCGTCGTCTGCATTCACGGTGCCACGGGCGCGACCGGCGCCGATCGCAAGTGCAGCCAGGACGGCCAACTGGCAAGTAAAGGCCTTGGTAGACGCGACGCCGATCTCCGGTCCGGCGAGGATCGGGAAGATCGCGTCCGCTTCGCGGGCAATGGTGGATTCCCTGACGTTCACCACCGCTCCGATCTTCAAGCCCTGATCCTTGCAGTAACGTAGCGAGGCCAGCGTATCCGCCGTCTCCCCGGACTGCGAGATGAACAATGCCGCCTGCGAGGGCGACAGCGGCAATTCGCGGTAACGGAATTCGGAGGCAACATCGATCTCGACGGGCAGGCGTGCATAACGCTCGAACCAGTATTTGCCGATCAGGCCCGAAAGATAGGCTGTACCGCAAGCGGCGATTGCCAGGCCGGAGACCTTGCCGAAATCGATCGCCGTATCGTTCTTCTTCACCGTATGAGCGGCAAAATCGATATAGTTGCCGAGCGCGTGAGAAATGATCTCAGGCTGCTCGTAGATCTCCTTCTCCATGAAATGGCGGTGGTTGCCCTTGTCCACCATGAAGGCGGTGGCTTGAGAAATCTGGCTCTGCCGCTTGAGCAGCTTGCCTTCGTAATCGATAATCTCGACACCTTTGTGGGTCATGATGGCGCAATCGCCATCCACCAGATAGGTGATCTCATTGGTGAAAGGCGACAACGCGATCGCGTCGGAGCCCAAAAACATCTCGCCCCGGCCATGGCCGATCGCCAGTGGCGGTCCGAAACGCGCAGCCATGATCGTGTCCGGATCGTCTTCGAACATCACGACGAGCGCATAGGCCCCGGAGACGCGGTTAAGCATGGCAAGCATGGCCTCGCGGTGATCCATGCCCTGGCGGGTGTATTTGGCGAGCAGATGCGCCACGACTTCCGTATCGGTCTGGCTCTCGAAGACGGCGCCTTCGGCAAGCAGTTCGTCCTTCAGTTCGGAAAAGTTCTCGATGATGCCGTTGTGGACGACGGCGACACCCGCGACGAAATGCGGATGCGCGTTGGTTTCATTCGGCACGCCATGGGTCGCCCAACGGGTGTGGGCAATACCGATCGTGCCGGGCAACGGTTCCGCATCGAGCTTCTTTTCAAGATTGAACAGCTTGCCCTCGGCCCGGCGGCGATCCATCCGGCCCTCGCAGATCGTCGCGATTCCGGCGGAATCATAACCGCGATATTCGAGCCGCCGAAGCGCATCAACCAAGCGTGATGCTACCGGCCCTCTTCCGACGATCCCGACAATCCCGCACATGGATGCTTATCTCCGCTTGGTTGAACCGCGTGAATTCCTATCCGATTACGCGTTTTGCGCAATCGGTTCAGTAGTCACTTTCGATGTCGGAAAGTAATGGTTGGCGGTTAAGGTGCTCTTGTTTATTTCGCTGCTTTTTTAGCGGCCTTGAAAGCAAGCGCACGCTCCCGGATCACTTTGGCACGCTCAGGCTTTATTTCCTGGCGTGCACGGCCAAGGGCCAGCGCATCGGCGGGCACGTCTTCGGTAATCACGCTGCCGGAGGCCACATAGGCGCCGTCGCCGATCGAAACCGGGGCTACCAGCGAAGAATTCGAGCCGATGAAGGCATTCGCGCCGATGCGGGTCTGGTGCTTGTTCACTCCGTCATAGTTGCAGGTGATGGCACCAGCGCCGATGTTCGAATGGGCACCGATGAACGCATCGCCGATATAGGTCAGATGATTGACTTTGGCTCCTTCGCCAATTTCGGCATTCTTGACCTCGCAGAAATTGCCGACCTTGGATTTGGAAAGCAACGTGGCGCCTGGCCGGAGACGCGCAAACGGACCTATTTCCGCCCCCGCCCCGATATGGGCGCGCTCCATATGCGAAAAGGCATGAATGAGAGCCCCGGCCTCGACCTTCACGCCAGGTCCGAAAAAGACATTCGGCTCGATAAATGCGTCCTGGCCGATTTCGGTATCGTAGGAAAGGAAGACAGTCTCCGGCGCGACCATGGTGACGCCCGAGAGCATCAGTTCGTGGCGGCGGCGCTCCTGCCACAGCCTTTCAAGGGCGGCAAGCTCGGCGCGGTTGTTGCAGCCGGCGACCTCCGTTTCGGGTGCATCGACGGCCACCACCCTGCCGCCGTCAGCACGCGCGATCTCGACCAGATCGGTAAGATAATATTCACCCTTGGCATTGTTGTTGCTGATTTTTTCGAGAAGCGACAGCGCCTTGCGGCCATCGATCGCCATCAAGCCGCTGTTGCACCAGGTGACCTTGCGTTCTTCCTCGCTTGCATCTTTCTCCTCGCGAATGGCGATGAGTTCGCCGTTTTCGACAAGGAGCCGACCGTAACCAGTCGGCTTGTCGGTATGAAAGCCGATCACCACGACATCCGCCCCGTCAGCAAGTCCTTCACGCGCCAGGGTAAAGGTCGCGGATGTCACCAGCGGCACGTCACCATAGGCAATCAACACATCGTCGTAGCCGTGAGCGATGGCATCTTTTGCTGTGAGGACCGCATGGCCCGTTCCGCGTCGTTCGGCCTGGAGAAAGGCCTCGACCGTAACGCCCTCGACAGCGCCCGCTTTGGCAACCGCATCCGCATCCCGGCCGACCACGAGCGCTGCGGCGGAAACGCCCGTCGATGCGACCGCGGCCATCACATGCGCGATCATCGGCCGACCGGCCACCGGATGCAGCACCTTTGACATCGATGACCTCATGCGTGTGCTATCGCCGGCGGCGAGGATGACGGCAAGGCAGGAACGGCTCATCGGGAATCTCCTTCATGCAATTGCCCGGCTTTTAGCAGCAAGACAGTTGAAGCGCGATAAACGGCTTGTGTGCAGCAGAAACAAAAAGGGCGCCCGAGGACGCCCTCCATGCTTCCCAAAAGGGAAGTGGATCAGACACTATTGAGGCAGCTTGTCGTCGACGCCTTCAACATAGAAATTCATGCCGAGCAAAACGCCATCCTGAGCCTTTTCGCCCGCAGCAAGCCAGGCAGTGCCGTCCTGCTTGTTGATCGGGCCGGTGAAGGGATGGAGTTCACCCGACTTGATCTTGGCTTCGGTCTCCTCGGCCATCGCCTTCACGTCGTCCGGCATGTTGGTATAGGGCGCCATGGTCAGGATGCCGTCCTTCAAGCCGTCCCAGATCTGTTCGGATTTCCAGGTGCCGTCGAGGAGTGCCTTGGTGCGCTTGATGTAATAGGCACCCCAGGTGTCTACGATCGCGGTGAGCTGGGTTTTCGGGCCGGCGGCGATCATGTCGGAAGCCTGCCCGAACGCCAGGATGCCTCGCTCGGCCGCGACCTGCATCGGAGCCGTCGTGTCGGTGTGCTGGGTCAGAATATCGACGCCCTGGTCGATGAGAGCCTTCGCAGCGTCGGCTTCCTTGCCGGGATCGAACCAGGTATTGGCCCAGACCACCTTCAGCTTGAAGTTCGGGTTGATCGACTTGGCGCCGAGCTCAAAGGCGTTGATGCCCATCACCACTTCCGGGATCGGGAAGGAAGCGATATAGCCTGCCAGCCCCTTCTTCGACATCTTCGCAGCGATCTGCCCCTGGATATAGCGACCTTCATAGAAGCGTGAGTTGTAGGTTGCGAGATTCGGAGCCGACTTGAAGCCGGTCGCATGTTCGAACTTCACGTCCGGAAACTTTTGAGCCACCTTGACGGTGGCGTCCATGAAGCCGAAAGACGTGGTAAAGACCATGGCGCAGCCGGACCGGGCCATACGCTCGATGGCGCGCTCGGCATCCGGGCCCTCCGGAACGTTTTCCAGGAAGGGCGTCTCGATCTTGTCATCGAGAGCCTTCTGGAGCTCCTGGCGGCCGAGGTCATGCGCCTGTGTCCACCCGCCGTCCGTCTTCGACCCGACGTAGATGAAACAGACCTTCTTCTTTTCCTGGGCCTGGGCGCCGGTCGAAAACCCGCCGAGCAAGGCGGCCGATGCGGCAAGGGCAATAATCAGTTTCTTCATTTCCGAACCTCTATTGGCTTGAAGACGTTTGTTTTTGCACCGCGGTCACCGGTCGGGGACAAAGGGTTTCCCGAGCGATGCCGGCGTATTGATGAGCGTCGTGCGGCGATTATGCGAGATGATGATCAGCACGACAATAGTGGCCGCATATGGAAGGGCGGACAGCAGTTGTGAAGGCAGGCCGACACCGAAGGCCTGCGCGTGCAATTGGCCAACCCCGACTGCACCGAAAAGATAACCGCCGGCAAGCACACGCCATGGCCTCCATGAGGCGAAGACGACGAGCGCCAATGCGATCCAGCCCCGGCCGGCAGACATGTTCTCCACCCATTGCGGCGTATAGACGAGCGAGAGCTGCGCTCCGGCAAGCCCGGCGCAGGCACCGCCGAACATGACCGCCAGATAGCGTGTGCGGATGACATTGATGCCCAGCGCATGAGCGGAGGCATGGCTGTCGCCGATTGCCCGGACCTGCAAGCCGGTGCGGCTCCTGAACAGGAACCAGTTGATGCCGATCACCAGCGCGATGGACAGATAGAAGATCAGGTCCTGGCTGAAGAGAACCCGGCCGACGAACGGAATATCGGAAAGCAGCGGGATGACGATCGGCGGCAGCTTGATGCCGGGCTGACCGACGAAGGCCTCGCCGATCTGGCCGGAAAGACCAAGCCCCAGGATGGTGAGTGCAAGGCCGGTCGCCACCTGGTTGGCAACGAGCGTCAGCGTCAGAAAGCCGAAGAGCAGCGAGAAAATCGCCCCGCCCAGAATGCCGGCAAGAATGCCGAGATGAGGCGAGCCGGTCAGTTGCGCGGCGGCGAAGGCGCAGACTGCGCCCATGATCATCATCCCTTCGACACCGAGGTTCAGCACGCCGGCGCGTTCCGTCACAAGCTCACCAAGCGACGCAATGACGAGCGGTGTCGATGCGGTGATGACGGTAAGGAGGATAGCCTCGAACATCAGGCCTTCACCTCCGCCGGTTTGGTGCCTGCAACGATCAGTCGAATTCTGTAGTGAATGAGCGTGTCACAGGAAAGTACGAAGAAAAGCAGCAGCCCTTGGAAAACGCGGCTGACCTTGTCCGAAATGCCGATCGAAAGCTGCGCCGCTTCGCCGCCAAGATAAGTCAGCGCCAGCACAAGGCCCGAGGCGATAATGCCGAGCGGATTGAGGCGTCCAAGGAAGGCGACGATGATGGCGGTGAAGCCATAGCCAGGCGAGATGGTGGGCTGCACATGGCCGATCGAGCCTGACACTTCCGATATACCGGCAAGCCCCGCCAGAGCGCCGGAGAGCAGCATCGAAAACCACACCATGCGGCGAGCAGAAAAGCCGGCAAAGCGCCCTGCCCTTTCTGATTGACCGAGCACGGAAACTTCGAACCCTTTCAGCATGAAGCGCATCATGAACCAGAGCGCGACGGCTGCGATAATCGCGAAGACGAAGGCCCAATGGGCGCGGCCGGAGGAGAGTATTTCCGGCAGGACCGCCTCGACCGGAAAACTCTTGGTCTGCGGGAAGTTGTATCCCTGCGGGTCGCGCCACGGACCACGCACCAACCAGTCGAGATAGAGCTGGGCGATATAGACCAGCATGAGGCTCGTCAGGATCTCGTTGGTGTTGAAGCGGGTTTTCAGAAGGGCCGGAATCCCGGCATACAGGGCGCCGCCCACCATTCCCATGATCAGCATGAGCGGCAGGATCATCGGTGAATGCCAGTCGGGATACAGCACCGGCAGGATCGAACCGGTAGTCGCGCCGATGGTAAATTGGCCTTCTGCGCCAATGTTCCAATTGTTGGACCGATAGCAGACCGCAAGCCCGACACCGATCAGAATCAGAGGGGCTGCCTTGATCGCCAGTTCGTGCAGCGACCAGACTTCCAGCAGCGGCTCGACGAAGTAAACGTAGAGCGCGTTAAGCGGGTTTTTTCCGAGCAGCCAGAACATGACCGCGCCGAAGATCAATGTGAGCGTCAGCGCAAGCAGTGGCGACAGGATCGAAAACAGCGTCGAGACGCGGGCGCGCTTTTCAAGCTCAATGCGCATGCGCCGCCTCCGGAACTGAATGGCTCTCGTGGATGCCGCCCATCATGAGACCGATGCGCTCGAGGCTGAGCGTTCCGGCCGGATACGCCTTGGACAACCTGCCTTCCGAGATTACGGCGATATTGGTCGCGACTTCGAAAATCTCGTCCAGATCCTGGCTGATAACAACAACGGCCGAGCCTGCCTTCGCCAAATCGATCAGCGCCTGGCGAATGCGGCTTGCCGCACCCGCATCGACACCCCAGGTCGGCTGATTGACGACCAGCACAGCCGGCTGACGGTCGAGCTCGCGCCCGACGATGAATTTCTGCAGATTGCCGCCGGAAAGCGAGCCCGCGAGCGGATCCTCACCGCTTTTTCTCACATCCATCGCCTCGCAGATGCGCCGCGTTGCCGAACGGATCGCATCGTGGCGGATGATTGCGGCGAAGCCGGCAGATAAAAATGCCTTCCTATCCGACTGACTGCGGGCGAGCAAAAGATTGTCGGAAAGCGGCATACCCGGGACAGCCGCATGGCCATGGCGCTCCTCCGGCACGAAGCCGGCGCCGAGCAGTCGGCGTCCGTTGATGCCGGTGTGGCCGACCGCCTTGCCGCGGATACGGATCGCCTCGTCTTCGGCGACGGGATATTCGCCCGAGAGCGCATCGAAGAGTTCACCCTGGCCGTTGCCGGCGACGCCTGCGATCGCCAGCACCTCTCCGGCCCGCACCTTCATCGAGATATTCTTCAGCGAGACGGCAAAGGGCGTGCGCGCCGGCACCGAAAGATCGCTGACCTCGATGCAGGTATCCCCAAGCGGCGCTTCGCCATCCCGATGCACCTCGGCCACGTCGGAGCCGACCATCATGCGGGCGAGCGAGGCCGGCGTCTCCTGCTTCGGATCGCAGGCGCCGGTAACCTTGCCGTGACGAAGCACGGTTGCACGATCGCAGATGCGCCGCACCTCCTCCAGCCGATGGCTGATATAGAGAACCGATCGACCTTCGGCCTTCAGCTTGAAAAGCGTTTCAAACAGACGATCAGCTTCCTGCGGCGTCAGAACCGAGGTCGGCTCGTCGAGGATGATCAGCTTGGGATTTTGGAGCAGGGCCCGAACGATCTCGATGCGCTGGCGCTCGCCGACGGAAAGGTCCGCTACATGCGCCTTGGGATCGAGCGGCAGACCATAGGCTTTCGAAAGCGACGCCGCTTCGTCGGAAATCCTCGACAGCGAAATTCTCGGGTCGAGCGACAGCGCGATGTTCTCCGCCACCGTCAGCGCCTCGAAGAGCGAGAAATGCTGGAAGACCATGCCTATGCCGAGATGGCGGGCTTCGCCGGGCGAAGCGATTGTCATTGGTGAGCCGTCCCAAAGGATCCGACCCGCGCTCGGTTGCAGCACGCCGAAAAGCATCTTGACCAGCGTGGATTTGCCGGCGCCGTTTTCGCCGAGAAGCGCATGAATCTCGCCCGGCGCGATATCCAGATCGATCGCACTGCAGGCGGCGAAGCTGCCGAAAAGTTTGGTCAAACCTCGAACCGACAAGAGCGGAACGGTCGCCGGACCTTCGGATAACGTCACTGAACCCCCTGTTTCGCCTGTGTACAGCCTTCTTGCGAGGCTCGGCCGGCACGGCGGCGCATTGTTCTTTGAACGCTTCTCAAGCCTGATGCTGAGCGTTCTTTTGTCATATTGATACCGTTTTTGTTGCTTCGCACAACATCAAAGAAAAAGCACAAGAAGCAACGTCCAACTATTTCCCCAGATTGGGGAAAAGCTGCAGCACGGCACCGATGCAATAAAGGTAGACGCCACTCACGACGACGCCCCAGACCACCCAGTCCGGCGTGGCGAAATGCAGGAGGAGTGCATAGCCACCCAGTGCGCACCAGACAAGACAGACGGCGAGGTTGAATGGTCTCAAGCGTTTCACCCGCACCGGATGCAGGAAATTGATCGGCAGGAACGTGAGGATCACGGAGATTGAGACGACGATCAGCGCCGTCAACGCACTGGCATCGATAGCAAAAAGCGTGAAGATCACCATGTTCCAGACGACCGGGAAACCGGAGAAGAAATACTCCTCCGTCTTCATGCCCGTGTCGGCGTAATAGACGGCGCTCGACACGACGATCGCGCCGGCAGCGAAGAAGGACCAGGGCTCGCCGATCATGCCGCTCTGGTAGAGTGCGAAAGCCGGCAGCAGGACATAGGTCACGTAGTCGATGATATTGTCGAGCGTGTCGCCCGACCAGTTGGGCAGGACTTCCTTGACCCGCACCTTGCGGGCAATCGGTCCGTCGATACCGTCGACAAGCAGCGCAAGGCCGAGCCACCAGAACATGTCCACAAAGCGGTGTTCGGCTGCCGCGACAACACCCAGGAAGGCCAGGAACGAACCCGAAGCAGTTAGAAGATGAACCGAAAAGGCGCGCATTTCCGCATAAGGAACTTTCCGGTAGTTGAAGATTCGTCTGATCACGCCGCCAGTCCACCTCTCTCTCGTTGGGCTGGTATGCGGCCAATCAGCACGCTTTGCAACCTGCCAGCCCTACGCGGCGCGGATAAACCCTTGCTTTTTCTATGCTGCGCCGCGATGCCCCATGGATATGCACGCTTTGAAGTTCTAAATAGTTTCGTCAAGGATATTCGCAGATCAGGACAACGGAAATGCAGCATTTCGAGATCGCCGTGGTGGGCGGGGGGCTTGCCGGATCGCTTGCGGCCCTGGCTCTCGCGCGCGCCGGGCGCAAGGTAGCCCTCATTGCTCCCGCATCCGAAAAAGCAGACGAGCGCACGACGGCCCTGATGGACCAGTCGATCCGCCTCCTGGAACGGCTCGGCGTGTGGGATGATATTGCCCCCTCGGCGGCGGCCCTGTCCATCATGCAGATCATCGATGGCACGAAGCGGCTGCTGCGGGCGCCGACGACACAGTTCCGGGCACAGGATGTCGGCTTGTATGCCTTCGGCTACAATATCCCGAACAAGGCGCTGTCGGGGACGCTGGATGCAGCCGTCACCGCGGAACCGAACATCACCAAGATTACGCAGAGCGTTCAAACCGTGGATTATTCCGCCGAACGGGCAGCGATCACGCTTTCGGATGCCTCCACCATCACGGTCGATTTTATTGTGGGGGCCGATGGACGGAAGTCAAAGACCCGCGACGCGGCCGGAATCGGCGTGCGCCGTTGGTCCTACAGCCAATCGGCACTGGTGCTGAATTTCGCCCATACGCTGCCGCACGGCAATGTCTCGACCGAATTCCACACGGAGACTGGACCTTTTACCCAGGTTCCGCTTCCGGGCCTTCGCTCCAGTCTCGTCTGGGTCGTGACGCCGAAGGAAGCTCAGCGCCTCGTCGCTCTGCCCGTCGAAGACCTGTCGCAGGCTATTGAAGATCGCATGCAGTCCATGCTCGGCAAGGTGACGGTGGAAGACACCCCGCAGATCTGGCCGCTTTCAAGTCTGATGGCGGACCGTTTCGGCAAGGGGCGCCTAGCCCTGATCGGCGAAGCCGCGCATGCCTTCCCGCCGATCGGCGCGCAGGGCCTCAACCTGTCGCTGCGCGACGTGATCGCCCTTTCCGAGCTTCTGGCGCCTATCGGCGACCGGCCGATCCCGGCGGATGCAGGCGATCGTTTCAACCGGCGCCGGCGGCCGGACGTCATGAGCCGCACCTTCGGCGTCGACGTTCTCAACCGCTCTCTGCTGTCGGATTTCCTGCCCGTGCAGATGCTGCGTGCAGCCGGCCTGCATTTCCTCGGCAGCGCCCCGCCGCTCCGCAACCTCCTGATGCGCGAGGGAATCGAGCCTGGCCGCGGGTTCCGTGCCGTCCTTGACGCCTTAAGGAATGAGGTCCGGCGGTAGAATTCCAGCGTTAATGAGGTAGAGAAACACCGGCAAGGTCAGCACCGAGAGTACGGTGATGATCAGGATGCTCGCGGACGCCCTTTCCTGCCAGACGTGATATTGCTGGCTGATGACGAAAACGTTCGTCGCCGTCGGCAGCGCCGAAAGCAGGGTTGCCGAATAGATCCAGACGGGATCGAAATTGCCGATCAGCGACAGCACCACATAGGTCGTCATCGGCAGCATGATCAGCTTGAAAACGGCGATATAGCCGATCTCCACGGGCACGCGGCGGATGGGCCTCAGCGCCAGCGTCACCCCCATGGCGAAGAGAGCGCAAGGGGCTGCCGCCTGCGCCAGATAATCGACCAGGCGCTGGAATGCCTCCGGCGGCCTGATCGCCAGGGCGGCAAAACAGAAGCCCAGCACGGTCGAGATGATGAACGGGTGCAATGCCACCCTTCGGGCAATGTCGGCCGCAACCCGGATCGCCGGGCGCCTGTCGTCCCCGGCGGCCGCCATCATGGCAGGCGCAACGATGAAATGCGCGGCATTCTCGAAGCAAACGATCAACGCCACCGGCACGGCGGCCGCTTCACCGAAGGCCAGCAACGTCAGCCCCGGTCCCATGTAACCGATATTGCCATAGGCACCCGCAAACGACTGGATTGTGCAATCGGCGAAGGAATTGCGCCTGATGAAGAAGCCGATGAGAAAAAGAAGGAAGAAGATCAGATAGGTCGCGCCGATCTCGCCGAGAATGAAGTCGACCCGGGTCAACTGTTCGACCGGCGTGCGGGAGACGAGTTTGAAGAACAGCGCCGGAAGTGCTGCGTAGATGATGAAAGTGTTCATCCAGCCAAGCGCTTCGGCGGGCTGTTTGGTAACCTTGGCAGCAAGGTAACCGATGAATATCAGCCCGAAGAAGGGCAACAGCATTGCAATAATGTCGGCCATCTTTGCTAGCCCAAGGTCCCGGGTCGCGTTGGAAGGAGATTCCCGTTAGCCGATTTGCATGAGGATTGGAAAGGTCTGCTGGAACCAGATCGCGGCAGAACTGACGAAGCCGAAGATGAAAGCGAGACCGGTCAGGATCAGGAATACGCCCATAACTTTCTCGACCGTGCCGAGATGGCGGCGGAAGCGCGTCAGGAACCGCATGAAGGCTCCCGAAAAGCCGGCGGCGATCCAGAAGGGCACGGCAAGGCCGAGCGAATAGATGGCAAGCAGCATAGCCCCCTCGCCTACGGTGTCGCGCGAGGCGGCAACACCAAGAATGGCGCCGAGCACCGGACCTATACACGGCGTCCATCCGAAGGCAAAGGCGAGCCCCATGACATAGGCGCCCGAGAGAGTTGCCGGCTGCCCGCCGCCCTGGAAGCGCGCCTCGCGGGCCAGGAAACCGATTCGGAAGACGCCGAGGAAGTTGAGGCCCATGGCGATGATGATCAGGCCGCCGATCTTGGAGAGAAGGTCCAGATGCTGGCGCAGCAGTACGCCGATCGTCGAAGCCCCTGCCCCAAGCGCCACGAAAACGGTTGCGAATCCCAGGGTGAAGAACAGCGCAGACATCAGCACCGCCCTGCGCGTTCCGCTCCTGAACTCGACAACCGCGGCACCGCCGCCGCGGAACTGTTCAACGGAAATACCCGCCATATAACAAAGATAGGGCGGCACGAGCGGCAGCACGCAAGGGGAAAGGAACGACAGCGCGCCGGCAAGAAGCGCACTCAGCAATGATATTTCGGCAATCGACACGTGTGGCTCCGGATGGCAGTCTTTTCAGACCCGGCATTGCGCTTCACGTAGCGATTCAAGGCGGCGAATGCCAATCACCTTTTCGCATCATCATGGAAAAGCGGCAAGAAGCCGCATTTTTGCTGTTTTTGCGGGTTGACCGCAACGGGTCACCTGCATATGTTCCGCGCACTTTCAAGGACGCGCTGCAGCGCACCACGGGAGAGCGTAGCTCAGCCGGTAGAGCAACTGACTTTTAATCAGTAGGTCCAGGGTTCGAATCCCTGCGTTCTCACCACCTTAAAAATTCTTCATCTTCTCAGCAGAAACATCATTCTTACGAAGAATTCAGGTTTCATCGGACGCGCGTCGGTGAATAAGATGCGGGTAAACAATTGATAAACATCAATTATTCTAATTTTTCCGCGCTCCCGAAACTCAGGTTTCGGCCGAAAATCCGGCAGGTCGCCGGTCTATAACCTTATCAATTGTTAAGCTGACTATCGCGGCTTCGAGGCGTAGTTTTCAATGCAAGACTGAATACCGCCGGCGGCCGCACATGCCGCGACGCGACGGTATGAGACAGCCGATTGAACTTCTTTGATCAAGAACGGAGGCGCCATGCGCTCGTTCATGTCGATAGATCGTCGCCCACCAATCCGGCTACGCCATCCACCGAACTGAACTTCCGAAGAGCACGACCATTCCGTGGTCTACCTGGCTCTCCTTCTCTTCTGACCTCACCGAAAGCCGATCGGCCGCGGGCTTAGTCCGCGGCTTCGATCCCCCTCGCCCCGGAACCCGTCATCAATGCGGGGCCGGAGCCATCAATCAGAAAGGAAAACCAGCATGTCCGATATCCTTCGCAAACACCGCCTCGCCGCCCTTCTTGGTGCAGCCATTGCCGTTGCTCCGCTTGCCATGCCCGTCATCTTCGGCCTCAACGCCGCCGAGGCCGCGACCGACACTGCGCCGATTACCGGCACAGTCGCCCCGGGCGGTTCCTTCGCACCGATCGTCGCAGCCGACAAGCCGGCCGTCGTCACCATCACCACCGTGATGAAAGCCCAGAATGCCGATACTGGCGACAATTCGCCATTCAGCGATGCTTCACCCTTCGATGAGCAGTTCAGGCAGTTCTTCGGCCAGCAGGGCATTCCGATCCCGCGCCAGATGCCGCAACGCCCGACCCCGCATGCAGAGGCCCTCGGTTCCGGTTTTATCATCACCGCAGACGGCTATATCGTCACCAACAATCACGTGATCGACAGCGCGACGAGCATCAGGGTAACCTTGGACGACGGCACGGAACTACCCGCCAAGCTCGTCGGCGCCGACCCGAAATCCGATCTCGCCGTCATCAAGATCAATGCGCCGAAGCCGCTTGCCACCGTTGCCTGGGGTGATTCCGACAGGCTCAATGCCGGCGATCAGATCCTTGCGATCGGCAATCCCTTCGGCATCGGTACGACGGTCACCGCCGGCATCGTCTCTGCCCGCGGCCGTGACCTGCACAGCGGTCCCTACGATGACTTCATCCAGATCGACGCACCGATCAATCACGGAAACTCCGGTGGCCCGCTTGTCGATCTCCAGGGCAAGGTGATCGGTATCAACACTGCTATCTACTCGCCGAATGGCGGTAGCGTCGGCGTCGGATTCGCGATTCCCTCCGATCAGGCGCAAAAGGTCGTCGCCAAGCTGATGAAGGACGGCTCGATCGAGCATGGCTTCATCGGCGTGCAGATCCAGCCGGTAACGGCGGACGTTGCGAGCGCCATCGGCCTTGGCAGGCCTGAAGGCGCGCTGGTCGCCAATGTGAGCGATGACACGCCGGCGTCCCGGGCCGGTATCGAGACCGGCGACGTCATCACGGCCCTCGGCGGGCAGGAGATCAAATCACCCCGCGACCTGTCGCGCATGGTCGCCGATCTCGCGCCAGGAGCCAGGGAAAGCCTCACCGTGTGGCGCGAAGGCGAGACCAGGGACCTGCGCATCACGATCGGCGGCAATCAGGACGACCAGCAGCAGGCCTCCGCCGATAACGGCGACAAGTCGAGCCCGGCCGCACAACGCGTTCCGACGATCGGCGTCGGCCTTGGCGACATTACCCCGGATGTTCGCCAGGCGCTCAACCTGCCGCGCCGGGAAAGCGGCGCGGTGATCGAAAGCGTCGCTCCCGACAAGCCGGCAACCGATGCCGGCCTGCAGCCCGGGGACATCATCGTCTCGGTCAACCAGCGGCCGGTGAAGTCAGCCAAGGAAGCCAAGGCAGCAGTTGCTGATGCGGGCAAGGCCGGTCGCAAATCGGTCCTGCTTCTCATCCAGCGCGGCGACAGCCAGACCTTTGTAGCGGTCCCCTTCTCGGTCAGCTAAACCGCCAGCTCCCGCATCATCATATGGCACAGCCCGGTCTTCGGGATCGGGCTATGTCCACACCGACCATGAATGGTCATCACGTTCTATTGAAACCCAACCAGGAACCTCTACATGTCCGGCACCGTTTATGCGGGCGAAGGAGTTCCTGATGCGGATCATTTTCGTCGTTCTCATCGCCTCGGTGCTCAGCATCCTGGCATTCAAATATGCAGACCAATCCCTCGGCAACGCCGATATCCTGGCGCCCTCCACAGAACTCTCGTCCACGAACTGAGCCGTTTTGGCGAGCATGATCGCGTGAACCCCGCAGCCGCCCCGTCGCAGCCCTCCGGCCGGCTTGACCATTTTCTTCTTGCGACCATATTGCTTCGGTCCCATCCAAATCCCTTTCCCGAAAGCGAGAAAATTTTATGGCCAAGCCGAAGATTGCCATCATCATCACGAGCACGCGCGACGTCCGTTTTGGAGAAAAGCCAGCCAAGTGGATTTACGAGACTGCGTCGCAGCGCGAGGACATGGAATTCGAACTCGTCGACTTGCGCGATTTCCCGCTGCCGTTCTTCAATGAAAAGGCATCCAATGCCTGGGTACCAACCGAAAACGAAGTCGGTCAGCGTTGGCAGAAGAAGGTCGCCAAATTCGATGGCTACATCTTTATCGTGGCAGAATACAACCGTTCGATCACGGCCGTACTCAAGAATGCCCTCGACTACTCCTACAAGGAATGGAACCGCAAGCCGGCGGCGGCCGTGGGCTACGGCAGCGTCGGAGGCGCACGTGCGGTCGAGCATTTGCGCAACATAGCCGTCGAGCTACAGATGGTTCCGACTCGCCCGGGCGTGCACATCCAGGGTGCCGATTTCTTCGCAGTCTGGCAGCAAGGCAAGGATATCAAGGAACTCACCCATCTCGAGCCAGGCGTGAAGACCATGCTGGACGACCTCGCCTGGTGGGCGGCGGCACTGAAAACAGCCCGCGAGACGGCCTGACCTTCTTCACGAGAGGTTGACCCAAAGGTTCCGACCATGGCCGGAACGTTTCGGCGTCCCGGGCTCGGTGCAATAATCACAGATTTGAAAACGACAAAAAGCCGGCATCCCGCGCGAGATGCCGGCTTTTCCATTAACGAACCGATTTGTCGCCCTGTTCTTCTTCGAACGAGACGGCAGCGTCGCCGTCGCGGAAGCCGCATTGATGCCGGCTTCGACGTTCCCAGAAAAAGAGCCGCCGTCTGATGCGGATCAAGGCAGAACTACCTTACCGATATTTAAGTTCCTCCTACACGCGTTTCATGTCATTGGAAGCATAGAGAAATCCGCGACGACCACGCTTCCGGCGGATTCGCGCCGTGTGGCGGCGGGACGGACACGTACGGCCGTCCCATATATCATCCAAAGAGGGACTTGACCTTGAACGTGCAGAAGACACCCGACCCAGCGGTAAAGACGAGCGATGCGCCCGATCTCGCCGCGATCCTGGCAGCGTCGGGCAGCGGCAAGAAGCGCCGCTGGCTCTTCTGGCCAATCGTTTCCATCGTCCTTCTGATCGCTGCCGCCGGCGCCTATACCTATTTCGGCAGCAACGGGACGCGATACGACTATACGACGCAGCCCGCGAAGCGCGGCGATCTTTCGGTCATCGTCACTGCAACCGGCTCCGTCCAGCCGACCGACCAGGTGGATATATCGAGCGAGCTCTCCGGCACGGTGCGCAAAGTCAATGTCAGCTACAACAGCCCGGTGAAGACGGGCGATGTGCTCGCCGAACTCGACACCAACAAGCAGGAGGCCGATGTTCAGAGCGCTCGCGCCCAGCTTGCCTCCGCAAAGGCGAGCGTGCTCAAGGCAGAAGCGGAAGCCGCATCGGCCAAGAATACGCTTGACCGGCTGACCGGCCTTGTCAGCAACCGCATTTCCAGCCAGCAGGAGCTGGACGCCGCCCAATATGCTTATGAAGCTGCCGTCGCGACCAAGGCGGTCAACGAAGCCGCAGTCCTGTCCGCCGAAGCCAGCCTGCAGCTTGCGGAGGTCAATCTCTCGAAACTCAAGATCGTCTCGCCGATCGACGGCGTGGTGCTCACCCGCGATGTGGATCCCGGCCAGACGGTTGCCTCCTCGCTCAATGCGCCGGTGCTCTTCACCATCGCCGGAGACCTGAGGCATATGGAACTTCAAGTCTCAGTCGATGAGGCGGATGTCGGCCAGGTGAGGGAAAGCCAACTCGCGAAATTCTCCGTCGACGCCTATCCGGACCGCAGCTTTCCCGCCGCCATCGAGACTGTCCGCTTTGCATCCGAAACCGTCTCCAATGTCGTCACCTACAAGGCGATCCTGACGGTCGACAATGCCGACCTCCTGTTGCGCCCCGGCATGACGGCAACCGCAGACATTACGGTGGAATCCGTCTCCGATGCACTCCTCGTGCCGAATGCGGCTCTGCGCTATTCGCCACCCGCGACCACCAGCGGCAATCGCGGCAGTTTCCTGACCCGGCTCTTTTCACCACCGCGCCTGCGCACAAACCGCAGCAGCGATGAGGCTTCGGCGGCCAACCGTGCCGTATGGGTCCTGCGTGCCGGCGTCCCCACGCGTGTCCAGCTGGAAACCGGCCCGACGGACGGGCAGTTCACGGTGCTGAAATCCGGCGACATCACGGAAGGCGACCTGCTGATCACGGATGCCGTGGCTCGGGCCAACTGAGGGGCAAGGCCATGACGCTTCCTCCCCTCATTACATTCAAACAGGTCTCCAAATTCTATGGCCGCGGCGAAGCTATGATCCGAGCGCTGGACCATATCGATCTCTCGATCTCGCAGGGCGAATTCGTGGCCATCATGGGGCCGTCGGGCTCGGGCAAATCCACGGCCATGAACATCATAGGCGGGCTCGACGTACCCTCCTCCGGCGAATACTTCTTCCAGGGCATCCCGACGAGCAGCTTCAACCGTTCGCAGCTCACGCTGCTTCGACGGCATATGCTGGGCTTCGTCTTCCAGGGCTTCAACCTGCTTGCCCGCACGTCCGCCGTCGAGAATGTAGAGCTGCCCCTCGTCTACCGTGGCATAGACCACCGTGAACGCCGCCGGCTCGCGCTCGCCGCGCTGGAACAGGTCGGCCTGAAGGGCCGCGAAAGCCATACGACACAGGAGCTCTCAGGCGGTCAACAGCAGCGTGTTGCGATCGCCCGCGCCATCGTCACCAATCCGGCCGTCCTGCTTGCCGACGAGCCGACCGGCAATCTGGACACCAGGACCAGCTCCGAGATCATGGAACTGATCACCCGGCTCAATCGCGAGAACGGCATCACCGTCATCATGGTCACCCATGAGGAAGACATTGCTGCCTATGGCAAACGCCTCCTGCGTTTCGTCGACGGCCGGCTTGCCTCGGATCAAGTGCGGGTGAAGGAGCCGGATCATGTTCTTTGAAACCGCAAAACTCGCCTGGCGCGCGATCAGCCGCAACATGCTGCGCTCATTCCTCACCGTGCTCGGAGTCGTTATCGGCGTCGCTGCCGTGATTGCGATGGTGACGGTTGGCAACGGCACGACGGCACGCGTTCAGAACGAGCTTTCGCGTCTCGGCACCAACACGCTGTTCGTCCGACCCGGCCAATGGGGGCCGGGACGGGTAAGCACCGAGGCCAAGCGTTTTACCGACAAGGATGTGCAGGCGATCCGGGAACAGGTGACCGGTCTGAGGGCCGTTGCTCCGGTAAACCGTGGCACGGCGACCGTGATTGCCGGCGGAGCCAACCATTCGACCAGCGCCATCGGCACCACCAATGATTACCTGATCGCGCAGGACTGGGACCTCGCGTTCGGTCGCAACTTCCTGCCAAACGAAGACCGTGGCAGCCATGCCGCCTGCATTATCGGCGAAACAGTGCGCAAGGAGCTTTTTGGCGCAGCCAACCCGGTCGGCCAGAACATTCGCGTCAGCAACATCGCCTGCCCGGTCATCGGGGTACTTGCCGTCAAGGGTCAGTCGGGCATGGGTGACGACCAGGACGACACGGTGATCATGCCGCTGAAGCTGCACCAGCGGCGGATCGGCGGGACAACGACGATCAGCAGCATCATTCTCTCCGCTCAGGACGGCGTCGCGACGTCGAAGGTGCAGTCTGACGTGGAAAGCCTGCTGCGCGAGCGGCGGCGCATCGCGATCGGCCGCGAGGACGATTTCTCGGTCAACGACATGTCGCAGATCGCCGCGGCGATGACCGGCACCACGGTGCTGCTGACGGGTTTGCTCGGGGCAGTGGCGGCTGTCAGCCTGCTCGTCGGCGGCATCGGCATCATGAACATCATGCTCGTTTCGGTGACGGAGCGCACGCGCGAAATCGGCATCCGACTGGCGATCGGCGCGCTGGAAGGACAGGTGCTCACCCAGTTCCTCGTCGAGGCCGTCATGCTGTCGATTTTCGGGGGCGTCACGGGCATTATGACAGGATTGGCTCTCGCCTTCGGCGTCGTCAGCTATCTCCAGGTGCCCTTCGTAACGAGCCCGACGATCATTGCGCTTGCATTTGTCTTCTCGGCCGCAATCGGCATGATTTTCGGTTACTTCCCTGCCCGCCGTGCGGCTCAGCTTAACCCGATCGAAGCTCTCCGACATGAATAGCGGTTCCGACCGAGCTTCGTCACGGTGCCGGTCTACCGCGATTGCCCGGGGAGAGACCAACATGATGTCATCCGAGGCGGAATCCCTCAGCCGGCAGGCCTATCGGCGGCTGGAGAACCTGATCGTGACGCTGAAACTGAAGCCGGGAGTTCCCGTGACGGAGAGGCAATTGATCGCGCTTGCCGGCCCGGGCCGCACCCCGGTTCGCGAAGCGATTCAGAAGCTCGAATGGCAGGGGCTGATCCGGGTGCGGCCGCGCGTCGGACTGCAAATCGCCGAGATCGTCCCCGGCGATCATCAAGGCATCATGCAGGTGCGCCGGCAGCTCGAACCTCTTGCCGCTGCCCTCGTGGCGGAATATGCGAATGAGGAGCAGCGCTCCGCCTTGGTGGATTGCGCCAAGGCGATGAGTGCGGCTTCCGACACAGGCGACATTTTGGGTTTTCTGGAGGCCGACAGGCGTTTCGATGAGATCTTCGAGGAGGCCTGCCCCAATCGCTTCCTGGTTTCGGCCCTGGCACCGCTTCAGACGCATTCGCGACGGTTATGGTTCTCAAAGGCCTCTGCCCATCGTATGGATCAATCGGCAGCACGACATATCGCCGTCATTCGCGCCATACAGGCGCGTGACATCAACGGCGCGCGACAGGCAATGGAAACGCTCCTCGCCTATCTCGATAATTCATGAGTGGATCAGACGTGGGCCTCGGCCTCGCGCTGCTTTGCAAGCGCGGCCAGATCCGCCGGCTTCAGCTCGACGGACTCGCCGCAGCCGCAGGCGGATGTCTGGTTGGGATTGACGAAGGTGAAGCCGGACCGCATCTTCGTGACTTCGAAATCCATTTCGGTGCCCAGGAGATAGAGGACCGCAGACGGTTCGATCCAGACCTTGGCGCCATCCCGCTCGATCAGATCGTCCTTGGCATTGGGTTCGGTGACGAGATCGATCGTATATTCCATGCCGGCGCAGCCGCCCTTCTTGATCCCGACGCGAACACCTTTCGCATCCGCCCCGGAATTGGCCACGATCTGCTTGACGCGCGCCGCTGCGGCATCGGTCATTGTCATCACTGCAAAGCCCATGGGCCTTTTTCTCCTTCCACAACCGGATTCAAGGTCCGGCGCTTCACGATTCAAATGTAATGTCCTGCCGTAAACGGATCAATACCAACCCACGGCAACCTGAGCTTCTTCGGACATCCGTTCCGGCGTCCACGGCGGATCGAAGGTCATTTCAACCTCTACTCCGGAGACCCCCTCCACGGCGCCGACTGCATTCTCGACCCAACCAGGCATCTCGCCGGCTACGGGGCAACCGGGAGCGGTCAGCGTCATGACGATCTTCACCATGCGGTCGTCTTCGATGTCGATCTTGTAGACGAGGCCGAGTTCGAAGATGTCAGCCGGGATTTCCGGATCATACACGGTCTTCAGCGCGGCAATGATGTCGTCGCCGAGGCGGGCGAGCTCGTCGGCAGGAATAGCGGACTGGATAATCCCCTCGCGGGCATCCCATTTCAGTTCCGTCTCATCGACAGCCATGACAAAATCCTCAGGCAAAGAAATTACGCGCGTATTCCAGCGCATCCGCAAGCGCGTCCACTTCGGCACGCGTGTTGTACATGCCGAACGATGCCCGGCATGTGGAGGTCACGCCGAAGCGTTTCAAGAGCGGCATGGCGCAATGGGTGCCGGCACGCACGGCGATACCTCTGCGGTCGATCACCATCGACACGTCATGGGCATGGATGCCGGCAAGCTCGAAGGAGAAGATGCTGCCCTTGCCCGGCGCATCGCCGATGATCCTGAGCGAGTTGATCGCCCGAAGCCGCTCGGCCGCATAGGCTGCGAGATCCGCCTCGTGGCGGGCAATTGCCGCGCGGCCGATCTTGTCCATGTAATCGAGAGCATAACCGAGCCCGATCGCCTGGACGATCGGCGGGGTGCCGGCCTCGAAACGGTGCGGCGGGTCGTTATAGGTGACGTTGTCCTCGGTCACCTCGAAGATCATCTCGCCGCCACCCTGGAAGGGCCGCATCTCCTTGAGGCGATCCATCTTGCCATAGAGCACGCCGATGCCTGACGGGCCGTATAGCTTGTGTCCCGTCATCACATACCAGTCGCAATCGATATCACGGACATCGACCGGCATATGCACGGCCCCCTGGCTGCCGTCGATCAGCACCGGAATGCCCCGCTCGTGCGCGATGCGGCAAACCTCCTTGACCGGGACGACCGTTCCGAGCGCATTCGACATATGGGTAATCGCGACGAGCTTGGTCTTCTCGGTCAGCGACTTCTCGAAGTCCTCGATGTGGAAAGCGCCCTCGTCATCGACCGGCACCCAGACGAGCTTCGCGCCTTGCCGTTCACGGATGAAATGCCAGGGCACGATATTGGAATGGTGCTCCATGATGGTGACGACGATCTCGTCGCCCTCGCCGATCCTCGGCATGCCCCAGCCATAAGCGACCGTGTTGATCGCCTCCGTCGAGTTCTTGGTGAAGACGATCTCGTCGACCGACCCGGCATTCAGGAAACGGCGCACCTTTTCACGCGCCGCCTCATAGGCCTCCGTCGCAGCATTCGAAAGGAAATGCAGGCCACGATGGACATTGGCATATTCGTGCGAATAGGCATGGCTGATCGCATCAATCACCGCCTGCGGCTTCTGCGCCGACGCGCCGTTGTCCAGGTACACCAGAGGCTTGCCATGCACCATGGTCGACAGGATCGGGAAATCCCGGCGGATCGCTTCGACGTCGTAAGCGGTAACCGGTGTTGTCTGGTCCATTTTCAGACCCTTTCATGTCGCTCCCTAAGGAGCTACCGCAGAATGTTTTGGTTTCGCAGCAGTTGCCGCTTGCTCTACGTCATCCTCGGGCTTGTCCCGAGGATCTATCCACGTCTACGTTCTTGAACTGGCTTAGATCCTCGGGACAAGCCCGAGGATGACGGAGGAGAGATTGCCCCTCCGTCAGCACGCTCAGGCATGCCTTTCAAGCCAGGCCGAAATGACGCCTTCCAGTGCCTCGACCAGCTTCTCGTCCTCGAGTTCCTCGACGATCTCCGCCACAAAGGCGTGGACCAGCATGGCCCGCGCCTTGTTCTCCGGAACGCCGCGCGCCATCATGTAAAACAGATGGTTCCTGTCGATGTCCGCAACTGTCGCACCATGGCCGCAGACCACGTCGTCGGCGAAGATTTCGAGCTCCGGCTTGGCCGAGAACTCGCCATTGTCCGAGAGCAGCAGCGTGTTGCAGGCCATCTTGGCGTCGGTCTTCTGGGCATCCGGTGCAACCCGGATCATGCCCTGGAAGGCGCCGCTGGCGCGATCTAAGACGACGTTGCGGATGATTTCCGTGGAGTTGGTGTGCGGCACGTTATGGCCGAGAACCAGCGTCACGTCCGTATGACCTTCTCCGCCGAGCAGATTGACGCCGCGCAGCGTCAAATCGGCGCCCTCGCCTTCGACGTCGATGCGCAGTTCCTGGCGCACCAGCTTGCCGCCGGCATTGACGACGAAGAGTTTCAGCTTCGCGTTCGTCCCGAGCTTGACGCGAATCTGGCCGAGATGGGTATCGGCAGCGCCCTGGCTCTGCAGGATGATCCAGGTGATCTCCGCACCATCCTCCAGCACGATGTCACTGATCGACGACACGAGCGCGGCATCATCCGTCACCGACCGGTGACGCTCTATGATCGTCGCCTTGGAGGCTGCACCGAAGGAGACCGGGAAACGCGTATGGATCTGCCCCCCTGCATGGAGGGCCTGCAGTTCGATCGGCTCTTCCAGCTCCGCGTTGGCAGGAACCGAGATCGCAAAACCGTCACGTACGAAGCTGCCGTTGATGCGGCCGATGGCATCGTCCCTGTCGAGCGCCGTCAGGCCGGCGACGGCCGAACCATCGGCGAGCTTGTCCCTAAAGCGGGCAATCTCAATTCCGTCGGCCGAAGCATCGTCATCGGCGTCCCCCTGCAGCACCGAAAGGACAACCGAGCCCTCGACCAGCGGCGCTATGGGATCGATCGCGCTGACCGGCGTTGCCTCGGGAACCGCCCGCAACAGGGTTTTCAGGTCCGTATAGTGCCAGGCCTCGATCCGGCGGGTCGGAAGACCGGCCTTCTTCAAATCGTCCAGAAGCCGGTCGCGCGTGCCAGCGACCGCGCCATTGCCCGGCAATTCGCCGAACTGGGCGCCGAAGGCCTCAACCAGAGCGGTTTCCGCAACCGTCATCCGAGCAATAGGCTGGTTTGTCGTCTGCATGTTCATGACACCATCCTTCCCGCGCGCTTAGGCCGCTTCTCCAATGATGTCGGCATAGCCATTCTCTTCCAGTTCGAGCGCGAGCGCCTTGTCGCCGGAGCGGATGATCTGCCCCTTGTAAAGCACATGCACGCTGTCGGGCACGATATAATCAAGCAGGCGCTGGTAATGGGTGATGACGATCACCGCACGGTCCGGCGACTTCAGCGCGTTGACACCGTCGGCGACGATCTTCAGCGCATCGATGTCCAGACCGGAATCGGTCTCGTCCAACACGCAAAGCTTCGGCTCAAGCAGCGCCATCTGCAGGATTTCCGCGCGCTTCTTTTCGCCGCCGGAGAAACCGACATTCAGCGGACGACGCAGCATGGCCTGGTCGATCTTCAGCTTCTCGGCAGCGTCCTTGACGCGACGTATGAAGTCCGGCGTCGTCAGCTCGGCTTCGCCGCGCGCCTTGCGCTGTTCGTTCATCGCGACCTTGAGGAACTGCATGGTGGCGACGCCCGGGATTTCGACCGGGTATTGGAACGCGAGGAAGATGCCCTTGGCGGCACGTTCGGCGGGATCGAGTTCAAGGATGCTCTCGCCGTTATAGAGGATGTCGCCTTCGGTGACCTCGTAGTCCTCGCGACCCGACAAGATGTAGGAGAGCGTCGACTTGCCGGAGCCGTTCGGCCCCATGATGGCGGCGATCTCGCCGGGCTTCACGGTGAGGTTCAGGCCGCGGATGATCTCGGTGCCGTCTTCGGCGATGCGTGCGTGCAGGTTCTTGATCTCAAGCATAATTCTTATCCTTCCGGACTTATTCGGTGACGCGTCAATGCGCGATATTCAGACAGCGGGCCATCAGCCCACGGAGCCTTCGAGCGAAATGCCGATCAGCTTCTGGGCTTCGACGGCAAACTCCATCGGCAGTTCCTGGATGACGTCCTTGACGAAGCCGTTGACGATCAGCGCGATCGCTTCCTCTTCCGGAATGCCGCGCTGCATCACGTAGAACTTCTGGTCGTCGGAAATCTTCGACGTCGTCGCCTCGTGCTCGATTTGCGCGGAGGCGTTCTTCACGTCGATATAGGGCACCGTATGCGCACCGCACTTGTCGCCGATCAGCAGCGAGTCGCAGTTTGTAAAGTTGCGGGCATTCTCGGCGCGGCGATGGATCGACACCTGGCCGCGATAGGTGTTGTTCGACTTGCCGGCGGAAATACCCTTGGAGATGATGCGGCTCGACGTATTCTTGCCGAGGTGGATCATCTTGGTGCCGCTATCGATCTGCTGATGGCCGTTGGATACGGCGATCGAATAGAACTCCCCACGGCTGTCGTCGCCACGCAGGATGCAGCTCGGATATTTCCAGGTGATCGCCGAGCCGGTTTCCACCTGGGTCCAGGAAATCTTGGAGCGCGCACCGCGGCAATCGCCGCGCTTGGTGACGAAGTTGTAGATGCCGCCTTTGCCTTCGGCATCGCCCGGGAACCAGTTCTGGACGGTCGAATACTTGATCTCGGCATCATCGAGCGCCACGAGCTCGACAACAGCGGCATGAAGCTGATTCTCATCGCGCTGCGGTGCCGTGCAGCCTTCAAGGTAGGAGACGTAAGCACCTTCCTCGGCAATGATCAGCGTGCGCTCGAACTGGCCGGTATTCTTCTCGTTGATGCGGAAATAGGTGGAAAGTTCCATCGGGCACCGGACGCCCTTCGGCACGAATACGAAGGACCCGTCGGTGAAGACTGCCGAGTTCAGCGTCGCATAGAAATTGTCGGTGGCAGGAACGACGGAACCGAGATACTTGCGGACCAGATCGGGATGTTCGCGAATGGCTTCGGAAATCGACATGAAGATCACGCCGGCCTTCTTCAGCTCTTCCTTGAACGTGGTGACGACCGACACCGAATCGAAGACCGCGTCGACGGCCACTCTCGGCTTCTCGACGCCGGCGAGTATCTCCTGCTCCTTGAGCGGAATGCCGAGCTTCTCGTAGGTCTTCAGAAGCTCCGGATCGACTTCGTCGAGCGACTTCGGACCGCCAAACTTCTTCGGCGCCGCGTAATAGTAGAGGTCATTGAAATCGATCTTCGGATAGTCGACGCGCGCCCAGGTCGGTTCTTCCATCGTAAGCCAGCGGCGATAGGCGTCGAGACGCCATTCCAGCATCCAATCCGGCTCCTGCTTCTTGGCCGAAATGAAGCGAATGATCTCTTCCGAAAGACCTTTGGGAGCCTTGTCCACTTCGATGACGGTCTCGAAACCGTATTTATACTGGTCGATATCGATCCGGCGGACCTGATCGACTGTTTCCTGGACGGCAGGCATATCATTCTCCAATTCTTGCCGGTTCAAATTCCGGCAATTCTTGTCAGCATTCCGGGGGGACAAACGCCTCCCCTATGTAGTGGCCAAAAGGCTGTTTTCACACCTTTTGGCAAGCGGAAATTTGCGTTTCCGCAAATTCGACAAAATCAGGCCGCTTCGCCCGTCGGCCTCCGGCGGCCGGCAATCTTGGCGAAAGCCGCAAGCGTCCGCGAGATGTCTTCGTCGGTCGTATCAGGCCCGAGCGAAATCCTGAGCGCGCCGAGGTTGGGATCGTACCCCATCGCGCTCAGTACGTGGCTTTCGCCCACTTTTCCCGAAGAGCATGCAGAGCCGGCCGACAGCGCGATGCCTTCGAGATCGAAGGCGATCTGTCCGGTTTCGGACTTCAGACCCGGCAAAGTGAAGAAGCAGGTATTCGCCACACGCGGGACTGTTTCGCCATGGATGATGGCGTCCGGCGCCGCCTGACGCATGCCCGCCTCCAGCCGGTCACGCAGACCAGCGATTGCGGCGTTGCGCTCTTCGAGATTTTCGAGTGCCGCTGCCGCCGCCGCACCAAAGCCGACGATGGCATGAAAATTCTCGGTGCCGGAACGATGGCCCTTCTCCTGTCCGCCGCCGCGGATCAGCGGCTTCGGCATCAGCACCTCGCCGCGCGAGACCAGTGCACCGACGCCCTTCGGGCCGCCAATCTTGTGGGACGAGAGGATCAGGAAGTCGGCATCCAGGGCATTGATATCGACGGGCACGCGGCCGACCGCCTGCACGGCATCCACCACCATCAGCCCGCCATGCGCATGGGCAATCGCGGCGGCTTCCGCCACCGGCTGGATGATGCCCGTCTCGTTGTTGGCCAGCATCACAGCCACCATCGGCAGGCCGGCACTGCGATCATGGCCGGCGAGCAGGTTCTCGAGCGCCGCCAGATCGACGATCCCATCGCGATTGACCGGCACCTCCGTGACCCGCTCCGGGTCGAGACGCCCGCCTTCACGGATCGCCGGATGCTCGATCGCCGAAACATAGAGCCGGCTGACCGTCAACGGAGCGCGGCCCATCCGGAATTCGGGCGTCAGCACATGATTGGCCGCTTCCGTCGCTCCGCTCACGAAGGTCACATGCGGCGCCTCGGCACCCACGAGAGCCGCAACCTGCCGCCGTGCCGTCTCCAGCGCGCCGCGGGCCGCCCTGCCCTCGCCATGCACGGACGACGCATTGCCGGGCAACCGCAACGCATCCAACATGGCAGCGCGGGCCGGCGCACTCAAAGGTGCGGTCGCGTTCCAGTCCAGATATGTGCGGTTTGGCGCCATTGCCTGATCGATTTCCGTTCCTAGATAGCAGTCAAATCTCACGAATGCGGAGAATTCCGCATTTTTGTTGAAATTTCCGCCAGCCTTGCCTTATGAGACATCGCATCGGGCTCCATTTCGATTGGCGCCCAAAGTTTCGAATGGTTCTAAACTGAGTTGTAGAAAAGCTGAGCGACTTCGTCAAGTCAAACTCGACGTGATGACGACCTGTTCGGAACCAGAGCACGTTGACCGGAGTACCAATGCCCGAAGTCATTTTCAACGGCCCCGCCGGCCGCCTGGAAGGTCGCTATCAGCCGTCCAAGGAAAAGAGCGCCCCGATCGCCATCATCCTTCATCCGCATCCGCAGTTCGGCGGCACGATGAACAATCAGATCGTCTACCAACTCTTCTATATGTTCCAGAAACGCGGCTTCACGACGCTCCGGTTCAATTTCCGTGGCATCGGGCGCAGCCAGGGCGAGTTCGACCATGGCGCCGGCGAGCTTTCCGACGCGGCTTCCGCGCTCGACTGGGTGCAGAGCCTGCATCCCGATTCCAAGAGCTGTTGGGTTGCAGGTTATTCCTTCGGGGCCTGGATCGGCATGCAACTTCTGATGCGCCGCCCGGAGATCGAAGGATTCATGTCGATCGCGCCGCAACCGAACATCTACGATTTCGCCTTTCTTGCGCCTTGCCCTTCGTCGGGCCTCATCATCAATGGGGATGCCGATAAGGTCGCACCGGAAAAGGATGTCAACGGCCTTGTCGAAAAGCTGAAGACCCAGAAGGGAATCCTGATCACCCACCGAACCGTCGAAGGCGCCAACCACTTCTTCAACGGCCAGGTGGAAGCCCTCATGGCGGAATGCGAAGACTATCTCGACCGTCGTCTCAATGGGGAACTGGTGCCGGAACCGGCCGCCAAACGCATCCGCTGAGTCGTTCCCTGTGCTCTTGTCAGACGGCTGCCCCGGCGGCCGTTTTCATTTCACGACCCTGATCGATCCAGAAGGCGGAAACCCCGGATGCGCTTGCTTGACGCAATTGCGGCCGGTGCGTTTCGCCTCGTAGAGAGCTGCATCGGCATTGCGCATCGCGTCGGCGAGTTCGCCTCCCGCAGCAAGCTCCGCGACGCCGAAGCTGGCGGTGACGGTAAAGGACGGTGGCAGGGCGCTGATGCGGATCCCCATCGTCCCGGCTCGAAGCGCCTGCGCAAAAATCAGCGCTGTCTCTATCGTCGTATTCGGCATGAAGACACCGAACTCCTCTCCGCCGATGCGGCCGACGATGGTCGTCGTCTTTGTTGCGCTCGTCTTTAAAAGTTCACCGAAAGCACGGATCACCAGATCACCACCATGGTGACCGTAGGTGTCGTTGATGCTCTTGAAGTGGTCGAGATCACAAATGATTACCGCGTGCCGGACATTCGGCGCCATCGAGATCGCCGCCTTCACGCCATTCTCGAAACCGCGGCGATTGGCAAGACCGGATAGGGCATCCTGTTCCGAATTGCTGCGCTCGTCGGCCATGATTTCCAGCACCAGAACCGAAAGCAGCGTCAGCCCGACCGCGACCATCAGCACGGCGGTCGAGCTTTGCGAGATCAGCGCATAATTCGTATGGATGTAATCCTTGGCGGTCGTCCCCGCCCCCGCCAGTACCGCCATGCCGGCCTTGCCGAAGAAATGCAGGCCGGTAACGAGGAGCAGGCCGCCGAGCGCCCGATCGATCGCGAGCCGGCGCGCGGAGGAGAGAACCGCAAATGCGCTGGCCAGGACCACCAAAGCGAAAGGCGTCTGATACGAGAAAGCATGCAGGACAGTCCCGCGCGGCAGGTTGTATATCAGGACATCGAGAATCGTACAGGCAACCAGGAAGCAGATTGCGAAAGGCAGATTGCTCTTCCGGCCATACAGGTCCCCGATGCCGATCCTCAGCAGGATCATGCCGCCGAGCACGGTCGCGAACGCGCCGATCGCCCAAAATCGGGTCAGGGCGGTGTAGGCGACCAGCAGCTCGCAGATCGCCGAGAGCGAAGCGACCGCAAAGCCGGCCGCGAACCAGAGCGCAGCACTTCGGGAGCGGCTGCGAGTCGATACAACCGCGAAGACCAGCGAGAAGGAAATGGCGATGATAAAATTCACCGCCAGGAAGAAGGTCGCCCCGTTCATCAACCCTCAGTGCAGATCGCTGCACGCCACCCGTTTACCGTGTTCCATGACCGATGTTAGATGCGCATGAACAAGAAACGGTTAATACCTAAAATATTAGCGACAATCAGCGTGTCCTGCGTGCCTCCGTATTGGTTGCGGTCCTTCCATTCCTCGCATTGATCGTTCCAAGCATCACTTTTGAAGTGATTGCGGGCAAAAACAGTGCTAGACGCGCCCCACACAGCGAAAACACATCCCTGCCAGAGATTGATCATGTCCAGGTTCAAGTCCGATTTCCTCCGCACGCTCGACGAGCGTGGTTTCATCCACCAGATTTCCGACGAGGCTGGTCTCGACGAACTGTTTTCGAAGGAAACCGTGACGGCTTATGTCGGCTACGACGCTACCGCAACGAGCCTCCATATCGGCAACCTGATCTCTGCCACGATGCTTTACTGGCTGCAGGAGACCGGCCACCGGCCAATCGCGCTGATGGGCGGAGGCACCTCGATGGTGGGCGACCCTTCGTTCCGAGACGAGCAGCGCAGGCTCCTGACCCCAGAGGCGATCGCCACCAATATCGAAGGCATCAAGAAGATATTCTCCCGCATCCTCCGCTTCGGAGACGGCCCGACGGATGCCTTCATGGTCAACAATGCCGACTGGCTCCTGAAGCTGAACTACGTGGAATTCCTGCGCGACGTAGGCCGGCATTTCTCGGTCAACCGTATGCTCTCCTTTGACAGCGTCAAGCTCAGGCTCGACCGGGAGCAGTCGCTCTCCTTCCTCGAATTCAACTACATGATCATGCAGGGCTACGACTTCGTCGAGCTCAGCCGGCGTTACGGCTGCCGCCTACAGATGGGCGGCTCGGATCAATGGGGCAATATCATCAACGGCGTCGACCTCGGTCACCGCATGGGGACACCGCAGCTCTACGCCCTGACGACACCACTCCTGACGACCAGTTCCGGCGCCAAGATGGGCAAGACCGCTTCCGGCGCCGTCTGGCTCAACGAAGATGTCTTCAGCCCTTACGAGTTCTGGCAGTATTGGCGCAATACGGAGGACGCGGACGTCATCCGCTTCCTGAAGATCTTCACGCGCCTGCCGCTTGACGAGATCGCCCGGCTCGCGGCGCTCGCAGGTTCGGAAATCAACGAAGCGAAGAAGATCCTGGCAACCGAGGCGACCGCCATCGTGCATGGCCGGGAAGCGGCGGAAGCTGCTGCGGAAACCGCGCGGACCACGTTCGAGGAAGGCGGACTTTCCGAAAACCTGCCATCCGTCGAGGTTCCAGCCACCGAGCTCGATGCCGGCGTCGGCCTCCTGTCGCTGATGGTACGTGCCGGCCTCGCCGCCTCGAACGGCGAAGCCCGCCGACATGTCCAGGGTGGCGCGGTGCGCCTCAACGATCAGTCCGTTACCGACGAACGCAAGACGGTGGGTGCAGGCGAGATCACCGGCGACGGCGTCATCAAACTTTCGCTCGGCAAGAAGAAGCACATCCTGGTGCGCCCGGTCTGATCCAGTCCTGCGATTTGCAAACAAAACTGGGCCGCGTCTGCGGCCCTTTTTCTATTGAAACTCGAAGATCTGCCGGAAAATGCCGGGAGCGATCAGCGACAGCGGGTTAACGGTGAGCTTCGGCTTGTCGAACGGGCCTTCCAGCTTGAAGGTAATGCCGAGCAGGCCGCGATCACGGCCGTTGCCGAGAATGGCACCGATCAAGGGGAGTTCGCCGAAGAGACGGTTCAATCCATAGGCGGGCATGAACGTTCCGGTCATGTTCATATTGCCTCTGGAATCGCGCACAAGTCCCTGGAAGGTCGCGCCGATCTGTTCGCCGCGCACCACGCCGTTCTCGACGGCGAAAGCCCCGTCGCGGTAAAGAAGGCTCGCAAAACCACGCTGGAATTTGGCCGAGGTGACGTCGATATTACGCTTCGTCGCGGTGCTCAGGCTCCGCCCTTCCTGATCCGGTGTCGAGACCAGAGACTGGAGCTTCGATTCGTTGACGAGCGAAAAGTTGCGCAGATCGATAGATCCCGTCCAGGCGTTACCATTCGCCTTCAGCCGCAGGTTCAGGAGCCCGCCGCGCATGTTGTCGTAAAGATCCGTAAAGCGGATCACCGCGCCTGCATCTCCGCTGGTGATGGAGACCGTATTGCCGCCATTCATCTCGCTGATCACCGCTTGGCCGCTACCCGTCGCGGCAGAGAAATCAGCAGTCGTGACATCGCCGTCGCGCCTGGAAACCAACAGCGACACGTTGGTCAACGTCTGGTCGTTGAAGCCGATCATGCGGTCGAGTTTGGCTCGCACCGTTACGTCATCGTCGTCGCGACCGCCACCACCTTTTCCCTTTTCCTCTGCCCTCAGCCTGGTGATGACCGGCCGCATATCCATTACGGAACCGGTGATCGATATGTCGAAATTGCTCTTCGCTTTCTTCACGGCGACCGCATAATTGTCCGCAGGCGAAAGCTGGACACGGGAGAACTCGGCCGAAGTAAGCTCGTCACTATTGAGCACCAGGCTTCCCCGCGCGCCAAAACCATCACCGGATAGCTCGAAATTGCGGATGTCGGTGCGAGCCCCCTCTCCGGAAAGCTCGAATTGAGCCTTGGCCGGAATGCCGCCGCCCTTCGTCCATCCAAGCCACGGAACGGAGAGAGCCGCGCGACTCAAGTCGAGCGCCACGGTCTGGCGGGCTTCATCAACCCAGATCCAATGCGCAGAGATCGTCCCGTCGATTATCTCGGAAAGTCCCGGAACCAGCTTCTCTCGCTGGTCGTTGTTGAGCACCGTCTTGATAATCCGCTCGCGTTTGACGGGTGATGCGCCATCAACCGGCTCAACGACCGTGATATCCGCCGGCACGTCGTCGATCTCACCCCTGGCGGCAAGCCGAGCGGCTTGCGTGTCGATATCCAGCGTTCCGTTCAGCGCGCCGATCTTGCGACCGGAAAACTCGGTGCCGAGATCGACGTCATCGAGTTCGACATGGGCGTTCCAGGTTGGCTTGGGGGGATTCTGGGCGTTAATCAGACCCATGCGCGCCTTGAGATCGAGCCGGGCATTGCCGGAGAAATCTTCCGGTTTGAACTCTGTCCCCCTAAGAGCGTTGATCGGTCGGAAATTCGCAAGTTCCGCCACTGCGTCCGCAGGTCCTGCAAGTCTCAGCGAAAGATCAGCCATCAAGGGCTTGTCATAAGTGGCGGGAATGGAGAAACGGCCATTCTCCACCGAGACGGACCGCCCCGACGGAAAGAATGACGCCGCATGGGCGATATCGAACTGGAGCACCTGTCCTTTCAGATCGAAACGGCCCTCGATGTCACGGAGCGGTGGGATGTCGCCGGGGAGGTTGATCCGGGCATTGGCAACATCGAAACTGATCTGCAGCTCGTTCCCGTCGAGCTCCATCGGAATGCCAGGGCCTTTCATACGGCCTGCCGGAATGAAGACGGCAATCGAGCCATTGGTCACGGTCCCGCCGAACATATTGCCCATGATCCAATCGCGCGGCTTGCGCGCCATCCAGAAGGGCCAGAGTTGCTTGACGCCGGTCACTTCCATGTTCGGCAGCTGTGCACCGAAGCTGATTTCCGGCGATTGATCGCCGAACCGGATTTTCAAAGCTCCGGCCATCCGTCCAAGAGGGCTGGAAACACCCATTTCATCGAATTGAAGCTCGCGATCAGCCGAGAGGTATCGACCCGTCGCCTTGAGATCGAACTGTGCAGGCTGTTCGCTTTCGGTCGCTCCCACGGCCGTGCCGCTGCTGATCAGAAGGTCCAGGCCGAAGCCAAGCCGCTGATCGTCCGGATTCAGTCGGTTGAGATCGATGACCGCTCCCGTGAACGGCAGGACCGTAGGACCGAAACGGGCTTCCGACTTCAGGAGTTCGATCGAATCCTTGGCAAAATCATAGGCGATATTGATGACGGCGCCGGTAAAGGTCTGCTGGAGGCCATCGAAATAGAAATAGCCCGGAGACTGGCGAAGCGTTGCGGTGATGGCAGGCTTCGTGGTCTCGCGCGCGCGGACGGCGGCAAGGTCGAGATCGAGCGAACCTTCGATCCCCTCGCGCGGCGCTCCCTCCTCGGTTCGCTGCAGCAGGAAGGACGTGACCTCGAGACCCGTTAACTTCGCCGATAGGGATGTGGTGACGCCTCCCACGGTCCTGGACGCAGCCGTCAGCACGGCCTTGCGGCCATTGAGGCTGATCGCACCATTGATCTCCACCTCGCCCTCGATGCTGCGGGTCAGCTCGAGATTATCGACGACCAGCATGATCGGTTTCCGCCCCGGGGCGGCAGGCAGCAGGATTTCGATGCCGGAGATACGAACAGAACCCGTGCCTGTGCGCTCGATGAGACCACGCGCCTCGTCGAGACGTTGAAAAGCCTGTTCGAGCAGAGCGGGCATGGCGTCGATCCGCACCTCGGACAGCGGCAGCGGATCGCCGGACGGCAGTTGCGCCGTGTTGAGGTGGATGTTTTCCGCCTCCATCTGCTTGATGGAGATCCGGCCACCGAGAAGCGCCAGGGGATCGATCGCCATGCGCATGGCGCCCGTCTGGCTCAAATGTTTGCCCGTTGCCTGTTCAACGATATCGACGTCGCGCGCCTCCAGGGCCAGACGAAAACCCGAATCGAAGCGGATGACAGTCGAACCGACCGATGCGGCATAACGCGGGCCGATCGCGTCGTTGAGCGCGCTTTGGGCGCGTGTCGAAAGCGCTCCGTCGACTGCTCCGCCTTCGATCGCGAAGACGGCGCTGCCGAGCGCGACAAGCACCAGCATCAGGAGCAGCACGACCGTCCTGCCGAATCGCTTCACGCGTTTTGGCGGCGGCGGGCAATGGACGATGATCGGATCTTCCGCCTGTGCAGAGGGAAGTTCGTGCAGCGGAATGATGTCCTTCCGGCTGAAACTGACCCTTTCTCCGCGAATTTCCGCCATCAGGTTGAAACTATCTTTCCATACTCGCAAATGATCTGGACGCCGCGGAGGCCAGTATATACCGATTGCGGCGACAATCACTCAAGATACCGGCAAAAGAAAGGAAATCCATGTCCCATTTGATGGTCGGCGACATTGCACCGAACTTCGAGCTTCCACGCGACGGAGGCGGCACCGTTTCCTTGCAGGCTCATTCGGGTAAGCCGATTGTGCTCTACTTCTATCCCAAGGACGACACGGACGCCTGCACCAGGGAGGCGATCGCGTTCTCCGGGCTCTTGCCGGAATTCGAAAAGGCAGGGGCAAGCGTGATCGGAGTGTCTCCCGATAGCGTCAGGAAACATGACAAGTTCGCCAAGAAGCACGAGCTTTCGGTCATCCTCGCCTCCGACGAAGACGCAGCCCTTGCCAATCTCTATGGCGTCTGGAAAGAAAAGAAGATGTATGGTCGCACCTATATGGGTGTGGAACGGACGACCTTCCTGATCGGCGCTGACCGGCGAATCGCAAGGATCTGGCCGAAAGTGAAGGTCACGGGCCATGCCGAGGAGGTGCTGGAAAGCCTCAAGGCACTGTAAGCAGAGGAATCCGATGACGGACACGTTTTCGATCACGTCGCTGAGAGGCGGCGCAACGACTGCGATCCTTTCGGCCGATCTCGACATCAAGACGCGGCTTGCGCAGGAGACCGCCACCCGTTGGTTCGAACGTCGGCTGTCGCTGCGCTCGCCGCTCGATCCGCCGCTGCCCGAGCGGCCGGGCCGACCTGAAAAGCCGGAACTCGTGCCGCCGAAAGCCGTCGAAAAGCGCTCGCTGCATACGCTGAACGGCCGGATCGCGACGCTGCATGCGATCGCCCATATCGAGCTTAATGCCGTCGACCTGGCGCTCGATATCGTCGCCCGCTTTGCGACCGAAGCGGTGCCGAACTCCTTCTTCGATGGCTGGATGCAGGTCGCGTTCGAAGAGGCCAAGCATTTCCGCATGGTCCGCGCACGGTTGAACGACCTGGGAGCCGATTATGGGGATATGCCGGCTCATGACGGGCTCTGGCAGGCAGCCCATTCGACCCGCAACGATCTGACTGCGCGGCTCGCCGTCGTACCGCTCATCCTGGAAGCGCGGGGGCTCGACGTGACGCCGTCGCTGCAGGCCAAGATGCGCGAGACGGGCGATCTGGAAAGTGCGGCGATTCTCGATGTCATCTACAATGACGAAAAGGGTCACGTGGCGATCGGCGCGAAATGGTTCCGCTTCCTCTGCGCCCGAGAGCGAAAAGATCCGGCAGCGACATTCCAGCAACTGGTGCGCGCCAATTTCCGCGGCTCCCTCAAAGCGCCGTTCAACGACATCGCCCGCGCCGAAGCTGGCCTCACGCCCTCGTTCTACCGCTCCCTGACGTCCACCAGCAGCGCATGAAATAAGCATTCATTAACCTTAACCATGTGTAATCGATCCAACGGAACTGGTTGCATCTCCGGGAGATTCACGTGGCGAAGGGAATCGAAAAACGGGCGTTTGGGAAGCGTGCGCCTCAGCACGTCCTCATTCTCGCCAGCGGCGAAAAAATCCGCCACATGACCATTCGCCCCTGGATGGCGGCTCTGACCTTCTGCTTTTTCGGTGTGTTTACGGTCGGCTACCTTGCGGCGACCTCCTATCTCGTCATCCGTGACGACCTGGTCGGCGCGACCATGGCGCGCCAGGCCCGCATGCAACACGATTACGAAGACCGTATCGCGGCGCTGCGCGCCCAACTCGACCGCATTACTTCGCGCCAGCTTCTCGACCAGCAAGTCGTCGAACAAAAGGTGGAAAAGCTGCTTGAGCAGCAGAACGCTCTCTTCGATCGACATGGCAAGCTCGGATCGCTGCTGAACCGAGCGGAAGAATCCGGATTGACCGCGCCCGAGATACCCGCCCCGGCCTTCCAACCGGTCAAGAAGGAGCGGCAGGCCTCGCTTTCCGGAGGAAGCGGCTTCCAGGCCATCGGCAAGCTACTCTCCGGCAAGACTTCCGCCACTCCGCTCGATACAAAGAGTGCGCTCGGGTTTGTGCCGCTGCGCGACAACATTGCCGATCGGGCCGACCGCGTTTTTTCCAATGTGACGCTATCTTTGAAAAACATAGAGAAGGAACAGCTCGCCAAGATTACCAATCTGACAACCGACGCTTCCGCAACGGCAGATGCGATTGCCGCGATCCTCAAGCGCACCGGCGTTCAGGTAGACCCTGCACGAAAGGCTTCAGGAGATACAAGCGAAGGTGTGGGCGGCCCCTATGTCGAGCCGCAAATTGATGTCAGCGGTTTCGATATTTCGCTCGACGAGCTCGACGCAGCACTCAGACGGCTGGAAAGCGTGCGAGAAACGGCTCGCGACCTGCCCTTCGGCAATCCAGCACCCGGCCATGAGATCACCAGTCGCTACGGCAACCGCATCGACCCCTTTCTTGGCCGGCTGGCCCTTCACGCAGGCGTCGATTTCCAGGCGGATACCGGCCAGGCGGTGGTTGCAACCGGCGCCGGCAAGATCATCACCGCCGGGCCTTCCGGCGGTTACGGCAACATGGTCGAAATCGATCACGGCCAGGGCGTCACCACTCGTTATGGGCATATGTCGAAGATCCTGGTCAAGGAAGGCGATATGGTCTCCGTCGGCGATGTCATCGGGCGGGCAGGCTCCACCGGTCGCTCCACCGGTCCACATGTGCATTACGAAGTCCGCCGCGACGGCAATCCGGTCGACCCTATCCATTTCCTCAATGCCGGCATGAAGCTCACGACATACCTCAATTGAGCCTTTCGTTTTGACGAAAGACAACCTTCCTGCCGCGCAAACGATAGCCGGCTTGACTATTTAGTATCTTCGTTCATCAATCCGGCAGCCGAATTGCCTGCTTTCCTTGACTTTCGGGCATTTTGGTCCTATGTCGCGGCCAGTCGTCAGCCATTCGCGCGTCGACCTGCACAGTGTTCGCTTAAGAACCGGAACGGAAACAGAACTCCCTTTGACCACATTCGCTGATCTTGGCCTGAGCCAGAAAGTCCTCTCCGCGGTCTCCGACGCGGGCTACACAATCCCCACACCGATCCAGGAAGGGGCAATTCCCCACGCGCTGCAGCGTCGCGATATCTGCGGCATCGCCCAGACTGGAACCGGCAAGACGGCTTCCTTCGTTCTGCCCATGCTGACGCTTCTGGAAAAGGGACGAGCCCGCGCCCGCATGCCGCGCACGCTCATCCTGGAGCCCACCCGCGAGCTCGCAGCCCAGGTCGCCGAAAATTTCGACAAATACGGCAAGAACCATAAATTGAACGTCGCGCTCCTGATCGGCGGCGTCTCCTTCGAAGACCAGGATCGCAAGCTCGAACGCGGTGCCGACGTGCTGATCGCGACACCGGGCCGCCTGCTCGACCACTGCGAGCGCGGCAAGCTTCTCATGACCGGGGTTGAGATCCTCGTTATCGATGAAGCCGATCGCATGCTCGACATGGGTTTCATCCCGGATATCGAGCGGATCGCCAAGATGATCCCCTTCACCCGGCAAACCCTGTTCTTCTCGGCCACGATGCCGCCGGAAATCCAGAAGCTGGCTGACCGCTTCCTGCAAAATCCGGAGCGAATCGAGGTGGCTAAACCCTCGACGACCGCCAAGACCGTGACGCAGCGCCTCGTCGCCTCGCACAACAAGGATTACGAGAAGCGCGCGGTGCTACGGGATCTGATCAAGGCGCAGGACGACCTCAAGAACGCAATCATCTTCTGCAATCGCAAGAAAGATGTCGCGGATCTGTTCCGCTCGCTGGAACGGCATGGTTTCTCGGTCGGCGCCCTGCATGGCGACATGGATCAGCGTTCGCGCACCACCATGCTGGCGAATTTCAAGGAGGGCGGCATTCAGCTCCTCGTGGCCTCCGACGTCGCGGCCCGCGGCCTCGATATTCCGGACGTCGGCCACGTCTTCAATTTCGACGTGCCGATCCATGCCGAAGATTATGTCCACCGCATTGGCCGCACCGGCCGTGCCGGGCGTTCGGGCCGTGCCTTCACCATCGTTACCCGCTCCGACACCAAATATCTCGACGCCATCGAAAAGCTTATCAACGAGAAGATCGAATGGCAGAGCGGTGACCTTTCCGCGCTCCCCGCTCCCATGGAGAGCCAAGACGATCAGCGTGGCCGCAAGGGTCGCGATCGTGATAAGGAGCGCGGCCGAGGCAGGCGAAGCGATTCGGGCCGCGGCAGCTCTGTTCATAGGGCTGACACGAAGAACCAAGATAATCAGGGCGAGGCCGAAGAGGCATTCGACAAGTCGGGGGCGGAAAACGTGAAACCGGAGCGCAAGACAGACAGGAAGCCGCAGAACGCGAGCGGCAACCGCAACACGCGGCCGAACCCTGCCAATGACGACAACCGCGAACGTCGTGCCCGCTACCATCGCGATCATGATGATGGCCCGACCCCGGTCGGCTTCGGTGACGATATCCCCGCCTTCATGCTGATCGTTGCCAACGCCAAGGCTTAATTCAACGTGACAAAACCGGGCATCGATTTTCCGGGCGTAGGCGCCGGGCTTGTAATCCTGCGCGACGACGGCAAGGTTCTGCTGTGCCGCCGCATGAAGGCACCGGAAGCCGGTTTCTGGAGCATCGTCGGCGGCAAGGTCGATCTTATGGAGCTGTCCGCAGACGCTGCCCGCCGCGAGGCGGAAGAGGAAAGCGGCCTCAGAATCGGCAAAGTCGAATTTCTCTGCGCCGCCGAGGAGATAACCGAAGCCGACCGGCAGCACTGGATTTCGATGATTTATGTCACGCGCGACTTCATCGGCGAACCGACGCTCATGGAACCGGATAAGCTGTCGGAGATCGGCTGGTTCGATCCGCAGAACCCGCCGCAGCCGCTCTCGGCCTTCTGCGTCAAAGCACTGGCCCAGCTCGCAAATCAGCGATGAGAACAACGCCGCTCCGGCGAACCAGAGCGGCTATCTTGATAAAATCATTTTGTTTCTATTCTCGGACGTGATCCTGGTCGATAGTCTCGGCAGCACGCGTCCCCATTACGAAGCAGATGATAAGCTTCCCTGAGTTTCCCGATCAACCTGCGAAATCTTGCACTGTCGGCGGCGACGCCTCGCATTCAGGCTTTCGCGTTCGCCCGCACGGCCGCCTCAAAGGCGAGCCTGACCCATTTCCGCATCTCGTCAGGATCATCATAGGCCGCGTCCGGAACAGACCAGTAGGGCATGGGCACAGGCGTGCCCTTCTTGTTCTGATAGACCCATTGGCGCGCGCCGGCCGCCTCGAATTCCGGACCGCTCAGTTCATCCGCCTTCAAAAGGACCTCGTCGCGCAGATCGATCGCGACGATCAGGCCCTGGTGATAGACACCCTTGCCGCCGAACATGCGACGGATCGAGACCGGACCCAAGCCTTCGAACATTTCCTCGATGCCGGCATTATCCATCACCTATCCCCTCAATATGCCGCCTGCAGCCGTCACCGCTTCGGGCGTATCGACGTCTAGATGCGCGGCCGGCCCGATATCGACATCGATCACCGACAGGCCGGAATTCTCGATGATGGCGCGGGCGCCGACGTCGCCTTCAAGCCTCAGGACCGCGTCATAGGCAATGCGCGGCAGGATGATCGGATTGCCGCGCTTTCCCTCCGAGACGGAACGCACCACCACACCGCCACCCGCCTCGCGGAAAGCGGAAACAAGCATGTTCACATGCTTCGCCGTCACACCCGGCATATCTCCCAGCATGACGAGGACACCATCTCCCGACGCCAGTTCCGGCGCGGAAAAACCCGCAACCAGCGAACTTGCCATGCCGGAGGCATAGTCCGGATTGAATTGGTTGCGAATATCAAGACCGGAAAGCGCCGCCTCGACCTCCTCCCGCCGATGCCCGGTGACGGCAACGACCGGCGCGGCCTGCGAGGCCAACAGCATTTCGGCCACGCGGCGGACGAGCGGCACACCGTCGAATTCCGCCAGCAGCTTGTGCGGGCCATCCTTGCCCATGCGCCGCGCCTGCCCCGCAGCCAGCAGCAAGGCCCCCACCGAGAGAAGTTTCGCTTTCTCCGTCGTGGCGTCGCGCGGACGCGGCCGGGTCGGAATTTCCATCAGAAGCCCGCCGACCCCCATGCCCGTGATATCGAACGACGTGGGCGTCTCGCCGGCCATCAACCGGTTCAGCACCCAATCGAAACCATTCTCCTTCGGCGAGCGGGCGCAACCCGGTGCGCCGAGCACCGGCACGTGACCGATCCGCCCGAGTACCAGCAGATTGCCGGGATCGACCGGCATGCCCACCTGTTCCACATCGCCGCCCGCAGCTCGGATAGCCGCCGGAATTACATCCTCCTTATCGGCTACCGCGGAAGCGCCGAAGACAATAACCATAGCCGGCTCATTAATTTCCTGCAGCGTAAGCTGTTGAAGAACCTCAGTCAGTCGATCGGCAGAATGCGGAATCCGGATTTCTTTTATTAGCCGGCTACCAGATGATGCAAGTCGATGTTCGAGAAGCCTTGCGGTCCGATCCATGACCGAAGCTTTCAGTGATGGAAGTTCGGTCGCCACCAGGGTCACCGCTCGGGGACGGAAGGTTTTTACCTCGAAAGCCACCGATTCTGCCAGAAGCGAAACGGCCTGGGCGATCTTCTCGCCGCCAACCGCCAGAGGAATGATCTTGACGGTGGCCACCATGTCGCCGGCGCGCACCACGACGTGATCGGCAAGACAGGCGAGCGTGATTGCCGGATCAATGCGGTTCAGTGCATCCACCACCGCCTTGTCGGCGACGAAGAGGCCATCGACCCTGGCGTAAACATTCACCCGCCCCGTCGTCGCTTCGGAAAACCGCAAGTTGTCGGGCGCGATCGTGCCGGCGATCACCGCAGCTGCCTCGTCCTCCAGCATATCACCGGGATCAAGCCGGACAGCGACAACGGATGTGATCCCTTCTTCAAAAAGACGGGCAATGTCCTCCTGCGAAAGCACCTGCCCTTTCGATATCCGGCCTGAGGGCAAGCGGATGCTGTGCGCCAGCACCGTGCCCCCTGCTTCCTCAAGCTGAAAGGTTCCGTATTTCATCGCATCACCCCGCAGCGACAAGCTCGCGGCGACGGAAGGCCTGGACGATCTGGGCAAGCGTCGCAAGCGCAATTTCAGCCGGGCTTGCGGCGCCGATGTCGAGGCCGATGGGTGCCGCAATCCGGCCGATCTCGTTATCGGTGCGGCCCATTTCCTTCAGCCTCTCGACACGCTTCGCATGGGTCTTGCGGCTGCCGAGCGCGCCGACATAGAAACAGCCGGCCTTGAGCGCCTCCGACAGCGGGAAATCATCTATTTTCGGATCGTGGGTCAGTGCTGCCAGCGCCGTATAGGCGTCCAGCGGCCGATCTTTCAGCACATCCTCCGGCCAATCGGCGATCAGCTCGACGCCCTCAAAACGCTCCTCCGTCGCAAAGGCGGTGCGCGGATCGATGATCGTCAGGTCATAGCCTGCGACCGGTGCCAGCCGCGCCAGCGCCTGGCTGATATGCACCGCACCGATCACCACGATGCGCGGCGGCGGCAGATGCACGTTGAGAAAGAGAGAGCGGCCTTCGACGTCCACTGTGCCCGCCTTGCCGCTGCGGAAAGCCTTGGCGATTTCCTCGCCGAGCGGGCCGGACACGTCCTCGCCTTCAAGGATCACCTGTATCTTGCCATCGGAAATGTCGGTGACCGCGATCGCCGCCTGGCGCGCGCGCCGGGCCGCATTCAGTTTCTTCAGTGTTTCGAACCGCATCAGGCGAGCCTTTCCACATAGACCCGGATCTTGCCGCCGCAGGACAAGCCGACGCGCCAGGCGGTCTCGTCCGCCACGCCGAATTCCAGCATCTTCGGCGTGCCGGTCGAAATCACGTCGAGCGCCTCGGTGATGACCGCGCCTTCGACGCAACCTCCTGAGACGGAACCTTCGAAATTGCCCTCGCCATCGATGACGAGATGGCTGCCGGCCGGGCGTGGCGCCGAGCCCCAGGTGTCGATCACCGTGGCGATTGCAACATCGCGGCCAGCCTCTTTCCAGCTCTCGGCCGTGGCCAGCGGGTCCAATATTTCGGAAACAGTCATGCGACCCTCCTCATATCCAGATAGCGCCGCGGGTCCGCGGCCTTTGTATGATCATCCGACAACGCAATCGCGAGATCGGCAAGCGACCGCAGATTGTGGACGGCGCGAAATTCGTCCACGTGCGGCAGCATGGCGCGCACGCCGCGCGCTCTCGCCTCGAAGCCGTCGAACCTGAGCAGCGGATTCAGCCAGATCAGCCGCCGGCAGGAACGGTGCAGCCGGTCCATTTCCTTTTCGAGTTCCTCGACACCGTCGCGTTCCAGCCCGTCGGTGATGAGAAGCACCACGGCCCCCTGCCCCAGCACGCGCCGCGACCAGAGACGGTTGAACTCGGCAAGGGTTGCGCCGATCCGCGTGCCGCCCGACCAGTCCCGCACGGCCTCCGTACAGCCCGACAGCGCCTCATCCGGATCGCGACGACGCATCTGGCGCGTCACGTTGGTCAGCCGCGTGCCGAACAGGAAGGTATGCACCCGCGTTCGCTTCTCCGTCAGCGCATGCAGGAAATTGAGAAAAATGCGCGTGTACTGGCTCATCGAGCCGGAAATATCGGCGAGCACGACGAGCGGCGGCGGCGCCCTGCGGCGCTGCCGGAAGCGCGGAAGAATGAGATCGCCGCCGCTCCGCATCGCCTGGCGCATGGTGGCGCGCGGATCGATCCGCTGCGGACGATTCGAGGGCCGGAAACGGCGCGTCATCACCTGGTCGAGCGGCAAAGCGAGCTTTTGGAGCTCACGCCTTGCCTGCGCCAATTCGGCGGCGGTCATCTGGGCGAAATCCATCCGCTTCAGCACTTCGCTGGCGGACGTTGTGAAGCGGGAATCCACCTCGACTTCCGGCGGTTTTCTGCTCGGGTTTTCCGGCTGGTCGGCGGTCAACGCGTCGCTGACGCGGGCAGCACCGGCTTTCTGCTTTTCCGGCTCGCGGTTATCGGCCGCCCGGGGCGACATCATCGCGATCATCTTGCCAACGAGATCGCGCGAGCGCCAGAAGAGCCGGAATGCCTCGTCGAAAACCGGTTGGTCCTCGTGGCGCTTGACGAAAACAGCCGAAAGCGCTGCGTGAAATTCCTCGCGCGAACCGATGCCGATCGCATCGATGGCAGCGATCGCGTCGACGGCAGCGGCCGGGCCGGTCTTCAATCCGGCACGGCGGAGCACGCGGGAAAAATAAACGAGATTGTCCGCAAGCCGCCCGTCGCCGGCCGGGACCGGCGGCATGATCGCTGCGTCTCCATCCAATCCCGCCGCCATTTTCCCTATCCCGCCGCCAGAAGTTCCGCCTTGACCTCATTGAGCACCCGCTCGCCCTCACCTCCCCTGATGCGGGCGATGTCGTCCTGGTATTTCAGGAGCGTGCCGAGCGTGTCGGCAATCGTTTCCGGATCGAGCGCGATGCGGTCTAGTTCGGTCAGCGCCGTCGCCCAGTCGATAGTCTCCGCCACGCCCGGATTCTTGAAGAGATCGAGCGTCCTGAGCTTCTGCACATACGCGACGACCTGTCGCGACAGCGTCTCGGCGCATTGCGGTACCTTGCGGCGGATGATTTCCAGCTCCTGCGCCGCATTGGGATAATCGACCCAGTGGTAGAGGCAGCGGCGCTTCAACGCATCGTGGATTTCGCGGGTGCGGTTGGTGGTGATGATGACGACCGGCGGCTCGGCGGCCTTGATCGTACCGAGTTCCGGGATCGTCACCTGGAAATCCGAGAGCACTTCCAACAGGAAAGCTTCGAAAGCCTCGTCGGTGCGGTCGAGTTCGTCGATCAGGAAGACCGGCGCCGGTCCGCCCGCCTGCCCCAGCGCCTGCAGCACCGGCCGGCGGATCAGATGGCGTTCGGAAAACAGATCGGCCTCAAGCCGCTCGCGATCCTCGATACCCGTCGCTTCCGCAAGCCGGATGTCCAGCATCTGTGCCGGATAATTCCATTCGTAGACGGCAGACGAAATGTCGAGGCCCTCGTAACACTGGAGGCGGATCAGCGGCCGCCCCAGCGCTCTGGCGAGCGTCTTGGCGATCTCCGTCTTGCCGACGCCTGCCTCGCCTTCGAGAAAAAGCGGCCGTTTCATCTTCAGCGCCAGGAAGATCACTGTCGCGAGCGATCGGCCGGCAAGATAATCCTCTTTGCTCAAGAGCGAGATCGTCTCGTCGATCGACCGAGGGATCGATTGGGGAATAGAGGTGGGCAAAGTGCCCGTTTTCCCATCCGGCATATTCATACCCTTTCAAACGGCGTTCTAGAGCGTGCGAAAACCCCGGTCCAGATAGATGAGCGACGGTGCCTCCGGGCCGAAATGGATGGCTTTCACCTCGCCGAACATAACAAAATGCGTCGAGACATGCTTGATGTCGGTCAGCCGGCAATCGAAGCTCACCACGGCGTCGGCGAGCACCGGCGCACCCGTCGCAAGCGTTGTCCAGGTTCCCAGTGCGAAACGTTCTCCCGCCGGCACGCCGCTCAAACCAGCAAAGGCTGTCGCGAGTGCTTGATGACTGGCGGCCAGCGAATTCAATGCGAATATGCCGCTCCTTTCGAAGATCGCGTTATTGGCATTGCTGTGATTGAGGCATACCAGCACGGTCGGCGGATTATCCGAGGCGGAGCACGCTGCGGTCACCGTCACGCCGCGCCGAACCCCTTCGAATTCCGTCGTCACCACCTGAACATGGCCGGCATAACGCGCCATACCGTTGCGATAGATAGCGGGATCGGGAAAAGTCTGGTCCGACAAAGGCATCTCATAAAAGCACCGAGGACAATCGCAGCCCCCTTTTTTGAGATATGGTAGCAAAGATGCTTGATGTCCACGTCCATTGCGGCTTTTTACCATCGCCGGCCGATTCTCTTTGACGGCGGCGACGAGAAGGCTAAATGTGGCCTGAGGTTGAATGCCAGAGCAAAGCATGACAGCACGACGTTTCATCATCGCCGGCCTGCTGGCTTCGCTTGTCGGATGCGGATCGGCATCGGCTGCGGTGATCGGCGTCGTGGCGCCGCGCTCCGGCCCGTATGCCTCTCTCGGCGCCCAGATCGTTCAGGGCGCACGTGCTGCAGCCGAGGCGGCAGGCGATACGGTTGTCGAGGTGGATGAAAGCTGTGATGAAAGCAGTGGTGCTGCCGTCGCCAGGAGCCTTGTGGACGCCAGGGCCGCTGCGGCGATCGGTTTCCTCTGCGTCGAAACCCTTACCACCGCGCTGCCGCAATTGAAGGCGGAGCAGATCCCGGCCATCAGTATTTCCGTCCGCTCGAAAATCCTCATGGAGGACGCCTCGCGCAACGGCTGGCCCTTCTTCCGCATGGCGCCGGTCGAAGGCGACGAGGCGGAAAAGCTTGCCGAAATCATTCTCGACCTCTGGAAGGCCGAGCCGATCGCGCTCGTCGACGACGGCACGATCTACGGCCGCGAGTTGGCCAGCGCCATTCGCCAACAACTGGAGCCGATGGGAATCACGCCGGTCTTTACCGACACCTTCCGCCCCGGTCAGGAGCAACAGGTGGCGCTGGTACGCCGCCTCGCCAAGGCGGGCGCCACGCATGTCTTCGTCGGTGGCGACCGCAACGACATGGCGATCATCGCCCGCGATGCGGTATCGGAGGGCATCCCGTTGACATTGATCGGCGGCGACACGCTTCGTGCCGCCAACCGGCCTGTGCCGTTGCGTGACGGCGTGCTCGCGGTAGCGCTTCCCGATTATGCGACCCTGCCCTCGGCTGCTGCTGCGATCACGGCGCTGCAGACAAGGAATATCGATCCCGATGGCTATGTGCTGCCGGCCTATGCCGCGGTAGAAGTCGTGCATCAGGCAATATCGAGGGCTGGCAACAGGCCAGCGACCGCGGCAATCGCCAGCGGCTCCTTCAATGCGGCCATAGGCCCGATCGCCTTCGGTGTCGACCAGGAACTGAAGGAGAATCCATTCCGCCTGCTCGAATGGCGCGGATCGGCCTTCGCCCTCTCGCATCCGGCAACCGAGTGACGATTGTTCATGAAGCCTGCCGGTGCTAAGTGGCGGGGAAAACCGGAGCTCTTTCGACCATGACCCCAGCCACGCCCTTGGCGATCCGAATCGCACCTTCCATCCTCGCCGCCGATTTTTCCAAACTCGGACAGGAGGTGCGCGACGTCATCGAAGCCGGCGCCGATTGGGTGCATCTCGACGTGATGGACGGTCATTTCGTGCCGAACATCTCCTTTGGTCCCGATGTCATCAAGTCGCTCCGGTCCTATACCAAGGCCTTCTTCGACTGCCACCTGATGATTTCGCCGGCCGATCCCTATCTCGAAGCCTTCGCGAAGGCAGGCTGCGACGGGATTACGGTGCATGCGGAAGCAGGCCCGCACCTGCATCGGTCGCTGCAGACGATCCGCGCGCTCGGCAAGAAGGTGGGCGTCACACTCAACCCGGCAACACCGCTTTCCGTTCTCGAAAACGTGTTGGATGACATCGACCTGATCCTGATCATGAGCGTCAATCCGGGCTTCGGCGGCCAGAAGTTCATTCCCGCGATGGTGGAGAAGATCCGCACTGCGAAGGCAATGATCGGCAGCCGGCCGATCGAGCTCGAAGTCGACGGCGGCATCACCGCAGAAACGATCGCAGCAGCAACCGCTGCCGGCGCGAATGTCTTCGTCGCGGGTTCTGCGGTTTACAAAGGCGAGGGAATCGCGGCCTATCGGGAAAATATCGCGCGGCTGAAAGCTGCGGCGGAGGATGGACGCAGATGACATTGCGCTTGCGATCTTCGGTTCCTGCCTGTGCGGCGATGTTCTTCGCCGGTTCCACATCCGCAGCCGATATCGCCAGCATCCACCCCATCGGCTTTTCCACCGACGGCCAGATCTTCGCCTATGAGGAATACGGCATTCAGGATGGCTCCGGTTTTCCCTATGCCAATATCCATGTGCTCGATCTCACCAAGGACACCTATCTGCCGGGAACGCCCTTCCGGGTGCGCCTTGAAGAGGACGACGCGACGATAGGCAAAGCCCGCTGGAAGGTTCAAAACGATGCGGAAGTGGTGATTGAGGCTCATGAACTCGCCAATCATCCAGGCGAACTCGTCGCGTTCAATCCGATCACCGAAGTCGACAACGATCCTCACCGGCTGCGCTACCGCAGCGTGGCCGTCGTGCCTTCCGTCGGTGAACCCAACACGCTCGTACTTGAGGAAATCCCGCAACCGCATGATCCGCGCTGCGAAGGCCTGGTCGAAAGAAACGTTTCGCTCCGCCTGCATTTTAGCGAACGGGATGGAAAGCCGGTAGATGACATGGTTCACGAGGACCAGCGCATCCCCTCCTCGCGCGGCTGCGTTAGCGGCTATCGCTTGGGCGGTATCGTCACCGGCGTCGTTCCCGGTGGAGCCCGGATCGAGGTCGCCCTCATCATGGTTTTCAGCGCCGGTTTCGAGGGGCAGGACGGCCGCTGGATTGCCATTCCGATCAAAACAGCAAGTCCTGACCTGCGTTGAGACGCCTGCAAACTTGAGCTTGCTCGCACTTCTTGCTACAGCGGCGCCGAACACCATTGAGAAAGCCGAAAGCCCATGATCCCCCGCTATTCGCGGCCCGAAATGGTCGCCATCTGGTCGCCCGAAACGAAATTCCGCATCTGGTTCGAGATCGAAGCGCATGCCTGCGATGCACTGGCTGCGATTGGCGTGATCCCGAAATCGGCCGCCGAGACCATCTGGGAAAAAGGCGGCAAGGCTCAGTTCGACGTTGCCCGCATCGATGAGATCGAGGCCGTCACCAAGCATGACGTCATCGCCTTCCTGACCCATCTTGCCGAATTCGTCGGTCCCGACAGCCGTTTCATCCACCAGGGCATGACCTCGTCCGACGTGCTCGATACCTGTTTCAACGTGCAGCTCGTGCGGGCGACGGACATTCTGCTTGCCGATATCGACAGGCTTCTCGAAGCGCTGAAGCGTCGCGCCTTCGAGCACAAGGACACGGTCACGATCGGCCGCAGCCACGGTATCCATGCGGAGCCGACGACCTTCGGCGTGAAGCTCGCCCAGGCCTATGCGGAATTCGACCGCAACAAGACCCGCCTCATGGAGGCCCGCGACGAGATTGCGACCTGTGCTATTTCCGGCGCCGTCGGCACCTTCGCCAATATCGATCCACGCGTCGAGGAGCATGTCGCGGCCGCCATGGGTCTGAAACCGGAGCCGGTCTCGACGCAGGTCATCCCGCGCGACCGGCACGCCATGTTCTTCGCCACCCTTGGTGTCATCGCCTCGTCGATCGAGCGACTGGCTGTCGAAATCCGCCACCTGCAGCGCACCGAGGTGCTGGAGGCAGAGGAATATTTCTCACCGGGCCAGAAGGGTTCCTCGGCCATGCCGCACAAGCGCAATCCGGTGCTCTCCGAAAACCTGACGGGGCTTGCCCGCATGGTCCGCTCCTATGCCATCCCGGCCATGGAGAATGTTGCGCTGTGGCATGAGCGGGATATTTCCCACTCCTCCGTCGAACGCATGATCGGCCCGGACGCCACGATCACGCTCGATTTCGCGCTCGCGAGATTGACCAGCCTGATCGATAAGCTGCTCGTCTATCCGGAAAACATGATGAAGAATATGAACAAGTTCCGCGGGCTTGTTCATTCGCAGCGTGTGCTGCTTGCGCTGACGCAAGCCGGGGTTTCCCGCGAAGACGCCTACCGGCTCGTGCAACGCAACGCCATGAAGGTCTGGGAAGAGGGCAAGGATTTCCTCGAGGAACTTCTCGCCGATCCGGAAGTCCGTGCGGCACTCTCAGAACAGGATATCCGCGAAAAGTTCGACCTCGGCTACCATACCAAGCATGTCGACACGATCTTCAAGCGCGTCTTCGGGGAATGACGGAAGCTGTTTGACGATGGACGCCGCCGGCTGTTCCGGCGGCGTTTCCATATGACTTGCCTGGAAGCTACGGATCAGGCTTGACCGTTGGTAAGATCATCAATCCTGCGGGGTGACCGGATGGAGATATCAGGAGCCACAAGCTTGCGATAGAGGTGCCAGGTCGCGTGGCCGAGGATTGGCATGATGACAGCAAGGCCGGCGAAGATCGGTATGGTTCCGATGACCAGCAGAGCTGCGACGATCAGCCCCCAGAGCGCCACGGGCACCGGATTGGCCAGCGTGGCCCGGACACTCGTGTCGATGGCTGCTACCGCTCCGACGTCCCGGTCCAGCAGTAGCGGAAATGCCACCACCGTCGTCGCCAGCACGACCACCGCAAAGAGGAAGCCGGCGAGATTGCCCCACAGGATCAGCGCCATGCCCTGCGGCGTCGTCAGGACCTCGTTGAGGAAGGACGAGATGGAGGTTGGAGCCACGTCGCCGAAATAGGCGGTGTAGATCGCCTGCGCCACCAGCAACCAGGATATAAACAGCACGAATAGCAGGAAGCCGACGGCGATGATCGACGGCAACGCCGGCGATTTGAGCACACTGAAGGCATGTCGCCATGAGCTGTCCTCGCCGCGCTCGCGGCGGCGGCTGATTTCATAAAGCCCGATTGCCGCAAGAGGCCCCAGCAAGGCGAACCCGGACATCAGCGGGAAGAGCAGCGGCAGCAGGTTGGCGCCGGAGCTCCAGACCATCAGGAACACACCCGCGAGCGGATAGATCAGACACAAGAACACGTAATGTGAAGGCTTCTCGCGGAAGTCGTTCCAGCCCAGGCTCAGGGCGTCCATAATGTCGGCTACACCGATCTTGCGAACGACCGGACGGACAAAACTGCTGTCTGCACCGGCCATGACATGAAATGTCGTCATAAGGATTCTCCTCCTAGACCCGTCACGGTTCCGCGTTCCCCCATACGCAAAGAACAACGTGGTGGCAGTTCCGATATGGATTCCGCCAAACTGAGCGGAATCGACGATGCATCGATCCACCCGACCACCGTAAGACGTTCGACTAAGAAGAGGCCGACACGCTTCCTCGGCAACCGGCAAAGGAAGTCTAGCAAATTTTGCAGCTTCTGTCGCCTCTTGCCTTGACTTCGAACGCGTTGCTCCTCAAATCGCGCCATCATGAAAGCATCCGAAGCCGATATCCTGATCATCCCCGGCTATACCAATTCCGGACCCAACCACTGGCAGACGCGCTGGCGATCAAAGCTCTCCACCGCCCGCCGTGTGGAGCAGGCGGAATGGTCAAAGCCCGTCCGGGACGATTGGGTCGCTCGCGTCGCCGAAGAGGTCAATGCCTCGATTCGTCCGGTCGTGCTGGTCGCCCATTCCCTCGGCATACCGTCCGCGATCCATGCTATTCCGCTGTTCAATAAGCGCGTCGCCGGCGCCTTCTTTGTGGCGCCGCCCGAGGTGGACAATCCGGAGATCCGGCCCAGGCACCTGATGACCTTCGGCCCTTATCCGCGCGATCCCCTGCCCTTTCCCTCACTGACGGTCGCCAGTCGCAACGACCCGTTCGGCTCGTTCGAACATGCCGACGACATCGCCTCGGCCTGGGGCTCACTCTTCATCGATGCTGGAGAAGCGGGCCATATCAATGCTGAATCCGGCCATGGCCCCTGGCCGGAGGGCACCATGGTCTTTGCACAGTTCCTCAGCCGTCTGAAACCATGACGAGACGATATCTCGTCATGCCCTTGTTGAATTCAGAGGCGGCAATTCGAACGACAATCTTAAGCTGAACTTAATCGGCATTTGCTAAAGTTTTCGCTCATTCGTAGTGAGCCAGGCCCGCCGATGCCGTCAAACGTTCTCTCACGCCGTTTAAACTCCAGTTCAGGAGACGACACCGGCGTTGTAGCGTTGGCCTTGGAAGCTCTTCCTTTCCCGATCGCAGTCATCGATCACGCCGGCGCGCTTTTGGCGGCAAACGCACCATTTCGACGCGATTGGATCGGAAGCGCGGCCGCGACGACCAGCTTTTCGAACCTGTTTGATCCTGAAGGACGCGCGGAGATCGACGAGAAGCTCCTGCAATTGCGCAACGGCTCCTCCTCCGAACTTCTGGAATTGCGGGTCGCCCGGGCGGAGGGGCCTACGCGATGGGCGCTGGTCCATTTGGCTCCGCTTGCACGAAATCCGAAAAACCAGCCACTGCTCTTCGTGCATATCACCGACGTCACCGAGCGAAGACAGCATGTCGAAGAGCTTGCGGAGCGCGAAACCCGCTGGAACAACGCCCTTGTCAGTTCCGTCTCAGGGGTATGGGACCATAACTATGCAACCGGCCAGAAATACTATTCCCCGGTGTGGCGTCAGATTCGCGGAATGTCACCTGAGGATCCGCTTGCCGCCTCCACGCAGGCATGGCTGGAACTCGTGCATCCCGAAGACCGGGAGCGGGTCGCCCACGCAATAGAGCGGCAGAACGCGGGCGACCCGGCCTATGCAGTGTTCGAATATCGCGAGCGCCACAAGCAAGGCCATTGGATCTGGATCGAATGTCGCGGCGCTTGCGTCGAATGGGATGCGAGCGGCAAGGCCACGCGTGTGGTGGGCACGGATACGGATATCACCGCGCGCAAGGCGGCCGAAGAGGCGATGGCAAAGATGTCCCGCCGGCTCGACATGGCCCTCGAAATTTCCGGCATCGGCGTCTACGAATGCGACTTCGACACCGGCGAGGTGGACTGGGATGAGCAGATGTTCCGGATTTATGGCCTGGAAAAAAGCGAAGAGGTCGTCATCGGTGGCCTATGGGAAAGCTTTCTGCATCCGGAGGACGCGGAGCGCGTGCAAGCCAACGTCGAGAAGCATATCCGGGATCAGAAGCGTTTCTCCGATGAATACCGGATCATCCTGCGCGACGGTTCTGAGCGCACCATCCGCACCCAGACCATGTCCTTTACCGACGGCACCGGCCATCAGAAGATGGTCGGCGCCAATTGGGACGTTACCGCTGACGTGATACTCCGTCGCGAGCTCGAACGGGCCAAGACCCTTGCCGAGGCACGCAACCGGGAGCTTGAAGCCGCGCGCAGCCGCATTGAGCACAACGCGATGCACGACTACCTGACCGATCTGCCGAACAGGCGTTACCTGGACGAGATGCTGGAGCGTGTGGCAGCGGAATGCACCCGTCACGGACAGGGCATTGCCATCCTTCATATCGATCTCGATCGTTTCAAGCAGATCAACGACACACTCGGCCACAGCGCCGGCGACATGATGCTGAAGCATGCGGCGAAGGTCTTGAAAGAGACGATCCGGAAAGGAGATTTCGTGGCCCGCATCGGCGGCGACGAATTCGTCATCCTTTCGAAATTCCAGGGATCGCCGCGAAGGCTCTCAAATCTTGCCGAACGGATCATCAAGGAATTGCGCAAGCCGGTTTCGTATGAGGGTCATGATTGCCGTTTCGGCGCCAGCATCGGCATCGCTTGTGAGATGGGGGCAAATGTCGATGCCCGCCAGCTCCTGCTGAATGCCGATATTGCGCTCTACCGAGCCAAGAAGCGCGGCCGCAACCGGCACGAATTCTTTTCGGCGGATACGCAGAACGAGATCATCAGCACCAAACGGATGTCGGACGAGATCCTGCTCGGTCTCGAACGCGATGAATTCGTCCCTTTCTACCAGCTCCAGTTCGACGCCGCGACGCTGGAAATTGCCGGGGTCGAGACGCTTGCCCGCTGGATGCATCCGGAGCACGGTATGCTGCCGCCGGACCAGTTCCTGGAGACCGCCGAAGAACTGGATGCGGTCTCGTTGATCGACGGAATGATCCTTCAAAAAGCGCTGGCGGATTTCCGCGAGTGGAGACAGCAGGGCCTTGAGATTCCGAAGCTCTCGGTCAATGTCTCCTATCGCCGCCTTCACGATGCAGCACTGTCGCGCAAGCTCGAGGCACTGAAGATCGAACCGGGTATGGTATCGTTCGAGCTCCTGGAGTCGATCTTCCTCGATGATTGTGACGACGGCGTGCTGAAGAACCTGGCGCGGCTTAGAAAGCTCGGCATCGATATAGAGATCGACGATTTCGGCACCGGTCACGCCTCCATCATAAGCCTGCTCAGGCTAAACCCACGAGCCCTCAAGATAGACCGGGAGCTGGTGCGGCTCGTTTCGCAATCCCAGGAACAGCGAAAGCTGATAGGTTCGATCGTCGAGATCGGCAAATCCTTGAATATCCGGGTCATCGCCGAAGGCGTCGAAACCTTTGAACAGATCCGCATCCTGCGCGATCTCGGCTGCGACGTGCTGCAGGGTTATGCGCTTGCAAGGCCGATGCCCCGCTCCGGAATTCCCGGCTTCATCCGTTCGGGTCGCGGACGTCTCGGCGAGGTCTCCGCTTAACGAGACCGCCGCAAAGCTCCGCCCACCTGCTGCTTCCTCGATCTTTCCCGCATAAGGAAAGCCGAGCCCGGTCGGGCTCGGCTTTCTTTCGTATCAAAGAACACGGAACGCTTACTGGTTTTCGATCTGATTGACCGCCTCGGCGAGCAGTTCGATCATTTTTGTACGAATGTCCTGGTCGGAGATGGCAACGCCGGCCGCATCAAGATCGCCGCGCAGCTTGCGGAAGACATCCTCATCGCCGGCTTCCTCGAAATCGGCGATGACGACCTCTTTCGCATAGGTTTCCGGATCCGTCTTGCCGAGCAGGCCGGCAGCCCAAAGGCCAACGAGCTTGTTGCGGCGGGCAAGCGCCTTGAACTTCAATTCCTGGTCCAGGGCGAACTTGTTTTCGAAAGCTCTTTCGCGATCGCTGATGCCGCTCATCTCGGGTCTCCCAAAAGTGGACTTTGTGACTGGACCCCTTAATCAAAAGACGCGCGAAGTGCAATCGGCGGCGCTTCGATTCCAGCACAAACGAATTGACGGATGCAAACTATTCAAGGAATGGCGCCAATGTTCCTCCAGCCTTGCTGGCGTCAGCCTCAAGCGGTCTGCATCTCCTTGACGACTTCAATGAGAAGATCGTGCATCTTCGCCTGCAACTGCCCGTCGGTTACAGCGATGCCGGCTGCGTCGAAATCATGACGCAATTTGGTGGCTATGTCGTGCGAAGTCTTGTCGTCGAGGGTGAAGGATACTAGATCCTGAGCATAACCGCCGGCATCGGCCACGCCGAGCAGTGATGCGGCCCAAAGGCCCATCAGCTTGTTACGACGGGCTTCCGCACGAAACTGGAAGGACTGATCGTAGGCGAATTTATCTTCAAGGGCTCTGCCCCGTTCGCGAAGAGCATACATTATGAAATCCCTGCTTTTTACTGGTTATGACTGTCCTTTTCTTGAGGACGCGGTCATTGCTACAGAAAAAGCTTCAAAAATCCGTGTAAGCTGACGATGAATGATTCTTCATTGCTTTTCGTCAAGTCCCCCTCTGCCCACAAGCTTTTGGAGGCCTGCATTGTGAAACCCGTTCTTTTCCGATAAGGGACCGCTCAAACATCATCCATTGCGCCCGCGAGGGGCGCCAACAACGAGACAAGAAACCATGAACCGTCGCCGCCGTATTTACGAAGGCAAGGCCAAGATCCTGTATGAAGGCCCCGAACCCGGCACACTAATTCAGTTCTTCAAGGACGACGCCACTGCCTTCAACAAGAAGAAACATGACGTCATCGACGGCAAGGGCGTTCTCAACAACCGCATCTCTGAATACATCTTCACCCATCTCAACAAGATCGGCATCCCGACGCATTTCATTCGCCGGCTGAACATGCGCGAGCAGCTCATCAAGGAAGTTGAGATGATCCCGCTCGAGATCGTCGTGCGCAATGTCGCCGCCGGCTCGCTCTCGACCCGTCTCGGCATCGAGGAAGGCACGGTTCTGCCGCGCTCGATCATCGAATTCTATTACAAGTCCGATGTGCTTGCCGATCCGATGGTCTCCGAAGAGCACATCACCGCTTTCGGCTGGGCCAATCCGGCCGAGCTTGACGACATCATGGCGCTTGCCATCCGGGTCAACGACTTCCTGTCCGGCCTCTTCCTCGGCGTCGGCATCCAGCTCGTCGATTTCAAGATCGAATGCGGCCGCCTGTTCGAAGGCGACATGATGCGCATCATCCTCGCCGATGAGATCTCGCCGGACAGCTGCCGTCTATGGGATATCGAGACCAAGGAAAAGATGGACAAGGATCGCTTCAGGCGCGACCTGGGAGGGCTTCTGGAGGCCTATTCGGAAGTCGCACGCCGTCTTGGCATCATCAACGAAAACGAGCCGATCCGCGGGATGGGGCCGGTTCTCGTCAAGTAATTCAGGGGGTAGATCAGTGATCAAGGCACGCGTGACAGTCACGCTCAAGAACGGCGTTCTCGACCCGCAAGGAAAGGCGATCGAAGGCGCGCTCGGCAGCCTCGGCTTTTCCGGCGTCGGTCATGTGAGACAGGGCAAGGTCTTCGACATCGAGCTCGACAGCGCCGACAAGGCCAAGGCGGAAGCCGATCTGAAAGCCATGTGCGAGAAGCTTCTGGCAAACACGGTGATCGAGAACTATACTATCGCCCTCGACTGACGGTTGCGGAGCGCGTGATGGCTGAAATCACGAATGAACTGATGTATGAACTCATGAAGCGAATGCATGCAGACATTGCGGATGTGAAGCTTGGTCAACGCGAGCTGAAAGCTGAAATGAACGCAATGCGCGGCACTATGATCTCGATGCAGCAAGACATTCACAATATCTACACGACGCTGTCCAGACACGAAACGCGCCTTGATCGGATAGAAAACCGCCTCGAATTGCGTGAGCTCGCGGAGGCACAAGCAAGGTTTGAACCGCACCCATGAGATCCGCCGTCGTCCAGCTTCCCGGCCTCAATCGCGATCGCGACATGATTGCCGCACTCACCAAGATTTCCGGCAAAGTACCGGTCACCGTCTGGCAGACGGAAACCGAAATCCCGGATGATGTCGATCTGATCGTCATTCCGGGCGGTTTTTCCTACGGCGACTATCTGCGCTGCGGTGCGATTGCAGCTCGCATGCCGATCATGCAGGCGATCAAGGAGAAAGCTGACAAGGGAGTAAAGGTTCTCGGCGTCTGCAACGGCTTCCAGATCCTCGTCGAAGCCGGCATGCTGCCCGGCGCCCTGATGCGCAACGCTTCGCTGAAATTCGTCTGCAAGGAAGTGAAGCTCGAAGTGGTTAATGCGGAGACGGATTTTACGCGGGCCTATGAAAAGGGGCAGATCATCCGCTGCCCGGTCGCCCACCATGACGGCAACTATTTTGCCGATGCCGAAACCCTGGCTTCCATGGAAGGCAATGGCCAGATTGTCTTCCGCTATGCCGAAGGCACCAATCCGAACGGCTCCTTGAACGACATTGCGGGCGTCATAAACAGCCGCGGGAATGTCCTCGGCATGATGCCGCACCCGGAAAACCTGATCGAGGCGGCCCATGGCGGCAATGACGGTCGTGGTCTGTTCGCCTCGGCGCTCGATGTGGTTGCGGCCGCCGCTTAACCCTCTGGTCATCTGCCTCGACCAAAGAGCGCCGTAAATCACGCCAGGACGTTTCGATGCCGTTTTCCATACGCCTTCCCGCCCTCTTTTCCCTCGTTCTCGCGGGCATGGCCCTTTCGGCCTGTCAATCAGGACGGGAAGCCGCGGCACCCAATCGCGCCGCGCTCCCGACCATGGAGCGAGTGGCGCTCGCCGCCAATACCTGCTGGTTCAAGTCGGGCGATGCAACATTCAAACCCTATCGGCTGGCGCCGGAACTCAATTCCTTCTCCGGACGGCCGCGCATCCTCGCCGTTCCGCGCAACAGCCCGGAATCCCGCCCGGTGCTGGTCGTACAGGCGGAAGGAAGCCCCGCGCGCCTCGACGTGTTCGGTCCGTTAATGACCGGGGCCGAAGGAGAGCGAATCAAGCGGGACGTCCTGCGCTGGGCGAACGGCGCGAACGGCTGCTGATATTCGCCATCAACGTTCGCGCCTTCAGGTACAGCCTGTTGCAGGTCTGCACCGCTTTTCCGAATTTTCACATCTTTTTGCCATAAGTCATAACGCCGCCTAAACGCCTGCTGGACGCCCCCCGAGCCCCATTGTACCAATTCGTCCCTGGAGACGGTCGGTCGCATAACGCGGATCGTGCCGGCCGCGAGCAGCGGCAATTGTGAGGGCGATGTTAATGAAGAAGGCATTTTTCGGCTCTGTCATCGGGACAATCATCGCCACTTCGGCGATGTCTTCCTCGGCATTCGCCCAGGAACACCTGCTCGATGAAGTCCGTATCGGCGTTTCCGGCTCGATTCAGGCGAAAAGCACCTTCGAGCCCGGCGCATTCCCGTCAGCCACGGTCTTCTTCGACCCCTTCGACCAGCGCCATGCCCAGAGCTTCCTCGACCATATGCTGCGTCCGAGGGTGCATCTCGGTGCGATTGTCTCGACGGCTGGGGAAGCCAGCCAGGTCTATGCCGGCTTCACGTGGACGGCTCCCCTGACCGACAAGTTCTTCATCGATCTCGGCTTCGGCGGCGCGATCAACAATGTCGACGACGACAACGACGGGCCGCAGGTCGGCTGCAGCGTCCTTTTCCACGAGTCGGCTGCCCTTGGTTACAACATCACCGAAAACTGGCGCGTTCTGGCGACCATCGAGCACTCTTCCAACGCCGGTCTTTGCGACGACAACGATGGACTGTCCTACGCAGGCATCTCGGTCGGTTATAAATTCTGATCGGATCAGATACCATTTTTTGAAAGCGCCGGTTTTTTCCGGCGCTTTTTGTTTTCGCCGCCAGGATGTCGTAACATTCAGCAGCAGCATTTTCCTGTCGCGCCCCCGCGCCACTTAGGTTAAAGAGCGCCAAAGCTTGGCCCTTCAATCCAGAGAAGAACATGACCATTCCGAACAGCATCGCGATCACTCCCGAACTCGTCGCTTCGCATGGCCTGAAGCCGGACGAGTATCAGCGGATCCTCGATCTGATCGGCCGCGAGCCGACCTTTACGGAACTCGGCATCTTCTCGGCCATGTGGAACGAACACTGCTCCTACAAGTCATCGAAGAAATGGCTGCGCACCCTGCCGACCAAGGGACCGCGCGTCATCCAGGGACCAGGCGAGAATGCCGGCGTCGTCGATATCGATGACGGCGATTGCGTCGTCTTCAAGATGGAGAGCCACAACCACCCCTCCTATATCGAGCCTTATCAGGGTGCGGCGACGGGAGTGGGAGGTATCCTGCGCGACGTCTTCACCATGGGCGCACGTCCGATCGCGGCGATGAACGCTCTGCGGTTTGGCGCTCCCGATCATCCGAAGACCAAGCACCTGGTCTCCGGTGTCGTCGCCGGCGTCGGCGGCTACGGCAACTCGTTCGGCGTGCCGACCGTCGGCGGCGAAGTGGAATTCGACCCGCGTTATAACGGCAACATCCTCGTCAATGCCTTTGCAGCCGGCCTCGCGCGTACCGATGCGATCTTCTACTCCAAAGCGGAAGGCGTCGGCCTGCCGGTCGTCTACCTTGGCGCCAAGACGGGCCGCGACGGCGTCGGCGGTGCCACGATGGCGTCTGCCGAGTTCGATGAATCGATCGAGGAGAAGCGCCCCACCGTTCAGGTCGGCGATCCTTTCACCGAAAAGTGCCTGCTCGAAGCCTGCCTCGAACTGATGGCGACCGGAGCGGTGATCGCGATCCAGGACATGGGTGCCGCAGGACTCACCTGCTCGGCTGTCGAAATGGGTGCCAAGGGCGACCTCGGCATTGAGCTCGACCTCGACAAGGTGCCGGTGCGCGAAGACCGCATGAGCGCTTATGAGATGATGCTTTCGGAGAGCCAGGAGCGCATGCTCATGGTGCTGAAGCCGGAGAAGGAAGAGGAAGCAGAGGCGATCTTCGTCAAATGGGGCCTCGATTTCGCGATCGTCGGCAAGACGACCGACGACCTGCGCTTCCGCATCCTGCACCAGGGCGAAGAAGTGGCGAACCTGCCGATCAAGGAGCTTGGGGATCAGGCGCCCGAATATGACCGGCCATGGATCCAGTCGAACGGCCGCGCCCCCCTGCCCGCATCCCAGGTTCCGGCACCGGCCGATTACAACGCGGCGCTGTTGAAGCTGATCGGTTCGCCCAACCAGTCCAGCCGACGCTGGGTCTGGGAACAGTATGACACGCTGATCCAGGGCAATTCTCTGCAGCGCCCGGGCGGTGATGCCGGCGTCGTGCGCGTCGACACCCATCCCAGCAAGGCGCTCGCTTTCTCCTCGGACGTGACGCCGCGCTATGTCGAGGCCGATCCGTATGAAGGCGGCAAACAGGCGGTCGCCGAATGCTGGCGCAATCTCGTTGCGACCGGCGCCGAGCCGCTCGCTGCGACCGACAACCTCAATTTCGGCAATCCGGAAAAACCGGAGATCATGGGCCAGCTCGTCGGCGCCATCAAAGGCATAGGCGAAGCCTGTACCGCGCTCGATTTCCCGATCGTATCCGGCAACGTCTCCCTTTACAACGAAACGAACGGTGTCGCGATCCTGCCGACACCCACAATTGCCGGCGTCGGTCTCCTGCCCGATTGGCAGAAGATGACGCGGATAGGCTCGGCGCGAGAAGGCGACAAGCTGATCATGATCGGCACGGACGGCAGCCATCTCGGCTCTTCCGTCTATCTGCGCGACATCCTCGACACCATCGATGGCCCGCCTCCGGCCGTCGATCTCGCGGCCGAGCGTCGCCACGGCGATTTCGTCCGGTCCATCATCCGCAATGGTCAGGTGACCGCGTGCCACGATATCTCCTCCGGTGGTCTTGTGCTCGCGCTCGCGGAAATGGCCATGGCTTCCGGCAAGGGCTCGAAGGTGAGCTTGTCGGAGCAGCGCGGCCCTGCGCATGCCCTTCTTTTCGGTGAGGACCAGGCCCGTTACGTGATCGCCGTTCCGGCTGACCTAGCCAATTTCGTGCAGGCGAATGCGGAAAGTGCCGGCGTGCCCTTCCGCCCGCTCGGAACCGTTTCGGGCGACAGGCTGGCGATCGACGGTCTTATCGATCTACCGGTGGCTGAACTCGTCAAAGCCCATGAAGGCTGGTTCCCGACCTACATGGATTGATCCCGTGTTTTGCGGATGAGAAGCTGTCGATCGCGGCTCGCTCCCTCTTTGACCCGGGAGCGGCTTTGAGGCACTCTGTCCTCACAAAAGCTCGCGGTGAGTCCGTGAAAAGAAAAAGGGAAAAACATCATGCCTATGAGACCGGGTGAAATCGAGGATCTGATCAAGGCTGGCATTCCGGGAGCCAAGGTCACCATCCGGGATCTTGCCGGAGATGGCGATCATTACGCGGCCGAAGTGGTGGCCGAGCAGTTCCGCGGCAAGAGCCGCGTGCAGCAGCATCAGATGGTCTACGAGGCACTGAAAGGCAATATGGGCGGCGTCCTGCATGCGTTGGCATTGCAGACATCGGCCCCGACGGACTGAGACGATCCATGCCGAACCTGATCAACGAGATCGTCACAGGCATCGTCGAGAGCGCCATGAAGGAGCTTTTGGGGAAGTCGCATGGTCGCACGAGCACCAAGCGCAAGAAACGGCAGACCCGCTCCGCCACGTCGGGCCGCTTCGTCAGGAAGACCACTGCGCGGACCGCCAAACCCGCGAAGAAGCAGGTGAGCCGCCGGCGTACGACGGCAAGCCGCAGCAGCCAACGGAGCCGCTGAGCACAGGTGTGCCGCGCAGATAGCGTCAAAACCCGATGCCGATTGGCGTCTAGCCGACTATTCCGCTGGAATTCCCGGGGCTGCGTTGCTATTTAGGAGAAATGACGCAGCGCAGCGGCCCTTGAAACCGCGTGTGAAAGGATATGACATGAGCGGAGTTCACGAATTCATCGACAACGAAGTGAAGGCGAACGACGTAGTTCTCTTCATGAAGGGTACGCCCCAGTTCCCGCAGTGTGGTTTCTCTGGCCAAGTGGTGCAAATTCTCGATTACCTTGGCATCGACTACAAGGGCGTGAACGTGCTTGCCGACGCCGAAATCCGCCAGGGTATCAAGGACTATTCCAACTGGCCGACCATTCCGCAGCTCTATGTCAAGGGCGAGTTTGTCGGCGGTTGCGATATCATCCGCGAGATGTTCCAATCGGGTGAACTGCAGAATCATCTGCAGGAACAGGGCATCGCCGTCCGCGGCGCCGCCTGAATTCTTCCGGACCACCCGGTCCGGGTTTTATCGAAGACATTTTCAAGGCGCCGCTCCCAACGGCGCCTTTCCCATTGTTTAGGAAACCACTGTGACAAATCCTTCACAAACGGCCCCGGATCGCCTGCGCGCCATGGGCCGAGCCGAATTCATTGCGATGATGGCCATGCTGATGGCGCTCAACGCCCTGGCGATCGATATCATGCTTCCCGGCCTGGGCGAGATTGGCGCCTCGCTGGGCGTGGTGAACGAAAACCACCGCCAATATGTCGTTTCTTCCTATGTATTCGGGCTTGGTGCGGCGCAGATCCTGTATGGCCCGCTTTCGGACCGCTTCGGCCGCCGAAAGCCCATGCTCTTCGGCATTGCGGTCTATATTCTGTGTGCGATCGGCATCGTGGTCGTGCCTTCCTTCGGCGCAATGCTGGTGCTGCGTTTCATCCAGGGTGCCGGCGCCGCAGCAACCCGGGTCATCACCATCTCGATCGTCCGTGACGTCTATGGCGGCCGCGCCATGGCGGAGGTCATGTCGCTGATTATGATGGTCTTCATGATCGTGCCGATCATCGCGCCAGGCACCGGCCAGCTCATCATGTTCCTCGGTAACTGGCACCTGATCTTCGTATTCATCGCGATCGTTTCGCTCTGTATCGGCTTCTGGATGTATAGCCGCCTACCCGAGACGCTGGACGCTGCCGACGTTCGCCCCTTCACTGTCTCCTCGATCCTTGACGGCTTCCGGATCGTGCTGACCAATCGCATCGCCCTCTGCTACACGATCGCCAGCACATTCATCTTCGGCGCCCTGTTCGGCTTCATCAATTCGGCCCAGCAGATTTACGGGGGGATTTACCAGCTCGGCGTCTGGTTCCCGGTTGCATTCGCAGCCGTGGCCGTGTTCATGTCGACCGCTTCCTTCCTGAATGCCCGTTTCGTCGGCCGGTTCGGCATGCGCCGCCTGTCGCACGGCTCGCTCATCGGCTTCATCACCATCACCTTCCTGTGGATGCTGATGCAGGTTTTCGGGCCGCAGCCCATGCCGATCCTTCTGTTCCTGGTGTTTTTCTCGCTCGCCATGTTCCAGTTCGGCTGGATCGGCTCGAACTTCAACTCGCTGGCCATGGAGCCGCTCGGCCATGTGGCGGGCACCGCCTCTTCGGTGCTCGGCTTCATGAGCACGGTCGGCGGATCGGTGATCGGATTGGTGATCGGCCAGGCCTTCGACGGCACGGCCCTGCCGCTCGTCGCCGGCTTCTTCACCGTGTCCATTATCGGCCTGATTTTCGTTTTGATCGGCGAGAAGGGAAAACTCTTCCAGCCGCACAATCCGCGGATCTGAACAGCAAAAAGGCCGGAATAAATCCGGCCTTTTCCAATTAGGCTCCGATGATCTCGTTCCGCAGCATCTGCCAGCTTTCCTTGTCGGTGGCCAGCAGCAAACCGCCATCGACATGATGCGGCAGATAGGCTGAACCGTCGAAGCGCGCCGCATAACCGCCGGCCTCGGTCGCGATCAGCGTGCCGGCCAGATGATCCCAGGGCATCAGCTTGTTGTAGAGCACGAATTGCACATGGCCACCCGCAAAGGTGCGATATTCATGCGCCGAGCAGCGATAGCTCGAAAAGAAGCGTACCTTGGCAAGATTCCCCAGGATACGGTGGCGCATGTCACCGAAGAAATAGCCGGCTGAAGCCATGCCCACCATCGCATCCAGCGGCCGGGGTTGAGCCACGGAAAGACGGATTGCCTCCCCCTCAGGCCTTATCAGGAAAGCGCCGCCCCCCTTCTCCGCCATCACCCAGTCATCGCCCATCGGGTCATAGATGATGCCGGCGACCGTCTCGCCCTTCCAGACGATGGAGGCCATGACACCAAAAGCTGGAATGCCGGAAGCAAAGTTGAAGGTGCCGTCCACGGGATCGACAACGATCGCGAATTCCGCGTCGGCGAGCCTGCCAAGCAAGGCGGGGTCGGCGGCGACCGATTCCTCTCCGACGAACAATGCATCCGGAGCAATCGTTTCGAGCTCGCGCCGGATCAACCGCTCTGCCGCTTCATCTGCCTCCGTCACGAGGTCGGACGGTTCGCTTTTCGAGCGCACGTCGCCGTTTCCGAGCCGACGGAAGCGCGGCAGGATTTCGGATCTGGCAGCAAGGCGCAAGAGATCGGCAAGCTTCGTGACGTCGAGCGGAAGGGTCATCGTTATATCTCAGGTTCTGAAAGAGGAACTCAGGGTGACGGGTTGGTCTGCAGGCCGGCAAAATCGAAGAGTTTCGGATCAAGAAGATGGGACGGATTCACATGGGCGAGAGCGCGCAGCATCGCATCCTTGCGGCCGGGCATGCGTGCCTCGATCTCGCCAAGCATCTGCTTCATCGCATTGCGCTGCAAGCCGTCCTGCGAGCCGCAGAGATCGCAGGGGATGATCGGGAACTGCATGGCGGCGGCGAATTTCGCGAGATCGTCCTCGGCGCAATAGGCGAGCGGACGCAGCACCATCAGGTCGCCTTCGTCGTTCAGGAGCTTGGCCGGCATGCCTGCAAGACGGCCGCCGTGGAAGAAGTTCATGAAAAAGGTTTCAAGGATGTCTTCGCGGTGATGGCCGAGCACCAGCGCGTCGCACCTCTCCTCCCGCGCGATCCGGTAAAGATTGCCGCGGCGTAGCCTGGAACAGAGCGAGCAATAGGTGGCGCCTTCCGGCACCTTCTCCTTCACGATCGAATAGGTGTCGCGGTATTCGATCCGGTGCGTCACCCCGATCGAGGTCAGATAGTCCGGCAGGATGTGTTTCGGAAAATTCGGCTGGCCCTGATCGAGGTTGCAGGCGATCAGTTCGACCGGCAGAAGCCCGCGCCATTGCAGATCGAGCAGTACGGCGAGCAGCGAATAGGAATCCTTGCCGCCTGAAAGGCCAACCAGCCAGCGCTTCTGCCCTTTCAGCATCTGAAAGTCATCGAAAGCCTGGCGCACCTGCCGAAGCAGGCGCTTGCGCAGCTTGTTGAATGAGACCGAACTCGGCGCATCGCGGAACAATGCCGGCACCAGGCCATCGACGGCCTCATCCGGCTCATCCTCGATTCTGGCGTTCACACCCATTCGCCTTCCCTCAAAAACGGAGAAGCGGGCCTCGCCCGCTTCCTATATATCATCAGGCATCGAGCGCCGCTGCCACCGCCTCCAGCGCTTCGTCCGCCCTGGCTCCATCCGGACCACCCGCCTGAGCCATGTCCGGCCGTCCGCCGCCGCCTTTGCCGCCGAGGGCCGCGGAGGCGAGCCGCACCAGATCCACTGCGCTGAACCGGCCGGTCAGGTCCGGCGTCACCGCAACGACAGCACTTGCCTTGCCATCTTCCGACACACCGATCAGCGTTACGACGCCGGAGCCGAGGCTCACCTTGCCTTCATCGGCCAAACCCTTCAGATCCTTGGCATCGATGCCGGTGAGCGCCTTGCCCATGAATTTGATGCCGCCGATTTCGCGGACATCGCCGGCCGAGCCGCCCTGCCCGCCGCCCATGGCAAGCCGGCGCTTGGCATCGGCCAACTCTCTCTCAAGCTTACGCCGTTCGTCGATCAGCGCCTCGACGCGCGAAACGACCTCCGTCGGCTGTACCTTCAGCGCGCCAGCCAGCGTCTTCACCCGCTCGTCCTGCTCGGCGAGATAGGCGCGTGCCGCCTCGCCCGTCACCGCCTCGACACGGCGGACACCGGCGCCGACCGCGCTTTCGCCCAGAATGCGGACCAGGCCGATATCGCCGGTCGCATTCACGTGCGTGCCGCCACAAAGCTCGACCGAATAGGGCTTGCCGGACTTCGGTCCCTCGATGGCCCTGCCCATGGAAACGACGCGCACTTCGTCGCCGTATTTCTCTCCGAACAGCGCCATCGCGCCTTCCGCGATTGCATCGTCGACACTCATCAGGCGCGTGGTGACCGGCGCATTCTGAAGAACGATGGCATTTGCCATGTCTTCGACCTTCTGCAATTCCTCGCTGGTCATCGGCTTCGGATGCGAAACGTCGAAACGCAGGCGTTCCGGCGCGACCAGAGAACCCTTCTGCGCCACGTGCGTGCCGAGAACTTCGCGCAGCGCCTCATGCAACAGGTGGGTCGCCGAATGGTTCGACCGCAGGCGTGAGCGGCGACTGTGATCGACCGCCAGCGCCACGGCATCTCCGACCTTCAAGGTGCCATCGGCGACGATCGCGCTATGAACAAAAAGGCCCTCGCCCTTCTTCTGCGTATCAGAGACGTCCAGCCGGGCACTGTCCGTAGAGATTGCACCGGTATCGCCCATCTGGCCACCGGATTCCCCATAGAACGGTGTCTGATTGACGATCACCTGCACCTGATCACCAGCCGATGCGCTATCGACCGCCTTGCCGTCGCGGACGATCGCCTGGACGACGCCCTCCGCCGTCTCTGTGTCGTAACCCAGGAATTCGGTCGCACCGAACTTTTCCTTGAGTTCGAACCAGATCGTCTCGGTTGCCTTGTCGCCGGAGCCCGCCCAATGGGAGCGGGCTTCGGCCTTCTGGCGCTCCATGGCGTCGGTAAATCCTGAAATGTCGACACCGATTTCACGGGCGCGCAGCGCATCCTGGGTCAAGTCGAGCGGAAAGCCGTAGGTGTCGTAGAGCTTGAAGGCTGTTTCACCGTCGAGCATATCGCCCTTGTGAAGCGTGCTCGTTGCGTCGGACAGCAGCGAGAGGCCGCGTTCCAGCGTCTTGCGGAAGCGGGTCTCCTCGAGTTTCAACGTTTCGGAAATCAGGGCCTCGGCGCGCACCAGCTCCGGATAGGCGCGGCCCATCTGCTGGACGAGCGCCGGCAACAGTTTCCAAAGCAGCGGCTCCTTGGCGCCAAGCAACTCGGCATGACGCATGGCGCGGCGCATGATGCGGCGAAGCACATAACCGCGTCCTTCGTTGGACGGAAGCACGCCATCGGCGATCAGGAAAGCGGTGGACCGCAAGTGGTCGGCAATCACGCGATGGCTCGCGCGACGCTCGCCTTCCGCCTTGACGCCGGTTGCCTCCTCGGAGGCCGAAATCAGTGCGCGGAACAGGTCGATATCATAGTTGTCATGCTGCCCCTGCAAAACGGCCGCAACGCGCTCCAGACCCATGCCGGTGTCGATCGAAGGACGCGGCAGGTCGATGCGCTCCTCCTTCGTAACCTGCTCATATTGCATGAAGACGAGGTTCCAGATCTCGATGAAACGGTCGCCATCCTCCTCCGGCGAACCGGGAGGGCCGCCCCAGATATGCTCGCCATGGTCGTAGAAGATTTCCGAGCATGGACCGCAGGGGCCGGTATCGCCCATCGCCCAAAAATTGTCGCTGGTCGGGATGCGGATGATCTTCTCGTCGGCCAAGCCGGCGATCTTCTTCCACAGGCTGAAAGCATCGTCGTCCGTATGGTAGACGGTCACCAGAAGACGGTTGCGGTCAAGGCCGAATTCCTTGGTGATCAGGTTCCAGGCAAGCTCGATCGCACGCTCCTTGAAATAGTCGCCGAAGGAGAAATTGCCGAGCATTTCGAAGAAGGTATGGTGGCGTGCCGTATAGCCGACATTGTCGAGGTCGTTATGCTTGCCGCCGGCCCGCACGCATTTCTGTGCGGTCGCGGCCGTCGAATAAGAACGGGTCTCCAGACCGGTGAAGACGTTCTTGAACTGCACCATCCCGGCATTGGTGAACATCAGCGTCGGATCGTTGCGCGGCACCAGCGGACTGGAAGCCACGACTTCGTGTCCGTTCTTTCGGAAATAGTCGAGAAAGGTCGACCGAATTTCATTCACGCCGCTCATGCTACGCCCTTCTTCACCGCCGGATGCGGTCCGTTATTTGAAAACCAGAGGCTTGTATCGTCCGCACCCCCAACTGTCCAGCCGCACACCGCTCAACCAAACGAGAAACCGGCCGCGCATCTTTCGATTCGCGGCCGGCTATAAAGTAACCGAGGAGAAGCTCCAAACGCGACGGAACCGCCTACATTTCGGCGGCTTCGCCGCCGTCGTCCGCGTCGGGACCGCCATTCTGGAGGAAACGATCGGCGATGAGACCGGCATTCTGGCGAAGCGACATTTCGATCTCGCGGGCAAGTTCGGGATTGTCGCGCAGGAACGTCTTCGCGTTCTCGCGGCCCTGGCCGAGACGCTGGCTGTTATAGGAGAACCACGCACCCGATTTTTCGACGATGCCGGCCTTCACACCGAGATCAACGAGTTCGCCGGTCTTGGAAACGCCCTCGCCATACATGATGTCGAATTCCACCTGCTTGAAGGGAGGCGCCATCTTGTTCTTGACGACCTTGACGCGGGTCTGGTTGCCGACCACTTCCTCGCGTTCCTTGACCTGTCCGATGCGACGGATGTCGAGGCGAACCGAGGCATAGAATTTCAGCGCATTGCCGCCGGTCGTGGTTTCCGGCGAACCGAACATGACACCGATCTTCATGCGGATCTGGTTGATGAAGATGACCATGCAGTTGGAGCGCGAGATCGAGGCCGTCAGTTTGCGCAGCGCCTGACTCATCAGTCGCGCCTGCAAGCCCGGAAGGCTGTCGCCCATCTCGCCCTCGATTTCAGCACGCGGCGTCAGCGCCGCAACCGAATCGACGACGAGAACATCGACGGCACCGGAGCGCACCAGCGTATCGGTGATCTCGAGCGCCTGCTCGCCGGTATCGGGCTGGGAGATCAGGAGATTCTGGAGATCGACCCCGAGCTTGCGGGCATAGACCGGATCGAGTGCATGTTCGGCGTCGACAAAGGCGCAGATGCCGCCCTTCTTCTGGGATTCGGCGATCGTCTGCAGTGCGAGCGTCGTCTTGCCTGAGCTTTCAGGGCCATAGATCTCGACGATACGGCCCTTCGGCAGACCACCGATACCAAGCGCGATATCGAGACTGAGGGAGCCGGTCGAAACCGTCTCGATCTCGACGATGTTCTCGTTCGAGCCGAGCTTCATGATCGATCCCTTACCGAAGGATCGTTCGATCTGCGACAGTGCCGCCTCCAGCGCCTTGCTCTTGTCCACGCCTTTATCCTCTACGAGCCGCAAAGTATTCTGTGCCATATGATCCCACCTTTAGGTTATTGCCACCGCGCAAGCAATGAAGCAGCCGATAAAGATGATGTACATGTTTTGTTCTCATTTGACAAGCGCCAATCAACTGCTTGACTGCAAATCGTTATTTCCATTCCGTTCTCAAGATGTTCACGTATTCTGGCATGTGGAAAATTCATCAAGGAAAACAAGACATCGCCACATCCAGCGGACGAATCGCAGCGTTTCGAAATTTTTAGAAACCGGCCCGCTTCTCAGTTCGAATCAAGCATCTCCCGGACCGCGACAGCGAGCTGCTTCAGCGAAAACGGCTTTGGCAGGAAGCCGAACTTGGCGTCAGCCGGCAGGTTACGGGCAAAGGCATCTTCCGCATAGCCGGAAACGAAGATGAACTTCAGGTCCGGATAGGATTTGCGCAGCTCGGTAAGCAGCGTGGGCCCGTCCATTTCCGGCATGACGACATCGGAAACGACGATATCGACCTTGCCCTGAAGTTCCTCCATGATCTCCAGCGCCTCGGTGCCGGAACCCGCTTCGTGAACGGTATAACCGCGCGTTTCCAGCATGCGCTTGCCGCCGCGACGGACTGCTTCCTCGTCCTCGACCAACAGCACGACTGCGGACTTGCCTGTCAGATCGAGGTCTTCCGCGGGCGTCACCGAGACGACCGGTGGCGGGGCGGCCTGACCGGCCGGGGCATTGGTGGCAGCCCCCGGAGCGACCGCGACTGCCGCCTCGGGCACGTGGCGGGGCAGGAAGATGCGGAAACTCGTGCCGCGGCCGACTTCCGACTCCGGATAGATGTAGCCGCCGGATTGCTTGACGATCCCATAAACCATGGAGAGGCCGAGGCCGGTACCCTTGCCCACTTCCTTAGTGGTGAAGAAGGGTTCGAAAATCTTGTCCATGATTTCGGAGGGAATACCGGTGCCGGTATCGGAGACTTCCACCATCACGAAATCTTCCGAAGGCAGGTCCGCCTGATGAAAACCCGCGGCTTCCTCCGCGGAGACGTTGCGGGTCTTGATCAGGATCGTGCCGCCCTGAGGCATGGCATCGCGGGCATTGACGCAGAGGTTGATCAACACCTGTTCGAACTGCGAGAGATCGGTGCGCACCGGCCAGAGATCGCGGCCGTAATCCACTTCGAGCTTCACATTCGTGCCGGAGATCAATCGATCCACCAGCATGCGCAGATCGCCGACGACATCGGTGAGGTTCAGCACGACAGGCCGCATGGTCTGCTTGCGCGAGAAGGCAAGCAACTGGCGCACCAGCACCGCCGCACGGTTGGCGTTCCTCTTGATCTCCATGAGGTCCGCGAAACTCGCGTCGGAAGGACGCGCCTGCAAAAGCAGGTGATCGGACGAAAGCAGGATTGCGGTGAGCACATTGTTGAAGTCGTGCGCGATGCCGCCCGCAAGCGTACCGACCGCATTGAGCTTCTGTGTCTGCGCCATCTGGGTCTCGAGCGCCTTCTGCTCGGTCGTTTCGACCGCATAGACGATTGCCGCTTCTTCAGGCGCCTCGTCGCTCTCGTCGATCACGGCATTCACGTAGAAGCGCATATAACGGTTTTCGTCGGCAGGATGGCGCGAATCAATGGGTGCAATGTCACCCTGCCGGTCCTTTGCGGCGGCAAGCGCCTGCATGAGTTGCTGGCGGGAATTTTCATGCACGATGCGGTCGAGATCCGCGCCGGCCTCGACGTCGTCGCGCGATACCACGCCGGCGAACAGTTTCAGGAACGGTGCGTTGATGCGCAGGATCCTGCCTTCGCCGTCGACGGAAGCGATCGCCATCGGCGTGTTGTTGAAGAAGCGCGTGAAGCGCATCGCCGAGGCCGACTGATCTCCCTCGCCGCCCTTCGGCCGCGTCAATACGATCGTGCGGCTTTCACCCGGCGCACCGTCGCGGGTGGCGCTGACACTGTGCACCAGGCGCACGGGCAGGCTCTGGCCGTTGGTACGGCGCAGGTCGAGATCGAGCGTTTCGGTCCGCTGCAGCCCAGGGGCCGCCTGCACCGACTGAATGAGCGCCATGCCCTCACCCGCCACAAGGTCCGAAATCGTCATCGAACGCGGCATGAATTTGGTCAGATCAATGCCGAGCCATTCGGCGAGCGTGGCATTGAGATAGAAGATCTCGCCCTTCTTTCCGGCAGAAAAGAAGCCCGCCGGAGCATGGTCGAGATAGTCGATTGCATTCTGCAGTTCCCGGAAGAAGCGCTCCTGGTCCTCACGTTCGGAGGTGATGTCGGTAATCTGCCAGATATCGAGCTGGCCCTTGCCGGCCGGCCCGAGCAGCCGCGCCTTCAGACGATACCAATGGGCACCCGAGCCGTTGCCGGTGACGCGGCCAAGAGGCTGCATAAGCCGGAACTCCTCGTGACCCTCACGACCCTCACGGAGCGCCGTGGTCAGCCGGTAGAGCGCCTCGGTCGATTCACGGGTCTTGGAAAGCAGTGCTTCCAGGGATTGCACATTGCTTGCCTTGGTCGCGCCGGTCATCCGGCCATAGGCGGCGTTGGCATAGAGAATGCGACCCTTCGGATCGGTGATCAGAATTCCGTCGGGATGGCTGGCGAGGAACCCGCGTGCCAGCTCGTCGGATCGCGACTGCGGCATGACTTCGACAAGGCCGATAAGCGAGGAAACCAGGAAGAAAATGCCGACCATGGCGAGGATGCCGAGCAGTCCGAGCACCACCTCGTTGGCGAGCGCATGCTGGAACAGCACGAAGCCGGCGGCCACCCCGCAAAGCACGAGAGCCAGAAGAACGATCCGGATGATGGTGCCGCCGCGTGCCCCGCGCTCCACCAGAGGCGCCTCGTAGTTGCCGCCTTGCTGCAACTTCGTCATCAATTCCTCGCATTTCGGCCGGCGCCGCGGCCATGGACATCCGCAGGAAGAAATCCCCGCGATTCCTTCTTAGCAAGTTGCAGGTGAAGCAAAAAGCTCCGCAAGGCCACAAAACCCGGGACAGTTCGCAGGTGCGACCTATCTTTACCATTTCATCCCGCTTTTCCGGGATGGGACAACGACAGCGGACGGCTTGCCTCGGCATAAAAAAAGTCGTCTTTTACGGCAGCGTTCATATGAGGAGTGGCAAAAAATGTTGGAAGATCTGTTGAGCGCCTACGGTAGCCGCCTCGTGATCGCAGTCCTCGGTGTCGGCATTGCGCTTCTTCTGCTCGTTGTCGCGCTGTGGATGATCCGCGGCCGCAATGGCCCCTCGCCCTTCGTGCGCGGCGGGAAGAACCGCCAGCCACGGCTGCAGGTACTGGATGCCGCCGCCGTCGACGCACGCAGGCGCCTCGTCCTCGTCCGCCGCGACAATGTCGAACATCTGGTGATGATCGGCGGCCCGACGGATATCGTCATCGAGAGCGGGATTTCGACAGGGGCCACCGGCGTGAATGCGGCATCGGCGTCCGCAGCAAGCCGTTCCACACCTTTAGATCCTTCGGATATGACGGTTCCCTTCTCCGCTTTGCCGGCCGCCGAGCCGCGAACTGCTCTCGCCCAGCGTCCCGTGCCTCCGGAACCTCGCGTGGAGCCGGCAAGGGAACGTTCCGTTTCCCGCGACGCGACGCGTCCGGCGCCAGCCGTCATGCCGCTCGCCACCGGATCGGGGCCGATGGATGCAACGCCCCCGCGGCCCGCGCCGCCCATTCCTGCAGCGCCTCCCGAACATGCGGTCGCGCCGAAGACCGAACTTCCTGTCCGGCAGGCAACTGACGTGAAACCCGAACCCTTGCGGCCGGTCGGAGCAGTGGCGGCCGCCACCACGTCGGCTCATTCGCTCGACATTGCCGCCAATGTGCTTGATGCCGCCCGCGAACGGGTCCTGCAGGACGTCCCCGAGCCGCGCGTCGCGCCCGCCAATCCTGCGGCGGTTCCCCCCGTGCTCCAGCCCGCAGCCGAGAAACTGAAACAGCTCGGCAGCGATTTCGAACGAATCCTCGAACAGGAGATGGCCAACAATCTGGCCGCCCGCGAGGCCGCAGCGCTGGGGCAGCCGCCCGCTCCGACGCTGCCGCGCAATCCATCAGCAGCACCACGTGTCACCGGCGCCACGCCCGAGCCGTCCCTGCAGACGGAGGTCGCCCGCATCTTCGGCGAGATGTCTGTCAACCGCGACAAATGAGCGACGGCCCCCCCTATGATTTCTCGCCAATAAAAAAGGCACGGAGAACCGTGCCCTTGAAATTGCGTTTCGGCGAAATCGTGAAACTATTCGTCCCGGTAGACCTTCTCGCGGCGCTCGTGCCGTTCCTGCGCTTCAATCGACAGCGTTGCAATCGGTCGGGCGTCAAGACGCTTGAGCCCGATCGGCTCACCGGTCTCTTCGCAATAGCCGTAGGTGCCGTCTTCGATACGCTGGAGGGCGGCGTCAATCTTGGAAATCAGCTTGCGCTGGCGATCACGGGCGCGGAGTTCGATGGCTCTGTCGGTTTCGGAGGAGGCCCGATCGGCGAGATCGGGATGATTTGCGCTTTCTTCTGCCAGATGATCCAGCGTTTCGCGCGCTTCTCTCAGGATGTCATTTCTCCAAGCAATCAACTTTGCTCGGAAATACGCTTTTTGATTTGCATTCATGAACTCGTCGTCTTCCGAGAGCACATAATTGCTAAGATCGATCTTCTCACTCAACGCGATTCTCCTGAAGAACATCTCATGCGGCGCCTCTATATCCTATTCGCCTATGCCGGTTCAAGCCTTCCGCCAAGCATTAAGATATTTTTAAAACCGTCACAAAATTCAGCTAAATGGCTATTTTTTAAGCTTTATTGACTGCAGCCAGTATTCTTGTGCTTGACCTTGCCGGCTCATGTCGGTTCCAGCGGAAACATTTCGGGCAGTTGACGAGTATCCCATCGAAAGGCTACCCATCCAGTGAATTTCTTTGGTTCCGGCGCCGGGCATGACGACGATCACTCCTCCTCCTTCCCGCATCTATCTCCTGCGTCACGCCAAGTCTGGCTGGGCGGAGCCGGGACAGCATGATTTCGACCGGGCGCTCGACAATCAGGGCTTTGCCGAGGCCGAGATCGTCGCCGACAAAGCGGCCGACAGGAAATACTGGCCCGATATCGTGATCAGTTCGACCGCGGTCCGCTGCCGTCAGACGGCGGAAGCCGTGCGGCGTGCGACCGACGAGGCGATCGAGCCGGTCTATATCGACGAGCTCTACAGCGGCTCGCTCAGCACCTATCTTGCCGTCCTCGAAGGCCAGAAGGAAAGCACGTCGGTGATGCTGATCGGCCATAACCCGACCATGGAAGAGGTGCTGGAAGCGTTGATCGGCGCCGACCAGATGGTTGCCGCCATTCCGGGCGGCTATCCGCCTGCGGGTCTCGCCGTGCTCGATTATCGCGGGATTGTTGCAGGTTCCGGCGCGGCCTGGGTGCTGATCGACTTCCTGACGGCCTGAGACGTGCCGTCGCCTTTGCGGCATCGTCTCCGCTTCCTATATAGCTGGAACATTGAACCCGGAACGACGCCTTGCCGCCTTCGCTTACCAGCTTCACCGACGACGCGCGGATTGCGCTCGATAATATCACCGATCGGGCCTCGGGCCTCATGCATCCCGCCATCCGGCTTGGTGTCACTGGCCTGTCGCGGGCCGGCAAGACGGTGTTCATCTCATCGCTCGTCCACAACCTTTTGAACGGCGGTCGCCTGCCGCTCTTCGAAGCCGTCCGCTCCGGACGCGTTTCCGCGGTGCGGCTCGAACCACAACCGGACGATGCGATCCCGCGCTTCCAGTATGAGGACCATATCCAGGCGCTGGTGCGCGACCGCATCTGGCCGGATTCGACCCGCGCCATTTCGGAGCTGCGCATCACGCTGGACTATCAGAGCGCCAGCGGCTGGAGCCGGATGTTCTCGCGCGGCCGGCTTTCGATCGACATCGTCGATTATCCCGGCGAATGGCTGCTCGACCTTCCGCTTCTCACCCAGGATTTTCGCGCGTTCAGCGAGAACACCGTAACGCTCGCCGAAACCGGCATCCGCAAGGAATTGTCGCGCGAGTGGCTGGCGCTGGCATCGAGCATCGACATGGACGCGCCGGCGGACGAGATGACGGCGCGGCGCCTTTCGGAGGCTTTTGCAGCTTATCTGAGGGCCTGCAAGGCTGATGAGCGCTCGCTGTCGACCTTGCCGCCCGGACGCTTTCTGATGCCCGGCGATCTGGAGGGTTCGCCCGCGCTCACCTTCGCGCCGCTGCCGAACATTCCGGAGACCAAAGCCTCCAAGGGTTCGCTGCGGGCCATGATGGAACGCCGCTACGACGCTTATAAAAACGTGGTCGTCAAACCCTTCTTCCGCGAGCATTTCGCCCGGCTCGACCGACAGATCGTGCTGATCGACGCTCTTCAGGCGATCAACCGCGGCCCGGAAGCCGTGCAGGATCTGGAACGCGCGCTGACGGACGTGCTCGCCTGTTTCCGCCCCGGCAGCAACAGCTTCTTCTCGTCGCTCGTCGGCCGAAGGATCGACAAGGTTCTGGTCGCCGCCACCAAGGCGGACCACCTGCATCACGAAAGCCATGACCGGCTGGAAAGGCTCACCGGCCGTCTGGTCGATCGCGCGATCCAGCGGATCGGCATGGCAGGCGCGGGCATCGAGGTGATGGCGATCGCTTCCGTCCGCGCCACCCGCGAGGCGACCGTCAAGGAAGACAACCACATCCTGCCGGTCATCGTCGGTACGCCGATGGCGGGAGAGACAATCAATGGCGAACGTTTCGACGGAAACAAGAAAACTGCCATATTTCCCGGTGACTTACCTGATAATCCTGAAGCATTGTTTCAAAATCTCGATGCACCAAATGCGGAACTCCCGGAAATCAACGTCGTTCGCTTCCGCCCGCCGGCGCTGGAAGAATCGAACGGCGGCCTGAAGCTCTCCGTGCCGCATATCCGGCTCGACCGCGCCATGCAGTTCCTGTTCGGAGACCGCCTCGCATGAAACCGCCCGAGACACCTCAGAACGGCAAGCGCCGGCCCGCCTCCTTCACGGTGGAAGAAGAAGCGATATCTCATGGCGAGGCAGCCCCCCCGGTTCGTCGCAGCCCGCGCAGTTTCGAGGGCGAGGTCGTCGTCACCCCTGATGACCAGGACCCTTTCGTGACGCCGGCCGAGCTCGCCCCGGAAGCGATCCCTGTTGCCGAGCCGCGGGCGCGCAAGAAATTCTCCTTCGTCAATCTGGCGCTCGCCGCCTTCGGCACCTTCCTGTCGCTCGCCTTCGGACTGTGGGCCGACCAAGTGATCCGCGACCTCTTCTCGCGCGCCGACTGGCTCGGCTATGCGGCACTGATCGCGCTCGGGGCCGGGCTTCTCGCGGTGGCGGTGATCATCGGTCGTGAAATCTTCGGCATGATGCGGCTTTCCGCCGTCCAGACGTTGAAGACGGAAGCCGAGGAAGCGATCCTTTCCCCTCGTCCGGCAGCGGCACGCACTGTCGTCTCGAGGCTTGCGAAAATCCTCAGCCATCGCGCCGAGACCGCCAGGGGCCGGGCCACGCTCGATGCCACGAAAGATGACATTATTGACGGCCCACAGCTTCTGGAACTGGCCGAACGGGAACTCCTGGCTCCTCTCGACCGCAAGGCCCGCGCACTGATCCTCGGCTCATCCAAACGCGTTTCGATCGTCACCGCCGTCAGCCCCCGCGCGGTCGTCGACCTTGCCTATGTGCTCTTCGAAGTCACAAGGCTCATCCGCGCCATGGCGGAACTTTATGGGGGCCGACCGGGTACTCTCGGCCTCATGAGGCTGATGCGGGACGTGATCGCGCATCTCGCCGTCACAGGCTCCATCGCGGTCGGCGACGGCCTCGCCCAGCAGGTTCTCGGCCACGGGCTTGCCTCGAAACTGTCGAAGAGGCTTGGCGAAGGGGTCATCAACGGGATGCTCACCGCTCGAATCGGTATCGCCGCCATGGACCTCTGCCGGCCACTTCCTTTCAAGGCAGTCAAGCGCCCGGGGATCGGTGATTTCATCTCGGATATTGCAGCGGTCGGCAGCCGGAAAGACGAAGAATAGGCCGATCGAGGGTCGCTGCAATCCGGCCACGGATACCACTCGTTAACCATTCCCGCCTAAATTACGAAGCACTTAACGTCGCTGCTTGTCGGGGAAAGTATCATGTATCCGCGCCTCCTTTCGCTTATCGGCGGGCTTGCCGTTCTGACTGTCGCGGCCACGTCGGCCATGGCTCCGCAAGCGGAAGCCGCTCCTCGCGACAAGGTTTTCTTCCAGTCGGTCGCCGGCGCCTGGAAAGGCCCGGGCGAAATCGTCGCCGGCAAATACAAGGGCACCAAATTCAGTTGCAGCCTGACCGGTGCACCGACTCCGGACGGCGATGTCGGCATCAAGCTCGACGGCACCTGCCGGGTCGGCGTCTTCCAGCAGCCTATGTCGGCGGTTATCACCCAGAGCGGTCGCGGCTACACCGGCAAATTCCTGGACGGCGCGGAAGGCAAGGGTCTCGACATCATCTCCGGGTCGGTCAATGGCGACAAGGTCGTGATGGGCATCAACCGTGCCAAGCTCAACGGCGCCATGGTGGCGAGCCTGCGCGGCGAGAACAAGATGAACATCACGATTTCGGTCAAGGTCGAAGACCAGATGATTCCGGTCATCGGGCTCAGCCTCGACCGGGACCTCGACTCGATCGCCGTCGGTTCGATCAACCAGTAAAGACTGCGTCCGCGGCGCTTACACGCCCCGCCACCAATCCTGGCTGTCCCTTGCGATCTTGATGCCGGCGGTATCCGTTTCCTGGAGCCACTCGCCCACTTTTCGTCCCTTGACCAGAAGGTCTGGTGCGATATCTGCAAGCGGCATCATCACAAAGCCCCGCTCGGTCATGCGGGGGTGCGGCAATTCCAGTTTCTCGCTCTTCTGCTTACGCGTCCCGTAGGTGAGGATGTCTATGTCGATAGTACGCGGCCCCCAGCGCTCCCGTCGCACTCTCTTCATGCCCTGTTCGATCGACAGGCAGACATCGAGAAGTTCCTCGGGGTCCAGCGACGTTTCCACAAGCGCACAGCAGTTGAAGAAATCCGCCTGATCCGTCTTTCCCCAGGGCGGAGTAGAATAAAGTTTCGAAACGGCGAGGACGCGGCAATCTTCGCGCTGGTCGAGTTGCCGCAGGGCTTCGGCCATGGCGGCCGGGGGATCGCCGATATTGCCGCCGATACCCAATGCGGCGATCTCGACGGGCTTTTCAGGCGACGTGCTCAACGCGCACCTCCGCATAATCCAGGATACCCGGGATCGGCACGCTCGGCTTGCGAACGGTGATATCGGCACGCTTGATCTGCGGAGACCAGGCGCAGAGCGCCACGGCGATATCCCTGGCGAGCGCCTCGATCAGGTTGCGGCGGTTCTGCGTCACGACTTTTTCGACAATCTCATAGGCGATGCCGTAGTGGACCGTACTCTCGACATCATCGTTTTCGAGCGCCTCGTCCGCTGCCACATGCATGACGACGTCGACGAAGAAGCGCTGGCCGAGCGTGGCTTCCTGCTCAAATGCGCCATGCCGGGCGTAAAAGCCGCAGTTCTTCAGCGTGATCGTATAGGTGCCCATCAGGTATTTCCTTTTTCCTCATGAGCCCAGGCGGCAGCCAGCACGGCATCCGCCATCGCCAGCGCATCGCGGTTGGCGGCGACATTGTGGACGCGGAAGATCGCCGCTCCCGCAAGCCGCAGGATGGCAGTAGTCGCGGCGGTCGCGACATCGCGCTCCTCCGGCTTGTCGCGGCCTGTCCCAGCGCCGATGAAACGCTTTCGCGATGTACCGACAAGCAGCGGAAAGCCAAGCCGGTGCAGCTCGGCAAAGCGCGCCATCAGCTCCATGTCGTCGTCGCGGTTCTTGGCGAAACCGAAGCCCGGATCGAGTACGATCGCCTCTTCCGGAATACCGGCGGCACGGGCGATCTCAAGCGATTTTGTGAGGAAGAATTCCTGGTCCGCGATGCGGTCGGCCCGCTTTTCCTGCTCGCGGCCCCGGCCGGTATGCATGATGCAGATGCCGGCTCCCGTCGCCGCGGCGACCGTTGCGATCTCCGGCTCGCGCTGCAGGCCGTGCACGTCGTTGATGATGTGGGCGCCTGCCGCCATGGCGAGCCTCGCCGTCTCGGCACGATAGGTGTCAATGGAGATCAGCGCGTCAGTCTCTGCCGCAAGCCTCTCGATGACCGGCAGGACACGGCCCTGCTCTTCCGCGGCCATTACTTCCGCCGCGCCTGGCCGCGTCGATTCGCCGCCGATGTCGAGAATTGCGGCACCGTCGCGGACGCAGGCGAGCGCGTGAGCCACCGCAGCGTCGACGCTTCCGTAGCGTCCGCCATCGGAGAAGGAATCCGGCGTGACGTTGATGATCGCCATGATATGGCCCGTCGGGCCAAGCTCGAGGGTCCGGCCCCGCCCAACGTGCCATGACCTGTTGCGCCGCGATGTCACCGGCTGTCCATCTGTCGAGGGGTAACGCAAAATTTCATGCCTTTGTGTTGCGCTCCCATTGGCTATGCCCCAAGCTTGATTGAAGTTCAACGTCGCAGGCCAGAGAATGTTTTTAATGCGCAGGGTCCGCCGGCTTTCCGGTGCAATTCTTTTCCTCTGCGTGATCCCGGCGGTGGCTTCGGCCCAGCCAGCCATCACCAAGACCTATTCCTATTTCCGGATCGGCGGACGCACGGCGGAAGATCTCGACAAGGAACTCGAGAAGCGAGGCCCCGTCACGCGCACGACCGGACACCGCCACCCGGGGGCGACGGAGATCAAATTCGGCGGCGACGTCACCTATATGGAAAAGGGCGGGCGCTGCGAGATCAGCGGCGCGCGGGTGACGTTGCGCACCCGCATCGTCCTGCCACGCTGGAGCAATCGCAGACGCGCCACAGCCGACCTCGGTTTCATCTGGGACACGCTGTCGACGGATATCAAGCGGCACGAGGAGCGCCATGCGGAGATCGCCCGCAACCATGCCTACCAGTTGGAACGGGAACTGCTCGCCCTTCGTCCGAACAGGAGTTGTGAGGTTCTGGAAAAACAGGTGGCGGAGATCACAAGCCGGCTTCTCGAATCCCATGACAGGGAACAGTTGCGCTTCGATCAGGTCGAGGCGGCGAATTTCGATGCGCGCCTGATGCGGCTCCTGCAGTACAACCTGAAGCGCAGAGGCAAGTAAGCCGCGTTCCTTGAAATCGCCAACTCGAACGCAGCGAAGCTTTCGTGAAGCTTGCGCCTCATCCGGCCAATGACGGATGATTTATCGCGATAGCCTAAAATACGAATCTCATATATAGATGAGACATGGTTGATCTGCCGGCGAGTCGTCGAAAGGCGAAGCAAACGAGGTAGATAGCAACGAGATCAGTGTGCGTTCCGATCGGGCGGCGATATGTTGCACAGCCCCCCTCGGCATCCGTGAGTATCGTTTTCCGCGCTTTTTAGGTTCTCCTGGCGCGTCTTCAGCCACAGGTGTCTCCTCCCTCGCCTGTTGGTGATGCGCCCGCCTCGCCTCGCTTGCAGTTTTGCGCAGCGAGGCTTCTTTTTGCGCTTCTTTCGTGAAAAAGAGAAGGTCAGGCCTGCCGCTCAGGCACGTTGACGATCAGCCCGTCGAGCTCGGGCTTCACCTTGATCTGACAGGAAAGCCGGGAATTCGGCCTCACCTCGAAGGCGAAGTCGAGCATGTCCTCCTCCATCGGTGCGGGCGGCCCCACCTTTTCGGTCCAGGCCTCATCCACATAGACATGACAGGTCGCACAGGCGCAGGCGCCGCCGCATTCCGCCTCGATGCCGGGAACGGAATTGCGAACCGCATTCTCCATGACTGTGGAGCCGGGTTCGGCGTCGATATCGAAGCGCGTTCCGTCGAAGGCAACGATGGTCAGTTTCGTCATGATGTTGGAAATCCGGGATGTTGAAGGGTTACGGCTTATTTAAGCGCGCTGTCTTCCAATAAAACCCCGGTCCAGTCAACATTTTCGGGCGCCGCAGGCTGTCCCATGGGCGCCCTGAGCCAAAAATTAATGCCTCTAGCGGCAGAGCTTATTGATGAAGTTTTCCACTTCGATGACGGCTGCGTCGACAGCGGCCTTCAGAGCGGCGTCCGCACTCTTGTTTTCGAGTTTCTCGGCTGCTGCTGAAACCTGGAAAGCACCGACCGCGCTGGCGGCTCCCTTCAGGCGATGGGCGACAGCCGCGGTCGTCGCAGCGTCGGCGCCGGTCATGTCCTGCAGCGCACGCCGCGCTTGGCGCGCGAACATCTGCAGCACTTCGATTTCGAGCGCCTTGTCGCCCATAGTCTGGTGCGCGAGATGAACGAGATCAATCGGACGGGAGTGCGAGGGGCACGCGCCCCGATGATTTTCCGGCGCTTCGAACGCGATACTGACGGCTGCCATTGCCATGGACCAGTTTTCCCTATTGTTATTCTAAAAGTGTCCCGAATTGTGCGGGGCACATGCCGCTATCCCGTTAAATTCCGGCACAATCGGGGCTGAAATCTTCCCATATGGTTAATTTCTGCTAAGCTCCCGGGATTTTAGGACTTTTGCATCTTTCCATGGTTTAAATTCTGTTAACAACAATCCGAGCCACCGGCCTCAGGCAGGCGTTTTAATTGTGCCAGATGGCCGGATGTGCCACTACAGTACGACTAAGGTGGCGAGGAATATTCTCCTTTTGCCGCAGATGTCAGGTTGGTAAGCTTTCGTTATCATCCGTTTGAAAGAACGGCCGTCCGACCTGAAAGTGAATAGGAAACAGGCTCCATGAGGGAGTTGGGTTTCCGGCAGGCAGTGTTCCGTCTTTCGGTCTGCGGGCGGCAGAGCGTCGGATGGGATGGCCGGGCGAGTATGTAACGAGGCGTAACCGCATGGCGAAGAAAACCAGCAGCGAATCGATCGACGAGACGGCGTTCCAGGCGTTGGAAGATGCTCTGAAGATCAATTTCGACGATGAGCCGCCGCGCCCCAAACCAGCGCTCCATGCCTCGGAGGCCCGCGTGTCAGATACATCCAAGCAGCGTCCGGCTCCCTCGCAGAATCAGGAGGACACCGCCGAATCCTACAGATCGTCGGCTTCCGAGACCGTTGCCAAGTCTCCTGCCCTCCAGCCTGCCAATGACGCCGGCAGGCGCAGTACGACGGCCCTTCTCAGGACACTGGAAGGCGGCGCGATGCGTTCGGCCATCCGCAATGCGGTGATCATCTCGATTCTCTGGGCGATCGCCGGCATCGGGCTTGGCCAGCTCATTTATGGCAGCCAACTGTGGGAAATCACTTCCGTCGCCGGCGTGCTTGCTGCGCCGGGCCTCGTCGCGCTCGTGGTCGGCATCCTTGTGCCAATCATGCTGTTCTTCGCCTTCGCCATCATGATGGCGCGCGCGCAAGATCTCAGGAACGCTGCCCGCTCCATGGCCGAAGTGGCGCTTCGCTTGTCCGAGCCGGAGACGATCGCCTCCGAGCGGATCATGAGCGTCGGACAGGCCGTGCGCCGCGAAGTCTCGGCGATGAATGAAGGCATCGAGCGCACCATCGCACGCGCCACCGAGCTCGAAACCCTTGTGCATTCGGAAGTCAATGCGCTGGAGCGCAGCTTCACCGACAATGAGTTGCGCGTCAGAGGGCTCGTGCACGAACTCGGCGCCGAGCGCGATGCAATCGTCAATCACGCGGAACGCATCCGCTCCTCGATCGTCGGCGCTCATGACCAGCTCAAGGAAGAGCTGTCGCTGGCGACCGAAGAGATTTCGGTCCGCCTGGCAACATCCGGCGAAGCATTCGCTTCGATGATCGATACCCGTGCCGCCGCGCTGATGGAGAAATCCGACGCAGCCGGCGAGGCGCTGGGCACGTTGCTCACCAACAAGGCGGAAAGCCTGCTACAGACCCTGAACTCCTCCGGCTTCGCGCTCGCCCACGAATTCGACGAGCGGATGGAAGAGATCACCTCGGTGCTTTCGCAACGCGGCCAGGCGCTGCTGAACGAATTCGAAACCCGCGCCTCGACGCTCGACGCCAATACTGAAAAGCTGAACGCGGCCCTTGCCGACCGCACCCGACAGCTCAACGAAACCCTGCTCGCCCGCACACGCGAAATCACGGAAGGCCTCACAGACAGCGAAAGGACGCTCACCGGCTCCCTCGACGGTATCCTCGCCACCCTCAACAGCTCGCTCGATGAAAGAGGCTCTTTCTTCCGCCAGAGCTTGCAGAGCACGGTTGACGACGTCGTCATGGACCTCGACATGCGTTCCGGCTTCTTCGAGGAACGCCTGCAGGCAACCGTCGGCCAGCTCAGCACGACGTTTGACGAGAGCATCTCGCAGTTCACGTCGGCATTCGATCAGCGTGCCGGCACGCTCGACAGCAAGCTGATGGACAGCCTTGCCCGCATAAACGAGACCGTTGCAAGCGGCTCGGAGTCGATCGAGAACATCTTAAGCTCCAGCATCGAGCGCATCAGCTCCTCGCTGACCGACCAGTCGCTCGCGCTTGCGACCACACTCGACACCGGCCAGGAAGTGCTCGATTCCGTGCTTGAAAGCCGCGCGCGCGAGCTGTCCGGCGCGCTGACGGCCCGCAGCAGCGAGATCCAGGATACGCTCGCCTCTCGCACGGCCGAAATCCACACCGTGCTTGCATCGCGGACAGGCGAGATCCAGGACGCGTTTTCGAATGTCCACGAGACGATCGACGGCACACTGACCTCCCACGTCGCCGGCATCCAGGATGCGCTTGGATTACGTATCGGCGAGCTTCAGCAAGGGCTTGCGAGTGTTCAGCAGACGATCGACGGTACGTTTGCCGAGCGCAGCAACTACCTTCTCGATGCGCTCTCGGAAAACCAGACGAGGTTCGAGCAGGGGCTGGCAGTCCGCTCCGGCGCGATCATCACCGCCCTTTCCAGCAGCCACGATCATCTGACCGAGGTTCTCAGCCAGAAGACCGCCGCGCTCGACACGCTGATCTCCAATGCGCCGGAGCGTCTGGCAGGCATGTTCGACGAGAAGTCGGCACATATCGCCCGGACACTCTCGGAAAGCGAAGAGCGCATCAGCGGCGATCTCGGCCGCCATGCCACTGCCATGCAGGCATCGCTTGATACCAATCGGGAACGCATTTCCGAGATCCTCGAAGACAAATCGATGGAAATCGCAACGTCCTTTGCGCTCGGCGAGGATCGCCTCACCGGCATGCTGGATGAAAAATCGGAATCCATTGTCCACGCGCTTTCCGAGACCGAACAGAGGATCGGCGACAATCTCGGTCGCCGTACGTCGGAAATCCATGAGACCTTGAATACCAACCGCGAAAAGCTCGCGGAGATCCTCGAAGACAAGTCGATGGAAATCGCAACGTCCTTCGCGCTCGGCGAGGATCGCCTCACCGGCATGTTGAATGAAAAGTCGGAATCCATTGCCCGCGCGCTTTCCGAGACCGAACAGAAGATCGGCGACAATCTCGGCCGGCGGACGTCGGAAATCCATGAGACGTTGAACACCAACCGCGAAAAGCTCGCCGAGATTCTCGACGACAAGACGATGGAAATCGCCACCTCCTTCGCGCTCGGCGAGGACCGCCTCACCGGCGCGTTGAATGAAAAGTCGGAATCCATCCTCCGCGCGCTTTCCGAGACCGAACAGCAGATCGGCGACAATCTCAGCCGGCGCACGTCCGAAATCCATGAAACGCTGAATACAAACCGCGAAAAGCTCGCCGAGATTCTCGACGACAAGTCGATGGAAATCGCCACTTCCTTGGCACTCAGCGAAGATCGTCTCTCGGGCATGCTGGACGAAAAGGCCACCGCGCTTGCGAGCACGCTCACCGATGCGGACGGCCGCATCGAGCAGTCCTTCGCTGCCCGGGTGGATGCCATTCGCAACGCCTATGCCGACAACCAGCTCAATCTCGACCTTTCCCTGGAGAACCGGACCGCCGAGCTCTCGCGTATTCTCGAAAGCGGCGGAGCTCGTCTGGAACAGACCGTCGGCGGGGCAGCAGGTCGCATCGAGAGCACGCTCGCAGACGGCACGCAACGGTTCGAGACGGGCATGGCCGACGGGCTGGAACGCATGGAGACGGTTCTCGGTTCAACACAGGACCGCATTGCCGCGACCATCGGCCTCGGCCATCAGCAGATGGAAGCGACCCTCGGCTCCGGATACGAACAGCTGCGTGAGACGCTCGAAGAACGCACCGCCATGATCGCCGGCGCACTGGGCGAGGCGCATGAGCAGATCGGCAGCCTGATGAACGATCAGGCGACGTCCATCAGCACCTCCATCGCGGCGAGTGCCGGCATGCTGGAAATGTCGCTCGAGCACCAGCAGAGCACGCTGAGGGATGCCATCGACGCGGCTGGCCAGTCGCTGGAAGAACGGCTGCGCAACAATGTCGGCGCGCTCACCACGCAGCTTTCCGACGCGGCCAGCGGCATCGGACAGTCGGCGGATGCCTTTTCCAACCGTGTCCGTGAGACCGTCGGCGATGTCCAGCAGGCGCTCGAGGAAACCGGAAGCCGGATCGAGTCCACGTTCGGTGGTCTCGAAGGCCGTATCCGCGGCGAAATCCTCAACGCAACCCAGCTCGTCGAAGATGCCGGCACCAAGCTTTCCACCACGCTTGGCAGCCGTACGGCCGATCTGGAGCGTGCCGCGGGCGAAGCGACGGACCGGATCGCCGAGACCATGGACAGCCGTACGGCCCGGATCGAGGAACGGCTCGGAACGGTCGACAGGGCGTTGACGATCGGTCTCGACAACGTGACAAAAACCATCGAAAGCAAGGCCGTCGGCCTCGCCTCGACACTGCGCGAAGCGGTCAGCGCCGCGGCCCAGAGCATGGATGGCGAGGCCACCCGATCGGCTGAAGCGCTCGCCCGCGCCGGCTCCGAATTCACGCAGGAACTCGCCAACCGAAATGACGAGTTCACCAAGGCGATCGAAGAGCGTTCCACGGAGATCGTCGGTCGGATTTCGGAAACGCAGAACCGGCTTGCCGGCCAGGCGGCGACCGTGGCGCATGCCTTCTCCGAGGCTGGCAGCGCGATCGTCAGCAAGGTGGCGGAAGCCGACAATCTCGTCAAACGCCAGGTGGCAGCGATTTCGGAAGCGCTCGACGATGCCCAGAAGGTGCTCGGCACCCGCGGCGACGATATCCGCGGCGCGCTCGCCGAAACCGCGAGCCAGCTCGACAGCGCGATGGACGCCGTAGACCGTGCACTTGCCGCGCGCGGCGATGCGATCCGCTCGGCCCTCGATACTCGCGCCCGCGATCTCAATTCCATGCTCGCAAGCCGTTCGGCGGAGCTGTCGCGCATTCTCGACGAGAAGGCAAAGCCGATGGTCGAGGAATACGCAGAGACCGGCCGAGCCGCCGTCACGCAGATCACCGCCGCGGCCCAGCAGGGTGCAGAACGGCTCTCGACCACGGCCGAGGAAACAAGCGCGCGCATCCGTAACGAAAATTCGGCGCTTATCGATGCCATCGCCGCCCGGACGAACGAAACGCTTGCGGCAATCAGCCAGCGGACCGAGGATGCCGCCGGCACCATGCGTCGTGTCGAACAGGGTCTGTCGGTCGCAGTAAACGGCCTCATCGACAAGCTTGCAGAAAGCAATTCCAGCATCAGCGCACTGGTTCAACAGGCGACGCAGGAACTCGGCAGCACCACGGAGCTGGTCGTGGAGCATCTGGCAGAGGCCGACCGCAAGTTTGGCGTGACGGCCAATCGCTTCACGCAATCGGCAACACAAGCCGCGGACATCGTTTCCGGTTCGACCCGCATGCTGGAGACCAATATCGAACGGATGACGGAGGTGTTCAGCCAGACGTTCGACCAGGTGGGTGGCATCGTCAGCCGTTTCGACGAACATTCCAAGATGCTTGCGCAGGCGTCCGATCTCCTTGACGCCGCCCAGTCCAACCTCACCAGCACGCTGGACGAGCGCCAGAGCGCCCTCAACAGCCTGGCTGGCGGTCTCGTCAGGCGCTCAGAGGAAATCGAAGCGACGATGCGCAGCCTGACAAGCCTCGTCGACGGAGCCTTTGAGCGTGCGGAAGAACGTTCACTGCAGGTGGGGTCGCGGCTGCGTGAAAGCCTGCACACCTCGTTTGCCGATATCGGCCGCACGCTCGGAGAAACCCAGCACCGCGCCGAAGTCACTGCGGATGCGATGCGCGAAGCGCTGACCAATGCCGGCGGCGACGCCAATCGTGCCATCGAGGCAACGCTCTCGGAGGCCGAAAAGCGCACCCGCGACCTGTCCGAGCGGATGCGCGGCAGCATCTCGCAGTCGCTCGGCGATATCGAACGGCTGTTGTCGGATGCCACCAACCGGTCCGGCAGCGCGGCCGAGCAGCTTCGCGAGACGCTGCGCGAGTCGGTCGAGGAGGCGATCAACCGGTTCTCCGGAGCGACCGACGAGATCCGCCGTTCGGCCCAGGATATCCGCCGCGAACTCGACGTCACCCGCTCGGAGCTGAAACGCGGTGCCTTCGATCTTCCGGAGGAAGCCAAGGAAAGTGCGGCGGCCATGCGCCGCGCTGTCGCCGAGCAGATCAAGGCCCTTCAGGATATTTCCGCGCTGGTCGGCCGCTCCACGCAGAACTTCGAGGTCTCCGAAGCCTCGACGCCCCGCCCCGCCCCGGCGCCTCAGCCTCAGCCGGCGCCGGCCCGTCCGCAGCCGGCTCCGGCTCCATCCCGCAATGATCCCTATGCCTCGGGCTCGCTGCGCGGCACGCTTCCGCTCGACCGGCCGGCATCGACGCCGGCTCCGCGTGCGCCCGAACAGCAGGGATCGCGCGGTGATGAAGGCTGGATCAGCAACCTCCTGCGCGGCGCCTCGCGCGACGAGCTCGGGGAAGCGCCGGCGGCACGCCAGCCGCAACCCTCCCGTCCGGCCGAACCGGCTCCCGCACCACGCAGCAATGGCGACAACCGCAATCCGCGCCACATGGTCGAGTCGCTGAATTCGCTCTCGGTCGATATCGCCCGCGCCATCGACCACGACGCGTCGGTCGACCTTTGGCGGCGCTACCAGCGCGGCGAGCGCGACGTCTTCACCCGTCGCCTCTATACGCTGAAGGGCCAGCAGACCTTCGACGAGATCAAGCGCAAGTACGAGCGCGAGCCGGAATTCCGCAAGGCCGTCGATCGCTATATCGCCGATTTCGAAAAGCTGCTTGCCGACGTCGCCCGCACCGACCGCGACAAGACGGTGACGCAGAGCTACCTGACTTCGGATACGGGCAAGGTCTATACGATGCTCGCCCACGCCGCCGGCCGGTTCAGCTGAGATTAGGTCAATCGCCTGCCAAACAGAAAAGGCCGCCTTCAAGGCGGCCTTTTCTGTTTTCGCGATGATTTCAGAAGCGACGGTCTATCACATCGACTTCAGCGCCCAGTCGACGATCTCGGCGCCGACCTTGGCAAACGCTCTGTCGAGCGCCTCGATGAAATCGCGGTTCTCCTGGCCGGAAACGGGCGCAGTTGCCGTGAAGACGCTCTGGGCGCGTACCGTGCCGTTGCGGTCGTTGAGAAGCTTTGCGGAGATTTCCACATTCGCTACGCGCGGGCTGGTCGCTGTCACTTCAAAGGCGCGAATATCGGTGACGACCTGATAGTCGATCGCAAGCCCCTGCCCCGGCTTGCCGACGCCGCCAAGGCGGCCGGAATTCTCGAAGGCCTCGACGAGCTTCGATTGAACGAGAGCCGGCAGGCGGTCGCCCCAGCGGGAATCGGCGAGATACTGGATCTCCGACGGCGAAACGCGCACGACGACCTGCTCGCTGTTCAGCAATTTCAGCGCCGTCGGCTCCGGCACCAGGATCTGGCGGTTGCGGGCGGCCGGACCCTGCCCGGAAGGCGTGATCGACAGGTCGAATGTATCGTTGTTCGCCTTGCTGCCGCAGCCGGTTACCAGCATGGCCACGAGCGGCAGCGCCGCGAGCAGAAACGGACGGCGGTCCGCACGTTGTCCCAGGAACTCCGAACCGGTCATCAAACCCCCATTCTCCGACATGAACGTCCCGCTTACCGCCGTGTCCTGCCGTCATATTGCTTTACTGTCTCGCCGCCGAAGATCAGCCGCTGCGGATTCTGGTCGAAATTGCTGATCGTCTGGTCGAGTGACTGCACGGTACGTCGGGCGTCGTTCACGAGCGTCTGGATATCCCTCAGACCGCTCGACGAGAAACGTGACAGATTGTCTGCTATCGGGCCAACGCGCGCATTGATGTTGTCGGCGACGGTGCGGAAGGATTCAAGCGTTCTGCGGGCCTCTACGAAAAGACCTTGTGAATCGTCGCTGGAAACGAGCCCATCGACCTTGGCCAGGATACCGTCTACGCGGCTGGAGGCCTCGTTCAGCTTTCTCGCCAGTTCCGTGAAGTCGCCGATGGCGCGGTTGATATCCTCGCGGCGCTCGGTGAAGCCGTCCACCACATTACGGGCCGAGCTGACGGTCTGCCGGGCATCCTCGGAGGCTGCGGTGATGTTGGCAATGGTCGTCTTGACCTGATCGGGATCGACGGAATTCATCACCGTATCGACCCGCTTGAGAACGTTCTGGGCCTGCACTCCGGCCTGTTCGAAGCTCGCGGCGGCATTCTTCACATTCGTCACGAGGTCTCCGAAATTGTCGGAAGCATTGGCGATGTTGCGGGTGGCGCGTTCGGTGTTGGAAACGACGGCGTTGATCTTTTCCGCGTCGATCGCGCTGACCAGTTTCTCGGCGGCTTCGAGCGTCGAATTCAGCGTTCCGGAGACGCTGTCGATCGTCACCGAGAGCGTCGAAAGGCTGTTCAAAAACTTGTCGATGCTGTCGGAGTTCTGGGCGAGCGACGACGTGAAGGTCTCGACGTTGCGGATGGTCTGGGTCAGCGGCCCGCGTGCATCCGCGGCAAACCCCTGAATATCGCCGATCGCTTCATCGGCGCGCTGGAGGATCTTGTCGGCGGTCGCGAGCAGGTTCGTCACGCTCGATTGTTCGGCAATCAGCACCGCCGGCCGGCCGGTCTCCAGCGATTTCTGGAGGATGTTCTCCTCGCCCTTTGCGCCGCCGGACAGCTCGATATAGGCGGCCCCCGTCAGTCCCTGCACTTCCAGCCTCGCCTGGGTGGACTGGTAGACCGGCGCGTCGGCCCTGACTTCCGTGAACGCGATCGAATAGCGCGGATCGTCCGGGTCGATCGTGAGGCCTCGCACGGAACCGACGGGAATGCCGTTGAAACGGACCGGCGAACCGACGGAAAGGCCGTTGGCCGAACCCGGGATGCGAATCGCCAGCTCGGCCGTGGGTCCGCCGCGGCCGGATTGGGCCATCCAGTAGACAAACCCGAAAGCGGCTGCGATCACCAGAAGTGTAAAGAAGCCGACAAGGGCGTAGTTGGCTCTGGTTTCCATGGATTACGTCTTCTCTACTTCTGCTGTCGGCTGCTTTTCGTGAGCCACGACCGAGCGCGCCCGTTTGCCACGGAAATAGGACTGAACCCATGGATCGTCACAGGCAAACATATCCTCAAGTGTTCCTTCCACCAATACCCGTTTCTGGCCAAGGACGGCAATACGGTCGCAAACCGAAAAAAGGCTGTCCAGGTCATGTGTTACCATATAGACGGTCAAGCCCAGCGTATCGCGCAGCTTGGCGATGAGCGCGTCAAAATCGGCCGCACCGATCGGATCGAGGCCGGATGTCGGCTCATCGAGGAAGACGAGGTCCGGATCGAGCGCGAGCGCCCTCGCAAGCGCGGCACGCTTGATCATGCCGCCTGACAGTTCGGAGGGATATTTGTCTGCCGCATCCGGCGACAGGCCGACCATCTCGACCTTCAGATAGGCAAGCTCGTCCATCAGCGATTGCGGCAGGTCGAGATATTCGCGCATCGGAAGCTGGATGTTTTCCTTGACCGTCAGTGCCGAGAACAGAGCACCGTGCTGGAAAAGCACGCCGAGCCGCATGTCGACCAGCATGCGCTCCTCTTCCGAAGCATTGTCGTAATCGACACCGAGGATTTCGATCGTGCCGGACCGATGCGGCAGAAGGCCGAGCACCGTGCGCATCAGCACCGACTTGCCCGTCCCGGAAGCGCCGACAAATCCCAGGATCTCACCGCGATAAACGTCGAGGTTCAGGTGATCGAGCACAAGCTGGCTGCCGAAGCCGACTGTCACGTCTCGCACCGAAAGCACGACCTGCCGGCCATCCGCATTGACCTCTCCCTCTTGCATCACCGCTTCCAAACCCTTCTCCATCAGAAATCGATCGCGGAATAGAAGATGGCGAAAACTGCATCCATAAGGATGACGACGAAGATTGCCTTTACGACGGATGTGGTGACGTGCTGGCCGAGGGATTCCGCGCTGCCGCCGACCTTCATGCCCTCGACAGCAGCAACGATGCCGATCGACAGCGCCATGAAAGGGGCCTTGATCATGCCGGATGCGACGGACGTGTGGTCGATCGCCTCGTGCAGGCGTGACAGATAGGTATCGAAGGTGATGCCGGAATAAGCCCAGGCAACGACCGCCGCTCCCATAAGCGCGGCGAAGTTGGCAACAATGGTCAGGAGCGGCAGCGCGACCGTCAGCGCCACGAGGCGCGGGAAGATCAAGACGCCCACGGGGTTGAGGCCGATCACCGTCAGCGCGTCGATCTCCTCGCGCATCTTCATCGAGCCGATCTCGGCGGTGATCGCGCTTCCGGATCGGCCGGCGATCATGATTGCTGTCAGGAGCACACCGATCTCGCGCAGCTGCAGGATGCCGACGAGGTCTACGACGAAGATTTCGGCTCCGAAATAGCGGAGCTGGAAAGCGCCCTGCTGCGCGATGATTGCACCGATCAAAAACGACATCAGCACGATGATCGGCACGGCGCGCACGCCCATGCGGTCGATATGGGTGACTACGGAAGCGGGCGAGACGCCGGCGCCGCGGCCGAGCTTCATCTGCGCGCCGCGAACCGCGGAGCCGAGAATATGCATCGCCGCGTAGAAATCGCTGCCGAGTTCCGCCATGGCCTTGCCGGTCGGCGCAAAAAGGCGCTCGAAGAGCGTGCCCTTGTCGCCCTGGTCCGACGGCGGTGCCGGCGCCTTTTCCGGCAATACCCCGATCAGCTCGCGAATTGGTCCTTCACCGCCGATCAATACGGCTTCGCTGCCCTGCTCGCCCTTCGCCGTCATCAGCCGGCGGATCAGCCAGGCTCCGGCCGTGTCGATGCCGGCTATGCCGGAAAGGTCGATTTCCACCCTGCCCCGGCTCCGGACCTGCTCCAGATGTTGGAACTCCTTCAGCATCGACAGGATCGTCTGGCCGCGCCAGTCGCCGGACAGCAGGTAACGCTCACCGTCGCCGCCGGGCAGATCTTCGGCCTTGATTTCGGCAGACCTAAACGTCACAGGCTTCTTTCGTAACAGCGGCTAAAAAAGGTTTCATACGATACAGTTGATCGCATTTTTTGCGACGGGCAATATAGCCACCTCGTAAATATTTGCCACAACGGGAAGCGTAAAACCATGAGCCGTCACCTCGAAGCCACAATCGAATCCTTCCCGATCGCCGGCAAGTTCACAATCTCGCGCGGTTCCAAGACGGAAGCGGACGTCATCACCTGCATGATTCATGAAAATGGCCGTTCCGGCCGTGGAGAATGCGTGCCCTACAAGCGTTATGGTGAAACCGTGGAAGGGGTGATTGCCGATATCCGGTCCATCGCCGAGGCGATTCGCGACGGTTTGACGCGTGAAGAGTTGCAGGCGCGGATGAAGCCGGGGGCTGCCCGCAATGCGGTGGATTGCGCCCTCTGGGACCTCGAAGCCAAGCGGACCGGCCGGCGTGTCACCGATATGATCGGCGCTTCGAATTCCAAGCCCTTCGTCACGGCCTTCACGCTTTCGCTCGGCGAACCGGAGGCCATGGCGGCCGAAGCGCGGAAGAATGCGAATCGCCCCCTCCTCAAGATCAAGCTGGGAACCGACAATGACGAGGTCCGCCTCCGCGCCGTCCGCGAGGCAGCGCCGGATTCCCGCATTATCGTCGATGCCAACGAGGGATGGACGGAGGACAATCTTACCCACCATATGGCGATTGCCGCCGAAACCAATGTGTCGCTGATCGAGCAGCCGCTGCCGGCCGGGAGGGACGCCGCACTCACCGGCATCCGTCATCTGGTCTCTGTCTGCGCCGACGAAAGCGTGCATGCGACCAAGGATTTGGCAAGTCTTCGCGACCGCTATGACGCGGTCAACATCAAGCTCGACAAGACCGGTGGTCTGACTGAGGCACTTGCCATGAAGGAGGAAGCACAGCGTCTCGGATTTGCCGTGATGATCGGCTGCATGGTCGGATCCTCGCTTGCCATGGCACCGGCCGTCCTGCTCGCCCAGGATGCCGATTATGCCGATCTCGACGGTCCGCTGCTCTTGGCCCGCGACCGGCAGGGCGGATTGCGCTACGAGAGCTCGCTCGTGTATCCGCCGGAAGCCAGCCTCTGGGGCTGAAGCTTCGCCGCGAGCGCGATGATCGCAAGACCGATAAGCGCCAGGACCGACATCGCAACATAGCTCGTCAATCCGAACTGCCGGTAGAGCATACCGGAGAGTAACGTCGAAAGTGCCAGAAAGACGCCGTTATAGAAGACATAGGCGCCCTGCATCGAGGTCTCCTGATCTTCGCGCACGGTTTCCACCAGCCTGTGCTGCAGCCCGATATGCACGAAAGCGAAGGTGAAGGCGTGCGCGACCTGCAGCGCCATATAACCCCAAAAGCCCAGCGGCAACGGGAACAGCGTCCAGCGGACAACGGCAACCGCGCAGCCGATTCGCATCAGCGACCAGGGTGAAAGGCGTCTCGCAATCCGCCCGGCCGCAAACAAGACCAATATCTCGGAAAGAACCGCCGCACTCCACAGCACGCCGATCGAACCGCTCGATAGCCCGATCTGCTGCCAATGGATGGTGCCGAACGTATAGAACATTCCATGGCTGGCCTGAGCCACCGACGCACCGATCATCAATACATGCAGATCGAACCGTCCAAGTGAACTCGGCTGCAGCGCCTTGTCTGTTCCGGGCCGCGTCGCCGCCCGCCCGAGCCTGGGTGCTGCGAAGGCGACGGCGACCGTCAGCAGGAAACCGATCACCATGGCCGAAGGGATGGCCTGAACGCCCCAGACGCCGCGCAACTCGCCGACGAAAAGGGTCGCGGCCACGAAACCAATGGAACCCCAGACGCGCATCGATCCGTATTGGAACCCCCAGCGGCGCACTCCGGTCACTGCGATCGATTCGACGATCGGCGGGTAAGGCGCAAACACAGCCGCCTGAATCCCGATGACCAGAAGGACCGACCAGAAGTCACGAACAAAGAACATGGCCAGGGCCGTCAACAACGACAGCGCGCCGGACCATGCAAGAATCAAAGTCCGCTCGCTCAGGCGGTCTGCGAAAAAGCCCGATACCGGCGCTGCAAGCACGCGCAGGAGAAGCTGCATCGCCAATATGATGCCGATTTCGAATTCCGTGAAAGCCAGTGCGTCGAGCCAGACGGGCAGGTAGGGCAAGATAATGCCATTGACCCCGAGCGGCGCTCCGTAGGCAAGGGCACAGCGCAGTTGGAATAACCGGGGCGCTGGAGGCGCCGTATGGGGAGGAATCACGACTTCACGGGCAGGTTGCTGAAATTTCCAGCTTACCTAACACAAGCGCCCCGACCCTGCCTATGGCCAGAAATAGCCATCTGATACGATCCGCCATCCACGGCCGCTTCTCAAGCGGCCTGCATATCCTCGACCGACTGCGGCTTCGGCAGAGCCTTGATCTCGGCCGTGTTGCCGATCTTCTGCCACGAGATCATTTCGAGCGTGCCGTCGTGGTTCTCGGCAATCGCCGTGCAGCTTTCCACCCAGTCGCCGGTGTTGACGTAATGGATGCCCTCGATATCTTCCATCACCGCGTGATGGATATGGCCGCAGATGACGCCGTCGACATTGTTGCGGCGGGCTTCCTCGGCCACGACACGCTGGAACTCGCCGATGAAGTTGACCGCATGCTTGACCTGCAGCTTCGCCCAGGCGGAGAAGGACCAATAGGGCATGCCGAGGCGGCGGCGGACGGCGGCAAGCACGACGTTGATGGCGATCGCCGCGTCATAGGCCCAATCGCCGAGATAGGCGAGCAGACGGGCATTGCGTACGACCACGTCGAATTCGTCACCGTGCAGGATCAGGTATTTCTTGCCGTCCGCCATTTCGTAGATCGCGCGTTCGGCCACTTCGATGCCGCCGAAATGCATTCCCGGAAACGAACGCAGGAACTCATCGTGATTGCCGGGAATATAGACGATGCGGGCGCCCTTTCGCGCTTTGCGCAGGAGCTTCTGCACGACGTCATTGCAGCCTTGCGGCCAGTACCAGTTGCGCTTCAGGCGCCAGCCGTCAACGATATCGCCGACCAGAAACAGCGTATCAGCTTCATGATAACGCAGGAAATCCAGGAGAAAATCGGTTCGGGCGGCCTTGGAACCCAGATGCACGTCCGAAATGAAAAGCGTTCTGAAATGCCTTGTATCCACTTGACCGGTCACGAAGTCGTCCTTTCGCTGCCGCCTCTCGTGATTTCCAAAACCAGACTCGTGTTTCAGGATGATGACAAAACATGGAAAAGCCGCTCCTGAGGGCAGCCGAGCGTCATTCCCGCTCTCCTTCCGATTTCCGCCACGACCGCAAATTAGCTGCTGTTCCGTCGGGTCGATTGATGTAAGGAGGACTCTCTCCTTTCGATCCAGCAGAGACAGAACAAGACAAGCCAGGAGGAACCATGAACGCGCAAGAAAAACCGAAATCGACCGCCACGCCAGCCAGCGGCGATCTCGATGAACAGGCGCTGTTCTTCCACCGCTATCCCCGCCCCGGCAAACTGGAAATCCAGGCGACCAAGCCGCTCGGCAACCAGCGCGACCTGGCGCTCGCCTATTCGCCCGGGGTGGCGGCACCCTGCCTTGCGATCCGCGACAATCCCGATATGGCGGCGGATTACACCGCCCGCGCCAATCTTGTCGCCGTCATCTCCAATGGTACTGCCGTACTCGGCCTCGGCAATATCGGACCGCTCGCCTCGAAGCCGGTGATGGAAGGGAAAGCCGTTCTCTTCAAGAAATTCGCGGGCATCGACGTCTTCGACATCGAAATCGATGCGGCGAGTATCGATGCCATGGTCTCGACCGTCTCGGCGCTGGAGCCGACCTTCGGCGGTATCAACCTCGAAGACATCAAGGCGCCGGAATGTTTCGAGGTGGAGCGTCGGCTTCGCGAAAAAATGAACATTCCAGTCTTCCATGACGACCAGCACGGCACCGCGATCATCGTCGCCGCCGCGATCCTCAACGGACTGGAGCTTGCCGGCAAGAATATCGCCGACGTGAAAATCGTCACGTCGGGCGCCGGTGCCGCGGCTCTCGCCTGTCTGCATCTCCTCGTCTCGCTCGGTGCAAGGAGGGAGAATATCTGGGTCCACGATATCGAGGGCCTCGTCTATGAAGGCCGCACCGAGCTGATGGACGAATGGAAGGCGATCTACGCGCAGAAGAGTGACAAGCGCGTACTTGCCGACAGCATCGACGATGCCGATGTCTTCCTCGGGCTTTCCGCCGCGGGTGTGCTCAAACCGGAACTGCTCGCCCGCATGGCACCGAAGCCGCTGATCATGGCGCTTGCCAATCCGACTCCGGAAATCATGCCTGAGCTTGCGCGCGCAGCGCGCCCGGACGCGATGATCTGCACCGGCCGCTCGGATTTCCCGAACCAGGTCAACAACGTGCTGTGCTTCCCCTATATCTTCCGTGGGGCGCTCGATTGCGGCGCCCGGACGATCAACGAGGACATGAAGATGGCGGCGGTCAAGGCGATCGCAGCCCTCGCGCGCGAAGAAGTCTCCGACGTTGCCGCACGCGCCTATTCCGGCGATACGCCGGTCTTCGGTCCGGATTACCTGATCCCCTCGCCCTTCGATCCACGCCTCATCCTGCGCATCGCGCCGGCCGTCGCCAGAGCTGCCGCTGAAAGCGGCGTCGCGTCGAGGCCGATCCAAGATTTCGATGCCTATCTCGACCAGCTGAACCGTTTCGTCTGGCGCTCCGGCTTCGTGATGAAGCCGATCTTCAACGCCGCCAAGACGGCCGAAAGGAAGCGAGTCATCTTTGCCGAAGGCGAGGACGAACGCGTGCTGCGGGCAGCCCAGGTGCTCTTGGAGGAAAAGACGGCAACGCCGATCCTGATCGGCCGCCCGTCGGTGATCGAAGCCCGGCTCAAGCGTTTCGGCATCCGCATCCGCCCGAATGTCGATTTCGCCGTGGTCAATCCGGAAGACGATCCGCGCTACCGCGATTATGTTGACGATTATTTCGCCCTGGTCGGCCGCAAGGGCATCAACCCGGAAAGCGCCCGCACCATCGTGCGCACCAACAATACGGTGATCGGTTTATTGTCGGTGAAACGCGGCGAAGCCGATGCGCTGATCTGCGGCGTCGAGGGCGGTTATGACCGGCACCTGAAGGACGTCGACCAGATCATCGGCCGGCGTCCGGGCGTCTGCGCCTTCTCGGGGCTCAGCCTCGTGATCTCTCAGCGCGGCGCGCTCTTCCTCGCCGATACGTTCGTCAACTACAATCCGTCGGCGCAGGAGATCGCCGAGATCACCATCCTGGCGGCCGAGGAAGTCCGCCGCTTCGGCATCCTCCCGAAGGCAGCGCTGATCTGCCATTCGAACTTCGGCTCACGGGATTCCGAAAGCGCCCAGAAGATGCGCAGTGCCCTGAAGCTGGTGCGCGAACAGGCTCCTGGCCTGGAAGTGGACGGCGAAATGCAGGCCGGTTCGGCGCTTTCCGAAACGGTGCGCAAGCGTGCTATGCCGAACAGTTCACTGACTGGTGACGCCAACCTGCTGATCTTCCCGAACCTCGATGCCGCGAACATCTCGCTCGGCGTCGTGCGGAACATGACCGACGCGCTGCATGTCGGCCCGGTCCTGCTCGGCGCCGCCATGCCGGTGCATATCCTGTCGCCCTCGGTCACCTCGCGCGGCGTCGTGAACATGGCTGCGCTTGCGGTGGTGGAAGCATCGCAACCCGATCTGGAGATTCAACTTTAAATTTTAAATATAACCACATGATAATTAAGTAATAATCTTTGGGCAGCGGATTTTATGATATTGTCAACCGGCCTGCTCCATGATGCAATCATGTGATTGGAGAGAGCCGGACAATACCTCATGCGCCTTTGCGGCCTGATGATCGCCCCGCTGCTGCTTGTTCCCGCCGCGGCCTCCGCGCGGGATATCGCGACCTGTGCAGCCCTTTACCGGCAGCTCAACAACGCACCGCAGATCATCGGCAACACGGCCGAGATACGGCGCTATGCGCGGGAACTCAGCGACCAGAACAGCGAAATCCGCGGGCTCAGGATCGAGATGCGCCGGGCGGGCTGCGGCACGGGCAGTGTCGTTGTCCTCGGCGGCCCGAAGGACGAAGTCTGCGATCAGATGCGGCAGACGCTCGATGCCATGGAGCAAAGCCGCGACGCGCTTGTTGCGGAAAGAGACAATGCCCGGCAACTGGTTCGCTCCTCCGGCGAGCGCGGCGCGATCCTGGCTGCAATCCGCTCCAACAACTGCATTCCTTCCGATGTGGAAGAGGACCGCAAGGAGAGAATGAAGCTGCAGGGTATCGAGTTGCCGAAGGAGGAGCCCTACTCCGGCATCATCGATCTGCGTGTCAAACAGCCGCAGGCGGCTGCCGCCCAGCCGAACCTGCCGGGGCCGGAACGTCCCTACGATCCGAACAAAAAGGTACGTATGGTCGGCCCGACATTCCTGCCTGAGGAAGACATCGACCTCGCCCATCCGAAATCCAGCGGGCCGCAGCCGCAGCAGTAGTTGTCAGCACTCGCCCCATCGATCGGTGAAAACCAGGTCTTCGAGCGGTAGCCGCTCGCGCCAGCCCTTCACCGCCAATTCCGGCTCCCGATAAAGCTGATCGACGTAGCCGACGCACAGCCAGGCGACGATCCTGATCCGCTCGGGAATGCCGAGCAGGGCGCGCAGATCCTCCTCATGAAAGATGCTCACCCAGCCGACGCCGACCCCTTCGGCGCGGGCGGCAAGCCACAGGTTCTGCACGGCGCAGACGGTCGAATAGACATCCATGCGCGGATCATGGGTACGGCCGATGACGACCGGCCCGGCGCGATCCGGATCGCAGGTCACGCAGATCGAGAGCGGCGCCTTTCGGATGCCTTCGAGCTTCAGGCTGCGGTATATGTCGCGGCGCTCCTCCGGAAACATTTCCGCCGCCTCGTCATTGGCTCGCGAAAAGGCACTCCATGCCGCCTGGCGTATCTCGGGATCCCGCACGAGGATGAAATTCCATGGCTGCATGAACCCCACCGAGGGCGCCGAATGTGCGGCGCCGAGCAGCCGCATCACGAGGTCGTCCGGAAGCGGGTCCGGCAGAAACTGGTCGCGCACGTCGCGGCGGGTTTCGATCACGCGATAGACCGCAGCGCGGTCGCATTCCGGAAATTCGCCTGCAGATATCAAGGCATGCGCAAAAGGATCGGGCTGCATCGTCTATCCCCAACAATGCTGACGCCGCCTGCGCGAACGCGCAGGAGCATCAAGAAACCTCGCCGCCGTCCGCGCGGTTCGATCTATCTTGCCAGGCCGGTCTTCTGACTTGGCTTCATCCGCCCCTGCCGCCGCCTTCCCGGAAATTCCAGTGGCTTTCGAATTGCGGCCAAGCGTCCGCCTCACAGCGTTGGGCACGTTCCGGTTTCCCACCGGATTCCCGATTCTCCTGCGCAAGGCAGGCACCTGACGGAGGCGTTATGCCAAGCCATGATCAGCGTTTCAAGTGGAGCCGCCCGATCTTCCCGTCTCACCCGGTCAAATGATCGGTCACCTATCGGTCCCGGAACCGGTTGGTGATCGGATAACGCCGATCGCGGCCGAAATTCTTCCTGGTGATCTTGACGCCTGGCGCCGATTGCCGCCGCTTGTATTCGGCCAGATAAAGCAGATGCTCGATGCGGTGGACGGTCGTGATGTCGTGGCCGCGCGAGACGATCTCCTCCGTGCCCATTTCCATCTCCACCAGGCATTCGAGAATGTCGTCGAGGACGGGATAAGACGGCAACGAATCCTGGTCCGTCTGATCAGGCCTGAGTTCCGCCGACGGCGCCTTGGAGAGGATATTCTTCGGGATCACTGCGCCCGACGGTCCAAGCGCATCCGGCGGCAGGTGCTGGTTGCGCCAGGCAGCAAGCGCATAAACCTGCATCTTGTAGAGATCCTTGATCGGATTGAAGCCGCCGTTCATGTCGCCGTAGAGCGTCGCGTAACCCACCGACATTTCCGACTTGTTGCCGGTCGTCACCACCATCGAACCGAACTTGTTGGAGATCGCCATGAGAATGGTGCCGCGCGCCCGGCTCTGCAGGTTCTCTTCGGTAACGCCCTCGTCCGTGCCATCGAAAAGCTCCGAGAGCGCCGACGAAAAACCCTCGACGGGCTCGGCGATCGGCACAATATCGTAGCGGCAGCCGAGCGCACGGGCGCAATCGGCGGCATCCTTCAGCGACTCCTCGGAGGTGTAGCGGTAAGGCAGCATCACGCTGCGCACCCGCTCCGCACCCAGTGCATCGACGGCGATGGCCGCGCACAATGCCGAGTCGATGCCGCCGGACAGGCCGAGGATCACGGATTTGAAGCCGTTCTTGTTGACATAATCGCGGAAGCCGAGCAGGCAGGCGCGGTAATCCGCTTCCTCCTTTTCCGGGATGCGCGCCATCGGCCCATCGGTGCAGCGCCAGGTATCGTGGACCCTGTTCCATTCCGTCACCGTCACCGCCGGTTGGAATTGGTCCATCTGGAAGGCAAGTGTCTTGTCCGCATTGAAGGCAAAACTCGCGCCGTCGAAGACCAGTTCGTCCTGGCCGCCGACTTGCGCAGCATAGATCATCGGCAGGCCGGTCTCGATGACCTGTTTCAGCACCACCTGATGGCGGATATCCATCTTGCCGCGATAATAGGGCGAGCCGTTCGGCACGAGCAGGATCTCCGCGCCGCTTTCCGACAGAGTCTCGCAGACGCCGAGCTCACCCCAGATATCCTCGCAGATCGGAACGCCGAGCCTGACGCCGCGGAAATTCACCGGCCCCGGCATTTCGCCGGCAATGAAGACACGCTTTTCATCGAACTCGCCGTAGTTCGGCAAATCTACCTTGTCGCGGATTGCTATCACCTTGCCGCCATCGAGCACGGCGATCGAATTGTGCCGGCCCTCCCTGCCCTGGCGTGGAAAGCCGATGACGACGCCCGGCCCGCCGTCGGCCGTATCGGCCGCAAGCTGTTCGACGGCATCCAGGCAGGTTTTCAGAAAGGCCGGCTTCACCACGAGGTCCTCCGGAGGATAACCGGCAATAAAGAGTTCGGTGAAGAGAACAAGGTCGGCCCCGTTGCGGGCGGCGTCCCGACGTGCTTCACGGGCGAGCGCCAGATTGCCGACGACATCGCCGACGGTCGGATTGAGCTGGGCTATGGCGATGCGGAGGGTCTGGCTGATGTCCTGGGTCATGGTCAGGATTTAGCGCCGGCCGAAGATGGCGGCAACGTGCTCCAGGGAAAATTTTTATGACGTTTCAAGCAGATGTGGGCCTACCGCCGGGATGATGGGGTACGCCATCCTCGGGAATGTCGTAAAAATCCCCCTTATCGGCGCAATAGATGTGTTCACCCATGACAAGCCCGCTCGGCTGATCGAATGCACCGGCCATGATCGAAATCTGATCCACCCCGTCGGCCTGCCAGAAAAGCGCGGATCCGCATGTGGAGCAGAAACCGCGCCGGGCCATGTCGCTCGCGCGGTACCAGGAGAGCGTCTCCTCCCCTTGAATGCGAAGGTTCTGAGGCCGCACGGCGGTTGCGACATAGAAGAGCCCGGTCTGCCTGCGGCATTGCGAGCAATGGCAGGCCGTCGCCGTCCGCAGGGGCCCCGTCGTCTCAAACCGGATGGAACCGCATAGACACCGGCCGCTGTTCGTCTGCTCCACGGGAGCCTCCATTCGAATATGCCCGAATGCAATGTCGCGGGCATGACAGCGCAGGTCAAATCGATTTCGCTTATCCTTATTGTGAGCTGCAGCCATGAGATAACGAAAAGGCCGGCATCGCTGCCGGCCTATCGTTGTCTCGACATGAAAAATGTCAGCCGTTGACGGCCATGCGCTTCTCGTCGCGGCCGCTTTTCATCCGCTCGGCGAGCAGGAAGGCCAGTTCCAGCGCCTGATCGGCATTGAGGCGCGGATCGCAATGGGTGTGGTAGCGGTCCTGCAGGTCGCCGGCCGTCACCGCGCGGGCGCCGCCGGTGCACTCCGTCACGTCCTTGCCGGTCATCTCGACATGGATGCCGCCGGGATGCGTGCCTTCGGCGCGGTGAATCTGGAAGAAGCTTTCCACTTCCGACAGAATACGGTCGAAGGGCCGCGTCTTGTAGCTGTTGAGCGTGATCGTATTGCCATGCATCGGGTCGCAGGACCAGACGACCTTCTTGCCCTCGCGCTCGACGGCGCGGATCAGCTTCGGCAGGGAGTCGGCGACCTTGTCGTGGCCGAAGCGGCAGATCAGCGTCAGGCGGCCAGGCTCATTGGCCGGGTTCAAGGCATCGATCAGCTCGATCAGATTGTCGGCCTGCAGCGACGGGCCGCATTTCAAACCGATCGGATTCTTGATTCCGCGGAAATATTCCACATGCGCGTGGTCGAGCTGGCGGGTACGGTCGCCGATCCACAGCATGTGGCCGGAGGTCGCGTACCAGTCGCCCGAGGTGGAGTCGATGCGGGTGAAGGCCTCTTCGTAACCGAGCAGCAGCGCTTCATGACTGGTGAAGAAGTCGGTCTCGCGCAGGCTGGGCTGGTTTTCGGAGGTGATACCGATCGCCTTCATGAAATCCATGGTCTCGCTGATGCGGTCGGCAAGCTTGCGATAGCGCTCGCCCTGCGGGCTATCCTTCACGAAGCCCAGCATCCACTTGTGCACGTTTTCCAGGTTGGCATAGCCACCCATCGCGAAGGCGCGCAGCAGGTTGAGGGTCGCCGCCGATTGACGGTAGGCCATCATCTGGCGCTCCGGATCCGGCGCGCGGGCCGTCTCGGTGAATTCCGTGCCGTTGACGATGTCGCCGCGATAGGTGAGCAGCGTCTTGCCATCCTGCGTCTCGTGGGAATTGCTGCGCGGCTTGGCGAACTGGCCGGCGATACGTCCGACCTTGACCACCGGAAGCTGAGCCCCATAGGTCAGCACGACGGCCATTTGCAGGAACGAACGGAAGAAGTCGCGGATATTGTCGGCGCCATGCTCCACGAAGCTTTCGGCGCAATCGCCCCCCTGGAGCAGGAAGGCATCGCCTTCCGCCACCTTGGCGAGCTGGCTCTTCAGGCGACGGGCCTCGCCGGCAAAAACGAGCGGCGGAAAGGTCGCGAGCTGAGCTTCCGTCGCGGCCAGCGCGGCCTGGTCCGGATAGTCCGGCACCTGCTGGATCGGTTTTTTCCGCCAACTGCTCGGGGTCCAATTCTGTGCCATCTCACTCACCTGTTTTCACCACGGCGATCGCCTGCCGGGCAGCCTTTCTCGAAATAGACGCGGCTTATAAACCTTAACGGAGCCCTTGCATAGCCGCCTTTCCGGCATTGATGCAGCCATGTTTCACCGTTTCCGGCGTCGCCGTCAGTAGGGCTGTCCGCCGCGAGTGCGTCAGATGCGCTCGCCGTTCCGGACGCGATAGCTCGGGTTATACATGGTGACGAATTCCTCCGCCGCCGTTGGATGGACAGCCATGGTGCGGTCGAAATCGTCCTTGGTGACGCCCGCCTTCAGCGAGATGCCGAGAAGCTGCGCCATCTCGCCCGCATCGTGGCCGAGCACGTGAGCGCCCACCACCTTGCGGCTTGCCGCATCAACGACCAGCTTCATGATCATCTTTTCCGCGCGGCCCGACAGCGTCGCCTTCATCGGCCGGAATTCGGCGCGGTAGATTTCGAGTTCCGGATAGCGTTTGGCCGCCTCTTCCTCCGAGAGGCCCACCGTGCCGATCTCCGGCTGCGAGAAGACCGCGGTCGGGATCAGTTCATGATCCGGGGCCGTCGGATTGTCCTTATAGACGGTTTCGATGAAGCACATCGCCTCATGGATCGCCACCGGCGTCAGCTGCACCCGATCGGTGACATCGCCGAGCGCATAGATATGCGGCACGCTGGTGCGGGAATATTTGTCGACGACGATGGCGCCACGTTCGTTCACTTCGACGCCTGCTGCTTCAAGGCCCAAACCGTCTGTGTTCGGGTCACGGCCAAGCGCCAGCATCACCGTATCGACGGCAATGGTCTCACCGCACATCGTCTTGGCGACCAGTCCGCCAGCCGGCGCCCTGGTCACGTCCTCGATCACGTCGGTCAAGATGATGCGGATGCCCTTCTCCACCATCGCCTTGTGGAGGCCCTGGCGCATGTCGTGGTCGAAGCGCGAGAGAATTTCCTTGCCGCGGTAGATCAGCGTCGTATCGACGCCAAGGCCGTGGAAGATGTTGGCGAATTCGACCGCGATATAGCCGCCGCCTGCGATCAGGATCGAACGCGGCAGTTCCGGCAGGTGGAAAGCTTCGTTGGAGGAGATGCAGAGTTCGTGACCCGGCAGGGCCACGTGAGGGTTAGGAGCGCCGCCGGTCGCGATGACGATCTTCTCCGCCGTCACGGTCTTGCCGGTTTTCGTGAGCCGGATCGTATGGGCGTCGACCAGTTCGGCACGGGTTTCGAGGATTTCGGCGCCGTTGTTCTCCAGACCTTTCCGGTAGAGGCCTTCGAGGCGGGTGATCTCCTTGTCCTTGGCGGCGATCAGCTTCTTCCAGTCGAACGTACTTTCACCGACCTGCCAGCCATAACCTGCGGCATCTTCGAAATGCTCGGCGTATTGGGAGGCATAGACGAACAGTTTCTTCGGCACACAGCCGCGGATGACGCAAGTTCCGCCGAAGCGGTATTCCTCCGCGATCGCCACCCGCTTGCCGAGAGAGGCGGCGACACGGCCCGCCCTCACCCCGCCGGATCCGCCACCAATCACGAAGAGATCATAGTCATAGGCGGCCATCAAAATTCTCCTTCAGGCAGGCGGCGGGATGTGGCCCTCATATAGTGTTTCGAGCCGGCAAAGGAAAAGCCCGGATCGCTCCGGGCTTTCACAAAATTATTGGTCTGTATCGCGATCAGGGTTTCGGCGCGGGGGTCGGCGCCGGCTTGGCTGCAGGAGCAGCAGGCTTGGCCGGCGCGGGTGCCGGCGTTGCAGCCTGGACGTCCGCCGGTGCGGGATCGACGACGGGCGCCGGAATCTGAGCCGCGTCGATGATGCCGCGCAGTTTTGCGGTGCTCTGGTTGGTGAGGTCGCGGGAAATGCCGTTCGCCCAGATTTCGGCTGCCTTGACCAGTTCGCGGGTCACGAGCGGCTGGGTATTGAGCAGCTTCTTGCCCGTGTCGGTGTTGAAGAAGGTCGAGATCGCCTTCAGCTCGTCGGTCGAAAAACTCTTGGCATAGATGGTCGCAGCCTCCTTCTCGAGATCGGCACGGCGCGCCGCAAGCGCGAGTGCCTGCTCGTCGACCACATTCGAGATCTGTTCCTGGAAATTCGGAGAGGCCTGGATGAACTGTGCCTTCAGGCGTTCCGCCAGATTGGGCAGAATATTATCGTAACGGTCCGTGACGTTCAGCGAAGCGATCGCTTCCCGTGCAGCAGCAAGCTGGGCTTCCGACACCTCCTGCGCGCGAGCCGATACAGTGAGGGCGCCGGAGACGAGAATCGCCAGGGCGGCGGCACGGCCGAGAACCGCGAATCTGATCATGAGTAGATTGCTCCTAAGTTACGTCTTCGCCTGAAGCGTCCGCGCTCCCGCCTTGCCGGCGATGATCGCAAGGGACGCCATATGGATGAACAGCCCGTGTTCCACGACACCGGGAATGGAATTGAGTTCCGCAGAGAGAGCCTCTGCATCAGGAATGCGGCCAAAAGATGCGTCGAAAATATGGTGGCCGCCGTCCGTCATGAAGATATCGCCGCCGGATTTGCGCAGCTTCAATTCGCCGCTCAAGCCCAGCTTTGCCGCAGCCCTCTCGATCGCAATGCGGGTCGCCGCCTCGCCGAAAGGATTGACCTCGATCGGCAATGGGAAGGCACCGAGTACGCCAACAAGCTTGCTTTCGTCGGCGATCACGATCATGCGGCTCGAAGCGGCCGCGACGATCTTCTCGCGCAAGAGAGCGCCGCCACCGCCCTTGATGAGGGTCAGATCGGCATCGACTTCGTCGGCGCCGTCGACCGTCAGGTCGAGTTCGGGAAGTTCGTCGAGCGATTTCAGCGGAACGCCGAGTTCGAGGCAAAGTCTGGCCGTCCGCTCGGATGTCGGGACCCCCTCGACCTTTAGGCCCCCATGAACCTTTTCAGCCAGGAGCCTGACGAATTCCTCAGCCGTCGAACCGGTGCCGATGCCGAGCCGCATGCCGTCCTCGACATATGCCAGTGCAGCTTTAGCCGCCTCGACCTTCATTTCCCGGGCGTCCATCCGCCAAAAGCTCCCGCTGTTTCGCCGAACCGCTGTTTACACGCCTCCTCCCGCAAACGAAAGTCCCCCAGCCTGTGTTTTAAGCCGGGTTTTGCCAAGGGCGCGAATCTCGCATATTTGCATTTCGCGGCTACATTCCTTAAGCCGGAAGATATCCCGAAGAGCCCAGCGAGGTTTCATTGACCGCTCCCCTCGTCATTTTCGATCTCGATGGTACGTTGATTGATACCGCACCGGACCTCATCGACAGCCTCAACCATACGATCGCGGCAGCCGATCTTGCTCCCGTCACATTCGATGATCTGACCCATCTCGTGGGCCAGGGTGTGCGTGTGATGATCCGCCGCGCCTTCGAACTGAAGAAAACGCCGCTGGACGAGCGGACAGCCGACCGGTTGTTCGACCGGTTCATCGAGCATTACGAGGGGCATATGCCGGGCAAGAGCCGCCCCTACACCGGTGTCATCGAATGCCTCGACCGGCTGTCGTCAGCCGGCATGCTGCTTGCGGTCTGCACCAACAAGGCTGGCCAGCTCGCCTTTCCGCTCATTGAGAAACTCGGCCTTGCCGATCGGTTTGTGACCATGACATACGGGGATACCTTCTCCGTGCGCAAGCCAGACGCCCGCCACATCCTGGGCACGATCGAACAGGCCGGTGGCGACGCCTCGCGGAGCGTGATGATCGGCGACAGCGTCAACGACATTCTCGCGGCCCACAATGCTCGCATCCCCTCGGTCGCCGTGACATTCGGCTATTCCGACGTCGCGGTCGAAACACTTGGCCCCAATCATGTCATCGGCGGCTACGATGAACTGACGACAGACCTGGTGGAAAAGCTGATGTCCCGCAGCATGCCCATAGCCGCAGCTGCGAAATAAAAACGGAGATCAAATTTCAGGAGGGAATGCGATGCGCTTTGTGAATCCCATCCCTTTTGTCCGCGACATCAATCGCTCCAAGGAATTTTACCAGAAGAGGCTCGGCCTGAGAATATTGGAGGATTTTGGCAACTTCGTCCTTTTCGAGACCGGTTTTGCGATCCACGAGGGAAGTTCGCTCGAACAAACAATTTGGCGGAGAGTGTCTGTTGCGGAAGAACCCTACGGACGAGGAAACCTGCTGTTGTATTTCGAACATGAGGATATTGAGGCGGCCTTCGAAAAGATTGCGCCCCATGTGGAACTGATCCACCTCATTGAGCGGCAGGCATGGGGACAGCGGGTGTTTCGATTTTACGATCCAGACAGACATGCCGTCGAGATTGGCGAGCCACTAAGTCTCGGGCCTTCTGGCAATTCGCAGAAATCCTAGACTAAATTTCAGGAACGGAACGGCATCCCTGAATTCACAAGGAAATAGCTCTCGCGAAATCCGCTCGCAAAACTCCGAGTTATGCGGCTGATTTCGCGACAGCAAGCATTTCCACGTTCCGGCTGAGACCGGACGGATCACCCTTTCTCCAACAGAAAAACCAGACTTAACTATGGGCCGCGCGAGCCTTGGTCGTTGCCTCGAAAGCCTTCATCACCGCAGCATCGCGGCCATAGACGTCGTCGAAATATTCCACCTTGCCGTCCTTGTTCGGCCAGGCCGTGAAATAGGAGACGTAGACCGGAATCCTGACCGGCACCTTGGCGGCCACGTTCTGGCCGGCGGCGATACGTGCGTTGATGTCCTCGACCGTCGTGCCCATTACGGCGGCCGCCATCATGCGCGGCTCGGCAAGACGCACGCAACCGTGGCTCAGCGCACGCATGTCGCGCTGGAAGAAGCTTTTCGACGGCGTGTCATGCATGTAGATCGCATGGGAGTTCGGGAAAAGGATCTTCAGGTCGCCAAGCGCATTGTCGCTCGACGGCGGCTGGCGCACGGAGATGTTCTGCGTCGAGCCGTACCAATTGACGCTGCTCGACGAAACGGCCCGACCATTGACCGATACCTCGTAACCCAACCGGTCGAGATAGCTCGGGTCCTGGCGCAGGTGCGGCAGCATCTCGTTGATGATGATCGACTGCGGCACACCCCAGTAGGGATTGAACTCCACCGTCTCGATCTGATCCTGGAAGAAATAGGTCTGGTTCGACTTGGAGCCGACGACCACCCGCATGGAAAACTGCTCGGCACCATGGTCATAATAATAGACCCTGAAGGCCGGCTGGTTGATGAAGACGTAACGCTGGCCGAGATCGTCGGGCAGCCAGCGGGCCTGCTCCATGGCGACGACGACCTTCTCGATCTTGTCCTCGGATGTGTGGCCGACCAGTTTGCGAACCGTGGCAGCGCCGACCACGCCGTCCGGCTTAAGCCCGGCCTCGGACTGGAAGGATTTCACGAGTTCGACGAGATCCGGCGTGTAGTCCGGTGTCTGCTGATATGCGGCGAACGTGGCCGCATGCGTGGTCCTCAGCTCTTCCGAACCGAAGTGCTCGATCGCCGCGACGACATTGGCCATGTCGGGGTTGCTGCTGCCTGGCTTCAGCAGAAGATTGTCCGGTAGCGACACCTGCATTCCGTCACTGGCGGCCTCGGCGCGCAGCTTCGCGAGCTCTGCCTTCAGCGTCTGGAAATGCGCACTTTGCGGCGTCAGTCCCTCCAGATAGGCGGCGGCATCCGGCCCGTTCTTGGCAAAAGGCAGAACCAGCGAAAGCTTGACGTCCTTTCGCTTGAAATCGTGGTAGCCCGACACCCTGTTCGGATCGATGCGGCCGCGGATCATGTCCTGAGCGAATATCAGCACCTTTTCGGACAGTGCGAGCTCGAACTGCATCAGAGCCCGGTCATGCGTATCCGAGGGGGAAGCTGACGCAGCCGTGACGGAAGCATCCGTCGCGACAGCCGGATCTGCGGGCACCTCAACGCTGGCGGTCGTCAGAGCCGGAACCGGCAGCAGATAGTCGGCCGGCTCAAGACCATATTCCCCGGCCCGCTCGAAAAGAGCCAGCACGCCCCTCGCTTTTTCATTGGCATCGCTGTCGGAAACCCAGATCGGCTTCGCATTCTTACCGTAGAAGGCTTCGAGAGCGGCGGCGATTTCGGCCGGGGCCGATACCTTCGCCTCGGCCAGGAACCGCGTGCCGTCGGTCGCTGAAGCCGCGGCAAAACCGGCGGTCTTTACCGCACGCTCGGCATCCGGCTTATAGGTGTAGTAACGCGGGCCGGAGACCTTCGGCAGCGGCTCGGGGTCGGCGAGCGCCCGTTCGCTCGGCATGCCGGAACGCCCGGTCGCAACGCCCGGAAGCCCGTTGTCGGCCTGCCTGTTCCTGTTGGCGCCGGGGCCACCGCGGAGGATATCGAGCAGCGTTATGGCATGGGCAGGAGCTGCAGCTCCCGCAAAAACCGAAATGCCCGACACGAGCGCCAGCGCGATCGAAGTTTTCTTGTGTTTGTGCTGCAAAGTCGTCCCCGTCACCTGCTTCCGCGTATGATCCGCGGGCTCGAAATATATCACGCCATCTAACCGATCGCGTAAGGGATGGAAAGAAACGCTCAGCTGTCCCGACAGGTTCGCACCCGCCGGAAAAAAGCGTCAAAGCGCAGGCAGAAGGTTAAGAAAATATTCGTTAAATTTTTACTGACGCCAGACAGGTGACGGAGAAGAACGTAACAGAACCGGTGAAACAATTCTCTGGTCCGTGTCATAAAAGGCACGCCAAAAGTCGCACCGAAAGCGGGACATGCCGTCTTGCGGACGCATAACAATCGTATAGTAATGCCGCCGGCCGGCGTTCACGCGATAACGCGTTGTTGATCATCGCGACCGGCAGCGAGCAAGAACAGACAGAGGCAGCGAAGATGGCATCGACCCGCACCGAAACCGATACGTTTGGCCCGATCGAAGTGGCAAGCGACCGTTATTGGGGCGCTCAGGCGCAACGCTCGCTCGGCAATTTCAAAATCGGCTGGGAAAAGCAGCCGCTTGCGGTCGTCCGTGCTCTTGGAATCGTCAAGCAGGCCGCGGCCCGTGCCAATATGGCACTCGGCGGTCTCGACCCGGATCTCGGCAAGGTGATCGTCGAGGCAGCGCAGGAAGTCATCGACGGCAAGCTCGACGACCATTTCCCGCTCGTCGTCTGGCAGACCGGTTCCGGCACTCAATCGAACATGAATGCCAACGAAGTGATCTCCAACCGCGCGATCGAAATGCTCGGTGGCGTCATGGGCTCCAAGAAGCCGGTGCATCCGAATGATCACGTCAACATGAGCCAGTCGTCGAACGATACTTATCCGACGGCCATGCACATCGCCTGTGCCGAGCAGATCGTCCGCCATCTCGTTCCGTCTCTCAAGCACCTCCACGCAGCCCTCGACGTGAAGGTCAAGGCCTTCGCTCATATCATCAAGATCGGCCGCACCCACACGCAGGACGCCACACCGCTCACCCTCGGCCAGGAATTTTCCGGCTACGCGGCGCAGGTCGCCTCGGCGATCAAGCGCATCGAACTCACGCTTCCCGGCCTCTACGAACTTGCCCAGGGCGGCACGGCGGTCGGCACGGGCCTCAATGCCCCGGTCGGCTTTGCCGAGAAGGTCGCGGAGGAGATCGCCAAGATCACCGGCCTGCCCTTCGTGACGGCGCCGAACAAGTTCGAGGCGCTGGCCGCCCACGATGCGATGGTTTTCGCCCACGGCGCGATCAATGCGGCTGCCGCCGCCCTCTTCAAGATCGCCAACGACATCCGCTTCCTCGGCTCCGGTCCGCGTGCAGGCCTGGGTGAACTCGCTCTGCCGGAAAACGAACCGGGCTCGTCGATCATGCCGGGCAAGGTCAATCCGACGCAGTCGGAAGCCATGACGCAGGTCTGCGCCCATATCTTCGGCAACCAGGCCGCGATCACCTTCGCCGGCAGCCAGGGCCATTTCGAGCTCAACGTCTACAATCCGATGATGGCCTACAACTTCCTGCAGTCGGTCCAGCTCCTCGGCGATGCCGCCGTCTCCTTCACCGACAATTGCGTGGTCGGCATCGAGGCCCGCGAAGACAATATCAAGCGCGGCGTCGAGAACTCGCTGATGCTGGTTACCGCGCTCAACACCAGGCTCGGCTACGACATCTGCGCCAAGATCGCCAAGACCGCCCACAAGAACGGCACGACGCTGCGCGAGGAAGCTGTCGGCGGCGGATATCTCACGAACGAGGAATTCGACCAGTATGTCCGCCCGGAGAACATGATCGGCCCGAAATAGGCAGCTTAGGCCAGCAAAAGAACAACAAGGCCCTGCCCTTCAAACGGCAGGGCCTTGTTGTTACAAATATAGATCAAGAACGATATTTTATGACAATGTATCGCATTTACAGACGCGAACCACTGTCCCGAATTGGTACTGTAAAAACCCTTTGTTTCTAGGGGAAATAAGGTATTCCTGAAATGCAAAATGATTTTAAGAACAAGCTCTTCGGTGTTTATCCTTAATTCTTTTCCAATATCTTTCACATACTAATTCCGCTAAGTATATATACGGACGGGATTGAGTGGGGATCGTCGATGACGACGGCAATGGCGCCGAAGGCGCAATCTAGCGATCTGATCGGTCAGATCATCTACGCTGTGCGGTCGATGGGCGTCGCGCCGATCCCGCGCAACTACCAGCTCTTCTACGAAGCCTATATCGGCTCCAATCCTGACTTGACCCGGGAACTTGCCTCGCTCGGAAACCGGGCAACCCAGGAGGAACTGGACGAGTTATCCCATCGCCATCTCGGAACAGGTCAGGCTGTCGTCATCGAGAATGCACATGCCAGGCTTGCGGGTGAGCTCGACTCGCTTCTGAAGCTTCTGCGCCAGGAGCAAAGTTCGCTGGAAAGCTACAGCAAGCTGCTGGGCGAAACCGCCCAGCGGATCAATTCCAAAAGCAATTTTTCGGTCGATCTCCTGAGCAGCGCCATCTCGCTTCTCAGCGAAGCGACGGGCACGACGATTTCCCATGGTGAAATGACCGCTGGAGGCGTCGTGCAACGTTCGCAGGAGATGGATCAGGTCCGGCGGGAGCTTGATGAGTACAAGCGTATCGCCAACACCGATTCGCTGACGCGCATTGCCAATCGCCGGGCCTTCGACGAGCGGCTTGCAGGGGTCTACAATCATCCCGTTGTCCTGCCGCTCACCGCGCTGGTGCTCGCCGATATCGACAATTTCAAGAAGATCAACGACAGCTTCGGCCATCCGGTCGGTGACAAGATTCTCGCCACCGTCGCCTCGGTGATCCGCTCGAACGTCCGCAAGGATGTCTTCGTCGCCCGCTCCGGCGGCGAGGAATTCGCCATGATCGTCGAGGGCAACACGCCGGATGAGGTCATGATCATCTGCGAGCGGATCCGGCGGGCGCTTGAAACCCGCACCTTCCGCAATTCGCGTTCCGGCGTCGACTACGGCCCGATCACCATTTCGCTCGGCTTTGCAATGGGTTCGCAGGCCGATGACCCGGGCGCGCTCTATGCCAATGCCGATACCGCCCTCTATCATGCCAAGAATACCGGCCGTAACCGCGCGATCTTCTTCGAGGAGGGCATGAAGAAGGATTATGTCGGCAAGGGCTGGCTGATCTACAAGAATTGAAATCTTCCGGAACGCCGGCTCGATCCGAACCAACTCACCACATGGTCTTGGCAGCGCGGGCCGGCCATTCACGGTCGTAGGTTTCCTTGTCGAAATCGGCCTTGGCGGCTTTCAGAAGCGTGCCGGGCGTCGGCAGGCTCTTCGGATCGACGAAACGTTCGGGATTCCAGAGTTCGGCGCGCATCAGTGCCCGGGCGCACTGGAAATAGACCTCGTTGACGGTGATGACCGTGACGCTGCGCGGATGTCTACCGTCCATCTCGAAGCTGTTGAGCAGTGTCGGCTCCACCGACACCACGGCATGGCCGTTGATGCGCATCGCCGTGTTCGAGCCGGGGATCAGGAACATCAACGCCACGCGCGGATCGCGGACGATGTTGACAAGCGAATCGATGCGGTTGTTGCCGCGCCAGTCGGGCAGAAGCAGCGTCGCCTCGTCCTGAACACGCACCGCGCCACCCAGGTCACCGCGCGGTGAACAATCGAGCCCCTCCGGCCCGACGGTCGCGAGCGCCAGGAAAGGCGAGGCCTCGATCATCCGGCGGTATTCCGGCGTCAGGACCTTGGTCACCTTGACGAGCGAAGCCTCCGACACGCCGTCGTAGATCGCCTTCAATTCCTCGACGGATGTGATGATGGTCATGCTTCGCCCCTTTGCATCGTCGGCCCTAACCGGCGCAGGCGACAGTATGATGACAGATTTTGCCGATCAAGCGGCCGCGTCGCCACCCGAGGCTTCATGCACGGGCCTGCCATTTTCCGAAAGGAACGAGGCTATCGTTTCGATGACGCCGCGATCGCTGACGATACGGCGATGGCCCAGTCCATTCGCCCAATGAAGCCGCGCCGTCGCAAGGCCGTCAAAACGGCGGGCGTGGTCGGCTGCGACCTCCTTGTCTTCCTCCGCATGCACGACCAGCAGAGGCGTGCGGCCCCGTGCCGCCGCGGCAACCGTATCGAAATCTTCAAGCGAGGCGCCGGCCACCTGCTCCGCCCGCACGATCAACTGTTTCTTGACGCGCGGCGTGAGCCCGATCATCCGCGAAAACTCGTCGAACAGCCAATGGATATGGCTTGGAGAGCCTATGACCACCAGCTTGGAAGGGTTGATCGCACCCGCGCCCCTCATCACGCCGCCGGCGGCAAGCATCAGGGCCGCGCCGCCGAAGGAATGGCCGATCGCCGCATCGAACCTGCCGAAATGCCGCTCCGCCTCGACGACCGCATCCACCGCCTGGCGCATGTTCAGGCTGCGACCGCTGGAACGCCCATGACCCGGAAGATCGAGCACCACGACCTCAGCTCCCGTTTCGGCAAGTCCCGCCGGCAGGGCGGAGATATAGGCGGCGTTCGATCCCCAGCCATGCACCACCAGATAGCGCGGCCGGCCGGTTCTGCCAGAGCCATTGAAACGATAGGCCATGACGGTTGATTTCCCGACTGGAAAGGGCATCCTCTCGGCGGCCTCCAGCCGCTTTCGCCCCTCCGCCTCGGCCGCCTGCGCCTTGCCGCCTTTCGGTCGTCGCGACGGCGTACGGCAGAAAAGCGCGAAGGCAAGCTTCGCCGAGGCTTTGGGGAACGGCCGGCCCAAAGTGGCGAAACCGAGACGGATGACCTTCAGTGCAAAGTTTGGCATAGTGAGGAAATCCCATAATGTTCAATGTTGAACAATAAAGTACAGGAATGAACAAAAATCAATCCCTCCCCTGGGACCACCCTCGTTTTCGAAGCTGGATCGCGGTAGCGCGTGCCTGCCAGCTCATGCAGAGCGTTCTGACCCGCGAGCTCGCGAGCCTGGACATCAAGCCGCCGCATCTCGATGTCCTCGTCAATCTCTACCGTTTCGAGGGGATCTCGCAGCAGGAACTGGCGCGCAAACTGCTCGTCGGCCGCTCCAACATGAGCATGACGCTGCCGCAGATGGAAAAGCGCGGCCTGATCGAGCGGCGCGGCGACGCGAATGACAAGCGCGTGCTGCGTCTCTACCTTACGCCAGAGGGCCGCCATGTCGCCGAGGAGGCGATGGCGATCCAGACCGCGCTCATCGAACGGACGCTTTCGGCGACCCCCATCGAGCAATGTCATGCCATGGCCCAATCCATGGAGAAGATCATTCTCGCGCTGCAGGCGGAGAACGTCGAGGAAACCGAGTCGGCCTGACGATCAGCGCGACCGTTGCGGCGGATCGCGGCTCAGTCCTTTCGCGGCCAGCTCGCGCTCGTAGTCGGCAAACAGCTCGGCGCCACGTTCTCCGAGCTCCCGCAGATAGGACCAGGTAAAGATGCCGCTGTCATGCCCGTCATCGAAGGCGATGCGCACCGCGTAATTGCCGGTCGGCGTGATGGTCCGGATTCCGACATTCCGCTTGCCCGGCACCGTCACCTTCTGCCCCGGGCCGTGGCCCTGGACCTCGGCGGAAGGCGACAGGACCCGCATCGTTTCGGCAGGCAGCGGAAAGGCCGCGCCGTCGCTGAAGGTGATATTCATCGTGCGGCGGTCCTTCGAGACCCTGAGTTCCGTCGGCCAGATATCGCTCATGGTGAAACCTCCGCCTTGTCGTGCATCCGCCGCATGGATTATGAGCTTCACCGGCCGGCTGCAAGCTGTTTTCTGCTCGCCCCTGTTCTTGCCGGGCAGACTGTCATACACTTGACGAGAAGGTTCAAAATCCCCACGTTCGGCCAAAGGGAGATCATCACGTGAACGGTTTCGCAGGGCAGGTTGAAGGTGCAACGCCATTGGTTGCCGGCAAGGCGCCGATGATCGATCCGTTCGGCCGCACTGTCAGCTATCTGCGCGTCTCGGTGACCGACCGCTGCGATTTCCGCTGCACGTACTGCATGGCGGAAAACATGACCTTCCTGCCGAAGAAGGACCTGCTCACGCTGGAGGAGATGAACCGACTCTGTTCCGCCTTCATTTCCAAGGGCGTCCGCAAGATTCGTCTTACGGGCGGCGAACCGCTGGTGCGCAAGAACATCATGTTCCTCGTGCGCGAGCTTGGCCGCCATGTCCATTCCGGCGGGCTCGACGAACTGACGGTCACCACGAACGGGTCACAGCTCGCCCGCTATGCCGATGAGCTCTACGATTGCGGCGTACGCCGCATCAACGTCTCGCTCGACACGCTCGATCCGGCGAAATTCAAGGCGATTACCCGCTGGGGCGATTTCAGCAAGGTCATGGAAGGCATCGACGCAGCACAGAAGGCGGGCCTCAAGATCAAGCTCAATGCCGTGGCGCTCAAGGACCTCAATGCGGCCGAAATCCCTGAGATGATCCGCTTCGCGCACGGCCGCGGCATGGACCTGACGGTGATCGAAACCATGCCGATGGGCGAGATCGAGGAAGACCGCACCGACCACTATCTGCCGCTTTCAGAGCTGCGTGCCGATCTTGAAAGTGAGTTCACCCTTGCCGATATCCCCTACAAGACCGGCGGCCCTGCCCGCTATGTCGAGGTGAAGGAAACCGGCGGGCGGCTTGGCTTCATCACCCCGATGACCCATAATTTCTGCGAGAGCTGCAACCGCGTCCGGCTGACCTGCACGGGTACGCTCTACATGTGCCTCGGCCAGAACGACGCTGCCGATCTCCGCACGGCGCTGCGCGCCTCCGAGAGCGACGAATATCTTTATGCTGCGATCGACGAAGCGATCTCGCGCAAGCCGAAGGGCCACGATTTCATCATCGATCGCCAGCACAGAAAGCCCGCCGTCGCTCGCCACATGAGCGTCACGGGCGGTTAGAAACGGTCAGCGTTTTTCTTCCTCACGTCCGGCAGATCGATACGCCGCCGTCCGCGAGCATCGAGGCCCCCGTCACGAAGCTTGCCATGTCGGACCCCAGAAACAAGGCGGCTTTCGCGATCTCCTCCGGCTGGGCAACGCGTTTCAGCGCATGCAGGCCGTTGATGAAGTGGACTGTTTCCGGAAGCGCTCCGGGAAAATTGATCGGATTGGCATCCGTATCCACCCCGCCCGGCAGCAGCGCATTGACCCGCACGTTATGGGGTCCGAGTTCCGCCGCCAACACCTGCACCAGGCCCGTAAGCCCGGCCTTCGCCGCCGCATAGGCGCCCATGCCCGGCATGCCGGCACTGTGACCGACGAATGTGGATGTAAAGATCATCGAGCCGCCGCCGCGTGCCATCATCGCCGGCGCTTGGTATTTCGCGGCGAGAAAACCGCTCGTGAGATTGAGCTCCAGCGTGGCGCGCCAGTCGTCCGTCGATGTCTCCGTCATCGGCCCGTAACCGACCGTGCCGCCCGCATTGTTGAAGGCGATGTCGAGCCCGCCGAAGCGCTCCACCGCTGTTTCAACCAACCGCCGATGCAGATCCTCGTCGCGGATGTCACCTGCGACGGCCGCGGCGCTGCCGCCTCCTGCCTCGATTTCCTCGACCAACATGCCGAGCAGTTCGCTCCGTCGGGCCGTAACGACCACGTGCGCGCCCTCATCGGCAAAAAGCCTTGCCGCGGCCCGGCCTATGCCGGCGCTCGCGCCGGTGACGATTGCAATCTTCCCTGCAAGGATTCTCATGGGGATCTCCGCTTTGCTGTTTGCATCAATGCGGCATCCAAATTTCAGATCAGGGCACCTTCGGCCACCCGTTTCCTGCTTCGCATCAACGCGATGTCCGCGCGTAGACATCCGGGCTGCAGGGCGAGCGGCCCGACCGGTCGCAGAAGGTCCGCTGAACGTCCCCGGCCTTTACGAAACCGTCCAGCATCGGCCGGGTGAACATGCCGTCGCCCGCGCCGGCGGCTCGATGACAGGTCGCACAGGGCGGATTCGGCCGGAATGCCTCCATACCTTCGCCCCGCCTGATCGAACCATAGGTCCAGCGGCCCGCTTCGCGACGCTTGACGAAGATGGCTGTCAGTTCGTCGCCTGAAAAGCTTTCCATCAGGATCATCATCTCCTCTGCAGGCTTGCCTTCACGCAGTGCGGCAAGCGAAGCATTGTCGACCAGCATGTTGCGATAGCTCCCATCCGGCCGATCGACCCGTGCATAGCGGGTAAAGCCGTCACCGTGATTGTCTGCGGCAACAGCGAAGACCGCGGCCATCGCGGAGAACAACCCCGTGACAGCCGTCAACATGACCGCCGATCGCGCCGGCCGTTCATCGCGAAAGAACGACATGATGAACTCCGTGCGGCAAGGCGACCCGCCCGATCCTTTCCAGCGAAGGAGCCTCCCCCTTCAATACCCGGAAAATCTCCAGCCCCGCCCCGGCGTCCGGCCCGGCGCCTGGATGCCCCTCGAACACCGTCGCCAGCAGATGGTCGCCCGTGAGGTCGAAAGTCCCACCTTCGGGAAGCACGCCCTCGAACGGATGGTCACCGGCCTTTTCCAGCCTGCCGGTTTGCGCATCGAACGTCAGCAGCGAGACTGTCGCCTCACGCTGATGGCGCGGTGATCCCGGCGGAAAGGCGGTTGCGCGCATGTTGATGGTGGCCACGAAGCGACCGTCCGGGCTCACGGCCATGCCCTCCGCCGAATTGCCGGTCTCCACGGCCATCAAATGCTCGTGACGGGCCTCGCCGGCGTCCGGATCGGCAAAGCGTATGACACTCATGGTCGATGGCGTCGTGGGGATGCGTCCGTCGAGGGTCGTTGCGGAAAAATCGCGACCCCAGTTCGAGGTCAGATAGTGCCGCCCGTCCGGGGTGAAGCGCCCGACAAAGGGATCCCTGCCGACGTCGACGACATTGCCCCAGGGCTGCAGCGCAGGCCCTGATTCGCCGTCTGAAAATTCAAAAAAAGCCACGCGATCCTGCGTGTTGATGTTCACCGCAAGGAATCGTCCCGAGGGGTGCCAGTGCACGTTCGTTGCCGTTACCCCTCCGCGGGGTGCTTCGGCCGAGCCGGTGATCCCCAGGCCGGCGAGATCGGTACGGCTAATCTTGCCGAACCTGCCGCCGGTGAACTCGACGATCTGCAGCAGGCTTGCCTCAGCGGTATTGGACACGACGGCGATATATTGTCCGTCCGGGCTCACTGCCAGCGCCTCGGGATGGGTGCCGATTTCGATCGTATCAACAAGTCTCAGATCGGCGAAGTCGGAAAGATCGACTGCGAACAGGCGGTTGCCGGGCGGCAGGTCTCTGACCGTCGTGCCCCCTTCCGGCCTTTCACCAAGACGTTCCGTCACGAAAGCGGTGTGCCCATCCGGCGCCAGTGCAAGGACCTCCGGCGCTGCGGTCACCGAATTCGAGATCGGCAGCGCGCTTTTCGACACGCGGCCGTCGGCAATGGAAAGAACGGTCAGCATATCCCTGTACCCGGCCTCCTTCGGGGCCAGGATCGAACTGCCATAGGTCCCGGCGACAAAGTCGCCATCGGATATTGCGACAACCCGACCGGCTGAAATCGCGCCAAGGATGTCGGCGGATTGCGCCGACGCGCTGCCTGCGCCGCTTATCCCGAGAGCCAGCGCGACAGCCGTGCTGCCTAGAGGATGCGATATCTTCATGATCCAGATTCCTTCCTTCGCTGCGAGGGCAAAGCCCTTGTCTTCGAAAAGGATAAGGATCACTCTGATTGCTTTCCAATCGGAATATCACGATCTGTGATAGGCAATCCGCATCAGGAGACATGATGGATATCCGCTCGATGGCCTGCTTCGTCGCCGTCGCCGAGGAACTTCACTTCCGCCGGGCGGCTGAGCGGCTGCACCTCACCCAGCCATCGCTCAGCCAGCGTATCCGCGCGCTGGAATTCGAAGTCGGCACGGATCTTTTTGCCCGTGATCGCCGCAGCGTAGCTCTCACGCCCGCCGGCCAGGCGTTCCTCGAACCGGCTCGTCGGGCGATCGAGAATGCCAAGGTGGCCAAGGAACAGGCTCTTCGAGCCATGCGCGGCGAAGTTGGCCGGCTGCGGCTGGGCTTCACCGTGATCGCCTTCTACGGTGTTCTGCCTGAGGCGGTGCGGGCTTTTCGCCACCAATATCCACAGGTGAAGGTCGAGCTCTTCGAGATGAATTCGCCGTCGCTTGAAACGGCGCTGATGACCGGAACGATCGATCTAGCCGTCCTGCATCCGCCGCTCGCCAATCCGGACCTTGCGATCCGCAGCCTGCCCGATGAACCCCTCGTCCTCGCCCTGCCCTCCGGCCACCCGCTCGCGTCGCGGGCCGAGATCCGGATTGCCGATCTTGCGGAGGAACCGCTGCTGATCGCACCGCGCAGCATCGGCCCCAGCATCTACGATCGCGTCATCGCGCTCTTTCAGGCGGAAGGCATCAGCCCGCATATCGTTCAGGAAGTAACACCCATGACGACGCTCGCCGGGCTGGTCGCCGCCGGCGTCGGCACCGGTTTCGTGACCGCGGGGCTTTCCCGCCTGCCCCGGCCAGGCGTCAGCTACCGCCCGGTCACGCCGACGCCGCCATCGTTGCCCATGGCGGCGTCCTGGTTGAAACCGGCGCTTTCGGCGAGCGGGCAGCGTTTCCTCGAAACGGTCTCCGCCCTGATCGGCAGGAGTGCCTAGGCGGCGTCGCTTTGGCGCATGGCCGCCCGGCGCTCGTAGGCTCCGGCGTGGAACGAGACGTTCGGATCGCGCGTCTTGAAGCGCTCGATCTTTTCCGACAGGATTTCCACGCGGCGGCGCAGGCCGTGGATCTCGGCATTGTTCTCCTCGACCATGGCGGCGTTGCGCTGGGTGATGAGTTCCACTTCCTGGACAGCCTTGGTCACCTCGTTGATACCCGTCGACTGCTCCCCGGCCGCCGCGGAAATCTCGGCGACCAGTTTGCGGACATCAGTGATGTGCGAGATGATCTCGGTCAGCGCCGTGCCCGTTTCCTCGACGAGATGCACCCCGTTGCTGACCTGATCCGAGCTTGCCGAAATGAGACCCTTGATCTCGCGCGCGGCACCTGCACAGCGCTGCGCCAGTTCGCGCACTTCCTGCGCCACGACCGCGAAGCCGCGGCCGGCATCGCCTGCACGCGCCGCCTCGACGCCGGCATTCAATGCGAGCAGGTTGGTCTGGAAGGCGATCTCGTCGATCACACCGATGATTGTCGCGATCTTGTCGGAGGAGCGACTGATCTCGCCCATGGCGTCGACCGCACGGGCCACGACCTCGCCGGAGCGAACGGCGAACTCTTCCGTCTCGTTCACCGAAACCGAAGTCTGTCTGGCGCTTTCGGCAGTCGAACGGACGATGTCGCTCAGATGCCGCAGCGCCCGCGAGCTTTCCTCCAGCGCCGCCGCCTGCTGTTCGGTGCGGCGAGCCAGATCGTCGGCGGAGGAAGCAAGATTGCCCGTGCCGCCGTCGATTTCCTCGGCGGTCGAGCGGACATCGGCAAGCGTCGCACGGAGCGCTTCAACGGCCTGATTGTAGGTGCGGGCCATTTCGACGAAATCGTCCGGCAGGTTCTCGTCCATGCTGCGCTCCAGATCGCCCTCGGCGAGCTGGCCGAGCACGTCGGACAGCGCAGTCAGCGCCTGACGCTGTTCGGCGGCGATCCGGGCGCGTTCTGCGGCGCGGCGTTCTGCCTCGGCATTGGAGAGGTCCCGCGCCGCGGCGGCTTCCTGCTCCAGGCGGACATTCTCGAGCGCCGCATCGCGGAAGACGGTGACCGACCGGACCATGTCGCCGATTTCGTCGCCACGTTCACGGCCTTCGATCCTCACTTCGAGATCGCCGGCGGCAAGTCGCTTCATCACCTCGGTGACGCGGCGCAACGGACCACGCAGCGTTTCGACCAGCATCAGGCCGCCGGCGATCGCAAGCAGCGTGCCAACCACCATGGCGACGACAGAAAGCTGGGCTGAACGTTCGCTGTCCTCCTTGCCGACTTCCTGGGCCTGTGCGACGAAGTTCTTGAGGCCCGCCATGCCGGCCGTCAGGGTTTCCGTCGCCGTGGCGCGGGCCTTGCTCCATTCGGCGGCGATCGCCAGAAGCTGGGCCGTCTCGTCCTCCATAGACTTCAGCCGCGGCTGCAGCATGGGCGCAAACTCGCGCATGGCGGGATTGCGGGCGAGTTCGGAAACCTCGGCGCTTGCCTGGCTCAGCTTCTCCATGACATCCAGGACGGTCTGCCGTGCCTCTTCGGTCTGGGTGGTGCGCAGACGCTCGACGTAGAGCTCCATGGCGTCGATGAGGCGCAGCGATTCTGCGCTGCGATCGAGGAGCGTGCGCAAGCTGGCAACTTCTCCCTCGATGCTGGCGAAGCGCGAAGCCGCATTGCCGGCCTTGTTCGTAACCTCGGCCTCCATCTCCGACTGGTACTTCATGAATGCGCTTGCGGCGAGCCTGATCGCCTGCGCCTTCTGCGGCACTGGCTGGTCGCTCTTGAGAAGCGCGGTCATTTCGTCGATCGCGCCACGGATCGGCTTCAGCTGCTTCACGCCGTTCGGCGTCAGCATGGGCTGCACTTCCTCGAAGGTCTTGGCCAGGATGCCGAGATACATGTCGGCGGTACCGATCGTGCCGTCATCCGTGCCGGTCCCGCGAACATTGTTGCGAAGCTCGCCGATCTGTTCGGCGATCGCCTTGTAGGCATAGGCTTCGAGCACCATGCCCTTGGCGAACTTTTCCTTGCCTTCGAACTGCTTGCGGACGTTGGCAACCTGATCGGCAACCCCGGTCGCGATGGTGCGGATATCTTCGACGTTGTAATCCAGTGCCGCCGCATTCTGATCGCGTTTCTGCTTGATGGCCCAGAGAGCCTCCGTATCGGCACGCAGCTTCGGGGCAAGGCCGGACACGACGGCGACGCGCTCGCGATCGCCATCGGTGACAAGCAGGCCTTCCAGCACGTCCACGCCGCTCGCCTGCCTGTCGATGCCAGCCTGCACGGCAGCCAGGGATGCGTCGTCAGGCTTGCTTGTGAAATCCTGGAGCACTGCCTGGAGGTTTTCGAAATCGCCGATATTGTCGATTGTCGCGCGCGTCACGGTCATGTGTCCGTTCAGCATGTTCGCGGTGTAGTAACCGGCAAGCCCGATGCCGGCGATCAACAGGACCAGCGGCACCACAAAAAGAAGGACCTTGGTGACAATCCTTCGGCTCTGAAGAAGACGATCGATGAAAGACATTTTTCCCCCACGGCAACCTGGCGCCGGTTTCGCGCCAGCGGCATTCGCGAAACGGTAACGGCATGATTCCAGCCTCATGCGGGAATGATTTCGCCTACAGTCGACAAATTCAGTTGAACAAGGGTTAATTCGGCACCCTTACAAATCGCTTTGCCACATCCCATTGCATATTAGACCCCCTCTAACTCTACTCAAAAGAGTACCGCCCGGTGCATGATCGGGCTGGCGACAGGTAAGCCGTTGCTTTAAGAGAAGCGCTCGATACCGGAGGGAATCGGGAATGGCATCGTCGGAAAACTCGCGGGGAGCGCTCTTCATGGCGCTCGCCATGGCGGCTTTCACCTGTAACGATGCCATAGTCAAATCGATCACGTCCGAACTCGGCGTCGCCCAGATCATGGCGGTACGCGGTGTCATGGCGACTGCGCTCATCTACTGTGTCGCGCGTTACCTCGGCGTCACCCTGTCTCTCAAGATGGTCATGCATCCGCTGGTGCTGCTGCGCACCTTTTTCGAGATTGGGGCCACTCTCACCTTCCTCTCGGCGCTGGCTCATATCGAATTCGCCGCCGCATCCTCAATCATGCAGTCGCTGCCGCTTGCCGTGACGTTGGGAGCGGCCCTTTTCCTGGGTGAACCGGTCGGCTGGCGGCGCTGGACGGCGATCTCCGTCGGTTTCCTCGGTGTCCTCCTGATCATTCGGCCAGGGCCGGAAGGCTTCACACCGGCTGCCCTGCTCGCCGTCGCCGCCTGCTTCTTCACGGCAAGCCGCGATCTCACGACAAGGCGGATCACCGCGGATATTCCGACACTCACCGTTACACTCTTCACGTCGTTTGCCAACACCGTCGTCGGCGTGATCCTGATCGCGCCGATGGGCGGCTGGCAGCCGATCAGCACCCCCACGCTCGGTTATCTGGCGCTTGCCTCCGTCCTCGTCTTCGCCGGATATCAGGCGGTCATCAAAGCCATGCGCGTCGGCGAAATCTCCTTCATCGCACCCTTCCGTTATACCGGCCTGCTCTGGGCATTGGTGATCGGCATCTTCCTGTTCGGAGAGCATCCCAATGCCTATATGCTCACAGGTGCTGCCATCGTCATCGGCTCCGGCCTCTACACCTTCTACCGTGAACGCAAGCGGCGGAGTCCTGTAGCGGAAAAGGCAAGCGTGGCACCGCCGGTCTGACGGACGCCGGAAAGCAGTTTGACGAGAGGAAGGACGACGTGCAGCAAAGCCGATTTCTGGACAGACAGACCCCGCCCCATATCCTGACGCTGGTCGTCTGCGCGGGCCTTGGAGCGCTATCGCTCAATGTCTTCCTTCCGTCTCTTTCGGCCATGGCGATCCATTTCGGCACAGACTATGCCGTCATGCAGCTTGCCGTTTCCGGCTATATCGCCGGCACAGCACTGCTCCAGCTCGTGCTCGGGCCGCTTTCCGATATTTTCGGCCGCCGTCGCGTGATGATCGGCAGCATCCTCATCCTGCTCGTCGGCACGCTGATCTGCCTCGCCGCACCGAATGTCACCGTCTTCATGTTCGGGAGAATGCTGCAAACGGCGGTCGTCGCCGGTTTCGTGCTGCCGCGCGCCATCATCCGCGACACGGTCCCGATGGAGAGCGCCGCCTCGATGATCGCCTATGTCACCATGGGCATGTCGCTGGTGCCGATGATCGCGCCGACGATCGGCGGTACGCTCAGCGACCTGTTCGGCTGGGAAGCGAATTTCGTCCTCATATTGGGACTCGGGCTCATCACCCTGATACTGGTCTCCGTCGACCTCGGCGAGACGAACCGCACGCCGGCGGCGAGTTTCACGGCGCAGTTTAGAAGCTGGCCGGACCTTTTCCGGTCGCGCCGCTTCTGGGGTTATACGCTCACCTCGACCTTCTCCTCCGGCGTCTTCTTCTCCTTCCTCGGCGGCGCGCCCTTCGTCGGCACGGCGATCTACCATCTCACGCCTACCATGCTCGGCGTGCAGTTCTTCCTCATTGCCGCCGGTTACATGGTCGGCAATTTCATCTCGGGACGTTACACCCGGCGCTTCGGCACAATGACCATGATGATCTCCGGCAGCGTCGTCAGCCTGATCGGCGTCTGCATTACCACCGCCATTCTTCTCGGAGATGTCGCGTCGGCAACCGCCTTCTTCGCGCCGCTGGCGCTGACCGGCGTCGGCAACGGGTTGACGCTTCCGAGCTCGAATGCCGGCATCGTCAGCGTGAGACCGCATCTTGCCGGGTCCGCCTCGGGCCTCGGCGGCGCGATCACGGTCGGCGGCGGCGCCGCTCTTTCGACGCTTGCCGCGGCGGTGCTGAAAGAGGAAGGCGGGGCGATACCGCTCCTCGTGGTAATGGGCATCTCGACACTGCTCGCGCTCGCCGCGACCGCCTATGTTCGTCGGATCGACCTTCGTGAAGGTGCGATCGAAACCCGGGATGCCGACCGATGACCGGTCCCGCGCTCCCCCCCGGCCTGATCCTCGCCGGCGGCAAATCGAGCCGCATGGGTTCCGTCAAGGCGCTTCTGGAGGTCGGCGGCGACACCATTCTCAGCCATATCGTCCGGCGGCTCTCACCCCAGGTTTCGGGGATCACGCTCAATGCGTCCGACGATTTTCCCAACCCGCTCGGGCTACGCCTCCTTCCGGACAGGCTCGCCGGCCGGCCAGGACCGCTCGCGGGCGTCCTCACCGGTCTGCGCGACGTGGAAACCCGCGGCATCTCTGCAACCCACCTCCTGACCGTGCCGTCGGACAGCCCCTTCGTGCCGACTGATCTCGTCAACCGCCTTCAAACCGGAACCGACGATCCGGATGCGATCGTCATCACCGCTTCGGACGGACGCAGTCACCCGGTTTTCGGGCTCTGGCCGATCTCGATCGCCGAGGATCTCGAAACCTGGCTCGCCGATCCGGAAAACCGACGCATCAAGGCTTTCCTGCAGCGTCACCGGGTGGCGACCGTCGAATTTCCGCGGATCGAGACATCTCACGGCCTGCTCGATCCTTTCTTCAACATCAACACGCCTGAAGATCTCGAAGAGGCCCGGCGTTTCGCGGAGGTTCTTCAATGAGCTCTCCCCGTGTCTTCGGCATTTCCGGCTGGAAGAATTCCGGCAAGACCGGATTGACAGTGCGGCTCGTCGCCGAACTTACCCGCCGTGGCTACCGGATCTCGACGATCAAGCATGCCCATCATGATTTCGACATCGACAAGCCTGGTGCAGACTCCTTCCGCCATCGCGAGGCCGGTGCGTGCGAGGTGGCGATCGTCTCCGGCAGGCGCTTTGCCATCATGCACGAGCTGCGCGAGGAGTCGGAGCCGCGTCTTGACGATATCCTGGCCCGGCTGGAGCCTTGCGATCTGGTCCTGATCGAAGGCTACAAGCGGGAACCGGTTCCGAAAATCGAGACCCGGCGCCTCGAATCGAAAAGCCGCGAACCGCTTTCGTCAAACGATCCGCATATCGTCGCCATTGCCGCCGACCATGCCGTGACGGACACGGCTGTGCCGGTCTTCGACCTCGACGACACGGCGGCAATCTCCGATTTCATCGTGAAGGTGACGGGACTTCCCAGACAATGAAAAGCCTGCGTGCCGACCGCTCACTCGTCATCCTCGTCCTCGGATTGAACCCGAGGATGAGGACAAGCTGAGCCGCCGGATCGCTCCGGCGGCTTTGTCTTGGGCAGCAGAAACCCTTACTGGTTCGAGGCGACCGGCTTCACCAGCGGCGTGATGCGGCGGATGGTGACGCGGCGGTTTTCCTGGTTCGGGCCGTCGGTCCGAACCTTGAGGTAACGTTCGCCATAACCCTGGGTCGCCAGGTTTTCCGGAGGAATGCCGAAGGCATCGGTCAGCACCCGGGCGACCGATTCCGCTCGCTCGTCGGAGAGGATGAGATTGCTCTCGTCCGAGCCGACCGCATCCGTATGGCCTTCGATAAAGAACGTCTCGGACGGATCTTCCTCCAGGACCCGGTTCATCGCCTCGGCGACCCGGCGCAGCGAACTCGCCTGGTTCATCGGGATCTCGGCGCTTCCGGTCGCGAAGGTGACCGTATCGAGGTCGATGCGCGGCACCTTGTCACGGATACGGGCCGAATAGCGGACTTCATCCAGCGAATAGACGCGCTCGACCTGTTCGACCGGCGGCTGTTCGAGGAACTCGTAATAATCCCGGTCCGGCTCGCTCGAGGTGTCGATGATATAGTTCTCGATCGGCACCGTGAGCCGCATCGGCGGCAGGTCATAGCCCGGATCGCGCCAGACATAGTCGCGGTCGCGGCGCTCGTCCATCAGTTCCGGCGCATAATAGAGAACGTATTCATCCCCGCCCCGGACGATGCGCGACCGCTGGACGATCTCGCCGTAACGGTTGCGGATCGTGACGATGCGGGTGCCGTCGTCACGGATGAAGACTTCGCGTACCCGGCCGTCGCGCAGGCGCTCATATTCCGGCTCCCGGCCGTCGACGTAGAAGCGACGGCTGTCGTCATGGCGGACGAAGGTCTGGTTGTCGATCGAAATGATCGTTCTCGCGCCGTCGCGATCCCGTTCGCGGTCTTCGTCGCGGCTGACGTCCTCGCGGAATTCCCAGCCGCGCGGCCGTTCGAATCGGGGACGCCGGTCAAGCCGTTCGCCGCGTTCCTCGATCATGGCGCGAACCTGCTCTTCCTGCTCACGGCTGAACTGGGTATTGGCCTGGGCTTCGGCGTCGGACTTGGGCGGGGCGAGTTGCTGCTCGGTCTGCTGCGCTGGCCGGCGGCGCGGCCGCTCGCCTTCACGGGGCGGTCGCGGCTCTTCCTTGGCGCTGTCGAGCACCGCAGCACCGTTCTCGACGGGCAGCAAGACCTGCTCGCCCTCGCGGGCCGAAGACGGGTCGCGGGCGATCTGACGGGCCCGTTCGATCTGCTCGGGTGTGCGCGGCGGTTCGGGCCGGGCCTGCTGCTGATCTTCCAGCGGCTCGCCGGGAGCGGGTCGGGCCGGGCTGGCCTGGTCGCGCGGGGTCTCTCCCCGGGGCGGCAGCGGCGGCTGGCCTTCCGTTGTCTGACGGCGCGGCTGTTCGCCCCGGGCAGGTTGCCCCTCGGTGGTCTGGCCTTCCCTTGCCGGCGGCCGGGGACGCGTGTCCTGCGCAGTACCTCTGCCGGAATCCTGATCCCGGGCATTGCGGCGGGTCGGCGCCTCCGGCGCAGTTTCAGGCGCCGCCGCACGGTCTCTCGCGCGCGGCCGGGGTGTCGGGGTTTCAGCCTGATTTTCCGTGGGGGCCGCGTTGCGATCCTGGGCATTGCGGCGCTGCTGGCGGTCACCGCCTTCCGGTGCAATCTCGCGCTGCGGCTGGGCTTCTCTCGTTGTCGGCCGCTCGGTCTCCGGAGCCGCCTGTTCACGCTGGCGGTCCCGGCGCTGCGGGCGCTCGCCGCCCTCGCCCTGTCCGGTCTGCTGTTGCTGACGACGCAGCAGACGTTCTGCGCCACCCTGGTCCTGGTCGGCCTGCTGCTGGCGGCGCTGCGGACGCTCTGCCGGTGCTTCCGCAGCCGGCCGTTCCGCCTGAGGTTCGCGGCGCGGTGCGGCTTCGCGCGGAGCTTCCGGCTCCGCCTGACGCTGGGCGCGCGGCGCCTGTCGCCGTTCGGCACCACCCTGCTCGCGGTCACCGCCCTGCTCGCGCCGCGGCCGCTGCTGCTCTCCGCCGCCTTCGCCTTCCTGCTGCTGCCGCCGCTTCCTCAACAGCAGCGGATCTTCTTCCTGGATCTTGATGATGCCCGGCATCTGGCCGGCCTCGATCATGGGTTTCGGCGGCATGGCCGCCGCCGGCTGCATCATCAGCGGCAGCGAAACGAAAGGCGCTGCGACGCTGGCGAACAGTCTGAATTTCCTCGACATGGACATTTCCTCTTCTCGGGGTGCTATCCCTTTCACGCGTCCTTTATTGCCTTTTTTCAGGCGGACTTACGCTTCGGCTGAATGCTATCCAGCCGGAGATGGTTCCGTTCAAGGCTGTGCCAGCCGGTCTGAACCTCGCGTGAATGTGTTGTTCATGTTTCAGCGGCAAGTGAACGTGCACGTAAAATGCCGTTGCAATTTCGTCCGAGCCGGTATCTATAAAATCCAGAGGGGGCGAAGCGCCCCGCTCCTGACGGCAAAACAAGATGAACCATGCCGTCGGCGCTGCCAACAGAGAGGATCATCATGAATATCTCCACCCGCTTCTTCGCCGCCGCTTCGATCGCCGCGCTGTCGTTCTTCGCCGGCTCGGCGATCGCCCAGGAAAAGCTCGTGATCGGCACGGAAGGCGCCTATCCCCCCTTCAACAATCTCGAAGCCAATGGCGAGCTCACCGGCTTCGACGTCGATATCGCCAAGGCGCTCTGCGAGGAGATGAAGGTCACCTGTACTTTCGTCACCAATGACTGGGACGGCATCATTCCGGCGCTGCAGTCGAAGAAGTTCGACGCGATCATCGCCTCCATGTCGATCACGCCGGAGCGCGAGGAACAGGTCACCTTCTCCAAGAAATATTACAACACGCCGCCGGCGATCGCCGTGCCGAAGGATTCGCCGATCAAGGACGTGGCCGGCCTCAAGGGCAAGACGATCGGCGCACAAGGGTCGACCACCCACTCCAACTATGCCGAAAAGCACATGCCGGATTCCGAGCTGAAGCTCTATCCGACGGCTGACGAATACAAGCTCGACATTGCCAACGGTCGTATCGACGCCGTCATCGACGACATCGTCGTGCTCTCCGAATGGCTGAAGTCGGATGCCGGCAACTGCTGCAAGATCCTTTCGCCCCTGCCGATCGATCCGGAGATCAACGGCGCAGGCGCAGGCGTTGCGGTGCGCAAGGGCGAAACCGCGCTGGCCGACAAGTTCACGGCCGCGATCGCCGCGATCCGCGCCAACGGCAAGTACAAGGAAATCAACGACAAATATTTCGATTTCGACGTTTACGGCGACAAGTAATCGTCTGAATAGCCCTGACAATCCGGCGGAAGGCTTGCCCTTCCGCCGTTTTTCTTTTTAATGAGACCAACATAACATCAGCGGCGCGACAGAAGCCGCGGGGGAAAACGACCTTATGAGCGGATTCTTTTCCGCCCTCTTTGGCGCGCTCGATCCGCTTTGCGGTCCTCTCGGCCTTTTTTCACTGTTCGGTTCGGGCACGCTTGTCGCCTGTGGTGAAGCCGGCTGGGGCGACGAAATCGCTTTTGGCGTAAAAGTGACTATCTCATTGGCGCTTGCCACGCTTCCTGTCGGGCTCGTGATCGGCTTTCTGATCGCGCTTGCGGCGCAATCCGAGGAAAAGCTGCTGAGGCTTGCCGCCGGCATCTACACGACGATCTTCCGCGGTCTGCCGGAACTCCTCACCCTCTTCATCGTCTATTACGGCCTGCAGATCCTCATCCAGTCGGTGCTTTCCTCCCTCGGCTACGAAGGGCGTATCGAGATCAACGCCTTCCTGGCCGGCATGGCGGCGCTGGCGGTCGTCTTCTCCTCCTATTCGTCCGAGGTGCTGCTGTCGGCCTTCCGGGCGATCCCGCGCGGACAGTACGAGGCGGGCGACGCTCTCGGCCTGCGGCGCTGGCGCACCATGCGGCTTATCATCCTGCCGCAGCTCATCCGCATCGCCCTTCCGGGTCTCACAAATCTCTGGCTGATCCTTTTGAAGGATACGTCCTACGTCTCGGTCATCGGGCTTGCCGATATCCTGCGCCAGACCGGCATCGCCGCGCGCGTCAGCAAGGAGGCCTTCTTCTTCTATCTCATCGCCTGCATGCTTTACCTGATTCTGGCGATGATTTCGTCCTTTGGCCTCGGTTTCATCGAGCGCTGGGCCAAACGTTCGGAGGTCAGCCGATGACCGCCGTTACGGAACTCATCCCGCCTCAGCCTGCCCCCGCGGCCGTGAAACGAAAACTCGGCGCCGCCAGGATCGCCGGCATGGCGGTTCTAGCCGTTTGGGTGCTGCTGGCCATCGCACTCGCCGGCATGGTCATCGGCGGTTGGGATCAGGCCAAATTCCTGCGCTACGGGCCGCGCTATCTCCATGGCCTATGGGTGACCATCTCGCTGGTCGGGCTTGCCGTCATCCTCGGCGCGATCCTGTCGTTGCCGATCGCTTTTGCACGCATGTCGAAGAACCGTTTCCTGAACGGCATCGCCTATGCCTATGTCTATGTCTTCCGCAGCACGCCGCTGCTTGCCCAGCTCTTCCTGATCTATTACGGGCTCGGCAGTTTCCGCCCGCAACTGGAGGCCGTCGGTCTCTGGTGGTTCTTCCGCGAGGCCTGGTATTGCGGCCTCTTCTCGTTCGTGCTCAACACCGCCGCCTATCAGGCGGAAATCCTGCGCGGCGCGATCGAGAGCGTGCCCCGTGGCCAGCATGAGGGTGCGGCGGCACTCGGCATTTCGAAATATATCACCTTCCGCAAGATCATCCTGCCGCAGGCGCTCATCGTGGCACTCCGCCCCTATGGCAACGAGATCGTGCTGATGATGAAAGGCTCGGCGGTTGTCGCCATCGTCACCGTCTACGACCTGATGGGCGAGACGCGTTATGCCTTCTCGCGCACCTTCGACTACCAGGCCTATCTCTGGGCGGCGATCTTCTATCTTGCCATCGTCGAGGCGTTGCGGCACGTGTGGGCCTTCCTCGAAGCCCGCCTGACACGCCATCTGAAGCGTTAGCAGCACTCGCCGAAATTCGCTGCTAACATACTGAATATTTTCACGAATACCTCCTTATGAAGCAATTGTAAAGCCTCGGTTAACCGTGGCATGCTCCCCTTGTCGGGTGACGTGAAAGCGTCATCCGGAAAACAAGAAATGGGAACTGCTGATGTCTGAAATGGAAATGATGCTGAAGGGCTACGGCCTCACCACGGCGCAGATTTTCTACCGCCTGCCCGATCACCCCGTGCTGCTGCAAAGCTATGTCTGGCAGGACTACGATCTCGCGCCCGATTTTCCCGCCATGAAGGATTTCCTGAAGTTCTGGCAGGAGAAGCTCGACGGACCGCTGCATTCGGTCCATTACGTCCACCGCAAGCTGATCTCGGCCAGCGAGTGGCGCTCGGTCAAGGGAGAGATCGTGGTCCACTGACGGAGCGTGGACGCCTACGGCCTAGACATGCACCTCGCCGTGGGCGAATTCGCCCTCATCGGGTTCGCGATGCATGGCGGCATATAGGATGGCGCCGTAGAAAAGTGCGACGACCATTGTCACGCTCCACCCCGGCAGCGGCCCAAGCGCCGCGTTCTGCACCGCCTCGGAAATCGTAGAGACGCCATCTGTCGCCGGTTGATCAGGCAGGAGCTTGGGCGTCGATATCTTCAGGAACCATGCAAACAGCAGGATGAGGTACATCCAGACGTAGTTGCGCCGGATACGCCGGAACAACGCCTCGCGATAGCTGATGATGAAGCGGGGATTGCGCAGGCTTCCGGCAATGCCCGCCGCCCAATCCGGCCTGAGATCGGCCTGCGGATCGAGCGCCTGCGCGAAATAGTGCCGCTCCAGCTTGCGCACCCTGGCGCGGTAGACATCGAAGAAGCGGTAGCGCCGCGCCTCGATCAGCAGAAGCAGCGATACCAGCAGCATGGCGAAGATCACCACGCCGTGATGCGAAGTCGGCGTCGACAGCGAGATCGACAAGAGTGCCGCCACCATTGTGATCGCCCAGTTGGAGGTGCGGTCGATGCGGTCGCGCCAGCTCGTCATCCGGCCCAGCTCGCCGCGGTAGTAGTGGATGATCATATTGGCCTTCTCACCGGACGTGATCGGCAGCATGGGCGCCCGCCGCTCGACATTCTTCTCCAGTACACTCGGCTCCTCGACCGCGGCCATGATCCTTTCCTCCCAAGGTTTTATTTGCTTTATCTTTCAACGAACGAACCGGCACGGCGTTCCGTCTCATGGACAAACGCCGGCCGGCGGCTTAAAGCCGCTGCCAAACGAGGAATGCGACCATGAAGAAGATCGACGAGGAAGCGCTGGCAGAGGCCTATAACCGGGCGCTCGCGCTGGAAAAGGCGGGCGACGTCGACGCCGCCGTGAACGCCTACAGACAGGTGCTGGAGATCGATCCGGAAGACCACGGCGGGGCTGCCGTTCGCATCGCCGCCATGGGCCGTGGCGAGACGCCGCCAAAGGCGCCGGACGCCTATGTCGAAACCCTCTTCGACCAGCATGCAGGAAGCTTCGAGGACATCCTGGTCGAACAGCTCGGTTACGCCGTGCCGGTCATGGTGCGCCAGCGCCTGCAGGCATTGGAGCTCGGGCCTTTCAAACGCATGCTCGATCTCGGCTGCGGCACGGGCTTGACCGGCGGCACGCTGCGGGACATGGTCGACGATATCACCGGCATCGACCTTTCCGAGAACATGGTCGAGATCGCCCATGAGAAGGATCTCTACGAAACGCTCTACGTCGCGGAAGTCGAGGATTTTCTCGAAGATAACGACGACGAACCGTTCGATCTCGTAACCGCCACGGACGTACTTCCCTATCTCGGCGCACTCGAACCGCTCTTCTTCGGCGCGGCGGAGAACATGGTTCCCGGCGGCATCTTCGTCTTCTCGTCCGAAACCCTGCCGGCATCCGACGGTCGGCCCTATGTCGTCGGGCCGCACCAGCGCTTCCTTCATTCGGAAGCCTATATCCGCACGCGGCTCGCCGACACCGGCTTCGAGATCGTCGAGATTTCGGAGATCAACGTACGCATGCAGGACGGGCATCCGAGCCCGGGCCATCTGGTCATTGCGCGGTTGAGGGGTTAGTTTTCCCGCCGACAGAGGGAGGAATCGCGATGAGCCCGCAGCGCTATCTTCTCGCGCAGGCCTATAACAATGCCTGGGCCAATCACCGGCTCCTGAAAGCCTGTGGCCGGCTTTCGCCGGAAGAAGTCGCCGCAAAGCGTGTCAGCTTCTTTCCGTCGATCATCCATACGCTGAACCATATCCTGACGGTCGACTGGCTTTATATCAGTGCACTCGAAGGCAACTGCATAGGTGCGGCGGCCTTCGATCCGGAAATCCCTTTCCCCTTCTTCGCTGATTTGGAACGCGAGCAGCGGGCCGCCGACCGACGCCTCATCGATCACTGTCGTGGCCTCGATACCGAGACGCTCACACAAGAGGTTCGCATCCCGCGCCAGACCCATGTGCAGGTGGAGAACACCGATCGCGTGTTGCTGCATCTCTTCCAGCACCAGATTCATCACCGCGGCCAGGTTCACGCCATGCTGTCGGGAACATCCGTCCCTCCGCCGCAGCTCGATGAATTCTTTGCCGCCGACGAGGAACAATTGCGAAAACAGGATTTTGCCGAACTCGGTTTCACCGAAGCCATGATCTGGAGTTGATCTGAACCATGCTTTATTTCGTCATCAAGGCCCTGCATCTCCTTTCCGACTTCCTGCTGATCGGCGGCATGCTGATCAATGCCTTCGTCATCGGCATGGTCCCGCCGGCGATCCGCGTGGGCGTCATCTCGGCGCTGCGCAGGTACGACCGCATCGTGACCACCGCAGCGCTGGGCGGCGCATGGATCTTCGGCCTCTGGCTCGCCTTCGGTTACGGTTTCTACACAAGCGGCTGGTTCGGCTTCAAATTCCTCATCGTCGTCATGCTGTCGGCCCTGCACGGCATGCAGGGTGGCTGGATGCGTCGCATGGAAGCCGATCCGAAACTCGATCCGCCGGCCTTCGTACGCGCCGGCATGCCGATCATTCTCATCTCGGTCGTACTGATCGTGGCACTCGCGGTGATCAAGCCGTTCTGATCCCGGCAATGTCTCCGCCCCGCACCGAGATCAGGACAGATCGCCTGGTCCTTCGTCCGACCTTTGCCACCGACGCGGAACGCGCATTCGAAATCCAGTCGGACTGGGAGGTCACGCGCATGTTGCGCATGGCCAGCTTTCCTGCGGACCGGCAGGCGACCCTCGACTGGTTCGCCGACCATGAACGGGAATGGTCCGCCGGTGAAGCCTATCGCTTTGCGGTGGAGGTCGCCGGCCGCATGGTGGGCCTTGTCGATGTCGATGAGATCAAAGATGGCGAGGGCGACCTCGGCTACTGGCTGGATCGAGCTGCCTGGGGGCGTGGCTATGCATTCGAGGCCGCGAACGCTGTGGTCCGCTTCGCCTTCGGCGAGATCGGTCTTTCGATGCTGAAATCCGGGCATGCAGCGGACAATCCCGCCTCCGGGCGCGTCCTGGCCAAGCTCGGCTTCGTCCCGGTCGACATCGTGGAACGCTTTTCCCGGCCGCGCGGCGAAACCATCCGGCAATGCCGGTATGTCCTCGCTTCCGCGTGCCGCTAGAGGTCAGGTTTTCGGCAGTTCGGCCGGCGGTTCGACATCGGAGGGCGCTGCCGGCTCATCATGAGCCTTGTTCAGTTCAACTCCGCTCAGCTCTGAAGACACCGCAGGCTGCTCGCCTGCGCTCTCCTCGGCGGCGACCTTCTCCAGTATCTCCGCTTCCTCTGTCCGGTAATGCACTTGGTCGAGGCTGCCGAGCATGCCGTTGGCGATCTCCCGCTCGCCCATGATCGTCCTGTCGGCGCCGAGTTTTTCCAGATACTCGATCTCGGCATCGGAATTCGCGCGGCAGAGGATGAGCAGCGCCGGGTTTACCTGCCGCGCCTGCATGACCACGTTACCCGCTTCGAAGGCGTTCGGGATCGCCACGACAAGGCTTTTGGCCGCACCGAGATTGGCAAGCTCCAGCACCTTGGGTGAAGCGGCATTGCCGACAATCACCTCGATGCCCTTTTTCAACAGTTCCTGGACGCGGTTTTCGGAATCCTCGATCACCAGGAACGGAATGCCGGAGGATTTCAGGTTGGCGACGACGATGCTGCCGACCCGTCCGTAGCCGACCACGACGGCATGGCCGCTCAGTCGCGTTGCGGCCACCTCGCCATCCTCGCCGGCCGTCGTCAATACGGGCTCACTCTCCTCCAGCCTGGCGGAAGCCTCCGCCTCGGTCATCGGACCGCTCCCTTCCATCGCTACCTCGGCATCGCTCGGAGCCTCAGCCGGCGCGCGATAGATGCGCGCCTCAAGCCCCGGCCTGATCTTGTCGCAGAGATAGAACATGACCGGGTTCAGGATGATCGAAATGATCGCCCCGGCCAGGATCAGGTCCCGGCCCTCTTCCGGCAGCATGTTCAGGCCGACGCCGAGTTCTGCAAGAATGAAGGAGAATTCGCCGATCTGCGCGAGGCTTGCTGAAATCGTCAGCGCAGTGCCCGCCTTGTGGCCGAATGCCATCACGATCAGGAAAGCGGCGATCGACTTGCCGATAACGATGATGAACACCGTGCCGAGCAGGGTCAGCGGGCTGTTGAGCACGATCGACGGATCGAACAGCATGCCCACCGACACGAAGAAAAGCACGGCGAAAGCATCCCTGAGCGGCAGGCTTTCCTGTGCGGCCCGGTGTGACAGTTCGCTTTCAGACAGGATCATGCCGGCGAAGAAGGCGCCGAGCGCCAGCGACACGCCGAAGAGTTTTGCCGCGCCGAAGGCGACGCCGAGCGCGATCGCCAGCACGCCCAGCCGGAAGAGTTCGCGCGAGCCGCTATGGGCGATGCGATGCAGGATCGCCGGGATGACCCGCCTTCCGACCACCAGCATCAGGCCAAGGAAGGCAGCGACCTTCAATAGCGTCACGCCGATGATGCCCGTGATTCCGAGGTCGATGTTGAGGAGTTGCGCGACGGCGATCGCCACCGGGTCCGAATGCGTCGCCTCGCCGCCGATGCTCGCCAACGCCGGGATCAGCACCAGTGCCAGAACCATGGCGAGATCCTCGACGATCAGCCAGCCGACGGCGATCTTGCCACGATCTGTCTCGACCAGGCGGCGCTCCTGGAGCGCCTTCAGAAGCACCACGGTGGAGGCGACGGACAGGGCAAGGCCGAAAACGAGGCTGCCGCCGAGCGGCCACCCCAGCAGCGTTCCCATGCCCCAGCCGAGCAGCGTGGCAAAGCCGATCTGCACGATCGCCCCGGGCACGGCGATACCGCGCACGGACAAGAGGTCCTTGAGCGAAAAATGCAGGCCGACGCCGAACATCAGCAGGATGACACCGATTTCAGCCAATTCCGGCGCAAGGCTCTGGTCCGCCACGAAACCGGGCGTATGCGGACCGACAAGGATGCCCGCGAAGAGATAACCGACCAGCGGCGGCAAGCGGAAACGATTGGCGATGGCGCCGAAGATGAACGCAAGCACAAGACCGCCGACGATCGTGGAAATCAATGGCGTCTCATGCGGCATCGACGTCTCCCTCTGGAAATCTCCTGACAAACCTGCCATATATGGCTTATGTTGACCAATATGGGCAGCTTTGACACATGGGTCAAGACGCAAGGCAGATGATTTTGACGCCGGCTTTGTGCCGCGCGGCCAGAGGCCTTCTCGATTGGACGCAAAGCGATCTCGCGGAGCGTTCGGAAGTCTCCCGCAGCACGATCCGCGACTTCGAAGGCAGCCGCCACGACATTCACCGCGCGACCGCTGCGCAGCTTCGTCGCGCCTTCGAAGAAGGCGGCGTTATCTTCATGGACGTAGATGGCTGCGGCATGGGCGTCTGCCAGAGGAATGGCAGCCTGCCGCAAGCCTGATATCTCCCGGCAGCGGGCAAAAAGACAGCACCGCCGGCAGACTCTGCTTTTCGAGACGGTCGCATTGCTCTAATCCTCCCTACCGCACACAAGGAGATTCAGCATGGCGAAGGTGGCATTCATCGGTCTTGGGGTCATGGGGTTCCCGATGGCGGGGCATCTTAAGGAAAAAGGCGGCCATGACGTCACCGTCTATAACCGCACCGCGTCCAAGGCTGCCGAATGGGTCAAGAGATATGGCGGCAAGGCTGGCGCCACGCCCTCCGAAGCGGCGAAGGATGCCGATTTCGTCTTCACCTGCGTCGGCAATGACGACGATCTCCGCTCGGTGACATTGACCGAAACGGGTGTGCTTGCCGGCATGAAGCCAGGCTCGATCCTGATCGACAATACGACCGCCAGCGCCGAAGTCGCCCGCGAACTCGAAGCCGCCGCCGGGGAAAAAGGCATCGGCTTCATCGACGCCCCCGTCTCCGGCGGCCAGGCGGGTGCGGAAAACGGCGTGCTCACCGTCATGTGCGGCGGCGACCCGGCGACCTTCGACAAGGCAAAGCCGGTCATCGACGCCTATGCCCGCATGGTTGGTCTGATGGGGCCGGCAGGCAGCGGCCAGCTCACCAAGATGATGAACCAGATCTGCATTGCGGGCATCGTCCAGGGGCTGGCGGAAGCCGTCCATTTCGGCAAGCAGTCCGGCCTCGATATCGAGAAGGTCATCGAGGTGATTTCCAAGGGAGCCGCCGGCTCGTGGCAGATGGAAAACCGCTACAAGACGATGATCGCCGGCAAATATGATTTCGGCTTTGCCGTCGACTGGATGCGCAAGGATCTCGACATCGTGCTCTCCGAGGCCCGCCGCAACGGCGCGAAGCTCCCGCTGACGGCGCTTGTCGATCAGTTCTACGGCGACGTGCAGGCAATGGGCGGCAATCGCTGGGATACGTCCTCGCTGCTGGCACGGCTTGAAAAAAAATGAAGCTGTCGCCGGATTCTCCTGCAGAGGATATCGTTGCGCATCTTCAGACGCTGCGCAACGAGGCCAATATCGCCGGCATGAGCCGCTTCGGCATCGATACCGCCACTGCGCTCGGCATCACCACGCCGCAGATGAAGGCGATCGTTCGCCAGGTCAAGAAAGATCACGCCCGTGCGCTGAAGCTCTGGAATACGGGGCTTCGCGACGCCCGCATGGCCGCCATCCTCACAGCCGATCCGAAAACGCTGACCAGGGCGGAGGCCGATCTCTGGGCGGGCGATTTCAATTCGTGGGAGATCGTCGATACCGCCGCCGACCTCTTCACCAAAACGCCGTTCTGGAAGGAACTCGTCGCTGAATTCGCGGAGGACGAGCGGGAATTCGTGCGCCGCACCGCTTTCGCGATGATCGCCGGCGCGGTCGTGCACAACAAGAATGAGCCGGACGAGACGTTCATCACCTACCTGCCGCTGATCGAGGCCCATTCCGCCGATCCGCGCAATTTCGTGAAGAAGGCGGTCAACTGGGCGCTGCGCAATATCGGCAAGCGCAACCGGACCTGTCACACCCCTGCGCTTGCCTTGTCGCAGAAGCTCGCCGCGTCTGCCGACAAGACTGCCCGCTGGATCGGCAAGGATGCCGTGAGAGAGCTGTCAAACGAAAGGATTCTGGCGCGGCTGAAATAGCCGTTAATCCTCTCCCGACTTCTGGTTGTCGAGCACCATATAGTCGAGCGGCAGTTCGGTCGTGTATTTGATCTGCTCCATGGCAAACGCCGAGGAAACGTCGCGGATCTCGATCTTGGCGATCAGCCGCTTGTAGAAGGCGTCATAGGAGCCGATATCCGGCACGACGACCCGCAGAAGATAATCGACGTCGCCGCTCATGCGGTAGAATTCAACGACTTCCGGGAAATCCACGACGACTTCGGAAAAGCGCTTCAGCCATTCGATCGAGTGGCTGGCAGTGCGGATCGACACGAAGACGGTGACCTTGGTGTTGACCTTGACCGGATCGAGCAGCGCGACGCGGCGGCGGATGACACCGTCCTCTTCCATCTTCTGAATGCGCCGCCAGCAGGGCGTGGTCGACAAGCCCACCTTCTTGGCGAGGTCCGCGACGGCGAGAGTGGAATCTTCCTGCAGAATGCGCAGGATCTTGCGGTCCAGGCGGTCCATTGACAGTCCTTTCGAAATGATTTTTCGTTATACACATAAATCATAGCAGTTAACCGAATTTTGTTTCAACGGATCAGGCTATCCACATTCTGTCGCAGAACCGGCAGCACATCGGCCTCGAACCAGGAGTTCTTCTTCAGCCAGCCGGTGTTGCGCCAGCTCGGATGCGGCAGCGGCAGAACGCGCGGCGCCTCGTTCACGAAGAAATGTTCGCGCCAGTTCCGGACCGTTTCCGTCATGCCCTTCTTTGTGCGGCTGCCGAGATGCCAGCCATGCGCATAACCGCCGACGGCGAGCACGAGCTCGATCTGCGGCATGGCGGCGATCACTCTTTGCCTCCACAATGGCGCGCATTCCCGCCTCGGCGGCAGGTCGCTGCCCTTGTCGTCGTAGCCGGGAAAACAGAAACCCATCGGCACGATCGCGAACCGGTCGGGATCGTAGAACTCCTCGCGACTGACGGCCATCCAGTCGCGCAGCCGATTGCCGGAGGCATCGTTGAAGGGAAGCCCGCTTTCGTGCACGCGCAGGCCCGGCGCCTGCCCGGCGATCAGCACCCGGGCCGTTCGCGAAAGCACGGCCACCGGCCGCGGCTCGTGGGCCAGGCGGTCGCCCTCGCCTTTCGCTGGCGTGTCCCGACAGACGCGGCACGCGGCGATCGCGGCCCGCAGCGTCTCGATCTCCTCATCACGATCGACAATCCGGTCCATGCCTATTCCCAATAGATCACCTGCTTCACCCAGTCCATGAACGTCTCCAAAAGGTTCGGGTCGTCCATCATGCCGCGGGATGTGCGCCAGTCCCGCGGGTCTTCGAATTGTCCGGCCCAGAGCCCCCGCCGTTCCCGCCGGGCGGCCGCCTGTTCCTCGGCATAGCGGCCGGAGGCGATCGCCAGCCCCTGCCGCACCAGCGCGGCGTTGATATTCGACGTGCCCGCATGGCAGCGCACGAGAAGCCGGCGATAACGGTCGCGCTCGCGTCCGAGGCATTCCGTCCCGGGATCGGCCGCGAGCCTCGCCAGAAGCCGCCTCGCCTCGTCTCCGCACGCCCATGTCATGCCGCGGCCGTCCTCGCAGGTCTGACGGAGTTCCGGTGCGTCGATGCCGTTCAGCCGCAGGCGTTCACTACCCGCAGACAGCGTGTCGCCGTCTATGGCGTAGAAAGGTCCGCGGACCACGCTGTCGGCCGCCTCATCCAGCTTCGTAATGATCAGCATTAGAAGGATGAAGAAGCATGCGAGCACCACGCCGTCGCGAAGAAACCTGAATATACGCGCCACAATCCGGCCTTATTGGAAAACGGAAACTTCAGAGAAATGGCAAACAAAACCTTTCCCGGCAGGACTCTCTTAAGGATTTGCCCCTAGTCTCTCAAGCACCCGGGTAAGTAGTTCAGTAGCCATGAGTAACGGCGTCAGCACCTCGACCGACAAGATCATCGTGGATCGATCGCGCAGCCATCGCAACAAGGCTGTGTCGAAAGCCGTACGCGCCACCCGGGAACGCCTGCAGTCCAGCGCCAAGGGCAACCAGATTTTCGACCGCGACATGCTCGCCATGCATGTCAACGCAGTGCTGCAGAGCGCATCCATCATGCCGCTCTTCATCGTTCTGGTGACGGCAATCGGCGTATACCTCAATCCGGATACAGGTCTTTTCGCGTGGGCGCTCCTGATGCTGAGCGTCCACGCCATCAACGTACTTCTGGCGCGGCGCGCGAGCCGCAAGGAAATCACTGCGATCGAGACCAGGAAATGGCGCAACAGGCTGCTTGCCGCGCAGGTGCTGGTCGGTTTCGGCTGGGCGCTTTTTTCGTTTCAGAGCTGCAATACCTGCGCCGGTGACAGCTATTATTTCTACAAGGGGGCTGTTCTTCTCTTCGCGATCTCGATCACGGCGATGAGCGGCTTCATGCTGCGGCTCGGCGTGCTGTTCGGCTTCCTGCCGATGATCGCGGCCCTGCTTGCCACTGCCATTCTCTCGCGACACGTGCTCGATATCGGCCTGACGGCCATATGCGCCGTCGCTGTCGTCTTCTTCCATTACATTGCCGACCGGCTCTATCGCTCCAATCTCACGCTGATGTCCTACCAGTCGGAGAAGGACGACCTGATCGCCGAGCTCGAAGTGGCAAAGTCGATGTCGGACGAGGCGCGCCGACGCGCCGAAGAGGCGAACCTCGCCAAATCCCGCTTCCTCGCCTCCATGTCGCATGAGCTGCGCACGCCGCTCAACGCCATCCTCGGTTTTTCGGAGGTGATGAATTCGGAAGTCCTCGGCCCGCTCGCCAATCCGACCTACAGGGAATATGCGGGCGACATCCACCGCTCCGGCCAGCATCTCCTGAACCTGATCAACGAGATCCTCGATCTTTCGCGCATCGAAGCCGGCCGTTACGAGCTGAGCGAGGAGGCGCTTTCGCTTCTGGAGATTGCCGAGGACTGCATCGGCATGGTGCAGCTTCGCGCCCGCGCCAAGAACATCACCATCCGCGAACAGTTCGAGCAGCAGTTGCCGCAGGTCTGGGCCGATGAGAAGGCCCTGCGCCAGGTGCTCCTGAACCTCCTCTCCAACGCGGTCAAGTTCACGCCGCAGGGGGGCGAGGTAACCGTCAAGGTCGGCTGGACAGCCGGCGGTGGCCAGTATATGGCGATCAAGGACAATGGGCCCGGCATTCCGGAAGACGAGATTCCGGTCGTTCTCTCGGCCTTCGGCCAGGGTTCGATCACGATCAAGAGCGCCGAACAGGGCACCGGTCTCGGCTTGCCGATCGTGCAGGCGATCCTCGCCAAGCACGACGGCCAGTTCATCCTGCGCTCCAAGCTGCGCGAAGGGACCGAAGCGATCGCCATCCTCCCCGCGACCCGCGTGTTGCAAAGCGTCCCCGCCGTCGCCGATGCGCCTGCCGTCGAACGGCGGCGCCGGAGCTTTGCGTGAGGTTTGAACGCAGCCGGGCCTTTTGCATGTGCACCGATTGGTGCACAATGCACACATGACAAAACTTCTCGACCGTGCCCTGAAAATCGTTAGCCAGCTTCCTGCTGAGCGGCAGGATGAGATCGCTCGCGTTGTGCTCACCCTAGCAAGCGAGGAGGAGCTGCTTTATCAGCTTACGCCTGAGGAAGAGGCTTCCTTCGCGAAATCGCTTGATCAAGCTGCAAGACGTGAGTTCGCCAGCGAGGAACAGGTCCACGCCGTCTTTTCAAAATACGCGTCGTGAAGATCCGTTTCACGCCTGAAGCGCTCGATGAACTCCAAAAAGTCCTGGACTATATTGGAGATCGATCACCACAAGGCGCTCGGAACGTAAATGCGCGTATTCAAAGAGTCTTGGCCAATCTCTCTAGCCACCCCCTCACCGGAGCGCCAACCCAGTCTTGAGGGAATGCGGCGTGTCGCGGTGCCGCCGTATTATCTGTCTCAAGATGAAGAGATTGTCGTCGTCGGCATCCGCCACGCGGTGCGAAATCCGTCGTCCATGCCGGATCAGGAGTGACGGCAAAGTCACCCCCACACGCTGCGTACCACCACATAAAGCGTAAACAGCCCGTTGGCGCAGAGCAGGCAGAAGACGGCAAAGGAGCCGAGATCCTTGGCATGCCGGCCGACGGTGGAGATTTCCGGCGAGATGCGGTCGACCAGTTCCTCGACCGCTGTGTTGAGCGATTCGACGCTGAACAGCACCAGCATCAGGACGAGATAAACGAGATAGTCGGTCAACGTGGCGCCGACGATCGCGAAAAGCACGAGACCGGCGACGAAGGCGATCACCTCATGGCGGAAGGCCTCCTCGCGCCAGAGCCGTCTCAGCCCCTGCATCGAATAGCGCGTCGCCGCGATCAGCCGGCGGATGCCGCTCGCCCTTTCGATATCGCTGTCGAGCGGCGTCTTTTCCATGAGGCTCAGTTGCCCTTGTTGCTGACGCCGGCCTGCTCGAAGGTCGCCATGCCGGAATGGCAGGCTGCTGCGGCCTTGACGATGCCCGCAGCCAGCGCCGCGCCCGTCCCCTCACCGAGCCGCATGCCGAGCGCCAGAAGCGGCGTCTTGCCGAGCCTCTCGATTGCTCTCAGATGCCCCGGTTCGCCGGAGACATGGCCGATCAGGCAATGATCGAGCGCGGAGGGATTGGCGGCCTTGAGGATCGATGCCGCCGCCGTCACCACATAACCGTCGAGCAGCACAGGAATCTTCTCGACACGGGCGGCTAGGATTGCGCCGGCGATCGCCGCGATTTCGCGGCCGCCCAGCCGCCGCAGCACTTCCAGGGGATCGGAGAGATGATCCTTGTGAAGCTCGACGGCCTGTTTCACTACGGCGATCTTGCGTTCCAGAAGCTCCCCATGCGAACCGGTGCCGGGGCCGACCCAGTCTTCCGCCTCGCCGCCATAGAGCGCAAGGTTGATCGCGGCGGCGATCGTCGTGTTGCCGATGCCCATCTCGCCGATGCAGAGAAGATCGGTGCCGCCGGCGATCGCCTCCATGCCGAAAGCCATGGTCGCCGCGCAATCGCGCTCGGAAAGTGCGGCTTCGGTGGCGATGTCACCGGTCGGGTAGTCGAGCGCCAGGTCGAAGATCTTCAGGCCGAGATCGTAGGTCACGCAGATCTGGTTGATCGCCGCGCCACCGGCCGCGAAATTCTCGACCATCTGCTGTGTCACCGACGAGGGATAGGGCGTAATTCCGTGTTTCGTCACGCCATGATTGCCCGCGAAGATCGCCACCAGCGGCCGGTTGACTGCCGGTGCTCTTCCCGTCCAGGCTGCGAGCCAGAAGGCAATCTCTTCAAGCCGTCCGAGCGAACCCGGCGGCTTCGTGAGTTGGGCGTCGCGCTCGCGGGCGGCCGCAAGCACCCGCGCATCCGGTCCCGGAAGGTTGGCCAGCAGGGTACGGAAGTCGTCGAAGGGAAGGCCGGTCACGCTCATCTGCAGTCTCTCTCGTCTTTACGCCGGTCTGCTTGTCTTTCCCGGCAAATCGCGCTTCTGTGCGCTTCTCATAGTCGGGGACTCATGGAGGGACAACTGCCAAACGCAAGCGAATTCGTCGCAGACCTCGCCCGGTCCGTGGGTTTTTTAAGCCGCCTGCCGGTGCCGGACCGTTTTTTCCGCGGCCACGACGGCTCGATTTCTCGCGCCGTGCGTGCCTTTCCGGTCGCCGGCCTCGTCATCGCGGCACTCCCCGCATTCATCCTTTTGTTCCTGGCGTCCGGTGATGCTCTGCTCGCTGCGCTGATCGCGCTTGCCCTCATGAGCTTGATGACCGGCGCTCTGCACGAGGATGGATTGGCAGATACTGCCGATGGGCTCGGCGGCGGGCGCGACAGGGACCAAGCGCTTGCGATCATGAAGGACAGCCGCACCGGCGCCTATGGTGTCGTAGCGCTGATCCTTTCCTTCGGGCTCAGGGCCGCCGCGCTTGCCGCCCTCGCCCGCCATGCCCCCCCAGCCGCCGCCCTGGCCTTGCTTGCCGCAGCCGCCGTCAGCCGCGCGGTTATGGTCGCCCATTGGCAGGCGCTTCCGCCCGCCCGCGAGAATGGCGTCGCAGCCGGCGCCGGCCTGCCGGAGGAGAGCGCCCGCAACCTCGCGCTCCTTATCGGCGGTGTCGTGGCGCTTCTCCTGCTGGTGCCGGCGCTAGGCCTGCCCAAAACGCTCCTGGCGCTGATCGTGGCGGCGCTTGCAGCGTTCGGTTTCACCCGTCTTGTCCGCAGGAAGCTTGGCGGTCACACGGGTGACACGATCGGTGCCACGCAACAGTTCTCCGAAATCGCCATGCTGGCCACCCTTGCTCTCGTCATCTGAACCCACGATATAGAACGTCATGATATCGCCCTGCATCCTCGTCTGCTCCATCGACATGAAGACCGGCTATTGTTTCGGATGCGGACGTACGCGCGACGAGATCGCCGCCTGGATGGACTATACCGACATGGAGCGCCGTATGCTGATGGAGATCCTGCCCGCCCGCCTCGATACCGTCGAACGCAGGCCGCGGCGGGAAACGCGGCGCCGGCGTCTCGCCCAGGAGCGGGACAACGCATGAATCCGCTGACGATCATCCTCCTCATCCTCGGCATCGGCCTGGCGCTCCTCATCTTCAATCACGATAACGGCCAGACGTTCGGCATAGCCAACGAAGACTTCGGCCAGATCATCTATCTCCTGCCGATCGCCGGCCTGCTCTCGGTCGGCATCCTCGCCGGCCGGCGCGGCAATTCCGGCCAGGTGCTGCGCAATCTTGCCATCTGGCTGCTGATCGTGCTCGGCCTCGTTGCCGTCTATCTCTATCGCGACGACGCCCGCGGCGTCGGCGCACGCATGGTCGCAGGCCTGCTGCCCGGCACCGCCGTCGTCGTGACGACGAGCGAGGGCCGCAACGAGGTCATCATCCATAAGACGAACGGCGGCCATTTCCAGACCAATGTCCGCGTCGAGGGCCAGGTCCTGCCGATGCTGGTCGATACCGGCGCGAGCACCGTCGTGCTCTCCTATGACGACGCCCGTGCCATTGGTCTCGATCCGGAGAATCTCGCTTACACGGTCAGCGTGATGACGGCCAACGGCCGGGCCCTGGCGGCGCCTGTGCGGCTCGACGAGATCGCCATCGGCCCGATCGTGCGAAACAATATCCGGGCGATGGTGGCCGAAGACGGGCGCCTTCATGAAAGCCTGCTCGGCATGAGCTTCCTCTCCACGCTCGGTTCGCTGCAGATGCAGACGGATGAGCTCAGGCTGAGGGACTGAGATCAGCCGAAATCCTGCGCCGCCTCGCCGTCGCCCTTCTTGCGGAACTGACTGGGCGGTGCGCCGATGATGCGTTTGAAGGCGCGGCTGAAGGAGGCCTCCGCATCATAGCCCAGCCGGTCGGCGACGACGGATACCCGCATCCCGTCCTTCAGCCATTGCCGCGCCTGGTGCATGCGCACCCGCGCCACGTAGCGTGCGGGCGTTTCGCCCACCACCTTCAGGAAGCGCTCGGCAAAGCCGGACCGTGAAACCCCCATGATCCGCGCCAATGCCGCCACGCTCCAGTCCCTGTCCGGCTGCAGGTGAATGGCGGCAAGCACCCGGCCGACCTCGGGATTGCGCACCGCGGCGATCCAGCCGGTCGTATCGCCGCAGCCGTGCTCCACCCAGGTGCGGATCAGCGTGGCGGTCAGCACGTCGGCGAGCCGGGCCAGAATGCCGCCGGCGCCGACCCGGTCCATCTCCACCTCGCGCGCCATGGCGTCGAGAAGATGCGGAATGGCCGGCTCGTTCTTCGCGAGCGCGCTGGTCAGCATCGCCTCCGGCATCATCTGCAAAAGCGGATGCAGCCTGTCGAGGTTGAAGCGCATGGATGCGGTAAACGCCAACGTGCTGCCGGGAGCATCGGCACATTGCACGTCGAAAACCCCCTGGCAAACCTCCTTGCGGCCGAACCGGTCGAAGGGCTTCGGCGTCACACCTTGTGCGCTTGCCAGCACATGCGCGTTGCCGCGCGGCAGAAGCACCGCGTCGCCCGCCTGCAGTGGCAGCCATTCGCCGCACGGCGTCTGGAGCCAGCAGCTGCCGCAGCCGATGAAGTGGAACCGCGCCGCCTCCTGCGCCGGAAAGGATGTCGCCCACGGCTCGGCGAGCCGGCAGCGTCCGTATTCGACGCCGTCGAGCCTAAGCCCGCGCAGCATCTCGCTCAGCGGGTCGGTGAAAACTTCCGGTTCCATTCTGGACGATCTGTCAAGCATATCGGATTTTCTAGCATAGAAACGACAGACTGTCACGCCTAACTCTAAGGCGGTCTCCCAAGATTCCTCCCAACATAGGAAACGACCATGACAGATTACACCTTGGAACGGGAAAATCCGTCGTCAGACGCCCGCCGAAAGGCCGCGTGGGACGCGGTGTTTTCGCTGTCGCTCGGCGTCTTCGGTCTCGTGACTGCGGAATTTCTGCCGGCGAGCCTGCTTACTCCCATTTCCGCCGACCTCGGCATCAGCTCGGGCACGGCGGGGCAAACCGTCACCGTGACCGCCGTGGTCGGCGCCATTGCCGGTCCTGCCGTCGTCATCGGCACGCGAAGCTTCAACCGGCGCTGGACGCTCTTCGCGCTGACGGCATTGCTCATCATTTCCAGTGCTCTTGCGGCACTCGCGAACGGCCTCCCCCTCCTTCTCCTGTCGCGCGTCCTGCTCGGTATCGGGCTTGGCGGCTTCTGGGCCATGTCGGCAGCCCTTGCCATGCGCCTCGTGCCGATGGATCTCCTGCCGCGGGCGATGGCGGTCATCTTCACCGGCGTTTCGGTGGCGACCGTCTGCGCCGCGCCACTCGGCGCCTATATCGGCGCGACGCTCGGCTGGCGGGCGGCCTTTGTGCTGACCGCCGCGGTCGGCCTGCTGGCGCTCCTCGTCCAGGTCGTCACCATGCCCTCGCTGCCGCCCACGGGAAGCGCCGGATTGGGCACGATGGTCGCCGTGCTCAGGAGACCGAAGGTCCGCATCGGCCTTTTCACCACGCTTCTCATCGTCGCGGGACATTTTGCGGGCTTCACCTATATCCGCCCCTATCTGGAGGAAATCCCGCGTCTCGATGTGGAGATGGTCTCGCTTGTCCTCCTCGCCTACGGCATCAGCGGCTTTTTCGGAAACATCGTCGGCGGCATGATCGCCGAGCGCAGTTCAAAGCTCGGCGTGGCCTTCGCATCCAGCCTGGTCGCGGTTGCCGCCGTGATCCTCGTTTCCACCGGCCAGTCGGTCGCAGCCTCGTCTGTCGCCGTCGCCATCTGGGGCTTCGCCTTCGGCGCGCTTCCCGTCAGCATCCAGAGCTATGTGACACGCGCGGCATCGGACGAGGCGGAAAGCGTCGGCGCCCTTCTGCTGACAACCTTCCAGATCGCGATTTCCAGCGGCGCGGTGCTCGGCGGCCTTCTGGTCGACATGCAGGGACCGCTCGGCGTCATGTCCTTCCTCGGCGTGGCCGCGCTGCTTGGAGGCTCGGTCATACTCGCCCGCGGCGGCAGGCAGATGCAGCTGAGCGAAGGCTGACCGCCTCCCTGCCCCGACAATCGTACCGGCTGCGGTCAGCTCCGCAGCCGGTATCCCGTCTTGAAGATCCAGCCGAGGACGGACAGGCAGATCGCCAGGAACAGCCCGATCATGCCGAGGCTGATCAGCGGGTTGACGTCGGCGATCTCGTAGAAACTCCAGCGGAAGCCCGAGACGAGATAGAGGACCGGATTGAAATGGCTGACCGCCTGCCAGAATGGCGGCAACATGTCGATCGAATAGAAGCTTCCACCCAAAAAGGTCAGCGGCGGGACGACCAGCATCGGCACGATGTTGAGCTGTTCGAAATTCTTCGCCCAGATGCCGATGATGAAACCGAACAGGCTGAAGGTCACCGCCGTCAGCACCAGGAAGACGATCATCATGAACGGATGGGCGATCGAGATGTCGACGAAGAACGAGGCGGTGGCCAATATGATCAGGCCGATGATCAGCCCCTTGGTCGCTGCCGCCCCCACATAGCCGATCAGTATTTCCGTCATCGCCACCGGCGCCGACAGGATCTCGTAGATCGTGCCGGTGAATTTCGGGAAATAGATGCCGATCGAACCGTTGCCGATGCATTGCGTCAGAAGCGTCAGCATGATCAGCCCCGGCGTGATGAAGGAGCCGTAGGAAACGCCCTCGATCGTCTGGATGCGTGAGCCGATAGCGGTGCCGAAGACGATGAAATAGAGCGAGGTGGTGATGACCGGCGAGATGACGCTCTGCAAGAGCGTGCGCTGCATGCGGGCCATTTCGAACGTGTAGATCGACTTGATCGCCTCGAAATTCATGCCTTCTCTCCCACCAATGCGACGAAAATGTCCTCAAGCGAGCTCTGCCGCGTGGAAAGATCGCGGAAATGGATGTCCTCGGCGGCGAGCGTCGCCAGAAGCGAGGCGATACTGCCCTGCCCTTCATCGCCTTGGTATTCGTGAACAAGCGCGGTGCCGTCATCCGCAAGCGTCAGGTTGTAGAGCGCCAGGCTGTCCGGCAGCGCTGTCAGCGGCTCGGATAGCTCGAGCCTGAGCTGCTTGCGGCCGAGCTTCTGCATCAGCGCCCTCTTCTCCTCGACCAGCAACAGCCTGCCGCCGTTTATGACGCCCACCCGGTCAGCAATCTCCTCCGCTTCCTCGATATAGTGGGTCGTGAGGATGATGGTGACGCCGTTTTCGCGCAGCCTCTCCACCACCTGCCACATCTCGCGACGCAGATTGACGTCGACGCCGGCCGTCGGCTCGTCGAGAAAGAGGATTTTCGGCTCATGCGCCAGTGCCTTGGCGATCAGCACGCGACGCTTCATGCCACCCGAAAGCTCGCGCAGCGTGTTGTCCTTCTTTTCCCAGAGCGACAGGTCCTTCAAAATACTCTCGATCAGGGCGGGATCCGGTTTCTTGCCGTGCACGCCGCGGGAAAAGCTCACGGTGTTCCAGACCGTCTCGAACATGTCGGTCGTCAGTTCCTGCGGCACGAGCCCGATCAGCGCCCGGGTCGCGCGGAAATCCTTCACCACGTCATGGCCGGCTACCATCACCTTGCCGGAACCGGGATTGACCAGCCCGCAGATGATCGAGATCAGGGTCGTCTTGCCGGCGCCGTTCGGCCCGAGCAGAGCCAGGATTTCCCCCTCCTCGATGTCGAGGTCGATGCCTTTCAGGGCCTCGAACCCGTTGCCGTAGGTCTTGGTGAGTCTGTCAATGGAAACGATAGGTGCCATGTGGAAACGGGTCTTTGCGGAATCGATTTTCGGAATTTGCCGCGAATATAGGTATCGAGGCCTGTGAAACTATCCCCGCTGGAAGAATATTGCGTTCGCTTTTTGCGACCAATGGAGCTGTCCTGGGCGGCCCCGGGAGATTCTCGCGGGGCCTCATGCCCTCAGCAATCCCCCATGATAGTCGAGCGCATAGGCTTCCCGGCTTTCCACCCATATGGCCTCGTGACCCCGGAAATGGGCGGCGTCACCGACGTTTTCGTCGGTATATTTCCCATGCTCTCCTGACCACTCGAAACCGCCGAGAAAGCGGCCCTGCCGATACATCGACGAAAGTGCCGCCTTGATCGTCGCACCAGCACGATGTCCGTCGATCAATTGCGGATGGCGGATATATCCATGGTAGTTCATGGCCCATACCGGCTCCTGCCGGAACCAGATGACTTCCTGGCCGATAAAATCTGTGCCTCCGAAATAGCTGTCGAGATATCGCCAATCCCCATCCGCCCAAGTCAGATCATGAGAGCCCATCCGGCTTGATCTCGCCTTATCGCCACCCCCGACATATGTCGCGGCTTTTGCCTTTACGATCACCCCGGTCAGAAGCTGAATATCCATATCTTGCCCCCTCGCCACAAGAACATAAAGGGAACAAATTATATCGTCATCGTCAAGGGCGTTTGTGAAACAAAATGCGGGTCATCCTGGGAGACTTTGGAGAGACGTCCGGGTTGGCCAGGCAATCGGCGGCGTCTGCCTTACAGGATAACCGTCAGGAAAAACTGCAGCGAGATGACGATGAGAAAGATGCCGAAACCGGCTTCGAGCTGGCGCTTCGACATGGCATGCGCGAGCCGGGCGCCGATCGGTGCCATGTAGAGCGTGATCGGGATCAGCAGCAGAACCGCCAGCCAGTTGATGTAACCGGTGGAAAACGGCGGCAGGCCGGGAACGCCCCAGCCACCCCAGACATAGCCCGCAAGACCCGGCAGCGAGATCAGCACGCCGACGCCGGAGGATGTCGCGACCGCCTGGTGAATCGAACGGCCATAGAGCGTCATGAAGGTATTGTTCAGCACACCGCCGCCGATACCCATCAGGCCCGAGAGCACGCCGATGCCCGTTCCCACCATGAATTTCAGCGGATTGCCGGGCAGGTCGTCGCCGAGTTTCCAACTCGCGCGGTTGAAGATCATCCGGAAGGCGAGCGCCAGCGCGATTACCGCGAAGATCAGACGCAGCTCGACGCTGGAGGCCTTGGCGGCGATCACGGTGGCGATCAGCGTGCCGAGCGGCACGGCGACGATCCAGCCCCTGAGCAGCGCGGTATCGACCGATCCCCTCTGCCTGTGCGCCATGAAGGAACGGATCGACGTCGGCACGATGATCGCCAGCGACGTGCCGAGCGCGAGCTGCATGCGCACGTCCTCGGCAATGCCGAGCAGCCCGAAGACATGGAAGAAGATCGGCACCAGGATGGCGCCGCCGCCGATGCCGAACATGCCGGCCAGCAATCCGGCAACCATGCCGCCGGCGACAAGCGCCAGGATGAAGGGAAGAATCTCAGCGGCGAAATGCAATCTGCTCTCCACTCCGACACCGGGTCTGAAGAAGGAGAATTCATCCACTACCGCTGTCATTTTTCCGTGACGTTCTTACAGCATTGTTCCCGCCAGGCAAGCAACGGTCCCGCCTCTACGCCGCACGTAACCTTCGCGCGACCGTCATCACCAAAGCGTTTCAGCTTCTCTTATTTCCGCTTGCCTCGCATGGACTGCTTTTGAGTATGAGTTTCTCGTTTCGGAGGCCCTGGCTTCTCCCCGCGAGCCCCGCCCCCGCCCTCGCCGGCCACAGCGCCGGCTTTCTTTTTTCAAATCGGGCATCATATGCATGAAAACGGCCAACCCGTTCCGTCACTGGGATGATGAACCTTCGTCAAAGCCTACCTGTAGCGGAGAGCCATGCTCTTTGGAGTAAAGGTATGCGCCTTTTTTGCCATTGCCGCATGACGCGCTTTTTGTTTTCCTTTCTGGTGAGGCATGTGTCGCCCCTCGCCCCGCCTATCCCAACGACGATGCAGCTTCAGCGGCCGGGTCCCCTGCCCGGCCGCCTCGCGTTGATGCGGGGAGCGGCGGGCATTCGGCGACCAGCCGCTATTGCCGTCGCGTTCCAGGCTGCGCATGTTTCCAGGCCATTTCCAGCGCATCACGAAGATCGGCCCGGTCGAGCTTCGACAGGATGCCCGTCGTCCAACCCTGCCGGCCCCAGGCGTTTTGGACAGGCGAGAAGGCTTCCGGAAGCATCATGCACTTGAACTGCTGCTCGTCGGGCGTGAACTTGAAGTTCGCCGTCAGACCGTCGGCGGCGAGTGTCACGTAGGTGCGCCTGACCTTGAAGGCCGCACGGTCGAAATGCGGCGCTTCAACTGTTCCCTCGAGGGAAAGGGCCAGGCTGCGCAGCATCTCACCTGTCGCCATCGTCAGACCTCAATCGCAGTAACGCCTGCCGCTCTTGCGCGAGCGAAGGTCGAAGTGGAAATGGTTCCAGTGTTCCGCATTGCTGCCGGGGCCGAGAACCGTGCTGAAATACTTGCAGCTATCGTTGCGCACCGATTTCAGGAGCCCGCCCTCGCGGAAGGAGAAAAGCCCCTTCTTGCGCACATCGATTTCGTGGCCGTTCTTCAGCACGATCCGGCCGATATCGATCGCATTGCCGCGCGCGTGTTCCGACATCGGATTGTAGCGCTGGCGGCTGTTGTTCATGCGGCGGCAGGAATAGCCGCCCATCGGCACGATCCTGCGGACCCCGGTGAGATAGCGGGTGCGCGCCGAAACGGCGAGCTCGTTCTTGACCCATTTGGCGAAGGCGAGCGTCGTCTGGCAGTTGAGCGTAACGGCCGGCTTGACGTCGATATTGCCCGACAGGCCGGAAAACTTGACCGGATAATCGATGCCGCAGCTCCGACCTTGGGAAATGCGCGGCCGGTCCTCGAACTCGACGCCGAGGCGGCGCAGTTCGGCGCGGCAGCTTGCTTCCGACCGGGGCATGGCGCCCCTGAGTGAGGGCTGTTGACGCTCGCTCATCGGGCCGTCGTCGCTCATCGGACCCCTATTGTTCGCCGGATTGTCCGGACGGATCATCGCCACCTGCTGTGCGCCGGCAGCGGGCGCGCGGCCTGGCGGGATGACGCGCGATCCGTCACTCCAGGTCATGCCCTGGCCGGCCATGCTTCCGTTCGTCAGGTCCCCCTGCAGGCCGGCGCCCTGGCGCTTCGGCGGAACGATCACACGATCGTCGGAGATCGGCTGGGAAATCGGCTGACGGCGGGGCTGCAACGCGACGGGATTGTCGGTGCCGATGCCGTCGACCACCGGCTGGTCGCCGACACCTTCGGCGATATCGCTGTCCTCTTCCTCGGCAAGTCCCGTGACGTCGCTCTCGTCAGGGCCGAAGCCGAATTCGGCATCCATGTTGACACCCTCTTCGGGGATGACCGTCGGCCCGGCGCCTGCCGCAGGCTGCCCCGGCGACATCTGCTGCATCGCCTCGTCGCTGTCGATCATCGGCAGGCGGCCCTGGCGCGCGGCGGCCGGGGCAGTCCCGCCGAGCGGCGCGGACTGTACCGATCCCGGCGCCCTCAGATACTGCCCGGCATGACCGGCTGTGTCGGTCCCTGCAGGATTCGCGGTATTCATGTAATCGACGGCGCTCGCCTGCGAAACGGGCGCGGGGCCGACCGGATAGGCCTGTTGAGAAAGGGGCTCGCGCGGCAGTGAGCGCATCGGTTCGATCGCGCCGACGCGCGTGCCGCTGTCGATCGGCGCGGGCGGAACGAGGTCCACCGCGGAACAGGCAACCAGCATTGTCGAAATCATCAGCGAGGTTACCGCCCGCCGAGAAAGGGAAGCATACGCCATACCAGTTGCCACTCTTCCGGTGCCGAAATGGCACACACGGAAAGTTTAGGCAAAGCCGGTAAACGAAAGCTTGAGGAAACAAGGCCATTTCGGGGCGTTATGAGGCTCTGATCCCAGGTTTTGCAGCTTGGGAGCCGTTGACACCGCCGATACGACAATGCCGCTCAATGGAGCACGCCCGGCAGCCGGCGAGGATGACTGATCCGTGCGAATGAGGACGGGAGCGTCCGATAGAAAAGCCGCCGGACTTGTGAAATCCGGCGGCTTTTTCCTGATGGGCGTCGATCGTTACGCGGCGCGGGAACGCGATGCGGTACGGTACCCCGCCTGCCTGCCGCTGCCGGCGAGCTGGAACGCCGAAAGCAGGGCCTGCAGGTGCAGGCTCTGTTCGGCGAGCGTCTGGCTTGCCGCCGTGGTTTCCTCCACCATCGCCGCATTCTGCTGGGTCATCTGGTCCATCTGGTTGACGGACTGGTTGATTTCCTGAAGGCCCGTCGCCTGCTCGCGGGCGGCGGTGGCGATCGTTTCCACATGCGCATTGACCCGCTCGACCAGCGTGGCGATCTCCACCAGCGCGTCGCCGGTGGAACGCACCAGCGTGACGCCGCCTTCGACCTCACGGGCGGAATTGCCGATCAGCGTCTTGATCTCCTTCGCCGCATTGGCGGAGCGTTGCGCCAGCTCGCGCACCTCCTGCGCCACGACCGCAAAGCCGCGGCCTGCCTCTCCGGCCCGCGCCGCCTCGACGCCGGCATTCAGCGCCAGCAGGTTGGTCTGGAAGGCGATCTCGTCGATCACCGAGATGATCTGACCGATACGGTTGGACGATTCCTCGATGCGGCCCATGGCGTCGATCGCATTGCGGACGATCTCGCCCGAGCGGCTGGCGCTGTCCTTGGTTTCGTTCACCATGGCGCGCGCCTCGTGCGCCCGCTCCGATGCGGTGCGGACCGTGGCGGTGATCTCGTCGAGCGCGGCAGCCGTCTCTTCGAGAGAGGCCGCCTGCTGTTCGGTGCGCTTGGAGAGGTTGTTCGTCGCGCCGGAGATGTCGGCGGCGCTGTCGCGGACCACGAGACCCGTTTCGGCGATCGCCTCGACCGCCCGATGCAGCGAACCGACGGCCGCGTTGAAATCGTCGCGCAGCTTGGCATAATCCTCGCCGATATCGCCGAGCGAGACGGAAAGGTCGCCGCCCGCCAGCGCCTCCAGCGCCAGCCCGAGCTCGCCCATCGCCCGGGTCTGGCGTTCGGCAGCGGCGGCCATCGTCCGTTCGTTGCCGGAGCGCTCGTCGGCAAGCGCACGCGCCTGATCGGCCTCGCGGGCCTGCAAGGCGGCGCGTTCCTCGACCGAATCCCTCAGCACGGCCACCGCGCGGGCGATATCGCCGATCTCGTTCTTCTCGTCGGTGCAGGGGACGGCGCCGCCGGTCTCGCCCGCGGCGATCGACTGCAGCACCTGATTGACCTTGCCGATCGGCCCCGTGACGGTTCTCACCACGAAGGCCGCCCCGCCGACCAGCACCAGCGCGCCGATGCCGAAGATCGAGGCGAAGTTGATCAGGTTACGCCGGAACATGGCATGCAGGTCGTCCACATAGACGCCGGTGCCGATGATCCAGCCCCAGGGTGCAAAGCCGGCCACATGCGAATATTTCTCGACCGGCTCCTCGAAACCCGGCTTCGGCCAGTAGTAGTCGACGAAACCCTTGCCCTTGGCCTTCACGACATCGGCGAATTCCACGAACAGGAACTTGCCGTTGGGATCCTTGTCATTGGAGAGGTCCTTGCCGTTCATCTCCGGCTTGATCGGGTGCATGACCATCCGCGGGGTCATGTCGTTGATCCAGAAATAGCCGGTCCCGTCGCCGTAGCGCATGACGGAAATGGTCGCCTTTGCCTCGGTCTGCGCCTCATCGCGGGTGATGGCGCCCGAGGCTTCGAGCGCCTGGTATTTCTTCAGCACCGTCAGTGCGGCGTCATTCATCTGCGCGAGGCCCGCCTTGCGCTCCACCTCGGACGACCGGTAGCTCTGGAACAGGCTGAAGGTCATTGCGCCGCCGAGAATGATGAGCGACAAAAGCACAAGACAATAAAGCCGCCAGGAAATGGTAAGACGTTTCATGACCCCCTCCGTTTGAAATTCGTCAAACTCTAACCGTGGATAGTTACCAGGTAGTGAAACGGCCACCCATCGCGCGCAGCGCGAATTAGAACCGTCTAATTCCTTGATCGAACGACTGTTTCGGCAGCCGAGGCATGAAATTCCAGCATGAAAGCATGACGAGAACGGCATGGGCTTTTTCGGTCTTTGGCTCTAATTTCCCGTTGGGAGGAGAATCGATCCCCGGATACAAAGGAACCCATGCGATGACCGACGAGACCAGGCCGACCGGCGAACTGACGCTGCGCACACTCGCGATGCCTGCGGATGCCAATGCCGCCGGCGACATCTTTGGCGGCTGGGTCATGGCGCAGATGGACCTTGCGAGCGGTATCCGCGCTGCCGAGCGCGCCCGCGGCCGGGTGGTCACCGCAGCGGTCAAGGAAATGGCCTTCCAACTGCCGGTGAAGATCGGCGATACGCTCAATGTCTATACGGAGATCACCCGCGTCGGGCGCACCTCGATCACGCTCTCGGTCGAAGCCTGGGCGCACCGGGCCCGCCACCGGATGCTGGAAAAGGTCACGGCCGCGACCTTCATCATGGTGGCGCTGGACGAGGACGGCAAGCCGACGCCGGTTCCAGCAGAGGAGTAAGACCCGTGGAAGCCGTGACCAGTGCCGAAGCTTTTACCCATATCCGCATCGTGATGGGCATGGTGGTCAGCCTCGGCCTAGCGCGGCTGCTCAATGGCCTTGCCGGCATAGTCCAGCATCCGCAGTCGGTCCGCATTTACGCCGTCCATCTCGGCTGGGTGGCGTTCATGTTCCTCTTCCTCGTGCATTTCTGGTGGTGGGAACACCGGCTGCACGCCGTGCCGGTCATCAGTTTTGTCGCCTTCCTGTTCCTGATCGTCTTTTGTGCGCAGTTCTTCTTCCTCTGCGCCCTCCTCTTCCCGACCTCGATGCAGGATTACGATGGCTACGAGCACTATTTCCTATCGCGGAAGACGTGGTTCTTCGGCTTTCTCGCCGGACTGCTGGTCACCGATATCGTCGATACGGCGCTGAAGGGGCGGGACTATTTCCTGTCGCTCGGCATCGAATATCCGGTGCGCACCGTGCTTTATATCGTGCTCAGTCTCATCGCCGCGGTGACCACGAACCGGCGCTACCATGTGGCGCTGGTGATCTTCGCGCTCGCCTATCAGTTCTACTGGATCTTCCGCATCTACGACTTCATGACCTAGACGCTTCAGTCCGGATCATCCTTTGAGATAAACCGACGATTCGTTGAAGGTAAGTCCCGGAAAGACCTTGGCGGTCAGGTTGCCCGGCTTGATGCCGAACTGCCTGTAGAGCATGGCGGCGGCGACCTCGCGCACATCGCCGGTCGGCATCAGGTCGCGCTGCTCGAGCAGCTTGTCGTCGGCCAGCCCCGGCCATTGTCCCAGCACCTTGCCGCCGGAGATGGTGCCGCCGGCGACAATCGCAAGCCCGCCGGTTCCGTGGTCGGTGCCGTTGGTGCCGTTCTCACGCGCCGTGCGGCCGAACTCCGTCATTGCCAGCACGACGGTCTTCTTCCAGGCCTCGTCGCCCAGCGCCTCCTTCAGCGTGGTGAACGCGGTCGAAAGATCGCCGACGGCCTTCTTGAACTGCGTCCGCTGGCCTACATGCGTATCCCAGCCGTTGATCGAGAAGCTGGCGATCCGGTATTCCTCGCGCAGCATGCCGCCGGCAAGCCGCGCCATGTCGGCGATGCCCGCGCCGCGCCTGGCGTCGCCATAGAGGGAATCTGCCGCCATGTCCGTCATCTTCGCCTCCTGCATCGCCTTCGCGAAGGTTTCGTCGCCGGCATAGAGCCGGTCCAGAAAGGCGATCTCGTCTTCGGCGAGCGCGAAATTGCTCTGGCTCGACCAGGAATCCGCCTCGTTCGGGCCCGTCAGGATCAGTTCCATCGACGTGTTGATATCGATCGCCTTGCGGGAGGCCGAACGCGGAATGACCGCTAGCGCCCGGTTCAGCCAGCCGGTACGCTCGCTCTTGTCGTTGCCGCCGGTCTCCAGCATGTCCTGCCCGTCGAAATGGCTGCGCTGGTTGCGATAGGGAGTCGAGACGGCATGCACGAAGGACAGTTCCCCCGCCTGCCAGAGCGGCATCAGCGCGGAGGCGGCGGGATTGAGGCCGAAGAAGCCGTCGAGATCGAGAAGACCGGTGTCCGGCGTCAACGCCAGCTTGGGCCGGAGTGCCTGATAGGCCGGGTCGGCGTAAGGCTGCACGAGATCGAGCCCGTCCATGGCGCCGCGCAGGATGATCGTCACGAATCGATTGTCCCCCGGCATGGCGGCAAAAGTTACGGGGGTCAAAACCGGTGCGGCGGCTGCGCAGCAGGCCCCGGCCAGAAAACCGCGGCGCGATAACAGGATGCTTTCCGGAAAGGTCATCGTTATCTCCTGTTGAATTCGGGGGATGCGAGCACCATGGTGATGCCGTGCACCTTGTTGGGCGCCTGCGAAATGATCTGCCGTGTCTCCGGGCGGGCGGCATCGCCGAGCGCCGCCTCCAGAAATTCCGAGGGTCCCATCTTCTGCCCGAAGATCCGGGCGATCAGGCGCGACCAGGCAATCCGTTCGCTGAGCTGGCCCGGAGCCAGCCAGACCAGCGCCTCGTCGGCGAAACCGGCCGGGCTCGGCGGCTGCCAGATCGGCTCTCCCATGCGCTGCAGAGCGCCGAGCGTGATAGCATTGGCCCGCCCTGCCCTGCGTCTTGCATTCTCCCGGGCCGCCGCGCCGCCGGCCATTTCCATGGCCTTGCCGATGGGGCTTTCGTCCTCATTATCCATGTCGCTGACGAGGGTTGCGAAGCTTTTCTCCGGGAGGTCGAGCGCGCGAAAACCGGAAACCACGAATTCGAAGGGCTTCTTGATCTTCTGGCCGGGATCCGACCAGGCGCGCGGATGTTGCAGCATGGCGCGATAGACGTCCGAAAGATTGCCCTGGCTTTTCGTCCAGGCGTCCACCATCGTCTGGACGACCTCGTCCGGTGGATCGTCCGCGATGAAATGGCGGACGAGCTTGCGCGAGACATGCTGGGCGGTCTTGGGATTGGCTGCGAGATCCTCCAGCATCAGGATGTGATCCTGACCGTCGCCCTCGTCATCCTGATATGTTCGGCCCAGAAGGCTGATCGGCCCGGCCTCCGCCAGACGCGGCCGATAGACCACCTCGAGGGCCCGGTTATCAACCGCAAGACCGGTCAGGACGAGGGCTGCGGCGCGCACGTCGTCCTGCGTATAGCCGCTGCCGGCACCGAGTGTATGGAGTTCCAGGAGTTCGCGGCCGAGGTTCTCGTTCAGTCCGCGACCGCTTCTGCGCGCAGCAATCGAATCCGGCCCGACACTCTGGTTCTGGTCGAGATAGATCAGCATGGCCGGATGCAGGATTGCAGCCTGAAGCAGCTTCGAAAAAGACCCGCCGAGATTCGGCCGTATCGCCTGCGCTTCGTAAAGCGGAACGATCGCCCGCATGGGCAACGTTTTCAGCACGCTGGTCGAAAAATGATCGACCCAGAAGCTCGCCAGCCTTTCATAAAAACCCATCGGAGAATGCAATGCCTGCGCGATGCGTGCCATGGCATCCTGACGGTAGATGCGCTGCGCCTCGCGCTGCACTTCCTTGCGGATGTCCTCGTTCGGCTTGCCGGCCTGCCGCGCCTTCGCTTCGGCAGCGAGCACGGCCTGGATGCGCGTCGCGGTTTCGACCCGTCCCGTCAGTCCTTCGCGCGGAAAGCGAGGCTTTTCCGACACCCCTTTGTCGATTTGCGCGAGCAACGCATCAGCGTCGCCCGACACGTCTTCGCCCGGGCGAAGGCCGTAGCCAAAGCGGATTGCGGCCAAAGTCGGGGGTGAAAGAACCATTCGATCATTCCTCGTTGGACCGTCGCTAGCGTCTGCGACAATTGTGGTGGAAACGGTCGAGAAATGCGGCCATTTTGCGACATGGACAATTTGTAATAACCGGCAACGGACGGCTCTCCCCTCTCGGAATCTGGGGGGCGGGCCCCGTAAATTGAGCCGACGCTAGATAACGGCTTCCGGGGCCGAAGCGGTCATTGCATAGACTCAACGGATAGCATTGAGGGTTGCAACTTCAACCCCGGATGGTGACGCAACCCAGGATGCCGCGCAAACCGGCTTCTCGAACTGAGAGAAGACCGATGCATCGGTTATGTGCCGGCAGACTGCTTTCGGGTCGACGGCGTCAAAGTCAGCATCGACCTGTTCAATCCGCGGAAGGGGAAATTCATAGGTCGTGATATACGCGAGTTGGCCATGCGGGACCTCTATCGGCAAAATCGATAAGCTGGTGGCGGTTATGCTGCCGAGCCAAAGCTTGTTTTCCGCAAGGTCAACCAAGCCGCAGATTCGAGGCGTATCATGCTGGTCGAATTCACGGTCCAGGCCAACCAGCACGCTTACAATGGCATCTCGCGGATGGTTACCTGCATTCAGCCGCTCGTAAATTGGTCTGGTGTGAGTGCCGTTGCTGACAACGGCAAAACGAGGACCCCAGATCAGACATTCATAGACGATATACGGGCTGTCCGATGCTGCGTCCGCACTTCCTGGCTTGGCAACGATTTGCACGGTGTTGCCCAGCTTTTCCGCGCTCCTGTTAGGAAATGATCTGCTCGAAACCCTGTAGGCAGCGACTAAATTCCCTTGTCGACTGCGACCAACTCCAACAATCCGACCAACATACATCTCGATCTTCTCCAGCCTAATATGGTTGCCAACGTAGCAATCGATCACCAGGCTGCCCATATCGCTGATCCTGAATACACACCGACTTTTCGTGCTGTCTAAATGCTCCCGGCGACGCAAACGGTCGTTGCGAAACTTTCGTTCCGGCTTGGTAAATGCGTCCTGACCAGGTCTTCAATCGCATGATTACCGTGGATCCGTTAGGCGATGCCGTGGCAGCACGGCCGCCGCGCATAACAATGCTGCAAGTATTTGCAGGCCCTTAAAGGAATTTTATAAGAGACTGAAGCATCGTTCGGCGTCTGATGACCTCGTGACCCAACGGCCTTTATGGAAGCGGATCTGAAAACCGGCAAGACGGACCCCGCGCTTGAAGTCGATGTCAAGCGGGCCCAGGCTTCGATCATGCTCGAACGCCTGCCGTCGACGCTCTTCACCAATGCCGGCATCTCTGCTTCCGCGCTTTTCGTGACGACGCTCAACCGCGGCCTGACGTTCTCCGCAAGCATGTGGTTCGCCGCCGTCATCGTCAGCCTCGTCCTGCGCACCGTCATGGCCGCGATCCTGAAGCAGTGGGAAACCGTGGAGCAGGAACCGCAACAGGCGCTCAATGTCATGGCCGTCGGCGCCCTGCTCAGTGGCACCGCCTGGGCTGCCCTTCCCCTCTCTGTGCCGAATTTCGAACCGCTCGGCGGAGATAGCGGGCTCTATCTCATCATGTGCGGCACGGCGACCGGCGCGGTCCTGATGGGCGTCGGGCACAGTCCTCTCTCGCTTGCCTTCGCGCTGCCCCCGCTCGCAGCCGTCATGTTTTCACTTGCCGTCAGCGGTCAGGTCAGCGGCTGGCTGCTCGCCCTCAACGTCCTGGCGCTGACCATGGTCCTGATCCGCAGCAGCCGCACGAGCGAGGCCATCTTCATCAGCAATGTGCTCGCCAAGCTGAAGGCGACGGCGCTCGCCGACTCGCTGTCGTCGGCCAATTCCGATATCCTGCGTGCCAATCAGCGGCTGGAAGTGCTCGCCAACTGCGACCCGCTGACCGGCCTTGCCAACCGCGCCGCCTTCAACACGGCGCTCTCCGCCGGCATTTCCGCGGCGGTCGTCAGGGAGGAGCAGCTTGCGCTCCTCATCCTCGATCTCGATCGCTTCAAGTCCATCAACGATACGCTCGGGCACGGGGCGGGCGATGCGGTGCTCGTCGAGGTCAGCGACCGGCTGCGTTCGGCGATCAACGGCAAGGGCGTCATCGCCCGGCTCGGCGGCGACGAGTTCGCCGTCATCTTCGGCGGTCGGGATGCGCACGGCCTTGCCCGCGCGCAGGCCGAACGCATTCTCGAACACAGCCGCCAGCCGGTCATGCTCGAAGGGCATCCGACAATCGTCGGGACATCGATCGGCATCGCCATCTTTCCGGACCATGCCGATACCGCCGAGGACCTGTTCAGTTCCGCAGACATGGCGCTCTACCGCGCCAAGGACGGTGGCCGCCGCCAGTGGCGCGAATTCGAACCCGCCTTCCGCTCCCAGGCCGATCGCCGGCACCAGGTGGAGCAGGCGCTCGGCGATGCGCTGGCCGCCGGCGACATCGAGGCGTGGTTCCAGCCGCAGATCGACCTAACATCCCGGGAGATCGTTGGCTTCGAGGCGCTGGTGCGCTGGCACCACCCTTATCTCGGACCGGTCTCGCCCCCCGAAATCGTCGCTGCCGCGCAGGCCGCCAATCTCCCGGACCGGCTGACGGCCACGGTCGCCGAGGCCGCCTGCCGGCTGCTTGCCCGGCTACCGTCGCTGGGCCTGCCGCGCGCGACCGTCGCGATCAACGTCTCGCCCCGCGAATTCGACCTCTACTGCGTTCCCAGCCTGCTCGACCGGATCACTGCGGCGCATCATATCGATCCCGCCCTGTTCGAGATCGAGATCACCGAGGAGGCGATCCTCGATACGCTGGTTTCCGGCGAGCAGCTCAAGCATATCGAGCGCTCCGGCTACAAGCTGGCGGTCGACGATTTCGGCGCCGGCCATTCCTCGCTCGCCTATCTCGTACAGCTCAAGGTCGACCGGCTGAAGCTCGACCGCCGCTTCATCACCGGCATCCGGGCAAGCCGGCAGAACCAGGAGATCGTCGGAGCCATGGCCGGCCTCGGCCGGGCGCTCTCCATGCAGGTGGTGATGGAAGGCGTCGAAAGCGAGGAGGAGGCTGAAGCCCTCAAGCCGCTCGGCATCGAGATCGCCCAGGGCTATTTCTTCGGCCGACCGATGCCCGCCGAGCGCATTCCCGGCTGGATCGAAAGCCGCCGCGCGGCCCTGAAGCGGGCCGTCGCCTGAGCGTTTCGCCGGCTCCCCCGCCTCCGGAAATCCGTTTCCCTTTTGTACTCGTTTTGTGACCCCGCCCCCTTCCCTTCGGCGCGATTCCTCTCCATATTCGGCGCATGGCCAGATCACCGAAAAAATCCCCGACCTCGAAGCCTGACGACAACTGGGGTTTCGAGGAAGCTCCGCAATCGTCCTTCGAAGGCGCGCCCCTGTCGGGCTCCGTCGCCGACTGGGTGAAGCAGCTCGAAGCGGAGGCGGAGGCCTCGTCGGTCGAAACGCAGCGCGAGATCGCCTCCAAGGCGGGCAAGCACCGCAAGAAGATCGAGATCGCGGCGCGCGAAGAGGCCATCAGGCAGGCCGCGAAGGACGCGGGCAAATCCGCGCCCAAGACCGCCAAGAACACCACCGCCTCGAAGACCGCCCGCGGCGTGTCGATCGGCGCCTCGTCGGACCCGAAGACGCGCGCCCGCGCCGGGCTCAACCCGGTCGCCGGCCTCGACGTCTCGCTGGAAGACGCGCAGGCGCTGGCCCCCGGCGCCGTCACCGCCACGGTCGATGCACTGGCGAAACTGATCGAGAGCGGCAATCCGCTGTTCAAGCACGGGCAGATCTGGACGCCGCACCGGCCCGAACGCCCGCAGAAATCCGAGGGCGGCATCGCCATCGAGATGGTCACCGAATACGCCCCCTCCGGCGACCAGCCGACCGCGATTGCCGACCTCGTCTCGGGCATCAACGACGGCGACCGTTCGCAGGTCCTGCTCGGCGTCACCGGCTCGGGCAAGACCTTCACCATGGCCAAGGTGATCGAGGCGACGCAGCGCCCGGCCGTGATCCTCGCGCCCAACAAGACGCTCGCCGCGCAGCTCTATTCCGAGTTCAGGAACTTCTTCCCGAACAATGCGGTCGAATATTTCGTCTCCTATTACGACTATTACCAGCCGGAAGCCTACGTGCCGCGCTCCGATACCTATATCGAGAAGGAATCGTCGATCAACGAGCAGATCGACCGGATGCGCCACGCCGCCACCCGCGCCATCCTGGAGCGCGACGACTGCATCATCGTCGCCTCGGTCTCCTGCATCTACGGTATCGGCTCGGTCGAGACCTATACGGCGATGACCTTCCAGATGACGGTCGGCGACCGGCTCGACCAGCGCCAGCTGCTCGCCGACCTCGTCGCCCAGCAATACAAGCGGCAGGATATCAATTTCGTGCGCGGCTCGTTTCGCGTCCGGGGCGACACGATCGAGATCTTCCCCGCCCACCTGGAGGATGCCGCCTGGCGCATCTCCATGTTCGGCGACGAGATCGACGCGATCACCGAATTCGATCCGCTGACCGGCCAGAAGACCGGCGACCTGAAAAGCGTCAAAATCTACGCCAATTCGCACTACGTCACCCCGCGCCCCACCCTCAACGCCGCCATCAAGGCGATCAAGGAGGAGCTCAAGCAGCGCCTCGCAGAGCTCGAAAAGGCCGGCCGCCTCTTGGAGGCCCAGCGCCTCGAACAGCGCACCCGCTACGATGTCGAAATGATGGAGGCGACCGGCTCCTGCGCCGGCATCGAGAACTATTCGCGCTACCTCACCGGCCGCCGCCCCGGCGAGCCGCCGCCGACGCTGTTCGAATACATCCCGGACAACGCGCTGATCTTCATCGACGAGAGCCATGTCACCATCCCGCAGATCGGCGGCATGTATCGCGGCGACTTCCGCCGCAAGGCGACGCTGGCCGAATACGGTTTCCGCCTGCCGTCGTGCATGGACAACCGGCCGCTGCGCTTCGAGGAATGGGACGCCATGCGGCCGCAGACCGTCGCCGTCTCGGCGACCCCCGGCGGCTGGGAGATGGAACAGGCGGGCGGCGTCTTCGCCGAACAGGTGATCCGCCCGACCGGCCTCATCGACCCGCCCGTCGAGGTGCGCCCCGCCCGTTCCCAGGTGGACGACGTGCTCGGCGAGATCCGCGAGACATCAGCCAAGGGTTACCGCACGCTCTGCACCGTGCTCACCAAGCGCATGGCGGAAGACCTCACCGAATACCTGCACGAGCAGGGCATCCGCGTCCGCTACATGCACTCGGACATCGACACGCTGGAGCGCATCGAGATCATCCGCGACCTGCGTCTCGGCGCCTTCGACTGCCTGGTCGGCATCAACCTCTTGCGCGAGGGCCTCGACATTCCCGAATGCGGCTTCGTCGCCATCCTCGACGCCGACAAGGAAGGGTTCCTGCGTTCCGAAACCTCGCTCATCCAGACGATCGGCCGCGCCGCGCGAAACGTCGACGGCAAGGTCATCCTCTATGCCGACAATGTCACCGGCTCGATGCAGCGCGCCATGGACGAGACCGCCCGCCGCCGCGAAAAGCAGACGGCCTACAATATCGAGCACGGCATCACGCCGGAATCGGTGAAGGCGAAGATCTCCGACATCCTCGATTCGGTCTACGAGCGCGACCACGTCCGCGCCGACATTTCCGGCGTCTCGGGCAAGGGCTTTGCGGATGGCGGCCACCTGGTCGGCAACAACCTGCAGGCGCATCTCAACGCGCTGGAAAAATCCATGCGCGACGCCGCCGCCGACCTCGACTTCGAAAAAGCCGCCCGCCTCCGCGACGAGATCAAACGCCTCAAGGCAGCCGAGCTTTCGGTCATGGACGATCCGATGGCCAAAGAAGAGGCACGCAGCCAGGAACGACGTTCAAGAGGCGGGAAAGCCGCGCCTCCTTCGATCTCCCCCCTTGAGGGGGAGATGTCCGGCAGGACAGAGGGGGGCAATCCACCCTCCGACACCGCGGCAACACCCCCCTCTGCCCCTGCCGGGGCATCTCCCCCTCAAGGGGGGAGATCGACTCGCGGCTCCCTCTTCGCCAAACCCTCGCTCGACGACATGGGCCCCGGCACCGACATGCCGACGCCGCTCTTCCGCAAGCCGCAGTTGGATGAAATGGGCCGCGACATCGCCGAACCCGCGAAAGCATCACTGTTCCGGAAAAACACGCTCGACGAAATGACGGTCGGCCGCACGGAAAAGCCGGTCGACAAGAGGCGTGAAGTGCCGGAGGCACGACAGGGATCAGAAGAAGGCAAGCTGCCGCCGAAACCGGCGAGCGCGCAGCGCTCTACCTCTCCCCTGGCGGGAGAGGATAGTTCGCCCCAAGAGGCGAAGCCGATTGGCGAGGCGAACTTGGTGAGGGGGTCGGACGACCCTCGCCCGTTGGTCCGCGGCAAGATCGGCGCCGGCTCCTATGAAAACGCCGGCGAGCAGAAGCGCAAGAGCCGCACCAAGGGCAAGACCGGCCGGCCGGGACGGTGAGGCATCCGCGACTCCTTATCTCTCCCCTTGTGGGGTGAGGCGTGGTCGGCGCAGCCGGCGAAACGATCCGGCGAATCGTTTCGAACGACGAACGCCCTGATCCATAGCGAAGGGCCGGGGCGGTGAGGCATATGCGGCGCCCTACCTCTCCCCTTGCGAGAGAGGCTTTGAAGCGGTGGCCGTAGGCCAGAAATCGATGAAGTCGATTTCAGCGCACAAAGGCCTGAGCGCACCCCTGCGCGAAGGCAATCACGATCTTAGCGCAGCTAAGTCGTAGATTTTGTTGGAGAGGGGGTAAACCCTCGGTCATACCCGCCCCTCACCCGAACCTTTCATCGGTATGCTGCACGTGCTCGGAAATCACGTTGTCGATCACCACATGCGAGAGCAGGGTCGGACCGACAGCCCAGAGCGCGCGCATATGGTCGGTATCCTCGTGACGGCGATGCGCCTCCTCGCTGGTGAAGGCTTCGGCCAGCAATATCCTGTCCGGATCGTCCGGCATGGGCACGAGCTCGATATAAAGACAGTCCGGATCGAGCCGGCTCTTCTCCAGATGCTCCCGCGCCGCCTCCAGATAGTCCGCCCGCTTTCCCGGCTTGGTGGTGAAGAACCCGACGATGACTTTCATGACGTGCTCCGGAGGTTAGAATTGGAGGGAAGTGGAGCAGATGCAGGGCGAGGCAAGGGTTGAATAGACGGCAAGACGGGCAGGGTAATCCGCCCCACCCGCAATTCCAGGCTGCATGCCTGCGGCCCGCCTCTCGACAATTGAAATCTTCGATGAAATACTCCCGCAAGTTGATATTACGGGGGTAAGTCAATGACAGGGCAGCAGGACACAGCAAAGTGGGAACAGATCGCCGATGATCATGCTGCAAAAGTATCGGCCACGATAAAATACTATCTCAAGGAGATTGAAGACTGCGCGACGCGTGACAGGCAATTGTCGGTCGCGGTCATGATTCTCGGCATTCTGACGCCTGTGCTCGTCGCGCAGGTCGCGGTGTGGGACGGTGATGTGGGGCTTGTGCTGAAGGTCGGTTCGATCGTGACCGCGACAGCGCTCGCGGTCACCGAGGGGCTAAGGAAAATCTACGCCTACGACAAACGATGGGCGGCCAGTTACACCGCTCTGCTGGCTTTGCGGCGCGCACGGGCCGACTACAAGATCAGGAGGCTCGGTCTGCCGCCCGGCAGCGAGGAATGGAAAAAGAATTTCATCACCTACCAGAATCTCTATCACGACACGATCGCCAAGGAGACCCAGGACTTTTTCACGCATCTCGGAAAGGCGGAAAAACAAACCGAAGCCGACACGCCAGCGACTTGAAACGAGTTGTCTCCGTCGAGACCTTGTCGAGGTGCAGTGCTCCCTCACCCGATGCGCCTCCTCGCTGGTGAAGGCTTCGGCCAGCAATATCCTGTCCGGATCGTCCGGCATGGGCACGAGCTCGATACAGAGACAATCCGGATCGATCCGGCTCTTTCCAGATGCTCCCGCGCCGCTTCCAGATAGTCCGCCCGCTTGCCCGGCTTGCAAGGGCACGACGAGAGAGCAACTCGAAAAAGTGATTGGCTAACTCTGGCTGTCGCGCCACCGCCACGACTGCAGTTAAAGACCGTCTTTAACTTTTTAACTGCAGCTTCTCCTTATTCCGGACTCATTTGGAGGAACAGCCTCGCCCAAGCCTCATACAGTAGGCTCATTGTTGGGCACAGGAGCCTCTAATGCAGAACACATCACACGCCGTCATGTCACAGAGGTTTGAGGGGCGAGACAGTCCCGACGATTTTCCAACGCCTCCATGGGCGACAAGGGCTCTGATCGAGCATGTCATCGGGCCTGCGAATGTGGCTGGCATGACGTGCCTTGAGCCGGCAGCAGGTCGCGGATACATGTCCAGACCGCTCGCCGAGTATTTCGGAACCGTAGACTCCGCGGACGCCTATCCCTATGGCTTCGCACCCGTACGGAATTTCCTAACCTATCCGTATGAAGCGCTCTCACATGACTGGGTAATAACTAACCCACCATTCAGATTGGCGGAAGAATTCGTGGCACGCGCGATGAGTGTTGCGCGAGAGGGCGTCGCTATATTGGCACGGACAGTCTTTTTGGAAAGCGTCGGTAGATACGAGAATATTTTTCTTTCCCATCCACCTACGATTTTCGCGCAGTTTTGCGAACGTGTCCCAATGGTGAAAGGCAGAGTGGATCCCAAGGCCTCAACTGCTACCGGTTACGCTTGGTTCGTTTGGCAGAAAGGCAGCACAAGTTCCAAACTTACATGGGTGCCTCCCTGCAGACGATCCTTGGAACGTCAGCAAGACTACACGTCGAGTCCCTCCACCTGATTTAGAAGCTCCCGCCCATTTTGCGTGATTGTCCAACCTTGACGCTGTTGATCATAGACCGCCCAGCCGCGAGCTTCTAATCCCGTGCTATTGGTGCGGTGGGACACCAGATTGCGGACCTTTTGACTGAAATGGCTGTCGGAGCGCCCTTGTAAAGTCGCTGCGTCGATCCCGGAGGGCGAGAAGTAATCCTCGAGGCGAGCAATCAACGTACTTGTTGCGGCAAAGCCGTTGGGAGAGGCCGCAAGGATTCTAAGTGTCGGAATTAAAAGATCTGACTCTCGAACTGACATACTTCCCTCATAGCTGTAATTTGTATTGATCATATGCGGTCTAATTCTTCTTACGACTCTCCCGAGAAATCAATATGGTTTCCGCTATCTACAATAGCTAAAGTAGGTCGATTAAAAGCCACGTTTGACCTGTGTAGTCATTCAGCTTGCTACGAATTTGGAGAACACGCCGATCACCGTGCAGACGCACGGCGGCTCGATCCCGGCTCAGGGCCGGGATGACGGAGGAGAGCCTTGCCGCGCGTGCCCAAAACGCATACTCACCCCCCAAATATCAACAACTTACCCCATCCAAATTCACCTTGCTCAACCCATGCCTACACTCCTCCCGTCCCGCATCGGATACACTCCAAAGTACGGGCCGGCGCGGGGTGCAAGGAAACGACGTAAGTCCCTGCATTCGGGGTCCGCGGAAAATGGCCTCCCTCCGCCAACCTCCCCGCCCCCCTCAAATTGCCCCGCGTTAAACCTCCCTCAACCGGCCCGTGGCTATATCTCCCCCGCGCGAACAGAAGGGAGAACCCATGGCGATGATCGGCTTCAAGAACACCCATAACCAGGATGTCTACGTCAATCCGGCGCAGGTGCTCTATGTGACGCCCTTCGAGGACGGCGTTTCGATCATCGCTTTCGCCATCGCCGGCAGCGGCGGCAAGCCCGTCGCGCTTTATGTCCGGGGCGGCGTCGATGCCGTCCAGCAGCGGCTGAGCGGCAAGCCGGCCCGCTGAACCGCGCCACGTCTTACGCAGAAGACCGGCTTTCCGGACGCCGCCCGCGCCCCGCGCGCGGGGACGATCCCGTGTGCCCGTTCCAATGGGATCAACGGCTTGCGCGAAATTCCGTCCGCACCCATCCCCGTCCTCTTTACCTGTGCCTACAATCTTGCCGTCCCGCATCGGATACACCGCAAGGCGTTGCGGCGAGGCGGGACCGGCGCCGGGTGTGAGGAAACGACGTAAGTCCTTGCATTCGGGGTCCGCGGAAAATGGTCTCCCTCCGGCGACGTGGGGCGGATGAGACGCTGTCGGGCCGACGTCTCGTTTCGCTTCCTTGCATTATGCGCCGGGCGTGCCTGTGAGGCATTGGAGGGTGACGGGACAGCGCCATGCGGCGTCCGAGGGTTTTCTAAACCCGGGCCGCGCGGCACAGGTGGAAGACGGTGCTCCTGAGCAATCAGGATCGGTGGTCATGGCCGCGGCACCGCAAGTCTAAGGGCGTGCATGATGCCTTCCTTTAAGGAGGGGCGCGCCACCGTTCCCACAAATCCCGTCATCGCAGAGGGACCGGAGTCGCGGATAAAAACCGCCGAACGGGGCGCTGAGAGGTGTCACCTAAAACTAAAACTTAAGAGGCAGCTTTCAGCGCCCCGTCCGATCCTCGAGTCAAGCCCGAGGATGACGAAAGAAACGGCCATCGCCAAGGGAGGACTCCGTCCAGCCCATCCCACCCATTCATCAACGGAGCCCCCATGACAGATCCCAGCCTCCCGTCCCTTGACACCCGCATCAGCCGCCGTCTCGCCGAAGTCCTCGGCATGCCGCTGCTCTGCCCGCGCCGTGCCTGCCGCCGCACCGGGTGCTGCGCCGCCGCCGTCTCCGCGGATGGCGAGCCCGAATGCGTCGGCGCCCTGCAGGACTTCCATCGCAATCTGTTCGCTGACCAGAGAAGGATCGCCGGCGGCTGTGCCGCGCGGTTTTCCCGACGCGACCCCTTGCCCGAAGCGGAAAACGAGGCGCAGACTTTTATGCTGAGGCTCAACCTCTCCGCGGCCGTCGCCGCGCTTGCCGAGGAGCCCGCCAACCGTCCGGCCCTGCGCGGCTGGCTGCGCCGTCTTCGCCTCCCGCCACTCGCCCCGCCTCCTCGGAGCATTGCCGGCGCCTTTCTGAGATTCGGCAGGGTCGCGGAGGAGGAAGAGACATTCGTGGAGGGCGGGCAATAGGGAAGCCGAGGCTGTGGAGATGGCGCATGAGGCCGAGTATGCCGCACCGGCGTCCCGGCCGCTCGCTTTGGGCTCGCGGCGTTCCTCGCTGCAATCGATTCACTGGATCGTTTCGTCGGCTGCGCCGACCGGACCTCACCCCACAAACGCCCTTTCGATGACGAATTCGGCGGGCTTGCTGTTGGCGCCCTCGGTCAGCCCCGCCTTTTCAAGCAGCGCCTTGGTGTCCTTCAGCATGTCGGACGAACCGCAGATCATGCCGCGGTCGGTCTGCGGGTCGAGCGGCGGGACGCCGAGATCGGTGAAGAGCTTGCCGCTTTCGATCAGGTCGGTGATGCGGCCCCTGGTCGGGAACTCTTCGCGGGTGACGGTCGGGTAATGCTTCAGCTTGTCCCCGACGATCTCCGCCAGGAACTCGTGGTTCCTGATCTCCTCCACGAGGTCGAAGCCGTATTTCAGCTCGGCCACCTCGCGGCAGGTATGGGTGAGGATCACCTCGTCGAATTTTTCGTAGGTCTCCGGGTCGCGGATGAGGCTCGCAAAGGGCGCGATGCCCGTGCCGGTCGAGAACATGTAGAGCCGCTTGCCGGGGGTGAGCGCATCGAGCACCAGCGTGCCGGTCGGCTTCTTGCGCATCAGCACGATATCGCCCGGCTTTATCTTCTGGAGATGCGAGGTGAGCGGACCGTCCGGCACCTTGATCGAGAAGAATTCCAGCTCCTCGTCCCAGGCGGGACTCGCCACCGAATAGGCGCGGTAGATCGGCTTGTCGCCGACCATCAGGCCGATCATCGCGAACTCGCCGGAGCGGAAGCGGAAACCGGCCGGCCGCGTCATGCGGAAGCGGAACAGGCGGTCGGTGTAATGCTCGACGTCAAGCACCGTCTCGGCATAGACGCCGTCGGGGATCTTGACCGCAAATTCTTCTGTCTTCGCTGGAGCGTTCATGCCTGTCCGTCTCGTCTCAGTCTGTGGCCCATCTTTCGCACTAGCGAAATATACCATAAGGCCGTTCATTTGAAGGCACCCGCGTCCTCAAGTCGCGGGGCTTCAGGGAAAATATGTGCCGGAAAATCCGCTTTTCGCCTCAGGCGGTCGCGGTGCGGCGGCGCCAGCTGTAGCCGGGCGCCTTTTCCGCCGCCCTCGCCGTCGGCTGGTAATGGACCGCGATACCCGGCAGGCGCCCCTCCTCCAGCCGCTTCAGCGCGGTCGCGTTCGTCACCGCAAAACTGTCGATGCCGACCCGCAGCATCAGCGGCACCTGGTCGATCAGCACGTCGCCCACGGCGCGCAGCTCGTTGCGGTAGGCGAGCCGGTCGCGCAGCAGCGAGGCATGGCTGAACGCGCGGCCGTCGTTGAAGGCGGGAAACTCCACCGCGACGATCTCGAGCCGGTAGAGATAGGGCTCGAGCTTGTGGACATCGTCGCCGGGCCTGATCAGCACGCCGAGGCCGACATCGTTGCTGGATTCCGCCTTCTCGATCAGCGCGTCGAGCGGCAGCAGCGCCTTCTGCTCCTCGGTCGCCTTCACCTCTTCGGTCTCGATCACCCAGGGGTCGTTCTCGACGAAGCCGGTTTCTCTCCAGATCCTGGTCATTTACGCAGCCTCCGCCTTGGCATCGCCATAGAGCGCTTCCTTGAACGGCTGCGGCCCGACGCGGCGATAGGCTTGAAGGAAGGTCTCCTCCTTCGAAAGGCGCAAGGCCAGATAGGTGTCGACGATCGTCTCGACCGCGTCCGTCACCTTGCTCGGCTCGAAACCGCGGCCGATGATCTCGCCGATCGAGGTGTTCTCGTCGCCGGAACCGCCGAGCGTGATCTGGTAGAGCTCGGCCCCCTTCTTCTCGACGCCCAGAAGCCCGATATGGCCGACATGGTGATGACCGCAGGCATTGATGCAGCCGGAGATCTTGATCTTCAGCTCGCCGATTTCCGCCTGGCGTTCGGGCGCGCCGAAACGGGTGGAGATTTCCTGCGCCACGGGAATGGAACGGGCATTCGCCAGCGCGCAGTAGTCGAGCCCCGGACAGGCGATGATATCGGTGATCAGCCCGGCATTGGCGGTCGCGAGGTTCTGCGCCACCAGCGCCCGGTAAAGCGGCTCCAGATCAGCCAGAGCCACATGCGGGAAGATCACGTTCTGCTCATGGCTGATGCGGATTTCGTCATGGCCAAATTCTTCCGCCAGATCGGCGATCAGGTCCATCTGCTCGTGCGACGCATCGCCCGGAATGCCGCCGATCGGCTTCAGCGAGATCGTCACCATGCCGTAATCGGGATGCTTGTGCGGCTGGACATTCTGGCTTACCCAGCGGGCGAAGGCCTCGTCCTGTTTCTTCCAGCCCGCAAGCTGCGCCCAGCCTTCGGCGCGATCCGGCAGCGCCGGCGGCGCGAAATAGGCGGCGATCGCCTGGATGTCGGCCTCGGGAAGCTTCAGTTCCGTACCGGCCAGGTGAGAGAATTCTTCCTCGATCCGGCGGGTGATCTCCTCGACGCCCGTCTCGTGGACGAGGATCTTGATGCGCGCCTTGAACTTGTTGTCGCGACGCCCGAACAGATTGTAGACGCGCACGATCGCCGTCACGTAGGACAAGAGGTCCGCTTCCGGCAGGAAGTCGCGGATCTTCTTGGCGATCAAAGGCGTACGCCCCTGCCCGCCGCCGACATAGACGGCGAAGCCCAGCTCGCCCTTGTCGTTCTTCTTGAGATGCAGGCCGATGTCGTGCACCTGGATCGCCGCGCGGTCGCGCTCGGCGCCGGTTACGGCAATCTTGAACTTGCGCGGCAGGTAGGAAAATTCCGGATGCACCGAGGACCACTGGCGCAGGATTTCGGCGTAGGGCCGCGGGTCGGCCACCTCGTCGGCGGCGGCGCCGGCAAAATGGTCCGCCGTGACGTTGCGGATGCAGTTGCCGGAGGTCTGCAGCGCATGCATCTCGACGGTCGCAAGTTCCGCCAGGATATCCGGCGTGTCGGAGAGCTTCGGCCAGTTGAACTGGATGTTCTGGCGGGTGGTGAAATGCCCGTAACCGCGGTCATACTTGCGGGCGACATGGGCTAGCATGCGCATCTGCTTCGAATTCAGCGTGCCGTAGGGGATCGCGATGCGCAGCATATAGGCGTGGAGCTGCAGATAGACGCCGTTCATCAGGCGCAGCGGCTTGAAGGCGTCCTCTGCCAGTTCACCGGAAAGGCGGCGCGCCACCTGATCGCGGAACTGCTCCACGCGGCTCGTGACAAAAGCGTGGTCGAATTCGTCGTAACGGTACATGGTTTCCTCAGACTGCGATGAAGGCCGGATCGGCTGCGCGATAGCCGGCGGCATATTCCATGGTCGGGCCTTGAGCGCGAATGCGCTCGCGAAGGCGGATCGGCCAGAGCTTGCCGCCCTGCTCCTCGACGTCGACGACTGCGACGTCCACGACCTTGTTCTCGGCGAAATCGCGCTTGCCGATCGCCTCCAGCGAAGCAACGGCTTCCGCGTGGCGCGCGACAAGCGCATCCTGCAGGTTTTCCACCCAGCGGCCGTTCGCATCGAGCCAGACGGCGATGCCATCGGAAAGGCGGTTGGCGGTCAGAACCTTGTCGGTCATGCTTTTATTCCTGTCGTTTCCCGAACCGAAACCCTGAAAGATGACAAGTGCTCGGATTTTTCGAAATTCGCACCGGCGACGGCCTCGCCGATGATCACCATGACGGGGCCGACGAGATCGTCGCGCGCCTGAAGATCCGGCAGTTCGCCGAGGACCCCATGGAAAAGCCGGCGGTCGGCGCGGCTGGCATTCTCGACCACGGCGACCGTCGTCTCCGGCGCGAGGCCGGCGCCCATCAGACGTTCCGCCACGGAAGCGGCGACCGTGCGGCCCATATAGACGGCGATCGTCGCGCCCGAAACGGCAAGGCTTGCCCAGTCCGGCAGCACGTCGCCGGTCAGGTCGTGTCCCGTCGTGAAGATCAACGAGGAGGCGACGCCGCGCAGCGTCAGCGGCAGGTCGAAATCGGCGGCGGCGGCAAAGGCGGAGGTGATGCCCGGCACGATCTCGTAGGCGATGCCCGCCTCACGGAGCGCCGCCATCTCCTCGCCGGCGCGGCCATAGACGAGCGGATCGCCGGATTTCAGACGCACGACACGCTTGCCCTGGCGGCCGAGTTCGACCAGCAGACGATTGATCTCATCTTGAGATTTCGAATGGCAGTTCTTGCGCTTGCCGACCGGCAGACGCTCGGCATCGCGGCGGCCCATGTCGACGATCGCCTGGGGCACCAGCGCGTCGTGGACGATCGCATCGGCTTCCATCAGCACGCGCTGGGCGCGCAGCGTCAGAAGGTCCTCCGCGCCGGGGCCGGCGCCGACCAGCCAGACCCTGCCTTCCGCATGGCCGCTTGTCGAAAGCAGCGTATTGGCGGCACGGCGGGCGGCGGCGCTGTCGTTCGCGGCGACCGCATCGGCCACATCTCCGGAAAAGAAGCGGCTCCAGAAGATACGGCGCGACACGCCGCGCGGCACAAACTTCTCGGCAGCATCGCGATATTCGGCCGCAAGCCGGGCAAGCGCACCCAGCGAGGGCGACAGCATCCGGTCGATCCGGGCACGGATCATCTGGGCGAGAACCGGCCCCGCCCCTTCGGTGCCGATCGCGATGGCGACCGGGGCCCTATTGACGATCGCCGGCGTGTAGAAATCGCAGAGTTCCGGTTGGTCGACCGCATTTGCTGGTATCTTCTCGGCGCGGGCGGTCGTGACGATCACCCGGTCCAGCGCGGCATCACCGGTCGCGGCAAACACCAGCACCGCACCCTTCACCTGCTCCGGTGAAAACCGGTCGCGAACGGTCTCTATGCCCTCAGCGGCGAGCCAGGCGGCATAATCGGCTTGCGGCGCTGATGCATAGGCGACGATCCCGGCATCCGTATTGCGCAACAGCCGTGCCTTGGCGAAAGCCTCGTCGCCATTGCCGAACACCAGCACGCTCCTGCCGCTGATGCGAAAGAAGGCCGGGAAAACCGACAGGCGGTCTGGGCTTGAGAACATGCGGGCACCTTGAACCATAGCAGTGCACTATCCGCGATTGAGCATCGAAGTTGAAGGAATGGATATGCGAAGTGTGCTGCGTCGCGGTATTTCTGTTTCGCGTTCCGCGGCTTCTTGAGCAAAAGCCACCGCAGGCTGTCTTTCTCAGCCTTTTCCGAGGCTTGGAACTGGGTTCCCGTTTTGCGGCCCTTCGCTTTCGGCAAGGCGCAGCAGCAAAGGAGGACGCCGCCTTACATCCGGCAGCCCAAGGTCGGGAAGAAATACCCTGCGAAGTGACATGACAACCCGCAATTTTAATAGAATTGAAACAGAAGAATGCTCAGAAAACCGTGTCCGTCCCTCTCGAAAAGCGATGTTTCCGCACATGAGCCCGCCACCTCTGAATTTCTGGCAGTCCTGCGACAGAAACCTTCTTTCATCTGCCCGGGAGACACTGCTGGAGGTGCTCGAGCGGGACGCCGATCGACTGGTCAATCGCTTCTACGACGCTTTCCTCGCCCATGAGAAAGCCTTGCCGTTCCTCAGTCATTCGGTGGTCCATGAGCGGCTGAGCCATTCCCTGCGGAAATGGCTCCTGACGCTCATGGAGATCGAGCCCGACGGCGATCTCTCCGATTTCAACGACCGGCAGAGGCGCACCGGCGAAGTGCATGCGCGCATCAGGCTGCCGATGCACCTCGTGCTCGAAGGGGCAAGCCTGATCAAGACCGATGTGTCGAAGGCCCTGCTCGCCCAATACGGCAACCGGCAGGCAGCGATCGCCATCGTGCTGTTCAACGAGGTCATGGACTACGCCATGCTGCAGATGAGCGAGGCCTATGTCAGCGGTGCGGCGCAGCGCGCCAAGGTCGAGGAGGCCTACAGGCTGTTCACGCTCGGCCAGGATGTCGGCGTGGAGCGGGAAAGCCAGCGGGCCGCGCTGATGGAATGGAGCCAGTCGGTGATCTTCGGCCTCTTCGGCGCCGCCGGCAGCAAGCCACGGATAGAGCCGATCTCCTCATCCGAGTTCGGCCTGTGGTTCCGGCATCGCGCGAGCATCATGTTCCAGGGCTCACTGATGCTGAAGAACATCGAAAAGGACATGCGGGAAATCGACGACCGGCTTCTTCCGAAGATCGAAAATCGCGACGCCGCGGACGGAACGGAGATTGCGGCGGTGGTGGCGCGGCTCCAGTCGCTCGTGGAGGAGATCAAGTTCCTGCTGGCCGATCTCTTCCAGAGCCTCTCGGCCTCCGCCGGCGCGCGCGATGCCCTGACCAATGCCCTGAACCGCAAATTCCTTCCCTCGATCCTCGGCCGCGAGGTCTCGCTCTGTCTGCAGCACGGCACGCCTTTGTCGGTGCTGATGATCGATGTCGACCATTTCAAGCAGATCAACGACCGCTGGGGCCATCCGGCCGGCGACCAGGTGCTGCGGCAGGTGGCCGAGATCATCATCGAACACACCCGCGCAGCCGACATCGTCTTCCGTTACGGCGGCGAGGAATTCCTCGTGGCACTCGTCGAGACCGATCACGACAAGGCGTTCGAGGTCGCGGAGCGGGTCAGGGCCGGTTTCATGAACACGGACCTGAATGTCGCCGACGGGACGAGCATTCGCGGAACGATCTCGATCGGCGTAGCGACGCATCGCGGCCATCCGGACTTCCAGCATCTGATCGATGCCGCCGACAAGGCCCTCTACCTGGCGAAGAACGGCGGCCGCAACCAGGTGATCGCGGCCTGAGACGGCGGTAGCTGCGGATAAGCCCGGACGGCGGCCACAAAGCGCTTTTCCCGCAGGTCCGATGGCCATAGATTGGCGCCAGCCATCTTTGAAGGAAGCCCGCCTTGACCGCCAAGACTATTGCCGCCCGTCTGTTGGACGTGATCGAAACCGACATCCTGCCGCTGACGGAAAAAGGCGTCGCAGCCGGCAACAAGGTGTTCGGCGCGGCGATCCTGAAAAAATCCGACCTTTCGCTGGTCATCGCCGAAACTAACAACGAGGTTGAAAACCCGCTCTGGCACGGCGAGGTACACACGCTGAAACGCTTTTATGAGAAGACTCTAAATTTTCCTTCCAAGGAATTGATTTTCCTGTCGACTCACGAACCGTGCACGATGTGCATGTCGGCGATCACCTGGGCCGGCTTCGACAATTTCTACTCCTTCTTCACCCATGAGGATTCGCGCGACGCCTTCGCCATTCCGCATGACCTGAAGATCCTCAAGGAAGTGTTCGGGCTGGAGCCCGGCGGCTACCGGCGCCAAAACGCCTTCTGGAACTCCTACTTCATCGCCGATCTGGTGGAGAGCGAGGACGAACCGCTGCGCGGCAGTCTCAAGGCGCAGACAGCACGCATCAAGGCGACCTATCAGCGGCTTTCGGACAGTTATCAGTCCGGGAAGACCGAAAACAATATTCCGCTCGCTTGAGCGAAGGATCGCTTCATGGAACCATCGAAGGACATTTCGCGGCTGATCGAGATCATGGCGGCGCTACGCACCCCCGTCACCGGCTGCCCCTGGGACCTCGAGCAGAATTTTTCGACCATCAAGCCCTATACGATCGAGGAAGCCTACGAGGTGGCGGACGCGATCGAGCGCAACGACATGGACGACCTCTGCGAGGAACTGGGCGACCTTTTGCTGCAGGTGGTTTTCCATGCCCGCATGGCGGAAGAGGCAGGTGAATTCTCGTTCGGCGACGTGGTCGAGGCGATCACCAAAAAGATGATCCGCCGCCATCCGCATGTTTTTGCCGTCTCGGATGCCGCCACGCCTGATGCGGTGAAGGTGCAGTGGGACGACATCAAGGCGGAGGAAAAGCGCGAGCGCGCCGAGCGGCGGGCGAAGCGCGGGATCACGGAAGACTTCAAGCACGGTTTCCTGAGCTCCGTCCATCGCAGCCAGCCGGCGCTGACCGAAGCACTGAAACTGCAGCAACGGGCCGCCAAGGTGGGTTTCGACTGGTCGGAGGCCGAGCCGATCCTCGACAAGATCGAGGAGGAAATCGGCGAGTTGCGCGAGGCGCTGCGGGAAAGGCGGCAGGACAAGGTCAGCGACGAACTCGGCGACCTGATCTTCGCGCTCGTCAATATCGGCCGGCACGTGAAGGCCGATCCGGAAGAGGCTTTACGCGGCACCAATACGAAATTCCGGCGCCGGTTCAGCCATATCGAGACAGAACTTCAGAAATCGAATGAAACGTTGGAGGACGCCACGCTGGAGCGCATGGAAGAACTCTGGCAGGCGGCGAAGGCGATCGAGCGGCAGATCGGCTGACAGAATGGCACGACCGGAGGAAGGATCGCCGTGAAGCTCGACGCTCTTGAGGTGGCGATCGCCGGCGCCGGGATCGGAGGGCTCTCGCTCGGGGCGATGCTCGCCAGACGCGGCGTGAAAGTCGTGATCTACGATCAGATGACAGCACCGCAGCCGGTCGGCTCCGGTTTCGTGCTGCAGCCGACCGGCTCGGCCGTGCTTGCGGTGATGGGACTCGCCGACGGAGTGCGGATGCGCGGAGCAAACATTACCCGCATGCACGGCAAGCTGGCGGGGACGAACAAAACGGTGCTGGAGATCGGCTATCGGCAAGGCGAATACGGCATCGCCATCCAGCGCGTTGCGCTGTTCGACCTCCTGTTACAGACTGCGGTTTCTGTCGGAGTCGCATTCGAGACATCGTCGCGGATAACCGGTCTTGCGGAGGGAGAGAAGCCGGCGATCGTGCTCGATGGCGGGCGGATGGCTCCTACTGCCGATCTCATAGTCGACGCCATGGGGGCGAGTTCGCCGGTCGGATATGATCCGGCAAAGGAGCTCGGCTATGGAGCGCTGTGGGCTACCGTTCCGTGGCCGAAGGACGGGCCATTCCATGCCAGCGAACTCGAACAGCGCTACGAACGCGCCAGCCACATGGCCGGCGTGTTGCCGGTCGGTACAGCGCATGACGGCGCCGCCGAGATGGCGACTTTCTTCTGGAGCCTGCGCAACGGGGATATCGAAGCCTGGCGCCGGGCGGGTCGGGCGGCGTGGATCGACGAGGTCGCAGCCATGTGGCCGGAGGCGGCGCGGTTCGCGGAAATCGCCGAACCGGTGCATGCGCGTTATCGGCACCATACGCGCAAACCGATCGCCGGAAGGAGGATGATCCGGATCGGCGACGCCTGGCACGCCACAAGTCCGCAACTTGGCCAGGGAGCGAACATGGCGCTGCTCGACGCGCTGTCCCTAACACTCGCGCTGGAAAAAGCGGAAACAGTCGAGGAAGCCTTCGCACTGCATCTGAAGCAGCGCCAACTACACATCTGGCTCTACCAGATGCTAAGTCGTGTTCTGACGCCCTTCTATCAGTCGGACAGTCGCGCCCTGCCTTTCATGCGCGACGTCGTGATCGGCCCAGCAACACGGCTGCCGCTGGTGCGCTATCTCGTCAGCCGGCTGGTAACGGGAGATTTTCTCAACCCAGTCGGGAGGATCGGCGCAGGGAATTATTCAACAACGGAAATCCCCTCACTTGCGATTTCTAACACTTAGCCTCCGGCCAAGGTGTTGAAATCGCTTTCTCTCCCCCAAGGGGAGAGATAGGAATGCCGCACCGCTGCGAATCTACCTCTCCCCTTGTGGGAGAGGTTACAAAATCATGATCTTAGCTTTAGCTAAGTCATAGATTTTGTTGGTGAGGGGAAAAGCAGCGGCAGCTGACTAACGCTCCCAATCCTCTTTCACCGGCTTCGGGGCGTTGCCGAGCCGGCGTTCCAGATCGGCAGCCTGACGCTCGGTCAGCCGCACGTCGAGCGTGACGGAGCCGTCGTCATTGTCCTTCCGGTCGTCGACGACGGCATCGCCGTAGATCCACGAGACCAGCGAAAGCCTGTCCGGCGGAATGGTGATGGTGGTTTCGGTCAGAACGCCGGAAAGGCGCCTTGCGATCTCCTCCATCAGGGCGTCGATGCCCTCGCCGGTGATCGCCGACACCGCCATGACGTTCTTGCGGCCGGCGGCCCGTTCCGCAATTGCCTCGTGCGCTTCCGGGTCGAGCCGGTCGATCTTGTTCCAGACCTCGATGATGCGCTCGGCCCCTTCTTTCTCGCCGATGCCGAGATCGGCAAGGATGCGCAGGACATCGGAGGCCTGGGCAGCATTGTCCGGGTCGGACATGTCGCGCACATGCAGGATGAGATCGGCCTCCAGTACCTCTTCCAGCGTGGCGCGGAAAGCGGCGACCAGATGGGTCGGCAGGTCGGAGATGAAGCCGACCGTATCGGACAGGATGACCGTGCGGCCATGCGGCAGCTTCATGCGGCGAAGCGTCGGGTCCAGGGTGGCGAACAGCATATCCTCGGCCAGCACGCCGGCACCGGTGATGCGGTTGAAGAGCGTCGACTTGCCGGCATTGGTGTAGCCCACCAGGGCCACGATCGGATGCGGTACCTTGCGGCGCTTGGCGCGATGAAGCTGGCGGGTGCGGACCACCTGTTCCAGTTCGCGCTCCAGCCGCACGATTCGCTCCTGCAGGAGCCGACGGTCGGCCTCGATCTGGGTTTCGCCAGGACCGCCCATGAAGCCCGCGCCGCCCCGCTGGCGCTCCAGGTGGGTCCAGCTTCGCACGAGGCGGCCCTTCTGGTAGTTGAGATGCGCCAGATCGACCTGCAGCGTGCCCTCCTTGGTGGAGGCGCGGCGGCCGAAGATTTCGAGGATCAGGCCCGTGCGGTCGATGACCTTGGCGTTCCATTCCTTTTCGAGATTGCGCTGCTGCACCGGCGTTAGCGGATGATCGACGATGACGAGCCCGGCGTTCTTCTCGTCGAGCAGCGCCTTGATCTCCTCGATCTTGCCGGTGCCGATGAGGGTCGCCGGGCGGGGCTGGCCGACGGGCACGATGAGGCCCTTGACCACCGTCAGGTCGATTGCCTTGGCCAGTCCGATCGCCTCGTCGAGGCGGGCCTCGCTGGACCGCTGCGGCACCGGTGTCGCGGGCGAATCACCCTGCCCGGCCCTATGTCCCGCTTGGGGCCTTGCCTGCTTGAGGACCGGCACCACCACGACCGCACGCATATCGTCCCGGAGCCTTTCAGACTCCGGAACAAGCGATTCGTTCGAAGTGTCGCGCGTTGTGATTTCGTTCGTCCTTAAGCGGCGTTCTCTTCACTTTCGAACATCTGCATGGGCTGGCCCGGCATGATGGTCGAGATCGCGTGTTTATACACGAGCTGAGAGTGGCCGTCACGACGAAGAAGGACGCAGAAGTTGTCAAAAGAAGTGACAACGCCTGTGAGCTTCACCCCGTTGATCAGGAATATCGTCAGGGAAATCTTCTGCTTGCGAACGGTATTAAGAAATAAATCCTGCAGGTTCTGAGAACGTTCCGCCATAGCGCCGCTTCTTTCTTTTTTGCCGGCAAGGGCCGGGATCATGATCAAGCTGGTGAGAGACGACCGGGAAATGCCCTCGTATTCCCTTCCCCTCACGTCTGGTTATCAAATCGGCGTCTTTTCCGCAATGTCGAAAAAGGCGTCACGGATGCTTGCCGACACGGTGCCCGGATGGCCGTTGGCGATGGGCTTTCCGTCGATTTCAACGATCGGGACGCAGATGCCGGTCGCCGACGTGAAGAAGACTTCGCGGGCCGCCATCATTTCCTCGATTTTGAACTCGCGTTCGGCGACCTTGAGATCGAGCGTTGCGGCGACATCCATCAGCGTCGTGCGGGTGATTCCCTTCAGGATTCCATGCTCCGCGGGACGCGTGACCAGTTCACCCTCAGGCGTGACGATCCAGACATTGGAGGAGGCTCCTTCCATGACAATGCCGTTGCGATCGACAAAGATGGCGTCCTGAGCACCCTGCTCTTTCGCCTGCTGCTTGGCGAGTACGTTGGGCAGAAGTCCGACGGTCTTGATGTCGACGCGGTCCCAGCGGTTTTCCGGCACAATGATGACCTTGATGCCATTGGCGTATTTCTTCGCCGCCACGGATGGATCGGTGCTTTTGGCGGTGATCGTGATGGTCGGCGGCGTATCGGGGGCCGGGAAATAATGGTCGCGGCGGGCGGCACCGCGCGTCACCTGCAGATAGAAGATGCCATTCCTGACCCGGTTGCGGCGGAGCACCTCGCGGATCACGAAGGTCAGGGCCGCGCGGCTCATCGGGGATGCCATCTTCAGTTCGCGGAGTGACCGGTCGAGGCGGTTCAGATGCCGCGTCAGATCGACGATCATGCCCTGGCGCACCTCGCAGACCTCGTAGACACCGTCCGCGAACTGGAATCCGCGGTCTTCCACATGCACGGCGGCTTCGGCATGGCGGACATATTGTCCGTTCACATAGGCAATCCTCGACATCAAATGTCCCCTGCTCTTTTCAGAATGCTGCTCAGAAATACTGGATGGAAACGCGGAAAAGCTGCTCTACGTCGCGCACGGCATCGGCGGTGGCGAAGAGCACGACCCGGTCGCGCGCCTTGATCCTCGTATCGCCATCCGGGCGGATGACGGTGTCGCCGCGATAGATCGCGCCGATGCGGATGCCGTCCGGCAGGTCGAGTTCGCGGAACGGCCGGCCGACCAGCGGCGAGGTTTCGAGCGCCTCGGCCTCGATCACTTCCGCCGCGCCCTTCTGCACCGCGTAAACGGAGCGGATCCGGCCCTTGCGGACATGCTGCAGAACGCGGGAAACGGTCACCGCGCGCGGATTGATCTGCGCGTCGATGCCGATGGAATCGGTGATCTGGTGGAGCGAGGTGGAATTGATCAGCACCAGGTTCGACTTGCAGCCGAGGGACTTGCTCAATACCGCGCCGAGAATATTGATCTGGTCGCTGTTGGTCAGCATCACCATCAGGTCGGTATCCTGGATATCCGCCTGCATCAGGATGTTCTGGTCGAGCGCCGAACCGTGCAGCACGATCGTGTTGCGAAGCTGTTCGGAAATTGCCACGGCCCTTTCCCGATTGCTTTCGATGATCTTCAGCCGCGTTCTCGGCTGATGCTCCTCGATCATCTGGGCAACATAGTGCCCGATATTGCCGCCACCGGCGATGATGATGCGCCGCGCTTCCTGTTCCTCGTGACCGAAGAGGCCAAGCGTGCGGCGGATGTGCTCGCGGCAGCAGATGACATAGGCGAGGTCGCCGACCTCCAGCTGGTCGGCGGAACGAGCGGCCGTCAGCCCGCCGTTGCGGAAAATACCGACGACCGTTGCCATCAGATCCGGAAAGAGAGCAGAGAGCTGGTGCAACGGCGTCGCGATGACCGGACAATCCTCCATGCACTCGATCGCCACCATGACAATCTGGTCCTCGGCGAAACGGACCACGTCGGTGGCGCCGGGAAAGGAGATACGCCGCAGCACCATCTTGCCGACCTCGACCTCCGGCGAGATCGTCACGTCGATCGACATGTTCTGGTGATTGAAGAGATCGGCATATTCCGGCTTCAGATAGTTCTGGGCACGGATACGGGCGATCTTGGTCGGGACGGAGAACAGCGCGTGCGCCACCTCGCAGGCGACGATATTGACCTCGTCATAAAGCGTCACGGCGATGATCATGTCGGCATCCTCGGCGCCCGCCTTTTCCAGCGTATCCGGATGCGCTCCGTGGCCTACATAGCCCTTCACATCGAGTGTCTCGGTGATCGCCGCAACCAGGGCGGCGGAAGTGTCGATCACGGAGACGTCGTTGTCTTCCTGCGACAGCTGTTCGGCGATGCCGTAGCCCACCTGCCCTGCGCCGCAAATGATGACTTTCATCGGTCGAGGACCTTTCCAGCGGGGACTTCCATGGATCAGACGCCAAGCGACTTCAGCTTGCGGTGAAGGGCGGAACGCTCCATGCCGACGAACTCGGCCGTGCGGGAGATGTTGCCTCCGAAACGGTTGATCTGGGCGATCAGATAATCGCGCTCGAACATCTCGCGCGCTTCGCGCAGCGGCAGGGTCATGATGTGATAGTCGCCCTTGCCCGCCACTTTGGGCAGCATGTCGCCCAGATCGGTCGGCAGCATATCGGCGGAGATCTGCGTGTCGGGGCCATCGGAGCGGGCGAGAATCATCAGCCGCTCGATATTGTTGCGAAGCTGACGGATATTGCCCGGCCAGTCATGCGCCTGCAAGACGGCCATGGCATCCTCACCGATCCTGCGCGGGCGAATGCCGGCCTGTTCGGAAATTTGCCGCATGAACATGTCGACCAGGAACGGGATATCCTCGCGGCGCTCGGCCAGCGCCGGGACCTTGACCGGAACCACGGCGAGGCGGTGATAGAGATCCTCGCGGAACGAGCCGTCGGCGATGAGATTTTCGAGATTATACGCAGTCGACGAGATGATGCGGACGTCGACCTTGACGCGCTTCGAACCGCCGACGCGTTCGAACTGCTGGTCGACCAGCACGCGCAGGATCTTGTTCTGCGTCTCGCGCGGCATTTCGCCCACTTCATCGAGATAGAGAATGCCGCGATGGGCCTCTTCCAGCGCGCCGATCTTGCGCTGCTGGCCGGGACCGCCTTCGGTGCCGAAAAGCGCCACTTCCATCCGGTCCGGGGTGATCGTGGCGGCGTTCAGCGCCACGAACGGCCCGCCGGAGCGTGCCGACCTCTTGTGGATCATGCGCGCCACGAGCTCCTTGCCGGAACCCGACGGGCCAAGGATCATGATGCGGCTGTTGGTCGGCGCCACCTTCTCGATCGTCTGGCGAAGCTGCGAGACGGCAACCGATGTCCCGACCAGTTCCGCCGCATCACCAGCCCGTTTCTTGAGTTCGGTCACCTCGCGCTTCAGCTTGGAATTTTCGAGCGCCCGCTCGGCGATCAGGATCAGTCGGTCCGCCTTGAACGGCTTCTCGATGAAGTCGAAGGCGCCGCGCTTGATCGCGGAAACGGCCGTCTCGATATTGCCGTGGCCGGAGATCATGACCACCGGCAGCTCCGGATGGCGGCTCTTGATCTCGTCGAGCAATGCAAGCCCGTCGAGCTTCGATCCCTGCATCCAGATGTCCAGGAAAACGAGCCGCGGCACGCGATCCGAAATCGTGGCAAGCGCGCTGTCGCTGTCATGCGCGGTGCGGGTCTCATGCCCCTCATCGGACAGAATGCCGGAAACGATTTCCCGAATATCTGCCTCATCATCCACGACCAGAATATCAGACGCCATAAGCCAATTCCTTGTTTTTGTCCGTCCCGGGAACCACTGCCTTCTGTACGTGCGGCAGCAGAACCCTGATCATGGCGCCCTTGCCATGATCGAAATCGGCGGGTGCGTCGTGCAATTCGAGCTGCCCGCCGTGTTCCTCAATGATCTTCTTGACGATTGCGAGCCCAAGACCCGTGCCCTTTTCGCGCATGGTCATGTAGGGTTCGAGAATGCGATGCCGGTTCTCCTTCGGCAGGCCGCTGCCGTTGTCGATGACGTCGACGACATAGGCCTCGCGCGCCGCATCGAAGACGGAGCGCACCTTGATCTTGCGGCCGTCGCGCTCATCGCCGCTCGGCACCGACTCGATCGCCTCCACAGCATTCTTGATCAGATTGCCGAAAGCCTGGCCGAGCATGCGCGTATCGAACATGCCCCGGAGCGGCTCGTCGCCGAGTTCGCGGATGAATTCCACGTGGGAGGTGCCCATCTCCCTGAGGAAGATCGCGTCCCGCAGGATATCACGCAGATCCGCCTCCTCCTTGGTGGGCTTCGGCATGCGTGCGAAAGCGGAGAATTCGTCGACCATACGGCCGATATCACCGACCTGACGCACGATCGTATCGGTGCACTGGTCGAAGACGGCACGATCATCCTCGGCAATCTGCTTGCCATAGCGGCGCTTCAGGCGCTCGGCCGAAAGCTGGATAGGCGTCAGCGGGTTCTTGATCTCGTGCGCGATGCGCCGCGCCACATCCGCCCAGGCGGTCGAACGCTGGGCGATGACGAGATCGGTGATGTCGTCGAGCGTGACCACGTAAGATTCATGCGCGGCGTGCTGCTCCTCGCGCGTGACCTGGACGGACAGCGTCCGCTCCTTGCCACCGCGCATCAGGTTCACCTGCTTGCGGAAATCAGCACGAGCGCGCGTCCTGGCCTCCGTCAGCACTTGGTCAACCTCGGGCGCGACATCCTGCAGCTTCTCGCCAATCAGCTTCTCGGCGGGGGCACCGAGAACATCCTCCGCGGAAGGGTTGACGATGGTGATTCGCCGGTCCTCCTCGACCCCGATCACCGCTGCGGTGACGCCCGAAAGCACGGCCTCGATGAAGCGACGGCGATCGTCGACCTCATCCTTTGCCTCGAGAATCTCGTCGCGCTGGCTGCGGATTTCCGAAATCATCTTGTTGAAGGTGCGCGACAGGTTGCCGACATCGCCATCCGCCGCCCGCACCGGCACCACGACGTTGAGATTGCCGGCCGCGACGTTATCGGCCGCACTGATCAACAGCCGGATCGGCCGCACGATACGGTCGGCCACCGCGATCGCCGTCCAGATCGCCGCAAGCAGCACGATCAGGGCGAAGCCGAGATAAAGCACCGCGAATGCTATCTGCAGCGACGTGCGTCCCGCCTCCATCTGCTGGTATTCGGCGGTATTCTCCTCCATGAGCCGCATGGCCGAGATGACCTTCGGATCAACCGCCCGGATCGTGTAGAGGAAGGAGCCCGGAATGGCATCAAGCCGGATGACGGCGCCGACGAGATTGGTGATGCCCGGCGGGATCAGTGTCGGCTGGCCTGCGGCTGCGGACTTCAGCGCGTCCTCGGGGATCGCCGGCAGCGGCTTTTCCGTCTTGATATCTGCCTGGACGATCGCCTGGCCGTCCTCCTGCACCAGAAAGGCGCCGAGCATGCCGCGACCACGCGCCTGACGCGTCATCAGCTCGACGAACCCGGTGCGATCGAGATAGAACATCGCGCGATTGCGTTCGAGGTCGTTCGACATCGAGACCGTCTGGCCCTGAAGATAGCTGGCATTCTCAAGCATGTAGGCGCGGGCGACATCCTGCGAGGACTGCACGATCGACTGGGTGCGCAGCGAGAACCAGCGGTCGAGGCCGACATTCAGGGTCAAACTGGCAAAGATCGCCACGAGCACGGCCGGCGTGATCGCCACGATCGAGAAGAGAACCACGATGCGGACGTGCAGGCGGGCAGCGGCGCGTCCGCGATTGCGGGCCTTCAGCAGCCGCGCGACCTCACGGCCGATCAGGTACATCAAGCCCAGGATGAAAAGCGAATTGACGACGGCTGAGGCGATGACGACATTGGTGGTCGGCGCAATCGGCGTCAGGCCCAGGAGCACGAAGAGCGTCAGCGTCGCACAGATCAGCGCGCCGCTCGCCAGCAGGAGACCGGGAAGCGCAAACGACGCACGCCGGTCCTGTGCCGAGGCTGCCAGTTCGATCCCTGGCGGATCGCTATCGGCCTCGGGCGCTTTCACGCCATCCGTCATCGAATCCACTCCAATCCTCGCGGGTCGATCGCTTCGGCCCGGTCAGACCGGGTGAAGCACTAACAACTTCCTGGAAAACGCCCGATTCATCTTCTCAACGGCCGCCACTCCGTCGAGGATTCACCAAGTCCTGCGTGACCTTTAAGCAACGCTTTGTGGCGAAAATGCAACGATGGGCCAAGGGTGTCAAGAAGCCGGGAACAAGGTTTGTCCGTCATTCGCCTACCGGCGCCTTTTTTCCGTTCAGACGGGGAGAAGGACGTAAGCTGCGAACTCCCGGCCCTCTCCGCGCTTGCGGCGAGGGGGCCAGGACGAGAGACAAATTCCAGGTGTCAGGCGCTGCGGGAACTGCGATAAACGGACACGCCGAGTTCGCGGATCTTCTTGCGCAGCGTGTTGCGGTTAAGGCCGAGCAGGTCCGCCGCCTTGATCTGATTGCCGCGGGTGGCGGTGAGCGCCGCGAGAATCAGCGGATATTCCATCTCTGTCAGGACGCGGTCATAGAGGCCGGGCGGGGGCAGGCCGTCGCCAAAGCTCGCGAAATAGGATCGCATGTTCTCTTCCACGGCCTGCGCGATGGTGAGCGAGCCGGTGCGGGCGCCCATCTTGTCGATCGGGCTGTCCGGCACGTCCGAGCGCAATTCCGCCTCGATAATCTCGCGAGTGATGACGTCCTGCGGATAAAGCGCCATCAGGCGGCGCACCAGGTTTTCCAACTCGCGCACGTTGCCCGGCCAGGCATAGGCCTTCATGAGGTCCAGCGCCTCGTTGTCGAAGCGCTTGGCGTCCAGCCCCTCCTTCTCGGCCATCTGCATGAAGTGGCGGACGAGGTCCGGAATATCCTCGGCGCGGTCGCGCAGCGGCGGCAGGCGCAGCGGCACGACGTTCAGGCGATAATAGAGGTCCTCGCGGAACAGACCCTGGTTGATGAGGTGCTTCAGATCCTTGTTGGTCGCCGCGACGATACGGACATCGGTGCGGATCGGGGTGCGGCCACCAACCGTCGTATATTCGCCCTGCTGCAGGACACGCAGCAGGCGCGTCTGTGCGTCCATCGGCATGTCGCCGATCTCGTCGAGAAACAGCGTGCCGCCCTCGGCCTGTTCGAAGCGGCCGGTCGAGCGGTTCTGCGCACCGGTGAAAGCGCCCTTCTCATGGCCGAAAAGCTCCGACTCGATCAGGTCGCGCGGGATGGCGGCCATGTTGATCGCCACGAACGGCCCGTTGCGGCGCTTGCCGTAATCGTGCAGCGCGCGAGCGACGAGTTCCTTGCCGGTGCCGGATTCGCCGGTGATCATCAGCGTCAGGTCCGTCTGCATGAGGCGGGCGAGGACGCGGTAGATTTCCTGCATGGCGGCGGAACGACCGACGAGCGGCATGCCGTCCTGCATGTCATCGTCGAGACGGGCAGGCTTGCGCTTCGGCTCGGCAAGCGCGCGGCCGATGATGGCGATCAGCTCCGTCAGGTCGAAAGGCTTGGGCAGGTAGTCGTAGGCGCCTTTCTCCGAAGCCTTGATGGCCGTCATGAAGGTGTTCTGGGCGCTCATCACGAGAACCGGCAGCTCCGGCCGTGCCTTCTTGATGCGCGGCAAAAGGTCGAAGGCGTTCTCGTCCGGCATGACGACATCGGTGACGACCAGGTCCCCCTCGCCGGCCGAAATCCAGCGCCAGAGGGTCGCGGCGTTGGAGGTGATGCGTACTTCATAACCCGCCCTGGTCAAAGCCTGGTTCAGCACGGTGCGGATCGCCGCGTCATCGTCCGCGACAAGGATCGTGGCAGTCATTTTTCACTTCCTGTGGAGTTCAAAGCGCGGCCGTCGCCGGCCTCTTCCTTATGCATGGGCATCAGAACCCGGAACGTGGTGCGGCGCGCCTGGCTGTCGCATTCGACAATGCCGCCATGCGCGCCGATGATCTTGGCGACCAGCGCGAGGCCAAGGCCGGAGCCGTTCGTCTTGGTGGTGATGAAGGGATCGAAAAGATGCGGCAGCAGATCCGGCGGCACGCCGGGGCCATTGTCGATGACGCAGAATTCGAGCGGCAGCGAAATCTTCTCCCGCGTTCCCGCGACGGACAGCCGGATGCCGGGACGGTAGGCCGTCGTCAGCATGATCTCGCCGTCCGGCTGGTCGCCGATCGCTTCCGCCGCATTCTTGATGAGGTTCAGGAAGACCTGCACGAGCTGGTCGCGGTTGGCATAGACCGGCGGCAGCGACGGATCGTATAATTCGGTGATCTTGATTTCCCGCGCGAAACCGGCCTTGGCGACTGCCTTCACATGGTCGAGGACCGAATGGATGTTGAGCGGCACCCGATCCACCGGGCGTTCGTCGGAGAAGACCTCCATGCGGTCGACCAATGAGACGATGCGGTCGGTCTCGTCACAGATCAACCGGGTCAGCGCGCGGTCCTCGTCCTGCACGGACGTTTCCAGGAGCTGGGCGGCGCCGCGGATGCCGGAAAGCGGGTTCTTGATCTCATGCGCCAGCATGGAGGCAAGCCCCGTCACGGACCGGGCCGCTGCACGATGGGTGAGCTGGCGGTCGATCTTGTCGGCCATGGACCGCTCCTGGAAGACGATCACCACCGAGCCCGGCTCGCTCACCACCGGGGCGACATAGAGGTCCACCAGCTTGTCCTGGCCGAGACGCGGCGAGGAGAGATCGACACGATACTCGTTGACCGGCGCCTTGCGCTCGCGCACCTGATCGATCAGCGCCAGGAGCGGACTGCCGAAAGGAATGAAGGTGGAGATCCTGTTCTTCGCCAGATGGGCGGCGCTGGAGCCGAAAAAGGCTTCCGCCTCCCAATTGGCGAAGGCGATCCGGCCTGCCGCATCGACCAGGATCACCGGGTTCTGCACCGAATTCAGGACGGCCATGGCGAGCGCATTGCCGTTCGCAGCATTCTGCCCATTGTTCGACCCTGGCGACTTCGTCATGCGGCCTCCTTGCGTGCCACGAAGGCTTCGCCGGACAGCGCGGCAATCATCCGGCGCGAGACATCGGCCGGGTCTTTCGAGATCATGATGGCAGCCTTTTCTTCCACGGGCAGGGCCGACGCAAAACGGTCGAGATACCAGCCGAGATGTTTGCGGGCATGACGCAGCCCTGCCTCGCGGCCGTAGAGGGCCAGCATCGCCTCGTAATGCTCGATGACGAGGCCGGCCACCTCGTCCTGCTGCGGCGCCGCATGGCCAGCGAGCCAGCCCGCATGCCAGGGGCGCCCCTGCGCGGCACGGCCGACCATGACCGCGTCGGCGCCGGAACGCTTCAGGATATCGGCGGCGTCTTCCAGCGATTCGACGTCACCATTGGCGATCAGCGGGATGGAGACGGCATCACGCACAGGCCGGATCGCATCCCAATCCGCCCGACCCTCATAAAATTGCATGCGGGTGCGGCCGTGGATCGTCACGAGCCGGACCCCGGCCTCTTCGGCGTGGCGGGCGATCTCGGGTGCGTTGATGGAATTTTCGTCCCAGCCGAGCCGCATCTTCAGCGTCACCGGCACCTTGACAGCATTGACGGTCGCCTCGATGAGCGACAGGGCGTGATCGGGATCGCGCATCAGCGCCGAGCCGGAATAACCGCCCGTCACCTTCTTTGCCGGACACCCCATGTTGATGTCGATGATGTCGGCGCCGTTATCGGCCGCGATTTTCGCCGCTTCTGCCATCCAGTGCGCCTCGCGGCCGGCAAGCTGAACCATATGCGGCGAAATGCCCGCCCCTTTCAGCCGCGCCCAGGATTCGCCGCGGTTCATGACGAGCTCTCGGCTTGCCACCATTTCGGTCACGACGAGCCCGGCGCCGAAACGCCATGCAAGCTGCCTGAACGGCAGGTCGGTCACGCCGGACATCGGCGCCAGGGCGACGCGATTGCGAATGGCGACAGGCCCGATCTGGAAAGGCTTGGCAAGATCCTGGAAACGCAAGTGATGATCTTTCGGGCACATGAGAGTTTTGCACTATTTTTATTCAGTTCCTGAGCGTTTGCCAAGAGCAATTCCGGAACTGCGTTATTTTTGGGCGGGCTGCTGGAAATGGAGCTTTTGAGTCTATAGTTCTCCCGCTGTCAATCCTTCAAGGAAACGCAAACGGGTTACGGTCGATGGACGACAGAACCATGACAATCGGTATCGTCATCGTCGCAGCAGGCCGTGGCGAGCGGGCCGGCTCGCTTGAGGATGGTCCGAAACAGTACCGGCGAATCGGTGGGCGGCCGGTCATCACCCATACGCTGGAACGGTTTCTCACCTGGTCCCGCAGCGGCCCGATCGTGGTCGTCATCCATCGGGACGACGAGGCTCTTTTTGCCGAAGCATGCGGCAAGCTTCCGGGAGCAGAGCGGGTCATCACCACATTCGGCGGCGAGACCCGACAGCGCTCCGTCTATGAAGGCCTCCGGGCACTATCCGGCACCGATGCGACACACGTGATGATCCACGACGCGGCGCGGCCTTTCGTGGACCGGGACGTCCTCGACCGCGTGGCGCAAGCGCTCGACGAGGGGCAGGAAGGCGTGCTGCCGGCAATCCCCGTCACCGACACGCTGAAGCGTGGCGGTTCCGATGGGCTGGTGCACGACACCGTGCCGCGCGCCGGGCTCTACGCCGCCCAGACACCCCAGAGCTTCCACCTTTCCGCAATCCGTATTGCGCATGAGAAGGCGGCGGCACTTCGCCGCGAGGATTTCACCGACGATGCCTCGATCGCCGAATGGGCCGGCCTGACCGTAACGCTGGTCGAAGGCTCGGTCGACAACATCAAGCTCACCGTCAAGCGGGATATCGCCATGGCCGACGAAAAGCTTTCGCAGAGCACCCTTCCCGCCAACTTCCTTCCCGATGTGCGCACCGGCAACGGCTACGACGTGCATCAACTGGAACCGGGCGACGGGGTGACACTCTGCGGCGTCTTCATTCCCCATGACCAGAAGCTCAGCGGCCACTCGGATGCGGATGTCGCCCTGCATGCGCTGACTGACGCGCTGCTCGCCACCTGCGGCGCCGGCGATATCGGCGACCATTTCCCACCGTCGGACATGCGGTGGCGCGGCGCGCCATCAAAGATCTTCCTGGACCATGCGGCAAAGATCGTGCGCGAGCGCGGCGGCACGATCATGAACGCCGACATCTCGCTGATCGCCGAAGCGCCGAAGATCGCCCCGCATCGGCAGAAGATGCGCGAGACCCTGGCAGACATCCTCGGCATTTCGGTCGACCGCTGCTCGGTGAAGGCCACAACCAATGAGAAGATAGGGTTCATCGGCCGCCGCGAGGGCATCGCGGCGATTGCCACCGCCACTGTCGTCTATCGCGGGGAAACCGCATGAGCCTCTTTCCCGGCGATATCGAAGAGCAGGCGCGCAAGATCGTTGTCGACTTCACCGCTCGAGGCCTGATGGTCGCGACCGCAGAATCCTGCACGGGAGGGCTGATCGCCGGCGCCCTGACGGAAATTTCCGGTTCATCCGCCGTCGTTGATCGTGGCTTCGTGACCTATACGAACGAGGCGAAGGTGGACATGCTCGGCGTCACGCAGGCGACACTGCTCGCCTACGGTGCGGTTTCGAAGGAAACGGCGCTGCAGATGGTGCATGGCGCGCTGTTCCGCTCGCGCGCGTCTGTCGCCGTTGCGGTGACGGGGATTGCCGGCCCCAGCGGCGGGACATCGGAAAAGCCGGTAGGCCTCGTGCATCTCGCCGCCCAAAGCCGATCGGGAACGATCCTGCATCGGGAAATGCGTTACGGCGATATCAGCCGGACCGAAATCAGGCTCGCGACCGTCAGGACGGCACTGGAGATGCTGGTCGAGGCCGCCTTCGGCATGAAAAAGGGTCAGGCGTAGACCTTGTCCGCCCGCGTTTCGAAGGCTTCGGCGAACATTCGGAAGGCGCGGTCGAACATCGAGCCCATCAGAGCGCCGAGGATCATGCTCTTGAATTCGTAGTCGATGAAGAAATGCACCACGCAGGCGTCCGGCGAACCGTCCGCGGTTGGCTCGAAACGCCAGCGGTTTTCCAGATACTTGAACGGCCCTTCGATATATTTCACGTCGATGGCGCGCTCGGGCGGATTGAGCAGGACCTGGGTAGTGAAAGTCTCACGGATCGCCTTGTAGCCCACCGTCATATCGGCAACAAGCAGCACCTTGCCGTCACGCTCCTTGCTGGAGCGGATGGCCAGCGCCTCGCAAAGCGGCAGGAATTGCGGATATTTCTCGATATCGGCAACGAGCGCGTACATTTCATCGGCGCTATGCTTGACGGGACGGCGGATTTCGAACTTGGGCATGGAACGCAGTTAAGCGCGAGCTCCGACAAGATCAAGAAGTTCCCGCATTTCCCGACGCGATTTCAACATCAGGACCGGCTTTTCGCCGGCATGTTCGGCCAGCCCGGCCAGAACGCGCTGCGCAAACTTTTGCTCCCAGGTCCACACGAACCGGAAAAATTCCCAATCCACCTTTTCCGGGCAGCCGGGCGCCATGTCCGGCCGCGTGCGGCCCCAATGTTTCGCCGCGCGGCTGAGGATACCCCAGACGCAGACGAGGCGCGGCATGCGCACCCAGATGACGATATCGCTGCGCGGCACGCGGATATCGAAGGTGGAGGAATTGGTGCCATCCATGACCCAGCGATCCTGAAGGATCAGCTTCTCGATGATGCGGCGCTGCTCGCCCCTTTCCCGCTGCACCCAGCCAGGCAGCCACAGCACGTCGCGATCAATCGAGAGATAGACGAGGCCGAAACGGCGGGCAATCTTCTGGGAGAGCGTCGATTTTCCGCCGCCGGAACAACCGACGACCAGGATGCGATCCGCATGCCGGACCTTGTCGGCGGCCTCTGCAATCCCCACGTAGCGGATCACATTCGAGCCCGATTTCATGTCCATGATAAGCTCCCCCGAGAATCAGGCCCCGACCCCACAGAACGCGGCATTAGCCGCCGATGATGACAGGAGGATTTCAATATCGCGCAGAGAATATTATAGAAGTCCGCCGAATACGTCACGGTAGTCTGGTCAGGCAGCCGATCCGACAATCGCCGGGCATTATTCGGATTAAGAAAATTTAATCTAGGATTCATCCGGTTGTAATGTTCCGCTGTAGCGAACACGTACAATGGAATATTCAATCAGCAGAAGACCGGACGCACCCGAAAGAGAAGCATCCATGGACGATTTCTCACAGATGATAAAGCTGCTCGAATCCGCAAAGCAGCTCGCCGACATGAACCAGCTTCCAATGCTCGTCTATCTGATTGAAATGGCAAAGGCCGAAGCGCGAGGTCACCGATTCATCCTGCGCGACCGCAGGCGTGGTCACGACAAGCACGAAAAGGTCGAGGCGGCCGAATAAAGAGCAGAAAACGTGACTGCCGCTTATTCGGCGGCAGCCAGCAGCTTCTTCTCACGTGCAGCCCTGAGGCGGGCGAAATCGTCTCCCGCATGATGCGAGGACCGGGTCAGCGGGCTCGAAGACACCATCAGGAAACCCTTGGTATAGGCAACCGTCTCGTAGGACTTGAATTCCTCCGGCGTGACGAACTTCTCGACCTTGTGGTGTTTGCGGGTCGGCTGCAGGTACTGGCCGATCGTCAGGAAATCGACGTCCGCCGTGCGCAGGTCGTCCATGAGCTGAAGCACTTCGTTACGCTCCTCGCCCAGCCCCACCATGATGCCCGACTTGGTGAACATGGTCGGGTCCAGTTCCTTCACCCGCTGCAGCAGGCGGACGGAGTGGAAGTAGCGCGCACCCGGGCGAACCGTCAGGTAATTGCCGGGCACGGTCTCCAGGTTATGGTTGAAGACGTCCGGCTTGGCTGCAACGACGCGCTCCAGCGCACCGGGCTTCTTCAGGAAGTCAGGCGTCAGGATCTCGATGGTCGTCATCGGAGACGCCGCGCGGATCGCGAAGATCACCTTCTCGAAATGTTCGGCACCGCCATCGTCCAGGTCGTCACGGTCGACCGAGGTGATGACGACGTGGGACAGGCCCATCTGCCGGACGGCTTTGGCGACGTTTTCCGGCTCATCCATGTCGAGCGCGTTCGGCCTGCCGGTCGCGACGTTGCAGAAGGCGCAGGCGCGGGTACAGATCTCGCCCATGATCATGAAGGTGGCGTGCTTCTTGTCCCAGCACTCGCCGATATTGGGGCAGCCCGCTTCCTCGCAGACCGTCACCAGCTTGTTTTCCTTCACGATCGAGCGGGTTTCCGCATACCCTTTCGAAACCGGCGCACGCACACGAATCCATTCGGGCTTGCGCAGCACTTCCGTATCGGGCCGATGCGCCTTTTCCGGATGACGGACGCGCTTTTCTTCGCTGGACCCGATCGTATCGAGAATGGTGACCATAAAAACCTGCTTTCAACCGCGTGCTTTTTCAGCGCCTGACGAGTTTGGCAACGAATAGCAAAATGCAGGCGCCCACGAAACCCTGCACCAGGTAACCCAGCCATCCGCCAGCGACATGGATATTGGCGCTCTCGAAGACGGCGTTGGCGATCACCGCGCCGACGATGCCGATCACGATGTTCATCAAGACGCCGAACCGGAGGTCCATCAGGATGCCGGCAAGCCAGCCGGCCACGCCGCCGATGATGATCGCTGCAATCCAACCAATACCCATATGAATAACCCCGTCCTAAAAAGATGTTCCAGAGATATGGGCGGTTGCCCGCCCTTTCGCAATGCCGGGAATGTCAGGCATTCAGCGCCCTTCCATAGGCGTCGAGCACGCTTTCCTTCATCGTCTCCGAAATGGTGGGATGCGGGAAAATCGTGTGCATCAATTCCTCTTCCGTCGTCTCCAGGTTCATTGCGACGACGAAGCCCTGGATGAGTTCGGTCACTTCCGCGCCGACCATATGGGCACCGAGAAGTTCGCCGGTCTTCTTGTCGAAGATGGTCTTCACCAGCCCCTGGTCCTCGCCGAGCGCGATCGCCTTGCCGTTGGCGACGAAGGGGAAACGGCCGACGCGGATGTCGCGGCCCTCGGCCTTCGCCTTTGCTTCGGTCAAACCGACCGAGGCGACCTGCGGGTGGCAATAGGTGCAGCCGGGAATCTTCAACTTGTCCATCGGATGGACGTTAGGGAGGCCGGCGATCTTCTCGACGCAGATGACACCCTCGTGCTCGGCCTTGTGAGCGAGCAGCGGCGGACCGGCGACGTCACCGATGGCATAGATGCCCGGCACGCTGGTCTTGCCGTAGCCGTCGATGACGATGAAGCCGCGGTCGGTCTTCACGCCGACAGCCTCAAGGCCGATGCCTTCGATATTGGCCTGTACGCCGACGGCGGAGATCATCCGGTCTGCTGTGATCTCCCGCGTCTTGCCGTCCTTGAGCTCGATCGTCGCGGTGACCGAGTTGGCGCCCTTCACGACCTTGGCGACCTTGGCTTCGAGCAGGATCTTCATGCCTGCCCGCTCGAACTGCTTCTTCGCAAGCGCGGAGATTTCCGCATCTTCCACCGGCATGACCTGGCTCATGATCTCGACGACGGTGACGTCGACGCCGAGCGTCCGGTAGAAGCTGGCGAATTCGATGCCGATCGCGCCCGAGCCCATGACCAGCAGCGATTTCGGCATTTCCTCCGGCTTCATCGCCTCGAAATAGGTCCAGATCAGCTTGCCGTCCGGCTCGATGCCGGGAAGCGCGCGCGGGCGGGCGCCGGTCGCGACGATGATATGCTTGGCGGTATAGGTGCCTTCACCGAGCGTGTTCTTCGGAATCGGGCCGATCGGCTCGACCGGTTTCTTGGCGGTCTTGGAGACGACGACCTCACCGGGCTTGGTGATCTTGGCATCGCCCCAGATGATATCGACCTTGTTCTTCTTGAAGAGGAAGCCGACGCCATTGTTCATGCGGTGCGCGATGCCGCGCGAACGGGCGACGATCGCCTTCAGGTCGGCGGTAACCGAGCCCTCGATCTTGATGCCGTAATCGCCCGGATGCTTGGCATATTCGTAAACTTCGGCCGAACGCAGCAGCGCCTTGGTCGGGATGCAGCCCCAGTTGGAGCAGATGCCGGCGAGATGCTCGCGCTCCACGACCGCGACCTTCATGCCAAGCTGCGCGGCGCGGATGGCGGCAATATATCCGCCCGGACCGGATCCGATGATGATGACGTCGTAAGCATTGGCCATAGGCGCTTCACTCCTTGTCTAGCCGGCAAAGGCTGCTGCCGCAGCCCTGCCCTTGTTCTTCCGGGAGTGAAGCTTGGCCCCTATTCGCCGAGTTTTTCGGCTGCCGGTTCGGCCCGCGTCAGCATCCCGTATATTTCATCCTTCAAGGCGAGGCGCCGCTTTCGCATTTCCTCCATGCGGATGTCGTCGCATGGCTCGATATTCGTCTCGGCCTTGTGGATCTGATGGTTCACATCCTCGTAGTCACTGCATATCCGGTGAAAATGTCCGTCCCTCTCACGCAGATGGCGCATCTGGACGGCATATTCCGGAAATTCTTCGGCGAGATGGTGTGGTGTGTTCGACATTTCCCTGACCTCCGTTGGACAATCCGGGAAATGCTAGAACCATTCCATTCCGCTACTCCTTGACCCCGATCAATCCCTCGTTTTCATCAGAGCCCCAGCATCATCCGGACGATGGGCTCCAGGCCCCGTCCGATCGCGCGGGTATTATCCGCATCGAGATGGATGCCGTCGATCGGCGTCGTTTTCGCAACCGAGCCCGCATCGAAGAAACCGCAACCCATCTCGTCGGCGAGATCACGGTAAAGCGAAGCAAGCATTGCCGACTCCTCGATGCTTCCCCTGTAGAGAGCACCGGTCAGCGGATTGGCCGTTTCGCAGAGGCTAGGTGGCGATACGATCAGTATTTCCGGCGGCTCGCATTCCCGCGTCCAATCATGGAAACGAATGAGGCTGATGAGCTTCTTTATCCCTTGTCGCGCGCCGATCGCCGTGCCGTGGATCATCGGCTTCATGTCGTTGGTGCCGAGCATGATGATCACCAGATCCAACGGGCCATGGGTATGCAGGATCGTCGGCAACAGGCGCGCGCCGTTGCGGTCGCAATCCCCAAGCCCGTCGTCATAAGCGGTGGTGCGGCCGCCGAGCCCCTCGGCCACGACGTTCACAGACGGGCCAAGGGCGGCCGCAAGCACGCTTGGCCAGCGATCCTCAAAGGCATGGCGGCCGCCGGTTTCGGCGTCCGTGCCCCAAGTCAGAGAATCGCCATAGCAGAGAACGGTTTTCATCGACGCACTCCTGGTTTCCCCCTCACGCGGACACCCTCCCCGCGAGGGGGAGGAAAGCCATCACACCAGCATCGCCATCGGGTTTTCGATGTAGCGCTTGAACGCAGAGGCAAGCTCCGCCCCCAGCGCGCCATCGATGACACGGTGGTCGAAGGCGAAGGTCGCCGTCATCACCGTGCCCACCTCGATCTTGCCGTTCCTGACGACCGGCTTTTCGACGCCCGCGCCGATCGAGACGATCGAGGCCTGCGGCAGATTGACGATCGAGGTGAAGCTGGAGACGCCGAACATGCCGAGGTTGGACACCGAAGTGGTGCCGCCCTGGTATTCTTCGGGCTTCAGCTTCTTGTCGCGGGCGCGCCTGGCAAGGTCCTTCACCTCGTTGGAGATGACGGACAATGCCTTCTCTTCCGCCTTGCGGACGATCGGGGTGATCAAACCATCCGGGATCGATACGGCCACGCCGACGTCCGAATGCTTGTGCAGGACGCGAGCGGTCGAGGTCCAGGACGCATTCGCCATCGGAACGTCGCGAAGTGCGAGCGCCATTGCCTTGATGATGAAGTCGTTGACCGACAGCTTGAAGGCCGGAACGTCGCCCTTCTCCGTCTTCTTCACCGGGGCCGAGGCGTTGATCTCGGCGCGCAGCTTCAGGAGCGCATCGATCTCGCAATCCATGGAGACGGTGTAGGACGGTACCGTCTGGGTCGACTCGGTGAGCCGAGCGGCGATCGTCTTGCGCATGCCGTCATGCGGCAGAAGCTCGTAGGAGCCTTCCGCGAACAGCTTGAGCACGGCGTCATCCGACGGGCCTTTTGCCATGGCCGGCGCGGCAGCGGGTGCAGCTTGCGGAGCAGTTGTCGGAGCGGCCTTTCCGGTGCCAGAGGCGACGGCCTTCTCGACATCGGCCTTGACGACACGGCCATGCGGACCGGAGCCGGTAACGGCGGAAATATCGATACCGGCTTCCTTCGCGAGGCGACGGGCGAGCGGCGAGGAAAACAAGCCGTTGCCGATACCGGTGCCGCTTTGGGCCGATGCCGGGGCGGCAGCGGGTGCCTGTGCCGGAGCGGGCTCGGAAGCCTTCGGAGCCGGAGCGGCTTCCGCCTTCGGCGCAGGGGCGGCCTCGGCCTTCGGAGCGGAAGCGCCACCACCGGCGGCAGCAGCCGAGACATCCTCGCCCTCTCCGGCGAGGATCGCGATCAGGGCGTTGACCTTGACCGCTTCCGTGCCGGCCGGGACTACGATCTTCGCAACGGTGCCCTCATCGACAGCTTCCACTTCCATGGTCGCCTTGTCGGTTTCGATCTCGGCGATTACATCGCCGGACTTGACCTTGTCGCCTTCCTTGACCAGCCACTTGGAAAGGTTGCCCTCTTCCATGGTCGGCGAAAGGGCAGGCATGGTGATGTTGATCGGCATCGAAACGCCCTCCCCTTATTTGTAGCAGACGGTTTTGACCGCCTGGACGACTTCGCCGACATTCGGCAGCGCCAGCTTTTCGAGGTTCGCCGCGTAAGGCATCGGAACGTCCTTGCCGGCGATCGTCAGGATCGGCGCGTCGAGATAGTCGAAGGCCTGCTGCATGACGCGGGTAGCGATTTCCGTGCCGACCGACGACTGCGGATACCCTTCCTCGACGGTGACGAGGCGGCCGGTCTTCTTGACCGATTCGATGACCGTCGGCAGATCCATCGGGCGGATGGTGCGAAGGTCGATCAGTTCGACGTCGATCCCTTCCTTTGAAAGCTCCTCGACCGCCTTCACGGCATAGGTCATGCCGATGCCGAAGGAGACGACGGTCGCGTCCTTGCCGGTCTTGTGGATGCGGGCCTTGCCGATCGGCAGCACGAAATCATCAAGCTTCGGCACTTCGAAATGATGGCCGTAGAGGATCTCGTTTTCCAGGAAGATGACCGGGTTCGGATCGCGGATGGCAGCCTTCAGGAGGCCCTTGGCGTCGGCTGCCGTGTAAGGCATGACGACCTTGAGGCCCGGGACATGGCTGTACCAGGCGGCATAATCCTGGCTGTGCTGGGCGGCGACGCGGGCGGCCGCACCGTTCGGACCGCGGAAGACGATCGGAGCGCCCATCTGGCCGCCGGACATGTAGAGCGTCTTGGCAGCCGAATTGATGATCTGGTCGATCGCCTGCATGGCGAAGTTGAAGGTCATGAACTCCACGATCGGCCTGAGACCGGCCATGGCGGCACCGACGCCGACGCCTGCGAAACCGTGCTCGGTGATCGGGGTATCGACCACGCGGCGGGGACCGAACTCCTGCAGCAGGCCTTGCGTGATCTTGTAGGCACCCTGGTATTCGGCGACTTCCTCGCCCATGACGAAGACATCCTCGTCGCGGCGCATTTCCTCGGCCATGGCGTCACGAAGCGCTTCGCGGACGGTCATGGTCACCATTTCCGTGCCGGCCGGAATATCCGGGTCGGAGGCCGTCGGCGCGATCGGCTGGGCCGGAACAGGTGCGGATGCGGAGCCGGTTTCGGTCGGCTTTTCTTCCTGCGGCACCTGCGGAGCGGCAGCCTTCGGAGTTTCGGCGGACGCTTCAGAACCAATGTCGGCAGCGCTTTCGCCGTCGGCGAGGAGAACGGCGATCTTGGTGTTCACCTTGACGTTTTCGGTGCCGGCCGGAACGAGCAGCTTGCCGATCACGCCCTCATCGACGGCTTCCACTTCCATGGTCGCCTTGTCGGTCTCGATTTCGGCGATCACGTCGCCGGAGGTGACCTTGTCACCTTCTTTTTTCAGCCATTTGCTGAGCGTGCCTTCCTCCATGGTCGGGGAAAGGGCGGGCATAAGGATATCGATAGGCATAAAATTCCCTCCCCTCGATCAGAGCAGAATGTCGGTATAGAGCTCGGACACATCCGGCTCCGGATCGGCCTGGGCGAAATCGGCGCTGTCGGCGACGATGTCGCGGACGTCCTTGTCGATCGCCTTCAATTCGTCCTCGGTCGCCCAGCCCTTTTCGAGAAGGCGAGCACGCACCTGCTCGATCGGGTCGTGCTCGGAGCGCATCTTCTGCACCTCGTCCTTCGAGCGGTACTTGGCCGGATCCGACATGGAGTGGCCGCGATACCGGTAGGTCAGCATTTCGAGGATGATCGGCCCCTTGCCGGACCGGCAATGTTCCATCGCCTCGTCGGCGGCAGCCTTCACGGCGCGTACATCCATGCCGTCTACCTGGAAACCGGGAATGTTGAAGGAAGCGCCGCGTTGCGAGAAATTGGCCTGCGCCGTGGCCCGGGCGGTCGAGGTGCCCATGGCGTAGCGGTTGTTCTCGATCACATAGACGACCGGCAGCTTCCAGAGCTCGGCCATGTTGAAGCTCTCATAGACCTGGCCCTGGTTGGCCGCGCCGTCACCGAAATAGGCGGTGCTGACCGCATTGTTGCCGCGGTATTTGTTGGCAAACGCAAGGCCGGTGCCGAGCGAAACCTGGGCGCCGACGATGCCGTGACCGCCGTAAAAATTCTTTTCCTTGGAGAACATGTGCATGGAGCCGCCCTTCCCCTTGGAATAGCCGCCCCGGCGCCCGGTGAGCTCCGCCATGACGCCACGCGCACTCATGCCCGTCGCCAGCATGTGGCCATGGTCACGGTAGCCGGTGATGACCTGGTCGCCTTCCTTCAGCGCCATCTGCATGCCGACGACGACTGCTTCCTGGCCGATATAGAGATGACAGAAGCCGCCGATGAAACCCATGCCGTAAAGCTGGCCGGCCTTTTCCTCGAAGCGGCGGATCAGCAGCATGTCACGGAGGGCCTTGAGCTCCTCCTCCTTGCTGAAGTCAGCAAAGGTGCCGCCGTCGAAATTCTTCTTTGCCGGCCTGGATGCCGTCTTGGTAACAGATTTTGCCGTAGCAGACTTTGCCGCGGATTTGCGGCCGGATACAGACGCGGTTTTGGTCGGCGCCATTCATCCCTCCCTCTCGTGCTGCATGGAGAGCGGCTTTAGTGCCCCGACGCTGGCCGTCGGAAACCCGCTCCGGTTTCGAGGCCGTACCATAGGCAAGAAACGAGACCCCAGCAATGCCATAAATGCATGGCTCACATTCCGCACAACACACTGAAAAGACTTGCGAAATGTTAAGTTAACCAGATTCCGGTTAACTCAGAAGTAGTTATTGAAGATGACGATTTCGTCGTTGCGCGAAACATTGAGCTGATAGCGGGCGATCTCATCGAGCATATCTTTCTCCAGAGAGCCGTCACTCATGAGCTGCACCTGCCGCTCAAGCGCCTCGCGTCTGGCCGTCAGCTTGGCGAGCTCCTCGGCACGCGCCTGCCGCTGACGCTCGAATTCCTCGGTGGCGATCAGACCCAGATCACCATGCACAGAATGATAGCCGAAGTATGAAAGGAAGGCGACGGTAATGGCGGGAAGGACAAAACGACCGAATTTTCTTTGTCTGTGATGCTTCGTCCACATGCCCAATCAACGCCTTGTCACGCTCTACGGGGATCGCAGAAATCGATCCGAACAGAATTTCAAATTCGCAGAACTTGCTTAAGCAATCGCTAACTAGAATCGAGTCCGTCGATCTCGACATTCAGGACGTGGAAGCCCCTCATCCGCCCTGCCGGGCACCTTCTCCCCGTTCTGACGGGGAGAAGGAAATATGCCGCGCCGCCTTTGCCATTCGCAACGCCGCGCAAAGGGCACGTCCCCCCGCGGGCGAGAGGGCCAGGGTGAAGGGCTTGGAGTTTAGGCCTTCAGAATGCCGCGGCCGGCATAAGCCGCCTGCGGACCCAGCATTTCCTCGATGCGGATGAGCTGGTTGTACTTGGCAAGGCGGTCGGAGCGCGACAGCGAGCCGGTCTTGATCTGCCCGCAATTGGTGGCGACCGCGAGATCGGCGATGGTGGAATCCTCCGTCTCGCCCGAACGGTGCGACATCACGGCCGTGTAGCGCGCCTTGTGGGCGGTCTCGACGGCATCGAGCGTTTCCGAAAGCGAACCGATCTGGTTGACCTTGACGAGGATGGAGTTTGCGACACCCATGCGGATGCCGTCGCGCAGACGCGCGGAATTGGTGACGAAGAGGTCGTCGCCGACTAGCTGGCACGTGGCGCCGATCTTGTCGGTGAGCGCCTTCCAGCCGTCCCAGTCGTCCTCCGCCATGCCGTCCTCGATCGAAATGATCGGATACTTGCCGACGAGTTCAGCGAGGTAATCGGCCATGGCGCCGGATTCCAGCGTGCGGCCTTCGCCTTCCATCACGTATTTGCCGTCCTTGAAGAACTCCGTCGAGGCGCAGTCGAGCGCCAGGCAGACGTCGTCGCCCGGCTTGTAGCCGGCCTTCTCGACCGACTTGATGATGAAATCGAGGGCTTCCGGCGCGCTCTTCAGGCCCGGCGCGAAACCGCCCTCGTCGCCGACATTAGTGTTATGCCCCTGGGCGGCGAGTTCCCTCTTGAGGACGTGGAAGATTTCCGAACCCATGCGCACCGCGTCACGCAGCGTATCGGCGCCAACCGGCATGATCATGAATTCCTGGAAGTCGATCGGGTTGTCGGCATGGGCGCCGCCGTTGATGATGTTCATCATCGGAACGGGGAGGACATGCGCGTTCGGACCGCCCACGTAGCGGTAGAGCGGCAGGCCGGCGGATTCGGCGGCGGCCTTGGCGACGGCGAGCGACACACCGAGGATGGCATTGGCGCCGAGGCGCGACTTGTTCGGCGTGCCGTCGAGCGCGATCATCGTCTTGTCGATGTGGATCTGGCTTTCGGCATCGAAACCGCCGATCGCATCGAAGATCTCGGTGTTGACCGCTTCGACAGCCTTTTCGACGCCCTTGCCGCCGTAACGCTTGCCGCTGTCACGCAGTTCGACCGCCTCGTGCGCGCCGGTCGACGCGCCGGACGGAACAGCTGCACGGCCAAAAGAACCGTCTTCCAGATAGACATCCACTTCAACCGTCGGATTACCGCGGCTGTCGAGGATTTCACGGGCGATGATATCGGTGATGGCGGTCAAAAGACTCTCCCTGGGCTTGGACGTCGGATCTATATGGTTCGGGGTCACTGAACATGTCCCATAGTCAGTGACACGAAAATTACAATGGAGCCGCTTTTCGCGCTTTTTCAGGCGGGCGCTTCAGGCAGCCTTTGCGACCGCATCGAGAGCGATCAGCCTTTCGAGCAGCCGCGGCATGTCCTTGAGGTGTACCATGCTGGGGCCATCCGAAGGCGCATTGTCCGGGTCCTGATGGGTCTCGATGAAGACGCCCCCGACGCCAACCGCGACGGCCGCCCGCGCCAGCGTCTCGACGAATTCCCGCTGGCCGCCGGAAGAGCCGCCCTGCCCCCCCGGCTGCATCACCGAGTGGGTGGCGTCGAAGATCACCGGCGCGCCCATCGCCGCCATGATCGGCAGCGAGCGCATGTCGGAGATGAGCTGATTGTAACCGAAGGAAACGCCGCGTTCGCAGAGCAGCACATTCGGATTGCCGCTCTGGGTGAACTTGGCCAACACGTTCTTCATGTCCCAGGGCGCCAGGAACTGGCCCTTCTTGACATTGATGACGCGGCCGGTCTTCGCCGCAGCGACAAGCAAGTCCGTCTGGCGGCAAAGGAAGGCCGGGATCTGCAGCACGTCCACGGTCTGGGCGACGATGGCGCACTGCTCTTCCGTGTGAATGTCGGTGAGAACCGGGAAGCCGAATTCTTTCTTCAGATCGGTGAAGATTTCCATGGCGCTTTCGAGCCCGATGCCGCGCCTGCCGGAAATCGACGTACGGTTCGCCTTGTCGAAGGATGATTTGTAGACAAGCCCGATGCCGAGCTTGTCGCAAAGCTCCCTCAGCGCACCCGCCATCATGAAGGCGTGGTCGCGGCTTTCCATCTGGCACGGGCCGGCGATCAGCGACAGGCGGGCATCCTGTGCGAACACGACCTTGCCGTGCCCTTCACCGACGGAGACGCGCGGATTGGCGGAGACTTCCATGAGACTATTCCTCGAAACCGAACAACACACCCTGGCCGGGCGCCGCCTGGACCAGCACACGGCCTTCCCGGCGGACGAATGCGACGTCATTAGCAGCAAGGATGATCTCTGTCACGGCAAGATCGGCAGTCTTGAAGATGATCGCCCGGCCGCGCAGACCTTCGGCATTCGGCAACGGTGCAAGGGCGAATTCCGATTCGAGATCTTGATCCTGCATGACGCGGATGCGTGTGTTCGAAGCGACAAGCTCCACGGCCGCAGCTTCGATCCCGGCTTTCGCAAGCAGCACCTCTTCGAGCAGAGGCGCAAAATCGCCGGGCGATGCGGCCGAAAGAACGATCTCGCTCAAGCCGGTCACCGTATTGGAATGGCGTTCCAGTTCGCCTCGATCGGCCGGCAGGGGATTGATCCGCTGTGCGGAGAACAAGAAGAAGTCCGGCGCACGCTCGTCTCCCGCAAAGGCCAGCCGGAAGCTTGCCTCAGTCTCGGAACCATCCGGCATCTTCACGCCGCGGGAGAATTCCAGGATATCGCCCGCGGAAATCCCGCGCAGCCTGAAACGCGCGTGATCGGCTGCCGCATCGCCCGTGGCAACCGCGAGGGCCGAAAAGCCCTGCCTGTTACGCGCCTTGCGGAAGGCGAGATCCCGGGCGGTGAAGACATTGCCGCGCTTGGCCGCGGCTGCCGCCTGACGCCGGTTGGCGATCGCCAGCGGCTCCAGATAGGCCCCATCCGAGAAAAACACGCAGGCATTGGCCGTGCCGAAAGGATGAAAGGCCTCCGGCGCAACTGTAAATCCGAGTTCTGCCAGTCGTGAACGCGCGACGGCAAGGTCCGCCACCGGCAGAACGAGATGATCGATTAGTCTAGCATTCACGCGAGAGCCCCCAGAATCCGGAATCGCAGCACTACATTGGCAGCGGATCGGCTTCGAGCAAGTGGTGTCGGAAGAGATATGTTGCAGACATCCATGAAGAAAAATCATCATACTTCACGAAAATTTAGGGACTTGCGGAACACATATGGAACATATAGTGTATGTTCTTGATTTGTTTCCGACTCTCAAGGTGCCAAATATGCTCACGCGCAAACAGCAGGAATTGCTTCTGTTCATTCACGAACGCATGAAGGAATCCGGCGTGCCGCCCTCCTTCGACGAAATGAAGGACGCGCTCGACCTCGCGTCGAAGTCCGGCATCCACCGGCTGATCACCGCACTGGAGGAGCGCGGCTTCATCCGCCGCCTGCCGAACCGGGCACGTGCCCTTGAAGTCATCAAGCTGCCGGAAGCCTATCAGTCGAGCCTGCAGCCACGCCGCGGCTTCTCGCCGAGTGTTATCGAGGGCAGCCTCGGCAAGCCGCAGCCGGTCGCTGCCGCTCCGGCCAAGCCCGCAGCCAACGACGATCTCTCCAACGCCACCACGGTTCCCGTCATGGGCCGCATCGCCGCCGGCGTGCCCATCTCGGCGATCCAGAACAACACGCATGATATCGCAGTGCCCGCCGAGATGCTTGGTTCCGGCGAACATTACGCGCTGGAGGTCAAGGGTGATTCGATGATCGAGGCCGGCATCCTGGACGGCGACACGGTGATCATCCGCAACAGCAACACCGCCAATCCGGGAGACATCATCGTGGCGCTGGTGGACGAGGAGGAAGCGACGCTGAAGCGCTTCCGCCGCCGTGGCGCCTCGATCGCGCTGGAAGCCGCGAACCCGGCCTACGAAACACGGATATTCCCGCCCGACCGGGTAAAGGTTCAGGGCAAGCTGGTCGGCCTCATCCGCCGCTACCATTGATCAATTGCCGGAGCGGTTCCGGGAGCGCCGAGGCGAACGTCTTGTTCCGCCAGTCATAGTGGCGATGCCTGCTCCAGGGGCGGTCATGGCCGGCCATGGCGGGGCGAATAGTCCATTGCCGGATGTCGGCTGCGCCGTGCAGGGAAATTTCGAGCGCACCAGTCTTTCGCAAAGCATTGCCGTTGATCATCAATGCGCCGGAGCGGCAATGATCGAAACGGGCGCGCGGGGCGATGATGATATGGGCAGCATCGCAGGCCGCACCGGCATAACGGCTGTCTTCGACGGAGGCTATCATGGTGCCTCCGGAAGTTTTCACCCCGCAAAAGACACGCGGCTCGCAAACGAAATGACCGGCAGGCACCTGCCTGATGCGGGACCGCACTGCTTCGATTTCGGCCTGCGTCAGCTCGCGGCGCTCCTCAGATTTCCCATCGGGCGGTTTGTCTCCTGCTGATGACACGTCCGGTTTTATAGGATCGCCCAGGAGAAGTGCCCGTTTCCACTGGCCGTAGATGAAATCGGGCGGACGGGTGCGGTTGGTGGCAATGCCTTCCCTGCCTATCAGGGCAATCATCGTTCCGTCCTCGGAAACGAGAATATCCGGCAGGGGCTTCGATCGTTCGTGCCAGGAGAACAGCAATGCGGCGGCAACGAGCGGAATGCCGACCAGCCGAAGCCTGCTTCTCAAAAGTGTCAGCAGAAGAAAACCGGCCGTGGAGACAGGCAGGAACCAGGGATGCTGACGGCCGATACCGGCGTCGCCGCCCCAGGCCGCGACATGTCTTGCTATGGAGATCACCGCTTCCAGGCCGAGACCCATGAGCTTCAGGAAAGGCGCATCGAGCCCGAACGGTACGAGCAGCATGCCGACAAGTCCGGCCGGCATGACCACGAAAGAAATGATCGGCATGGCGGCGAGGTTTGCCGCCAGACCGCCGTAGGTCGCAATCCGATGGAAATGCTCGACCGAAAAGATCGCCGTCGACGTGCTGCCGATCAGGGTCGTGGCAAGAATGCCCGCAATGAATTTCCAGGAAGCCAGTACCGGCGTCACCACAGGGTGACGAATTTGCAGCGGTTCCGGATCGTGCTTTTTCGATCGATTTTTCCAGAGCGCATAACCGGCGACCAGCGCTGCGGTAGCCGCAAAGGACATCTGGAAGCTGGGCCCCAGGATTTCCGAGGGCGAAACGGCGATAATGATCAGGGCCGAAAGCGCCACGTTGCGCAAGCTGATCGACGGTCGGTCGAAGAAGACTGCGACAAGCATGACCGCCATCATGATATACGCCCGCTCGGCCGAAACACCGAAGCCGGAAATCAGGTAATAGGCGGTCGCCATCACGAGCGCGCCGGCGGCAGCGATCTTCTTCACCGGATAGGCCTGGGCAAACCCGGGAAAAAACGAAAGGACAGTGCGGACGCCGACGAAGAAGATGCCGGCGGCAAGCGCCATGTTCAGCCCGGAGATCGCGACGATATGGGCAAGTCCGGAAAGCCGGAGCGCCTCGGTGGTCTCCTTGGAAATAGCCCGGCGTTCGTCGGTCACGATCGCGGCTGCGAAGGCGCCCGCATCGCCCGGCACCGTTTCGCGAATATGGCTTGCAATGGCGCTGCGCAGATCAAAAAGCCCGCTTTCGAATTCTGCAATCCAGGCTCGCGGCAACGCCGGGCCTGCCTCCTTATTCGGCACTCCATAGAAAAAGCCGACGGCGCCGATACCATCGAAATAAGAAGAGAAGGCGAAATCGTTAAGCCCCGGCAGCGCAGGCCCCGAAGGCGGCGATATGCGTACCCGGCTGCTGATCGTCTCGCCGGTTCCCGCAGATTCGTGCCGCGCCCTGGCAAGCAGCGACACCCGCTCCGGCGGGCGTCGGATCTCGGGATTGGCCGTCCGTCCGACGCGGACTAAATAGCGCCAGCGTCCATTCGCATCGATTTCCCGCCGCTCGACCACGCCGGTCAGTTCGGTCGTCACCGGCGAATCGAGAACGACTGTACTTTGCCTCCATGTTTCCAGCTCCGCGAGCATCATGCCGCCGAGAAAGAGTGCGGCGGCGACCGGGATGATACGTGGCATGCCGAATTGGTGACGCGTTATGGCGGCAATTACGGTGCATGCGAGAAAAGCCACAAAAAACGGCAGAAAAGCCGGATCTTGCGGCAAGGAGAACCAGCATGCGGCCCCTGCACCGACGACAACGGGAACGAAGAGGAAGCCATGCCCATGCGCCTCCTCTTCCAAGATCATGGACGGCGCATTGCGCCACAGGCGCTTCAAACCCACGGATATACGATGCGGAAGCGCCCTCCCCGGATGCGCCACCGACCTTCGTTCGAACGCTGGAGAAAGCTCAGAAAGATGCCCCTGGTCCACCGATCGGGATGCGTCTTCGCCGAACGCGAAATCCATCGGCCTGGTTGCCGGCCGCCCCGTCTTGATCAGCTTCGGAAACGCAGTGTCTTCCGACATGAAACGCTAAGCCCGCCCCGTCGCCAAATCATGCGACGATGCAACCTGCGCGTTTCCCGCCCTCCCGTCAACTGCCCGGGAAACTTCAGCAATCCCAGAGACCTGAACCGGGTTGCAACAACAAGTTGGAAGCCCAAGCAAAAGCGGTTGCCTAATATTCTTTCGCGCTGCACAAAATGCTACCAACGACTGCTTGGCATCAGCTTTCGGATCATATAGCAAAGCATCGGACGCTTAATTCTTGTGACGCTTTTTGGGCGCCACGCCGCCAAAAGGTTGGAGGATCAGCATGACGGATAAAAGCGCAAACGTGGTAGTCGGCGACAGACAAGTCGATCTGCCGATCAAGTCGGGCTCCATCGGTCCGGACGTAATCGACATCGGTTCCCTCTACAAGCAGACCGGTACCTTCACCTACGATCCGGGCTTCACTTCGACAGCATCTTGCGAATCCAAGATCACCTATATCGATGGCGACGAAGGCATCCTGCTGCATCGCGGCTATCCGATCGAGCAGCTCGCCGAGCACGGCGATTTCCTGGAAACCTGCTACCTGCTTCTCTACGGCGAACTGCCCACCGCCGCCCAGAAGAAGGACTTCGACTATCGCGTCACGCATCACACGATGGTGCACGAGCAGATGAGCCGCTTCTTCACCGGCTTCCGCCGCGACGCTCATCCGATGGCCGTCATGTGTGGCTGCGTCGGCGCACTTTCCGCCTTCTACCACGACTCGACCGACATCACCGATCCGCATCAGCGCATGGTCGCTTCGCTGCGCATGATCGCCAAGATGCCGACCCTTGCCGCGATGGCCTACAAATACCACATCGGCCAGCCCTTCGTTTATCCGCAGAACAACCTGGACTATGCGTCGAACTTCCTGCGCATGTGCTTTGCCGTTCCGTGCGAAGAATATGTCGTCAATCCGGTGCTGTCGCGCGCCATGGACCGCATCTTCATCCTGCATGCGGACCATGAACAGAACGCATCGACCTCGACGGTCCGCCTCGCAGGTTCCTCCGGCGCCAACCCGTTCGCCTGCATCGCGGCCGGCATCGCCTGCCTTTGGGGCCCGGCCCATGGCGGCGCCAACGAAGCGGCACTCAACATGCTGACGGAAATCGGCACGGTCGACCGCATCCCGGAATATATCGCCCGCGCCAAGGACAAGAACGATCCGTTCCGTCTGATGGGTTTCGGCCACCGCGTCTACAAGAACTACGATCCGCGCGCCAAGATCATGCAGAAGACGACGCACGAAGTTCTCGGCGAGCTCGGCCACAAGGACGATCCGCTGCTGCAGGTCGCCATGGAGCTGGAGCGCATCGCGCTTACCGACGAATATTTCATCGAGAAGAAGCTCTACCCGAACATCGACTTCTATTCGGGCATCACGCTGAAGGCGATGGGCTTCCCCACCACGATGTTCACCGTCCTCTTCGCGCTTGCCCGTACCGTCGGCTGGATCGCCCAGTGGGCCGAGATGATCGAAGATCCGCAGCAGCGCATCGGTCGCCCCCGCCAGCTCTACACCGGCGAGCCGATGCGGGACTACCTGCCGATCTCCAAGCGCTGATCGAAGCCAAATTCGAAATGAAAAACCCGGTCAAAGATGGCCGGGTTTTTTCTTGTCCAGAATTTCGAGAACGACGCCGGCCGCTGCTTCGCCTGGGGGTACAGGCACCTGCAGGCGCTGCCAGGTCAGATCGAAACCTTCCATCATGGCATACCGCTGCGTGGTATTGCTGGACAGCCGCTCCGCCCAGCGGCAAAGGCTGCCTGGCCGCACCACTTCGTTGATATATTCCGGCACCACGGGATAATCGGCAATCAGGTTCGGTAGCGCGCCCGACCAGATCTTGATCCGCTTCGACATCAGCGTGATCAGCCAGTCCGCCTTGTAGGCCGAGACCACGGGCACGTTCGAGAGGGCGAGTTCGAGGATGACGGTGCCGGAGGCGGCAATCGCCGCATCGGCTTCCGCGAAGGCTGCCCATTTGCTCTCCGCGTCGACGGTGATCTCGGGCTTGACCGGAAGGGCTGCCGCCAGTTCGCGCACCAGTTTTTCCTGGCGCGGTACGGTCGGCAGCAGGAAGCGTGCCTTGCCGTTGCGCGCGACGAATTCCCGTGCCGCTTCGCCGAACACCGGCAGCAGCGCCTTGATCTCGGCCGACCGCGAGCCCGGCAGAAGCAGGATGGTTTTCTCCTCATGCTTTACCTTCGCGGGACGCTCGGCGCGAATGCCGCGCACCTTGAGCAGCGACGGATCGTCGGTAAGCCGATGGCCGACGAATGTCGTCTCGGGACCGCCGAGCCGCTTCATCGCCTCCGGTTCGAAGGGCAGCACGGCCAACACGTGGTCGACATAGGCGAGCATCGCCGTGGCGCGATATTCCTTCCACGCCCAAACGCTCGGGCAGACATAGTCGATGATCGGCAGATCGGGCAGAGCCGCGCGCACCTTCTTCGCGACTCGATGGGTGAAATCCGGGCTGTCGATGACGACCAACACATCCGGCCTGGCGGCGACGATCGCCGCGGCCGTCTGGTTGATCCTTCCAATCAGGTTCGGCAGGCGGGCCAGCACCTGGGTGAGGCCCATGATCGACAGTTCGGAAAAGTCGAAAAGCGAGGCCAGGCCCTGCGCCGCCAGCGCATCACCACCGACGCCGATCAACTCGACCGGTCCGTCATGGGCCGCCTTCAGCGCCGCTATCAGATCGCCACCCAAAAGATCGCCGGAGACTTCGCCGGCGACAACACCGACCTTCAAGGCCCTGCTCATGACAATCCTCCATTCAGCGAGCCGAAATTCGAGAGACCAAGGTCGATGCCGAAGACGAAAATGCCCGCGGCATCCGCGGCAGCGATCATCGTCTCCTCCTCCAGTACCAACGCACGTCCGGCCTCCACAGCGATGCCTGCGAGCCCGGCCTTCACCGCATTCTCGACGGTCGAAGGGCCAATTGCGGGAAGATCTGCGCGCATATCCTGCTGCGGTTTGCAGAGTTTGACCAGCACTCCTTTTCGACGTGCTGAAATACGTCCCTCGGAGCGCAAGGTGGCGACTCGCTCCAGCATGCGGTCCGTGCCCTCCACACCTTCGAGCGCAACCACGCGGCCGCCGACACTCACCGCGCCCTGTCCGATATCGAGTTCGCCTAAGCGCCGGGCCGCCTCCGAAGCCATTTCGATATCGCGACAGTCCTCTTCGGAAGGCTTGTGGGCGCCAAGCGGCCCGGTTCTCGCCAGCAACCCGGGAGCGATCTCATGCGCGCCGATCACCCGGCAACCCTGCGCCTCGATAATACCGATCGCCGCCTGCAGCAGCGCGTCGTCGCCGCCGGAGACCAGTGTGCGGACCAGTTGCGGCAGCTTGCGCAGCGCCTTCCAATTGGGGCGAATGTCGCGCCAGTCCGGCCGCCGGGTAACCCCGCCGGAAAGCACGACGCGATCGATGCCTTTCTCACGGAAAATCCGGTCGAAGCCGACGATGTCGGCAATGCTGGCCGTGGCAGTCTCGAAGCCGTCAAACCGCTGATCGGACTCGTTGCGCAGCGGAATGATAAAGGGATTTTCACCAGTCACACGTGCGGCCTCCGCCAGGTGGACCGGCAGGAATCCGTTTCCGGCGATGATCGCCAGCCGGCCCTTCGGCGCAAGGCCCGGCACGGCAGATCAGCCCTTGCCGCGGAAGGGAGAAGAGAGAGCGCGGTCGCTGTCGGCCGCTATGAAATCAAGAATCTCGATCACTTCCTTGCAGTCGGCATATTCATCACGGATCGCCGCCGCATTGGTGCGGATATTGCCCTCGCCTTCGAAGATCTGCTTGAAGGCGCGTCGCACCGCGTGGATGGTCGAACGCTCGATGCCGGCGCGCGTCATGCCGACCACGTTCAACCCGCCGAGCACGCCCGGATTGCCGTTCAGCATGCCATAGGGAATGACATCGTAGTTCACGGCCGAAAGCCCGCCGATAAAGGCCTGGCGGCCGATGCGGGTGAACTGGTGCACGGCGCAGCCGCCGCCGAGGATGGCGCGATCCGCCACATACACATGCCCCGCCAACATGACATTGTTGGACATGATGATATCGTTGCCGAGCTGGCAATCATGGGCGACATGGGAATTTGCGAGAAACAGGCAATTGTTGCCGACAACGGTCTTGCCGCCACCGCCGACGGTGCCGCAGTTCATCGTGACGCCTTCGCGAATGGTGCAGTTATCGCCGACCGTCAGCGAGGAACTCTCGCCGGCCTCATGAAGACTTTGCGAAACCCCGCCAATCACCGCCATCGGAAAAATGCGGCAATTGCGGCCGATCTCCGTATTGCCGGTGACGACCGCATGGGAAATCAGCTCAACGCCATCCTTCAGCACGACGCGCGGACCGACATGCGAGAACGGGCCGACGATGACATTCTCGCCGATGACGGCGCCGTCTTCGACCACCGCAAGCGGATGGATGCGCGCGCTGGCAGCGATCTTGCTCATTCGCCGCCCTTACGCATCATCGCGCCGATATCGGCTTCCGCAACAAGCGCGCCATCGACCTTGGCGTCACAATGGAATTTCCAGATATTGCCGCGCTGCTTCTGCTTGATGACATGGTATTCGACCCGATCACCCGGCACGACCGGCTTGCGGAAACGGGCGTTGTCGATGGTCATGAAATAGACGAGGTAGCCGCCCTCGCCTTCCTTCCGCGCACATATGGCGCCGGCAGTCTGAGCCATGCCCTCGATCAACAGCACGCCCGGCATGATCGGCCGATCAGGGAAATGGCCGGTGAAATGCGGCTCGCTGGCGGTTACGTTCTTGATGCCGATAGCGGAATTGTCGCCATCGATCTCAATGATCTTGTCGACCAGCAGGAAAGGATAGCGGTGCGGCAGCAGCTTCATGATTTCCTGAATGTCGGCCGCGCCGAGCTCCGGCTTGGTCTCATCAGTCATTCTTCTTTTCTCCTTTGCGCTTTGCCCGCTCATCCGACCGCGCCATGATCTCGGCCATGTCCCGCAAGAAATCCTTCATCGGCCGGGCGGGAATGCCGCCATAGACCACACCCGGCGGAACATTGGCGACCACACCGCTCATCGCAGCAATCTGGGCTCCATCGCCGATGGTGATATGGCCATTAATGCCAGACGCGCCGCCGATCAATACACCGTTGCCGATCTTCGTGGAGCCCGCAATGCCCGCGCCCGCGGCGATGCCGCAATGGCGACCGATGCGGACGTTATGCGCGATCTGAACCTGGTTGTCGATCTTGGTTCCTTCGCCGATCACCGTATCGTCCATCGCCCCACGATCGACGGTCGTGTTGGCGCCTATCTCCACATTGTCCTGGATGATCACGCGGCCGATCTGCACGATCTTCAGCATGCCCCTCGGACCCGGCGCATAACCAAACCCGTCCTGCCCGATGCGGGCCCCGTTGTGAATGATGACGTTATTGCCGATCAGGGCCACGAAGACGCTCGCGCCTGCGGCAATCGTGCAATCCCGGCCGATCCTGACGTCAGCGCCGACAACGCTGCCCGCGCCGATCCGCGTTCCGCTGCCGATCTCCGCCCGGGCACCAATCACGGCCATAGGCTCGACTTCAACCCCCGGCTCCAGCTTTGCCGTGGGATCGACGAAAGCCGCAGGCGAAATGCCCGGCGGCGATGACGTGACCGGCGCCGGCCGCATTGCCTGCGGATGCAAGATCGCTCCGGCCTGCGCAAAGGCCGTATGCGGCGTCTTGGTCAACAAGACAGGAATATGGTCGGGAACGATCGCACTGATGGCCGACTCGCAGAGAATTGCGGACGCCCGGCAGGTCTCGAGTTCATGCCGGCTCTTGCGGGACAGGATATAACAGATCTGCCCTTCGCCCGCCCGCGCAACCGGCGACACCGAATAGATCATCCGGCCGCCGGCACTCTCGTCAAGCAGCTCGGCCCCAAGACGGACGGCCAGCTCGCGCAGGCTCATGCCATCATGGGGCGGAAAGAATTCGTTGGGGTCCATAAAACCGGAACTCCAGAACAGATTTCCGCCCACTGTCGCGGGCGGAAACGATCAGAACTGGTTCGCCATGCTGAACCGGAATTCCTGGGTTTCGTCGAAGTCTTCCTTGACGACCGGCTTGGCGTAGTCGAAGCGGATATTGCCGAACGGCGATGCCCACATGACGCCGACGCCGACGGACGCACGCCAGGACATGTCCGTACCCTGCGCGGTGCTGGTACCCAGGTTGACGTCATTGCCGTAAAGCGTACCGGCATCCGCGAAGACCGCGGCGCGCAGACCGAAATCCTCCGGGAAAGCCGGCATCGGCATGGACATTTCAGCCGAGGCCGTGAAGTAAGTCGTGCCGCCCAGCGGATTGCCATGATCGACCGTGCGCGGACCGATACCGTCGTTCTCGAAGCCGCGAATCTGGCGACCGCCGATGGTAAACTGATCGAAGACGTGCAGATCATCACCCGTCGAGACAACGTGACCGGCACCGACCGCGATCGAGCCGATCAGGTCCGCTTCCGTCGACAGCGTCTGGAAATAACGGGCGCGGCCGGAAATCTTGTAGAAGTCGGAATCGCCGCCAAGACCTGCATATTCATGCGTGATCGTCGCATAGATACCCTCGCGCGGCAGCGTCTGGCTATCGAGCGTGTTGTAAGTCAGCGTCTGCGAGATCGACGACTGAACGAACGTTCCCTCATCGATCATCGCGGCATAAGGATAGGAAACGTTGTCGTCGGCCGTGAACGGCAGTCCATCGCCCCCGAAAGCGCCGTCGTTGTCGTATTTGATTTCCTTGTAGGTGTAGCGGAACGTCGTCGCCAGATCCTCGGTGATCGGCGCCGTGACGCGCAAGGTGACGCCCTGTTCCTCGTAGTCGTAATAATCGTTCGACGACGTGGAGCTCTTGAAGAGGTCGAAGCCCGCGGCCAGACGGTAACCCAGGAAATAGGGCTCGGTGAACGAAATGTTGTAGGTGCGGGCATCGTCGAGACCGCCGCCGACCGCGACACGAATGAACTGTCCGCGCCCCAGGAAGTTCTTCTCTTCGACAGAGGCCTCCAGGATAAAGCCGTCGCCACCGGCGGAATAGCCGGCACCGATACCGAACGAGCCGGTCGGCTGATCTTCCACATCGACCACGACGACCACCCGGTCGGATGCGCTGCCCTGCGTCGTCGAGATGTTGACCTTCGTGAAGTAACCCAGCGCTTCCAGGCGACGCTTGGCGCGCGAAATCATTTCCTGATTGAAGGCGTCGCCTTCGCTGAAATCGAACTCGCGGCGGATCACATAGTCACGGGTGCGGGTGTTGCCGCGAACCTCGATGCGCTCGACATAAGCACGCTCGCCCTGATCAACGAGATAGCTGACGCCGATCGTGTGGTTTTCCATATTACGGTCGCCGCGCGGAGTGACGCGAGCGAACGGATAACCGGCCGCGGCAACGCGCCGGGAAATCCCTTCCATGGTCTTCTGGATCTCGCGCGCATCGTAAGTGCCGCCCTGGCGAGTCTCTACGAGCCCCTGGAGGTCCTCGCCGCTGACGCCTTCGACGGTGGATTCGACCCCGATGTTACCGTACTGGTAACGCTGACCTTCCTCGACGGTGAAGGTGATGTTGTATTTGTTGGTCGACTCGTCGAGTTCGGCACTCGAGGAAATCACCCGGAAATCCGGATAGCCGTGATTGTAATAGAACTGGCGCAGCGCATCCTCGTCGGCGCGCAGCTTGTCCTCGCTATAAATATCCTTGCGGGTCAGGAAAGAGAGCGGGCCGGATTCCTTCGTGATGATCACGGATTTCAGGCGGCCGTCACCGTAAGCCTGGTTGCCGACGAAATTGATGTCGGCAATCTTCGTACGGTCTCCTTCGTTGACCACGAAGGCAAGATTGACACGGCCCTCGCCGACCGGTGCGGTCTGCGTGGTGACCTCCACATCGTCACGGCCGATCGCCCGGTAGGCTTCGCGGATGCGCTCGATATCGGCATTGATCATCGTCTCGCTGTAGGGACCGAGCGGCTGCGTCTGCACCACCGTCTGCAGCTTGTCGTCCTTGATCTTGCGGTTGCCGTTGAACACGACCTGGTTGATGAGCTGATTCTCGCTCACCGTAACAACCAGCGTGCTGCCGGAAACGCTGATGCGGACATCGGAGAAGTAGCCGGTCGAATAGAGCCGGCGTACGGATTCGTCGATGTCATTGTTGGAAAAGGAGACACCGGGACGGATCGTCAGATTGGAACGAACGGCTTCCTCGCCCGCCCGCTGTGCGCCCCGAACCTGGACGCTCCGGATCACCGCCGCTTCGGCAGAAGGTGCGGAAGCAAGTACCAGTACACCTGCGCCCGATGCAACAACACTAGCAGACAGCGCAACCGCCGACACTGCGTTCAAGAACTTTGAACCAGCCTTCATTTTCAATTCTTACCTTTTCCCGTTGTCCCTCACCGGGTGGGAGCCCGACTCCGGCCACGTGTGTCGTTTTACCTTCTTTTGCCCTACAAGCAAGCGATCGCGTTAATTTCTGTTTACTTCCTTCTCATGCGTGACCCAATCGCCACGCAACAGTTAGAAACATGGTGAATAAACAGTTTCCTTCATCATTTGAAGGACATCAGCCGATCAGGTTGCTGATGTCGTTGAAGGTCGCGAAAACCATCAGGCTCAGCACCATGGCAAGTCCGATGCGAAAAGCCATCTCCTGAGCACCGGCTCCCAGCGGTCTGCCACGCACTGCCTCTATGGCATAAAAAACGAGATGTCCACCGTCCAGAACCGGGACAGGCATCAGATTGAGAAGCCCGATCGATACGGAAAGAACGGCGGCAAGCTGGATCACGGCGGCAAAGCCGAGCGTCGCCATCTGTCCGGATGCCTGGGCGACGCGCACCGGCCCTCCGAGCTGATCGGCCTTCATGCGGCCGGTCACCAGGTTGCCGATATAGCGGAAAGTGCCCGTGATGATATGCCCGGTCTCCGTGACACCTTCTGCCACCGCCTGCAGCGGCGTGAAGCTCTCGACCCGGAAATTGCCGCGCTCCTCGTTGGTGACGATGCCGATCAAGCCGAGCTCGACCTTGTTGCCGAACTGGTCGGTGATTTCCGTCCGCTTGGGGATCATCGGCAGGTCAATATCCTGACCGTTGCGCTCGACCGTCACGACGATCGGGGTCTCGGGCCTGACGCTGACATAACGCCGCACGTCGTCGAAGGTGCGGATGCGCGAGCCGTCAAGCGCCACCAGCCGGTCACCGGGCTCAACGCCGGCCGCCAGAGCCGCGCTGTCCGGCTGCACTTCGGCAACCACCGGATCGGCAACGACCTTGCCGTAAACGCTGAACAGGACTGCGAAGATCGCAATCGCGAGAATAAAGTTGGCGATCGGGCCGGCCGCGACAGTCGCCGCCCTCTTCCACAATTTCGCCCCGGCCAGCGTCTGGGCCTTCTCTTCCTCGGTCATCCCCTGAAGCCCGCTCGCATCCGGCAGGCTCGCCGCATCCTCATCGCCGAAGAACTTCACATACCCCCCGAGAGGGATCGCGGAGATCTTCCACCGCGTGCCACGACGATCGGTGAACCCCAAAAGTTCCGGGCCGAAACCGACCGAAAAGGCGGTGGAGCGGATGCCGCACCAGCGGCCGACAAGGTAATGGCCCATCTCATGCACGAAAACGAGCAGCGACAGGACGAGTATGAAGGGGATGATGTAGCCGGTGATGAAGCTGAGGATGGCCATCAAAGTTTCCGTTTCAACATTCTACCGGTCGCAGCGTCCTCAAAAACCGAAAAGGAAGGCGGCAACCGATATACCAAGATGGCCCGTCGAGGCCGAGTAAACAAGAGTCAACAGAAACGCTGCGAAACAGGCGAAAACGAGGCCGTCGACACGGTCCATGACACCGCCGTGTCCCGGAATGAGATGGCTCGAATCCTTCACGCCGAACCGGCGCTTGATGAAGGATTCAAAAAGGTCGCCGATCTGGCTGGTGACGGACAGCAGGATCGAGATCGCCACGGTCCAGAGGGACAGCCGCGAAAAGACGACCAGCGCCACCGCCGAGCTCGCGATGGCAGCGGAAACGGTACCACCGATCGCACCCGACCACGTCTTTCCCGGTGAGATCCTTGGCGCCAGTTTCGGTCCCTGCAAGGCCCGACCGACAAAATAGGCGAAGATGTCGGTTGCCCAAACGACTGCAAAAATAAAGAGCGTCGCAACGAACCCGGCCTGATCGTCGGCCCGAATTGCGGCGAGCGATATCCCGCTCAGGCCCGCATAAACGATGCCGCCCGGCAACCACCAGCTTCCCTTGCGCCACAGCACGAGGAGAATGGCCGTGATCGCAGCGCCGCCGAGAAGCGGGATCGCCAGATCCCTCTCACCGAAGACGATATTGTAGGCGACCAGAAGGATCGCGACCCAGCCGAAGGCATTTGCCGAAAAATCGCGTTCGCCAAGTTTGGTTATCGTCGACCATTCGTAATAGATCAGGATGGCGATCACCGCCGCCAACGCGCGGAAGGAAAAACCGCCATACCAGGTGGCCGCAAGCACGACCACCGCAAGAACCAGGCCGGAAACGATGCGGCGTTTGAGTTCCGGGCTCATCAACCGACCACTGCGGCGGTCTGGTTCGACAAGCCGCCGAAACGCCGGTCGCGCGACGCGAAAATCCTGAGGGCATCATAGAAGAGCTTGCGGTCGAAATCAGGCCAGTATTCCGGCAGGAAGACGAGTTCGGAATAGGCGGCCTGCCACAAAAGGAAGTTCGAGAGCCTCTCCTCACCGCTCGTGCGAATGATGAGATCGGGATCGGGAATGCCGGCAGTGTCCAGGCTCTCGCTGATCCGGTCGGCATCGATATCGGCCGCCGTCAAAAGACCAGCCTCCACGTCGCGGGCAAGCTTGGCGACCGCACGGGCGATCTCGTTTCTCGCGCCGTAATTGAAAGCGATAACGAGCGTGAGAGCCGTATTGAACCGCGTCGTCTCTTCGGCCTCCACCAGCAACGGCAGAATGTCGCCCTGGAGTTCATCGCGCTCGCCGATCACCCGGATGCGAACATTCTCGCGATGAAGTTCGGCGAGATCGCGGCGGATAAAGCGGCGCAGAAGGCCTAGAAGATCATTCACTTCGGATTCAGGGCGGCTCCAGTTCTCCGAGGAGAAGGCAAACAATGTCAGGTATTTGACGCCTGCCTCGCCTGCAGCGCGCACCGTTTCCCGGACTGCTTCCACTCCTTTGCTGTGCCCGACGGTGCGGGGAAGCCCGCGCTTGTTGGCCCAGCGGCCGTTGCCATCCATGATGATGGCAACATGTTGAGGGATGATCGCAAGTTCGGGATTCGCCATATTCTATGCGGTTCCTTTGGCGGCCAAGGTCAAGCCTTAGACCTGCATGATTTCCTTTTCTTTGTCCGCAAGCAAGCGGTCGACTTCGGAAATCGTATCATCCGTCATCTTCTGCACTTTTTCCGATTGCGCGCGGCTGTCGTCCTGGCCGATTACGCCGTCCTTTTCGGCTTTTTTCAGGCCGTCCATACCATCGCGGCGCACATGACGGATCGCAACCTTGGCCTTTTCCGCATAATCGTGAGCAACCTTGACCAGCGACTTGCGGCGCTCTTCATTGAGTTCGGGAAGCGGGATGCGCAGATTCTGGCCATCAACAATCGGATTGAGGCCAAGATGCGATTCGCGGATCGCGCGATCCACCGCGCCCACCATCGACTTGTCCCAGACGGAGACGGAGAGCATGCGCGATTCCGGCACGGTGATGTTGGCGACCTGGTTCAGCGGCATACGCGAACCATAGGCCTCGACCGTCACCGGATCGAGAATATTGGCCGAAGCCCGGCCGGTCCTGAGCGATGCGATATCGCCCTTGAAAGCGGTAATTGCGCCGTCCATGCGACGCTTGATATCGTTGAGATCGATTGCTCCACTCATCACATCTACTCCCTTATTGTTATTTGGGCAGCCCTGAAAACTTGCGGCTCAGTTGTCCGCTACGATGGTCTTGCGGCCGCCGCCGGTCAAGATTTGGGCGAAGCCACCCTTTTCATGAATCGAGAACACGATGATCGGTATCGCATTCTCGCGAGCAAGCGCTACCGCCGCCACATCCATTACAGCCAGCCCTTTTTCGAGCACTTCGCCATGCGTCAGCGTCTCGAAACGGGTCGCGGTCGGATCCTTCTTCGGGTCGGCCGAATAGATGCCGTCCACCTGGGTGCCCTTGAAGATCGCCTCGGCACCGATCTCGGCGGCGCGCAGCGCGGCAGCCGAATCGGTCGTGAAGAAGGGGTTGCCCGTGCCGCCGGCGAAGATCACCACCCTGCCCTGCCCCAGATGATGCAGTGTGCGGAGCTGGGTGAAGCTCTCGCAGATTTCCGGCATCGAGATCGCCGAAAGTACCACAGTGTCGACATTCAGCTTGCGAAGCGAGGTGGCAAGTGCAAGCGCGTTGATCACGGTGCCGAGCATGCCCATGTGGTCGCCGGTCACCCGGTCACCGCCCTTGGACGCCACCGCCACGCCGCGGAAAATGTTGCCGCCGCCGACCACCACACCGACCTCGACGCCCATGGCGCGGGCTTCTGCGATATCGGAGGCGATCCTGTCTGCAACGTTGACATCGATCCCGAAGCCCTGGCTGCCCATCAGGGCTTCTCCGGAGGCCTTGAGCAAGACACGCTTGTAGAGGGGCTGAGGCGACATGGGGGCTCCTTGGAATCGAGACTGCCTGCGGAGGGAAACGGCTTGCGGATACACGAAGGGCACCGGCTTGTCACCCGGTGCCCTTCGGTTTTGTCGGCTTTTGCCAATGAGCTTAATCAGCCCTTGGCGGCTGCGGCAACTTCCGCCGCGAAATCCGTTTCTTCCTTCTCGACGCCTTCGCCGAGCAGCAAGCGTGCCATGCCGGTTACTTCGATCGGGGCGCCGACGTCCTTCTCGGCAGCCTTGATGGCAGCGCCGACGGTCAGGTCCGGATTGATGACGAAAGCCTGCGAAAGAAGCGCGACTTCCTCGAAGAACTTGCGCATGCGGCCTTCGACCATCTTCTCGATGATGTTGTCCGGCTTGCCGGAAGCACGGGACTGCTCGATGAAGACGTTGCGTTCACGCTCGGCAACGGCCGGATCGACTTCCTCGGCACGGATGGCCAGCGGCGCGGTTGCGGCGATGTGCATCGCGACCTGCTTGCCGATGGCGGCGAGCGCGTCCTTGTTACCGGTCGACTTCAGCGCGACGAGAACGCCGAGCTTGCCGAGACTGTCGGCAACCGCGTTGTGGATGTAGGTCGCAACGACGCCATCCTCGACGGAGAGCAGCGCAGCGCGGCGAAGATTCATGTTTTCGCCGATCGTCGCAACCGCGTCCTTGATCGTGTCGGCAACGGACTTGCCGGACGCCGGATAGGTCGCAGCACCGATCGCGTCGACAGAACCCTCGGTCGAAAGCGCCACTTCGGCAACGCCTCGGACGAGGCCCTGGAAGGCGTCGTTGCGGGCGACGAAGTCGGTTTCGGAATTGATCTCGACGGCGACGGCCCTGGTGCCAGCGCTGGCGATGCCGATCAAGCCTTCGGCTGCAGTGCGGCCGGACTTCTTGTCGGCCTTGGCAATGCCCTTGGCGCGCAGCCAGTCGATTGCCGCTTCCATGTCGCCATTGGTTTCAGCAAGCGCCTTCTTGCAGTCCATCATGCCTGCGCCGGTCTTTTCGCGCAGTTCCTTGACCATTGCGGCTGTGATTTCGGCCATTGTTTACCTCTTGTCGATTCATTTAGCGCCCAGCCGGGTTGGCGGGCGCATGGATTTCGGGACGATTATACCCGGAGTATGACAGCGTGATGTTTCGATCCACACCGCCCGGTCTCGGTTCCGGGACGGGGGAAAGAGGCGGCTTGAGCGCCGCCTCTCCATGAGAAATCAAGCTTCGGCTTCGCCTTCCAGCGCCGGCTCGATCGGGGCTTCGGCAGAAGCGCCGACGTCGCGGCCAGAAGCACCCTGCTGACGGGCAATACCGTCGATGGCAGCGCGGGCAACCAGGTCGCAATAAAGAGCGATGGCGCGCGAGGCATCGTCATTGCCCGGGATCGGGTAATCGATGAGGTCCGGATCGCAGTTCGAATCGATGATGGCGACGACCGGGATGCCCAGGCGCTTCGCTTCGTCGATGGCAATCTTTTCCTTGTTGGTATCGATGATGAACATCAGGTCCGGCGTGCCACCCATGTCGCGGATACCGCCGAGAGCCTTTTCAAGCTTCTCGCGCTCGCGCTCGAGGTTCAGGCGCTCCTTCTTGGTGAAGCCCGATGCTTCCGAAGACAGGATCTCGTCGAGCTTGCGCAGGCGCTGGATCGAGTTCGAGATCGTCTTCCAGTTCGTCATCATGCCGCCGAGCCAGCGGGAGTTGACGTAATACTGGGCCGAACGCTTGGCGCTGTCGGCGATCAGTTCCGAAGCCTGGCGCTTGGTGCCGACGAAAAGAACGCGGCCGCCACGGGCGACGGTGTCGCTGATGACCTGCAGGGCGCGCGACAGCATCGGCACGGTCTGTGCGAGGTCGATGATGTGGATGTTGTTACGATCGCCGAAGATGTACGGCTTCATCTTCGGGTTCCAGCGGTGGGTCTGGTGGCCGAAGTGAACACCAGCTTCCAGAAGCTGGCGCATGCTGAAATCAGGCAATGCCATGCCTTTTTCTCCTTTTCCGGTTGAACCTCCGCAAGGCGATCAGCAAACCCTTCGGGAATGCCACCGGCGGAAAAGCCCGGATTTCTCCCGGACGATCCCATGCCCTACGTGTGGAATGCGGCTGGCCATACATTCGATTTGCCGGAAATGCAAGGGTATGGCGAAAAAAGCTTGAACCTTGCGGAACGCCGTGAGGCGGCGCGCCCGTCGGGCTTCAGTCCTTCTCGGCTTCGGCGCAAGGCCATTTCTTGGGCGTAACCAAACCGGCCGGAAGTTTGGTAGCGGCATTGCCGCAGGCTATGTCCACCTGATGCTGATCGAGACCGATCGCCGCCGAAAGATCCACGCCCTCTATCCGCGTCAGAAAAAAGAAGGCGTCCTCGAAATTGATCGCCCCCTCGAAAACGGCTGTCGTCAGATCGGCACGCGACAGATTGGAATAGGAAAAGTTCGCACCGGTGAGCACGGTCTTGTCGAAAATGGCCCGACTCAGATCGGCTTTCTGAAAATTGGCATTTTCCAGCTCAGCCCGGGAAAAATCGGCGCGTTGCAATTCTGCAGCCATAAAGGATGCGTCATTCGCACGGACGTCCTGAAATCCCGCCCGATAGGCCTCCACTCTTTGAAAATTCGCCCTGTCGGCACGCGCACCGGCGAGCGCCGCCCGAACGAGCGTCGCCTTGGTAAGATCGGCGGAAACGAAATTGGAGTTGCGCAGGTCCGTATAGCTGAAATCGACATCGACAAGATTTGCCTGGACGAAATCGCTGCCGTCCAACATGAGGTTCTTCTTGCCGCATCCATGCCAGTCCACACCGGCGAAAGGACTTGTCCGACAATCCTGGGCCTGCGCCGGGCTCGCCACGAGCCCTCCCGCTGCAGTCAGCAGCAACAAGATACCCGCCAAAACGACCAATTCGCGCACAGTTACCAAAGCCTGTCCCCCATACCGATCAGGATCATTCAACCGTTTATGTATGATACAGGGACCACGATGGAATTTCACCTGGGAACACGCAAATCGCTGCAGCAAGACATCATGGTTTGCAATCCGTTTTACCGAGCATTTCCAGCTTTACCAAGCTTCCCGAGAGTACAAAGTCGCCATAATCCATGGTGAGGTCGCGGGTGATGCCGTTCTCGTAGAGCTTGAACGACATGTTGTAGACCGGCATGGGATCGCCCTGCGTGGCCTCGTTGAAATAGGCGATCGTCACCGGCCAGAAGGGTGTCCTGGAAAATTCGCCGGCCTTGTCAGCATCGGCGTCATCCTTTTGCGGGGTTTGCGGCTTGCCGATCACGGTCGTCGTCAACAGCGCCTGATCGCCGTTTTCCGAACCGTCGAATACCCGTGCCTCGAAGAAATGCTTGCCTTGCTTGGCATTCCGGATGACGTCCAGCATATGGCCGGTCGGGAAATCGCTGGCAGGCAGGTCGATCTCGCGCCCGTCCGGCTGGGTGATCTCAACCTTGACGCCTTTTTCCGCAACGCTCGCATCGCCGCTCACCTGCCGGTCGAGCTGCTCATCGGTGAAGGATTTGGTCTCGAAATGGAACTGTCGAGCGGACATGTCCTCGAAGGTCGTGGTCTGCTGGTCGCTAAGGCGCGTTTCCTCGCCGGTGTCGATCCTGGTGACCAGCCGGAAATTTGTGGAGAAGCCGGTGCAGGCGGAACCGGTGAACTCATAGACCATGCGGCCGAACATGCCTTCGATGCCGGAACGTTCGGACGCATCCTTCAGCTTCAGATCGTAAATGGCCCGATGCGGCACAAGCGCCAGGGCGGCGCTGTCGGTATTTGCATCCGCGGAGGTGGCTGCCATGAGGCTCGCACCGCCGGCAAGGATCACACCGAGGCTCATTCGCAGCATGCACATTCTCCTGTTGGACTCAGTCCGGGGTGTTATAAGAACGCCATCCGGCCAAGCTATGGCTTTGATGCAGGATTTTTGAAGAATTTACAACAAACGGGAGTTGAAAATGACCGAAGCCATTGACGGCCGATTGAAGGAGCTAGGGATTACCCTCCCCGTTGCGGCAGCCCCCGCCGCCAACTACGTGCCCTATACGATCAGCGGCAATACGCTTTATCTTTCCGGCCAATTGCCCATCGAAGGGGGCAAGGTTGCCGTGACCGGACTGGTCGGGCGCGACGTGGATGTGCCTGCCGCTCAGCGCGCCGCCGAGCTTTGCGCCATCAACATTCTCGCCCAGGCGAAAGCCGCGCTCGGCGGGGATCTCGGCAGGATTCGCCGCGTGCTGAAGCTCAACGGCTTCATCGCCTCCGCGCCGGATTTCACCGAGCAGCACATCGTCATGAACGGAGCATCCAACCTCCTCGCCAATGTGCTCGGAGATGCCGGCAAGCATGCGCGTGCCGCCGTCGGCATGGCTGCCCTCCCGCTCAACGCCGCCGTCGAAGTCGACGCCATCATCGAGATCGACGCATGACCTCTGCTGCCTGGATCAAGGATCTTCCCGTCGCCCATCGCGGCTATCACGACATGAATCATCAGGTGTGGGAGAACACGCTCTCCGCCTTCGCCCGCGCCGTGGAGGCCGGTTTTGCGATCGAATGCGACGTGCAGCTCGCCGCCGACAGCGTGCCGGTGATCTTCCACGACCATGACCTCGAAAGGCTCTGCGGCATCAAGGGCGACGTGCGCGAAAAGACCGTGGCCGAACTCGGGCTGCTTGCCGTCGGAGGCACGAAGGACAAGGTGCCGACGCTGAAGCAGATGCTCGATCTTGTCGCCGGCAAGGTGCCGCTCGTCATCGAGATCAAGGGGCGGACAGGCGAAGGCGAAGACGACGGCTTTGCCGAGACGGTGCTCGAAGTGCTCGAAGGCTACCAGGGTCAGGTGGCGCTGATGAGCTTCGACCACCACATTCTGCGAGACCTGAAGAGGGCTGGCTCCCCCTACCCGCTCGGCCTCACCGCCATGGGCGACAAGCCGGAGGAATTCTTCCGGCATGACGAGGCCATGCAACTTGGCCTCGATTTCATCTCCTATCACTACCCCCACCTGCCGAACAGTTTTATCACAGCTCAGAGAGCGGCCGGAATTCCCGTCATTACCTGGACGGTAAGGGATGCAAACGGTGTCGAACATACCTATAAATATGCGGACCAGATGACCTTCGAAGGTTTCGATCCACGGGAGGCTTCCTCCCCCTCCCAGTAAAGAGAGCATGACCGGCAATCTCACGATCCGCATCGAAAAATCCTTCTGCGCGATCAGCCAGACGAGCTGGTCGCGCCTTTCGGGCACCTCCAGGGCTTCATCCGCCGAGGTGCCTTACAATCCCTTCCTTTCCCATGCCTTCCTCTCGTCGCTGGAGGAATCCGGCTCGGCTACTGCCAAGACCGGCTGGCTCGGGCACCATCTCCTGCTGGAGAACGACCAAGGCACGTTGATCGGCGCGGTTCCGGGCTATCTCAAGAGCCACAGCCAGGGCGAATATGTCTTCGACCACGGCTGGGCCGACGCCTTCGAGCGCGCCGGCGGACGTTATTATCCGAAGCTGCAATGTTCCGTGCCGTTCACCCCCGCGGCCGGGCCGCGGCTCCTCGCCGCCTCCGGCTACGACAAGGCTTCTACGGAACTGGCGCTGGCCGCAGGTCTCCAGGAGGTGACGCGCCAGCTCGGGATATCTTCCGCGCATGTGACTTTCATCGCCGAAGACCAGCTCGCCGCATTCGAAGAGACCGACTACCTGCACCGCACCGACAAACAGTTCCACTTCATCAATGACGGCTATGCAAACCACGACGCGTTCCTGGAAACGCTGGCATCGCGCAAGCGCAAGGCCTTGAAGAAGGAACGGCGTGCGGCGGTCGAGAACGGCATCACCATCGACTGGCTGACCGGAAGCGATCTCACAGAGGATATCTGGGACCAGTTCTTCGATTTCTATATGGATACCGGCAGCCGCAAATGGGGCCGCCCTTACCTCACCCGCACATTCTATTCGCTGGTCGGCGAGCGCATGGCGGAAGACATCCTGCTGGTCATGGCGAAGCGCGGGGGAAAATACATCGCCGGAGCGATCAATTTCATCGGCGGAGATACGCTCTTCGGCCGCCACTGGGGCTGTATCGAAGACCATCCCTTCCTGCATTTCGAGGTCTGCTACCATCAGGCGATCGACTTCGCACTCGCCAAGGGGCTCAAGCGCGTCGAAGCGGGTGCGCAAGGGGAACACAAGCTGGCGCGCGGCTATATGCCTGTCACCACCCATTCCATGCACTATATCGCCCATCCTGGGCTGCGCCGCGCGGTCGCCGATTATCTGGAGCGCGAACGGGAAGAAGTGGAATATATGAACGAATATCTTTCCGAGCATGCGCCCTTCCGCAAGGGCGAGCGCCAGCAGGAAGACTGATCAGAAATTCAAGGAGAGGACATAACGATGAGCGGCCAGGCTTACGATCCCAACAACATCTTCGGCAAAATCCTGCGCGGCGAAATTCCCTGCCACCGGATTTACGAGGATGACGATACGCTCGCCTTCATGGATGTGATGCCGCAATCCCCCGGCCACCTTCTCGTCATTCCCAAGGCGCCGTCGCGCAATATCCTCGATGCCGATCCGGTGGTTCTCTCCAAACTGATGCCGGTCGTGCAGAAACTCGCTAGGGCTGCCAAGGAGGCCTTCGAGGCGGACGGCATCACCGTCATCCAGTTCAACGAGCCGGCTTCGGGCCAAACCGTCTATCACCTGCATTTTCACGTCATCCCGCGCTACGAAGGGCTGCCGCTCAAGCCTCATTCGGGGCAAATGGAAGACGGTAACGTACTTGCCGCCAATGCCGAAAAGATCATCGGCGTATTGGGAAACTAGTGTGACGTCTCAGAGATTATGACGGGTTGTTCTATGCCCAGAATTGGCAGGTCTTGCGGGGGGACGAGCAGTTGGATGCTGCGCGCGACACCTGGTTGCTTTTGGATCAATCCGATTTTCTCAAGTGTCTTTAGCATCTGGTGGACCGAGGGTGGGGTGACTTTGAAGTATCGCTGGAAGTCTGCCTCGGCTGGGGCACGGCCATTGATCTGTGAATAGGCCCATATGAAGGCAAGATACTGGCCCTGCTTTGCGGTGAAGGGGGTTGGTCCGCCCGGCTTCTTTTGGTCAAGCAATTGATTCATTTCGGATTCATCCAAGGTCCCTCGACGATGAGGGATATTGTGATGAACGTACGATATCGAGTCGATCTTAGCCAGATCGAACGCGACGAGCTTGGCGCTTTGGTGAGTGGTGGCAAGCAACCAGTCCGACGGCTCAAGCGAATGCAGATACTGCTGGCGGCTGACGCCGGCGTCAGCGATGAGGCCATCGAAGCCTCGGTGCAGACCAGCGGCTCCACCATCTATCGCACCAGGAAGCGCTTTGTGGAGATCAGCCTGGAGGCCGCCCTCAGTGAAGAGCCGCGGCCCGGGGCGGCTCGAAAGCTGAGCGGCAAGGACGAGGTGCAACTGGTCGCCCTGGCTTGCTCGGATCCACCCAAGGGCTGCGCCCGGTGGACCTTGAAGCTTTTGGCCAACGCGCTGCTGGAAGTGGTCGAACATCAGAGTGTCTCACGCGAAACTATCCGCCGCAGACTGGACGACAACGACCTGAAGCCCTGGCAGAAGAAGATGTGGTGCATCGCCAAAATCGATGGCGAATATATCGCCCGGATGGAGGATCTCCTCGATCTTTACGCCGAGCCGAGTGATCCTAAGCGGCCAGTCGTCTGCTTCGATGAAAGTCCGATCCAGCTCATCGGCGAGGTGCGCGTGCCTATCGTGCAGAAACCGGGGAAGCGATACCGCTACGACTCCGAATACAAGCGCAATGGCACGGCCAACCTCTTCGTTATGGTCGACGCCAATAGGTCATGGCGCAAGGTCAAGGTCACTGATCGGCGCGCCAACGAGGACTTCGTCGTCTGCATGCGCGACCTGGTCGACCTCGATTATCCCGGCGCCAACCGGGTCCGTGTCGTGATGGATAACCTATCAACCCACACGGCCTCCGCTGTCTATCAGACCTTCCCGGCCGCCGAGGCGCGTCGGATCTTGCGACGTCTGGAATTCCACTACACGCCCCGCCACGCGAGCTGGCTCAATATGGCCGAGATCGAGATCGGCGTCATGCGCCGACAGTGTCTTGACCGCCGTATCGACAACCGCGACTTGCTCAAATCCGAGGTTGACGCCTGGGAGCGGCGTCGAACCGAAAGTGGCGCTCAAATCCGATGGATGTTCTCGACAGACCAAGCCCGCGAAAAGATGGCAAAGTCTTATCCAATACCTTTGCTCAACGAGTCATAATCTCTGGGACGTCACACTAGAGCGTCGGGCGGCTTTTGTGAATCTGTGGATTCCACTGGCTCCGATTTTATGATTCAACATGGCAGGAGGACTTGCCATGTCTCGGGCGTATTCATCTGATCTTCGTCAGCGGATTGTCGATGCGATATCTGAAGGCAAAACGCGGCGAGCGGCTGCGGCGGCCTTCAAGGTTTCGCCCGCCACGGCGGTACGGCTCAAGCAGCGTTCGGATCGAACGGGTTCGGTCGAGCCGTCCCGACGAGGACGGCCCAGCGGAGGCGGCAAACTGGGTCCTTACCGGGACGGCCTGATTGCCAAGGTGGAGGCACAACCGGATATAACCATGCCCGACCTAGCGGCGTGGCTGGAAGAGCGGCATGGCGTGAAGGCCGATCCCTCGAACCTGTCGAAACTGCTCTGCCGGGCAGGCTTCACTTATAAAAAAAACGATGATGGCATCGGAACGCGAACGCGCCGACGTGCGCCGAGAGCGTGATGAATGGCGCCGGCATCGCCAACCCGCGATGCAGAAGAACCCCGGACGTCTCGTCTTTGTGGATGAGACTTCGGTCAAGACCAACATGACGCCGCTGCGTGGCAGGAGCAAAAAGGGCCAGCGTTTGCAGGCGGATGCCCCTTTCGGCAAATGGAATACCCAGACCTTCATCGCCGGTCTGCGCTGCGATGCCATCACCGCTCCCTTTGTCGTCGATGGCGCCATGGATGGCGACAAGTTCGACACCTATGTGCGAACTCAGCTGGCACCGACGCTTCAGCCGGGCGACGTGGTGATCTGGGACAATCTCAACGTCCACAAGAGCCCCAGAGCGGCGGCGGCCATCGCCGAAAGAAAGGCATGGATATTGTTTCTGCCGCGATATTCGCCAGACAACAATCCGATTGAAATGGCCTTCTCAAAGCTCAAGACACTCCTGCGAAGGCAGAAAGCAAGAAACTACGACGATCTCTGGAAGGCCGTCGGGAAAGTCTGCGACCTGTTTACGCCACAGGAATGCTGGAACTATTTTCGGCAAGCCGGATGCGTTGCATATTAATCGCCCGACGCTCTAAACCCCGATCCACCAGAGGCCGGCGATCAGCAGCCCCATCGGCACGGCGACACCGACTGCGACCTTGCGGCCGGTGACCAGGAAGACGGCAAAGCCGATGCCGGCCGCACCCAGCCGCAGCCAGAGCGGCGTGTCGGCGAGCATGCCGTTCGGGAAGACGATCAGCTTTGCGGTGACGGCCATGACCAGCGCGGTCGCCACCGCCCTCACCCAATAAAGCGCCTCGGATTCCTCGTTCAGCCGATTGCCTGCCACGACACCCAGCCAGCGCCAGATGTCGGTCGCCAGGAATCCGGCGACCGCGATGACGATGAAGGTCCAATAGTCCTCGATCATCGCATGCCTCCTACGCCGCGGCGCTTCTTCTTCCGGCGGATCCTGTCGATGAGATAGGCGATCGTGCCGCCGCCGATGCCGGCATAAAGCACGTCGAATTCCGGCGTCACCAGCGCCAGGAGCGGGCCGAGCACAACGCCCATGACAAAAGCAAGCTTCACAACCGGCTGGCGGGCGCTCGCCCAGATCGACGCGTTGAAATAGACTGGCGTCAGGAAGAAGAGCACGCCAGCGACGACCGGCGGAAAGCTCGATGCGATACCGTAGAAGGTCGCCACGACCAGCGTGCCGCATGTCGTAAGCGTGACGCCGAAACCGGCGAAATAGATCGCCCTATATTCGCGCGGCACGTTGCGCAGCGTGGTGATCGCAAAGACCCAGGATGTGATGGCGATGAAATGCGAGAGGATCAACAGTGCCCATGTCGGCGTGCGGCGTGTCCGTATTTCCGGAATGACCGAGGCGACCATCGGCGTCATGCGGATCGAGGAAAGCGTCACGGCAAGAAAGCAGGCGGCGATATTGGCGCCGCTCGCCATGGTGCCGACCAGGATCACCTGGGCCGGAAGCGCCCAGATCGCGAAGGACATGAACACCGCCTCGGCGCGGGTCAGCCCGGATTCGAGCGCGAAGGCGCTGAACCCGACAATGGAGGCCATCAGGATCAATGCCGGCAGGGAAATCATGCCCCGCATGCCGGTGAAGAACCAGGACAGGGCGCTACGGTCACTCTCTGGGGACATCAGGCTTCCGGCGGGGAAAAGGCGAGTCATAAAACGGCGATGCCGGGACAGGCCCGGCATCGCAAGTGTTCAATCTAAAAGTCTTACTTACTCTTCGGCACACGCGGTACGATGCTGCCCTTGCGCGGCGGTGTTCTCGGCGCCTCTTCCGAAGCAATCACATCCGCTTCGGCCATGGCCCGCGCTTTGGCCGAACCGTCCTTGCCCTTGGGCGAGGACTTCTTCGAGGCCTTCGGCTTGGACGCCCTGGCTTCGGCTTCTTCGGTCGCCTCTTCCACCTCGGCTTCCGGCTTCGGCTTCACGGGCGTCGCTTCGGGGATGGCATCGAGGACCAGCTTGTCCTTGCCATCCTCGTCCTTGCCAACGGTGACGCGAACCACGCCGCCCTTGCGCAGCTTGCCGAACAGGATTTCGTTCGCGAGCGGCTTCTTGATATGCTCCTGGATGACGCGCGAGAGCGGGCGGGCGCCCATCCTCTCGTCGTAACCCTTGTCGGCCAGCCAGGCGACGGCATCCTCATGCAGGTCGAAGGTGACGTTGCGTTCCGAAAGCTGCGTCTCGAGCTGCATGACGAACTTCTGCACGACCTGATGAATGACCTCCGTCGGCAGCGAGGCGAACGGGATCACCGCATCGAGGCGGTTGCGGAATTCCGGCGTGAATAGGCGGTTCAGTGCCTCCTCATCCTCGCCGGTACGCTTGGACGAGCCGAAGCCGATCGCGGCCTTGGCCATTTCCGATGCGCCCGCATTGGTCGTCATGATCAGGATGACGTTGCGGAAGTCGATCTTCTTGCCGTTGTGGTCGGTCAGCGAGCCATGGTCCATGACCTGCAGCAGGATATTGTAGATATCCGGATGCGCCTTCTCGATCTCGTCGAGCAGGACCACGCTGTGCGGATGCTGGTCGACACTGTCGGTCAGCAAACCACCCTGGTCGAAGCCCACATAGCCGGGAGGCGCGCCGAGCAGCCGCGAGACCGTGTGGCGTTCCATATATTCCGACATGTCGAAACGCAGGAGTTCCACGCCGAGCGAAGCAGCAAGCTGCTTGGCGACTTCCGTCTTGCCCACGCCGGTCGGGCCGGAGAAAACGTAGCAGCCGATCGGCTTGTTCGGTTCACGCAGGCCCGCCCGGGCGAGCTTGATGGACGTCGACAGAGCCTCGATAGCGTTGTCCTGCCCATAGACCACCGAACGCAACTCCTTTTCCAGGTTGGCGAGAACCATCTCGTCGTCCTTGGAAACGGTTTTCGGCGGGATACGGGCCATGGTGGCGATCGTCGCTTCGATCTCCTTCTCGGTGATCAGCTTGCGTCGCTTGGAGGCCGGCAGCAGCATCTGCGCCGCACCGGTCTCGTCGATCACGTCGATCGCCTTGTCCGGCAGCTTGCGGTCGGAGATGTAGCGTGCCGACAGTTCGACGGCGGACTTGATCGCCTCGTTGGTATAGCGAAGCTTGTGATAGTCCTCGAAATAGGGTTTCAGGCCCTTCATGATCTCGATCGCATCATCGATCGACGGTTCATTGACGTCGATCTTCTGGAAGCGGCGGACCAGTGCCCGGTCCTTTTCGAAGAACTGGCGGTACTCCTTGTAAGTGGTCGAGCCGATGCAGCGGATCGCGCCCGACGACAGAGCCGGCTTCAGCAGGTTCGAGGCATCCATCGCACCGCCGGACGTGGCGCCGGCGCCGATCACGGTGTGGATCTCGTCGATGAAAAGAACCGCACCCGGGTATTCCTCAAGCTCCTTGACGACCTGCTTCAGGCGCTCCTCGAAATCACCGCGATAACGCGTGCCGGCGAGCAGCGTGCCCATGTCCAGCGAGAAGATCGTCGCGTCGGCGAGCGCCTCCGGCACTTTGCCTTCGACGATGCGCTTGGCGAGACCTTCGGCGATCGCCGTCTTGCCGACGCCGGGGTCACCCACGTAAAGCGGGTTGTTCTTGGAGCGCCGGCACAGCACTTGGATCGTGCGGTTGACCTCGGCATTGCGGCCGATCAGCGGATCGATGCGGCCGTCACGCGCCTTTTCATTGAGGTTGACACAATAGGCCTTCAGCGCATCCTGCGGCTTCTTTGCCGAGCCCTCCTCCTGTTCGCGGGACGAGGGCTTGGCGTCGGAATCCGGCTCTTCGGCGCCGCGCGGCGGACGGGCCTGGGAGGAGCCCGGACGCTTTCCGATGCCGTGGGAGATGTAGTTGACCGCGTCGTAACGGGTCATTTCCTGCTCCTGCAGGAAGAAGGCCGCATGGCTTTCCCGTTCCGCGAAGATCGCGACGAGAACGTTGGCACCGGTCACTTCCTCGCGGCCGGACGACTGGACGTGGATCACCGCGCGCTGGATGACGCGCTGAAAGCCGGAAGTCGGCTTCGAATCCTCGTCGTATCCGGTGACGAGGTTGGCAAGCTCGTTATCGACATAATCCGTGACGGTCTTGCGCAGGGCTTCCAAATTGACGTTACAAGCGCCCATGACCGCCGCTGCATCGGCGTCATCGATCAACGCCAGAAGCAGGTGCTCGAGCGTGGCATATTCGTGATGCCGCTCGTTCGCGAAGGTCAGTGCCTGATGCAGCGCCTTTTCAAGACTAGGCGAAAATGTTGGCACGTCGGGTTCCTCACTTCTTTTCCATGACACATTGCAGCGGATGCTGGTGTTGCCGGGCGAAGTCCATGACCTGGGACACTTTGGTTTCCGCTACTTCGTAAGTATATATTCCGCACTCGCCCACGCCGTGGTTGTGGACATGGAGCATGATGCGTGTCGCAGCCTCCCGGTCCTTCTGGAAGAAACGCTCCAGAATGTGGATGACGAATTCCATCGGGGTATAGTCGTCATTCAACAGGAGTACGCGGTAGAGATTGGGCCGCTTGGTCTTTGGTTTCGTACGGGTGATGACCGAGGTTCCGCGGCCCGCGTTGTCTCCGTCGCCACCCTTTTCGCGTTGCATCAAGATCGGCAGTGCGATCATCTTCATTCATTCCCCAGTCGTCCGGCGATGGTTCAGCGAATGGCCGATCGACCAGACTTCAGACTTCCTAACTTAGTTCATTGAAAGCCGATTTTAAGCCCCCTGTGCGCCCGCGCAATCACTATTCCGCTAGAGAGATCGTCGAAGATGCGGAAAATTGAGGTTTTCCGCCTTGGCCTGAATCAAAAAGGCCGGCAGCACTGAATGCCGCCGGCCTTCGGTTGGAAGGTGTCGCCTCGAAAGGCCGTATTGTCCTCACGCGGCGTTTGCGGTCTTTACGGCTGTCGACTTGGCAATGGGCGCCTCGTAGGGCTTGTAGGCCGACTTCGCGAGATCGGCGTACATATCGCCCATCTTGGCCGCCTCGGCGATGAAGCCTTCATAGGCTGACTTTGCGTATTTGGTCTGAAGGTCATAGGCGGCATCGATGCTGCGGGCTGCAGCAAACGCCTCCATGAAAGCCGTCATGTCCTGGAACGACTTCTTGGAATATTCGCTGGCTTCCGTGGCAATCGCCTGAAAACCCTTGGCGGCTTCGGAATAACCCTTCAGCATTCCATCCATCGCTTCCTTGCTCTTCTTGCTGGCTTCATCGAAGTTGAACATACCACGGTCCCCTGTTCTATTCGGATGCGCTGATAAAAGAAGGGCGACCGACAAAAGTCAAGGATGATTTGTGCAGCGCAAAACCACCCATGGTTGCATTTCCATATATGCAAATGCAGGGATCGATTCAGCGCAATGATTTCGCGATGATATATCAGCTTGCCACAACCACTGCGGAATGGTCGGGCTTTTATTTTCTTTTAACGACAGTGGCAAAGAGCCGCAATCGAAAAGCGGGCGCAAGGCCCGCTTTCGAGATTTTCAAGATTTCCGGCGATCACAGGTCGACGTCGAGGATAGCCATCGAAAAGTTGTAGGAGCGGTCACCGTCCTCGTCGTCGACATAGATGACGCCCAGGAATTCGTCGCCGATATAGACCTCTGCGGAATCATTCTTGCGCGGACGCGCCTTTACGACGATCTGCGGATTGAGCACGCGCTTGAAATAGGCATCGAGCTTCTTGATTTCGTCCGGTTTCACACTTCTCTCCGTCAGCGGTTCCAAGTTGGGGCGCTTTTGGCACGGGACAAAGGCGAAAGTAAAGCCGCCAGAATGCGACCCTGCCGCTCTTTCCCATGGTGAAAGTGCAGCAGGAAAGCTCAGATGTCCGAACCCAGGAGCTGATCCATCAGCCGGGCCGGCTCGGAACACCCTGCTTCTCCGACCACTTTGGCCGGCACGCCGGCGACGGTCGATTTCGGCGGAACAGGCTTCAGAACCACCGAGCCGGCGGCAACGCGCGAGCAGGAGCCGACCTCGATATTGCCGAGGATCTTCGCCCCGGCGCCGATCAGCACGCCATGGCCGATCTTCGGATGCCGGTCAGCGCCTTCCTTGCCGGTGCCGCCGAGCGTCACGCCGTGGAGGATCGAGACATTGTCGCCGATCACCGCCGTCTCCCCGACGACAAGGCCGGTGGCATGGTCGAGGAAAATGCCCTTGCCGATCCGGGCAGCCGGATTGATATCCGTCTGAAAGACACTGGAAGACCTGCTCTGCAGATAAAGCGCGAAGTCGCGGCGGCCGCGATTGAGCAGCCAATGCGCCAGCCGGTGCGTCTGGATCGCATGGAAACCCTTGAAATAAAGCACAGGCTCCAGGAAACGCAGGCAGGCGGGATCGCGATCGTAGACAGCCTGGATGTCGACGCGCAGGATCGCGCCCCATTCCGGCCAATCATCCAGCATTTCCATGAAGGTCTGGCGCAGGAGCACAGCCTGGAGGTCGGGATGGTCGAGACGTTCGCAGATGCGATGCACGACGCATTCTTCAAGCGACCGATGGTTCAGCACCGTGGAATAGAGAAAAGCGGCAAGCAGCGGATCCTGCTGGATTGCCGCATGGGCTTCCTCACGCAACGTATCCCAGATGGGATCCACCGACGTGACCGGCTCCTTCTGGCGGACTTCATTTCTTGCGCCCATGGCCGTCTCCTCGTTTGCCGTGAGAGAGCTTATATAAAACAAGTTTACGGGAAGACCAACGGCTCGCAAATCGCATTCCGTTGATCGTTATGATCAGAGAAGCTGTTCTCTTGCCGAAAGCTCTGCGTAAAAATCCAGGACCGCCTTCCTGAATACCCGATCGCCGACGGCCAGCATATGATCGCGGCCTGGAATATCGAGTGCGATCGCATGCGGCATCAACGCCGCGAGCTCCTGCGGTGAACCGGCGATATCGTCCTTCGTCCCGACCCCGATCAACGTCGGCGCTTCGATGCGGCCCATATCGGCGCGTGAAACAAGATCACGCGAGCCGCGAATACAGGCCGCAAGCGCCTCTCTGTCGCTCTTCGTCTGGTCGGCGAAGGCGCGGAATGTCTTCCCGCGCGCATGGGTGACGTGGTCGAGGGACGGCGCAAGCAGAGCGTCGGCGATCGGGTCCCAATCCCCTACCCCATCCGTCATGCCGATCCCGAGGCCCCCGAGTACCAGCGAGCGCACACGGTGAGGATGGGCAAGGGTGGCGAAAACCGAGATGCGGGCGCCCATGGAATAACCGAAGAGATGCGCTTCCGGAATGCGCAGGTGGTCGAGGAGAGCGATCGAGTCCTCGGCCATCACCCAGGGCCGATAGGCTTCCGGATCAAGCGGCTTGTCGCTTGCGCCATGGCCGCGATTGTCGATCGCGATCACCCGGTAGCCCGCATCGCCCAGCGTTTTCAGCCAGCCCGGATGGACCCAGTTGACGAGCGCACTCGAGGCAAAGCCGTGGATCAGCAACACCGGATCGCCGGAAGGATCGCCTTCGTCAAAATAGGCAAGCTTCAGACCATCGTGGGAAAATGAAGAGAAGGCGGGAGCATTGAGATTCATCAGTCGACCTTTGGCGGCATCTTTTTTATCGGACCATAGGTGATCCGCCGTCCGGTTTGAACCCATGCACGATACGAAATCGGGAGGCCCGCGGCGGTTTTCCCACTACACATTTTGAACGCGCGGCGATAATGTCCGCCGCAAATCAGAAGCATGGAGACCATCATGGCCGGGCACAGCATTCCTCATTTCCAGAACGACGGCGGATATCGGATGATCCAGATCGGCGTGAAGGAATTCATGTGCACCGGCGCGTCCGTGCCGTTCGATCATCCGCATATCTTCATCGACATGGGAGACGACGTCGAAAAGGTCTGCTCCTATTGTTCGACCCTCTATCGTTACAATCCGTCCCTGAAGTCCGATCAGACCGATCCGCCGGGCTGTGTCTTCCACGTACAGGCCGCGTGAATTCCCGCTGACCGGCCGATACGATGTCCATTGAGAGAGTAGCGATCATCGGCGCCGGCATGGCCGGGCTGACGGCTGCGCTTTCCTTCGCGCACCGCGGAATCGCCGCCGACATCTTCGAAGAGGCGGCAGCACTGGTCGAGGTCGGCGCCGGCCTGCAGATATCACCGAACGCTTCCCGCGTGCTGTCCGAACTCGGCGTGCTTCCTGCGTTGGAAGCGGTCTGGACCGAGCCCGAGCGGATCGCTCTCGTCTCCGGCCTTTCACTCCGGCCGATCACCCATGTCCCAGCCGGCCGCTTTGCCCGCGAACGATGGGGGGCTCCCTATGGTGTTCTTCACCGCGCCACGCTGCAGAATGCGCTGCTTTCGGCCGTCAAACATAACCCGCTCTGCACGGTTCATCTCGGCACGCCCGTGCGCGAGAACGCACATGAGACGCTGACAAGGATCACCGGCAAGACCTATCCGCTGATCGTCGGCGCCGACGGCGTCTGGTCGAACCTGCGCACCGAGATTCCGCACGCTCCGAAGCCTGACTTTTCGCACAATGTCGCGTGGCGCTTCACGATCTCGAACGGCGCTATGCCTTCATGGCTGGTTCCCGATCAGGTCACCGCATTCCTCGGTCCTTCGACCCATCTTGTCGCCTATCCGCTGAAAGAGGTCGACGGCTTCAACATCGTCGCCATCGCCTCGGGCATCAGTCCCGGCGAGACCTGGGATGCGGAAGCAAGCGAAGCGCAGCGGCACATGCTGCTCTCGCAATTCCATCGCTGGGACCGGCGCATCGTCGATCTCCTCGAGAGGACCGAAAGACCAACATTCTGGCCGCTATACCAGGTCAGCCCTGGACGCTGGCAGAACGGCCGGAACATGGCACTGATCGGCGATGCAGCCCATGCGATGATGCCGTTCGCGGCCCAGGGCGCAGCGATGGCGATCGAAGATGCCTTCGTACTTGCCAATAGGGTGGCAGGTCCCCTGCCGCTTGCCCAAGCCTTGTCCTCGTTCGAGAGCGACCGCACCGCCCGAGCCGCCAAAGTTCGCGCTCGCGGCCTCTTCAACCGCTTTGCCTATCATGCCCGTGGACCAATCAGGCTCGGCCGCAACATCGTGCTGTCGCTTCGCCCGCCGCAATCGCTCGCAGCGGACCTCGACTGGCTTTACGGCTTCAGGGCCGAGTAATCAGACCTCTGCCGCTGCCGCGAAACCCGCTTCCAGATCCTTCCTGAGATCGGCGACATCTTCGAGGCCGATCTGCAGGCGAATGACGGGGCCTTCCGGCGGCGCCTTGCGAATGGTGCGATCCGACAGGTTGACGTGCACGGCAAGGCTCTCGTAACCGCCCCAAGAATAACCGAGGCCGAAGAAGGAAAGCGCATCCAGGAAGGCGTGTGCCTTTGCCTTGGCGTTTTCGGCATCCGCCTTCAGAACGAAGGAGAAGACGCCGCTCGCGCCCTTGAAATCGCGCTTCCAGATTTCATGACCCGGAAAACTCGGCAGCGCCGGATGCAGGACACGGGCCACGTCGTTACGGGTTTCCAGCCACCTGGCGATATCGAGCGCGCTCTTCTGGTGATGTTCGAGACGGATACCCATCGTGCGCAGGCCGCGCAGGATCTGATAGGAATCGTCCGGCGCACCACAGATGCCGAGCGCGATTCGGGATTCCTCGAGCCGCGGCCAGTGTCTGGCATTGGCGGAAACCGACCCCATGATGATGTCCGAGTGCCCGGACGGATATTTCGTCGTCGCATGGATCGACACGTCGACGCCGAAATCGAGCGGCCGGAAATAAAGCGGCGTCGCCCAGGTATTGTCCATGGTGACGACGCAATCGTGCCTGTGCGCCACTTCCGCGATCGTCCGGATATCCTGCATTTCGAAGGTGTTGGAGCCCGGCGCTTCGGTGTGGACGAGCTTCGTGTTCGGCTTGATCAGCGCCTCGATCCCGGCTCCGATTTCCGGATCGTAATAGTCAATCTCGACGCCGAGCCGCTTCAGCATCGTGTCGCAGAAATGACGGCAAGGTGTGTAGACCGAATCCACGATCAGCGCGTGGTCGCCGGCCGAAAGGTAGGCGAGAAACGGGACCGTGATCGCAGCAAGCCCCGACGGGACGAGAATGGTGCCGGCAGACCCTTCCAGTTCATCGAAAGCGGCGCAAAGCGCCTCCGTGGTCGGCGTGGCGCGCGTGCCGTAGGTATATTTCTGAGCCCGCTTCTCCATCGTCGCGGTGTCTGGGAAAAGCACCGTCGAGGCATGCACGACCGGAGGATTGACGAAGCCATGATAGCCGGACGGATCATGCCCCATATGAGCAAGGCGCGTGTTCGGACCAGCATCGGCGAGCAGGGACTCATTCTTAATCTTCATATCGGGGAAAACTTTCGTTGGCAGGGCATGAACTGGAGTTTTGCCGCTGGAACAAGATACGGTCAACCCCGATTGAAGCAGCCGATTAAACATCAGGAAACCTGCCATCTAACGAGAATCGCTTCAGTTTTGATCACGGTCCGCCTAAACTTTAAGTAACTGATGATTTCCTGTGCCGTGACGAGGAATTTACCTTATTTCCGACGCAATTCGAAACAGCGACACTTGACCCTGCGTTGTTTTGCGAATGAGATAGCACGCGCCCGCACCGGGAGGGTTGCCGGGCGACCGGCCGTATTCAAAGAGAATCAGGGGAGCGGCGCGGTGTCACCAAATCACACAAGACCAAGAGATAAGGTTGGGAAAAAATGAAAAAGACGCTTCTGTCGGCCGCTATTGGCGCAGCGGTCCTGGGCTTTGCCTCGGCCGCATCGGCTGCCACGCTGGATAACGTGAAGTCCAAGGGTTTCGTTCAGTGCGGCGTCAATACCGGCCTTGCCGGCTTTGCCGCACCGGATTCGGCCGGCAACTGGACCGGTTTCGACGTCGATTATTGCAAGGCCGTCGCCGCGGCGATCTTCGGCGATGCGACCAAGGTCAAATATACGCCGACCACGGCGCAGAGCCGCTTCACGGCCCTGCAGTCCGGCGAAGTCGATCTCCTCGCCCGTAACACGACCTGGACGATCAGCCGCGATACCGCTCTCGGCCTGAACTTCCGCTACGTCAACTATTATGACGGCCAGGGTTTCATGGTTCCGAAGAGCCTCAACGTGAAGTCGGCCCTCGAGCTTTCCGGCGCCGCCGTCTGCGTCCAGTCCGGCACCACGACGGAACTCAACCTTGCCGACTATTTCAAGGCGAACAACCTGCAATACAACCCGGTCGTCTTCGAAAAGCTCGAGGAAGTGAATGCCGCCTACCAGGCCGGCCGCTGCGACGTCTACACGACCGACCAGTCGGGCCTCTATTCAATCCGTCTCGGACTCTCCAACCCGAACGACCATGTCGTCCTGCCGGAGATCATCTCCAAGGAGCCGCTCGGCCCGGCCGTCCGCCAGGGCGACGACCAGTGGTTCGACATCGTCATGTGGGCCGGCTACGCCCTGGTGCAGGCCGAGGAGTTCGGCATCACGCAGGCCAATGTCGACGAGATGAAGAATTCGACCAACCCGGACATCCGCCGCTTCCTGGGCGTGGAGCAGGACACCAAGATCGGCACCGACCTCGGCCTGACCAATGAATGGGCCTACAATATTGTCAAAGGCGTCGGCAATTACGGTGATGTCTTCGAGCGCAATATCGGCCAGAACACGCCGCTGAAAATCGAGCGCGGCCTGAACGCGCTCTGGACCAAGGGCGGTCTGCAATACGCTCCGCCGATCCGCTGATCGGCAAACGCTAAGGGACAAGACGGCTTTGCCGTCTTGTCCTTCACATAAGAAAAGACGCATAAAAAGAAAAAGACCTCCAAAGCGAGGTCGCCAGGGGAAAAGGCCAGCATGACAGATCACGCTGCAATTGCGCCTTCCGAGGCGCGGACCTTAAGGTCCTACGCGTATGACCCAAGATTTCGGGGTATTTTTTTCCAGGCGCTCACCCTCCTCATCATCATCGTTGCCGGCTGGTGGATCTTCGACAATACCGCTGAAAACCTCGCCAGATCCGGCACCGCCTCGGGCTACGGCTTCCTGAGAGGCCGCGCCGGTTTCGACATCGGCCAGGCTCTCATTCCTTATACCAGTGACTCCACCTATGGCCGCGCCATCTTCGTCGGTTTCCTCAACACGGTGCTGGTCGCCGTTTTTGGTATCATCACCGCCACGATCGTCGGCTTCATCATCGGTCTCGGCCGTCTTTCAAAGAACTGGCTGATCGCAAGGCTCTGCACCGTCTATGTGGAAGTCTTCCGCAACATCCCGGTGCTTCTCATCATCTTCTTCTGGTACAAGGGCGTGCTGGACTCCCTGCCCCAGGTCCGGGATTCGATCGCCCTTCCCTTCAGCATCTTCCTGAACAATCGTGGCCTTGCCTTTCCGCGGCCGATCTGGGGAGACGGGGCCTGGTTGATTCCGCTCGCCATCATCATCGGCATCGTCGCCACCATGGTGGTTGCCCGATGGGCAAAGCAGCGCCAGATCACGACGGGCAAGCAATTCCATACGGTCTGGGCCGGCATCGGGCTGATCGCCGGCCTGCCGGTCCTCGCCTTCCTGGCTGCGGGTGCGCCGCTGACCTTCGATTATCCGATTGCCGGTCGCTTCAATCTGACAGGCGGCACGCGCATTCTGCCGGAATTCGTAGCGCTTTATCTCGCGCTATCGCTTTATACGGCATCCTTCATCGCCGAAGTCATCCGCGCCGGCATCCGCGGCGTTCCGAAGGGTCAAAGCGAGGCCTCTTTCGCGCTTGGCCTGCAGCCCTCGCATACGACGCGTCTCGTGATCGTACCGCAGGCCATGCGCATCATCATTCCGCCGCTTACAAGCCAATATCTCAACCTGACCAAGAACTCCTCGCTCGGCGTTGCGATCGGCTTTCCCGAACTCTTCTCCACGACCAGTACGACGCTGAACCAGACCGGTCAGGCCGTGGAAGCGATCTCCATCATGCTGACCGTTTACCTGGCGATCAGTATCGCGACCTCGATGTTCATGAACTGGTTCAACGCCAAGATGGCGCTGGTGGAAAGGTAAGGCCATGAATCCGAAAAACCTCGCCTACGTCCGCACCGAAATGCTGGGGCCGGAACCCGCCCCGCTCAGCACCAAGACCATCTCAGGCTGGATCAGGACCAATCTGCTTGCAACGCCGAAGGATACCGCGCTGACGGTGATCGCCGCAGCCCTCCTGCTGTGGACCGTGCCCGGCATGCTCGAATGGCTGTTCTTCGATGCCGTCTGGTCGGGCTCCGACCGGAGCGTCTGCACGACGATCGTCCAGGGAGGTATCCAGCCGGACGGCTGGAAAGGCGCCTGCTGGGCCTTCGTGGGTGACCGCTTCCAGCAGTTCATGTTCGGCCGCTACCCGATAGACGAACGCTGGCGGCCGATGCTCGTGGCGATCCTGTTCGTGGCGCTGCTCGTGCCGATGCTGATTCCGAAAGTGCCGCGCAAGGGTCTCAATGCCCTGCTCTTCTTCGTCGTCTTCCCGATCGTCGCCTTCTTCCTCCTGCACGGCAACATCTTTGGTCTCAGAGAAGTGGAAACACCGCTCTGGGGCGGACTGATGGTGACCCTTATCCTCTCCTTCGTGGGGATCGCGGTATCACTCCCGGTCGGCATCCTGCTTGCGCTCGGACGCCGCTCAAACATGCCGGTGATCCGCATGTTCTGCGTCGGCTTCATCGAGATCATCCGCGGCGTGCCGCTGATCAGCGTTCTCTTCATGGCGAACGTGATGCTGCCGCTGTTCCTGCCGACCGGCTGGACGATCGACAATTTTCTGCGCGCTCTCGTCGGTGTGGCGATCTTCGCGTCCGCCTATATGGCCGAAGTCATCCGCGGCGGTCTGCAGGCGATCCCGAAGGGCCAGTCGGAAGGGGCCGATTCGCTGGGCCTGAGCTATTGGCAGAAGATGCGGCTGGTCATCCTGCCGCAGGCGGTCAAGCTCGTCATTCCGGGCATCGTCAACACCTTCATCGGCCTGTTCAAGGATACTTCGCTCGTATCGATCATCGGCATGTTCGATCTGCTCGGCATCGTGCGGCTCAACTTCACCGACACGACCTGGATCACGCCGGTCACGCCGATCACCGGCCTCATTTTCGCAGGCTTCATCTTCTGGCTATTTTGTTTCGGCATGTCGCGCTATTCCGCCTTCATGGAACGGCATCTCGATACGAGCCACACGCGGTAATCGCCGCGAAGGAAACACAAGGGGATAAAAATGGCTGAAGCCCAACTCAAGAAACTGACTGTCTCCACCACCGACATCGCCGTCGAAATCATCAAGATGAACAAGTGGTACGGCGACTTCCACGTGCTGCGCGACATCAATCTCAAGGTCATGGGCGGCGAGCGCATCGTCATCGCCGGCCCGTCCGGCTCCGGCAAGTCGACGATGATCCGCTGCATCAACCGGCTGGAGGAACACCAGTCCGGCTCGATCATCGTCGACGGCATCGAACTTACCAACGATCTGAAGAAAATCGACGAAGTGCGCCGCGAAGTCGGCATGGTATTCCAGCACTTCAACCTCTTCCCGCATCTGACGATCCTTGAGAACTGCACGCTCGCGCCGATCTGGGTCCGCAAGATGCCGAAGAAGGAGGCCGAAGAGATCGCGATGCATTATCTGCGGCGCGTCAAGATCCCGGAACAGGCCAACAAATATCCGGGCCAGCTCTCCGGCGGCCAGCAGCAGCGCGTGGCGATTGCCCGCTCGCTCTGCATGAAGCCGAAGATCATGCTGTTCGACGAACCGACGTCGGCGCTCGATCCGGAAATGGTCAAGGAAGTTCTCGATACGATGGTGGGCCTCGCCGAAGAGGGCATGACCATGCTCTGCGTCACCCATGAAATGGGCTTCGCGCGCCAGGTGGCAAACCGCGTCATCTTCATGGACCAGGGGCAGATCGTCGAACAGAACTCGCCAGCGGAGTTCTTCGACAATCCGCAGCACGAGCGCACAAAGCTCTTCCTCAGCCAGATCCTGCACTGAGCATTCCATCCGGCCTTGGCGATACGGGGCGTGTCAGCGCCCCGTTTTTATTTCACCATTTGAATGAATAGCGGGCGTTGACGCTGGCAACGGGATCGGGCGCATCCGACGTTCGATCGAGCGCGCCACTGATCGTCATATGCCTGCCGAAATTCTTTTCAACGCCGATGCCGGCGCCGACGACCTTGAAACCATTGGTGCCGGACGCTCGACCAATGACCGCCATACCACTTGGCCCGTGCGACAGCCGCACGGACTGGCTGGCATCGAGGCCACACCATTCGCCGGACGCGCCGTCATAACGCATGCCGTAACTGCTCCGCCTCTCGATATCGATCGTCGGCGTTACGATCTCCTTCTCATAATAATTCATGGTGATCGCCGCGCTGCCACTGCTGCCATCGAGATTGACGCCGACGCCGCGGTTCATCTGATAGGCAGGCATTTCAATCTTCTCGGCCGTGAAATTGCTCCAGAACTTGATGGGCGTATCGACAGGTGCGCCGCTTTTCGTGGTGTTCACTCTCATCGAGACGCCAGCCTCCGGCTCAAGCCGCGACGGCAACTTCAGGCCCAGCTTGACCGAATAGCTGGTATCGGACGTCTTGGAAGGTTTCCAAATCAGTGGCTTGTCGTCCGCAGATGCGGAACCGGTGCCCCAAAAGGCCGCACTCATCAGTGCCGCCAAACCGGCAGCAAGAGTCTTAACGTTCATGAATAACAATCCCTACTTCGAAGGCCCATAAAACATCTGGTACGCTGGGATTGCAGCCTTCATCGCTGCCACACGCAATTTCGAATATGAGGGGCAGTTTTCACCCCGATCGGCTGTGCGAATCATCGCTTCGACTTTCGCCTCGAAGCGAACATGAACAGTATATGAATAAATGCGACGCATCGGAAGCCATAATGCGGCAAGAATGCGATTTTGGGCAGTGCAGCAGGCATCTCGGCCTTGCTGTAGGTGCTTGTGTCCGAACCGCAACAGAGTTCCAGAGATGGCGTCTTTCAGTCCAGGAACAAATTCTGGCATCCCCTTCCTTGGCCGGCGCATCGTGCTTTTTTGACAATTGATTTCGATTTTCGGGCCGATGCGCCAGTTGACGATCAACTGTCATCGAACTGACGCATGACAATGCTGTCCTCGGTGCCAAAGCCCGCCGAATCGACATCACTACACATTACCTTCGAGTGATTGCACGAAGCCGCATTGGAGTGATCGTGAATGGAATACTACCTTGCCATCGCTGCGATAGCCTTCCTGCTCGTCAATCTCGTCAGCATAATCATCGCAGCACGGCGGCTCTCGCCGAGCGGTTCTGCGGCTCCATCCCTTCCCAAACAACCTCCCGCATCGATCGTCATCCCTGCCTGCGGGATCGAGAATTTTACCTCCTTGACGCTCGCGCATGCCTTCGCGCTCGACTGGCCACATTATGAGCTGATCTTTTGCGTTGCGGACGAACGGGATCCGGTTGTCTCCAAGATTCAGGATGCGATTGCGGCCCATCCCGCGGTTCCTGCACGCATCCTCATCGGCGACGACCGCATAAGCGCCAATCCGAAGCTGAACAACTGTGTCAAAGGATGGCGCGCAGCGACAAACGACTGGGTCATATTGGCCGACTCGAACGTACTCATGCCGCCCGACTACGTGCAGCACCTCATGGCCGGCTGGCGAAAAGACACCGGCGTTGTCTGTTCGACACCTCTCGGTTCGCGGCCGGACGGTTTCTGGGCCAAGGTCGAATGCGTGTTTCTCAATACGCATCAGGCCAGGTGGCAATATGCCGGGGAGGCCGTCGGGTTTGGTTTCGCCCAGGGCAAGAGCATGCTTTGGTACAAGCCGATGCTCAATGCCGAGGGCGGCATTGAAGCACTGGCGGCGGAGATAGCGGAAGATGCTGCCGCCACGAAGCTGGTCCACGGGATCGGACGAAAGGTCCATCTTGTTGCTTCGCCTTTCGAGCAGCCGCTCGGTCGACGCAACCTCGCCGAAATCTGGGGCCGCCAGAGCCGATGGGCGAGGCTCCGCCGTGTCACATTTCCCGCCTATTTTGCACCCGAAATCCTGCTCGGCAGCCTGCCGCCGCTCCTTTTTGGAATTGCCGCCGCTCTGATAGCCGATGTCAGCGCGACCGCCGTCGCAGTCGCAGTTCTCCTCGCCACCTATCTCCCGGAATTTGGCCTCGCTCTGGCGAAGAACTGGCCTGTTTCGCTTGCATCCTTCGCCGCAATGATGGTGCGCGACATCATGATGCCCGCGATCTGGCTTAGGAGCTGGATCGGCGGCTCGTTCGAGTGGCGCGGCAGTACGATGACAATCGGCACTGAAGGGTCAGAACTGAACACGCCTTCGGCGGCGTGACGTTCGGCATGTTCGGCATCTTGGGAATGTCACCGAAGGATACCTATCCTTCAGGAATGGACACCAGTGAAAGATGGCGACCCCTGCAGGACTCGAACCTGCGACCTGCTGCTTAGAAGGCAGCTGCTCTATCCAGTTGAGCTAAGGGGCCGATCCCGACAGCGTCCGGCATCACAATGCCTGTGGCCGGACCGCGAAATCAGTGTGTCCAGGGTTGGACGCGGTTGAAGCGAAAATTGTCGGTGTACGAAACGACCTGGCGGGCCGGGTCCTTCGGCTGGATCACCCGGTATTCGATACCTTCACGCTTGGCATAGGCTTCCGCCTGTTCCCGGGTCTCAAAAGTCAGCCGCAACTGCTGTTTCATATCGCCGGAAGACGTATAACCGAGAATCGGATCAATGCGGCGCGGCTGTTCCTGATCGAATTCCAAGACCCAGAGATGGGTCTTGGCCTTGCCGGACTGCATAGCGGTTTTTGCGGGGCGATAGATCTTTGCGGACATTCCTGTGACGCTCCATGGACTGGACCGGCGCAAGCCTCGCCTGAAAGCGTGGTCGGAGTGGAGAGATTCGAACTCCCGACCCTCTGGTCCCAAACCAGATGCGCTACCAGACTGCGCTACACTCCGTTCCTACGTTGACTGCGAGATACACGGTTCCTTTTTGTGTCGCAACATCAAAATAAGGCCTTAGCCCATCAAAGGAAAAGTTAAGTGGGGATCACCACTGATTGCCGATGCGCTTGCCGACCGCCTTGTCGCCCACCTTTATGCCAAGCGCCTTCGCCCGGCCGGCATTGATCTCCAGCACGAATTTCACCGGTCCCTGCGAATCGATGATATCCCGCGAGAAGGGCACGGCGTTCTCCTTGATATGGGAAATCGTGCCGTCCCCCTGGAGGAACAGCATGTCGAGGGCGAGAACGGTGTTCTCCATCCACATGGAAACCCGCCGAGCCTGGCCAAAGTCGAACAGCATGCCGTGATCCGGCGCCATTTCCTTGCGATACATCAGGCCATGCTGCCGCTGCGCGTCGGTGACCGCCAACTCGATCGAAAGCCTGTGAGTCTCGCCAGCCGCCGTCCTGATCGAAAGCTCGTCGCGCGGGAACGTCATCTCCTGCGCGATCGCTGCCCCCGCCAGGAGCAGAAAAAGCGCCGCAAGGGCGCTTTTGATAACTTTCAACGAAATACGCATCAGTGTGACCGACTCACAGGATTGGGATTGTCGGGATGAATTTCGGCGGCCATCAGGCCTTTGTCGCCAGGCCCGTAGCGGACCAGGACCACCTGGCCGGGGCGCAATTCGGTGAGGCCGAAGCGCCGTAGCGTCTCCATATGCACGAAAATATCTTCTGTCCCCTCGCCGCGCGTCAGGAAGCCGAAACCCTTGGTGCGGTTGAACCATTTAACCAAGGCGCGTTCGAGCCCGCTGGTAGCAGTCACTTGTACGTGCGTGCGAACCGGCGGAAGCTGCGAGGGATGCACGGCGGTCGACTGATCCATGGAGAGGATACGGAAGGCCTGGTAGCCACGATCCCGCTTCTGGATCATCGCCACGATGCGGGTCCCCTCAAGGATCGTCTGGTAACCGTCGCGCCTGAGGCAGGTCACGTGCAGGAGAACATCCTGCATGCCGTTATCGGGAACGATGAAGCCGAATCCCTTGGCCACGTCGAACCACTTTACGACGCCGGTGATCTCGATCAGCTCAACCGGCTCACCCGAGAGCTCCTCGAAACCGGCAACGCCCTTCGATGACATCCTGTCTGCCATATCCTGTCGGCCCCTCGATTACGCGTTACGACGTGACGGTTTAACTGATTCCCGAAGGATAGATTAACATCCCGCTAACCGTCCAGCGCAAGTCCCCGTCTTGGCTTTATCCACCTTCATCTCTATTCAGGGTGGCTTGCTCCAGGCTGACGTCTGCGCCATATCCGTACGGCATTCATCGGAGGGAGACATCATAATGCGTTATCTTCATACCATGGTCCGGGTGAAAGACCTGGATGCTTCGCTTCATTTCTATACAACTGTTTTCGGGTTGAAGGAGATTCGGCGCAGCGAAAACGAAAAAGGCCGTTTCACTCTGGTTTTCCTCGCCGCGTCAGACGACCTCCAGGCTGCCGAGAAAAATCTCGCGCCTTGCATCGAGCTTACCTATAACTGGGACACCGAAGACTATACGGGCGGGCGCAATTTCGGTCACCTCGCCTATGAAGTCGACAACATCTACGACTTCTGCAAGCATCTGCAGGATAACGGCATCACCATCAACCGCCCGCCACGCGAGGGCCGCATGGCCTTCGTCAAGTCTCCCGACGGCATTTCCATCGAACTCCTCCAGAAGGGCGAGAACCTGCCGGTCGCCGAGCCCTGGGCGTCGATGCCAAATATCGGCACATGGTAATTCCCTCCGGCGCGGCGCTCTTCAAATCGCCGCGCCGGTCCTCACCCAACCTTGCCTCAAGCTGACCCGACACTCGCGCGCCGGCCTCACACGGCTTGTCCACCCGGCACTTCCGGGAGATGCTCCAAATCACGATTCGACGCGAGCTGACGGGGCTTCCCTTGCCAAAAATGCCTTTCTCTTCTTCGAGCATCCGCATGGCGCTGGCTGCTGCATCCGTTTCCGCCTTGTTGCTGAGCGGCTGCACCACGACGAAGGAAACCGCCGAAGCAGGCATATCGCAGCCTGAAACGACAAAGCCGGCGAGCGCCAAGGGGATTCTCGCCAAAGGCGGAACCATCGCTTCGAACCGCTATGTCGATCCGGTGATCTCCAAGGCTTCGGGAAAGCAACAAGCCCAGGCGCAAACTCCTCCCGCGTCCACCGCGTCGCCGAACGAGAGCGGTTTTCCGGTCGCTCCCACCGCTCCGCAGCCCTCCTCTATCGCCGGCCTCGCGACCCAGCCGACAGCCATCCGTGCCGGCAGCAGCACGATCTTCTCGTCCAATCCGCCGGCTTCCGCGCCTTCCACCTCCCCGTCTGCCAGCGGTCCGGTTCCGGCCGAACTGCCAAGGCGTAATTTCAACGCCACAACCGCAAGCCTCTTCGGTCTTCAGCAGGCCGTTCCTGCCGCGACATGCGGCACCGATCCGCAGGGCAATCCGTTAACTTGCTGATTCGACGCTATTTTTGTCCCTAAATTCGACCGCACGACACCTGTCATTTTTTTGCAAAAAAGATGGTTTTGGCGCTTGCGGGAAAGAAATCACCTCTCTATAAGATCGCTCACCGCACGCGCCCTTCGTCTATCGGTTAGGACGCCAGATTTTCATTCTGGAAAGAGGGGTTCGACTCCCCTAGGGCGTGCCACTTCCTTCTCCCAAGTTTTTGTTTTTGCTTCCCTATCTGCTGATCGCCGGCGGCATTTGCGCGCGCCATTTTTTTGCGTCCGCCAAGTGGAAAAAGTGCATTTTTGCGCTTGCGGGAAGTCAGCACCCTCACTATAAGGGCGCTCACCGCACGCGCCCTTCGTCTATCGGTTAGGACGCCAGATTTTCATTCTGGAAAGAGGGGTTCGACTCCCCTAGGGCGTGCCATCCAGCATTTTTTGCATTCCATCTTTTTCATAGTATGGTGCTGATCGTCAGCAGCAGGCGCCCATCGTCTAGCGGTCAGGACGCCGCCCTCTCACGGCGGTAACACGGGTTCGAGTCCCGTTGGGCGTACCACTTCCCTCTTCAAAATGAACTGATCGCGTTTATACCGCTTTTACCGCGTCGAGCAGGCGGAGCTGGATCCGGCGGTTGCCCTGCCAGTGGTCGGCGCTCAGGCAACCGGCGGCGTGGATCTGGCTTCCTCGCGAATTGAGCAGCATGTTTCCGAGCGGCGTCTCAGCGGCGCGGAAAGCGATTCCTTCAATCCTCGAGCCGTCCACCGCCTCCAGCGTCACCTTGATATGCGCCGTGCCGACCAACCGCGCATCCTTCAGCCGATGGGCGGGGATCGCAAAGACCGGCTGGGCATGGCCGGAGCCATAGGGGCCAGCCTGTTCGAGCATATCGAAAAGCTCCAGCGTCGCACCGGAAGCCGACAGAGCGCCATCGATCTTCAGCACATGGTTGGCGACGAGGCCCGGCACGCTTTCGCCCGCCATTTCCTCGAAGAAGGCGCGCAGACGCCCGAGATTGGCCCGATCGACCGTCAGGCCCGCCGCCATGGCATGGCCACCGCCCTTGACGAGCAGGCCAGCGTCGACGGCGGCCCGAACCATACGACCCATGTCAAAACCGTTGATCGAGCGGCCGGATCCCATCCCCTTGCCGGACGGATCGAAAGCGATCGCAAAGGCCGGACGCCTGAACTTCTCCTTCAGTCGCGCGGCGATCAGTCCGACGATGCCGGGGTGCCATTTCTCGCTTGCCGTCACCAGCACTGACGCGCCCTCGCCCGTTCCGTATTCGGCAAGCACTTCGGCTTCCGCTTCAGCGAGCATGGCCGCCTCCATCGCCTGCCGCTCGCGGTTGAGCTCATCCAGCCGACCGGCGATCTCTTCGGCCTCGACCGCGTCGTCCAGCGTCAGCAGACGACTGCCCAGCGCCGCATCGCCGATGCGGCCACCGGCATTGATACGCGGACCGACGAGGAAACCCATGTGATAGGGCGTCACCGGCCCGCCAAGCCCAGCCTTGCGAAAAAGTGCTGCGAGGCCTGCATTGCCCATATGGCGCGCGGCAAGCAGCCCCTTGACCACATAGGCGCGATTGAGGCCCTTGAGCGGCACCACGTCGCAGACGGTCGCGAGCGCCACGATGTCCAGCCAGGCGAGCAGGTCGAGCGACTTTGCGCGCGGATCGCCACGCTCACGCAGAAGGCGCGCGGCGGCTACGAGCACCATGAAAACCACACCGGCGGCGCAGAGGTGGCCCTGGCCGGAAAGATCATCCTCGCGGTTGGGATTAACGAGCGCCAGGCATGGGGGCAGTTCGTGGCCGAGCTGGTGGTGGTCGATGACCACGACGTCGCAGCCTTCGTCGCGGGCGGCAGCGAGCGCATCATGGCTGGTGGAGCCGCAATCGACGGTGACGATGAGTCCTGCACCGTTGGCGATCAACTGGCGGATCGCCGTCGGATTGGGGCCGTAGCCCTCGAAGAGGCGGTCCGGGATGTAGATTTCCGCGTCGACGCCGAAATGCCGGAGGAAGCGATAGAGGAGCGCGGAAGAGGCGGCGCCATCGACGTCGTAATCACCGAAGATCGCTACCTTCTCGCGCCTTGCGATGGCATCGGCCAGACGGTTCACCGCCTTTTCGCAATCTGTCAGGGTGAAGGGCTCCGGCATCAGCGAACGGATGGTCGGATCGAGGAAGGCCGGAGCATCGTCGAGCGTAACACCGCGCCCTGCCAGAACGCGGGCAACAAGATCGGGGATGCCATGGATCTGGGCAATCGCGAGCGCCCTGTTTTGCGCCGCCTGGTCGAGACGCGATACCCAGCGCTGATCGCTTGCAGAGCGTTCAACACCCAGGAATGCGCGCGGGACGGGATCAACCGTTTCCGCCGCCGACGAAAGCGCGGAGATGAGTCTGGTCATCGATCGCTTTTAGCGCATTCGAGGAGAAACAGTAATCCACCCTACCGAACCATCGTGTGGATTGCGTCCTCTCCTGAATTTATTGTGAGCTCTCAGAGCGAGAACCAGATTATCGCACACGCGGCCAAGCCTATCAGGGCCGCAAAGAAGACGAGCATGAAGCTCCAATTCCCGCGCCCTTCGAAATCGTCACTCGCTTGATCGTTTGCATGGACCAGATGCAAGGTCCGCGAACCCATCGACTTGTCGACGGCTCCACCAATTCCCAGCCGGTAGGCCTTTTTCCCAGTGTTCATGGTGATCACGCAAGCGCCTCCTCGCGATGGTGATTACACCTGACAATCTACGCCCGGGAACCTCGCCCGGCTAGTCTTGAAATCCTCATAAAGCCTGCTTTTTTGACGGCGGGTTCAGGACCATACCGTCCCTTCCGCGCATAAAAAGGCCGGCAAGGAAGCCGGCCATTTTCCTGAAATCCTAGAAGGCTTTAGGCCGCTCGATGCGGATCACCTGAGGCTCCCCGACGAGATAGCTTTCCGTCTTGATCGCATCGACCGCCTTGCGGATCGAAGCCTCGGTCGTCGCATGGGTGACGAGGATGATCGTCTTGGGGCTGTCGTCGCCGGCTTCCGGTGTTGCGCGCTGCACGATCGATTCGAGCGAGATGGCGTTTTCCGCCATGCGCGTCGCGATCGAGGCGAAGACGCCGGTGCGGTCGGCCACCGTCAGGCGGATGAAATAGCCGCCCTCGTGGCTGCGCATGCGCGCGCGCTTGTAGGGAGCGAGCGATGCAGCCGGCGTGCCCAGCACCGGCACGCGTTGCGCGCCCGGACGGCTCTTGGCGATATCGGCGATATCGCCCAATACGGCGGATGCCGTCGCATTGCCGCCGGCACCGGGGCCAACCATCAGCAACTCGCCAAGGATATCGGATTCGATCGCCACCGCATTGGTGACGCCGTCGACCTGCGCAATCACCGTGTCGTGCGGCACCATGGTCGGATGCACGCGCTGCTCTATGCCGCTCTCGGTCTTTTGTGCAACGCCGAGCAGCTTGATGCGGTAACCGAGATCGGACGCGGCGCGGATGTCCTCGATCGAGATATTGGTGATGCCTTCGAGATAGATTTCGTCGGCGGCGATTTCGGAGCCGAAGGCCAGCGTCGTGAGGATGGCAAGCTTGTGGGCCGTGTCGTTGCCTTCGATGTCGAAGGCCGGATCGGCTTCGGCGTAGCCCAGACGCTGCGCTTCCCTGAGGCAGTCGGCAAAGGACAGGCCCTCCTTCTCCATACGGGTCAGGATGTAGTTGCAGGTGCCGTTCATGATGCCGTAGACGCGCGAGACGGTATTGCCCGTCAGGGATTCGCGCAGCGCCTTGATGACCGGAATGCCGCCGGCGACCGCCGCCTCGAAATTGAGGAGCGCGCCCTTTTCCTCGGCGATCTTCGCGAGTTCCACGCCGGAGGCGGCGAGCAGCGCCTTGTTGGCGGTCACCACATGGAGACCCCGCTCCAGCGCCGCCCGGACGGAGTTCGCGGCCGGTCCATTGGCGCCGCCCATCAGTTCCACGAAGACGTCGATATCGGCTTCTGCTGCCAGTTTTTCCGGTGTATCGAACCAGGCGATGCCGGAAATGTCGATGCCCCGGTCGCGATTGCGGTCGCGGGCCGTCACGGCCGTGATCTCGATCGCACGGCCGCACGTGACGGCGAGTTCGTTCGCGCGATTCTGGATGATCCGGACGAGCGAGGCACCAACGGTGCCGAGACCCGCAATCCCGACTTTGAGGGCATCTGACATGCTATTCTTCCTGGTTCCTGGGGAGGAGGAGGCGGACCACGGGGACCCGCCTCATGCTAAAGAAATCCGATCAGCGGCGCGTATTGAGCGAGATGACGTTGTGCATCGTGTCATCCGCCGTCGACAGGAACTTCTTGATGTTGCGCGCGGCCTGGCGGATACGATGCTCGTTCTCGACGAGCGCCAGACGGACGTAGTCGTCGCCCATTTCGCCGAAACCGACGCCCGGCGCGACCGCGACATCCGCTTTCTCGACAAGAAGCTTCGAAAACTCCAGCGAACCGAGGTGGCGGAATTTTTCCGGGATCTTCGCCCATGCGAACATGGTCGCAGCCGGCGGCGGCACTTCGAAACCGGCCTTGCCGAAACTCTCGACCATCACGTCGCGGCGGCGCTTGTAGATGTTGCGGACCTCCGCAATGTCGGAACCGTCGCCGTTCAGCGCGTGGGTAGCGGCCACCTGGATCGGCGTGAAGGCGCCGTAGTCGAGATAGGATTTCACCCGCGTCAATGCGGAGATCAGGCGCTCGTTGCCGACGGCAAAACCCATGCGCCAGCCGGGCATGGAGAAGGTCTTCGACATGGAGGTGAATTCGACGGCGATATCCATCGCGCCCGGCACCTGCAGCACGGACGGCGGCGGCTCGCCTTCGAAGTAGATTTCCGAATAGGCCAGATCCGACAGCACGATGATGTCGTGCTTCTTCGCGAAGCTCACCACTTCCTTGTAGAAATCGAGCGATGCCACATGTGCCGTCGGGTTGGACGGATAGTTGAGAATCAGCGCCAGCGGTTTCGGGATCGAATGCTTCACGGCGCGTTCGAGCGGCGGGAAGAAACTGTCGTCCGGCTCGACCGACATGGAGCGGATCACGCCGCCCGCCATCAGGAAGCCAAAGGCATGGATCGGATAGGTCGGGTTCGGGCAGAGGATCACGTCGCCTGGCGCGGTGATCGCCTGCGCCATATTGGCAAAGCCTTCCTTGGAGCCCAGCGTCGCGACGACCTGGGTCTCAGGGTTCAGCTTGACGCCGAACCGGCGGGCGTAATAGGCGGCCTGGGCGCGGCGCAGGCCCGGAATACCCTTGGAAGACGAATAGCGGTGCGTGCGCGGGTCCTGCACCACTTCGCACAGCTTGTCGACGATCGCTTTCGGCGTTGGAAGATCGGGATTGCCCATGCCGAGATCGATAATGTCGGCGCCACCCGCTCGCGCGCTCGCCTTCAAACGGTTGACCTGTTCGAAAACGTAGGGCGGCAGACGCCGGACTTTATGAAACTCTTCCATGGCTCCCTCGAAAAAATAGATGCGGAAAGCAGGCCTCATTGCGCTGCTTCGTGGCGCATCCTAGACGATTTGTGATTTGCGGCCAAACGGGCCGAAACGCAAGCGCTATTTGGCGATGTTGGCCAAGGCGTCGTTGCCGTGCTCGGCAGCGAGCTTGCGATATTCGGCGACGCGTCGCTGATACTCGGCTTCCGAGATCGAGCCGGTCCTGCGGGCGCGGGCCAGTGCGGCAAGCCGCGGCTCGCTCTTATGGTAATCGTCATCTTCGATCTGCTCTGCGGCAGCCGTCAGAGTCGGGGCGAAGGTGGGATAGATGCCGGTGTTTTTCTTGACGAGCGGACCGGGCGCCGGCGAGGTGCTGGACTGGGCGACGACGGCGGGCGGCGGCGTGTTGGGAATGCCGTCGTCGAGCGCGAAGCTCTGGCTGTTGCAGCCGGTCAAAAGAGGCAGTGCGCCAAGACCCACCCATAGCGGTATGCCGACGATTCCATGCCTCAGTTTTTCCATTTCCGTAACCCAGTTTTCGTGCCGGCAATATATCTACCTGAACGCGCCGATCGCTGGCACTTGTATTCGCTTTCGGGCACAATGTACAAACGAAAACAAACGAGAATTCGCTGGGAGGCCGTGCGTGACGGAAAAGACCGAGGATAAGGGCGGCACGGGACAGGAATTTCCGGGCTTCGATCCCAAATCGGTCGAGGCCTATATGGTCAGGGACCCGCACGCGCTTGCGATGAATGTCGCTCGGGCGCTGGAGAATCTCGGCAAGGCGGCGTCGGAATGGCTCAAGCCCCGAGAGAGTGGCGAGATCGTCGATTCGGCCGCCGACCCGATGACCGATCTCGTGAAGACGCTCTCGAAAGTGACGGAATACTGGATCTCCGATCCGAAGCGGACGCTGGAAGCGCAGACGCTGCTTTTCTCGAGCTACATGGGCATCTGGATGCGCAGCTTGAGCCGGTTCTCCGGCCAGCCGGTCGAACTCGCGCCGGAAATGTTGCCCAACGACAAGCGTTTTGCCGATCCCGACTGGGTGAAGAACCCGTTCTTCGCCTTTTTGAAGCAGGTCTATCTGGTCACCGCCTCCTGGGCAGAAAAGCTGGTCAGTGACGCCGAGGGATTGGACGAACACACCAGACATAAGGCCGCTTTCTACGTGAAGCAGATCACGTCGGCTCTTTCGCCGGTCAATTTCGCGCTCACCAACCCGGAAGTCTATCGCGAGACGATCGCAACCAGCGGCGCCAACCTCGTAGCCGGCATGAAGATGCTCGCCGAAGACATCGCCGCCGGCGGCGGGGAACTGAGGCTGCGCCATACGGACGCGACCAAGTTCGCCATCGGCCACAATCTGGCGCTCACGCCGGGCAAGGTCATCGCCCAAAGCGATATCTGCGAAATCCTGCAATACGAACCTTCGACCGAGACCGTGCTGAAACGGCCGTTGATGATCGTGCCGCCCTGGATCAACAAGTTCTACATTCTCGATCTCAACCCGCAGAAGAGCTTCATCAAGTGGTGCGTCGACCGGGGCCACACTGTCTTCGTCATCTCCTGGGTCAACCCGGACGAGCGGCACGCCAGGAAGGATTGGGAATCCTACATGCGCGAGGGGATCGATTTCGCGCTCACCACGATCGAAAAGGCGACCGGCGAGAAACAGGTGAACGCGGTCGGCTATTGCGTCGGCGGTACGCTCCTCGCCGCCACGCTTGCCTATCACGCAAAGCAGAAGAACCGCCGGATCGCTTCCGCGACCTTCCTCACGACGCAGGTGGATTTCACCCATGCGGGCGATCTGAAGGTTTTCGTCGACGAGGAACAGATTGCTGCGATCGAAAAGCAGATGGATGCGGCCGGCTTTCTCGAAGGTTCGAAGATGGCAACCGCCTTCAACATGCTGCGCGCTTCCGAACTCATCTGGCCCTATGTCGTCAACAACTACCTCAGGGGCCAGGAGCCACCGCCCTTCGATCTGCTCTACTGGAATTCCGATTCGACCAGGATGGCAGCCGCCAACCATGCCTATTACCTGCGCAACTGCTATCTCAGCAACAATCTGAGCAAGGGTGAGATGAAGCTCGGCGGCAAGTTGGTTTCCCTCAAGGACATCAAGATCCCGGTCTACAATCTCGCAACCCGCGAGGATCATATCGCGCCGCCGAAATCCGTCTTCCTCGGCTCTTCGCTGTTCGGCGGACCTGTCGATTTCGTGCTGACCGGCTCCGGCCATATCGCCGGCGTCGTCAATCCGCCCGACAAACAGAAGTACCAATACTGGACGGGCGGCAAGGTGAAGGGAGATTTCGAGGATTGGTTTGCCAAGGCTGAGGAGAGCAAGGGGTCCTGGTGGCCGCACTGGCATCAATGGATCGAGGCGAAGGACGACGCCCAAGTCCCGGCCCGCAAGCCCGGCGGCTCGGCACTCAACGCGATTGCCGACGCGCCCGGCACCTATGTGCTTGCCCGCATCTGACCGCCCTTCGCCATGCGCTTTAATCCGCCGCTCGTTCCCGCGACCCTTTTGCAGCGCTACAAGCGCTTCCTCTTCGATGCGGTCGCAGAGGACGGCACGCCGTTTACCGGCTCCTGCCCCAATACCGGCTCGATGCGTGGGCTGACGGCTCCGGGTTCACGTATCTGGGTGTCGATGCATGACAGCCCGACCCGCAAATACCGGCACATGTTCGAGATGATCGAGGTGGATGGCGAAACGGTCGGCATCAATACCGGCCTGCCGAACCGGCTTGCAGAGGAGGCAATCCGCGCCGGTCTTATCCCGAGCCTCGCCAGCTACGGGGCGATTTTGCGCGAACAGCGCTATGGCCGCAATTCGCGCATCGATTTCCTGCTCTCCGGGGATGGCCTGCCGGATGCCTATGTCGAAGTGAAGAACGTCCATTTCATGCGGGAAACCGGATTGGCCGAATTCCCCGATACCGTGACCAAGCGCGGCGCCAAGCATCTGGAGGAACTGGGCGACATGGCGGAAGCCGGTCACCGGGCGGTGATGATCTACCTGATCCAGCGGCACGATTGCACGCGCTTTTCGATCTGCGCCGACCTCGACCCGCTCTATGCCCTGGCCTTCGAGCGGGCAAAATCCCGCGGCGTCGAAGCCTATGCGGTCCGCTGCCGCGTTTCGCCCGAAGAGATCGTCCCTTCGGGACTGATTCCGGTCGACGGTCTCGGTTAACGCTTCTCGGCCGCCTTGTAGACGGCATTCCGGTCACGCCGGCCAACTGCGATCACTAGCACGATCAGTTGCGCATCGCGGACCTCGTAGACGAGACGATAACCGGCGCTTCTGAGCTTGACCTTGTAGCGGTCCTTGGCGCCGTAAAGCTGGGCGGAGGGCACGCGCGGATTTTCAAGCCGCTCGGCAAGCTTCTTCCTGAATTGATCGCGGATATTGGCGTCGAGCTTTCGCCACTCCTTCAAAGCAACGTCGAGAAAGGCGAGCTCATAGCTCATCCAGCGTCACCTTGACGACGGCTTCCCCTGCCCGGCTGTCCGCCAGCGCATTGAGTTCAAGGTCTTCGAGCCTATCCATCATGACTTCGTAAGCCTTGGCGGGAATGCAATAAAAGGCCGGCTCGTTGCGGTTCAGGATGGCGACCGGGGCTCCCTCGCCTGCGGCGACGGTTCCCATTGGATTGCGCTTCAGTTCCGATACGCTGGCTGTCACTTCGGCAAGGACAACGCTAACCATGGCTCTCTCTTTCGTATATCAATCCGCTCCTTATATAGAGCGCTAAACAGCACTTTAAAAGGCTCTTTCAGTGCGATCAATCCACATCGCCGCCAACAAACCGCTCACGATTCGCTGAACCCGATGGACGAACCCTGTCCTGCTGCTTTATGAACGGAGGAATTGCGAGAGAAGAACCATGGTCAACTACATCGAGGCGGTTTCCGCCCCTCTTAAGAACACGGGCGCGATCCGTCTCTATACTCCGGAAGACTTTGCCGGCATGCGCAAGGCCTGCCTGCTCACGGCACGCTGCCTTGACGAACTCGCGTCGATCGTCAAGCCCGGCGTCACCACCAGTGCAATCGACCGCTTCGTCTTTGAGTTCGGCATGGATCATGGTGCCCTGCCTGCCACGCTGAATTATCGCGGCTACAAATATTCGGTCTGCACCTCGATCAACCACGTCGTCTGCCACGGCATGCCGGATGACAAGCCGCTGCGCGAAGGCGACATCGTCAATATCGACGTCACCTATATCCTGGATGGCTGGCACGGGGATTCGAGCCGCATGTATCCTGTCGGACAGATCAAGCGCGCCGCCGAGCGCCTGCTCGAAGTCACCTATGAATGCCTGATGCGCGGCATCGCGGCCGTCCGCCCAGGCGCGCGCACCGGCGCGATCGGTGAAGCGATCCAGACCTATGCGGAAGGCGAACGCTGCTCGGTGGTGCGCGATTTCTGCGGCCATGGCGTCGGACGGCTTTTCCATGACTCGCCAAACATCCTGCATTACGGCCGCGCCGATGAAGGCCCGGAAATGAAGGAAGGCATGATCTTCACGATCGAGCCGATGATCAATCTCGGCAAACCGCATGTGAAAGTGCTTTCCGACGGCTGGACGGCGGTTACCCGCGACCGCTCGCTTTCGGCGCAATACGAGCATGCCGTCGGCGTGACGGCCACAGGCTGCGAGGTCTTTACGCTGTCGCCCGCGGGTCTCGACCGGCCGGGCCTGCCGCCGCTTTCGAGGTAGCCATGGCGAACCGCTCGGCCTCTCCGCCGGACGATCAGGCGTCCTTCATCGAGGACGAGCGCGGCTTTTTCGCCGAACAGCTTTCCAAGCCGAAAGCCATCAGGAAATCGACGGCTCTGGACAAGGAAGAGCCGAGCGCCCATTACCATGGCCATCGCGAGCGACTGCGCACCAAATACCGCGACCATGGCGACACAGCACTCGCCGATTACGAAGTCCTCGAACTGCTGCTCTTCCGGCTGATCCCGCGGCGCGACACCAAGCCGATCGCCAAGGCCCTGATCGATCGTTTCGGGACGCTGGCCGGGGTCTTCGGTGCGCCGCCGGCGCTGCTGCAGGAGGTCAAGGGCGTCGGTGAGGCCGTAGCACTGGACCTCAAGCTCGTCGCGACTGTCGGCCAGCGGATGCTGAAAAGCGAGTTGCGCGGCAAGCAGGTGCTCTCCTCCTGGTCATCGGTCATCGATTATTGCCATGCCGCCATGGCCTACGAATCCCGCGAGCAGTTCCGCATCCTCTTTCTCGACAAGCGCAATGCGCTGATCGCCGACGAGGTGCAGGGTCACGGCACGGTCGACCACACGCCGGTCTATCCGCGCGAAGTGGTGCGCCGGGCGCTGGAGCTTTCCGCCACCGCCATCATTCTGGTCCACAACCATCCGAGCGGCGACCCGACGCCCTCGCGCGCCGATATCGACATGACGAAGACGATCATCGATACGGCGAAGCCGCTCGGGATCACGGTGCACGACCACATCATCATCGGCAAGGACGGGCATGTGAGCCTGAAAGGCCTCAGGCTGATCTGATTTCCCGGACGTTAGGCCACCTGCACCAGGTGGCCTTCGGAAACCTCACGATATTCCCGCTTCGGCGGCCGGTAATCCATCGGGCGCACGGGGCTCTTCAGTTCCTCGTTGGAAATGCCGCGGCGGATGCCGCGCCGCGCCGGGTCCGGCACCGGAACGGCAGCCATCAGCTTCTTCGTATAGGGATGCTGCGGGTTCTCGAAGACCGCCGCCCGCGGGCCGATCTCGACGATCTCGCCGAGATACATCACCGCCACCCGGTGGCTCACCCGCTCCACCACCGCCATGTCATGGGAGATGAACAGGAAGGCGAGGTTCAGGCTCTGCTGCAGGTCGAGCAAAAGGTTGCAGACCTGCGCCTTGATCGACACGTCGAGCGCCGAGACGCTTTCGTCCGCCACGATCACCTTCGGGTCGAGCGACAGCACCCGGGCGATCGCGATGCGCTGCCGCTGGCCGCCGGAGAATTCGTGCGGATAGCGGCTCGCCATGTCGGGTGAAAGCCCCACCTTGCGCAAGAGGTCGGCGGTCTTCTCCCTCGCCTGCTTCGCCGTCCCGAGCCTGTGCTTGATGAACGGCTCGGCAATCGCCTGGCCTACCGTCATGCGCGGGTTGAGCGATGAAAACGGATCCTGGAAGATCATCTGGATCGTCTTGCGCATGTTGCGCAGACCAACCTGGTCGAGATGCAGCACGTCGTAACCGTCGAGCGCCACCTCGCCGCCGGTCGGCTCGATCAGCCGCATGATGGAGCGACCGGTCGTCGACTTGCCGCAGCCGGATTCACCGACCAGTGACAACGTCTCACCCTGAAAGAGATCGAAGGAAATGTTCTCGACCGCATGCACCGCACCGGTCTGGCGCGCGAAGAGGCCGGAGCGGATCGGAAAGCGGGTGACGAGGTTCCTGACGGCAAGGACCGGCGTCTTGCGCGTATCGACGGTGCCCGCGACCTCGGCGGGTTCGGCCGCTTCGCCGGTCGAAACATCGACAACCGGGAAACGGGTCGGCCATTTGCGGTTCCGCATCGAGCCGAGCCGCGGCACGGCGGAGAGAAGTGCGCGCGTATAGGGGTGCTTGCCGCGGTGGAAGATTTCCTCCGTCGGGCCGCTCTCCACCGCCTCGCCGCGATACATGACGATGGTGCGGTCGGCGATCTCGGCGACGACGCCCATATCGTGCGTGATGAAGAGGACGGACATGCCCTCTTCTTCCTGCAGCACCTTGATCAGATCGAGGATCTGTCCCTGGATGGTGACATCAAGCGCCGTTGTCGGTTCGTCGGCGATGAGCAGTTTCGGCCTGGAGGCGAGCGCCATGGCGATCATCACCCGCTGGCGCATGCCGCCGGAGAACTGGTGCGGGTAATCGTCGAAGCGCGCCGAGGCGTTCGGAATGCGCACCTTTTCCAGAAGCCGCACCGTCTCGGCGCGCGCCTCGTGTTTCGACAGGCCCTTGTGGCGGGTCAGCACTTCCGAGATCTGCCGACCGATGGTGAAGATCGGGTTGAGCGAAGTCATCGGCTCCTGGAAGATCATCGAGGCGTCGTTGCCGCGCACGCCGCGCATCTCCTTCTCGGAGAGCGCCAGCAGGTTCTTGCCGGCCAGCAGGATCTTTCCCTCGATGCGGCTCGAACCCGGCGAAAGCAGCCGCATGATCGAGAGCGATGTGACGCTCTTGCCGGAGCCGGATTCCCCGACGATCGCCACCGTTTCGCCGGGGCCGACGTCGAAGGAGACGTCGCGCACGACGCTCTTCCATTCGCCGTCGACCAGGAAGGAGGTCGTGAGGTTCTTGACGGAAAGGACGGGTGTTTCGCTCATTGGGGCTTCCAGGGCGTGGCAAAGGAGGCGGAGGGGCGGCCTTCCGCCTCGCGGGCGGCTTCAAGCGCTGCGATCTTCTCGTCGATCACACGGCGGTCGATCATGCCGTGCGGGTTCTCGCGAGTCGGCATGGTCTCGGCGACATGCAGGTAACGCTCCTGCGCCACCGCGTAGAGCCGCCGCAGTTCACGAAGCGGATCGGTATGATCGTCGGCGTGGATGCGCAGCCACGGATAATCCTGGTCGCGATAGATAACCATGGCGGCGGATTGCTTGCCCCGCTTGTCACCGCCGGCCGCCTCGCCCGCATCCATGGCATCGAGCAGCCGTTCGGCAAGCGGCGCGCCGGCCGCCGCCCTCTCCTTATAGACGCGCAGCGTCTCGGCGATCACCTCAGGCCCGGCCAGCATGTTGCCGGCGACGGACACATTGTCGTCCACCAGATGGCCGGCCCAGTCGACGCAGTTCTCGCCGGTATAGGCGGCGTTGCGGCCGCTCGCGTCGATCAGGTGGAACTGGCGCTGCCGCCGCCCGTCGTCGCGGGCCGTCAGCGTCCCGACGATCTCTTCCGGCAACTTTCCCTCTTCGAGCAGCTTCAGCCCGTCCGTACCGTAGAGCGGACTGACGAAGGCCTGGGTGGCGACCGCGCCCACCCTTCCCCTGATATGCGGCACGGCGGCGCCGACGGCGAAGAAGCGGCTCGCGACGGCAATCCCCAGATGACCCGTTTGCGGGTCGCGCGCGACGATCGACCATGTCATGGACTACCTCCCTACCGCATAGGCCTGCATCAGGCGCGGCGTCGCCGCCGCCCGCATCAGGCCGTCCGCATCGCGGCGGGCGGCGGTCAGGCGGCCGACGCTCCAGGGATCGGCCACCGTCACCTGATGACCGCGGCGGCGCAGTTCGTCCAGGACCTCGGCGCCGATATTGCTTTCCACCATAATGTTCCCGGGCTCACTGGTGCGCGGATAGAAGGAGCCAGGGAAATGCGTCGTGTGGAAGAGCGGCATGTCGATCGCAGCCTGCAGGTTCTTCTTGTAGTGGACGTAGCGCAGGAAGAACGGCAGTTGCCACTGGTCCTGCTGGTCTCCGCCGGGCGTGCCGAAAACCAGCGTCGGCCGGCCCTGATGCAGCGCAAGCGATGGCGTCAGCGTGGTGCGCGGCCGCTTGCCCGGTGCGAGCGAGGTCGGCAGGCCGGGCTTCAACCAGAACATCTGGGCACGCGAATTCAGTGCGAAACCAAGGCCGGGCACGATCGGCGAAGACTGCAGCCAGCCACCGGACGGCGTGGTCGAGACCATGTTGCCCCATCGATCGATGACGTCGATATGCACCGTGTCGCCGCGCTTCTCGGTGAGGTGCGACATGGTCGGCTCGTAAACCGCCCCCTTGCCGCTTACTTGCGCCAGCATCGCCATCGTCAGGTCGAACTGGTTGTCGTAACCCGGCACGCGGCCGGGGCGGAGTTCAAGCGAGGCTTCCTTGGTGATCAGCTTGCGGCGCTCGGCGTTGTAGCCTTCCGACAGCAGGTATTCGGTCGGGATCTGCGCGAATTCCGGATCGCCGTAATAGACCTCGCGGTCGGCATAGGCGAGCTTCATGGCTTCGACGACGACATGCACGAAGTCCGGGCCCGTCGGGTCCATCGTCGACAGGTCGAACCCCTTCAGCAGCGCCAGGGACTGAAGCAGCACTGGGCCCTGACCCCACGCCGGCGTCTTGGCGACCGTCCAGTCGTGGTAGTCGTAGGTCTGCGGTGCCTCGATGGTGGCACTCCAGTTCGCCATGTCGTCGGCGTTGAGAACGCCCTTATGCCTGGCGCCGCTTGCATCCATGACCGCGGTGGTGCTCACATACTTGTCGATCGCCTCCGCCACGAAGCCGCGATAGAAGGCGTCGCGGGCAGCCTCGATCTGGTTTTCGCGGCCGGTCTTCGCCTCGGCCTCGGCAATGATCCGCTTCCAGGTTTCGGCGAGAACCGGGTTCCTGAAATTCGCCTGCGGCTCGGGTGCGGCGCCGCCCGGCAACCAGGTCGCGTAGGAGGTCGGCCATTCCTTCTCGAAGAAGCCGGCAAGCCCCTTGATGGTGGCGGAAACACGGGCAAGCACCGGATGGCCGTTCTCGGCGTAATAGATCGCCGGCTCCAGCACTTCGCGAATGCTCATCGTGCCGTAGTCGCGCAGCATCAGCATCCAGCCGTCGAAGGCGCCCGGAATGACGGTCGCGAGCAGGCCGTCGCCGGGGATCAGCGTCAGGCCTTCCGACGTATAGTGCTCGATCGTCGCGCCGGCCGGCGCCGGCCCTTGCGCGCAGATGACCTCGACCTTGTCATTCTTTTTCGAGTAGAAGACGGCCGGCATGTCACCGCCCGGACCGCAGAGATGCGGCTCGACGATCTGCAGCACGAAGCCGGTCGCAACCGCCGCATCGAAGGCATTGCCGCCCTTTTCCAGGATCGCCATGCCGACGGCGGATGCAATCCAGTGGGTGGAGGTGACGACGCCGAACGTGCCGAGAATCTCGGGCCTTGTGGTGAATTCAGTCATAATATCGATATTCCTTTCAAATCAGGATTCGCGCGGGTCGAGCGCGTCGCGCAGGCCGTCGCCGAGCAGATTGAAGCCGATCACCACGAGGAAGATCGCCGCGCCCGGCCACATCGCCATCCACGGCGCCTGGGTGAGAAAATTCTTGGCGACGTTCAGCATCGAGCCCCAGGAGGGCGCCGGCGGCTGCTGGCCGAGGCCGAGGAAGGACAGGCTGGCCTCGGCGATGATGGCGGTCGCCACCGTCAGCGTCGCCTGCACGATGATCGGTGCGAAGACGTTCGGCAGGATGTAACGAACCATGATCTCCACATGGTTCAGGCCGACGGCACGCGCGCCTTCGACATAATCTTCCGTCTTTACCGCAAGCACCTGGCCACGGGTCAGCCGCACGAAGATCGGCATGGCCGAAAGCCCGATGGCGATCATCGCGTTCATCAGGCTCGGCCCCAGGAAGGCGGCGAGCGCGATCGCCATGATCAGGAACGGCATGGCGAGCAGCGCCTCGGTGATGCGCGAGATCACCATATCCACCCAGCCGCCGAAATAACCGGAAACGAGGCCGAAGGGCACGCCGATCACGACGGCGATCGCCACCGAGACGACGCCGGCCATCAGCGATGCCTGCGCACCCCAGATCATCCGGGAGAGAATATCGCGGCCAAGATCGTCGGTGCCGAGCCAGTACGCCGCGGACGGCGCCTTGCGGATCGCCGACCAGCTCGTGGCGATCGGATCGATGATCGGCAGGATCGGCGCGGCGACCGCCAGAATGGCGAAGAAAAGAACGATTGCCGCGCCGACGAGTGCGCTTCTGTTTCGCGTCATCTTGCGCCAGGCGCGGCTTTCCCCGCGCTTTGCCACCGTTATGGACGGCACTTGATCGATCGTGGTCATAGGGCTGCCCTCAGACGCGGATTGAGCAGAACGTAGAGAACGTCCGCGATGAGATTCATGAGGATGAAGCCAGCGGCCGTGCACAGCACGACGCCCTGCACCACCGCATAGTCGCGGTTGAAGACGGCATCGACGATCAGCTTGCCGAAACCCGGAATGGTGAAGATCTGTTCTGTCAGGACCGCGCCAGCAAGCAGCTCGCCGAAAAGCAGCGCCGAGAGCGTGACGACGGGAAGCAGCGCGTTGCGGAAACTGTGGCTCAGGACGACCTCGCGGGGCGAAAGCCCCTTGGCGCGGGCGGTGCGGATATAATCCGCGCTCATGACGCCCACCATGGCGGAGCGCGTGTGGCGCATGAGCTGGGCTGCGAGCGCGGTGCCGAGCACAAAGGCCGGCATGATCATGGTCTGCAGGGAGCGCACGGGGTCAACAAAAATCGACTCGTAGCCGGAGGCCGGCAACCAGCCGAGATTGACCGAAATCAGCAGGATCAGCATGATTCCGAGCCAGAAATTCGGGATCGACAGCCCGGAAAGCGCGAAGATGTTCGCGATATAGTCGAGGGCCGTATTCTTCTTGACGGCGGCCAGGATGCCGGTCGGTATGCCGATCACGAAGGCGATGATCATCGACATGACAGCAAGCTGAATGGTCACCGGCAACTTCTGCAGGATGAGTTCGAGCACCGGTTGATTGGTCCTCAGTGAAATGCCGAAATCGCCCTGCACGATGCCGCCGAGCCAGCGGACATATTGCACCGGCACGGGATCGTTCAGATGGTATTTCTCGCGCAGGAATTCGATCACCGCCGGATCACGCTCCTCCCCGGCCATGGCGAGAATCGGATCGCCGGGCAAGAGCTTCTGCAGCGAAAAGACGAAGACGGAGATGATCAGCAGGGTCGGGATGGCGACCAGCAGACGCTTTCCAATATAGACAGGCATGATGCCGTCCCTTGTTGAAGTATGCGGTTCAAAGGTGCGAGGGAAAGATGCCGCACGGGGATCCCCGCGCGGCACCGGCAGATCAGCCTTCCTTCTTGACGCCTTGCAGGCGGATCATCCCGTCCGGGCTCGGCACAAAGCCGCTGACGCTGTTCTTGTAAGCCCAGATCCACGACTGGTGGCCGAGATAGATGACCGGCAGTTCGTCGTTCAGGATGGCGGTCGCCGCGTCGTACTTCTCCTTGCGGATCGCATCGTCGGTCGAGGCGCGCGCCTCGTTGAGCAACTTGTCGACTTCCGGGTTGCAGTATTTGGTATCGTTGATGCCGCCCTTGCAGGTGACGAACTGATGGATGTTGCCGTCGGGATCGACGCGGCCGGACCAGTCGGAGCGGCTGAGCTGGTAGTTGCCACGGGTCTGCTCGTCGAGCAGGGTCGCAAATTCCGTCGACTTCAGGCTGACGTCGAAACCGGCTTCCGCCACCATCGACTGGACGATCTGCATCATCTGCTGGGCGACCGGGTTGTTCGGAATCTGCATCTCGATCGGCACACGGTCGAAGCCGGCTTCCTTGATCAAGGCCTTGGCCTTTTCGACATCGCGCGCCGGGACCGGAATCGCTTTGTTGAACCACGGGCTGTTCGGCGGGAAAGGCTGGTTGCCGCCGACGGCCGTGCCTTCATAGACGATCTGGGTCAGGGCATCGCGATCAATCGCCAGCGAGAAGGCCTGGCGCAGGCGCTTGTCCTTGCCGAACGGATTGTCGGCGCGCGGGCCGTTGCCGATGTTCGCATAAAGCGCCATGTAGCCGATGTTGACGACGGCATCATATTTCAGGCCGGAATCCCCCTTGACTGACGCAACATCCGTCGGCGCCAGACGCTCGATGAAATCGAGGTCGCCGGAACGCAGGTTGGCGAGGCGGACGGTCGTATCCGGGATCGGAAGGTAGGTGACCTTGTCGATGAAGACCTTGTCCTTGTCCCAGTAATCGGCGAACTTTTCGAGTACGATGCGGTCCTGCTGGACGCGCTCGACGAATTTGAACGGGCCGGCGCAGGCAGGCTTGGAACCGAAGTTGGCGCCGAGTTCCTTGGCCGCCGTCGGCGAAACGATCATGCCGGCGCGGTCGGAAAGCTGGGCGAGCAGCGTCACGTCCGGAGCCTTCAGCGTAAACTTGACTTCCAGCGGGCCGGTCGCCTCGACCTTTTCCACCGAGGAGAGCTCGCTCTTGCGTCGGGATTCGGGCAGCGTCATGTTGCGTTCGATCGTGGCGACCACGGCGGCCGCATCGAGCGGCGTTTCGTCATGGAACTTGACGCCCTCGCGGATCTTCATCGTCAGTTCCTTGCCGTCGGCGGACCAATTCCATTCGGTCGCAAGCTGCGGAACGATTTTCAGATCCGGGGAGACATCGACCAGCTTGTCGCACATGGCGGTGTAGACGATGCGGCCCACGAAGGTGCGGGACTGGGCCGGGTCGAGAACATCCGCATCGTCCTGCAGACCGATACGGAGTTCGGCGGACATGGCCGGAAGGGCAAACAGCGCGCCAGCAAGCAACGCTGTCGTCAGCTTGGCAAGTCGTTTCATATGGTCATTCCTCTCTTTTGGTTCTCTGGTTCCTGTTTTTCTGCTGTCCGGCTTGGCTGCCGGCTTCTCATGCAGTCGCGTTCCTTGTCTTCAAATCCTCCGGGGCAGTCTCCGCGCCCCCGTGATCGACGGAGGTCGCACGGATCAGCACCTCCTGGAGCCCGAGAAGATGTTCGCGCATCGCCTCCCCGGCTCGCGCCGGGTCCCGTGCCTCGATCGCATCGATGATGCCGGCATGCTGGATATGGATGGCGCCCTGTCGGCGGTTGCTGGCACGCGCCCGCTCCCGGATCGCCTGCCAGGCCTCGTCCTGGCGAACACGGTTGATGAGGTCGAAAATCGACAGGAAGAGCTGGTTGCCGGCCGCCTGCGCGATCTGGCGGTGAAACGCGCCGTCCCAAAGTTCCTTTGAATCCGCGTCAGTGCTCTCGGCGATCTTGCGGGCAAGATCGCGCATCTTCTCCACGTCGCGGGGCTTGGCGCGCATGGCAGCAAGCTGGGCAAGCTGCGGCTCGATCCTCAACCGGACTTCCATGATTTCCATGAAATCGGTGCCGGCGACGAGATCGCCGAGATGTTCGCTCCAGCGGGCGGGCCGCTCGCCGATGAACGTTCCCGAGCCCTGGCGGCGCCAGATCAACCCCTCGGCCTCCAGCACTTCGAGCGCTCGGCGCACCGCGCGGCGGCTGATCCCGAGCATCTCGGCCAATGCCCGCTCGGTCGGCAGACGTCCCTCAGCGCCGAATTCCCCGGCAGCCATAAGCTCCCTCAGGCGATCAAGCGCATAGTTCGAATTGTCGTGAGCCTCGCTCGTTTTCCCCTGAACCATTTTTGTACCAATTCTTGATTGGTTCAAGTGGATGGCATTTCGCGTGCCCAGTCAAGACACTTTTTCATCAATTTTTGCAGCGCACAAAATTTGTGCAGAAAGGTCGGAATCGAGGCTTGGACGCGCCGCAATCAAAACTTTAGAATAGGTGGTTACAAACGGAATCGTGAGCGCTGCCGCAGTGCGGCAGCCGGAGTTTCGAAGCGGAGTAATCCATGAACCAATACGACCTCATCGTCGTCGGCAGCGGTCCGGCAGGCCGCCGGGCGGCCATCCAGGCAGCCAAACTCGACAGGAAGGTGCTTGTCATCGAGCAAGGCCGCCGGGTTGGCGGCGTCTCCGTCCATACCGGCACCATTCCGTCGAAGACGCTTCGCGAAACGGCTCTCAACCTGTCCGGCTGGCGCGAGCGCGGCTTCTACGGACGCGCCTATCGCGTCAAGGAGGAAATCAGCGCGGAGGACCTGCGCCGCCGCCTCCTGATCACGCTCGATCACGAGGTCGAGGTCCTGGAGCATCAGTTCGCGCGCAACCGGGTCCAGCACATTCGCGGCAAGGCCAGTTTCGCGACGAACGAGACATTGGCCATCGTCAAGGACGACGGCGATATCATGCACGTCACCGGCAAGTCGATCCTGCTGGCCGTCGGCACGCGGCCCTTCCGGCCCGACTACATACCCTTCGACGGCAAGACGGTCCTAGACAGCGACGAGCTTCTGGAAATCGAAGAGCTCCCGCGATCCATGGTGGTGATTGGCGCGGGCGTCATCGGCATTGAGTATGCGACGATCTTCAGCGCACTCGATACCGCCGTCACGGTCATCGATCCCAAATCGACCATGCTCGACTTCATCGACAAGGAGATCGTCGAAGACTTCACCTATCAGCTCCGCGACCGCAACATGAAGCTCCTGCTCGGCCAGAAAGCCGAGAAGGTGGAGCGCCTGCCCGACGGCAAGGTCTCGGTGACGGTCGACAGCGGCCGCCGCATCGTCACCGACATGGTGCTTTTCGCCGCGGGCCGCATGGGTGCCACCGATACTCTGAATCTCGCTGCCGCCGGCCTGGAAGCCGACAGCCGCGGACGTTTGAGGGTGAACCCCGAGACTTTTGAAACCAACGTTCCGGGCATCTATGCGGCCGGCGACGTCGTCGGCTTCCCAAGCCTTGCCTCGACCTCGATGGAACAGGGCCGCATCGCCGCCCGTGTCGCCGTCGGCGCGATAGCCAAGGAGCCGCAGAAATATTTCCCCTACGGCATCTATGCGGTGCCGGAAATCTCCACCTGCGGCTTGACCGAAGAGGAGATGAAGGAGCGCGGCATCCCTTACGAATGCGGCATCGCCCGTTTCCGCGAAACCTCGCGCGGCCATATCATGGGCCTCGACACCGGCCTTCTGAAGCTCATCTTCTCGCTGAAGACCCGCCGCCTGCTGGGCGTGCATATCGTCGGCGAAGGCGCCACCGAGCTCGTCCATATCGGCCAGGCCGTACTGAACCTCAAAGGCACGGTGGAATATTTCGTCGAGAACACGTTCAACTATCCCACGCTCGCCGAAGCCTACAAGATCGCCGGCCTCGACGCCTGGAACCGCATGGGCGAACTGCCGAAGGAAGCACCGATCGCAACCGCCCAGCCGCTCGACACGGCAACGACCGTGACGGGGGCCGAAACCGCAACGACGGAAAAGAAAAAAGCCGCCTCGAAATGAAGCGGCTTTCCCGGAGCCTCGATATGAAAATGGCCCCTTCCGGGGCCATTTTCGTCAGGATCAACGCGAATAGAATTCGACGACCAGATGCGGTTCCATGATGACCGGATACGGCACGTCGGAAAGGCTCGGAACGCGGACGAAGGTTGCCGTCATCTTGTTGTGGTCGGCTTCGATATAGTCCGGAACGTCGCGCTCAGCGAGGCTTACCGCTTCCAGAACCGAAACGAGCTGCTTCGACTTCTGGCGGACTTCGATCACGTCACCGGCCTTGCAACGGTAGGAGCCGATGTTGACGCGAACGCCGTTGACGGTCACATGGCCGTGGTTGACGAACTGGCGGGCCGCGAAAACCGTCGGCACGAACTTGGCGCGGTAGACGATGGCGTCGAGGCGCGATTCCAGAAGGCCGATCAGGTTCTCGGACGTGTCGCCCTTGCGGCGGTTGGCTTCGTCGTAGGTGGCGCGGAACTGCTTCTCGCGGATGTCGCCGTAATAGCCCTTCAGCTTCTGCTTGGCGCGCAACTGCACGCCGAAGTCGGAAAGCTTGCCCTTGCGGCGCTGGCCGTGCTGGCCCGGGCCGTATTCGCGGCGGTTGACCGGGGACTTCGGACGGCCCCAGATATTTTCGCCCATACGGCGGTCGATTTTGTACTTGGACGATTCGCGCTTGCTCATCGCATTTCCTTCTCAACAGGTTACACCGGTTTGTTGCCAAACCGGATCAAGGAAACACGCCCTCCTCTGAGCCTCGATCGAGAAGCTCTGACAGGTTTCTCACGAAAGCGATCGGAGACAACCACGGGACATGTCAAATGAAACACCGGGCGTTGCCACCCGGTGCTGGCGGGGTCTTTAGGCGGATGTCATGGAAATGTCAACAGCAGCGGTTCCTTAACCTCTCAGCAAGGCTGTTTCCAAGGTCGGTTTGACTCTTCGAATCTTCAACCCATCTCATATTTGAGGGAGGTAATGTGTCATGAGACGCACAAACTGGACCAGCCCGCTGAGAGTCGAGGATCCCGAAACCGGCATCATCCGCGCTGTCAAGACCGTACGACAGGCAAAGACCGTGCTGGACCGCTTCTGGCCCGCCCATCACGGCAGCCAGCATCATCGGGCCGAACAGGCCTGCGACGATGCCCTGAAGGGAAAATCCGATCCCACGGAAGCGCGCCGAGCCTTCATCGCCGCTGCCGTGGAAGCGCATTTCCACATTCAGTAAGATCTCTATTCGGCTGCGGCTCTCGCCTCGCCCTCGTCCGCCGCATCTGCATTGCCGGGCGCGGTTTCCGCCTGCAGATCCGGGAAGGCGACGACGCGTTTTCCCGAAAAATCCGTGTGGACGACGATCAGACCCTGCTCCTCGAAGTAACCGAGCAGACGCCGCGCACGGCGGGCCGAATGGGTGCCGTAGGCCCGTGCGATCCGGGCATCCGACGGGCATGGCTCGCCCGTAATCGCTGCCTTCGCCATCATCAGGAAAACACCCTGCAGGTCGTCGGAAACACCGGCCGACAGGGACACCGCCGTGGCCCAGGCCTCGCCCGCGGCGGTCTCGGCATCGACGCCCGAGCGGGCGATCGCCGCCCGGCGGCGGAATTCCGAAAGCGACAGCGGTGGCCCTGGCAGACGCCGCATGCGGGCGCGCACCAGGAAATCCTGGTAGAGCACCGAATCGGTCCGGTAACCCGATTGCGGATCGTCGAGGATTTCCGAGAGCACGGCGGAAAGCCGTTCCTCGCGCTCTTCCGGCGATATCTCCTGCTGGGCGGCGCGCGGCTCCTGCGGCGCGGACGAAGCGGCCGGCATGGAGCGGGAAAGTTCGGCAAGGATATCCGTCGTCGGGCGCGGCGCAGGCGTTGCCCGGCGCACCACGATCGGCCGGGCAAATTCTTCCGGGTCGGGCGTGAAGATCAGATCCTCGACGTCCTGCGGCGCGTCCGGCAGCGGCATCAGCTTCGGGCTCGACGAGCGGGCCGACGTTTCGACCGCGCCGATCACGATCGGCAGCGGCCGCCGCGAGAGCGCCGGGCCGAGGGCGACGAAATTGCCGCGCTTCAAATCCCGGAACATTTCAGCCTGGCGGCGGTCCATGCCCAGAAGGTCGGCGGCGCGCGCCATGTCGATATCGAGGAAGGTGCGGCCCATCAGGAAGTTCGAAGCTTCCGCGGCAACATTCTTGGCAAGCTTCGCCAGGCGCTGGGTGGCGATGACACCGGCGAGCCCCCGCTTGCGGCCGCGGCACATGAGGTTGGTCATCGCACCAAGCGACAGCTTTCGCGCATCTTCGGAGACATCGCCGCCGACGGAAGGCGCAAACATCTGCGCCTCGTCCACCACGACGAGCACCGGATACCAGAATTCCCGGTCGGCATCGAACATGCCATTCAGGAAAGCGGCGGCCGCCCGCATCTGCTCCTCGAGGTCGAGGCCTTCGAGCGTCAGCACGCAGGAGACCCGGTGCTGGCGGATGCGGTTGGCAATGCCGGCAAGTTCGGCTTCGGTGCGTTCTCCATCGACCACCACGTGGCCGAACCTGTCGGAAAGAGTGACGAAGTCGCCTTCCGGATCGATCACCACCTGCTGCACCCATTGGGCGGATTGTTCGAGCAGGCGCCGCAGGAGATGCGACTTACCCGAGCCGGAATTGCCCTGCACGAGCAGGCGGGTGGCCAGAAGCTCCTCGATATCGAGCTTGGCCGGATCGCCCCCGGACACAATTCCCATATCGATGCCGACTTGCAATGCACTTTCCTCTTATGCCGTCTCTTCGCGGCTCCTCACTGGACCGCGACTCTTGAGCCTTAACAGAGATCGGGATTCGTTTCGCCGGGCAAGAGCGAAAATGCACAGGGCTTTGCAGCTACTCGAAATTGATCTGCCAGGAAACGCCGAAGCGGTCATTCAGCCAGCAGAACTTTTTGCTGAAGCCGTAATTGTCGATCGGCATCAGAAAGGACCCGCCTTCCCCAAGAGCTCCAGCCAGCCGCTCGAGTTCCTCCTCCGTCCCGCATTCCACGAAGAACGAAAAGGACGGCGTGAAATCGAAGGCGTGCCTGACCGGACTGTCGATGCAGTCGACTTTCTGGCCGGCAAGCTCGAAGGTGGCGCGAAACACGCTGCCTTCCGCTCCCATCTCGCCTGGTCCGTAATGCTTGATGTCGACTACCCGGCTTTCGGGCAGAACCGAGGTGTAGAAAGTGATTGCTTCCTCGCATTTATTGCCCTGGAACATCAGGAAAGGCCGGACGGATTTGGTCGGGCTTGCCATCATATTCTCCCTCAGGATGCGGCTCGACGGTAGAACGCAAGCGAACCGGCAAGCGCCAGAAGTGCGCCGCCGCAGGCACGGTCCAGCCAGAGCGCACCTTTCCGCTTCAGCAGATGCACGGCCCGTGACCCGAGCAGCGCATAGGCGAACATGACCATAAAGTCGATCAGAGCAAAAACGATGGCGAGAATGGCATATTGCGGAACCTGCGGTGCATCCGGTGTAATGAACTGCGGCAGGAAGGCCGAGAAAAAGAGATACCCCTTGGGATTGGTGACAGCGACGAGAAAGCTTTTCAGGAAAATCGACCTTGCAGACCCCGAGCCTGACGCTGCAGTACCTTCCGTAACGTCAAGCGACCCCTTCGACCGCAAAAGCATGATACCGAGGAAGGTGAGATAGGCCGCTCCCAGCCATTTGACGATGGTGAACCAGAATTCCGAGGCGGCAAGCAGCGCGCCGAGACCGAGCGCTACCGCACCGATCAGCACGAAATCCGAGAGCATGGCACCCGCCATGCCGGGAACCGCGCGGCCGAGACCGTAGCGCGAGCCGTTGGTCAGCGCCAGCAGCACGGTCGGTCCGGGCGTTGCGATCCCAATGAAGGCGACGATCGCGAACGCGAGCAAGGTCACTTCACCCATCTCTCCCTCCTACCAGAGATTCTTGCCGTCGATGACCGTATGCGGCCATTCCTCGGCGTCGAAATCGTCGAACAGACGCGCGTTCACCCCGAAGCGGCGCGTCTTGCCGTCCCAGGTGCCGTCCATCTGGAAATCCGGGCTGTCGCTATAGGTCGTGCAGCCACAGATGCCGCAGAAATGGTGCGCCACCAGCTTCGTATTCCAGCGGTAGACGCTGTCGCTTGCGGGATCCGCCTTCACGCGAACCTGCTTCGGCTCGTAATAGGCGTAAAGCGTGCCGCGCCTGGAGCAAAGGGAACAAGTGCAGCGGGTGAGCGCCTGCGGCAGCTCGCCGTCGATTTCGAAAACGGTCCCGCCGCAATGGCAACGTCCGGTCAGCATCAGATACTCCTCCCAGATTTCCTCAGGCGGCGGCGCGCTTGAAGCCGATCGACAGGAGGCCTGCGCCGATCATCAGCGATCCGCCTGTGCGGTTGACGATCCTCTGGATCTTCGGCTTGCGGATCTGATTGCGCGCCAGGGCGGCCAGCAGGCCGTAAAGGGTGGCGTTGAGCGTCGCGAGCGTCAGGAACGTGACCTCGAAAATCGCCATCTGCATAAAGAGCGGCTGGGTCAGATCCAGGAACTGCGGCAGGAAAGCCACGAAGAAGACGATGCTCTTCGGGTTCAGCGCCGTCACCGCATAGGCATGCAGGAAGATGCGGAAAGGTTTTGCCGATGGCGCCTCGGCCTCTTCCATATCGGCCGCACGTTCGGAGACCGGAGCACGCCAGAGCTTGATGCCGAGATAGATGAGATAAACGGCCCCCGCCCATTTCAGCACCGTGAAGAGCGCCGCGGACGTCGCAAGCAGCGCGCCGAGGCCGAGCATCGAAGCCGTCATCGCGGTGAAATCGCCGAGCGCGACCCCTGCCACCGTGGCCGAGGCGACATTGCGGCCGTGGCTGAGCGCATAGGAAATGACAAGCAGGATCGTCGGGCCAGGGATGGCGAGCAGGACGGACGAAGCGGCGACGAAGGCGAGCCAGTGTTCAAGCGACATGCAAAAAATCCTCTCGATGAGAAAGCGAGCAAGCCATCGAATTTTGCGCTTTGCAAGCGGTGTTTTGTTGGGATCAGGCGGCCTCGTCGCCGATCGGCCTGACCGGCGGCTGCTCTCGCATCAGTGCCTGCGCCAGATCATAATTGGCCTGCATGGACAACCACGCCCGAGCGGTGCTGACACCAGCCCGCTCCAGACGCACGGCGAGATCGGGACTGACAGCAGCCCGACCGTGGAGCACTCGCGACAGAGCGACCCGGGACATGCCGAGGCGCTTGGCCGCTTCCGTCACCGACAGATCAAGCGGCAAAAGGACATCCTCACGGAGCAGTTCGCCAGGGTGAGGCGGAAATTTCATCATCACAAGCTCCTTCAGGGATAATCCTGATAGTCGACCAGTTCGATGTCGACGCCAACAAATCGAAACGTCACTCGCCAATTTCCATTGACCCAAATGGACCATTGTCCTTTCAGGTCTCCCTTAAGCGGGTGAAGCTTGAAGCCAGGCAGATTCAGGTCTGCCGGACCAGCAGCGGCATCGAGCAAGCCCAGGATACGTCCTAACTTGGCGGCATGGGCCGCCTGAATGCCCTTCGTCGTACCCGAATGGTAGAAGGCTTCGAGTCCTTTATGCCGAAAGCTGACTATCATGATTCAATGTATCGTGTATCTTAACGCGATACAAGTCTTCTAGCGTACCCACCGATAGAGCACGTCCGGCTCCTTCTCCTCGTTCGCCGCACCGTCGGTTTCCTTCACGGCCACAAAGCCGTGCCGCTCATAGAAGCGGCGGGCAAGCGTGTTGCGCTGAAAAGTCCAGAGAAAAAGCTCGGGACAGGCTCCCTTGGCGATCTCCAGAAGCGCCGAGCCGATCCCCTGCCCCTGCGCTTCCGGCAGAATATAAAGCTGGTCGATCCAATCCTCGCGAAAAGCGTTGACGGCGAGCAAGGTCCCGTCCCGCTCAGCGCCCCATATTTCGCAGGCCGGAAGAAGATGGCCAGTCCAATAGTCGCGATCTTCCTCGGGCGTATGCAGGCCGGCGAGCCAGGGCAGCCGCTCGTAGAAGGCGGCACGATGCACACGCGCGGCGGCCGGCATGTCGGCAAGGGTGAGCTTGCGAATGATTAGCGTCATTGTACCTCCAGCCGAAAGCAGCTTCGGCGGGCACACCGCCGAAGCTGAACGACAGTTTCTCTCAAAGTCGGACATCCCAGAAGGAACGCCTGGCTTCCCCGGGCGCGTCTTCGCTTTCAGGCACGCCGATATCGCGGCGCATGCGGTTCGACAGATCGGAGATATGATTCTTCATCCGGCGACGCCTCCAGGCGGCCATCACCAGCGCATGCGCCGTCTTCCAGACGCCATGTTCCCGGTACAGTTCATCGACCGTCGCCGACAGCGCATCAGCAACTAAAGATTGTGATTTATACATAGGTTTTCCGTCCCGGCGCAGTCACGCAGCCAGGTCCTCTCGAAGGGAAAGACGCAGTCGGGCAGACGCGGAAACCCCGTCGGCCGGTCACGTCAGTTCATTTGGGAAACGCCGAAAGGCGGATTACGGGCGTATAATCAAGCCCGGAAGCAGATTCCGGCCGGCATAGACACGCCAAGGCTCGACCCCGCGAGGGTCGCTCCGCCGAACAGGCGTACAAACACGGTAATCGATTTCATTGCACGCCTCCTAGTTCGAATTGCGGATGGCGCCCATGATACACGAGCGCCGGCGCTCGGCAAGCGATACAATCGCGAATTGCAAAAATCTCGCAAATTTGTTGCGAGAAAGCAACACCAACCGGGCACGTTTACGCCCGCAAGCCGAACCCCTGCATCAGCCGCCGGGTCGCGAAATCCGGATTGCCGGAAGTGAAGACGGCGAAGTCGGAATTGTCCGGATGCTCGGCGCCATCGATGAGCGGTACTTTCCGTCGCGCCTGTCTTGCGATCGCCTCTGCCGGATCGAGCCAGTCGACCGGCCAGGGAGCCAGCCGCCGGAAGACATTGGCCATGAAGGGATAGTGGGTGCAGGCGAGCACGACGATATCGGTCTTCCTGCCGTCCTTTTCGATGAAGCAGGGAGCGATTTCCGCCATCACCGCTTCGTCGGAGATCGTCTCGCCGCGGATATAGGCTTCCGCCATGCGGGCCAGGTTTTCAGAACCCACGAGCCGGACGTGGCATTGCGTCGCGAAGGACTGGATGAGGTCGCGCGTATAGGCGCGCTTGACCGTACCCGGCGTGGCGAGCACCGAGACAAGCCCGGAACGGGTACGTTCCGCCGCCGGCTTGATCGCCGGCACCGTGCCGACGAACGTCATGTCCGGGAATTTTTCGCGAAGGTCCGCGCCGGCCAGCGTAAACGCCGTGTTGCAGGCGATGACGCAGACTTCGGGATCATAGTCCTTCAGGAGCTTTTCGAAGAGGGTGAGAATGCGCTCCTTCAGCGCCGGCTCCTCCCAGCCCCCATAGGGAAAGCCCGCATCGTCGGCCACGTAGATGAAGCCGCGCTCCGGCATCAGCACACGCGCCTCACGCAGCACGGTCAGGCCGCCGATGCCCGAATCGAACATCAGCACCGGCTTCAATTCATTCCGCGTCCCCGTCATTCCCCGTCTGCTCCCCCGGCTCGCCGGCCTTCGTCTGCTGTTTCGGCCATCTGCGCGGAAAGCGGTCGAGCGAATTGATCACGCCCCGGAACACGCTGATCTCCTGTTCCGTGAAATCCCGCCGCGAGATGACGGCGCGGAGATTGTCGATCATTTTGGGCTTTTTCGCGGGCGGATGAAAATAGTTGCGGGCGTCGAGCGCCTCTTCCAGATGTTCGAACAGGCCGAAGATCTGTTCCTTTGTGGAAGGCCGCTGTTCGACCGGCTGGAAGAGAGTTTCGGACAGGTCCTCCATGCCCGACTTCATCCACTCATAGGACATCAGCAGCACGGCCTGCGCGATGTTGAGCGACGCAAAGGCTGGATTGACCGGAAAGGTGACGATCTCGTCGGCCAGCGCCACCTCCTCGTTGGTAAGGCCCCAGCGCTCGCGGCCGAAAAGGATGCCGGTCTTTTCGCCGGCCCGGAATTTCGCCCGCAATGTCTCGGCCGCGACCACCGGCGAGCGTACCGGCTTGAAGCCGTAGCGCTCCCGCGCGGTCGTGGCATAGACGAAATTCAGGTCGCCGATCGCCTCTTCAAGCGTTTCATAGACCTTGGTTCCGTCGATGACATGGTCTGCCTTCGATGCGGCGGAGCGCGCCTTCTCGTTCGGCCAACCGTCGCGCGGGTTGACGAGACGCAGTTCGGCGAGCCCGAAATTGGCCATGGCGCGCGCCACCATGCCGATATTTTCGCCAAGCTGCGGCTCCACCAGGACGACCGCCGGCCCCTCGGCAATCAGTTCGCGCTCGCTGTTCGTGCCTGACATGGTCCCTTTCCGATGATTGTCCGTGCGGAAATAACCAGCGCAACCCGGATCGGCAAGGGGGGGTGAAAGCTGTTAGGGCGTTGTCGAAGCCTCATTCGCCCTTGGCGATCGACTGCATTTCCTCGATGAGAGAATCCCGCTCGCCGTCAGCGACGCGATGGATATCGTCGATGACCGGCTTGCCATCCTCCTCGACCACGTCGAAATGCACTTCGCTGACGCTGTCCTTCACCTCCGGTTCGTCGACACAGGTCCACATCTTGAAGGTGACCGTCACGTCCGTTGATCCGTTGGCGCCCGGCGCGGAGTTCATGGTGATATCCTTGAGCGGACAGCCGTCCTGCGAACTGGTGATGACGTCGTAGCCGAAGGGATCGCCCGGCTGGTTGTTCTCGGTCTCATAGGCCGGATGCTTGGCGGCTTCCGCATAGGCACCCTGAAATTTCCTGCTGAACAGCCGCGCCAGCGGGTCCGGATCGAAGATGTATTTCCATTCGCTGTCGACGGTGTTCCAGTTGTCCTCGGTGACCTTCATCACCTCCTTAATCGGATCGGCGGCGTCAGTCGCCATGGCGAAGGTGGAGGTCAGCGAAAAGACGATGGCGAGCGGCAAGGTCCGCATGGCGATGATCCGATTTGTTCGAGAGGGATTCCGGCGGACATTAAACCGGGTTTGTGGTTTGGCAAGGGCAATCCTTCGCGAACGCGAAGACACGGTGATTTCTCGCGCGAAAACCCGCGCGCGGCGAGCCGAATGCCTTTGCGTTCCGGCCCGGCGATGCTATAGCGCACCCCACTGGTGTCCACCCGTCGGGATCAACGGTCCCCCTTAGTCTCAAGAGGAATTCCATGCAAAAGATCAAGGTAGCAAACCCTGTCGTCGATCTCGACGGCGACGAGATGACCCGCATCATCTGGCAGCTCATCAAGGACAAGCTGATCCTGCCCTATCTCGATCTCGACATCGAATATTACGACCTCTCGGTTGAGAACCGCGACGCCACCAACGACCAGGTCACGATCGACGCCGCCAACGCCATCAAGAAGCACGGCGTCGGCATCAAGTGCGCCACGATCACGCCGGACGAAGCCCGCGTAAAGGAATTCAACCTCAAGGAAATGTGGAAGAGCCCGAACGGCACGATCCGCAACATCCTCGGCGGCGTCATCTTCCGCGAGCCGATCATCTGCAAGAACGTGCCGCGCCTCGTTCCGGGCTGGACCAAGCCGATCGTCGTCGGCCGCCACGCCTTCGGCGACCAGTATCGCGCCACCGACTTCAAGTTCCCCGGCAAGGGCAAGCTGACCATCAAGTTTGTCGGCGAGGACGGCCAGGTCATCGAGAAGGAAGTCTTCAACGCGCCGGGTGCCGGTGTGGCCATGGCCATGTACAACCTCGACGAATCGATCCGCGAATTCGCCCGCGCCTCTATGATGTACGGCCTGATGCGCAAGTGGCCGGTCTATCTCTCCACCAAGAACACCATCCTGAAAGCCTATGACGGCCGCTTCAAGGATATTTTCGAAGAAGTCTACCAGACCGAGTTCAAGGCTGAGTTCGACAAGGTCGGCATCACCTACGAGCACCGCCTGATCGATGACATGGTCGCCTCCGCGCTCAAGTGGTCCGGCGGTTATGTCTGGGCCTGCAAGAACTATGACGGCGACGTCCAGTCCGACACGGTCGCGCAGGGCTTCGGCTCGCTGGGCCTGATGACCTCGGTGCTGCTCACCCCGGACGGCAAGACGGTCGAAGCCGAAGCCGCCCACGGCACGGTCACCCGCCACTACCGCCAGCACCAGAAGGGCCAGGAAACCTCGACGAACTCGATCGCCTCGATCTTCGCCTGGACCCGCGGCCTCGCACACCGCGCCAAGCTGGACGACAATGCCGAACTCGCCAGGTTCGCCCAGACGCTCGAAGAAGTCTGCGTCGCAACCGTCGAGTCGGGCTTCATGACCAAGGATCTCGCGCTCCTCATCGGGCCGGACCAGCCGTGGCTCTCCACCACCGCCTTCCTCGACAAGATCGACGAGAACCTCCAGAAAGCCATGGCTGCGTAAACCCCAAAAATCGGCTAGACATCGAACGGCAGGACGCAAGTTCTGCCGTTTTCTTTTGGGGAATCAGCCATGACAACCGTCCGCCCGCTTGAACCCTCCGACCGCGCCCAATGGGAGCCGCTCTGGGAGGCCTACCTGCGCTTCTACGAAACCGTGCTGCCGAAGCAACAATACGACCTCACCTGGAGCCGGCTGCTTGACCCCGCCGAGCCGATGCATGGTTTCGGCGCCTTCGACGAGAATGGAAAAATGGTCGGCATCGCGCACGTGATCTTCCACCGCTCCTGCTGGCTGCCGGACTGGACGTGTTATCTGCAGGACCTCTATGTTGCGATGAGCGAGCGCGGCAAAGGCACCGGCGAAGCGCTGATTGACGCTGCCGCCGAGCTGGCGCGGCAGAACAAGGCCGGCCGGCTTTACTGGCTGACCCATGAGAGCAACGCCACCGCCCGCAGGCTTTACGACCGCGTCGCGCAGAATTCCGGTTTCATCCAGTATCGCAAGCCGCTGTGAGCGCTTCTGTCTTGATTCCGCAACATCCGGATTTTAGCACTGAGGGAAAGATCAAGAGGAGGACGTCATGACGGATGAGCTGATACTTTACACCAACCCGATGTCGCGCGGCCGCATCGCCCGCTGGATGCTGGAGGAAGTCGGCGCTCCCTACCGCACCGAGATCCTTCAATTCGGCACGACGATGAAGGGCGACGCCTACAAGACCGTCAACCCGATGGGCAAGGTGCCGACGATCGTTCACAACGGCAAGGTCGTGACCGAATGCGCGGCAATCTGCGCCTATCTCGCCGATGCCTTCCCCCAAGCGGGCCTTGCGCCCCCGACCGACCGGCGCGCCGATTATTATCGCTGGCTCTTCTTCGGGGCAGGCCCGCTGGAAGCAGCCGTCAGCAACAGGGCGCTCGGCTTCGAGGTGCCGCCCGACCGCGAGCGCATGATCGGTTATGGCAGCTATGCCGACGTGATGGACACGCTCGAAAAGGCAGTGCAGGCGAACCCCTATATCGCTGGAGATGTGTTCAGCGCCGCCGACGTCTATGTCGGTGCCCAGATCGGATGGGGCCTGCAGTTCGGTACGATCGAAAAACGTCCGGCCTTCGAGGAGTATTTCGGGCGGCTCGCTTCGAGAGAAGCTTGCCGGCGCGCCAATGAAAAAGACAATGCCGCGGCGGCCGAACTGCAAAAGGCAGGGTGATACTGACGGAATACCCGATTTCAATCGGATCTCCGACAAGCAAGGGCTGCCTTGGCGCCCTTCTAATGCCTGGAGCGCTCGCAATTGGGGGCGGTAGAGATTCGGACGCCGTCGGGACGGCCACGATTACTGCCCCTCTTGCCGTACCCGTCGATATCATAATATCGGCGGTGCACCGACCTGATCCGCGGATCGTCCAGATATCTCGAAGCCGCGGCCAGAGCCTGACGGGGGCTGCAGCCTGGCCGACCATATTCGCCATATCTGCGCTCGTATCGCCGATCGTCGCGCCACTCATCACGGCGGTAATACCGCCTGTCGTCGTCCGGTCTGATGATGCGAACGTCGCCGTCGCCGAAGTCGAATTGCACGACCTGGGCGACTGCCGGTCCGGGCAGGACGCCCAAACCTACAAGCAGGACGGACATGCCCGCCAGCAAAGCCAATTGTTTCGCTTTCATGTGTTCCTCCCAAGCTGGGCTCAAAACCGAGTTCCAATTTAGTGTCGGCAAAATGAACGGGAGCATAACAAAGTTCCATCCCACCCTCCCGGCCGCCAGAATGCTGCACAAGCGGTATAGAAAGCTCCAATCCGGGAAGCGCGCCGGATCTTCTGCCAATATGGCGAATGCTTTTCGGGAAGGGGACCTTGCGCAACCGACAAAACTACACGCCGACTACTACCGCTGGCGCTGCTTCGCGGCCGGTCAGCCTGTAAACGACGGCTAATCCGCGAATACACATTTAAGATTCATGATGAATGCGGCCACGCATTGCCGCCTGAATAGATTATGTTAGGAAGACCTCGCCCGATTCCGGGCTGAGGGGATTTATCCGTGACAAAGTTTATCTATGCCACTGCGGGCGCTCTCGCAGCTATCTTAATATCGGCCAGTGCTTCGCAGGCCGAGGACCTCGTCTTCACGCTGACGAACAAGACGAAAGGGACGCTCGAGCGCTTCTATACATCGCCAGTCGGCATCGACGAGTGGGAAGAGGATGTTTTTGGCGATGATGTACTCGGCCCGGGCGAGAGCATCGAGATCACTATCGCCGATGGCCGCGCGGTCTGCAAATACGACATGCGTTTCGAATTCACCGAGGACTCCGATTTCGAAGACCTCGAAGACGCGCAGGACCTTTGTGAGATGGGCTCCTATACCATCACTGCCAGGTGACAAGCGTCCGCTTCGAGCTGCTCACAACCCCGCCTCGTGCGGGGTTTTTGTTGTCGGAAAAGCTTTCTTCTGTCGGCACTATTCTTCGGCATCGAACGCCAGAGATGTCGCAAGATAGCCGAGCCCGAAAACCGAGCCGAAGCCGTAGATCGTCAGCCATATCTCCAGGAGCCCGATGGAAAGGATCGAACCGGATAGCGACTGCGTCAGTATGGCGACTGCGGTGGCAGCGCCCAGCGCGAAGCCGATCGACACTCGAATGAGGATGTAACTGATCAGAGCGGGCATCTTTCTGCTCCGGCATGTCCTGGAGCAGATAACCGGAAATGCCGGCAAAAGTTCCGCCACCGGATTTCGCCGGGACGGCCGCCTGCCCCGGCGGCCGAAGGGGTTCGCGCCTGAGCGCGTCACCCAAGCCGGATGCAGGCTCCGGCGTGCTGCAAGGCAACCGCAGGAGCCGGTGCTCTTGCTCAAAAGCGCCGGCTGGAACCCCGGCGCGGCGAGCATAACCCCGGCTGTATTATCCGATTTCCAGGAAGCCGCTCAGTTTGAGGGAGCAGGCGTCGTCGGCGCAGGCGTGGTTGGGGCTGTCTCCGTCCCCGTCCCGGTCCCCGCCGGCGGCGTGGTGGAGCTCGGCCACAGGAAAAGGGCCAGCAGGATGACGACGATGACCACGATGATGCCGATGATGGCGTTTCTGCTCATGGGTTCCTCCCCTCACGAAACGATCGGTGGAACAATCATGGCCGACTGTGGCGAGAGTGTGGACTGATGAGCGGCTTTTTTGGAGGTGACGACAGCTCCTCTTCGGATTCGCTGCCGGTATTCCGCTTTCGACGCTCATCTTCCCTCGCTTTGCTGATGTCAGCGGCAGCATGGACCGGCTATCAGTCGTGAGCAACGTCTGAAGCCGGCGCAGAATCCGAAATGGTCGCGACACAAGCGCTGCAATGTCGACCGTCAGATCGAGATATGTGCCTGAATGTAGTCGATATTCTCCTTGATCGGGATATCGCCTGCTGCAGTCACCAGTTTGGTAAACTGACCATCCTCGTGCGGTAGGATTGCAACCACCTGATCAAAGTTGACCAAAAGGTTCACGCCGTCGGACCGCGTGACTTTTAGCCATAGGCCCTGATTGTTCATCTTATCCTCCCAAGGGGCAGGGTTTTCCGTAATGCCCCATTCGTGGTGCGAGCCGTTCAATCGCTCTGCACCGGCAAGGATCCATCTTTATCTCTATTTCTGTCTTCTGAGGAATGGCAATCGGCTGCATCGCGGACAAAAGCGCCTTGAGCGCGCAGGGTCGACTGCAACTCCGCAATCTCGACATCCCGCGGCGTCACACCGCGGTTGGCCGCAATGCCGGCCGCCGCTCCCGCCGCCTGCCCTGTCAGCCAGCATTGGGGAATTTCCCGCATGAAACCATGACTGTTCGCATCGCAGGAGATGTGACGCCCGGCGGCCAGCAATCCGTTCAGCCTCAGAGGCACAAGAGCTCCGTAAGGCACGGAAAGGACCGGAAACTTCGGCGAAACCGAGGGGCTGACGCCCACCTCGTCGGGTTGGATCGCGCCGCTCCCCCACTGGCTGCGCTCGATCCGCCCGACACCCGCCAGACGCCTCGTGTGCCGGACGCCGAGTTGCGGCGCGCTCAGGAGCATGTAGGCGTCCTTGAAACCCGGCGCATGCTTCCGGAAGAATTCGCAATGCGACTGCATGAACCGATGCGAGCGGATTTCGACTTCGGTCATGTCGTCCACGTTGAGCGCCGAGAGGCCCGATTGCCGGGGGCCCAGAAAAAGCGCGATGTCGTTGCGCCAGGAAACGTAGGGCGTCTGAAAGAAGCCGAGCTGCTCTCGTCCCAACGTGTTGAAATCCGCGAATGCCTGCTCTTCCGTTCCGCGGAAAGTCAGCCATGTCTCCATGTCCACGCCGCCCAGCATGAAGCCCGTATTCATCGAGTGATGGACGTCGCCTTCCTCGATGTCGGCCTCGAAGCTTGCTCCCGCGCGGGCAAAGATGTCGCCGTCACCGGTACAGTCCACCACGACCTTGGCCATGATCGCCTGGCGACCCTCCTTGCTTTCGAAGATCACGCCCTCAACGGCGCCATCCTGCACGACCGGCATCGCTGCCCAGGAATGGAAGACAATCCGCACCCCCGCCTCGATCAGCATTTCCTGTGAGGTCAGCTTCAGTCTCTCGGGATCAATGGTCGGGGCCCAGGTGACGATGCCGTGAAAGGCCGATGTGCGGAGCCGCCAGTATTTCGCAAGATCAGGGTCCCGCACGCCCCAAAGCGTCCTGTCCGGGCCGGCCACGGCCTCAGGAGGAAGCCGGCCGATCGCCTCCTCGGCAAATCCGCGAACGACCTGCCGCCCTTCCCAATCGGTCATCCGGTCGATCCAGATCACGACGCCGCCCGTGGAAAGCCCGCCGAGATGATTGTAGCGCTCCAGGACCACGACCTCCGCCCCGGTTCTGGCCGCGGCAAGTGCGGCCGCGGTCCCGGATGGCCCGCCGCCTACGACCAGCACATCACAGCGATGATAGAGGGGGATGTCGCGCGCTTCTTCCCGCAGAACCCCCTCGCCGTTGCGACGGGGGAAAACATGCTGCCCCGATTCAAAGATATCGGAGCTCAGGAAGCGGTTTTCGCTCTGGCGTATCTCCTTCACCGATACGTTGCGGTCATCCATGGCATCCTCCCTCATCTCCGCCGGCCGCCGCTCCCGAGCGAGCCGAAGCGAAATTTAGCCAGGGAAAGGCAGCCTCGGAAAGACACCAATATGCCGATAGAGCTTTCTCGATTCACGATAGATGAAGAAGTGCCGCCCATCGTTCTAGACCCAAGCTAACTTGTGCACCAACCTCACCCCCCTCTGGCCTGCCGGCCATCTCCCCCTCAAGGGGGGAAGATCGGCTGGGCGCATCAGCTTCCCCAAAACAAGCAACCATGCTGGCTGGCGGGAGGTAATGGGACGGGAAGGTCATGCCGCTTGTGATCTCCCCTCTTGAGGGGGAGATGCCCGGCAGGGCAGAGGGGGGTGTGGTGAGGCAAATCAAGGCCTTGAAAGAAATCGGCAGGAAAAATCGCCTTTCTTCATCCCCGCCCTCTTGCGTCATGCCTAGAATTGTCCCGCTTCCGTCGCCGGAGTGTTTCGCGAGACGTTCGCGGGCAGGCGGGAGCCGGCGCTTCCATCGGAACGGTAACGTGCGGGAAAGGTGGAAGAGGTGAAAGCCATGGAGAGTTCGTCGCAAGACAAACGCTCCTATCAAGCCTCCCCCGGGCAGCCATGTCCGGTTCGGTTGAGCCGTGCAAGTGGTGAGCCTGTCCCGAAAAGACGGGCGTGAACGAGACCACGCAGCGAGGCGAGATGATCACCTGTAGGGGCCGGAAGCCCCGAGAGAACGCCGAAGGCCACGCGAATGCGGAGCCACTTTTATTACTATAATCCGAGGTTCCGCATTCGCGTGCGCTTCTCCGGATTGCTCTTTGAAAACCACGGCAGGAAGCTGCGCGTGGGCGAAAATGTTGGAAAAGCCTCGGCGGGGGCACCCTATCTCCCCCTGTGTTCGGCAGGCCAGAGGGGGGCGGACGCGGCACGCCCTCACCTCCGCAAACCGCCGATCAACTCCGCAAACCCGGAGCCTCATAACCCGTCCGCTCGACATACTCGGTATAGCCGCCGTCATAACGGTGAATGCCGTCGGGCGTCAGTTCGAGCACGCGATTGGAAAGTTCGGCGAGAAAATGCCGGTCGTGGCTGACGAACAGCATCGTCCCCTCGTATTCCGACAGCGCCCTGATCAGCATTTCCTTGGTGTCGAGGTCGAGATGGTTGGTCGGCTCGTCGAGGACCAGGAAATTGGGTGGATCGAAAAGCATGGCGGCCATCACGAGGCGCGCCTTCTCGCCGCCGGAGAGAACCCGGCACTTCTTCTCCACGTCGTCGCCGGAAAAGCCGAAGCAGCCAGCGAGCGTGCGCAAAGCCCCCTGGCCTGCGCGCGGAAACTCGGCCTCCAGCCATTCGAAAACCGTGAGATCCCCATCGAGCAGGTCCATGGCATGCTGGGCGAAATAGCCCATCTTGACGCTGGCGCCCACCGTCACGCTGCCCGTGTCCGGTTCGGTCGCGCCGGCCACCAGCTTCAAAAGCGTCGACTTGCCGGCGCCGTTAATGCCCATGATGCACCAGCGCTCCTTGCGGCGAACCATGAAGTCCAGCCCTTCGTAGATCGAACGGCTGCCGTAAGCCTTGTGAACGTTCTTGAGGTTCACCACGTCCTCGCCGGAGCGCGGCGCCGGCTGGAATTCGAAGGCGACCGACTGTCGGCGCCTGGGCGGTTCAACGCGCTCGATCTTGTCGAGCTTCTTCACCCGGCTCTGCACCTGCGCGGCGTGACTGGCGCGCGCCTTGAAACGCTCGATGAACTTGATCTCCTTGGCGAGCATCGCCTGCTGGCGCTCGAACTGCGCCTGCTGCTGCTTTTCGTTCTGGGCCCGCTGCTGCTCGTAGAAGCTGTAGTCGCCGGAATAGCTGGTAAGCGACCCCGCATCGATCTCGATGATCTTGTTGACGATACGGTTCATGAACTCGCGGTCGTGCGAGGTCATCAGCAGCGCGCCGTCATAACCCTTCAGGAAATCTTCGAGCCAGATCAGGCTTTCGAGATCGAGATGGTTCGACGGTTCGTCGAGCAGCATGACATCGGGGCGCATGAGCAAAATGCGGGCGAGCGCCACGCGCATCTTCCATCCGCCCGAAAGCTTGCCGACGTCACCGTCCATCATCTCCTCCGTGAAGCTCAACCCCGCCAGCACCTCGCGGGCGCGGCCTTCCAGCCCGTAACCATCGAGCTCCTCGTAACGGGCCTGCACCTCGCCGTAACGCTCGATGACGGCCTCCATCTCGTCCATGCGATCCGGATCGACCATGGCTGACTCGAGTTCGCGCAACTCGGTGGCGACGACACTCACGGGGCCAGCGCCTTCCATCACCTCGGTTACCGCGCTCACGCCCGCCATCTCGCCGACGTCCTGACTGAAGTAACCGATGGTGATGTTCTTCTCCGTCGCGATCTGCCCTTCATCCGGCAGCTCCTGCCCGGTGATCATCCGGAAAAGCGTCGTCTTGCCGGCGCCGTTCGGACCGACGAGGCCGATCTTTTCGCCACGGTTCAGCGCCGCGGAGGCTTCGATATAGAGAATGCGGTGGCTGTTCGACTTGCTGATGTTTTCGATGCGGATCATGGGAGGACTTCAATCGTTCATGGATCGGGTAGGAGGGGCCTTACGGCATCCCTCCTCCCACACCACCGTGCGTACGGTTCCGTACACGGCGGTTCATGAAGCGTGGTTTAGGCGGTGCAGTTCCCGTTGTAAAGAAATCAGCCCGAGTTGGTCGAAGAGGGCCTTACGGAAGGCATCGTTCATGTGGCTGGCCCCGGCATTCCACCAAGGACCGTGACCATTACTGGTCGAGTCACGTGCCCGTTGCTCCGTCAGGCCGCGCTGCACCAACCGCATGCACCGAGTACGTGGCCGTTTCCATTGCCGCCATAGGATACAGCGCAACCTGCGCCGCAACCAACCATCAAGCTCCTCCAGGATCCCCTTGCCTTCGGTCAGCCGGAAATAGGCCATCCAGCCGCGCAGGATCGGGGTGAGGTCTTTGACGGTGGCGCCGAGGGCGCGACCGCGCCCGGCACGAAAGGCAGCCTTCAGCTTCCCCCTGAACCGCGCCACGCTGGACGCCGCGATCCGTAGACGCGGCGCCCTGTGGAAGGTCATGGTGTAGCCAAGGAACGTGCGCTTCCACGGTCGGTCCACGGCGCTTTTGGCACCGTTGACCGTGAGCTTCAGCCGTTCGGCAAGGAAGCGGGTGAGCGAGGCCATAACCCGCTCGCCGGCACGCTGCGACTGCACATAGACGTTACAGTCGTCGGCGTAGCGGCAGAAGGCATGGCCGCGTCGCTCCAGTTCCTTGTCGAGGTCATCGAGCAGAATGTTCGACATCAGCGGCGAAAGCGGACCGCCTTGCGGGGTCCCTTCGCTGCGTACCGTTTCGATCCCACCCGTCATCAACCCAGCCTGCAGGTAGCGGCGGACCAGTCGCAGCACCCGCTTGTCGGTGACCTTGCGTGCCACGCGTGCCATCAGAGCATCGTGGTTTACTCGGTCGAAGAACTTCTCCAGATCAAGATCGACCACAAAACGGCGACCACCGGCCACATGTGACCGGGCGGCGAGCACCGCGTCGTGAGCGCTCCGCCCCGGCCGGAAGCCGTAGGAGGAGGCCGAGAAGTCCGGGTCGAAGATCGGCATCAGCACCTGATGCATCGCCTGCTGGAGCAGCCTATCGAGGCAGGTCGGAATGCCTAGTTGACGCATTCCTTTGCCGCCGGGCTTGGGGATTTCCACCCCGCGCACCGGCGCCGGCCTGTAACAGTCCGCCAGCAAGTCTTCCCTGATACGCGGCCAATGCTCCGCAAGGTATGGCTTCAGTTGTTCGACAGACATCTTATCGATGCCCGGCGCACCCTTGTTCGCCACCACCCGACGGTAAGCCGCCATCATGTTCTCGCGGCTGAGGATCGTCTCCATCAGTCGCTCATTCGCCTCCGGTCGAGAGGCTAACAGTCCTGCCGTGGTGTCGGATGCACCCAATGCCTGCCCTCGCGGCTTCCGGCCGCTACTCTCAGCTTGGGCACAGGGCATCTCAGCCCCAACTTCTGCACCTGTTCTCACCATCGAAAGACCGATCTCCGTCCCGCACTCCATGTTCAGCCCTTCGCCGCTTGGTCCGGCTACTACGGCTTCTGCTGTCCCCTGCCGCCCCATCCCGACGCCTCTCGACGCCGGTAGCCCACCTGTTTCCAGGGGCAGATCGACAGGTCTCCCAGGGTAAGACGCGTGACCTTCATGCCATATACCTGTCGCATCTACGGCCGCATCCTCCGGGTGATATCGGGCTTCGGGTCTGTTGGCTCCCTCGCCCGGATGCGGACGCCTCATATGCGCTTCCTGTTCGTCAGGCCGGCATTTTGCTTGCAGCTTCCTTCAGACCCTACCTCGCGGCAACGCCCTTGCTGTTCAGCTAACAGTTCCCATCACCAGGGCCTGCAGAGGACTTGCACCTCAAAGTCATCGGCCGGATACCAGCCCGGCCAAACGGTGCTCTCGCACCACGCGCCATGCCTGGCGCACCAACAAAAAAGCCGGATCGTCTCCGACCCGGCTTTTCTATCTCTTGTCTGCGAAATTTATTCGGCGCTGTCTTCAGCGGCCTTCTTCTTCGGCGCAGCCTTCTTCTTCGGAGCGGCAGCTTCCTCGCCTTCGGCCGCATCAGCAGCCTCGGCCTTGGCGGCAGCCTTCTTCGGAGCGGCCTTCTTCTTGGCCGGCTTCGCGGCGGTTTCGCCTTCCTCGTCTTCGGCGAGCAGTTCTTCCTTGGTCACCGTCTTGTCAGTGACGTTGATTTCGGAGAGCAGCTTGTCGACGACCTTTTCTTCGAAGATCGGCGCACGCAGCGAGGCGGAAGCACCCGGCGTCTTGCGGAAGAAGTCGAGGATTTCCTTCTGCTGGCCCGGGAACTGCTGGAGCTGAGCATAAAGGGCGCGCTGCATTTCCTCCTCGGTCACCTCGACGCCGGCCTTTTCGCCGATCTCCGAGAGAACGAGGCCGAGACGAACGCGGCGTTCGGCGAGCTTGCGGTATTCGGCGCGGGCGTCTTCCTCGGTCGTGCCTTCATCCTCGAAGGTCTTGCCGGACTGCGAGAGATCGGTGTTGATCTGGCGCCAGATGTTTTCGAATTCCGCATCGACCAGGCTCTGCGGGGTGTCGAACTGATACATCTCGTCGAGCTGGTCGAGAATCTGGCGCTTCACCTTCTGGCGGGTGACGCTGCCATACTGGCTTTCGATCTGGCCGCGGACGATCTCCTTCAGGCGATCGACGGATTCGATGCCGAGCTTCGTGGCGAGCTCATCGTTGATCTCGATGGCGGCCGGGGCTGCAACGTCCTTGACGGTAATGTCGAAGGTCGCTTCCTTGCCGGCGAGATTTGCCGCCGGATAATCGGCCGGGAAGGTCACGGTGATCTGCTTCTCGTCGCCGGCCTTGACGCCAACCAGCTGATCTTCGAAGCCCGGGATGAAGCGGCCGGAGCCAAGAACCAGTTCGGCATCCTCGGCAGCGCCGCCGTCGAAGGCTTCGCCGTCGACCTTGCCGAGATAGTCCATGGTGACGCGGTCGCCTTCGGCAGCCTTGCCCTTCTTGCTCTCGTAGGTGCGGGCGCTTTCGGCGACCTTCTCGATTTGCTCGTTGACCTCGTCTTCGGTGACTTCGACGACTTCACGCACGACGGAGAGACCGCTGGTCGGCTTCAGCTCGATCTGCGGGATGACCTCGTAGGAGACCGTGAATTCGAAATCGGTCTGAGCGTTCAGGATCTTCTCGGCTTCGGCCTCATCCTCGGTCATCGTGACCGACGGCTGGGTAGCGGACTTTTCGCCGCGATCGGAGAGGATCTGGCTCGGGCGTTCGTTGACGATCTCCCTGACCAGGTCGGCCATGATCGACTTGCCGTACATCTTCTTCAGATGCCCGACCGGAACCTTGCCCGGACGGAAACCATTGATGCGGACCTTGTCCTTGGCGTCGGCGAGACGCTGGTTGAGCTGCGCTTCCATATCCCGCTTCGGGATAACGACCTTGATTTCGCGCTTCAGCCCTTCAGCGAGCGTTTCGGTAACCTGCATTTTTAAACCTTCATATCGTGGCGGCGGTGCCCAAATATCTGGCGTCTACAGCCGTAGTTTCAGTGAGCACATCGCCGGAACTTCAAAGAGACCAGCCGCGGCTTTGCGGAGCGCATGTCGTCCAGCCGAAAGCGGCTCCGACCGCACTCCCGGCGGTTCTGGTGCGGGTAGAGAGACTTGAACTCCCACGCCTTGCGGCACCAGAACCTAAATCTGGCGTGTCTACCAATTTCACCATACCCGCGCCCCAACCGCGTCGAAAATCCTCGTGGCCAGAGGCCTTCCGGAGCGCGCGTCTCTATATCACCCGTTTCAGCCCACGCAAAGGAAAAATGACGCTTTTTTGGCGCTTCCGGAAAAGCCGGGTTCCTGCAGCGGAAGCAGGCCGAAACCGGCTTGAGGAAGATCAATAACTTTTTATTAAATTCGAATATGCATACTTAGAGTCGCGAGCAATGGAAGCCATGCATCAGTCGCATGCCATCCATTCGAATATTGCACTGCACAATGACAGCGCAGTCTCATAGTATGCAGATACAGAGATTGATTGGAACGGATTTCGATCTCTCTGGCTCGGGCGGTCTGGCACCCGCCCGGAAGAAAGAAGTGCCCTCGGGATTGAACCCGTGACAGGAATTCGGGCCACGCACTCCTCCTCCCAGCGTAAGCCCGATGGGACTGGCGATCCTCCTCCTCCCAAATCGCCGGTCATTACAAATGACGCCCACCGGACCTCCTCCCCCGGTGGGCGTTATTTTTTTGCCCCGCAGCATAGAGCCTTGCAAACTTGCCTATGAATTACCCAGGAAGCCGCTTGGTTAATCGTTTCGTAATGCGCAGGACGCATAGGTGCCATACCTAATGAGCGCTGTTTCTTTTTGCGGCGCAACATATATTAGCGGTCATGAGATCGAAGTCAGCGCCGAAGGGGCTGCTGGCAAGGACCCGAGAAAAGGACATGACCGTGAACATCGCACAGAAGATCAGCAGCTGGCGCAAGTACCGCGAAACCGTCAACGAACTCGGCCGCATGAGCGACCGTGAACTCAGCGACCTCGGCATCGGCCGCGCCGACATCCGCCGCGTCGCTCGGACCGCAGTCGGCTTCTAAGCCGCTCGACATATTCGCGTCAGCGACCTTTGGAAAGCGCCTCCTCCGGGAGGCGCTTTTCGTTTGTGCCCCGAAATTTTACGCCTCAAGCACCTGCCCACTTTTCAAGCTTAGCCGGAAAATTCATCAACCCCCTGCACATTTGCATGGCAGTCGCATATTTTTTGCACTGCACTTTCTTATTATGCGGTTGTATAAGACGGTCATCGCTGATGCCGAGACAGAGCGTCAGGACAAAGATGAAATTCGAGGAAACAACCATGAACCCGATCCGCATCGCTAAGAACTGGATCAGCTACCGCCGCACGATGAACGAGCTTGGCAATCTTTCCAACCAGGCGCTCAACGACATCGGTCTGACCCGTTACGACATCCGCCACATCGCGGCCCGCTCCTTCCGTTAATCCGCTTCTCGCAGGCGGGCCCGCGCGGTATCAAGCCGCTGCGACGAGAGGAATAAGTCCGGGAGAACATCCAAGGACGTATCAAAGGCACCTTCTGAGGTGCCTTTTTGATTCCGGCCCATTTTTGATTCCGGTCAAGCAAATGGCGTGATATTGAGCCGGCCATGAACACGAATTCTTTCTCCCCCATTCATGTCGTTGGCGGCGGCCTAGCCGGTTCCGAAGCCGCCTGGCAGATTGCATCGGCCGGTATCCCGGTCATTCTCCACGAAATGCGCGGCGTGCGCGGCACGGACGCCCACAAGACGGATGGACTGGCCGAGCTTGTCTGTTCGAATTCCTTCCGGTCGGACGATGCAACGTCCAACGCGGTCGGCGTCATCCACGCGGAAATGCGGCTCGCCGGTTCGCTGATCATGGCCTCGGCCGACAGGAACCAGGTGCCGGCCGGCGGCGCACTTGCCGTCGACCGCGACGGTTTTTCGGAAGCCGTCACCGAAGCAATCGAAAAGCACCCGCTGATCACCATCGTGCGCGAGGAAATCCAGGGCCTGCCGCCCCGAGAATGGGATCTCGCGATCATCGCGACCGGTCCCCTCACCTCGCCGGCCCTCGCCGCGGCGATCCAGAGCGAGACCGGCGAGGATCAGCTCGCCTTCTTCGACGCGATCGCGCCGATCGTGCATCGCGATTCGATCGACATGGACATCTGCTGGTATCAGTCGCGCTATGACAAGATCGGCCCCGGCGGCACCGGCAAGGATTACATCAATTGCCCGATGGACGAAGCTCAGTACAACGCTTTCGTCGATGCGCTGATCGCCGCCGATACGGTCGGCTTCAAGGAATGGGAGGGCACACCCTATTTCGACGGCTGCCTGCCGATCGAGGTGATGGCGGAGCGCGGCCGCGAAACCCTCAGGCACGGGCCGATGAAGCCGATGGGCCTTACCAATGCCCACAATCCGACGGTCAAGCCCTATGCAGTCGTTCAGCTCCGCCAGGACAATGCGCTCGGCACGCTTTACAATATGGTCGGTTTCCAGACGAAGCTGAAATACGGCGCGCAGGTCGACGTCTTTCGCCTGATTCCCGGTCTGCAGAACGCAGAATTCGCGCGTCTCGGCGGCCTGCACCGCAACACTTACATCCATTCGCCGGTGTTGCTCGACAGGACGCTGACGCTGAAGAGCCGGCCGGGCCTGCGTTTTGCGGGCCAGATCACCGGCTGCGAAGGTTATGTGGAAAGTGCCGCGATCGGGCTGCTCGCCGGCCGTTTCGCTGCCGCCGAACGCAAGGGTGAACCGCTTGTTGCCCCACCGGTCACAACCGCTTTCGGTTCCCTGCTCGGCCATATCACCGGCGGGCACCTGGTTTCGGAGGACGAACCGGGCAAGCGCTCCTTCCAACCGATGAATATCAATTTCGGGCTGTTCCCCGAACTGGAGCCGGGTTCGATCGTCAGGCCGGAAGGCGTCAAGCGCTTCCGCGGCAAGGACAAGACGATCGTGAAGCGGCAATTGCTCTCCGCCCGCGCGCTCAGGGACTGCGCTAGCTGGCTCGGTCGGGAGTGACGTCTTCGGCCGGGGCCTCCGCCTCGGCCGGCGCCTCCGCAATCTCATCGATCTCGCGATCCGTGACGCTGACGTAGTTGTCGAGCAGCCAGAGGGAGACTTCGGCGGCCTCCTTCTCTGTCGGGAAGACGAAGGTTCCGTTCTGGGTGGGCGCATCAAGGAATTCTACGCTGAAACCTTTGGCGTCCGGAAGGGGCGTGACACGCACACGTCCCGGCTCGATCAGATGGCAGGCGTAGTGGTTGCGTCGGCTGCGCATGAAGCCGGCCTTGTTGTCGTGCAGACGCACGAAGATCGCCTCACCATCCGCCGTGACATGCAGGCTACGGATCGCTTCATTGGGAAAGGCACGGCCGAATTCCAGGATCGCCAGACCGGTATCGTGACGATTGCCTTCGGTGCGCTCCCCGCTGACGAGGCGGGTCACGTAATAGGCAAGCCCCATCAGGAGCACGAAGATGATCGACCAGACGATGATGGGGCTCACATCGCTTCTCCTTTGATGGACCTACCTCTGCCCATGCCTCCTTTAGCCGGCGAGGCTTGTGCGAATTTGGTGTCGTCAGAAGCGGCGGCTGACCGCTGCTTTCAAAAGGCGGAGCTGACGCCGCCATTGTGGAGATTGCAGGGACGTATCAAGCACAGCCGCGCCCGCCCGCACGGCCTGACGCAGAACAGGTCCGGCAAGCGCCACCGGCAGGAAAGCCGGCAACACGGAGGCCGGAACGGCACCTGCCTTTCGCGCCCTGGCCAAATGTTCGAGCCCCAGCCCGGCGAAAGCCTCGATGGCAGCAGAGATACGCGGCTTGTCTTCGCCATCCAGGAACGTGTCGCGGTCCAGTCCAGTCGCCGAGAGAATATCGAGCGGCAGGTAGAGCTGGCGGCGGCGGCGATGGATCGGCATCAGCAGCAGGAAGCCCGCGATCGCCTGCGCCACACCGGCATGGCCGGCCGCGTCGGCCGAACGGGCAGCATCGTCGGGGCTGAGGATCAGGCTCGCAAGCTGGATCAGCGCCGAAGCCGTCTCGCCGGCATATCCTTCGAGCGCGTGTCTATCGGTCAGCGGGTCGTCGTAGAGATCGAAGATACGCGCTTCGATCATATCGACGAAGGTCTGGCGCGGCAGACGGTACTTCTCGATTGCGCCGAGCAATTCAACGGCCACCGGATTGCCGCCGCTGTCGCCCTGGGCATTGCCTTCCAGAAGGTCGCGCCACCATTGCAGGCGGATCTCGCCCGGCAGCGGTTCCCGCACCACGTCGCGCACGCGAGCAATCTCGGCATTGAACGCATAGAGCGCGGCCAGCGCGCCGCGCTTGTCTTCCGGCGAGAGGAGGCAGGCAAGATAGCGGTCACGATCCGTCTCGCGGAGCATGGCGAGGCAGGGATCGGAGGTCTCTTTCGGACTTTCAGCCATATCAGACTGCAATCAGCGCAGCCGCCACGGCGCGCGATTCGGCCAGCATGATATTGAAGGTGCGGACAGCGGCCCCCGTGCTCATGGGATCGGACGCGATGCCTCTCGCCTTTAGCGCGGCTTTCAGATCGGCGGGGATCGGCTTCAAATTCTGGCCGGAGCCAACCAGCAGGACTTCGATTTCGCCGGATTCGGCAAGCACCTTGGAAAAGGCCTCAGCCGTCAGCGGATCGCCCTCCTTCATATCCCAGCCATAGATGCCGGACGGCAAGCAGAGCAATGAGCCGCGATGCGACATATCGGCAAAGCGAAACCCGCCGTTGCCATAAGCATCGATGGGAGCGCGACCGGGAAAATGGGCTTCGCGAATTTCGATGCCTTTCGCCATGGTCGAGAGCTTTCTTGAGAAAGTTTCGGGCCGGACGATCCGGCCCTCGGGAAGTTCAACGGACTTGCGGCAACCGCGTTCCGATTGTCCGATCAGGCTTCGGTCTTGACCGGCTCGCCCTTGACGCGGACTTCCGCAATATAGGCGCGCATGGCGCGGATCTTCACACCGTCGGCGATTTCGACTTCCAGTTCGGCGTCGTCAATGACCTTCGTGACCTTGCCGGTAATGCCGCCACCGAGCACGACCTGATCGCCGCGGCGGATGTTGGAAAGCGTCTCGGTACGCTTCTTCTGCTGGGCGCGCTGCGGCCGGATCAGGAAGAAGTACCAGACCACCATCAGCGGCGCGAAGAGGAAAAGCATTTCAAGGCCGGAGCCGAATGCCGAGCCTCCGGGTGCGGCGCCTTCGGCCTGGGCGAATGCTTCGGTAATGAACATCAACAACTCCTAAGATTACCGGAGACGTCGAAGCCCCCGTTTCAAGCCGCCGGAATATAGTTGTGATAGACTGGAATGCAACAGAAACACGCCTTTCCCGTACCAAATCCACGGCTCTCAGGCTTTTGATCCACAAACGAGCGTGTTACCGCACCGGAAAACGGCTCCGAGCGGGTCGACAGGACCGGAGAAACACCATGAGCGACGATTTCAACACCCTGATCCTGGCCGAGGTCCGCAGGCTGGCGGATGCGCTGGAGCGGCTTGCTGGCCCGCCGCCCGCGGTCAACGACTGGAATGCGGCCGAGTGCTTCGTGTGGGTGCCGGCGAACCAGCGCCTCCAACCGGTCCCGCGTCCGAACCGCGTGGCGCTGAAACTGATCCGCGGCGTGGACCACGTGCGCGATATCCTGCACGAGAACACCCTGCGCTTCGCCGAAGGTTTCCCGGCCAACAACGTGCTTCTCTGGGGCGCGCGCGGCATGGGCAAATCCTCGCTCGTCAAGGCGGTCCACGAAGACGTGCGGGTGGCGACCGGCATTTCGCTGAAGCTCGTCGAGGTGCATCGTGAGGATATCTCCTCGCTGCCGGACCTCCTCGATATCCTGAAAACCTCCGGACACCGGGTCATCGTCTTCTGCGACGACCTGTCCTTCGACCATGACGACACGGCCTACAAGTCGCTCAAAGCAGCACTCGACGGCGGCATCGAAGGCCGCCCCGACAACGTGCTCTTCTACGCCACGTCCAACCGGCGCCATCTCCTGCCGCGCAACATGATCGAGAACGAGCAGTCGACAGCGATCAACCCTTCCGAAGCCGTCGAGGAAAAGGTGTCGCTTTCCGATCGATTCGGGCTCTGGCTCGGCTTCCACAAATGCAGCCAGGACGATTATCTGACGATGATCGACGGCTATGCCGACCATTTCGATCTCGGCCTCGACCGCGAAACGCTGCACGCGCAGGCACTTGAATGGGCGACGACGCGCGGGGGCCGCTCCGGCCGCGTCGCCTGGCAATATATCCAGGATCTCGCCGGCCGGCTCAGGAAGTCCCTGAACCGGAACTAAGCCGGGATTTCCACAGTTCGCCAAGACGGGGGAGAGTTCCTGCCAAGCGGGAAACCTTCTCCGGTCATTGCCGACCGCTTCGTCGATCGCCGATGCTCCAAGCCGTTCGGGCGGTCTTCCCATAGGTGCGGCTTGACTTTCCTAGGCCAATCGTCCTAAACCGAATAGGACAATTGACCTAATAGCGCTCACGGCAGCTCTCACGGGGCCGAAGTGAGTGAACGGCATACGCCGGAGGAGGAGAACGGGCAGCATGAGCGCAGCGGATACACGCCAGCAGATTGTGGACGCTGCCGACCGGCTCTTCTACGAGCAGGGTTTCGAAGTCACGTCGTTTGCAGACATCGCGTCGGCCGTGAATCTCTCGCGCGGCAATTTCTATTATCATTTCAAGACGAAGGACGAAATCCTCGGTGCCGTGATCGCCCTGCGGCTGGCCAATACGCGGCAGATGCTCGATGCATGGGAGGCCGAAGGCAGAGAGCCGGCGGACCGCATCCGCTCATTCATCCACATCCTGATCATGAACCGGGTGAAGATCATGGCTTACGGCTGCCCGGTCGGCACGCTCTGCAGTGAACTCGCCAAGCTCGACCATATCGCCAAGGAAGAGGCGGCCAAGCTCTTCATCCTGTTCCGCGATTGGCTGGCGCGCCAGTTCGCCGCTTTCGGCCGGGAAAAAGACGCCGAAGCGCTCGCCATGCACATCCTCATGCGGAGCCAGGGGGTTGCGTCGCTCGCAACGGCTTTCCACGACGCGAGCTTCATCCGGCGCGAAGTCGACGGCATGTGCGACTGGCTGGAGGCACTGCGCCCAGACGAAACCGTTCAATCCTAAACCACATAGAACCATCAAGCCTGAAAGGGGCTCAGCATGTTCATCGTCACGCTCAGATTTTCAGATGGCAGAGCGAAAGCTCCGCAATTCATGGAGGGCCACAATGACTGGATCAGACGCGGCTTCGAGGATGGCATTTTCCTGTTGACCGGAGGCCTTCAGCCAAGCCTGGGAGGAACGATCCTTGCGCACCGGATATCACGCAGCGAACTCGACGCAAGGGTTCTGGATGACCCGTTTGTGGCTGAGGGTATCGTGAGCGCTGAAATTCTCGAAATCGCACCGGGCCGCACCGACGAACGGCTGGCTTTCCTGAAGGCATGAACGCCTGCATGCGGCTTCACGCTCCCAAGACGAAAAAAAGCCCGGCACTGCCGGGCTTTTCTTCATCCCCCTTGAGACGCACTACTCTATTCAAGGTAGGTGACAGGGTTGACCGGGGTGGCGTCCTTGCGCACTTCGAAATGGACCTGCGGACGCTTGGCGTCGCCGCTCATGCCGGAGGCGGCGATCGTCTGGCCGCGGGTGACCTTCTGACCGCGGGCGACGTTGATGCTGCCGGCATGGCCATAGACCGTGACCTTGCCATCGTCGTGGCGAACGAGAACCGTGTTGCCGAGCTGTTTCAGGCCGTTGCCGGCATAGATGACGACGCCGTTCTCCGCAGCCTTGATCGGCGTGCCTTCCGGTACCGAGATGTCGATGCCGTCATTGCGGTTGCCGTCGACATTCTGGCCGTAACCGGCGATGACAGCGCCATTGACCGGCCAGCGATACTTGCCGATGCCGGTGGACTGGGGAGCCACGGCGGCGACGTCCGCCTTCTTCTCGACCTCGGAAACGGAAGCCGTTTCGACTGGCGGCTTTGCAGCAGCCGGAGCGGATGCCTGGACAACCGGGGCGACGGCGGGAGTCGCGGGCTTCGGCTGAGTGACGGGCTTTTCCGCCGATTGCTGCGGAATGGACGCCGTCTTTAGCGTATCGGCGGAGCGTGCTGGTGCACCCTTCGCCACCTTCAGCGTCTGGCCGACACGAATATTTCCGGTCGTCAGGTTGTTGACCGCCTTGAGCTGGTCGACCGACGTGCCAGTCTCGCGAGCGATTTTCGTAAGGGTATCGCCCGGCTTGACCGTGTAGGTATCGCCAAGCGGCTTGCCGCCTGCAGGAGGCGTCAGCTTGGCGGGCTCGGCAAGCGCCTTGTCCCGTGACGGCGTCGGCAGAACGGCAACCTTCTGTTCAGGTTCACGCGCGGGGGCCGGAGCTTTGTTCCGCAAGTCGATATCGCCGGCTGCGGTCTTGGCGGAGTTGGGAGCCGTCCCGAACGTCGGAATGATGACGGCCTGGCCCGGAGCGATCGACCCGCCATTCGCCTTCAGGATTTCCTTTTCCGGCACACCATAGCGCCCGGAGAGCGTCGAGACGGTTTCACCGGGCCTCAATGTCACTCTTGGCGCATTGACGGTGGACCAACCCGACATGGGCTTCACGGTGCCGGTGGTGAGATTGTCCGTTTTGGAGGCAGCCGCAGACGGAGCAGCCAGTCTCGGCGCATTCGACCGATCACCCGGGAACGGCTGCGCCAGCGCTTCCTGACGGTTCACAGGATCGCGACCGGCGGACGGAGCGGAAAGCTCGGAACGCTGGACGGAAACAGGGGCGGAGGCAACGCGGGCAGGAGAAGAGTAACCGCCGGAATTACCCGGATAGGGTTGAGCCATCGCAGCGCCACGCGAACCATAATCGTTCTGCGGGATCGGCGGCAGGTTCTGGCCGGAACCAAGGTCGGCCTGCGGTGTCGGCGCTTGACCGTAGGCCCCGCCCCCCTGGCGCTGCGGAATGGACGCCGTCGTGATATTGTCGGAATTCGAGAAGAGGCCCGAGAAGCGTGTCGCATCCGAGCTGCACCCTGTCGCGGCGCTGGCGAGAAGCACTGCCACGGTAAGCTTGACAGTGGATTTTCCGATTTTCGGAGAACTCTTGAAACGCATGACTCGACCTACAGATACGCAACCATCGTGTAGGTGATTAAAACCCGTTAGTCTTACCGTCGGGTTAAAGCCCGCGTCGTGCTCCAAGATTTTTGTCAAATTGATAACCATGACTCCCGGAAGGCTTCCGCGTCACGGCAAACATGGCTGTCTTTGGCATCAAAGCGCCGCCGCGATATGCGGCACGATCGGCAGATACGGGACGGTAAAGAGGTCTTCCCGCTCGAATCGGCTGCCGGTCTTGGTCAGCCTCAGCATCATGCAGGTGTCGTCATCGATCATCAGCGGCGCAATCATCGAACCGCCGTGGGTCAATTGCTCCGCATAGAATCGCGGCAGCGATGGAAAGGCGGCGGTGACGAATATGCGGTCGAAGGTCCCCTCGCCGGGCATGCCGTTACTGCCGTCTGCCTGGCGCACCACGACATTGCGCAGCCCCAGTGCATCCATGCGGCCTTGGGCGGCGGCCACCAGCGTGCGGTAACGTTCGACAGTCAGCACCCGCTCGGCAATACGCGCCATGACCGCAGCGGTGAAGCCGCTACCCGTGCCGATTTCGAGCACGCGATGGCCGGGCTTCACCTGCAGGCGGTGGAGCAGCCGAACCGCCAGATCGGCTCCCTCCATGAAGGAACCACAATCGATCGGCACTGTCCGGCTGGAATAGGCTTCGTCTGCGAACGGAGCCGGGACGAATTGCGAGCGTGGCGTCTGCTCAACGGCCGTCAGAAGGTCCAGGTCGGAAATACCTTCCGACCGAAGGCGCAGCACGAGCGCCGCAAATCCTTCTTTTTCGACCATGCCCGATTTCAATCGGTCGCTCCGAATCCCAATGCTTCTGCCAGTCGATCCTGAACCGAATGATCGGTCAGGTCCAGTTTCAGCGGCGTTACGGAAATCTTGTTTTCCTTCAGCGCCTGAATATCGGTTCCGTCGCGGAAGTGTCCCTTCCGGTCGCCGAAGCGCAGCCAGTAATAAGGCAGGCCGCGTCCGTCCTGACGGGCATCGATCGTCAGGCCGAAATCGAGCTTGCCCTGGGACGTTACCTCGACACCCTGGACATCCTTCGGCTCGCAGTTCGGAAAGTTGAGGTTGAGGAACGTGCCGTCAGGCAATTCCACATCGGCGAGCTTGCGGATGAGATCGGGCGCATAAAACTCGGCCACGTCCCAAGGAGCAAAACGGCCGTTGTCCCGGCGTACGGCCTGGCTGAGTGCGAGCGAACGGACACCCTGCAAGGTACCTTCGATCGCGCCCGCGATCGTGCCCGAATAGGTGACGTCATCTGCCATGTTGGAACCGTCATTGACGCCCGAAAGCACGAGATCCGGTTTTTCCGGCAGAATTTCGCGGATGCCCATGATCACGCAATCCGTCGGCGTGCCCCGCAGCGCAAAATGCTTTTCGCCAACTTTTCGGAGCCTGAGCGGTTCGGACAGTGTCAGTGAATGGGCAAGGCCGCTCTGGTCGGTCTCCGGTGCAACGATCCAGACGTCGTCCGAAAGCTGCCTTGCGATGCGCTCCAGCACCGCCAGGCCTTCGGCATGGATGCCGTCATCGTTCGTCAGCAGGATCCGCATCAGGCGCGCTCGATCTTCTTGATTCCGCCCATATACGGCAAAAGAGCGTCCGGAATTGTGACCGAACCATCCTCGTTCAGGTAGTTTTCCATGACCGCGATCAGGCAACGGCCGACAGCGACACCCGAACCGTTCAGCGTATGGACGAATTTCAGATTCTTGTCGTCCTTCACCCGATAACGGGCATTCATGCGGCGCGCCTGGAAATCGCCGCAGACGGAGCAGGACGAGATTTCGCGATAGGTGTCCTGGCCCGGCAGCCACACTTCGATGTCGTAGGTCTTGCGCGCGCCGAACCCCATGTCGCCGGTGCAAAGCGTCACGGTGCGGAAATGCAGGCCGAGACGTTTCAGGACATTCTCGGCGCATTCGGTCATCCGCTCATGCTCGGCGATCGAGCTTTCGGCATCGGTGATCGAAACGAGCTCGCATTTCCAGAACTGGTGCTGGCGCAGCATGCCGCGCGTGTCGCGGCCGGCCGAACCCGCTTCCGAACGGAAAGACGGCGTGAGCGCGGTGAAGCGCAGCGGCAGCTTCTCCTGCTCCAGCACTTCGCCGGAAACGAGGTTGGTGAGCGTCACCTCGGCGGTTGGTATCAGCCAGCGGCCGTCAGTCGTGCGGAACAGGTCCTCGGCGAATTTCGGCAGCTGGCCGGTGCCGTACATGGCTTCGTCGCGCACCATCAGCGGCGAGGAGACCTCCGTATAGCCATGCTCGGTCGTGTGCATGTCGAGCATGAACTGGCCGAGTGCGCGTTCGAGCTTGGCGAGCTGGCCGGTCAGCACCGTGAAACGGGCGCCGGAGAGTTTTGCGGCGCGCTCGAAATCCATGAGCCCGAGCGCTTCGCCGATCTCGAAATGCTCCTTTGCGGCATGGTTCCAGCGCGGCTTCTCGCCGACGAGGTGCTTGACCACATTGTCGTGCTCGTCCTTGCCAACCGGCACGTCATCGAGCGGGATATTCGGGACACGCGACAGGGCATCGTCAAGGGCGGCGATGGCTTCGCGCTCCTCCTGCTCGGCAGCCGGCATCGTGTCCTTGATCTCGGCGACCTCGGTCTTCAGCCTTTCGGCAAGCTCGGTGTTCTTCTGTGCCATGGCCGCGCCGATCTCCTTGGAGGCGGCGTTGCGGCGGGACTGCATGTCCTGAAGCGTCTGGATGACGGAGCGGCGCTTGTCGTCCAGCGCCAAAAGAGTTGCCGCCATGGGCTCGGCGCCGCGCTTCTTCAGCGCTTCATCGAGAGCCCCTTCGTTTTCACGGATCCACTTGATATCGAGCATCGTCCCTTGCCTTCAAAGCGAAACGCCGCGTGCCCGGCGAGAGACGGAAGCTCAAGCCTTTTCCGTCTCGGCAACGTTCGAAGAAGCCTGCTCCTGAAGAGCATCTTCAGCACGTTTGCGCTCCACGAGTCGTGCGGCGTAGATGGAAATCTCGTAGAGAAGGATGGTCGGCAGCGCAAGGCCGATCTGGGACATCGGATCGGGCGGGGTGAGTACCGCAGCGACCACAAAGGCGATGACGATCGCGAACTTGCGTTTTTGCCTTAGCCAATCGCTCGTCAACAGACCGACACGGGCAAGCAGCGTGGTGACGACCGGAAGCTGGAAAACCAACCCGAAGGAAAGTACCAGCGTCATGATCAGGCTGAGATATTCCGACACGCGCGGCAGGAGCGAGATGCCGATCTCGCCTTCGCTCGGCGCCTGCTGCATGGCCAGGAAGAACCACATGACCATGGGCGTGAAGAAGAAGTAGACGAGCGCGCCGCCCATCAGGAACAGGATCGGCGAAGCAATCAGAAAAGGCAGGAAGGCCCGTCGCTCGTTCTTGTAGAGACCGGGAGCGACGAACTTGTAGAGCTGTGAAGCAATGACGGGAAAAGCGATCACCAGCGCACCGAACATCGCCACCTTCACCTGAGTGAAGAAGAATTCCTGCGGCGCGGTGTAGATCAGTTCCGACTTCGCGAGGTCGAGTCCGGCCCAGACGACCGCCCATTTGTATGGGATGACCAGCAGGTTGAAGAGCTGCTTGGCAAAGTAGAAGCAGACCACGAAGGCAATGAAAAATGCGCCGATCGACCAGATCAGCCGGGTGCGCAGCTCCATCAGGTGCTCGATGAGTGGCTGCGGCTTGTCTTCGTAATCACCGCTCATGCGTCGCCCTTCTGGGTATCGGTCTTTTTCGGTGCACGCTTGCGGACCGATGTCTTCGCGGCCGCCTTTTCCATGGCCTGAGTAACCGGGGCCTCAGTGACCGGCGCGGACTTCGCCGAGCGGCTGCGTTTCGGTTTTTCAATCGCAGCCGCCGCCGGAGCCGAGACATCGGCAGCGGATTTCGCCCTGGTCACGGTCTTGCGCCCAGCCTTCGGCTTCTCGGCGATGGCGGCAGGCGCCACGGCCTCCGGCGCGGCCGGAACGGGGGTCAGCGGCTGACTTGTCGCGGGCGCAGGCGCCGATGATGGCTCGCTTGCCGTCACGGCTTCACCAGCGGAGGAGCCCTCAACAGCCTGCTGTGCCTCGGTATCGACCTTGGCCGCAGCAGCATCCGTTACTTGCGTCGCCTTCTGCAGATCGGCCTTGATCTCCTGCCCCATCTGCCGGAGCGGATTGATCGCGTCGCGCAGGGCATTCGTCGGATTCAGACGCTGTGCGTCCGAGATTGTCTTGCGGACATCGTCAAGTTCCGATTCCCGCAAGGCCTCATCGAACTGCGTCCGGAATTCGCCAGCCATCTTGCGCAGGTTGGCCGTCATCTTGCCGAACGCCCTCAACATGGGCGGCAAGTCTTTCGGACCAACAACGACGATCAAGACAATCGCGATGACGAGTAGCTCGGTCCAGCCGATATCAAGCATGCTAATGAGGCTCCTGAAACCCTAAACCCGATCTTAGGACCGGCCGGTTTCCTTGACCTCGTCAGGCTTGTGATCGACGGTCTTCGCTGTCGTCGCGTCCGGGGCGTCTTCGTCAGTCATGCCCTTCTTGAAGCTCTTGATGCCTTTTGCGACGTCGCCCATCAGCTCCGGAATCTTGCCGCGCCCAAAGAGGACGAGCACGATGACCAGAACGATCAGCCAATGCCACACACTGAAAGAACCCATAGTTCAACTCCATTAGATCTGTTTAATCGATGTAAGCTCTTTATGGTGCTTTTTCAAACACCAAAATATCCTCGATAAGTACCGTTATCGAGACGTCATTGACCCCGGTCGGCAAGCGGTCTGCGCGGATGCGTGCGCGGATTGGTTCCTCGATGCCGGGAACCGCAAGCGTGAGGAATTCCACCACCCCCAGAAACCGCCTTGAAAGGACACGTGCCGGGATCGCCCCACCCGCCGGCACCACATCGACGTCGGACAGGCGGACGGCAACGGAGACCTCTCTGCCCTCACCGATGTCGCCGGCGGATACGTTTCCGAGCGGCGTTACCACCCTACCGTTCCTGACCACGCCGTCGAACTCATTGATTTCCGAGAAGAAACCGGCGGAAAACAAGCTGGAAGGCCGACGATAGAGGTCATCCGGCGTACCCACCTGCACCAATCGACCATCCTTCAGAAGCGCGATCCGATCGGCCATCCGCATCGCCTCTTCGGCGTCATGCGTGACGACGATAGCGGTCGCGCGGCTTTCCTTAAGGATCGTCAGCGTATCGGCACGTATGGCATCCTTTAACCTGGAATCGAGGCCGGAAAAGGGCTCATCCATCAAAAGCACGCCCGGTCGTGGAGCAAGTGCACGGGCAAGCGCGACGCGTTGCTGCTCGCCACCGGAGAGCGCATGGGGGTATTTTTCCGCATAGTGCGACAAGCCGACGCGCCGCAAAGCCGCCCCGGCCTCCGCAATCGCCTCCCTGGCTGTAAGCGCCGTCAGGCCGAAGCGGATATTCTCCAGAACCGTCATATGCGGAAAGAGCGCAAAATCCTGGAACATCAGCCCGACGCCCCGCTTTTCCGGCGGAAGAAACACGTCCGGACCAGCCACTTCCCGATTGTCGATGGTAACCCGGCCATGGCTCTGCGCTTCGAGGCCGGCAGCAATCCTGAGCAGCGTCGTCTTGCCCGAACCGGAGGGACCGAGCAGGCACAGGACCTCGCCGGGCTCAGCCGTCAGCGAAATGCCGCGGATCGTCTCCTTGCCGTGATAGGCATGGCGGATGTCCTCAAAGGTCAACCGCGAGGCGAACGTGACGCTGACTTTCTGTCTGGTCTCCTTGGTGGCCGACTGTGCCGATTTCATCATATTCCTGCCCGCTCGCACCCGCCAAGCCGGGCCTTCAAAGAAATCTGACGCTATTCCTCCGCTTCACCGCCCGGTGTCAAGAGGCCGAGTTCTTCAAGGTCGAGTTGTGTAATCGGGTCCTCATCCTCCGCAAGCTCCTCAACATCCTGCGGGATCGGAATCGCAAAGCCCGGCGGGATGCGGCCGGACAGGAGACCCGCACCCTTCAATTCTTCGAGACCGGGAAGGTCGCGCAGTTCTTCCAGGCCGAAATGATCGAGGAAGTCCGTCGTCGTACCGAGCGTCACCGGTCGGCCCGGAGTACGGCGACGACCACGGAAACGCACCCAGCCCGCCTCCATCAGCACGTCGAGCGTTCCCCTGGAGGTCTGCACGCCGCGGATTTCCTCGATCTCGGCGCGTGTCACAGGCTGGTGATAGGCGATGATGGCGAGCACTTCGAGCGCTGCACGCGACAGTTTCTTCGCCTCGTTTTCGTCCTTGCGGATGACGAAGGAGAGATCGGCCGCCGTGCGGAAGGCCCAGCGGTCGCCCGTCCTGATGAGATTGACGCCGCGCGGCGCATAAGCGTCCGCCAGCCGCCGCATCACGCCCCCGATATCCGTGCCGCGCGGCAAGCGTTCGGCGAGAAAGGCCTCCGAAACCGGCTCAGCGGAGGCGAAGACCAGTGCTTCCGCGATCCGCTCGACATCCGTCAACGGAAGATATTCGGGCTCGGCCCCTTCCGCCACCGCAACCGGCAGATCTTCGTCCTCTTCGGGCGTCAATCGGCGTCTCCCGTGACAGACTGCGGTATAGGCCGCCTGCCGGACGCCTGCCCCTTGCGCAGATAGATCGGTTGGAAAGCGCCCTCCTGGCGGATTTCGAGCTTGCCCTCACGCACCAGTTCCAGCGAAGCGGCGAAGGCACTGGCTGTCGCAGTCACCCGGTCCTCCGGCGGAAGGTAAGGCAGGAGATAGTGCTGCAGCGCCATCCAGTCGGCGACCTCCCCGAGCATGCGGGTGAGCAGTTCGCGGGCATCGACCAACGACCAGACCTTGCGCCTCTCGATCGTGACCTGCGTGACCGCGTTGCGCTGCCGGAGGTTCGCGTAAGCCGACAACAGATCGTAGAGCGACGCGTCGTAGGCGGACTGGACGCGCTGCGGGATATGTTCGGGCGCGCCGCGGGCGAAAACATCGCGGCCAAGCCGGTTGCGGTTGATGAGGCGGGTCGCGGCTTCCCGCATCGCCTCCAGGCGCTTCAGGCGAAAGGCGAGCGTCGCCGCCATTTCCTCGCCGCTCGGGCCATCGTCGCCCTTGGCCTGCTGCGGAATGAGAAGCTTGGACTTGAGGTAGGCAAGCCAGGCCGCCATGACGAGATAATCGGCGGCAAGCTCGATGCGTACCCTCCGGACGCTTTCGATGAACTGCAGATATTGTTCGGCCAGCGCCAGGACGGAAATACGGGAAAGATCGACCTTCTGGTTGCGGGCAAGATGCAAAAGCAGGTCAAGCGGGCCTTCGAAACCACCGACATCTATCACCAGGGCCGGCTCGTCCGTCGCCCTTTCGACGCCCTGCCAGAGCTTGTCCATCGGAATGGCATTCTGCGATGTAATCATAGCCATTCCCCTATCCCTTCCGCCTCAGGAGGTGGCGAGCAATCCATGAAACTCTGCCCGGATCACGTCCTCGTCGGCGCCGTCGCCCGGTCCGAAGGCCGCCTCCACCGCCTTTGTGCGCCTCAGCGCCTCGCCGGCAAGCGGGATCGCCTCTTTTACCACCGCCTTCATTTCCTCCATGACGCCGTTGCAATGCAAGACGATATCGCAGCCACCCCCAACTATCCTCGCGGCACGCTCGCCGATCGTGCCTTTCAAGGCGTTCATCGACGTGTCGTCGGACATCAGGAGGCCGTCGAAGCCGATATGGCCGCGAATGATCTCCTCGATCACCTTGCCGGAAATCGTGGCCGGTTCGCTCGGGTCGATCGCCGTGAAGACGATATGGGCGCTCATCGCCATCAGTTCGTCCTTCATCGCAATGAAAGGCAGGAAATCGTGCGCTTCAAGCTCGGCACGCGAGGCGGTGACGACCGGAAGCTCATGATGAGAATCCGCCATGCCGCGGCCGTGGCCAGGCATATGTTTCATGACCGGCAGCATGCCGCCGGCCCTCAGCCCTTCGGCCGCCGCCTTGCCCATCTCGGCCACCGCCTGGGGATCATAGCCGTAGGCGCGGTCGCCGATGACGTTGCTCGCCCCTTCGACCGGTACATCGAGAACCGGCAGGCAGTCGACATTGATCCCGAATTTCATGAGATCGAAGGCATGCAGGCGCGACATCAGCCAGGCTGCGCGCAGGCCGTTGTCACGATCCTGCCGGTAGAGTTCGCCGAGTACGGCGGCGGACGGATAACGTTCGATCATCGGCGGGCGGATACGCTGCACGCGGCCGCCCTCCTGATCGATCAGCACCGGCGCATCCGGCCGGCCGACGCTGTCGCGCATCGCCGCCACGAGATCGGTGATCTGTGCCGGCTCGATGCAATTGCGAGCGAAGAGGATGAAGCCCCAAGGCCGCTCGTCCCTGTAAAGCGCGATTTCGTCCGGAGTGAGGGTCGGGCCGCTCGAGCCCAGGATCATTGCTTTTGATTCGCTCATGGTCCGATCTTAGATGATTGGCTTGAAACGAAAAACGGGGCGCTGGACGCCCCGTTCGATCTCTTTCAATGGCAGGTTCCTAACGGGCAACCAGGCAGTTCCCGCCCGCTGCGCGATATTTTTCGCAGAGCGCCACGGCATCACTCTTGCTGCCGGCCGGAATACGGACACGGTAGAAGGTCCCCTTGCCGGCAATTTCGGCTGCCTTGATGTCGACGCCGCGGCCACCGATCACACCGGCATATCTAGCCGACAGGTTCTGATAAGACTTCTGGGCCTCGGCCTCTGAGGGCAGCGAGGCGATCTGGATCAGATACCCGCCCGCGCCGACCGAAGCACCCTGGGCCGACGTGGAAGCCGGTGCTGCGGCTTGCTGGTTCGACGCGCGGACATTGCCCTGATCCGTCACGGCAGCGACCACATTGACCGGCTGTTCCGCCGGGCGTGCGATCGGGACCGGAGCCCGGATCACCGGTGCGGGATCCGAGGCCTCGACCGGAACTTCCGGCGCTGCAGCAGGCTCGACCGGAGCTGCTTCGACCGGAGCCGGTGTGCCGGCCGGCGCTACCGGGTCCACCTTTGCGACCTCGACCGGCTCGGCTGCACGAGCCTGCGTGGAGACAGGAACGATGCCGGCCGCACCGGCGCTAGAAGCAGCGGGGACCTGAGCGGGAGCTGCGGGAATCGAGGCCGCCGCGGGCTGAGAAGCGGCGGCAACATCCACCGGCTTGGTGCCGGCTGCCGGCATCTTTTCAGGCGCAGCGAGCGCCGGCGCCGCGACTTCCTGTTCCACCAATTTGCCATCCGGACGGACGATCATCGTCTTCACCTTGCGCGGCATGACCGTCACCGGCTGCTGCTCGGCAGGTGCGGCCGCCTGTTCGGGCTGCTGCGGCAGAAGGCGCGGGTCTTCGGTCTCGCCGATCTCCGTCGCTTCGATCTCGTTTTCCCCTTCAAGCGGCAACGTATCAGGCATCAGGGTCTTCTGGACGACGTCGACCGGCTCTTCGTTCGAAGAAATCAACGTCTCCTGCTTCGGTTCCTGCGATGCGACACCCGCTACCCGGTCGTAGACAGCCTTGTCCTGGTTGGGAACGGTCTTGCCGCCCGGATTTTCCGGGGCGACCTTCACCGGATCGGTGTCGGCGGCGATGACGACCGGCTCACCGCCCGAGACGGCGTCCGATATGCCGCTACCGAGCCAGGCATAGGCACCGACGCCGCCAAGAACGACGACACCGGCAACAACCAGCGGAACGGCCCATTTCTGCATGACGGAGCGACGCGCATTTTCCACTGTCGCAAGATAATCGGTTTCAGCGTATTGCAGCTCTTCATGCTCTGCCGGTGGCAACGGAGTAGCAAGGCTGCGCCGGAAATCCTCTTCCAGCGCGCGCTCGAAATCATCGAGATCGCCGCTCGACGGACGATCGGCTTGAGCCCTGCGCTCTCCTCCCGCCTGCACCGAAGCCGCTATGTCGATTTCAGGCTTCCGGTGTTGCGCGGCATCTGCCTTGTCCGGCGTCATCAGAAGCGTCGCCAGCTCGGCATCGATATCGAGGTCGTAGTCCGGACGATAGACTGGCGGCTGCTCCGGCTCTTCAGCCGGCAGCGAGGGCACGTCAAGCTCGGCGATCGCCTCAACCTGATCCTCGGAATCGGCAATCTGGGCAGGGTCAAACGGCAAGTCGGCGAACAGCTCGACCTCTTCGACAGCCTCGGCAGACGCTGTTGCGGCAGCCGTCGCGGCAACAGGTGCAATCTGCTCGGCGGGAGCTTCGAGTTTGGCAGGTGCCGCGTCGACAGCTTTCGCAGTGGGTGCCGCCGTAGCCTCTGGTTGCCTGTTGGTTTCCGCCACGACGAGATCAGCGAGATCGAGTTCGAGATCATCGAGGGCAAGCTCGAATTCCTCGTCGGAGAAAGGATCCTTCTCTTCGACGAGCGGCGTCTTAGCCGCCAGAACCTCAGCAGCCGGTGCGGCCGGCTCGACAACCGGCGACGCCACAACGGATGCCTCCGAATCCGTGTTGGCGACAGGGGGCGCAAGCGGTCTGGCCTCGGACGGCAGTTCATACCGCTGGACGTCGTAGATCAATTCATCAAGCTCAGAGAACCGATCCGGCGCGGATGCTGATTCAGCCGTGGCGACGGGAGCTGGAGGGGCCGAAGGAACAGAAGTTGCAGGAACCTCTTCGGTCTCGGCCGTCGGATCAGGAACCGGGGAGCCTGCGGCAACCTGGGCAACGGGAGCTTGCTCTCGTGCCGCAGCCGGAAAGCCCTCAGGAGCTTGTGCATCGGAGACATGCCCGTCCGGCACCGGCGCGGCCGGCTCTTGCCTGGGAGCAGGTGCTGTTGCGCGGGCGACATTGAAATTGACGAGCGGCATGCGGAAACCCGGAGTATACCCCTTGGCTTTCGGTTCCGGCTTCACCTCCGGCTCAGTTTCGACAACCGGCTCGCCGATCGAGCTTTCCAGCTCCGCAGCAAGATCGAATTCCTCGATGGGCTGCTCTGCCGGTTCTGCGAACGAGGCAGACACCGCAACCGTCTCGTCGGACACATCGGGAATCGGCTCGACGGAATTGGCATCCAGATCCGGCTTGCCGACGGACTGAGAGGCATCCACCGTTTCGACCGCGAGCGGCGGCTCCTCGTCGCCGAAACCGAAATCGTCACGGTCGCGCATGTCGTCCCTTGATGGCGGGAAATCCGGCGACAGTTCCGCAACACTCGGCTCTGCCGGGACGAAGTCCGGCTCCTCAAGTTCCACCGGCGGGCCGGAAATGGAAACAGCGGGGGCAGGTTCGACCGAAGCATATGGCGCGTCGTCCAGCGTGATATCCTGGACAGGATCGAGACGGGGCGCATCATAACGCTCGAACTCGCGAAGAAGCTCGTCTTCGAGGTTGAGCGTCGTTTCGTCCTGCGGCGCGGGCGCCACAGCAACCGGCGCCTCCGGTTTCGGGACGGGCCGATCCTCGTAACCTACGATGCGGGCGAGTTCTGCCAGCGGGTCGTCATCGGCAAAGAAATCCGGGAAATCATTCCGGCTACGCACAAGGTTGTTATCTGCCATTACCTCGTCCACTCACCTACATTGCTACGCATATGCCAGTGCAATGTGGGGAAATGGTGGCGTTTCTTACCGCATTTCTTCCGGTGCTGCTGTGCCCGTAATTGCAAGTCCTGACTTCAAAACGGAGGCGACAGCATGCACCAGCCCAAGCCTGGCAACGCTCAATTCTCGGTTTTTATCGTTAACAAAACGTAATTCCGGTTGTTCTTTGCCCTTGTTCCAATGAGCGTGGAAGAAACTTGCCAGATCATAGAGGTAAAAAGCAAGGCGATGCGGCTCTTGTGCGAGCGCCGCCGCCTCAACAATCCGGGGATATTCAGCAAGCTTGGCAATCAGCTGCAACTCATTGGGATCAGTGATCAGTCCGGTCGAGGACGACAGGTCCAGCGAATCAATGTCAAGATCCGGAAATGCTTCCTTCGCCTGACGGAAAACTGAAGCACAGCGGGCATGCGCATACTGCACGTAGAAGACCGGATTGTCCTTCGACTGTTCCGTCACCTTGGCGAAATCGAAGTCGAGAGGCTCGGAATTCTTGCGATAGAGCATCATGAAGCGCACGGCGTCGCGGCCAACTTCATCGACCACGTCACGCAGGGTGACGAAGTTGCCCAAGCGCTTGCCCATCTTCACGGCTTCGCCATTGCGGAACAGCTTGACGAGCTGGCAAAGCAGGACAGTCAGCTTTGCCTTGCCGCCCGAGACGGCACGCGCGACGGCTTCCAACCGCTTAACATAGCCACCGTGATCGGCGCCGAGGATGTAGATCATCTCGTCGTAGCCGCGGTCGTACTTGTCCTTGAAGTATGCAACGTCGGCGGCGAAATAGGTATAGCTGCCGTCGGACTTGATCAGTGGGCGATCCATGTCGTCGCCTACTTCGGTCGAACGGAACAGGGTCTGTTCGCGGTCTTCCCAATCTTCGGGCAACTGACCCTTCGGAGGCGGCAGTGTGCCCTTGTAGACATGTCCCTTGAAGGTCAGGTCATTGATCGCCTGACGGATGCGCTGGGCACCATTGGCATGCAGGGTGCGCTCGGAGAAGAAGACGTCGTGATGAACGTTGAGGGCATCGAGGTCGTCGCGGATCAGCGCCATCATGGCGTCAATCGCCTTGTCCTTGACGATCGCCATCCAGTCTTCTTCCGGCATGTTGTGCAAACGCGGGCCGTATTCGGCGGCCAATTCCTGGCCGACCGGCACGAGATAGTCGCCCGGATAGAGGCCTTCCGGGATCGCGCCGATGTTTTCACCCAGCGCCTCGCGATAGCGCAGGAAGACGGACCGGGCGAGCACGTCGATCTGCCCGCCGGCATCGTTGATGTAGTATTCCTTGGTCACGTCGTAGCCGGCGAACGCCATGAGGTTCGCAAGCGCATCACCCACCACCGCCCCGCGGCAATGACCGACATGCATCGGGCCGGTCGGGTTGGCGGAAACGTATTCAACATTCGCCTTCCTGCCTTGCCCGAGCGTCGAGCGGCCGTAGCCCAGCCCGTCCACAATCACCGAAGAAAGCAGCCGCTGCCAATAGCCGGTCGCGAGGCGGATATTGATGAATCCGGGGCCGGCGACGGAAACTTCGCTGACATCGGAATCATTGCGTAGCGCCGCGGCGATGATATCGGCAAGCGCGCGTGGATTGGTGCCGAGCGGCTTTGCCAGCACCATGGCCGCATTGGTGGCGACGTCGCCGTGACTCGGGTCACGCGGCGGCTCGATGGCGATACGTCCAAAATCGACTTCGCTTCGCTTTTCCTTGATGATATCAAGAGCTTCCAAAGCGTTCTTAATTCTAGTCTCGAAGTCGGCGAACAGATTCATATCACTCATCCGCGTGGAAAACCCGCGCGGGCCCTTGGAAAGCCGTTGTTGTTGGCCGGGTGCCTAGCGCAAATCGGGTGTGTGGTCAAACAGCGCGGCATGCGCCTTTATGGCATAGGTATCGGTCATGCCGGCCAGATAATCCCCGACATGACGCGCCCTTGCTGCTTGGCCGAGCCCCGCGATATGATCGACCCAGTAGTGGCTGCGCATCAATGTCGGATCGTCCATGTAGGCCTTGAAAAGGTCCTGGACGATCTGCGTGGCGCCGGCACGGATGCGCATGATGTCCGGATGGCGGTAGATGTGCGAAAAGAGAAGCTTCTTGATGCGGCGGTCGGTCTCCGCCATTTCTTCGGAAAAGGTGGCGATCACGTGGTTTGCGGCGCGGATATCGTCGGCGCTTTGCGGTTTCAGCTTCTTGAGATTGTCCTGCGCCACGCCGATCACATCCTCCACCATGTGAGTGATCTGCCGGCGCGTGACCTCATAGGCAAAACGGCTGGGCTCGAGATGCGGATAACGCCCCCTCACCTCCGCCATCAGGCCGGCCAGGAACGGGACCTCCTCCAGCATCTCGAAAGTCAGGAGGCCGGAACGCAGCCCGTCGTCGATATCATGGGTATTGTAGGCGATGTCGTCGGCAATCGCCGCGACCTGCGCTTCGAGGCTTGCATAGCTTGCGAGTTCCAGGTCGTGCAGTTCGCAATAGTCCCGGATCGGCTGCGGCACCGGTCCGTGTATCCCCTTGCGATCCTTCGTCAGGAGCGGGCCGTTGTGCTTGACGAGCCCTTCGAGGCTTTCCCAGGTGAGGTTCAGCCCGTCGAACTCCGCGTAACGGCGCTCGAGCTTGGTGACGACCCTGAGCGACTGGGCATTGTGGTCAAAGCCGCCATAAGGCTTCAGCATCTCGTCCAGCGCGTCCTCGCCCGTGTGACCAAAGGGCGTGTGACCGAAATCATGCACGAGCGCCACCCCCTCGGCGAGGTCCTCGTCGAGCTTCAGCGCGCGCGCCAGGGCACGGGCGATCTGCGCCACCTCAATCGTATGGGTAAGCCGGGTGCGATAATGGTCACCATCCGGGCTGATGAAGACCTGCGTCTTGTGCTTCAGCCTCCGGAAGGCCGCCGTGTGAACGATACGGTCGCGATCACGCTGGAATTCCGAGCGCGTCAGGCTCTCTTCCTCGGGGAACATGCGGCCCCGCGACGCCCAGGGGTTGGCGGCGTAAACCGCACGCTCGCCGCTGCCAAACCCCAGCGTCCCGGTATCGATCATCATGCCTTCACCTGTTTCTTCACCAACGCCCTGCCGCCCATTGACGCGCCGTTCACGTCTTCATACCTATAGTAGAGCCGTGCGCAATGCCGGTGACAGTTATTCCCCGGGCCTTGAACCCGGCAGGAGACGGATATGGATGCAAATGTAACTCTCTCGGATGCAGCGGCAAAGCGGATTGCCGAAATCGTCAGTGCGGAAAACGGCAAGCAAGCCCTTCGCGTTTCCGTCGAAGGCGGCGGCTGTTCCGGTTTTTCCTACAAGTTCGACCTCGCCGACGCGCCGCAGGACGACGATGTCGTGGTCGCAAACGGTAATGCCAAGGTGCTGATCGACAGCCTCTCGCTCGTCTATATGGCGGGCTCAGAGATCGATTTCGTCGACAACCTGCTCGGCCAGTCCTTCCAGATCAAGAATCCGAATGCAGTCGCAAGCTGCGGCTGCGGCACCAGCTTCTCCGTCTGACATCCATCTTCTCCCTTCCCAACGCTTCCTCTTTCGCTAAAAGAGGAAGCGGAAAACGGAGGGACGGCCCCATGAAGATCGCCACCTGGAACATCAACGGCGTCAAGGCACGCATCGACAACCTGCGCCAGTGGCTCACCGATTCCCAGCCTGAGATCGTCTGCCTGCAGGAAATCAAATCCGTCGACGAGGGCTTCCCGCGGCTGGAGATCGAAGCGCTCGGCTATCACGTCGAAACCCACGGCCAGAAGGGCTTCAACGGCGTGGCCCTGCTTTCCAAGATCCGTCCGGATGAAATCCTGCGCGGGCTTCCAGGCGACGACGGCGACGAGCAGTCGCGCTATATCGAGGGTGTCTTTTCCGTACCACGGGGCGCCATACGCGTCGCTTCCATCTATCTGCCGAACGGCAATCCGCCCGAAGATCCGGTAAAATATCCCTACAAGCTATCCTGGATGGAGCGGCTGCGGCAACATGCGCGGAACTGCCTCCTCCTTGAGGAACCGCTCATCCTTGCGGGCGACTACAATGTCATCCCCGAGCCGCATGACTGCTTCGATCCGGCCGTCTGGGCGACGGATGCGCTCTTCCTGCCCGAGACGCGCGCCGCCTTCAGGCGCCTTGAAAATCTCGGTCTCGTCGACGCGGTCCGCGCGACGACGGACGCGACCAAGCTCTATTCCTTCTGGGATTATCAGGCCGGCGCCTGGCAGAAGAACAACGGCATCCGCATCGATCATCTGCTCCTTGCACCGGAAGCAGCCGATCGCCTGAAAGCAACCGCGATCGAAAAGCACGTGCGCGCCTGGGAAAAGCCGTCCGATCACGTGCCCGTGGTCGGGTTGTTCGATTTCAACTGAGCCGCGGGCGCCGCCGGTCCAAGCCTCTATTCGGCGCGCCTATTCAACGCCCCTGGCGAACTCCTGGGACAGCGCGATCGCGCCCCGGCGATCCTTTTCGTCGGCGACCGAGAAGGCCTGCTCCTGCAACTGCTGCATCCAGGAACAATCCTTCACGGTGCATTTGTCGAGTGCCGCCGTCATGAAGGCAAGCCCGCGCACCGTCTGGCCTTCCTGGAACAGGACGTTGCCGAATACGGCCATGGCGCCGGCGTGCCCATTCCGACGCGCCTGATTGAGCCATTTCTTCGCCTGCTGGATGTTGGCGCCTCCGCCTTCGCCCGCGAGCATCATCTTCGCAAGCTGGAACTGCGCTTCCGCCACACCAAAGGTCGAAGCAACCTGGAAATAGAGCTGGCGCGCCTGCGACATGTCGGCCTTGACCGGGCTGCCCGGGATGCCGCGGCGATAATAATTGGCGAGCGACAGAAGCGCGTTGATGAAGAAGCCGGTATCTTCCGAACCGGGCTCGATGCCCTGGGCAGCGATCTCGTTGTAGATCTTGAACGCCTCGAAATCGTCTTTCGCGACGCCGTCGCCATAGGCATACATGTTGGCCAGCGCCCAGCGCGAGCCCGTATGGCCTTTCTCGGCAGCATAACGATAAGCTTCGACCGCGTCTTCCTTCTGCCCGTTCTTGTAAGCCTTGAAGCCGAATTTGAAGAGATCGAAAGGCCCCGATTCCTTGGTGATCCCCGACTTGATATCGAAAGCCGCAGCCGCCCCCGCCATAACCGAGGCGAGCGACACTCCAAGAAGCAATACTCTCATGGATCCGATGCCAGACTTCGACATGTTTCAGTTTCTTTCACTTCGTGCGCAGCTTACAGCCGCAGCCCGAGCTTTGCTCGCCGCCAGAAAAGAGGTCGCCCGGGGATATCCCGTGCCTGCTCCTCCCGAGAGGCGAATGAAACTGTAGGTGCCGTTTCCGGCAAGACTTGGACCCGATACCGCGACTTCCGCGAGAAGACAGAACGGCGCCAAGATCCGCCTGCCAGAGCGCAAAAAGCCCGGCTTTTCACTCATAAACCCGCCCATGATGCTCCATTGCGCGCCCCGCCCCCGCGGTCAGCGACTGTTACCCTTCTACCGCTGCGCCCCGTTTGTGGCGGGAAATGGACAGAAACCTCCCTCTCAAGGCGCCTGATAATAGTCCCTCAAAAGTGTTGCCAAATCGTCACAATGAAAGTCGCCAAAAAAGAGCCCGGGTTCGCATCCGGGCTCCTGTAACAATCGATGTCGAAACTCAGAATTTCACCTTGAGCGAAGTCGACAGTGCCGCCACCAGGTCGTCGTCGAACTCGTAGGTGGCCTCGTCGCCTACATCAACGCCGCCGATCGTGGTCGGACCGGAATCCCCGCCCGTCAGGATGCCGATCACGCCTCCAAGACGGATCTCCACATTCTGGTTCGGAGAATAGGAAACGCCGGCACCAAAGAGCCAAGTGTCGGTCTGCGTACCGTATTCCTGAGATGTGCCGCGATCCCAGGTGACGCTGACGGCACCACTCCACTGATCATTGAACTTGTGACCAATACCGCCGGTGACCGTCCAACCGTCACGATAGCCCAGATCAAGAGAGGTGATCTCGACGCCGCTGTTGTAGAACGGAATGCGCTGCAACTGGCTCCAATCCGTCCATTTGACGGAGCCAAAGGCAAGCCAGTCCGGCGCAATGCCCGACTGGAGCTTCAGCTCGATCGCTTCCGGCATCGACGTCGATCCCTCAACCGGAATGATCAGCCCGCCGAGAGGATGAACAAAAGCCGGCACCTGTGTCAGATCAACCGTGCCGGTAACTTCGTTGAGTTTGACTTCGCTGTAGTACATCAGGCTCGCGCGAAGTGCATATTCCGGGATCTCGTAGGCCACGCCGGCACGCCAACCCCAGCCGTCGCCTTCGAGCTCCAGCCGGCCGATGCCTGTTGCTGCGAAACCTATCGCTTCCGGCGGAACCAGCAGACGTTCCTTGAAGCCATCCATTTTCAGATAGTTAACACCACCGATGACGCGGAATTGTCCGGGCCCCATGTCGAATTTGTAGGAGCAGGTCACTGCGTAATTGTCGCTGTTGACCTTCGTTTCGACGTTATCACTCGCACCGGCCCAATGGGCACCCGGATTGGTATGAGCACCATAGGGCTGAGAGTAATCGAACATGCAGTCCGCGGCATCACCTATTGCGGCTTTCACGCCGACACGAGGAGAGAAATAGCTCTCGCTGTCATCCGCAGACGTGGAATATCCCGGGATCGTATTGAGGTTCCCGTTCAGAGGATTGGTATCAGTCACATTCTTCGCCTTGCGCTGCGGCATGACGAAAGTGGCTGTGGATTCAGCCGCAAAGCGCGACGGATCAAAAAGCAGATCGATATTATAGCCGCCGCGCTCAAGGCCTCCCGCCAAAGCCGACGACTGAAGGACCCACCCCGCCCCAAGAGCCAGAAGTCCCCTCGTTATGTGTCTACTTATCATAATTGTTCCCACTCCCTGGTAAGTGACGGGAATCACTGTAGATGGCGACTTCCAAAAGGCAACTTTCGGTGATCGGAACCGTCGCAGCGCAAAAGCCTGCCAAATTTACGTAAACACCTGTGGAACCGGATGCTTGGGGGTAATTCCCGCACAAAATTACTACTTTCCCGTATCCAACACGCAGGTCGGTAGAATTTTCTCACGTGAACAAATTGATCCGTGTCAATTCTGCAACACCCTTGCTTTTCCCCTGTGTGCAGTTGCACAAAGGAACGCACGGAATGGGCGACCGGGCGTTAATCGGGTAGGAGGGGCCTTACGGCATCCCTCCTCCCACACCACCGTGCGTACGGTTCCGTACACGGCGGTTCATGAAGCGTGGTTTAGGCGGTGCAGTTCCCGTTGTAAAGAAATCAGCCCGAGTTGGTCGAAGAGGGCCTTACGGAAGGCATCGTTCATGTGGCTGGCCCCGGCATTCCACCAAGGACCGTGACCATTACTGGTCGAGTCACGTGCCCGTTGCTCCGTCAGGCCGCGCTGCACCAACCGCATGCACCGAGTACGTGGCCGTTTCCATTGCCGCCATAGGATACAGCGCAACCTGCGCCGCAACCAACCATCAAGCTCCTCCAGGATCCCCTTGCCTTCGGTCAGCCGGAAATAGGCCATCCAGCCGCGCAGGATCGGGGTGAGGTCTTTGACGGTGGCGCCGAGGGCGCGACCGCGCCCGGCACGAAAGGCAGCCTTCAGCTTCCCCCTGAACCGCGCCACGCTGGACGCCGCGATCCGTAGACGCGGCGCCCTGTGGAAGGTCATGGTGTAGCCAAGGAACGTGCGCTTCCACGGTCGGTCCACGGCGCTTTTGGCACCGTTGACCGTGAGCTTCAGCCGTTCGGCAAGGAAGCGGGTGAGCGAGGCCATAACCCGCTCGCCGGCACGCTGCGACTGCACATAGACGTTACAGTCGTCGGCGTAGCGGCAGAAGGCATGGCCGCGTCGCTCCAGTTCCTTGTCGAGGTCATCGAGCAGAATGTTCGACATCAGCGGCGAAAGCGGACCGCCTTGCGGGGTCCCTTCGCTGCGTACCGTTTCGATCCCACCCGTCATCAACCCAGCCTGCAGGTAGCGGCGGACCAGTCGCAGCACCCGCTTGTCGGTGACCTTGCGTGCCACGCGTGCCATCAGAGCATCGTGGTTTACTCGGTCGAAGAACTTCTCCAGATCAAGATCGACCACAAAACGGCGACCACCGGCCACATGTGACCGGGCGGCGAGCACCGCGTCGTGAGCGCTCCGCCCCGGCCGGAAGCCGTAGGAGGAGGCCGAGAAGTCCGGGTCGAAGATCGGCATCAGCACCTGATGCATCGCCTGCTGGAGCAGCCTATCGAGGCAGGTCGGAATGCCTAGTTGACGCATTCCTTTGCCGCCGGGCTTGGGGATTTCCACCCCGCGCACCGGCGCCGGCCTGTAACAGTCCGCCAGCAAGTCTTCCCTGATACGCGGCCAATGCTCCGCAAGGTATGGCTTCAGTTGTTCGACAGACATCTTATCGATGCCCGGCGCACCCTTGTTCGCCACCACCCGACGGTAAGCCGCCATCATGTTCTCGCGGCTGAGGATCGTCTCCATCAGTCGCTCATTCGCCTCCGGTCGAGAGGCTAACAGTCCTGCCGTGGTGTCGGATGCACCCAATGCCTGCCCTCGCGGCTTCCGGCCGCTACTCTCAGCTTGGGCACAGGGCATCTCAGCCCCAACTTCTGCACCTGTTCTCACCATCGAAAGACCGATCTCCGTCCCGCACTCCATGTTCAGCCCTTCGCCGCTTGGTCCGGCTACTACGGCTTCTGCTGTCCCCTGCCGCCCCATCCCGACGCCTCTCGACGCCGGTAGCCCACCTGTTTCCAGGGGCAGATCGACAGGTCTCCCAGGGTAAGACGCGTGACCTTCATGCCATATACCTGTCGCATCTACGCCCGCATCCTCCGGGTGATATCGGGCTTCGGGTCTGTTGGCTCCCTCGCCCGGATGCGGACGCCTCATATGCGCTTCCTGTTCGTCAGGCCGGCATTTTGCTTGCAGCTTCCTTCAGACCCCACCTCGCGGCAACGCCCTTGCTGTTCAGCTAACAGTTCCCATCACCAGGGCCTGCAGAGGACTTGCACCTCAAAGTCATCGGCAGGATACCAGCCCGGCCAAACGGTGCTCTCGCACCACGCGCCATGCCTGGCGCACCAAACAAAAAGCCGCGCCCATGGCTGGACGCGGCATTCGTTCCGACGCCGTGGAGAGGATCAGCCGGCTTCGGTGATTCTCTTTAAAGCCGTCTTGAGATTGGCCATCTGAACCTGCAGTTCGGCAAAGCGTTCGCGTTCGGCCGCCACCACTTCCGGATCGGCGTTGGTGACGAATTTCTCGTTCGCCAGCTTCTTGCCGATGCGGTCCAGTTCGCTCTCTGTCTTGGCAACCGCCTTCTCGACGCGCACCTTCTCCGCCGCAAGATCGATCAGATTGCCAAGCGGCAGGCAGGCGGTCGCCTCACCCACCACGATCTGGGCCGCTCCCTTGGGCGCAATGTCCGCAAGTTCGATGGTTTCGACACGTGCGAGACGCCGGATCGCCGCCTCGTGGCGTATCAGGCGCGACTGGCTGGTCTCATTTGCTCCAACCACGATCAGCGGTGCCACGGCCGAAGGCGGCACGTTCATCTCGGCGCGGGCCGAACGCAGGCCCGAGACGAGATCGACCAGCCAGTTGATCTCCTCTGCGGCCGCCCGGTCGAAGAATTCCGGGGCCGGCCAGTCGGCGTGGCAGAGCAGGCTGTCGCGCGGCGCCGTATGGGCCCAGAGCTCTTCGGTCATAAAAGGCATGAAGGGGTGGAGGAGCTTGTAGGTCTCCTCCAGGACATAGGCCGCGCAAGCTTGGGACTCCGCCTTCGCCTTCTCGTCGTCACCTGCAAAGACCGGCTTCAGGAATTCGAGATACCAGTCGCAGACCTGGTTCCAGACGAAGCGATAGAGCGCGCCCGCCGCCTCGTTGAAACGCTGCGTCTCGATTGCCTCGGTCACATCGCGGATCGCCGCGGAAAGTTCCGTCAGGATCCAGCGGTTGATGGTGAGCGTCGCAGTCTCCGGAATGAACGCCGGATCGCGCTTGACGCCGTTCATCTCCGCAAACCGTGTGGCGTTCCAAAGCTTGGTGCCGAAGTTGCGGTAACCGGCGATGCGGGCCGGATCGAGCTTCACATCACGGCCCTGCGCCGCCATGATGGCCAGCGTGAAGCGCAGCGCATCGGCGCCGTATTCGTCGATCAGTTCCAAGGGGTCGATAACGTTGCCCTTCGACTTCGACATCTTCTGACCGTTCTTGTCGCGCACCAGAGCATGGACGTAAACGGTATGGAACGGCTCGATCCCGTTGCCCTCCTCGTCCTTCATGAAGTGCAGTCCCATCTGCATCATGCGGACGACCCAGAAGGGGATGATGTCGAAACCCGTGACCAGAACGCTGGTCGGGTAATATTTTTCGAGCTCCTTCGTCTTGTCCGGCCAGCCGAGTGTCGAGAACGGCCAGAGCGCAGACGAGAACCAGGTGTCGAGCACGTCCTCGTCGCGGGTCAGGATCTCGCCGGGCTTGAAGTTCTCCAGGAGGTCCTCGACATAGGCCTTCATCGGCCCTTCATGTGCAAGATAGTGCTGGATGGCGGCCTGAAGCGCTTCTTCCTCCGTCCTTTCGACGAAAACCTGGCCGTCCGGACCGTACCAGGCGGGTATCTGGTGGCCCCACCAGAGCTGGCGGGAAATGCACCACGGCTGTATGTTTTCCATCCATTGGAAGTAGGTATTCTCCCAATTTTTCGGAACGAATTTGGTGCGTCCCTCGCGAACCGAGGCGATCGCCGGCTGGGCGAGCGTCTTGTTGTCGACGAACCACTGTTCGGTCAGCCGCGGCTCGATCGGCACACCGCCACGGTCCCCATGCGGCACCGTGTGCTTATGCGGCTCGATCCTGTCGAGCAGTCCGGCTTCCTCGAATATCTCGACAATGATCTTGCGGGCCGTGAAACGATCCTGCCCTTCCAGCCGATCCCAGGCACCGTGAAGCGCTGCGGGATGATCCAGGCCTTCCAGGAAATCCTCGTTGTCCTTGACGGTGATGGTCGCATCAACATTCATGACGTTGATGGCGCGCAGCCCTGCGCGCTTGCCGACCTCGAAGTCGTTGAAGTCATGCGCCGGCGTGATCTTGACGGCGCCGGTTCCGGCGGTCGGATCGGCATAGTCATCCGCTACGATCGGAATTTTCCGGCCGACGATCGGCAGAATGACATGCTTGCCGACGATCGATTTGTAACGCTCGTCCTCCGGGTTTACCGCAACGCCGGTATCGCCCAGCATGGTTTCGGGGCGAGTCGTGGCGACGACCAGATAATCACGCGTCTCGAATTCGGTCGGCTTGCCCTCTTCGTCGAACGCAATCGGATACTGGTAGGTGACGCCGGGCTCCAGTGGATAACGGAGATACCAGAGATTGCCGCTGACCTCATGCTGTTCCACTTCCATGTCGGAGATGGCGGTCAAAAGTTTCGGGTCCCAGTTGACGAGGCGCTTGTCCTTGTAGATCAGGCCCTGCTTGTAGAGCGTGACGAAGACTTCGAGGACGGCCTGGGAAAGCCCCTCGTCCATGGTGAAGCGCTCGCGCGACCAGTCGCAGGAAGCCCCAAGACGCCGCAACTGGTTGAAGATCAGGCCGCCGGATTCCTCTTTCCATTCCCAGACCTTCTCGATGAAGGCCTCACGGCCCATTTCGCGGCGGCCCGGGAGCTGGCGCTCCCTCAATTGGCGTTCAACGACCATCTGGGTTGCGATGCCCGCGTGATCCATGCCCGGCTGCCACAGCACGTCCTTGCCGCGCATGCGCTCGAAGCGGATCATGATGTCCTGCAGCGTGTTGTTGAGCGCATGGCCCATGTGCAGAGAACCGGTCACGTTCGGCGGCGGGATCACGATCGTGAAGTTTTCCGCTCCGGGCTTGGCATTGGCGCCGGCGCGGAAGGCATCCGCCTCGTCCCAGGCTTTGGCGATCTTCGGTTCTACGGTTGCGGAATCATAGGTCTTTTCGAGCATTTCCTGACCCGGTTCTGTTCTTGGGAAGATATCGCGGTGTAAATAGGATGGGCTGATCCAAGTCAATAAAAAAGCCGCCCCGTCGCCGGAGCGGCCGTTTCAATCGGTCTCGGCTATGCAATCAGCGGCGCGGGCCGCGGGCCACACGTTCGATCTCCTCGCGCACCAGGCGCTCGACCAGCGTCGGAAGATTGTCGTCCAGCCATTCCTGCAGCATCGGGCGCAGCATGTCCTGCGCCATCTCTTCCAGCGAGCGATGCTCAAGCCCATTGAACACCGCAGCCAGTTCGCTGAAGGATCTCGCGACCTGCGCGCCCGCTTCGGCTGACAGGAGATTGGCGGCTTCCTCAATCCTGGCCGGCAGGCTCTCAGGAGCGGGTTCGGACATGAATTGCGGCGCCGGCCGAAGGGGCATCTCCGCCTCCGGGCTCTGCTCGGGCGTTTCGAGAACCGGGGATGGCGCCCGGTGAACGGCTTCCGGCGCTTCTGTGACGGATACGGCCTGCGGGACCGGAGCAGCGGGGGCCGCCGCCGGCCCCGGCTCACGGAAGTCAGACATGCGCGTCATCCGAGGCCGCGCCTCCTCCTCTTCACGGTAGGCTGGAGCAGGTGCGGGCGCAACCGGTTCGGGAGCAACCGGGGCCGTGGAAAGGCGAACGCTGCCCGTCTCCTGCTGGCGCGCGGAGGCGGCACGTACCCTTGCCGCGACATCGGCAAGCGACAGCGTCCGCTCCGGCTGGGCCGGCTCGCCCGATGGTCTTTGCACCGAATTCAGCGGCTCGTTGCGCGAGGGGATACCGGGATCATTGGCGACTCTATCCGGAACAAAGCCCGTCTCTTCCGAATCCTCCATTTCCTCTTCGTCATAGGCCGAAGACAGCGGGCGGGAGAGCACGTTTTCGGCGTTCGGCTCATTGCTTTCAATGATCCGACGAATGGACGCCAGGATTTCTTCCATGGAGGGTTCACGCGCTACATTTGGCTGAGCCATTTTCATCCCCGCTGTTACCGGCACTCGATTCGGCTCCAAGCAGGAAACCCTGAATCGCAGACACTGTAAGGTGTCGGGGGGGCTGGAAACAACGACAACTGCCCCAGGCGTCCTACCGATACACAGTTTTATTGGCGATGTGAATCCCGGATGTCACACACTTGCCGGAGACGCGAAAGGCAATGCCTCTCCAAACGGGAAAGAGGCCCCGCAGAGGCCCCTTCTCGTCCCCGCCTTCAGACTGCAGACGCGATCAGAAAACGAATTCTCTCATTTTGCGGAAGCCCGGAAGAGGTTTTACCGAGGCGTTGAAATAGGCGCTTTCGGAAATCACGCCCTGCTCCCGCACGAACATCTTCGCCTGGGCAGCATTTCCATAGCCCACGACGGCGATGAGGCGGCCGCCATCGCGAACCTGGTCCAGCAAGGCGGTCGGCACTTCCTCGACTGCGCCGTTGATGAAGATCAGGTCGAAGGGCGCTTCGCTGGCATATCCCTTTTCCAGCTCGCCCGCCACGATCGCGACATTGTCGCAGCCAAGCGAAGAGAGCGTCTGGGTTGCCTGAGCTGCCAGCGCCTCGTCTGACTCGACCGACACGACGGAATCGGCAAGCTGGGACAGAATGGCCGTCGCATAGCCCGTACCGGTTCCGACTTCGAGCACGACGTCATCCTTGATGATCGTGGCGAGCTGAAGGAGCTTGGCCAGCGGCGAAGCCTCCATCAGGTAGCGCCCCGGCGCCACCTCGATGTCCGTATCGACATAGGCGAGCGACTTGGCCTCGGCCGGCACGAAAGCCTCGCGCGGTACTGTATAGAAGGCCCGCAGGACCGAGTGCGACGTGACATCGGTGGTGCGGATCTGATTCTCGACCATCTTTGCCCGTGCTGCTTCGAAATCCATCATCTCAGTCGTCCCAAATCACCCGGCCCGAATCACCCCGGCCCAAATCACCCGGCCATGCGCCGGGCTCACGCAAGTCCGTCTTACTGACGGCGAGGCGTGCTTTCAAGACATCGCCCGGGTTCAGAGCAAAAAACTGGAGGGGATCGCCAAAGCGCCGCAGGCCGCGGACGGGTGAGGATCAGGCGAAGGCCGGCGGCGCCTCTTCCAACCTGCGAACGATCGTATAATCCCGGCGGTAGGACGTGCGCAGGCCATGATCCTTGTCGAAAGCAGACTGTTCAGCGGAGGTCAGCGGGAAAATGCCATCGGCGAAAGTGCCGGTGCCTTCACACTCGTTGGCGGGCTGACGATGGACGGTGATAATCCTGGTGATCATGTCGCTTTCCCTCCGTTCTGCCCATAAAGCAGCAAACAGGCCTTTCTGTTCCCGAGCCTAAGAGAAGAAAGTTAAAAATTAACCATATTGCGGCGCACACAAAACCGCATGGTAAATGCCTGATTGAAAGGGAAAATCGGATTTGAGGAGACGTTTGCGGAGCAGCGAAGTTTTGGAGGCCTCGCCCGGAATCGAACCGGGGTGCAAGGATTTGCAGTCCTCTGCGTAACCACTCCGCCACGAGGCCATCCGAACGCTTAAAGAGCGAGTGGTGTCGGGCGTTTAGAACGAATCGAATGATGGCGCAAGCGGGTTCGCCTCGATTGCCATATTTTTCCTAGGAAGAGAAAGCCAGAATGCCGGGCAGGCCCCGCTGACGCCTGCAAACGCCGAACCGACAAAGCCACGGTTGGGGAAGAATCCGCCAGAATGAGGGAACCAAATCCGGTCGAGCAAGTTTGCATCTCCGCAAATGCAAGGTGTGGGACAATGAATGACGTGACGGCAACAGATGAAGTCCTGTGGAGTTCCCCTGTCAGAGTACGTGTCGGATATGGTTTTCCTGAAGTGGTTCGCGGCCCGCGAGAGGCTCTGCAATACCTCAAGTGGCGTTGGCCGGTGCGCGAAGGCACCTACTATCTCAGGGCATTGAAGGAATGCGCCGCCGGCCTGCAGCGCAGGCTTCCCCTGGAAAAAGTGCGGGAAACCTTCGTGCTTGCCAGTATCGAAGCGAGAATGTTGAGCTGATCGCAGAGGCGTTCAGGCCGGCCAATAGACATCGGAATGAAAGTCGGCCGGAATGTCGGTGAGCCTGCCGATGGCTTCCGCCACATAGCCGATCTGCATGGCGAGATACTTGATTTCGCGCGGGGCCGGGATACCGGTGACCGCCTCACGGTTGCGCCATCTGTCGTAACCGATCGCCCCGATCCGCCGCTCCGCTTCCCGCAACACGTCTTCCTGCGTCGGCGGCGCGTCATCTGTCGTACCGGCAAACGCCGACGAGCGGGCCGAAAGCCCGCCCTCTATCACTCTGAACGCCATATACGGCCTCGTCTTCAATCCCGGAAAACATCCTAGTGATTCGCAGTGGGAATGCCAGAGCCTCCGAGCGTTCGTCAAAGTGGAAAAGCTGCGGGAACCATGCTAAAGGTGTTGCCGTTGTCCGGTGTGAGGAGACACCGGGGCGGCAATCTAGCGGTGGGAGGAGACCGCCATGGAATATCTGGAATTCATCACGGCTCTCAACCCGATCGTGCTTGTAATCCTGGTAATGGTGCTCGCCTGCGGCGCCTATGATCATTGGATGCAGTCGAAATAGGGCACGTGCGCCAAGGACCGAATGAGCGCCGCGCGATGGCTTGAAGCACGCGCGCGTCGGTTTGCGGTCTTTGCTCCCGGACCGAATGCTGCTATGCATCCGGCGCGGGGGAGATTGTGCGGAGCATGAGCTTGGACGAAAGCATCGAATTCCAGGATACCTCCACCTCGCTGAGCGACACGCTGCGCCGGCTCATCAAAGGCATCAAGGGCCAGTCGATCACGCTGCGCGAGCTCATGGATGCGGTCGGAGAACAGGGGCTGCTGCTCATCTGCGCCGTCGCCTCCCTGCCCTTCCTCATCCCGGTTTCCATCCCAGGGGTCAGCACCGTCTTCGGAGCCGCCATCATCCTGATCAGCCTGGCGATCACGGCGAACCGTCTGCCCTGGCTGCCGGGGAAGATTCTTGACCGTCAGCTCGACACGCAGAAACTGGTGCCGGCACTGGAAAAGGGCGTCAACATCGTCACCCGCCTCGACCGTTTCCTGAAACCGCGCCTATCGGCGCTGACGACCGGTGCAATGATCAACCGGCTGAACGGCCTCGCGATCGCAGTCGGCGGGGTACTCCTGATGTTTCCGCTTGGCCTCGTGCCGTTCTCCAACACGCTGCCGGGAATCGCCATCCTGTTATTGTCGACGGGCATGATCCAGCGTGACGGAATGATCGTGCTGGGCGGCTACCTCTTCAACGTCATCACGGTGATCTATTTCGCCGTGCTCGCCTATGCCGCCTTCAGCGCCGGCCAGGGGATCGCCTCGCTGTTCGGCTGATCCAGGAGCCGCCGTAGCGTCATTTTCATTTCCGCTCCGCTTCGCGCGGCGGCGCCTCGCCCACCAGAGCGCCGTTCGGCGTCGTTGACGCCGAACGGCCGGCAGGTCGTGCGAAAGGATCACGAAGCCGAGCGGCAGCATCCAGAAGCCGAGAATCGGCAGGAAGCCCAGCGTGCCGCCCACCAGCAGGGAGAGGCCGACGCCGATACGGCCGGCCCGCGAGCGCGGCAGGGGGATCTGCCAGCTGCCGAACCCCACTCTTCGGGTGTGCGGGTCCACTCCGAATCTCGTCGATTTCCGCTTCTGCGCCACCGGAGACTAGTTTCCTTTTTCCGAAAGGCCGTCTTTCCCGAGCAGATGGGGCCTGAATGGGGATAAAACAAGCAAGTTCGATTTTTTTACAAAAAGCGCTTGGCAAAACGACAAAGCATTTGTATTACCCCCCGCACACGCCGCCACCGAGCGGTTGATCCCTGGTAGCTCAGCGGTAGAGCATTCGACTGTTAATCGACAGGTCGCCGGTTCGAATCCGGCCCGGGGAGCCATTTCGGATTGAAGCTGCGAACGCCGTGCGTCGCCGTTTCCACTCTACGGTTTCCTCCAGACGCGATGAGCGTCTGGAGGAGCGTGGGTTTCGAGCCTTTGATCCTGATTTCGTCGGCTCCGACCTCCACACGCTGGACGAGCGTCTGGATGTGATGCCGTCGGAAACCTCCGTCCTTCGCCCTGACCTGTCGCCTCGCCCGCGAATGCCTCCAGAAGCTCCGGTGTGATCTGGTTCGTCTTCCCTTCGCCTCGATCCTCGGCCCGATCGGCATCGGCGCGCGCCGAGTCCCGTATTCGCTTCAATTCCGCGATTCGTCCCTTAGAGCGGGATGAATTTAGGCGGAATCGGCATGGGGATTCCCTTTTGTGAGCAAATCAGATTCACTATTCAGGCCGGTGCAGGAGGCCGGCCAGGATGGCGAGACCCTTTTCGGATGACCTTAGGGACCGTGTTGTTGGTGCAGTGACGCGCGATGGGGTGTCCTGTCGGGCGGCGGCGAAGCGCTTCGGCATCGGCATCAGCACGGCGATCGATTGGGTACGGCGCTTCCGTGAGACGGGCAGCGCCGCCGCCGGCCAGATGGGCGGGCACAAGCCGCGAGCGATCGCCGGTGAGCATCGGGCCTGGCTAATCGAGCGCTGCCGCGCGCAGGCATTCACCTTGCGCGGGCTGGTCGCGGAATTGGCGGAGCGGGGCCTGAAGGTCGACTACCGCTCCGTCTGGATCTGCGTGCATGAGGAAGGGCTGAGTTATAAAAAAAGACGTTGGTCGCCAGCGAGCGCGACCGGCCCGATGTCGCCGCCCGACGCAGCCGCTGGCTGAAGCATCGCCATCGCATCGATCCGGCCCGCCTCGTCTTCATCGACGAGACCTGGACGAAGACGAACATGGCGCCGCTGCGAGGCTGGGCGCCGCGCGGCGAACGGCTGTTCGGCCAGGCTCCCTTCGGCCACTGGAACACCATGACGTTCATTGCCGCCCTGCGCGTTGATCGCGTCAGCGCGCCCTGGGTCATCGACCGGCCGATCAACGCGACGAGCTTCCTCGTCTATGTCGAAAAGGTGCTGGTGCCGGAGCTCACGCCCGGCGACATCGTCGTGATGGACAATCTCGGCTCGCACAAGGCCGCGGCGATCCGCACCGCCATCCGCAAGGCCGGCGCGCGGCTGTTCTTCCTGCCGCAATACTCCCCCGATCTCAATCCGATCGAAAAGCTCTTCGCCAAGATCAAACACCGGCTACGCGAGGCGCAGGCCAGAAGCCGCAACGCCATCCATGACGCGCTCGCAACCATCCTCCAAACCGTTTCTCCAAAAGAATGCCAGAACTATTTCAACGAGGCCGGATATGAACGGATCTAAAATCATCCCGCTCTAAGGTTGGAATCGTCGAGTTCCGCGAGACCATTCTCAATGGCCGCGTATAACCGGGTCAGCTTGGCCTCAGCGTCCGCAGCCTGCTTCCGAAGAGCCACGATTCGATCCTTGAGTTTGTCGGCATGCGCTTCTCGGCGCTCCAGCACGCCGGCGAGAAGCTTCTCCAGGTGCCCCTTTTCGAGAAGCAGCCCTTCCAGGCACCCGACCACCTTCTCATCCAGCACGTCCATTGGGATCGTTCGGCCTTTGCAGGCGGTCTTCCCGCCGGGCAGTCGTGCAGCAGGTGTAGTAGCGGTACTGACCGCCTTTGCCGGACGTTCGCAACGTCATCGCCCCGCCGCAGTCGGCGCAATAGCAAACGCCGCCCAGAAGGGTGCCTGCCGCAACGAATCTCGGCGCCTTCAGTTGGGGACTGCGTGAACGCATGGTTTCCTGAACTTCGGCGAATTCGTCGGGATCGATGATCGGTTCGACCTCGACATCGACGATCTCGTCCTCGGACTTGCGCTCGCCCCGGCGCTTTCCGGACACATTGAAGCGGTGCCGACCGATGTAGGTCTCGCGCGTCAGAATTTGGTGAACTGCCCCCACCCCCCAGCGACCTCCCGTCTGGGTGCGAATTCCTCGGACGTTGAGGTAGTCGGCGATCTGCCGGGATCCCATTGGCCCGTCTTCCGCGCCGATGCGCGCCAGCCGGAACATGAGCCGCACTGTTTCCACCTGCATGGGATCGGGTTCGATCCGCTTCTTGACCCTCAACCCACGCTGCTCGGCCGCTACAGTGCGGTATCCGAACGGCGGGCGAGACCCGTTCCAGAAGCCTTGGCGCGCGTTCTCGCGCATTGCCCGCAGCGTGTGCTTGGCGTTTTCCTTGGATTGATATTCGTCGAACAGCGCCATGATCTGGCGCATCATCACGCTCATCGGATCGTCGCCGAGATCCTGCGTGATGGAAACGAGACGCACGCCGTTCTTCGCCAGGCGGCGCACATAGAATTCGAGCTGGAACTGATCGCGAAAGAAGCGGGAGAACGAATGGACGATAATCGCGTCGAACATCGCCGGTTTTTCTGCGGCGGCGTCCATCATCTTTTGGAACTCCGGCCGGCGATCGTCGGTCGCAGAGGCTCCCGGCTCTATGAACTCCGCAGCGACGGTGAAACCCTTCGCCTGGCAGTAGGACTGAAGCTGCCTACGCTGGTCGGGGATCGAAAGGTCATTCTCGGCCTGCCGCCCTGTCGAAACCCTCAGATACAATGCGGCACGTCCCATCGACGCCAAGGCCGGAGTCGCGTTGGCGTTCATGACAGGCCTCCGTTCCAGATTTCAGTCTTGCCGCCCCAGCAGCTCGTCGAAGAACTGACCGAAATGCGCCTCAAACACGTCCAGCTCGGCCTCCGTGACCGGCATCCCCGCCGTCCAGTCATGGATGACTTTCGGATCCCAATCCGGGGCACGCCGGCGGCGCACAGCGGCAGACGCGCTGCGCCGTTTCCGCGCCTCGGGGCCTTCCCAGCCGCCTGAGTAGTAGTCATGGAGGCTGACGACGATGGCCGATGCCAGATTTTCTCTTTCGTTTGACATGAGGGCATAATCGCATAATCCTATCTATAATTCATTGTTCTCAATGGGTTACTATGATTTGTTGCGCCGGGAAATTGGATACAGGAGGTGCCTTTCGGCTATGCCCGCCGTCGTTTTCGCGCTCTGGAATAGTGCAAATTCCAAGAGTCGGCGGCGTTTGGCGGCGGTCAGCCTCAGCGATTGAAGTTTCCGTTTTCATGAGTTATATATAGCAGGACAAATGAACATCCTCAAGGGATCGCATCTCATGGCCCCTCCCGTTTCAGCCAGCACTCAGCGCCGTCGCAGCCGCGCCACCAACTTCAGCGGCGAGTCAGCCACCGCTGCATCGACGCGCGCCCGGCGCCCCGAAGCCGGGCCAAGCGAGGACTTGGTCGCGGCGTTCGTCCTGCGCACCGGTCGGGCACTGGCGCGGATCGCCGAGCGGATGCCGCGTGATCGACTCCTGGCGGCCGTCGGCGCATCAACGGACACGGACGTTCTTTTCAGTTCGCTCCACGAGGCAGCCGCCATCGGCGCCGAGATCCTTCCGGATCGGCCCGATCCATTGACCGAAGCGTTGTTGCGCGGATCGGAAATGAAGCGGGAAATGCTGAAGACCGAAGGCGGCGTCCTTTCCGCGCAACAGCTCGCCGAGCACCTTGGCATCACGCCTCAGGGTCTCGGCCGCAAACGCGACCGCAACCAGGTGTTCTGGCTCGATGTGGGCGACGGCTATGTCTACCCTGCCTTTCAGATCGGCAAAAACGGACTGCTATCGGGCATCCGTGACGTGCTGAACGCATTCGTGGTCGACGACCCCTGGATGCGCGTCAACTTCATGCTGACCGGCGACGCCAGATTCGAAGGCCAGCGGCCGATCGATCTTCTTCGCGAGGGTCAGATCGAGGAAGTGGTCAGGGCAGCAGCAGCTTACGGCGAACATGGCGCCGCCTGATCCCGGGCCACTCCCGCCTGCCGATCTCGTCTCCCGCGAGCTGCCCATCGAGATCATCGACAAGGGCACCCGGCTAGTTCGTATCCATCGTTCCGAACTTGACCCAATTTTTTTTGGGTCCTCCGGGGGCAACCGCTTCGATGATCCGACACGTCAATACGGCGTCTGCTACCTCGCCCGCACGATCGAAGGCGCGTTCGCTGAAACGTGTCTTCGCTCTGTCGGTGCCCGTTTCGTCGCTCTGACATTTCTTGAGGCGCGTTCCTTCTGCGAGATCGAAGTTACCGCGCCGCTGCGACTTGTCTCGGTTCACGGCCCTGGTCTGGCTCAAATCGGCGCCACGGGCATCGTGACCAGCGGTCCGCATTCGGTGGCGCAGCAGTGGTCGAGCGCCATCCATGATCACCCGGCCGGAGCAGACGGCATCACCTACCGCTCAAACCACGATAATGGCGAACTCTGCGTTGCGATGTTCGAACGCGCGCGAGACCGCTTGGCCGCGATCGGCTCCACGCCCATGCTGTCGAACCGCGCCCGGCTGGGCGAATTGCTCGCGCGCTACAAGGTCGGTCTCGGATAGTTCACTCGGGAGCTCACGCCGTACCGCGGCTGCGGCAAGAATCGGCGCAAACCGCCTTTGCGATCTTAACGATCGGCTTCTTGAAGCGACCGGGAGGGGAAAGCCTTCCCCTGCGGCCGAGCCTAAGTCTCGGCCGGCCCCTTCTGCGGGGAGACCCCGCAACGCCCCCTGAGAGTGAGAGTGCGGACCGGTTTCCGTGACGGGTGAATAGCTGGGAGAGAGGCTCCCGCGCCCGTCATGGAGATTGGTCCCATGAACATGCAAGTTCTCGATGCGCGCCGCGACACGACCGGCGGTACAAGGTGGATGTCAGCCGCGGCGAGCGGGTCGGCCGCGTCTCGTCGGAGTGGTTCTCGCGTCCGGCCGACGAACGATATCTGTCGTTGTCCGAGCTGGCGCGCTCGGTGCAGGATCGCGCCGATCGCAGCCGGACCCGCGTCGTGGAAAGCGCGCTGATCCATGTCGAGGCGAACCGCAACGCCCCGGAGCGGCTGGCGCTGATTCTACCGGGCACGGACACGCCCATTGCCCCGACCCATTGGAGCTTCGGCCAGCTCGCCAGCCTGGTCGGCGCCCCCGCCGCCTATTTACGGCAGCTCCCGGCCGCACTCGCCGGGATCAACCTGCAATATGGTCTAGCATCCAATCGCGCCGAGCAGATCAAGACGCTGGAAACCGACGACGGCCGCACGGAACTGCGCGCGGTCACCGGCCCGGATTATGGGAGGATATTCGACGCAGAGCTGGTGGAAGCCGTGCAGCGCATCGCCGGCAACGGCACGGGCGACACCCGCTGGAAGGTGCCGGGCGTGGGCGTGGGCTTCACCAGAAAAGAAAGGCGTTGTAGCTGCTATGGTGGCTCCTGTACCCAGAGCACCGATAAAGGCACATCGGCTGAAACCGGAATCCTGCTGTTCGCTCACGCGATAGTCTCCTCTTTTGTAAGCTTGCCTCATGCACGGACCCCTGCGCGCCGCCGGCTGGGCGATCGAACCTCCTAGAAAAAGATGTTCGATGCGGATCGCAATTCCCGAAGCCACCGCGGTCTGGAGCTGGTGACGAGCGCGATCTGGTTGGCTGAAATACCGACGGGTCAGACAACGAAGTCGAAGCGTGCGAACTGGCCGTGACCCGCAGGGCTGATCGTCACGAGCAGCGTTTCATCGAAAATCCGATCGCGCGCATTATCAGGCTCGCCCGGAAAGAAGAGCTGCGTCGTCAGGACATCGCCGCCCGGCCGTTGAACCCTGAAATGGAAGTGTCGCGTCCTTCCCGGATACAGCGCCGGCACGACGGTGTTGAACCACCAGCGTCCCTGCTCATCGGCGAACTGATGTCCCCGCAAGCGGAAGCCTTGCCGATCGTACTCGCCGTTTTCGTCGGCTTGCCAGATCTCAACGAGGCTACGCGGCACAGGGCGGCAGCGATCATTGAGGACGTAGCCGGCGATGGTGATGCGCTCGCCGCGCGGCGCCTCCAGATAGAGATCCTGCTTCAACGGTGAGTTCGGCTTGAAGAACGGACCGGCCTCACGGGCGGGCGTCGGTTCATCGCCGTCGGCACAGCCGCGCGTCAGCGGCAGCAACGGCGCCTCCTGTCCGAAAGCGATCGTGCCAGTCAGTGGCACGATCGGCATGGCGAGAAAACCCGATAGAAGTGCGCGCCTTGATGTCGTCATTGCGGAGCCTCCGTCACTCACCGGATTAGAACTGCCAATTGACCGGGACCCAGGCATAGCCGGCTTCCGTCTTGAGCATTCGGCCAAGGCCCGGGAACGGATAGTGGAAGCCGAGAACGAGGAGCCGGTCTGCCGCCGCCATGTCGAAGATGCGGCGACGGGAGGCGAGAGCCGTGTCCTTGTCGCGATCTGGCCCAGGCAGCCATGGCCGGTCGACATTGACGATCGGGTGGTAGGCGAGATCGGTGGTCAGCAGGAGCTGATCGTTCCCGGATTGAACAAGGAAGTTCGCCATGCCGGGGGTGTGGCCGAATGCCGGAAGCGTGGTCAGCCCAGGGACGATCTCCGCGCCGGCTTCATACAACTCGATTCCCTTCGCGACCGGTTCGACGCTCCGCTTGATAGCCGCTGCGAAATTGCGGCGGAAATCCTCTGGCACCGGCATGTAGGAAAGGTCCGGGTCGTTGCGGACGAAGAAGTGCCAATCGGCACGAGGCGCAAAGACGGTCGCTCGCGGAAATGCCTTGCCTCCGTCCACGGTTCGAAGGTTGCCGACATGGTCCGGGTGCGTGTGCGAGACAACCACAACGTCGATGTCCTCGGGCCGTAAACCGATGGCGGCCAGGTTTTCAAAGATACGACCACCCTGCGGACCCATGGTCTGCCCGGCTCCGGCTTCAAGGAGGATCCGCCTGCCATTCGTCTCGATAAGAAGCGTGTTGAGATTGAGCGTCAGGCGGTCGGTCGGTAAGAAGGTACGCCTCAGGACCTCCTGCAGTTCTGCCTCCGGCGCGTCGCTGGCATAGACCCCCGGAGGACCGCCGATCAGGCCGTCGCTCAACACGGTTGCTAAGATGTCGCCGACGCGAAAGCGGTAGTGGCCGGCATTTCCACCCTGGACTGTCGGCAACGCGGCGGAAGCGGTCTGCGTGAAGGCCATGCCTGTCGGCAAGATCAGTCCCGTCGCGGCCGACGCGGCTGTCAGCATGATCTTCCTGCGTTTCAGTGTGATTTCACCCATAGCTTTGATCCCGTCCAGACACCTGATCGCAGGTGCTCCGTTTGATTTCAGATGTTGTTTCTCTAGGGATGACACAGATTGGCCGCGTGGATAAGCTAATCAAAACGGATCAACTTATTAAGCAGGACTTTGCAATGCGGCCACTGCGCCTTGACAGCTTAGAGATCTTTGAGGACGTCGTGCGCTGCGGTGGTTTTAGAGCCGCAGCGCTTGGCAGGGGCGTCTCGTCGTCTGCTATCAGTCAATCGATCAGCGTGCTCGAGGAAGCGCTGGGCATCCGGCTGCTGAACCGAACGACACGCAGCGTCGCACCGACTGAAGCGGGCGAGCAGCTTCTTGAGCGGCTAAGGCCCGCGCTTCACGACATCAGAACAGCGATCGATGATCTCAATCAGCTTCGCGAGCGCCCATCCGGAACCGTGCGGATCAATGCACCAGGTCCAGCCGCTGACCACGTTCTGTGCCCTCTGGCGTTTGAGTTCATGAAAATCTATCCCGACATCAACGTCGAGATCGTCAGTGATGCCGCGATCATCGATATCGTGGAGCAAGGTTTCGACGCTGGCGTGCGCTTCGGGAACCAGCTCGCTCAAGACATGATCGCCATGCCCCTGGGCCCCGCCTTGCAATATGCGATCGTGGCCTCGCCTGATTATCTTCGCAAGCGCGGTCGGCCCGAGACACCGCGCGATCTCTTACAGCACGACTGTATTCGTCGTCGTTTCCCCGGCGGAACCATGGTGACGTGGAAATTTGAGAGGGACGGCGACGAAGTGGAAATCACCCCGAAAGGTCGATTGACGCTGAGCTCAGCGCATCAAGAGCTCCAAGCCACGCTTGCGGGATCGGGAATCGCCCACCTGTTCGAGGACTATGTCCGTGATGATGTCGAACAAGGCAGGCTTATCGAATTGCTCAGAGACTGGAAGCAAAAGCTGCCGAGCTGGTATCTGTATTATCCGAGCCGGCGGCATACGAGCGCGGCCGTGCGGGCTTTTCTCGACTACGTCCGCGATTACAGACGGGTTCCAATCGTCGAGTAATGCTCAACTCAGAAGATCACTTTAGTCTGCGCTACATGGGATGTCGCAGGCGGCGCTGATCTAACGCGCCCGCTCCCAGATGATCGTCACCTTCGCTCCACCGGGGCGTTGAAAATTCTCAGTCATTCGGTTGGCCCCGACCTGGCGAGCCTCGGTCTCGCTCCCCCGCCGGCCACACCCTCGGCGCAGGATCGGCAGAACGCGTTTCTGAATGCTGCGGCCGATCGAAGGACGGTGGCGCCAGATCGCGTCGTCGCCCCCGCATCGCCGAACATCCTTCAAGCCGGCGCGGTGATCCAGGCGGCGCTGATCACCGGTATTCGTTCCGACCTACCGGGCCAGATCACCGCCCAAGTGACCGAAAACATCTATGACAGCCCAACAGGCCGCATCCTGCTCGTGCCGCAGGGTACGCGCGTCATCGGCCAGTACGACAACAACGTCCAGTTTGGACAAAGCCGCGTGCTCTTGGTCTGGAACCGGCTGATCTTCCCGAACGGACGCTCGATCGTTCTCGAGCGCCAACCGGGCGCAGACGCTGAAGGGTTCGCCGGGCTTCAGGACGGTGTCGACTATCACTGGTGGGATCTTGCCAAGGCGGCGGGTCTGTCAACACTGCTCAGCGTCAGCGCCGAGCTTGCTGTCGACAATGACGACCGTCTGATCCAGGCGATCCGTAACGGTGGGCAGGACACGATCAACGACGCCGGCCAGCAGATCGTGCGGCGCCAACTCAACATCGCCCCGACGCTCACCATCCGCCCGGGCTTCCCTGTCCGCGTTATCGTCACGCGGGATCTGGTACTCGAATCCTATGGAGGATCGTGATGGCGAAGCTGAAGCTCGGCCCAATCGTCGATGATAGGCCTGTGAAAGTCACTCTGGCGCTGCCTGCGGCGCTGCACCGCGACCTGCGCGCCTATGCTGAAGCTCTTGGCAGGGAACAGGGCGAACCAGTCACCGATCCAATTCGTCTGGTTGTCCCGATGTTAGAACGGTTTATTGCAACCGACCGTGGATTCTCCAGCATTCGACGGCGATCAACTTAAGAGCCAGACTGTGCATCGAGACGCACAGCCTAGGGCTATTCATAGGGGCACAAGATCAACGCGCACAGTGGATCGCGCATCGAGCGAGAACTTTGTGCATCAGCCCATTCGCCCGAATGTCACGTCGCCAAGTTGCTCAAGTGTGGTCCACAGCCTCGCCGCAACTTGCTGGTCGTCGGCTTTTTCAGGAATCCCGGCCCAGCCGGGTAAGCCGCCCAGCCCCATCACCCCGTTGGGGCCGTAATATCCGCCAGCCGCCGCTTGCGGCGACGTTGCCGCGTACAGGGTCGGCAAGGCGCCCTGGGCTGCCGTCTGGAACATGAACGGCATGTATCTGTGATTGCGCCCTTCGAGGCTGTCCGGGCCAGGGCCGTCCGGGACAAGGTTCGTGCGGGCGATGCCGGGATGGGCAGCTATCGACGAGATACCCCAGCCTTCCGCCACGCTGCGCCGCTGCATCTCGAAGCCAACTAAGAGGTTGGCGAGCTTGGAGTTATCGTAAACCGCCCCATAGTCGTAGTCCTGAACCAGTTGCAGGTCGGCAAAGTTGATAGCACCTATGAACGAGCGACTGCTGGAAACCCAGACGACGCGCGGGGATTGGCCTTCGCGCAGCAGCGGCAGCAATCGGGCGGTCAATGCAAAATGACCAAGCGTGTTGGTAGCAAAAACCCGCTCGAATCCGTTGGCGCTCACTTCGCGGCTTTTCCGCCCCATGACGCCGGCATTGTTGACGAGAATATCCAGATTTCCTCGGGACGCTCGCATACGCTCCGCAAATCCGGCGACTGAAGCGAGGTCTGAAAGATCGAGCGTCTCGAAGCGGATCGAAGCGCCGGGAACGATGCTCCTGATGTGTCTGACCGCTTCCTCGCCCCGTTCCTGCTTCCGGGACGCGATGGTTACGTCCGCCCCGGCGCGAGCGAGTTCAAGGGCGTCATGAAAGCCCAGTCCGCTGCGGTCGCCCACGGGATAACCATTGCCGCCGGTGACCAGCGCCGAGCGCCCTCGCAGCGAGGGGATGTCGGCCGCCGTCCAATCGGGGATCCTCGGCAGTCCCTGCTGACGCGGGGAAACGGGTGGCCTGTTCGCCCAGACGGCGACGCCGCCGCCCACAGCCGCAACAGCAAGGCCGGCCGCGCCGTATCGAACAAATGAACGGCGCGACAACCCCGATGCTTTGGCTTTGCCAGGCCCATTCCCTCCGCGCGTGTCTGTCATTTCAGGAATCCTTCCGAGTAATGGAATTTTGGATGGTTGGGCGATGTCAGTGTTGCGAAGGGTCAGCGGCGATGCACTCGTTTGCGATCAGCATGAACGGGAGTATCCGGTCGATCGTCGCCGGATTAAGGTCAACGTGTCACTTGCCTTCCCGATGTAAAACGGTGCCCACCACCTCGACGTTTCACACGAACGTCACGCTCGTCAGTTCCTGAGACGCATCCCAGAGGCGCGCCGCCACTGAGGCATCGAGCGCCTGCATGGGAGGCTTCTCTTCGGTCGGATAGCCACGCGTCCCGCCCAACCTGTCAGGTCCGTAGTAGGCGCCGTCGCGCGCTGTAGGCTCGGTAGCCGCATACAGCGTGGGTAATGCGCCCTGCCACGCGGGCTGGAACAGGAACGGCAGGAAGCGGCGCGCCATCCCGGGCGCGCTCGTCTGTCCGGCTCCGTTCGGGAGCAGATCGGTGCGCGAGATACCGGGGTGGGCCGCCAGGCTCTCGACGCCCCATCCGGCCTCCTTGCTGCGCCGGCTCAATTCGAATGCGAACATGATGCAGGCGAGCTTCGATTGGCTGTAAACCGGCATCGGCTTGTAGTCGCGCTCAGCTTGCAAGTCGTCGAAGTTGATCGCTCCTTGGCGTGCCGCGACGCTGCCGAGGGTCACGACGCGTGGGTTCTGCCCTTTCTTCAGGAGCGGCATCAGATGCGCCGTAAGCGCAAAATGGCCGAGATAGTTGGTTCCGAACTGCAACTCGAAGCCGTCTTTAGTTTCGCGACGCGCCGGCGGCGTCATGACACCGGCATTGTTGATCAGAAGATCGAGGCAGTCTTGTTCCCGCGCGAGTTGCGCGGCGAATTCGGCGATCGAGGTGAGGTCGGCAATATCCACCTCCCCAAACCGCACCTGTCCGCCAGGGATAGCTGTCTTGATCGCGGCCACGGCTTCAGCGCCCTTCCGCGCGTTGCGCCCGGCGATCACGACACTTGAACCGGCTCGCGCCAAGGCCAACGCGTCCTCGTAGCCCAATCCTCCAGTGCCGGTGACGACCGCTGTACGGCCGTGTTGCGGCGGAATGTTGCTTGTCGTCCATTTAGTCATATAGGAGGTCCACGCCTTCTCAAAAGTTCAGCGAGACTTCGGGTGAGGATTGTCTCAACGCGCCCGCTTTTTACCTCCCTCAATAGAACGGCTGCGGCACCAAACCTCCATGCCTGAATTGGCAAAAAACATGCCTATTCCTACGTCAATTTGGCTGTCGAGGAATTTCGAAAGAAAGTGGATGCCGACTTGCCGAGCCCATTATGTTGGCGCGGTCAAGGCCTGCGGGCGTCCTACAAGTATGTCCACGTTGGTCAGTTCCAGCGAAATCTCCCAGAGGCGAGCCGCGACGGCTGGGTCCAGCGCTTGGCGAGGAGGTTTCTCCTGGATCGGATAGCCGCGCGTCCCAGCCAGCCTGTCAGGGCCGTAATGGCCCCCGTTCCGCGCTTCCGGATCAGTCGCTATAGCGCGGCGATCTGGGAGGAACTTGCGCGACAATCTAGATGGGACTTTTGTGTCGCGGACGGTTGGGAGTTTAGCAGCGTGATTGTCGCTGGCAAGTGTTCATTGCTCTTGTAATTGTCGCGGAGCGTCAATCTGGGTGGGCTGTGTGATTGTCGCGTAGATGGGAGGCCTTCCGCGCTGCCGTTTTGCCTCCATAGCAGAGCGGCGACGATAGCTTTCGACGTTCATCTCGAAGATCGTGGCGTGATGAACGAGGCGGTCCACCGCGGCGAGCGTCATGGCGGGATCTGGAAAAACTCGATTCCATTCGCCAAAGGGCTGATTTGCGGTCAGCAGGATAGATCGCCGCTCATAGCGTGCGGAGATGAGTTCGAAGAGAACGCTGGTCTCTGCCTGGTCCTTTGCCACATAGGCGAGATCGTCGAGGATAAGCAGATCGAACTTGTCGAGCTTGTTGATGGCGGATTCCAACTGCAGTTCGCGTCGTGCGACCTGCAGTTTTTGAACGAGGTCCGTCGTCCTGGTGAACAGCACGCGCCAGCCTTTCTCGACCAACGCTAAGCCGATGGCTGCCGCAAGGTGGCTCTTGCCGCCTCCCGGCGGCCCGAACATGAGGACATTGGCACCCTTCGCCAGCCAGCTATCGCCTGCCGTCATCGCCATGATCTGCGCCTTGGAGATCATCGGCACGGCGTCGAAGGCAAAGCTGTCGAGGGTTTTGCCTGGCGGCAATCTGGCCTCGGATAGATGGCGTTCGATTCTGCGTCTGTCGCGTTCGGCAAGTTCATGCTCGGCTATAACCGACAGGAAACGGGCAGCAGGCCAGCCCTCTCTGTCGGCCTGTTCGGCGAAGTCCGCCCAGAGCATCTTGATCGCCGGCAGGCGAAGCTCGTTCAGCAGAATGCTCAGGCGGCCGGCATCGATATCGTTGGGATTGGTCATGCGCGTTCTCCTGCATGGCCAGCGACCAGCGCCTCGTATCCGCTTAAAGGCGCCAGATGCACGGAAACGACCGGTAAGGTCGCCGGGTCAGGCGCGAAATGCTTGCGCAATTCGGCCATATCGGGAAGCTCTCCGGCATCGAGCATGCTGGCCAGCCGTTCGGCCAGTTCACGTTCGCAGGTCCGCTCATGGGCCAGCGCCAGGATCTCGACCATGGTCTTGCAGGCCTGCTTGTCGGTCAATCGTTCCAGCAGAGCCTCGAAGGTCTGGCGATACTCCAGCCTCGGGAAGAGCTGGTCTCGATAGACGAGCCGCAACAATGCCATCGGCTTTTGCCGTAGGGAATGAATGACGTGCCGGTAGTTGACGACCTGGCTGTGGCGGCCGTCAGGATGGCTCCGCCCTCGAGAGAGCGTCATGAGATAGGTGCCGCCGACGAACACATCGAGCCGGTCATCGAAGAGACGCACCCGTAGCTGATGCCCGATCAGGCGTGAAGGCACGCTGTAGAAGACCTTGCGCAGCGTGAAGCCACCGGTGCGCATGACCCTGACGACCACCTCCTCGGAGTCTGTCGTCCTGCGCTGCGGCAATTCCTGAAGATGAGGTCTTTCGGCTTCGATACGTTTGAGATTGTGGGCGTTGCGGCGGCTGACAATCTCATCGATGAAGGCACGGTAGGCGGCAAGATCGTCGAAGTCGTTGCTGCCGCGCATGAGCAGCGCGTCGCGGACCGCTGCCTTGATATGCCCGTGCACGCTCTCGATCGAACCGTTCTCGTGTGCGACGCCTTTGTTATTACGCGTCGGCTTCATGTGGTAATGGGCGCAAAGTTCCTCATATCGATGCGTCAGGTCCTCCCGCTCATTGGTGGTCAGGTTACGGAATGCAGCCGACAGGCTGTCGCTACGATGGTCGTGCGGCGCGCCGCCAAGGGACCACAGGGCATTCTGCAGCCCTTCCGCAAGAGCGACGAAGCTCTCTCCGCCGAGGATGACATGGCCATGTTCGAAGCCGGAGTAGGCAAGCCGGAAGTGATACAGGAGATGATCGAGGGGCTGCCCGGCGATCGTGACCTCCAGACTATCCATGTTGGTGAAATCCGAAAGGCCCAACCGGCCGGGCTCGTGAACCTGCCGGAAGATGACCTCCTGCTCTGCGCCATGCACAGCGCGCCAGGAGCGAATGCGCCGCTCCATGGTCCGACGAATGCCGTCTCCAAGCTCCGGGTGGCGGCGCAGCATCTCCTCGAATATCGCTACCGCCCGTATTCCGGGCGCAGCCTGAAGCAGGGGAACGATCTCGGCATCAAAGATATGGGCCAGTGGATCTGGTCGCCGGCGTTCCCGCGGTTTTGTCTTTTGAGATAGGAGACGTGGATCCTTCTCGATCCGGAAAGCTGTCGTGCGGCCGATCGAAGCCTTTGCGGCAGCAACGGTGACGGAATGATTTTGACGTAACTTCATGAAAAGCCTCATCTGATGATCGTTTACATGGCGACCTGGCACAAAGTGATTCTCCGGTTTTGGAAAATCGCCAGATTGACCGCGATCACAAGCGCAAGGCAGGCCTGATTTTGGCGCCGCGGGCCGTGGGCATAACTTCGATCGGGCTACGCCCTCACTCCGTTACGCCCACCACCCGCAAAGTCCCATCTTGATTGACGCTGGAATTCCACGTTGATCGTCGCGCGGCAAGTCGCCGCAAACAGCGTGGGCAAGGCACCCTGCCATGCGGGCTGGTAGAGAAACCATAAGTAGCGCCGCGCAAACCCCGGTACGCTCGACCAGCCCGGTCCGTTCGGTATCAGGTCGGTGCGTGAGATGCCGGGATGGGCCACAAGGCTCTGCACATCCCATCCGGCCGCCTCGCTGCGTCGACTCAATTCGAAGGCGAACATGATGCAGGCCAGCTTCGACTGGCTGTAAACCTGCATCGGCTTGTAACTGCGCTCGGCTTGAAGGTCGTCGAAGTTAATCGCTCCCCACCGCGCTGCCACGCTGCCCACAGTCACGACACGCGGCTTTTGCCCCCGCTTCAGGAGCGGCAGCAGATGCGCAGTGAGAGCGAAATGGCCGAGATAGTTTGTGCCCAGTTGTAGCTCGAAGCCATCGCTGGTCTCGCGACGCTCCGGCGTTCTCATAACGCCAGCGTTGTTGATCAAGAGCTCGAGGCCATCTTGCTCCAGTGCGAGTTGCCCGGCGAATTCACCGATCGAAGCAAGGTTCGCAAGGTCCAGCTTGCCGAACCGGACCTGCGCGCCAGAGACGGCATTTCTAATCGCCGCGACGGCATCAGCGCCCTTCTGGGGATTGCGTCCGGCGATCACAACGTTAGTGCCGGCGCGCGCCAGGGCCAGCGCCGTCTCGAAACCCAGCCCTCCGGTGCCGGTGACGACTGCCGAACGGCCGTGTTGTGGTGGAATGTTACTTGTCGTCCATTTGGTCATCAATCATCCTTGCCTTTTTGACCGCTCGGCGGAGATCTTGAGCGTTGATGGTCTCTACGCACCCGCCTTTTTGTCCTCTTCGGCAGGATGCCCGAAGCGCGGCAACTCTCCATGCCAGAACCAGTAAAAAGTATGCCTGATCCTACATTTGTGCGTCTTGCACCGGCCCGGGGAAGGCAAACAACGGCAGAAGTTCTGATGGTGCTCAGGTTCGCACGGTAACAGGATCATCTGGCATGGCAGTACCGCTTGGCGGATGGCCTACAGTCCCGCTTCCGTGATGCCGCTGATCATTCTCGGGCCCCAACTGCGAGCGGTGAAGCTCCAGGTCGCGAAGATTATGAAGGCGGTTGCAGCCAGGAGCACCGTTGCTGCCGCAAAGCCGGCAACCGCTCCGCGATCCCGCCGGCGCGCCCGAATGAAGAGTTCAGCGACAATGAGATTGGGGACGTAGAAGAACATCATGATCGCGTCGAACCAGCCGGTAAAGCCGCTTGCCGTTCCAATGCCACCGGAGGCCAGGAACCAGGCGCCATATTCCATCCGGTACAGCCAGGAGCCGACCGTCAGCGCAAACAGCCTGATCGCCCAGGCACGATGCCCGTTGAAACTGCCAGCCCGAGCGCGGGCGTAGGCCATGGCGGCGCAGAGCACCATCAACGCGCCGTAGATGCCGAAGCCCGTATCCATCAGTGGGCCACCGATCGTGCCTCTTCCCAATATGAAGCCAAGCCCACCCAGACCAGCTAACCCGGCCGAAATGACGTAGATTCGGCCCAGCCAACGATGGAGGCCCGGCACATTGCGGTGCACGCTCCCGATCAATTGAACAGGTCCGAGCAGCAGGAGCACGCCCCCGGCCATGAAGTGCGCGCCGATGGCTGCCGTAGAAAGCAATGCGCTCCCTTCGTATAAATCGGGAAGAGACTCGTTCCATCGCTCGGCGGCTCCGCCTAACGCGACGCCGCCGAAGAAGGTGAGGATGTAGGTGGCGAAGATGGCGCCGCTGATCCAGCTCGCGGCCACGAGCAGCCGAGCGCTCAAGCGCAAGGCTGCACCATGAGAGCCGCCAGTTGGCCCGGTCGGTTCACGATCAACGATCGATGAACTGTCCGCTATGGGGATGGTCTTAAATCCTGCACTCATTGTGCTCGGCGAAGCACCATGGTCCGACCGAGTATGGCGGTGCCCATATATGCGCGAAGTTCCAGTTTTCCGCTCACCAGCGTTGCTCGAGCGGAGTGGGTCTGACCAGTTGCACCGCTGTAGAAATTACCGCCTTCCCAGCGACCGTCATCGGCATCCCATTTGAGGTTGGTCACGAGAACGGCTCGCTCCAAGGAGCGGCTTCTGAGGTTCGGGTCCGGATTGAGTGTGTCCTTCTTGAAGGTCTTTCCGTCGGCCTCCATCAGAAGCTTTCCGTAGAGGACCCGGGCGGCATAGGTCTCGCCGGCGTCGAACATCTCAAGTTTAAGATTGCCGTCCTCAGACTCCCACACGCCGACAATCTGATCCGGCGAAGACGCCTGTGCGAAAGCCTCTCCAACCGGGAGACCTGTCATTCCTGCGGCTAGCGCGGCGGCCAGCAAAGGCCCTGTTACCAATTTGAGCATCTTGTGTTTCCTTATCGATGGGTTAGCGCGTGTGTGGGATCGGCGCGAAAGATTTCGCGCCGCCCGAAACTTCTTGCCTGCGGAGCGATCCGCCGTTCACCTCGGAAAGCGCTGTGTGGAACCGCGCCCAACCCCTCCCGAGGCAATGCGCCGTGAAGCTACCCGCCGGCTGTACGACGGCGAATACCGATTACCGCGAATTTCCTGCCTGATCCTCCAGCTGGATTGAGGTGAGCCCCGGCCAGTGAATTCTTGCCCAAATCTTGACGGGACAGGATTCGAGGACCGGCAACCAAGGCATCTGAAAACGCGGTCGAGCGAAGCGGACCCCTTGACACTTGCTAGGTGCCTTACATATTTGCTAGGTAGCTAGCGAGATTGGAGGGTGCATCGATGGTTGAGAGTCGGAAAAGCGCGGATCGCGACCTCGTCGGAGCCTGGGCAAAGCGGTGCTATTTCGCTGGCCGGGCAGTCATGGATTCCGTCCTGCGTCCTTATGATCTCGGCTCAGTGCAGTGGTACGTGCTCTACCAGCTCGCGACTGTCGGGCCGACCATGCAGCGTGATCTCGTGCGGTTGCTCGCGATCGAACGGGCGACAATGACCGGCATCGTCGCAACGCTCGTGCGCAAGGGTCTCGTCGAGCAAGAAGCCGACCGTGTCGATCAGCGCCAGAAGCTCCTGCGCATCACCGCCGCCGGCGCGACGCTTTGGGGCGAGTTGCCCGATCTCTCTTTCATCCGCTCGGTCGCCTTCGACGGCGTCGACGATGCCGAAATCGCGGTCGCGGTCCGGGTTCTACAAACCGCGACGGAGCGTCTTGAAAACCTGCTACAGAAAGGAACAGCGTCATGACAGTATTGATAACCGGCGCAACAGGGCTCGTCGGAGCCCGTCTTCTTCCGCGCCTTGTCGAAGCGGGGCTGAATTGCCGCGCGTTGATGCGCGGCGGAAAAGAGGCGCCCGCAGGCGTGACGGCGGTGGAGGCCGACCTTCTCGATCCTACTTCACTCATGCGAGCGGTGGAGGGCGTATCGGCGATCATCCATCTCGCCGCGGTTTTTCGCACGCCCGACACCGACCTGATCTGGAAAAGCAACCTTGAGGGCACGCGCAACCTCATCGCCGCGGCAAGGGCGCATGCGCCCGAGGCGCGCTTCATCCTGGCGAGCACGTCCAATGTCTATGACGCGGACAGCCCGCGGCCCGGCCGCGAGGACGATGCAGCTGACCCGCAACAGGCCTATCCGGCCAGCAAGCTCGCTGCCGAGAACGCGTTGCGCGAAAGCGGGCTGAACTGGTTGATCCAAAGGTTCGGATTCGTTTATGGCGACAAGGACGGACATCTAGAAGAGTTGCCCCGGCTAGTCGCCAGTTTCAAAATGCATCCGGCCCAAAGGATGAGCATGGTTCATCATCGCGATATCGCCACCGCCATGAACCTCGCCCTGACCGGCGCGATGGATGGGCGCATCGTCAACATCGCCGATGAGGCGCCGACCGCGATATATGAGCTCGTCGCCCTGGTCGGCGGAACAATGGAACCGTCTTCGGAGCCGCTTGCCAATCCCTGGCGCCTCCACGTGGATGTCTCGCTTGCCCGCAGCCTCGGCTTCCAACCGGTTGTGAGGACCGTCCACCAGGCCGCACAGGAAGGCTTGATGTGATGTGCGCTCGGCGACGACTGAGAGCCTGACGAATCCTTCCCCGTCAGCGCCGGTATTGGCAATTCTGTTCGCAGATCGGAAAGGCCGCTCCGGGCGCACCGGCACGGAGCCGCCTCCCGCAACACGCGCTTAGGCAGTTCGCGCCTTGCGGCTGGCGTACTGGCTGTACATCCGCTGATGGTTGAGCGCGTCCTGCTTTGGCGCAACGCCGAACATCCGGGAATATTCGCGGCTGAACTGCGACGGACTTTCGTAGCCGACCTTGTAGGCGGCTTCCTCGACGCTTGCAGCGTCCGCCACCATCAGCCGCCGCGACTCGAGCAGGCGCAACTGCTTCTGGAACTGAAGCGGCGTCACCGAGGTGAGCTGCTTGAAGTGCTGATGGAACGATGACGGGCTCATGCGCGCCACCTCGGCCATTTGCTCCACACGCAGCGTCTGGGCGAAATTGGCGCGCAGAAAATAGATCGCTTTCGCGACGCGCATGAAATTCGATTCCGGCACGGCCAGACTGCAGAGTTCGGGCCCGTGCGGGCCGCTCAGAAGCCAGTAGCAGATCTCGCGCATGACCGACGGATAGAGGATCGGGATCGCCTTCGGCGTCTGCGACATCCGGATCAGGCGCAGCACGCATTCCGCCAGCGGTTCGTCGACCTTGCCGACGAACACGCATGGACCCGGCGCGGCAGGTGGGAGGGGCGGCGTCTCCAACTGTTCCAGCACCTCGCGTAGCATCGTCACGTCGAGATCGATGGTGACGCCGATATAGGGCGACTGCTCGGTCGCCTCGACGACCCGCCCGCTGGCCGGCATTTCCATGCTGACGACCAGACACTCCATGTCGCCGTAGCGGAGCGTCTCGTCGCCGAAGAGGATTTCCTTTGCTCCTTGGGCCACGACGCAGAGCGACGGTCGGTATATCTGCCGCATCGGCATCCGCTGCTGGTAGGAGCGAATGATGTTGACGCTCTCGATCTGCGTCGGGAACAGCCCTTCCCCGCCGCCTTGGCTTTCGATGTAGGCGGTGATCCCACCAAGGAGCGATGACGACACGCGGACCTCCGATTGGTTCCGAGGCCAGCGCAACACTCGCCCTTCAGTCGGCAGCATATCGCCGCTTGTAGGAATAGGCAAGTTTCTTGAGGTATCCGGCATTCTGGTCATGGGAGACTTCCTCTAGCTTGATGATGCCCGTCACAGCCAAGGAAGCGCCCAACATGACAGAAACCGCCGCTCCGTCAATAGATCAGCAGAATGTACTGCTGAATATATCTAAGGCGAGCGGCGATGAATACGTCCATGGATGGCGCGTCTCGGTGCTGCTTACTACGCTGTTTCTTGTCAGCGCCACGTCCCAGATCGACCGGATGCTTCCCTTCGTTCTCGCCGAATCGATCAAGGAAGACCTTGATCTGAGCGACACCCAAGTGGGCTTGCTCACCGGCGTCGCCTTTGCGGTCTGCTACACGCTCTTGTCGATGCCGCTCGCCCGTGCCGCCGATCGAGGATCGCCGCGGTTCGTCCTCGTCTTCTGCATCCTGCTCTGGACCGCGATGACAGCGCTTGGCGGTCTCGCTATGAGTTTTCTGTTCCTGGCCTTTACACGCTTCGGCGTCGCGTTTGGCGAGGCCGGCGGGACACCCTCCAGCCACGCGATCATCGCCCGCAAGATCCAGCCCGAACGCCGCGGTCTGGCGATCGGCATCTTCTCGATGGGCATTCCGCTCGGCACTATGGTCGGCTTCGCCGTCGGCGGCGCCATCGGCGATACGCTGGGCTGGCGGACAGCGCTGGTTGGCGCAGGTGGCGCGGGCGTGCTGATCGGTCTGCTGGCCCTCGTCGTCATCGGTCCGACCCCGCCGCTCAAGCGCACGGCCGCCAATAGCGAACCCTTCCTGCGGTCGAGCCTGAAATTGCTGTCGTCCCCGGCATTCCGCTGGCTGTTCATCGGCTCGGTCGCACTCGGCTTCGCCGCAGCGCCATTCTACGCTTTTGCCGTTCCGTTCTTGATCCGCACCCACGGCTTCAGCGCCAGCGAGGCCGGGTTGGCGTTCGGCCTGCTGCAGGGCGTGATGGGGATTTTCGGGACGCTGGTGGGCGGCCGCCTGTTCGACCGCGCGGTGCGCTCGCGCACCGGTCGGGTTCTCGGACCGCCAGCCGTCCTCTTCATGATCGCGAGCCTGACGACGACTGCCGCGCTGTTCGCGCCGGTCGGCTGGCTTTCCATCCTCTTCTTCGTTCCGGGCATGCTGTCCTTCGCGTTTCTGCTGCCCTGGTGCTTCGGCGCCGCGCATCTGGTGGCCGGCAAGGGCAAGGAGGCGATGGCAACCAGCCTCGCGATGATCGGCTCCGGGCTTCTGGGGCCAGCCCTCGGCCCGCTCATCGTCGGCGTGATCAGCGACGCGGCGACAGCAGCGCAAGTTCCCAACGGCCTAGGGATCGGTCTGCTCACCGTCCCGGTCACAAGCATCCTGACCGGCATCGCCATACTGATTGCAAACCAGCGCATCGCCGCTTCGCTCCGACGGCCGTGACCGCCGAACCACGGTCGTAACCGCGCAAGCGTCCGCAACTTTTCGAGAAAGTGAGACTTTCCCATGTCCGACCCCGATAACGCCCGCCGCACCTTCCTGGCGCTCACCGCCGCCGCGCCCGCAGCCCTCGCCCTCGGGGGTGAGGCCGCGGCACAGACCTCCGAGACTGCTACCGGCGCATTGCCTGGCACTGGGCGGGCCGCCATCGTCACAGGCTCGTCGCGCGGCATTGGCGCCGCGACCGCCAAGCGCCTGGCGCGCGACGGCTATGCGGTGACGGTGAACTATTTTACCAGCCGCGATCTGGCCGCTCAGGTCGTGCGCGATATCGAGGCGGCCGGCGGCCGCGCCATCTTCCGCCAGGCCGATGTCGCCGATCCGGCGGCGGTCAAGGCCCTGTTCGACGCCAATGACGAGGCCTTCGGCGGCGTCGATGTGGTGATCAGCAACGCCGGGATCATGAACGTCGCACCCTTCGCCCAGTTCACAGACGAAGCCTTCGACCGGATGATCGCCACCAATGTGAAGGGCAGCTTCAACGTGCTGCGGGAGGCGGCGCGGCGCACCCGCGACGGCGGTCGCATCATCACGCTCGCTTCGACCTCGATCCGCGCGCGTCGGCCGACCCATGGCGGCTATGCCGCGACCAAGGCCGCCCAGGAGATCTATGCCGGCTGCCTCGCCAAGGAGCTCGCCGGCCGCCGCATCTCCGTCAACGCGCTCGCGCCTGGGCCGACCAACACGTCGCTGCTCGACGTGCCGCCCCCGCAGCGTGCCCAGGCCGCGCAGATGACGCCCTATGGCCGCATCGGTGAGCCGGAGGATATCGCCAACGCCATCGCCGGGCTGTGCTCTGGCGACAGCGAATGGATCAACGGGCAACTCGTGTTCGCCAATGGCGGCTTCTTCTGAGGCGATCGCGAGCCGCAAGACATCACACCCGTGGGGCGGCCGAAGCCAGCCATCGCTGCTTCGATCGCCTCGAACTGAACCCGGATCGCGGATAGCCGCCCCACTCCCGCCGATCCGATCGAAGGTCGCCGCTCCCCCATTACACCGGCGGCCTTCAAAACCCCCGAAGGCGCACCGCGAACAAGGCGGGCGCCTTCGGGGGCCCCACCTCCCTCCAGAAGGAGTTTCGACAATGCGTGTAGTCCTTCCCATCCTGCTCGCCGGTGGCGCAGCCTTGTCATCCACCAGCGCCAATGCCCAGGCAGCGCCGCCGGACAACGGCCCCCACGGCGTCGTCGCGATCGGCGCGGGCGTGGTTCCCGAATATGACGGGGCCGAGGATCTCCGCGCGATCCCCTTCGTGCAGGCGGACGTCCACTGGGGCGACATCAACCTGGAAATCCGCGGACTTCGGGCTCGTGCCGACCTCGCGTCCGATCCGCGCCTTTCGATCGGACCTGTAATTGGTGCGCGCCTGCCAAGAAGCGACGTGGATGGCCCGGTGGGATTGTTGCCGGATATCGACACGGCGATCGAAGCGGGCGGGTTCATCGGCTATCGCTTCGGCGGCGACGAGAGCGGCCAAGGTTCGCTGGCGATGGAGCTTTCCGTCGTCCACGATGTCTCGGGCGTCCACGATGGGATGCTCGCGACAGCAAGCGCCAGCTACGCTGCGGTTCGTCGCGACGATTTCTTCCTGTCGCTCGACGCGCAAACGACCTGGGTGAACCAGGACTATGCGCGCACCTATTTCGGCGTCACCCCGGCCGGGGCCGCTGCAAGCGGTCTAGCCGCCGACAGCCCGGGGTCCGGCATCAAGGATGTCGGTGTCGGCGTCACGGCCGGATACTGGTTCAGCGAGCGCTTCGGCGTCACAGGCCGGGTCGGAGCCAACTACCTCGTCGGCGATATCGCCGACAGCCCCGTCACCGAAGAAGGGCGCCGCTGGCAGCCGAGCGGCGGCCTCTCGATCGCCTACCGGTTCTGAAGCGTCGCCAGATCCGCTGATCCAAACCTGGCGCTTCGAGCAGTCGTGGCCGTCAGCCGGACAACGGGCATCTTCATCGTATCACACCTCCATGCCCCGGCGAATTTGACCGCGTGCATCAATTGAGGATTTGCCTATGGATTTCGATCCCGTTGGAGCAGTCATGGCGTGGATTGGCGCCTATGGGCTCATCGGTCTGTTCGCCGTTGCCCTGGCCGAGCGCTTCGTGCTGGTGATCCCGTCCTACGGGCTGCTACTCGCGGTCGGGATCGGCGCGGCGGACGGGGACTGGCCACTGCCGGCTGCCTTCCTTTCGACGTCTGCTGGCAGCATGTTCGGCTGCGCTGCATGGTTCTACGCTGTCCGGGGACTGGGCGACGCGCGATCGACGCGCCTCCTTAACAGAGCTGGCGGGTTCTTCGGCATGTCCGTCGATCGCGTTGAGCGCGGAATCGCTTCCGTTCACCGGAATCAGATCGCGCTGGCCTTCGCACTCCAGCTCGTGCCGACAGTAAGGCTCGTCGCTCCGGCCTTCGCCGCCCTTTCGCGCGGGAACTCCCGCAGTGTCCTGACGGCTTCGGCGGCCGGCATTGCGGTCTGGAATGGCCTTTTCATCGGCATTGGATTTTACGCTTCGCACTCGATCGAGTCGGCGAATTCGACGGTCCTCGCCCTGACTGCTCTCGGCTGCCTGCTCATTGCGGAGGTATCCGTGTTCTGGATCGTGCGACGGGTTGGCGCCCACCGCAAAGCGGGGACCGTGCTATGCAAGATCTGACACCTCGCAGATGCGCGCGATCAGTCGCGTCGTCGCCCCAACGCCAGCGTATGGCGGAAGCGCTCGGCTTCTTCCAGGCGTGGCTCAAGAACCCCCTGCGCGTCGCCGCAATCGCGCCATCGTCGAGATCGCTTGCCAACCTTATCACCTCCGAAATCTCTCACAACACCGGGCCGGTGATCGAGCTGGGCCCGGGAACCGGCGCGTTCACGCGCGCCCTGATCGCCCGGGGTGTCAGACAGGAAGACCTTGCGCTGATTGAATTCGGGTCCGAGTTCGCCGCCGCGCTTCATTTCCATTATCCGCGCGCGCGTACGCTCTGGATGGACGCCGCCCGCCTGCGGGCGGTCGACCTCTTCGACGGAAGGGCGGCCGGCGCCGTCGTCAGCGGGCTACCGCTGCTGTCGATGCCGCCGCGCAAGGTGATCGCCATCCTGACCGGCGCGTTCCGCAAGATGGAGCCGGACGGCGCGCTCTACCAGTTCACCTACGGGCCGCGTTGTCCGGTCTCGCTCAGACTGTTGGACCATCTTGGCCTCGAGGCGGAGCGGATCGGCGGCACGCTCGCCAACCTTCCTCCTGCGGCGGTCTACAGAATCAGGCGCAGGCATCCTATCCCTTTCCACTTTGTCCGCTTTTCGTCGCGGCAGCATTTGCCTGTCGAGTGAGATGACGGAGGCGCGATACACCCAATATCAATCCAGTAGCGCCGTAAGGCGGGGCAGAAGGACTTCTGCTGGATGGGCGACGCATGCCTGACCTCACCCTCGATTTACGCTTCCTGCGCTATGCGATCGTTACCGCGGAATACGGCAGCTTCCGACGCGCCGCACTGGTGTTAGGCGTCCCACAATCCACTGTCAGCCGTCGCGTGCAGCTACTTGAGCACCGCCTTGGAGCGCGCCTTTTCGAACGGCACCACGGTGGAATACGCCTCACCGCCGGCGGCGAGCACTTCCTCAAGGAAGCGGCGGCGATGGCCCGTGGCGTTGAGCGAGCAGCGGATGAAATGGCGGCGGCCCGCAAAGGAGAGGCGGGAAGTCTGAAGATAGGATTATTTACGTCGATATCCAGCGGGTTCCTCAGCGAGTTGCTTGCTGAGTTCCGGGTCAAATATCCCGCCATCAAGCTTATCTTGGACGAAGACACTGCCGAGGCCAATATTGCTGGAGCCATTTCCGGTCGGCTTGATCTGGCTTTCGTCTCAGGAGATCCCCGGGCGCCGAACTGCAACTCCAAAACGTTCTGGCAGGAGAGGATTTACGTCGTGATGTCCTCCGATCATGGCGCGGCCTGACATTTCCAGACAAAGCTTCCATCAAGCCGCTTCCCGCTCGGCTGCGCGATAGAGCCCGTAGCCTTCCCTCACCAACCAGCCTTCCTCGCACATCCAGGCGAGATAGTGCCGCGGGACACCAATGGCGGTAAAATCGCACGTCCTCACGATCGTACGCTGGCGGGCGAATGCGTAGGCTTTTTCCCGTAGCGACGGCCCAGGACCGCCCGCCAGTTGTATGCGTTCAGCACGGTCGCGATCGCGTTTTCTTGGCTGGGGCGGGTTTTTCGGGATTGCGGCGGGAATCTGAAAGAGATAGTTCGCATCTTCGTCGACGTCGGCGAGCCAGTTTCTCGCTAGAGCGCGCCAAAAGCGCGCTCTAGCCGTTTCAAGCCTCTATGACCGACATCACGCCCGTCTCCGCGGCAGCCAATCAGCTTTGGCCGCCGTTTCCATGATTCGGGCGCGGGGCCGGAATTACATCGGGATCGTCGGTGGCAACTGAACGACTATCCCGAAAGCCCGAAAAACTCTTTCTTGTGTTCAGTCGACAGCAGCCGCAACCCCGCCAGGTTTCTCATCGTGCTGACAGGCCGCCTGAGGGCATTCCTGTTCAGGAAATACATGTCGATGAGGCTCGGAGCCTTACTGTGCGACCCCTTGTGTGCAACGCGATAGACGGCACCCCGGAAAGGCAGGGAATTCAATGGCGTCCCGCGTTCGGCCAAAGCCGGTACGACGCGGACGTGACTGCCAAGCATATTCTTGATCCATTCGATCGATGCGTCTTCCGCCTTCGATGGGAGTCCGTACAGATCCGAACGAATGATCAGCGACGTGCCGCAATAATGGTTGAACTGGTCACGGCATAATAGAAGACTGCCGCCGTCGTCCCAGATATAGCCCTTGTCGATCGCCCAGCCGTTTTCGTTCTGGTGCCGGGAAACGTACTCGACGATGCGGGCGCTGACAAAATCGTCGTCATCAACGATCATGAAGAAGCGGCTGTCGCGGGCATCGAGCATGCCCGCGAGGACGCGACGCCCCTTGTCGGCGCGGAACGAGTCCAGAAAATCCTCCTCGGTCGCATCGCCTCGCTCGTGGATATCGTTCGGCGGAAAGTCCACCCACGTCACCGAGAATTTATCCGGCAGCACGGGAAGGTCGGCACCTTCGTTGGCAACGATGATCCCTCGCCAGTCAGAGCTGGTTTGATTCGCGATGGATGCGACGGTCTGCGTGAGATTCCTTTTCAGGAGGCTCCAATCGCGCGCGTTTTTCTGATGCCTCACAGGGATGATGAACGTTAAAACACTCATGACAGCCTCCGGTCGTTGATTTCGGGCAGGGTCAAGCCGCAACAGCCGCCTGCTCTCTTGCCCATCTGATGCCGTCATCGAGCGACGTTGCCTTGTAGGACAGATCCGTGCCCCCTGAAAAAGCATTCATGAAGCGGCGAATCTTTCCATAATTGTTGTCGAGCACCGCATGACGGCGTCCGATGAGAAGCGAGCAGATATGCACGTGCAGTCGGTCGGTCACGATCGCCTTGCCACGGGAAATCTGCCGGATGCCGCGCCGGAAGCGATTGTTGGCCGCCGCATCCAGTTTGCGCAGCCGTACCTCGGAAGGATTGAGCTGTAGCAGCGCGGATGCCGCACCGAGCGCCTTGGCGACGCGCACCTTCGAGGGGTCCTCGGTAATCCAGTCCTCCTTGGGGATGTCGGGATAGGCAGAGAAATCGACCGCACCGACCTGTTCCTTGTCCTGGCGGAGCATCGCAAGGACCGGGAATTGCGGCGCATCAGGCTGGACGGTGCCGATGCAGAAGGCCATGTCCGGGCACAGATAGGTTTCGCAATCGAAATTTTCCTGGGCGAACTGAAACGATTCCTCGTCGCGCACCAGAAGCACGAAGTTCTTGTGCTTGCCGATCGCCCGCCTGCTTTGCTCGAGCCGTTCGGGAGACTTGTAGTGGATCGATTGCGGAAATTGGACAATCTGCCGGTCGGGAAACAGTTCCATCACGCGTTCCCGGAAGTCCTGATGGAATACCCATACGTCGCCGAAATTGCCGCCCCCGTGAATGAAGATCGGACCATTCGGGGCTACGCTCTTGAGTTCTTCGGGTGAAAAATCGTCGGTCGTGCAGACGTAGGAGGGCCGCTTTGCATACCGATGCTGCAAATAAGCCATCTCTCCCAGCCAGATTGCAGAATCCCCGCAATTCTTGATATCGGGAAAATCCAGTATCGCTATGGGTTCATCGGGCTTGACGAACTTTTTCAAACAATCGTGAGTTCTGTCCTGCAGCCTGATGATGAGTTCGGATTGCTGAGCACCTGACATCGTACCTCTCTTTCGAAAGTTGTGAGAAAACAAGCCTGAGATCAGGCGTGACTGACTTTGGAGAGCACCTTGGAGGCGATCTTCCTGACTTCGGTCTCTGGACCATTCGGACGGTCCATGACCAGCCAGAGAAAGACACTGGAGCCGCAATAGAGAACACCTCCAAGGCAAACGAGGACCGCGAGTTGCAGAACCAGCGCCATCTGCGTGGTCTCAACGCCCATATAGCGATGGGCAAGCAAGACGCCCGCAGCCATGACGGCCGAACTGGCGAGCGCCCTGAAATTTGCCCACAACTGCGCCGTGACCGAAACATTGATGAAGCGCTTCACGATGATCATGTTGACGAAAGCGCTGAAGAGGCCGGTGAGCACACGACTGAATATCAGCCCGGGAAGCCCCCAGAACACCAGGCCGATCGTAATCACCGGAACCCGCACAAAGAGCATCTGCGTGTCGCGGATGAAGAGGGTCCGGGTATGTCCCAGCGCCATGCCAAGGGGTTGATTGAGAGAGCCTAACGTCTGCAGCGCGTAAACCGACGCGAGCGCCTGGATGATGAAGATCACGGGAAGCCACCTTTCGCCAAGCACAAGCCTGACGAGGGGATCTGCGATGACTGCCATGCCTATGCCGGCAGGCAATGCGACGGCCGTCAGGAGCGCCTGCGTCCGCTGATAGGCCGCCGCCAGGCGATGAGGATCATGGCGGACATTGGCAAAGGCGGGATAGATCGTCGCGGTCAGCGGCGCGGTTGCTTCACGCGTGGGCGTCATCGCAAGCTGGCCGCCGAGCGAATAATAGCCGAGGGCGGCGCCATCCAGCAGCTTCCCCAGCAAAAGGTAATCGAAGCGCCAATTGAGTGTGTTGACGATCTGCCCCGCAGTAATCCAGATGGAAAACGAAAAGAATTCGCGCATATGGGAGAAGGTTATGCGCGGGCGAAACGGCAGAATGAAGTACGACGCCAGAACGTTCGTCGCCTGCATGACCAAAGTGCCGATCACAAGCGCCCAGTAGCTGTGGTAGATGATCGCGATGGCGACGGTGGCTACAAAGCCGGCGATTTTCTGGGCAACGTTCAGCACGAACTCCTGCCAGAAAATCAGCTCTCGCTGGAGCATGATCCGCCGCGGATTCGCAAGCCCGTTTATCAGGAAGCTGAGGCTCAAGGCGAGGAGAACGCCGAACAGGCGCGGTTCGTCATAAATGAGGGACGCGGGATAGGCGAGCGCTGCGAAGAGAAGGCACAATATCAGGCCACGCGTCGCAGCCAGCGTCCATGCCGCGCTGAAATGGGATTCCCCCGGATCTTCGTGACGGATAAGCGCCTCATTCAGGGAAAGCTCTGTGATCGTCGTCACGATGACGAGCATTGTCGTTGCAAGTGCCACAACGCCAAAGTCCGAAGGCAAGAGATACCAAGCCAGGACAATGGTGCTGAGTGTTGACAGCCCGTTGACGATGACCCTCGAAAGGGTGACCCAGAGGCTTCCTGTCACCAGCCGGTCAGCAATGCTCATGGCCGACCCCTTCAATGCAGTAACAAGCGTATGTGAGCATCGTCATTCCACAGCTACCCTTTTTCGCGCACGTTTTCCGCTCCCTTTGCCTCCTCCCTGTGAACCGCATCCAGAAGACACGGGCTATCTGTTGGGCACGGTAATCATTGAGCCCTGTCTGTCATTTCTCCCTGTTGGATTGGTCCAACCTTATGATTAAGCGAGACGATCGTCTCGGGCCGACGGGTGATATAGAGGGGCCAAAAGCCAAGGCTAGAGGCCCCGATCACTCTTTGGGCGGAAATGATGTTGGTTTTGTGGAGCCCAATCGACTAATGCAGATCGCTGTCGGGGCGGTTTGAAATCACGCTTGCGAAGCCGCAACGGGCGGGCTCTGGGTAGGATTGAGGCAAGGGACGCTCATGACGCTGTCGCCGTCCTGGAGTTCCGGGACTGCCGCATGATTGGAATAGTCGTCGTTGAATGTCTCCGGCAAGGGAACGCTGTTATCCGACCGGAGATGATCGAATTTCGGATCAGGAAGAAAAATTGCGATGCGCCGCCTTGTGGGTGCAGGTCGGAAAGATGGGCCGGCCGCCGCTCATCGCAATCGATGAAGCCGACCGACATCAGGAATCAGATTTTAGGCCGATCAGGCCTAAAATCATCTTGATCTGGCGGCGGCAGCGCCGCCCTGGCTTCAGCTTCTATTGCTGCGGCGTTCCCATGCCGTCGAGCGCGAGGTTCAGTTCCAGCACGTTGACAAGGCGATCCGCCGTCAGAAAACCGCCGGGCGCGAAAGCCATCCGGTGGATCAGCGCCTCGACTTCCGGCTCGGCCAGGCGGCGCGCCTCGGCAATGCGGGCTGCCTGGTAAAGTGCGGCCCGTTCGGAAATATGCGGATCGAGTCCCGCACCGGACGCAGCAGCAAGCTCCGCCGGCAGGGGATTTTCGGGGGTTGCACCATAGGCTGCGACGATCTCGCGGGCGCGATCCGTGAGATCGGGGCTCGTCGGCGACTTGTTGCTGCCGCCGGCGCCCGCGGCATTGTAGTCGACGGCCGACGGCCGTGGCCAGAAATACTTCGGCTGGCTGAATGGCTGCGCGATAAGGCGGCTTCCGATGATGGTTCCGTCCGGACGGGTAATCAGCGATCCGTCCGCCGTCGCCGGTGTGATCGCCTGACCGACGGCCCAGACGGCCGTGGCGTATCCGGCGACGCAGATCGCCATCGTGGCTACTGTGATCCGGACGCTTGCTAAAAGGGCTTCCATGGTTCTGTCTCCGGATTGATCAGTTCATATAGATGAAGTGTTCGGCGATCGGGCCGAGGGTTGCCGCGGGGAAGAAGGTCAGGGCACCCACGACGAGGATGGTCGCCGCCAGCATGGTTGCGAAAGTGCCGCCCTCGACACTGAGCGTGCCGCTCGACTCCGCACTTCTGCGCTTTGCGGAAAGCGAGCCGACGATCGCGAGCGGCAGAATGATCGGAATGAAGCGCGCGAGCAGCATCACGATGCCTGTCGCCACGTTCCAGGGCACGGTGTTGTCACCCAGTCCTTCAAAGCCGGAGCCGTTGTTGGCCGACGCGGAGGAGAACTCATACAGGATCTCGCTGAAGCCGTGCGGGCCGACATTGTTGAGCACGTCCGCGCCCCACGGCGTCGCCGCAAAGACCGCCGTGCCGCCGAGGATGAAGAGCCCGTGCGCCAGAAGAGCAAGAATGGCGAATTTGACTTCGCGGGCCTCAACGCGCCAGCCCAGATATTCGGGCGTGCGGCCGATCATCATGCCGGCGATGAAGACGCCGACGACGATATAAAGGAACATGTTGATCATGCCGACACCGACGCCGCCGAAGTCTTCGTTCAACCACATGCCGATCATCGGCATCATACCCGCGAGGGGGTTCAAGCTATCGTGCATCGCATTGACCGAACCGTTGCTGGTGGAGGTCGTCAGCACGGACCAGAGCGGACCAGCCGATGCACCGAAGCGCAGTTCCTTGCCTTCCAGATTGCCTGTCGTCTGCTCGATCGGGAGGTCCGCGAACGCCTGGGTCGGAGCGGATTCGAACCAGATGCCGCCGGCAACGCGCAGCAGCACCAGCGCCAGCATGACGCCGAATATCACCGTGGCATGGCGCATGCGGCCAACGATCCGGCCAAACATCCAGACGCAGGCCATCGGAACGAGGATGATCGATACCGTTTCCACGACATTGGTCCAGAAGCTCGGGTTCTCGAGCGGATGCGCGCTGTTGGGGCCGAAGAAACCACCGCCATTCGTGCCGAGCTGTTTGATCGACACGAAAGCCGCCACCGGACCGCGGGCAATCGTCTGCTGCACGCCTTCGAGTGTCGTGGCGACTGCGGCACCGTTAAACGTCATCGGCATGCCGCCGACCACAAGCAGGATGGCGACAATAAAGGCGACCGGCAGGAGTACGAGAAACGATGCGCGCTGCACGTCGACAAAGAAATTGCCGAGCTTGCGTCCGGCAAGGCCGCGCGCCAAGGCGGCAAGCGCCGCGATACCGGTCGCCGCCGACACGAACTGGAGCCACATCAATCCGGCCAATTGCGAAAGGTAGCTGAGCGAGACTTCACCGGAATAGTGCTGCAGGTTGGTGTTCGAGGTGAACGAGGCTGCCGTGTTGAAGATCAGGCTGCCCTCGAGCGCCTCCTTTCCGTCCGGGTTAAGCGGCAGATATTGCTGCAGGGCCAGGATTGAGAAGGTGACGACGAACATCACGACGTTGAAAGCGAGGATGGACACCATGTAGTGCTTCCAGTCCTGCGGCCTTGCCGAAACCGAACCGCCGATCGACCGGAAGAGGCGCGTGAAAGCGTTGGGACGTCCCGATGCGGCACCTTCCGGGTCCATGGCCCAGGTCATGTAACGGCCAAGCGGCCAGGAGATGAGCGCGGTGCCTCCAACGATGAGGACGACGAACAGGATGGGTTGAATTAACATGGAAATTTCTCCGGCATCGTTGGAAATCAAACCCGGTCGGCGGCAGAGGTCATGGCCAGCAGAAGCCAGAAGATCGCCACGCCGAGGAGGAGATAGAGGATAGTCATGTCGAATGTTCCTTCGATCAGGCGAGATGGAGGGCGGTCACGACCAGGTCGATCACCTTGATCCCGACAAAGGGTACGACGAGCCCGCCAAGCCCGTAGATGAGCAGATTGCGCCTCAAGAGCGGCCCTGCGCCGATCGCCTTGTATTTCACGCCTTTAAGGGCCAGCGGTATGAGCACGATGATGATCAGCGCATTGAAGATGATGGCGGAGAGAATGGCGCTCTCCGGCGTCGCAAGCCCCATGATGTTAAGCGCGCTAAGCTGCGGATAGAGCCCGACGAACATCGCGGGAATGATCGCGAAATATTTGGCCACGTCGTTGGCGATCGAGAAGGTGGTCAAGGCGCCTCGCGTCATCAGCAGCTGCTTGCCGATCTCGACGATCTCGATGAGCTTCGTCGGGTCGGAATCGAGGTCGACCATGTTGCCGGCCTCGCGTGCGGCGACCGTGCCGGTATTCATCGCTACGCCGACATCAGACTGGGCGAGTGCCGGTGCGTCGTTGGTGCCGTCGCCGCACATGGCGACGAGCTTGCCCTTGGCCTGTTCCTCGCGGATCAGCTTCAGCTTGTCCTCAGGCGTTGCCTGGGCAAGAAAGTCGTCGACGCCCGCCTCGGCGGCAATCGCGGCAGCCGTCATGGGGTTGTCGCCGGTGATCATCACGGTGCGAATGCCCATGCGGCGCAATTCGGCGAAACGCTCGCGGATGCCGCCCTTGACGATATCCTTGAGGTGGATGACGCCGAGCAGGCGACCATCGCGCACGACCGCGAGCGGCGTGCCGCCGGCCTTCGCGATATCATCCGCGATCGCCTGGATTTCGCGTGTGGCTTCGCTGCCGGCGCCCTTGGCGCTGATCTGGTCGAGATATCTCAGCACGGCGTCGACCGCACCCTTGCGGATGGACGAACCCTCCGAATCGATCCCGCTCATGCGGCTCTGCGCCGTGAACGGGACAAAGGTGGCGTGCAGGCTTTGCATGTCACGGGCACGGATGCCGTATTTTTCCTTGGCGAGAACGACGATGGATCGGCCTTCCGGCGTCTCATCCGCCAGCGAGGCGAGTTGCGCCGCATCCGCGAGCTCCTGCTCGGTCACGCCTTTCACCGGACGGAATTCCGTGGCCTGCCGGTTGCCGAGCGTAATCGTGCCGGTCTTGTCGAGCAGCAGCGTATCGACATCGCCGGCTGCCTCGACGGCGCGGCCGGACATGGCGAGCACGTTGAAGCGCACCAGCCGGTCCATGCCGGCGATGCCGATGGCAGACAGAAGAGCGCCGATCGTGGTCGGGATCAGCGTCACGAACAGCGCGACAAGGACGATCACCGGGATGAAGCCGCCGGCATAGGCGGCAAAGCTCGGGATCGACGCGGTTGCAAGCACGAAGATCAACGTCAGGCCGGCCAGCAGGATATTGAGGGCGATCTCGTTCGGCGTCTTCTGCCGCTCTGCGCCCTCGACCAGCGAGATCATCCGATCCAGAAAGGTCGAGCCGGCAGCAGCGGTAATGCGCACCCTGATCCAGTCGGACAGGACCTGCGTGCCGCCGGTTACGGCGGAGCGGTCGCCGCCCGATTCCCGGATGACGGGCGCAGATTCGCCGGTAATGGCCGCCTCGTTGACCGAGGCGATGCCTTCGATCACCTCACCGTCGGAGGGAATGATGTCGCCGGCCTCGACAAGCACCACGTCGCCAATCTTGAGGCTCGTTCCCGGCACCAGCTTGAAATTCTCACGGCTGCCGTTCGCAAGCAGCTTGGCCTGCGTCTCGGTGCGCGAGCGCCGAAGCGAGTCGGCCTGTGCCTTGCCGCGGCCTTCCGCAACGGCTTCCGCGAAATTCGCGAACAGGATCGTGAACCAGAGCCAGAGGATGATCTGGAAGGAAAAACCGAGATTGCCTGCTCCCGTCGCCGCATCCTTGACGAACAGGACTGTCGTCAGCACCGAAACCGCGGCAACGACGAACATGACCGGGTTCTTGACCAGAGAACGGGGATTGAGTTTCTTGAAGGCGTTCCCGATCGCGGGAACGAGGATGCGGGCATCCATGATGCTCGCTGATCTGTCCTGGCTCATAAGAGGCTCCAGCTTGATATTCTGATTGCGCGTTCCGCACCGCTCAAGCGGATGCGAAGAAATGGGAAAGAAGCGAGACAAGCAGCACGGCGGCCAGCAGCAGAAGCGTCATGCCGAGTATGACGTCCGAGGCGCGAAGATGCGTCCCGGCCTTCGGAGTGCCGAGGTGGGGACCGACACATCTGCGCAGGATGCGGAGCCAGCCGTTCATATCCCGTACGCGCCCGACGCCACCGGCATTGCCTGCCGCCCGCCGATCAAAAGCGCTCCGGTCGAAGCAGGGCATAGATCAGATAAGCACTGACGAAGATAAGCACTGCGGCGCTGAGGCCATAATCGAACACCATTTGGGTCTTCCTCGCATTCTCGTGTTGTCGAGATTCGCCAGGCCCGGACGCGAACACGGGGCGTCCAGCCTCGAAACTGGAAGAAATATGGCTCCGAGTTGCATAAAGGTTCGAGAGGAACCCGCGAGGAGAGAAATAGGAATCCTATAGGAGTTTCACGGATACCGCGGCGAGATGCGGCGCCACGCATCTCCTCTCGGGGATGTGGGGGCTTCCGCTCAGGACGTCAGCCCGTCAGCCCAGGCACGTACCGCTTCCGCCATGGTCGCCAGGTGTTCGGCGACGGAGAAGCCGGAAATCTTCTTGCGCGGCTTCAAATCATGATCACCGTCTTCCAGCCAGAGGATCTCGATCCTGTCGGAGAGCTCGTAACCCGAGACCTCTTCCCGCGTGCCGAATTCGTCACGGGTTCCCTGGCAGATCAGCGCCGGGGTGTTCAGCGCTTTAAGATGCTGCGTGCGAAGCTGCTCCGGTTTGGCCGGAGGGTGAAACGGGTAACCGAGGCAGAGAAGACCGGCGATCTTCCCTTCCGCATGAAGCTCGTCGGCAATCATGCTCGCCACCCGTCCGCCCATGGATTTGCCGCCGATGATCAGTGCGCCCTTGGTGCCGAGCTCGGCGACGGCAGCCCTGTATTCCGGGTTGAGGGTCTCTGCCCTGGGTGGCGGCTTGCGTTCACCCGATATACGGCGTGACGCCATATAGCCGAATTCGAAGCGCGCCACGCGAAACCCCTTCTCCGACAGCGCTTTTGCGGCAGCCGTCATCGACGCCGAATCCATCGGCGCGCCGGCGCCGTGCGCGAGAAGGATGGTGAAGCGCGCATCCCCCGGCCCCTCAATCAGAAATCGGTTCAACATCCTGCTCCCTCAATTTGCCGGCGACGAACAGCCGGCCATAGCTGCGGCCGGCGCGCAAAGGCAAGTCCAACGCAGCCTTCACCGATTCCATCGCCAAAGCAAATAATTAGCCGACTTACGAAACCGAACTTTTCTTCCACAGAAAATCCTTTCTCGCGGTTTCCAGTCTCGCCGTCCACGATTTATGACACATTTATGACAGCCAGAAATACGCAAGGAACCTTGGATGCTCGGCCTTTTCAGAAAACTGCTTCCCCGTGAGGATGCCTTCTTCGATCTTTTCGAGCAGCATTCACACACCGTGGTCGGTGCGGCGGAATCCCTGAACGCCCTGCTCACCGGCAACGATATCGAAGGCAACTGCGCGCGCATCGTAGCGCTGGAGGAGGAAGCCGACGACATCACCCGGGAGGTGCTGCAGGCCGTGCGCCGCAGTTTCATCACACCCTTCGATCGCGGCGACATCAAGGACCTGATCCAGTCGATGGACGACGCGATCGACATGATGCACAAGACGGTCAAGACGATCCGGCTCTTCGAGCAGACGAGTTTCGATCCGTTGATGCAGCAGATGGGCGGCGAAATCGTCAAGGCTTCACATCTGATCGCCGAAGGGGTGCCGCTGCTCAAGAGGATCGGTGCCAATGCGCCGCGGCTCGGCGCGATCGCCGAGGAAATCACCCGTGTCGAAGGCCGGTCGGACGACCTGCACGACCAGGGCCTCAGGGATCTCTTCCGTCGTCATGGGGCCGGCAATGCCATGGGCTTCATCATCGGCAGCGAAATCTACGGTGAACTCGAAAAGGTGCTCGATCGGTTCGAAGATGTCGCCAACGAGATCAGCGGCATCGTGATCGAGAATATCTGATGGATGCCGCCCTCGCCTTTCCTCTTCTTGCAGGCCTCGTCGGTGTCGCGCTTTTCTTCGACTTCCTGAACGGGCTCCATGATGCGGCCAACTCCATCGCAACCATCGTCTCCACCCGCGTGCTGAGGCCGCAATATGCGGTCTTCTGGGCGGCCTTCTTCAATTTCATCGCCTTCCTGTTCTTCGGCCTGCATGTGGCGGAAACGCTCGGCACCGGCATCATCGACCCGCAGATCGTTTCGCCGCAGGTGATATTCGCCGCGCTGATGGGCGCGATCATCTGGAACATCGTCACCTGGGCCTTCGGCATCCCGTCCAGTTCGTCGCATGCACTGATCGGCGGGCTCGTCGGCGCCGGTCTCGCCAAGGTTGGCCTCAGTTCGATCGTCTGGAGCGGGCTCACCAAGACGATTGGCGCGATCTTCATGTCGCCCGCGATCGGCTTTTTCCTGGCGCTCGTCCTGGTGCTGATCGTCTCCTGGCTCTTCGTGCGCCAGACGCCGTTTGCAGTCGACAGCACCTTCCGTATGCTGCAATTCGTTTCCGCCTCGCTCTATTCGCTCGGCCACGGCGGCAACGACGCACAGAAGACCATGGGCATCATCGCGGTGCTCCTCTATTCGCAGGGATATCTCGGCGGCGAGTTTCATGTGCCCTTCTGGGTGGTCATCAGCTGCCAGGCTGCCATGGCGCTCGGCACGCTGTTCGGCGGCTGGCGTATCGTCCACACCATGGGATCGAAGATCACCAGGCTCAATCCGATGCAGGGCTTCTGCGCTGAAACCGGCGGCGCGTTGACGCTTTTCGGCGCGACCTGGCTCGGCATTCCGGTTTCGACGACACACACGATCACCGGCGCGATCATCGGGGTCGGCTCCGCCAGACGCCTTTCGGCCGTTCGCTGGGGTATTGCCGGCAATATCGTCTTCGCCTGGTTTGTCACGCTGCCGGCAGCGGCGCTCGTCTCCGCACTGTTCTACTGGATTGCCGGTCTTTTCCAATGAGACGGCTGCGGCGTGCTATCAGCCAAATTCTTTTCATCGGATGGGAACCATTTGCCGTCTTCACCGTTTGACACGGTTGGTATCCTGGGAGGAGGAAAAGATGCAAACCAGCTGGCAGAAACCTGTTCGCGTCGCATTCGGCCATCTCGGCACGGAGGACGTCCATAGCCCGTTCGAGGCGCTGGCCCTCCTGACCGATCGCTGGCCGGACATGCGTGGACCGCAGTTCGTCAAGGCACGCAGCGTTTGCCGCGCGGCCCTCGACGGGCGCAGGTCGCCGGAGGAGGCGCGCCAGCAGTTCGAGCAGGCTGTAAGCGAAGCTCAGCTGCATCTGAACTGAAGACGCGAACGGTTAAACCTGGGCCGGCTCATCGCCGGCCTTTTCTTATCCGTTCAGATGCCGAGGATGTCAGCCGCGAGCCTCCATGGAGAACCGGAGAGCACGATCGGGGCGAACAGGACAGTAAAGCAAATGCACGGCCCCTGCTCTCCCGCAACCGGCCGGTGGTCGAGCGTTTCATCGGCGATCGAGATGTCCCCCTGCCCGAAATTGCCGCGATGATCGTGAAATTCACCTTCCAGAACCAAAGTCAATTCCAGACCCCGATGACCATGACGGGGAAGTGCCCGGCCCGGCCGCACCCACAACAGGCTCGCCTCGACCTCCCTGGACCTTTCTATGACATGCCGGCGAAATCCGGGCAGTCTGGTTTTCCATGGAATACCGGAGAGGTCGATCCCGGCATAGGCCAGCAGCGACGCGGGAAATGATGCCCCGTGGGAGGGCTTTGGTTCAAGCTCGGGCGGCAGCGGAGCGGAGGCGAAAATCTCCCGCAGCCGACGGTCGCGCGACGCCACCGCAAGCGGCTCGCTCTCGCGCAGGGTCGTGCCGGCCAGCTCCTCCAGAGTCTGGGCGAACCGCGCAGCCGGCGCCTGCATTTCCAGATATGATCCCACAAGGACATGCACCGGCTCCGGAAAGGAACCGGCAACGTAATGCGCGATCAGAAGATCCAACCTATCAAGGTTCTGCAGCATGTCCGTTGGCCAGTTTCGCGCGCGGTATTTAAACACCGCACGATAAAATCACGAATGGCACGGATCAATATTCGCTTCAACAGCATTCGGGACGGGCGTAACAGGAAGTTGATATTACTATTTCCAAGATAATAACGAGCGAGATCTCGGCGCCTGCGCCTCATTACAAAAGCTAAACCTAAAATACCTTTCCCGTTCCTACATCGTTTCGGCGACCTGCCGGTGGGAAGATGGATTTTGTCGAAGCAGGCTCCTTCCGGGAACAGAATTTCTTGCCCTGCGGTGCTTGTGCGCCGAAAAGACCGGGCTTAAATCTCCAAGGAACGACAAGGTATCGCGATGACCTATCATCCCTCCGTCCTCAGCGTGATCGGCAACACACCCCTTATCCGGCTCAAAGGCGCTTCGGAAGCGACTGGCTGTGAAATCCTCGGCAAGGCGGAGTTCCTCAATCCCGGCCAGTCGGTCAAGGACAGGGCCGCGCTCTACATCATCCGCGATGCGGAGAAGAAGGGCCAGCTCAGACCTGGCGGCGTCATCGTCGAGGGCACGGCCGGCAATACCGGTATCGGGCTGACGCTGGTCGCCAAGGCGCTCGGCTACCGCACCGTCATCGTCATTCCCGAGACCCAGAGCCAGGAGAAGAAGGACGCCTTGAAACTGCTCGGCGCCGAGCTGGTCGAGGTCCCGGCCGTTCCTTACAGGAACCCGAACAATTACGTCAAAGTCTCCGGTCGGCTTGCGGAAGAACTTGCCAGGACGGAGCCAGCGGGCGCGATCTGGGCGAACCAGTTCGACAATGTCGCCAACCGCGATGCCCATGCCGAGACGACCGCTCCGGAAATCTGGAACCAGACCGAAGGCAAGGTCGACGGCTTCATCTGCGCAGTCGGTTCCGGCGGGACGCTTGCAGGCGTCGCGATGGGACTGAGGGCGAAGAACCCGAACGTCAAGATCGGCCTCGCCGATCCGGACGGTGCCGCCCTCTACGAATACTACGCCCATGGCGAACTGAAATCGGAAGGCTCCTCGATCACCGAAGGCATCGGCCAGGGCCGCATCACCGCCAATCTTGAAGGCTTCACGCCGGACTTTGCCTACCGCATTCCGGATTCGGAAGCACTGCCGATCATCTTCGACCTCGTCGAGAAAGAGGGCCTCTGCCTCGGCGGCTCGACCGGCATCAACATTGCCGGCGCGATCCGGCTCGCCGGGGATCTCGGCCCCGGCCACACGATCGTGACGGTCCTTTGCGACTACGGCAACCGCTACCAGTCCAAACTGTTCAATCCCGACTTCCTGAAATCCAAGGGCCTGCCGATTCCCGCCTGGCTGACCGGCAAGCGTCACATTCCCGTTCCCTTCGAAACACCCTGACCCCTCCTAAACCAAGAGACAGACATGCCCGTTGATGCTCTCTACCGCGACGACTTTTATCTTTCGACAGCCGAAGCGGAGGTGACCACCATCCACGAAGATGGCGGCATCGAGCTCAATCGCACCTGCTTCTACGCCACATCCGGCGGACAGCCGGGCGACACCGGTTTCCTGGAGCGTGCTGACGGCACGAAGATCGCGCTCGCCCAGACGAAGCATGGCGCCACCAAGGACATTATCATCCACGTGCCGCTCGAAGGCGAACCCCAGCCGCTCGTCGGCGAAAAGCTGACGCTGCATGTCGACTGGCCGCGCCGTTACCGGCTCATGCGCATGCATACCGCCTGTCATCTGCTGTCCGTCGTCTGCCCCTATCCGATCACCGGGGCGGCTGTCGGGGAAGAGGAAGCGCGGGTCGATTTCGATATGAGCGAGACGATCGACAGGCATGAGGTGACCGGCAGACTGATGGAGCTTGTCAATCAGAACCACCCGGTTTACGTCCAATGGATCACCGATGAGGAGCTGATCGCCAATCCGGGTATCGTCAAATCCAAGAACGTCCGACCGCCGCTCGGTCTCGGACGCGTCAGCCTCGTCTGCATCGGCCGGGATTCCAGCGTTGACAGCCAGCCCTGCGGGGGCACACATGTCTCCGAAACGCAGGAGGTCGGCGCAATTCACATCGCCAAGATCGAGAAGAAGGGCAAGGAGAACCGGCGTTTCCGCATAAGGTTCGGCGCACCGGGCGCTGAAGCCTGATTCTTTCGATTCAAATGGAGGTATCCCATGAGCGAAACCAGCCGTTTCGTCGTTTCGTCCGAGTGGCTTCAGAATGCGCTCGGCAGTCCGGACCTCAGGGTCGTCGATGCTTCCTTCTATCTGCCCGCTCAGAATCGGGACGCGGATGCCGAATATGCCGCCGGCCATATCCCCGGCGCCGTCCGCTTCGATCATGACAAGGTCGCGGACCACTCGACGGGGCTGCCGCATATGGTGCCGGCACCCGAGGTCTTCGCCGAAGCGGTCGGGAGGATGGGCATTCGGGAGACCGACCGCATCGTCATCTACGATGGCCCCGGCATCTTCTCCGCGCCGCGCGGCTGGTGGCTGTTCCGCATCATGGGCGCAAGGAACGTCTACGTGCTCGACGGCGGGCTGGATGGCTGGAAGGCAGAAGGCCGGCCGCTTGAAACCGCTGTCCCCTCGCCTGCGCCCGTTGCCTTCATGCCGGAGTTCCGGGTCGATAAGGTGATCGATTTCCAGACCATGCTCGAGATAGTCGGCGACAGCTCGCGGCAGATCGCCGATGCGCGTTCTGCCGGCCGCTTTTCCGGCGCCGAACCCGAACCCCGCGCCGGCATGCGCTCCGGCCACATGCCCGGCGCCCGCAGCCTTCCCTCCGGCACGTTCTCGGTGAACGGCAAGCTCAGGTCGCTGCCGGAATTGAGGCAGGCCATCGAAGACGCAGGCATCGATTTCGGGCAGCCGGTGGTGACGAGCTGCGGCTCCGGCATCACCGCCGCAATCATCACGCTGGCGCTCGAATCCCTCGGCCATGAAGACAATGCGCTCTACGACGGTTCCTGGACCGAGTGGGGCAGCCGCCAGGATACGCCGGTCGTCACGGGCCCACCGTCACCCAAAGCTGCCTGATTGCCATGGCGAAGAAGTCAGCATCGCTCAAAGCTCCTCTCAAGGCCCATGTCACGCAACTGGAAATGACCGCACCGCCCAAGACCAGCCTGCCGGTGCCGGTCAACATCCAGACGGCGATCATCCGCGCACCGAATATTCCACTCCACTACTACCGCTATCTCTATCGGCAGGTGGGTAAGCGCTGGCACTGGTACAAGCGGCTCCGGATGACCGACGAGGAGCTTGCCGCAGCGATCCATGATCCGCACGTTTCGGTTACTGTGCTCTACGTCGATGGCGCGCCGGCGGGCTTCTTCGAACTGCGGCAGGAGAACGAGGAGATCGTCGAACTCTCCTATTTCGGGCTGTTCGAGCGGGCGATCGGGCTTGGCATCGGCAAGTGGTTCCTGCTGCAGGCGCTCTACGCCGCCTGGCAGGACAATCCGAGGAAGGTCACTGTCACCACCAACACGCTCGACCATCCGCGCGCCCTGCAACTCTACCAGATGATGGGCTTCTCGCCCGTCTCGACCTACGAGGCTCTGGTCCAGCCGATGACCGACGCGGAATTGCTCAAAGCACTGGACGCCTGATATCCCGGCAAGAAACGGGTGGTTTTACGCTCCGCTTGGCGGCATCTCTTGGCAACACCGATAAAGGAGTTTTGCCATGACGATCGCCTTCGTAGCCATGCCGACCAAAGATGCAGCTCATCTGTGGAACGGCGGACCCGACGCCTACGGTCACCGTCCGGAGACAAAGGTTTCGGATGGCCCCGGATATCCCTGCCGCCATTGCCTGAAAAACATCGATGCCGGCGAGGAACTGCTGGTCCTTGCCTATCGTCCGTTTCCCGAACTGCAGCCCTATGCGGAAACGGGACCGATCTTCCTGCACAAGCAGCCATGCGAGCGCTATGCGGCGGAAGAGGTCTTGCCGCCGATGCTGTCGAGTTCGGACTACATCGTGCGCGGATACGGCCATGACGACCGCATCGTCTACGGCAGCGGTGCGGTGACGCCGACGGATAAGATCGCCTCCCGTGCGGAGGAATTGCTCGCCCGCGAGGACATCGCCTATGTGCATGTCCGCTCGGCGCGCAACAATTGCTATCAGTGCCGGATCGACAAGGTCGAAGCGCCGGCATTTGCGGATACGGGAATTGCCATCTGAGCGGGAGCGGAACCATGACCAGTCTCGATGCCCGCGCCATCGTCGACCGGATGTTTGCAGTCGAAATGGCCTTCCTGACATCGAATGAAAAAGACATCCGGCAATTGGCGAGAGCTTTCGCGGATGATGTCGTTGTCCGTGAACCCGCATCGCTGCCCTACGGCGGCGACTGGCGCGGCCTCGATGGAATTGCCAGACTTTTCGACAGGATGAACGATGTCTGGAGCAATATGGACTTGAAGGAGCTCCATGTCACGGGAGCGCCGGACCGCATTCACCTCTCCTGCACGCTGACAATGGTGGCCCGTTCCACAGGCAAGAGCATTACACAGCCATTTTGCGAATTCCTCCGCTTCCAGGACGGCCGTCTTGCCGAGGGAATTCCGTTTTACTACGACACCAAGGAACTGCTCGACATCATGGCATGAAAAGAGCCGCCCGAGCGCGGCTGCTCCGGCGGCCTGTCTTCATGCTGTATTGCCGGTATGGGAAAGCGCCGGTGGTAAACCGGCGCTCCGGCAGGAGGATCACGCGTCGTTTTGGTTCCGGTCTTCAGGACCGTCTAGAGCGGGATGAATTTAGGCGGAATCGGCATGGGGATTCCCTTTTGTGAGCAAATCAGATTCACCATTCAGGCCGGTGCAGGAGGCCGGCCAGGATGGCGAGACCCTTTTCGGATGACCTTAGGGACCGTGTTGTTGGTGCAGTGACGCGCGATGGGCTGTCCTGTCGGGCGGCGGCGAAGCGCTTCGGCATCGGCATCAGCACGGCGATCGATTGGGTACGGCGCTTCCGTGAGACGGGCAGCGCCGCCGCCGGCCAGATGGGCGGGCACAAGCCGCGAGCGATCGCCGGTGAGCATCGGGCCTGGCTAATCGAGCGCTGCCGCGCGCAGGCATTCACCTTGCGCGGGCTGGTCGCGGAATTGGCGGAGCGGGGCCTGAAGGTCGACTACCGCTCCGTCTGGATCTGCGTGCATGAGGAAGGGCTGAGTTATAAAAAAAGACGTTGGTCGCCAGCGAGCGCGACCGGCCCGATGTCGCCGCCCGACGCAGCCGCTGGCTGAAGCATCGCCATCGCATCGATCCGGCCCGCCTCGTCTTCATCGACGAGACCTGGACGAAGACGAACATGGCGCCGCTGCGAGGCTGGGCGCCGCGCGGCGAACGGCTGTTCGGCCAGGCTCCCTTCGGCCACTGGAACACCATGACGTTCATTGCCGCCCTGCGCGTTGATCGCGTCAGCGCGCCCTGGGTCATCGACCGGCCGATCAACGCGACGAGCTTCCTCGTCTATGTCGAAAAGGTGCTGGTGCCGGAGCTCACGCCCGGCGACATCGTCGTGATGGACAATCTCGGCTCGCACAAGGCCGCGGCGATCCGCACCGCCATCCGCAAGGCCGGCGCGCGGCTGTTCTTCCTGCCGCAATACTCCCCCGATCTCAATCCGATCGAAAAGCTCTTCGCCAAGATCAAACACCGGCTACGCGAGGCGCAGGCCAGAAGCCGCAACGCCATCCATGACGCGCTCGCAACCATCCTCCAAACCGTTTCTCCAAAAGAATGCCAGAACTATTTCAACGAGGCCGGATATGAACGGATCTAAAATCATCCCGCTCTAGGTCTTCCGCGATATCAAGCAGCAGCTTGACGATCTCTCCGGCCTTCTTCTCGTCCGTTTCGAGCTTGCGGGCGATCACCTCGCGCAGGTTCAGCATGGCGGCGTCGATGCTGCGGGGCAGAACAGGGCCGCCGTCGCCGCCACGGCGCTGCGACCGCTCCTGCTTTTCACGGATGCGTTCGGCGAGCTGCGACAAACGATCGAGGATGGTCGAGGCAAAGCTGCGGTTCTCGTCGAGATATTTGCGTCCCTCGTCGGTGATCGCATAACGCTTCTTGTTGCCGTCGGCTTCGGCGGTCACGTAGCCCGCCTCCTCGAGATAGGTGAGCGTCGGATAGATGACGCCCGGGCTCGGCGCATAAAAGCCGTAGGTCAGGTCCTCGATGTGCTTGATGATCTCATAGCCGTGGCGCGGTTCCTTCTCGATCAGGGCCAGCACAACGAGACGCAGATCCCCCTGCATCAGGAAACGGCCGATGCGGCCGTCGCCCTCGTCACCGAAACCGCGACCGCCACCCGGTCCCCCACGACCGCCAAACCCGCGACCGAACCCGCCACCGCGCATGGCGAACATTTCCTCGAAACCTCTTCGGTCGCCGCGTTCGCCGCAGCCGTTCCGTCCATCAAATTTGTGTCCAAACATCGTTATCTCCTTCAGACTATCTTTCGATATATCTAAAGATAGTCCGTTGGTCGATTTCGTCAACAACTTCGATATATCGAAATTATATCTGGTTGATTTTAAAAGCAGAAAAAGCGCCAACAGAAGCCTGCCGGCGCTTTTTGTAAGGGTCAGCGATCAATCAACGCGATGGTTTACGATGTCTTAGATATATCGAAACCTACGACTCACGCCACATTCAGCAGGCTTTCCGGCGCAAAGGCCTCGTAGCCCAGCGCTTCGGCAACCGCCCGGTTGGTTATCCTGCCCTTATGGACGTTGAGGCCGTTGCGCAGGTGCTTGTCCTCGGCAATCGCACGCAGGCCACGGTCGGCAAGTGCCAGGCCATGCTGCAGCGTCGCGTTGTTCAACGCATGGGCAGAGGTGACCGGCACGGCGCCCGGCATGTTCGCCACGCAATAGTGCACGATGCCGTCGACCTCGTAGGTCGGTTCGGAATGGGTCGTCGCATGCGAGGTCTCGAAGCAGCCGCCCTGGTCGATCGCGACGTCGACCATGACCGCGCCCTGCTTCATGCCGGAGAGCATCTCGCGGCTGACAAGTTTCGGCGCGGCGGCGCCTGGAATGAGAACTGCCCCGATGACGAGATCGGCGGAGAAGACTTCCTCCTCCACCGCGTCGATGGTCGAATAGCGGGTATGGACGCGGCCGTTGAAGATATCGTCGAGCTGGCGAAGCCGCGGCAGCGAGCGGTCGATGATGGTGACATCGGCGCCGAGGCCGGTCGCCATCTTGGCCGCATGCAGGCCTACGACGCCGCCGCCAATGACCGCGACCTTCGCCGGCAGAACGCCCGGCACGCCGCCGAGCAGGATGCCGCGGCCGCCATTGGCTTTCTGCAGCGCGGTTGCACCCGCCTGGATCGCCAGGCGCCCGGCGACTTCCGACATCGGCGCAAGCAGCGGCAGGCCGCCGCGCTCGTCGGTCACCGTCTCGTAGGCGACGGCGGTCACGCCGGATGTGATGAGGCCCTTGGTCTGTTCCGGATCGGGAGCGAGATGGAGATAGGTGTAGAGGATCTGGCCTTCACGGAGTTGCACCCATTCCGTCGGCTGGGGCTCCTTGACCTTTACGATCATGTCGGATTTTTCGAAGATTTCTTTCGCCGTGCCGACAATCCTGGCACCGGCGGCGATATAGGCGGCATCGTCCGCGCCAATTCCGGCGCCCGCCTTGGTTTCGATCAGGACCTCGTGGCCATGGGCCACATATTCACGCACCGCGCCGGGCGTCAGGCCCACACGGTATTCATGGTTTTTGATTTCCTTCGGGCACCCGACACGCATACAGCGTTCCTCTCAGTTTGGTGGCTTTCGCCGGTTTACGTTCCCAAATCCAGAAAACCAGAGAATCGGTGAAATGTCCTTGCGAAGAGGAATTGCGGAAATACCATTTTTCGCGGATTATTGCGTCTTGAAAGAGATTTTCGAAGGATATTCGAATGGGAAACCTGGATACCATCGATCTTGCGATCATGCGAACGCTTCAGGACAATGGCCGCATCTCCAATGCGGACCTGGCCCAGCGTGTCGGCCTGTCGCCTTCCGCCTGCTCGCGACGGCTCGATATCCTTGAAAAGAACGGCACGATCAGCGGCTATCACGCACGCCTTTCCAACAAGGCGCTCGACTACAAGATGATGGTGATCGTGCATATTTCGCTGTCGGGCCAGTTCGCCAAGACGCTCGCCGAATTCGAGGCGGCGGTGAAGCTCTGCCCCAACGTGCTCGTCTGCTACCTGATGTCGGGCGAATACGACTATATCCTGCGCGTCGCGGCCAAGGATCTTGAGGATTACGAGCGTATCCACCGCGACTGGCTATCGGCCCTGCCCCACGTGGTGAAGATCAATTCGAGCTTCGCGCTGCGCGAGGTCATCGACCGTCCCAATGTGGGACTGTGACCGGAATCGCTCGACTTTTACGGATCACCCTAAACGCGCCTCAACCTGTCCCTGATATGGAGTTTGCTTGAGAACGGCAATTGAGGGATGTCATGCTCAGCAAGACCATCGGGATGAAGACCCGTAGCGCAGCCCGCCAGAAGACGCGCATCTATGGCACGGTCAAATATTATCATCAGCAGGCAAAGGGGCGCGTCGTCGATCTTTCCGCCACCGGCATGGCGCTCGACCTCGGCGGACCGTTTCACGCTGCCAACGGCAGCCCGGTCAAGATCGAAAGTGAAGAACTCGGCATTCTGGAAGGCACGGTGAAATGGTGCCACCGCGGCCGTCTCGGCATCCAGTTCCGGCCGAACTCGAATGCAGCGGCCCAGGTCTCCTCCTATTTCCGCTTCTTCCACAAGGAAATCAGACCAGTCATCGCCCGGTGACATCGCATGGTCGGCGCGTTCGCCGACCATCGGCGAACCATGCGATTTCCCCTGTCATTTTACTGATGCAAGCGCGTGCGATTGCGCTAAGCTGATCTCGCAAAAGACCCCAGAGGGAGATATCCATGTCGTTTCTAGCCGGCTTTCAACCCATGACCCGCCGCTCACTTCTCGGCGGCATCGCTGCGTCTTCGGCGCTCGTGATGCTGCACCCGTTCGCCGCCCGGGCAGCCGCCAACCAGGCGCATCTGCGCATCATGGAAACGACCGATATCCACGTTCACGTCTTCCCCTACGATTATTATGCCGACAAGCCGAACGATACGCTGGGCCTTGCCCGCACCGCCTCGATCATCGACGCGATCCGCGCCGAGGCCGGCAATTCCATGCTGATCGACAATGGCGACTTCCTGCAGGGTAATCCGATGGGCGACTACATCGCCTATGAGCGCGGCATGAAGGATGGCGACGTCCATCCGGTCATCAAGGCGATGAACGTGCTCGGTTACGATGCCGGCACGCTCGGCAACCACGAATTCAACTATGGCCTCGACTTCATGTTCAAGGTGCTCGCCGGCTCCGGCTTCCCTTGCGTCTGCGCCAACCTGACCAAGGGCCAGCTCGCCTCAGACCCGAAGCAGGACGAGCTCTTCCTGAAGCCCTACGTGATCGTCGAGAAGCAGATCCGTGACGGCTCCGGCGCGACAAGCCCGGTCAAGGTCGGCTTCATCGGCTTCGTACCGCCGCAGATCATGGTCTGGGACGCCAAGAACCTGGAGGGCAAGGCTCAGACCCGCGACATCGTCGACGCCGCCAAGGCCTGGGTGCCTGTCATGAAGGAGGAAGGCGCCGATATCGTCATCGCGCTGTCCCACTCCGGCATCGACGGCAGCGGGTTGAGCGACCGAATGGAAAACGCCTCGCTTTATCTGGCGGGCGTCGATGGCATCGATGCGGTCTTTACCGGCCACCAGCACCTCGTATTCCCCGGCCCGAAGGATTTTGAAGGCATTACCGGCGCAGACATCAAGAAGGGCACGCTGATGGGCAAGCCGGCCGTCATGGGCGGCTTCTGGGGCTCGCATATGGGCCTCATCGACCTGCTGCTGGAAAAGGACGGCAAGAGCTGGAAGATCGTCGACTTCACCACGGAAGCCCGGCCGATCTATCATCGCGACGAGAACCGCAAGATCGTCGCGGACGTGAAGGACAAGGCGGAAGTCACCGCTGCCGTCAAGGACGAGCACGAGGCGACGCTCGCCTATGTCCGCCGCCCGGTCGGCAAGACATCCGCGCCGCTCTATTCCTATTTCGCGCTGGTCGCCGACGATCCGTCGGTGCAGATCGTCTCGAACGCCCAGACCTGGTACATCAAGGACATGCTGAAGGAAGGCCCGTACAAGGACTATCCCGTCCTCTCCGCGGCGGCTCCCTTCAAGGCCGGCGGCCGTGGCGGCGCGGAATATTTCACCGACGTGCCGGCCGGCGATATCGCCATCAAGAACGTCGCCGACCTTTATCTTTATCCGAACACGGTGCAGGCCGTGCTGATCACCGGCGAGCAGGTGAAGAACTGGCTGGAAATGTCGGCCGGCATGTTCAATCAGGTCAAGGCCGGCGCCAAGGACGCGGCACTGCTCAACAGCGCCTTCCCGTCCTACAATTATGATGTGATCGACGGCGTCACCTACCAGATCGACCTGTCGCAGCCGGCCCGCTTCGACAAGGACGGCAAGCTGATCAATCCGGATGCCCACCGCATCGTCGATTTGCAGTTCGACGGCAAGCCAATCGATCCGGCTCAGAAGTTCGTGGTCGCCACCAACAACTACCGCGCCGGCGGCGGCGGCAAGTTCCCGGAAATCGCCGGCGACAAGGTGATTTTCGTGGCGCCTGACACCAACCGCGACGTTGTCGTCCGCTATATCGTCGAACAGGGCACGATCAACCCCTCGGCAGACGCCAACTGGTCGTTCAAGCCGCTGCCGGGAACGACGGCGATCTTCGAGACCGGCCCCAAGGCCCGTCAGTTCGCCGGCGAGATCAAGGGCGCCAAGATCGAGGATGCCGGCGACGGCGAGAACGGTTTTGCGAAGTTCCGGCTGGTGCTGTAACGCCGATCGAAGATGTTGGAATGCCACGGCAGCCCTCGAGCTGCCGTCCTCCTTTGAAGGAAATCCGATTCCATAGGTCCAGATGGCGATGCCCACGTTTCCCTTCCTGCAGGTCGACGTCTTTTCCAGCGAGCCGATGCGAGGCAATCCGCTCGCAGTGGTCGTCGGCGCGGATGTGCTGACGGACGAGCAGATGCAGGCTTTCGCCAACTGGACCAACCTCAGCGAGACCACCTTCCTGCTGAAACCGACCGATCCCAGGGCGCATTACCGCGCACGGATATTCACTCCGAAGCAGGAGCTGCCTTTTGCCGGTCATCCGACGCTCGGCAGTTGCCATGTTTGGTTGTCTCAGACCGGCCAGCCTCCGGATGGCGACATCATCCAGGAATGCGGCGCCGGACTGGTGCATATCCGTCGCAACGGCAGACAGCTTGCTTTCGCCGCACCTCCCCTGCAGCGCAGCGGCCCGGTCGATCCGGCGCTGGTCGATCGCATCGCTCGCGGCCTCGGCGTGCCGATAGCGGGGATAAAGGATGCCAACTGGCTGGATAACGGGCCGGACTGGATCGGCATTCTCCTGTCGTCCCGCGCGGACGTGCTTGCCATCCGGCCAGATTATAGCGCGCTCGCCGGATTTCGCGTCGGCGTGATCGGTCGCTTCGATCCCGGGACGGACGGAGACGATGCGGAATTCGAAGTACGTGCGTTCAGCAATCGGGGCACTGAGGATCCGGTTACCGGCAGCTTGAACGCCGGCTTCGCCCAATGGCTGATCGGCAGCGGCATCGCCCCTGAAAGCTATGTCGCCGCCCAGGGAACGGCTCTCGGCCGGGCGGGTCGGGTCCAAGTACAACGGGATGGTGATGACATCTGGATCGGTGGAGATGTCGTCACCTGCATCCGGGGTACGGTCGACCTCTAAAGGCGCTTATCAGGCCGCTTCCGCCTTTCCGCTGTCGACCCGTTGCAGGAGCAGCTTCAGCTCCGGTACCGGCTTCTTTTCGATGCGGCGATAATCGCTGCCGTCCCGCTTGCGCGTCACGAGGCCGAGGTCGAAAAGGTCGCGGCGCAGAAGTGCCGCGTCGCCGAAGAGGTGCAGCGTGTTCAGGAACTCGCTGATCTCGCGCTCCGTAAACGTGCGGCCACGCGGGATTTTCGACCACAGGAACCACAGGCACAACTCCTGCTGCGAGCGCTTGCCCGGCCAGCGGACGATCCGGCCCTGCGCGTCGAAAACGCGGATGGTTTTCAAGACGCGCGCCTCGTCGGGCCCCGGTTCCGGCGCCGCGGCAATATTCCAGCTGTCAAGCACGTCCGAGGTCTTCGAAACGGAACGGAAATGCTGGTAGTTGCGGAAGCCCGCGGCGCGGCTCAGGAGATTGAGCGTTTCCACATGGCTCGGCTTGTGGTCGAGCCTGCCGATCTGCTCACGGACGGACTTGGCGAAAGCCGAAAGGTCGGCGATCTCCATGGGAAAGATGGATCTGGACATAACCTATCCTCAAATGCGCCGTTCCATCTGGATTGTCGTTGGTCGCCGTCTTGTCGACTTCGGCACGGGATAAGTGCTGATCATCTTGACTGTAGCAGGTTTAGCTTCCCTTTCGGGACGGCGACGCCTCGGTGAACTGCAGACCGTGGCGCCGTTATAGCAGAGGCCGGGATAGGGTCAACTCGGTCGCGTGCAGTCATTCGGCGGCAGCCGGCATGCCGTGCGGAGCTTCGAGTCCCAACATCTCCTGGAACTCCCCATGGCTGGGACAAGCGGAGAGCCGTCGCTGAAATGCCTCGATCAGCCATTGACCGGCCGGCCCCGGCGGATTGGATGTCCTTCGTATGGCATAAAGCGGATATTCACCCTGCTCGTATGCGTCGAGCTTCAGTGCGACCAGCTTGCGCTCCATGATGTCGCGGCCGGCGACGGAAGCCGGCAAACCGCCCCAGCCCAGCCCGCCCCTGATAAGCTGGTACTTGGTGGCGATGTCGCTCACCCGCCAGGTCTTGTAGGAGAGCACGTTGAAGTCGCGCCCCTTGGTGATGCCGGATTGATCGGTCACGACCATCTGGACCTCTTCCCGCACATCGGCAAGGGTCAGCGGCCGATCAAGCCTGGCGAGGGGATGATCGGGCGCGGCGACGGGGATCATGAAGGAATAGCCGATCTTTTCGGCAATGAGGGTATCATCCTGCTTCAAGAGCGCGCCCCCCAAGCCGATATCGGCGCGACCGTTGATCACCATATCCATCACCATGCCGAGTTCGCCGACATTGAGGTTCAGCGCCACACTCGGAAAATTTTCGCGAAATTTCCGCAGTTCCGTCACAAGAGCCTCGGTGGGCACCATGACGCTGATTGCCAGTGAAATCTCGGCTTCGAGCCCTTGCTTGATGCTTTTCGCGCGGGCGCGCATCACCTGCAGGTCGGCGACGATCCGGCGCGCATCGGTGAGCATCGCCTTGCCCGCTTCCGTCAGCTTCGGCTGGCGCGCGCCGCTGCGCTCGAACAGCGTCATCTCAAGCTGGGCTTCGAGATTGCCGATCGTATAGCTCACCACCGACTGCGCCCGATTCAGAGCCCGCGAGGCAGCCGAGAAACTGCCCGTTTCGGCGACCGCCAGAAACACCTGCAACTGGTCTAGGGTTGGATTTGCATCCATAGGTCGTCATCCATTTTATAGATAGATAGCTTCGATATTATCTCAGTTTAATCGATGGCAGTCCATCCCTATCTTCCAGCACGAAGCAGACGGGACCTCCCACCCGTCGCGAACTCAAATCTCCAGATAAGGAAGAAACACATGTCCTCCATTCTTCTTGTCACGTCGAGCCCGCGTGGCGATGAATCGCTGTCCAGCAAGGTCGCCCAGGATCTCGCAAACGAGCTGAGCGCACGCGACAACGGGACCTCGATCGTCCATCGCGATCTCGGCGCCAACCCGATCCCACATCTCGACAGCGTGACGACGTCCGCCATCCGCAAGGCTCCCGCCGACCGCACGCCGGAAGAAGCCGCAGCAGCCGACTATTCCGACAAGCTGGTGGCGGAACTGATGGCCGCGGATACGGTGGTCATCGGAACGGGTCTCATCAACTTCAACATCTACTCCACGCTGAAGAGCTGGATCGACAACGTTGCCCGTGCCGGCCAGACTTTCCGTTACACGGAAAACGGCCCGATCGGCCTTGCCACCGGCAAGAAGGTCTATGTCGTGCTGGCATCCGGCGGCGTCTATTCCGAAGGTCCCGCAAGCGGAATGAACCATGCCGTGCCCTATCTCACCACGGTGCTCGGCTTCATGGGCATGACGGATGTGGAAGTCATCTATGTCGAAGGCCTTGCCTTCGGCCCGGAAGCCGCCGAGAAGGCCATCGCCGCTGCCCAGCAGCGCAACCGGCAGCTTGCTCTCGCGGCCTAAGCCCCCGCCCCTGCCTCTGACGAAGCGAGCCTGCCAAAACGGCCGTGGACATTGTCCCGGCCGTCTTTCTTTGCCCGATAGAGGCGTTCGTCCGCGCATCCGAGGAGCGCATCCTGTACGTGGCCATCTTCCGGCGCGGTGGCGACGCCAATCGAGACAGTCACACACTGGCCGTCCGGCCGCATGACGGAGCGGCAAATCTCGATCCGCAGACGGTCAGCAAATGCCAGTGCGTCTTCGTGATCCATACCAGGCAGGATCAGCACGAATTCCTCGCCGCCGAATCGGGAAAGATGGTCGCTGGGTCTCGAACTTATCCGGAGCCGGGCAACGACGTCTTTCAGGATCTCGTCGCCCTTCAGATGGCCGAAGCGGTCGTTGACTTCCTTGAAACGGTCGACGTCGATCATCACAAGGCTCAGCTCTCCTCCCCGATCAAGACAGCTCCGGATCATCTTTGGCACTTCCGCATCCAGGCGGCTGCGGTTGAAGACTCCGGTCAATCCATCGACGCCGCTTTGGGCAAGAAGAGCCTGATAGCGTTCGCGAAAGGTGAGAGCGTGGAAGATGTCGGTGATCTCGCGGGCCGATCTTGCAAACCGTGGTATCTGTTCGATCTTCAGATAGGCCGCAAAGAGGAGCGAATAGAGCGCGACCGCCAGGAGCTTCGCCCACCAGCCGCCCAGGAATACCGAAGGCGGCGCGTCGAAGAGAAGATTGAGCGCCGCATAGAAGCCGACCTGGTCGAAGGTCAACAGAGCGGCACCACTTAACGCGAACCGCAGCACCACGTGGTTGCGGAAGAATCGCCCGAGCCGCTCGTAAAGCAGAATGATGCCGATCGCGTCGATATAGAGCAGCGCGGTTCCCCAGACCATCAGCCAACCCATCTCGTCCAGGAAGCCCATGTCCGCGCTGCGGCCGCCCGGCAGCGCAACGACCTCGTGAAACTGCAGGAGCTGGGCGATGCCGACCGTCAGCAGATTACCGAGGAAAAGCCCGTAGATCGGCTGGCGGACGGTCGCCGCATCCTCCTTCAGGTAAAGCAGCAGGATCATCATCAGCTTGCCGGCGAAGAAGACCGAAGAGCCGGGAGAGACGGTGCCGAGGGGAAGCTCGATGTAGAAGACCGCAGCGAGATAGGTCTCCATGAAATGCATGACGCCCAGTGCTGCCAGAAAGACACCAAGGCCAAGCTGCCGCCGGAAATGCAGGAAGGTCGTCATGACGGTAAAATAGATGACGGCTTCCAGCAGAAACAGTCCGAGGTTGAACCATTGCATCGATCTGCTTTCAGCTTTGCAGAGGGCCCAAGCCTCTGTAACAGCTTCCTTTTTGGAAGCTCGAATCTATGGAATTATGGCGTTTATACGCCATGTTGCAATAACGGCCGAACCGGTTCAGCCTCGAAAGCGGGATTATCTTTGATCTAGGGTAATTTCTTCGGGATGTTGCGGAGCTGGATGGCGATCGCCCGACCGATATCGCGCGCATGGAAAGGGCATATCAACAGATTGTCCAAACTATCGCCGATCGTTTAATTTTGAGTGATTGCCGCAATTGCCTGAGACGCCGGGTCAGGCGGAGCGCGACTTTTCTCCGTCGGCAAACAGCGATGAACCGTTCTGATCGATGATCTGCTGCGCCTTCTTGATCGTGTATTCCACGGCATCGTCCATCGAAGTGAAGACGTCGGCACGGACGAACTCCCGCACCAGCACATCGCCGTTCACTTCCTTCTCGATACGGCCTGCCAACCGGAACTGCGAGCCCTCTCGAAGAGGTGCCGGATAGATCAGGCAGCCGCCATGCTCGACCGGCTCCACGGAATTGCCGGCCGGATCGGCGGATTTGCTGCCGCCGGAGAAGATCGAAAGGATACTGGACAGAAACGAAACCATGGCGGCTGCCTAGCATATTCCGCAACCGCCCGGAAGCGGTTATCTCGGAAAAGTCGCAATCGAGCCGGACCAAGATTCCTGTCCCAAATCCGATTCGGAGTGAGCCCCGCATGAGATGGAAAATAGCCGCCACGGTGCCGATCGCGATCGCCGCTGCGCTCTGGCTCGGCAATACGTCGCTGTTTTCGCAATTTCCCGAAGGTAAGCCGCTCCGGATCATCGCCCATCGCGGCCAGCACCAGCTCTTCGATGCGACCAATGTCCGCAACGACACGTGTACGGCAAGCCTCATGCTGCCGCCGACACATGACTTTCTGGAAAATACCGTCGCCGGCATGAAGGCCGCCTTCGACGCCGGTGCCGACGTGGTGGAACTCGACGTGCACCTCACGCCCGACAAGCAGTTCGCGGTCTTCCACGACTGGACGCTCGACTGCCGCACCGACGGCAAGGGCGTCACCGAACAGACACCGATGGCCGTCCTGAAGACGCTCGACATCGGCTACGGATATACCTCCGATGGCGGCAGGACCTTTCCCTTCCGCGGCAAGGGGGCCGGCCTGATGCCCGCATTGCCGGAGGTTTTCGAGGCGCTGCCGGAGGGCCGTTTCCTCATCAACTTCAAGAGCCGCCGCAAGGAGGAAGGTGAAGCACTCGCCGCCCTCCTCGATACGGAGCCCGCCTTCCGGCAGGCGACCTTCGGGGTCTATGGCGGCAACGAGCCGACCGAGACCAGCATGGCGCTCGTGACCGGTCTGCACGGCTATTCCGGCCGCTCGGCAAAATCCTGCCTCGTCAATTACCTGGCGCTTGGCTGGAGCGGCCACGTGCCGGAAGCCTGCCGCAATGGCCTGGTGCCGGTGCCGGTCAATCTCGCCTTCCTGATGTGGGGCTGGCCGGAGCGTTTCTACAACCGCATGCAGGCCGCCGGCTCGGACGTCATCCTGATCGGACCGTTCGAGGCCGGCGATTCCGGCAGTTCCGGCATCGACGACCGGGAGGCCTGGAACGGGGTGCCGGACGGCTTTCCCGGCCTCGTCTGGACGAACGTCATCGAGAAGACGCGCCCCGAGGTCGATCGACGCGGCTTCTGCGCCCTGCCCGCCAAACCGGTCATCTGCGCGAAATAGACTTTTCGCCGTCATGGAGCCTGCCTATCATCCCTCCTGTTCGGAGGGAGTGCCGGATGCGGAAAAGTTTTCTGTCATGGCGGGCGATCATCATGGTCACGATGGTCCTCATCACCGCCTTCGGAGTAATGCTGATGGCCGGACCACGCCTGCCTGCCGGCGGTTTTCCCGCTTTCGACAAAGCCCGCCTCGGCACCGACATGGATGCCTATCTCGCGACAGCCGAAGGCCGCTTTTCCGACATTCGGCCGGGTGCTGCCAGACATATCGTCTGGGCTGATCCGGCGACGAAGGCCAGGACGCCCTTCGCGATCATCTATATCCATGGCTTTTCGGCATCGGCCGAAGAGGTGCGGCCCCTGCCCGACCGCGTCGCGTCCGCTCTCGGTGCCAATCTCTATTTCGCAAGGCTTGCCGGTCATGGACGCACCGCCCAGGCCATGGGCGAAGCGACGCTGGAAGACTGGATGGCCGACTTTTCCGAAGCGCTCGCGATCGGCGAGGCGCTGGGCGACAGGGTGATCGTCATGGCCACCTCGACCGGCGCCTCGCTTGCGACGCTCGCGCTCGCCGATCCGCAGATCGCCTCCCGCGTCTCCGCAGCCGTTTTTCTTTCACCCAACTACGGCATCAACAGTTTTGGCGCCTTCCTGCTGGCGACGCCGGTCGCACCGCAACTCTCCCGGCTGCTGCTCGGCTCCACCCGCAGCTTCACGCCCTATAACGAACGCCACGCGGCAAACTGGACCACGGAATATCCGACGGTGGCGCTCCTGCCCATGGCGGGGCTGGTGAAGCTCTCCGTGGAAAGCCCGATCGAGCGGATCGGGACGCCGGCCCTTTTCCTCTATTCGGCGCGCGATCAGATCGTCCGGCCGGACAAGGTGCGCGCGATCGCCGGCCGCTGGGGCGGGCCGCACGAGATCGTCGATGTCGGCACGACCGGCGATCCGATGAATCACGTCATCGCCGGCGACATCATTTCACCGGCAACGACCGGGCCGCTCGCCGACAAAATCACCGCCTGGCTGAAGAAGACGCTCGGCGTCAGATGATCAGGCTCGCGAGGATGTCGTTCTCGGTAATGTCCTGATAGCCCATGCCGGCCGCCTCGAATCGCTCGATCAGCGCGGCGAAATTCTCCGGCCGCCTCGTCTCGATACCGATCAGGATGGAACCGAAATTGCGGGCGGATTTCTTGAGGTATTCGAAGCGGGCGATATCGTCTTCGGGGCCGAGCAGGTTCAGGAAGTCGCGAAGCGCGCCGGGGCGCTGGGCGAGCCGCAGGATGAAATATTTCTTGACGCCGGAATGGCGCATCGCGCGCTCTTTGACATCCGGCAGGCGCTCGAAATCGAAATTGCCGCCCGAGACGACGCAGACGACCGTCTTGCCGGCCAGCCTTTCGGGCCCAAGCGCCTGAAGCGCCGTGATCGACAGGGCGCCGGCCGGCTCCAGCACGACGCCCTCGACATTCAGCATATCGATGATCGTCACGCAGATGGCGTTCTCGGCCAAAAGGAGGACCTGGTCCGGCGAAAAGTGCTTCAGCGCCTCGAAATTCAGGTCGCCGATACGCGCCACCGCCGCGCCGTCGACGAAATTGTCCAGCTTTGCCAGGGTGATTGGCTCACCGGCTTCCAGGCTTTTCTTCAGGCTGGGCGCGCCTGCGGGTTCGGTGAAGACGAAGTTCTCCCGCGCCACCACACCGTCGAGGTAACCGGTCATGCCTGAAGAGAGTCCGCCACCGCCAACGGGCATGATGACGAGATCAGGCCGGACACCCGCGGGCAGTTGCCCGACGATTTCGGCCGCCACCGTCGCCTGGCCCTCGATGATGTCGGGATCGTCGAAGGGCGGCACCATGACGCCGCCGATCTCCTCCACATGAGCGCGGGCGGCCGCATAGCACTGATCGAAGATGTCGCCGATCAGCCTTATGGTGATGAACTCGCCGCCGAACATGCGCGTCTTGTCGATCTTCTGCTGCGGTGTCGTCACCGGCATGAAGACCACGCCCGGCACCTCGAAATAGCGGCAGACGAAGGCAAAACCCTGGGCATGGTTGCCGGCCGAAGCGCAGACGAATGTCTTGCCTTGCGCGCTGGCGGTGATCGCCTTGCGGAAAAAATTGAACGCGCCGCGAATTTTGTAGGAGCGGACGGGAGACAGATCCTCGCGTTTCAGCCAGATCTCGGCGCCATAACGCCGGCTCAAATGCTCATTCAACTGCAGCGGCGTTTCGGGAAAAATCGCCCGCATTGCAGTTCTCGCGTCGTCCACACCTGCCTTCGTCACGATAAACCGTCCATTGAAATCTCAAATCGGTCCCGCTATGCCATAAGCACTCGGTCCAGACAAAGCTTCTTTCTGTTGCCGCCAACCTGGGACAACCTATTCTTGAACGCCAGTCTTCTCCGGTCCACTATCTATATCTCGGCGCTCTGCGGCCTCTATCTTTCCGTCGCGATGTTCCTGCCGGCGATTGTCGACCTTTACAACGGCCACGACGACTGGCAGGTCTTTGCCATGTCCGGTGTCATGGTGGGCGGCTTTTGCGCGGCGGCAGCGCTGGCGACGCGCGGCCCTCCGCCGGTCTTCAACAAGCGCTTCGGCTTTCTGCTGGTCAACGTCCTGTGGCTGGTATTCTCGATTGTCGGCGCAATCCCGCTTTTTCTCGCCGAATACAACCTCTCCTTCGCGCAGGCGCTGTTCGAATCGATATCGGGAATCACCACCACGGGCTCGACGGTGATCGTCGGGCTTGACGACCTGCCGCCGGGCATCCTGCTCTGGCGCTCTCTGCTCTGCTGGCTCGGCGGCATCGGCATCGTGGCACTCGGCCTTTTCGTGCTGCCCTTCCTGAAAGTCGGCGGCATGTCGATCTTCAAGCTCGAATCGTCGGAAACCGACAAGCCTTTCGCGCGCCTAGCGAGTTTCACCCGCGCCTTCCTTGCCGTCTATGTGGCTCTCACCATCGCCTGCGCGATCGCCTACGACCTTGCCGGAATGAGCCATTTCGACGCGGTCAACCACGCCATGACCACGATCGCGACGGCCGGCTTCTCGACCCATGACGCCTCGTTCGCCTTTTTCGACAGCAACACGATCCTGGTGATCGGCGCGATCTTCCTTGCAATTTGCAGCCTGCCTTTTTCGGTGCTCATCCTGCTTGCGGTCAGGAACCGGCTTGATGCCGCGCGCGATCCGCAGATCCTCGTCTTCCTGGGCTATCTTTGCGGCATCTCGATCGCTCTTGCCGTCTATCAGCACCTGAGGAACGGCGTGGAGATGAGCAATGCACTCATTCACGCATTCTTCAACATGACGTCGATCGTTTCGACAGGCGGCTTTGCGAGCGACGATTACACGCAATGGGGACCGTTCGCCGTGCTGCTCGCCTTCTTCGCGACCTTCGCCGGCGGCTGCTCCGGTTCGACGGCCGGCGGCATAAAGGCCTATCGTTTCGTGGTAATATTCAATGTCGTCCGCGCCGGGCTCAGCCGTCTCGTCTATCCGAACGCGATGTACACCGTGCGCTATGGCCGCGTGACGGTGGATGCCGAGACCCAGCGCGGCGTCTTCCTGTTCGTCAGCCTCTACATCTTCCTGTGGGTGGTCGGCAGCATCGGCATGACGCTGTTCGGCTACGATATCCTGACAGCCACCTCGTCGGTCATTACCGCGCTCTCGAATGTCGGCCCCGGCATCGGCCCGATCATCGGCCCGGCCGGCAATTTTTCCACGATCAGCGATCCTGCCCTCTGTCTCCTTTCCCTGATGATGCTGCTCGGGCGTCTCGAAGTCCTGACCGTGCTCGTGCTGCTGACGCCGGTCTTCTGGCGGCATTAGGCCGGAACGCGCAGGAAACGGACCGGGCCGCCGGGCCGGTCGTCATCGAAGACCGCGCAGGAAAGCGCGCCGCCGAAGACGCAACCGCTGTCGATATTGGTGCGGTTGCCGACCGTCCTCGGATTGCCGGAAAAGGGCGTATGGCCGTGGCAGACATGCCTTCCCCAGAAATCCGCCGTATAGTCCTCGGGAAACCGTTTCCAGAGCAGATCATGCTCCCGCTGCCGGTCAAGCGGCAGGGTTTCATCGACGCCCGCATGCACGAAAATGCGGTGATCATCGACATGGATCGCCGGCAGGGCCGCGCACCATTTTACCACGCCATCCGGCACGGTGCCGCCAAAGGAGGCCAGCGTTTGATAACCCCCGTTTTCAACCCAGATTGCCATCTGCCGACCGCCATACCGGCAGGCGCGGACCATCATGTCCTCATGATTGCCCTTGAGGGTCGTCCAGCGCCAGCCTTCCTTGCGGGGGCCTGCCATGAGGAGATCGAGCACGCCCCGGCTGTGCGGACCACGGTCGATGTAGTCGCCGACAAACACGACGTGGCCCGAAGCCTCCTGCTCCTCCACGTGGCCGAGCATGTCCACAAGCTCCCGCAGGCAGCCGTGGATATCGCCGATGGCAAAGGTAAAACCCAAGGCATTTTTCCCTGACGAGGTTCATCAAAAGGAATTCTAACAGAAACCGCGATGAACGTGGTGCGGACGACGGGGATCGAACCCGTATGACCGAAGTCGAGGGATTTTAAGTCCCTTGCGTCTACCAGTTTCGCCACGTCCGCGCCGCCGCTTTTTCAACGTCTTAGGCGAAAAAAGCAAGAGCATGTTTTGCAGTTGATCCCTCGCGTTTTGCAAATGCCTGTTCTCTCGGCGTTCTCGCCCTATCATCTATCGGATGATAGAGATCCCTCCCCCAGCCGTTTCTCCGGGAAACGAAAACCGCCACCTATTCTGCCAGATGGCGGTCGAACTGCCATTGCAGGATCTCATAGAAAGCGCGGTCAAGGTGGGCTGGGATGATAAGGAAGTGCTGGCGTCCATCATCGAGGTCGCGGACAATCTCATGCTGGCGGCCGGCGCCAATGCGGAGGTGGAAGCGCTGTTGCAAGGGCTGAAGCGGAAGCTGGAATAGTGGTGAAAAGGAGATCCTTTCGGCCCGTCTATTTACATAACATCCACAGGTCGCCTGCCTATATGGGACACGCCTTGACTATTCCGGCGACGATGGCAGGTTGCACGTATGACCCCTGCCCGCTTTTCAGAGTGCCTGCTGCACATTCGCTGGACGCCGATCAACATTGCGTCGGCGCTGCAATGTGAGCTGTCATGGATCGAGGCAATGGAGGCTGGCAACGAGGAAGTGCCGGCTGGCCTTGCTGCGTGGCTTGAGACCACTGGCACAAGCGCACGAGGCTCTGCCACCACCGACGACATACCACGCCAGACCGGAACATAGCCCCTCTTCTGCAGTTCGACATTCAGGATACGCGCGTGGCGAAGTGATCTCTCCGCAGATCCCCGTTGATGAACCGCAGCGATCCGGAAGCCCCGCTTGAGCTCCACTCGGCGGGGCTTTTCTTCCTCAGCTCCGCCGCAGATCAAGCTCGGTGGTGACAATCGACCTCCCCGATGACAGGTCCTTATCGATCGTCCGGATGCGAAGCCTGTCGGCGCCGACTTTCTCGATCGTCATCCTTGCGGCCCGGTCACCGTAGATCTCGTTCGCCCAGGTCACATCAAGATCGATCGTATCGCCGGCTCGGCTCCCCGCCAGGGAAGACGGCTTACCCGAGACGCCGACATACGTTCCTGAATACGATCCACCGCCCGCCTTCACCTTCGCCTTGAACGTGCGTGTCACAACGACCATGGCTCGGCAACTGCCGTCCATGGAAAAGCTCTCCGCTTCCGCTGCGGACTGCATGCGGCAGGAGACGTTGACGTTGTCCCCGCCGAGCTTCGTCAGGACCTTTCCGCCACCGGTCCACTGTCCCTCGATCGACTTGAGAAAATCCTCTTCGGACGCGAACGCTCCGGAGGAAAGCAATGATGCCGCTATCAGAGCAGCAAAAGGCAAAACGCGCATCGGTCTCATCCTTTTTGTTGTTGAAGCAGAACCGATGTCTTCGATGCTTTGTTCCGACTGACATCCCCCCTTCCAATTACCCGCCCCTCCGGTCGCTTCGGCGAGCTTTTCTTTTCCAGCATTGCGATTGACCCGCGAAAACCATACCTAGAGGTCATGGCGGCGCCCTATGGAAAAACAGCGGAATTGCTATGGCTTGGATAATTGGCGCTGTGGCCGTCATCACGACGTTCTGGTTTTCCCGCAAGGCCGGGGCCGTCGTACTCGGCATACTCGCAGCCATTTATGTCGGGCTGTTTTTCACCGCTGAGCGGGGAGACCATCAGGTACAATCGAACCGACCCGTCTCAATCGTGGCCGGCCCCGACCCACAGCGATGCCCGGACCCAAGCACTCCGGTCGCCGTCACGTTCACAAACAATACAGATAGAGCTTTGCAGGAGATATCCTTCAGCCTCATTGCCAGGCAGAGCGGACATAGCTCGACAATCTACAGGGCTTATCATCGGAGCAATAAGATCGTTGCGCCTGGCGAAAGCTTCTCGACCTGCTACGGGCTAAATCCTCTCTCTTTTTCCAATCGTACGATCCAATACAATGCTCGCGAACTGGATTGGTTCGCGGAAATCTCCCTTACGCGATTTGTGAGCCAGTGATCGCGGAAATCCCGTGTCACTCCCCCTCCAATTACTCCCCTCGGAAGCCAACAGGGTGCATCTCCCACCTAACTGGTTGATATTCGCTATAGTAGTGGTCGCATGGGCCGCCGCGGCACGCGTCCTATTCAACCCGCTGACCAGCGCTATGAAAGTGCGCATCTGTTCGGCGCCATCTGTCCCGCGCGGGGAACGGGAGCGGCACTGGCGATGCCCTTAGCCGACATCCTCGATGCAAAATCCAAGGACAACAGCCTCGAGAACTGCGCCGCAGTTTGCATCAAGTGCCACAAGATCAAGACTGCCAAGCACGACATCCCGACCGCCGCGAAGACGGTTCGCCAGCAGGACAAGGCGGGTAACATCAAGACTTCTCACGCCAACCCAATCCGCGGCGCCGGCTTCCCCAAATCAGAAAAAGCAGCCTATCGGCGGCCGAAACTGTCCCTGCCATACAGGCCGCTCTATCGCGAGGACCAGCAATGATTCCCTTTTTCCATAGTCTGGACATTTCCTCCGGGCGGGGCCTTACCCAGCCGAGACTTCAATCAGCGTTTCGCTGGTTTCCCCTCTTGGGGCTCAGTCGATGCATCAACGGCCGCGTCGTCACCTGGGTGGTTCTTGTCCTTGCCGGGATTTTGATACGGCTGTTGCTCAGGCTTCGGTTTCGCCTTTTCGTCATCTTTTGCAGTGTTCGGCATTTGCGCGCTCCTTGTCGCGGATCGCGACGATCACTCAATCCCCCAGTCTATAGTTCGTTCCTTATGCTTGCTATGACGGAGGGATCGGCAGAATGAGCGACCTTCTCATGAAACGCCGCGTCGTCTTCTCGGAATGCGGCCTTTACCGATACCTGCTTGAGCACGATTTTGGCGGCACCGGTCCGGTGATCTCACTTGGGATGGTCAATCCGTCCAAGGCTGACGGCGAGAAAAACGATCCGACCATGACCAAGGTCGACGGCTTCGCGATGCGCATGGGCGCCAGCAAGGTTCTGGTTTGGAACCTATGCGCTCTCATCAACAAGGACGTGAAGGCGCTAGCTATCGCTGCTGACCCAATCGGGCCGGAGAACGACGCATACATCGCGAAGGCAATCAATGGCGCCGACATCCACATTGTAGCGTGGGGGCCTTTATCAAAGCTTCCGAAGCCATTGCGCACAAGGTGGCATGCGGTGGTGGACGTTTTGAACGAGGCTGGCGCCAAGCCGATGTGCTGGGGAACCGCGCCTGATGGGCAGCCACGGCATCCGCTAATGCTTGCCTATGCCACTCCTCTCGTACCTTGGGATGCGCCATTTCCCATCCGTCGCCTTGCAGAGCAGGAGGGGACGTGAATGGCTAGATGGACCGGGCCGGAAAGCAAATGGTCTGGCGGTCTCGCTCATTGGGTTGCGGGCGATCGGGCTTTTAAGTCCCTTGCGTCTACCAGTTTCGCCACGTCCGCAGCGGGGAATTTCAATATCTTCGGATGGCGGCAAATGGAAGGGATGCGTTACGGGAAAATGTCGTGCAACCGGTTCGCCGGCAGAAGCTTGGTTCTGTCAACTTTGGAGTAGCCCTGCCTACGTCTTTTTGGTTAAGCAGGGTCAATTGCCGCGCAACATCAGAGACCCCTAAAATGCCTACTCGATGAGTGGGGTTATGTGGGGGTTGATTTTGACTGAGATTATTCCGGTAGCCTTCTCGGCTCGCTGGAGCATGCCTGTGTGCTTCGTTCAAAAGCAGCAAGTGAAGCGGATATCAGGCCCCGCGGACGCCATCCGGCATATGCGGGACTGCTTCATGGACAAATCCGGGCCGTCTTACTCGCGAGCGATTGATATATGTCTGGCCGCCCTTCGCCGGGAAACGGACCCCGATATAGCAAGGGTCTTCTTCCTCGCAGCCTATGAGGACCAACTGGCCAGGGCTCAAAAAGGTCACTAGGACATTCCTCTTGTAGCCGCGTGGACGTCATGGATCGGTAGCAGGCGAACTCGTCCTCGAACGCGCTTCATCACCGGTTCGGCGTTAATGATCGGCGACGTCTATCTCACCTGGCATGAAAAGCGCGACGATCGCTCCTCGCGCTTTTCTTCAAGGTACTATGACGGTTCAGGCCGCGAGCTTGGCGGCCAGCCTGGCGACATGCGCGCCCTGATATTTCGCGCCTTCCAGCTCGATTTCCGAAGGCTGGCGGGAGCCGTCCCCGTTGGTGATGGTCGAGGCACCGTAGGGAGAGCCGCCCTTCACCTCTTCGGTGCCCATCTGGCCGGCAAAGGCGTAAGGCAGGCCGGCGACCGCCATGCCCTGATGGAGGAACGTCGGGATGAAGCCGAGGATGGTCGATTCCTGGCCGCCATGCTGGGTGGCGGACGACGTGAAGACCGAGCCGAGCTTGCCGACCAGCTTGCCCTGCGCCCACAGGCCGCCGGTCTGGTCCCAGAAGTTGCGCATCTGCGAGGCGACAGTGCCGAAGCGCGTACCGGCACCGACGATGATCGCGTCATAGTCTGCAAGCTCATCGACGGTGGCGATCGGGGCTCCCTGATCAAGCTTGTAGTATGAGGCCTTTGCGACCTCTTCCGGAACCAGTTCGGGAACGCGCTTGACCGTCACGTCGGCGCCTGCCGACTTCGCGCCTTCCGCGACTGCATAGGCCATCTTCTCGATATGGCCATAGGCGGAATAATAAAGGACGAGAACCTTCGCCATGATCTTCTCCAATTTGTCTTTCGGTCTGAACAGGGCCGTATCTCGGCCGTAACCGGACCGACATGTAACGCGTTCCCTCGGCCGGGACAGCCCCTGCCCGGTCAACGCACCGTTCAGCATCCGGAGACGACTTTTCGCTTGCCGATCACAAATCCGTAACGAACGTCGTTTCTGCATCCGTCACAACGAAAATCGCTTCTGCCTCGAAAAAATTGGGCTTAGGAGTGTTCGCCCCATGGAGGAATATTCATGCCTGAAGCGTCGCAATCCCCTTCGATCATCACCGCCGCCATGCTTGCCATCGGCGACGAACTCCTGTCCGGCCGCACCAAGGACAAGAATATCGGCCATCTCGCCGATCTGCTGACGCTCTCCGGCATCGATCTCAAGGAAGTGCGCATCGTTGCCGACGAGGAGGATGCCATCGTCGAGGCGTTGAACGCCCTGCGCTTGCGCTACGACTACGTCTTCACCTCCGGCGGCATCGGCCCGACCCATGACGACATCACCGCGGATGCGGTCTCGAAAGCTTTCGGTGTGCCCTGCATCTACGATCCCGATGCGATGAAACTGCTTGCCGACATGTACAAGCGCCGCGAGATGGAATTCACCGATGCCCGGCAGCGCATGGCCCGCATGCCGGAGGGTGCCAGGCACATCCCGAACCCGGTTTCGACGGCGCCCGGTTTCATCATCGGCAATGTCCATGTGATGGCCGGCGTGCCGCAGGTTTTCCAGGCCATGGTCGACAATGTCCTGCCGACCCTCCGCTTAGGCGCGAAGATGCTGTCGCGGGCGCTCCCCTGCCCCTATGGCGAGGGCGATATCGGCACGCTGCTTGCCGAGGTCCAGAAGGCGCATCCGCAGACCAGCATCGGCTCCTATCCGAAATATGACGGGCAGCGGTTTTCGACCGAGATCGTCGTGCGCGCCCGCGACCCGCAGATCCTAGATGCAGCAGCTGAGGCTGTTGCGGAAATGATCGCCGGCATCGACCGGGCGAAGACCCCGACCAATCCCACCGCGGACGCGTGAGCCCGTTTGTCGCGCTATGGTTCTTCTTGACCAGTGTCAAAGTGCGACCCACGTTATTGTCTGAGACTGGCAGTCAGTTTCAGCGCCGTCAGGAGACATCGCCATGGCCTACAAAACCATTCTTGCCGTTCTCGATACCCCGCAAAATGCCACTCAGATCACCGATTTCGGTATCGCGCTTGCCGAACAGTTCTCCGCCCATCTGGTCGGCGTCCATGCCGAAACACTGGCCGCGGTGCCGCTCATCGCGCCGATGGAAATTCCCGATCCCGCCGCCGTGCAGGTGCTGCAGGAAGTGGCGCAGAAGGAAACCGCCGAGGTCGAACGCATCTTCAGGGAGCGGACCGCCAAAGAAGGGCTGTCGACGGAATGCCGCAGCTTCATCTCCTCGGCCGGCTACGGCTCCGTCTCGGTCATGGAAACCGTGCGCAGTTCCGACCTGATCGTCGCCAGCCAGAGCGACCCCGCGCACGCCGACCACCGCGCCGACCTCGAGACCTTTCTCTTCGAAAGCGGACGACCGATGCTGCTCGTCCCCTATACGATGAAGACGCCGCAGCCGATCAGGCGCGTGCTGGTCGCCTGGAACGGATCGCGCGAGGCGACGCGCGCCACCTTCGATTCGCTGCCCTTCCTGAAGGCTGCGGAAGCGGTCGAAATCCTTCTGATCGACCCGCCGGAACGCAATGACCAGACGCCGGAACTGGCCGGAACGGAAATTGCCGCGACGCTTGCCCGGCATGGCGTCAAGGTGACGCTGACGACGCAGGAGACCAGCGGCGGGCTTCCCGCGGCGGCGGCGATCGAAAACCGGCTTGCCGACAACAGCATCGATCTCCTCGTCATGGGCGGCTACGGTCACTCGCGCTGGTGGGAGATGCTGTTCGGCGGCGTCACCCGCAGCCTGCTTGATTCGATGACGGCGCTGACGCTGCTTTCGCGCTGACCCATCGCGCAACCAGCCGGCCTCTGGACCACGGGGCCGGCGTCCGCATACATACATTGCGAAAATGCACAGCAAATGTCAGCAGGCCTGGCCCGCGATGGCAGGTTTGCGGCCATGCACGAACCCGCTTTACGGGAGTGTCGCCTGGTGCTGAGGTGGCGTCGTATTCATAGCCTTTGAGCAAGCCGAGGCTGCAATCCGACCATGGACTTCCCTTCAACGAGAGGAACTTGTCATCGCTCCCCCCTCGATTGAGGTCGCTCGACCGGACCATCCGCTTGAGTTCCTAAAAGCCATCAGTCTGCTATGCCAGAGGCCACATCCGGAATGCGCCAAACAGCAGCCGTTGGACGCACGGCGCACTTTCACGTGGGGGCCGCTAATGGCCCCGAAAGTCATGATTGCTCTCGGGATTTCAGAATAAGCTAGTTCCCCAATGGGAAAGAGGGCGTGCAAAATTCAGCAGTTGCACGAAATAAAACTGCGAGGCCTTTTGGGGAAAACTGGTACAGGTCGAGGCTATTCCTTTCAGTGTACACGGCCTATGACATTCTCTATCAGTTTTCGCGAACGCATCGCCCTCTATGCCCTTCTGACCGCCCTGACCTCCGTCAGCATCGACGCGCTCTTGCCCGGGTTACGCCAGATCGGCGAAGAGCTTGGTGTCGCACCTCCGCTATCCACGCAGCACGTCATATCGCTCTTCATATTCGGTATGGCGTTCGGTGAACTGCTGTTGGGGCCATTGTCCGATGCGATGGGGCGCAAGAAAGCGCTCGTGCTCGGCCTCGGAGTTTATGCGGTCGGAACTATGACTGCCATGCTGGCGGGATCGCTCGAAATGGTGATCTTGGGCCGGTTCCTTCAAGGTGTGGGCGTGTCCGGCCCGAAGATCGCAACGCGCGCCATGATCCGCGATCAGTTCGAGGGCGATGCGATGGCTCGCGTCATGTCCTTGATGTTCACGCTCTTCATTCTCGTGCCGATGCTGGCCCCCGCCTTGGCACAGGGTGTAATCTCTCTCGCTGGGTGGCGCAGCGTCTTCGGCATCTATCTCGTGATAGCGGGGCTGCTCGGCCTCTGGCTGGTGATGCGACAACCGGAAACATTGCCCGCCGAAAAACGGATAGCTTTCCGTCCGAAATTGCTGCTCCGGAACGGCCGACGCATCCTATCGAAGCGCCGTGTGGCCTTGCTGATCATTGCGACCGGCATCGTGTTCGGGGCGCAACTCCTCTATCTCAGCACGGCGGCCGATTTGTTTTTTGACGCCTATGGAATCAAGGAAACCTTCCCCTTCTATTTTGCAGTATTGGCCACAGGAATAGGACTTGCTTCATTTCTCAATGCAAGGCTCGTGCAGCGTTTCGGGATGGATGCCATGGCGCGTGCCGCCTTCATGGGACTGGCATCGGTCGGTTTTCTGATGCTGCTGGCATCTATGCTTTGGGACGGTCGCCTGCCTCTTGTCGCTCTGATGGGGTTCGCGTTCTCGGCCTTCTTTGCCATCGGGATCCTGTTCGGCAATCTCAATGCCATGGCAATGCGCTCCCTCGGCCAGGTTGCGGGCTTGGGCGCATCGCTGATCGCGTCGGGATCGAGCTTAATCGCCACCGTGTATGCCGTCGGCATAGGAAACTTCTACGACGGCACGACCGTAAATTTGGCAGCAGGCTTCTTTATCTCGGGCGTCAGTTCGCTCATTCTGGCGGAACTGGCGATACGGAGTGACACCTCGCCAGTCGAAGCGGTTCGATAATCAGAAGCAAAACACGACGGAGCGCACCACGCCGAATGACGATCTAGTCGGGGCTGTCGTTCGATCTCGTTTGATGCTCGCGGCGTCTGTCCAGTTCGCTCGCCTGTTCGCGGGTTATCCCGAGGTCGTCAAGCAGACGGTCGTCGAGTCTGGATAGCGGCCGATTTCCTTGCGCGCTGCGCCGCCCGCAAAGCTTGCGCCCGAGCGCCGCCAAAGCGGTTCTGAACAGGCCACCGTTCACGGAAGCATCGCCCAAATTCCGTCGAAGGCATATCCGATCGCCAGCGAGCCGATCGCAGCAAGCGTCACGAACCGGCAGAGCTGCATCCTGCCGATGGCGCGTTTGCGGCTTCGGGGGCCGGGTGGTGCGTGAGACGAATTCCTCCTTGCAGCAACCGCACAATATCTCAGGAGGCTGGCCAAAGTCAGGCCACCACATGGGGTCATTGCCCCATGAGAGCAGAACAAATCGATACCTCGCGCTGGGGCGCCGGGCGGAGTGGCGTACCTACTCGGCCCAATTGACAGAAACGAGCGGACGTACAGCCAATTCTAGGATTTTTTTCAACGGTATCCGCCATTAGCGGTTAATCGCAAACACTTCGATCATGACCGAAGCTTGACTCCCTGGAAGCTGCAATAAGGGCCAATCACCATTGGAGCCCACGTCATGACATCTCTACCTACATCCAACACCGCACCATTTTTCGGCTGGTACGTGGTCGCTGCGACCTTCGTTCTGGCAATATTCGGCTGGGGCGTCGGTTTTTATGGGCCACCTATTTATCTGCAGATGGTGGTCCAGCGAACCGGATGGTCCGTCGCACTCGTCTCCACCGCCGTAACGCTGCATTTTCTAATCGGCGCGGCAGTCGTTGCAAACCTTCCTCGACTTTATCGGTTTACGGGCGTTCCGGTTCTAACCGTCACTGGAGCGGTCCTTCTCGCCCTCGGTGTCGTCGGTTGGTCCGTAGCCGATCAGCCGTGGCACCTATTTGCAGCCGCTCTCCTGAGCGGAACGGGCTGGGTTGCGATGGGCGCTGCGGCGGTGAACGCCATTATCGCTCCCTGGTTTGTCCGCAGCCGTCCGGCAGCACTATCCATGGCATACAATGGAGCGAGTGTGGGTGGCATAATTTTCTCACCCTTGTGGGTCATGCTCATTGCTTCGAGCGGGTTTGCACAGGCAGCCATCATCGTTGGTATCTCTATGGTCACCGTCGTGGCCGCCTTGTCTATTCTGGCGTTTTCCAAATCTCCTGATGTCCTGGGTCAATCTCCGGACGGAGCACAGTCAGATCAAGTGGTGCCAAGGACGGCTCCGTCGCTCGCTACGCCCGTGCCAGGCGGTTCGCTGTGGCGCGACCGCCGCTTCATAACGCTGGCAGCGGGTATGGCTGCCGGGCTGTTTGCGCAGATCGGCCTGCTGGCTCATCTGTTTTCGATCATGGTTCCGGTCTTCGGATCACAGGCAGCGGGCCTGCTGATGGGAGGTGCTACCGTTTCGGCAATCGTCGGGCGCACCGGCATCGGTTGGCTGATGCCGCCTTCGGCGGACCGCCGTCTGATCGCGTCCGCAAGCTATGGCGTTCAGATCATCGGCTCCCTGATGTTTTTGGTGACGGGTGGCGATAACGCAGCTGCGATGGTTGTCGGTGTCCTGCTTTTCGGCCTCGGCATTGGCAACGCGACGTCGCTCCCGCCTCTGATCGCACAGGTGGAATTCGACAAAGCCGATGTCTTCCGCGTGGTGCCGCTGATCGTAGCTCTGAGCCAAGCGACCTATGCCCTCGCACCCGCGCTGTTCGGCATCGCAAGGACCGTCTCTGACCTCGCCGTTTTTACACTGGCGGCGGCGATCCAGTTTCTTGCGGTGATAGCGTTCCTGTGCGGACGGCATAAATGACTGGTTTGGGCCGACTGCCGTCCTGGCAGGATCGCGCCAGGAGCCGTCATTGCGGCAGTGACAGAACGCTGTGTTTTGCGAACTCACGAAATTGGCTGCAATCCGAGGACGGCCCTTGAGACTACGACGGGACAAGATCATGCTCGACTTCGATCCGCTGTATTCCACGTCGAAGATCGAGTCGATCGACGCGTTTATCAACGAGCATTATTCCCTCGGAGGACCGGTTTCTGCAGATTACTTCAACACGGGTTGAACGATGTTTATCTCTCTACCGTAAGCGGTCGCGAGCGTTATGTTTTCCGACTTTCACACCACCGCGCGCGGGCCAGCGGACGTCAAAAGTGAGACGGCATTCCTCAACCATCTTTCGGAGACCGGGGTTCCGGTCGCTGCGCCTCTGCCCACCCGCGACGGCACTTTCTTCCTGCAGGAGTCCGTGCCGGAGCTCGATTGCGAGCTTTCTGTACTGACGGCGACGCGGCGAAGGTCGTCGCGGGCATCGAAGCGGGCTTCGCAATCGGCATTGTCGCCTCGCTGCTCGGCGTGGCGAGAGGCGAGTTGCTCATCCCGACCCTCATGCTGCTGTTCAGCGCTGATATCAAACTGGCGAGTCTTTCACTGGCGGTGAGCCTGCCCACCATGCTGATAGGGCTCGCGCGATATAGCCAGCACCAGAGTTTTTTCGACCATCCGCCGCAATGGCAGGTTTGTACTGTTCATGACGGAAGGCTCGACTGTCGGCGCGTTCCTCGGTGGCCAGCTCCTCAGGATGGTTCCGAGCTTTGTGCCCCTGCTGCTCTCGACGGTCAATGTCTGGCGGCGTCAAGAAACGAGACGCTACGCTCTCTGTGTGGAGCTTATGTGCCGGACTTGCGGCCGGTGGCCGCTGACCATCAAGCCCGAGCCAATTAGTGGGTACCGGCTGATTTCGTTGAAGATCAAGAGGGCGGTCGCGGGGTATGATAAATTCTAGCCGACAATAGGTTCTAAGCCCCCCCGTCGGTCCCGCTGCCCGCGTCGATTGCCGCTAGGATTGCTGTCTGCACGGCCTTGTCCTGCGCCGCCACGGCGGCCGTCAATTTCAACAGGCGATGTCGGGTCTGGTAGAGCTGATCGACCAGAGACAGCAAAACCGGCAGTGCCTCCGCGCCGATCTCCAGTTCATAATGCAAAGTACAGATCAGGCGGATACGTGCGCATTCCATCTCCGAAAAGACCGGAGTACCATCCTCATCCTGTGGCGAGATCAGCGCGTCGCGGATCCAGGCGTCGAGATCGCTTCGCTGAAGCGCATCTATCTGCTCGACAATTTCGTCTACGCGGATCATTTCAGCATCTCCTTGCGCGGCTCGTCCGCGGTCTTCGGCTGCCAGGTCTCTAGGAACGCAGCCAATTCTGGCTCTTCGTCGGCGGGCAGAACGACTTTCAAGGTGATCAACTGGTGCCCGCGCTTGCCGGTCTTGCGGTCGAAGACTCCCTTGTCGCGCAGTCGCAGCGTCTGGCCGGTGTTTGCGCCTTTCGGAATCGTCATTGCGACCGGGCCACTGATCGTCGGCACGTTAATGCGCGCGCCCAGTACGGCTTCCTTCAGCGTGATTGGCACCTCCACATGGATATTGTCGTCCTTGCGGTGGAAAAATGCATGCGGCTCGACATGCAGCTCGACAAAAGCGTCACCTGCCGGCCCGCCGCCGAAGCCGGGCATGCCCTGGCCTTTCAACCGCAACATCTGCCGGTCTTCCGCCCCCTCCGGAATCGACACATTCAGCGTCTTGCCCTCGGGCAATGTAATGGTGCGAATGGCCCCATTGGCGGCATCCATGAAGCTGACAGGCAGTACATAGCTCACATCCTGCCCCCGCGCCCGGAACGGGCCTTGCGACCGTCGCGTCCCGGCCCCGGCACCAAACGCGCGAGTCAGGAAATCCTCCAGATCCTCGTTGCTGGCGAAGCCATCCTGTGCAGCGTGCGAGGCGTAAGCAGGTCCATCGGCAAAATCTCGGTAGTACCGCTGCTGGGGCTTCTCCGCGCCGCTGGCGTCGATCTCGCCCGCATCGAACCGCCGACGCTTTTCCTTGTCTTTCAACAGGTCGTTTGCCGCCGAGATGGCCTTGAACCGCGCCTCGGCCGTCCTGTCATCCGGATTCAGGTCAGGGTGATATTTACGCGCCAGCTTCTTGAACGCGTCCTTTATCTCCTTGTCGGTCGCGGTGCGGGCCACGCCGAGGATCTCATAAGGGTCGGTCATGCTTTGATCCCATCTCATGCGCATCTTGATCGGCGAAAGGACCTATCAGGGGCCGAATTGCCCGATTGGCTCGCCTGAATCCTGTCCTTCGAAACCTATTCAGAGCGGCGGCGAGACGCAATGGACACGGCAATCATCTGCGCTTCACCTCGCCAGGCGAGGCCGGCTGCGCCCTATCGCTCGATCATCGTTTTGCCGCCCTGGAAATGCAACTAGAAGAGCGCCTTCACAAAGCCGGCTGGTCTGAGGAAGGGAAAATCCCATCTTCTGCGGCGGCAGGAATGATTTCATCGGTGGCGCGGTGGCCGACGCTCAAGGCCCGCTCTGGCCGATCTGCCCGTGAGCTTGAGCCCATTGCGCAGGCCGCAACCATTGCTGCGGCGGTTCTCAACTCCGTATCAAGAGGGTTTTCCACACACCGCATTGCAGCTTGAGAGTATCCGAAGCACATCCAGTAGGGACGTATCGATCTGCGTCTGCGCGAGGATGGTCCCAGTTCCGAAACGTCTTGCCGCTGCGGATTTCCACGGGGAAGCGGCAAAAAGCGGCGAATCCGCCGGGTCACGGCAGCGACAAAACGAACATCAGTGGTCAGCTCCCGCTGGAGCGCGCGAAAGCTCGTCGGTTTCCAGGCGACCGTCGCGCAGCCGGTAAATATGGTCGAAGCGGTCGAGGATCATCTCGTCGTGCGTGACGACGATAATAGCCGCGCTCTGGTCGATCGCGATCCGCCGTAACAAATCCATCACGATGCGGGCGCGGGCGGAATCAAGCGGCGCGGTCGGTTCGTCGGCGAGGATGATGCGCGGCCGATTGGCGAGCGCGCGAGCAATGGCCACCCGTTGGGCTTCACCGCCGGACAGTTGCGCGGGCATTGCGTGCTTGCGATGGCCGACCTCAAGATAATCAAGCAATTCAACAGCATGCTTATGGGCAGCCGCGGCGCCTAGTCCCGCAAGGTGAAGCACCACGGCGACATTGTCGGTGGCGTCGAGGAACGGCAGCAGATTGGGATACTGGAAAATGAAGCCGATCTTGTCGAGCCGCAGCCGGCGCAGGTCTGCCTTGAGCCAATGGTCATCATAGACGGCTTCGCCGTCGAGCGTGAGCCGGCCGCCGCTTGGCTCCAGAATGCAGGCCATGCAGTTTAGCAGCGTGGTCTTGCCCGAACCGCTCGGCCCCATGAGACCAACGACCTGGCCGGAAGGGACCTCGATGTTGATATCGATCAGCGCGTCGACCCGCGCACTCCCTGCGCCGAAATGCTTGGAGAGATGTTCGACACTTACGACCGCTTGTCTGCCTGGTTCGGTCATGATCTTACCCTGCCGCCGAGAGTGCTTCCGCCGGGTCCACCTTGAGCGCGAGCCGGATGCCCAGGGTGCTCGCGGCAAGGCAGACCACGATCGTGATCGCGAACACGGCCATAACGCTCTCTGGATCGAATACCAGCCGCCGCGGAAAAAAGGGCCTGAAAATAAAGACAAGCGCGAGCCCGGCGACGTAGCCGGTGATTCCCAACGAAAGGGATTGCTGAACGATAAGGCCGACGATGGTGCGATCAGGCGCTCCGACAAATTTGAGTGTGGCGATCGAGCGCACCTTGTCCATAGTCATCGTATAAATGATCAGCGCGATGATGACGGCCGACACGATGATCAGCAGAACCATGATCAGAAGCTGCTGCTTACGCGCCTTTTCGATCACGAACTTGCTCAGCAAAGTCTCCTGCTGGACCTGCGTGAGAGCCGTCAGGTGCTTCCACCGCGAGAGCGCCGCCGCTGTCTCGGCGACCGGAACATAGGGTGACACCTTGGCTATGACAGCGTTGATCTGGTCGTTGGTCTCCATGGATCCCCCGCGCGCCTGCTCGCGCCGCGAAGCCGGAGGTGCCAATTCGAACTGGAGCGCTTGTGCGTCACGCAGAGTAACGTAGGCGACGGGATCGCCGGAAGAAGTGACTTCGTTGCGCATCAGTCCGACAACGGAGAATTTGTGATCACGGGTCCCCAGCATGACTTCTTGGCCCAGCTCAAGACCGGCGGAACGGTCGACGATCATTTCATAGTGGCCGCGCAAGATGTCGCGGCCAGCCGAGAGCTGGCGCGGTCCGCCGGGCCTGCCTGGCTCGAAGCCGATGAGAAACAGGCGGTGCGGTGCACCGTTCAGCTCAGTCTGGACCGATTGATATGTGACAGACCCGGCGCGCTGCACACCGTAGACCCGGCTCACCAGTTCCCTGGTGTCGCCCGGAATGCGCGACGATTCAGCGAACGGCCCATTGGTCCCGGCCTCGACCACCCAGAGATCCGCATTGGCCGCGCGGGCCTGACGCAATGCGTCATCGATCAGGCCGCCATAAACGCCGGTCATCATGATGACGATACCCAATAGCAGGCTCAATCCGAAGTTGGTCAGGACGAAACGCAGGAGATTGTGTTTAATGTCCCGGTAGGCCAAGTTCATCGACTTGCCCCTTCGGCGACCTTTGCTGCACGGCCGACGCGCAGCCCGCTGCGCAACATCTTGAGAACGAGGGCGTGCTCCGGGACACCACCGGTGACCTCAAAACGCCCGTCGAGCAGCCGGTGCCCGAGTGTCACGTTGCGCTGCTCCAGGTATCCGTCCTCGATGGTCCATACGGTCCCGTGATTGCCGCCGAGCCCGGCGATGGCCGTTTCCGGGACCAATAGCGCCTGCGGAAGGCGGACGGTCGTGATGTGAGCCTCAGCCTGTTCACCGAGATACAACTCGTCGGGCTGCGTATCGAACGTGATCTCGACCCGCCGCTCCTCGTTGACCCGGTCGCTTTCCGGCTGGATACGCGCGACGTGGCCGGCGATACGCCTGCCAGGCTGAGATCGCAGCACGATCTCAGCGGGCTCGCCGACGGTGATCTCGCCGGCCTTGCTCTCGTCGACGTAAGCGAGCGCCCACACGGTCTCTGGGTCGATCAGCGTGAACACCGACTCACCCGCGCCGAGCGCGGAGCCGAGTTCCTTGAGGCGCGTGGTCACCATGGCATCGTAGGGCGCCGTGAGGGCGTAAAAGTCCAGTATGGTTGATTGCAGTTGCTGTTGCGCCTTGGCGTCGCCAATATTGGCCTTGGCCACCAGGAGATCGCTTTGCGCCAGATTCACATCGGCCAAGGCTGCGTCCTGTGCCGCTTGTGCTGTCTGCGCCGCTTCAAGCGAGGTGGTATTGCCCTTTAGCAGCGATTGCCGGCGCTCGTTGATGCTCTTGGCATTCGCGTGGTTCACACGAGCCTTTTCGAGACTTGCCGTTGCCCTTTGAAGGTTGGCATCAGCCTGTGCGACGAGCGCGGCCGCGCGGGCAACCTGTGCATTCTGCTCGCGGTCGTCAAGGCGGGCGAGAACCGCGCCCTTGGCAACGCGATCTCCGACATCGGCGCGCAAGTCGATCACTACGCCAGACACCTTGAAGCCAATCCTTGAAGTCACCCGCGCCTCGACCGTCCCGAGACCGAAGACCTGCACGGGCACGTCTTGCTCGGTGCTCGCAACCTGAACCTCGATCGGGCGCAGGAGCATCGCCCATGCGCCGAAACCTGCGCCAATGGCTACGGCCAGCACGACAACGAACGCGTAAACACGAGCCGATCGTCGCCGTGTCCTTCCGATGGCTTGGTCCTGTGCCTTTTCGATGACTGAAGGGTTCTCCTTCATGATCGGCTTTGGAACTTCAAGCATATACGTTCCCTGCGGTGGGGGTGGAGACAGCTCATGCTATCTTTGCTGCGCCCTGGCCGCGGCATTCGCAATGATCTCGATCAAACTGCGGCTTCTGTTTGATTGGCAAGTGTGCGGAGGGGCGCATATGCCGTCGGCCTCCTGTTCAACATGCCGTTTCACTGCGACACACAAGCAACCCGTATGATGAAGGACGTGAAGGTGCTCGGGTCCGGTTGCTAGTGCTGCGAGGCCACGGAGGCGATGATGAAGGACACCGCAGTCAAATTCGGCGTCAACGTTAAGGTCGAGAAGGCGATTGACCATGCCGAGATCGCGAAGTTCGGCATCGCCTCGGAGCCTGGCATCGTCACAGACGGCAAGATTGTCCATACGGACCGCAGAAGGAAGACGCCCTCAAGACGTGGCTGAGGGCATGATGCTGGAATGTTCTATAGAAGCACGCCGCATCGACGCACACCGAAGCCTCACCACCACGAAACAAGCGGAAATTACGCTCGACACCGACGTGAGCGGCCGCTTGGACGCCTTCAACCCGGCCGAACTCTTCCTCGCAGCCTGCATGATCAAGGGCGTTGAACGGGTGACGCCGATGCTGAAGTTCGATTTGCGTGGCGTCGAAGTCAAGCTCCACGGCGTCCGACAGGACGGCCCGCCGAAGATGATCTCCATCGACTATGAAATCATCGTCGATACCGACGAGGAGGATCGTCGCCTCGATCTGCTGTACACCAATGTTCGCAAGTTCGGTAAGCGATCTCTTGAAACTTACGTGAGAATCCAGGTTCCCCAAGCAAGCCATTTTGGACCTGTTTCCTCTGTTTGATAGCTACCATTCCCCACCAGAAAAGTGACGTCTTCGCAGATGCTTGGCGCGATTTCGCGTTTAAAAATCATGTGACGTCCTCCAAAGCCCGGCGATGCCTGGAGCTCTATAAAAAGACGGCTGGGGACCCACTCCCAAAAGAAAATTCTTGTTGTCAATGACTCGAACGAGCTGAAAGCGGAGCCGCTTCCGGGGTGCCAAAGCACCAATCAGCACGCAGCTCCCATCATGCCAAGGTGGCAATGTCATGCAGCCGAACGGATGTCCGTCTCGGTGAAGTCGTTGCCCTTAAATAGCAACGGCTCATCGAAATCCCTGGCGAGAGCATAGGCAAAGCAGTCGCCCAAATTCAATCCAGATTTATGTCTGCCCTTCCGGCGGCGCGCAGACCTTTTCAGCTCGCCACAAGATTGGCTGGGGCCACAGAGGCGTCAGCAACTTCTTCGGTTTGCGCCGCCTTCGAACACGATACTGCAACCTCGTTCTGCCGAAATTTTTCAGTCTGGGTAGCGACCTCCCGCCGCCTGCCAAGACGTTGTTCCGCTTCGATCAATCCGTCGTGTCCGCCGACCTCACATGGGCAAGAAGCCCGTGTCCTCCACGGACGATGTCCTCTTTAATCGCGTCCTGTGCCGCTGCTGCATCCCCTGCCCTCAAAGCTGCTATGATTTTCTTGTGCGGATGTGGTTCCCAATCAGGCAATCCGCCGTCATAAAGGTGTGACAAGATCGGGCCGCAGCGCATCCACAAACCTTCCACAATATCGTAGGTAATCGGCATTCTTCCTGAGCGGCAGAGGCCGAGATGGAACTCGGTATTAAGAACGATCGCCCGCTCGAACTGCTGGAGGCGATGACACTCCGATATTTCGGCGTGGATTGCCTCCAAAGCATCGATCTCTTCTTTCGTCGCGGATTCCGCTGCCGCGGCGGCCGCCCTTCCCTCCAGATCGACACGGATACTGCGGATTTCCACAAGTTCATCAAGGCTCAGGGTCGGAACGACGACGGTGCCTCGTGCGTCCAAGGTTAGCGTCTTTTCGCTCACAAGGCGCAGCAGGGCTTCGCGCATCGGTGTGGCGCTTATCCCGAAGCGGGCAGACATCGGCCGCAATCTCAAACGTTCCCCTGGCTTCAGCTTGCCGTGCATGAGCGCATTCTTAAGGTCGGAGTAGGCCCGCTCGCTGAGGTTTTCTTTAACGATCGGACGCGCCCAATCCTCACCATCGCCGCCCTGCTCATAATTTTGCACCAGCCTTCTTGACACCCGAGATCCTTTGCGAAAAAGTGTTATAACAAATTACATATAGCACCCACTGACGGTTAGGCGAAGCCAAATTTGCTGATGAACCTGGACGAGGAGGTCCAAAGCGGGTGCAATGGGAGGAGTGACATTTGCTTGCCTTTCGTAAGACGGCGCCGGCTTTCGGTGCCGATATCGTTACAGTTCCTGAGCCGACTTTGCCAGCAGCCGGCATGGCGACCATCGAAGTCGCGGCAGCCGGCATCTGTGGCAGCGACATTCATGCCTATGAGTGGACATCCGGCTACGAGTTCATGCAGAGATTTTTGCCCCTAACACTGGGCCACGAGTTCTCTGGTATCGTGGAGGCTGTCGGAGAGGGCGTGCAAGACATCCAGGTAGGCGACCGAGTTGTCTGCTGGCCAACGATCGCCTGTGAAAAGTGCCATGCCTGCTCAGCCGGGCGCCCTCAGGATTGCAGCGATCGCCGTATCATCGGCTTTCATGTCAACGGCGGCTTTGCTGGTCGCGTGACAGTTCCCGCAATCAACTGTCGGGTGGTGCCGACCGATCTTCCATTGGACGTAGCTGCATTGGCCGAACCGCTCGCCGTTGCCGTACATGCGGTCAACACCGCCGACATCTCGGCCGGTGACCAGGTTGTCGTCCTGGGCCCGGGCCCCATCGGGCTGGGTATGGCTTTCGTTGCATCGAAACGAGGCGCCGAAGTCCTAGTCGCTGGTTTCAACGACGATGTGCGCTTGAAACATGCGCGGGACCTTGGTGTCGCGGCAACGGTAGACCTTGCACGGGAAACGCTGCGTGAAGCTGTCGAGCAACATTTCGGTCGGCCTGTGGATCGAGTTCTGGAGGCAACCGGCATCTCCACCTCTGTCGCAGAGGGGCTCGCCGTCCTTCGCTCGAGCGGCATCTTCGTCGTAGCGGGCATCCATTCTCGGCCGCTGGAACTCGATCTGACACGCTTCGTACGCGAGAAGAAGCAGCTCCGCGCGGCCCATGACACGACAAATGAGGCATTGTCGGAGGCAATCTCCCTCCTGGCTGATCATGCACAGGTTCTATCGGCCATGGCGACGCATCGGTGCCCGCTTTCAAAGGCGGCCGAAGGGTTCGAGCTCGCTCGCAGCCGGGAGGCCGTCAAGGTCCTCCTAATCCCTGACGGAGAACAGGAATGACCTCCACTATGCAAGCTGTGATTGCCAAACAGCCGGGCGGACCGGAAGTGCTGGAACTGATCAATCGCCCCTGCCCCGTTCCGGGCGACGGAGAAATGCTGGTGCGGGTTCGTGCGGCCGGCATCAATAGGCCCGACGTCATGCAGCGGCAGGGCAACTATCCTCCGCCTCCGGGAGCATCCGACGTTCTGGGACTCGAGCTTGCCGGAACGGTGGAAGCCGTCGGCCCGAATGTCCAGCGGTTCAAGCAAGGAGACCGGGTGATGGCGCTCGTTCACAGCGGCGCCTATGCCGACTGGGCCATCGTTCAGGAGGGCGCCACACTCCCGATCCCCGACTGCCTCGAGTTTATAGAGGCCGCCGCCTTTCCCGAAACGTTCTTTACGGTTTGGAGCAATGTCTTCGAACGGGCCCGGCTGGCTCCGGGTGAGACCATCCTGATCCATGGCGGCACCTCGGGGATCGGGACAACGGCGATTTCACTCGCCAAGGCTCTCGGGTCACGCGTGATCGCTACGGCGGGTTCGCACGAGAAATGCAAGGCGTGCCTCGATCTCGGCGCTGACGCCGCCATCAACTATCGCGGCGAGGACTTCGTGACGGAATGCAAAGCGCTCACCGATGGGCGTGGCCCCGACGTGATCCTCGACATGGTCGGCGGCGACTACATCGCCCGAAATCTGGAAGCAATCGCCGTCGACGGCCGGATCGCGCAGATCGCTTTCCTAGGTGGAGCAAAGGCTGAGGTCGACTTCACGCCCCTGCTGATGAAGCGCGTCACCCTCACCGGATCCACCCTTCGCGCTCGGCCGATCGAGATGAAAGCAAAGCTCGCGGACGCACTGCGCGAAAGGGTCCTGCCGCTCATCGAGGCAGGCAAGGTGAAGCCGCTGATCGATTCCGTCTTCCCCCTCGAAGACGTGCAGGAAGCACATGGCCGCATGGATGCGGGCACTCACATCGGGAAGATCGTTCTTTCCATGCAGAACGGCGAAGGCAAGGCACACAAGGGAGCAAGGGCATGAACATGGTCGCCAATCATCCGGTCCAGTCTACGGGCAGCAACATGACAGGGGCCCATCTTCTGGCGGCTGCCCTGAAACGTCATGGCGTAAAGGAGATCTTCGGGCAGAGCATTCCCTCCGCATTGTTTCTTGCGGCTCCGGACTATGGCATCCGCCAGATTGGCTATCGTACCGAGAACGCCGGCGCCGCCATGGCAGACGCTTATGCGCGGACATCCGGGAAAGTTGCAGTTGTCACCGCCCAGAACGGCCCTGCGGCCACGCTACTCGTTCCTGGCCTCGCTGAAGCCTTGAAGGCATCGATTCCCATGGTGGCGATCGTCCAGGATGTTTCGCGGCGCTTCACCGACAAGAACGCGTTTCAGGAGCTCGACCATTTTGCCTTGTTCAGCGGCGTCGCCAAATGGGTTCGTCGCGTCGCCGATCCACAGCGGATCGACGATTATGTCGACATGGCGTTCACAGCGGCCGCAAGCGGTCGCGCCGGTCCTGCGGTCCTGCTGGTGCCGCTCGATGTGCTGGACGAGCGGCCTGATCTCGACCCTGCGACGCCGCAACGTTCCGCCTCGCTTGGCACATTCCCACTCGACCGGACGGTTGCTGATCCGGAGAGGGTCTCGGCTGCAGCCGACATGATCGCCGCCGCCAAAACGCCGATCGTCATTGCTGGTGGCGGAGTTCATTCCTCCCAGGCGTGGGCGCAATTGGAAGCCGTGCAAGCGCTCGGTCTTCCAGTTGCTACCACGGTCATGGGGAAAGGCTCGGTGGCGGAATCTCATCCGCTTTCCGTCGGTGTCGTGGGCTATTTCATGGCCCCTCGGAGCCGTTCGTCACACCTGCGCTCGCTGGTCACGGAAGCCGATCTAGTGATCCTTGTCGGCAACCGGACGAACCAGAATGGGACCGACAGTTGGTCCCTTTATCCAAAGAACGCCACCTACATCCATATCGACATCGAAAGCAGCGAGGTTGGCCGAAATTACGAGGCCTTCAGGCTGGTCGGTGACGCCAAGCTCACTCTTTCAGCCCTGGAAGCCGAATTGAAGAAGCGGGATCTCTCGGCGATCACATCTAGACGCCCGACACTCGAAGCGACAATCGCCAGTGGCCGGGCAGCCCACAAGGATGACATGAAACGCCTGGTCAACATGGACGCCTCCCCGCTGAGGCCGGAACGCATCCTTGCAGACATCGACACCGTCCTAACACCCGAGACTATCACCGTAGCCGACGCGAGCTATTCGTCCATCTGGATCGCGAACTTCCTGACTGCACAAAAATCAGGGCAACGCTTCCTCACGCCGCGCGGCATCGCCGGCCTTGGTTGGGGATTGCCCTACGCTATCGGCGCGAAGACAGCGCGTCCGGATGCGCCCGTCATCTGCCTCACGGGCGACGGAGGTTTTGGGCATGTCTGGTCAGAGCTGGAAACCGCGCGACGCATGAAGCTGCCCGTCGTTGTGGTCGTGCTCAACAACCAGATTCTCGGCTACCAAAAACACGCAGAGCTCAGCCTCTTCGGCGGCTTCACCGATGTGTGTGACTTCGAAGCCGTCGATCACGCTGCGATCGCACGCGCAGTCGGCTGCGACGGCGTCCGTATCGAAAGCCCAGCAGACTTCCTGCCTGCGCTGAAGGACGCACTGGCGAGCGGCCGGACGACGGTGCTGGACGTCATCACCGATCAGCGGGCCTATCCGCCTATCACCAGCTTCGAAGGCAGGGACGCCCTGAACTACTGACACATCAGACCCATCAGCAACGACGTTTTCACGGGAGGAAACAATGAAACTGTCGTACCTACTGAAGACCACAGCTATCTCTCTGGCTTTTACTGCCTCCGCGGCAAATGCCGAGGTCAAGTTTGGCGCGCTTTATCCTTTCAGCGGGCAGCTTGCCCTGCTGGGTGAAGAGAGCGCTCGCGGCCTTGAGCTGGCTGTAGAGGAGATCAACGCCGCGGGAGGCATCCAGGGCGAGCAGATCACGTTGGTGCGGGGCGATGCGGTCGATAACAACCAGGCCATTGGTGAAGCACGACGCCTTACTTCACTGGAGGGCGTAAAGGCAATCTTCGGCACCTATTCCTCGGCTCGCTCGATCGCTGCCAGCCAGGTGACGGAGCTGGCAGGCATTCCATATTTTGAGCTCGGCGCCGTGGCCGAAGAAGTCACCGGCCGCGGTCTCAAGTACCTCTATCGCACCAACCCGACCGCCGACGACATGGCCAAGATGATCATCCAGATGGTCGTTGAAAAAGTCGGCCCCGGTATCGGCAAAGGGCCGGCTGACCTGAAGATCGGAATTATCCACGAGGATTCCAGCTACGGAACATCCGTTGCTGAACGGCAGAACGCTTATGCCAAGGAAGCCGGCCTCAACATCGTCAACACGCAGGCATACCCAGCCGCCACGGTTGACATGTCGTCGCTTGTTCTCGATCTGAAGAACCGTGAGGTCGATATCGTCCTACAGACCTCGTATCAGAATGACTCGGTGCTTTTCCTGCAGCAGGCAAACGAGGCGGGTTATAAGCCATCCGCCATCATCGGCGGCGGCGGCGGTTATTCAATGCAGCCCACTGCGGACGCGGTCGGGCATGAGGTAATCGAAGGCGTATTGGACGTCGACTTCACCCAATACAGCGTCAACACAAGTTATACTCCGGGCCTAGAAGAGTTTGTCGAAGCTTATCAGAAGAAATATGGCTCGGCGCCTCGTTCCGGGCACTCGCTGAACAACTATGTCGGTGCCAAGGTCGTCCTGGAAGCTCTCGGCAAAGCGTCCGACTTCGAGCCGGACACGATCGTAGAGGCCGTCAAGTCCATCGACATCAAAGCCGGCGTCACAGCAACCGGTTATGGCTTCAAGTTCGGTGAAGACAACCAAAACGAACGCGCCGAGATGATGGGAATGCAGTGGCAGGATGGCAAACTTGTCACCGTCTTCCCGGACTCAGCCGCCATCACGCCTATGAAACTAGGCGAGTGAGCCTTCTGACCGTGCCGGGCGGCCACCGCCCGGCACCCTTCTGTCCTGGGGAGGCCCGATGAACACGTTTTTGCAAGTTCTCACCAACGGGATCATGCTCGGTAGCCTGTTTGCGATCGTCGCTGTGGGGCTGACCTTGATCTTCGGCATCGTCAAAGTCGTCAATTTCGCTCATGGGGAATTTCTCATGGTGGGCATGTATCTGACATACGTGCTGACGACCTGGATGGGGATTCATCCCTTTGCTACCGTCATCCTCGTCGCGCCAGCCCTCTTCGTCCTGGGTGCCCTGACGCAGCGGTTTTTGATTCAGCCGCTCATGTCTGCGGATGACGATCACATTCAGATCTTCGCGACCGTCGGCCTTTCCACAGCGCTAATCAACCTGGCCCTACTGATCTTCGGTGCCGACATTGCCAGCACGCCCGCAAGTGGGCTCCGCACGCCCTTGCAGCTTGGACCCGTACGCCTGCTGTCAGGGCAACTCGCAATCCTGATTGCTTCCGTTGCAATCGTCTTGGCTCTCCAGCTCTTCCTTTCCCGCACACAAACGGGCCGCGCCATCCGCGCCGTGGCTCAGAACCGCGCTGCCGCCCAATTGATGGGCATCAACGTCAACTGGATCTATATCCTGACGTTCGGCGTCGGCGCCGCCTGTGTCGGGGTCGCCTCGGTCCTCATCGCTCCTCTTTATCCCACGTCGTCGGGCATCGGCACATACTTCGTCTTGACCGCGTTTGTCGTCGTGGTGCTTGGGGGGCTTGGCTCGATCGGCGGGGCCTTCGCAGGTTCGATGATCATCGGCCTGATCGACAGCTTCGCCGGCTTTTATATCGGCTCCGACCTTCGTGAGGTCGCCGTCTTCAGCGTATTCCTCCTGATCCTCATCCTGAAGCCGTCGGGCCTGTTCAGCTCGCGTCTCAACCTTTCGCACGTGTCGCCATGACAGATATCTCCGCCACTTCCGCTCAGTCTCAGGCACTCTCGAATGGCCGGATGCTGAAAGCGCTTCCTCTCGCAGCGATCCTGGCGTCGCTGATCGTAATCCCCTTCATGGTTGGCGATCAGTTCGTCTACCATATCTTCATCACGATCTGCATCTTTGCAGCCTTGTCGACGGCGTGGAACATAGTGGGCGGCTTTGCCGGCCAGCTTTCGCTCGGCCATGCCATTTTCTACGGGATCGGCGCCTACACTGGCGTCATCCTCATGAACATGGGGATCAGTCCCTGGATTGGCATGTTTGCGGGAGCCTCGATTGCTGTGGTGGCCGCGGTGGTCATCAGCTACCCCTGCTTCCGCCTACATGGTCCGTTCTTCGCTCTTGCTACTATTGCGTTCTTGGAAGTGTTCCGAGTTCTCGCCCTTCATTGGCGTGACTTGACCGGCGGCGCCACCGGGCTGATGATCCCGCTGCAGATCGGCTGGGAATGGATGGTCTTCCGTGACCGCCTCCCGCAGTTGCTGATCGCATTCGGTATGCTCCTCCTGACACTGGCGGTCGCCTGGTGGATTCGCTCAAACCGCATGGGCTTCTACCTTGTCGCAACACGCGAAAGGGAATCGGCGGCGCTTGCCGCTGGTGTCGGTACAATAAGGGTCCGGCTCGCAGCCGTGGCGGTATCCGCCGCCCTCACCGCCTTTCTCGGCACATTCCATGCGATGTATCTGACCTTCATCGAGCCGGCTGCGATGTTCTCTCTGCAAACGTCGATCCAGATTGCCATGTTTGCTCTGATCGGCGGTTTGGGTACAGTATTTGGCCCCCTCCTCGGCGCCGTCCTTCTCGTACCGATCAGCGAGCTTGCGCGCGGCTGGCTTGGGGCGCATGCACTCGGTCTTCACGGCTTCGTCTATGGCGTCGTTCTGATGCTGGTCGTTCTGTTCATGCCGAACGGCCTGATGGGCCCAGTCTCCCGCTTCATGAAGCAGAAGCGGGAGCGCGGAGTGTCTGCCGGCACCGTTGCTGCCAGCCCGGCCGCGGCAACCCCAGCAGAACGGGCACCGATCGGTTCCGACATCATGCGTGTAGAACATCTGCAGAAGCGGTTCGGCGGCCTTCATGTCACCAATGATGTGAGCTTCACCCTCCGAGAGGGCGAAATCCTCGGGCTCATCGGTCCCAATGGCGCCGGCAAGACCACGGTCTTCAACATGATCTCCGGCTTCTTGAAGGCGGACAGTGGCTCGGTCACCGTTCGGTCGCCCGACGGCGGTTGGCAAAGTCCGATCACGCCTGGCGATTTCGCTGCGATCGGCGTGGGGCGCACGTTCCAAATCGTTCAGCCCTTCGCCGCGATGACCGTTGAAGAAAACATCATGGTCGGCGCATTCCATCGCTATTCGGACGTTGAGGAGGCCCGTGAGGTTGCGCGCGAAACGGCAGAGCGGATGGGGCTGGCACCATGGCTTAATGCGGAGGCACGCGGCCTGACCATTGGTGGCCTGAAGCGGCTGGAAGTGGCGCGCGTCATGGCCATGAAGCCACGGATCCTCCTACTCGACGAGGTCATGGCCGGAATCAATCAGACGGACGTACGCCGGGCAATCGATCTGATGAAATCTATCCGCGACAGCGGCGTCAGCATCGTCGCGATCGAACACGTCATGCAGGCCGTCATGTCTCTCTCCGATCGTGTCATCGTTCTCAACTCCGGCAAGATCATTGCCCACGGAGAACCCCGCGAGGTGGTCAAGGATCCCCTGGTCGTCGAAGCTTATCTCGGAAAGGAATTCATCGATGCTCAGGCTTGAGAACGTCCACGCCGGCTACGGCCCGACAACGATCCTGCACGATATTTCACTGACGGTTGAGGCCGGAGAAGTCGTAACAATCGTCGGCGCCAATGGCGCCGGCAAGACGACTACTTTGCGCACCATCGCTGGGCTTATCCGTCCGGCGGCGGGAAAGATCACGTTCGAAGGTGAGGACGTCACGCGGCTCTCCTCGCATGACACGGTGGATCGCGGTATCACCCTGATCCCGGAGGGGCGGCAGCTCTTCCCGGACATGACGGTCCAGGAGAACCTGCTGATGGGCGCCTATCGAAAGGCCGCCCGACAGCATAAGGACACGGCCTTGGAGGAGGTCCTGTCGCTCTTTCCGCGAGTGCGCGAGCGTCTTGCCCAAAAGGCTGGTTCACTGTCGGGCGGCGAACAGCAGATGGTCGCGATCGCTCGGGGCATGATGGCGCGGCCGAAACTTCTGATGTTCGATGAACCATCGCTCGGCCTGGCGCCTATCATCGTCGCACAGGTTTTCGAAGTCATTGAGACGATCGTGAAGACGGGAGCAACCGTCTTGATCGTCGAGCAGAACGTCTTCCATACGCTGAAAGCAGCCGACCGTGGCTACGTCCTCGAGAACGGCGAAATCGTTCTGGCCGACACGTCCGACGCACTCCTCCACAACGATCACGTCCGTCAAGCATATCTGGGAATCTGAAATGTCGAATCGGGAAATCAATCCGGAAGAAATCGCCACCAGACCAAGCCACGCAGGACGTCGGGTCTTGGTAACGGGGGCCGGACGCGGTATCGGGCGCGCTATTGCCCAACGCTTTGCGGCCCGTGGCGCAACCGTCGGCGTCGCCGACATGAACGAAGCCGACATCAACGAGACGGTGCGATCGATCCGTGGCAATCGCAAGGGGGCAGCGGTTCCACTGGTGCTTGATGTCTCCGATTACCCCTCGGTCGAGAAGACGCTTGCCCAAGCAGCAAGCCAGATTGGCGGCCCCTTCGACACAGTGGTGAACAATGCCGGAATTTCTCCGAAACATGACGGAGTTGCGCACAAGATCTGGGAGATGGAGCCCGACGAATGGAACCGGGTTGTTGCGGTCAACCTCTCCGGCTGCTTCAACACCATCCGCGCGCTCTCCCCCAGCATGCGGGACATGAAAGCCGGCTGGATCGTCAACATGTCGTCGGTCGCGGGCAAAACATACTCGCCCATCGTCGCCTGCCACTATGCTGCGACCAAATCGGCACTGATCGGCTTTACGAAGCATCTGGCCGCAGAACTCGGGCCATTCGGAGTGCGGGTCAATGCCATCGCGCCTGGGAGGATCGAGACGCCTATGGTTCGCGCGGTTGCGGGCGAGGTCAACGACGAACAGGTTCGGATGACGCCAATGGGACGATTGGGCGCTCCCGAGGAAGTGGCCGATCTCGCCCTCTACCTCACCTCGCCGGAAGCAAGCTTCGTCACCGGGCAGACTATCGACGTAGCCGGTGGCCTCTACATGACCTGAATGCGCAGGCCAATGGACACGTGTCGCTCAAGACAACGGACAGGACCTTCTCATGAACTCTCCGATCGTTGGCGAAGGCCAAGCGCTCCACCGGGGCTTCCTGCCACCCGTCACCGGACGCACCCGCATCTACGGCATCCTCGCCGACCCGATCTACCATGTGAAAACGCCAGAGGTGATGAACGCCCTGTTGACATCACGCGGCGTCGATGGGGTGCTCGTCCCTTTCCACGTCAAGCCCGATGGTTTGAAGACGCTCGTTGATGGCCTTCGGCGCATGGAGAACTTCGGCGGCTTCATCGCCACCGTGCCGCACAAGACGGACATGCTGGCGCTGTGCGACGAGGTCACGGGTGCCGCACGCAATATTGGGGCGGTGAACTGCGTTCGCCGTGAGGCGGACGGCCGCATGGTCGGCGCCATGCTCGACGGCATTGGCTTTGTCGAGGCCTTGCGCGTTGCAAATGCGGATCCTGCGGGGATGAGCGTCTACCTGGCGGGCGCGGGTGGTGCCTCCAGCGCAATCGCCTTCGCGCTTGCCGAGGCGGGGGTGGTTCACATCACAGTGGCCAACCGAACGATAGAACGTGCCAAGGGCCTCACCGAGCGTCTCAGAGCGGCCTATCCGGCACTCACGGTCGACACGGATGCTGATCGCATCGCGAACCACGATCTCGTCGTCAACGGCACCTCCCTCGGTATGCGTTTGAACGACGAGCCGCCACTCGATTTGTCAAGGCTGCGCGGGGACCAGCTTGTCGCGGATGCCATCATGGAACCCGCCATGACCCCGCTGCTCAAGGCGGCAGAGGCCAAGGGGTGCCGGATATTCCCTGGCAAGCCGATGCTGGAATCGCAGATCGTGCTGATGGCGCAGCATATGGGCGCGCTGGCATGACGGACCGAAGCCAACTTCTCTCGGCGCTTGCTGACGTCGTGGGCGGGCGCTACGTCCTGACTTCAAACGAAGATGTCGCGCCTTACGCAACGGATTGGAAGCGAAGCTCCACGGGTGTGCCGGCTTGTGTGGTACGGCCCGCCTCAACATCAGAAGTCGCCGGAGTTGTCCGGCATTGCCGTGAGCTCGGCTTCACCATCGTGCCTCAGGGCGGCAACTCCGGCCTTGCCGCAGGGGCCATTCCTGACAGTAGCGCAGGCCAGGTTGTCTTGTCTCTGAATCGCATGCGAGCAATCCGCTCTCTCGATCCGGTCGGCATGACGATAGAAGTAGAAGCGGGTGCGATCCTCCAGACCGTGCGCGAAAACGCTTCGGAAGTAGGTCGCATGCTGCCAATTGCCATAGCGGCTGAGGGCTCGGCCACCATCGGCGGGGTGATCGCCACGAATGCCGGTGGTCTCAACGTCCTGCGCTATGGGATGACACGCGACCTTACTCTTGGACTTGAAGTCGTTCTCGCCGATGGTAGCGTGGCAAGCGGCTTGCGTCATCTGCGCAAGGATAATGCCGGCTATGACTGGAAACAATGGTTCATCGGCTCGGAGGGAACTCTCGGCATCGTCACCGCCGCAGTCATGCGGCTCGTCACTGTGCCCCGCCACTCGGTCACGACACTCCTCAGCGTCACCAACCTTGACGCGGCGATTTCGCTTTTTGAACTCACTCAACAGGACATCGGCGAGGCGCTCTCGGCATTCGAGCTGATCTCGGCGCAATCGATCGATCTCATCGAGCGCTACGCCCAGTTAAAGAGCCCGATAGCGGCAGGTGAGTGGTTCATCCTGCTCGAAGCGACGTCCAGTTTATCCGGTCTACGGGATGCAGCCGAGGCGGTGCTTGCCGCTGGCTTCGAAATCGGATGGGTAGTTGATGGGGTTGTCGCGGAATCGGACATGCAGGCGCGCCAGATCTGGGCTTTGCGGGAGCACGTCACGGAGGCGGAAGCACGGCGGGGTTCGAGCCTGAAGCACGACATTTCCGTACCGCTCACGCGCATGGGAGCCTTTCTGGCTGATGCCGAGGCTGCATTGGAAACCGTGGCTCCCGGCGCCGGCCTAAACCTCTTCGGCCACCTGGGCGATGGCAATCTCCATTACAATGTCCTCTTGGAACCCGATCACGACCAACAGGCGATCAATCGGGTGGTGCACGATGTCGTGGTCAAGCACGGCGGCTCGATCTCCGCAGAACATGGATTAGGACAGTACCGCGTCGATGAATGGCTGCGTGTCGCCCCGGACGCCGACCTGCGTCTCGCTTCCACGTTGAAGACGGCGCTTGACCCAGACGGTCTGTTGAATCCCGGCAAGATCCTCCCTTCCAAACTCTCCCACTCCAAAGCGATCGGAGAAACGATTTGATGCAGCATGCCCCCGACTCGTTCGACTACATCATCGTGGGTGGTGGCACGGCTGGTTGCGTGCTCGCAAATCGTTTGACAGAGTCAGGAAAGCACACGGTCCTGATGCTGGAGGCCGGCAAGGCCGCCCGAAGCTTTTGGGTGGAGATCCCTGCCGGCTTCAGCAAGCTCCTCACCAACCCGGCCTTCAACTGGCGCTTTCAGACCGAACCTGAGGAAGCGACCGGCAACCGCATCATCTCCGTTCCGCGTGGCAAAGGGCTTGGCGGCTCCACATTGATCAACGGCATGATCTATGTGCGGGGCCAGCCGCAGGACTATGACGGTTGGGCGCAACAGGGCTGCCGGGGCTGGAGCTTTCAGGAGGTGCTCCCCTATTTCCGGAAACTTGAAGACTATGACGGTCCTGCCTCTTCGCTGCGTGCCCGAGGCGGTCCATTGCCGGTCACGCAGGTCAAGGAACGCCCTCTCATTGCCGAAGCCTTCATTGCCGGAGCGAGGAGTGCGGGCTTTGAGCGTAACGTCGACTACAATGGACAGAGTCAGGATGGCTTCGGCTACTACCAGGTGAACCAGCGGCGTGGCCGTCGGGTCAGTGCGGCCGCCGCTTATCTTCAGCCAGCGCTGGCCAGGCACAATCTGGACGTCCGAACCGACGCCCACGTGACCCGCATCCTTCTCGAGAACAGTCGCGCGACAGGAGTCGTAATACAATCGGGCAGCCGCTCCATTGAAATCCACGCACGCCGGGAAGTCATCCTTACCGCCGGCGCTGCTCAGACGCCGCAATTGATGGAGTTGTCTGGTATTGGCGATCCACGGGTCTTGCAGCCGCTGGGGATCGAAGTCCAACACGCCCTACCAGGAGTCGGCGCCAACTACATCGACCACTTTTGTACCCGCATGAATTGGCGCGTTAAGCGGCCGGTCACGCTCAATGAGCAGACACGTGGCATTAGGCTCGGGCTGGCGGTGACGCGCTACTTCGCGATGCGCAGTGGAATCCTGACACTCGGAACCGGTCTCGTTCACGGTTTCGTCCGCACCCGCCCCGGCCTTGAGGGGCCAGATGTCCAGTATTTCTTCATGCATGCGAGTTACGCCAATGCAGCCGAGCGTAAGCTTGACCGGCTGCCTGGCATGACCATCGGCGTCACCCAGCTTCGGCCGGAGTCCCGCGGAACCATTCATTCCAAATCTCCAGACCCCTTTGCGGCACCAGCCATCCGCCCTAACTTCCTGGCAACGGATGAGGATCGCCGGACGATCGTCGATGGAATGAAGATCGCGCGAAAGATTGTCGAAGAGGCTCCCATGGACGGTTTCCGCGACAAAGAAATGAGCCCCGGTTTGGATTGCAGAACGGACGAAGACTGGCTGAACTTCGCAAGACGTGACGGCCAAACTATCTACCATATCTGCGGCACCTGTCGGATGGGAACGGATGAAAACGCAGTCACCGACCCTAGTCTCAAGGTTCGCGGTGTCGACGGCCTTCGCATCGCCGATGCCTCGATAATGCCGACCATGGTCTCAGGGAATACGCAGGCCGCCGTTTTCATGATCGCAGAAAAGGCTGCAGACTTGATCCTTCAGGATGCAAGTTAAGGACCAGGTTGCGGCAAGCGCCCGCTTTGGACAACAGGAATCAAACCATGAAACTCAAGGATCAATCTCTCTTCCGTGAAGCCGCTCTCGTGGGCGGAGACTGGGTCGAGGCGGATGCGAACAGGCGCATTGCCGTCGACAATCCGGCAACCGGAGAGATCATAGGTCATGTGCCGAAGCTTGGGGCGTCGGACACCCGAGCAGCGATTGAAGCCGCCCGCACCGCTCAAAAGGACTGGGCCGCCCGCACCGCCAAGGAGCGCGCCGGCACCCTGCGCAGATGGTACGAACTGATGATGGAGAACAAGGAGGATCTCGGAAAGATCCTGACGCTCGAGCAAGGCAAGCCGCTCGCCGAGGCCATGGGAGAGATCGCATACGGCGCAAGCTTCATAGAGTGGTTTGGGGAAGAAGCTCGGCGTGTCTATGGCGACCTCATTCCAGGACACCAGCCCGACAAGCGGATCATGGTGATGAAGCAGCCTATCGGTGTCGTCGCGGCAATCACACCGTGGAACTTCCCGAACGCCATGATCACGCGCAAGGCCGGTCCCGCGTTCGCGGCTGGCTGCGCCATGGTGCTGAAGCCGGCGTCGCAGACACCGTTTTCAGCCATTGCTATCGCCATTCTCGGCGAACGGGCCGGGCTGCCCAAGGGGCTGTTCAGCGTCGTGACGGGCTCTGCACGCGAGATCGGTGGCGAGATGACCCAAAATCCGGTCGTGCGAAAGCTGACCTTCACCGGCTCGACCGAAGTGGGCGCAGAACTCTACAAGCAGTCGGCGCCGACCATCAAGAAGCTCGGCCTCGAACTCGGCGGGAACGCACCCTTTATCGTCTTTGACGACGCTGATCTCGATGCGGCGGTCGAAGGCGCAATCATCGCAAAGTTCCGTAACAACGGACAGACCTGTGTCTGCGCGAACCGCCTATACGTACAGGACGGCGTCTATGACGCGTTCGCGGACAAGCTGGCTGGCGCGGTCGGTAAGCTCGTCACGGGTAACGGCTTTGACGAAGGTGTCATCCTCGGGCCGCTGATCGACCAGGCGGCACTGGAGAAGGTCGAAGAACATGTGGCGGATGCCCTGAACAAGGGGGCCCGCACCATCACTGGAGGCAAGCGGCTTCCACTCGGGAAGGCTTTCTACGAGCCCACAGTGCTTGCAGATGTCACGGCGGATATGGCGGTCGCGCGGGAGGAAACTTTCGGACCGGTCGCCCCGCTGTTCCGCTTCCGGGACGAGGCAGACGTCATTCGACAGGCCAATGATACTGAATTTGGTCTAGCATCGTATTTCTTCGCAAAGGATATGGCACGGGTATTCCGGGTCGCAGAAGCTCTCGAGTATGGCATGGTCGGTGTGAACACAGGCCTGATCTCAACCGCCGAAGCCCCGTTCGGAGGCGTCAAGCTCTCCGGCCTCGGACGCGAAGGGTCGCGCTACGGAATCGAGGAATTCCTGGAGCTAAAATACGTCTGCCTCGGCGGTATAGCATGAGGTTGGCTGCTCCCCGTGATAGCGGCCCCTTTACTGCCTGAAGACGACCCGGTCAGCTTTGCACGCCTCCGGTAATATACGAGGGGTGGAAATGACAGCTTATGGCGGCTCTTTGATCTGAAGGCGCCAAGAAAGGGCCGAGCGCCTGGAGGCAGCAAGCCCAAGTCTTTCCTATTAGAAAACCGTTGCAAGAGCGGAAATAATTGCCGTCGGAACCGCATGGGCCGGATCGCGTCCTGCCTTGAGGCAGCACATCCCCTTTTGCTGCAAGACGACGAGGCTGTCGAAATCAAAACGCGGTCGAATTCAGCCGACCGAAGAGCACGCGGCGCTATCAGGCCTGGTGGGCGAACAATGACGACTTCCAATCCATGATCCAAAGCCTCACCGGTGCCGTTAGCAAGGCACAAGCCTCAAAACCCGCACCCCTTTCGCGCGAGCGGGCTCGTTCCAAGGCCGGAAGCCGTCGCGTGTGCGGCACTCGTCACCTGCACCGTTCCCATCGGCCATTTTGCAATCCACAGCCGCGAATCGCCGGCTTGCCAGGAAGCCGGGATTGCCGCTATTAGCGAGAGCCAACGAAAGCTCTCGCTGATTGGCTGAACCATGTCTCTTCCTGAAAAAGCATTCCCCGTCTCCTGGGATCAATTCCACCGCGACGCCCGGGCGCTTGCCTGGCGGCTCGCCGGTCTTAACCAGGAGTTCCGCGCCATCGTCTGCATCACCCGCGGCGGCCTCGTGCCGGCGGCGATCATCTCGCGCGAACTCAACATCCGCCTGATCGAGACCGTCTGCGTCGCCTCCTACCACGACTACGTCAACCAGGGCGAAATGGCCCTGCTCAAGGGAATCACTCCCGAGCTCACAAAAAACGAAGGCGCCGGCGTGCTCGTCGTCGACGACCTGACCGATACGGGCAAGACGGCTTCCGAAGTGCGCGCCATGTTGCCCAAGGCGCACTTCGCCTGCGTCTACGCCAAGCCCAAGGGCGTTCCGACTGTCGATACGTTCGTGACCGAGGTCAGCCAGGACACCTGGATCTATTTTCCCTGGGACATGGGCTTCACCTATCAGGAGCCGATCGCCAAAGGCGCCAAAGGCTGATTCTCCCCGCCTGCCCGAGTTCTAACGCCCTGTCGAGAACCCGCCCTGCCGCAGGCCGCGCGGGCTCTTCTATTCCTAGCGGGTGCAAAATCTCCCAGATGCCTCAATATGGTACGCCGGATTCCTGCAAATCCGGCTCAGCCGCGGGCCCGCGAAGCGTCCGAGCGTGAAAAAATTCGCCGGACGCCGTTGCGCAAGCTTCAAGCCATCCTCGCAATACCTTGAGATTCCTCGATTATTTTTTCTCCCCGTTATCCACAGCAGCAAAGCACAATATCTTGTGGTTATAAAACCGTAGCAATCTACGCCTTGACGAATCTCTCGCGTCGTCCGACAGTGTTCCTCATGTTGCGGCGGCGACTGGACCGGGGATAACGAGGCCGGTTCCTTTTCGAGTTGAACGGAAACGACAGATGGCAGATCGGCGGTGAAGAGCCGGCCTGCCAGAGGGCTTTCGTGCGCATCCGGATTTGCTCGCCAAAACTGCGATTGGGACTGGCAAAAAGAACCTGTTAATACTATATTTAGTGTTTGCAGCCAGCATTCATCGCAATATACAGGTAGGCATCCACGATGATTCACCTGGATGGAATTTCAACCGGCTGCACATGATGGCGTGCAGCGGGAGCGGATATTTGCGCCCCTGAGCAAGGGCCAACAGACGAGGGATTAAGGCAATGCGCATCGAACGTCGTTTCACCAAGCCAGGCCAGGGCGCCTATGCGGAAATCGAATTCCGCAAGGCCGTCAGCGAGATCAAGAATCCCGACGGTTCCATCGTCTTCAGGGCGGCCGACATCGACGTGCCGGCGCAGTTCTCCCAGGTCGCGACCGACGTTCTGGCGCAGAAATATTTCCGCAAGGCCGGCGTCCCGAAGATCCTGAAAAAGGTCGAGGAAAACGATGTTCCCTCGTTCCTCTGGCGTTCGGTCCCCGACACGGAAGCGATGAAGGCGCTGCCGAAGGACGAGCAGTACGGCTCCGAGACCGATGCACGTCAGGTTTTCTCCCGTCTTGCCGGCACGTGGACCTATTGGGGCTGGAAGGGCGGCTATTTCTCGTCGGAGGAAGATGCGAGCGCCTTCATGGACGAGCTTGCCTACATGCTCGCCACCCAGCGCGTCGCGCCGAACTCCCCGCAGTGGTTCAACACCGGCCTTTTCTGGGCCTATGGCATCGACGGCCCCGGCCAGGGCCATTTCTATGTCGACCCCTTCACCGGCAAGCTGACGAAGTCGAAGTCGGCCTATGAACATCCGCAGCCGCATGCCTGCTTCATCCAGTCTGTCGAGGACGACCTCGTCAACGAAGGCGGCATCATGGACCTGTGGGTCCGCGAGGCGCGCCTCTTCAAATACGGCTCCGGCACCGGCTCCAACTTCTCCATGCTGCGCGGCGAAGGCGAAAAGCTTTCCGGCGGCGGACGCTCCTCCGGCCTGATGAGCTTTTTGAAGATCGGCGACCGCGCCGCCGGCGCCATCAAGTCGGGCGGCACGACGCGCCGCGCCGCCAAGATGGTCGTCGTCGACATCGACCATCCGGATATCGAGGAATATATCAACTGGAAGGTCAAGGAAGAGCAGAAGGTGGCGGCGCTGGTCACCGGCTCGAAGATCGTCGCCAGGCATCTGAAGGCGATCATGAAGGCCTGCGTCAATTGCGAAGGCGGCACTGGAGAAGACTGCTTCGATCCGTTGAAGAACCCGGCGCTGAAGCGCGAGATTCGCGCCGCCAAGAAGGATCAGGTTCCGGAAAACTATATCGGCCGCGTCATCCAGTTCGCCCGCCAGGGCTACAAGGACATGGAGTTCAAGACCTACGACACGGACTGGGATTCGGAAGCCTATCTCACCGTCTCCGGCCAGAATTCCAACAACTCCGTCTCGCTGAAGGATGACTTCCTGCGCGCTGTCGAAAACGACGGCGACTGGAACCTCACCGCCCGCAAGGACGGCCGTGTGATGAAGACCCTGAAGGCTAAGGACCTCTGGGAGCAGATTTCCTATGCCGCCTGGGCGTCCGCCGATCCGGGCATCCACTTCAACACGACGATGAACGACTGGCATACGTCGCCGGCCGGCGGCCCGATCCGCGGCTCGAACCCGTGCTCGGAATACATGTTCCTCGACGATACGGCCTGCAACCTCGCCTCGATGAACCTGCTCGCCTTCAAGGATGCCTCCACCAAGCGCATCAATATCGCCGATTACGAACATGCCACGCGTCTTTGGACGATCGTGCTCGAAATCTCCGTCATGATGGCGCAGTTCCCGTCGAAGCGCATCGCCGAACTCTCCTACGAATACCGCACGCTCGGCCTCGGCTATGCGAATATCGGCGGCCTCTTGATGTCCACCGGCATTCCCTATGACTCGGCGGAAGGCCGCGCCATCGCCGGCTCGCTCACCGCGATCATGACCGGCATTTCCTACGCCACGTCGGCTGAAATGGCCGCCGAGCTCGGCCCCTTCCCAAACTTTGCGCCGAACCGCGACAACATGCTGCGCGTCATCCGCAACCATCGCCGCGCGGCCCATGGCGAAACCTCGGGTTATGAGGCGCTGTCGGTCAACCCGGTCGCGCTCGTCCATTCCGACAACCCGGACCAGGATCTCGCGGCCCATGCCAAGGCCGCCTGGGACAAGGCGCTCGAACTCGGCGAACAGCACGGCTACCGCAACGCGCAGGTCTCGGTCATCGCCCCGACCGGTACGATCGGCCTTGTCATGGATTGCGACACGACCGGCATCGAGCCCGATTTCGCGCTCGTCAAGTTCAAGAAGCTCGCCGGCGGCGGCTACTGGAAGATCATCAACCGCGCAGTACCCGAGGCGCTGCGCACGCTCGGCTATTCCGAAGCGCAGATCGCCGAGATCGAGGCCTATGCGGTCGGTCACGGCAATCTGAACCAGGCGCCCGCCATCAACCCCACCACGCTTGCTGCGAAGGGTTTCACCGCGGAAAAGATCGAAGCGGTCAATGCAGCGCTGAAGCAGGCCTTCGACATCAAGTTCGTCTTCAACCAGTGGACGCTCGGCGCCGACTTCCTGAAAGACACGCTGAAGGTCACCGACGCGCAGCTTTCCGACGTCAGCTTCAACCTGCTCGAACATCTCGGTTTTGCGAAGAAGGACATCGAGGCCGCCAACATCCATGTCTGCGGCGCGATGACGCTGGAAGGCGCGCCGTTCCTGAAAGCCGAGCACCTGCCGGTCTTCGATTGCGCCAATCCCTGCGGCAAGATCGGCAAGCGTTACCTTTCGGTCGAAAGCCACATCCGCATGATGGCGGCCGCCCAGCCGTTCATCTCGGGTGCAATCTCCAAGACGATCAACATGCCAAACGACGCGACCGTCGCGGACTGCGGCGCGGCCTACATGCTCTCTTGGAAGCTCGCATTGAAGGCGAACGCGCTTTACCGCGACGGTTCCAAGCTGTCGCAGCCGCTCAACTCGTCGCTGATCGATGAGGACGATGCGGACGACGCGATCGAGGAACTGCTCAGCCAGCCGGCTGCCGCCCAAGCGGTGCAGGTCACGGAGAAGATCGTTGAGCGGATCATCGAAAAGGTCGTCCGCTCGCAGGAAAAGCTGCCCGCCCGCCGCAAGGGTTACACCCAGAAGGCCAAGATCGGCGGCCACACGATCTTCCTGCGCACCGGCGAATATGACGACGGGCGTCTCGGCGAAATCTTCCTCGACATGAACAAGGAAGGTTCGGCGCTGCGCGCCTTCATCAACAATTTCGCGATCTCTGTCTCGCTCGGCCTGCAATATGGCGTGCCGCTCGAGGAATATGTCGACGCCTTCACGTTCACGAAGTTCGAGCCGGCCGGCATCGTCACGGGCAATGACGCGATCAAGAACGCCACGTCGATCCTCGACTACGTGTTCCGCGAACTCGCGATTTCCTATCTCGGCCGCCACGATCTCGCCCATGTGGACACGTCGGACTTTTCCAACACCGCGCTCGGCCGGGGTGTCTCGGAAGGCAAGGCGGACATCGTCTCCAAAGGCCTGACCCGCGGATACAAGCCCACGCTGGTGCCGAAGATCGGCGGCGAGCGCCCGGCCGCCTCCGAAGCCAAGGGTGCCGCGACCGCAGCGCCGGCGCGGGCTTCGGCCGGCGCGACCGTCACCGCCTTTGCCGGCGCTGCGGCCCGCAAGCTGGAGCCGACCGTCGCCGTCTCCACTTCGGAAGTGGTTTCCTTCAAGCGGGACTACGAGGAACGCGCCCGGGAGCTTGCCGAAGAGATCGTCGAGGAACTGGCAGAGGAACAGCAGGCGACCACCGGCCTCTTCTCCGATGCTGCAGCCGACGAAGCCGCAACCGCGAAGACCGAAGCCAAGAAGGTGGAGAACGAACGCCGCATGCGCTCCATCGCCCAGGGATATACGGGCAACATGTGCTCCGAGTGCCAGAATTTCACTATGGTAAGAAACGGCACCTGCGAGAAATGCGACACGTGCGGAAGTACAAGTGGGTGTTCTTGAGTACTCATCGTACTCGCGGCAACAGCAGTGAGAAACCGAACCTAGAACTGGCTAAAAAGGCGAAAAACGGCCAATTACTGGCCGATCTGGAAGCCAAAAGCGGCCAACGAGTTGGGACGGTCGCAAGTCCGGCAAATACAGGCGTTTCGACGCCTGTATTTGCTTAATTTTTTGTCTGCTCGAACGTCCTTCGATTGGATATCTCAATGGCTGTGTCCAGCCAGACGAATTTAAGTCGCGACTCCCGAGCAGGGGCGTACTCATCTCGACGAAGCCAAAGCCGCTCTCTCACCCATCTCGGTGCGGCCTGGAGGATTTCGCTCGCCGGATGATCTAGGTGTTGAAGACGTCCCTTCGAATCCGGCGAGCGAACACACTGTTGGAGATGAGATTCTCCAGTCTCCGAATACGTTTTGATAAGTCCGCTAGAGAATGAGGATCCGAGCGTCGACTACCGCCATACCAAGCTCCGTGGGTGCGCCCATGAATTGATGTATAGACGAAATAGCGCCAGTGGCAGGGTACGAAGTCAGGCCTACGCAGATGCACGATGTCGTCGTCCAGAAATGGCATGGCATCCCCCCCTCAGCGCCCTACTCGATACATCTTATAGTAGTGAATTGCATGTTTAAGGGCGCACGATGGGGCAAGCGAGCGACCCATTGGCTGCCGAAAGCAATGGCTGGGCACGCCCTCGAGGTGCCGGATCTTTTTCCAACTCCTCCTTGCACCAAGCCGTCCCGTGACATATCTGCATTATTAGATTTCAACGGATATTGAATCATGGATGACAAGCAGGCGCTAGCCGCCTTTGCGGCACTTTCACAGGAGACCAGGCTGAACGTAGTTCGCACGCTGGTCGTCGCTGGCGCTGACGGCCTGGCCGCTGGCAGGATCGCCGAGATACTGGGCACCTCCCCTTCCAATATCAGCTTCCATCTGAAGGAGCTGGAGCACGCGGGCCTGATCTCGATGCGGCGCGACAGCAGATCGCTCATCTACAGCGCCCGCTTCGACGCCATCGGCAACCTCGTATCATTCCTCCTGAAGGAATGCTGCCGGGGCCTTCCAGTCGATCAGGAACAACTTCCATCCCAGCAGGCATGAACAGCAACGCTGCTGCACAAGACCACGGAGACACGAAATGACAAGCCTCCCCGCCGCCGTCGACGAGCATCTGATGCTCCCTGATGCAGAAGCCCTCCGTCCGCCGATGTCCACCCATAAGCCCCGCATCCTGATCCTCTACGGTTCGCTCCGGGAAACCTCCTACAGCCGACTGTTGGCGCACGAGACGCGGCGCCTCCTCGAGCACTTCGGGTGCGAGGTGAAGATCTTCGATCCACGCGGACTTCCACTTCCGGACGAGGAGCCGGTGAGCCACCCGAAGGTCCAGGAGTTGCGCTCACTTTCCGAGTGGTCGGAAGGTCAGGTCTGGATTTCCCCCGAGCGGCACGGATCGATGAGCGGGATCATGAAGGCGCAAATCGACTGGATACCGCTTTCGATCGGGTCAGTCCGGCCCACGCAGGGAAAGACGCTCGCGGTGATGCAGGTCAGTGGCGGGTCCCAGTCCTTCAACGCGGTCAACCAGCTCCGGGTGCTGGGTCGGTGGATGCGGATGATCACCATTCCCAACCAGTCGTCCGTCGCCAAGGCCTTCCTCGAGTTCGATCAGGATGGCAGGATGAAGCCATCGTCTTACTACGACCGGGTCGTCGACGTCTGCGAGGAACTGGTCAAGTTCACGCTCCTCACAAGGGACGTGTCGCCATACCTCACGGACCGTTACAGCGAGCGCAAGGAGACCGTGGATGAGCTGTCGAAGCGCGTCAATCTTGGCAAGGCTGCCGGAGGCTGAACAGCCGAAGGCAAGTGCGTGCGGCGGCTTACGCCATGCCGTATCCCGCCCCGCGGACCGTGCGAATGGCATCACTCTCCCCTTTCCGGTTCAAGGCGGCGCGTAGCTTCTTCACATCAACGTCGACGTTGCGCTCGTCCCTGCCCGGTGACCACACCTTATCGACGATCTCGGCACGGGACCACAGTCTCTGGGGCTCGGCAAGAAAGAGTTGCAGGAGTCTGAACTCGGTGGGCCCCAGATGAATGACACGTGCTCCCCTGGTCACCCGGTGCATCTCGAGGTTCATTGAAATATCCCCGGCCGCGTAGATTGTCCGACGCAGCGCCCCCCTGCCCACGAGCGTGCTGCTCCGTGCAAAAAGTTCCTGAACGGCGAATGGAGCCGCAAGCACGTCGTCCGCGATCCCCGCCCATTGCCGTTCCGCCTCTGCACGTGCAAGAACGAGAATGGGGGCGGAGGTCGCGAGCCTGATGTCTGTAAAGATATCGATACCGCCCATGGCGGACGTCTCTTCGAGGACTACGAGATCCGTAACGGTCTCGGCGGCACTCCGGGGGATTTCACTGACAGATCCCAGCAGCATTGCACTGAACCCTTCACGCTGGAAGCTCGCCTTGAGGATCTCTCCGAGATAGGGATTGGACTGCACGAGCAGGATGTTGCGCATGGTGCTCCTATCGGTCTTCCCTCCCAAGCTTCCGGGTGTGGGGATATCATTGACCGCGGAGCCCAGAGCAAGGAGGCGGTGGACCTCGTGATCGGAGAACTGCGGAAACGACCGGCCAGCAGGCTCATCCTGGGAAACCATGAGGAAGTCCTTCTCCACTTCCTCGACCGGCCGGACAAGCGGGAAATCATTTTCGATCACTGGATGTCGAATGGCGGAGCGGCGACCGCAGCGTCCTACGGTCTGGATGTCGAACGTCCCCACCCTCGGATAGAAGACGCTCACGAAACGCTCATCGACCTCCTGATGGCGAACCCGGCGCACATCGAGGCAGTGCGGACAGCGGCGGCGCTCATTCCGGAGGACGACTACGTGTTTGTCCACGCCGGCCTTCGACCCGGCGTCGCGATTGAGAAGCAGACCACGAAGGACTTGCGCACGATCCGCGCGGATTTCCTTGAAAGCGATTTCGACTTCGGTCCGATCGTCGTCCATGGTCACACGGTGACGACATCGCGCCGGCCGGAAATCTACGACAACCGTATTGCGCTCGACACCGTAGCTGGAGCATCCGGCGGCCTCTCGGCGCTCGGGATCCTGGACGATGGCGCGCGGTTCTTCCTGCAGGCATCGACAGGGAATGTGGTCAGCATAGCCGAGCCTCTCGACCTTCGTTCGGATCGGGCTCTACCTTGGTGGTCAGATTCTCGTCGACGCCCGCAGAGCCTCGCAGCATCGCTATCCGCAGGCTGAAAAAGTTCCGTTCAACTCTGGAACGCAGCTTAAATTAATCCAGATTGAACTAACTATCGCCCATCAGGGGCGGGTGAAATCATGAAGAAGTTTAAGGACACGCCCTCGGTAAGAAGGTAGGTAGCCCATCACTGTCGATGTGATGTGGCCCGTTCGAAAGCAACTGGATCTTGCCAATTGGCATAAACATGCTAATCTTCCGCCAAAAAGAGAGGATGCCATGCAACTTCAACCCATTGCTTCAACTCCCTTCAACCGAACCTCAACGGAAATCACCGATGAGGAAGCAGGGGCGCTTGCTCGTACCACCGTGAACCTCTTCAACGCCTGGAAGCTCACAGACGCGCAGGCTTGCACCTTGCTTGGCGGTTTGTCAGCTCGAACGTGGGCACGTTGGAAAGAAGGCAGCGTCGGACGTATTGATCGAGACCTGAAAATGCGGATGGCTCACCTGATGGGTATCCATAAGGGGGTGCGACATCTGTTTAAGGATCCGACAAGGGGATATGAGTGGATCAAAGCGCCAAATACGGCCTTTGGCGGCAAGTCGGCGCTGGACGTGATGCTGCAAGGCGAGCTTTCTGATCTTGCCGTGATGCGTGAATGGCTCGATGCGGAGCGCAGCGCTTGGTAAGTGGCCTTGCTGTCCGTTCCCATGTGCGCTGGCCAAAGACCTACCGCATCATTCGATCGATCTATCCACCCATCGATTTGTTCGAGGACATCGCCGATCCCCGCGACTGGGAGGCCCTTGTTGCCGTCGAGGCAAAAACCAATCCGCGGATTCGTTTTGAAGTAGGCGATCTAGGCAAGGTGCCCGCCAACCGTCGCGTTTCTGGCCCCGGCGCGAGTTACGTAATGGCCCCATTCGTCCATTGCTCAACAGGGCGGCCAGGACGCTTCACGGATGGAAGCTATGGCATCTACTATGCAGGCGAGAGTGAAGACGTCGCGCTGGCCGAGACAATCCATCACCAACAGAAATTCATGAGTTCGACGCCCCAGCCTCCAGGATGGACATCGGACTTTCGTGTCCTGGTGGGCAGCGTTGACCGGGCACTTGACGACGTGAACGCGGTGCCTGAGGTTCTGCATCCGGACGATTACACCGCTTCGCAAGTTGAGGGACGTAGACTTCGGGCGGCTGGAAGCGATGGCCTCCTGTGGAACAGCGTTCGAAAGCCTGGTCAACGCTGTATCGGCATCTTCTGGCCGGATACCATCCCTGTTCCCGTCCAAGGGCGGCACTACTGCTATCACTGGAACGGTACTCGGGTAGATTTCGTGCGTCAATACGACACTGGAGCGGTACTTGCAGTCACTTAGCTGGTGGCTTGTGGCGCTTGTTCCACAATACCGTGATACCTGCACTCGATCACTAACCGTTAGAGCGCGAGTTGAACACACGCAGGGAAAGTTATCTCTTCTTGCCCTCATTTAGGCTGTTGTTCGGGAGTTAAATTAGGAGTCTGCCATAAAGCGTAATAGGTAAACGCCGCATCAAAAGTCGCACCGCTCGCAGTCTCAACCTCAATGAGAAACCTGGGACTGTTGATTGCCACTGAGAACTGACCCGGCATTTCCACCGAGAATTCTCAATGGAAATATTGGGCTGCGACGGGTCAGTTCTCAGCGGCAATCAACACCGGCCAGAACAACCGAGATCGTAGCGGCGTTGCGGGTCGCCGATCCCGCAGTCGCCGGTGCGGCACTTATTGCCGCCAGAACGCCTGCATCTCCTCGGGCGTTACCTTGCCGTCCTTGTTCGCATCAACGCTGTCGAAAATCCGCTTGTGGACCGCCGTCACCTCCTCGAAGGACAGGGCACCGTCCCCGTCGGTGTCGGCGATTGCGAACATGATCTTCATCATCTGCCCGCGCATGCCCATCGGCGGCATGCCCCCCATCATGCCGGGCTGCATCATCATGCCCCGCCCCATCATTCCGCCCGGCATCATGTCGGAGCCCAGCGTCCCCTGCCCCTGTCCGGTCACGCCCTCTGTTCCCGAGGGCGAGGCCGCCTGCGACGAGTCCGCCGGATGATGCGGATCCGCTCCGCTTGTCTGCGCGAGGGCGAAGCCTGCACTTCCGACGGCGATTGCCGCGGCCAGCAGGACCGCGGCTGGAATTGTTGTCGTTCTCATCTCGTTTCTCCTTTGGCTTGGCTTGGTCCCTTCAAGGCCGATCTCAAGGTCATCGCGGTCAATCCGGAAGGCACGGCAAGAGCGTTGGCAATGGGCGCGGCTTAAAACAATCCCGCCGGCGACTGCATGCCCCACCCCTACTCCGGCAGGCAGCGTTTTTCGATGTCCTGTGCCGCAAATGCCCCGGCGCGCCGCCAGGCCTCATCGGTATCGCCCCGGTAGCTCAGAAACCGGTCGCAGGTCGGCTTGTTGCTGACCAGGTCGAGCACCGCGAATTTCACCCCGCCGACCAGCGTACTCATTTTCTGAACCTCTCCGACCAGCAGGTATCTTGCCCCGGCTTCTCTGGCCTGGACGGATAGCGCTTCCAGTCCGGCGGTTCTTGCCGTGCATTTGCCGCCCCCACAGGTCAGCGGGACAACATTCATCCTCGCGCTGGTGGAGAGACCTTCCTGCAGCGCAGTTCCCAGCACCTTCAGCCGCTTCGCGTGCTCGGCACGCTGGTCCCTGGCTTCTCCGGACGTGTCCCTGAAATCGAAACCGGATGTCGCCAGAGTGACCGGTTCCGCGGCATCGGCGAAACCGGATGCAGCACCTCCGACGATACCAGCGGACGCCATCAGAAGCGCGCAACATGCAGGAAGATACGAACTTGGCATGGGCAGGTGTCGCATTTTCTCCTCCGGCCGGAAAATGGCAGCCGGAATTATAACGCGAACATGCCGTCTCGTCATGCGTGCAGCGAACGGGAAGCGATCGGGCGGGCAGCAGGCTCGGCAACAGCCTGAGCGCATCCCTGCGAAGACAGTCTCCGGACACCGCCGCCGACCTTCCTTTTGATGAGAGAGGCTTGGCAAAACCCCTCTCCCATCAGACCAAAGTCCTCCCGGGGCCCGACCTTGGTCCCGAGATCTGGATATTTGGTCCCATGCCCATGGATTTGTCCCGACCGCTGCGCCAGACTTACGTAACGGAATGGAGGCGCGAAGCGATGAGCGTCGATTCGTTTTCGCAATGAGCGTGTGGAGGAAAGCGATGAAGCTGAAGAACGTCCTGAAGAACGGCATCGTGGCCATGGGGCTCGTGGTAGTTTCCGTCGGCGGAGGTGTGGCCGGATTTGCCGACATCGCATTCGCCAAAGGCGGTGACGGCGGTGGCGGCGGAAACGGTGGCGGCAATGGCGGCGGAAACGGTGGTGGCAATGGCGGTGGCCATGGGGGCGATCGTGGCCACGGCGGAGGCCGTGACAAGGCCTCGGACCACAGCAATTCGGTCAAAAGCCGCTCGGCATCCGCCGATCGCGGTTCCGGCAAGGAACGGGTCAGGAAGGATACGCCCCGTCAGGTTTCGAAAACGGTGCCCGTGCCGACATCGAAGCCGGCAGCATCCACGCTCGCCGGCCTTAACTCGCTGCAGCGGAACTATCACGCCTATCTCAACACAAGCGATCCGCGCATGGCCTCGCTTTCAGCCTATGTGACGGCCTATGCAGAATATGAGCTCGCCAATGGCATGGATCCGGCCGTGACGGACCCCGCGCTTGGCGAACTGGCGCTGCGTGATGCGCTGGAAGATTTTTCTGGTGCGCCGGTGAGTGACGAAACATTGTCGTGGGCGCAGGATGTTCTGGGCGTCGGCCCTGCGGTCGGCAAGATTGACGAGGTCCGCGAGGATATGACCGTCCAAGCGGCCACCGAACCGGTCATCGAGGACTGATCCACAAAACCAGCGGCGCTGCATCCCCGTTCAGGCATGCAGCGCCGTCATCTTTCAATCCCCGAAATCCGCCTTCGACCCGGACCGGGACCGAAGGCCTCGGCTCAGAACCGATAGTTCACGCCGGCCTTGAGCACCTGGTCACGCACGTCGGTCTTCGAGCTGACGCCGCCGGTGGTGCTGCGGACATCGTTGGTCATGGTATAGTTGTATTCGAACCGGGCCGAGAGATTGTCGGAAAGCTTCTGCTCGACGCCGGCGCCCACGATCCAGCCCGGCTTCCAGCCATCGGGACCATCGGTGCCCCGGTGATCGCCAAAGCTGGTGAGCGCTACGCCTGCGGTGCCATAGACGAGCGTCTGGTTGATGCCGACACCGGCCTTGGCCTTCGCAGCCACACGGCCCTGTTCCTTGATATTGCCGCCCGGAACGCGGCTTTTTACGTTGCCCAGATGGGAAGCCTCGATTTCGCCGCCGATGACGCCGGAATCCAGGTCCATGTTGTAGCCGCCATGGACGCCGAGAACCAGGCCCTTGTCGCCGTCGAAGGGGTTGAGCTTGCGGGACGACATGCCGAGATCGCCACCGACATAGGCACCGCCCCAGCCGGAGTTCGGCGTGGCCGGCTCGTTATAGGCTGGCGGTTCGGAATAGGACGTCAGGTCGGCAGCCCAGACGGGCGTGGTGGAAAATGCGGCGATCAACGCCAGGGCGAAGGGCTTCGCGTTCATGGTATGCTTTACTCCGTACAGCGCCTGCGGATCAAAAAGCGCAAGCAAATTTACTCAGGTTACAAGCGCTGCGCGGCCGTCCCGCCCGTCCTCAGACTTCCCGTACAGCGACGCCGCATCAACGGCGGCTCCCTCTCATTTTCATGAATCTATAAACACTTCCTTAACCGGAGCCCCAGTTGGAGCAGGCAAGCGAAACTGCGAGAGTAACGATTGCGCGAGCACGCCTCACACCCTTTCTGACGGGCCGGGGAAGGCACTACCAGCGGCTATCGGAAGCATAAGCTCGCGGCAGCTGGAATTTCGCCTGCGCTGGCAGGCTCCGCCGTTAAGCTGGCGTGGGTGCTTGGATTACAAAGTTATGGTGAGACGAACGAAGGGGATCAAAGAGGCCCGGTCGGTATCGGCTCGTGTCAGGGAATGCGACATCTCATGCCGCTTGGCGGACGCGTCACGAAGCGTCACATGCTTCGCTTTGCAACGTGTCAACCTTGCCGTAGCAAATCTCGCCCCCGCGCGCACTTTCTCGGCGCACGCTACGGCATTTTTACGAGGCGCTCTTCGCAGCTTATCCGGACGAGCGACAGTAGAACCTTTATGCGTTCGATCAGCCAGCGAAGTTCTTCCTCCGTGATTTCATAATGCGGCGAATACCTTGCATCGACATAGGCGCGATCGAGCCGCTCGAAAGAACGACGCGCGAATTTGGTATCTCGTGGCCATGCCTCGATCAGGCGCGGGTCGATCCGCTCGGCCGAGGATCGCAGGAATTTCAGGCGATGCGACTTTGGCGAGTAGAGGGTCGAGACAAGTAGCGCGCAGTGATAGAGGCGCTCAGTAGCTTGATGAAGCATGAATGCACCATCTCGCCATATATCCTTGGCGAGCGCAAGTTCAGCTACTTCAAGGGCTTGGTTAGAAAGTTTGAACCACTGCTCGAAATAACCCTCAGCCTCCTTCCTCGCAACTTCTTCGGCAAGCGGCTTCGGTGGCACGAACGGATGGCCCTCCTTCTCGTAGAGCATGATGCCGTCGCGGATGAGGTCGATAAAAAACGGCCGTCCACGTGCCAGCTGGTCGTTCACGTCCTGCAGCGTGTGAACGATGATGTTGACCGGCGTCTCGATTTCCTTGGTGATCGTCAATTCGCGCAGGAAATGATCGGATACATCGTGCCAGAGATCATTGTCTTCCCCGACGCTCTTCATGTTGACGACAACGAGAATGTCGTAGTCGGACCTGTAACCGCTCTTGCGGTCTTCCACCCAGTCGCCGCGGGCGTGCGAACCAAAGAGGATGACCTTCAAGATCCGCCCGGCTCTCTTCTTTTCTGAAAGCTTCGACTGCTGTGCCGCCTCGAATTCCTCGAAGATGATTTTCAAGGCGCGCGCCAACTCCCGCTGCTTGCGCTCCGGAAGATGGCCGAGGCCGTCATTGTTGTCCGTCACCAAAACACCCGTGTCCATGGTCTCAGTCGCACCTTACTCGTAGCTGCACCTTCCGCGCTCGGATCCGATTGGCATTCAACATTCACCTCGGACTATCCCCGCCGTCAAGGTCAGAAGAGCGGTAGGCAGCCGATCAACGCGGGCTTTGACCGTCGCGAGAGCCATGTCGCCCGCAAAATGTCCCACATTCACCGGAGCCGAAATTCCGATGAGACAAATCGAGAAAGAAAGATGGAAAACAACGGCCGAAGACAAAATAGTAGGCCCTTGGAGTCTCTAAAGGAAGGCTCATCTTCGTCCTACGGCCTGACTGCACGGATATGCAGGAAGATCGGCGCGACGCGGGTGTCGGCCACCACCGGTTCGGCCGCGGCCACCTCCTCTGAGGCCATCGGCTCGCCAAAGGCCTCGATGACAAGCCCGGCGCCGACGATCATCGATACCCAGGTTGACAGCGTGCGGTGGAAGCGGGGGATCGAAAATGGCGTCAGCCTCGCCCGCTCCTCGGCCGGAATGTCAGAAAACAGCCAGCGCTCTATGCGTCCCTCGGTCTCGTCGAAGTAATCGGCCACCTGAATGGCCACCGCCTCGCCCCGTTCGTCGCGGATATTCCTGCGTGTCGGCGGCACGAAACAGGGATGCAGGATCGAAAACTGCAGGAATCCGCCGGGTTTGAGCACCCGCGCCACCTCCTTCAGCACACCCTGCTGGTCGGCCATGTCCATCATCGACATGAAGGCGGTGACGAAATCGAAACTTGCATCCGGAAAACCGATCGTCTGGCCGTCGCCGAGCACATAATCGATACCGAGTGGATCCTGCTCCTCGGTCTCGCGACCGTAACGCAGAAAGGTCGGCGCAATGTCGAGGCCGGTCATCCTTGCGCCGAGCCTTGCGACGGCGCGGGTGTTCGTCCCCTCCCCGCAGCCGAGATCGAGCCCCTTCAGGCCTGCGACCGGCGGCAGCATTTCCAGAAAGGCCGGCGTGTTTAGCGCATCCCGGTACTTGTCGTGGCCTGCCCGCGAATAGATCGTCCAGGTCTCGGCATTGCCTTCCCAGTGGGCAGCGACAGTTTTCGCGTCCATGCTCGTGCTCCTCGCGCTGATGAAATGGGCGGCGAGCTATATCCGCGGTCGATGACAATGAAAAGACGAAAACACCTTCCGAAGGCAAAACCTCCGGAAGGTGCTGGTCGAAACGGCTCGGCGGGCCTAAAAACCCGGACGGCGGCTGCGGTGGAATCTGGAGACCTCTTCGCGGAAGCCTATATCGCGAAGAAGATGCTCGTCAAACAGGAAGCGGTTGCGGAGTTTTGCCCGGGCGTGCTCACCATCGGTGGCATCCGTGTCATAGGGCGGATTCAGCCAGCGGCCGGAAACACCGAAGATTGCCGCCATTAAACCTCTCCTCAACATCGGCGCCCCTCCCCTTCAGGCCGCCGCGGCCGGAAGGCAGGCGTCGCATATCGCCTGGAGATGCCGGTGATCCGTGCCGCAGCAGCCTCCGAGCACCCGCATTCCCGGATAATTCTTCCGAAGCGTCCGGTAGCGGGCACCGAGGTCAAGCGGATCGCCGATGTCGAGTTCCGGCGCTTCATCGAGCTCCTGATGGCTTTTCACCGACGCGTTGGCGCGGATGCCGGCGATCCGCTTCACCCAGGCTTCACCGCGGGAAAGCGCATCTTCGAAATGGCTCGGATGGGCGCAGTTGACCATGTAATAGGCCGCATATCCGTCAGTTGCCGCGTCCGTCTCCTCGATCGCCGCCTGCAGCGTCTTGCCGTTGACGAGCCTGCCGTCCGTCTCCACGGTGAAGGAGACGACACAGGGCATTCCGACGCGTTTCGCGGCGCGGGTGATACCGACCGCCTCGCCGATATTGTTCATCGTAATCGCCGAGATCATGTCCGCCTGGCTTGCGGCAAAGGCCTCCGCCTGGAAGGCGTGATAGTCCTCGGCCGCCAGCGGGTCCATGTTGCCGTCCCTGTAGCCATCGCCGCGCGGACCGATGACACCGTTCAGGACGACCGGGGCGCCCGGCTTTTCCCAGGCCTTGCGCAGTTCCGCGATGAAGTCGACCGAGCGGATGTTGATCTCTCGGAGCGTCTCGATATCGTAGCCGAGCTGCGGTCCCCAGTCGGCATTCGCCCGCCAGGTGGGCGTATCGAGGATGAAGCCGAGGCCTCGCTCGCGGGCGATCGCAAGATAAGTCTCATAGTATTCCGTCAGTTCCTCACGGCCCTTTCTGTCATCCAGAAGTGGAAAGGCGGCGAATGCCGGAAGATCGATGCCGCGATGAAAGACAAGTGTCGTTTCAAGACCGCCATCGGTAAGGAAATCGCCGCTTTTTAGCTGCGGCAGGTTATGGCGATATTTGGCCATTGTCCGCCTCCTGTGGTAAAAGAAGATCATGGGCGGCCGAATATTGCTCCTGGCCTCCCGGGTAATGGCCGATTTTTCGCAGAAGAACGGGCATCTGCTCTAGTGAGCGCGTGGTACAGCCGCGCGATATTTCGGAAATGCCAAGCGATATCGGGAGGTTAGCATGTCTCCGAGAGAAGAGATGCTTGAGGAACCCGTTTCAGGACGGGGAGAAACTGTACCGGTGGTCAAGTTTTCTGAACCACGGGACACCCGCAAGGGAGCTGCGACCCGTGACCGCATCATGGAGATCGCCCAGGCCGCGGTCCTTGCCAAAGGTTTTGCCGCGACTTCGATCGAGGAAGTCATTGCCGAAGCCGGTATCACCAAGAGCGGTTTCTTCTACCATTTCCGGGACAAGAACGAGCTCGCGCGAAATGCTGCGCCGCTACGTGGCCGAAAACGACCGGATTTTCGACGAGATTTTCGGCCGCGCGCGGGAACTCAACGACGACCCGCTGCAAGCTTTCCTGCTGGGACTAAAGCTGCTCAGCGAACTGGCGCGCGACCTGCCGGGCGGGCATCCGGGCTGCCTCATCGCCTCGATCTGCTATCAGGAACGGCTCTTCGATCGCGACATCCATGAAACGAACGCCAATTCGGTCAAGGCCTGGAACGCCCGTTTCCTCGGCTATATCGAAGAGATCGTCGCCGTTTATCCACCACGCGATCCGGTCAACCTCGAAGACGTGGCGAACATGCTCTCCTGCATCTTTGACGGCTCGATCATCATGTCGAAGGCGCTCAAGGATCCGGCGCAAATGGAGCGGCAGATTCTGGCCTACCGCTCCTACATCAAGCTGCTGTTTTCGAACTAGCCGGGCCGCCTATTGCAGGGTGCGGTAGGCCGCCTGCGTGCCGGCCGGAACCTCCGGGGCGGCCGCGATCTCGCCGCCGTCGAGGCCGGTCGCCACGACCGAGACGCGGAACTTGCCGTCGAGATTGCGGTCGAAGATCGCGCCGACGACGATATCGGCATCATCCATGACCTCGTCGCGGATGCGGCTTGCCGCCTCGTCCACCTCGAACAGCGTCATGTCGGAGCCGCCGGAGATCGAGATCAGCACGCCTCTGGCGCCCTTCATGGAAATCTCGTCGAGCAGCGGATTGGCGATCGCCGCCTCCGCGGCGGTCAGCGCCCGCTGGTCGCCGGAAGCTTCGCCGGTGCCCATCATCGCCCGTCCCATGCCCTTCATCACCGATTTCACGTCGGCGAAATCGAGGTTGATCAAACCTTCCTTGACGATCAGGTCGGTAATGCAGCCGACACCGGAAAACAGAACCCGGTCAGCGGTCATGAAGGCGTCGGCGAACGTGGTTTTTGCGTCGGCGATGCGGAAGAGGTTCTGGTTCGGAATGACGATCACGGTATCGGCCGCCCGGCGCAGCTCCTCGATGCCGGTTTCGGCCGTCTTCATGCGGCGGTTGCCCTCGAAGGTGAAGGGCTTCGTCACCACGCCGACCGTCAGGATGCCGGCGTTGCGGGCAGCCTGGGCGATGATCGGCGCAGCACCCGTTCCCGTGCCACCGCCCATGCCTGCGGTCACGAAGCACATGTGCGAGCCGGAAAGATGGTCCATGATCTCGTCGATCGATTCCTCTGCCGCCGCGCGGCCGATCTCCGGCAGCGAACCGGCACCGAGGCCTTCCGTCACATGCGCTCCGAGCTGGATGCGGCGCGAGGCCTTCGATGTCGCGAGCACCTGCGCATCCGTATTGGCGGCGATGAAATCGACGCCTTCCAGGTTTTCGGCAATCATGTTGTTGATGGCGTTGCCGCCGCCGCCGCCAACGCCGATCACGGTGATCTTCGGCCGCATTTCGGTAATCTGGTGTCTATTGCCGTCCGTCATCGCAATCTCCTTGGCATCGGCTGTGCCGGCGGGGTCGCCCCATCGGCCCCCGAATCAGTTTGTATTTTAGCTGCGCAAGAAGGCAGAGGCTTGGCGAAAGAACAAGCTCCGCGCGGGTGTGGATCGGCAGGCGAGATTTTCCACAAGTAGCGAGGAACTTTTTTCGGGCACCACAATTGTAAAGAATCGATCAAAAAAGAGAGAGGAGCACTGCGTCCCATGCCCACGTCTGCCGCATCCACGTCCGTCGCATCGCCGGATGACCACATCCTCACGGCGCAGGAGGCACTCGAGCCGCTTTTCCTGGCGCTTGAAGAAGAAGCTGAAGTCAAGATGGTTGCCGCTGCGCTGCGTGCCGGATGGTCCGCCGAGGCCGCGGTCGCCGCCATCGACGAGCTGCGCCGTGCGGAGCTCGTGCCAGGCAACCGTGCCCGCCATTGATTCATCACAAAAACTCGTTCGCCTCATAGCGCCGGATGGCCTAAGTCTACCGCATTGCACAAAGCGCAGACGAGGAAGGTCATGACGATCAGGAATATTTGCATCTACGGCGCGGGCGCGCTTGGTGGAGCGTTTGCTGCAAGGATCGCAAGCGGGCTCGGTGAAGAGGTGAACGTGTCCGTCGTGGCACGCGGCGCGCATCTGGCGGCCATCCGTGAAAAGGGTTTGACCGTTGCGAAGGGCGGCAGCGACGCCCCACCGCTTCATGTGCGGGTCGCCGCCACCAGCGATCCTTCGGAGCTGCCCAAGCAGGACCTCGTCATTACCGGTCTCAAGGGCCATCAGCTTGCCGAAGCGGCGGAAGGCCTTGCCGGCCTGACCAAGGACGGCACGCGCGTGATCATGATTCTCAACGGCATTCCGTGGTGGTATTTTCACCGGGACGAGGAAAGCGGTCATGCGGAACGCCAGCTTCCCGAGCTCGATCCGGACGGCGAGCTCTGGCGGCTCGTCGGGCCGGAGCGGGTGCTCGGCTGTGTCGCCTATCAGGGCGCAGAAGTGATCGCGCCCGGCACCGTCCGGCTCAACGGCGACGGCCGCTTCTTCCTCGGAGAGCCCTCCGGCGATCTTTCCAGGGACCTCGTGACGATTGCCGACCTCCTCGGCCGCGCAGGCCTCACCATCATCCCGACCCAGCGCATCCGCGATGCGATCTGGACGAAGCTGATGGGCAATGCCGCCTACAACCCGATCAGCGCGCTCACCCGCGGCCTTATGAACTCCATCATGGAAAATCCGCCGCTGGTCGAACAGATCGGCAAGGTCATGGCGGAAACCAAGGCAGTCGGCGAAGCTCTCGGCGCGGTCTTCAGCAGTGGCGTTCAGGAGGAATTGGGGCGGTCGGGAGGGTTCGGCCCGGTCCGGACTTCAATGCTTCAGGACCTCATCGCCGGCAAGCCGCTGGAAATCGTGCCTCTCACCGGCATGGTGGTCGCGCTCGGTAAGCTCGCAGGCGTTCCAACTCCGACCTGCGAGACCGTGCTGGCGCTCACCGTCCAGCTCGATCGCGAAAACCTCAAAAAATGAATCAACCTCCTCTAATTTAGGATAAGGAAATTGGTGTAAGCATTTGAAGAATAACCAATGCCGATTTCCAACCGGCATTGGTTCCGATGAGGATCTTCACTTTTTCACCTGTTCCGCCCAGTTCGGCGCATTGCTCTTGCCATCCAGGAAGGGCAGCACGGTCGGAACCATAACCGGAGATGCGAAGGCCTCGTAGTGGGTGAGATCGGGCAGTATCGCCAGCCGGTTCTTCGACATGTTCTCGCGCATCCAGCCGGCGTCCTTCAACCCGCCGCCAAGTTTCTGGTAGAACTCGACGATATGTTCGGGACGGATCATGTCGCTGTCGCCATAGACCAGCATGACCGGCATGGTCAGCTTGGCAACCGCTTCCGAAAAGTCGTAGTCGCGACGCATCAGGTCACCCATGGCGTCGAGCAGCCGCGGGAACTCCGAAACGTCCGGCGCCACGGCCTTGTAGGAGAGGAACATCGGCGTGTTCTTCATCATCTCGGCCATTGCGGCGCTGACAGATTCCTGCTGCGGGATCATTTCCGGAAAGAAACCGTTTTTGGCGAAGGGAGCCGAAGCGATGACGAGCCGCCGCACCTTCTCCGGCGCCTGTGCCGCCATTTGCAGAGCGACACCACCGCCCATGGAATAGCCCAGCACATCGACCCGGCTGTAGCCGAGTTCTGAGACAATCTTGCCCATATCGGCGCCGATCGCTTCCAGCGTGATCGGCCGCTTGCCCAGAGGCGTGCGGCCATGACCCTGAAGGTCGACGCCGATCACCTGCCGGTGTTCGGTGAGCGCCGGCATGATCGGCGCAAACATGTCGATCGAGCCAAGACCGCCATGCAGCAGCAGCAGCGGTTCTCCCTCGCCACGGACCTCGTAATAGTAGCTGATGCCGCCTGCCTCGATATGTCCTTTCTTCGATGGCTCAACGACAATGGCCTGGGGCGCGGCAGGCTTGGATTCCTGCGCTATGGCAATAGCGGGAATCATCGATGCAGCAGCGACAGCGATAAGGGTCGCAAACATTCTGATTGGCATGACTTCCTCCTCAAAGGATCGGTTCGTGATGCCCCAAGGACGGTGAACCGGGAGTAAGGCCGACAAAGCCATCCAAAAATTCTTTTCACGAAAGAAAAATCCCGCCGCGAGAGACGGCGGGATATCAAGTCAGGAGGTCAAATATTATTATTGCTCGGCGGCTGCAGGGGACGAAAGCCGCCTGATTGAACTCCGGCACAGCACCTCTTTCGTGCCAGCGCAGAATTCGAAGTTCACAGGAACTAACCCTCAGGTAACCGTAAGGTTCCACCATTCGTTAACGACGTACCGCTAGCATTAATGAACTTCGATGCAGGCATGAATGAGGCAGGGATGGCCGCCCCGAATTTCCGCTTTACCCACTACGATCTGAAACCGCAGCGCGCGGGCACGACGATCGAGGTGACGCTGAGTGCGGTCAACAACGTGCGCCTGATGACGGCCACCAATTTCCAGCGCTTCACCGAACGGCTCGATTTCAAATATGTCGGCGGCGTCGCCAAGCGGTCACCGATCCGGCTGGTCATTCCGGAAAACGGCCATTGGCATCTGATCGTCGATATGGAAGGCCATAACGGACTTGCGGAATCCTCCGTCAAGCTGATTGCCGCCCCCGCCAATGCACTGAGCCAGAAGCAGGCATCGTGAGCGTTCCAAGCCGCGGCCGTGCGCGCACCCCTATTCCGCGTTCCGCTCCTTTCGCAGCTTGACCCACCAGTCGAGCCGCTTCCTGATCTCACGCTCGAAACCGCGTTCCGGCGGATCATAGAAGGTCTTCCGCCCCATCTTTTCGGGGAAATAATCCTGACCGGAGAAGGCGTCCGGCTCGTCATGGTCATAGCGATAGCCTTCGCCGTAGCCCTCGCCCTTCATCAACTTGGTCGGTGCGTTGAGAATGTGCTTCGGCGGCAGAAGCGAGCCGTTTTCCTTGGCGGCCCGTGTCGCTGCCTTGAAAGCGGTGTAAACCGCATTCGATTTCGGCGCGGTCGCCAGATAGACGCAGGCCTCGGCGAATGCCAGCTCACCCTCGGGTGATCCGAGATAATCGTAAGCATCCTTGGCGGCGTTGGCGATGACGAGCGCCTGCGGATCGGCAAGCCCGATATCCTCCACCGCCATGCGCACCAGCCGCCGGCCGAGATAAAGAGGATCCTCCCCGGCATCGAACATGCGCGCAAGGTAATACAGCGCCGCATCCGGATCGGAACCGCGCACCGACTTGTGCAGCGCGGAGATGAGATTGTAATGGCCGTCCTGCGCCTTGTCGTACACCGGCGCGCGGCGTTGGACGATCTCCGTGAGACCTGCCGTATCGAAGATTTCCCCTTCCCTCGCCGCACGCCAGACTTCTTCGGCAAGCGTCAGCACGGCGCGTCCGTCGCCATCCGCCATGCGGATCAAGCTCGCGCGTGCATCGCCATCAAGCGGCAGCGGCTTGCCCTCGGCATGCTCGGCACGCTTCAACAGCTCTTCCAGGCTCTCCTCGTCATGCGAGCGGAAGGTGAGCACCCGGGCGCGGGACAGAAGTGCGGCATTGAGTTCGAAGCTCGGATTTTCGGTCGTCGCACCGACCAGGATGACCGTCCCGTCCTCCATGACCGGCAGAAAGCTGTCCTGCTGGGCGCGGTTGAAGCGGTGGATCTCATCGACGAAAAGCAGCGTCTGGCGGCCGTCCATGCGGCGCATGCGAGCTGCCTCGAAGACCTTCTTCAGGTCCGCGACGCCGGAAAAGATCGCCGAGATCTGCTCGAAGGCAAGCCCCGCTTCGCCCGACAGGAGCCGCGCCACCGTGGTCTTGCCGGTGCCGGGCGGTCCCCAGAAGATCATCGATCCGAGCGAACCGGAAGCGATCATGCGCCGCAGAACGCCGTCCTCGCCGGTCAGATGCGGCTGGCCGGTGACGTCGGCGAGCGTCTTCGGGCGCAGCCGATCGGCGAGCGGCCGCCGGTTGGCGACCTCTTCCGGAACCTTTGGCGCGAAGAGATCACTGCTCATCGAAAAAATTGCCTTATACGCTGTCCGTCGCGTTCAATCTCGACCCGCCAGAAACCCGGATCATCATCCAGCATGGTTTCCAGTGCCTTCGTCGTCGTGACGGTCGTGCCGTTCAGAGAGATGACAATATCCCTCGGCGCAAAGCCGTAGCGGGCGGCCGGAGAGCCGCGCATCACATCCGTCACCACCACGCCCGCCTTTTCCGCCGGGATATGCAGTTCCGTTGCAAGCCTCGGCGAAAGATTGGCAACTCTCAGGCCGGCAAACGGATTGCGACCTTCGAGCAGCCGCTCATCCCTGGGGATCGTCTCCGGCGCCGTGTTGAGCGCAAGATCGATCTGCCGTTCGCCGTCGCTCGTCTGGACCGTCAGGGCGGCCTGCTTGCCGAGACCCGCAGTCGTCAGGCGGTAACCGAGCGCATCCGGGTGCTCGACCTGGACGCCGTTGACCGCCGTCACCACTTCCCCCGGCTTCAGCCCAGCCCTGTCGGCAGGCCCGCCTTCGACCACCCGGACGACCAGCGCGCCACGGGCAGCCTTGAGGCCCAGGGCCTCGGCAACGTCGGAGGTCACCGCATCGAACGTCGCCCCGACATACGGCCGTTCGAATGTCGTCCTGCCTTCGGCAGCCGCAGCCAGGAATACCTTTACCAGGTTCGCCGGAATGGCAAAACCAACACCGTTCGAACCGCCGCCGCGTGAGAAGATCGCGGTATTGATGCCGATCAGCTCGCCATTCATATTCATCAGCGCACCGCCGGAATTGCCAGGGTTGATCGATGCGTCGGTCTGGATGAAGAAACCGAAATCCCCGGTGGTTACCTGATTGCGGGCAAGTGCGGAGACGATGCCGCTTGTCACCGTCTGACCGACACCGAACGGGTTGCCGATCGCGAGCACCAGGTCGCCCACCTCGACCGCGTCGGAATCGCCGATGGTCAGGACCGGAAAATGCTCTTTCGCCTTGATCCGCAGCACCGCGAGGTCGACGCTTTCATCCTTCAAGACGACATCGCAGGGGAATTCGCGGCCGTCGGCCAACGCGATCTTGATGTCATCAGCGCCCTGGACGACATGATTGTTGGTGACCACCAATCCATCTTGCGAAAGGATGACGCCAGACCCCAGCGAAGACTGCTTTTCCGTGCGGTTCGGCATGCGCTGGCCGAAGAACTGCTCGAAGAAGGGATCACCCGCAAATGGATTGAGTCGCTGCACGACGCGCTCGGCATAGACATTCACGACCGCGCCCGCCGTCTGCTTGACCAGCGGCGCAAAGGAGAGCTGCATCTCCTGCCGGCTCTGCGGTACCGTCTTCTGCTCCTGGCCAAGGGCCGTGACGGGCATTACGAGAGTGAGGGCGAGAAGACCTGTCGACACGCGTTTCAGCACGCTCAGCATATGATTCCTCTTTGCTAAATCCGGAACGATTTGTAGCGCGGGACGCTAGAAAGGAAAGGTGGCGGAACCGCGGAAACTACGGCGAAAACCATCAGGATCACCGTGCTATATAGGTGCGATACGGGGAGTAAGCTATGGGATTTGTGGCAAAGGCGAAGGGCTGGGCGAAAAGCCTGAAGCGCGACATCGTGGCGCTGTGGCTTGCTGCCCGCGACGAGCGCGTTCCGCTCCGTGCCAAGCTCGTCGCGGGCGCGGTGGCAGCTTATGCGCTTTCGCCGATCGACCTCATCCCGGACTTCGTCCCAGTGCTCGGCTATCTCGACGACCTGCTGATCGTGCCAGTCGGCATCCTGCTGGCAATCCGGTTGGTTCCCGAAGAACTGATGGCGGAGTTCCGTGTGAAGGCGGCCCACCGGGTGGAGTGCCCCGTCAGTCGTGGCGGTCTCGCCTTCATCCTTGCCATCTGGCTGTTCTGCCTCATCTTGCTCCTTTGGAGCCTCCAAAGGCTGATCTGACCTGCCGGCTCCGCGCATCGAAATCGAGGATAAGCTGGCATGAAACATATCGTCACAACAGTCGCATTGAGCGGATTTCTGTTCGCAATGGCACTCCCGACGCTCCCCCGGAATGCTTCCGCCGCGAGTTTCGATTGCGATCGTCCGGACCTAGCCGCGGACGAAAAGGTCATCTGCGATACACGCGCGCTCAACGATGACGACGTGAAAATGGTGACCACTTTCGAGCTGCTTTCGGGCCTTCTTGCGATGGGATCGAGGGGCGCGATGCAGGACGAACAGGTGGAGTGGCTGAAAAGGCGCCATGCCTGCGGCGGGGATGCGGATTGCATCCGCGCTGCATATCAGGAGCGGTTAAAGCAGTTCGATGAGGTTTATAATAACCTTAACCGGCCGCTTTGAACAAAACCGTTACGGTGGGTTAAGCAGGCCGTCCTCTTCAAGAGCGCGTAATGCCTCCGACAGGGTCAATCCCTCATGGCGCTTCCACCACTGACCCGTATGCCTGTACCAATGCAGGTCAAAGCGATCTGGCCCCATACGATCGAGCCTCGCGAAAGGCGCGTCGAACTCTTCGCCCTTGTTGTGCTGCATGCCCGAGCGATAGCGCTGCACGAACCGGTAGCGGCCGCCCGACCAGCGGCCGGCAATGTCGACGACATAGTTCCATTGCGTCGGCCTGATCTCCGGCAGGAAACGCGGCTTCAAAAAAGTGTCGATAAAGTCTTCACATGCCGCGTCGATCCGCCGCTTTTCGGCGGCTTCGGGCTTTACGGGTCGGTCGGGACTTCGCACCCATATGCCTTTTCTACCCGCCATGATATCTCCCAACCAACAGTGCTCGCGAGTCCAGCGCATGAAACTGCAGCAACATCATATAAGCACTCTCTTCGATCAGCGGTATATCGATCGCGGCAAGGCCTATTTCGAGGAGGGCCTGGTCGAGATCATCTCGTTCCAGGCAGACAAGGTCACCTCGCGCTGCGCCGGAACGAGACTGTACAGGGTCGAGCTCGTCATGAAGGACAGCCAGTTGACCGGCCAATGTACCTGCCCCGCCTTTTCCGACTTCGGCCCCTGCAAGCATATGGCTGCGACCGCATTCGCGGCGACGGTCCATACCCGGGATACCTATCGCCCGAGCGCCGTTTATATCGCGCGCCGGGACAAGTTCGAGGCCCTAAAGCGACAGCTTCGACGCATGACCAAGGCTGAACTGATCGACATCATTGCCCAACATCTCGGTGATGACGAGGAACTGACGAATTCCATTCTCGCTTCCGAAGAGGAACGGGAGTAATCGCCGCCGCGTCTATTCCGGCAAAATCCTCACCGCGCCCTTGTCGGCACTGGCGGCGAAGGCTGCGTAGGCCTTCAGGGCTGTCGTGACGTTGCGCTTGCGGGGCTTTTCCGGCTTCCAGCCGAGCTTGTCCTGCTCAGCGCGACGCTCAGCCAGTTCGGCATCGGAGACCTTCAGGTTGATCGTGCGGTTCGGGATGTCGATCTCGATCGTATCGCCCTGGCGCACCAGGCCGATTGCGCCGCCCTGGGCCGCTTCCGGCGAGGCATGGCCGATCGACAGGCCCGACGTGCCGCCGGAGAAGCGGCCATCGGTGATGAGCGCGCAGGCCTTGCCGAGGCCCTTCGATTTCAGATAGCTGGTCGGATAGAGCATTTCTTGCATGCCCGGCCCGCCTTTCGGACCCTCGTAGCGGATGACGACGACATCGCCGGCCTTGACCTCATTGTTGAGGATGCCCTTCACGGCGGCGTCCTGGCTTTCGAAGACGACGGCGGGGCCGGAAAACTTCAGGATGGATTCGTCAACGCCGGCAGTCTTCACGATGCAGCCGTCGAGCGCGATATTGCCGTAGAGCACGGCAAGACCGCCATCCTTGGAGAATGGGTGGTCGACCGAGCGAATGATGCCCTTCTCGCCGTCGATGTCGAGTTCGTCCCAACGCGACGACTGGCTGAAGGCGACCTGGGTCGGCACGCCGCCGGGCGCCGCCTTGAAGAATTCGCGCACGGTCTCGGAATTGGTCCGGGTGATGTCCCAGCGGTCGATGGCATCGCCAAGCGTCGCCTCGTGCACCGTGTAGCAATCGCGGTTGATCAGGCCGCCGCGATCGAGCTCGCCGAGAATGCGCATGATGCCGCCGGCGCGGTGGACGTCCTCCATGTGCACGTCGCTCTTGGCCGGCGCGACCTTGGAGAGGCACGGGACCCTGCGCGACAGGCGATCGATATCGTCCATGGTGAAATCGACGCCGCCCTCATAGGCCGCCGCCAGGATGTGCAGCACGGTATTGGTGGAGCCGCCCATGGCAATATCGAGCGCCATGGCGTTTTCGAAAGCCTGCTTGGTGGCGATCGAACGCGGCAGGACGCTTTCGTCCTCCTGCTCGTAATAGCGGCGGGCGAGATCGACGATCAGGTGGCCGGCCTCGACAAACAGCCGCCTGCGGTCGGCATGGGTGGCGAGCGTCGACCCGTTGCCGGGCAGCGACAGGCCGAGCGCTTCCGTCAGACAGTTCATCGAATTGGCGGTAAACATGCCCGAGCACGAGCCGCAGGTCGGACAAGCGGAGCGCTCGATGACCTTGACGTCCTCGTCGGAAACCTGATCGTCGGCGGCCGCGACCATGGCGTCAACCAGGTCGAGTGCAACCTTCTTTCCGTGCAGGACGACCTTGCCGGCCTCCATCGGGCCACCGGAGACGAAGACGGCCGGAATGTTGAGCCGCATCGCCGCATTCAGCATGCCGGGAGTGATCTTGTCGCAATTGGAGATGCAGACCATGGCATCGGCGCAATGGGCATTGACCATATACTCGACGCTATCGGCGATGATCTCGCGCGAGGGCAGCGAATAGAGCATGCCGTCATGGCCCATGGCAATGCCGTCGTCGACCGCGATCGTGTTGAACTCCTTGGCGACGCCGCCGGCCGCTTCGATCTCGCGGGCGACAAGCTGGCCGAGATCCTTCAGATGCACGTGGCCGGGCACGAACTGCGTAAACGAATTGACGACGGCGATGATCGGCTTTCCGAAATCACCGTCCTTCATGCCGGTGGCACGCCACAGCCCGCGTGCGCCGGCCATGTTGCGGCCATGGGTCGTGGTTCTGGAGCGATAAGCAGGCATGGTGTCGTCCTCGATGTCCTTCGGGCCTGCAACAGTCTACCGCTTTCTCGGAGGCCGCGCAAAAAGCCCTTGTTTTGCGGCCTTCCTACCGCAAACGGCAGAGGGTGTCACTATCACGACAGGTCAAAGCGGTACGGTTGAACAGCTATCGCTCACGCAACTCGTCCGGATGAACACCAAAATGGTCAAGGATGATCTGCAGGTTCCGCCGGTGAGATTTGAAGAACAGGTCGAAGACGTCGCCTGCCAACGGGACGCTGCCGAGAACGGAGTCGACGGCGATATTGCCAAGCATCGGCACCAGCTTTGCCGACGGCAGACCGAGCCGGCGGGCTTCATTGACGATGTAAAGGCCGACCAGAGCACCGCCCGCATCGCCTATGACCGGAATCAGGCCGAAAACCGAATCTGCGCCGAACCGGATGCCGGTGCCCGGAATTCGCACCGCCGTATCCATCAGCCGCGCGATCGCCGCAAGACGGCGCAGGCGCCGCAACGCCTCAACCTTCTCGATCGGATCTGCAAAACGTTTATCCATCCATTCATTCCATATTCCTGCCGCATCCCCACGCCTGCGGCAGGGTTAAGCATTCCAGCCACGAAGAAATGTGTAGAGGGAAGTAGAGTTCCCCCTGCCGATTTATTCCATCAAGAGGACACACGATTTTTCACGCAAACGTGGCTTGCGGTAATCTTTGCGCCGCTGTGAAACCTTTTCGATCGGCATTACGTATAAAGAGGAGAGGCACATCTTGCCTCAGAGGAGATTTCGCCATGGCCGCCTATCGTCCGCTGCATATTCCCACGTCCGAAATCACACCGCGGGAGATCTATATGTCGCGCCGCAGCTTCCTGGGGACGGCGGCCGCGGGACTGATGCTCGCCGGCTCCGGCAACGCACTGGCAGCGCCGCTCACGGCCTCGCCCAGCGCCTTCAAGGTGGACGAGCCTCTGACGCCGAAGGAGGCGGTGACCACCTACAACAATTTCTACGAATTCGGCGTCAACAAGGAAGATCCGTCGCAAAATGCCGGAGCCTTCAAGCCGACACCGTGGTCAGTCAAGGTCGAGGGCATGGTCGGCAAGCCGAAAGAGTTCGGCCTTGACGAACTCATGAAGATGCAGCTTGAGGAGCGTACCTACCGGCTGCGCTGCGTCGAAGGCTGGTCCATGGTGATACCGTGGATCGGCTTTCCGCTCTCGGCCCTTTTGGATCAGGTCGAGCCGCTCGGCAGCGCCAAATACGTGGCCTTCGAAACGGTCGTGCGACCGGAGGAAATGCCGGGGCAAAGCGGCTTTTTCCAGCCGCTTTCCTGGCCCTATATCGAAGGGCTTCGCCTCGACGAGGCCCGGCATCCGCTGACCATTCTTGCCGTCGGTCTCTACGGGGAAACGCTGCCGAACCAGAACGGCGCACCGATCCGTCTCGTCGTTCCGTGGAAGTACGGCTTCAAGAGCATCAAGTCGATCGTGAAGATCTCGCTCGTAGAAAAACAGCCCGAAACCACGTGGAAGAATGCCAATGCCCGCGAATACGGCTTCTATTCCAACGTCAATCCCGCGGTCGATCACCCGCGCTGGAGCCAGGCGACGGAACAGCGGATCGGCGAAGGCGGCTTCTTCGGTGCGGCCAGGCGCCCCACATTGCCCTTCAACGGCTACGCGGACCAGGTGGCCAGCCTCTATTCCGGCATGGACCTGAAGGCGAATTATTGACCATGGTCGGTATTCCCACCCTGCCCCGCCGCTACCATTCAGCCAGCATCTGGGCGCTCTATGGGATCGGCCTGTGCCCGGCTGTCTGGTATTTCTATCTGGCCGCGACCGGCGGGCTCGGGTTCAACCCGGTCAAGGAGTTCGAGCATCTTCTCGGCATCTGGGCGCTTCGCTTCATCATCGCGACGCTTGCCATTACCCCGTTGCGCGATCTGCTGGGCGTCAACTGGATCCGCTATCGCCGAGCGCTTGGGCTTCTCGCCTTCTATTACGTGCTGATGCACTTTACGGTCTATGCGCTGCTCGACCTCAGACTCGATCTCGGCGCGGTCGGAGGCGACATCGCCAAGCGGCCCTATATCACGATCGGCTTTGCCTGCCTGCTGCTGCTCATCCCCCTCGCGGTCACCTCCAACAACTGGTCGATCCGCAAGCTGCAGCAGGGATGGAACAGGCTCCACAAGCTCATCTATCTGATCGCCGCCGGCGGCGCATTCCACTATGTCCTTGCGGTCAAATCGGTCACCTTCGTACCGTTCATCCATGTGGCATTGATTGCGCTGCTCATTGCCTATCGCCCGCTACGCCGGCCGATCCTCAGCTGGAAACGCGGCAAACCTAAAATGGCGCAAGCAACACGCTGAAATCGGGCAAGATATGGAAAGACCGGGCACAAGGCCCGGTCTTCGTTGGACCGCGGGAAATCGGTCCTTCTGCGCCCTTGGGGAGGAAGCGCAGGTAGCTTGAGCGGCCGAAGCCGCACAGGAAACGACGTCAGCAGACCGCATTCCCTGAAAATCGTCGTTGATCCAAATCAAACAGTCCGGACCTTGCCGGGAGGCAAACGCAAAAAAGCCGGGCTCTTCCACCCGGCTTTCCGATCCGACGGCGCGGATGATCTTCAAGCGGCTTCGGCAGCTTCCGCTTCGGCGGCAACGCGAGCCTTGTCGGCTGCGCCCTTCGCGTCGACATCACGCTCGACGAACTCGATGACCGCCATGGCGGCGTTGTCACCCTGGCGGAAGCCAGCCTTCATGATACGCAGGTAGCCGCCATTGCGGTTGGCGTAACGCGAAGCGATCGAGTCGAACAGCTTGCGAACGGCATCCTGGTCCTGGATCTGCGAGATCGCCTGGCGACGAGCATGCAGGTCACCGCGCTTGCCGAGGGTGACGAGCTTCTCGACGATCGGACGGATTTCCTTCGCCTTCGGGAGCGTGGTTACGATCTGCTCATGGGTGATGAGCGAAGCAGCCATATTGGCAAACATTGCCTTGCGATGGCTTGCGGTGCGGTTGAGCTTGCGGCCGGCTTTTCCGTGGCGCATGTCTGGTCTCCTTCACTTGCAGGCATTCGCCTGCAGTCTGATTAGTTAGTATTGGTCTTCGTAGCGCTTGGCGAGGTCTTCGATATTTTCCGGCGGCCAGGCGGGAACTTCCATACCCAGATGGAGGCCCATGGATGCCAGAACTTCCTTGATCTCGTTCAGCGACTTGCGACCGAAATTCGGAGTGCGCAGCATTTCCGCCTCGGTCTTCTGGATAAGGTCGCCGATATAGACGATGTTGTCGTTCTTCAGGCAGTTGGCCGAACGGACGGAAAGTTCCAGTTCGTCCACCTTCTTGAGGAGCGCCGGGTTGAACGCCAGTTCGGTGACCGATTCCTCTTCGGTTTCCTTCTGCGGCTCGTCGAAGTTGACGAAAACGCCGAGCTGATCCTGAAGGATACGCGCTGCGAATGCGACCGCATCCTCGCCGGAAATGGAACCGTCGGTCTCGATCGTCATCGTCAGCTTGTCGTAATCGAGAACCTGTCCTTCACGGGTGTTCTCCACCTTGTAGGACACTTTCTTGACCGGCGAATACAGGCTGTCGACCGGAATCAGGCCGATCGGCGCGTCTTCTGCACGGTTACGCTCGGCAGGCACATAGCCCTTGCCGTTGTTGACCGTGAATTCCATGCGGATCTCCGCACCCTCATCGAGCGTGCAGATCACGTGGTCGGGGTTCAGGATCTCGATGTCGCCAACCGTCTGGATGTCGCCAGCGGTGACCGAACCCGGACCCTGCTTGCGCACGACCATGCGCTTGGCATCGTCGCCATCCATCTTGATGGCGATTTCCTTGATGTTGAGCACGATATCCGTCACATCTTCCCGAACACCGGGGATGGAGGAGAACTCGTGCAGCACGCCGTCGATCTGCACGGCGGTGACGGCTGCACCCCGCAAAGACGACAGAAGCACGCGGCGAAGCGCGTTGCCGAGCGTCAGGCCAAAGCCGCGCTCAAGCGGTTCGGCAACCAGGGTTGCCTTGGTACGGCCGGAAGAGGTGAATTCCACCTTGTTCGGCTTGATCAGTTCCTGCCAGTTCTTCTGGATCATGTTCAAATACCTTCCGTTCGTTACCACCATCCAATCGTGGTAACCGAGCATGAGGAGCGCCGAGCGGATCATCCATTCCCATCGGGGACTGATGGCCATCGGCGATACGGGTAAAGCCGCCGAACCCCCATGGGAGGATCAGGCGGCCATGCCCGAGTTCACGACAGAGGCCGCCTTGCGGCAGCCTCCTGAATTCCGACGATCAGACGCGGCGCTTCTTGCGCGGGCGGCAACCATTGTGCGGGATCGGGGTCACGTCGCGGATCGAGGTGATCATGAAGCCGGCAGCCTGCAGCGCGCGCAGAGCCGATTCACGGCCGGAACCCGGACCGCAAACTTCGACTTCCAGCGACTTCATGCCGTGCTCCTGCGCCTTCTTGGCGCAGTCTTCAGCAGCGATCTGAGCGGCGAACGGGGTCGACTTGCGCGAACCCTTGAAACCCTTCGCACCGGCCGACGACCAGGCAATCGCATTGCCCTGCGCGTCGGTGATGGTGATCATCGTGTTATTGAAGGTAGAATTGACGTGGGCAACGCCCGACGTAATATTCTTGCGCTCGCGACGGCGAACGCGGGTGGCTTCCTTGGCCATATTGTCCCTTTCGTTGATCTCTGCACCGCCGTAATTCCAGCGGCTCCACCTTGGAGTGGGCGACCCCAGCAGCGAGCAGAGCTACCCCTACTCAACCGCCATCACCCACCCAAAATTACTTCTTCTTACCGGCGATCGCCTTGGCCGGACCCTTGCGGGTGCGGGCATTGGTATGCGTGCGCTGACCGCGGACCGGCAGGCCGCGACGATGACGCAGACCGCGGTAGCAGCCGAGGTCCATCAGGCGCTTGATGTTCATCGCGGTTTCGCGACGAAGATCACCCTCGACCTGATAGTCACGGTCGATGGTTTCGCGGATCTGAAGGATCTCGGAGTCCGTCAGCTGATGGACGCGCTTGTCAGCCGGGAGACCGACCTTGTCCATGATCTCCTGAGCGAATTTCGAGCCGATCCCGTGAATGTAGGTCAGCGCGATGACAACGCGCTTCGCAGTCGGGATGTTGACGCCAGCGATACGTGCCACGCCTATTCTCCTTGGTTCCAGTTGCCATCCGGCAAGTGGTACTTTCTTCCATGAAAGCGGCTCACCAGCCGCCAGTTCAAACGTCATCCGGAACAGGTCAAAACGACCGGTCCCGGATGTCCTTTCGGGAAATCCGCGCCGATCGCTTAAAGCTGTCGCGAGTTGGCGCGGTGTTTAGCGGAATCGGCGCTGAAATGCAACCGCTCCGCCCAAGATTCTTTAACAGATCGATGACGGTCTGCTTTTGCGCATGTCTTTGTCCCAAAACCGGTTCCCGCTTTTGGGAGACATGCGCTAGAGCGCCGCCAGGATTTCTTCGATATCGGCAGTGACCTTGTCCATCTCTGCCATTCCGTCCACCACCTTGAGCTTGCCCTTGGCGTAGTAATAGCCGATCAGCGGCGAGGTTTCCTTGTAGTAGACCTCGAGGCGCTTGGTCATGGTCTCGGCATTGTCGTCCGGACGGCGCTTGAAATGCGTCGATCCGCACTTGTCACAGACGCCTTCCTTGGCCGGCTTCTTGTCCGTGTCGTGATAGACCGTCCCGCACTGGGCACAGGAATAGCGGCCCGAGACACGCCGGATGAGTTCCTGGTCGTCGACACGAAGTTCAACGACGACCGAGAGATCCAGCCCCTTGGCCGCCAGCATCTGCTCGGTCGCATCCGCCTGAACCAGGGTGCGCGGAAAACCGTCAAGGATAAATCCGTTCGCGGCATCCGGCTGGTCGATACGCTCGGAAACGATCGCGTTGACGATTTCGTCGGAGACGAGGTTGCCGGCATCCATGACGGCCTTGGCGCGCTTGCCGACTTCCGTCTGGGCGGCCACCGCCGCGCGCAACATGTCTCCGGTGGAGAGCTGCGGTATGCCGTGCTTCTCCACGATCCGCTGGGCCTGGGTCCCCTTGCCCGCACCCGGCGGCCCCAAAAGAATCAATCTCATCGTCCCCTCTTTCCTCCGCGCAATTTCGACTTCTTGATCAGGCCCTCATACTGCTGTGCGATGAGGTGTCCCTGAATCTGTGCAACCGTATCGAGGGTTACACTGACAACGATCAAAAGCGAAGTACCACCAAGGGCTAATGGAACGCCTGTACGAGCCACCAGGAATTCCGGCAGGATGCAGACGAAAACCAGGTAAATCGCGCCGATGACCGTGATGCGGGTCAGCACATAATCGATGTATTCGGCAGTCCGCTCACCCGGACGGATGCCCGGGATGAAGCCGCCATGCTTCTTCAGATTGTCGGCGGTGTCCTTCGGATTGAAGACGATCGCCGTGTAGAAGAAGGCGAAGAACGCGATCAGCAGGCCGTAAAACAGCATGAACAGCGGCTGGCCATGGCCGAGCGACGAGATGATCATGGTCGCCCAGTTCGGAAGCTCGCTCGTGCCGGCAAAGCCTGCGGCCGTCGCCGGCAGAAGCAGGAGCGACGAGGCAAAGATCGCAGGAATGACGCCGGAGGTGTTGAGCTTCAGCGGCAGGTGCGACGTATCGCCCTGGAACATGCGGTTGCCGACCTGACGCTTCGGATACTGGATCAGCAGCCGACGCTGTGCCCGCTCGACGAAGACGATCAGGGTAATGACTGCGATCGCCACGACGATGACGGTCAGGATCAGCGCCGTCGGAAGCGCACCGGTGCGGCCAAGTTCGAGCGTGCCGGCGAGCGCGGTCGGCAGACCGGCGGCGATGCCCGAGAAGATGATCAGCGAAATGCCGTTGCCGATGCCGCGCGACGTGATCTGCTCACCGAGCCACATCAGGAACATGGTGCCGCCAAGCAGCGTCACGACGGTGGACAGGCGGAAGAACCAGCCTGGCTCGGTCACGATCCCCTGCCCGCTTTCAAGACCGGCGGCAATGCCATAGGCCTGCAGCGCGCCGAGGATCACGGTGCCGTAGCGGGTGTACTGGTTGATGATCTTGCGGCCCTGCTCGCCTTCCTTCTTCAAGGCTTCCAGCGAAGGCACGACCGAGGTCATGAGCTGCACGATGATCGATGCGGAGATATAGGGCATGATGCCGAGCGCGAAGATCGCCATGCGCTCCACGGCGCCGCCCGAAAACATGTTAAAGAGGCCGAGGATGCCGCCAGATTGGCCGCGGAAGGCCTGCGCATAGGCTTCGGGGTTGAGGCCCGGAAGCGGAATATGGGTGCCGAGGCGATAAACGAGCAATGCTGCGAGGGTGAACCACAGCCGCTTCTTGAGGTCCTCCGCCTTGGCGAAGGTGGAAAAATTCAGATTGGAGGCAAGTTGTTCCGCTGCAGAAGCCATGCAATTCTCCGCCTGACCAATTCTCCGGCGGCGGGAAGAGTGCCGGACCCGGAAAGCAGTCTCTCAAATTCTGGTTCAAAAAACCGGGCGCGGAGATTGCGGGCGCAATCAGATGCCTCACCCTGTTTTCCGTGTGATCCCGGCCCAGCGACCGGCAGATCGCATCGGGATCGTGAGGCTCACATATGGAGATAAAATCGCCCGGTGTGAAGCTCAAACCGGGCGATTCTCAAACGATTTATTCCGCGGCAGCTTCGACTGCGGCGAGCAGCTTCACAGAACCGCCAGCCTTCTCGATCTTCTCGACGGCAGCCTTGGAAGCACCGGCGACTTCGATCGAAACCTTGGCCTTCAGTTCACCGTCCGCGAGGATGCGAACGCCATCCTTCGGGCGGCGGATGACGCCGGCAGCCTTGAGCGCTGCGGCATCGATCGTTGCCTTGGGATCAAGCTTCTTGGCATCGATCGCGGTCTGGATACGACCGAGCGAAACGGTGACGTATTCGGAAGCGAAGATGTTGGTGAAGCCGCGCTTCGGCAGGCGACGATAGATCGGCATCTGGCCGCCTTCGAAGCCCTTGATCGCAACGCCGGAACGGGCCTTCTGACCCTTCACGCCGCGGCCGCCGGTCTTGCCCTTGCCGGAGCCGATGCCGCGACCAACGCGGATACGCTCCTTGGAGGCGCCTTCGTTGTCCTTGATCTCATTCAGTTTCATGGTCAATTCCTCCGTCTCACTTCTCGTCGACAATGCGGACGAGATGCTGGACAGCCCGGATCATGCCACGAACGGAAGGCGTATCTTCCAGGGTGCGGGTCCGGTGCATCTTGTTGAGGCCGAGCCCGATCAGCGTCTTGCGCTGGACTTCCGGGCGGCGGATAGGCGAACCGATCTGCTCGATCGTGATCGTCTTGTTGGCGGCTTCTGCCTTCTTGGCCATAATCCGCTCTCCTTATTCTTCCGAGGTGACACCGGAAGAAGCACGGCGGGCCTGAAGCGTTGCATACTTGATGCCGCGCTGGGCTGCGATGTCCTTCGGGTGAACCTGGTGCTTCAGGGCGTCGAACGTGGCGCGAACCATGTTGTACGGGTTCGACGAACCGGTCGACTTGGCGACGACGTCATGAACGCCGAGGGTCTCGAAAACGGCGCGCATCGGACCGCCGGCGATGATACCGGTACCGGCCTTGGCCGCACGCAGCAGAACTTTGCCGGCGCCGTGACGACCATTGACGTCATGATGCAGCGTACGGCCGTCACGCAGCGGTACGAAGATGAGATCACGCTTCGCGCTTTCGGTCGCCTTGCGGATGGCTTCCGGCACTTCGCGCGCCTTGCCATGGCCGAAGCCGACGCGGCCCTTCTGGTCGCCGACGACGACGAGAGCTGCAAAACCGAAACGACGGCCGCCCTTGACGACCTTGGCGACGCGGTTGATCGCGACCAGCTTGTCGACGAATTCGCTATCGCGCTCTTCACGGCTCTGGCGATCGTCGCGCGAGCCTCTTCTTTCCTGTGCCATTGTCCTTTTCCTTTTTCTTTTCCGGGTGCAATCGGCAGATTACAATTTACGTCCACGCAATTCGGGACGGAAAGCCGCCTGGCGCCTTTCCTGGAATTGCCCTGGATCCGGAAGGATATTCCGGAGGTTGCGGCAAACCGCATTTCGCCCGCCCCCCCTTGTTCCGGGAGACCGGGCGAAAACTCTTAGAAGCTCAGACCGCCTTCGCGGGCAGCATCGGCAAGCGCCTTGATGCGACCGTGATAAATGAAGGCGCCGCGATCGAACACGACTTCCTTCACGCCGGCCTCGGAGGCGCGCGCGGCCACCAGCTTGCCGACAGCGGCGGCCGCCGCAACGTCAGCGCCGGTCTTCAAAGACGAGCGCAAACCCGCATCGAGCGTGGACGCGGCAGCAAGCGTGCGGCCGGCCACATCATCGATGACCTGAGCGTAGATGTTCTTCGACGAGCGATGAACCGACAGGCGCGGACGGCCGTTGGCGACCGCCTTGAGCTGGCGGCGCACGCGGCTCGCGCGCTTTGCAAGTGCTTCTTTCCTGCTAGCCATATCGCGTGATCCTTACTTCTTCTTGCCTTCCTTGCGGACGATCCGTTCCTCAGCGTACTTGACGCCTTTGCCCTTGTAGGGCTCCGGACCGCGGTATTCGCGGATTTCCGCGGCAACCTGACCGACCTGCTGCTTATTGATGCCCGAGACGACGATTTCCGTCGGCTTCGGCACGGCAATGGTAATGCCCTGCGGCGGCTCGTAGACAACGTCGTGGGAAAAGCCGAGCGCGAGCTGCAGGTTCTTGCCCTGCATCGACGCACGGTAACCAACGCCGTTGATTTCGAGCTTGCGCTCGTAGCCGTCCTTAACACCCTTGAAGATGTTCTCGATCATCGTGCGGGACATGCCCCACTTCGAACGAGCATCCTTGGTTTCGTTGACCGGGGTCACTGAAACCGCATTGTCTTCGAGCTTCAGCTTGATCTCGTCGTTCGCGACAAAGAACAGCTCGCCCTTCGGGCCCTTCGCAGTCACCTTCTGGCCATCAACAGAGGCCGTAACACCTGCAGGAACCTGAACGGGCTTTTTACCGATACGAGACATTTTTCAATCCTGTCTGTTCGTTATGGAGTTCCCCTGCTTAGGCCTTAGAAGACCGAGCAGAGAACCTCGCCACCAACGTTCTGTTCGCGAGCCTGGTGATCGGCCATCACGCCCTTCGGGGTCGAAAGGATGGTGATGCCGAGGCCGTTCGCGACCTGCGGAATGGACTTTACCGAGACATAGACCCGGCGGCCCGGCTTAGATACGCGGCCGATCTCACGGATCACCGACGCGCCTTCGTAATACTTCAGCTCGATTTCAAGCTCGGACTTGCCGTTGCCGTAATCGATTTCCGAATAACCGCGGATGTAACCTTCGGCCTGCAGGACGTCCAAAACGCGGGCGCGCAGCTTGGAAGCAGGCGTCGTCACGGTCGACTTGCGGCGGGAAGCGCCGTTGCGGATACGGGTGAGCATATCGCCCAAGGGATCAGTCATGGTCATCTAACGATCTCCTTACCAGCTCGACTTGACGATGCCCGGCACCTTGCCGAGGTTACCCAGCTCACGAAGCGCGATACGCGACATCTTGAGCTTGCGATAGAAAGCGCGCGGGCGACCGGTGACTTCGCAACGGTTGCGGATACGCGTCTTCGAGCCATCGCGCGGCAGTTCCGCCAGCTTCAGAGTGGCCTTGAACCGCTCTTCGATCGGCAGTTCCTGGTTCATGATGGTCGCCTTCAGGACAGCGCGCTTGGCGGCGTGCTGGGCAACGGTCTTGCGGCGGCGCTTGTTCTTTTCAACTGCGCTGGTTTTCGCCATATCGGAGTTCCTTTTTAACGCTCGTCGTTACGGTTACTGACGGAACGGGAAGTTGAACTCTTTCAGAAGAGCCCGCGCTTCGTCGTCGTTGGTCGCCGTCGTGCAAACGATGATGTCCATGCCCCACATCTGATCAACCTTGTCGTAGTTGATCTCCGGGAACACAATGTGTTCCTTGAGGCCCATGGCGAAGTTGCCACGGCCGTCAAAGCTCTTCGGGTTCAGGCCGCGGAAGTCGCGAACGCGCGGCAGCGCGATGTTGATCAGGCGGTCCATGAATTCGTACATGCGGGCGCCGCGCAGGGTGACCTTCGCGCCGATCGGCATGTTCTCGCGCACCTTGAAGCCTGCGATCGAATTGCGTGCCTTGGTGATGACCGGCTTCTGGCCGGCGATCGCCGCCAGGTCGGCAGCAGCCACCGTGGGCTTCTTCGAATCAGCGGTCGCCTCGCCCACACCCATGTTGATGACGATCTTGTCCAGCCTGGGGATCATCATGTCGTTCTTGTAGGAGAACTGTTCCTTCATCGCGGCACGGATGCGGGAAACGTATTCCTTCTTGAGCCGCGGCTCGTACTTTGCCTCAGCCATCGATCACATCTCCCGTACGCTTGGCCACACGCACCTTCTTGCCGTCGACGACCTGGAAACCGACGCGGGTCGGCTTGCCGTCCTTGGCGACGATCGCAATGTTCGACAGGTGAATGGATGCTTCCTTGTTGATGATGCCGGCTTCCTGCGTCTGGGTCTGGCGCTGGTGGCGCTTCACCATGTTGACGCCACGCACAACGGCACGATCTTCCTTCGGCAGGACCTGGACAACTTCGCCCGTGCGACCCTTGTCCTTGCCGGTCAATACGACGACGTTGTCGCCCTTCTTAATCTTCTGCATGTGTCCCGCTCCCTCTTACAGAACTTCCGGAGCCAGCGAGATGATCTTCATATGGTTCTTGGCGCGAAGTTCGCGCGGAACCGGTCCGAAGATACGGGTGCCGATCGGCTCTTTCTTGTTGTCGATAAGGACCGCTGCGTTGTTGTCGAAGCGGATGACGCTGCCGTCCGGACGACGGATATCCTTGGCGGTACGCACAACAACCGCCTTCATCACATCACCCTTCTTGACGCGGCCGCGCGGGATCGCTTCCTTGATCGAAACGACGATGATGTCGCCGATCGAAGCGTACTTGCGCTTGGAGCCGCCCAGCACCTTGATGCACATGACACGACGTGCGCCGGAATTATCCGCCACGTCGAGGTTTGTTTGCATCTGAATCATGTCAGGTCGCCTTTTTCTAATGACCGAACCAAAGGACGCAAAGACGCCCTGTTTCGGCTTATGGACAGAATTTCGATGTGCGCGGGATGGGTCTTGCCAAGGTGGTTTCCCTGAAAGGGACCTTCCCTGCGCTCAAAGCAAAAGAACGCCCGTTGCCGAGCGTCCTGCGCCAATGCGCTGCTTCATACAGATATTTCAGCCAGACGCAAGGGCCTGGCTGCATTCTCTGCAAATTAAGCCTGGGCGGAAACGACCGTCCAGCGCTTGTCCTTGGAGATCGGCGCGCATTCCTCGATGGAAACCACGTCGCCAACCTTGTACTGGTTGTTCTCGTCATGCGCTTTGTACTTCTTGGAACGGCGGACCGTCTTTTGAAGCAACGGATGCGCGAATCGGCGCTCTACCCGGACAACAACGGTCTTCTCGTTCTTGTCGGAAACGACTACGCCCTGCAGAATGCGTTTCGGCATATTGTTCTTCCTTAAGCCTTGGCTTCTGCCGCCTTCTGGCGGGCAATGGTTTTCACGCGGGCGATATCCTTGCGGACTTCGTTGATGCGCGAGGACTTTTCGAGCTGACCGGTCGCCTTCTGGAAGCGCAGGTTGAACTGCTCCTTCTTGAGGTCGGCAAGCTTGTCCTTGAGCTGGTCGGCCGTGAGGCCGCGTACGTCTTCGGCTTTCATCGTGCCTTCTCCTTACTCTGCGATGCGCTGTACGAAGCGCGTCTTGACCGAGAGCTTGGCGGCGCCGAGGCGAAGCGCTTCACGCGCCGTGTCTTCCGGAACACCATCGATCTCGAACATGATACGGCCGGGCTTGACCTTGCAGGCCCAGTATTCGACCGAACCCTTGCCCTTACCCATACGCACTTCGGTCGGCTTGGCTGTGACCGGAACATCCGGGAACACGCGGATCCAGACGCGGCCGGCGCGCTTCATGTGACGGGTGATCGCGCGGCGGGCCGCTTCGATCTCGCGGGCATTGACGCGGTTGGGCTCCTGTGACTTCAGGCCGAATTCGCCGAAGGCCAGATCGAAGCCGCCCTTGGCCACACCCTTGATGCGCCCCTTGAACTGCTTGCGGTACTTGGTACGCTTTGGCTGCAACATTTTCTTACTTCTCCGAGCTTATCTTTCGCCAGCGCTTATCAAGCGTTTTCGCGTTCGCGGCGACGATCGCCACGATCGCGGTCACGGCTTGCCGGACCCTGCGCATCGCCTTCCAGCGCGCGACGTTCGGAAGCCATCGGGTCGTGCTCAAGGATTTCACCCTTGAAGATCCAGACCTTGATGCCGCAAATACCGAATGCGGTTTCGGCTTCAGCCGTACCGTAATCGATGTCGGCGCGCAGCGTGTGCAGCGGAACGCGACCTTCGCGATACCATTCGGTACGGGCGATTTCCGCACCACCGAGACGGCCGGCGCAGGTGATCTTGATGCCTTCGGCGCCGAGACGCATGGCCGACTGAACGGCACGCTTCATCGCACGGCGGAAAGCCACGCGGCGCTCGAGCTGCTGGGCGATCGACTGAGCGACCAGCGTCGAGTCGATTTCCGGCTTGCGCACTTCGACGATGTTGAGGTGCGTTTCCGAGTTGGTCATCGTGGAAAGCTTCTTGCGGAGCTTCTCGATGTCTGCACCCTTCTTGCCGATGATCAGGCCCGGACGAGCCGAGTGGATCGTGACGCGGCACTTCTTGTGCGGACGCTCGATGACAACCTTTGCGATGCCGGCCTGCTTCAGCTCCTGCATCAGGTAGGCGCGGATCTTCAGGTCCTCGTGGAGGAGCTGGCCGTATTCGGCGTTATCGGCGAACCAGCGGCTGTCCCAGGTACGGTTGATGCCGAGGCGGAAACCGATCGGATTGATTTTCTGGCCCATTATGCGGCCTCCCCTTTTTCCTCGACTTCGCGAACGACGATCGTCAGATGCGCAAACGGCTTCTCGATCCGCGAGGCGCGACCGCGGCCACGGGCGTGGAAGCGCTTCATCACGATCGACTTGCCGACATAGGCTTCGGAGACGATCAGCGAGTCGACGTCGAGGTCATGGTTGTTTTCGGCATTGGCGATCGCAGACTCGAGCGTCTTCTTCACCGTGCCGGCAATACGCTTGCGCGAGAACTCAAGCTCGGCGAGCGCGCGATCGACCTTCTTGCCGCGGATCATGGCGGCAACGAGGTTCAGCTTCTGGGGGCTGACACGGAGCGTGCGCGCAACTGCCTGCGCCTCGTTATCCTTCAGCCGGCGTTCGGTCTTAGCCTTCGCCATGATTACTTCCTCTTCGCCTTCTTGTCCGCGCCGTGACCATAATAGGTCCGGGTGGGAGCGAATTCACCGAACTTGTGTCCGACCATGTCTTCGTTGACGCTGACCGGGATGTGCTTCGAGCCATTGTAGACGCCAAAGGTCAAACCAACGAACTGCGGCAGGATGGTGGAACGACGGCTCCACATCTTGATCACTTCACTGCGTCCGCCTTCACGTACCTTCTCAGCCTTCTTGAGAAGATAGCCGTCAACAAACGGACCTTTCCAAACTGAACGAGCCATTGAACGACTTCCTCTCTTACTTCTTCACGTGGCGCGAGCGCATGATGAACTTGTCTGTCGACTTGTTCGAACGGGTGCGCTTGCCCTTCGTCGGCTTGCCCCACGGGGTCACCGGATGGCGACCACCCGAGGTACGGCCTTCACCACCGCCGTGCGGGTGGTCGACCGGGTTCATGACGACGCCGCGGTTATGCGGACGCTTGCCCCGCCAGACGGTACGACCGGCCTTGCCGTCATTGATGTTGCCGTGATCGGGGTTCGATACAGCACCGATCGATGCAAGGCAAGAGCCGTGCACCAGGCGCTGCTCGCCGGAGTTGAGGCGCAGGATCGCCATGCCCTGGTCGCGGCCGACGAGCTGAACATAGGTGCCTGCAGAGCGGGCGATCTGACCACCCTTACCCGGCTTCATCTCGACGTTGTGAACGATGGAGCCGACCGGGATGTACTGCAGGGGCATGGTATTGCCCGGCTTGACATCGACCGCCTTGTTGGAAGCGATCACCTTGTCGCCGGCAGCCAGACGCTGCGGAGCGAGAATGTAGGCCTGCTCGCCGTCCGTATAGGTCACGAGCGCGATGAATGCCGTGCGGTTCGGGTCGTATTCCAAACGCTCGACCGTGCCCTCGACGTCGAACTTACGACGCTTGAAGTCGATCAGGCGATAGGTCCGCTTGTGACCGCCGCCGATAAAGCGAGCGGTGATGCGACCGTTGTTGTTGCGACCGCCGCTCTTGGAGAGACCTTCCGTCAGCGTCTTGACCGGCTTGCCCTTCCAGAGGCCCGAGCGGTCGACGATGACCAGCTGGCGCTGGCTCGGGGTCGTCGGATTGTAGCTTTTCAATGCCATTGTCTTATACCTCAGAGACCGGTGGAGACGTCGATCGTCTGACCTTCGGCCAGGGTGACGACAGCCTTCTTGACGTCCTTCTGCTTGCCGATGAAGCCGCGGAACCGCTTCACCTTGCCCTTGCGGACAAGCGTGTTGACGGCCGTGACCTTCACGCCGAACAGCGCCTCGACGGCAGCCTTGATCTCCGGCTTGGAAGCAGTCTTGGCAACGTTGAAGACGACCTGGTTCTGCTCGGATGCCAGCGTCGACTTTTCGGTGATCGCAGGAGAAACGATCACATCATAGTGGCGAAGATCGGTCACTTGAAACGCTCCTCTAGAGCTTCCACAGCAGCCTTGGAAAGCACGAGCTTGCCGCGGCGCAGGATGTCGTAAACATTGATGCCCTGAACCGGCAGAACATCGACATTCGGGATGTTCTGGGCAGCGAGCTTGAAGTTGCTGTCGAGTTGGGCACCGCCGATGAACAGTGCATTGGTCAGGCCGAGCGTCTCGAAGGAGCCGGCAAGAGCCTTGGTCTTGGCTTCAGCGGCGACCAGGTTGTCGACGATGATCAGATCTTCAGCCTTCATCTTGGCAGAGAGAGCGTGACGCAGAGCCAGCGCACGGACCTTCTTCGGAAGATCATGTTCGTGGCTGCGGACGACCGGACCATGGGCCTTGCCGCCACCGCGGAACTGCGGAGCGCGAGCGGAATGGTGACGAGCGCGGCCCGTACCCTTCTGCTTGTACATCTTCGAACCGGTGCGGGCGATTTCCGAACGGCCCTTCGACTTGTGAGTGCCCTGCTGCTTCTTGGCGAGCTGCCAACGAATCATGCGGGCCAGAATGTCTTCGCGAGGATCGAGTCCGAAAATCTCATCCGACAGGGAGACCTTGCCGGCGTCTCTTCCCTCGAGGGTCTTGACGTTATATTCCATTGTAGCTGGCTCCCTTACTTCGCGGCCGACTTGACGGCGTCGCGAACGACGATCCACGAGCCCTTGGAGCCGGGAACGGCACCCTTGACGAGGATCAGGCCACGGTTTTCGTCGGTGGAGACGATTTCGAGGTTCTGGGTGGTGACGCGCGTCTGGCCCATGTGACCAGCCATGCGCTTGCCCTTCCAGACCTTGCCCGGATCCTGGTTATTGCCGGTCGAACCATGCGAGCGGTGCGAAACGGACACACCGTGCGTGGCGCGCAGACCGCCGAAATTGTGGCGCTTCATGGCACCGGCAAAACCCTTACCGATCGAGGTGCCGGTGACGTCCACCAGCTGGCCGGCCTGGAAATGGGCGGCCGTCAGCTCGGTGCCGACATCAATCATGTTGTCTTCGGAAACGCGAAACTCGACGAGCTTCGCCTTCGGCTCGACATTGGCGACGGCAAAGTTGCCGCGCATCGCCTTGGACGTGTTCTTCACCTTGGCCGTGCCGGCGCCCAGCTGAACAGCCGTATAGCCATTCTTCTCGACGGTGCGCTGCGCGACGACCTGGCAGTTGTCCAGCCGCAATACGGTTACCGGGATATGCTCGCCGGCGTCGTTATAGACGCGGGTCATTCCCACCTTCTGTGCAATTACACCCGAACGCATCGGTTCAATCCTTCTCACTCAGTCTGAAACCCTGGCCGAAACCAAGGTCTCAGAGCTTGATCTCAACATCGACACCGGCGGCGAGGTCGAGCTTCATCAGCGCGTCCACCGTCTGCGGCGTCGGGTCAACGATATCGAGAAGGCGCTTGTGGGTGCGCATCTCGAACTGCTCGCGGCTCTTCTTGTCGATGTGGGGGGACCGGTTAACCGTAAACTTCTCGATGCGGGTCGGAAGCGGAACGGGGCCCCGGACGCTAGCACCGGTGCGCTTCGCCGTCGACACGATCTCGCGCGTGGAAGCATCGAGAATCCGGTGATCGAACGCCTTCAGGCGAATGCGGATATTTTGGCCGTTCATTCGACGTTATCCTTGTTGTCTGTTATCCACGTGCCCAAACGAAACGGCACGGGTTGTTCTTCTTCCTAAGGCGGACCACCGGTTTCAAAGATCGAAGGGGACGCCGCAACCGGCATCCCTTTCCAGTCTCCAGGCCCTTAAGGCCCACCTTATGTGTTTGATTTCTGCCTCTAGGCGAAGCAGGAGCAAATCGCGCTGGCGCGCCATTTGCTACATTTTTATGTCATAAGCAAGCGGCTATCCGCCGCTTGCTTAAAAAGATCACTCGACGATGGATGCGACGATGCCGGCGCCGACGGTGCGGCCGCCTTCGCGGATGGCGAAGCGCAGCTTCTCTTCCATCGCGATCGGCACGATCAGCTCGACGTCGACCGTCACGTTGTCGCCCGGCATCACCATTTCCGTGCCTTCCGGCAGCGTCACGATGCCCGTCACGTCCGTCGTGCGGAAGTAGAACTGCGGACGGTAGTTGGTGAAGAACGGCGTATGACGGCCACCCTCTTCCTTCGTCAGGATGTAGGCTTCCGCCTTGAACTTCTTGTGCGGCTTCACAGAACCCGGCTTGCACAGAATCTGGCCGCGCTCGACGCCGTTGCGGTCGACACCACGCAGCAGCGCGCCGATGTTGTCGCCGGCCTGGCCCTGGTCGAGCAGCTTGCGGAACATTTCAACGCCCGTGCAGGTCGTCTTCGTCGTCGGACGGATGCCGACGATCTCGACTTCCTCGCCGACCTTGATGATGCCACGCTCGACGCGGCCCGTCACAACCGTACCGCGGCCCGAGATCGAGAACACGTCTTCGATCGGCATCAGGAACGGCTGGTCGATCGGGCGCTCCGGCGTCGGAATGTAGGCGTCAACCGCAGCCATCAGCTCGCGGATCGCGTCTTCGCCGATCTTCTTGTCGCTGTCTTCAAGCGCAGCAAGCGCCGAACCCTTGATGATCGGGATGTCGTCGCCCGGGAAGTCGTAGGACGACAGAAGTTCACGAACTTCCAGCTCGACCAGCTCGAGAAGCTCGGCGTCGTCAACCTGGTCGACCTTGTTCAGGAACACGACGATCGCCGGAACGCCGACCTGGCGGGCGAGCAGGATGTGTTCGCGCGTCTGCGGCATCGGGCCGTCGGCAGCCGAAACAACCAGGATCGCGCCGTCCATCTGCGCAGCACCCGTGATCATGTTCTTAACATAGTCGGCGTGGCCGGGGCAGTCGACATGCGCATAGTGCCGGGCAGGCGTCTCGTATTCAACGTGCGCCGTCGAGATCGTGATCCCGCGGGCCTTCTCTTCCGGCGCGGCGTCGATCTGGTCATAAGCCTTGAACTCGCCGAAATACTTCGTAATCGCTGCCGTCAACGACGTCTTACCATGGTCAACGTGACCAATCGTGCCAATGTTGACGTGCGGCTTATTCCGCTCAAACTTGCTCTTTGCCATTTCCGGCTCTCCGTTCTTGTCCCCTTCCGGGGATAAAAATCTCTACTGTTTCAGCCTGTTATTCCGGTCACTTCTGACCGGAATACTTTGCCTGGATTTCGTTTGCGACATTGGTCGGGACCGGCGCGTAATGGTCGAAGACCATCGAATACTGAGCGCGGCCCTGCGACATGGAACGCAGGTTGTCGACATACTTGAACATGTTCGCCAGCGGCACGTGGGCGTTGATCACGACAGCGATGCCGCGCGATTCCTGGCCCTGGATCTGGCCACGGCGGGAGTTCAGGTCGCCGATCACGTCGCCGACGTAATCTTCCGGCGTCACGACTTCGACCTTCATCATCGGCTCGAGAAGCTGGGCACCAGCCTTCTTGGCTGCTTCACGGAAGCAGGCGCGGGAAGCGATTTCGAAGGCCAGAACCGACGAGTCGACATCGTGGAAGGCGCCGTCGATGAGGGTCGCCTTGACGCCCAGCATCGGGAAGCCGGCAAGCGGACCGGAAGACAGCACGCTTTCGATGCCCTTCTGGACGCCCGGGATGTATTCCTTCGGGACCGCACCGCCGACGATCTTCGACTCGAACTTGAAATCGTCGCCGTCCGGGTTCGGTTCGAAGACGATCTTGACGCGCGCGAACTGGCCGGTACCGCCGGACTGCTTCTTGTGCGTGTAATCTTCTTCGTGCTTCTTCGTGATCGTTTCACGATAGGCGACCTGCGGAGCACCGACGGTGGCTTCAACCTTGAACTCGCGACGCATGCGGTCGACGAGAATATCGAGGTGAAGCTCGCCCATGCCGGCAATGATGGTCTGGCCGGACTCTTCATCAGTCTTGACGCGGAAGGACGGGTCTTCGGCAGCGAGGCGGTTGAGCGCAAGGCCCATCTTTTCCTGGTCGCCCTTGGACTTCGGCTCGATGGCGATCTGGATGACCGGCTCGGGGAATTCCATGCGCTCGAGGATGACCGGCTTCAGCGGATCGCAGAGCGTATCACCCGTCGTGGTTTCCTTGAGGCCGGCGAGAGCGACGATGTCGCCCGCAAAGGCTTCTTCGATGTCTTCACGGGAGTTCGAGTGCATCTGCAGCATGCGGCCGACACGCTCGCGCTTTTCCTTGACCGTGTTCATCAGCGAGGCGCCCTTTTCGAGCTTGCCCGAGTAGATACGGCAGAAGGTGAGCGAACCGACGAAGGGGTCGTTCATGATCTTGAAAGCGAGCATCGAAAGCGGCTCGTTGTCATCGGCATGCCGGTCGATCTCGGCTTCGGTCTTGACGTCGATGCCCTTGATCGCCGGGATGTCGGCCGGGGACGGCAGATATTCGACAACGGCGTCGAGCAGCGGCTGAACGCCCTTGTTCTTGAAGGCGGAGCCGCAGAACATCGGGAAGAACTTGACGTCGATCGTGCCGCGGCGGATCAGCGCACGGATCTTGTCGTTGTCCGGCATTTCGCCTTCGAGATAGGCTTCCATCGCCTCTTCGTCGATCTCGACGACAGTCTCGATCAGTTTTTCGCGGAACTCTTCAGCCTTGGCTTTCAGGTCGTCCGGGATCTCGACGACGTCCCACTGGGCGCCGAGGGATTCGTCGCGCCAGACGAGAGCGTTCATCTCGATCAGGTCGACGACGCCCTTGAACTCGGTTTCAGCGCCGATCGGCAGCTGGCAGACGACGGCGGTGGCGCCGAGGCGGGTCTTGATCATCTCGACCGAGCGGTAGAAGTCCGCACCGGTCTTGTCCATCTTGTTGCAGAAGATCATCCGCGGGACGTTGTACTTGTCCGCCTGACGCCAGACAGTTTCGGTCTGCGGCTCCACGCCGGCATTGGCGTCGAGAAGAGCGACCGCACCGTCGAGCACACGCAGCGAACGCTCGACTTCGATGGTGAAGTCGACGTGGCCGGGGGTGTCGATGATGTTGAAGCGGCGCATCTTGCCGTCACGGCCCTTCCAGAAGGTCGTGGTGGCGGCAGAGGTGATCGTGATGCCACGCTCCTGCTCCTGCTCCATCCAGTCCATCGTGGCCGCGCCGTCGTGAACTTCACCGATCTTGTGCGACTTGCCGGTGTAATAGAGGATACGCTCGGTGGTCGTGGTCTTGCCGGCGTCGATATGCGCCATGATACCGAAATTTCGGTAGTCTTCGATTTTATACTCGCGAGCCATAGGACTGCCTTTCGAAGTTCGATCGGATGAAGATTACCAACGGTAGTGCGAGAATGCGCGGTTGGCGTCGGCCATCTTGTGCGTGTCTTCACGCTTCTTGACGGCGCTGCCACGGTTGTTGGCGGCATCCATGAGTTCACCGGAAAGACGATCGACCATGGTGGTTTCGTTGCGCTTGCGGGCAGCGGCGATCACCCAGCGGATCGCGAGGGCCTGACGGCGCTCCGGACGCACGTCGACCGGAACCTGGTAGGTCGCACCACCAACGCGGCGCGAACGGACTTCAACATGCGGCGCGACATTGTCGAGCGCCTGATGGAAGATACCCAGCGGGTCGGCCTTGGACTTACCCTGCACGGCGTCGAACGCACCGTAAACGATGTTTTCAGCCACGGACTTCTTGCCGTGAAGCATGATCGCATTCATGAACTTCGTGACGACGAGATCACCGAACTTCGGGTCCGGGTTGATCTCACGCTTTTCTGCACGATGGCGTCGGGACATACTTCTTCTCGTCTCTTCAACTGTTAAGGCGCTTTACCACGCGGAGAACCTCGCGCAGCGCCGGGATAATCAAAACCGAATTACTTCGGACGCTTTGCACCATACTTGGAACGGCGCTGCTTGCGGTTCTTGACACCCTGGGTATCGAGAACGCCGCGAATGATGTGATAACGAACGCCCGGCAAGTCCTTGACGCGGCCGCCACGGATCATGACGACGGAGTGTTCCTGAAGGTTGTGACCTTCACCCGGGATATAGCCGATCACTTCGAAGCCGTTGGTCAGGCGAATCTTGGCAACCTTACGCAGAGCCGAGTTCGGCTTCTTCGGGGTCGTGGTGTAAACGCGAGTGCAAACGCCGCGCTTCTGCGGGTTTTCCTGCAGGGCAGGAACCTTGTTGCGCTTTACCTGCGCCTGACGCGGCTTGCGGATCAGCTGGTTTACGGTAGGCATATAACCATCCCTTGCAAAATCTTCTTCCAAAGCCCTTATCAGGGCCAATCTGATGCCGTTTCCGGCGGCGACACACACATTTCCTCATGCGCAAAACGTGGCCCGATCCGCTTTCCGGATGGACCACAAAAGGCAGAGGACGCATTCCTCATGCGTCATGCGTGCAACATTCGTGTCGTCAACGTGCGTATGGAACCGTGTCTGAGGCGTACTCCGGAACGAGTCGTTCCGAACGGGCAAGCCTCACATCGCTTCCGATGCGGGGCGTTTACTGTTTTCCCCCCCGCCCGTCAAGAGCCGCGCCGAAAATAATGCCTCAAACCCCTGGCTTACCGGGCACAGGGCAGGTTTTCCGACAAGGTTTCGTGAGTTTTGGCCCTTCGCCGGCATTTGTATTTGGGAATCGCTGTCAATGGAACTAAAGAGGACGGAAACCTTTCATCCCGCTTCCGCTTCGGGGCAAAGGTCTTTCCCGTATCTGGAGACAATGATGATGGCGGCCGCTGACAACGACAACAATCTCGACGGGCCGATGATCTTTATCATCATCGGCAAGGGATATGAAGTAAAGGATGGCGAGGGCGTCGACCTCCACATCATGCTGCAGGCACCGGACGACGATTCCGCCGTGCGCGGAGCGCTCAACGCGCTCTCGGAGGAAGGTTTCCTCGAAGCCGATCTCGACCAGATCGGCGTTTTGACCGACGAACCGACGGAAGAACCGCATGCATCCGCCTATCAGGGTGCGCTCGAAGGCGAAGTCTCGATCATCCGCTTCGAATAAAGAGATTAGAATGGATGGCACCCGCTGGTGCGGTGGACCAGCAGGTGCCCCCTCGCCGGCTTATTTTGCGCATGCTGTCCCGAACCGGTCCCCCTTCGGGCGGCATGCTCCAACGCCGGTCTTGTTTATTTGGAAGTCGGTATGATGCTGACCGGCCGCGGCGTTACGTCGGTTTCGGGCGGAAGGATTGGATAGGTCACGTCCGGCACCTTGCCGGTCAGAGAATCCAGGAAGGCGACGATCAGATCGACCTCCTTGCCCTTCAGTTCCTCGCCAAGCTGCGCCGTTCCCATGATCGCGACCGCCTGTTTCAGGTCCCACACTTTCCCTGAATGGAAATAGGGTGCCGTCAGCACGATGTTGCGCAACGGCGCGGCGCGAAAGACGTAAGAATCATCTGCCGTATTGGTGACGGCAAAGCGCCCTTTGTCGTTTTCCGGCAGGACCTCGGCCCCGGGCTTCTCGATCAGTCCGAAGGGATAATACCCCTCCCCGCCGACGTTGATGCCCGCATGGCAGGCCGCACACCCCTTGTCCATGAAGAGCGACAGGCCCCGCTTCGCCTCGACGGTCATGGCATTGTCGTCACCGTTCAGCCAGGCGTCGAAAGGCGCCGGTGTGATCAACGTCGCCTCGAAGGCTTCGATCGCCCTGGCAAAATTGTCGAAAGTGACCGGATCGGCCTCCCCCGGAAAGGCCGCCTTGAACCACTCGACATATTGCGGCATCGACTTCAGCGCCGCGATAACCTGGTCCGGTGTGTTGGCCATCTCGACGCCGGCCTGGACCGGCCCCTTGGCCTGGGCCTTCAAGTCTTCGGCGCGCCCATCCCAGAACTGCGCGATATTGAAGACGGCGTTGAGCGCGGTCGGCGCGTTGCGCGGTCCCTTCTGCCATCCGTGGCCAATCGAGGTTTCGAGATTGTCGTCGCCGCCGGTCGCAAGATTGTGACAGGAGTTGCAGGAAAAGACACCCGAAGCCGACACGCGCGGGTCGAAGAAGAGCGCCTTTCCGAGCGCGATCTTCTCCGTGGTGATCCTGTTGTCCTTCACTGCGGGGATGGTCGACGGCAAGGGCTTGAACACTTCAAGCGCTGTTTCGCGAAGATCGGCGGGGACCGGCGGGTCCGCCGCGTGCGTCACCGTTGCAAGCAAAACGCTGACGGCGACCGTGGACACTAACTTATTCATTTGAGCCTCCATTCGTCATCGAACGGAGACCAGATTAGAAACCTTCCAATGATGCCCGTTTGCCCTTGGTCAACCCTTGAAACCTCACCTATCCCCGAAAACGCGAAAACGCCCGGATTTCTCCGGGCGTTCTTTCTTTCGTCAATTCCAGCGGGTGCGACAGATCGGCACTCCGGCCTATCACTCGGCCGGGGTGTTTTCTCCCGCCATGTCCTGCAGCATCGGGGTTGCCGAGGCGGCTCCCGACCCCTTCTTGCGCTCCTCGAGGATAAGCTCGTCGCGCGAGGTGGCGATGCGGCGGATCTGGGTCATGGTGCCGCCCGTACCAGCCGGGATGAGACGGCCGACGATGACGTTTTCCTTGAGCCCCTGCAGCGTGTCCATCTTGCCGGCGATCGCAGCCTCCGTGAGAACCTTGGTGGTTTCCTGGAAGGATGCGGCCGAGATGAAGGACGGGGTCTGCAGCGACGCCTTGGTGATGCCGAGCAGAACCGGCTCGCCCGAAGCAGGCTTCTTGCCTTCCTCCGCCAAGCGCTCGTTGACGTCGTCGAGTTCGATGCGGTCGACATTGTCGCCAACGATGTACTGGCTGTCGCCGGCATCGGTGATCTCGACCTTCTGCAGCATCTGACGGACGATGACTTCGATGTGCTTGTCGTTGATGACAACGCCCTGCAACCGGTAGACTTCCTGGATTTCGTTGACGAGGTAGGAAGCAAGCGCTTCCACGCCCTTGATCGCCAGGATGTCGTGCGGCGCCGGGTTGCCGTCGAGGATGTAGTCGCCCTTCTCGATGTAGTCGCCGTCCTGAAGATGGAAGGGCTTGCCCTTCGGGATCAGGTATTCGACCGGTTCGACACCGTCTTCCGCCGGCTCGATCATGACGCGACGCTTGTTCTTGTAGTCGCGACCGAGGCGGATCGTACCATCGATCTCAGCGATGATGGCGTGGTCCTTCGGACGACGGGCTTCGAACAGTTCGGCGACGCGCGGCAGACCACCGGTGATGTCCTTGGTCTTGGCGCTTTCCATCGGGATACGGGCAAGAACGTCACCCTGGGAGACCTTCTGGCCCGGCTCGACGGACAGGATCGCATCGACCGACAGCTGGAAGCGGGCTTCGCCGCCACGCGACAGCTTGGCGATCGCACCGGAAGCATCCTTGATGACGATCGCGGGCTTCAAGTCCGAACCACGCGGCGTCGAACGCCAGTCGATGACCTGGCGCTTGGTGATGCCGGTGGATTCGTCGGTCGATTCCGAAACCGAGATCGAGTCGACGACGTCTTCGAACTGAACCGTACCTTCGACTTCCGTCATCATCGGGCGGGTATAAGGATCCCACTCGGCGAGACGCTGGCCGCGGCGGACCTTGTCGCCGTCATCCACGAACAGCTTCGAACCATAGGCGACGCGCTGCGAAGACCGTTCGACGCCACGCTCGTCCAGGATGGTGACCGCCATGTTGCGGCCCATCGCAACGAGAACGCCTTCGGAGTTCCGCAGCATGTTGCGGTTCTTGATCTGGATCGTGCCTTCGTAAGACGCTTCGAGGAACGACTGGTCGACCACGTTCGCCGTACCGCCCAGGTGGAAGGTACGCATGGTGAGCTGCGTGCCCGGCTCGCCGATCGACTGAGCGGCGATGACGCCGACCGCTTCGCCCATGTTGACCGGCGTACCGCGAGCAAGGTCACGGCCGTAGCAGACCGAGCAGACGCCCGTCTGGACTTCGCAGGTCAGTGCGGAGCGAATGCGGATCGACTGGATACCAGCCTTTTCGATCTCGATGACATCCGGCTCAAGGATCATCTTGCCCGCATCGACGATACGCTCGCCCGTGACCGGATGATCGATATCGTCCAACGCGGTACGACCCAGGATGCGGGCGCCAAGCGAAGCAACGACCTGGCCGGCATCAACGATCGCCGTCATGGTGAGGCCGCTTTCGGTGCCGCAATCGACCAGGTTGACGATGCAGTCCTGCGCCACGTCGACGAGACGGCGGGTCAGGTAACCGGAGTTCGCGGTCTTCAAGGCGGTGTCTGCGAGACCCTTGCGGGCGCCGTGCGTCGAGTTGAAATACTCGTTCACGGTCAGGCCTTCCTTGAAGTTCGAGATGATCGGCGTTTCGATGATCTCGCCCGACGGCTTGGCCATCAGACCGCGCATGCCGCCCAGCTGGCGCATCTGGTTCGGAGAACCGCGGGCGCCCGAGTGGGACATCATGTAGATCGCGTTCATCGGCTTCTGGCGACCGGTCTCGGCGTCGAACTCGACGGCCTTGATGCGTGCCATCATGTCCTCGGCGACCTTCTCGGTGGCCTTGCCCCAGGCATCGACGACCTTGTTGTACTTTTCGCCCTGGGTGATCAGACCGTCGTTGTACTGCTGCTCATATTCCTTCACCAGCGCTTCGGTATCACCAACGATCTTTTCCTTGGTGTCCGGAATGATCATGTCATCCTTGCCGAAGGAGATGCCGGCGCGGCAAGCGTGGGTGAAGCCAAGCTGCATGATGCGGTCGCAGAAAATGACCGTGTCCTTCTGGCCGCAGTGACGATAGACCGTGTCGATCATCCTGGAGATGTTCTTCTTGGTCATCTCCTGGTTGCAAATGTCGAACGGCACGTTGACATTCTTCGGCAACAGTTCGCCGATGATCATGCGGCCGGGCGTCGTTTCATAGATCTTCGAAACCGGCTTTCCCTCGGCGTCGACGGTCTTGAAGCGGCCCTTGATCTTGGCATGCAGCGTGACGACCTTGTTTTCCAGAGCGTGGTGCAATTCGCCCATGTCGGAGAAGGCCATGCCCTCGCCCGGCTCGTTCTGGTTCATGATCGAGAGATAATAAAGGCCGAGAACCATGTCCTGCGACGGCACGATGATCGGGGCGCCGTTCGCCGGATGCAGGATGTTGTTCGTCGACATCATCAGCACGCGGGCTTCGAGCTGGGCTTCGAGCGACAGCGGCACGTGAACGGCCATCTGGTCACCATCGAAGTCGGCGTTGAAGGCCGTGCAGACGAGCGGGTGCAACTGGATCGCCTTGCCTTCGACCAGGATCGGCTCGAAGGCCTGGATGCCCAGGCGGTGCAGCGTCGGCGCACGGTTCAACAGGACCGGATGCTCGCGGATGACCTCGTCGAGGATATCCCAGACTTCCGGCTTTTCCTTTTCGACCAGCTTCTTCGCCTGCTTGACGGTCGAGGAGTAACCCTTGGCGTCGAGGCGGGCATAGATGAACGGCTTGAACAGTTCGAGCGCCATCTTCTTCGGCAGGCCGCACTGGTGCAGCTTCAGTTCCGGACCGGTCACGATGACCGAACGGCCGGAATAGTCGACGCGCTTACCGAGCAGGTTCTGGCGGAAGCGGCCCTGCTTGCCCTTCAGCATGTCGGACAGCGACTTCAGCGGACGCTTGTTGGCGCCAGTGATGACGCGGCCACGACGGCCGTTGTCGAACAGCGCATCGACAGATTCCTGCAGCATGCGCTTTTCGTTGCGGATGATGATGCCCGGAGCGCGCAGTTCGATCAGGCGCTTCAGACGGTTGTTACGGTTGATGACGCGACGATAGAGATCGTTCAAGTCGGACGTCGCGAAACGACCGCCGTCGAGGGGCACGAGCGGGCGCAGATCCGGCGGGATCACCGGAACGACCTTCATGATCATCCATTCCGGGCGATTGCCGGACTCGATGAAGTTCTCGACGATCTTCAGACGCTTCATCAGCTTCTTCTGCTTGAGGTCCGACGTGGTGTCGGCAAGCTCCGAACGCAGGTCGCCGGCGATCTTCTCAAGATTCATCGAAGCCAGCATTTCATAGATGGCCTCGGCGCCGATCATCGCCGTGAACTGATCCTCGCCGTATTCGTCGACGGCGATCATGTATTCTTCTTCGGAAAGAAGCTGGTTTTCCTTCAGCGCGGTGAGGCCCGGCTCCGTCACGATGTAGTTCTCGAAATAGAGAACGCGCTCGACATCCTTCAGGGTCATGTCGAGAAGGGTGGCGATGCGGGACGGCAGCGACTTCAAGAACCAGATATGGGCAACGGGAGCGGCAAGTTCGATATGGCCCATGCGCTCGCGGCGTACGCGCGACAGCGTGACTTCGACGCCGCACTTTTCGCAGATGATACCCTTGTACTTCATGCGCTTGTACTTGCCGCACAGGCACTCGTAGTCCTTGATCGGCCCGAAGATGCGGGCGCAGAAAAGACCGTCGCGTTCCGGCTTGAACGTACGGTAGTTGATGGTCTCCGGCTTTTTGATTTCGCCGTAGGACCAGGAGAGAATCTTCTCCGGCGACGCGATCGAGATACGGATCGAGTCGAAGTGCTGCGCAGGCACCTGCGGATTGAAAAGATTCATGACCTCTTGGTTCATGCCTATCTCCTTTAGGGGCCGAAGCCCTCGGCTTGCGATCGGTGCTGTCCAAACTCCCAGGCCCTATTTCCGGGAATGGCAGTCCGATGCTTTAAGTAGTCGTAGCCGCTGAATGCGGCGAAAATTTCCCGATCCTGCCGGCAGGAGCCAGCGGCGGGAGCGGCGCGCGCCAATCCAAGCGCGCGCCTTCTCTTGTCGTTACTCGGCGGCGTCAGGCAGTTGCTGGCCGCCATCCGCCTGCTCGACCTTCGAATTCTCGAGCTCCACGGACAGGCCCAGCGAGCGCATTTCCTTGACGAGAACGTTGAAGCTCTCCGGAATGCCCGCTTCGAACGTGTCGTCGCCACGGACGATCGCTTCGTAGACCTTGGTACGGCCTGCCACGTCGTCCGACTTCACGGTCAGCATTTCCTGCAGCGTGTAGGCGGCGCCGTAAGCTTCCAGAGCCCAGACCTCCATTTCGCCGAAGCGCTGGCCACCGAACTGCGCCTTACCGCCCAGCGGCTGCTGGGTGACGAGCGAGTACGGACCGATCGAACGCGCGTGGATCTTGTCGTCCACAAGGTGGTTCAGCTTGATCATGTACATGTAGCCGACGGTGACCTTACGGTCGAAGGCTTCGCCCGTGCGGCCGTCGTACAGAACCGACTGACCCGACGAATGCAGGCCAGCCTTGGTCAGCATGGCAGCAACGTCCGGTTCATGCGCGCCGTCGAAGACCGGCGTCGCGATCGAAACGCCGCGCTTCGACTGCTCTGCAAGCTTTACCAGCGACTCGTCGTCAAAATTGGCGACTTCGTTCTTGGCTTCGCTGGCATACACGTCCGTCAGCTCGCGCTTCAGGTCGGTGATATCCATCGTCTTGCGATATTCTTCGAGCAGCTCGCCGATCTTCTTGCCCATGCCTGCGCATGCCCATGCGAGATGGGTTTCAAGGATCTGACCGACGTTCATGCGTGAAGGCACGCCAAGCGGGTTCAAGCAGATGTCGACATGCGTACCGTCTTCGAGGAATGGCATATCCTCGACCGGTACAATGCGCGACACGACGCCCTTGTTCCCGTGACGGCCGGCCATCTTGTCGCCCGGCTGGATCTTGCGCTTCACGGCGACGAAGACCTTGACCATCTTCATGACACCCGGAGGCATTTCGTCGCCGCGCTGGACCTTCTCGACCTTGTCCATGAAGCGCTGTTCAAGGCGCGACTTGGATTCGTCGTATTGGGCGCGCAGCGCTTCGATCTCGCCCTGGACCTTTTCGTCCTCGACGGCGAACATCCACCACTGCGAGCGCGGGTACTCCGAGATCACGGCATTCGAAAGCTCGACGCCCTTCTTGAAGCCCTTCGGGCCGGCAACCGACATCTGCCCACGCAGCATGTCCGTCAGACGACCATAGACGTTGCGGTCGAGGATCGCCTGTTCGTCGTCCCGGTCCTTGGCGAGGCGCTCGATCTCCTCGCGTTCGATCGCCATCGCACGTTCGTCCTTCTCCACCCCGTGGCGGTTGAAGACGCGAACTTCAACGACGGTGCCGAAGGTGCCCGGCGGCATGCGCATGGAGGTGTCGCGGACGTCGGAGGCCTTTTCGCCGAAGATGGCGCGCAGGAGCTTTTCTTCCGGCGTCATCGGGCTTTCGCCCTTCGGCGTGATCTTGCCGACGAGAATGTCGCCCGGCTGGACTTCGGCGCCGATGTAGACGATGCCCGCTTCGTCGAGGTTCTTCAGCGCTTCTTCCGAAACGTTCGGAATGTCGCGCGTGATTTCTTCCGGACCAAGCTTGGTGTCACGAGCCATCACCTCGAATTCCTCGATGTGAATGGACGTGAACACATCGTCCGCCACGATCCGCTCTGACATCAGGATCGAGTCTTCGTAATTGTAGCCATTCCAGGGCATGAACGCGACGAGCGCGTTACGGCCGAGAGCCAAGTCACCAAGATCGGTCGACGGACCGTCGGCGATGATGTCACCCTTGTTCAGAACGTCACCGACGGCGACCAGCGGACGCTGGTTGACGCAGGTGTTCTGGTTCGAACGCTGGAACTTCTGCAGACGGTAGATATCGACGCCGGACTTCGACGGATCGAGGTCCTCGGTGGCGCGGATAACGATACGGGTCGCGTCGACCTGGTCGACCACGCCGCCACGCCGGGCAGCGATCGCAGCACCGGAGTCGCGGGCGACGACCGGCTCCATGCCGGTGCCGACGAACGGAGCCTCGGCGCGTACCAGCGGCACGGCCTGGCGCTGCATGTTCGAACCCATGAGAGCGCGGTTGGCGTCATCGTTTTCCAGGAACGGAATCAGCGCGGCTGCGACGGAGACGAGCTGTTTCGGCGAAACGTCCATCAGGTTGATGGTGTCGCGCGGAGACAGCATCACTTCGCCGGCATGGCGGCAAACGACGAACTCTTCGGCAAAGGTGCCGTCATCGTTCATCGGCGCGTTCGCCTGCGCGACGTAATACTTCGCCTCTTCCATGGCGGAGAGGTAAAGCACGTCGTTGGTGACCTTGCCGTCGACGATCTTGCGATACGGGCTTTCGATGAAGCCGTACTTGTTGACGCGAGCGAAGGTCGCCAGCGAGTTGATCAGACCGATGTTCGGGCCTTCCGGCGTTTCGATCGGGCAAATGCGGCCGTAGTGGGTCGGATGCACGTCGCGGACTTCGAAGCCTGCGCGCTCACGGGTCAGACCACCCGGGCCAAGGGCCGAAAGACGGCGCTTGTGGGTGATTTCCGACAACGGGTTCACCTGGTCCATGAACTGCGAGAGCTGCGAGGAACCGAAGAATTCGCGAACGGCGGCAGCCGCCGGCTTCGCATTGATCAGGTCCTGCGGCATGACGGTATCGATCTCGATCGACGACATGCGCTCCTTGATGGCGCGCTCCATGCGCAGCAGACCCAGGCGATACTGGTTCTCCATAAGCTCGCCGACGGAACGGACGCGGCGGTTGCCGAGGTTGTCGATGTCGTCGATCTCGCCCTTGCCGTCGCGCAGTTCGACCAGCATCTTGACCACGGCCAGGATGTCTTCCTTGCGCAGCGTGCGGACCGTGTCCTCGACTTCGAGGTCAAGACGCATGTTCATCTTCACGCGGCCGACGGCGGAGAGGTCGTAACGCTCCGCATCGAAGAACAGCGAGTTGAACATGGCTTCCGCCGATTCCATGGTCGGCGGCTCACCCGGACGCATGACGCGGTAGATATCGAACAGAGCGTCCTGGCGGTTCTCGTTCTTGTCGGCGGCAAGCGTATTGCGGATATAGGCTCCGACATTGATGTGGTCGATGCCGAGGATCGGGATCTCGTCGAAACCTGCGTTCAGGATGACCGGCAGTGTCTTCTCGTCGATCTCGTCGCCAGCTTCCAGGTAGATCTCACCGGTTTCCAGGTTGACAATGTCTTCGGCAAGATAGGTGCCATAGAGATCGTCATTGGTCGCCTTCAACGCCTTCAGGCCCTTTTCGGAGAGCTGACGGAGCAGACGGGGGGTGAGCTTTTTGCCGGCCTCGACAACCACTTCGCCGGTGTCGGCGTCGATCATGTCGGAAAGCGCCTTCGCGCCCTTCAAGGTGTCCGGATCGAACGGAATTCGCCAACCTTCGCCGTCGCGCTCATAGGCGGACTTCGTGTAAAAGGTGGACAGGATTTCTTCACCGTCCATGCCGAGCGCCATCAAGAGCGAGGTCACGGGGATCTTGCGGCGGCGGTCGATACGGGCGAATACGATGTCCTTGGCGTCGAACTCGATATCAAGCCAGGAGCCGCGATAGGGGATCACGCGGGCGGCGAAGAGCAGCTTGCCGGAAGAATGGCTCTTGCCCTTGTCATGATCGAAGAAGACGCCCGGCGAGCGGTGCATCTGCGACACGATCACGCGCTCGGTGCCGTTGACGATAAACGTACCGTTATCGGTCATCAGCGGCATGTCGCCCATATAGACGGACTGTTCCTTGATGTCCTTGATGGACTTCGCGCCGGTATCCTCGTCAATATCGAACACGATGAGACGCAGCGTCACCTTGAGAGGTGCAGCATAGGTCAGGTCGCGCTGGCGGCATTCTTCCACGTCGAACTTCGGCGGTTCGAATTCGTAGGACACGAATTCCAGCATGGAGGCGCCGGAAAAATCGGTGATCGGAAAGACGGACCTGAAGACGGCGTTCAGACCTTCGTCCGGGCGGCCGCCCTTCGGTTCTTCGACCATGAGGAACTGGTCATAGGATGCCTTCTGAACCTCGATGAGGTTCGGCATCTCTGTGACTTCGGGGATTTTTCCAAAAAACTTGCGTACGCGCCTGCGACCATTAAACGAAAGGGTCTGAGCCATCGTCGCTCCTTCAAAATTGCATCCGGGCCTGCAACGGACGGGGTTCGCTGGCCAGTCGATCCCGTCGATCAATGGGTATTCCCAATCTCGTCCCACTTCCCGAACACGCCAGGCCGGATTGCCTTCTCGGTTCGGTTCGGGACCATCCTCTTGAGAACCCATTACCCAAGAACCGTTTTCGCGGTTCTTGGGTAATCAGTTCGGTGGAAATCGGCGGGAGAGGAGACGTCCCCTCTCCCACCGCATTCCGGTATTACTTGACGTCGACCTTGGCGCCGGCATCCTCAAGCTTCTTCTTGAGGTCTGCGGCTTCAGCCTTGGAGACGGCTTCCTTGACAGCCTTCGGAGCGCCTTCGACGAGGTCCTTGGCTTCCTTGAGGCCGAGGCCGGTGATAGCGCGGACTTCCTTGATGACGTTGATCTTGTTGGCGCCGGCCTCCGTGAGGATAACGTCGAACTCGGTCTTTTCTTCTTCAGCCGGAGCAGCAGCACCGCCGGCAGCACCGCCAGCAGCAGCAACCGCTACGGGAGCAGCAGCGGAAACGCCCCACTTTTCTTCGAGCATCTTGGAAAGCTCAGCAGCTTCCAGGACGGTGAGAGAGGAGAGGTCTTCTACGATCTTTGCGAGATCAGCCATTTTACTAGTTCCTTTGTTCGGTTCGAACTGGTTTGATATGAACAGCGAAAAACCGCCTCAAGCGGCTTCGTCCTTCTTGGCATACGCCGAAAACACGCGGGCAAGCTGAGCTGCCGGTGCCTGAACGACGCCTGCGATGCGGGTAGCCGGGGTCTGGATCATGCCCAGCAGCTTCGCACGCAGCTCGTCCAGCGAAGGCAGGGTCGCAAGCGACTTGACACCTTCCGCGTTGAGCGTGGTCGATCCCATGGCACCGCCGAGAACAACGAGCTTGTCGTTGGTCTTGGCGAAATCCGAAACGACCTTCGGAGCGACGATCGGGTCATTGCTGTAAGCAATGAGCGTCTGACCCTTGAACAGGTCCGACATCCCTTCCGACTCCGTGCCCTGAAGAGCGATCTTGGCCAGGCGGTTCTTCGCGACTTTGACGGTGCCGCCAGCAGCGCGCATCTTCGAACGGAAGTCGTTCATCTGCGCAACTGTGACACCAGCATAGTGGGCCACGACAACCGAACCGGAAGCCTTGAAGACTTCGGTCAGCTCCGTGACGAATTCGCGTTTTTCCGCTCTTTCCACTGTCTGTCTCCAGTAGGTAGGACCGCAATCCTGCAGGCCCCACCGGGTTTGCCTTTGCCTCAAGGGATCCTTTTTCTCGGACCCCAAGCGGCGCTTGAGGATCCTGTCCCCTCGCACTGTCCCCTTTCGGGTTCCAGGCACAAGGCACACTAGGCTCGAACCGAACTCGAAAAGCGCCTCGGCGCCCTTCAAAAACTCGTGCTCTTACCCGTCTCATGCAGGCAAGGTGATTAAGGTCGAAACCACCTGCAATCTCGGACAGGAATTCCGGATTTCTCCGGAAATTCCCGGCCCCGAAGGGCCGGGAATTCATGTAGCCGAGACCGAAGCCCCGGCGAATGCTTTAGACCGTTACCGTCGACGGGTCGATCTTGACGCCTGGACCCATGGTCGAGGAGATCGCCACGCGCTTGACGTAGTTGCCCTTCGCGCCAGCCGGCTTCGCCTTGATGACCGCATCGGCGAAAGCCTTGATGTTCTCTTCCAACGCCTTGGCGTCGAACGAAGCCTTGCCGACGCCGGCATGGATGATACCAGCCTTCTCGACGCGGAACTCGACAGCACCACCCTTGGACGCCTTGACGGCACCAGTGACGTCCATCGTGACCGTGCCGACCTTCGGGTTCGGCATCATGCCGCGGGGGCCGAGCACCTTACCGAGACGACCGACGAGCGGCATCATATCCGGGGTCGCGATGCAGCGATCGAAGTCGATCTTGCCGCCCTGGACGATTTCAACGAGGTCTTCGGCACCGACAATGTCGGCGCCGGCGGCCTTGGCTTCATCAGCCTTGGCGCCACGGGCGAAGACGGCAACACGAACGTCACGGCCGGTGCCGTTCGGCAGATTGACCACGCCGCGAACCATCTGGTCGGCATGACGCGGGTCGACGCCGAGGTTCATGGCGATTTCAACGGTCTCGTCGAACTTTGCGATGGCACGGTCCTTCACCATCTTGATGGCGTCGGTCAGGGCAACGAGCTTGGTCGGATCAACGCCTTCGCGGATCTTCTGAATACGCTTTGCAAGCTTTGCCATGTTAAGCCACCACTTCCAGACCCATGGAGCGGGCAGAGCCCTCGACCATTGCCATTGCGCCTTCGACGTCGGCCGCATTCAGGTCCTTCATCTTGCCTTCGGCGATTGCGCGGACCTGCGCCTTGGTGATCGTACCGACCTTCGCACCCTTGCCCGGAGTCTTCGAGCCGGAGGTGATCTTCGCTTCCTTCTTCAGCCAGTAGGTGACCGGCGGCTGCTTCATCGCAAACGTGAAGGACTTGTCCTGGTAATAGGTGATGACGACCGGGATCGGCATACCCTTTTCCATTTCCTGCGTAGCGGCATTAAACGCCTTGCAGAATTCCATGATGTTAATGCCACGCTGACCAAGCGCCGGGCCGATTGGCGGGGACGGGTTTGCCGATCCTGCCTTGACCTGCAGCTTGAGCTGGCCCGCTACTTTCTTAGCCATTTCTCTGCCTTTCGTTATGGACCCGTTGCCCGGTCCGACATGCCGGGCTCGCCCGGCGGCTGCGGTTGCGTGGTTCGGTCGAGGCACCCGGCTAAAGACGCCACCCCTCCCACGCGCTTGCGGCACACGCCGCTCAAGGCTCGCCACGCAAATGGCAAGCCCCAATTCGAAACTCATCAGACCTTTTCGACCTGACCGTATTCCAGCTCGACCGGGGTCGCGCGACCAAAGATCGAGACCTCCACCTTGAGGCGGGAACGCTCCTCGTCGACATCCTGAACGATGCCGTTGAACGATGCGAAGGGACCATCCGAGACGCGAACCTGCTCGCCGATCTCAAAGCTGATCGAGGACTTCGGCCGCTCGACGCCTTCCTGTACCTGGCCCAGGATGCGCTCAGCCTCAAAATCCGGAATCGGAACCGGCTTGTTGTCAGAACCCAGGAAGCCGGTGACCTTCGGCGTATTCTTGATGAGGTGATAAGCCTCGTCGGTCAGGTTCGCACGGACCAAAACATAACCAGGGAAGAACTTGCGCTCGGAATCGACCTTGCGGCCGCGGCGGACCTCCACGACCTTCTCGGTCGGCACAAGGATCTTTTCGAACAGATGCTCAAGCCCCTTCTGGCGAGCCTTGTTCTCGATGTCCTCGGCAACCTTCTTCTCAAAATTCGAATATGCGTGGACGATGTACCAACGCGCCGCCATCTTCACTCTCCAAGAATCAAACGCTGACGTTCAGGATCAAACGTAACAACCAGCCCATCAGCTGATCTGCAGCGAAGAAAAACAACGCAGCGAAAATGACCATAACCAGCACCATAGCCGTGGAGATCATAGTCTCGCGACGAGACGGCCAATGGATTTTCGACGCCTCGGAGCGCACTTGGCGCAGAAACGTGACAGGATTGGTTTTGGATGCCATCGATTGCCCACGCAATTACGGCGCGTAAAGCTGACCTCGCTCAGCCCCACGCACCGCGTGTCTGTTTTGAACCCTACATAAACACCCCTTCCCCTTTACACAAGAGGGAAAACAGTGCCCGATGAAATTTTGCCGCTTTGGGCGGCAACCATTTCCAAACAATCCCGCTGCGGATGTTCCGCGCCAATCGCCTTGGAAATGGCAGGGGCAGAGGGGCTCGAACCCCCGACCTGCGGTTTTGGAGACCGCCGCTCTACCAACTGAGCTATACCCCTTCAACCAGGACGGATCGCGGAATTCTAAAGTCCGGTTCCCGCCACCAGGCCCGGCGCTCCCTTTAAGGGGATGCGTCACGCTTTGCAAGAGCGTTTTTGAATATCCCTGCGTTCTATCTCAGCTTTCTGTTGCTCGCGTCGGAAGCTTCGGTAAATCGCGCAAGAGAAAGCGACTGCCCTCCCCCGGTCGCGAGAATTTCCTTGCCCGGCAGATCGTAGCCGCTCGCCCCTGTCACTGATGATTGCGCTCCCCTTTCGGGCAGCAGCGGCAGACGCCGCCAGGAAAGCCGCGGCGGCCTTTCCACATAAGCGTCCGGCTGATTGACCAGTCCGCCGGAAACGCGGGCGATGATTGCCTCGATAGCCAGCTTGCGGCCGGCCTTGTGATAGAAATTGCCCTTCACCTGCACGCTGCCGGCCAGGGCCTTGATGAAATCAGCCAGAAGCCGCTTATCGATCGGCTCCGGGTGGCGCCAGAAATTGTCAAGACCTCCCTGATGGGTCAGGCCAGGTACGTCGTAGATCGCAGCACCGAGCGCAATGGTCGGAATGCCCGCCCGAAGGCTGTGCAATCCCGTCGTGGAATTGACGACGACCACACCGTGACTATCCCGCAGGATGGCCGACAGATTGCCCTTCTCAATGAAAATCACTCTGCCCTGCACGCGGTGACGTTCCGCAAGACGGGCAACGACCTTGCGCCACCCTTCCAGATCGTTGTCCAGCGGATGCTGCTTGACGACCAGCCGGCCATTTTCGGGTGCGTGGCGCGCAAAGGATTGAATGACCTGTTCCAGCATCTGCGACAGGTGCCGGTAGGGCGAATTTGCGCGGATCTGGTAATCGCTCTGGAGCTGCAGGGCAAGAAGATAGTTCTTCTTCAATTTGTCGTCGAAGAAACCTTCCGGCAGGTCGTGGCGTGCCCTGAACATGCGCGGCACCCAGGAGAGGTAGTCGAAAAGCGGGTCATAATATTTGTCTGCGCGGTAGAAGGGAAACATCAGCCGACCGAAATAGGCCGCAAGGTTATAGACGACTTCATTGGCCGCCTCCTGGCCGAAGGTGTGGCCGTAAAGGGCATGCAGATCAGGCGTGTCCACTTGCGCCGCGATCCGCCGAATATGATCCGGGTCGCTTGGGAAATGAGAAAATCGCCCCATCCCATTCCGCTCGATCGTAATCCAATCGGGTCTCAGATATCCGAACTCCACCGCATGACAGCGCACGCCGAGCTTTCGGCCGACGCGTGCCGCGAGACGATGGTAGGGAAGCCGATCGGCGTAATAGAGGATGTCGGTAATCCCCTCCCGGCGAATCATATCCGCCAGATAGCGCGGCCAGGCCCGCAAGGTCCCGCGATAGTTGATCGCGCCCCGCTTGCGCCAATAAAGCTGGTCTCCCAGCGAGAAGTTCACCCGCTTCGTCTGGAAACCCTGCGCCTCGAACGCATCAGCCAGCTCGCGCCAGAAAATCGATGGAGGTCCCTGCAGAAAGAGGACTTTGGTCATTCGGTAGCCATTGCTGCTGGAGGCTCCATTAAGCGCAGGACTCGTTTATAAGGCAATTTCGATAACGGACTTGTCGATGAATGTTCAGCGGTATTTTGACCATGGCAGTTCCTCCGTCAATGCCAAACCAAACGCGCCCGATCTCTTCCACAGGTTGTGCTACATGACCCCACGTATATTCCTGTTCCTGCAGGGACCGGCCTCGCCATTCCTCCGGCTCCTGGCGGAAGCGATTGAAAAACAAGGCGCTTCCGTCCGAAAGATAAGTTTCTGCCTCGGGGATGTGGTGTTTTGGTGGCCGAGGGAAAGCGACTTCTTTCGCGGCCCGGAGAATGAATGGCCGGTGTATCTCAATTGCTACATCCGTGATCACAATGTCACAGACATTGTCATGTTGGGTGATGGGCGAGCCGCCCATGCGGTTGCGGCGGAGACCGGCATCCGGGAAGGACTGCGGGTCCATGTTCTTGAACACGGCTATCTCAGGCCCGATTGGCTGACGATCGAACCGGACGGCATGTCGGCCCACTCTCGATTTCCGCACGAGCCGGGCGAGATCGAGGCGCTGGCTGCGAGGGAGCCGGCGATTTCATCCGGCGGCCTCTACCGGTCGAGCTTCCTCACCTATGCGCTTTACGACCTCGCCTTCCATATCCCGAACGTCCTCCTTGGCTGGCTTGTGCATCCGAACTACCGGACGCATGGGCCTGTCCATCCGGTGATCGAATACGGCGGCTGGATCCTGAAGGCCCTGACGGGGCGCAAGCGCCGGCGGGCGGCGGAAAAGGCGATAGCGGCATTCCTCACTCCCGAAACCGGTGGGAATGCGGGCCTCTTTTTGTTTCCTCTGCAACTGCCCGGCGATTACCAGATCCGCCGACAGGCACCGGGCGGCGACCTCTTCAGGCTCGTCGATGCGACCATTGCCTCATTCGCCCGATCTGCGCCTGCCGGAAGCCGGCTGCTCTTTAAAGTCCATCCGATCGACAACGGCCTGTCGGGCTGGCCCGACCGGATCGGCAGAACCGCGCAACGACACGGCGCGGCCGCGCGCGTATTCGTCGCGGATGGCGGAGATACGAACATGCTGATCGAAAAATCCACCGGCGTCGTAACGATCAATTCCACCGTGGGGCTGACGGCACTTTCGGCGGGAAAGCCGGTGATCGCGCTGGGCTCGGCGATCTACGACGTGCCGGGCCTGACCTTTCAGGACAGCCTTGCCGCCTTCTGGCAAAGGCCGTCACCGCCGGACCCGGACCTGCTCGACGTCTTCAACCGGGCGCTTGCTGCCACCACGCAGGTTCGCGGCGGCTTCATAGGCCGGGAAGCGATCCGGGCCGGGGTGGACAATGTCGCCGGCCGACTCATGGAAACAGAAGACAGACTTCCGCTTGCCTTCCGCAAACCGCGCGACGCAGCTTTCTTTCGTTACGAGAGCGAACTCTTTCCATCCAGCTGATGCACGGCCGATCCGGTTGCCGACTAAAGCCGGCCCTATATTACAAAAGGCCCCGCCGTTTCCGGCGAGGCCCTTTTTATTCCAATGTCGCCGCCGATCACTCGACGATGGATGCGACGATGCCGGCGCCGACGGTGCGGCCGCCTTCGCGGATGGCGAAGCGCAGCTTCTCTTCCATCGCGATCGGCACGATCAGCTCGACGTCGACCGTCACGTTGTCGCCCGGCATCACCATTTCCGTGCCTTCCGGCAGCGTCACGATGCCCGTCACGTCCGTCGTGCGGAAGTAGAACTGCGGACGGTAGTTGGTGAAGAACGGCGTATGACGGCCACCCTCTTCCTTCGTCAGGATGTAGGCTTCCGCCTTGAACTTCTTGTGCGGCTTCACAGAACCCGGCTTGCACAGAATCTGGCCGCGCTCGACGCCGTTGCGGTCGACACCACGCAGCAGCGCGCCGATGTTGTCACCGGCCTGGCCCTGATCGAGCAGCTTGCGGAACATCTCGACGCCCGTGCAGGTCGTCTTCGTCGTCGGACGGATGCCGACGATCTCGACTTCCTCACCGACCTTGATGATGCCACGCTCGACGCGGCCCGTCACAACCGTACCGCGGCCCGAGATCGAGAACACGTCTTCGATCGGCATCAGGAACGGCTGGTCGATCGGACGCTCCGGCGTCGGGATGTATGCGTCAACCGCAGCCATCAGCTCGCGGATCGCATCTTCGCCGATCTTCTTGTCGCTGTCTTCAAGCGCAGCAAGCGCCGAACCCTTGATGATCGGGATGTCGTCGCCCGGGAAGTCGTAGGACGACAGAAGTTCGCGAACTTCCAGCTCGACCAGCTCGAGAAGCTCGGCGTCGTCAACCTGGTCGACCTTGTTCAGGAACACAACGATCGCCGGAACGCCGACCTGGCGGGCCAGCAGGATGTGTTCGCGCGTCTGCGGCATCGGGCCGTCGGCAGCCGAAACAACCAGGATCGCGCCGTCCATCTGCGCAGCACCCGTGATCATGTTCTTAACATAGTCGGCGTGGCCGGGGCAGTCGACATGCGCATAGTGCCGCGCAGGCGTCTCGTATTCAACGTGCGCCGTCGAGATCGTGATCCCGCGAGCCTTCTCTTCCGGCGCGGCGTCGATCTGGTCATAAGCCTTGAACTCGCCGAAATACTTCGTAATCGCTGCCGTCAACGACGTCTTACCATGGTCAACGTGACCAATCGTGCCAATGTTGACGTGCGGCTTATTCCGCTCAAACTTGCTCTTTGCCATTGAATGCTTCCTGTGAACATAAGAGGTGGACCCGGCGCCCGGGTTTGGTGTCGCCGTTTAAGGCTTTCCATAAGAATGCGCAAGACATAATTGCGACGCGCGGCCGGACAAGGGGAACACGAAAAATCCCCGCAGAACTGCCTCAGGATTTGGCGATACCGCAACGTCATTCAGGACGCCACATGACAATCGACATTGCCGCCCGGGAAAGCGGGCGTCATGGTCCGACAAAACAACCGCACTTAAAGGGATGCATCGGAGAAGATATGGAGCGGGTAGCGGGAATCGAACCCGCGTATTCAGCTTGGAAGGCTGCTGCTCTACCATTGAGCTATACCCGCGGGGTGGTCCGATCCGGCGACAGAATGGTGGAGGGAGTTGGATTTGAACCAACGTAGGCTGAGCCAACGGATTTACAGTCCGTCCCCTTTAACCACTCGGGCATCCCTCCAGTTTTCCGTCTGGATCTACTGACCAAGCTCGTCAGATCGAGGTGCTTTCGGTGCCCCGCGATCTGCGCCGCGTATATGACTGCCCCGCTCCCGTCTGTCAACACGAGGTTTTTGGAAAAATGACGAAAAAAACGACCGCTATGCACAGGGACCTCGACCACGCGGGGGCTTTGCCGAACGGATCGGCGTCGCTATAAAGCGCCATGAGCAAGGACAGCAAACAAGACAAATCCGGCCGCGACAGCCATTATGCCACGCTGAGGCGCGCCGTGCGCGACGCCAAGCGCGACCGCGGCGAAATCCCGATGCCGCCGCAGAGGCGGCAGAAATCCAACAAGGACTGGAAGCCGCCACAGCTTCAGCCGGATCAGGTCTTTCTTTACGGCCTGCATACCGTGCGCGCCGCGCTCGACAACCCCGAGCGTGAGTTGATCAAGCTGTCGGTAACACAGAACGCGTTCGCTCGTCTCGACATCGGCGAAGCGCCCGCCCTTCCCTTCCCGGTCGAATTCGTCTCGCCGCAGGATATCGACGGGGTGCTTGGCCCGGAGGCCATCCATCAGGGCGTCATGCTGGAAACCCGGCCTTTGCCGCTTCGCAGGCTGGAGGCACTGAAGGATAGCCCGCTGCTTCTCGTTCTCGACCAGGTGACCGACCCGCACAACGTCGGCGCGATCATGCGTTCGGCGGTGGCCTTCGGTGCCGGCGCGGTGATCACCACCCAGAGACATAGCCCGACCGAATCCGGTGTCCTCGCCAAATCGGCGTCCGGCGCGCTCGAACTCATACCTTATATACAGGTGACCAACCTCGCCGATGCGATCGGCGCGCTGCACCAGCTCGGCTTCCGGACGATCGGGCTCGATTCGGAGGGCCCCGCTCCGCTTGAAGACACGTTTGTCGGTGACCGTATTGCACTCGTGCTCGGCTCGGAAGGCAAGGGATTGCGCCAGAAGACCCGCGAGACCGTGTCGGCGCTCGCTAGGCTCGACATGCCCGGCGCAATCAAATCGCTCAACGTCTCCAATGCGGCCGCGATCGCCCTTTATGCCACACGCCAGCACCTCGTCCGACTGTCCGTGAATGGTTCAAACGCTTCGAGGGCGTCGTGATGTCCATGCTGGCTACGTTCGAAAGAGCCGCGTTTCTTGCGGGAAAGGCCATCCTGGATATCTACAGGGCGGGACCGGATACTCGTTACAAGGCCGATCGCTCGCCGGTCACCGAGGCGGACGAGGAAGCCGAGAGGATCATCCTCGCCGAACTCGCCAGGGATTGTCCCGACATTCCGGTGATCGCGGAGGAATCAGTGGCCGCAGGTCGCGTGCCTTCGATCGAAGGCCGCTCCTTCATCCTGGTCGATCCGCTTGATGGGACAAAGGAATTCATCAACAGACACAAGGATTTCACCGTCAACATCGCCCTCATCGAAGAAGGCAAGCCTGTGCTCGGAGTGGTTTATGCTCCCGCTCTGCATGTCGCCTATCTCGGCGGACATGGGAGCGCCATGAAACTCATCGTCGGCGATGACCTGACCAGCAGCCGACAGCGGATTTCGGCCCGGCCCGTCGAAACGCCCCCGGTCTGCGTCGCGAGCCGCTCCCACGGTTCCGTCGAAACAGAGACTTTCCTCAAGCAGTCCGGCGCATCGGATATCCGCTCTATCGGCTCTTCACTGAAATTCTGCCTGCTTGCGGAAGGGGCTGCCGATCTTTATCCCCGCTTTGGACGAACCATGGAATGGGATACGGCGGCCGGCGATGCGGTGCTGCGTGCGGCCGGCGGATCGACCCTGGACCTTAATGGAGAACCGCTCCGCTACGGCAAGACCGGACAACCCGGCATGGCGGATTTTGCCAATCCCGATTTCATCGCCTGGGGCAGACGTCAGAACCCCTGCTAGCCGGTCACGCTTATGAACAACCCGTCGAAGGCTTTCATATCAAAGTCATATAGCCGGTCGATGTCCGGCCAAGGACGTCGCTGCGCCGGCAAATGCAGTTTCAGTTGATCGGCAGGAATCCAAGTGGAATTAATCCTGCTCTGAATGATGCGTTGCAATAAAAGCTGGATGCGGTAGGAAAAGCTTAAAATCAGGGCAGATGTTCTGCTCGACCGTGATGAGGATTGCAAATGCGTATTGTGATGGTTGGTTCGGGTTATGTCGGCCTGGTTTCGGGAGCCTGCTTTGCGGACTTCGGACATGATGTGGTTTGCGTCGACAAAGCCGTGGAAAAAATCGAGGCGCTGAAGAAAGGCGTCATCCCGATCTTCGAGCCCGGATTGGACGCGCTGGTCGAATCGAACGTCAAGGCGGGGCGCCTTTCCTTCACCACCGATCTCGGTCAGGCAGTCGCCGACGCCGACGTCGTCTTCATCGCGGTCGGTACCCCGTCCCGCCGCGGCGACGGCCATGCCGACCTTGGTTACGTCTATGCCGCAGCGCGCGAAATCGCCGCAGCGATGAGGGGTTTCACCGTGGTTGTCACGAAATCCACAGTACCGGTCGGCACCGGCGACGAGGTCGAACGGATCATCCGGGAAACCAATCCGGATGCGGATTTCGCCGTCGTCTCCAATCCGGAATTCCTGCGCGAAGGGGCCGCCATCGAGGATTTCAAGCGCCCGGACCGTATCGTCGTCGGCCTTTCCGACGAGCGCGCCCGTGGGGTGATGACGGAAGTCTACCGGCCGCTCTACCTCAACCAGTCGCCGCTCCTCTTCACCAGCCGCCGCACCTCGGAACTCATCAAATATGCCGCGAACGGGTTCCTGGCGATGAAGATCACCTTCATCAACGAGATGGCGGATCTCTGCGAGCGTGTCGGCGCCGACGTGCAGGATGTCTCCCGCGGCATCGGCCTCGACGGCCGCATCGGCTCGAAGTTCCTGCATGCTGGCCCGGGCTATGGCGGCTCATGCTTCCCGAAGGATACGCTGGCGCTTGCCAAGACCGCGCAGGACTATGACAGCCCTGTCCGCCTGATCGAAACGACGATTGCCATCAACGACAACCGCAAGCGCGCCATGGGCCGCAAGGTGATCGCCGCTGCCGGCGGCGACGTTCGGGGCAAGAAGGTGGCCGTGCTGGGACTGACCTTCAAGCCCAATACGGACGACATGCGCGACAGCCCGGCAATCGCCGTCGTGCAGACGCTCAAGGATGCGGGCGCGATCGTCTCCGGCTACGATCCTGAAGGCATGGAAAACGCCAAACAGCTCATGGAGATCGAGTTTGCGAGCGGTCCGTATCAGGCCGCCGAAGGCGCCGATGTCACGGTTCTCGTCACCGAATGGAACGAATTGCGCGCGCTCGACCTTGAGCGCCTCAAGTCCGTCATGAAGACCCCGATCCTTGTCGACCTGCGCAATGTCTATCGTCGGCCGGAAGTCGAAGCTCACGGCTTCACCTATTCCGGCGTCGGAAAGGTGAAATAGCAGAAGCCTATTTCTTCGGGACGGCCAGTTCCGCCCTAAATTTGTCGCCGCGCTCCCTGATGGCATCGAACATGCCTTGGAGCGCGGCGAAATTTCCCCGCTCCTCGGTGCATACCCGGTCCTGATAGAGCGGCAGGTCCACGAAATCCTGGTCGTTGAACCAGTAGATTTCGGTCTCGCCATTGGAGCGGGGCTGTTCGATCGGTCTTTCCCCATCAAGATAGACGTGAGGTTGGAGAATCCGGTGGCGCTCGACTGCGACCTTGATGAACTTGCGCTCGAATGCCTCAGCCGTCTTCATCTTCCAGACGCCGATAGACACCCAGTTCCTGCAGTTGCCAAGCGGTGCAGTGCTCCCGCCCTTGTAGCGCCATCCCTCGATCAGAGAACGAAACCGGTCCTGCCCGCCACCGGAGAACCCGAGTTTGAAGACATATGCCGCAGGGTCGAGAGCATGAGCCTTGCGGGCCACGCATTCGGAAAACAGTACGTAGATGAACGGTCCTGCTAGGTTTGCAAAAGGCGAGGAACTGGTCGCGTATTTGATAAGTTCACATTGTCGGCACGGCATGTCGGGATGGTGAGAATTTTGCCGGCCCTTGTCAATCGACTGCAGAGGTCCCGCCTGAATGCCACGATGTCACTCGGCGGGGACACGATCCATCTGAGAGCCGTAGTAGCGCCTGCCCATCCACAGCGCGAACTGAACGAGGATGATCAGGACCGGCACTTCCACCAATGGACCGATGACAGCGGCGAAGGCCACCGGCGACGCGAGACCGAAGGCCGCGATGGCGACGGCGATCGCTAGTTCGAAGTTGTTTCCGGCTGCGGTGAATGCGACTGCGGTGGTCCGCGGATAATCCGTATTGATCGTCTTCGCCATGAAGAAGCTGACCGTGAACATGACCAGAAAATAGATGGTCAGCGGGATGGCGATCAGCGCGACGTCGAATGGCAGCCGGACGACGTCGCCGCCTTTCAGGCTGAACATCGCAACGATCGTGAAAAGAAGCGCGGCCAGCGTGATCGGGCTGATCTTCGGAAGGAACGCCTTCTCGTACCACTCCCTGCCCCTGACAGCTGTCAGGATGCGTCTCGACAGGTAGCCCGCCAGGAACGGGATGCCGAGATAGATGAGGACGGCTTCTGCGATCGTCCAGAACGAGACGTCGATGACGCTGCCCTCCAGCCCAAACAATGGCGGAAGGAAAGAGAGGAAGAACCACGCGTAGACGCTGAAGAACAGGATCTGGAAGATAGAGTTAAAGGCGACCAGACCCGCGACATACTGGTTGTCGCCGCGCGCGAGCTGGTTCCAGACGAGCACCATGGCAATGCAGCGCGCAAGACCGATCAGGATCAGTCCGGTCATGTATTCCGGGTAGCCGCGCAGGAAGACGACGGCCAGAATGAACATGAGCACCGGACCGATGATCCAGTTCTGGACGAGGGAAAGAAGGAGGATCCGCTTGTCGGCAAAGATCTGATGCAGTTCCTCGTAGCGAACCTTCGCGAGCGGCGGATACATCATCAGGATGAGGCCGATCGCGATCGGAATATTGGTCGTGCCCATGGACATGCTGTTCAGCCAGGCCGGCAGGCCTTCGAAAACCGTGCCGAGGATCAGCCCGAGAGCCATGGCGGCGAATATCCAGACCGTCAGATAGCGGTCGAGGAACGAAAGACGTATCGTAGGGCGAGCGGGCTGCATGGCAAAGCCTCTTTCTGAAAAGTTCGGGGTGACGGCGGCGGGAGCCGGGTCAGGAAACCCTGCGGCCTTCCGCGTCGACGACGGCTTCGCCATCCTCCTTGGCGAACGCCCCTTTTTGAGGCATCGGAAGAATGTCCAGCACGGCTTCCGATGGACGGCAGAGCTTGACGCCGATCGGCGATGCCACGATCGGGCGGTTGATCAGGATGGGATGCTCCATCATCGCGTCGAGGAGTTGCTCGTCGGTCAGGGTTTCATCCTGGAGCCCCAGCTCGGCATAAGGTGTGCCCTTTTCGCGCAGAAGATCCCGGACAGGGATATCCATTCGCGCGATCAATTGCATCAGCAATGCCCGGCTCGGCGGCGTCTTCAGATATTCGACGACGTGCGGTTCGATGCCGGCGTTCCGGATCATTGCGAGTGTGTTTCGTGACGTCCCGCAATCAGGATTGTGATAGATGACGATGTCGATCGGTTCGGTCATGCGACGTCAGCCCTCTTCGACGTGGAGCCTTCCATCTGGCCGATCTCGCGGAGCTTCGTGGTCAGGCTCATGCGCTCCAGGCTCTCGACCGGAAGCGCGGCAAAGGCTGCGATGCGGAGCTTCATGTAACGGAGGGTCTGGCCGAAGGCGACGCGCTTTTCCGCATCCGTCCCTTCCAGGGCGGCAGGATCTTCCAGCCCCCAATGGGCGGTCATCGGCTGGCCAGGCCATGCCGGGCACGCCTCGCCCGCAGCGTTGTCGCAGACGGTGAAGACGAAATCGAGTTCCGGCGCACCGGGGACTGCGAATTCATCCCAGCTCTTGGAGCGAAGGCCTTCGGTCGGATAGCCATGCCCCTGAAGCGTCTCGATTGCGAGCGGGTGAACCTGCCCCTTCGGATAGCTTCCGGCCGAGTACGCGTTGAACTTTCCCGCACCATCCTTCTTCAGGATGCTTTCAGCGATGATCGAACGGGCGGAGTTTCCGGTGCAAAGGAAAAGCACGTTGAATGTGGTCTTGGTCATGATGACACCTTCTGCGGAGGGCAACAGGGGGAAAGTTCGGCAATCAGCGGTTCGCAGAGTTCAGCCCTGCCGCCGCAGCAGTCCTTGACAAGGTACAAGGTCAGATCGCGCAGCGCGGCGATGTCGGCCCTGTAGACCATCAACCGGCTCCTTCGCTCGGCATGGATGAGGCCGGCACGGGCAAGGACACTCAGATGCGAGGACATGGTGTTCTGCGGCACGGCCAGCATTTTCGCGACGTCGCCGGCAGGAATCCCGAGCGGTTCGTGCTGAACGAGCAGATTGAAGGCCTGAAGCCGCGTCGGCTGGGCCAGCGCCGCAAGGGCGAGAATGGCTTTTTCCTGTTCCATATATCCAGATTACTCGATATATGGATGAAGTCAATGGAATATCGACAAGAGCGGTGCGAAGCTCGCTTCTGTCCAGTTTAACTCCGTCGTCTCTCAGCTGACATGATGTGGGCGATCCTGAGTAAGATCGCAGCTGGCGGCGATACCGCCCCTCGCCGCTTCGCACCATGGATGGGAGGCCATCAAACCTGCCCCTTCAGGCTGCGGTCCGTTCCAGAAACTCCCGTATTGCCGCAACGACAACGCCATTTGCTTCAGCATGCACCGCATGGTTCGCCCCCGGCACTTCGAGAAGCTCGCCCCTGGGGGTCCGCTCGGCGATCAACCGGGAATGGTTGGGAGGGCAGATCCAGTCTTCCGCACCGCAGATAACCAGCGTCGGCACAGGGATGTCCTTGAGGCGATCACGCAGGTCGTAGAGCCGTTCCTTGAAGAGCGCATTATGAGTTTCCGCATGCAGGTGCATGGTGCGGGTCCGTTCCAGCGCGGCATCCGGATCGAACTTCTCATAATAGAGCGGCTGCAGGGCGAGCCAGATGAGACGAAGCTCCGTATCGTCCTTCACCTTGTCGGAAAACATCTTGTCGAGCATCGAAAGCGAGGCGCTCGTCGCCTTGTGGAGGCGCTCCTTGAACACCACCATAGCGTCGTCCTCGTGATGATAGCTCGCCGCCGTGCCGCGCAGGATCAGCCGGGACAGGTTGTGCCCATATTTGACGGCATAGGTCAGCGCGATCATGCCGCCGAAAGAACCTCCCTCCAGGATGATCTTGCGGCCGCCGCACAGGTTCACGCGAAAGGCTTCGACGTCATCTGCCAATTGCTCGAACGTATAGGGCGGCGTCAGGCTGGTCTCGCCGCATCCGCGCTGGTCGTAGGCAATCAGGCGGTAGTTGTCCGACAGCGGCTTGTAGGCGTTGAATTCGCCGCGCCGATCGCCGATGCCGCGTCCGCCATGAAGTGCGATGATGGCTTCCGCATCCGGATCACCGATATCGTCGTAAACGAAGGTGGCGTTGTTCAGGGTCACTGTCGGCATGGATTGTCCTCGATCTGGCAGGAAGGCATCCCGCGCCGTGCAAGCGCGGGATGCCGGATCATCAGTTGGCGGGCTTCATGTCGAAGGCGCGGACCCAATCGTCGCCGCGCGGCGTCCAGGTAATGCGCTTGGAAAGCCCAAAGGTTGCCGGCTGCGTGTAGAGGAAAAGCGCAGGCGCTTCATCGCACATTACCTCGGTCGCCTTCTTGTAGGCCTCCTGGCGCTTGGACTTGTCCATGGTCGAACGGCCGTCCGCCAGCGCCTTGCCGAAATCTGCATTATCCCAATAGGCGTACATGTTGCCCGGCGCGAACAAGGTCAGGAGACCGTCGGCATCGATCGTCGGCCAAGCCTGGCTGAGCAGGCTCAAGGGGGCAAGATCCTTCGTCTTCAGATACTTGTCCATGTAGGCGCTGAACTGCATCTCGACGATCTTTGTCTTGACGCCGATCTCCTCGAGTTGGCTTGCGACGGCCTGCACCACCTCCCCGCCGTTGAGATAGGTTCCGCTCGGAACATCGAACTCGATCGGCTCGGAAGGGGCGCCGCCTGCCTGCTCCAGCAGTTCGGCCGCCTTGTCCGGATCATAGGGATAAGGTTTCAGGTGCGGGTTGAAGCCGAAATAGGTCTTCGACATCACTTCGCAACGGGCGATCTCGGCCTGGTCGTTGAAGATGGCCTTGACGATGCCTTCCTTGTCGACGGCGTAATTGAGGGCCTGCCGGAACAGTCTGTTGTCGAGCGGCGGCTTTGTCGTGTTGAACTTGATGAACACGGTGCGCGTGCTCGGCACGGCGCCGGCCTGGGCGCTGCCATTGTCCTTGATGCGCTGGATTTCGGTGGTGGGGATCGAGTTCACGAAGTCGACTTCACCGGCAAGAAGGGCCGCGACGCGGCTCGCCGGTTCGGGGATGACACGGATGACAACCTGATCGAAATCAGGCTTATCGCCCCAGTATTGCGGATTGGCATTGAGCGTGAAGCTTTCGCCCGGCTTGACGGAACTCAGCACGTAAGGACCGCCCGACGCCGTCTCGGTTGCCGGCTTGTGCTCCGCCGCCCATTTCGGCGGAAGCAGGAAGAACATCGAGAGCTGCTCGATCATCGCCGGATAGGGCGCGCTCGTCTTGATCTCCAGCTCCGTCGGGCTGATGACCTTGACGTCGGAGATCAGCGCAAACCACGCCTTGATGCGGGCGTTGAGCGCCGGGTCGCGGACGCGGTCGAAATTCCACTTCACCGCTTCCGCATCGATCTTCTCTCCGTCGTTGAACGTAGCGTCCGACCGCAGCGTGATCCGCCAGGTCAGGTCGTCAACGCTCTTCCATTCGGTGGCCAGCGAGGGCACGATCTTCATGTCCGGCGCGCGCAGCACGAGCGACGGATAGATATGGCTGAGCAGGCTCAGGTCGGTGCCGACCGATGCCGTCATATGCGGATCGAAAGTGTTGATCGTATTGGTAATGCCGATCGTCAGCGTCTTGCCCTCGGCCAGCGCCGTGGTCGACATCAGGGCGCTCAGCGAAAAGGCGGCAATCGCCGCAGATATCATTTTCCTGTCCATGTTCCGTCTCCTTCTGGTTTCTCGAATGTCTTTCTTTTTCATGCCGTTATGTGCATCCGCAAGGAACGGTCTTTCCTCTATCGCGTATCCTTGAGAATAAGCGGATCGAACTTGCCGGTATCGAGGAAGGTCTCGATCATCTGCCTGTGCGGCTCGATGTCGATGCCGTTTTCCCTCAGCCAGTCGGGGTTGTAGTAGGTGGAAGTGTAGCGGTCGCCGCTGTCGCAGATCAGCGAGACCAGCGAGCCCTCCTCCCCGGCCGCCATCATGCAGCCCGCAATCCAGCACAGCCCGAAGAAATTGGTGCCGGTCGAACCGCCAACCCGCCGGAACAGCCGCTCCGACAGGACGTGCATGGCCGCAATCGACGCCGCATCCGGGATCTTGATCATGTGGTCGATGACGCCCGGAATGAAGGACGGTTCGACCCGCGGCCGTCCGATCCCCTCGATGCGCGAGGGCCTCTCGCAGGTAACGTTCACGTCGCCGGAGCAATACGCATCGTAGAAGGCGGAATATTCGACATCCACGACGCAGAGCCTCGTCGGGAAATGCCGGTAGCGGATGTAGCGCCCGATCGTCGCTGAGGTGCCGCCGGTGCCGGCACTCATCACCACCCAGGCCGGATGCGGATGGCGCTCCGCCTGCATCTGCTCGAAGATACTTTCGGCGATGTTGTTGTTGCCGCGCCAGTCGGTCGCCCGCTCCGCATAGGTGAACTGGTCGAGATAATAGCCCTTAGCCTCCTCAGCCAGGCGCTGGGCGACGTGATAGACCTCGCCGGGGCTTTCGACGAAATGGCAGCGCCCGCCGAAGCGCTCGATCGCCTCGATCTTCTGGCTGCTCGTCGAGCGCGGCATCACCGCGATGAAGGGCAGGTCCAGAAGATGCGCGAAATAGGCCTCGCTGACCGCGGTCGAGCCGGACGAGGCTTCCACCAGCGTCGTGCCCTTCCGGATCCGGCCGTTGCAGATGCCGTAGAGGAAGAGCGAACGGGCAAGCCGGTGCTTCAGGCTGCCGGTCGGATGGGTCGACTCGTCCTTCAGGTAGATCGAGATGCCCTTCAACCCCTTGAAGACCGGGTTGACCAAATGGGTGTCGGCCGAGCGGCGGCCGTCGCCCTGCAATATCCCGATCGCGTGCCGCGCCCAGTCGCGATCCTCGCTTTCGGGCAACCGCATCACCGGCGGGCAGGACGGGCAGGATTGCGTATCCGACATGGATCAGGCCTTTGCAGGAATGGCGATGACGGCTTCGACCTCAACCTTGGCGCCCTTCGGCAGGGCCGAGACCTCGAAGGTGGCGCGCGCCGGATAGGGCGCGGAGAACGCCGCCCCGTAGGCTTCGTTGATCGCCGCGAAACCGGAAAGATCGGTCAGCAGGATCGTGGTCTTGATCGTCTTCGACAGATCAGTGCCGGCCGCTTCGGCTATCGCAGCAATGTTCTTCAGGCATTGCTTCATCTGCTCGACGGCATCGTCGGAATTGAAATTGCCGGTCGACGGATCGATCGGAAGCTGCCCCGAGACGAACAGCAAATCTCCATGTCGGACAGCCTGCGAATAAGGCCCTATCGCGGCTGGGGCATTCTCGGTCGATATGGCGTTCATGGTGTTCTCCTTGTTCATGTTATCGGCCGTCAACCGGCGTGGAATGGCCAAGCGTGTGCATCAGGCGGTTGGCCCAGCCGAAGATCGCTGCGGAATGGATAAGGTCGACGATCTCGGCTTTCGACAAGCCGTGGTCGCGCAGCGTCTGCACCTGATCCTGGCCGACATGCGAGGGCGTCTCCGACAGCGTCCTGCAGAAATCGACGATCGCCTGGATCTTCGGCTCGAACGGACCGTTGAGGCCTCGCATGTAGATTTCCTCGACCACGTCGGAACGGTCGGAAAGCTCCACGTAGCGGCGTGCATGAACGGAGGCACAATAGACGCAGCGGTTGACGGCGGACGCGACCAGCGCGCCGAGTTCCCGTTCGGCCCGATCGAGTCCCCCCTTGGCATACATGATGGCATTGAAGAGCTTCGTCCGTGCCACATAGGATTCCGGGTCGTGCGCGAGCGTGCGCACATAGGGCGACACCTTGGTGTTGGAAGGCGTCACCTGCATGGCCGCAAGCTGGTCCTCCGTGGCGGTCGCCACATCGACCGGCTCGATATAGGGCGCCCAGGCGAGCGCCTTGACCTTGAAACGCGACGCACTCATGCCACCCGCTCCAACGCTTCCAGGCCGACGATCACCCGGGCCTCGAAATTGACGAAGGCGATCAGTTCCGAGAGCGCGATGATCTGCGGGTTCGAAAGTCCGGCGGCTTCGAGACGCTCGATATCGGCCCTGGTGTTGTTACGCGGCGTTTTGGTGACGAGATCGGCATGGCGGACAAGCGCCTGTGTGAAGATATCCGCACCCGTCGGAAGTTCGACAGCAGAGGCGATCGCCGCCAGCGTCTCGTCGCTGCCGGCCTCGTCCAGCATCAGGTCATAGGTCCGCGCCAGATCATTCCGGCCGATCAGCCGCGCCATGCGGGCGGCAAGCGCTGCGCGCATCGCGTGGCCGATGTCGAATCCATGGTTGGGCTCCAGCACCGTCTGACGGCACAGTTCCGTCCCTTCCACATAGTCCGGCCGCTCGCGGCGGATCCGGTACAGTTCGGAACCCGGCTTTATCCCTGACAGGATATCAATCTGATCCATGCATTCAGTCCTCATGCTGTTGTTCCGGTGCCGGCCCGCGCCATGCGCGGATCGAAACCAGGCAGGAATTCGGTGCGGTCGCCTGAGACAGGCGGGAAGCGGCCGTGATCGGCGTCAGCGTATTCGGATTGCCGCCATGATCGATCCCGTCGCTATCCGGGCGGAACCAGCCGCCGGTCGGCAGCACGGCCACACCTGGCATCAGATCCGCATCGATCGTCACGGCTGCGATCGTACGACCCCGGTCGTTGTAGAGTTCGCAAAGATCGCCATCCTCGACGGCGAGCCCCTTTGCATCCACGGCGCTCAACGTGAACCGTTCGTACCCCCGCAACTTGGCGCTTTGGCTGGCGGGACCATATTCAAGCTGTCCATGCAGGCGGTGCGCAGGCTGTGGCGAAAGAAGATGGAACCGGTGTTTTGACGCAAGCGGCGCGCCGAGCCATTCCTCCGGCTCCCTCCAGGCGGGATGCAAGCCGATATCGGGATAGCCGAATTTGCCGATCGTGCCGGAGGCGATCTCGATGCGGCCGCTCGGCGTCTTCAACGGCGCACTTTCGGGGTCCTTCGCGAACCGCCGGAAATGATCGGCGGGCGCCGGCGCCTCCTCCCCTTCGTCAAGGGCCGCAAAGCCCCGCAGGCGGAAGGACTGGAAGTCGGGCAGTTCGGGATAGCGTTCCCGATAACCTTCATAGATATGAGCCAGCCAGTCGTCGACGCAGCGGTTTTCATCAAACGCTTCGCGGCAGCCAAGCCTGTCGGCGATCAGGCAATAGGCCTCGTGATCGGTAAGCACCCCTTCCGGCGGTTCCATGACGCGCCGGCTGTAGACCAGCCAGTTGTCTCGCGAAGAGGCTGCGACGTCATCACGCTCGAATGGAAAGGCCGAGGGAAGCACGATATCCGCCATCTTCGCCGTCGCAGTCCACATGTTCTCGGTGACGATCACCGTTTCCGGGCGCCGGAAGGCTTCCGCAAGGCGGTTGAGGTCCTGGTGATGATGGAACGGATTGCCGCCCGCCCACCAGACGAGCCGGATATCGGGCAGTTCGAGGGCCTGGCCGTCGTAGTCGATCCGACCGCCCGGATTTTCAAGAAGCTCGGTTGTGCGCGCGACCGGTATGAAATGGCTCACCGGATTGCGCCCCTGCTCGAATGCCGGCCCCTTCAGCCGGCGCACCGGCTGGCCCACGGCATTGACAGCGGTCAGGCCGAAGGCAAAACCGCAGCCCTTCCTGCCCACATGGCCGGCCATGGAAGCAAGCGTGATCGCCGCCCAGAACGGCTGTTCGCCGAAACGGGCGCGCTGCAGCGACCAGGCAACGTTGATCAGGCTGCGATGGTCGTGCAGGTCTTCGGCGATTTCGATGATCGTCTCGGCCGGCACGCCGGAGATTGCCGACGCCCAGGCCGCGTCCTTGGCAATGCCGTCCCCCTCCCCGACCAGATAGCTTTCGAACTCTCCGAAGCCCGTGGTGCAGCGCTTCAGGAACTCGCAATCGAACAATCCCTCGGTCAACAGCCTGTGGCACATGCCGAGCATGACGGCCGCGTCCGTGTTCGGGCGGATCGGGACGTGCCGGACATTCGGGCCCAAGGGCGCATCGCTTGCCGCCGGGCTGAATACGACGATGCGAACGCCCCTTTCCTGGCAGCGGCGCAGCCATTCGACCGCGCGATGGCTGCCGGTGCCGCCCGCCTCGACCTGCGCATTGGTCAGCCGGAAGCCGCCGAAGCCGACGAGCAATTCACAGTTCTCCAAAATGTCGCTCCAGGAGGGCGATGTATCGCAGGCGTCCTTGTACTCGCTCCCCAGGATATGCGGCAGCAGCACGCCGGCCGCACCGTAGGAATAGCTGTTGACCGAGGAGGTGAAGCCGCCGGCGAGATTGAGAAGCCGCTTGAGCTGGCTTTGCGCATGATGGAAACGGCCAGCGCTCGCCCAGCCGTAGGAGCCGCCGAAGATCGCCTGGTTCCCGTGGGTGGAGCGAACACGCCTCAATTCATCGGCGATCAGGCCTGTGACTTCGTCCCAGCCCACCGCGACGAATCCCTCCCTGCCCCGACCGACGCCCGTGCCGGCCAGCGGGCCATTTTCCAACCAGGAGCGCCGAACCATGGGCGCACGGATGCGCTCGGGATGATCGGCAAGATCGAGATAGCCAAGCCCTATTTCCGAGGGATCGGGATCATGCCGGAAAGGCAGGAGCCGCGGTTTCCCGTTCGCGTCACAGCCGACCTCATAGGTTCCGAAATGGGTCGCGAACAGGTGCATGGCGCTAACCTCCGAGGACGAAGTGCCGATCCCCGACCGCCCGGAGCGACGCTTCCTCGGGCGGCAGGTTGGCATTGACATCAAAAGCGATGGGTCGGCGGTTGCGCTCGATATCCGGGTCGGGAACCGGGATCGCCGAAAGGAGCGCCTTCGTATAGGGATGCTGCGGGTTCTCGAAGATCGCCTCGCAGGGGCCGATCTCGACGATACGGCCGCGCAGCATCACCGCGACCCGATGGCAGAGGTAGCGGATCATCGACAGGTCGTGAGCGATGAAGAGGTAGGTTAGCCCCAGCTCGTCCTGCAGATCCTGGAACAGGTTGACGATCTGCGCCTGGATCGACACGTCGAGCGCGGTGATCGGCTCGTCCGCGACGATGAAGGCTGGGTTGAGCGCAATCGCCCGGGCGATGTTGACGCGCTGCCTCTGCCCGCCGGAAAACTCGTGCGGATAGCGTTTCATGAACGAGGGGTCGAGGCCGACCTTCTTGAAGAGGGAGGCGACCCGGTCCTGCCGCTCCGACCGCGCCCCGGCAAGCCCGTGCACGTCGAGCGGTTCGGCGACGAATTCTCCGACCGTCATGCGCGGATTGAGCGAGGCATACGGATCCTGGAAGATGATCTGCATGTCGCGCCGGTAGGGCTTGAGCATCGTCTTCGACAGGCCGGTGATGTTCTTGTTCCTGAAGAGAATGTCGCCGCTTGTCGGCGCCTCGAGCTGCAGCAGCACGCGTCCGGTCGTGCTCTTGCCCGAGCCGGATTCGCCAACGAGGCCGAGCGTCTCGCCGGCCGCAATGTCGAAGCTGACATTGTTGACGGCCTTGAGCGCAACTGTCCGGGACCCAAACAGCCCCCCTTCACCACCATAGGTCTTGCAAAGCCGGTTGACGGAAACGAGAGGGGTGGCGTGAAGCTCGGTCATGCCTGTGCCTCCATGCGCGCAAGCTCGGCACGCAGGTCGTACCAGGCCGCCACCCGATGGCCGGGAGTGCTGTCGGCAGCATTGACAAGCGGCGGCGTTTCCAATCTGCACCGCTCCGTAGCGAAGGGATTGCGCGGCGCGAAAGGATCGCCGACCGGTTCCTTCGTCAGATCGGGTGGATTGCCGGGAATCTGGTAGAGCCGGTTGATACCGCGCCGGCCGCCATGTGGAAGCGATTTCAGAAGACCCCAAGTATAGGCGCTGCGCGGATCGTGGAAAACGGAGCGGACCGGGCCACGCTCCATGATGCGGCCGCCATACATGACCTGCACCGTATCGGCCAGTCCGGCGACCACGCCCATGTCGTGGGTGATCCAGATGACGGTCGTGCCGATCTTGCGTTTCAGATCGCGGACGAGATCGAGGATCTGCGCCTGGACGGTGACGTCGAGCGCCGTCGTCGCCTCGTCGGCGATCAGGAGCTTCGGGTTGCAGGAAATGCCGATGGCGATCATCACCCGCTGACGCATGCCGCCTGAGAACTCGTGCGGATATTGCCGGGCACGGCGGGCGGCATCGGGAATGCCGACCAGTTCGAGAAGTTCGATCACCCGCGCCCGTGCCTGGCTCGTCGACATGCCGAAGTGCCGGCGCAGCGGCTCGGCGATCTGCCGCTCGATCGTCAGCACCGGGTTGAGCGAGGTCATCGGGTCCTGGAAGACGAAGCCGATCTCCTTGCCGCGCACCTCGAAAAGCTCGCGCTGAGAGAGTTTCAGCAGGTCGCGACCGTTGAAGATCACCTCGCCGCTGACGATGCGGCCCGGCGGCGTGGCGATCAGCCCAACCATCGAAAGCGCATGCACGCTCTTGCCCGAACCGGATTCGCCGACGATGCCGAGGGTCTCCCCCTCCTCAAGGGTGTAGGATACGTCGTTGACGGCATGCACCGTGCCGGACGGCGTGTCGAACGCGACGGTAAGATTACGGACCTCGAGCAGCGGAGCCATCGGACGCTCAGACCTCCAGGTAGCCGCCGGCGGAGCGGGTCAGGTATTCGCGGCCGGTCTCGGTCATGAGAACCGTGTCGGAAATCTGCGTGGCGCAAACGCAGGGCACACGGATATTGGGCTCGAAGGTGAAGATCATGCCCGGCTCCAGCACCAACGGAGAATTGGCATCGAGCGAGGAATGCTCATGGGCGCCGAGCCCGATTCCGTGGCCGATTCGGCCGGGAATATTGGCGCCATAGCCGCGCTTTTTCAGGCCCTCACGGGTCTTCTCGAACAGGTCCCTGTAGGGTGTGCCGGGCCTGATGATTGCGTCGACCTCCTCGCGGATTTCGAGGATGGCGTTGAGAGCCCGCCTGTTGACCTCCGGCAGCGGCCCCATGGCCACTGTCCGCTCGTTTTCCGCATGGATGCCGTTGGCGATCGTCCAGATGAGAACCGAGACCGCCTCGCCGCGCTGCGGCTTGCGCTGGGTGGGGTTATCGCAATTGAAGAACATGCGCGGGCCGGAGAGCACCCAGGTCCAGAGGCCGTTCTGAACGCCGCCCTCCAGGGAGCCGAAATCACAGACCTCCACATCGGGATAGTTTTCCGCCCAGAGCCTGTTCATCGCATGCATCGAGGCGACCGCGACATCCCGCTCCGTTCCGCCTGCCGCCAGCGTTTCGACCGCGGTATCCATGCCGAGGTCGGCGATCTTCGCGGCAATACGCGCCTGGGCGATCTCGTCGGGATCCTTGATCAGCCGGCAATGGTCGATGAGATGGCTGACATCGGTGAATGTCGCGTCCGGCAAGGCCTTGCGAAGCTGGCCGAGCCGCTGGATCGAGACGAACTCCTCCTCGATTCCGACCGTCTTTGCGGCAACGCCGAGGTCGCCGAGGATGGAGGCGAGCGCATCCTGCCAATTCGGCCCCATCGTCACCTTGGTGGACCATGCGCCATAAAGGCGAATGTCCGGTACCCAGGCGCTCGCCCGGCCATGATCGTCGCGCAGCGCATGCACGAGCATGATCGGATCATGGTCACGCGTGAGGATGGCAATCACCGGATGCGAATAGATGATCGGGTTGAAGCCGGTGAAATAGAAGCTGTTCTCCGGCTTGAAGGAAATGATGACATCGACCTCCTGTTTCGCCATACCCGCCTTGAGGCGTCCGACGCGGGGCGGCAGGCTGGATGGGGATATCTTGTTCATCGCATGGTCCTCAATTTCGGATCGAAATAGTCGCGCAGCCAATCCCCCAGGAGGTTGACGCTAAGCACGGTCAAAAGGATCGCGACGCCCGGGAAGGTGACGATCCACCAGGCCGTCGAGATGTAGACGCGGCCATCGGCCAGCATGCGGCCCCAGCTTGGGTTCGGCGGCTGGACGCCGAGGCCGAGGAAGGACAGCGCCGCATCCATGATGATGATGCGGGCGAGCTCCAGGGTCGCAATCACGAGCGCCGGAGTCAGGACGTTCGGCAGGAGATGCTTGATCATGATGCGCCAGGTCCCTGCCCCGATCGCATGCGCGGAAAGGATGAATTCCCTCTCCCGCAAAGCCAGAACCTGACCGCGGATGATGCGGGCGTAGCGCAGCCAGCTCGTCAGCGCGAGCACGACGACCAGATTGGTGGTGGATGGCCCCAGCGCCGCGATCACCAGGAGCGCGAGCAGCATGAGAGGCAGCGCGAGCTGGATGTCGACGATGCGCATCAGCACCCGATCGACCATGCCGCGATAATAGCCGGCGACGATGCCGAGAAGCGTGCCGACGATGCCGCCGAGAACGACGGCGGCCGTGGCGATCGTCAGCGTCACCCGGCTCCCGTAGACGATGCGCGAGAGGATGTCGCGGCCGAGCTCGTCTGTGCCGAGCGGATGGGCGCCCGGCGAAAAAAGCCCCGTCCAGGTGGGTGCCGCCATGCGGGCGACGAGGTTCGAGCGCGTCGGGACCGGCAGGCCGAGATAGGGCGCAAGCAGCGCGGCCAGAACGAAGATGGCGACGAGCGCGAAGCCGAACAGCCCGGCGCGGCTTTTCAGGAGGGCGAGGAAGAAGGACTTCATGGACCGCCCCCCTTATTGCCGGCTGATGCGCGGATCGAGCACGCCGTAGAGCAGGTCGACCAGCAGGTTGATGAGGATGAAGATAGCGGCAACGAGAGCGACACCCGCCTGAATGACCGGGAAATCCTGGGCCTGGATCGCCTGCATGATGATGCGTCCGACGCCCGGCCAGGCAAACACGGTCTCGATGACCACGGAGCCACCAAGCAACTCGCCGGCGATGATGCCGATCATGGTGACGACCGGGATCAGCGCGTTGCGGGCGATATGCCAGAAGAATACCGTGCGCGGCATGAGGCCCTTGGCGCGGGCGGTGCGGACATAGTCCTCGCGCATGATGTCGAGCAGCGACGACCGCAAAAGCCGGGCAATGGAGGCGGAGACGAAGACCGCAAGCGTCAGCCCCGGCAGGACCAGATGGGCGATCGTGCCCGAGCCGCCGGTCGGCAGCCAGCCGAGATCGACCGAGAAGACGAGGATCAGCATGATGCCGAGCCAGAAGACGGGTGTCGCCTGCCCCAGCAGGGCCGCGATCATGACGATGAATTCGGAGATGGTGCCGCGCTTCAAGGCGGCAACCGCGCCGGCGGCGCCACCGATCAGCGTACCGAACAGCAATGCGGTCCCGGCAAGCTCGATGGTCGCCGGCATGCGTTCGAGAACCACGTCCATCGCGGGACGAGTATGCTGGAAGGAGATGCCGAAATCTCCACACAGCATCGCGAACATGGACAGGGCATATTGTTCGAGGATCGGCCGATCGAGGCCGAGGGAGACCCGCAGCGCGTCGATCTCCTGCTGGTCGGCTCCGACCGGAAGCAGCAGCACCGCGGGGTCGCCCAGCACACGGCTGACGAAGAACACGATGGTCACTACGCCCCAGATGGCGAGCAGCGCTTCTGCGAGCTTGACTGCCAGGTAGCGGTTCATGGGCAAGGCCCCGCAGTGGCAAGAACCGTGTCTCTCATTCCGCCGCACCCTTTTCGAGATCGTCGAGCATTGCGGCGGAATCGGTCCACTCGTCGCCAAGCAATTCCGGCGTCTCGTACGCCACCAGGTTGGCAAAATGGGTTTCGCGATCAGCGACGAAGAGGCTGCGGGCGATGCCGCGCGCCAGCCGGCGCCCGCCATCACTGACGGCCGGGATATCGCCCGACAGCTTTCCGTGGCTGAGCGATGCCGGGTAATTGAAGCAATGAACGAGGCGCAACGACGGGCAGCTTCCCGGTGCCTTTTCCAGGAATTCGAAATCGGGACCGAGATAGGGCGAAGTCGCGAGCTCGCCGTTCTCCATGCCCTCGGCGGGCGCATAGGTGTCCTGCCAGAACCGGATGAAGGGCGCGAAATGGTGAAGTTCCGGCCGCTCATCGAGATCCACCCGGAAGCCTGTCGCGAAGATCACGAAGTCGTATTCCAGGTCGCCGCGGCTGGTCTCGACAATCACCCCGTCGCCCTTTTCACGCAGGCCGGTCACCCCGGTCGCCAGAAAGAAACGACCGTTCGGATGACGGGAGACCCGGAGCGTGGAGTCCCGCGGCGGCGGCGTCTGGGCGCCCAGCACATAGTCCATGAACTTCCACTTCCAGTCGTCGCTCAAGCCCGCAAAGCCCTGCACGACGCCCTGGCTGGAAATGCCGGTGAACTTGTTGATGCGCGGCATCTCCTTGCGGCGGATGATCATGTCGGCGCCGGCGGCCCCTGCTTCGAGGGCGGTCGCAGCATTGTCCATGGCCGAGGCCCCGGCACCGATCACGGCGACGCGCTTTCCCTTCAGGGCAGCAAAGTCGATGTCATCGGCCGAATGCGCCCAGAACCTGCGGTCCACGTGGTGTGCGAAGTCCGGCACGTAGCCGCGGCCGAGACCGTCGCGGCCGGTTGCAAGCACGACATGCCGTGCGTAGAGCCGCTCATCCTTTCCGCTTGCGAAGTCGGTCGCATCAATTGCGATCAGGTCGTCATTGACCGGCGCCATGCCGGTGACGGCGATGCAATTTCGAACCGGCAGGTCGAGCACCTTGCGATACCAGACCAGATAGTCCATCCACTGCTCTTTCGGGATTTTGCCAAGCGCCTCCCAGGTGTCCTGGCCGAACTGGGCAACATACCAGGCGCGGAAGGTCAGTGACGGCAAGCCGAGGGCCGGCCCCGTCAGTTGCTTGGGTGAGCGGAGCGTCTCCATGCGGGCGAATGTGACCCATGGCCCTTCGAGCCCCTGCGGAGCCCGGTCAAGGCAGACGACGTTGTGGATACCGAGCATCTTCAGCGATGCGGCCGCCACGAGCCCGCACATGCCGGCGCCGATGACGACGGCGTCATAGACACGCTTGCCGTCGTATTCGGTCGCCGGCACCCACTCCTTGGGAGGAAGCTCGAGGAGCGAAAGGTCGTCGGCCAGTCTGCTTTCGAGACCTGCCAGACCCGTCGCCGGCTGCTTGGCTTGGACGTTCAAGATCAATGCTCCTGTGCATGCTGGCCGGCGCCGAACGTGGCATCGGCAACGCGTTCGATATGACCCGGATCATGCGCGATGAAACCGGGCATGCGGGCGGCTGAAATCCTGATGATCAACTGGATGAGCTCAAGGACGCCATCCGGAAGCGGCCTGGAAGCCGCCGAGAAAATCCCCCAGAGAAACGGGACGTTCATGTCCAGAGGGCGGATTTCGACATTCTTCAGCTCGACGCCATAGGCGGTGGCGGGCTCGACGATCGCGATGCCGAAGCCGGTCGATGCGAGTTGCAACGCATTGAGCGCCGCATTGGTATCAACGATGCGCGACGGCCGGACACCGGCAACCTCAAGCGCCTGGTTGACGCGGCGGCGCAGACGGAAGGGGTTCGCCATGGTGATCAGGCAACGATCGGCGAAATCTTCCATGGAAATCGTCGGCTTGGCGGCCAGAGGATCATCCACCGCGACCGCCGCCACGCAAGGCGACTGAAATAGGCCATGCACTTCAAGACCAGGATGCTCGACCGGCAGCGATGCGACACAGAGATCGGCCGTGCGGGCAAGCACGGACTGGACCGCAGCCTCGGCCGAAATGCTGCGCAGATGGATGCTCCGGGGAAGCAGGCTTTCCGGCATCTCGGCCAGCGCCAGCGGAAGGAGACCGCTCGCGAAGGCCGGGATCGCGGCGATCTCGATGGGGCCGAGCTCAGAGGACGCGATTGTCTTCGCCCGCTCCTGGAGCTGGCCGATCCCGGTCAGGAAACGTTCCGCGTCGGCATGGAAGGCAATCGCCTTGGACGTGGGTGTGATGCGCGGGCCATTCCGTTCGAAGAGCGGAAACCCGACCGAAGCCTCCAGTTCCTGGACAAGCCGTGTCACCTGGGATTGCGAGCGATCCAAAAGGCGCGCCGCGGCGGTGATGCTGCCCGCCGACATGACCGCCAGAAAGACTTCGAGCTGCTTGATTTCCATCGCCAACCCATAATGCGCAAATTGCAGCATTGATCTATGTCAATTCGTTTAGTGCATAATAAGGTTTGAGGCAATAGAAAATCCCGCCTAAAAAATGTGCTTTCGGGATTCGATGTTCGAGCGTCTGCCCTGCTTTCGAAGGTCTCCGCGATCGCTCGACGCGCTCAAACGGACGTGCCGGGCGCAGCCATACTGGTTACGCCCAAGCATCTCGCGTTCGTTTCAAGGCTAAATGTCACCGTCTGGCGACAACCATCATCACGCCTATATGCTCGGCAGGCTGTCGTGCTTGATAAAGCTGGTCAGCTTCGATGCCTGGTGCTCGATCGCATCGATCAATCGCCGGACGGTCGCCGACAGCGGAAGTCCCGTCGCCGTGATCACGCCCCAATGGAACGGGACGTGGAAGCTCAGGGGGATGACGGAGACGTCCTTGATCGGCAAGCCGCTCAGAGTGACCGACTCGACGATCGCCACTCCAAGCCCCGCGCGCGCCAGCGAAAGCGAGACATAGGTGGCGTTGCTGTCGATGACGCCGCCCGGCTCGATGCCATGCTCGGCAAATGCGCGATCAATCCGCATCCGCAACCGGTACGGATTTGCCGAGGCGATCAGCCGGCGGCCGTGCAGATCGGCCGGTTGCAGCATGTCCTTCCCCGCCAGTTCGTCGCCAGCGGCCACGACGGCCACGCATGGCACCTCCCCGATCCAGTGGACGTCGATACCCGGATTGTCGAGCGGCAGGCTGGCAATGCCCACATCGGCCGTCCGCGCCAGAACCGCCTGGACGACATTCTCCGAAGCGATGCTCTGCACATGGACGTGTTCGGGAAAGAGTTCCTTTGGCAACTCCTGCAACGCAAGCGGGATCACACTCGCGGCGATCGCCGGAATCGATGCAAGTTCCACCGCCTTCGCCGGAGCAGTCTCGATCTGCCGGGCCCTTTCGCTGATGGTGCGCAGCCCGCTGAGGAACAGCTCTGCCTGGGAGAAAAAAGCGACCCCCTGCTCGGTCGGGGCGATCCGCGGCCCGTTGCGATGCAGTACCGGAAAACCCAGTTCCTGCTCCAGTTCCTGAATAAGCCTCGTCACTACCGGCTGGGATTTTCCAAGCGCCTTAGCAGCACCCGTCATACTGCCGATGGACATCACGGCCACGAAGGCCTCCAATTGCCGCGTATCAAGATATTCCGGAGGCATAGGGTTTCCCGTCTTCACCCTTACGAGTGACATTCCAGCATTCGTCGACGTGGTTGGTATAGCCATCTTATCCTTGGCGGACCAGTCCGGTTCAGAACGGGCGCTTATCGGTGTGAACGGTCGCGAGATCCTTTTCACGCGCCCGCGGTGCTCCAAAGCGCGGTGCGCCCATCGAAGGGGTCGGCGATGACGCGAAAATCCCTGCTATCCATATGCAGCACCTCTGGCTGCGAGGCCGAATAGCGGGGCCAGTCACCGGCCGGCGACGTCGGCATCTCGTCGCGAATGAAGGAAACCCAGACGTCGTGAACAACCGTCGCGAAATCCGGTTGGGTGACGGCCTGCCGCGTCGGCAGATGGCTGACATCCATGCCGCGCCGGTACCAGACCTCACCGACTTCGGCGCCGTGCGGCGCTCCGAGTTCATCGGCTCCGATCGGCCCGTAGAGGTATTTGTAAACGGGCTGGTGGACCGCACGCAGGCGGGCGAAGCGCGTCGCCGGGTTCTGGAAGACAAGATCGCCACCGACGGCGCGCCAGATGCCGCGTGGAGAATGATCCGGCAACGCACGCCGATAGCGCTCGACGATCCCGGCCCCGGTCAGCCCCATCGGCCGCACGCGTTCGTGCAGCAGGCTTGCGGCGATCTCGAAATCCATGTCCGGCTGCGCCGTCGCATGGGTCACGTATTCGCCGGTCGTGCAGCCGATCATCATCGGCACGGCCATGGTTTCGCCATCCGCTGCGGCGGCTTCCGGGTGTCGCGGAAGCGAGGTGCCGTCGATGACCGGGACGAAGGGGACACCCAGCATCGAGGCCGAGCCGTCCCGCTCGAAGTCATGCCGTTCGTAGGATTCGTTGCAGAGATCGCGCTGCGCAACGAGCAGGGTCTCGAAGGGCATGTCGTGAAGCTCGGCCTCCGTCACCTGCAGGTAGTCGAGCATGCGACGATTGAGCTTCTGCGCATCGTCCATCGTGGAAATGCCGGTGCTCGCTCCGCTTTGCGGCATCGCCCTGGTGAAGAGACCCTGCGCCGCCGGCATGGCCATGACCGCCGCGATCGCGAAGCCACCGGCGGAACGGCCCGCGAAGGTGACGCGCTTCGGGTCACCGCCGAAGGCTTCGATATTGTCGCGAACCCATTGAAGCGCGGCGATCTGGTCGAGCAGGCCGCGATTGTCCGGCGAACCGTCGTTCAGATGCAGGAAGCCGAGCGCGCCCAGCCGATAGTTGACGGTGACCTCGACGATGCCACTGGCCGCAAAGGCGCCGCTTTGCAGAATGGCCTCGTTCGCCGAACCGACGGCATAGCCGCCGCCATGGATCCAGACGAGTACCGGAGCGGAACCGGTTACCGACGGCGTCCGGATGTTGATCGTCAGGAAGTCCGTGCCGAACTCCAGTTTCGATGCGGCCGCCTTGCCTACGGGACCGTAGGTCGGGATCTGCGGACAGACTGCGCTGAGTGTCCTGGCAGAGCGGATGCCGGGCCACCGGGCCACCGGCTGCGGCGCCGCAAAGCGCCGCTCCGGCGTGATCGGCGCGGCATAGGGAACCCCGAGAAAGACGTGATATCCGTTTTCCCGAAAACCCTCGACAGGACCGCCCGTTGTTTCGACGATTGTCATGCCGACCTCATATTGCCCTGCGCAGGCCGACCAATCTTTCGACCGCGACCACGACGCCGATGGAGATCAGGATCAGGATGACGGAAAGGGCGGCGATCTGCGGATCGGTGGAATATTCGAGATAGTGATAAATTTCGGTCGGCAGCGTGGACGCCTTGACCGAGACGATGAAGAGCGAAATCGTCGCCTCGTCGAAGGAGATCAGGAAGGCGATCACGGCGCCGGCGATCAGGCCGGGACGCACCAGCGGCAGGGTGATGCGCCAGAATACCATGGCCGGAGACGCCCCGTGCACCAGTGCGGCCTCCTCCACGCGCGTGTCGACGGCCATCAGGCTCATGGTGATCGTCCGTACCGTGTAAGGGATCGTGATGCCGAGATGGGCAAGTACGATGCCGGGATAGGTGTCGAGCAGCCCGATCGGCGCGATGACCAGCATGATGCCGACGGCCAGCACGATATGCGGCACGAGGAAGGGCGCGAGGATGAGAAAATTCACCGCCGCCTTGCCGCGGAACTTGTAGCGCACCAGCGACAGCGACAGGAGCATGCCGGCCGAAACCGAAACGATGCCGACAATCGTGCCGATCGCCAGGCTGCGCCAGAAGGCCGAAATGAACTTCGCATTGTGGAAGACCTTCACATAGGATCCCAACGAGAAGCTTTCCGGCGGAAAAGCGAGATACTGGCGCGTGTCGAAAGAGATGATGAAAACGATGACGATCGGCGCCAGCAGGAACAGATAAAGCAGCGTGATCAGCGTATTCCAGGCGACGCGGCCGAGGATCGAGGTGTTCTGCATGGCCGACCTCACACTTCGAGCGCGCGCAGCGCACGCTGGTAGAGAAGGATGATGCTGCTGAACAGCACGAGCAGCATGACCGAGAGCGCCGCAGCCAGCGGCCAGTTGAGCGTCACCGTCGCCTCGTTGAAGACTTCCGTGCCGAGGACGAAGACGCGCCCTCCCCCCATCAGGCGCGGCGTCACGAAGGAGGAGATCGCCAGCACGAAGACGAGGAGCGCCGCCGTCAGCACGCCGGGCAGGCTGAGCGGCAGGACGATGCGCGTGAACACCTTGAGCCGGTTGGCGCCGAGCATCGCGGCTGCCTCCTCCAGTTGAACGTTCAGTCGGCCGAAGCCGCTGAGCATGGCGAGGATCGCATAGGGCATCAGGATTTCGATCAGCGCGACGGTGGCACCGAAGCTGTTGTTGGTGAGACGGATGACGCCATCGGTCAGCGACAGCGCCTGCAGCGTGCTGTTGATGACGCCCCGGTCTCCGAGGATCACCATCCAGCCGTAGGTCCGGACGACGGACGACGTCAGCAGAGGTGCCACCGCGAGCGCCGTCAGCACGCCCCGAAAGCGGCTTTGCGTCCGGGCCAGGAAGAGCGCGATCGGATAGGACAGGATGACGGCGAAGATCGCGACATTGAAGCCGAGAACCAGCGTATTCCAGGCTACTCGCCAGTAGAACGGATCGAACAGAACGGTCGTATAGGATTCCGATGTCCAGTCGCCGCCGCTCAGCGCCCCGACAGATGAAGATGCGAATGAGGCACGGAACAGCCAGAGGAGCGGCAGCAGGAAGGTGACGACCAGCGCGACGAGGCCGGGCAGAAGCAGCAGCAGGAGGATGCCTCGCGAGGCGGCCGGCGCGCCGGCTGCAGGCGCTGTCACGGCGGCGCTCATGCAGCCTCCCGACCGATGAGGGTCACGTCTTCGGGCGCGACGGTCAGGGTGACCTGATCGCCCTTCTGCGGCAGGACACCCGCATGCGTTGGCAGATCGGCCTGCAGCAGACGGCTGCCGCAACGCACGCTCAGCGTCAGGATCTGACCGCGATAGACGATGTGCTCGACGGTGCCGGTAAAGCTGTTCGGCTGGCCGTCCTCTCCTGCGAGGAGCAGGCGATGGGGCCGGACCATCAGCCTGACCGGCGATCCGACAGCGGCTTCACCGACGAAACGAAGCGGCGGCAGGCCGTCGACAACCGCCATGCCCGGCCCGGCAACCTTGCCTTCGAAAAAGGTCCCGGCACCGATGAAGGAGGCGACGAAATCGGTCTGCGGCCGGTCGAAGATTTCGCGCGGGGTTCCGATCTGCTCCAGCCTGCCTGCCGACATCACCGCCAGACGGTCGGCCATCGAAAGCGCCTCGTCCTGATCGTGGGTGACGAAGATGGCGGTCACGCCGGTGCGTGCCTGGATGTCGCGGATTTCATCGCGCATCTCATCGCGCAGTTTCGCATCGAGGTTCGACAGCGGCTCATCGAGCAACAGGAGTTCCGGCTCGATCACCAGCGAACGAGCGATCGCCGCGCGCTGCTGCTGGCCGCCGGAAAGCTGGCTGACCTTGCGCTCGCCAAAACCGGCAAGCTTGACGAGGTCGAGTGCCTTCCTGACGCGCTCCTCGCGCTCGGCCCTGCCGACCTTGCGCATTTCGAGGCCGAAGGAGATGTTCTCCGCGACCGTCATGTGGGGAAACAGGGCATAGGCCTGGAAGACCATGCCCATGTTCCGCTTGTAGACGGGAATGGAGGAAACGTCCCTGCCGTCGAGCCTGATCGCGCCCGATGTCGGGGCGATCAGACCGGCGATCATGCGCAGGATCGTCGTCTTGCCGCAGCCGGAAGGCCCGAGCAGGGCCAGCATCTCGCCGCGCGGCAGCGAGAAGCTGACGTGATCCACGGAAGGCTTCTGGGCGCCTGGATAGGTCTTCACGAGATTTTCGATGATGACGTGATGATCAGCCATGACGGCCAGTTCCCTCAAGACAGATCAGTTGAGCGCGATGACTTCGCGGTTGATGCGCTGGATCCAGGCGGAATATTTCTCCGCGACAAAGTTCCAGTCGAGCGACATCTGGGCGGCCTGGGCTTCCTTGGAGCCGTAGATGCGCGCGGCAACCGCGTCCGGCAGGGTCACCTTGGTATTGACCGGTCCATAGAAGCTCTTTTCGGCGAAGGTCGCCTGTGCCTCGGTGCCCAGCGCATAGTTGATGAAGAGCTGTGCCGCCTCGGCATTCTTGGAGTTTTCGACGAGACCGATCGTATTGGTCTGGCCGATCGAGCCTTCCTTCGGCGCGGCAACAGCAATCTTGCCGCCCTGGGTGTCGTGCAGGTATTGCGCGCGGCCGTTCCAGCAGATGGAAAGGTCGACTTCGCCGCTCTGGACGACGGCGTAGCAATCCGGCGCCGGCTCCCAGGTCGAGACGTTCGGGGCGATTTCCTTGAGCATGTCGATCGCCGGATCGACGGTGTCCTTGTAGTCGGCGCCCTTCAGCTTGTCGAGGATCGGCAGCAGGATGACGCCGCGCGTATCACCAAGCTTCGCGGCGATCCTGCCCTTGTATTTCGGGTCGGTCAGGTCGTTCCAGCTTGTCGGCGGCTGCTTCACGCTGTCGGTATTGTAGAGGATCGCCAGATTGTCCTGCGAGAAGGCGACCGCCTTGTCGCCGTCGAGGCGGGCCCAGTCCGGCATTTCGGCAAGGCTCGGGACCTTGGCCGGGTCGAGCTTGGCGAAAATGCCGCTCTTGTTGGCCTTGATGGCGACCGAGACGTCGATCAGGGCCACGTCGATCTTCGGGTCCGCCTGCTGAAGCGTCAAAAGGGCGAGCGTCTCTGCGGAATTCTTGCTCTGCTGGTACGTCACCTCGATGCCGGGATATTTTTCCTTGAAGGCAGCGATGATGAACTTCTGGTAATTGTCGGCGAAAACGCCGGAAAAACCGACGACGTTCACCGTTCCCTTGATCGAGGCATCCTGGGCCTGGGCCGCGCCGGCAAATGCGGCAAGGCCGGCTGCAAGAATGCCGGCGCTGAGGAACATCCGCGAAATTCCGTTTTGCATGCGTATCGTCATGTCCGTCTCTCCAGTTTTAGGCATGGCGTGTGTTCTTATATCCCCATGCAGTTCCCTGATCCCGCAAACGCGGTCTCCCGCTCGATAAGCCGAGGCAATTCTTCCTACCGACAGTCCATGCCGGAGAAGATCAGGCCATCGGCGTCCAGGCCGCGTCGAGCACGCGCAGCCAGTTCCTGCCAAGAAGCTTGAGCACCAGTTCCTCGCCCCAGCCGCGTGCCAGCATGCGGGCCGTCAGGTTCGGCATCTCGGTCATCCGCTGGATTCCCTTGGGCTTTGATATCTTGACCGAACCGAATTCGGTCAGCGTACGTGCGGTACCCTTGTCCTTGTTGGCCCAAAGCAGCCAGGGACCGGGACGCGGCCGGTCTAGCGAGAAGTCCGTGCCGATGCCGACATGGTCCTCGCCGACGAGGTCGATCACGTAAGACATGGCATCGAGGTAATCCTCCACCGTCGCGTCGTTGCCGGCGGCAAGGCCCGGCGCGAAGAGGCTGACGCCGATCAGGCCGCCCTTTTCGGCGCAGGCGACGAACAATTCGTCTGGCTTGTTGCGTTTGACGTCCCGCAGCGCCCGCGGCAGGATATGCGAGATGCAGACCGGCTTCTTCGAATAGGCGATGACGTCGGCACTGGTCTTGTCGCCCACATGGCTCAGGTCGCAGAGCACGCCGACGCGGTTCATTTCCGCCAGCACTTCCCTGCCGAAGCCGGTGAGCCCGCTGTCGACTTCCTCCAGGTAGCCTGCGCCGGAATAGTTCTGGGTATTGTAGGTAAGCTGCATGATGCCGACGCCGAGATCCTTGAAGATCTCCACGTAGTCGAGCTTGTCTTCCAAAGGCGAGGTGTTCTGCCAGCCGATGATGATGCCGGTCTTGCCTTCCGCCTTGGCGGCATGGATATCGGCGACGGTACGGACCGGCCGGATGATGTCGTCGTTCTCGCGCAGGAAGCGCTTCCACTCGGAAACGTAGCCGATCCCTTCGCGGAAATTCTCCCAGAGAAGGGAGGAGACGTTGACGGTCGTCAGGCCGCCGGCGCGCATTTCCTCGAAGATCGACCGGCTCCACTGGCAGGTCTGGAGGCCATCGACGATGATTGCGTTATCATGCAGTTTTCTTGCGTCGGTCATCACGCCGTTTCCTTGCGCATTTCAATGGTCTTGCCGGCCTTCAGGGCGCGGTCGACGAATTCCAGGCGATCCTGCCCCCAGAAGAGTTCCTTGCCGAGGACGTAGGTCGGCGTGCCGAAGACACCAAGCCGCTCGGCCTCCGCGAGATTGCCGTGCCACTCCGCGACGATATCGTCCGGCTGCGGATCGGCGACGAGCCCTGCCGCAGTCTCGCCGGCCGTTGCCCGCGCGATATCGCGGAGGGTGGAGAGGTCGGCGATGTCGCGGTCCTCGGCCCAAAGCGCCCGCTGCACGGCGAACGAGAAGGAAATCGCGTCGAGGCCCGCCTTCTGGAGCGCGATCACCGCCTGCGCGGCTGGCTCGATCGTGCGGCAGGGGTAGAATTTCGGTTTCAGGTTAAGCGGCATGCCGAGATAGTCCCGCCAGCGGCGCAGTTCGACCTCGTGGTAGAGCTGGCGCGCATCGGGACGCTTGCGCAGCGGGATGCCGCCATTCGCCTCGATGATGCGGATCGGCCTGAGCCGCACGCCTGCGTCATTCTCACGGGCAATCGCAACCGCCCTTTGGGCGCCGAAATAGGCCCATGGCGACGAGATGCCGTAGAAAATCTGAAGCTCCGGACGTCGTTCATCCATTGGCAATGCTCATGTCCTCGTCAATATCCGCGTCCGTCCATTCGTCGCCCAGAAGTTCCGGCGTATCGAATGCGAGAAAGCGATCGAGATGGTAGGTCCGGTCCTCCACGAAGAGCGACCGTGCGAGACCCGTCGCCAAGCGCGCCGCGCCATCGCTGATCGAAGGTATCCCGCTGGTGATCTTTCCGTGCGAGGGAACCGCCGGATAGGCGAAGCAGGCGACCCGCGAGACCGAGGCGGCAAGACCGGGATCGAGCCCCGGCTTCGGCAGAAATTCGAAAGAAGGGCCGAGATAGGGCGTCGAACCAACACCTTCATGCTCCCACCCGGCGGGCGGAGTGTAAGCGTCGCGCCAGAGCAGGATCTTGCCGGCGAGCGCGGAAAATTCCGGCCGCTTGCCGAAATCGACCGAGAAACCCGTCGCGAAGATCACCAGATCGGTCCGGTAACGCCCCTTCGGCGTCACCACGTCCACCGCATCGCCGGCCTCGACGAGCTCACTTATCGGGCTTGCCAGATGAAAGAAGGCGTTCAGATGGCGCGAGACGCGCAGCACGCTGTGGCGCGGCGGCGGGATCTGGGCCCGTTCGCCGGCAACCATATAGGTCCACTTGTCCGCATCCGGCAGGCCGACATAACCCTGCGTCATGCCCTGGTTGCCGACCCCGGTGAATTTGTCGACGCGCGGGATATCGGCACGACGCACAAAGATGTCGACGCGCGCAGCACCCGCCTCCAGGGCGGCTGCGGCATTGTCCATCGCCGATGCGCCGGCGCCGACGACAGAAACGCGCTTGCCCTTCAAGGAAGCCATGTCGATGACATCGGCGCCGTGTTTCACGAAGCGCGACGGCACGCGGGCGGCGACATCTGGAAGCGTCGGAGCGCCGAGCCCGTCGAGGCCGGTCGCCAGAACCACGCGGCGGGCGAGAACCTGCTCCTTCGCTCCGGCCCTTTCGAAGTCCAGAGCGATCAGGCCATCTTCGCGAAAGCCGATTGCCGACAGGGTGGCGTCGTTGACCACGTCGAGATCGAGGACCCGCCGATACCAGACGAGATAGTCCATCCACATGGGACGTGGAATGAGGCCCATATCGAGATAGGCCTGAGCGCCATATTGCGCCTCGAACCACGCACGGAAAGTCAACGACGGGATGCCGAGCGCCGGCCCCGCGGCATCTTTGCGGGTACGCAGCGTCTCCATCCGCGCATAGGTGATCCAGGGGCCCTCCCGCCCTTTCGGAGCGCGGTCGAAGGCGCGGACATTGCAGATGCCGACCTTCTTCAAGGCGGCCAGCGTCACCAGCCCGCAGAGACCGGCCCCGATTACGGCCACGTCCAGAACCTCGGCACTATCGACTTCGGTCCTAGGAAGCCAGGCCTTCGGCGGCTGGTTGAGCCACAGGAGATCGAGCTGAAGCCTGCGCTCGAGATCTTCGAGCGAAGCTGGTCGGTGCAAGGATGAACCAGAGAGCGTCACGAGCGACCTATAATTCGGAAAACGAATGACACCTTCATTACGATACAAAAACAGAAATGTAAAGCGTCTGATGAAAAACGGGGCACATTCGACCGCCGCCTTAATTGTGAACAATCGGGATCGTTGTAAGGACCTGGCAGCACCGGCATTGCATGCCTTGGGCTTGGCAAGGAAGCACGTCCGGCAGAAGTGCTTGACGGGCCACGCTCGGCGCGGTATCGGTATTTCCATGAATATCGAAATAGCGTCCTCACAGATGGAATCCCTGGGCAACCCGACGCGGCTGCGGATTTACCGCACGCTGGTTCGGGCGGGCTTCGACGGGCTCCCGGTCGGCGGCCTCCAACAGCGGCTGGAGATTCCGGCTTCGACTCTGTCGCATCATTGCAGGAAGCTGATCGATGCGGGACTGGTGACGCAGGAGCGAAACGGAACGACGCTGATCTGCCGGGCAAACTACAAGGCAATGTCGGCGCTGATCGGCTATCTGGCCGATGAGTGCTGTGCGGACGGCCGATGCGAGGACGTGGAGGCGGCCGCGGTGGCCTGATTTTTTTGCCCACATATTTCGAATTAACTAGAAATACGGAAGGAGACAGGTAAATGCCTTCGAAGCTACCCATAGCAGTTATAGGTGCGGGTCCCGTGGGTCTCGCCGCGGCAGCGCAGCTTATGAAGCGCGGCCTCCGTCCACTGGTCCTGGAAAGCGGGCCGTCGGCGGGAACGTCGCTGCGGGCCTGGGGGCACGTGCGTGTCTTCTCGCCCTGGCGCTATGTCATCGAGAACTCGGCCGCCGAACTGCTTCACCGGTCGGGCTGGATTGCCCCGGATCCCGAAGAACTGCCGACCGGGGCGGAGATCGTCGAACGGTATCTCGATCCCCTCGCCCGGCTCGCGGAAATCGCCCCACATGTCGCCTACGGTTCGACCGTGACCGCCGTGACGCGCGAGAACCTCGACAAAGTCACCAGCCGGGGACGCGGCGCTTCGCCTTTCGTGATCCGCTATGTCGATGCCTCTGGTGAAGAGAAGGCTGTCCTCGCCAGCGCCGTCCTCGATGCGTCCGGGACATGGAGACGCCCAAGCCCGATGGGCGTGGACGGCCTTCCGGTTATCGGAGAAAGCAAAGCGGGCGGCAGGATCGCCTATGGGATTCCGGACGTATCCGGCGTCGGCAAGCCGGACTATGCCGCTGCATCGATCCTCGTCGTCGGCAGTGGCCATTCCGCCATCAACGTGGTGCTGGCGTTGCTCGAAGTCCAGAAGACCGCGCCGACCACGGCCATATCATGGGCGCTGCGCCGCAATGGAATCGACCGTCTTCTCGGCGGCGGATTGAACGATCAGCTTCCGGCTCGCGGCGATCTCGGGCTGGCGGCGAAGGAGGCGATCGACAGCGGCCGCGTGAAGCTGCTGGCCCCCTTCGCAGTCCAGTCCGTCCGCGAGAATGGCGGCCGCCTCGACGTGGAGGCTTTGCACGACGGCCGGCATGAGCGGCTTGCCGTCGACCGCATCGTGGTGGCCACGGGCTTCCGTCCCGATCTCGACATCCTGAAGGAACTCCGGCTCGATCTCGATCCGGCCGTGGAAGCCCCCCACCGTCTCGCACCCATGATCGATCCGAACCTGCATTCCTGCGGAACGGTGCCGCCGCATGGCGTGGTCGAGTTGACACAGCCGGAACCCGGCTTCTTCATCGTCGGTTCGAAATCCTATGGGCGCGCGCCGACATTTCTCATGGCAACGGGGTACGAGCAGGTCCGCTCGGTCGTGGCGGAACTCGCAGGCGACAGCAACGCCGCCCGCGAGGTGCATCTCGTTCTCCCGGAAACCGGTGTCTGCAGCGTAACCAATCCAGTGCTCGCAGAGGCAGCGTCCGGTGGCTGCTGCGGTGGTCCTGCTCTTTCTGAAGTCGACGCGTGCTGCATCGCCGACATGAAGGCCAAGACTGATGGCAAAGCTGGTTGTGGCTGTGGTACATCCACTGCGGTGGAACGGAACGATGTGGAACCTGCAGAATGACCGAGCGGAAAGCTCCCGCGCGCCTGATCTGGGCGCTCGGCGCAACACAGATCATCGGCTACGGTACCCTTTATTATTCCTTCAGCATCCTCGCGCCGGACATGGCACGAGACTTCTCCATCCAACAAGACAGGCTTTTCGGGCTGCTATCGGTGGCGCTGCTGGTTGGCGGACTGTTCGCACCGAGAGCGGGAAACTGGGCGGACCGGTTCGGAGCCGGCCGGCTCATGGTCCCCGGTTCGCTTGCTGCCGCCATCTCGCTTGGCTGCGCGGCCGCATCGCCGAATGCGACGACGTTCGGTATTTCACTCGTCGCAATGGAGATCGCCTCCAGCTTCGTTCTCTACAGCACGGCATTTGCAGCGATCGTGCAGGTTGGAGGCAGCAAGCCACAGCGCAGCATAACCCATCTGACGCTGATCGCGGGATTCGCATCAACGCTCTTCTGGCCGCTCACGGCAACACTGCATGACTATCTCGGCTGGCGTGAGATCTACCTCGTCTTCGCGATCCTGAATATCGCCGTGTGCCTTCCGATCCATTGGTGGGTCGGGAGACTGCCCCGCGACGTGCCCGAACCACGGGCATCAGTAAATCAATCCGGAGCGATGGCCGTTCAGCCTGAAGCCGGCCCCGCGTTCAGTGGCGTCTTTATTCTGATGCTTGCGGGCTTTGCCCTGGAAGGATTCGTGCTGGCCTCCGTGCTGGTCCACATGGTTCCGCTGCTGACAGCACTTGGGCTTGGCACGGCAGGCCTCATGGTCTCCACCCTCTTCGGTCCCTCGCAGGTCGCCAGCCGCCTCCTGAACATGATCTTCGGAGGGCGCTTGTCACAGACGGTGCTCGCCGTGATCTCCGCGGGATTGCTCGCCGTCGCCCTTATCGTCCTGATGGCGACAAGTCCGTGGCTCCCCGGTCTCATCGCATTCGCGATCCTGTTCGGTCTGGGATCGGGGCTCGCAAGCATCGTCGGGGGAACGCTTCCACTGGAGCTTTTCGGAAGGCACGGTTATGGCGCACGGCTCGGCTGGGTGACCGCCGCACGCCAGTTTTCCTCAGCACTTGCCCCCTTTGCGTTCGCTGTCATGCTGGGAACTTGGGGGGTCGGCCAGGCAGTATCGATCAGCATTCTGGGAGGCGCGGCGGCCGTCGGCCTGTTCGGAGCGATCGCCTTCGCCCGCTACAGAGCAACAAGACCAGCAGCTGGACCTTTCGGTGGTTCGCAGGCCTGACAAGACACGACAAACAGGAGATGCAGGCCCCTCGGCGAAGCCCTAAAGAAAAGCAGCATAGGCCTTCCAACGATCGCGAGAAAATTCAGACGTCGCCGAGGGCGTAGCCCGCTCCGCGGACGGTCCGGATCACCTGGTCAGCCTTGCCCAGGCTGATGCCCTTCCGGAGGCGACCGATGTGCACGTCGACGGCGCGCTCGTCCACGGTTGCACCATCACCCCAGAGCGACCTTTTCAGCTCCGTCCGCGAATAGACCCGTCCCGGATACCGCATCAGGAACTCGAGAAGCCGGAACTCGGTGGGGCCGAGCCTGACTTCCTTCTTCTGCCTGTGGACCCTGTGTGCTTCGCGGTCGAGGGTCAGGTCTCCGACCCTGATCATATGGCTCAGAAGATTCGGATGCATGCGGCGAAGAAGGTTCTTCACCCTTATGGCAAGCTCGACGGAGGGGAATGGCTCTACGAGGCAGTCATCCGCGCCGGCAGCGAGACCCGTCAGCCTGTCGCTCTCGCTTTCCGCCGGAACAAGCAGGACCACGGGCACCCGCATCGTTGCTGGTTCGGTACGAAGTCTTCGGCAGATCTCGATGCCATTCAGCCCCGGAAGGGACGAACTCAGCACCAGTACATCGGGAAGGCTCGAAACCAACCGCTCCATCAGCTCGGAGCCCGCCGAAAGCAGCGTCACGTCGAAACCTTCATCGACAAGGGAGAACCGCAGCACTTCGCGCAGCGTTTCATCGCCATCGATCACCACGACAACTCGCGCTCCCATCGCGGTGCTCTCCCTAGTGTCCTTCCATCGAGTATCCGGCGCCGCGGACGGTGCGGATGACATCCTGCATGTTGGAGAAGTTGAGCGCCTTCCTGAGGCGTCCGACATGCACGTCGACGGTGCGCTCGTCCACATAGATGTCGTGGCCCCACACCCCGTCGAGAAGCTGCGAGCGCGAGAAGACCCGGCCGGGCGCGGCCATCAGGAATTCCAGAAGCCGGAACTCCGTCGGGCCGAGCCGCACTTCGCGGCTCTTGCGATGCACCCTGTGCGTCTCCCGGTCCAGCTCGATGTCGCCGCAGCGCAGGACGCTCGACAGCACTTCCGGACGCGCGCGCCGCAGCATCGCCTTCACTCGCGCCATCAGTTCCGGCGTCGAGAACGGCTTTACGACATAGTCATCGGCGCCGGTCGCAAGCCCGCGGACCCGTTCGCTCTCCTCGCCGCGCGCCGTCAGCATGATGATCGGCAGTCGCTCCGTCTCCGGCCGCATCCTCAGCCGCCGGCAGAGTTCGATGCCGGAAACACCGGGCAACATCCAGTCGAGGATCAGAAGATCCGGCGTGCGTTCCTGAAGCCTGATCTCGGCTTCATCCCCGCGCAGAATCGTCTCCACCTCATAACCTTCCGCTTCAAGGTTGTAGCGAAGAAGCACGCTCAGCGCCTCCTCATCCTCCACGACCGCGATCTTCGGCTGCATTCCGTCTTAGCTCCGTCACCATTCCATCGTCATTCGGCGCCATTATTCCGTGATCGCGCCGAGCGTGTTCGACGTATCGTCCTTCGGACGCTCGCCTTCCGGCTGGGCGCCGGTCGTCATGTAGTAGATCGTCTCGGCGATGTTGGTGGCGTGGTCGCCGATACGCTCGATGTTCTTGGCACAGAACAGAAGATGCGTGCAGGTGGTGATGTTGCGCGGATCTTCCATCATGTAGGTCAAAAGCTCGCGGAACAGGGACGTGTACATCGCGTCGATTTCCTCGTCGCGGATGCGGATCGCCTCCGCCTTCTCGGCCGAACGGCTAGAATAGACGTCCAGCACTTCCTTCAGCTGCGTCAGCGCCAGGTCCGACAGGTGCTCGATGCCGCGCGCGAGCTTGCGCGGCACACCGGTGCCCTGCACCGCGATCACCCGCTTGGCAGTGTTCTTGCCGAGGTCGCCGACCCGCTCCAGATCGGAGGCGATGCGCAGCGATCCGACGATGTCGCGCAGGTCGCCCGCAACCGGCTGGCGGCGGGCGATCGTCACGATCGCCTTGTCGCCGATATCGCGCTCGGCATGGTCGAGGATCACGTCGTCGGAGATCACCTTCTGGGCAAGGGCGGCATCGGAATTGACCAGTGCCCGCACTGCATCCGCGCACATCTGCTCCGCAAGCCCGCCCATCTCCGAAATCCGGCGGCTCAGATATTTCAGTTCGTCGTCATAGGCAGACAGGATATGTGTCGAAGACATGGTCTTATCCTCAGATTGTCAGAAAGGGCCCGCAACCGGCGATCAGCCGAAGCGGCCCATGATGTAGTCCTGCGTACGCTGGTCATCCGGATTGGTGAACATCTTGTCGGTATCGTTCTCCTCAACCAGGTTTCCGAGATGGAACATGGCAGTGCGTTGCGATACGCGGGCCGCCTGCTGCATCGAGTGCGTCACGATGACGATCGTGAAGTTTTCGCGCAGTTCGTGGATCAGCTCCTCGACCTTGGCGGTGGCGATCGGATCGAGCGCCGAACAGGGTTCGTCCATCAGGATCACTTCCGGGCTGACGGCAACGGCGCGCGCAATGCACAGGCGCTGCTGCTGACCGCCGGAAAGGCCCGTACCTGGGCTGTCGAGACGATCCTTCACCTCGCCCCACAGTCCTGCCTTCTGCAGGGCCGAAGACACGATATCGTCCAGCTCCGACTTCTTTCGCGCCAGACCATGAATGCGCGGGCCATAGGCGACGTTCTCGTAGATCGACTTCGGGAAAGGGTTCGGCTTCTGGAACACCATGCCGACCTTGGCGCGCAGCTGAACCGGGTCCACCTTGGGATCGTAAATGTTCTCCGAGTCGATCGATATGTTGCCCTCGACACGGCAGTTGGCGATCGTGTCATTCATCCGGTTGATGCAACGCAGGAACGTCGATTTGCCGCAGCCCGACGGACCGATGAAGGCTGTCACGGACCGAGGGCGGATATCGATATTGACATCCTTGATGGCGTGCTTTTCGCCGTAATAAACCTGCACGTTACGGGCGGAAATCTTCGGTTCATTCATGAGTGGAGCTTTCGTCGGCGTCGTCGTCATCGTCGTTGAGATATTATTCATCATTACACACCCCTTTACCAACGGCGCTCGAAGCGGCGGCGAAGAATGATTGCGACCAGGTTCATTAGGATCAGGAATACCAGAAGCACGATGATGGCACCGGACGCACGTTCGACGAATGCCGGGTCGCCGCGCTGCGTCCAGTTATAGACCTGGACCGGAAGCGCCGACGCCGGATCGAAGAAGCCATCCGGCGGACCGGCGGGATATTCGCGCACGAAGGCGACCATGCCGATCAGCAGCAGAGGCGCAGTCTCCCCGAGAGCTCGGGCCAGCCCGATGATCGTCCCCGTCAGGATACCGGGCATCGCCAAGGGCAGAACATGATGGAAGATGGACTGCATCTTCGATGCGCCAACACCGAGCGCTGCGTCGCGGATAGACGGTGGAACGGCCTTGAGGGCGGCGCGAGTGGCGATGATGATCGTCGGCAACGTCATCAGGGTCAGAACAAGCCCCCCCACAACCGGCGCCGATTGCGGCAGACCGAAGAAATTGATCAGTACGGCAAGGCCCAGAATACCGAAGACGATCGAGGGAACCGCGGCAAGGTTCGAGATGTTCACCTCGATCAGATCGGTGAAGCGGTTCTGCGGCGCAAATTCCTCAAGATAGATTGATGCAGCCACGCCGATCGGCAGCGACAGGACGAACACGATCAGCATCATATAGGCGGAGCCAATGACCGCAATCCCCAGGCCCGCCGCTTCAGGCCGGGTATCGGAGGCGTCCGGCGCCGTGAAGAAGCTCCAGTTGAAACGGGTCGTCAGAATGCCCGCCTCCTTGAGCTTGTCCGCCAGCATCAGTTGTTCGGGGGACGTATTGCGGTCGAGCTTCGCGCTCTCCATCGTCACGCGCCCCTTGTAATATCCGTCGATACGGCCCGCGGCCAGAAGATCAAAGGAATGGGTCTGGCCAATCACCGACGGATCGGCCATCACAAACCTGCGGAGATCGGCGGGAGCCTCCTTGGAGATCAGCTCGGCGGCGGCCTTTGCGTTCATGCCGTCGATGGTGATGCCCTTCTGCGCCATCGCGTCGCGGAGCGCCTTCTCGATGATGGGCGCATATCCGAAGGTCGAGACCTTCGCGATGTTCTCCGGCTTGCGATCGCCGGCCTTGTCGAGAACGGCAGCGTCGAGATTGACGTTGAGGGTGATGTAGGTCTGCTGGAACGACGACAGGCCGTTCGACAGGATGGACAGCAGGAGGCCGATCAGTGCGACGATACCGATCGCCACGGCGATCTTGCCCATCAGGCGAAACCGGGCCTCCGCATTGTTGCGACGACGGGTTCGTTCATCGAGGGCAAGAAGGGACTTTCCCTTTGCCGGAACGGCTGGGTTGCCGAATACGGTCACGTCGGTCATTCGTACTGCTCCCGGTATTTGCGCACGATGTAAAGGGCCAGCACGTTCAGCCCAAGCGTTATGACGAAGAGGGTCAGGCCAAGCGCGAATGCAACCAGCGTTTCGGGGCTTCCGAACTCCGTATCGCCCGTCAGCTGACTGACGATCTTGACGGTGACCGTTGTCATCGCCTCGAAAGGATTGAGGTCAAGCTTCGCCGCAGCGCCCGCGCCAAGGACCACGATCATGGTTTCCCCGATCGCGCGACTTGCCGCCAGCAGGATTGCACCCACGATACCGGGCAAGGCGGCCGGCAGAACGACCTGTCTGATAGTCTCCGACTGTGTGGCCCCCAGTCCGTAGGAACCGTCGCGAAGGGCCTGGGGCACGGCATTGATAATGTCGTCGGAGAGCGAGCTGACGAAGGGAATGATCATGATTCCCATCACCAGGCCAGCGGTCAACACCGAAGACGAAGAGGTGCCGAGACCGAGCGGCTGCGCCAGCCAATCGCGCAGGAAAGGACCGACGGTGACCAGGGCGAAGAGGCCGTAGACGATCGTCGGGATGCCGGCCAGAACCTCGATCGCAGGCTTGACGATACCGCGCGTCGTCGGTCCGGCATATTCGGAAAGAAAGACCGCGATCATCAAGCCAAGCGGAACGGCGACGATCAAGGAGATGATCGACACATAGAAAGTGCCCCAGAGCAGCGGCAGAATGCCGAGATCGGAGCCTCCGCGGAATTGGGGATTCCACACGGTGGAGAAGAAGAAATCCTGCGCCGGATAACGCTGGAAGAACTCAAAAGTCTCGAAAATCAACGACCCGACAATGCCGATCGTCGTCAAGATGGCGACCAGGGAGGCCCCGAGAAGCAACGACTTGACAAAACTCTCGCTGATGTTGCGCGCACGCAGCTCCGGCTCTATCCGCCGGTAGGCAAGCATGCCGAGAACAACGGCCATTGCGAGAACCACAACCGTCATCATTAGATTGCCGGTCCTGGAGTTCTCCCTGAAGGCCTTCGCCGCCTCGAAGACCTCAGACGGCACGTCGCCGCCCAAGGCCACCCCAACTTCCGCCAGGCGGCCGCGAACATTGTTGAAGTCCAGCGCTTCGATGGGAACATCCGCTCCCCTCTGCCCGTCCCGCGCCAGAACGGCATCGAGACCGCCCGCGATGCGGCGGACATCGGACATGACCAGGCTGCGCGCACCGCCCTCCGGGATTACGCTGTCGGGGATCATGCCACTCACGCGGCTCTCGACAATCCCCGGCTGAACAAACAGCCAGGCGACCAGAACGACAAAGGCCGGAACGGCCGTGAACAATGCGACGGTCTGGCCATAATAACCGGGAAGGGAATGGAGCTTGACCCCACTCTTCGCGGCAAGAGCCAGCGCCCGCCGCCTGCCGACCACATGACCCAGTGCCGCAAGCACCGCCAGTATTAGGATAATGATGCCCACGTCCATCTTGCCCGCCACCCATCAAGCGAAAAGAGACCGGCGGCGCGTACGCGCCGCCGGAACGGCGTCTGAATTAGTTCAGCGGCCCCATCGGAGTGCGTGCCTTGACGGCAGCCTGGGTCTTGGCCAGTTCCGGATCGGAAACCAGACCGTAGGCCGCCAGCGGACCGTTCGGGCCAGCCATGTCGTCGGAAACGAAGAACTCGATATAGTCCTGCAGGCCCGGGACCACGTCCAGATGCGCGTTCTTGACGTAGAAATAGAGCGGGCGGGAAACCGGGTACTCGCCCTTGGCGATCGTCTCGACCGAAGGCATGATGCCGGACATCGTGCCTACGCGCAGCTTGTCGGTGTTGTTCTGGTAGAAAGACAGGCCGAACACGCCGATGCCGTTCTTGTTGGCGGCAACGCGGGCGAGCGTCTCGGTGTAATCACCGTCGATATCGATCGAGACACCATCGGTGCGCAGCGCCATGCAAGCCTTGGTTGCTGCGGCCTTGTCACCATTGTTGGCAGCCAGATGAGCGTCGTAGGTGCCGTCTTCCTTGCAGCCGTCGATGATGACCTTTTCATCGAACACTTCACGGGTACCGTGCTTGGTGCCCGGAATGAAGGCGAGGATCGGCTGTGCCGGAAGGTCGGCGCGAATTTCGTTCCAGGCTTTGTTGGGGTTGTCGACCAACTTGCCATCCTTCACAACCTTGGCGGCAAGCGCGGCGTGCCAGTCAGCCTGGGTAAAGGCATATTCCGGACCATTGATGTCCGAGGCGAAGACGATGCCGTCGTAGCCGATCCGGACTTCCTGGATTTCAGCAACGCCGTTCTTGGCGCAGAGTTCGATGTCAGCCTTGCTGATGCGCGAGGAGGAGTTGGCGATATCAATGGTGTTCTCGCCCACGCCTTCGCACAGCTTCTTGCGGCCGGCGCCCGAGCCACCGGATTCAACGACCGGAGTGGGGAAGTCGGTGTTTTCACCGAAGGCTTCAGCAACGATCGACGCGTAGGGAAGGACGGTGGAGGAGCCGGCGATCTGGATCTGATCGCGAGCAGTTGCGACGCCCGCGGTGGCCAGCAGAATTGCGGCGACTGCGCAGCTTCCTAGATACTTCTTCATGGATTTTCTCCCGTAGAATTCCGATTGACGCTCTGGCGCCGCCTCCCCTCTACAGGGGCTACATAACAGTTTTGTGACAGTTTTATATCAGTTCTTTAGCGTCGCCGTGACCAACCGGGAAACACGGTCCAGTCGCTTGAAGAATATGCAGCGCACACAAGGGTTTTTCTCAAGAAAATCAGAACCTTGAAGCCGATCAATGAGAATTCGATTCCAAAGACTCATTTCACAGTAAAACTCTTGCCGGCGGCTTATCGAGCTCGGCATGCCGAGGAGACGGAGAACGGCTCGTCGGCCATCGTCGGAATTCCAGTCATCGCCGCTCATCCCTCCATCTGATCGCCATGAGCGGTAAAGAACCGTATCGCCGCCACATGAGAACTGCAAGCGTGCGGTAACGCTGTCCTGTCCCGGCACGCAGCCTGTGGGTATTCACGATACGTTAGCCATGTTCGCTAACGGAACTGGAACCATAGAGCGGCGTGCCGGACAGTCCCGACGCCGCAGGTCCGCCCCCACGGATACCCCCCCTGCGGCGGCTCGGCGTACGCTGCCCATGGCATACGCCGAGTCCACTATATCCAGCCTCACTCAAGTAGCCACACCTAAAATATCGGTATCCGATTTGATGAGGGGCCGCATGATCTACGAATGGGATATTCAACGAGTCGCCGAAGCGCGCGCCAAGAAATACGGCGCGACACTCACCCTCGCCGCCATCGCTCTGCTTCTTTATGTCTGGTTCACCTAAATTTGCGCAGCGGCCGGCATGAGCTCGTTTCCTTCGCGATGGAGAGAAGCCCATTCGTCTAGTCGCCAGCCTCGCGAGCCGGTTTCGATGCTCCGCCAGCGGGCGCCACAACAGGCTTGGGAACACTCTCTGACTGGCAAACTGGCGGCTCTAGAGCACTCCGGGTGGTCGGCTCACCGCCAAGGTTGCTTTGCCCCTGCTCTGCATTTCTATTGGCCGCGCATTTCTCTGGGGCAGAGGTTCCGATGAGATGCAGACGGCCGGGATAGGTGGAGCCCCCGGCCGTCCTTGTTTCAGATTCGGTGAGCATGCCAATCGTGGCTGAAATCACCCGATCAGAAGCCGTTTACTACGGCCGCTAAAGCAAAGCCGACAACGCCACTAAGCACCGGATAAATTGTCCAGCGGGCGCGATAGATACGATCTTTCATGGGAACCTCCAACAACTGCGCCCTCCGAACAAGAACCCCGCGGCGCCGTTCCTGCAATCCGACCTTTGCCCGCCCCAATCAGACCTTGGGCCCAACAGATAGACCTGCATCATTTTGTTCAATGATACTTTATCCCGGACGAAGGCGTCCGTCCGAGATCAATTGCACTTATCTTTTGTGGCAGTCGCTGCGGCCGTTTCACCACCCTTTTGTTGCGAGACAACGTCCTGGTTAGATGTAGCAAGATTGGGGCTCTCACCCATCGGCATTGCTCGGCCATCTTTTTGAGGAGCATTGCCGCCAGCATCTGCGCTGGTCGTTGTCGTCCCGGTCGGAGACTCCGTCCGCGTTCCCGTAACGGCGCCGCTTTCCAAGGGGGCTTGAGTACCATCCTTGGCGATGCCGCTGCGCGCTTCCTTATTCACAGACCCGGTTACGTCCACACAGTCTGCAAAGCTCGGCTGGAACGTGAAAGCAGCAACCCCGATGGAGACTGAAAGCAAAGAAATTGTCTTCATGACGCTTCCTCCTGGTTATAGAAGCAGAACAACGCAGATCACTCCACGGTTCCTTAGAAGTATCTGAAGGCACCATTTTGAAGGATGCGATCGGGAACGTTCATGGACGGCAAGAGTTAAGCCTGTACTTTCCTAGTCACTCCACTTGGCCCGCTCTATAACGGGCCATTTTTTTGCATCCGGCCGTCAGCAGATGGGTCTGCCGCAAGTTCCTCTCATCCAGCTTGGGGAGCTTCTGCTTCCTGTAAGCCGTGTAGCGGGCCTGAGCGTTTGCCCCCAGCCTAAGCTCGTTACCTGTTTCAACAATTCGAGTGACGGGTAGCGGCAAAATCGGACGACTGTGCCCGGACATTTCGTCCCGCCTCGGCACTTTCGATTTTTCATTCTGCTGCCCTCCGCCGTGCTTCCAGTTCCAGCCAACCGAGCGTGGCTTTCATCATTGGGGGATGACGGCGGTGTCACCGACCTCGTACGTTTCGAGCGCGTCTCGAGAGCGGCGCTGGCCTCCATCCGGCACTCCGCAGGCGGCTCCCATGTCTCACGAACATCGAGCGATCCTTCGCAGAAGTACAGGGCTTTGTCGTCGTCCAGGGATTTCGCGAGGTAAGCGTTCCATTCCGCCTTATGGTATCGGTCGCTTCGAGGAGGGTACAACTGGTCATGACCGCACCGCCTTTCAGCGAATTTCCGGTAACGTTAAAGCCGTATTGAGTACCCCACAGAGAGATATGCTTGGATAAATCACCAGCGCTGGCTGCGGTTTGGGAACCGAAGGAAACTCCGCTGCTGTGTCCGCCAATTCCTCGCTGAATATCGTGGGCCTTGCCATTCTCTCACTGATGCTCGCCTGAGGAGCTGCCTTGCATTTTCTGTAGCACTTTTATCCTTGGCGCGACACATTAAATGTGCTACACAAAATCATGGAGATCACTTACGATGAACACAAGCGCCTGACCAATATCGAAAAGCACTTCGGCCTCGACTTTGCCGATCTCGATATGGATTTCTTCGAGGCCTCCACCATCATCCCCTCACGGGAGGATCGGCTTAAGGCCATCGGTGAATTCAGGGGCATGATCGTCATCGCCGTGATCTTCACGCCGCTTGGCTCCGAAGCCATCTCCGTCATTTCAATGCGGCCGGCAAGCAGCAAGGAAAGGAAAGTCCATGGCTACTAAGTTTTCATCGAAGAGGCCCCTCACCAAAGAGGAAGAGGCCGAAATCCAACGGATGATTGCATCCGACCCGGATGCGCCGGAAGCGACCAATGAGGAGCTTGCGAAGGCGAAGCCGTTCCGGGAAGCCCTGCCCCATCTTGCCGCAAGTATCGACCGGGAGAGGGCTAGACGCGGGAGACCTCCGATTGAGAAGCCTCGCAAGCATGTATCTCTGCGTCTCGATCCGGATATCATCGACCATTACAAGGCAACGGGCAAAGGCTGGCAGAGCCGAATGAACGAAGCGCTGCGCAAAGCCGCAGGCCTCTAGCCCTCCTCGATGGGCGGTGGTTAGGCGATGGCGAGCCCTTTCAAACTTAAAGCCACTTCGCGTTGCTATATCGGTCGTCTCGAACACCCGGCCGCCGTTCAGCATGATCGAAACGATCGGATCTTTCTGCCTGCGCTGTCTGGTAGCGATAAGCGGCATTCTCGTGACCCTCTGATCTCCATTTCGAGGGACAGAAGAACACGGTTTTCAAACTGCGAGAATTGAAAGTGTCAGGTAATATTTTGCTTCCCTGCCGAATTAGAACAGGGGCGAAAGGAAATTCCCCCAAAACAGTCAATGCGGTAGTCGTCGGCCCTGCAATTCACGCGTCCGAGCAATCCGATCCCTAAGAGAACTTTCCATCTCATCAGCGGGATAGCCCAGTGGAGCATAGGCGCGAACATCAAGACATTGTTGGAATAGGCGAGTGAGATGATCGTATTCGTTTTGTGGGAGCGTGGAAAGATCGAAGGAGTTGTACCCCCAACAGAAGGCATTTCTCATGTTTACCAGATATTCTGCTTCACCTGCTTCAGAGATGCCGAACTGGATCATATGATATATTAGGCGCCCCGCCGCACCCCATACGTCTTTCTCATTTCGAACCGTGAGAACTCCCGTCTTATTGCCCAATCACGTCAATTCGTTCCTTATCTGATTCCGAAAAGGGTCAGCGATAGAGCCATCTATCGCTGACGACGTCAGGAGGCTTATTAGGGCCTGACTGTGACGCTCGATCGCTTCAAGGGTGGCTTTCTGGCTGACTTTGCTATTCGGCTTGAGGTTGCTCCGCAGGAAGCGATTCGCCGCCGCCTCCAAAGACGCGACCACGGCAGCCTCAGCACCGCCGGCCGTCATCATCACTGTATCGTACTGCTCCAGCAACGCTTTGCAGGGCGGGGTCAGCTCAATCAGCTTTTCGCTGAGATCAGCATCGAACCGGAACTGAGTGGATAGAAATTTCTGGAGTTCGGAGGTGGTCTCGACCACTGCTTTTGCCCCCATTGTGCCCCCGAGATTTTCCGAGAGGTGTGGAAGCAGCGAAAAAGCCTGAAATGACTGGTGCCCCCGGCAGGGTTCGAACCCGCGACCCCCTGATTACAAATCAGGTGCTCTACCAACTGAGCTACAAGGGCACTTTCGAAACGGGGAGTTAGCAGATTTTTCCTTCCTGTAAAGGGAAAAACGTCGCGATCAGATCAACCTTCCATTCCGCTCGCGCCGCCGCGGCACGTTCCAACGACGCAAGGCGCTTGTCCGGAACCCGGTTTTTCCTGTACCTAAGACCGTCCCGCCGGCACGGCCCTCCTCACCGGGCCGTGTTAGCTCACCTGGTTAGAGCATCCGTTGCGCGCCGCGTCAGTCGGCGACACCGTTAAAGGTCCTTTCATGTCGCCCCAGCCGAAAAAGCTCGCCTTCATCGCTTCCGCAACACCGGAGGCGCAATCCGGCCTCGAAGAGCTCGTGCGCCTCTATGGCAACGTCCCGACTGCGGAGGCCGATGTGATCGTGGCGCTCGGCGGCGACGGTTTCATGCTCCAGACGTTGCACGAGACGATCAATACGGGAAAGAGCGTCTATGGCATGAATTGCGGCTCGGTCGGCTTCCTGATGAACGATTACCGCACTGAAAAGCTCGACGAGCGGATCGGCGACGCGATCGAGAACGAATTCCATCCGCTCAAGATGACGACCACCAACGAGGACGGCTCGACATCCGTCGCACTTGCCATCAACGAGGTCTATCTCTTCCGGCAGTCATATCAGGCGGCGAAGCTGAAGGTCGTGATAGACGGCCATGTGAGGCTGGAAGAACTCATCTGCGACGGCCTGATGATCGCGACGCCGGCTGGCTCCACCGCCTACAATCTCTCCGCCCATGGCCCAATTCTGCCGCTCGAGGCGCCGCTGCTTGCCATGACTCCGGTCTCGGCATTCAGGCCGAGGCGCTGGCGAGGCGCACTGCTGCCGAACCATGTCTGCGTCGACATCGACATCCTCGAACCGGAAAAACGCCCCGTCAACGCGGTGGCCGACAATGCGGAAGTCAAGTCGGTCCTGCATGTACGCGTGGCGCAATCGACGGACATTACCGCGCGCATCCTCTCCGATCCAAACCATTCCTGGTCCGACCGAATTCTCGCCGAACAGTTCAATAACTGAAATCTCAGCGCTTGCGGGCGAATGCGCGCAGAAAAGTACGCGTCGCATCCGACGCCATGCGATCGATTTCCGATTCCGGCGTCTGTCGGCCGATCTGCTGATCGTAGCGCAGGTCGGTTGCCAGAAGCGCCATATACTGACGAGCCGCCAGTCCCGGATCGTCGATTTCGAGATACCCTGCATGGGCAAGCTGGGCGAGTCGCGCGGCAATCGCGGGATATTTCTTGCCCGGTCCGTATTCCTTCCAGGTCTCGAAAAGCCCTGGGAAGCGCGCGCCTTCCGTCTCCACCAGCTTGCGCAGCCAACGACCGTTCGGATCGCACAGTGCCTTGCGCAAGAGCTGCGCCGAAAACAGCGCCAGCTCCTTTTCGAGATCCTGTGGTGCGACGGGAAATGTATCGAGCACGCGGAAGAAACCGGCGCTGGAGCGATCGGTAATGTCCGATACCACGACCTTGAACAAATTATCCTTGTCGCCCAACTGGTTATAAATCGTCTGGCGCGAGACCCCTGCCCTTGCCGCAATCGCGTCGATGCTTGCGCCGGCAAAGCCCTGCTCGGCAAAAACATCGGCCGCGGCATTCAGGATCGCCTGGCGCTTGTTCTGTGGCGCCGGCCATATCCCGGCTTCGTGCGTGAGTTCGGCAGACGAATTTTTCATGACATGACCATACAGGCACTTGACCAATTGGACAATTGTGTCCAAAATGTTTTACATGATTGCCTGAGCCTATTTCCCCGCCCGCGGCCGGCTTTCATATTCATCTCCCATAATCGTCTTCCGCCCTGTCGTATCACGGCAGATGTGGTGACGGGAAAGGTTTTTTCCAATGCAAAGCAGAGTACCGTCGCATGCCCTATCGCTCGGGCTGCTCTCCGCTATCGGGCTTTTCGCCCTCGACATGTATCTCCCGGCTCTTCCCACCATCAGCGCCAACCTCAACGCCGACAGCCACGCGGTGCAGGCGAGCCTCATTTCCTTTTTCGCTGCAATGGCGGTATCGCAGATCGTCTATGGTCCCCTTTCCGACATGTTCGGCCGCAAGCGGCCGCTCTATGTCGGCCTGATGCTTTATGCCATCGGCGCGATCGGCTGCGCGCTGTCGCCTTCGATCGACTGGCTGATCGCCTTCCGCTTCCTGCAGGGCACGGGCGCCTGCGCCGGCGTCGTCATCTCGCGCGCCATCGTCCGCGACCTGCATACCGGCCCTGCCGCCGCCCAGCTCATGTCGCGGCTGATGCTGGTCTTCAGCGTTTCACCGATCCTGGCGCCGCTTGCCGGCAGCATCGTCACCGTCTTCGGCGACTGGCGGCTGATCTTCTGGGTCATGGTCGGCGCGGGCGCTCTCGGTCTCGTCGTCGCGACGTTTTTCCTGGAGGAGACGCGTCTGCCCGCGGCACGCAGCGAAAGCAGTATCGGCAGCGCGCTCCGATCTTATGCGACCCTGCTTAAGGATCCTTATTATCTCGGGCTCGTCTTCATCGCCTCCTTCGGCATGTCGAGCTACATGATCTATGTGGCCAATTCCTCCTTCGTGCTGATCGAGCACTACGGGCTTTCGCCCTCCTTCTACAGCGTCGTCTTCTCCTGCAACGCAGTCGCCTTCATCGGCATGTCGCAGCTGAACGGCTGGCTTTCCCGCAAGATCGGGCTCCGGAAGGTGATCCGCGGTGCTGTGCTCGGCTATGCGGCGATGATGGTCACCCTTGCATTCGTCACGTCGCTCGGTATCGACAGGCTGGACGTGATGGCGGCCTTCCTGTTCGGCGGCTACGGCTTCCTCGGCATGATCATCCCGACGGCCGCCGTACTGGCACTGGAACATCACGGGCGGATCGCCGGCACGGCCTCGGCGATGATGGGTACGATCCAGTTCGTGACATCCGCCATCGTCGTCGGCGTTGGTGGCCTGTTCGTCGACGGCACCTCGCTGCCGATGATCACGATCATCGCGATCTGCTCAACGATCGTCTTCCTGCTGTCGCTGGTCGTGCTGCGCAGCCGTGCCGGCGCCATGGCCGCGGCGGAATAGAAGGCGAATCTTTCGAAGCAGTACGGCCGGGGCCAATGAAGCCCGGCCGTTTTGATTCCCTCAAGGGCAGGTTCGCCTGATACCCGCCGCAAGGTGTTCGGCGTACCGCCGATGCAGCCGATAAACACCTTCATCAAGAGGTGCCCTCCGCGACAAACCGTGGGCTGCCTGGCACAAGCTTCCCTACCGGATCAGAGCCGGCAGCAACGACAGGAGAAGAAGCGCCGCGAAAATTATGTTGACGATCCGGTTGGCCAGAGGATCGCGAAACAGACGTGTCAGCGTGGCCCCGGCAGACAACCAGGCCAGATTGACTGCCGCGATCACGAGCGTCAGCACAGCTATCTTGAAGAATGCGTCCGTTGCAGGATCGGCGACGGCCAATGTGAAACCGGAAAACAAGGCGCCCATCGCGGCATAGGCCTTCGGATTAACGAGCGACAGGAAGACACCGCCTGGAAAAGTCGGAGCCCTCCCCGCTGCGGTTTCCTCGCCAATCGGCGGCGCAGTCGCTATTTTCCAGGCGAGGTAGAGAAAATAGACGACCGCCAGGAGCGCCAGAACCTGCAGCATATTGGGGATGGCCAATACCAGACTGGTCAAGCCTGCGGCGACAGCGCTCATCACGACAATCATGCCCGCAAGCAATCCGACCATATAGCCGAGACTGCGGCGTGCCCCGAAAGCGGCCCCTGCCGCTGCGATGCTCAGCGTATTCGGCCCGGGACTACCGGTCAAAGCGAAGGCGGCACCGAGGAAGGTGACTATGTTGTCCATGACCGGTCTCCCATCGAGAAACCGGTAGCATGACGACAAATCCCATGTCTTGAACGAACGTGCAGCGACAGATGCCGTGCACAAAAAAGCCCTGCGGACAGGGCTTTTTCGGATCAGCTTGAAATCATTTCGTCAGTCTACGTCGGCAACGGCAACGTCGGGCTTGCCACTGATGCGGTGCGCAAGCGCGGCTTCCATGAATTCGTTCAGGTCGCCATCCAACACATCGCCCGGCGCCGTGCTTTCCACGCCGGTGCGCAGATCCTTCACGAGCTGGTAAGGCTGCAGCACGTATGAGCGAATCTGATGACCCCAGCCGATATCGGTCTTGGATGCCGCTTCCGCATTCGCTGCGTCCTCGCGCTTCTTCAGCTCCGCTTCATACATGCGCGCACGCAGCATTTCCCACGCCTTGGCACGGTTCTTGTGCTGCGAACGCTCCTGCTGGCAGGCGACGACGATACCGGTTGGTATGTGCGTGATGCGCACCGCAGAGTCGGTCGTATTGACATGCTGGCCACCGGCGCCCGACGAACGGTAGGTATCGATGCGGCAATCGCTCTCGTTGATCTCGATGTTGATCGAGTCGTCGACGACCGGATAGACCCAGGTGGACGAAAAGGACGTATGCCGGCGCGCATTGCTGTCATAGGGCGAGATGCGCACCAGGCGGTGAACGCCCGATTCGGTCTTCAACCAGCCATAGGCGTTGTGTCCCTTCACAAGGATCGTCGCGGACTTGATGCCTGCCTCTTCGCCCTCGTGGACTTCCAGCACCTCGACCTTGAAGCCGTTCTGCTCGGCCCAACGGATGTACATGCGAAGCAGCATGTTGGCCCAGTCCTGACTCTCGGTACCGCCTGCTCCGGAATGGACTTCCAGGTAGGTGTCGTTGCCATCGGCCTCGCCCGAGAGCATCGCCTCGACCTGGAGCCGGCCCGCCTCGGCCTTCAATGCCTTCAACGCATCCTCGGCTTCGCGGACAACCGATTCGTCGCCCTCTTCCTCGCCGAGTTCGATGAGCTCGATATTGTCCTTGAGCTGCTGTTCGAGGACTTTCACACCGCTGATGCCGTCCTCGAGCTGCTGACGTTCACGCATGAGCTTTTGCGCTTCAGCCGCATCGTTCCAGAGGTTTGGGTCCTCTGCCTTGTTGTTCAACCAGTCCAGCCGTCTTACCGCCTGGTCCCAGTCAAAGATGCCTCCTCAGCAGGCTTATGGCCTGCTTGATTTCGTCGACTACATTGATGATTTCCGCACGCATTGCGCTTGCTCTTACCCGCTATGTTTGGAATTTAAAGGTGCCGTGGACATAGTTGCACCGGACCCGGATGTAAAGCCCGCGTCCGATATACGACCTATCGAGAATACGATCAGAAGAGACCCGGCATGCCCGAAGTCACGGCCTGCTGGGCCTGGGGCGAATTGTTGAAAATCTGGTCCTGGGTCATATATTCGCCCTCGCCGATGACCTGGAAGACATCGGCCGGTCCCGTGCCGGGCTTGAAGGCCTCGACGATCGTATCCGGCTCGCCTTCCATGGCCGCCATGCCAGTCTTGCGGTTGACGGCGATGAACTGCATGCCTTCCGGCACATGGAACTTTTCCGCCGGCATCAGCTTGGCGGCCTCCGCCAGGAATTGACCGAAGATCGGCGCGGAGAGCGAACCACCCGTACCGCCGCGACCGAGGGGCGCCGGCGTATCGAAGCCGAGATAGAGACCGGCGACCAGGTTCGGCGTGAAGCCTACGAACCAGGCATCCTTCTCGTCGTTGGTGGTCCCGGTCTTGCCGGCGACGGGACGGTCCTTCACCGGGATCTTACCTGCGGCCGTACCACGAGCAACAACACCTTCCATCATCGATGTGATCTGGTAAGCGGTCATCGGGTCGAGAACCTGCTCGCGATTATCGATCACGGTCGGCTCTTCCTGGTTCGCCCAGTCGTTGGCGTTGCAGCCCTCGCAGGTGCGCTCCTCATGACGGAAGACCGTCTTGCCATAGCGATCCTGAATGCGGTCGATGACCGTCGGCTTGATCTGCTTGCCGCCATTGGCGATCACGGCATAGGCCGAGACCAGACGCATGACCGTTGTCTCGCCGGAACCGAGCGACATGGCAAGCACGGGCAGCATCTTGTCGTAAATGCCGAAACGCTCGGCATATTCGGCGACCAATTCCATGCCCATGTCCTGGGCCAGGCGCACGGTCATCTGATTTCGGGACTTTTCGATGCCTGTTCTGAGCGTGGATGGGCCGGCTGACTGGCCGCCATAGTTTTCCGGTCTCCATACCTGGCCGCCCGTAACGACCTCGATCGGCGCGTCGAGAATGACGGAGGCCGGCGTGTAGCCGTTGTCAAGCGCTGCCGCATAAACGAAAGGTTTGAACGACGAACCGGGCTGACGCATCGCCTGCGTGGCGCGGTTGAATTCCGACTGCGCATAAGAAAAGCCGCCGACCATGGCGAGCACACGCCCCGTATTGGGATCCATCGCCACGAAACCGCCCTGCACTTTCGGCGGCTGGCGCAGCCGGTAGGTCTTTGCCGCTTCATCAATCGGCTCGACATAGACGACATCGCCCGGCTTCAGCACGCCCTCCGGCGACTTCGCCGTCTTGCGTGCGCCGGTCGCGTCACGGAAGGCCCATTTCATGTCGTCGGCAGCAATCGTCCCCGTTTCACGAGCGGGATCGACCTTGCCGTTCGAATCGGTGGACGGCTGCAGGCCGACTGAAACTGATTGCGCCGAAACGTCGGTAACGACCGCAAGCTTCCATTCCGGCACGTCGCGGAGCGACGGCAGCTTGGCAAGTTCCGGCCCCCAATCGCCCGTCATGCCGATCTGGGAAATCGGGCCGTGGAAGCCGCGACGCTCGTCATAATCGAGAAGACCGTTCTGGAGGGCATGGCGCGCGATAATCTGCAGATCGGGATCGAGCGAGGTGCGGACCGAAAGCCCGCCTTCGTAGAGCGCCTTGTCGCCGTAACGGTCGATGATCTGGCGGCGGACCTCTTCTGAAAAAAAGTCCGAAGCGAAAAGATGGGTGCCGCTGCGGCGCGGCTTGACGCCGAGCGGCTGCTTCTTGGCATCGTCCGCATCGGCCTGAGTGATGTAACCGTTCTCCGCCATGCGATCGATGACCCAGTTGCGGCGCTCGATCGCCTGCTTTTCCCGGCGGAAGGGATGATAATTCGCCGGCCCCTTAGGAAGGGCTGCCAGATAGGCGGCCTCCGCCGTCGTCAACTCCGTCACCGACTTGTCGAAATAGGTGAGCGCGGCACCCGCAATGCCGTAGGAATTCAGGCCGAAGAAGATCTCGTTCAGGTAGAGTTCGAGGATCTTGTCCTTCGAATAGGTCTGTTCGATGCGGAAGGAGAGGATAGCCTCCTTGACCTTGCGGTCGATCGTCTGGTCGGAGGTGAGCAGAAAGTTCTTCGCGACCTGCTGGGTGATGGTCGATGCGCCCTCCGGACGGCGACCGGAGCCGAGGTTCTGCAGGTTGGTGATGATTGCGCGACCGAGGCCGGTGATGTCGATGCCGGGATGATTGTAGAAATTCTTGTCTTCCGCAGACAGGAAGGCAGCCTTGACACGGTCCGGCACCGCCTGGATCGGCAAAAAGAGCCGCCGCTCCCGGGCGTACTCGGCCATCAGTGCGCCGTTGCCGGCATGAACGCGGGTGGCCACCGGCGGCTCGTAGGAAGCCAACACCTCGTAATTCGGCAGATCCTTGGTCATCCCGCTGAGATAAATACCCACGCCGGCAGCCACGACCAAAAACAGGACGCAAGCCAATCCAAAGAGATAACCAATCAATCTGACCATATCGCAGCTACCGTTCGGCTTTCCTTCGGCGCGTGAAACACACCATCGCACGGATTGAGGCGTTTTGCACGGTGATTACATGAGCGCAAGGCAAAAGCGGATCAATCGTCCGTCATCCATTGCATTTGATATTCGTCGAGTAACCGCCCGAATGTGAGTAAAATAGGGCTTGAGCCGCCAAATCCCATCCCACCGCGACCAACGGCCCGACATTGCCGCCGCTTGTGGCAGTGCAGCCACGCGAGCCGCGCATCAGCCTCCGTTTGCCAGCGCACGATCCCGATAGCGCCGGACGGCATCGGCAAGTCGACCGGTGACCTTTTCCCGCCAGCCTTCGTCCAGCAGCAACTTCTCATCCTCCAGGTTGGACAGGAAACCGAGCTCCAAAAGTACGGACGGAATGTCGGGCGCCCGCAGCACCTGGAAACCGGCGTAACGATGCGGATTGTTGATGAGTCCGACCTGGCCTTCGAAGGACTCAACGACATTGTTGGCGAGTGCAATCGAGAACGCCTGCGTCTCCCGGCGCGTCAGGTCGAGCAGAATATCGGCAACCTCCGGAGGGCCGCTCTTGATACTGTAGCCGGCAAGCTCGTCGGACAGGTTTTCGCGGGCGGCGAGATTTTCCGCCATCCGGTCGGAAGCTTTGTCGGAAAGCGTGTAGACGGTCGCACCGCGGATATCCTTCTGCGCCAGCGTGTCGGCATGCAGGGAGACGAAGAGATCCGCACGCCCCTGGCGCGCGAGCGTGACGCGTTCGGAAAGCGACAGGAAGGTATCGTCATCGCGCGTCAAGAAGGCCTTGATACCGTTGATCTCGTTCAACCGCTCGGCGAGCATCTTGGCAAAGGCAAGCGTGATCGTCTTTTCCGGTGTATTGGTCCCCGCCCCTGCCGCACCGGCATCGATCCCCCCATGCCCGGCATCGACGGCCACCGTGAAGACATTGTCATGCTCGGCTAGCCCGAGCGCATCAGAGACCGCTTCGATGGGCATTTCCCAGCTTTGTGTCTTGACGAGATTGGCAAAGGTATCTTTCGACGTCATTTCGGCGTCGAGTACCAGGCGATAGCTACCGTTGTCGTTCGGCTGCGCTTCGGCAAGCACAAGCTTCACTGGCTTCTTGGCCGTCAGCACAATACGGGCGCTCGATTCGTCCATCGTGCCGTAGCGAATGTCCTTGAAGAGGCCGCGGGCCGCGAGTTCTTCGGCGGGAAACCCGAAGGCGGTCGCCGGCAGATCGACGATCACCCGCTCCGGCGCCGTGAGGTAATGGACCGAAAACTCCGGCTTCTTTTCAAAATCGATGACAATGCGGGTGCGCGCATCGTCGCCGGCGACCCGCGCGCTGAAAGCAAGAAGCGGTTGCGTCGCCGCCGCGTGCGCGAAGGCGGGCATGAATGCTGCGACAAAGCCGATCAGAAGCGGCAACACAACAGCGATTCGCGCCCAAATGTCTTTCGGGTCCGCGCCGCAGGCTTCCACTGCACTTACCTTCACGCCCGCCCTCAAACAGAAACCTGCATTCAAAGCCCCCGGCGCCCCTCGGTTAACCCGCATCAAACTGTCCGATCCGGAAGGCATTTGCACGTCGAAAGATGCGAATCAACCGCCTGCTCCTTGCCATCCATAGGAAACCTAATTCCATCCAGAATATGGCGAACTTGGCTTTTCCCTTGCTATTGTGACAGATAAACCATACAACGCGCATGAAGGTTAAAGTGTTGACGGGATAGTCTGCCGATTGGCTGCCAGCCGCAACGAGGACCCGGCGCCGAAGACCGACAGTCATCCGCCGTCGCTACACTTTATTCCTGATACTCGATCTATCCGGCGGTGGCCGGAACAATCCGGGGTGGCGTGCCACCCACCGCTCATAACCGAGCACATTCATCGGGCCCGAGGGCCTTAGGTATCGTCATTCTCGTTTGGTTTTTGATGTCGCGGCACAATTTTCAGTACCTGGGAAGATCAAGGGAGCAAGGAGCCCCGTCATCTTTCCGGTTGCCGCCACAACCGCGCCCGACGGGAACATCTTTATCCGGCGCAACGACCGTTTTGCATGACGGGTCAGTCCTCACCAAGGACTTTCCTGCACGCCCCCGGCAGCGCCGAGGAGCAGAATTTCAATGGCAGACAAAATGCTTATCGACGCGTCTCACGAAGAGGAGACGCGCGTAGTCGTCGTTCGCGGCAACCGCATCGAAGAGTTCGATTTCGAATCACAACATAAGAAGCAGATACGCGGCAATATCTATCTGGCGAAGGTGACGAGGGTCGAACCCTCCCTGCAGGCCGCTTTTGTTGACTACGGCGGCAACCGCCACGGTTTTCTGGCTTTCGCCGAGATCCATCCCGACTATTATCAAATACCGCTGGCCGACCGTCAGGCCCTAATGCAGCAGGAGGCGGAGGACCAGCGCAAGATCGCCGAGGCCGAATCTGCCGATCCGGTGATCGATCTCGCCAACGAGGAACAGCCGGACATCGGCATCGCCGCCGGACCGGGCGAGAGTGAACAACCGGCCGAGACGGTTGCGGAAGAAGCCGAGCCGGTCCAAGCAGAGGCAGCAACCGGCGAAGAGGCGGAAAAGCCGAAGGCGAAGCCGAAGCGCAGCCGCTCCCGCAAGAAGGTGGTGGAAGCTGTCGCCGAAGACACAACGTCCGAGGGCGAAACGGCCACCGTTTCCAATAGCGACGACGAAGGCTCCACGCCCGGTGAAATGGCCGCCATGGTCGATACCGATACGATCTCGGAAGATGTCGATAGCCGTCATCGTCGCGATGACGATGACGACGACGATGACGACGGCCATGAGAAGGAAGTGATCGAATCGGTCGGCGCCGAAGATGCAATGGAAGAGGTTCCGGACCGCGTTGTCCGCAAGCCGCGCAAGCAATACCGCATCCAGGAAGTCATCAAGCGCCGCCAGATCCTGCTCGTCCAGGTTGCCAAGGAGGAACGCGGCAACAAGGGCGCAGCGCTCACCACCTACCTCTCGCTTGCCGGCCGATATTCCGTACTGATGCCGAACACGGCACGCGGCGGCGGCATTTCCCGCAAGATCACCAGCCCGCAGGATCGCAAGCGCCTGAAGGAAATCGCCCGCGAGCTCGACGTGCCGCAAGGCATGGGCGTCATCCTGCGTACCGCCGGTGCCAACCGTACCCGCGTCGAGATCAAGCGCGACTTCGAATACCTGATGCGTCTGTGGGAAAACGTCCGTACGCTGACGCTCAATTCGACCGCCCCATGCCTAGTCTACGAGGAAGGTTCGCTGATCAAGCGGTCGATCCGCGATCTCTACAACAAGGATATTTCCGAGATCATCGTTTCCGGCGAGGAAGGCTATCGTGAAGCAAAAGACTTCATGAAGATGCTGATGCCGAGCCATGCCAAGGTGGTCCAGCCCTATCGCGACCTGCATCCGATCTTCTCGCGCTCCGGCATCGAAGCACAGCTCGACCGAATGCTGCAGCCGCAGGTGACGCTGAAGTCCGGCGGCTACCTCATCATGAACCAGACCGAAGCACTCGTCGCCATCGACGTTAACTCCGGCCGCTCGACCCGCGAACATTCGATCGAGGAGACCGCGCTCCAGACGAACCTGGAAGCGGCGGAAGAAGTGGCACGCCAGCTTCGCCTGCGCGACCTTGCCGGCCTCATCGTCATCGACTTCATCGATATGGAGGAGAAGCGCAACAATCGCGCCGTCGAAAAGAAGCTCAAGGATTGCCTGAAGAACGATCGCGCCCGCATCCAGGTCGGTCGTATCTCGCATTTCGGCCTGCTCGAAATGTCGCGCCAGCGCATTCGCGCTTCCGTGCTTGAATCGACGACGCAGATCTGCACGCATTGCGGCGGCACCGGCCATGTGCGCTCACAGTCGTCCGTCGCCCTGCATGTGCTTCGCGGTGTCGAGGAATATCTGCTCAAAAATACCACGCATGACATCAACGTCCGCACTACGCCGGATATCGCGCTCTATCTGCTGAACCAGAAGCGCGCGACAGTGACCGATTACGAGAAACGTTTCGGCGTCTCGATCTTCATCGAATCGGACGTCAGCATCGGCTCGAGCCATTTCGCCATCGACCGAGGCGAACCGGTGGAAAACCCGGTCAAGATCGAAAGCCTGATGCAGCTTGCGGCACTTCCCGTCGAAGATGAGGATGACTACGTCATCGAGTCGGATGAGGAAGAGGACGAAGAAGTAGTTGAAGTACAGGCCGCGTCTCCCCAGGACCGTGCCCAGCCGGGTGAGGAACAGGGCGGACGCAAGCGCAAGCGCCGGCGCCGGCGCCGCGGCCGCAACGGTGACCGTGGAGGCGAGGCCCAGGCCGCACCGACCGGCTCCGAGGACGACGCCATCACCGACGAGGACGAAGGCGACGACGGTGAGGACGATTTGCCCGAAACCACAGCAACGTCGGACGACCAGGGGGACGAAGGCTCACAGCGCAAGCGCCGCCGCCGCGGCAAGCGTGGTGGCCGCCGCAATCGTAACGGCGACGAAATCCCTGAACTGAACGGTTCCGACGAAGGTGCGGAAGCCGATGGATCAGAGGAAGGTGAAACCGTGGGGGCAATGGAAGCTCCCGAGGAAGTCGCTGTGGAAGCCGTGCAGGCATCCCCCGAGACGGAAGAGGCTCCGGCCAGCAAAACCACCGCCAAGCCACGTCGCTCCCGTCGCGGCAAGGCCTCAGCCACGGCAGACACGGAGGCATCCCCTATGGAGGAGGCAACCGCTCCGGTGGAGGTTGTCGTCGAGCAGGTCGAGGCTGCGTTGGGCGTGGAGCCTGAAGCTGCCGCTGAAGCGACGGCCGAAGAATCCCCTCTGTCGGAAGTCGAACAGGCCGATGCCGGCGATGCGAAGCCGAGCCGCGCCAACCGCGCCTCGAACATCTCTTCCTCGGCCGAGGCCGTCGTGAAAAGTTCCGAGGCGGCAACCTCGAACGGCGAGCCGACAAAGCCCAAGAAAGCCGGCTGGTGGCAGCGCCGCGGCTTCTTCTAAGCCGCGCCCATCGGGTCGGATAGCACAAAACGGTCGCTCGTGAGCGGCCGTTTTTCATTTGGCCTGCCGCCTCTCCCTCGAGGTGAGAAATCGATTCAACGGCCTACCAGAGAGATTCCGGAAACACCGCCAACTGCTTGAATACGAATCCAATTTAGGGCATCCAGCGGCTGGAGATCAAACCCGCATACGCAGTTGTGACGCGGCCGAAACCGCTTGGCGACGATTTTGCAGTTTCTTGAAGGGCCCGACTGGCTTACTTTCAGCGCAAACCGAAACAATGGTGCGCCGGATTCGTGTGCCCCGACCGATGAGGATATGGATGACCCGCCTGTTCAAGACGCTTGCTGCCGGTTCGATGGCGGCCCTGGCATTTTCCACCGCCGTGCCCGCCCTCGCGCTGGATGACCAGCAGAAAAAAGAGATGGGCGAATTCATCCGGGAATATCTGACCCAGAATCCCGAGGTCCTGATCGAGGCACAGAACGCACTGGAGGCCAAGCAGCAGGCCCAGCGCGTCGCACAGTCCACCCAAGCCATCGAGGGAAACAAGACGGAAATATTCTCCTCGCCGGCCGATATCACCCTCGGCAATCCGAAGGGCGACGTCACGATCGTCGAGTTCTTCGATTACAATTGCGGCTATTGCAAGCGGGCGCTCTCCGACATGGACGAGATCCTGGCCAAGGATAAGAATATCCGTTTCATTCTGAAAGAATTCCCGATTCTCGGGCCGGACTCGCTAGCCGCACACCGGGTTGCAAACGCCATCCGCCTGCTTGCACCGCACAAATATGCCGAATTCCATCGAGCGCTCCTCGGCGAGCAGGCGCACGCCTCTGAAGAGACAGCTATCGCCGTGGCAACCTCTCTCGGCATCGACGAGGCGGCGATCCGAAAGTCGATGGTGGAAAACCCGAATGACGACCTGGTGCGGCAGGCCTACCAGCTTGCCAACAGCATTGGCATCACCGGAACGCCTACCTATATCGTCGGCAATGAGGCGGTCTTCGGCGCTGTCGGTCTCGATGTGATAGAGGCGAAGGTCGCCAATGTCCGCGCCTGCGGCAAGGCGACCTGCTGAGGCGGCTTTCGACCCTCCGGTCTTTCGTTGCAGTGGACGCACCGGCTTTCGGCAAGCCGGGGGCTTTTCCTTGCCGTCTCACCGGTCTATAGGTGGCCGCTGAATTTCTGGATGGAACAATAGATTACTGATGAGCAAAACGGTCTTCGTCCTCAACGGCCCCAACCTCAACATGCTGGGAAAGCGCGAACCCGGCATCTATGGCGGAAGCACGCTGAAGGACATAGAGAGCGATTGCATCGCAGCCGGCAGGGAACTGGGCTTCGAGGTCGATTTCCGCCAGAGCAATCACGAAGGTGTCCTGGTCGATTGGATCCATGAGGCCGGCGACAAGGCTGTCGTCGGCATCGCCATCAATGCCGGCGCCTACACCCACACCTCCATCGCACTGCATGACGCCATCCGCGCGATTTCCGTGCCGGTGGTCGAACTCCATATCTCGAATGTCCATGCGCGGGAGGAGTTCCGCCACCATTCGATGATCGCACCGGCCGTGAAGGGCGTGATCTGCGGTTTTGGCACCGCGAGCTACGTACTCGCGCTGCACGCCTTGAAATCCATAACCGCGTGACAAGATAAACAGAACAATAGGGTTTGCCATGTCTGAGAAGAAGAACGGGATCGACAAGGGACTGATCCGCGACCTCGCGAACATCCTCAACGATACCGACCTCACCGAGATCGAAGTCGAACAGGACGATCTGCGCATCCGCGTGTCCCGCGCCGGTGCGATGCAATACGTTCAGGCGCCGATTGCGGCGGGACCTGCCTTCGCTCAGGCACCCGCTCCGGCCGCGGTTGCTGCGCCGGTTGTCGCCGCTCCTCAGGACAACAAGAACGCCGTCACGGCGCCGATGGTCGGCACCGTCTACCTCTCGCCGGCACCGGGTGCCCGGCCGTTCGTAGAGGTTGGCGCAACCGTGAAGGAAGGCCAAACTCTCCTCATTATCGAGGCAATGAAGACGATGAACCAGATTCCGTCGCCGCGATCCGGCAAGGTCACGGAGATCCTGGTCAACGACGCTCAGCCGGTCGAGTATGGCCAGTCACTCGTCGTCATCGAGTAAGCCCCATGATTTCCAAGATCCTCATAGCCAACCGCGGTGAAATCGCACTTCGCGTGCTGCGTGCCTGCAAGGAACTCGGAATTGCGACCGTCGCGGTCCATTCCACGGCAGATGCCGATGCCATGCATGTGCGGCTTGCCGACGAGAGCGTCTGCATCGGCCCGCCGCCGTCGCGCGAAAGCTATCTGAACATCCATCAGATCGTCGCAGCCTGCGAGATCACCGGCGCCGACGCGGTTCATCCCGGTTACGGCTTCCTGTCGGAAAATGCCAAGTTCGCCGAAATCCTCGAAGCGCATGGCATTACCTTCATCGGTCCGACCGCCGAGCACATCCGGCTGATGGGCGACAAGATCACGGCCAAGCAGACGGCAATGGAGCTTGGTATTCCCGTGGTTCCCGGCTCGGACGGCGAAGTCAAGCCGGAAGACGCGCTGGAGACCGCCAGGCTGATCGGTTTTCCCGTTCTCATCAAAGCGACGGCCGGCGGCGGCGGGCGCGGCATGAAGGTCGCGAAGACCGAGGACGACCTCGATGAAGCGGTAAGTACCGCCCGTTCGGAAGCCGCGGCGGCCTTCGGCAACCCGGCCGTCTACATGGAGAAATATCTCGAAAAGCCGCGCCATATCGAAATCCAGGTGGTCGGCGATGGCGAAGGCAACGCCATCCATCTCGGTGAGCGCGATTGCTCGCTGCAGCGCCGTCACCAGAAAGTCTGGGAAGAGGCGACCTCCCCCGCCCTCAATGTCGAGCAACGCATGAAGATCGGCCAGACTTGCGCCGATGCCATGAAGAAGCTGAAATATCGCGGTGCCGGCACGATCGAATTCCTCTACGAGAATGGCGAGTTCTATTTCATCGAAATGAATACCCGCCTGCAGGTGGAGCATCCGGTCACCGAAGCGATTACCGGCATCGACCTCGTGCATGAGCAGATTCGCGTCGCATCCGGCGGCGGGCTTTCCGTCAAGCAGGAAGACGTGACCTTCCAGGGTCACGCCATCGAATGCCGAATCAACGCGGAAGACCCGCGCACCTTCGTACCCTCGCCCGGCACGATCACGCTCTTCCATGCGCCCGGCGGTCTTGGTGTGCGCGTCGATTCCGGCGCCTATGCGGGCTATCGCATCCCTCCCTATTATGACAGCCTGATCGGCAAGCTGATCGTGCACGGCCGCACCCGCGTCGAATGCATGATGCGGCTTCGCCGCGTGCTCGACGAATTCGTCGTGGACGGCATCAAGACGACGTTGCCGCTCTTCCAGGATCTCGTCTCGAACCCGGATATCGCCAACGGCGACTACGATATTCATTGGCTGGAACACTATCTGGCCGGTGAGCCCACACACTAGGGCGTCTGGACAGTCCCAGGTTTCAGGCCGTCCGGGCGCGCAATCCTCCCCGAAAATGCCGGAGCATTTTCGGGGCTGCGCACGGGAACTGGCTGAATTACCCATACCGCGCGGCTCAAATCCTGATTGTCCACAAGACCTGACCATCCGTTTTTACGGCAGAACAGATGGTTATTGTTTAATCCCATTTTCAGGCGCAAGATCGGCCACCAATTTTGCCGAGGAATGCTAGAGAAGGGTCTGAATGGCAGGGCGGCGCGGCAGATATTATCCGGCGATTACTCCCCAAACCCTGTTGCGTGCCTATTCCATCGGCCTTTTCCCGATGGCTGAATCCGCTGAGGATCCGGAAATCTTCTGGGTTGAGCCGGAAATGCGCGGCATTCTGCCACTCGACGGTTTCCACGTCTCGAAAAGCCTCGCCAAGGCTATCCGCAGACAACCTTTCGACATCCGCTTCGACACGGCCTTCGAGCAGGTGATTGCGCTTTGTGCGGAACCGGCCGAGGACCGGCCGAGTACCTGGATCAACGATACCATCCGCAAACTGTACAGCGACCTTCACCGCATGGGCCACGCCCACAGCGTCGAGGCATGGGAAGGCGATCAGCTCGTCGGCGGGCTCTATGGCGTGTCGCTTGGCGCGGCCTTCTTCGGCGAGAGCATGTTTTCAAGGCGCACGAACGCCTCGAAGATCTGCCTCGTTCATCTCGTGGAGCGTCTGAAGGCCAAAGGCTTCATCCTTCTCGACGCGCAGTTCACCACCGAGCACCTGAAGACATTCGGAGCCATCGACATTCCAAAGGACGATTATCTCAGGCTGCTCAGGACCGCGGTGGATCTGCCGCACAAGGAATTCTGAAACTCAGTTCGTCGCTTTCGGCGGTGGAACGTCGGAGTTCCCTTTGCATCCCGTCAGCCAAACGTCATAGATCGGATGCTCCACGGCATTGAGGCCGGGGCTGTCGGCGAACATCCAGCCGGTGAAGATACGGCGGATCTTGCGGTCGAGCGTGATCTCGTCCACCTCGACAAAGCCATCGACCTTCTGGGCTTCCGTCTCGTCGCGCGAGTAGCAGACCTTCGGCGTCACCTGCAGAGCGCCATATTGCACGGTTTCGTCGACATAGACGTCGAATGTCGTAATCCTGCCGGTGATCTTGTCGATACCCTTGAAGACGGCGACGGGATTGGAAATCCGCGCGGCCGACACGCCATCCGCCACAAGCACAGCCGCCAGCGCGATCAGGCCACCGACAAACTGCTTGCGTGGAAAAACCGTCATCAATCCCATCATGCTTCCCGCCTCGACAACCCGTAAGAATCGAGACCTAGAGTGCGATTATGGCCAAAACAGGTGTCAGTTGCCGGGCGTCCAGGCGTCATAGTCGCCGGTCACGCGAGGGCGCTCGCCGGTTGCAGCCAGAGAGCCCTTAGGACGATAGGCGAAGGGCGTACCGGTCAGGTTCAGCTTGTGCGGCTTCTGCCATTCGCGCGGATTGTAGTCTTCCTTCGTCGGCGGAACGTCGGTGCGGTAATGCATCCAGCCGTGCCAGCTCACCGGTATAGCTGAGGCTTCGGCATAACCGTTGTAGATTACCCAACGCCTCGGCTTGCCCCAGGAGGTCATCGGGCCTTCGTAGTAGACGTTGCCCAGTTCGTCTTCGCCGACTTTCTTGCCATGGCGCCAGGTGAAGAACCGCGTGCCCATGGTCTGTCCATTCCACCAGGTGAAGATCTGCAACAGGAGGTTTTTCATGAGCTTTCCGTCGACTTGGCAAACAGGATAGCGGAATTCGCTATATGACCGCTTATGCAATCTGTCGTGCCTGATGTCCAGTGATTCCCGTTGCCGCACCCGTCATTTGAGCTTCATCTTGAAGCCAAAATGGCTTTTGACAAACCCCAGTCGCTCGTAAAAGCGGTGCGCATCCGTGCGGGCCATGTTGGAGGTGAGCTGGACGAGCCGGCAGTCGCGACGTTTCGCCTCCTCGATCGCATAGGCGATCATCTGGGCGCCAATACCTCTGCCGCGCATGTCGGTGCGTGTCTGGACCGCTTCGATGATCATTGACAAGGAGCCGCGCGCCGTCAGCGTGCGGTTGAAGACGATCTGGAAGGTGCCGACCACCTCGCCGCCGAACTCCGCTACGAAAAGCTGCTCGTTCTGAGAGGCGTCGATCACATAGAAGGCTCGAAGGTAGTCCTCGAAGGCCCCCTCGTCGGTCGTATCGCCATGACCACCGATATCGTCTGCCGCAAAAATCGCGATCAGTTGATGAAGATCCGCGTCCCTTGCCCTGCGGATCGTAACGTCAGCCATGTGCCCCCTCTTCCTGATGCCACCTTCAATGCGGCAGCAATCTCTTCTCCATGATGATTGCCGGCAGACCGGAATTAGGTGCGCCCCACGCCTCCATGCGGTCGACTTCTGAAAAGCCGAGCCTTTCATAAAAGGAAAGCGCGCGAGTATTTTTTAACGCCACTTCGACCCGCATGATCTCTGCGTCTGGAAAGCAGGTCTCAAGTTCGGCGAAGATGTCTCGTCCAATACCTTCACCCTGGCAGGACGGCCTGACGTAGAGCTGGTGGAGCATCGCGGTCTTGGCCATCTTCGGATACATGGCGGCATAACCTATGCCGCCGATATCCTTGCCGTTGTCGGCCACCAGGAACTCACCGCCCCTCTTCAGGATACGCGAGCGGATCGCTGCTGGTGAATTCCAAGCATCGACCATCCGCTGCACCTGAACCGCTCCATAAAATGGATCGTAGGTGGCGTGAAACGTCTCTCCGAGCAGAGCGTGGACCTGCTCGACATCCCTCTCGCTCGCAGTGCGGACGAAATAGACCATGGCATTTCCCCTGCAGTCCCGCCTCATCAGAACCGTTCTTTGCAGCTTGATCGAGGATTTTTACTCCTCGATCCCCAGCTTCGTCTTGACGAGTGCCTGGACAGCCTGCGGGTTGGCCTTGCCGCCGGTCGCCTTCATCACCTGGCCGACAAACCAGCCCGCGAGCGTCGGCTTCGCCTTCACCTTGGCGACCTGTTCCGGATTTGCGGCAATGATCTCGTCGACGGCCTTTTCGATCGCGCCGGTGTCTGTCACCTGCTTCATGCCGCGCTTCTCGACGATTTCGGCCGGATCTCCGCCCTCGTTCCAGACGATCTCGAAAAGGTCCTTGGCAATCTTGCCGGAAATCGTCTCGGCCTTGATCAGGTCGATGATGCCGCCGAGCTGAGCGGGAGAAACCGGAGTCTCTTCAATATCTTTGCCGGTTCTGTTCAAGGCACCCAGTAAGTCGTTGATGACCCAGTTGGCGGCCGTCTTGCCGTCGCGGCCTTCGGCGACGGCCTCGAAATAATCGGCAATCGCCTTTTCCGATACGAGAACGGAAGCGTCGTAAACGGAAAGGCCGAGTTCGCGTACAAAACGAGCCTTCTTGTCGTCAGGCAGCTCCGGCAGGTCCTTCTTCAGATCCTCGACAAAGGCGTCGTCGAATTCGAGCGGCAGGAGATCCGGGTCGGGGAAATAGCGATAGTCATGCGCTTCCTCCTTGGAACGCATGGAGCGGGTTTCGCCCTTGCCCGGATCGAAGAGACGGGTTTCCTGGTCGATCGTACCGCCTTCCTCCAGAATGCCGATCTGGCGGCGTGCCTCGTATTCGATCGCCTGGCCGATGAAGCGGATGGAGTTGACGTTCTTGATCTCGCAGCGCGTTCCGAAGGGCCCGCCCGGACGGCGCACGGAGACGTTCACGTCGGCCCGCATCGAGCCTTCGTCCATATTGCCGTCACAGGTGCCGAGATAGCGCACGATCGAGCGCAACTTGGTCATGTAGGCCTTGGCCTCGTCGGACGAGCGCATGTCGGGCTTGGAGACGATCTCCATCAGCGCCACGCCGGAACGGTTCAGGTCCACATAGGACATGGTCGGATGCTGGTCGTGCATCGACTTGCCGGCATCCTGTTCCAGGTGCAGGCGCTCGATACCGATCTCGATATCCTCGAACTGACCCTGACGATCCGGACCGAGCGAGATGACGATCTTGCCCTCGCCGATGATCGGATCCTTGTACTGGGAAATCTGGTAGCCCTGCGGCAGGTCCGGATAGAAATAGTTCTTGCGGTCGAAGACAGAGCGCTTGTTGATGTCAGCCTTCAGGCCAAGGCCGGTGCGAACCGCCTGCTTGATACATTCCTCGTTGATGACCGGCAGCATGCCCGGCATCGCCGCATCGACGAGCGAGACGTTGGAATTCGCCGGTTTGCCGAATTCGGTCGAAGCGCCGGAAAAGAGCTTGGAATTGGAGAGAACCTGGGCGTGCACTTCCATGCCGATAATGACTTCCCAATCGCCGGTGGCGCCGGGAATCAAGCGTTTCGGATCAGGCGTGCGGACGTCGACAATGGTCATCGGATGCTCGTGAATGGTCTTGATTGAGTTTTCTGGAGGTAGAGCAAATGGCGGTGCGGTGCAAGCTTAAAGGGGGTCAGAAGCCCGGGCCGTAGGTATCCGGCGCTTCCGCCACGAGCCGCTTCGACAGTCCGACCGACTGGACGTCGCGATCGATCTTCGGGGAATAGACGACCGAGAGCCAGTTGATCGAATAGCCCTGCTTCTCGAAAAAGCCGACGGCCTCCGCATTCTGGGCATGGGTCTCCACCCGGGCAACCTCGAATCCCTGATGGACGATCTCGCCTTCGACCTCCTCCAGCAAAGCCTTGCCGAGCCCGTGGCCCTGGAAGACCGGATCGATCCAGAAATCGGAGATCAGTTCATCGAGGTTTTCGCGCGCGGCCCAACCGGCCACAGTCCCGACCTGTTCGATAACCGTGATGGTGAGCCATGAGGAGCGCGTGAAATGCTGGAATGCCGCCCGTGCGCTCAAGCGCATGTCGGTCATCTCGCCGATGGAGTTCATGGCCTTTTCCCAAGCGCGGAAGCCGATTTCCGCCAGGATATCCACCTCGTCTTCACGCGCATTACGAATAGTGGCCATGTTTTCCCCTGTTGTACGGCAAGTAGAGCACTGAGTCTGCGCTTTTACCAGCACAACCTGTCATCCATCGCCTTGTGGCGCTTGACGCCTGGGGAAAACGGGCTTAGCTGCGATTCCGCAACGAAGCCGCCTCCGCATTTGGGCGATATGCTTCATGGAGTTTTGATGTTCTCTTCGAAAGAGACCCGGTAAGGGGCCGGCCGCCCGAACAGGCGCACCGGCCCAGACAAAAACAAGAGTTCCGACGCCTTTCAGGCGCCGGCATGTTTTTGTGTGCCCTTGAGGGCACTTATCCGGACATCAAAACTCATGGATATTTCCCGCGCCGAACAGCGCATTCTCCATCTGCTCGCCCAGGGCGGCAGGATCGAAATCAGCCGCGACGAGAACCGCAAGATCGAGAAACTTCAGCTCTTCACCCGCGAAGGCTGGGTGTTCTCCGGTATCGACCTCACCACCTTCCGCAAGCTCAAGCAGAAGAAGGCAATCAGATCGGTTGGCGGCAAGCCCTATCGCATCACCGAACGGGGGTTGGTGCTGGTGAGAGCCGAGCAGGACAATCGATGATAGAGGCGGTCGGCCGCGCGTCGTGATCGGCGCGCGGCCGGATATTTATCAGATGAGAGCCGAAAGCTCTGCCTTCATCGCCGACCATTCTTCGGCCACTGTGCCTGCGGCGCGCCTTTTGCCGGCACGGCGGTACCAATAGTCGGCATTCCGGTCGTCGCCTTCGATGCGGTGACAAAGGGCATGGCCCCAATCAAACAACGGTTCGCCTTCGTGGGCCTGGCAGATTTCGTGGACGGCTTGCCATTCCGCACCCATAACGAAACCATTGGCCGCGAGGCTACCGAACGCCTGGACCAATTGTGCGAGATCGTCATTTGCCATGAAACGCCCTCCTCCTCGGCTCCTGCCTATCCGCTGATCAGCGTCTTTTCCAGATGCACCTTTTCGAGCTCGACGCCCATGCTCTTGGAATATTCGCGACCACGCCAGATAATGACGAAGCCGCAGCGCTCGTAAAGCCGGATAGCTCCGGTATTCCGGGCATGCGTATCGAGCCGCGCCGTCACCACGCTTTCGGTCACCATCAATTCGCACAGGTGGAGGAGCAACGCCCTGCCGATGCCCTTGCCCTGATGGTCCGGATGCACCCAAAGATCGGAGACATAGTCCGGTGCATTTTCACGCGCCGTCCAACCGACAATCTCGCCGCTCGTCTCCGCGACAAAGATTTCCCCCTCGACCTCAGACGGAAAGATCGCGAACTCGCGTCTGACACGGGCGACCACTTCGGGATCGAGATAGCTATCCTCGAACGCATCGCTCGCGGACCAGGCTGCGAAGCCGACTTCGCCGACCATTTTATGGTCGGCGGCGGCCATCTTTCGGATCGTGAAACCCGTTACCACCACTGGGCCGGCGTGTATTTTCCGGCGGCCTGCTCGATGACATGGGCGGTACGGAAGAGCGTCTCTTCCTCGAACGGCCTGCCGATCAACTGCAGACCGAGCGGCAGGCCCTTGTGGTCGAGACCGGCGGGGACGGCGATGCCCGGCAGGCCCGCCATGTTCACCGTCACCGTGAAGATGTCGTTCAGGTACATCTTGACCGGATCGGAGGCGAGGTTTTCGTCGGCGACGCCGAAGGCCGACGACGGGGTGGCGGGCGTCAGGATCGCATCGACACCGGCTTCGAAGACCTGCTCGAAATCACGCTTGATCAGCGTGCGGACCTTCTGCGCTCTCAGATAATAGGCGTCATAGTAGCCGGCCGAAAGCACATAGGTGCCGATCATGATGCGGCGCTTGACCTCCTGGCCGAAACCGGCGGCGCGGGTCTTCTCGTACATGTCGATGATGTCCTTGCCGTCGACACGCAGGCCGTAGCGCACGCCGTCGTAGCGGGCGAGGTTCGAGGAGGCTTCCGCCGGCGCCACGATGTAGTAGGCCGGCAGCGCGTATTTGGTGTGCGGCAGGGTGATATCGACGATCTCGGCGCCGGCATCCTTCAGCCAGTCAATCCCTTGGCTCCAAAGCGCCTCGATCTCTTCCGGCATGCCGTCGACACGATATTCCTTCGGAATGCCGATCTTCATGCCCTTGAGCGACTGTCCGAGAGAGGCCTCGTAGTCCGGCACGGGCAGATCGACGGAGGTCGTGTCCTTCAGATCGACGCTCGCCATCGACTTCAGCATGATCGCAGCGTCGCGCACGTCGCGGGCGATCGGGCCGGCCTGATCGAGCGAAGAAGCAAAAGCGACGATGCCCCAGCGCGAGCAGCGGCCATAGGTCGGCTTGATGCCGACGGTGCCGGTAAACGCGGCCGGCTGGCGGATCGACCCGCCCGTATCGGTGGCGGTGGCGCCGGCGCACAGATGCGCGGCGACGGCCGCAGCCGAACCGCCCGAGGAACCGCCCGGTACGAGCTGCTGGTTGGAGCCCTTGGCGCGCCACGGGTTGATCACCGCACCGTAATGCGAGGTCTCGTTGGAGGAGCCCATGGCGAACTCGTCCATGTTGAGCTTGCCGAGCATGACGGCGCCGTCGTCCCAGAGGTTCTGGGAAACGGTCGATTCATATTTCGGCTGGAAGCCGTCGAGGATATGGCTGCAGGCCTGGGTGTGAACGTCGCGGGTGGCGAAGAGATCCTTGATGCCAAGCGGAATGCCTTCCAGCGCGCCGATCTTGCCTGCGGCGCGGCGCGCGTCAGAGGCCTTTGCCATCTCCAGCGCCTTTTCGGGCGTCACGGCGATATAGGCATTCAGAACCCCATTGGCGGCGTCGATCGCGTCGAGATAGGCCTTTGTCAGTTCGACGGAGGTGAATTCCTTGGCCTTCAGCTTTTCGCGGGCTTCGGCAATGGTGAGGCTGGTGAGTTCGGTCATGGTCTCTTCAGAAGGTTCGGATGCATGGAAAGGGTTCGACAGCGCTATTCAGCGCTCACTCGACGACCTTCGGCACCAGGAAGAAATTGTGGTCGGTGGCCGGCGCATTGGCGACGATATCGGCGGCCTTGTCGCCGTCAGTCACGTTGTCGGTCCGCTTGCGCATCTCCATCGGGGTCACGGAGGTCATCGGCTCGACACCCGTCACGTCGACCCCGGAAAGCTGCTCGACGAAGCCGAGAATGCCGTTCAGTTCGCCAACCATGCGATTGGCATCTTCCTCGGAGACCGCAATGCGGGCAAGGCGCGCGACGCGTTTTACGGTAGCGAGATCGACGGACATGGCATAACTCCGATGGGAAATTTTCCCTCCGCTATAATGGCCATGCCCGCCCTTCGCAACAGGTAGCGCGTCTCTATTTCAAGACGTGTCCGCCGATCGGCGGTGAATATCAATAGCTGAGGCTGCCGCCCGGAGCCGGCGTCTCCACGCGGGTGCGGGCGCCTTCCATGCCCTTGACGAATTTTTCCGGCGTCTGATCGACACCCGGGAGGCCGTAGTGGCAGGGAATGGCGTGCTTGAAATCGAAGAAGCGCTGGCAGGCGAGTGCCGCCACCGCGCCACCCATGGTGAAGCGGTCGCCGATCGGCACGATGCCGATATCCGGCTGGTGCAACTCGTTGATCAGGCCCATGTCGGTGAAGATATCCGTGTCGCCCATATGGAAGACAGATGGCTCGTCATCAAAATGCAGCATCAGGCCGTTGGGATTGCCGAGCGCATGGGAAACACCGTCCTCGGTGATCTGTGCCGAGGAATGCAGCGCCTGCGTGAAAGTGGCGGTGAAGCCGCCGAGATCGATCGTACCGCCGGTATTGCCCATCTCCAGCTTCTCGACGCCCTTCTTCGCCAGCCAGACGCCGAGGTCGTAATTGGCAAGGACGGTCGCGCCGGTTTCCTTGGCGATACGCACCGTGTCGCCCACATGGTCGCCATGGCCATGGGTAAGCAGGATGTGCGTCAGACCTTCAGCCGCGGCCTTGGGATCCTGGCCAGCAAATGCCGGGTTACCGGTCAGGAACGGGTCGATCAGGATCTTCGCCTTGGCGGTTTCAATGCGGAAGGCGGAATGGGCGAGCCAGGTGATCTTCATGGAAGGTTCCTCCGATACGATGTGAAGGTTTTGAGGATGATAAGGACAGATAGCCGATATGAGGCTAAAGGAAAGTGGGACAGAAGGTAGGACAAAACCTGTCTCGCTCCAAGGAATGAAGAACACATGACAGTGATGACGATCGAGGAATTGGCCGCGCACCTCCAACCCGGGCAGGCCGTTGCAGGCCTGGACCTCGGCACGAAGACGATCGGGCTTGCGATGTCGGATCTCGGCCGGCGCTTTGCGTCTCCGCGTCCGGTCATCAAGCGAATCAAGTTCACCAGGGATGCGGAAGTCCTGCTCGCCTTCGCCGAAAAGGAGAAAGTCGCGGCCTTCGTCATCGGCCTGCCGATGAACATGGACGGCTCGACCGGCCCGCGCGTCCAGGCGACGCGCGCCTTCGTGCGCTCCATGGGTGAAAAGACCGCCCTTCCGTTCGTCTTCTGGGACGAGCGGCTTTCGACGGTCGCAGCCGAGCGGGCGCTTCTAGAAATGGACGTCTCGCGGGCGAAGCGGGCCGAGCGGATCGATTCCGCCGCGGCGAGCTTCATTCTTCAGGGAGCGCTCGACAGGCTCTCGTCGCTCGGCAGCGAAGCGGCGTCGACGGGCCGCGACGACTGACGCCGGCGCCACCAGGCGGCAATTGCCTTTCGCTTGCGGAAGCCGATGATCGCGAACACGATCATGCTGTCGAAGGCGATCGCACGGGCGACCAGCGGCGGGATTGTTTCCGGCGGGATGCCGAGAACATGGCCATAGATCTGGAAGACCAGGTCGTGTGTGTGGCGGGTGAGCATGAAAAAGCCGAAGCTCATGTCGTAGTAGGAGAGTCCGTACCAGCTCGTCAGCAGCAGGACAGGCCCCGCCCATAAAATCAAAAACCACTTCATGCGGTCTTCCCCCTCGGTTCTGTCGGATAGATCTCCGACGACACGAGCCATCTCGATAGCGCCATGATGCTCAGGACCAAGGCCGGAACGGCAATGTTGAGCGCCAGCACTGCGAAGATCGTCGTCATGACGACCAGCAATGCCGTATCCCTGATTGGGGTTCCCATCTAGAGCGTGTCCGGCCAATTCGTGGTTAACAATGCGTTAATGTCAAATTTAGACGGCCAGGGAATTACCGCAACGGAAACCGGTCGGCATGGTTAATGGGGGGAGACGGGCTGTGGAAAAGATCAGCCGTAAATCGCGCGGACGAGGCGGCGGATGGCGCTGCCGACCTTGTCCCAGTCCTTGTTCGTGCGCAATGCCACGCCGGCGAACTGACCGCTGACGGCGGCGGAGATTACCAGATGCTGGATCGCGGCGAAGAGCACCGCGTTGGTGGTCGCCGCATCGACGCCTTTCGGCGGCGTCAGCGATCCCCGCATCTTTTCCAGCCATTTGCCGAGCGCCTTGGTGCGGGCTTCGGAAAGACTCCGGACCTGCGGCGTATCCTGGGAAACCTCCCAGGCGACGATCTTGCAGACGAGCGGATCATCGCGCAGCGCTTCCATGAAATAGATCGAGAGCTTCTCCATCAGATCGCCGTAGGTGAGCAGAAACATGCCGCCCGTATCCTCCGGGATACGATCCTTGACCCAGGTGCCGAGATCCGCGCCGATCGCCTCGATCAGGCCGTCGAGCCCGCCGTAATAGCGATAGATGAGCTGTTTATCGCAGCCGGCGCGGCGCGCCACGGCATTGATGCCGAATCCCTGAAAACCTTGCTCCGCCAGAAGGTCACGCGCCGCGACGAAAATCGCCCGCTCGGTACCGGCACGGTTGCGCACCTTTGCGACCGGACCTTCATGCGCCGTGATTTCGGAGATTTGCAGCATTTTTCGCCTGTATCGATCAAGTTGCCGATTCCGCGATAATGCGAGCAAGGAGGCCCCGCAAGCGGCTTAAAGAATCATGCACAGGATTGCGCGCGGCTCCATTGAATTGACGGACACTCCCTTGCAGTATCGGCATGGGAGGAATAACGAGGTCACACCCTCCAGCCAGATCCCTCTCTGATGCTCGTCGTTTTCCAAAGTATCCTTCCCATTTTTCTGCTCGTTCTTCTTGGCGTGGCATTGAAACGCGCACCCGTCATCAATGCCGACTTTTGGGTTGGGCTCGAACAGTGCAGCTATTGGGTGCTGTTCCCTGCCCTGCTTTTTGTGACGATGGTAAAGGCGGATTTCTCGAATACCGAGGATTTGGCGGTCAGTTCGGCAGCGATCATCTCGGTCGTCGTCATGTCGGGCGGGCTGCTCGTCGCCTGGCCCCTCTTTCACAAATTGCGCGTCGGATCTCCTGCCTTCACCTCGCTGTTTCAGACAGCGACGCGTTGGAACGCCTTCATGGCGCTGGCCATCGCGGCCAAGACCTTTGGTCAGCAAGGACTGACGACGGTCGGCCTTGTCATGGCGGCAATTACCATCCCGCTCAACCTCATCAATGTGACGGTGCTTCTTTGGTTCTCGGGTCGCGGGCGCAACTACAGAGTTCTCGTCTATCGCATCGTCACCAACCCGCTCATCCTTTCGACGGCGCTCGGCATTCTCGTCAACATCGTTGACATTCCGATCTATGAGCCGGTCATGACGGCAGTAGAGTTGTTGTCGCAGGCGTCGCTCAGCCTCGGGCTGATCACCGTTGGCGCGGGGTTGAGGATCATGGATGCGCTGAAGCCGCAACCGATCACACTGCTTGCCGTGTTCCTGAAGCTGATCTTTTTTCCGCTGGTTGCAGTTGGCGTAGGATTGCTCACCGGTATCGAAGGCAATGGCCTTGTTCTGCTGGCGCTCAGCGCCTCCGTGCCGACCGCCATGAACGGCTACCTGCTGGCCAAGCAGTTGAACGGCGACGCAGACCTTTACGCTGCTGCAGCGACCTTGCAGGTCGCAGGCTCGTTCTTCAGCATACCGGTGATCATGACGCTCGTCGCTTACGCCGCGGCGGGATAAAGCAGATCGACGATATAGCGCGCATCGAACCGGGCATCGAGCATGCCGTAGGTCGAGCGCCAACCGCCCGCCAGCCGCGTTTCCAGGAAAGCGTCGGCAATCTTGCCGGCACCGAGTCGCATCAGTTCCGACGCCCCGGCGGCAAGCGCGAGCTGTTCGACCAGGAGCCGGGCGGCCCCCTCGTCCGATTCGCAAAGCGCCATGGCGGCGCGCAGAACCTCGACCGTCTTCCTTCCGGATGCGCCGAGATCGCGTTCGAAGCCGGCAAGCACCGTATTGAACAGGTCCTTGCCACGCGACAGAACCCGCAGCACGTCCAGCGCCATCACGTTGCCGGAGCCCTCCCAGATCGCATTGACGGGTGCCTCGCGATAGTGCCGGGCGATCGGCCGCTCCTCGACGTAACCGTTGCCGCCGAGGCACTCCATCGCCTCGTAGATCAGCGAGGGGGCGATCTTGCAGTTCCAGTATTTCACGACCGGGGTCATGACCCGCGCAAAGGCGGCATCGGTCTGGCTTGCCGCAGCACGATCGAAGGCATCGGCAAGCCGGAAGCCGAGAGCGGTCGAAGCCGCGACATCGAGCGCCATATCGGCAAGCACGCGCGTCATCAAAGGCTGGTCAATCAGCTTCTGACCGAAGACGCTGCGGCCGCGGCAATGATGCACGGCTTCCGCAAGCGAAGCACGCATGATGCCGGCCGATGCGAGCGCGCAGTCAAGCCGCGTCAGCGTCACCATGTCGAGAATGGTGCGGATGCCCGCGCCGGGATCGCCGAGCAGGTAGCCGAACGCATCGGTGAATTCGACTTCCGAGGACGCATTCGAGCGGTTGCCGAGCTTGTCCTTGAGGCGCTGGAACTGCAGGCCGTTCGCGGCGCCGTCTTCCAGCAGGCGCGGCACGAGGAAGCAGCCGATCCCCTCATTGGTCTTGGCGAGCATGACGAAACCGTCGCTCATCGGCGCCGACATGAACCACTTGTGGCCCGACAGGCGATAGATGCCCTCGCCCACGCGCTCCGCCGTCGAGCGGTTGGCGCGCACATCCGTGCCGCCCTGCTTTTCGGTCATGCCCATGCCAAGCGTGACGGCCGTTTTCTGCAGCGCCGGGCGATTGGTGGAATCGTATTTGCGCGAGAGTATCTTCGGTGCCCATTCCTTCTGGACGCGGGGCGAAGCCATCAGCGCGGCGATCGATGCGCTGGTCATGGTGAGCGGGCACAGATGCCCGCATTCGAGCTGGGCCGTCAGATAGAAGCGTGTCGCGCGCGCCTTGTGTTCGTGGCCCTTGGCTTCCGGGATGCTTTCCCAGACGGATGAATGCAGGCCCGTCTGCATCGAGCGGCGCATCAGCGCATGCCACGCCGGATGGAATTCGACGACATCCAGACGCTCGCCGCGCGGCCCATGGGTCTTGAGCTTCGGCGGGTTCTCGTTCGCCATGCGCGCCAGTTCCTGGGCCTCCGGAGAGGTGACGTAACGGCCGAGCTGGTCGTATTCCTCGCGGATCGTGCGGTTGAGCCCGCTCGTCAAATCGACGATCAAGGGGTCGGAACGATAGGCATTGATGCCGGACCAGGGTTTTGGCTGGTTCAGCTCGGCAAATTTTTCTTCGGCACGCGACATCTGGTTCATGACGCGGTTCTAGCGGAGTTTACCTGGCCTGGGAACGGCGGGAAAAGAGGAATTCGACCGTTCTCAACAAAAGGCCGCACCCCTTCCGGAAAACCATCGTAACCAAGGACCGGCAAAACAAGCGGTGAGATAGCGTCATGACCGCTTGCGGTGACTTCCGCCAGACCTTATAGACCGCCGAACGCAAGCGGAGACGTTTCCATGGTCTTCTTTCCCCATCGCCATCTCCTCGGCATCAAGGGCCTTACCGAACAGGACATCACCTATCTTCTCGACAAGGCCGACGAGGCCGTGAAGATCTCCCGCCAACGGGAGAAGAAGACGTCCACGTTGCGTGGCCTGACCCAGATCAACCTGTTTTTCGAAGCCTCGACCCGCACGCAATCCTCCTTCGAACTCGCCGGAAAACGGCTTGGCGCCGACGTGATGAACATGTCGGTCGGCAATTCCTCGGTGAAGAAGGGCGAGACGCTGATCGATACGGCGATGACGCTGAACGCCATGCGGCCAGACGTGCTGGTGCTGCGCCACTCTTCCGCCGGCGCGGCCGCCCTGCTCGCCCAGAAGGTCGCCTGCTCGGTCATCAATGCCGGCGACGGGCAGCACGAGCATCCGACCCAGGCTTTGCTCGACGCCCTGACCATCCGTCGTGCAAAAGGCAAGCTCTCACGCATCATCGTGGCGATCTGCGGCGATGTGCTGCATTCGCGCGTCGCCCGTTCCAACATCCTTCTCTTGAACGCCATGGGGGCAAGGGTGCGTGTCGTCGCGCCATCGACCCTGCTTCCCACCGGCATCCGCGAGATGGGCGTCGAGGTCTTCCACTCCATGGCGGAAGGGCTCAAGGATGCCGACGTGGTGATGATGCTGCGGCTGCAGCGAGAGCGCATGACCGGCTCCTTCGTGCCTTCGGTGCGCGAATATTTCCGCTTCTACGGGCTCGACGCCGAAAAGCTGAAGGCCGCGAAGGGCGATGCGCTCGTCATGCATCCCGGTCCGATGAATCGCGGCGTCGAGATCGCCTCCGAGGTGGCGGACGGGCCGCAAAGCGTCATCGAACAGCAGGTGGAAATGGGGGTCGCCGTGCGCATGGCGGTCATGGAGTCGCTGCTCGTCTCGCATAACCAGGGAGAGCGCGCATGACTGCCGGACATATGACCGCGACCGTCCTCAAGAACCTCCGCATCATCGATCCCTCGCGCAATCTCGACGAGACCGGCACGATCGTCATCGGCGATGACGGCCGTATCCTCGACGCCGGCAAGCAAGCGCAAAACCAGGGCGCCCCGGAAGGCGCCACCGTCAAGGATTGCAAGGGCCTCGTCGCCACACCGGGTCTGGTCGACGCGCGCGTCTACCTCGGCGAGCCAGGTGCGGAACACCGCGAGACGATCGAATCGGCCAGCCGCGCCGCAGCGGCGGGCGGCATCACCTCCTTCATCATGATGCCCGACACCGATCCGGTGCTGGACGACATCGCGCTCATCGAGTTCGTGCAGAAGACCGCCCGCGACAAGGCGGTCGTCAACGTACATCCGGCGGCGGCGCTCACCAGGGGGCTTGCCGGCGAAGAGATGACCGAGATCGGCCTGCTGCAACAATCGGGTGCAGTCGCTTTCACCAACGGCCGCCGCGCGCTCTCCGACACGCTGCTCCTGCGCCGGATCATGACCTATGCGCGTGAGTTCGGCGCGGTAATCTCGCTGGAACTGCGTGAAAAATACCTCGGTAACGGCGTGATGAACGAAGGCCTCTTCGCAAGCTGGCTGGGCCTGTCCGGCGTTCCCAAGGAAGCCGAGATCATCCCGCTCGAACGGGATCTCAGGATCGCCGGCCTGACGGGCGCGAAATACCATGCGGCCAAGATCTCCGTGACGGAATCGGCCGAAGCCATGCGGGTCGCGCGTTCCCGCGGCGCCAATGTCACCTGCGGCGTATCGATCAACCACCTGTCGCTCAATGAGAACGACATCGGTGAGTATCGCACCTTCTTCAAGCTGTCGCCGCCGTTGCGCGCCGAAGACGACCGCGTGGCGATGGCCGATGCCGTTGCTGACGGTACGATCGACATCATCGTCTCCTCGCATGACCCGCAGGACGTCGATACCAAGCGCCTGCCGTTTGCGGATGCCGCCGACGGCGCGATCGGGCTCGAGACCATGCTTGCTGCGGCGCTGCGCCTGCATCACGACGGCCGCGTGCCGCTGATGCGACTGATCGACGCGATGTCGACCCGGCCCGCGCAGATCTTCGGCCTCGATGCCGGCACGCTGAAACCCGGTGCAAAAGCCGATATCACGCTGATCGATCTCGATGAACCTTGGATCGTCGCCAAGGATATGCTTCTGTCCCGCTCGAAGAACACGCCGTTCGAGGACGCGCGTTTCTCGGGTCGAGCCGTCGCGACCTACGTGGCGGGCAAGTGTGTTCATTCGCTTTGATGGGGAAAAGGCGTGAGTGAGCTTTTCAACTGGCAGATCACCCTGCCCATCGCGCTTGCCGCGCTCGTCTTCGGCTATCTTCTCGGCTCGATCCCCTTCGGGCTCCTCCTCACCCGTGCTGCAGGGCTCGGCGACATCCGCTCGATCGGTTCAGGCAATATCGGCGCAACCAATGTGCTGAGGACCGGCAACAAAAAGCTCGCCGCTGCGACCCTGCTGCTCGACGCGTTGAAGGCCACCGCCGCGGCGCTGATTGCCTGGTACTTACTCGGCAAAGAAGCGGGATTGCTTGCCGGCTTCGCCGCATTTCTCGGCCATCTCTTTCCGGTCTGGCTCGGCTTCAAGGGCGGCAAGGGTGTGGCGACCTATATCGGCACGCTTCTGGGTATCGCCCCATGGATGGTCCTTATCTTCGCGGTCCTCTGGCTGTCAGTTGCCAAGCTCAGCAAATACTCATCCCTCTCCGCTCTGGTTGCAACTCTTGTCATACCGGTTGTGCTGTGGTTCATAGGTGAACCAAAGATCGCGCTCGTGATGGCGATCATGACCTTGATCTCCTGGTACAAGCACAAGACCAACATCGAACGGCTGATCGCGGGCACGGAAAGCAAGATCGGTCAAAAGGGGTAGAGGACCAACCGACATGCCGGACGACAGCGCAAGACGGATGGGAATTGTGTTGAAATGACAAAGGATCGCCTGGTTGAGGCTGATCCGTTCCGACAATGTCGAACCTGCAACCTTGCGTGATCTTACCAATCATTGCGGCTCGGCCGAAAATGCGCTCGCCAAGCTGCCGGAACTGTCCGCCCGCAGCGGCGCCACGCGCACGATCCGAGCAACACCTCGATCGCTGGCGCCAAATTTGCGGCGACGATGGCCCGGGAGTGCGGCCGCGCCGGCTATACGGTCACCTCCGGCCTTGCCCGGGGGATCGATACCGCCGCCCATCGCGCCAGCCCGGAGACGGGCACGATCGCCGTGCTCGCGGGCAGCCGCGACCGACCGAACAGTTCCGTCTGGCAGTGCGCCACCTATTCGAATGGCAAGGAATGGCGCGTCAGCACTAAAACCGACAGCCTGTCCCAGGCGAAGGAGTTTGCCGAGGATTGGTATTTCGAACTCAGGGGCAAGAGCCGGGCTGGTCAGTTGAAGAAGGAACGGACCTTCGCCGGCGCCGCCAAACAGTTCTTTCTGGAATACGAGGCGATTACCAACGGCGAGCGGAACCCCCGCTATGTGAAGGACCACGAGGCGCGGCTGACAAATCACCTCATTCCCTACTTCGACGACAAGGGCCTGAGCGCCGTGACCGCAGGCATGGTGCAGGAGTATCGCGTGATGCGGCTGCGCGCCAACCCGGACACCGGTAAGGTGCCGTCGCGCAGCACGCTGCACCATGAAACCGTCACCCTCCGCCAAGTGATGAAAACCGCCCTGCGGGAGGCCGTTGGCGGGGATGAGTTATAGAACAACATCCTATAACTCACCCAGTTGCTGCGGCTCAGGCTATCGCCTTGCCGATTTGCTGGATGGTCATCTTGCCGACCCCATGCTCCCGCGCCAATTCGGGCCACCGCGCCAGGGCCTGACGCGTCCGTTCAACCGTGTCGGCGACCGCCTTCTTGTTCAGCTTGGCGGCCGCGCCCAGCTTCAGCAGGTGTTCGGCGGCGGGGCTGCGCCCTTCCCCCATGACCATGGTGCTTTGTTCCCCGCGTGGCCCATTGGAGAACGTAAGGTCATAGGCCGGTGACAATCGCCACTGGCCGGTCTCGTCCATCAGGAACGAGAAATTCTTGCTGTGATCGTCGCGGTTATGGGCCAGCACGTTAAACACGGCCAGCCGGAACATCTTTTCGATTTCCCGGACATCTTTCGTCAGCAGGCCCGTCAGGGCAATCAAGTCCTCGTAATCGAGCGCCGGAACGCGGAAATCAGAGTGCAGCAGGCCGCACGCGGTGTGCATATGCAACCGTTTCTCCCCCTCCCGGTCGAACCGTTTGGTTGCGAAATACCCCGCACTCCTCAGGGCTGGAAAGAGATGGACATCAGGCACTTCCACACCGGCTTGCCGCGCCATGAGGGCGTAAACATATTCGACCGCCCCGGCATCGCTGCCATCCTGCGAATTGGCGAACTTCACCAGCCAGTGCTCAAATCCGTCCGGCAACCGGGCCACGCCGTGCGAGATGCGCCGGCGCCCGGCATTCACGCCGATCAACGCCTTGGGACGCGCCCCGGCGGAGGAGCCGTTCAGGAGCAACAGTTCCTTAAGAACTCCTTCCGACGCCCCTTCCAACACCTCCTGCGCCTGCCGGGCCAGTTCGTCGAGGTTAATGGCGTGTTCCGCATCCTCGGCGCTGTAATCCGGTTCGTAGACCAGGGCACCCATGCCGGTGCGACCGACATGCGCCAACCTGTCCAGAGGGGTAAGCGTCTCCGGCGCAACGCCCTGGGAGCGCGCAAAGCGGTCGAATAATAGCCGTCCCCAGCCGTCGGGGAGGCTGTCGCTGAAAACGCCCGGCAGGCCCTCGAACAGCATGCTGTCAAAGCTCATAAGCCCAGGCTTCAGGGGCAGCCGGAGCGGGGAAATCTCTAATCCCTTCCGGATAAACGAGGCATCGTACTGGAAATAGACCCGGCGCTCGCGGGTCGCCAGCCTGCCGACCGGGATGACTTTGCCATCGAAATCTAGACCCACCCTGATTTCCGTTGCGGACGGGTGGTTTTTCATGAGCGACGACCCCGTTTGCGGATAACCTTGTTACCGTCGGCCTTGAGGACATCGTCGATGGAGGCAAAGGATGTCTCTTGCAGTGCCACAGCTTGCACGACCTCTTCCATCCCGCCGACAACCATGAGAAGCTTCAGGAAAGCCTCCAGCGAGATTATGCCGGTCTGCTCGAATTTGCGGAGGCTCGGCAAAGGCACACCCGAACGCCGGGAAAGCCCTTCCTGTGTCAATTCCATGGCCAGTCGCCGGGCACGGACGTGCCCAGCCAGCCTCCGCTGGGCATGAGACGACGTTATAAGTAATACCATAATGTTATTAATATCCATATTTATGTTATTTCTAACACTATAGTGTTAATAATAGAGGTGGCAAGCTGCATCAATCAGCCCGCTTTCGTCGTATCTCAAAGCCGTCCTCCGAATGTCTCCTTGAAAACGATCAACGCAAGCGTTTAGGAATGCGTACCGCGTACCTACGCATCGCCCAAAGCGGACACATTGAGCTATGGGCGATACTCTGCGAGGTTTCCTGACCGGCCGCACGGCGTCCGGAGAAACCGCTAGGTGCGCCAGGCCCCCTGGACCCCGTGCGTGCCGAGGAGAGGCTGGTGGCCATCTACCACCTCAATGTTAAAAACATCAGCCGGGGTGACGGGCGTTCCGTTGTCACCGCTGCGGGCTACCGCGCCTGGGAAACGCTGCCGAACGAAGCCGAGGAACGAATGTCAGACTTTGCCGTCAGCAAAATGTCCCCTGCGGATCGCCGCCCCTCGCTCGGCGCTAACTGCAGCAAGTCTGCGAGCATCTGCCGTATATTGGCGATGTTTTGTCTGGTTTTGTCCTCGCGCCGACCGTGCGCCTCATATTGAGGGACGATGCTTTACTCCTATGGAAAAACGCGGCCGCGTGTCACATATGGTGAATATCTCCCGTATGCGACGGGCCATCTCGCATTCACTTATAATTGTAACCAATTGCAAAACGCCTTTAGATTGCAATTTGTGTAACCCAGAATTTGACGCTAGCCTCTTGACCGCAGCGCAAACGCCCTCCATGTCGGGAGGCTAAGTTTCCGCCTGGAAGCCTCCGCCTCCGGGCTAATCCTCTTTTGCAGAGAAGCAAGATGAAAGTTGTCGTCGTAGAATCTCCCGGGAAAATTAAGAGCATCAACAAGTATCTCGGCCCGGGTTACAAGGTTCTCGCCTCTTTTGGTCACGTCCGCGACTTGCCGGCCAAGGACGGTTCGGTCCTACCCGATCAGGATTTCGAAATGTCCTGGGAGGTCGACAGCGCGTCGCAGAAACGCATCAAGGATATTGCGGACGCCGTAAAAAACTCGGACGGCCTCATCCTCGCGACCGACCCGGATCGCGAAGGGGAAGCGATTTCCTGGCACGTGCTCGACGTGTTGAAGAAGAAGCGCGTTCTGGGCGACAAGCCGGTGGAGCGCGTCGTCTTCAACGCCATCACCAAGAAAGCCGTGCTCGATGCGATCGCAAGTCCGCGCGATATCGACGTGCCGCTGGTGGATGCGTATCTCGCCCGCCGCGCGCTTGATTATCTCGTCGGCTTCAACCTCTCGCCGGTGCTATGGCGCAAGCTGCCCGGTGCCCGCTCGGCCGGCCGCGTGCAGTCGGTCGCGCTACGCCTCGTCTGCGACCGAGAAACGGAAATCGAGCGTTTCGTCTCGGAAGAGTACTGGAACCTTTCGGCATTGCTGCGGACCCCGCGTGGCGACGAGTTCAAAGCGAAACTGGTTTCCGCCGACGGCAAGCGGCTGCAGGGCCGCGCGATCAAGAACGGCGAGGAAGCCAACCGGCTGAAGACACTGCTCGATGGCGCCGCCTATACGGTCGATACCATCGAGGCGAAGCCGGTCAAGCGCAATCCCGGCCCGCCCTTCACCACGTCCACGCTGCAGCAGGCCGCCTCCTCCAACCTCGGCTTCAATGCCTCGCGCACGATGCAGGTGGCGCAGAAGCTTTATGAAGGGGTGGATATTGGTGGCGAGACAGTCGGTCTCATCACCTATATGCGTACCGACGGCGTGCAGATGGCGCCGGAGGCGATCGACGGTGCCCGCCACGCTATCGCCGACCAATTCGGCGACCGCTACCTGCCGGAAAAGCCGCGCTTCTATTCCACCAAAGCGAAGAATGCCCAGGAGGCCCACGAGGCGATCCGGCCGACCGATTTCAACCGCTCGCCGGACAAGGTGCGCCGCTATCTCGATGCCGACCAGGCCCGCCTCTACGAGCTTGTCTGGAAGCGCGGCATCGCAAGCCAGATGGCATCCGCAGAGATCGAGCGCACTACGGTCGAGATTCTGGCGGACAATAACGGCCAGAAAGCCGGCCTGCGAGCAGTTGGCTCGGTCATCCGCTTCGACGGCTTCCTCGCCGCCTATGTCGACAGCCGTGAAGATGCCGATAAAACCGAGGAGGATGAAGAAGATGGCCGCCTCCCCGAAATCAATGCGCGCGAAAAGCTCGACAAGCGCAAGGTGGATGCAAGCCAGCATTTCACCGAACCGCCGCCGCGCTATTCGGAAGCCTCGCTGATCAAGAAGATGGAGGAGCTTGGCATCGGTCGCCCCTCCACCTATGCCGCGACGCTCACGACGCTGCGCGACCGCGAATACGTGACGATCGACAAGCGAAAGTTGGTGCCGGAGGCCAAGGGCCGGCTCGTGACGGCCTTCCTCGAAAGCTTCTTCACGAAATACGTGGAATACGATTTCACCGCCGATCTCGAAGAAAAGCTCGACAAGATTTCCGCCGGCGAGCTCGACTGGAAGCAGGTGCTGCGCGAATTCTGGCAGGACTTCTTCGCCCAGATCGAGGATACCAAGGAGCTGCGCGTCACCAACGTGCTCGATGCGCTGAACGAGGCGCTGGCACCGCTCGTCTTCCCGAAGCGCGAGGACGGCAGCGATCCGCGCATCTGCCAGGTCTGCGGCACCGGCCAGCTTTCGCTGAAGCTCGGCAAGTACGGCGCCTTCGTCGGTTGCTCCAACTATCCGGAATGTAACTATACCCGCCAGCTTTCCTCCGAAGGGGGCGCGGAGGCAGAAGCGAACGGCCTCAACGAACCGAAGGCGATCGGCGCCGATCCGCATACCGGCGAACAGCTCACGTTGCGTTCCGGCCGCTTCGGACCGTATATCCAGCGCGGCGACGGCAAGGACGCCAAGCGCGCCTCGCTGCCAAAGGGCTGGAAGCCAGAAGACATCGATTACGAAAAGGCGCTCGCGCTGATCAACCTGCCGCGCGACGTGGGCAAGCATCCGGAAACCGGCAAGATGATCTCGACCGGCATCGGGCGCTACGGTCCCTTTGTGCTGCATGACGGCACCTATGCCAACCTGGAAGCGGTCGAGGACGTGTTCACCGTCGGCCTCAACCGCGCCGTCACCGTTCTCGCCGAAAAGCAAAGCAAGAACGGCGCGAGCGGCCGGACCCGCGGCACGCCGACGGCGCTGAAGGAACTCGGCGACCATCCGGACGGCGGAGCTATCACCGTGCGCGACGGACGCTACGGCCCCTATGTCAACTGGGGCAAGGTGAATGCCACGCTACCGAAGAGCATGGACCCGCAGAGCGTGACGATGGAACAGGCAATCGCCCTCATCGTCGAAAAGGGCGGCAAGGCTTCGGCCGGCAAGACGAAGCCGAAAAAAGTCGCAGCCAAAGCCGGCGGCGACACAAAAAAGACTGCGACGAAGGCCAAGACGGCAGCCAAGGCCACAACAAAGAAGGCGGCACCCAAGGCGAAGAAGACGGGAACGTGAGAGAACCGCACGACAGATCGAGACCTTCAGGCAGACGCCCCGACAGAACCGTGCGCGGGAAAACCTCTTCGATGAGCGAGAAGCCCGTCATTGTTCAAGGCGCGGTGCCGCCACGCGAAGTCCTGCTTGACTTCATCGCCGAAAACCCCGATCGCGCCTCCAAGCGCGAGATCGCCAAGGCCTTTGGGCTCAAAGGGGAGACACGGGTTGAGCTCAAGGACCTGCTCAGGACGCTGGAAGAGGAAGGCCTCCTCACCAAGAGCCGCAAGTCGCTTTCGCGTCCCGGCGCCCTGCCGCCGGTCACCGTGCTCGACATCACGACCCGTGACAAGGACGGCGACCTGATCGGACGCCCGGCGGAATGGGACGAAGAACTCGGCGTGGCTCCAGCCGTACTCATCCGGCAGCCGTCGGAAGGCCGGGGCAAAGCCAAGGTCCCGGCTGCTGGCCTAAACGACCGGGTTCTGGCGAAAATCTTCCCGAACAAGGACCGCACCGGGCCAGCCTATACCGCCAGAATCATCAAACTCATCGACCGCCGTACCAATGCCTCGCTCGGTGTCGTCAAACAACTTGCCAGCGGCGAAATCCGGCTGCTGCCGACTGACCGGCGCGGCGAGGAAATGGTGATCGAGCGCGAGGATCTCGGCGAGGCGAAGGATGGCGACCTGGTCGAGACGGAAGTCGCCCGCTCCGGCCGCTTCGGCCTGCCGCGCGCGCGCGTCCTCTCGGTCATCGGCTCCGTCGCTTCGGAAAAGGCGATCTCGATGATCGCCATCTATGCTCACGGCATCCCGCATGTCTTCTCGAAGGCCGTGCTCGACGAGGCGGCCGCGGCAAGACCCGCCACCATGGCGAAACGGGAAGATTGGCGCGACCTACCGCTGATCACCATCGACCCCGCCGACGCCAAGGACCATGACGATGCGGTCTATGCCGAACCGGACCGCTCGCCCGACAATCCGGACGGCGTGATCGTCACCGTGGCGATCGCCGATGTCTCGTGGTACGTGCGCACCGGCTCCCCTCTCGACCGCGAGGCGTTGAAGCGCGGCAACTCGGTCTATTTCCCCGACCGCGTCGTGCCGATGTTGCCTGAACGCATCTCCAACGACCTCTGCTCGCTGCGCGAAGGCGAAGACCGGCCGGCAATCGCCGTGCGCATGGTGTTCTCAAAGGAAGGCCGCAAGGCGGGTCACACTTTCCATCGCATCATGATGAAGAGCGCGGCCAAGCTCTCCTACCAACAGGCGCAGGCCGCGATCGACGGCCGGCCGGACAACAAGACCGGGCCGCTGCTCGAACCAATCCTGAAACCGCTCTGGCATGCCTATTCGGTGCTCAAACGCGGGCGCGACCGCCGTCAGCCGCTCGAGCTTGACATGCCGGAGCGCAAGATCGTTCTGAAGCCCGACGGCACCGTTGACCGCGTCTTCGTGCCCGATCGGCTCGACGCCCACAAGCTCATCGAAGAGATGATGATCCAGGCGAACGTCGCCGCCGCCGAAACGCTGGAGAAGAAGCGCCAACCGCTGGTCTACCGTATTCATGACACGCCGGCGCTTTCCAAGCAGGAAGCGCTTCGGGAATTTCTGGCGACGATCGGCATCTCGATGGTCAAGGGCGGACAGCTTCGCGCCAATTCCTTCAACGGCATCCTCGCCAAGGCGCTCGACACCCCACACCAGACCATGGTCAACGAAATGGTGCTGCGCTCCCAAAGCCAGGCGATCTACAGCCCGGAGAACATCGGCCATTTTGGCCTCAACCTGATGAAATACGCGCATTTCACCTCGCCGATCCGCCGTTATGCGGACCTGATCGTGCACCGTGCGCTCGTCGGATCATTGGGGCTTGGCGAAGGCGGCATCAGCGCGGAAGAGGAAGCCCAGCTCGACGACATTGCCGCCGAGATTTCGACATTCGAACGCCGCGCCATGGCGGCTGAACGCGATACGATCAACCGTCTGATCGCCCACCATCTTTCGACCCGCATCGGCGAGGAATTCGAAGGCCGCGTTTCCGGCGTGACCAAATCGGGACTATTTGTCTCGCTTCCGACCTATGGCGCAGATGGTTTCATCCCTATATCCACGCTCGGCAACGACTACTTCATCTACGACGAAGCGCATCAAGCGCTGTCCGGAGAGAAAACCGGTCTGGGCTATCAGCTCGGCGATGCGGTCGATGTGCGGCTTGCGGAGGCAATTCCGCTTGCCGGCGCGCTACGGTTCGAAATGCTGAGCGAGGGCAAGAAACTGCCAACCGCGATCCGCTCCTTCCACAAATCGGGGCGGCGCGGCCGATCCACCGGCCGGGCAAACCCCGGAACCCGGCCGCCGCGCAGCGGCCGAAGGAGATAGGAATGGTACAACAGGGCGAACAGGCGATCCGATACGGCGGAGCACGGGAGCCTGAACGGCCGCTGGGACGCTCGATCAGGCGAGGTATGCTTTGCCGCTGTCCTCATTGTGGAGACGGCCGTCTGTTCCGGGCCTTCCTAAAGCCGGTCGATGCGTGCGCCGTCTGCGGCGAGGAAATCTTTCACCACCGCGCCGACGACCTGCCGGCCTATCTCGTCATCCTCGTGGTCGGCCACGTGCTTTTGACCGGCTACATGCTGACCGACATGGCCTTCCGCGTCTCGCCCTGGGTGCATCTTGCCATCTGGGTGCCGCTCGCGATTCTTGCCGCGATTCTTACGATCCAGCCGATCAAGGGCGGCGTCATCGGCCTGCAATGGGCGCTGAAGATGCACGGCTTCGGAGGCACGGACCACGAGGCCACCGATCCCGGTCGAGGCGGGCCGATCTCATGATTTCATCCGCCGAGGAAGACGCGCCATCCGCCATGGACGCGCTGAAACATGCCCGGATTGCGGGCGTGAGACCCAAGGATGCTGCGTCGCTGATCCTGATCGATCGTTCTGCGGAAAGGCCGCGGGTGCTGATGGGCCGGCGCGGCAGTGGACATGTCTTCATGCCGGATGTCTATGTCTTTCCCGGCGGGCGGCGCGATGCCGGAGACCATACGCTCCCGTTCAGCGCCGATCTCGACCCGCTCGTCTCCGAAAAGCTGCTTGCCGGCACCTCAGCCCGCATGACATCAAGGCGAGCGCGGGCGCTGGCGCTGGCGGCCTTGCGGGAACTCCATGAGGAAACCGGTCTCGCAGGGGTTGCGGCTGCGGATCTTTCGCGGCTGCGCTATGTCGCCCGTGCGATCACGCCGCCCGGCAACGTGCGACGCTACGACACCCGCTTCTTCCTCGCCTTTTCGGACGAGACCCTGTTCGACATGAGGCATCTCAAGGATTCCAGCGAACTTCAGGATGTGCGCTGGCTTGACATTGCAGAGCTTTACGGTCTGAAACTCCCGCGCATCACGCAGGCGGTATTGGAGGATGTGCGAAACCTGATGGCTACCGATCCATCTTTACCGTTTGGCAGTCCGGTCTCCTTCTACTTCATGCGTCACGGACGATTCGTCCGCAGCCGACTGTAAGGAATAATGAATGCCTCAGCCGACGACTGACGCCAACGGCCATGTCGAGGAAATACACTGGCCGTCGCTGATGGCCGCCATTTCCGCCATCAGCGCGGTCGGCATCGCCATCGGCCTCGGTTTGCCTCTCCTCAGCATCATCCTTGAAAAACGTGGCATACCGTCGACCTTGATCGGACTGAACGCGGCCATGGCCGGCATCGCCTCCATGTTCGCCGCTCCCGTCACCACCAAGCTGGCGCATGACCACGGCGTCGCAAAGACCATGATGCTGGCCGTGCTGATCGCGGCTTTGAGCGCTATCGGCTTCTATTATGCAGATGACTTCTGGATGTGGTTTCCGCTCCGCTTCACCTTCCATGGCGCGACGACGACGCTCTTCATCCTGTCGGAATTCTGGATCAACGAAGCGGCTCCGCCGCGCCGCCGCGGCCTTGTGCTCGGCATCTATGCGACCGTGCTGGCGATCGGCTTCGCGATCGGCCCGCTGCTCTTCTCTGCGCTGGGCAGCGACGGTGTCCTGCCTTTCCTGGTTGGCGCAGGCGTCATTCTGCTCGCCGTTATCCCGATCTTCATTGCCCGGCATGAAAGTCCCGTGCTGGATACGAAGCCGGATCGGCATTTCTTTCACTATATCTTCCTGGTGCCAACGGCGACCGCGGCAGTCTTCGCCTTCGGTGCGGTCTCGGCAGGTGGCCTGTCACTCTTTCCGATCTATGCGCTTCGCGAATCTCTCACCGAGCCCCAGACGGCCGTGCTATTGACCGTAATGGGTATCGGCAACATGGCCTTCCAGATCCCGCTCGGCCTTTTCTCCGACAAACTCAAGGACCGGCGCCCTCTGCTGACTGCCATGGCGGTCCTCGGCGTCATCGGTTCGCTCGCACTGCCCTTCCTCATCCAGAACTGGCTGATGATGGCGGTCGTCCTGTTCTTCTGGGGCGGCTGCGTGTCCGGCCTCTATACGGTAGGACTTGCGCATCTGGGAGCGCGTCTCAGCGGGCCGGATCTCGCCGCCGCCAATGCTGCCTTCATCTTCTGTTATGCCGTCGGTACGGTGGCAGGTCCACAGGGGATCGGGGCGGCCATCGATGTCGCCGGCAATGACGGTTTTGCCTGGGCGCTTGCGGGATTCTTCGGCTTCTATGTCGCTGTTTCCGCCTGCCGGATACTTTTCCGGTCAAAACGGAGTTGACTTTTCGGGCGCGATTTGTAATTTCGCGCCAGATTTTGCCGTGGAGCTTACCCGCGTCCACGGCTTCATTTTTCTCAGAGGCAGAACCACCATGGCGAAAGCTACGACCATCAAGATCAAGCTGCTGTCGACGGCTGACACCGGTTTCTTCTACGTCACGACGAAGAACAGCCGTACGATGACGGACAAGATGACGAAAACCAAGTACGATCCGGTTGCCAAGAAGCACGTCGAATTCAAGGAAACCAAGATCAAGTAAGCTTGATCGTATGGTTGTCGGAAGGCGCTGGCCGACAGGCCCAGGCGCCTTTTCTTTTTGTCTTTTTTCCGAAAACTGTGCTCAGGATGTGGCAGGCTGCCCGGAAACGGAAAGGCGCCGCTCCATGGCCTTGGAGCGGCGCCTTCAAACGGGGGTCGACCAGCCTGCAATCACGGCACGAGGAACCGCTTTGGCATGCCTGCCGGTCGACCGACCCCACGACCCAGGAGATGCGGCGGACCTGAGCATCATGGGGTATTGATCTCCCCTTCGGGAGTTCTTTCTTTATTGCGGTCAAAATTGCGCAAAATGGGAAGAAAATCAACAGATTCTTAATTCGGAATTTGATCTGTTTTGGTTGTTGGTTAAAATCGGCGCCGAAAGAACACGCTGCTGAGTGCTTTCGAATATTCATCAAAAAACATATCCATGATATCTTGTTTCCCGATGGTTCTGGAATCTTAGAAATTGGCCGACAGTGCCTAAGAATATCTTGAACAGGCGCTGTCTATCCCTCCAAGACCGACAAAACCTGAGAGCCAATTGGCTTATCTATTCTCGTGCAACTGATCTGAAGACACCTTGGATACATCCGCAGCCACCCGGATGCTGCACTGCAGCTGGATTTCCCGACTACTATTCATAAAAATTCTTACACCAATTCCGACCCGCAAAAAATTGGTCTGGCCTATAAAAATTGATAGATCAAATGGCTTTTTCCACAGCGCCCAACTCGCGCGCATGGCTGCATTACCGTCCGCAAGACAATTCTCTTATACAGCTCTTACGCAGCAGCCGCGACCACTCTGTTACGGCCGCCCGACTTGGCTTCGTAGAGTGCGCGGTCGGCCTGCTTCAGGAGCTGCTCCGGGGTCTCCGCGCCGTAAGTGTTGCAGGCAATCCCAAGCGAGGCCGTTATATTGAGCGTGGCGCCGGCCGCCTTCAGGGCAAAGGGCTGGCTTTCGATGATGCCGCGAAGACGCTCGGCAATTGCGGCCGCCGCAACCGCGTCCGTATCGGGCATGACGACCACGAATTCTTCGCCGCCGTAGCGGCAGGCAAGATCGGCTCCCCTCACCGTCGAGCGGATACGCGCGGCGAATTCCTTCAGCACTTCGTCGCCCGCATCGTGTCCGTAGGTATCGTTGACCGATTTGAAGCGGTCGATGTCGGTGATGCAAACGGACAACAGGCGGGACCGCGCGGCTGCCCGGTTGAACAGCACTTTCAGATGATTGTCGAGATAACGGCGATTGTTGAGGCCAGTCAGCCCGTCGGTCACGGCAAGCTCGATCGTCTGACGGACGCTCATGCGCAGACGGTCATTGTAGCGCTTGCGCTTGATCTGCGTGAGCACGCGGGCAAGAAGTTCGTTCGGATCGATCGGCCGGACGATGTAGTCATTGACGCCGAGATCGAGCGCGCGGACGACGACATCGTCGGCGCCCAGGTCCGTCACCAGAAGCAGCGGCAGGAAACGGGTGCGCTCAATAGAACGAAGCTGTGAGCAGAGACGCAAGGGGTCGTATTCGTCGAAATTGGCGTTGACGATCACGAGATCGATCGGATTTTCCGCCGCCTCGAAAAGTGCTGCCTGCGGATCCGACATGGCGATCACGTCCGCCACCGGCTTCAGTGCCTTGATGATGCGCTCCTGGGAACTCGCGCGGCCATCGACAAGCAATACCTGGGCCGGTTCGTCGCGACCGTCCGTGCCCTTCAGGATGTCCTCGAGCGCAAGATTATGTGCAGTGTCGGCCCGAATGCGCAATTCGTCGCTCAGCGTCTTCAACCGCACCAGGCTTTTCACCCGCGAGATGAGCTGCAGGTCGTTGACCGGCTTGGTCAGGAAATCGTCGGCACCGGCCTTCAGGCCGCGCACACGGTCAGACGGCTGATCAAGCGCGGTCACCATGACGACCGGAATATGGGCGGTGCGCGGATTGGCTTTCAGCCGCTCGCAGACCTCGAAGCCATCCAGGCCTGGCATCATGATATCGAGCAGGATCAGGTCAACGTGGGTACTGTCGCAAATCGCAAGCGCCTTGTAGCCATCATCTGCCGTCAGCACGTCAAAATACTCCGCGAGAAGTCGGGCTTCGAGAAGCTTCACGTTTGCCGGAATATCGTCGACTACCAAAATGCGCGCGGTCATGACGCCCGTCCCGATCTCATGCGTCGCCCAGATAAGTCTTGATGGTTTCGATGAATTTTGGCACCGAGATGGGCTTGGAGACATAGGCTTCGCAGCCGCCCTGGCGGATGCGTTCCTCGTCGCCCTTCATGGCAAAGGCGGTCACGGCGATGACGGGAATTACGTGAAGCTCGTCGTCTTCCTTCAGCCACTTCGTGACTTCGAGACCGGACACTTCCGGAAGCTGGATGTCCATGAGAATGAGATCAGGACGATGCTTGCGGGCAAGATCGAGCGCTTCCATTCCGTTGCGGGTCTGGATCGTGTCATATCCCGATGCTTCGATCAGGTCGCGGAAGAGCTTCATGTTAAGCTCATTGTCCTCGACAATCATGACCCGTTTGGGCATGGCGATCCGTTCCTGTCTTGCAAGCGTGCCTTCAGTATATAAGCTCCCGGAACGGTCGATTCCACAGAGCCCCATTCAGGCACGGTAAGGCCATTTGGTTGAGAAAAAGGTAACTTGGCAGATGATGCGGCGCGAAACCGAATATAGCCGAAGCAATTCGGCCGATGCCGAGGAAACGGCGACCGCCATTCTCGGCTGGCTTGCCAACGAGCCGGAGATGCTTGGCCGGTTCCTGGCGCTTTCCGGCCTGCAGCCGAACCAATTGCGGGGTGCTGCAAACGATCCAGGCTTTCTGGCCGGCATGATCGATTTCCTGATGGGCCATGAGCCGACGCTGCTTGCCTTTTGCGAAGCAACGGGCACAAAACCGGAAACCGTGGCTGCCGCCTGGCGCCACTATTCCGGCCCAGGACCTGATTCCGGCGAATATTGAGATGACCGAGATTTTCGACCTCCGCACCGATCTTTCCCATGTACGCCTTCGCGATCGCCCACTCATCGTCTGCGATGTCGACGATGTCGTGCTGCATTTCGTGGCTCCCTTTCAGGATTTCCTGCGGGGCGAAGGCCATGAACTTTTGCCGCGCTCCTTCCGGCTTACCGGCAATATCATCTCCACCCAGACCCGGATTGCCCTCGAACAGGGCGATGTCCGCCGGCTGGTCGAAGCCTTCTTCGAGGCACAGGAAAGCTGGCAGTTCCCCTTCGATCTCGTCGTCCAGACGCTCGAAACGCTCGGCCGTGACGTCGACGTCGTCTTCCTCACCGCGATGCCGCCGCTTTACCAGGAACATCGTCGCCGGCTTCTCGACCGTCTCGGGCTCGCCTTTCCGCTGATTGCCAGCGAAGAGCCCAAGGGACCGATCGTGCAAAGACTGCATGCGGAACGCCCCTTGCCTTCGATCTTCATCGACGACATGGCGCATAACCTTCATTCGGTGCGGGATCATCTCGCACAATGCCTCCTCCTTCACATGATGCCGGACTCGCCGCTGCATGTCCTTGCTCCGAAGCCTGCTGGAAACATCGTACGGGCGACAGACTGGCCACATGCCGCACAACTCATCCGGGCTCATATCCGTTCCGGCGCTGCCTAAGCTAGAATTCGAGCCGCATCAACGGCCGCCCCTCCTTGCGGCGTGCCACCTCCCTAAACCCGGCCGCCTCGAAGACTCTCATCGAGCCGACATAGAGACCAAGCGATTTCGACGTCTTTGCCTGCTCCATGGGACAGGCTTCGATGCTTCTGGCCCCGCTTTCTCTCGCAAATCGGATCGCCGCATCCAAAATCCGGTGGCTGTTGCCCTTTCTACGATGGCGACTGCCGATGAAGAAACAGCTTACCGCCCAGACCAACGGGTCCCCGGCATCCGCAGGGTCCAACGGTCGAGATACCGTACGGGGCGAATTCCATTGCGGAACATCGGCGCGCGGCCCCACCTGCACCCAGGCCATCGGCTGGCCTTCCACATATCCGAGCACACCGGGCGGCGGGCCTGTCTCGATGCGGTTGCGAATGAATTCCTTCTTGGCCGCGCCGTCCAGCACTTTCCGTTCCGCCGCGGGCATCCGGAAATAGGTGCACCAGCAGCCGTAACAGGCGCCGCTCGGTCCAAACAGCGTTTCAAAATCATCCCATCGCTCAGGTGTCAGTGGATAGGCTGCGAAGACTTCCATGCCGGCTCGCTTCTCTCTTGAGAGTCGCAAGCTTAGGGCTTATCGTCGCGGCGTTCAACCTTTGTTCTCATCATGACGCCCGCGCCTGACAAGACACCCGGCTTCTGTCGCGACTGCCTTGCTGAGCAGAAGGCAGAGGTGCGCCGCTGCCGCGCCTGCGGCAGTCCCCGCCTCGTCTATCACAGGGAACTCTACGATCTCACGCTGGCGCATATCGATTGCGACGCCTTCTATGCGACGATTGAGAAGCGCGACGCCCCGGAACTCGCAGACAAGCCGGTCATCATCGGCGGGGGCAAACGCGGTGTCGTCTCTACCGCCTGCTATATCGCTCGCATCAACGGCGTACGATCGGCCATGCCGATGTTCAAGGCGCTGGAGCTTTGTCCCGATGCCGTCGTCATCCGGCCGAACATGGAGAAATATGTGTCGGTCGGTCGTCAGGTGCGGCAGATGATGATGGACCTGACACCGCTCGTGCAGCCACTTTCCATCGACGAGGCCTTTGTCGAACTCGCTGGCACCGAACGCCTGCATCACGATCGGCCTGCGCGCATCCTCGCCAAACTGGCCACCCGTGTGCAGAGTGAACTCGGTATCACCATCTCCATCGGGCTGTCCTACTGCAAATTCCTCGCGAAGGTCGCCTCCGATCTCCAGAAACCGCGGGGGTTCTCGGTGATCGGCCGGGAGGAGGCGCTGGAATTTCTGGCCGCCCGCCCCGTCACCACGATCTGGGGCGTCGGGAAGGCCTTCAACGCGACGCTGGAAGCGGACGGCATCCGCACCATCGGCCAGCTCCAGACCATGGAGGAAGGCGATCTGATGCGCCGCTACGGCACGATGGGCCAGCGGCTCTACCGGCTTTCGCGCGGCATCGACGATCGCGAGGTGCATCCGAACGAGGCGGCCAAGAGCGTTTCGGCCGAAACCACGTTCTTCGACGATATCTCGCGCCATGACGACCTCGTGCCGATCCTGCGCCGGCTCTCGGAAAAAGTATCCGCGCGGCTGAAGAAGCACGGCATTGCCGGCAGGACCGTGGTGCTCAAGATGAAGACCGCCGACTTCAAAAGCCGTACCCGCAACAGGCGGCTCGAAGATCCGACCCAGCTTGCCGACCGCATCTTCCGAACCGGACTTGCGCTGATGGAGCACGAGACCGACGGCACGAAATTCCGCTTGATCGGCATAGGCCTCACCGACCTCACCGATCCGGCGCTCGCCGATCCGCCGGACCTCGTCGACACGCAGGCCGGGCGCCGCGCCGCGGCCGAGGCGGCGATGGACAAGCTGCGCGACAAGTTCGGCAAGGCGGCGGTCGAAACCGGCTACACGTTCGGGGATCGCCGGCGCGATCCATGAAAGGTGATCCGTTCTTAACCATGATCTTAAGATTATCCCCGCCGCCGAAAACCTTCTTTAACCTCATGCGCTAATATACGGGTCATGTATTGCGTATGGGGTCGGTTATGTTGCGTCACCTGATGTTCGGGTTTGGTTTTCTATCTGCGACCATGCTGTCGCATGCAGCCTTCGCGGAAGGCGCCCGCACGCTGCAGATCATCGTTTCCAAGGATAAGCAATCCCTCACGGTCTATGATGGCGACACGGTCGTTGCGACCTCGAATGTTTCCACCGGCAAGGCGGGACACTCGACGCCGAGCGGCATCTTCTCGATCCTCGAGAAGCGCAAATATCACGAATCGAACATCTATTCGAACGCACCCATGCCCTGGATGCAGCGGCTGACCTGGTCAGGGATTGCGCTTCACGAATCCAGCAGCGTGCCGAACTATCCAGCCTCGCACGGCTGCGTGCGTATGCCGGGCGCATTCGCGAAATCGCTCTACCAGATGACCGAGCGCGGCGCCCATGTGATCATCATAGATGCACAGATCGCGCCGGAACGGATCGAGAGCACGAATCTCTTCATGCCGCGCAAACCCCTGCCAGCCGGGCCGCTCTTTCCGGATGTCGAGCTCAGGACCTCCTCGATCCGAGGGGATTCCAAACCGGTCGAGGTGGCAATGAATGTCGTTCCGGACAATCCTTCGCTCGCTCGTCCGGCCATTGTGACGGATGCGCGGAGCGCGGCGGCCGCAGACGAAGATGCAGCACCGTTGCGTATCCTCATCACCCGTCGCAGCGAGCGCGAAATGCTGATGGATGTGCAGGTGATCCTGCAGGATCTCGGCTTCGAGACCGGCGGCGCCGACGGCTTCGCCGGCCCCCTGACCCGCAGCGCCATTGCCGGCTTCAAGCGCTGGAAGAACCTTTCCCTCAAAGGGCCGCTGATGACGCCGGAATTCCTGAATGCGCTCTATGAGACTGCCGGCAAGCCGCAGCCGCCGGCCGGCCAGATCATGGTGCGGCAGAATTTCGAATCGCTGTTCGAGGCGCCGGTCGGCATCAAGGACCCGCAAATTGCTCTCGGCACGCATTTCTTCACTGTCGACAAAGTCGAGCACAGCGCCGAGACTGCCGAGTGGCTTGGGATAACTCTGCCGAACCAGCTGAGCGATGCAACGATGAAGCGGCTCGGCATCGCAGTCGCCGATGACCCCAATGCCCCGGATGCCACCGCCCGCGCGTTCGACCGCATCGAAATCCCGGCCGATATCCGCGACCGGATCGAGACGCTGATGACCGATGGCACGTCGGTGACGATCAACGACCAGGGCCTTGGACCGGAAACCGGCAAAGGCACCGATTTTGTAACCATCACGCACTCTCAACCCACGATTAGCCAAGCCAAAAATTCCGTGACCAAGCCTCGGCCCGTTCGCCAATCGCAAGCAAGAGCGCAATATCGTTCGATCGGTCTCTATTAAAGGTACGGCGCGCGATCGAAACCGCCGAGCCGGCTCTATACCAGTTCCACGTCGAGGACGCCCGGCGCCGCGCGCAATGCTGCGGCGATTTCCGGCGAGATGCGATATTTCTCTGTCAGTTCCACCTCGATCTCGCGTTTGCCATCATCCTTGATGACGACGAAAGAGACCAGTCCGTCGCCTCGGGCATTCAGATGCCGGGCTACCATCCTCAAAGGCCCTGAATCTCGAACATAGACGCGCAACGCCTTCTGCATCTGCACGGATTTCTCCTCCAGCGACTGGGCCGTCTGGATGCGAAGCCCGATGCCTTCCGGCCGCTCCTCCGCCTGCACGGTAATAAGCAGCGATTTGCCGGGTTCAAGGAGATCGCGGTATTGCGCAAGTCCTTCCGAGAACAGGACGGCCTCGAACTGGCCGGAAGAATCCGAAAACGCCACGATGCCCATCTTGTTGCCGGTGCGGGTCTTGCGCTCCTGGCGGCTCGTCACGGTGCCCGCGAGCTTTCCGAAACTTGCCCCTCCCTTCACCGAGACGGAGAATTCCGCAAAGGTCTGCACCCGCATCTTGGCAAGAATATTTGCATAAGAATCGAGAGGATGAGCAGAGAGATAGAAGCCGAGAACTTGGTACTCGCGCATCAGCTTTTCCGACGGCGTCCACGGATCGAAAGGCGGCAGAACGAGCTTTTCGGGGCCAGAGCTCGCCGACGAGCCGAAGAAATCCGACTGGCCGCTGACTTTCTCCTCCTGGGCGCGCTGCGCATAACCGATGATGCGGTCAAGCCCGCCGATCAATTCGGCACGATCGATGCCGAAGCAATCGAAGGCGCCCGCCGAGATCAGGCTTTCCATGACGCGCCGGTTGATCTGCTTCGGATCGATCCTGAGGCAGAAATCCTCGATGCTCCTGAATGGCCGGTCGCCGCGCACGGCCGTGATATGTTCCACGGCCGAGTCGCCAACACCCTTAATGGCGGCCAGCGCATAAAAGATCTTGTTCTCGCCCGTCTCGAAATGCCTGTAGGAGGTCTGGACGGACGGTGGAATGACGGCAATGCCGAGGCGCCCGGCGTCCTGCCGGAAGTCGTTGAGCTTCTCGGTGTTCGCCATATCGTAGGTCATCGACGCGGCGAGGAACTCGACCGGGTAATGCGCCTTCATATAGGCGGTCTGGTAGGAGACGATCGCGTAGGCCGCCGCGTGCGACTTGTTGAAGCCGTAGTTCGCGAACTTTGCAAGCAGTTCGAAGATGTTGTCGGCCTGCGCCTTGGAGACGCCGTTCTTCACCGCGCCGTCGACAAAGCGCTCGCGCTGCTGGTCCATCTCGGCTTTGATTTTCTTGCCCATGGCACGACGCAAAAGGTCGGCCTCGCCGAGCGAATAGCCTGAGAGCACCTGGGCGATCTGCATGACCTGTTCCTGGTAGACGATGACCCCTTGGGTCTCCTTGAGCAGATAATCGATCATCGGGTGGATCGATTCGATCTCCTCCTCGCCGTGCTTGCGGGCATTATAGGTTGGGATATTCTCCATCGGACCGGGGCGGTAGAGCGCGACCAGCGCGATGATGTCCTCGATGCAGTCCGGCCGCATGCCGATCAGCGCCTTGCGCATGCCGGCACTTTCCACCTGGAACACGCCGACCGTTTCGCCGCGGGAAAGCATCTCATAAGTCTTCTGGTCGTCCAGCGGTATCTTGGCGAGATCGATTTCGATATCGCGCTTCCTGCAAAAATCGACGGCAGTCTTCAGCACCGTCAGTGTCTTCAAACCGAGGAAGTCGAACTTCACCAGGCCCGCCTGCTCCACCCATTTCATGTTGAACTGGGTAACCGGCATGTCCGAACGCGGGTCTCGATACATCGGCACGAGCTTCGAGAGCGGCCGATCGCCGATCACTATGCCAGCGGCATGGGTCGAGGCGTGGCGGTAAAGGCCCTCGATCTTCTGGGCGATGTCGAGAAGGCGCTGGACGACGGGCTCCTTGTCCGCCTCTTCCTGCAGCTTCGGCTCTTCCTCGATCGCCTTCGACAGCGGCGTCGGGTTGGCCGGGTTGTTCGGCACGAGTTTGCAGATCTTGTCGACCTGGCCGTAGGGCATTTCCAGCACACGACCGACGTCGCGCAGCGCGGCGCGCGCCTGCAGCGAACCGAAGGTGATGATCTGCGCCACCTGCTCGCGGCCGTATTTGGCTTGCACGTAGCGGATCACCTCTTCACGGCGGTCCTGGCAGAAATCGATGTCGAAGTCGGGCATCGAGACGCGTTCCGGATTGAGGAAGCGCTCGAAAAGCAGCGAGAAGCGCAACGGGTCAACATCGGTGATCGTCAGCGCGTATGCCACCAACGAACCGGCACCCGAACCGCGGCCCGGGCCGACTGGAATATTGTGCTGCTTTGCCCATTTGATGAAGTCCGACACGATCAGGAAGTAACCCGGGAACTTCATGCGCTCGATAACGCCAAGCTCGAAGTCCAGACGCTCGCGGTAGTCCTGTTCCGTATAGCCGCTCGTCATTCCAAGCGTTGCAATGCGGTTCTCCAGCCCCTCGTTCGCCTGACGGCGCAGTTCCGCCGCCTCGGCCCGTTCGGCCTCTTCCGGATCTGCCGTCGCCCCGGTAAAGCGCGGCAGGATCGGCTTTCGCGTCTTCAGGATGAAGGAGCATCGTCGGGCGACCTCGACCGTGTTCTCCAGCGCTTCCGGCAGGTCGGCAAACAGGGCTGCCATTTCAGCCCGGCTTTTCAGATAATGATCAGGCGTCAGACGGAAGCGGTTATCATCCGAAACGATCGCATTATGGGCGACCGCCATCAGCGCGTCATGGGCGTCGTAATCCGCCTTCGACGGGAAGAAAGCCTCGTTCGTTGCGACCAGCGGCAGGTCATGGTCATAGGCAAGAGTCACCATCTTCTGCTCATGCCGCCGGTCAAATGAACCGTGGCGCTGCAGTTCGACATAAATCCGGTCGCTAAAGATTTCCCTCAGCTTCAGCAGCCGCGCCTCGGCAAGCACCGCATTCCCATCCTTCAAGGCCATGTCGACCGGCCCGCCCGAAGCTCCGGTAAGCGCGATCAACCCTTCGGTGCCGCCCTCCTCCAGCCAGGAACTGCAGATATGCACGGCGCCGTGTCCCTCGCCGCTCAGATAGGCGCGGCTGATAAGGTCGACCAGCCTTTCGTAGCCCGCAGCCGTCGCCGCAAGCACGACAATCGCCGGCAGCTTGGCAAGCTGCTGATGGCCGGCGCGTCGCTCTTCCGACTGGTCTTCCATATCGATCGAAAGCTGACAGCCAATGATCGGCTGCAGCCCTTCATCGATCGCCTTCTGGGCAAATTCCAGCGCAACGAAGAGATTGTTCGTGTCGGTGATCGCGATCGCGGGCTGATGATCCGCAACCGCCTTGGAAAGTATCTTCTTGAGCGGCAGTGCCCCTTCAAGAAGCGAATAGGCGGAGTGAACGCGAAGGTGAACGAATTGCGGGCTATCGCCCAACGATTCCGATCCCGATTTTACGTTCGCCGTATCTGCCATGTCCGCGCCTTACCCACTTCATGAATCGGGCTATTTTCCGGTGCGGCTTGCCGAGAGTCCAGTTCAGATTTCCTCGCTCAACGTCTTTCGGATGACGAGGCCTTAAGCGAGACTTCCCTCACATGGCCATGACGAGCATGGACAGGCTTGCCACGAAGGTGGCGATGGAAGCGAATGCGGCAATGTCACGAAGAATGTCAGTCATCGTCGTCTCCCGTGTTCGTTATGTTTTCAATTTGTTCTCTTTTTGTACAAAAGTCAACAGAAGAACAAAAGGAGAAATCCGGTTTCGGGATTATGGTTAAAATTGGAGAAAAGCCTTTTTCCAAGAGGTTTTGGTGGGCTAGGATTAGCACAACAGACGCAGGAACCTTCCACATGAGAAAACTTGCAATTCTTGTCGCCTATCTCCTTGCCAGCCCGGCGATGGCCGAAAAGGTGATCGATCCCAGCCGAATCGCCGCCGTCGCGACGGGAGATTTTGACCGGGATGGCGACAGCGATCTCGCCATGATCGTGCGTCCGCCACCGAAACACGGCGCGGACGGCAATGGCATCTACATCTATCTCGCCGAACCCTACGAAGGACGGATGACGCTCAAGGCAGCTGCCGCGAACAAAGTGCCCGGCTCGTTTATCTATGCGGGAGAATCGGTTGCAATCGCCGCCTTGCAGAACGGATCAATTCTGGTAACGGCGAAAAACGATACGCCCGGGCAGCGGCATTACGAGATCAGGCTCACGCTTGCCTATCGGAACTCGGATTTCCTGGTGGCGGGCTTCAGCTTTTCAGAGGACGTGCCGGACCCGATCGAATGCGACGTCAACTTGCTGACAGGCAAAGGCAAAGTGAACGGCCAGCCGATCGCCGGCACGCCAGGCGCGGTTCCGGTCGCTCAATGGGAGAACGAGATCGGGCAAGACATCTGCAAGGGGCGATAAGCCGTCTGCCAGCATATTTTCATAGGGGAAACGAGGGGAAGTCCCCCTTGGCGATCACGGTTGTTTTCAGGAGCGGTCGGGACACATCGAGTGCCCCGTATCGAAATTTACAAATGACACGTGACGTATCCCGTTCAGCCAAGTTTTTCCGCACAACTCCGGTTCCTCTGCGGCGATATGGTCTTACGTCTTTGCGCGATGCCCCACGGGGTTGTGTGCGACACACGCGCGACCGACGCAGCGCTGCCGGATCTCTGTGACCGGCACAGGGTAACGGGAATATGGCGCCAATCGCCGGCGCCTAACCGGCCTCACATCTCCACGACCTTGCCGCCCTCAATCGTCACGCGGCGGTCCATGCGGCCGGCAAGTTCGTGGTTGTGGGTGGCGATCAGTGCCGCAAGGCCTGACTGGCGTACCAGCGCCTCCAGCGCATCAAAGACATAGGATGCCGTCTTGGGGTCGAGGTTGCCGGTCGGCTCGTCTGCGAGAAGCACGCGCGGCGCGTTGGCGACCGCGCGGGCGATCGCCACGCGCTGCTGTTCGCCGCCCGACAATTCGGCCGGGCGATGCTCGGCCCGAGGGCCGATGCGCATGTAGTCGAGAAGTTGGGCTGCCCGTTCCTTCGCCTCTGCCTTCGAAAGGCCGGCGATCAGTTGCGGCATCATGATGTTCTCGATCGCCGTGAATTCCGGCAGGAGATGGTGGAACTGGTAGACGAATCCGATCTCCGAGCGGCGAATCGCGGTGCGCTCGTCGTCAGACAAATCGTTACAGGGGCGCCCGCCGATGAAGACCTCGCCGTCATCCGGATGCTCAAGCAGGCCGGCAAGATGCAGCAGCGTCGACTTTCCCGTACCGGACGGCGCGACCAGCGCCACCATTTCGCCGCGCACCAGCTCGAAATCCGCGCCCTTCAGGATCGAAAGCGTGGTGTCGCCCTGGCCGTAGTGACGCTGGACGCCCGAAAGCTGCAAGACAGTTTTGCGTGCCATAAAGGATCGGGACCTATTCGTATCGGAGGGCTTGGACAGGATCGAGCTTCGAGGCCCGCCATGCCGGGAAGATGGTGGCGAGGAAGGAAAGCCCCAACGCCATGACGACCACCGACAACGTCTCGCGGAAGCTCATCTCCGCCGGCAACTGGCTGAGGAAATAGAGTTCCGGATCGAAGAGGACTGTGCCGGAAACCCAGGAGAAGAACTGCCGGATCGATTCGATGTTGAGGCAGACGATGACGCCGAGCACGACGCCGGCGAGCGTTCCGACGATGCCGATCGCGGCCCCGGTCATGAAGAAGATGCGCATGATTGCGCCGGCGCCGGCTCCCATGGTGCGCAGGATCGCAATATCGCTGCCCTTGTCCTTCACCAGCATGATGAGGCCGGAAATGATGTTGAGTGCGGCCACCAGCACGATCAGCGTCAGGATCATGAACATGACGTTGCGTTCCACCTGGAGCGCGGAAAAGAAGGTCTGGTTGCGCTGCCGCCAGTCGGAGATGAATATCTGCCGGCCGGCCGCGGCCTCCACCAATGGCCGGATACCGTCGACATTGTCGGGATTGTCGACGAAAAGCTCAATCGACTGCACGAGGCCATCGGCATTGAAATAGAGCTGCGACTCTTCAAGCGGCATGTAGATGATCGTCGCGTCATATTCCGACATGCCGATCTCGAAAATGCCGGAGATCGGATAGGATTTCACCCGTGGATTGACGCCCATGGGTGTCACGTCCCCTTCCGGCGAAATCAACGTGATCTGGTCGCCGGCATTCAAGCCGAGCTGGGCCGCAAGCCGCGAGCCGACCAGGACGCCCTGCCCTGAAGCGAAACCGACCAGATCGCCGGACTTGACGTTGCCGGCGACCTCGGTGAGCTTTTCGAGATCTTCCGGACGAACGCCGCGCACAAGCGCGCCTGAACCTGCACCACCGCGGCCGGAAGCCAGCGTCTGGCCTTCCACCAACGGAAGCGCCATCCTGACGCCGGGAACAGCCGCGAATTTCTTGGTGAGCTCGGCATAATCGGTGAACGGCCCGTCGATCGGCTGGACGATCATGTGACCGTTGATGCCGAGGATGCGCGAGATGAGCTCGGTGCGGAAACCGTTCATCACCGCCATGACGATGATGAGAGTGGCGACACCCAGCATGATACCGATGAAGGAAAAGCCGGCAATGACGGAGATGAAGGCCTCGCGGCGGCGCGAACGCAGGTAACGCCAGGCAACCATGCGCTCAAAGGCCGAGAAAGGGCCAGCCGAGGGCGAACGCTCCGCCTTTTCCGCCTCACCATTCGCCGCGACGCTCGCCATGCCGTTTCCTCAATGCCTGACGGTCAAGCCCGCCTTATCGTTGTTCACCGGACCCGCTGGCTTATCGGCCGGCAAGTCTGTTCATCGCTGCTTCGACGGTCAGCGTCTCGCGCTGACCAGTTTTGCGGTCCTTGACCTCGACTTCGCCACCTGCGGCGGAACGGGGTCCGACGATCACCTGAACCGGCACGCCGATCAGGTCGGCGGTCGCGAACTTGGTGCCGGCGCGCTCATCCGTATCGTCGTAGAGCACGTCCTTACCGACGGTCGTGAGCCCGCCATAAAGCGTCTCGCAGATGCGGTCGCAGGCCTCGTCGCCGGGCTTCATGTTGATGACCACAACGTCGAAGGGCGCGACGGACGCCGGCCAGATGATTCCGTTCTCGTCATGCGATGCTTCGATGATGGCGGGAACAAGGCGGGTCGGGCCGATGCCGTAGGAACCGCCGTGAATAAGGTGTTCCTTGCCATCCGGACCCTGCACCTTTGCCCCCATGGGCTCGGAATATTTCGTGCCGAAATAGAAGATATGGCCAACCTCGATGCCGCGGGCGGACATGCGGTCGGCTTCGGGAATGGCGTTAAAGGCCGCCTCATCGTGCATTTCGGACGTCGCGGCATAGACCGAGGTCCACTTGTCGAAGATCGCCTTCAGCGCGTCGACGTCATTGAAATCGGTGTCGATGCCGGGGATTTCGAAGTTCACGAAATCCTTGTGGGAGAACACTTCCGACTCGCCGGTATCGGCCAGGATGATGAATTCGTGGCTGTGGTTGCCGCCAATGGGGCCGGTATCGGCACGCATCGGGATCGCCCGCAATCCCATGCGCGAGAACGTGCGCAGATACGCGGCGAACATGCGGTTATAGGAGTGGATCGCGTCTTCCTTCGTCAGGTCGAAGGAATAGGCGTCCTTCATCAGGAACTCACGCGAGCGCATGGTGCCGAAGCGCGGGCGGATCTCGTCGCGGAACTTCCATTGGATGTGGTAGAGGTTGAGCGGCAGGCTCTTGTAGGACTTGATGTAGGAACGGAAAATATCAGTCACCATCTCCTCGTTGGTCGGCCCGAAGAGCATGGCGCGGTCTTGCCGGTCCTTGATGCGCAACATTTCGGCGCCGTAGTCATTGTAGCGACCGCTTTCGATCCACAGGTCAGACGACTGGATCGTCGGCATCATGATTTCCAGCGCCCCTGCCCGGTCCTGCTCCTCCCGGATAATCGCGCAGACCTTGTCGAGCACACGTTTTCCCAGCGGCAGCCAGGAATAGATCCCTTGGCTCTGCTGGCGGATCATGCCCGCACGCAGCATCAGCCGGTGGGAGACGATTTCCGCTTCCTTGGGATTTTCCTTCAGGATGGGCATGAAATAACGGGTGAGGCGCATCGAAATTTCCGAGGGTTGCCAGCCTATCCCTTGTCTGATCAGGAATCGGCCATTTCTGGAGTAATATTGCGAGGGTACATAGCCGTTCCGCGTTCCCAAGGGAACCCGCCCCCGCATGAATCGCCTGGATGTTCGCGATTGTGCGCCTGCCACTGCAGATCGCCCAAAAGTGGGGATTTCGTGGCAAGCGTGCGACATTTTTGTCAACTGAAAAATTTTACCCGACTGTGTCAAAAATACAAAAAAATCGGATGACAAAGCCCAACCTTTGAGCTAGGTTCAGCTCACAAAAGAGGCAAGGAGTTCAAATTCTTGCCATTTCGCGGTCAAGTCTTGGGAGGATCAGATCTTAGGCGCGCTTGTTCGCTGCCCCGGCAACGGTGAAGGATCACGCGGAACTAAAACAAGGCTTAACCGCCTTGTTTTTTTTTGCTTTCTCGAAGCCCTGCCTGTTTTGGCCTCGACGGACCGCGCCTCCTTTGCACGGTCAGCATGACAGGAAGATGACAGGTTCGCGTGTTTTTCTGTCCTATTCGAAACTCGGCACGATGACCGGGATATCGGCAACGCCGAAGCCGAAATATGCCGAGACGAGATGATAGGCCGCATAGAGCACGGCGGAAATCACCGTCGTCAGCAGGATGACGCGGCCGCCGCGGAATTTCGCCGGCGCGCTTTCGACCGTTCCGGTCGTCACCTCGCCCTCCTCCTGCTGGCTGCGATAGCCGAGCGGCAGAACAATGAAGAGCACGGTCCACCAGAGAATGAAATAGATGGCGGCGACCGTCAGGAGGGACATGAGTTGATTTCCGGTTTCAGTTCAGAGAGCGGCGTTATAGGCTGAAAGACAGCAAAGCTCAAAGGGGGGCCCGGGGACGCGATGCCGCACCGGATAGTCCGGAGGTAACCTGCCCTCGCTCCCTAAAGGGGCAATTCCACTGTAATCTTTCCCGATGCGATAATGCCGCCGATCAGCGTTGGCAGGCCGTTTTGAATGCGGCAGGGCCGACTGTGCACAGTCACCCAAACGGGAGCGGAGTTCTTGCGAAGAAGCCTGTGAGAACTCTGGAACGGCGAAGCATTGAGTATCGACTTGTGCTTCTTCTCAGCAAATTCCGGAAGGTCATCAGGATGAACAAGGCTTACATATTCCAACAACCTGATCCCGTCATTCATTTCCTCCGTTGCAAAACCCATGATATTTGCCGCCTTGACATCACCCCACAACAGATCCAGCGCCACATCATAAGTAAAAATTCCACTCTCCAGTAAAGTATCATATTTTCTGCGGGATAATTGGTCCATGAGGCGTCCTTACTCATGACAGGCGATTTATAAATACTATAACGGGCTTCAGGATAAAGGAAGGCAGAGCCAGCCGGGGACAATCAGCTGCGGTTCGTCGCAAGATCAGACCTGTTCAAGCTCGACCAAGGTGCCGTCGAAATCCTTGGGGTGTAGAAACAACACCGGCTTGCCGTGAGCGCCTGTCTTGGGATTGCCGTCGCCGAGCACGCGGGCGCCGCCGGCTTTCAGTCGATCCCGGGCTGCGATGATGTCCTCCACCTCGTAGCAGATATGGTGCATACCGCCTGACGGGTTCTTCTCCAGAAAGGCGGCAATCGGGGAGTCCGCCCCCAACGGTTCGAGCAGTTCCACCTTGGTGTTCGGAAGCTCGACGAAGACGACCGTCACGCCATGTTCCGGCAGCGCCTGGGCCTGCGAGACGCGGGCACCGAGCGTATCGCGGTAGGTGGTCGTGGCCGCTGCCAGATCCGGCACGGCGATGGCGATATGGTTGACGCGTCCGAGCATGTGGTGTCCTCCGAGTTTGGTGTTGCGAGCCCCTCACTTTCGATTTCTGAAACTTAGCCTTCGGCTAAGATTTTGAAATCGCTTTCTCTCCCGCAAGGAGAGAGATAACCGTGCCGCGCCGATTTTTCAGGAGAGGGGCAATCCGCCCACCCCTCACAACCTCGTCACGAACACCGTCACGACCGGCTTCTTGCCCCAGGCCTCGTTGGCAGCGGCGCGCACCGCGCGGCGAACCGCCTCCCGCAACATATCGAGGTCCTTGCGACGGCCTCGCGGAATGCTCTCGACCGCGCCGAGCACCGCGTCATAGAGCGTATCCTCCATTGCCTCCCCTTCGTCGTCGAGTTCCGGCAGGCCGAAGGCGACGACATCCGGATCGGTCAGGAAATCGTAGCGGTTGTCGAGCAGCACATTGACCGAGACATGTCCGACATAGGAGAGCTTGCGGCGATCGCCAATTCCCATTTCGTCGAAGTCGCCAATCAGCTTGCCGTCCTTGAAGATGCGGCCATGCGGCGCCTCGTCGACCACCTCCGCGGGACCCGGCGCAAGCCGCAGAATATCGCCGTTCCGAACACGCGGGATCGTTTTGATGCCGGCGGATGCCGCAAGCTCGGCCTGCGCCATCAGGTGAGCTGCCTCGCCATGCACCGGCACGAGGATCTGCGGCCGGGTCCATTCGTACATCTTCAGGAGCTCATTGCGGCGCGGATGACCGGAGACATGCACCAGCGCATCCGAATCCGTCACCACGTTGATGCCTTGCTCGATCAAGCCGTTCTTGATCTCGATGATCGCCTTTTCGTTGCCGGGAATGGTGCGCGAGGAGAAAACCACCGTGTCGCCGGATGCCAGCGCCACGTTACGCATCTCGTCGCGGGCGATCTTGGCAAGTGCGGCGCGCGGTTCGCCCTGGCTGCCGGTCAGGATGACGACGATCTTGTCGCGCGGGATATAGCCGTACTCGTCCTCGGCGATGAAGGGTTTCAAGCCCTCCATCAGGCCGACATCGCGGGCGACGTCGACGACACGCTTCAGAGAGCTGCCGAGCAGCAACACCTCGCGACCGGCAGCTTCGGCGGCCTGGGCGACCGAACGGATGCGGCCGACATTCGAGGAGAAGGTGGTGATCGCCACCCTGCCCTCGGCTCCCTCGATGATCTTGCGCAGGCCTTCCGAAACTTCTTCTTCCGACGGAGACACGCCATCGCGCATGGCGTTGGTCGAATCGCACATCACAGCCAGAACGCCTTCGTCGCCAAGCGCACGGAAGCGAACCTCGTCTGTCAGCGGGCCAAGCGAGGGAGCATAATCGATCTTCCAGTCGCCGGTGTGGACCACATTGCCGAGCGGCGTGCGAATGACAAGCGACATGGGCTCGGGAATGGAGTGGTTGACGCCAACCCCTTCGATCTGGAACGGGCCGACCGTGATGCGGTCGCCTGCTTTGAAGATCGTTACCGGAATATCGGCCCGCGACCCCTCGTAATTGCGTTTCGCCTCCAGCATGCCGGCCGTAAAGGGCGAGGCATAGACCGGCACGTTGAGGCCCGGCCAGAGATCGTTCAGCGCGCCGTAGTGATCCTCGTGCGCATGGGTGATGATGATCGCCTTGAGGTTATGGCGCTCGCCGGCGAGATAGCGGATGTCCGGCAGAACGAGATCGACGCCCGGCAGGTCCGGCCCTGGAAAGGTGACGCCGCAATCGACCATGATCCACTGGCGCTTCTGCGGCGTTCCATAGCCGTAGAGGGCGAGGTTCATGCCGATCTCACCCACGCCGCCAAGCGGCAGAAACACCAGTTCTTCCTGTTTTGCCATTTCTTCTCTTATTCCGTTCTCTCGAAAAATACATCACCGGCGGCGATCGGAAGAACTCCGCCCGCGCCTGTATCAAGCATCAAAAATCCCTTGTCATCGATACCTGCGAATGTTCCAACAAGCGAGCGGTCGGAGAGGTTGACGGTGATTTTTTCGCCGATGCCGCAGGCGATCTGCCGCCAGCGCTCGCAGATGATCGTTATGCCGCCCCCCTCATCCCACGCTTCAAGAATACTTGCCATCTCTCTGTAAAGATGCGCAAAAATCTCTTCCGGTGAAATTCCGGCGCCATGATCGACAAGGCGTGTGACGCCATAGGGCGCGCTATCCGGCATGTGGCGGATGTTGATCCCTATGCCGATGACCACCGCGCGGCGGCCATCCGGCAGGCTTTCACCTTCCAGAAGAATGCCACAGGTCTTCCTGCGGCCGATCAGGATGTCGTTCGGCCATTTGACCTCGAGGGCTTCGCTGCCGGGCGGCAATACGGCCTTCACGGTCGCATGGACGGCGACGGCGACCGCAAGCGGCAGAGATGCAAGCCGCTCAGGTGGTGCCGGGTCGATCAGCAGCAGTGAAGCATAGAGATTGCCGGGCTCCGAAGTCCATGCCCGTCCGCGTCGGCCCCGGCCGGCCGTCTGGCGTCTTGCCGTGATCCATAACAAACCGGAATCGCCCGCGCGGGCGCGGGCGAGACATTCGCTATTGGTGGACCCTACCTCGCTCAGTGCCTCATGGCGAAACGCGTCGAGCGAGAAGCGTCCAGTCCTGCGAGCCATCCTCAGAAGAAGGACTTGGCGGCAGCGTTCGCCGCACTGCCGATCGGCCCGCCGAACAGCACATAGGCCGTGACGAAGAGGCCGGAGAGACCGAAGACCAGGCGCAGTTCACCGGAGATGCGGGCGAATTCGCCCTTGGCTTCATCGAACCACATCAGCTTGACGATGCGCAGGTAATAATAAGCGCCCACCACCGAGGTCAAAACGCCGATGACTGCCAGCGCATAGAGCTTGGCTTCGATCGCCGCCACGAAGACAAAATACTTGGCGAAGAAGCCGGCCAGCGGCGGAATGCCCGCCATCGAGAACATCAGCGCCGTCAACACCACCGCCATGAAGGGCTTGGTCGATGCCAGGCCGGCGAGATCGTCGACGTTCTCGACGCTGTCGCCTTCCTTGCGGCGCATTGCCATGATGCAGGCGAAGCAGCCGAGCGTCATGACCATGTAGATCGCCATGTAGAGCGTCACGCCGGAAACGCCGGACTCGGTGCCCGCGGCAACGCCGACAAGCGCATAACCCATGTGACCGATCGAGGAATAGGCCATCAGCCGCTTGATGTTGCGCTGGCCGATCGCCGCGAACGAGCCGAGCAGCATAGAGGCGATCGACACGAAGACGATAATCTGGCGCCAATCGGCGACGATCGGCAGAAAGGCGTCGGAGACGATACGCACGAGGATCGCCATCGCCGCAACCTTGGGGCCGGCAGCGAAGAAAGCCGTGACCGGGGTCGGCGCACCTTCATAAACGTCCGGCGTCCACATGTGGAACGGCACGGCCGAGATCTTGAAGCAGGCACCGGCGAGCACAAAGACCATGCCGAAGACGAGGCCGAGGTGCCGCGTCTCGGAAGAGAGAACACCAGCGATCTGGTCGAAGCCGGTATTGCCGGTAAAGCCGTAGACCAGCGACATGCCATAGAGCATCATGCCGGAGGAAAGCGCGCCAAGCACGAAATATTTCAGGCCGGCTTCCGTCGAGCGCAGGCTGTCACGGTTGATGGCGGCGACCACGTAAAGGGCCAGCGACATCAGTTCCAGCGCGAGGTAGAACGCGATGAGGTCGTTCGCCGAGATCAAGAGCAGCATGCCGAGAGTGGAGAGCACAAGCAGAACCGGAAACTCGAAACGGTCGAGTTGTTCGGAGCGGGCGTGTCCCACCGACATGATCATCGCGACGAGCGAACCGATCAGGGCAAGGACCTTCATGAAGCGCGCGAACGGATCAAGCTTGAACGCGCCGCCATAGGCTTCGCCATCGGCTGGCATGAAGATGAGCCAGAGGCCGGCAACGGCAAGCAGTGCCACCGCAAGTCCCGTCACCGTCGGCGCGGACTTCTCGCCGGAGAAAACGCCGATCATCAGGAGAGCGAGCGCACCCACGGCCAGAATAATCTCCGGCATGGAGAGCTGCAGGCTTAGGGAGAGTGTTTCAGCGGTCATGTCCAGTCGTGTCCCGTCTCAGTGCACGTTCAGTGCAAGGTCTTTCGCCGCCTGCAGGGCTGCGGAATAGTTGTTCACCATCAGGTCCACGGAAGCTCTCGTCGCATCGAAGATCGGCGCGGGATAGAAGCCGTAGAAGATGGTAACCGCGATCAGCGGATAGAGGATGAGCTTTTCGCGGGCGGAAAGATCGAGGAGCGCCTTCAGGCTTTCCTTTTCCAGGGCCCCGAAGATCACCCGGCGATAGAGCCACAGTGCATAGGAAGCCGACAGGATGACGCCGGTCGCCGCAAACAGCGCAACCCAGGTATTGACCCGGAAGACGCCGATGATCGTCAGGAATTCGCCGATGAAGCCCGACGTGCCCGGTAAGCCGACATTCGCCATCGTGAAGATCATGAAGGCGACGGCATATTTCGGCATGTTGTTGACGAGGCCGCCATAGGCCGCAATCTCGCGGGTATGGAGCCGGTCATAGACCACCCCGACGCAAAGGAAGAGCGCGCCGGAGACGATGCCGTGCGACAGCATCTGGAAGAGCGCACCCTGCAGGCCCTGAACATTCGCCGCGAAGATACCCATGGTGACGTAGCCCATGTGGGCGACCGACGAATAGGCGATCAGCTTCTTGATATCGACCTGCATCATCGCCACCAGCGAAGTGTAGATGATCGCCAGCACCGACAGCGTAAAGACGAAGGGCGCAAAGTATTCGGACGCCAGCGGGAACATGGCGAGCGAGAAGCGCACGAAGCCGTAACCGCCGAGCTTCAGCATGACGCCAGCCAGGATGACCGAGCCCGCGGTCGGTGCCTGAACGTGTGCGTCCGGAAGCCAGGTATGCACCGGCCACATCGGCATCTTGACTGAGAAGGCTGCGAAACAGGCGAGCCAGAGCCAGGTCTGCATGCCGGCCGGAAAGCCGTATTTCAGGAGCTCGGTGATGTCGGTCGTACCGGCCTGCCAGTACATGGCAATGATGGCGAGCATCATCAGCACCGAACCCAGCAGCGTATAAAGGAAGAACTTGTAGGATGCGTAGACGCGATCCTTGCCGCCCCACACACCGATGATGACGAACATCGGGATGAGCGTCGCTTCGAAGAAGACGTAGAAAAGCACGACATCGAGCGCGACAAAGACGCCGACCATGACCACTTCCAGAAGCAGGAAGGCGATCATGTATTCCTTGAGGCGCTTTTGGACCGACTCCCAGCTCGCGAGCACGCAGAACGGCATCAGGAAGGTCGTCAAGATGACGAAGAGCATGGAAATGCCGTCGACGCCGAGATGATAGGAAATGCCGGTGCCGAGCCAGGCATGCTTCTCGATCATCTGGAAACCGGGATTCGAGTTGTCGAAGCTGAACCAGATGAAGAGCGAGACGACAAACGTGAAGATCGTCGTGAACAGCGAGACGTTCAGGATGTTGCGGCGGCCGTAGGGGCCGTCCTCCCGCGTCAGCAACAGGAGAAGAACGCCGACCAGCGGCAGGAAGGTGACCGTCGAGAGAATTGGCCAGTCGGTCATTAGATTGAGCTCCCGAGCATCATCCAGGTGACGAGGGCGGCAATGCCGATCAGCATCGCGAACGCATAATGATAGAGGTAACCGGATTGCAGCTTGACCACCCGGTTGGTGACGTCGACCACGCGGGCGGCAATCCCGTTCGGGCCGTAGGTATCGATGACGCCGATATCACCCTTCTGCCACAGGAACCGGCCAATCGCCTTCGCGGAACGGACGAAAAGGAAATCGTAGATCTCGTCGAAATACCACTTGTTGAGCAGGAACTCGTAGAGGACCTTCTGCGATTCGGCGAGGCGGCGCGGCAGCGACGGCGACTTGATGTAGAAGTACCAGGCGGTGACGAAGCCGATTGCCATGGCGATGAAGGGGCTCCACTTCACCAGCGTCGGCACGTGATGGAACTCCTCCAATATCTCGTTTTCCGGCAGCGTGAAGATCGCGCCCTTCCAGAACTCGGCATATTCGTGGCCGAAGAAGTAGCCTTCGAAAAGCACGCCGGCGAGAACCGCGCCGATGGCGAGCACGTAGAGCGGCACCAGCATCACGCTCGGTGATTCATGCACATGGTGCATGACGTCGGCGGATGCGCGCGGCTTGCCGAAGAAGGTCAGGAAGGCCAGACGCCACGAATAGAAGCTCGTGAAGAGTGCCGCGATCACCAGAAGGGCAAAGGCGAAGCCGGAAACCACCGAATGGGAAGCATAGGCGGATTCGATGATCACGTCCTTGGAGAAGAAACCGGCGAAACCGAACATGGTGCCGGGGATGCCGACACCCGTCAGCGCCAGTGTGCCGATCGTCATCATCCAGAAGGTGATCGGGATATGCGTGCGCAGACCGCCCATGTAGCGCATGTCCTGCTCGCCGTCGACGGCATGGATGACCGAACCTGCGCCGAGGAAGAGCAGCGCCTTGAAGAAGGCGTGCGTGAAAAGGTGGAAGATCGCCGCGCCATAGGCCCCTACCCCGAGCGCCACGAACATGTAGCCGAGCTGCGAGCAGGTGGAATAGGCAATCACGCGCTTGATGTCGTTCTGGACGAGGCCGACGGTCGCCGCAAAGAAGGCAGTGATCGCGCCGATGAGCGTCACGACAGTGAGCGCATCGGGCGACAGTTCGAAAAGCGGCGACATGCGGGCGACCAGGAAGACGCCGGCGGTGACCATCGTGGCAGCATGGATGAGGGCCGAGACCGGGGTCGGGCCTTCCATGGCGTCCGGCAGCCAGGTGTGCAGCAGGAACTGCGCCGACTTGCCCATGGCGCCCATGAACAGCAGCAGGCAGACGGCGGTGATTGCACCAGCTTTGTCGAGCGGCATGCCGAAGAAGTTGACGATGACCTCAGTCGCCTCCGGCGAGCCTTCCGGCGGCAGGTAGGTGGCAGCCGCAGCGAAGATCGTTTCGAGATTGATCGAGCCGAAAAGCACGAAAACGCCGGCAATGCCGAGCACGAAGCCGAAGTCGCCGACGCGGTTGACGATGAATGCCTTCATCGCGGCAGCCGAAGCCGACGGCTTCTTGTACCAGAAACCGATGAGCAGGTAGGACGCCAGACCTACGCCTTCCCAGCCGAAGAACATCTGGGCGAGGTTGTCCGACGTGATCAGCATCAGCATCGCGAAGGTGAAGAGCGAGAGATAGGCAAAGAAGCGCGGCCGGTGCGGATCATGATGCATGTAGCCGATCGAATAGACATGCACGAGCGACGAGACCGTGTTGACGACCACGAACATGACCGCCGTCAGCGTATCGACACGGAAGGCCCATTCGACATCGATGCCGCCGGACTGGATCCAGCGCATCACCGGAACCTTGATCACCTCGCCCGCCTCGCCATGCGCGAGCGCCACATTGAAGAAGACGATCCAGGACAGAGCGGCCGCGATGAGCATCAGGCCGGAGGTGATGTATTCGGAGGCCTTGGCACCGATCTGGCGGCCGAACAGGCCGGCGATCAGGAAGCCGATCAGGGGAAGGAAGACGATTGCCTTGTAGATCATAACCTGATCAGCCCTTCATCATATTGACGTCTTCAACGGCGATCGAACCGCGGTTGCGATAGAAGACGACGAGAATTGCAAGACCGATCGCAGCCTCCGCGGCCGCGACGGTCAGGATGAACAATGCGAAGACCTGGCCGACGATGTCGTTCAGGAAGGAGGAAAAGGCCACCATATTGAGGTTGACCGAAAGCAGGATGAGTTCGACCGACATCAAGATGATGATGACGTTCTTGCGGTTCAGGAAGATGCCGAAGACGCCAAGCATGAAGAGGATGGCGCTGACCGTGAGATAATGGGAAAGTCCGATTTCCATTTTTCTATTCCTTTTCCGCCTCAGACGCCCTGACCCGACTTGACCTTGACCACCTCGACGCCAGTGGCGGGCGTGCGGCCCACCTGCTTCGAAATATTCTGCCGCTTGATGTGGGTGCGGTGACGCAGCGTCAGCACGATCGCGCCGATCATCGCGACCAGAAGCACCAGCCCGGCGATCTGGAAGAAGTAGACATAGTTCGTATAAAGCACGTCGCCGAGGGCCGCTGTGTTGGTGCGTTCGGCCGGGTTCGGGATCGGCATGGTGATCGCCTTGGCTGCATCCGGGGTCAGCACGCTGCCGCCGATGACCACGATCAGCTCTGCCGCCACGATGAGCCCGATCAAGATGCCGATCGGCGCATATTGCAGCACGCCGGAGCGCAGTTCCGAAAAATCGATGTCGAGCATCATGACGACGAAGAGGAACAGGACCGCAACCGCGCCGATATAGACGACCAGCAGGATCATCGCCAGGAATTCGGCACCGGTCAGCAGAAAGAGGCCGGCCGCGTTAAAGAAGACCAGGATGAGGAAGAGCACCGAGTGAACCGGGTTCCTGGCCGAGATGACCATGAACGCCGACGCCACCGCGACGAACGCGAAGAGATAAAAGAAGATAGCCTGCAGACCCATCGTGGTGCCTTTTCGTCCCTCACCGGAAGCAGGGCGGAGGCCCCTTCCCGTCGAAACCCGGCGGCATGACACGCGCCGGGCATTTCATCCAGATGTCACCGGCACATTGCCCGTTGGTTGGGGCGGTCCCGGTCGAATGCGCCCGCCTTAACGGTAGGGCGCATCCATTGCGATATTGCGGGCGATCTCCCGCTCCCAGCGGTCGCCGTTTTCCAGAAGCCGCGCCTTGTCGAAATAGAGTTCTTCGCGCGTTTCGGTCGAGAATTCGAAGTTCGGCCCCTCGACGATCGCGTCGACCGGGCAGGCCTCCTGGCAGAAGCCGCAATAGATGCACTTCACCATGTCAATGTCGTAACGCACCGTGCGGCGGGTGCCGTCGTTGCGGCGCGGACCCGCCTCGATGGTGATCGCCTGGGCAGGACAGATCGCTTCGCAGAGCTTGCAGGCGATGCAGCGCTCTTCGCCGTTCGGGTAACGGCGCAGCGCATGCTCGCCGCGGAAGCGCGGGGAGACAGGCCCTTTTTCAAACGGATAATTGATCGTCGCCTTCTGCTTGAAGAAGTAACGCATCGACAAGAAGAAGGCGCCGACGAACTCCTTCAGGAACAGGGAATTCACGGCTTGTCCGAGACCTGCCATCTTTATTCTCCAATGATGCCAAAAGCTTGGATGGTCATCTTCATGCCCATCCCGTCAGCTTCAGCACGAATGCGGTGATGACGACCATGGCGAGCGACAGCGGCAGGAAAACCTTCCAGCCGAGGCGCATAAGCTGGTCGTAACGGTAGCGCGGCACAAAGGCCTTCACCATGGCGAACATGAAGAAGACGAGCGTTGCCTTCAGCACGAACCAGATAATGCCCGGCACCCAGTTGAGGATCGCGATATCGACCGGCGGCAGCCAGCCACCCAGAAACAGGATGGTCGTCAGCGAGCACATCAGCACGATCGCCGCATATTCGCCGAGCATGAACATCATGTATGGGGTCGAGCCGTATTCCACCATGAAGCCGGCGACGAGTTCCGATTCTGCTTCCGGAAGGTCGAAGGGCGGGCGGTTCGTCTCGGCAAGCGCCGAGATGAAGAAGACGATGAACATCGGGAAAAGCGCCAGCCAGTGCCAGTCGAGGAAGGAGGCCGGCAGGCCGATCATCGTGCCGAGGCCGTCCTTCTGCGCATAGACGATATCCGAGAGGTTCAGCGAGCCGACGCAGAGCAGCACGGTAACGATGACGAAGCCGATCGAGACTTCGTACGAGACCATCTGCGCGGCCGAACGCAGCGCGCCAAGGAACGGATATTTTGAGTTCGATGCCCAGCCGCCCATGATGATCCCATAGACTTCGAGCGAGGAGATCGCGAAGACGTAAAGGATGCCGACGTTGATGTTGGCGATAACCCAGCCGTCCGCGAGCGGGATGACCGCCCAGGTGGCGAGCGCCAAGGTCACGGCGACCAGCGGAGCAAGCAGGAAGACGCCCTTGTTGGCACCGGCCGGAATGATCGGCTCCTTGAAGACGAATTTCAGAAGATCGGCAAAGGACTGGAAGAGGCCGAAAGGACCGACGACGTTAGGCCCGCGGCGAAGCTGCACGGCCGCCCAGATCTTGCGGTCGGCAAGCAGGATAAAAGCGATGAAGACGAGCAGGCAGACCAGCAGCAGAAGCGACTGCCCGATCATGACGATCGCCGGCCAGACGTAGATCGAAAAGAACGGATCCATGTTCAAATTACTCCGCCGCAGCCTGGAAATTGTTGCGAGCCAATGCCGAGCATTCGGCCATGACCGCCGAAGCGCGGGCGATCGGGTTCGTCAAATAGAAGTCTTTGATCGGAGACGCAAACCCCGACTTCGACATCTCACCTTCTTTTTGGCCGAGTGCGGCAATTTCGTTCACGGAACCCGGCGCGATCTCGTCGATAGCGGCGAAATGCGGATAGGCTTCATAGAGCTTCGCACGCAGTGCAGAAAGCGCGTCGAAGGGCAGCTTCTTTCCGAGCACGTCGGACAGCGCACGCAGGATCGCCCAGTCCTCGCGGGCCTCACCCGGCGCGAAACCGGCGCGAGTGCCCATCTGCACACGGCCTTCAGTGTTGACCCAGGTGCCTGACTTTTCCGTATAGGCGGCACCCGGAAGGATGACGTCGGCATTATGGGCGCCTGCATCACCATGGCTGCCGATATAAACGGTGAACCTGGCGCCCTTCTTCGAGAAGTCGAGCTCATCGGCGCCGAGCAGGAAGAGGACATCCATGCCGGCCAGCATCTTTGCCGCATTCGCGCCCTTGGCGCCCGGCACGAAGCCGAGGTCGAGACCGCCGACGCGAGCGGCCGCGGTGTGCAGCACGGCAAAACCGTTCCAGTCTTCCGTCAGCGCGCCCACAGAGCCAGCGAGCTGTGCGGCAGCCGCGAGGACCGCCGCGCCATCCGGGCGGGCCAAAGCCCCCTGTCCTACGATGATCATCGGGTTCTTGGCATTGCGCAGCTTGTCGACGAAGCTGTTGGCACCCGTTTCCAGATCACGCAGCGTTTCCGGACCGGCGCCGAGATAATCGTAGACATAGCGCAGCTCACTCACCTCGCCGATCACGCCGATCGGGAAGTTGCCGCGGCGGAAGCGCTTGCGGATGCGGGCGTTGAGCACGGCCGCTTCGAGGCGCGGATTGGCACCGATGAGAAGCAGCGCGCCGGCCTGTTCGATACCCTCGATCGTGGGGTTGAAGATGTAGCTTGCACGGCCGAGCGACGGATCAAGCGCCGTCCCGTCCTGCCGACAGTCGAGGTTTTCCGATCCGAGCGAGCGGATCAGCTCCTTCAGCGCATACATTTCCTCGACAGATGCCAGGTCACCGGCGATCGCGCCGATCTTGTCGGCGGAGGTTGCCGACACCGCGGCTTTGATCGCGCCGAAGGCTTCGCTCCAGGAGGCCGCCGCCAGACGGCCGTTCTTGCGGACATAAGGCCGGTCGAGACGCTGCGTCTTTAAACCGTCCCAGATGAAGCGGGTCTTGTCGGAGATCCACTCCTCGTTCACCTGCTCGTTGACACGCGGCATGATGCGCATGACTTCACGACCGCGGGTATCGACACGGATCGCCGAACCGACCGCGTCCATCACGTCGATCGATTCCGTCTTGTTCAATTCCCACGGGCGGGCCGTGAAGGCGAAGGGCCGCGAGGTGAGCGCACCGACCGGGCAAAGGTCAATCACATTGCCCTGCAGCTCAGAGGTCATCGCCTGTTCGAGATAAGTGGTGATCTCGGCATCCTCGCCGCGGCCGATAAGGCCGAGCTCCGAAATGCCGCCGACTTCGGTCGTAAAGCGGACGCAGCGCGTGCAATGGATGCAGCGGTTCATCACCGTCTTCACGAGCGGGCCGATATACTTGTCCTCGACGGCGCGCTTGTTTTCCGTATAGCGCGAGCTGTCGATACCGAAGGCCATGGCCTGGTCCTGCAGATCGCATTCGCCGCCCTGGTCGCAGATCGGGCAATCGAGCGGATGGTTGATCAGCAGGAATTCCATCACGCCTTCGCGGGCCTTCTTGACCATCGGCGTGTTGGTGAAGACTTCCGGCAATTCGCCGTTCGGGCCGCCGCGGACGTCGCGCACGCCCATGGCGCAGGAGGCTGCCGGCTTCGGCGGGCCGCCCTTCACCTCGATCAGGCACATGCGGCAATTGCCCGCAACCGAAAGACGCTCGTGGAAACAAAAGCGCGGAACCTCGGCGCCGGCTTCCTCGCACGCCTGGAGCAGCGTGAAATGATCCGGGACCTCGATTTCCTTGCCGTCTACCTTCAGCTTTGCCATCGTATCACTTACGTCCTCAGTTCCATCCCTCGGACCCGAAGGTCGGGGACATATCTCTTATTTCAACAGGGCTTTCGCCTGGCTGACCCAATCGTCCCGCCTGATGCGTCCCTCGAAACCCAATTCCTTGTCGAAGCGGGCGATATCGGCATCCGTCCAGGCAGCAATCTGCGCCAGGCTCGTGACACCCATGCCCTTCAAAACCCCTTCCAGCTTCGGCCCGATGCCGGAAATCCGCTTCAGATCGTCGGCACCGGAAACGGCGACCGCCTTCGCTGCCGGCTTGCGTTTCGCCGCAGCCTTGGCCGGTGCCTTCGCCGCAACCTTGGGCTTTTCCGGGGGCTCCACCGCAACCGGCTTCACAGCCGGCTTCTTCGCGGCGGCGGGCGCCGCCCCCTTGCGGACCGGCTTTGCCTTCGGCCTGGTGGCGGCCGGCGCAGATTCGGTAACGGCAGGAGCGGTCGGCTCGGCGACGGCGGAGGCTTTTTGCGGGGCCGACGCTTCGGCCGGCGGAGGCTCCTGTGGCGTCGCCTGACGATTGGCCGCTTCCATCGCGCCCTGCAGCGTACCGAAGAAGGCGCTCGCCATCTGGCTGGCAAGGCCGAAACCGATCGCAGTCGCGGCCGCCATTGCTGCGGCCGATTGTGCAAACAGCGGATTGAGCTTCAGCGCCTCGGAAAAATCAGACAGGCGCGCAGGATCATGCGCCGGATGATCCGCCGCCTTCCGATCCTGATCCTTGTCCGTCTTCGTCACGTTCTTACTCCGCAGCTTCCATGACTGCGCCATGATCCATGGCGTTATAAGTATACTGATCGATGCGTGCCTCGATCTCCGCGCGGAAGTTGCGGATAAGGCCCTGGACCGGCCAGGCGGCCGCATCGCCCAGCGCACAGATGGTGTGGCCTTCGATCTGTTTGGACACTTGGAAGAGCATGTCGATCTCGCGCTTCTGCGCATTGCCCTTGACCATGCGCTCCATGACGCGCCACATCCAGCCGGTTCCTTCGCGGCAGGGTGTGCACTGGCCGCAGCTTTCGTGCTTGAAGAAGGCAGAAAGGCGGGCGATCGCCTTGATGATATCGGTCGACTTGTCCATGACGATGACGGCGGCCGTGCCGAAGGACGACTTCTTGTCGCGCATGCCGTCGAAGTCCATGATCGCGTCGTCCATGTCCTCGCCCCTGATGACCGGGCAAGATGCACCACCTGGGATGACGCCGAGCAGGTTGTCCCAGCCGCCGCGGATACCGCCGGCATGTTTTTCGATCAGTTCGCGGAACGGTATGCCCATCGCCTCTTCGACCGTGCAGGGCTTGTTCACGTGGCCCGAGATCATGAAGAGCTTGGTTCCGACATTGTTCGGGCGGCCGATCGAGGAGAACCAGCCGGCGCCGCGGCGCAGGATGGTCGGCGCGACAGCGATCGATTCGACGTTGTTGACCGTCGTCGGGCAGCCGTAGAGGCCCATGTTGGCCGGGAACGGAGGTTTCAGGCGCGGCTGCCCCTTCTTGCCTTCCAGGCTTTCGAGCAGCGCGGTCTCTTCGCCGCAAATATATGCGCCGGCACCGTGATGGACATAGATGTCGAAATCCCAGCCGAGCTTGGTGTTCCTGCCGAGCAGGCCAAAATCATAGCACTCGTCGATCGCCGCCTGCAGCGCTTCACGCTCACGCATATATTCGCCGCGCACATAGATATAGGCTGTATGGGCACCCATGGCGAAACCGGCGATCACGCAGCCTTCGATCAGCGTATGCGGATCGTGGCGCATGATTTCGCGGTCCTTGCAGGTGCCGGGCTCCGATTCGTCGGCATTGACCACGAGATAATGCGGCCGGCCGTCGCTCTCCTTCGGCATGAAGGACCATTTGAGGCCGGTCGGGAAGCCGGCACCACCACGTCCGCGAAGGCCGGACGCCTTCATCTCGTTGATGATCCAGTCCCTGCCCTTTTCGAGGATCTCCTTGGTGCCGTCCCAATGGCCGCGGCTCATCGCGCCTTTGAGCGACTTGTCCTTGAGGCCGTAGATATTGGTAAAGATGCGATCCTGATCCTTAAGCATGTCTCACCCCTTACCGCGGCTTCTTGCCGAAGACCTTAATGTATTCGGCTTCGCCGCCCATGGCGAGCGCCTTGGCCTGTTTGACCCAGTCGTCGCGTTCGATGCGGCCCTTGAAATTCAGGTATCCGTCGACCCATTCGCGCTCCGCCTTCTTCCATGCTGCGACTTGCGCGAAGGTGAAGATGCCGAGCTCGTTGAGAATGCCCTCTATCTTCGGGCCAACCCCGGAGATCATCTTGAGGTCGTCCGGTTCGGCCGGCTTGTCGATCCCTTTCGGGCGATTCTTGTCCTCCAGGGACGGCTTTTCCGCCTTGGTAGTGGCCGGCTTTGCAGCATCGGACGCGGCTGCTTCGCTCTTGGCAGTGCCCGAAAGCGGCTGAATTTCGGCTGCTTTCACATTGTTCGCGGCAGCCTTCGGCGCGGTGGCCGGCGTCTTCAGTTTCTGATCGGTTTCCGGCGCCGTATCCTTGGGACGTGCCGCATCAGCCGGCGGAACCGGCGCGGCATCGGTCGCTGGCTGCGCATCGAGGTTGGTCCGGACGGGTTTCACATCTTCGAGAAGCGTCTGAGGGCCGCCTTCGGGTGCGGAAAAATAGCGGTCGATCTGCGGACCCGGCTTGATCTGATCGCCCTTGCCGGCTTCGAATGCATCGATGATCTCTTCCAGGCGCTCAGGCGTCAGGTCCTCATAGGCATCCTTGAAGATGATGACCATCGGCGCGTTGACGCAAGCGCCCTGACATTCGACCTCTTCCCAGGAGAGCGTGCCGTCGGCATTGAGCTCGAAGGGATCGTGATGGATCTTGTGCTGACAGACCTTCATCAGGTCTTCGGCGCCGCGCAGCATGCAAGGCGTCGTGCCGCAGACCTGGATATGGGCGCGGGTGCCGACAGGCTTCAACTGGAACTGGGTGTAGAAGGTCGCGACTTCGAGGACACGGATATAGGGCATGTCCAGTTTGTTGGCGACATGCTCAATCGCCGCGCGGGTGATCCAGCCATCTTGTTCCTGCGCACGCATCAAAAGCGGAATAACGGCGGATTGCTGCCGGCCTTCCGGATATTTCCTGATCGTTGCCTCGGCCCAGGCGGCATTCTCCTCGTTAAAGGCGAATACTGCCGGCTGGACGCTATCTTCGGCTAATCGACGAACGGACATTCTTTTCCACGCCTTATCAGTTTATGGATCCACACCGCGACCGCGTGAGCGACACGAACTCGCAGGCATAGGCAGACTTGTCTTTCTGCATGAACACTATGAACTTTGTCCCATTGGGAACGGAGGTTTTGATCTCATATCCTTCCGACAGGAGATCACCCATCGATTTCGATCCGCCGGAAGCTGTCGAACCGCCGAGCTGATCGGCCGACTGGTCCTGCTGCGCAAGAGCAGCCGGGCCAGCCAGCAAAAAGCCAGCGAATACGACGGCGCGGATCATCAGCGGTCTACCTCGCCGAACACGATATCGAGCGAGCCCAGCACGGCAGCCATGTCGGCCAGCATATGCCCGCGCCCAAGGAAATCCATCGCAGCCAAATGTGCATAACCCGGCGCGCGGATCTTGCAGCGATACGGCTTGTTGGTCCCATCCGCGACCAGATAGACCCCGAACTCCCCTTTCGGAGCCTCCACGGCGGCATAAACCTCACCGGCCGGCACGCGATAACCTTCGGTATAGAGCTTGAAGTGATGAATCAACGCTTCCATCGACCGCTTCATCTCGGAGCGCTTTGGCGGCACGACCTTGCCGTCCAGCGAAGAGACCGGGCCGGTCCGCGCATCGCCCTTGAGGCGCGAAAGAACCTGACGCATGATGCGAACCGACTGCCGCATCTCCTCCATACGGACGAGATAGCGGTCATAACAGTCTCCGTTCTTGCCGATGGGAATGTCGAAATCGAGATCGGCATAACATTCGTAAGGCTGCGACTTGCGCAAATCCCAAGCCAGACCGGAACCGCGCACCATCACGCCTGAAAAGCCCCAAGACCATGCGTCATCGATCGATACGACACCGATATCGACATTGCGCTGCTTGAAGATGCGGTTGCCGGTCAGGAGCTTGTCGATGTCGTCGAGCGCGACCATGAAGGGATCGCACCACTTTTCGATGTCGTCGACCAGTTCTGGCGGCAGATCCTGGTGCACGCCTCCCGGCCGGAAATAGGCAGCATGCATACGGGCTCCGCAGGCCCGCTCATAAAAAACCATCAACTTTTCGCGCTCTTCGAAGCCCCAGAGCGGCGGCGTCAAAGCACCGCAGTCCATGGCCTGCGTCGTCACATTCAGGAGATGGTTCAAAATACGGCCGATCTCACAGTAGAGCACGCGGATCAACTGGCCGCGGATCGGAATATCGATGCCCAGCAGACGTTCTACCGCCAGGGCGAACGCGTGTTCCTGGTTCATCGGCGCGACATAGTCCAGGCGATCGAAATAGGGGACTGCCTGCAGATACGTCTTCGTCTCGATCAGCTTTTCGGTTCCGCGATGAAGAAGGCCGATATGCGGGTCTACACGCTCGACGATTTCTCCATCGAGCTCCAGAACAAGGCGCAATACGCCGTGGGCAGATGGATGCTCAGGCCCAAAGTTGATGGTGAAATTGCGGACGTTATGTTCAGTCATATGCGCGCTCCGCGCTTGGAGGATTTAGCGAATAGCTGTTTCAACTTGATCATGTCTTTTCCTGCAGACGTCTGATCAGTGCATGGACCATCCGACAATCTCATCGCGCTGCTCCATCAGGCTCCGAAACTGCCGTACCGGAAGGCTCTTCACCTTCCCGGCGATGACCATATGCGCCCCAACTCCTTCAAAGAACCTTGAGCAATCCCGAGAAACTGGATGAAATTACTGGTGTTTTCCCGCCTGCGACTTTCCGCAATACTCGCCGCCACCGAAGCAGCGCCCCTGCGAATTCGAGCGTCTTAACCGTGTATCTCATCCCTCGGAAATCCATCCGTCGCGCGATAGAACTGAACTGCACGCTCAATTGCCCGCGGCCACACGTTGAGATCCTCATGGGAGTTGTTCGTCTGCGTCTTCCTTTCGTTTGGCGACAACTATCCGCTATTCGCCCTGTTTATTTCACCTAAGTCTTGGCCTTCTCGTCTCCCGGCAGCACGTAATCCGTGCCCTCCCATGGAGACAGAAAGTCAAAATTACGGAATTCCTGGCGTAACTCGACAGGTTCGTAGACAACCCGCTTGGCATTGTCGTCATAGCGGACCTCTACATATCCCGTCGTTGGGAAATCCTTGCGCATCGGATGCCCCTCGAAACCGTAGTCCGTCAAGATGCGACGAAGGTCCGGGTGGCCGGTGAAGGGAATGCCATACATGTCCCACGCCTCACGCTCGAACCAGTCGGCGCCCATGTAGACGGCGGTCGCCGAGGGGACGGCCTCGCCTTCGCCGACGGCGAGCTTCACGCGAATGCGTTGGTTCTGCCTCGGCGACAGAAGATGGTACACCACGTCGAAACGCTTTTCACGCTGCGGCCAATCGACGCCGCAGATGTCGACAAAACATATGAAACCACACTGTACATCATCCCGAAGGAAGGTCAGCAGCGGCACGATGTTTTCAACGGTCGCCGTAAGCGTCAATTCGCCAAAGGCGATCGTCGCATCTTCCACGAGGGCGGAGCGCGCCTCGCGGATATAGGTTGCAAGCTCGGTCAGGGCTTCGCTCATCGTCTTGTCCTTAGGCCCTCAGCGCTCGATCGTACCCGTGCGCCGGATCTTCTTTTGCAGCAGAAGCACACCGTAAAGCAGCGCCTCAGCCGTGGGAGGACAGCCCGGAACATAGACATCCACCGGCACGACGCGATCACATCCGCGAACCACGGAATAGGAATAATGGTAATAACCACCACCGTTGGCGCACGACCCCATCGAGATGACGTAACGCGGCTCCGGCATTTGGTCATAGACCTTGCGGAGCGCCGGGGCCATCTTGTTGGTTAGCGTTCCGGCGACGATCATGACGTCCGACTGACGCGGCGATGCACGGGGAGCAAAGCCAAAACGCTCCATATCATAGCGCGGCATCGAGGCCTGCATCATCTCTACGGCGCAACAGGCCAGGCCGAACTGCATCCACATCAGCGAACCCGTGCGGGCCCAGGTGATCAGATCGTGGGTCGACGTCACCAAAAAGCCCTTGTCGGCCAGTTCGTCGTTAACCCCTCCAAAAAAAGCATCGTCACTACCGACCGGCTTACCAGTACTCGGATCGATAATACCCTTCGGTTTCGGCGCAACGAGAGTGCTGCCGTTGTCGACTACTCCCATTCCAGCGCTCCTTTCTTCCACTCATAGATGAAGCCGACCGTCAGGACGGCAAGGAAAACCATCATCGACCAGAAACCGAACCAACCCATATCACCAAAGGAGACAGCCCAAGGGAACAGGAAGGCCACCTCAAGGTCGAAAATAATGAAGAGAATCGAGACCAGATAAAATCGAATGTCGAACTTCATGCGCGCATCGTCGAACGCGTTGAAACCGCATTCGTAGGCCGACAGCTTTTCCGAATCGGGCGCCTTATAGGCCACAGCGAAGGGGGCGACCAGAAGCGCGATACCGATCACCAGCGCAATACCGATGAAAATCGCGATCGGGACATAGGAAGTGAGGAGTTCACTCATGGTATTCGATCCCAGCTTGCCTGAAGCGTCGAGCGACGCTTTAAAGTCAATACACGGGCCAAGCGAACGTGCATTGCAACAAGCCGTGACTAGCGCAGCCGAAGCCCCGGCGCAAGCCTTTTGAGCGCGGCATCCTGTACCTAAATGAAGCAGTTCGGACGAACACCTACGACTTGGTCTCCGCGAGAACCGCAAGCCTGTTTCGCAGGAAACATTCCGCAATCAAATCGGTTTAAGACCGATCGGAAAAATAAAAGAAATCGTGAATGGCGCGAGTGACGGGGCTCGAACCCGCGACCTCCGGCGTGACAGGCCGGCACTCTAACCGACTGAGCTACACCCGCGCATGATGCCGACTTGCGGCATTGAAAAATCTGCCCCTCGCATACTGAAGCGCCAGCAAATTTTCGAGGAAGAGATGGCGCGAGTGACGGGGCTCGAACCCGCGACCTCCGGCGTGACAGGCCGGCACTCTAACCGACTGAGCTACACCCGCGCATTACTCGTGAGGTGTGACACCTCCCGGCCGGCGGCCTCGACCGCTCGGTTGAGCGGCTAACTAAGAGGTTCGTGTTCGGGTGTCAAGCAGGTTTCAAGACAAAAGGATGACGACCCGGTTCTTTCCCTCCCCTGCCCTCCCGGCGATCGCAGCTTCCCCAAAAATTTCAAAAAAACATCATGAAAGCTCTTGCGGTTTTTCCGCGATCCGCATAGATCACGGCCACCGACGCGGCGGGCGTATCTTCTGCAGCCGCGAAAGGGCGATTAGCTCAGTTGGTAGAGCGCCTCGTTTACACCGAGGATGTCGGGAGTTCGAGTCTCTCATCGCCCACCATTTTCTTAAAGATTTCAGGGGCCTGCAGGCAGCGGAAAACGGGACTGCGTAGCGGGTCAGTGTGCGCTCCTTGTTTGGCTGGCGAGACGTTACCGGGCAGCTTTCCGATAAGCACGCTGTTACCCTCATTGTTCCCGCAAGCACACCGAAGCTTGTCTGGCAGGTGCATGAGATATTGATTCCCTTGCCGTCCGGCGCTGGCGATCAACACGCGCCCAATACGCATCACTTGCCCGCGTCTGCTCGTTTCTTCTAACTCGCCTGCTGGCGCTTATCCTTCTCGCGTGCCTTCTTTTCCGTCGCGGTCTCCCGCTTCCGGCTCCTTGTCGACAGATTTGTCATCGGCCTTAACCAACGGTAATCCTTGTGTTTTCCTTTGCTGCATTTCAACCTAATTGCCTCGCCAATCGTCTTCTCTTATGCTTCCATTCCGTGCGACTGGACAGGCTCGACGCGGGGGGCAATTTGGAAAACTTTGTTCAACGGCCACCGCTTTCGAATAGCTTGCGAAAGTTCACGTTAATCAGGTCACACACCTGATCGGATCGTTGCATTTTGATAACAGGAGCATTTCGTCCTATCCAAAAGCCAGAATTGGCCGCTGATCTTCATCTCACAAGTATTTGGGCTCAGCAGGCGTGACCTAAAGGCCATCGTCAGCGGCTCGGCATAACCGTGATAATGGAGCAAAAGGTTGGACAAGTTAGCCTATTTGATGCTTCAGTTTTCTGAGGCTTGCATTTCGACACGAACTGTCGCGGAGGTTTGCGAACTCGTTGAGCGCATAGTGGTATCTTTGGGCGTTGAGCGATTTGCCTTGGCAGGACTTCCACTCCCCCATGAAAGCCTGGAGAGCTACTTCCATCTCAACGGTTGGCCACCAGCATGGTTTGAGCGGTATCTGAGGAAAAATTACTTCCGAGACGATCCCGTTGTGAACCTCGTTCGTCGAGCGGACCGGGCAATCGTATGGTCCGAAACGATTGACAATCAGGCTCTGCCGCCCAAAGCCCGCCAAGTCATGCGCGAAGCTGCCGATTTCGGGCTGGTGGACGGCATCACGATCCCGATCTTCACACGATCAGGCTTTGCGGGCATCTTCTCCGTTGCTGGAAAGAAGGTCTCGTTGCCGGCGCCCCATAGGGACCTCCTTCACATCATAGCAATCAGGGCTTACACCCGACTGCGAGACCTGAACGCTGCGGGCAGCGACATTACCGAAGACGTCATGGTCACCCGCAGCGAAAGCGAATGCCTGACCTGGTGTGTTGAAGGCAAGAAGGATTGGGAAATCGGTGAAATGACCCGGCGTTCGCCGCGGACGGTCCAAACTCACCTTACCAATCTGCAGCAGAAGTTGAACGCAAGAAATCGAGCACATCTGATTGCAGAGGCGTTTCGACGCGGACTGCAACGGTAAAATACGACAATTTACGAATAGTTTTTCCTTACCTCCGGTTGCACATTACACGTGCACAACGGAGGCAATCGATGCTGGAGATTATACGAGGCAGACAAGTCCCGCAAAAACAGTCCATCATGGAGGCGGTTTGGCGTTTCCGCCATCAGTGTTTTGTCGACGAGCTCGGCTGGGAGGCGCTTCGACAAAGCGACGGCCGCGAACGGGACGCGTTCGACACGCAGTCCACCATTCACCTGGTACTGACAGAGGAAAACGAAGTGGTCGGCTATTCGCGTCTGCTGCCGACGATGAAACCACACCTTCTGTCCCATCTTTATCCAGAGCTGATCGGTGAAGAAAGTTATCCAAGAGGGCGCCAGGTCTTCGAATGGGGACGATGTGCAACCGCAAGACACGTAAGGCACGTCCGTGGCATTGCAACTGCAGACGTATTGATGACAGCCGTTCTCGAGTTCCTCGTCTTTTCCAAGATCGAGACCGTCATTATACAGACAAACCCTGCGCTCGTGAAAATGATCCGCAGGAGAGGCTATCGATTGGAGGTTCTGCGTGAGCCCATACTTTATGAGGGAGAACCGGTCATGGTCATTGCAGCCTACCCCTCCTTTCGCCTGCTTCAACAGCATCGCAAGGCCTATGGTATAGATCAGTCCCTGCTTTCCGTGCCGTCGCGCCCATCGCGATCCTCTGCGATCACGGATACCAGCCAGCGCACGGAAGAAGGTTCAGGCAGTTGGGCCGGAGCTGAATAACGGTGATGGAAATCGGAGGCGCAGGACTATGACGAAACTTCATGGAAGGGCTTCGGCTGCCATATTCATCAGGAAGCGACCTCCCTGGGCATGGCGCCTTGACAAGTGAAAGCCGCGGAAAGGCGCCCGCAACGATGTCAACAAACGACCGCTTTGGGCTTTGTCTCGATGTTCTTTTCGCTTGCGAGCTGCAGTGGCAATGTCCGCCGGTCTACACCGTTTGGCGTGCAAGATCTCTTTCATTGAGGTGCGCCCACATCCAATCAGCCGCCATTTGCAACGTCCGCTGATCGCACTTTGATCATCGCATCGACCAGCGACAGCAAGGAATTCACAGCGTCGGCCGGCAGCGCCTCAACGATCTTGATCAGTTCGCGACGTCTGTCGGCTTCGTCTTTTGTCTTTCCAAACCGATAAGGCGCAGCAGCCATGATGACATCGATTGGCGAAAAATCCAGAAGCTCGCTCAGATGAATGAGCCTGGTCACGGTCATCTTCGTTTCGTTGCGCTCGTATCGCCCATAGACTTGAGGATGAAGCGCGAGCAGAGGTGCGACATCAGCATGCGTGAGCCCGGTGCGTTCTCGCGCCTGCCTGAGCGCGTCTGCAATTCGGTTATCAAGTTCGGAAAACTCCGCGATCCCCTCATATCCAGGGCATCGGTAAACCGGCTTGTCGGCTTCGGGACCTTTATGTTCGACGAGACCCTTCTCTTGGATGTGTTTGTCTACTCTGCTTGTCATGAAAGGTGGCCCGCCATTGTTTCTTATCCTCATACATCAACAACGCTTCTTATGACCAGAAGCGAGCTTTCCGCTTTGTGTGAACGGAATAATAATCGAGGGGGCCATCATGGACGACTACGAGGTTCCTCAAGACCTCACCACTCTCCTCTCACGTCATCGCACGCTGCTGCTGGAGTTAAGGCGGCGAGGCGAGACGGTTCGAGTACATTCGTTCTTCGACGAGCTTGAGCTGGAAGAACGCCTGGTTTGCAATCAGATTATTGCATGGCAGCCGGCCGACAGGCGCGAGGCGTTGCAAAAGCTCACGCATTTGGCGGGCTACGTACTGGCCACAGGGATACCCCTTGATGCTGCAACAATTTGCCATTCGGTTGAACCGTTCTTCTACCCCCCGGGCTCTGTCTCATGAACGATATCGCCGACACCGATCGCCCTTGTGATACTCTTTCCGACCAAGCGAACATGCGCGACAGATGCGGGCGCACGCCGAAACGATCGAGACGTGAACCGACCCGGTTTCCTGAATTTTTATCCGCCGCAACACTCAAATCGGATCGCACCACCAAAGGACCGCATCGTCGCAGTTGGGCGGTCATCGCCCCCTCACCCTCGGATCTGCCCACATGCCGAACGACGCCTTTTTGCCAACCTCTTCGGCTTTCGACAGATCCGGGCGAGCCAAAGTACCATCGGGCTCTGTCGAGAGACGAAGGGCGCCAAGCGACACAAGCTGTTCTTCGAACATTTCGACAGCGTCGAGGCTGCCCGGAAAATAATAGTAGCCATAACAGGTTGCATTGTGAACCGGCGACTTCTGCTCGCTGGTAAACGCCCGGCAGAATATCACCTTTGGATTGTTCAGCATGACTTGCAGCTGTTCTTGCGCATAGTCGCGGCAACGTCCTATGAACCCATCCCGTCGACTGACCATTTCGCCCTCGCACGGTTCAACGCCGTAAAGGCGAACCACAGTGTCGTCAGTGACACGAAAGTCGGTCGCCGACAGCGCTTCGAAGGCATTCGTGGTCGCATAACCCTTGCGCTCAGCCACCTCACCACGCCCGTCGTAATATTCCATCACAAGGACGATTTTCCCCGATACCGCCAGGGATCGAACATAGTCCTCATTGATCGGTTGCGCGGCGAAAGCAGGCGCCGCGAGCACGCAAATGCCAAGCGCTGCATAAATTCCACGTCTCATCACCCACCTCCATAACTTAACTCGTATCGTTATTTTATCGACAGGGGTTGAAATCAACCAAATTCTCTGTAGACCTATACGTATTGCGTATTATTTCACTCCAAGAGCAGTCAGTCGTCGAAAATGCTCAGCCACCGATATGAGGGAATCGATGCACACTTACGGTGAACTTTCCCGACTGAAAATCCCTACGTTGATCACTCTTCTGGTGACCTTGATCATCACCGAAGGGGAGGCGAAAGCAAGAGATGAGTCTGACAAAACAAATGTAATTTCAATTTCTTATGAAATCGATCTTCCTGCTTTGGAGGAGCCTTCATCATCGGATGCCTTGGGGCGCAGGAAGATTTCGCAGGCAAGCTTCGATGAAACACCGGGGCCGAGATCAGGACCGCGGACAGCACATGAAACATCGGAAAACGAAATTAACTTATTTCGTTACTTTTCCCTTGCAAAGTCGGCGACATCCGCATGGCCGAACAGAATTTACTACGATACTAAAATCGCTACATCGTCTCAAAGGCCTGACAGCTCAAGGAAAGCACCTCCCGCCACAATTGCGCGAAAGACTGATGAATGCGCGCCCTCACCGCTTACGCCGGAAAGTGTCAGGCGCCTGGTGGTCCAATCCGCCAGGCGTCATCAGGTCGATGAGGTTTTTGCAGAAGCAATCGCCTGGGTCGAGAGCGACTTCGACAGGCGGCGCAATTCACCAAAAGGTGCGCGTGGCCCGATGCAGTTGATGCCCGATACTGCGGCTCGTTTCGGCGTTCACGATATCTGCGACCCCGCCCAAAACATCGACGGTGCGATGAGATACCTGCGGGTGCTCTTCGACGAGTTTCAGAACCCCCTTCTCGTCGCGGCCGCCTACAACAGCGGCGAGCGGCGCGTCTACGAACATGCGGGCATTCCACCCTTTGCTGAAACCGTCAGATACCTCGCAAAAGTCATCAACTACCGACTTGGCCTGCCGATGCCGTCGGCAAAGACAGGCCCGATGCGCGTCCTGCAAACCCCAATCGAAGGCCCAGCTCCCGGCAACGAGGCTGGCGTTATCGCTGTGCAACAACGCCGCCAATTTGTCGGCGGAGTGATGCATTTTTGAAGGAGAAACTCGATGGAACACGAATGGCAGAACATCGGATTGCGGGTGCTGAAGCTTACGACCCTGATAGGCGTCATGGCCGCTGTTCAGGTCATAGCTCCAGACGCTGCCCTGGCTCAGACAAATGGTGGTGGAGCATTTGCGCCGTTAGAAACGGCGGTTCAGATGATCGTCGACTTCATTACCGGCCCCTTCGGCCGGCTTCTGGCGATCATTGCGGTCATCGGTCTCGGCTTCCTCGCGTTTGCAGGCCGCCTTTCCTGGTTCACGGCGGGCGCGGTCGTCATTGGAATCGGGCTGGTGTTTGGTGCACCCGCCATCGTCGATCAAATGATATCAGCCGTCGGACAATGACCAATGACCGGGTTTGAGCGTGAAGGACCGACTTTCATTCCGCTTGTCATCGGCTTGACCAGGCCGCCGACGCTTTGGGGTGTGCCCTATATGGCGGTCGTCGTCACCTTTGGCATTACCGTCATTGGCTGGTTGGCGACGAACGACCTGCTGGCACTCTTGATCGCACCTGTCACCTATCTCGTCTTGTTTTCGCTTTGCGCCCGCGACAGCAAAATCCTCGACGTGCTGCAGGTGGCCTCCCGCAAAACTCCCCGAACGCCTAACATGCACCTTTGGGGCACGAATTCGTACGGACCATAGCCATGCGGAAAGTGATCAGCCAGGAGCTCGGTCTTGGTCGGTTTTCCGGCCGCGAGCGGCCCATGTCTCGGCATATCCCATATCTGCGGCATGTATCCGATACGGTGATCGGGCTGGAGAATGGCTCCCTCTTAAGCGTCATCAGACTGCACGGCTTGTTTTTTCAGACGGAAGATCAGGCAGAACTCAACATGCGCGCTATAGTCCAAAACACGATGATCCGCGCCCTCGGCTCCAGCCGTTATTCGCTGTGGTCTACGGTCGTGCGTCGAGAAGTCGAAGCGCAAATCGGCGGCACGTTCGACAATCCATACTGCGATCTTCTAAATTCCCGCTATATGGAGCAGTTGCGTCACAAGCGCATGTTTCGAAACGAGATCTATCTCACCATTGTGCAGTCGGGAATGCGTGGCGTCCTCGGCGTTGGCGATTCCATTAAACGGATGTTCGCACGAGCAGATCGAGGTGCCGGGCTAAAATACACCCGCGATGACGTCACGGAACTCGAGGAACTCGTCGGAAACCTCGTGCAGGATCTGACCAAATACGGCGCGCGCACGCTCGGTATTACCTACCGGAAGCGTGATGATGATCCGGCGGGAAACGAAGAGCAGTTAAATGCGGCAAAGGTCGAGCCTTACTCTGAGCCTTGCGAATTCTTCAACACGATCCTGACCTGTGGAATACCGCGAAAGATGCGTCTGCCGCGGATGGGAATCTACGGCTTCGTCGGCACGTCGCGGTTGCATTTCGCCAAGCGAACGATGCAGGCTCAAGCAGCCGTCGATGAAGACACCCGTTACGGAGCGATGCTGTCTATCAAGGAATATCCCCCGTTCACCGGTCCGGGTTTACTGGACAGCCTGTTGCAGGTGAACCACGAATTCATCCTCACCCAGTCCTTCTCCATAGCCGACAAGCCGATTGCACAGGAGCGGATCAGCCGGCTGCAGCGGCAGATCAGGGCGTCGGACGGTTCCGGCAGCGCGGTTGAACAAGACATCGACTACGCGCTCAATAGCCTGATGAACCAGGAAGCCGTATTTGGTTTCCATCATCTTTCGCTTCTTTGTCTGTCTCGCGATCTGGAAGGTGTCAGCCGCAGCGTGACAGAACTCGGCGCCAGTCTGACAAACATGAACATCAATTGGCTCAGAGAGGATCTCAACCTCGAAGCGGCTTTTTGGGCGCAACTGCCGGGAAACCACGCTTACATCGCCCGCAAGGCAATGCTGTCGAGTGCAAATTTTTCCGGCCTGTCATCGATGCACAATCTCGCTACGGGAGAGGCTGATCATACCCATTGGGGTTGGCCGATCACCATTCTCGAGACGACATCGCAAACACCTTATTGGTTCAATTTCCATCGTCGTGACATCGGCCACTTCCTTGTCACGGGACCGACCGGATCGGGCAAGACGGTTGCTTTGACATTCCTGTTGGCTCAGGCGATGCGGGTCTCGCCCACACCAAAAGCCGCATTCTTCGACAAAGATCATGGCGCCGAAATATTTGTCAGGGCGATCGGCGGCTCCTATGAGGTATTGTCGCCCGGAACACCGACAGGTTTCAACCCGCTCCAGCTGGAAAACACCGGAACCAACCGCGATTTTTTACTGCGGCTCGTCAAGGCGATGCTGCGATCTGGTGATGGCAGCGCGCTCAGCCAGGAAGACGAAGATACGTTAGAGCAAGCGATCCCCCGCCTGATGCAGGAGCCGAGATCGGAACGAAATCTTTCAAATTTGGCAGACCTTCTCTCGGGCCGGTCGCGGGCCAACGCCAACGATCTTTGTTCTCGCCTTCGCGCTTGGATCGACGGCGAAAAGGCATGGCTCTTTAATGCCGCAGAGGACGTACTTTCTTTCTCGTCCCATCGCGTCTTCGGTTTCGATATGACCCACATCCTCGCCAACGGGGAACTGCGTACACCGGCGCTGATGTATCTTTACCACCGCCTCGATGAACTGCTCGACGGAAACCCCGCCATGTTCTTCATGGATGAGGGCTGGCAGCTCCTAATGGACGAAACTTTCAGCAACTTCATCGTTGACAAGATGAAGACCATCCGAAAGCTGAACGGCATTGTCGGCTTCGGGACACAATCTGCAGCCGATATCGCCAAAGCAAAAGCCTCCCATACGCTGATCGAGCAGGCGGCGACCCACATCCACTTCCCGAACCCGCGGGCCGACGAGGAAAGCTACATAAAACGCTTTGGTCTGACGATGAAGGAATTCAGCTTCATCAAAACGACACCCCCTGAAAAGCGAACCTTCCTGATCAAGCACGGCAATGACTCCGTCATCGCTAGGCTTGATCTCACCGCAATGCCCGATCTCATCAAAGTGCTTTCCGGGCGCAAGGAAACGATCGAGGAATGCGCGCGCTTGCGCGAACGCTATGGCGAACAACCAGAACATTGGCTTGCCCGGTTCTGCGGATGGGAGACAGGCGAATGAAGCAAGGTCGTCTCTTATGGCTTCTAAACCTATCGCTGGCAGTCGGCGTCTCCGGTCCGGCGATGCCACAAGTGCCCGTTGTCGGTCGCGTCAACCCTGCTTTTGGCACTGCCCAAAATGGTGAAGAGGTTAAGATCGCGTCTCGGGTGGCGTCTGCAATCTCCGACAAGGGCATGAATGGAGCCTAACCGAAAGGCCTGCGCACAGAGGCGCGAACGCGAGGCCGATATAGCGCTGATATTGAACGCTGAATGAGGAAAACGACCATGGAGAAATTCTTATTCATCGCATGTTTACTGCCGGTTGCATCCACCGCGTTCGCTCAGGTGCCAGTCATCGACAACGCAAATCTCGATATCGCGAGAAGAACCGCCCAGACGACGGGCGAGATCTTGGAGACGAACGGGCAAGTCCTGAAAACAACCGAAGAAACGCTCGACGCTGTGACCGGCGATCGCGCCGGTGACGCAAACCGCATGCAAAACCTCGCGGTCGGCAATGGCTTCAGCGCGTCGCAGATGCCTTCATTCGACAAATTGTTATCGGGTGGAGTCGCGAACTTTGGGAGCGTAAGCGGAGACGTCTCGCAGGTCGCAACCACATTTCTCAACAGCCTGGAACTGGTAAGGACCCTCTCCGGCAAGGAAAGCAGTTCGTTTTCCGGCGACAAGTCCTATGAGGAGATGGTGAAGACGGTGCTCGGCGTCGCCGCACTCGTTACCGGTTCCCAAAAAGCCGTTCAGACCCGCCGCGCATCATTCGAACAGGCCGGCTCCAGCATCGGTCAGGCCAAGGACATCAAAGGCTCGATCGACCAAAACACCCAGCTTCAGGTCGAAGCGGGCCTGACCATCAACGAGCTGATTGGCGTCATGAACGGCGCTGTGTCCTCGCTGCAGGCAGATAATCAACGCCGGCTCACGGATATCTCGAACTCCCAAAAAGCGCTCAGCTATAGTGACGAGTAACGCACCATGAGCGGCAAGGTATTTCTTTTTTTCATGGTTTCGGTCGGTCTTGTCGGTTGCGGTACTGCCTACAAAGAAAAGACCGCACCTTGCAAGAGACCGAAGCACCTGACCGGATTGGCTCCCGATCCGAGACAGGAATGTGGACCGATGACCCGGGTCAACAGCGACACCTCGGCTGCCGCCCTGGCGGCCATCGATGCAGTGTTGGCAAAATAGCAAAGGTCGGAGGCCATGCACGATTTCCTTGGCGACGTTCTTGAAAGGGTCGAGCAAACAGGATCAAACTTTTCCGAAGAAGCCTTCGGTATCGTTGGTCAACAGCTGATGCCGCTGCTGACAATCCTGTTTGTCGCCTATGTGAGCTACTACGGTCTGCAACTCGTCATGGGAACGGCGCGCGTCAGCGTCAGCGAGATCATCGGCCGCGTCGTGCGCATGTTGGTCATCCTGACCCTCGTCAGCAAGTGGGAGAATTTCAATAGCCTCTTTTATGCCTGGCTGAGCGATACGCCTGAAGAGGTTGGCCGCGCGATCTTGACCGCAACCGGAACCGGCATCACCGAACCCACGAATGGGTTGTCCTTAATCTGGAAGACGGCCAACGAGGCGGCTTCCGCATTCGCGGAACAATCGGGCTACTTCTCCATCCTGCCATCCATGGTCGGCTTTCTGATCATGCTTTGCGTCGGCGTTTTCATCGCCGTGGCGCTGGCGATCCTTCTGCTTGCCAAAGTGATGATGTGGATGCTGATTGGCACCGCTCCCATCTTCATCGCCTGCATGCTCTTTGAACGATCCCGCGGCCTTGGCGCTGCTTGGTTTCAGCAGGTGCTGATGTATGCCCTCATTCCCCTCTTCGTCTACGTGGTTGCAGCCTTCCTCATTGCGGCAATGGACCCGGAATTGACAAAGGTGACGAATGCCGCAGCCCAGAGGCGCCTTCAACTCAGCGATATCTCCGCCTTTCTTTTGCTCTGCTGCGCGGGTGCATTCGTCCTGTTCAACATTCAGATACTCGCCCAGGGCATTACCGGTGGCATTGCGGCCGGTATCGGCAGGATCGCGCGTGACGCCGGACATCTGGCGGGAGTGACCGTCCCGAAAGCGACGTTCGGCGCGGCTCGCTCCTTGGCAGGCACGATCGGCGATCATGGCATGCAAGCAAGGACGCGGACCATGGAAAACATGAGGGCAAATATTCGAAATGCCACCGCCCGAGCGATGCAGAACCGAATCAGCAGCAACAGCCTGCCAAATTGAGTGAACCGTTCGAGGGAAGTGTCTTTAAGGATGCGCGCGAATGAGCAAATCGCATGATGCTGCTCTTGAAAGCTATTTTCAGGATGGCGACCGCTGGGAACAGGAAATCTTGAAGAGCGCCAAGCGATCGCGAGCGATCGCCTGGTTCATCACCATGGTCTTCGGCACCATCACGCTGCTATCGCTGACAGCACTCATCCTGCTGGTGCCACTTAAGAGCTTCGAGCCCTATATCATCGAGGTCGACAAGAATACAGGCTATCTGGAGGTCAAATCCGGCCTTACCAAATCGGTCAAACTAACCGATCTGCAAGCCATCACTCAGGCCAATGTCGTGCGCTACATCCGATCCCGCGAGGGGTACGATCCCTTTGCGGTGACCGAAAATTTCGGCATCGCGGCGCTGCTTTCCACCAATGACGCCGCGCGCGAACTCCAGGAGCTTTATAGCGCGGCAAACCCGGACAATCCCGCGAGAATCTACGGCAAGGATAAAAAAGTCACCGTCGACCTCAAGTCCGTCACCTTCTCAAACCCCAGCACCGCCCTCGTTCGGTTTTCCACGACGGAGAAATCGGACACGGGTCAGATCACCCGCCACTACATTTCCGTTGTCCGCTATCGCTATACGGAATCGCCAGCAACCAATGCGTGGCGCTTCGAAAATCCGTTGGGCTTCCAAGTCTATGACTACCGTCGCGATCAGGAAACGGTCACGCCAGGAGATGCCGGACAATGAGGTTGCTTCTTCTCCCGGCTTTTGCAGTCCTCATCACGGTGGAGGCGTTCGCAAGTCAGGCGCCACGGCCAGGATCGCTCGACCGGCGCGTTACAAGTGTCGTCTATCAGGCGAACAACGTGCTGGAAGTGCCCGCAACCTACGGCATCTCCACCATGATCATCTTCGACGAGGATGAGGAATTCGAAACGATCTCGCTTGGAGATACCGACAGCTGGCAGGTCGCCCCCTCAGAAAAGGGCAACATCCTCTTCGTAAAGCCCATCGCACGAAACGTCGACACCAACATGAACATCGTAACGACCAAGAGGATCTATTTCCTCGAGCTCAATGATCACGCTCCGGACGATGGTAAGCAGGTATTTGCCATTCGCTTCGTCTATCCCGACAAGGACCTGAACGCGCGATGGCGCCAGGAGGCCAAGGATCGGGCCGCCTATCCCAATATCGCCAATATCGACAGGGCAAACGTCAATATCGATTATTCGTTTTCCGGCGATCCGGCCCTGAAACCCAGCATGGTCTTTGATGACGGCAAGAAGACCTTCTTTCGGTTTGAAAAGGCTGTCCCCGCGATCTTTGCCGTCCAATCCGATTTCTCCGAGACCCTGCGCAACTTCCGTAAAGAGGGCGATTACATCGTCGTCGACGGTATCGCCACGCAATACACGCTTCGCGACGGCAACCAATGGACCTGCATCTTTAATCTTGAAAGGCCTGACTTCGGCGTCCCGAACCCTGATTTTTTCGGGCCGGCTTTGGACAGGAATGCGACGAAGCGGCGAAGGAGCGGCAACTGATGAAGTTAAGCCCGGAACTAGAGGCGATGGCCGCGGCCGACGACACGCCGGTCCAGGATCGAAACGCTCGACGAGACCAAAGGCTTGGAGCAATAGCCCTGTTTCTGGGCGGGATTGCCGCCGCGTACCTCGTCGTCACGACCTCCGGCGAAAAAAACACCGAGAACATCCAGAGCGACGAGGAATTTCAGACGACGACCTTCAGGCCGCCGTCCTTTCTGAGGGAAACAGAAAAGCCCTCGCCCGCCCCCGAGCAGCCTGTCATCAATCTGCCGCCACCCGCTCCCCCGGAAAAACCGCCTCCCGAGACGACGACCTTTGACGTACCTCCGCCGAAAGAGGTGGCTCAGCCGCCAATGCCCCCTTCACCTATCGAGGAGGCTTTTCCGAAACGGTACATGTCAAAGCTGATTGCAATGGATGAAATCGCCGGCGGCAATGATGGTCGTAGCCTCCGCAACGAAGGCAGTTCAGGCGTGACGGTCGCCGGCGCCGATCGCAACAGCACATATCTCAATGCAGCCTCCAATCTGGCCAGCCGTAGCGCCAAGGCCCGCCGGATCGAGCGGATCGATGCCATGATTACCGAAGGAACGTTGATCCCCGGCATTTTGGAAACGGCGATTAATAGCGATCTGCCCGGCCAAATCAGGGCCATTACGTCACAAGACGTCTATTCTTTCGACGGTCGACGCATCCTAATCCCGACCGGCACCCGCCTCATTGGAGAATACCAGTCAGAGATCACGCGTGGTCAAAAGCGCATTTTTGTCATCTGGACCCGTCTCATCCGCGACGATGGCGTCTCCGTCAGACTTGATTCAATTGCCACCGACGGGCTGGGAAGGTCTGGATTGACCGGCCATGTCGACAACAAGTTCCGTGAACGGTTCGGCGCCTCGATCATGTTGTCGATCGTCGGTGCTGGCGCAAGCTATCTGACGGGATACGGCAGCGAACGGGCTTCTGGCAACGGCGATGACGCAGAGCGTGGCGCAGAGCTCGCGCGAGAAACGATCGCTGAGACCTTCAGCAATATGGCGAATACCGTTCTTTCGGAAAACCTGCGCATCGCGCCGACGATCAATGTTCCTCAAGGCGAGCGCATCTTTGTCTATGTGCGCCAAGACCTCGACTTCAGCGCCCTTTATGACGATCCGATCACCGAAGCAATGAAGGAGATCCGACGTGAACGTCGCGACAGGTAATGTCATGTCGACCAGGCGCGATCATTATTATTTCCTCAATCGCGCCCTCGAACCGCTTCGGCGGTTCCTTGACGATCCGGCGGTCATGGAGATTGCCGTCAACGGGCCTGGCCATGTCTATATCGAGCGACGTGGTGCCGAATATATGGAGCATCATCACATCAGCAGCCTAACGGCTGACGAAATCCAGAATATAGGCGAGCGGGTTGCAGCGGCGACCGACCAGTTTGTCAGCCGTACAAAGCCGATCCTCAGCGCCTCACTACCGACCGGCGAACGCATCCAGATCGTCTTGCCGCCGGCTGCATCCGGCGGCGGTTCGGTCTCTATCCGCAAACAGGTGATCAATGATTTTACGCTCGAGGAATATCGGGACAACGGCTCGCTGGACAAGGTGTCGGTTGCCGTCGGCGACCTCAGCGACCTCGATCACACGCTGGTTGGGCATCTGCGAGCAAACAGGATTTACGACTTCATTCATACGGCGATCAGTCAGCGGGTCTCCATCCTGATCAGCGGCGGCACGTCCTCCGGCAAGACGACATTCCTCAACGCCTGCCTGAAGAGTATCCCCCAACATGAGCGGATCATCACGCTCGAAGACACACGAGAACTTTTCCCTCCCCAGCCGAACACGGTCCACCTGGTTGCCTCGAAAGGTGACCAGGGTACGGCCGATGTATCGATCCAAAGTTTGCTCGAAGCCTCATTGCGCATGCGCCCCGATCGGCTGTTCATGGGCGAAATTCGCGGAAGTGAAGCTTTTTCCTTCCTTCGCGCCATCAACACCGGTCATCCCGGCAGCATGTCCACGGTCCATGCCGATACACCCTTGGGCGCCTACGAACAGCTTGCAATGATGATCCAGCAGGCCGGTATCTCTTCAGGCTTCTTAAAGCACGACCTCATGTCCTACATCCGGATGGTCATCCCGGTCGTCATCCAGTTGCGCCGCGAAGGCGGCAAGCGGAGCGTCTCTGAGATTTTCTTTGCGCGAGACGAGCCGTGATCAGACAGTTCCAAAGCTTCTACTTGTGCTTCTGCGCCGCGATCGCATTGTTTGTCTGGCTGCTCGCCTACGGCCTGGGGCTTCAGCTTTTCTACGAGGATGGACGGATTCTCAAGGCCACGATCACGAGCAATCCCTTTTCGCCGATCCAGCAGTTCTGGTTCTATCCGACCGACCCTGTCCTACAGAAAGTCGCACTTTGGGCAGCGGTGCCAGCCACGCTGGTCGCCGGTCTCATGGCCCATCTTGGTCTAAAACCGACCACGAACCCTTTAGGCGACGCGGCATTTCAGGACAGGGCTTCGCTTCGACGTGGCAAATGGTTTCGCAAAAAGGGCCATATCTTCGGCCGGCTGGGATCAAGAATTCTAAGGGTCAAGGACGATCGGCACCACGTCATTATCGGCCCGACACGCTCGGGCAAAGGTGCAGGTTACGTCATTCCCAATGCCCTGATGCACCAAGGTTCGATGATCGTCACCGATCTGAAAGGTGAGATTTTCAGGGCAACCGCCGGATATCGCCGTCGAGACGGCAGCGAGGTATTTCTGTTCGCACCGGGGGCGGTAACGACAAACTGCTACAACCCCCTCGATTTCGTTCGCACAGAACGCGGTGACCGCACCGCCGACATTCAAAACATCGCCAATATACTCGTCCCTGAAAATATCGACTCTGAAAATTCGATCTGGCAAGCGACCGCGCAACAGGCGCTTGCCGGCGTCATCAGCTATGTGCTGGAAAGCCCGTTTTATAAAGACCGTCGCAATCTCGCAGAGGTCAATTCCTTTTTCAATACAGGCCTCAATCTTCAGGAGTTGATGAAATGCGTCAAGGAGAAAGAACCTGGCCTTTCGAAGTTCACGATGGAGAGCTTCAATTCCTTTATCGCGCTTTCCGACCGCGCCGCCGCGTCCGCTCTTCTCGATATCCAAAAGGCCATGCGCCCCTTCAAGAATGAACGGGTCGTTGCAGCGACACGCGTTACCGACATGAACTTCCATGCCATGAAGCATCGGCCGATCTCCATTTATCTAGCGCCAAGTCTGAGGGATATCACGCTGTTGCGCCCCCTCCTTACTTTGTTCGTGCAACAGGCCATGGATATTCTCACGCTCGAGCACGATCAGAATTCGCTGCCGGTCTATTTCCTCCTCGACGAGTTCCGTCAGTTGAGGCGGATGGATGAGATCATGATGAAGCTGCCTTATGTCGCCGGCTATAACATCAAACTCGCCTTCATCATCCAGGATTTGAAGAACCTCGATGAAATCTATGGCGAGACCTCGCGTCACTCCCTGCTTGGTAATTGCGGCTATCAGCTCGTCCTCGGCGCCAACGACCAGGCGACGGCTGAATACGCGTCGCGGGCGCTCGGCAAACGCACAATCCGCTATCAATCGGAATCGCGAACGATCGAATTTTTCGGTTTACCGCGACGGACCAAGGTCGAACAGATCCGAGATCGTGATCTGATGATGCCTCAGGAAATCCGACAAATGCCGGAAGATAGGATGATCCTCCTCACCGAAGGACAACGCCCGATCTTCGCGGAGAAACTCCGCTTCTTTCAAACGCAGCCGTTCAAATCGGCGGAAGCTTATTCGCAGGCCAACATTCCACGGGTACCGCAGGTCGAATATCTCCCGCCCAAGCCCGTTCCGGCCACAACCGCCAGCTACCAAGACGCGGTTAACCTCACTTCGGCTCCGCGCTCATGATGATCGCCTCCCCAAGTGGAGCCCGGTAAAGAATGATGCGGCCGGTCGGTATGACCCGCAAGAGCCCGGCGAGCGTTGGGATGCCCGCCATCGCAATGATCAAGCCGCGCTTACGGACCGGAGACATACTTGCACCCGACCCGCCAACCTCAACCATCTCGGAAGTCACCTTACCAAGCGGGCGCCATCCAGACATAACGATGCCGAGCATCGGCTCCGGCTGCTTTGCGACAAGATCCGCGGAGCACGGTCCGGTCAGGAAGCGAGACTATTGAGTGCAAGCGCGCGATGGGCGACTTGCATCCAGTATTGAACACCGAGCGTGAGAGCCTCGTCGTTGAAGTCATAACCCGGACTATGGAGATTTCGCCCACAGTCCGCACTGCCATTTCCGATCCAGATGTAGGCCCCCGGTTTCTTCCGAAGCATGAACGAAAAGTCTTCTGCGCCCATGCTCGCCGGCATATCCTGATAAACCAAACCCTCCTTGGACACGGTTTGCGCAGCCGCCCTGGCGATGTCGGTTTCCGCCTCTGTGTTGATCGTCGCCGGATAACGCCTCTGATAATCCAACTCAGCTCGAGCGCCGAAAGTCTCCGCCACCAGCCGCGCGCGATGCGCCATCTCGGCCTCAAGCCGGTCGCGCACCTCCAGCGTCAGCGATCGCGCCGTGCCCCGAATTAATACCGTGTCCGGAATGATGTTCCAGGTATCGCCTGCGTGGATCTGCGTAATACTGATCACCGCTGCATCTGCCGGGCTCAGCGTGCGGCTGACGATTGCCTGCCAGGCCGTATTGATCTGGCCGGCGACAAGGATCGGGTCGATCCCCTGATGCGGCATGCCGGCATGGGCGCCCTTTCCGATGATCTTCAGTTCGAAATTGTCCTGGGCCGCCATCATCGGGCCGGGATGGATTGCAAATGTGCCTACCGGCAGACCGGGCCAGTTGTGCATCCCGAATATGCGGTCTACCGGGAAGCGATCGAACAAGCCGTCCTCGATCATGACCATGGCGCCGCCATGGTTCTCCTCCGCTGGCTGAAAGATGAAAACGACCGTTCCGCGGGGAGGATTGGCCGCCATCAGACGGGCGGCGCCGAGCAGCATCGCGGTATGGCCGTCATGACCGCAGGCGTGCATTTTGCCGGGCACCTTCGAGGCATAGGGCAAACCCGTCGCCTCGGCGATGTCGAGAGCGTCGATATCGGCCCGCAATGCAACAGAGGGCCCTTCCCCGTTGCGCAATACGCCGACAACGCCCGTGCGCCCGATCCCTTCGTGTACCTCCAGGCCGGCATCCCGTAATTTTTCTGCAATGAAGGCCGCTGTTCGATGCTCTTCAAAGGCCGTTTCCGGGTGCTCGTGCAATTGACGGCGCCATTCGATCAGCTTCGGCTCCAGGGACTTGATGCAGTCTGTAATATTCATTGCATGACTCCCGACACAAGCGTACCCGCCACGCCGATTGCCATACCGACCAGCAACCAGGCGATCCGGTCGATCAACGGTATATGAGCGGTCGCCGATGTCGGGCCTGGGGGCGAGTGCTCATGCCCGTCGGAAGAACCATTTGGCTGCTCGCCGGTCTGGCCCGTTCCGCCGGAAAGCACGGCGGAAAAACTGGAAAAGAAATCCTCCGCATTTTTCTTTGCGATGCTCTGGATCAGCCTCCCCCCGACGCTTGCGAGTTTGCCGCCGATGTCGACATCTGCAACATAGGCGAGTAGCGTGCGGTCTCCCTGCGGCGTCAGCCTGATCCTCGCCGAGCCTTTCGCAAAGCCTGCCGGGCCTCCCTGACCTCGCCCCGATAGTATATAGCCGAAGGGCGGATCGAGGTCGCTCAATTCCACCTTACCCTTGAACGTGGCGGAAACCGGCCCGACTTTCGCGACCACCGATGCCGTGAATTCCCTGTCTCCGGTCTGCAGCATCTCAGAACAGCCCGGAATGCTGCGCCGGAGGGTTTCGGGATCGTTTAGCCCAACCCATACCTTGTCGATCGGCGCAGGGATGACATGTTCACCAACAAATTCCATTGCCGTTTCCTATTTCCCGGCGTGCTGTTCGTAGAGCCTGTAGATCGCCTGCGTTCCCTCCTCACCGAATCCGCTCGACGCGAGCGTCTCATAGAGCCGCTTGGCCAGCGCGAGGCCCGGCAGGTCGAGCTTCATCCGCTCTGCTTCAGCGATGGCGATCGACATATCCTTGATGAAGTGATGCACGTAAAAGCCGGGAGCATAGTCGTCGGCCAGCATCTTCGGGCCGAGGACATTCAAGGCGAAGCTGGACGCGGCTCCGGTTCCGATCGAAGACAGGACCCGTCCTGCATCGAGCCCGGACGCCTTGGCATAGGCGAGGCTCTCGCTGACGGCGATCATGGTAGAAGCGATGGCGATCTGGTTGCTCATCTTCGTGTGCTGTCCCGCCCCCGGCCCACCTTGCAGGACGATGTTTTCGCCCATCAGCCTGAGGAGGGGCAGAGCGACGTTGAACGCGGCTTCGTCCCCCCCGACCATGATCGAAAGTTTGCCCGCCTTCGCACCGACGTCCCCCCCGGAGACTGGCGCATCGAGCGTCCTAACGCCTTTTTGCGCCGCTTTCGCCGCAATCTCGACGGCGAGCGTAGGGCTGGAAGTGGTCATGTCGATGAGTACCGCCCCCGCTTTTGCCCTCTCTACGATCCCGCCAGCGCCGAGGTAGGTTTCCTCGACATCCTTGGGATACCCGACGATGGTGACAAGGATGTCGCACGCCGCCGCCACCTCTCCTGCGCTGTCGTGCCAGACGGCGCCCCTGGCAACCAATTCGGCTCCCTTGCCTTTTGTCCTGTTGTAGACATGCAGCTCGTGCCCGCCGTCGAGAATGTGGCCCGCCATGCTGCGCCCCATGATTCCCAGGCCGACGAAGCCGACTTTCTTCCTGCTATCTGTACTGTTCATCTCGGTTCTGTCCTTTCAGCCAGGCGGGCTCACATGTGCTCGCGCAACAATGACCGCAGGTATTGCGGGGAAAGCGGCTGGCGGTCCGCCACCACGCCGAACGGCGTCAGCGCGTCGTTGACGGCATTGGTCAACGCTCCGATCGATCCCATCACACCGCCTTCGGCCATGCCCTTGATGCCGGCCGGCGTACGCTTGTTCGGTGTGTGGTTGTGGAGAATTTCGAAGTTCGGCAGCTCGCAGGCCGTCGCCACCAGGTAGTCGGCGAACGTGGCGGAGAGATTCTGCCCGTTCTCGTCGTAGACGACTTCCTCCAGCATGGCCCCGCTCAGCCCCATGGCGATGGCGCCCTGCTGCTGGCCACGCACGACGATCGGGTTGATGACGGTCCCGCAATCCTCCGAAACCACGTAACGGGAGATGCTGAGCATTCCGGTGCGGATATCCACCTCGACTTCGCAGGCGTGCGACGAGTTGGAATAGGTCATCGGCGGGGGATCGTAGGTCAGCGAGAAATCAAGCCCCGGCGCGATCCCTTCCGGCAGGTTTGTCGGGTCGAGATAAGCCGTTCTGGCGATGTCGGCGAGGCTGATCCCCGTTGCGTTCCATTCGCCATTGAGGAGCCTTTCCACCCGGCCGTCCAGGAGGTGGAGGTCGGATGCCGAATTCAGGCCGAGCTGGTGCGCGGCGATCCGCAACACGTGGTCGCGGGCTTTTTGCGCGCACAGATACAGCGAACCGCCGCCCGCCGTGCCGCCTCTCGCGCCACGGCTGCCCATGCCGTAGGGAGCCACATCGGTATTGCCGATATGAATCCGAATGCAGGAAGGGTCCACGCCCAATCCCTCGGCAACGGCCTGCGACATCGCCGTCTCATAGCCCTGGCCTGTTGCGCCGAGCCCGACCGAGGCGTTCACGACCCCGCTCGGTTCGATCCTGACCCACGCAGCCTCGTGCCCCGAACCGGGAATGCCGGTCGATTTGTAGAACGCGGAGCCGTAGGTGGTGGATTCGACGACAGTGCAAAGGCCGAGCCCGATATAACGTCCCTCGTTCCGCAAAGCCTGCTGGCGATTGCGGAAGGCGTCGTAGCCGACGGCATCGACCACTCTGCGCAATGTCTCTGCCGGCGTGATGTCCTCCAGCAGTTCGCCCGTGGGCATTCGATAGGGCAGGTCTTCCGCCCCGAGTATGTTGGTCCGGCGGACATCGAGGGGGTCGAGACCGAGCTGCCGAGCGACGGCATCGATCGTTCCGTCCATCACCCAGCTGGTGATGGACATGGGTGCCCGCATCGGGCCGTTCCCGCACTTGTTCGTCAGTGCGATCTTGACGTCGAAAGCATAGTCCTCGATCCGGTACGGGCCGGTCAGGATCATCGCTACGACGCGTGACATATAGTTTGCCGGATAGAAACAATAGGCTCCGAAATCCTCGGTGATTTCCAGTTCCAGTCCGAGAATTCGCCCTTCCGCCGTGACCGACGCGCGCGTGCGGCAGAAGTTTTCGCGCGCGTGGCTTGCTGCCATGAGGTTCTCGCTCCGGTCCTCGCGCCAGCGCACCGGACGGTTCAGATGACGCGCCAGGGCGGCGACCGTCAGTTCCTCCCGGTAAAGCGCGATCTTCTGTCCGAAGCCGCCTCCGACGTCGAGGGATATGACGGCGACCTGGCTTTCGGAAAGTCCAAGGCGGACCGCAAGCTGGCTGCGCAGCGGATGCACGACCTGACTGCCGGTATGGAAAGTAAGGTGCTCCCGCCCGGCGTCCCAGACAGCCACACAGCCCCGCGTTTCCATAGGCACGTGGGTCTGGCGATGCTGGTAGAACGAAGCCTCGACGACCGCGTGTGCCTCCTTGCGGCGCCGATCAACATTTCCGGCGGAAAAGCTCTGATGCGAAACGAGATTGGAAGGCAGCGTCTCGTCGACCAGGACCGCATTGCCGACAAGCGCATTTTCCAGCGAGGCGATCGCCGGCAGCAGTTCGTATTCGACGTCGACAAGTTCGGTGGCGTCCTCGGCGACGTACCGGTCCTTCGCTACCACAACGGCCACCGGATCGCCGTGAAACCGGACCTTATCGATCGGCAACGTCGAAATCTCGGTCGGATGAAGGCCCTCGATCGGCGGCGCCACCCGCAACCGGTTTGTCCATCTGTCGAGGTCTTCACCGGTAAAGACGCCGATTACGCCGGGCAGGTCGCACGCCGCTTCCGTTGAAATCTTCAGGATGCGCGCGTGAGCATGCGGCGAGCGCACGAAGCATGCGTGCAGAGCGCCGGGTACCACGATGTCATCAACATAACGCCCCCGCCCAGTGACGAGACGCTTGTCTTCCTTTCGCGCCAGCGGTTTGCCGATGTAGTGGAAGCCATCCATTTCGCTCACGGCCGCTCCTCGCGAATAGTTCTCGCCGCCTTCAAAACGGCGGCAACGATGTTCTGATAGCCCGTGCAGCGGCACAGATTGCCCGACAGGACGTCGCGCACGTCGTCCTCGCTAGGATCGGGCGTATCACGAAGGAAGGCTTCGAAGGTCATGATGATCCCGGGCGTACAAAAGCCGCACTGGAGTCCGTGCTCCTCATGCAGCGCCCGCTGCAGCGGGCTTAAATCTGTCCTTCCGACGGCCTCGATCGTCGTGATCTCGTGCCCTTCCATCTGGATGGCATAGGTCAGGCAGGCGCGTGCCGGTTGATCGTCGATCAGCACCGTACAAGCCCCGCAAACGCCGTGTTCGCAGCCGATATGCGTCCCGGTGAGCCCGAAATCCTCGCGCAACACGTCGGCGAGCAATTTGCGAGGTTCTACCGTCGCCTCCAGGGTTTCACCATTCACCGTGAGCGAAATCATCCGCGCGACGCTCATGCAGACGCCTTCCGCGAACGCGCCAACGCCGTCGCGAGCGCCTTTTGCGTCAGGGGCGCAGTCACCTCGCGACGAAAGACCGCCGGAATCTGCACGGTGTCTTCAGGCGCGACCGATTGCGCCGCGAATTCGGAGACCGCCTCGATCCAAGTGTCCTCCATGATCACGCCGGAAGGAGCGACTGCCGACAGGTCGAGCCGGAGGGGCACGGGCGCGACACCCCCGAGCGCGACGTGCAGGTCCCCCAGCCTGCCGGCGTCATCGAGCGTCAGGAGCACCGCGACGGCGACCACGGCAAAATCGCCGCGACGGCGGCTGAACAACTCGAATGCCCAACCGGCGTTGATTGGCAGGCGTGGATAGAGAACCGAGGTCACGAGCTCGCCCTCTGCGAGATCGACTGTCATTACCGACTTGAAGAAATCGCCCGCAGCAATTTCCCTCCGTCCGGAGAGTCCGTGCAAGACCAGTCGCGCGCCGCCGAGCACCGCGACCAGCGGCATCTGCGCGGCCGGATCGGCATGGGCGAGGCTGCCGCCAAGCGTGCCGCGGTGACGGATCGCATAATGGCCGATTGTCGCAGCCGCCGCCGCCAGCAACGGATGCGACCTCGCCACTTCCGGCGCGGTCGCCACCCGATGGTGCCGCGTCATCGCGCCCACCTCCAGCATGGCATCCGAAACCCTGATGAAATCGAGCTCCACCAGATCGTTCAGGTCGATCAGGTGCTCGGGACGGGCGAGCCTCATGTTCAGCATCGGACCGAAGCTCTGGCCGCCGGCGATGGGCTTTGCCCGTTCTCCGAAACGGGCGAGCAAACCCAGCGCAGCATCGAGCGTCTGCGGCCGATGGTAATCGAATGACGCGGGTTTCATTCTATCATCCGATCAGGCTCATTTCGCTCGCCGCATCGAAGACATGCAGCCTGTGGGCGTTCGCCGACAGCTTGATCACGTCTCCGTAGCTGTGGCGCAGGTCCTTGTTGACGCGGAAGAAAAGTTCCTCGCCCTCCACTTTCATGCCGAGGAACTGATCGGAACCGACCGGAAGGACGGAGGTTACCGTGCCGGCGATGACTTCGCCGTCTGCGGGCGTATCCCGTTCGTCGACATCCTCGGCGCGAATGCCGAGTTTCACCTTGCGGCCATTATGCGCCAGAAGCTGGCTTGCCCGTTCCGGCGCGAACGACAGCCTTGTCTCGCCCCGCACGAAGGCGACCTTTTGTCCTTCGACCACCAGCTCGCCTGTGAGATAGTTGATGGGCGGGCTTCCGAGGAACGAGGCGACGAAGGTGTTGGCGGGATGTTCGTAGATCTCGTCGGGGGTTCCGATCTGCTGCACGTGTCCGTTGCGCATGACGACGATCCTGTCGGCCAGCGTCAATGCCTCGGCCTGGTCATGGGTCACGTAGACGAAGGTCGTCTGCATCGAACGATGCAGTTCCTTGATTTCCGCCCGCATCGAAATGCGCAGCGCCGCATCGAGGTTCGACAGCGGCTCGTCCATGAGGAACACCGCCGGGCGGCGCACCATGGCGCGACCGAGCGCTACGCGCTGGCGCTGGCCGCCCGACAGCTGGCCCGGACGCCTGTCGAGGAGAGAGGTGATTTCCAGGCGCTGGGCCGCATCCCTCACCCGACGATCGATGTCGTCCCTGGGATGCTTGCGCATAATCAGGCCGAAGGCGATGTTCTCGTAGACCGTCTTGTGCGGATAGAGCGCATAGCTCTGGAAGACCATGGCGACGTCGCGATGATGCGGGGGCGTGAAATTGACGGTTTCATCGTCGAAGTAGAGGTTGCCCTCGGTCACTTCCTCCAGGCCGGCGATCATGTTCAGCGTGGTGGACTTGCCGCAGCCGGAGGGACCGAGCAGAACCACGAATTCCTTGTCATTGATCTCGAGATTGAGATTTTCGAGGGCGACATAACCGTTCGGATAACGCTTGGAGGCATTTTCAAATTCGATGCGAGCCACTGGCAAACTCCCTGTTACCCTTTCACGGCGCCGGCCGTGAGGCCGGAGACGATGTAACGTTCAAAGACGATGGCGATGATCACCGGCGGCACGATCGCAAGAAGACCCGCCGCGTTGATGAACGAGAAGCTTATGGTGAAATCGGACGTGAACGACGCCAGGACGATCGGCAGCGTCTGGGAGGAGACCGTCTGGGTGAACATCAGCGCCAGGAGGAACTCGTTCCAGCTGGTCAGGAACGCAAACAGGATCACCGCCACAATGGAAGGCAGCGACAACGGCAGATAGACATGCGTCAACGTCTGCAGGCGTGAGCAGCCATCGACGCGCGCCGCCTTGTCGAGCTCGTCCGGCAGGCTCTCGAAATACTGGATCAGGATGAACACCGTGAACGGCACGGTGATCGCCAGATAAGTGACGACGAGCGACAGGATGCTATCGAGCAGCCCGAGATTCTTGATGACCAGGAAGAAGGGAACGACGAGGGCGATATCGGGAATGACGCGGGTCGCGAGGATGAAATAGACGGACCCCGTCCGCCCCCGGAAACGGATCTTCGCCATCGCATAGGCCGCGGGAAGCCCGACCAGCAGGTTCAACACGACAACGAGGGTCGCGACGGCGAAGCTGTTGAACATGGCCGGCAGCAGGTTTTTGGCCGTCGACGGGATGAAGCTTCCCGAGGCCGGGTCCTGCCTGTTGCGGGTCTCATAGCTCACCGGGCCTTCGTCGGCCGTAAAGATCGCCTTGAAATTCCTGAGCGTCGGTTCGTCCGGTATCCAGTGCGGCGGCACCGAAACGATCTCGGCTTCGGTCTGCAGCGAGGACGATACCAGCCATGCGACGGGCATCAGGACGACCAGCATGATGGCAAGCGAGCCGGCGAATATGACCCCGCGGTGGAGCCACCTGTAGATCTCACCGCGCCGCTTGTAGTTGATCGAGCGCGGCGGGACGGGTCGCCCGGCCCGGCTCCCGTTGTCCGGGAGGTCGTGAAGGCTGGCCATTTACACACTCCTGCCGAGAATCTTGATGACGAAGTAGGCGAGCGCAAAGGTCACCAATGCCAGGACGTAGGACATCGCGGCGCCGGAACCGAAGGACAGGTTGCGGAACGTCTCGATGTAAATTTCCCACGACAGCACATGGGAGGCCGTGCCGGGACCGCCTTCCGTCAGAACGAAGAACAGATCGAAATGCCGGATGGAAATCATCGTCTCGTAGAGGATGACCAGCATGAAACCCGTGCGCATGGAAGGCAGCGTTACGTGAAGGAAACGCTGCAGGAGCGGCGCCCCATCGACTCGGGCCGCATTGTAGAGATCCTGTGGAATGGATTTCAGCGACACCAGCAGCAGGATCGTTGCCAAGGGGACTTCTTTCCAGACGAAGGCATTGGCGATCAAAGGCAGCGTTTTTTGCTGGTCACCGAGCCAGACCAGGTATTTTTCGATAAAGCCGAGCTGGTAGAGCAAGCCGTTGAGCGCGCCGTAGCCGGAATCGTAGATCCACTTCCACATCAGGGCGTCGGCGACATAGGGAATGGCCCAGGGAATCAACAGGATCGTGCTGACCAGGCGCCGTCCAGGGAACTTCTCGTTGAGGAGCAGGGCGGCCAGGAGCGCCAGCACCGTGATCGCCGTGACGGACATCACGGTGAAGGTGACGGTCCTCAACACCGCGGTCCAGAAAAGATCATCGCCGAACAGCTGAATATAGTTGTCCAGCCACACGAACGGCGTCCGGTTGGGACGCGTCAACTTGATCTGGAAGAGGCTTATATAGAAGGAATAGCCAATCGGGAAAACCGCCACCAGCCCGAGGACCGCCATGACCGGCGCGATGAAAACAAGTGCTGTACGGTCGTCATACGTAAAACGCCGCATCACCTTCGCGCCTATTCCGCCTGCCGTATTTGACATGTCGAGAAGTTCCACCAGATTCCGATATCGATGAGCCAACTGAGATCGATCCCGCCTAGACCTGATCGCGCTTCGCCCGAAACGTGTCCCCAAACCAGATACGGTGCCCCAGATCCCGCTTCCCGGCCGGCCACCCAGCCAGGAAGACTATCTGTCGATGTTATCAGGACTGGGACTTGAGATCGTCCCACTCCTTCCCCGACTTCTTCAACGCATCAGCGGCCGAGGCATTGCCGAGAACCGCCGACTGCCACGCGGAGCCGTTGACCTCGTTCCAGTCGCCGAACCAGGGCGTTATCACGTCCTTCTTGCGGGCGAGCGCCTGCTGTTTCTGGATCAGTTCCACATCGCCATATTTGTTGTAGGCGGCGCGCACGTCGGCATCCTGGAACAGCGGCTTGACGCCGAAACTCGAACCCAGATCGAGGAAAAGCAGCTTCTGGAATTTGTATTCGCCGTCCGCCTTGCCGCCAAACCATTCGATCAGCTTCGCGGCGTTTTCGGCACGGGCCTTGTCGGCGGCAGCCTGCGTCGACATGCCATGGAAACGCATCCAGCCGACCGTCGCGTGCGACCCGTCCTTGCCCTGCGGCATCAGCGCCTGCTTGGCGCGGCCCGCAATCTTCGACTGAGCCGGATCGTTAAGCATGGCCAGGCGATATTTCGGCAGAAGTGCAAAGGCATGGTTGCCGGCAGCAAACGCCTTCAGGCCGTTGAGCTCCCCCGTTTCCAGGCAGGCGGAGGAGACGATCTTATGCTTGTTGACCGCATCGACGATCCACTGGAGGGTCGTCAGGGCGCCGCCCTTTGCCTCCTGCATGACCGAATTGCCCTTGTCGTCGGTGAAGGCGCCGCCCTGCGAAAAGACCATTGCCGACATGAACTCGATGAGCCAGCTTTCCTTGGCTAGCGCCAGCATCAGCGGAAAATCGGAAAGGCCTTTCTGCTTCATCACCAGCGACTGCTCGACGACTTCGTCCCAGCTCGTCGGCGGCGCGGAAAACCCTGCAGCGGAAAGCTTTTCGGCATCGTACAGGAAGCCCATGTAGTCAGTGTAGTAGGTCAGGCCGTACTGGCGTCCGTTATAGGTCATCGAATCCGTACAAAACGGTTCGGCGTCGCCATTATAGGCCATCAGATTGTCGAATCCGTCGATCGGGGCGATCCAGTTGGCTTCGGCCCATTGCGGCAGCCAGCCGTCCGAAACCCACAGGACGTCCAGGGGGGCGCCGCCGGCAAATTTCGTGACCATAGCATCGGGATACTGTGCCCATGGCGCATTCGCGTAATCGACGGTCAAGCCCGTCTTCTTCTCGAATGCAGCGACATGGCTCTTGACCAGATCGACCGCAGCCGACCAGGTCTGCAGGTTGATGTTGCTACCTGCGGCACGCGCAGTCACGCCCGGCAGAGCCAGCGCGGCGCCACCGACCAAGGCCGAAGCCTTGAGAAATTCGCGCCGTCCGAAGGCGCGCCCTAATCCAGTTTTCATCTTTTTATCCCCTCGAATGCGCGACTGTGTCGCGTAACCGGCCCAAGGCCGCGGAAGCCGTCGGCCTCACGGGGAAAAGCTAACAACGTCTGAATAAGTCGTCAACTGACGACTTCAATAAAATGAATCGACCGTCGTACCAAGCGGCAGGGAAAAATCAGGCCTCGATTTTCGCGTACTGGGCAATCATGGCGTCGAAACCGCTCAAGAACAGGCTGACATGCATCTCGACGACCTGCTCCTGCGGGATGACCTGGCTCGCGTGGTAGATGTGCCTGCGAATCCCGTAGTGTGATATCGCACCGTGGATGATCCAGCCGATCTCGTGGATCGCCTCCGGTTTGACGTTAAGGGGCCTGCCCCGCTCATGGGCAGCTTCCGCCACGATCGTCTCCATGAGCTTCGTGATGATCGATGAAATATAGCTCGGCGCCATGTCCGCTTCGGCCAGCGAGGAGTACAGGAAAAGACGCAGCCAGCGCCGGACGAGCACCGCGTCCAGATATTCGTTATAGAAATCGCACAGCCGGTCGTGCATAGGCCGCGAACGGTCGCTAAGTTCAGCAAACCAGACGGCCTGAAAAGGACCGAGGATCGCCGTATCGTAGACCTCTCTGAGCAAATCTTCCTTGGTCGGGAAGAAACGATACAGAAGACGTTGGGAAATGCCGCAGTCAGCCGCCAGGGCGCGGGTTTGCGCCGTCAGTCCATACTCGGAGAACAGTTCCGTAGCCTTCTCCAGGATCTGGGCACGTCGCTCCATATAGGGCAGACGTTTTCCCTTTTTCTTCGAGGTACCAGGTTTCTTGGCAACAGCCTGGTTGCCTCGCAGATTGGTGGACTTGGCTTTCAACAGACCGTCGCTCCCCGCGATAAATGCATCGTGATTCTCGCCCTTTCTTAGCACGAGCAGGGCCGCAGCGATAAATCGAGCCTATTTTATCGTCAATTGACGAATTACTGTCCACTGTGCATTGTCAGAAGCAGGCTTCCACCGAAACATATCGAGCCGGTCTCCAGGAGAAGGACGTCGCTAATGATTTATGAGCAGCGCATCTATCAAGTAACGCCAGGCACCACCGGCGCCTTTCTGAAGGTATACGAAGCCGAGGGGCTTGGCATCATAACGCAATATGCCAAACTGGTCGGATGCTGGACGACCGAAAGCGGCACGCTGAATTCTGTTGTTTTCATTTGGGCCTACGACGATTTCGGCCATCGTTCGGCACAGCGCGCAAAGTTGGGAGCCGATGCCGCGTGGCAGGCGTTCGTGCCCAAGATTCTTCCCTTCCTTGTCCACCAGGAAAGCCGTTTCTTGCTGCCGACCGCATTCTCGCCCTTGAATTAACCTGTAAACTTAGAGATGCGGCCAAGGCGCCGGTGCGCATTTGCCCTCTCGGATGGCGGCGCGGAGGCGTGCGCAAGCGCCCCGTCGGATCTTCTAGATATGAAACGAAGCAAAGATGCTTGCACCGGAGCCAAAGATTACTGCGATTGGTAGGACGCCCGATATCAAAAATGGCCGGATAAACGACTATTGTGTATGGTTTTGACGATCTGAACCTTCCACCTTGTGCGCGACAAACAGCAAACCACTGAACCTACTGAAGAAAGCGCGTGCTCTCGCTTTCACTGGTTGCCTCTCGATGATCGCGTTCAAACCGCGACTTTTTATTCCTGTATGGTCGCGCCAGCCATCGAGATGGATTTTCGAGGACGCACCTGTCGGGCAACCGGCAGGCGCAACTGCGTCAAGCAGTCTTCTGCCACATATGGCTGACTGTGAGCCAAACCGCTGAGACAAGAAAATGAGGAGCACCGAGGCCAGCATAAAGTTCAATTTCTGAAGCCAATGCATTGAATTCATGTACATTCTCGCTTACGTGCATGAGCCGCGCTCTGCCGCTCGCAAAAGCTGCGAAGTTCTATGCCCCGCGAGCCGGTGTCGGGCACAATGTCGTCTCGTCAACTTGTCTGGAAATGCTCTGGAGTTCATCGAGATAGAATTGAAATGGCTCATTGCCGACCCAACCGACCAGAGCTCGGACCACCGCCGACTACACATGGCCGGCGATCGGTTTCGGCAGATAATGTTGTTCGAGCTCGGCCACGTCCTCTGCGGTCAGGCTGATCTCCAGTGCCTTGACCGCATCCTCAAACTGTTGCGGCTTCGAAATGCCCACGACGGGCGCGGTAATGGCTGGACGGGTTGCGACCCAAGCATAGGCAACCTGCGCCATCGGCTTTCCATGGCGCTCTGCAACGGCCTTAAGCGCTGCTATGACGGTGTCGTCGGCTGCCTTCGAGCGGTCGTAAAGGGCGCGTGCCGTACCATCTGTCTGGCCGCGCTTCGTCTGGTCTTGCGCGCGACCTGCAAGCCGCCCGCGCGCAAGCGGACTCCATGGGACGACACCGATGCCCTCGCTCAGGCAAAGCGGCAGCATTTCCCGCTCCTCCTCGCGGTAGATCAGGTTGTAATGCGGCTGCATGGAAACGAAAGGCGCCCAGCCGTGCTGGCGCTGCAGGCCGATCGCCTTCATGAACTGCCAGGCGAACATGGAGGACGCGCCGAGATAACGTACCTTGCCCGCCCTCACCACGTCGTTCAGTGCATCCAGCGTTTCATCGAGCGGCGTATCGTAGTCGAAGCGATGCAACTGATAGAGATCGATATAATCCGTTCCGAGACGCCTCAGACTGCCATCGACCGCCTCGAAAACATGTTTGCGCGATAGCCCGCGATCGTTCGCGTCGCTGCTCATAGGATTGTAGATTTTGGTCGCAATGACCAGCTTGCGCCGCGGCACGAGATCGAGCAGCACCCTGCCGACTATCTCCTCGCTCTTTCCCGACGAATACATATCCGCCGTATCAAAGAAATTGATGCCGAGATCGACCGCTCTACGGAGAATTTCAGCGCTGTCCTCATAATCGAGCACCCAGGGTGCCCACTCGCTCGATCCGAAGGTCATGCAGCCCAGCGCCAAGCGCGACACTTTGAGCCCCGTACGGCCGAGATTGACATAATCCATTGATACACCTCATGCTTCGGAAGCGCGAGAAAACGCGATATCATCCCTTCAATGAGCCATATAAATGGAAACTTTCCAGGCAATCAATCACTTTGCTGTTTGAATGAGCAAATTCTATCAGGGGGTCTTGTCATCCCCGGAATGCATGGTACGGTCTGTGTATCAACTGAGTATTACACATGTTCACCATCGATGCCTCCAGCATTGACCGCTCTTTGCCGGTGCCAGTCGGCAAGCAACTCTATGGGCTTCTGAGCTACATGCTTTCCTTCGGAGACATGCCCAGGGGTGTGAAGCTGCAATCCGTGCGTCAGCTTGCGGCAGAACTCGATATCGCACCGATGACGGTGGCGGAGGTCTACAAACAGCTACGGGCAGAGGGACTGGTGGAAATCAGGCCAGGCCTCGGCGCCTTCACGGTCTATGAGCCGAACCGGCAGGTCGGACGGGTCGCTCCGGCAAACCTCCTCGGCGCCGATATCGACAATCTGCTGGAGAAGGCGGAAAGTCTCGGCATCTCACCGGTCACCCTCGCCTCAATGGTACAGGCACAGGCAAGGCTCCGGAAGCCTCGAGCCTATCTTAATATCGTCTTCGTCGCGATCTTCGAGGCGCCGGCCCGCGACTATATCGAGCAGATCCGCCCGACGCTTGCCGCAAACGACACACTTGGCCTCGTGACTATTGATCAGGTGCGGGAAAGCGAAGAAATCCGCCGGCAATGCGGCGAAGCGGACCTCGTTCTCACCTTCGTACACCGCGAGGTTGAACTGCGCGGCCTCGTGCCGGATGCGAATATCCTGGCGCTGCGCTTTATCCCGTCGGAACGAACCCGCCAGTCGCTCGCACTTCTCGACCCGCGCACGAAAATCGCGGCCGTCACCCATCTCAAAGATTACATCGCCATCATGCGTCCCAGCGTCCGGGAATTCGCGCCCCATGTCTCGGATATTACGGTGACGTGGTCCGATGCAGAAGACCTTTCCGACATCATCGCCCGCTGCGACGTGGTGATCTACGCTTCTGGCGCGGACCATGTCGCGGATCTCGCCGGTCCCAACAAGCGCTGCTTCGAATATCGCCATGCGCCCGACCCCGGCGTGCTGGAAAACCTCCTGGCACCGGCGCTTGCCGAACTGCGCCACAATAAGATCGCCGACAAGACCCCGGACAAGATCTCCGACCTTGCATCGCGAAGAACGAGAAACCGCTGATATCCAACGCTTTGAATGAATCAGAACCAATAAGGGAACAGACATGAGCAAAGCACTATCGATCACGGCCACGGTCCTGCTTGCGGGACTTTCCTTCGCCGCCTTGTCTGCCGCGCAAGCCGCGACCGTAACCATCGGGACCGATGTCGATGCCGGCACGCTCGATCCGCGGCTTGCCCGCGATACGACGGCCTACCGCACCGCCGACCTCATCTATTCCGGCCTCGTCCACCTGACGCCGGGTTTGGAGGCGAAGCCGGACCTCGCCGAAAGCTGGCAGACGCCCGATCCGACGACTTGGATCTTCAAGCTTCGCCCGAACCTGAAATTCTCCGATGGCAGCCCGCTGACGGCCGATGACGTAGTCTTCACCTTCACGACCATTCTCGCCAAGGATTTCAATGCACCGATGCGCGCCCTCTATACGCCGATCTCGGTGGTCGAGGCAGTCGATTCGCAGACCGTGAAGTTCACGCTTTCCGCACCCTACGCACCGCTGCTCAGCTATCTCGACATCGGCATCGTTCCGAAGGCTCTGGTCGAAGGCGGCACCGATATCGCTCTGAAACCCGTCGGCGCCGGCCCGATGAAGCTCACCTCCTGGACACGAGGCAGTGACATCAAACTCGAGGCCAATCCGAACTACTGGGGCGAACGGCCGAAGGCTGACAAGGTCAGCATCAAGATCATCGGCGACGGCTCGGCTCGCGCCCAGGCCTTCGAGGCAGGCGACCTCGACATCATCCAGTCGCCGCTGGCCCCGCAGGACGTTAAACGCCTCGAAGCCGACAGCCGTTTCGGCCATGTCATCCAGGCCGGGCTCGGTGTCACATACATCAACTTCAACACCAAGGACCCGTTGCTTTCGAGCTTGAAGATGCGCCGGGCATTTTCGATGCTGATCGACCAGAGCACCATCGTCAACGACATCTATCAAGGCGTTGACGAAGTGGCTTCGTCGGTGGTCCTCCCATCGTCCTGGGCCTATTCCGCAGATGTCAAACAGCCGGGTTTCGGCATCGAAGGCGCCAAGGCCCTCTTCAAGGAAGAAGGCTGGAGCGACACGAATGGCGACGGCATCCTCGACAAGGGGGGGAAGCCGCTTGCCGTGACGCTCGCTACCCATAGCGAGGACAGCAACCGCGTCCAGACAATCGAATTCCTGCAGGCGAATTTCCAGGCCGCCGGGATTGACGCCAAGACGCAGATCAGCGACTGGCCCTCCTTTTCGACCAATTACGTCCAGAAGAGCCAACATCAGATCGCACTGCTCGGCTGGCTCAACATCGTCGATCCCGACCGCCTGCTGTTTGCACAACTCACCACCGGCGGCTCAACCAACTGGGGCAGCTATTCAAACCCTGCGGTGGACGATCTCCTGAAGCAGGGCCGCTCCGCAACCACGCAGGCCGACCGAGCCGCAGCCTACCAGAAGGCCGCTAAAGTCCTGGCGGACGAGTTGCCTTACTACATCGTTTCCTATCAGGGCTATCAGCTCTTCTACTCAAAGAGACTGCCTTTCGAGGTGCAGGCAACGTCGCGCGGCAACATGCGCGGCCTGATCGGCCTCAAGGACTGATATCCGTCGCGGGCTGGATATTCCCGGCGCGCTCCAAGCACATTGCAGCCCAGGGTATTCCGATGACTTTTTCACAGCGTCTCGGCGCGGATTTTTATGCGACGATCCATTGCGAAATCCGCGCCCGCATGGAAGTGGCCGGCATCGATCTGCTGCTTTTAGATTCCAATGACGATGTCATCTACACGACCGGCTTCTCGCATTACACAACCGAGCGACCCGTCGTCTTCGCCATTACCGCAACGGACGCGTTTCTGCTCATCCCGGAGCTCGAGCGCACGCATGCGGCGCACCAGAAGATCGCGGCGGAGCCAGTCGTCTATTTCGAGTTTCCAGGCATCGATCCGCCCTTCGCGGTGCTCGGCCGGGCCTTTGCTGGCTTCAAGGGCACTGTTGCCTATGGCCATGCGATCTCGCTTGCGCGCGTAAAGCCGATCGAAACGGCTTTTCCGAACGCCGAACGGATAATCCCCAGCAATATCGTGCAGCAGATGCGGCTCCGAAAATATCCCGAGGAGATCGCCCTCCACCGCGAAGCGGCCCGCCTTTCGGATCGGATGGTCGAAGCCGGCGTCGAACTGATCCGTGAGGCCATGCGCAGGGGGGGGCCGCTGCCGAGCGAGGTAGAGATCGAGTCTCACGTCTCCCGGCACGCCATGCGAACGATGCACGAGGAGCATGAGGACGTCATGCTGGTGCAGGGGCTGGCGAGCGGTCTGGTCTATTCCGGCGCCCGATCCGCCTTTCCGCATGGCATGCCGACTGGCAACCCGGTCAAGATCGGCGAGAGCATCATCCTATCACTCGGCTGCCGGGTCGGCGGACGGGCGGCTGAAAGCGAGCGTACTTTCTTCGTCGGCGAGCCGTCGAAACTGCAGCTGCAACATTATGCCGTCGCCTTCGAGGCGCAACGCATGGCGACCGCAGCACTGATCGCCGGCCATACCTGCGCGTCGGCCGACAACCTCGCGCTTGCCTATATCCGCGACAGCGGAATGAGCAATTGTCTGCTCCACCGTGTCGGTCACGGCATGGGGATCATGTTCCATGAACCGCCATGGGTGGAAGGCGGCGATCAGACCATTTTCGAACCCGACATGATCACCTCGAGCGAGCCCGCGATCTTTGTTCCGGGTTTCGCCGGTTACCGCATTGCCGACACCGTGCTGATCGCGGAGCAAGGGCCGGACAGCATGACGCTCTATCCCCGTAAACTCGAAGACGTCATCATTTCCTGAGGTCACGAACATGGGTTTTAGCCAACGGGAGCTTCACTATGTTAGCCTATATCGTACGCCGTCTCCTGCTGCTGATCCCGATGGCCATCGGCATGGTTGTCGTCACCTTCGGCCTGCTGTTGCTCATCCCTGGAGATCCGGCCTCGGTTCTGCTCGGCCAGGAGGCCTCGGCGGAGGCGATCAACAATTTGCGTAATTCGCTTGGCCTCAATGATCCCTGGTATGTACGGCTCGGCTCCTATTTCCTCCAGCTCTTGCATGGCGACATGGGCCGTTCGATCTTCCAGAACCAGGCGGTGTCAGAAATCATCGCCGGCCGGCTCAGCGCAACGATCGAGCTTGCGGTCGTCGCTCTCTTGCTTGCCTGCATCATTGGCATCTCGCTCGGCGTAATCGCCGCGACCCGGCAGGGTTCACTTGTTGACACGATTTCGATGGTCTTCGCGCAGCTTGGGGTCTCAATGCCGGTTTACTGGCTTGGCCTGTTGCTGATGTTGCTTTTTGCCGTGACACTCGGTTGGCTGCCGGCGATCGGCCGCGGCACGTCTTTCCCGGACGCGATCTGGGCGGCGCTGACTGGCCGACCACAAGTACTGCTCGACAGCCTTTCGCATATTCTTCTGCCGGCGCTGGCGCTGGCTGCGAACTCAGCGGCAATCATCTCGCGCCTCGTGCGCACAGCCATGCTGGAAGTCCTGCGCGAGGATTTCGTTCGCACCGCCTACGCAAAGGGGCTCCGCCGCCAACGCGTCATCATCCGGCATGCGCTACGCAATGCTCTGCTGCCGGTGCTGAGCGTTATCGGCCTGCGCTTCGGCGCGTTGCTCGGCGGTGCCGTGCTGACGGAGACCATCTTCGCCTGGCCCGGACTCGGACAGCTCACCATCACGGCGATCTCGCAGCGCGACCTGCCGTTAATCCAGGGCATCGTACTTACGTTCGCGATCATCTTCGCGCTGGTAAACCTCATCGTCGATCTTCTTTATGCGGTCGTCGATCCGCGCATTCGTTTGGGTTGAAGCTCATGGGCTTACCCAGGCGCTTCCGCAATATCTCGCTCATCTTCGGCACGCTCATCGTGTTCGCGATCGTCGTCTTCGCCGTCTTTGCTCCCTACCTCTCGACGCATGGCATTGAGCAGATGGACATGCGCAACCGCTTCTCCGGCCCAACGCTGACCCATTGGCTGGGCACCGACAATTTCGGCCGGGACCTTTGGTCACGCCTGATTTTCGGAGCACGCGTTTCGCTGACGATCGCCTGCATTTCGGTTGTCGTCTCCGCCGTCATCGGCACGGCGGTCGGGCTTGCGGCCGGTTATTTCGGCGGTTGGACCGATCTGATTTTGATGCGGATCACCGATATCTTCCTCGGCTTCCCAGCCATTGTCCTGGCTCTTGCTATCGTCGCGGTGCTAGGCCCTGGCATGGTCAACGTGGCGATCGCCATCATCGTCGTCGCCTGGACGGAATATGCCCGCGTGGTGCGCGCCACGACGCTGGTGCTGCGTGAGCAGAATTACGTGCAGGCCGCCAAGGCACTCGGCGCCCATCCGGTCCGTATCCTTGTCAAGGAAATCCTGCCGAATGCGATGGGGCCGCTCATAGTGCTTGCCTCGCTCGGCTTCGGCGCCGCGATCATTTCGGAATCGGCGCTTAGCTTCCTCGGTTTCGGTCTGCCGCCACCGACACCGACTTGGGGGTGGACGTTGGCCTACGGCACCCGCTTCATGCGCGACGAACCGTGGCTGGCAATCATTGCCGGCGCCACGATCATGGTGACCGTCCTCGGCTTCAACCTGCTCGGCGACGGTCTGCGTGACGCGCTCGACCCCCGCCATCTCTCTCGCTCCGCGGGCAAGAAGAAATAGGCAAAACCCTTCGGATCCACACGACACGACGCTGAAAGGAAACCTCCATGGTCAAGTCGATCAACAAGCTTCGCCACAAGTTCACCACCCACGCGGACGGCAGCGATGCCGTGATCTTCATGCACGAGCTGGTGGGTGAACAGGACGGCCCGACCGTTGGGATTTCCGCCTCGATCCACGGCAACGAAAACACCGGCTCGCAGGCGATCCTCGACCTGTTCCGCATCATCAACGCCATGCCGCTTAGGGGCCGGATCGTGCTGCTTCCGGTCGCCAATCCGCGTTCCTTCGCCGTCAACCACCGCCACAACCCACTAGACCAGTTGAACCTCAATCGCGAATTTCCGGGCGACCCGCGCGGCACATACAGTCAGCAGCTCGCCGACGCGCTGGCGCATGAGTTCTATGCCAAGATAGACTACAATCTCGACCTGCATTCCGGCACCGACCGACCGACCGTCGATTACGTCTACATCTGGAACGACGAGCCGCTGTCGCGCGCCTTCGGTTCGAAGATCCTATATCGCCCGACTATCGGAAAGACCGGCACGATCTATCAGGGGACCAGCAAGTCCGTTTCCATGGACCGCCACGGCACCAAGGTCGTGACAATCGAACTCGGCGGCGGCATCATCGACCAGACGCCATATACGAAGCGCACCGTCGACGGCCTCCTCAACCAGCTGCGCCTGATCGGCTCGATCGAAGGTGAGGTAAAGCCGAACCCGAAACAGGTCGTCGTCACCGAACTCGTCGGCATCCGCCCGAAGCATGGCGGCTGGCTGGAGCCCCTGTCGCCGGCAAACGGGGAGATCATCAAGGGCGGCTCGCTGCTCGGCCGCGTCATCAGCCCCTATGATTTCGAGACGATCGAGGAAATCGCGACGCCGTTCGAAACCGGCATCATGGTCATGCAGCACCTGACCCGCAACCTGGTCGAGGCCGGCGATTACGGCTTCATGGTCGGCAATATCGAAGGGTCTACCGACTGAAAGAAACACTTCGGCAAATGGATTGAACGGGTGCAAGATCGGGCAATGGAAAAGACGATGGAACCGGCACTTGCTGTCAGCGACCTGAATGTCGAAATCCTTGGAGAAAACGGGGCCTTCCCTGTCGTCTCCGAGATGAGCCTTTCGGTCCACCCCGGCGAGACGGTCTGCATCGTCGGCGAAAGCGGTTGCGGCAAATCGATGACCGCGCTTTCGCTGCTTCGCCTGCTTCCCGACAGCGCCCGTGTCGCGTCCGGTTCGATCAAGATCCATGGCGAGGATTTTCTCGCCATGGATCAGCGCAGGGTGGAGGATTTTCGTGGCGACAAGATCGCTATGATCTTCCAGGAACCGCTGACGGCGCTGAACCCTGTGCTGACGATCGGCGAGCAGATCGCCGAATCCGTTCGCCAGCACCGCAAGCTCCGCAGACGCGAGGCCTTTGCCCGGGCCGTCAAATGCCTGGAACTGGTGCAGATGCCGGATCCGCAACGCCGCGCATACCAATATCCGCACGAGCTTTCCGGCGGGATGCGGCAACGCGCGATGATCGCGCTGGCACTCGCCTGCGAGCCGAAGATCATCATCGCTGACGAACCGACGACCGCGCTCGACGTTACCGTCCAAGCGCAGATCCTCGGCCTGATCTCGGACCTGCAGAACCGGCTCGGCACGGCGCAGATCCTGATCACCCACGACCTCGGCGTTGTCGCCGAAATCGCTGACCGGGCGATAGTCATGTATGCAGGCCGGCGGGTCGAGGAATGTAGCGTCTTCGAGCTGTTCGACAACCCGATTCACCCCTACACGATCGGCCTGATGGGCGCCATCCCGCGCCGTGGCGAGACGCAGGCCGCGCCGGAGCGGCTGGTCGATATTCCCGGGACCGTGCCGCCACTCTGGGACCTGCCGAAGGGCTGTGCCTTTGCCCCCCGCTGTCCCGGTGCGTCTGCCCGTTGCCTGAATGAACGCCCTCCCTTCATCGAAAAGAAGCCCGGCCATTTCGCCGCCTGCTGGAAGCACGACAATGTCTGAGAACGCGGCCCCTCTTCTATCGGTCGAAAACCTCAAGGTGCATTTCGCCATCCGCGCCGGCATTTTCCAGCGGCGGATCGGCGAGGTGAAAGCCGTCGACGGCGTGTCCTTCTCGATTGGATCTGGCGAAACGCTCGGCCTTGTCGGCGAAAGCGGTTGCGGCAAGTCGACGACGGGACTGGCGTTGATGGGGCTCGTGAGATCTACCGACGGGCGGATCGTCATGCACGGGGCGGAACATGTGACGCAGATGGGTAACGTGCCGCGCTCCCACCGGCGCCGCATGCAGATCATCTTTCAAGACCCGTTCTCCTCGCTCAATCCGCGCCAGAAGGTGCGCGACATCATCCGCGCGCCGCTCGATATCCACGGGGTCGGCTCTATCGAAGAACGGCGGGCAGAGGTAGCAAAACTCATCTCGCTGGTAGGGCTAAGGCCCGACCAGGCCGACAATTTCCCGCACCAGTTTTCCGGAGGCCAGCGCCAAAGGATCGGCATTGCCCGGGCGCTGGCGCTGAAGCCCGATATCATTGTCTGCGACGAACCGGTCTCGGCCCTGGACGTCTCGGTGCAGGCGCAGATCCTCAATCTTCTTGCCGACCTGCAGAAGGAACTGGGCCTTTCCTATCTGTTCATCTCACATGATCTCGGGGTGGTGGAGCATGTCTCGCACCGGGTGGCAGTCATGTATCTTGGCAAGATCGTCGAGACGGGACCGAAAAAGGCGATATTCTCCAAACCGCTGCATCCCTATTCGGGACTGCTGCTGCGCTCCGCGCCGTCGCACGATCCACACCACAGGCATAAGTTCAGTGCCGTCAGCGACGACATTCCAAGCGCGACGCGAAAACCGTCCGGCTGCGCCTTCCACACCCGCTGCCCGCTCGCGACCGACATCTGCAGGCAGACCGAACCAAAACTTGAACGAAAGGCCGACGGCCAGTCCGTCGCCTGCCACCACCGATAGGGAATTTTAGGATGACCGAAGACTTGATCGAGCTTCTCGCAGAACCGGGCCAGCCAAATTTCTTCTTCGACGCGTTGGACGCCGCACTCGCAGCCCGGGTCGGGCACAGGCTGCTGACTCTGCTCTACAAGGACGGCGACGAGGTGGCGCGGGTCTACTCCAATATGCCGGATGTCTATCCGGTTCTTGGCCGCAAGCCGATGGGCATCACCCCTTGGGGCGATCTGGTGCTGCACCGCCAGCAGCCCTTTCTTGGGCGTGACCGTGAGGCGATCAAATGGGCATTTTTTGATCACGAGTTGATCGCCAGCCTCGGCCTCAACTCGGCGATCAATATCCCGGTCGTCTACGACGGCAAGACGATCGGCACGATCAACCTGCTTCACGAGGAATATTTCTACGAGGAAAGGCATGTCGAGATTGCAAAGAAATTCGCACCGCTGCTGATCCCCGCCTTCCTCGAAGCGAGCCGCGTCGGCGCCAAAGGCTAAAAGGAAAAGAACCGTGTCCGCTATTCTCTTCGAAAACGCTCGCGTCGTCGACGGAACGAGCCCGGAGCCAAGCGAGCCGATGTCGATTCTCATCGAAGGCGATACGATCAGGGAAGTCTCCCGTTCCATTTCCAGCGCCTCGGCCGAGAGGATCGATCTTTCCGGCAAGGTGCTGATGCCGGGCCTGATCGATGCGCATGTGCATGTGATCGCCGGCATGGCGAACCTTGGCCAAAACGCCAAACTTCCCGACCCAGTCGTCACCGTGCGCGCCTTCAAGATCATGGGCGAGATGCTGATGCGCGGTTTCACCACCGTGCGCGATCTCGGCGGCGCGACCTCCGGTCTCCTAGCCGCAACCGAGGAAGCGCCCTGGCCGACGCCGCGGCTCAACATCTGCGGCAAGGCGCTCTCGCAATCCGGGGGGCATACGGATTATCGCGGCCCCTACGACGATCACCCGCCTCCGAAGACCGGCCATACCCTCGGCAATCTCGGCCGCATCTGCGATGGTGTGCCGGAAGTCCGCAAGGCGGCGCGCGAGGAGCTGAAATCCGGCGCTCATTTCATCAAGGTCATGGCAAACGGCGGCATCGCCTCGCCAACCGACCCGATCCATTTCCTGGGCTTTTCGCGTGAAGAGCTGATCGCCGCCGTTGAGGAAGCCGAAAATGCCGGAACCTACGTCGCGGCCCACCTCTACACGGACAAGGCGATCCGCAGGGCAATTGAATGCGGTATCCACTCGCTGGAACACTGCAACCTGATCACCCCAGAGACGGCCAAATTCGCAGTGGAAAACGGCTGCATCTCGGTGCCGACGCTCGTCACCTATGAAAAGCTCGGCATCGAAGGCGCCGCGCTTGGTTTGCCGGCCGCCTCCGTTGCCAAGGTGGATTCAGTGCGGCTTGCCGGCATGGAATCGCTTTCGATCATGCGAGCGGCCGGGCTGCCGATGGCCTATGGCACCGACCTTCTCGGCGAAATGCACCGGCACCAGTCCGAAGAATTCGTGATCCGCTCGCGTGTATTGCCCGCTCATGAGGTAATCGCCTCTGCCACCTATGTCGCCGCGAAACTACTCAGGATGGAAGGCAAAATAGGCTGCATCTCGCCCGCCGCTTTTGCCGATCTGATCGTGATCGACGGCAATCCGCTCGACGACATGTCGCGGCTCACCCATCAGGGCGCCCATATGCCGATCATTATCAAGAACGGCAGTTTCGTGAAAAGTCGGAGGTAGAAATGGAGTTGGGAGGAGAATTGGCGGCGATAACGGCCGGTCTTGACGTCCTCTATCGCAGCCGCAATCGCAATGCAGGCATTCTGGATGCCGAAGGGCTCATACCCGTCGCTGTCGCCACGATATCGCCGCATCGATTTGACAGCTACGACGAAGTGGAAGCCGCCCTCCTGCTCTTTCGCGATCGTCTCGGGCATGCCGAAACCGCGCTGCGTGGGGATTGGCTTAACGAGATGTCCGACTCGCTGCTCGCCCTGATTGCCACATTCCGCGGCGATCCCGTCAGTTTCGGTGAAAGGCTGGAGCGGCAGATCCGTGTCGACGTCCGCGATATACCCGAAGAGATTATCGCGGGATATCACAGAGGGATTCGCGAGGTGTTGGACGAACTGGGCTTTCGCGGCGGAAGCCTCTTTGAGGATTTCGCGGGCTGGGAGCAGCGCGCCCGGATACCATCAGACAAGGTGCTTGACGTGCTTGGGGAATTTCAACGTCAGGCACGAACGCGCTGCAGTATTCTGGCGACCGCATTAAGGGCAGATTGGGTGGATGGCGAATGGATCAAACCTATCGCCCAGCGGGACGTGCCATATTCGGCCTATTGCGATTTCGCCGGCAGACGGCTGCTGCTCAATGTCGACTTTCCCTACACTGCTTTCAGCCTCAAGCATCTGGCAGTCCACGAGGCTTTTCCGGGCCATCTCCTTCACCTGAAACTGCGCGAAAAGCGCGTGGCGGAAGGCTTTCTGCCGCTTGATGCCGCCCAAGTGGTCACGAGTTCGGCAAGTTCGGCCATTTTTGAAGGCATCGCCGACAATGGCATGCAATTTCTCGATTGGATCGAAACGCCGGAGGATCATCTCGGACACTTTCTGCAGCGCCTTCGTTCCGCTCTCAGGTGTCGCGCCGCCTGGCTACTGCTTGGCGAGGGGCAATCCTTTGATGAGGTCGTGCAGAATATCGCGGCTGCTTCCCTGCAGTCTCCTGACGTTACCCGATCCCGCCTCGCCTTCCTTCGTCATGATTTGCGCGCTCCTTTCGTCTACGCATACTGGTGCGGAGAGATGGCGGTTCACTCGGTCTGGTCCAAGACAACGGTTGAAGAAAAAGATGAGTTTTGGGACTATCTCTACAGCAACATGCACACGCCGAATACGCTGGCGAAACATTGGCTTAGTCGCGGCTCTTGACGGCATTCGAGCCGACATATGCCTTGCGTCCTAACGTTATCAGTCACTCGTCCAATACGCTCTGTGCGTTGACACCTTGCGATCAACCGCGCATCCCACGCTTCCCTTCAAGCCGAGCCGCTCGATCCGCACATAAAGCGCGCTCTTGGCGATGCCGAGGTCACGGGCAGCGGAGGTCAGGTTGCCCGATGCCGGCGTCAGCTTTGGCCTGTTCCTATTTCGAGCAGACACGATTTTTTGGTACTTTTGCTGGACCAATCACCCAAGCGAGTGAGACGCCAAGGCATAAACAGTCGCGCTGCAACTCTGCCCTGTGCCATAACTGGCCTCTTCCCGGGTTACCATAGTCGTCACCGTATAGTGGACGCTGAGGCCGCATTGCTGGACGAAGGATGCGAAGGCGCCTTTGTCGAAATGAGTATCGATGCGCAGGAAGCCGCCGGCATGGGCCACAACCTGCGGATGGGTGACCCTGATCGCATCCGCGTCGCAGGCGGCGACGACCGGATCCACGAGATGCCCCCGCCCGAAACGGCGGCGCATCGAATAGGAACGCAACCCTTTTTCCTTCGTAACGACCAGAGCTGATGGAACTGTCGAACAGCCGCAGGAGATGTTGGTGGCGAATCGCGCCGAAAGCCGGTGCATCGAGCGCGATGATCGCCTCCAGATCACCGCGATCGAGCTTGCGCAGAGTAAGCCCGCGCGCCTTGGCCCGTTGCCTCAACTGCCACTGCAGGCAGGGAGGACGCATACTTTGCGCCACTTTAGGATCTGTGCAGATCCTCTGGCAATTTCAGCCTGATATCGACAAAAAGGCGGCACCAGACCTAGCGGGGCATGCCCTATCGGCAGCGCCTAGCTGCGGCTAGTGTCGCTTGGCAGTTGACTACCAAGGACACAAGCGCGCCCTGCTTGTCAGTGGTAACAAGCGTCTCGGCGGCCTGGAGACGGTTAAAGACATAGCCGGTCTGCGCCGGTACGATGCCGGTGATTTCCCACGGGCCAACCACTCTCAGGGCCTCAGCCCCGTACAAATTTACCGGCAGCGATCCAGCGAGCACGAGTGTGAGGAAATGCGCTTTGGCGATGCGCATGCAATTTTCTCCGTTTCAATTTGATAATGGTGCAAAGATCAGTCGGGGTCGGAGGCAGCGGAAAACGCATGGGCCACGTCGTCTTCCGTCACGTCCATCATCGCCTTGTGAATCGAGGCATGGGCCGTCTCTGTGCCCTGCATCACGAGGATCACGGTCTCTCTGAGAGGGCAGCCCGGCACATGGCAGGCAAGCTCGCTTACCGAAACAACAGCTTCGTCCCGTAGCGAGAGCAACTTGCGCGCCCAGGATTTGATCGTGCGAACGCTGTTGATGACCGACGGTCCATTCCGTGCCAATTGGTTGACGAATGCCTCGCTCATGCCGCACCTCGCTTGGCTCTCGCCGCGCGCGGAGCCAGTACCTCGAAGAGATCGCGGATGGGCTTGGCCGGCATGTCCTGGCCGATGAGGACAACCCGGCTGCGGTGATCTTCGTCCGGCCAGCGTTCGAGGCGCTTTAGCGGATAGAGCCGGTGCTGCACGGCGTGGGCGACCAGCGGACGGGCCGGGTCGTCGGTGAGCGCGAAGAGACCCTTCAGGCGCAGAAGACCAGAGCCGACATTGGTCGTCACGATATGCAGGAAGGTCTCGACGGCCTGCGGCGAGAGAGGCACATCATGGCTCAAGCTGATTGCCTCGATCTCATCCCCATGCCGATTGGGGTCGTGGGCATGATCTGCGTGAGCCCCAAGCCTTTCCATCGCCAACCAGCCAGGCACATCCTCGGCCTTGCCCGCGACGCAGTAAGCGCCCTCGGCGAATAGTGCGGCGAGACTAAACCCCCGTCGGTGGCGATCATGGTAGACTGCCGCCGGATTAAGAGCTCTCAGTTCATCCGGCCAGTCGTGAGCCGTATCTGCGATATCGGTCTTGGTCAGGACGACATGATCGGCAAAGGCGAGCTGCTTCCAGCCTACCATGAAGCTGTCGAGCGTAGCGCGTCCATCCAGCACGTCGAAGGTCGTCACAACGCGGGCGAGATGGAAATGGCGGGCCACGACATGATCCCTCAACCCCATTGCAGGTGACCCGCCGGGAATAATGCTGTTGATGATGGGCGCGGGATCGGCCAGTCCCGTCGTCTCGATCACCACCCGTGAGACAGGTGGTATGTCGCCGCGAAACCGCGCCTCGTGAAGATCTGAGAGGGAGCTTTTGATGTCGCTTGTCGCCGTACAGCAGATGCAGCCGGTGGTCGTCCGGAAATAGGTTTCGGAACCTTTGCGGACGAGATCGTGGTCGATCGCAACTGTGCCGAACTCGTTGACGATAACGGCCGTCCCGTGCATGCGCGGATCAGCCAAGATGTCGTTCAGCAGCGTTGTCTTGCCCGAGCCAAGAAAGCCGGTCAGGAGCGTGACCGGGACGGAATCATAGAGCCGTCTCACATCGTCCTGCGTGGTGCCGGGTGCGTTGTGCGAACGCGTGAACAGGCCGCCAAGCATGTTGCAGTAAACCCCTTTGGTCTGAATGCCGGTGGCAGAGGCCTGCCCGGCATGAGCCGGGCAAGCCTTGTGATCAGCTTCCGAGGATCGCGGCCTTCAACGTGTTCACGTTGTAGCGGAACATGTCGATATAGGTGGACGCTGGGCCTCCTTTGCCGGAAAGTGCGTCGGAATAGAGCGTGCCGCCGATCGTCAGGCCGGTTTCCCGGGCGATTTGCTCGGCGAGGCGCGAATTGGTGATGTTTTCGACAAAGATGGCCGAAGCCTTGTCTTCCTTTACCTGGTCGACGAGCTTGGCAACGTCGGCGGCGGATGCCTCCGCTTCCGTCGACACGCCTTCCGGCGCGATGAACTTCAGGCCGTATTCGTGCTCGAAATAGCCGAAGGCATCGTGCGAGGTGATGATGGTGCGCTTGTCCTCGGGGATAGCTGCAACTGCGGCCTTCACCTCGGCCTCCAGGTCGGCGAGCTTTGCCAGATAGGCCTGCGAATTGGCGGTGTATGTCGCGCAACCGGCCTTGTCCGTTTCGCAGAAGGCATCGGCGATGTTCTTAACATAGATCTCGGCATTGTGGATCGACTGCCAGGCATGCGGATCGAACTCGCCGTGATGATGACCTTCATGATCGCGGTCATGGGCGGTTTCGACCTTTTCTTCGGTGGCGTGATCATGTTCTGCCTCCGCATGAGCCTCGTTCTCGTGGTGGTGCTCCTCTTCAGCAGTTTTCAGGGGCTCGATGCCTTTGCTGACTTCGACGACCGGTGCCTTGGTGCCACTCGTTTCGATCAAGCGCGACATGAAGCCTTCGAATTGCAGGCCGTTGACCAGAACGACCTGCGCCTGTTCGAGGGAAGCCGCATCTGCCGGTCGCGGTTCATAGACATGCGCGTCGCCATCGACCGGGACGAGCGTCGAGATCTCGACGCGGTCCCCGCCCACGTTCTTGGCGAGGTCAGCGATGATCGAAAAGCTCGCAACAACCTGGAGTTCGGCTGCAGAAGCGTTGGACGCGAAAGCGCCAAGGGTGAGAATGCTGGCAAACGTAGCAAAACGGAATGTCCTGAACATGGGGATCTCCTTGTGAGTATCAGGTGGCCTTATGCCGGCGCGAGGGGAGCGCGCTGGCAAGTACGCCTCTTCGGCCGAAAAGAGCGGAGAGGATGTAGACGACACCGGCGACCATGATGATCGCCGGGCCGGATGGCATGGAGGCGTGATAGGACAGCAGCAAGCCGCCCAGCGACGAGGCGACGGCGATCGCAATCGCAACCAGGCACAGCGCGCGGACATCGTTCGACCAGAAGCGCGAGGCCACAGCCGGCAGCATCATAAGGCCTACCGACAGCAGTGTTCCAAGCGCCTGAAAGCCGCCGACCAGATTGAGGACAACGAGAACGAGAAACAGGAAGTGCGTCGGCCCGCCAATACGGCTGACGGAGCGCAGAAACAGCGGGTCAAGGCATTCAGCCACCAGCGCTCGCCAGAAAATACCAAACGCCAGGAAAGTCACGAGAGCAATTGCCAGGATCAATCCCAGCGCCTCGTTGTTGAGCGCGAGCACGGAGCCGAACAACACGTGCATCAAGTCGACGCTCGATCCACGCCAAGAGACGAGAAGGACCCCGACGGCCAGCGAAATCAGGTAGAAGGCCGCCATGGAAGCATCTTCCTTCTGGACCGTAAAGCGCGACACAAAGCCGGACCCGAGCGCCACGAGCAGCCCCACGACCAGACCGCCCGTCGTCATCGGCAGGATGTCGAGCCCGAACAGCAGAAAGCCGAGTGCGGCGCCCGGCAGGATGGCATGAGACATCGCATCGCCCGTCAGGCTCATGCGCCGAAGCATGAGGAACACACCAACCGGCGCGCAACTGACGGAAAGGAGTAGCGATCCGAAAAGCGCCCGCTGCATGAAGCCGTATTGCAAGAAGGGAGAGACCAACCATTCAAACATGGACCGCAGTCCTCTGTCGGTCCGCAGCCTGGCCGGGAAGTCCGCTATCGATGCGGTCTTTCGCGACCTGCTGCCCTTCGCACCAGCCGGCCGTTTCGTCCCAGGCTTCCTGGAATGACCGGGCACGCAGAAGGTTGTCCGACGTCATGACATCCGGCGTTGAGCCCCAGGCCACCAACTGACGCGCGATCAGCAGCGTCTGCGGAAAATGCGCGCGTACCAGCGCATGGTCGTGAAGAACGCAAAGGATCGTGCGATTTTCGGCAGCCCACTGTTTTATGAGAACCAGGAGGTCGCGAATCGTCCGCTCGTCCACGGCATTGAAGGGTTCGTCGAGCAGAATCAGATCGGCGTTCTGCAGCATGGAGCGTGCGAAGAGAGCCCGCTGCATCTGCCCGCCGGAGAGACTGTCGAGCGGCCGTTTATCAAAACCCGAAAGGCCGACGGCCTCGAGACAGCCAGCAAGCTTTATCCTGTCTTCACGGGTAATGCGACCGAGAAGACCCCTCTCCTGCCAGAAACCCAACGATACGAGATCAATCACCCGTGCCGGAAAGGTACGGTCGATTTCGGATTGTTGCGGGAGATAGGCGAGCCGCTTGAACGAGGCTGTACAGTCACCACTGATTGGCTTGAGGATGCCTGCTACACCCTTCATCAGGGTAGACTTGCCAGACCCGTTGGCGCCAACGACTGCCGTCAGCGAACCACGCTCAACCAGACCAGAAAGGTGATGGACCGCCGCGTGGCCCTGATAGCCGAGTGTCAGATTGTTGAATTCCAGATAAGTGTCGCTCATCGCAGCCTCGGGGATTGACAGCGACTGCATATGTAATGTTATTACGTCCGTCAATCGAAAATGTTACGTAATAACATAAACTCCAGCAACTCGATGGACGCCCCGATGAGGAGATCAATCATGTCGCAGCAGAACGAACCCACCCCCGTGACGGTGCTGACCGGATATCTCGGTGCCGGCAAGACCACGCTTCTCAACCGCATTTTGACCGAGCCGCACGGCAAGAAATTCGCCGTCATCGTCAACGAGTTCGGCGAGGTCGGGATCGACAATGACCTGATTGTCGAGTCGGACGAGGACGTGTTCGAGATGAACAATGGTTGCATCTGCTGCACGGTGCGAGGAGACCTGATCCGCATCATCGAAGGCCTGATGCGCCGTCCCGGCCGCTTCGACGGCATCCTCATCGAGACGACGGGACTCGCGGATCCCGCGCCGGTGGCCCAGACCTTCTTCGTCGACGAGGATGTCAGGTCGAAGACCCGGCTGGATTCGATCATCACCGTCGTCGACGCCAAGCATCTTCTCGGTGAGATCGACCGCGCTCATGAGGCGCAGGAACAGCTCGCATTTGGCGATACGATCATCCTCAACAAGACCGATCTCGTCAGTGCCGAGGACTTAGCTGCCGTCGAGCAGCGCATCCGGCGGATCAATCCCACCGCCAGCATCATCAGAGCGACCCGTTGCGACATCGATATCGCGAGCCTTCTGGATCGCAAGGCATTCGACCTCGATCGCATCCTTGAGGTCGAGCCCGACTTTCTCGATGAGGAACACGAGCACGAGCATGACGACCATGTCACCAGCTTCTCGCTCGTCGAGCGCGAGCCTATGGATCCGGGCAAGTTCCTGAACTGGCTGCAGACGACGGTTCAGGCCTTCGGAATGGACATGCTGCGGATGAAGGGGATCATCTCCTTTGCCGGCGACAACGACCGCTTCGTCGTCCAAACGGTGCATATGCTGCTGGAAGGCGATCACCAGCGAGCCTGGAAGGAGGATGAGGACCGGGTGACCCGGCTGGTCTTCATCGGTCGTGATCTGCCCAAGGACATCATCAGCGATGGCTTTGCCAAGTGCCGTGCGGTTCGACAGGCCGCCGAGTAAATCGCCGCGCGTAATAAAACACCATGAAGAAAGGAACCCGATGAGACTGTCTCTCACCCGAAACCGACTGCTCTCTGCCGTGGCAGTAGCGTCATTGACCTTCGCAGCACCCGGCGTCTTTGCCGACGAGGCTCACGAGACGACCGAAGCCTGGCGCCTCTTCGTCGCCGACCATACAAATCCGGTCGTGCGTGTCATCGACTTCACTGACGGCAAGGAACTCGCCCGTTATGACGTCAATGGCTACGCAGCCCTGACCGCGAGTGCCTCTGGCCAGACAGTGTTCGCCACGCAGTCGGACCACGACATCGTGCATGTCATCAAGACCGGCATCGACTTCTCCGATCATGGGGATCATCGCGATCTCGAAGTCTCCGATGTCGCCTTGTTGCCCATCACGTTTGAAGGCAAGCGGCCATTCCACGTGGTGCCGCATGACGATCATGCCATCCTGTTCTACGATCGCGGGGGCAAGGCTGACATCATTGATGAGGCAGCCCTTCTTGAGGGTAAAGCCGAGTTCAAGACAATCGATACGACCAAGCCGCACCATGGCGTGGCAGTAACAATGGGCCGCTACGTGCTCGTCTCGGTCCCAAATACAGAGATTGAAACGAAGCCAGATGAATTGCCGCCGCGCATTGGTCTTCGCGTCGTGGATGAAAAGGGCGAGCAGGTTGGCGAGATGGCTACATGCACCGACCTTCACGGTGAGGCGACCTCGGCCCGCCTCGTCGCCTTTGGCTGCAAGGAGGGCGTCCTTGTTGTCCGCCCGGGCGGACTTGATGGGCCGAAGTTGACGATGCTGCCCTATCCGGCCGATTTCCCGAAGGCCCACACCGGCACACTCCTCGGCGGCAAGGCGATGCAATTCTTCCTCGGCAACTATGGCGATGACAAGCTGGTGCTGATCGACGCGGATGCCGAACAACCCTACGAGCTGATCGAGCTGCCGACGCGACGCGTCGATTTCCAACTCGATCCAGCAGAACCGCGCAATGCCTATATCCTGACAGAAGACGGCGACCTGCATGTTCTCAATGTCGTCAAGGGCGAAATCGTCAATAAGGTGAAGGTCACAGAGCCTTACAGCAAGGATGGCCATTGGCGCGATCCGCGCCCGCGCCTTGCTGTCGCCGATGGCCAGATCGCAATTACCGACCCGCGCCATTCTCTCGTTCGCGTTGTCGATGCCGAGACACTGAGGGAAACGCGCACCATCGCGGTCGAGGGGCAGCCCTTCTCAATCGTTGCCGTCGGCGGCTCGGGCGCTTCGCACTGATACGATGAAACCTCTGCCCGGAACTACAGCGCAGTTCCGGGTACACCCTCAAAACCGCACCTTCCGGAGATGAGTATGTTGCAGGCAGTCCATTCCGACGATTTGAAACTGACGAGGAACCAGAGCCTCGTGCTCTCGGTGCTACAATCGTCCGGTCAGCCACTAAGCGCCTATAGCATCTTGGACCGATTGCGCGATGCCGGATTACGGGCGCCGCCGCAGGTCTACCGGGCGCTTGAAAAGCTTATGGAAGCTGGCCGCATCCACCGGCTGGAAAGCATGAATGCCTTCGTCATCTGTTGTCATTCAAAGCATGGGCAGATCCATCCACGGACCACCACCTTCGCGATTTGCGAAGCCTGCGGCAAGGTCAACGAATTCCACGATGCGAAGATCGAGGATGCGCTTGGAAGGCGCGCCAAGGGTAGCGGCTTTAAGATGCGCTCCACCACGATCGAGGTCCACGGCCTCTGCGCCGAATGCCACTGAATTGAACGATCAACGCCTACCGCTCTTGCCTTCGCAATGCTGACCTGGCCAGTTCACCCCGGCGGGCTTTGCCGCCACCTCCGGCTCGCCCGTCGCCACCGCCGCCGCCGTCGGGGCGGTCGCCATTCCGGAAATGAAGAAGGCTGGCTACGATTCGCGCCTTGCCGCGGGATCGGTCGCCGCCAGCGGCGTGCTTGACGTTCTCATTCCTCCTTCGGCGCTACTGATCTTCTCCGCCGCGCTGACCGAGGTCTCCGCCGGCAAGATGCTGATCGCCGGCTTCATATCCGGCATGCTCACTACCGTCGTCTTCATGGCGGGCGTCGCACTTTTCGGGCACGTCATTGCGAACAGGGCGGCTCGCCGGTGACCGCATGCGGGCCACCGGCCAGGCATGGCAGGTGCTGATCCTGTTCCTGCTCGGCTTTGGCGGCGTCTGTCTCGGACTGCTGGCGCCAACAGAAGCGGCGGCCATCGGCGCGCGCCGGCGGCGTTCCTGATGCTGCGTTCGTCCCGGTCCGACAGGGCCCAATTGGTACCGAACCTGCTCTTCAGCTTCAGCTCCACCGCGACGACCACCGTAATGATCCTGTTCATTATCATCGAGGTCGGTATCTTCAGCTACTTCCTGACGCTCGTGCAAATCCCACAGATCGTGGCCCAAGCCATCGTCGAACTGCCTGCCGCCGCATGTCTTTGTCCATCCCGCCATTGCTCTATATCCCGCTCGACATGTTTCTCGATGCCTTCTCCATGCTGGCCATCATCCTGCCGATCGTCTTCTCGACCGTACCGGTCTGGGCTTCGATCCGATCTGGTTCAGCATTCCGTGTGTGAAAATGCGCGAAATCGGATTGATGCCCCCGCGGTCGGACTGAACTGCTTGGTCATTGCCGGTATTGATCGCGACACGTCTCTCTCTCCGACGTTTTCCGCGGCGCCCAGTGGTTCGTGGTCATGGAAATGTTCACGATCGGGCTGATCTTCTTCTTCCCGATGATCGTCACATGGTTGCCGGACACCATGATGGGCCGCGGATCCTTGCACAAACGAAATCCACCGGATTCACGATCGAAACCCGGTGGCCTTTGCATTCGAAGCCTCTACGTGTTCAGGCGGCGAGGATGACCTTCATGGCCTTTTCGCGCGCGGCATTGCCGAACACCTCGTAGGCATCGAGAATCTGGTCTAGCTTGAAGCGGTGAGTAATCAGCTTGCTCGGGTCGAACCTGCCGGCCGCTACCGTCTTCAAGAGCATCGGCGTGGTGTTGGTGTTCACCAGTCCCATCGAGATGTTGATGTTCTTGATCCAGAGATCCTCGATATGAAGTTCCACCGGCTTGCCGTGAACGCCGACATTGGCGATCTTTCCACCCGCCGAGACGATTTTCTGGCAGATGTCGAAGGTGGCGGGAACGCCGACGGCTTCGATCGCCACATCGACGCCGCGTCCGTCGGTCATCTCCATGACCTTCAGAGCGGCATCTTCCGCGCCGACCTGAACCGTATCGGTGGCGCCGAACTGCCGGGCAAGGGCCAGACGCGAGGGGTCCATGTCGATCATCACGATCTTGCCCGGTGAATAGAACTGTGCCGTCAGGAGCGCGGACATGCCCACCGGACCGGCGCCGACGATGGCAACGGTGTCGCCGGGCTTCACGCCACCCGCCTGCACGCCGATTTCCAAGCCCGTCGGCAGGATGTCGGAGAGCATGACCAGCGCTTCCTCGTCCGCCCCGGCCGGGATCGGGTAGAGGGAGTTGTCGCCATGGCGGATGCGGACATATTCGGCCTGCGTGCCGTCGACCGTATGGCCGAGTTGCCATCCGCCGTCGTCGCAATGGGAATAAAGCTGCCGCTTGCAGTTCGGGCATGAGCCGCAGGACGTAATGCAGGAAATCAGGACGGGATCGCCCTCCTTGAAGTTGCGCACCGCGCTGCCTACCTCATCGACCACGCCGACGCCTTCATGGCCCAGCGTGCGTCCCTCGGTAACGGTTGGCACATCGCCCTTCAGAATGTGCAGGTCGCTGCCGCAAATGGTCGTCTTTGTGATTTTGACGATGACATCGGTCAGCTCCTGCACGGCCGGCTTGGGTTTCTCGACCCAGTCTTTCTTGCCTGGCCCGTAATAGACAAGCGCTTTCATCAGATCCTCCCTAGGGGGTATCCCCCTCAGCATGATGTTACAGAGATCGCACAAACCGGCCTCCTGTCCGGGTAGTGAGGTGTGAACCAACACCTATGGCGACATTAGAACAACAAGGAGAGCAGGCGCAGGCCGGGCTTTGATCTATTTCGGAAGCCGATGATCCGAATGAGAAGTAAACCGCAACATGGGAAAGTCGCCTGCCGAAACGGATCGGCAGTCACGGCTCCGGTTGGAATCCTCAGGCGCCAAAGGTCATGACTGGCGGGTCGTCATGCCCTTGCCAGACGATTGCGCAGAGTCTGGTAAGGGCTCTCGCCGAAGCGCTGCCGATAGCTTGCGGTCATCGCGGTGAGGTTGACATAGCCACGCGTGGAAGCGATCGAAGAGACAGTCTCGCCGGGCGGCGCGTCTTCCAAGGCTTTGCGAAGGCCCTCGAGACGCCGTGCCGTCAGATAGTCGTGCGGAGTAATGCCGCGAAACCGCCTGAAACCCTCGGACAGGCTGCGCGCGGAAATGCCGAGCTGTACAGCGATCTCGGTAATCGACGGCGCCTCGTGCGCACGCTCCTCCATCAGCCGCTCCGCTTCGCGCACATATCGCGGCGCTGCACCCCGCGCGCCGGTTTCCAGATTGAGTCCGGAGCATTCGGCCCAGCCGCGCAATAGTTCCAGGCAGAGGGTTTCCTCGATCCGCTTCTCCATCAACGGACTGGCAACGCCATCACTCCGGGCATCGACGGATCGTGTGGCATAATCCAAAAGGGAGAGCCAGGCGGAGTGCCCGCGCCCGAAAACCAGCCGCTTTTTCCAGAGATCGTCCTCGGGCACGAAGCCGTACCATCGCTGCGCCGTTTCCTCCATCAGCCTGTGGGGAATGGTCAGGTTGAATTGCAGGTCATCCCCGTTCGCGACATTCCAGTAATCCGTACGGCTGCAATCGACCACATAGCTGTCTCCGGGCTGCGTATCGATGGTGGCACCGCCCATGAGCGGATGGCACACGCTTCCTCGCATGGTGTTCACGACGATGATGTTTCCCGAGGAGGGGTCAAACTCGTCAGCCTTCGTCGGCACGCCGAAACAGAAGCGACTGAGCACGATTCTGCCGATCGACAGGGTGCGCAACGTGGCATTCGGATCCGCTCCCTGGACGAGTGGTTTCGTGGCAAGCGGCATATAGACCCGATTGCAGAACGCATTGACCTCCGCCCACTCACGGGAAGCATTCAGTTTTCCGCTCAGGAGCGGCTGGCCTTGCGCATCAAACAGCAGCGCATGTTCCAGCACGGTGGCATCCTCCTCCAAATCCCGCCGATATTGTGCCCGGAAGTATGGATATTGCAACAAGCAGATTGGATCGCGCGCCCACAGCAGGAGCTCTAGGCTGATGACGCCGAGCGGCAGTCACCTGCAGGCTGCCTGGCTCCACGCGAAAGGTCAGCCAAGCGCCTTTCCATTTAAAACGCGAGGGCGCACGACATCAAATACGTATAAGGATCGGTCGACTTATTTGGCTGGCCTTGAACAGGCGAGCGTCCACATGAACATCAAACCGTTCGCGGAGTTCATCGCGGAGCGCACCTCTTGGTCAACGAGTAAGGCAGCCTAAAATCATCTGGTTTCGGGTGCGGTGCAATAACCCATATCCGCCTTACGCCCCTTCTGCTCAATAAGGTCGAACAGACGCCATACGAGCAATCCGGCGCCGGGTGGTCCATGTCCGATGGTTGAAATGTCCAACCTGGAAATATTATCGAACCCGTTTCAGTCCGGGAAAAGCACGCCGTCCTCAATCGTGATGATTTTCAGTCAGGTCTCTGCCAGACTATCGCGGGCATCGAGTTCGGCATCGGGAAGTAAGGGTTACCTCCATGCTACCCGATCAGAAGCGCGCCGAATCGTATCAATCAACCGCATAGGGCGCAAAGGCCGTATCAACGGCCTTCCCGCTAAGTGATTGCTCCAGTCACACTCGAATCATAAGAACCTCTGGTCACTTTATTGCCGCCGCCGATGAGTTCCAGCTATCGGCCGGTGAGCAGTCTGTAAAATCGACGGAAGCCAGATATCGCCAATCCAATCGATGCAGCCGCAAGGCCCCAGTAAAGTCCCGTGGCTTCGTCCGGGGAAAGGTGGAGAAGACCGTTCAGAACCAACGCTTTTTCATTCGTCACGGCGATCCATGAGACGAAGAGGGCGCAGGCGACAAAAAACAGAGCTGCCAAGAATGCGATTGCAGGATGGGGTTTCGTCGCCAATGTCTTTTGTTCCGTCATTTTTCCCTTGCTCAAGGTCTATTGTTGATTGACTATCTTCCCGTTGCAGCGCGCCGATTTCCGAAGCAAGCCTCAAGCGCGGGGAGTTGCGTGCAGATGTTCGTGCCACCATCTGGGCCGCCGTCACGACCATAGACATTTGCGCAGCACTCAGGCTCGACGTGCCGCCAACAACGTCCGGTGCGGCAGTTTCATGACCTATTTCACGAGCCTGCCGATGATTGGATCGAAAGCTTTCCAATCAGCCCTATCGTATTCGACGCGGAAATACGCCGCCGCGCCTTCACAGGTGGAAATCGCTCGCTCGTAAAAGATCGTCCCGCTCTTTGCCCTGACCGACTGGCCGATAACGACTTGCGCCGATCATCAAGCTCCGCCGATGGTCAACTGAGAGAGCGGTAGATCGGATAATGCAACCAGACCTGCCACTGGACTTCATGTCGCTATTTGTAGTTCCAATCAAGGACGGCCAACTCAGACTCTTCGCCTGGAACATTCCATTTCAGATAGTCGCCGTAGGTCGTTACCCCCATTCGCTTGCCGCTACCGCCGTCCTCGAAAACCATGCTGCAATGACCATCCCCGGAGCAGGCCTCAAGCTCGGGGAGTTGTGTGCAGATGTTCGTGCCATCATCTGGGCCGCCGTTGCGACCATAGACATTCGCGCGGCACTCAGGCTCGACGTGCGGTGTCCAACCTGCGTTAAGGGCAGCGGCGCGAAACTCAGCGTAACTCATCCCCGGTTTCAACACCGTCGCAAATGCGCCAGGGCTTGCATTCGAAGCCGATGGATCGACCTGCTTACCGCCTTGGGCCGCCTGGGTTCCCGAGAGCGCGCGTAAGTCATAGACACGAAGCGCTTGAATTGTATCCATGCGCGTGTTCGTGAGATCGGTGAAGAAATCACGGGCGGCCTTGCCGTAGCCGCGGCGGCTGATCGCAAACAGTGCCACCCCGCGGGTTCCATCGCTCATCGAGACCGGGAAATAGCGGTAGGCATTCCACTCAACGATCAGCGTACTCGTGCTGCTGTCGCTCAGCATGAAATCGAGAAGAACCTGCCCGTTCTCGGATGGTTCCTGCAGGTCCACCCTGAGCAGAGGATCGCTCCCCTTGCGCTTGGCCAGCATCTCCAACTGACCAGCAACGGCGCTTTCGACGTCCGTACCGCCAGCACGTTCCAGAATGATCATGCTGGCGTAAGAATCCAAACGCTCACCGGCAGGAAGATATTCCTGTTTGACATACCCCGCAGACGGTTGCGAGGTCCACGCCAGTCTGTATTCGATGCCCTCAAATACGATGGGCCCGGGAACGCCAAGCTTGTCTGACGCCGGGACGGATTGAGCGGCGGCAAACGATGAAGAGTATGCAAAAACAGCGGCGGTGGCTATTAATCGCATGAGCTTTACAACCGAATGGCAAAGAGACATCTGAAATCCTTTTGTCGATTCAGCGTGATATTAGGCAGATAGAGATCATCCAAATCGGCCCATTGAGAAGCGGCAAATTCCTGCGTCTGGCCGCCGGCATTGATTATCGGGAAACCAGCACTATGCCCAGTAGGTCATCTGTACTAACAGCGGACGCGCCAAGAAATACGAGTTCCTGCGACCTTCCCAAATGTCGGACAGATTCATAACTTTAGTGCCCTGACGGTCATTGAAAGATCGCTGAAATGATTTGCGAGGTCCGCGCAGTCCCATGCCGACCGGCGGTTAAATTGAGCCGCTCAAGAAGGCACGATATTGGCCACGTCCTCCACCGAAGGGACACATTGATGATTTCGACCAGCACGGGATCCAGCAAGGCGCCACGAGCATCGCTTCGCGCGCGTATTAGCTTATTGCTTGGGCAAAAGGATGGGGAGCATTATGACGCCGAGCGCGGACAGGCGATCGTGCGGATCATCCTCGTTCCACTTTTTTCCCTCTACGCAATTCCTGCGCTCATCCTGACGAACAGCACGGGCACGCTTGTTACGGTGTTTGCCATATACGCCACACTCTATTTCCCGTTGGGTTGGCTCCTGCTTTACGACATCATCAAGCATCCGGGAAACTATCTCTGGCGGCGCATCGCGGCGATGACGGGCGACTATGTCGCGATGACATTCGCAATGTCCGCGGGAGACGCCGCCACCCTTCCGGTTTATGCGACATTGTTGTGGGTGACCGTGGGATACGGCCTGCGGTTCGGCTCCTCCTACCTTGCTGCTGCGACTGCCGCTGCCCTTGCTGCAATTGGGGTGACGACGCTTCTCAATGAGTACTGGCAGACGAACCCCTATCTGGTGCTCACTTTGGTCGTCACAGCAATCCTGGTGCCGGGATATGTCCTGGTTTTGATCAAGCGCCTGCAGAAAGCCTACACTCTTGCTCATGAGGCGAACCTTGCGAAGTCGCGCTTCCTTGCGCAGGCAAGCCATGATCTGCGGCAACCCATCCATGCCATCAGCCTTTTTACGGCCTGTCTGCGCGACGCCGGTCTTGGCCGCGAGGAACAGCAGATGGTCGAGAACATCGATCGTTCCCTGCAAGGCCTTTCGCATCTCTTCCGTTCGCTGCTCGACATTTCGACACTCGACAGCGGCAAGGTGACCCCGCGGATCGACGCGATCCCGATCGCAGCGATTATCGAGAACATTGGCCAGCAGAACGCCCAGTCGGCGCAGTGGGCGAAGGTTACATTGCGCGCTGTCCCTAGCAAATGTTACGTGCAGGTGGATGAAGCCTTGTTGACGACAATGATCCAGAACATCGTCACGAACGCCCTGAAATACGCCTCTGGCCGGCCAGTTCTGGTGGGATGCCGCCGGCGTGGCGGCAAGCTCGCCATCGAGATCTACGACCGCGGCGACGGCATAGCCGAAGAGCACCTGCCCCGGGTCTTTGAGGAGTTCTACCAGGTTCGCGAACGCGGGGATAAAGATGTCGAAGGCGTCGGGCTCGGGTTGCCAATCGTGCGCCGCCTCGGTCAATTGATGGGCTTGTCGATCTCAATGCGTTCCGTGAAAGGTAAAGGAACGGCGATGATTATCGAGGGGCTGCAGATCGTGCCTGCGCCGGCCGCACGGGCTACGTCCGCGGCTCCCAAATTGCCATCTGTTATTGAGGGGCTCCGTATTCTGCTGATCGAAGACGACGAAGACGTGCTGCTTGCGACGGCAATGCTGCTGGAGAAATGGGGCTGCCTCGTGCAAGCCGAAACAGCACCGCCAGCCGAAGGTACGGAATGCGACATTCTGATCACCGATTTCGATCTAGGCCAGAGGCAGACGGGAACCGATTGCATCGCAGCCGTGCGGGAGCAGACCGGGCGGGATGTTCTGGCGATCATCATGACCGGGCATGATGAAGCGCGCGTGCGCGCGGATTTGGATGATCCCACTATTCCGATCCTGTCGAAGCCGGTCCGGCCGGCCGAGTTGCGATCGGTTCTGACAGCTCAGGTGTTGCAGCGCAGGGAACTCGTTGCACGATAAGCCTGTTATATTGCAGAAGTTAGGGCGGCCCATGCGTCTATCTCATTGCCGTCGCAAGAAAACGTCATGGGCACAGCCCATCGGCCACCGCCTTGGCAGCCGCCGCGGTCCTGGAGGAGACCCCCAGCGATCTCAGCAGTGCGGAGACGTGAATCCTGACCGTGAACGGCGAGAGGCGGAGAGTCGCTGCGATCTCCTTGTTGGTCTTTCCTTCGCAGAGCATGCGAAGGACCTCGAGCTGGCGCCGCGTCAGCGTTGACCTCTCATCATCGGCTTCGGGAATCGACGCGCCCGAGGCATCAAGCCGGAGGACCAGATCACCGTCGCGGACAGCTGCAAGAGCCGCAATGATCTCGCGGGGCGGCAGACTTTTGCTGATGAAACCGTTGACGCCCCGTGCCATGACCCGTTCGGCAGCAGCCCGCTCGTCAATCATGGAAATCACGATGATTGAGGAACGGACGAATTCCTGTCTCAATCCGGACAGAGCCCCTTCGATGCTCCTTCCCGCAAAAATGAGGTCGACTACGAGGATGCTCGGTGTCGGTCCGGTACGGGCCAGCGCGAGAAGTTCGTCAAAACTGTTGGCCTCGGCGATTTCCGCGTCCGGTATGGTGCGCTGAATAAGCCGTCGTAGGCCGTCGCGGAAAACCGGATGGTCGTCAGCAAGAAGGATGCGTTCCTTGGGCAACCGCTTCTCCGGAGGCGAAAATCCATCGGTTGGGTGCAACACTGAGCCCCATTCTCCCTAACACAGGGCCGTGCTGTAACACAGTAGGTCATCTGTACTAATGGTCCTCGCAGGCAACATCGGGATATCTATCGTGGTGCCCGAGGTGGCACGATACCCTCCAGAAGAAGGGGAAACGAACCGGCGCAGCGTCTCTTCGGCAGGATGATCGCGCAGACCGCCGCCTGGGGCCTCCGGCGGTTCGCGCTCAGTTGCCGAACGATGTTTCGCGAGATGGCCAAACAGGCAGATTTGGGCGATTTGGCGTTCGAAAGGGAAACCCGGTTCAGATGCTTGTGAAGCTCCTTAAGAGGACACGATGCCAAATCCTGAATTTCAAACGGGAATAGCCGCGTTCTGTGTTGCGGCTCTATGCCTGTCGACGATAGCGCATGCCAGCGGCCAGTTGCCAATGCCCCCGACCACCGAGGAATTCAAGTCCCACGGTGCCTGCGTCGCCGCCCTCCATGCCCTCCACAAGGAAGACCAGAAGCAGGTCAGGCCGAAGAGCGCCAAGGCTGATGGCAGAACTTCGGAAGTGGAGTTGATCACTGGGGGAATCCGACGCATAGGCCAAGGCACCGCGCGTTACGACGCCACGATCTGGTATCACCATGGCAGCATTCGCGATGATGTTGAGCAGAGGGAAACCAGCCACAGCTATGCGCATCGTTTGCGCGAATGCGAGGGCAGGACCATGAGGGTCACCGGACAGGATGGTTATACGTTAAGCACGTTCGAGCCACTGCTGGGTTTTGCGAGAAAGCTCCCGAACCGCTCGAAGCATTCACGGAAAAGTTCGATTTCGCCCCGCCTCGACGAATAACCATCGTCGTCGTGGCGGTGGAGCCCAGAGGCATGAGGCGCATAGTCCAGGAATTCCGGGGGTAGCGCTTCGGACCGACGGCGAGCGAGCTGGCGAGATCACAGACGGCGTCTGTCTCGCCGTCCATCGCCATGTCAAAAGACCTCAAGAAACGTGGATGGTCGTTCATCGGCCTCACAACCGTTTTTGCGTTCATGCAGGCGATGGGACTGATCAACGATCACTCCGAGGGCTGCGTCACCCGGGACAAAGCGAGCGCAGCCGGGGCTGCCCTCAACCGGCTTTGCGAAGTCATCGTTCTGCTTATCCTGAGGTCGGCGATTGACAGCGGGGCGACCGGACTCGGCTTGCTTGCGGGCCTGTCCCATCCCTCGTTACACCGGGCGTTGGTGGCAGTGCATGATGCCCCTGTGCGAGCCTGGAACAGTGGTGACCTTGCTGCAGTGGCAGGGATGAGGTCCGCTCCTCGGAAAAAGCGTTCGATGAGATGCCCGACCTGAAAATCGAAGGTGAGATGCTGGAACTCGCCGTCCCGGCTCGAAGCGCCTGGGTCGTGCTGTCGACGCGATGGACGATGAGATCGGCACCCCGAACGGCAGAACGGCTTGTCTGTGGGCGGACCCGCTCTCCAGATGCGCGATGCGGTCGCGCAGGTCGGACAGGACGGCATTGGAAGCGGATTGGCCCATGTTCTCCTTCTTCGCGGGAGCGTTATTACTTGAGGTGGAACTTCCTGACCATGTTCGGCCCTATCCGGAATTTGATCCCGAGCTCGCAGCAGCACAGGAGAGCTGCTGGAGGGAGGTCTGGGGAGCGGGGGAGGACGCAAATGAGGATGAGGACGAGAGGAAAATGCAGAGCACGTCGATGAAGCACATCGCCAAGGCCGGTTGCAGATACGACAGGCGGTCGCCAGCATGACCTCGCAGGTTTTGATCTCTGTGTTCCTTTCCGACAGCTTCTGGCCGCGCTGATGTGCGCTCTACGCTACGCGCCCCCTGTCCCGGCCATTCAACTTGGCCGCATGGAGGGCTTGATCGCCGGCAAACTTGTTTTGAACACAATGACTGCCTATATAACCGTCATCGGCATTGCTGATGAGCGCTGATGAATTCGCCGCTCGCAATCGCCGCCATCGCTTCGAGACTTTTGACCACGGATGTACTGGCACTGGTGGGTAAGCGATGATGAGGAAGGTCGGTGCGGTTTCGCCCCGGCCTTTTTTGTTGGTGGGAAACATTGTCTTGATGGCGAAGGCGTTGCTCGTGCCCGACGTCGCGTCCATACCGGGCGTTGCGCTTGGACGCGCGCTTCGTACAAGTGGTGGATCCTCTTCCGCTCCAGCTCAGCTCAATAATCGATCGGCCGCGAAATCGACAGGCTATTGATGGCTTATCGAATGGGCGATAAGGTCGCCGCGCGGCAAGCTGCCGCCAAGCGATCAGGAGCTTTCATGCCGACGGGAACTGTTAAATTTTTCAACGAAGACAAGGGCTTTGGTTTCATCACTCCAGACAATGGCGGGGCTGATGTCTTCGTACATGTCTCCGCTCTACAACGAGGTGGCTCTTTGAGAGAGGGACAAAAGGTAAGCTATGATCTCGGCCAGGACCGCAAGACCGGAAAATCGAAGGCCGAAAACGTCGGCGTGGTTTGATCGAGCTGGAAGCGCCGCTTCCGTCACTGAAAATTCCGGCTCTTTATCTTCAGCGTGTCGATATGACGATCTGGCTCGAAGATGTCCTTCGACCTGACCGGCGCTGGTGGCTTTCCGCAGGGATCGGGCGTCGCTGGCGCCCCATGGACGAATTCGTCGCCGCGGCCGGTCGGCGGGCGGAAGGTGCCATCACGAGCAGCCAAGCTCGATAGGTCCGCCGACAGATCGAACAGTTGCTGGGCCACGCGGGCACCACCTCCCCTTCCCTATGGATCCTGCCGTGGATCCCCAGCATGCTGGAGCTGAGAAGAACGCGGCGCGACTTCTCGAAGAGTTTTAGCCAGACCACGACATTGGCGACGCCAGTCTCGTCCTCGCTCGTCACGAAAACGAACCCCTTGACAGAGCCCGGCATCTGCCGCACCAGAATCAGGCCGGCCGCCGTCAACCACTGGCCGTTTCGCGCCTCATCGCGTCGCTGCATGTGGCGATCCTCTTCCGGGCGAGATCGTGGCGCAGGAAGCTCAACGGATGGTGCCGAAGCGTCAGGCTGACGTGGCTGTAATCGTCCACCACGTTGTGCCCTTCCGTCATCTGCCGTAGCTTGACCTCCGGCTCCTGCTGCTCGGCGATGGCGCGCGCCTCGCGCTCTGCCGCGGCCAGGAACAGTGGGAGGGGTTCATCGCGCCGCGCTTCGATCACCCAATGGGCGTCAGGCCATTGAAGCTCAAGGGTGGATCTGCGAGAGCCGGTCATCGAACTCGATTGCCGGCTGTGTCGGCGTCGCGGCGGACACGAGCGGACGCGGCTGGTAAAGGCCTTCGGAGCCGGTGTCAGCTTCGCGGAACTTACGCGGCGCATGACGGTGGGCTGCGAGAGGATGAACACAGTGGAAGGCGACCAATGCGCCACCTATTTCCCATGTCTGATGGAGAGGATATCCTCCTGTGACGAAGACTGAGCCCCATGGACCAGAACGAGCACGCCAACCGGCCACGTAAGATTCTCCATATCGACATGGACGCGTTTTATGCCTCGGTCGAGCAACGCGACAATCCGGAGCTTCGAGGCAAGCCGGTCGCCGTCGGGGGCTCGGCTGCCCGCGGCGTCGTGGCCGCGGCGAGCTACGAAGCCCGCAAGTTCGGCGTCCATTCGGCCATGCCGTCGGTGACAGCCAAGCGCAAATGCCCCGAGCTGATCTTCGTCCGACCGCGCTTCGACATCTATCGCGCCGTCTCGATGCAGATCCGGGAAATCTTCGCTGAATACACCCCAATGATCGAGCCGCTCTCACTGGATGAAGCCTATCTCGACGTCACCGAAAACCTCAAGGGAATGGAGATCGCAACCGAGATCGCCACGGAAATCCGGGCGAAGATTAAGGCGGCGACAGGCCTGAATGCCTCGGCGGGCATCAGCTACAACAAGTTCCTGGCGAAGATGGCGAGCGATCTCAACAAGCCGAACGGCCAGGCGGTCATCACGCCGAAGAATGGTCCAGCCTTTGTGCAGGGCTTACCCGTCAAGAAGTTTCATGGCGTCGGTCCAGCCACGGCCGAGAAGATGCACCGTCTCGGCATCGAGACGGGTGCTGATCTATTTGGCAAGGAACTTGATTTCCTCATCAACCACTTCGGCAAGTCCGGCCCCTACTTCTATGGCATCGCCAGGGGCATCGACAATCGTCAGGTCAAGCCGGATCGCGTCCGAAAGTCGGTCGGCGCCGAGGACACCTTTGTTGAAGACGTTCATGCCTTTGAGCCGGCGCGCGAAGGAATCCAGCCGCTGATCGACAAGGTCTGGAGCTATTGCGAGGTGAACTCGATCGGCGCCAAGACCGTAACCCTGAAGGTGAAATATTCGGACTTTCAGCAGATCACCCGCAGCAAGACCGTACCGGTTCCGTTAACCTCGATTTTTGAGCTGGAGGAGATCGTTGCCTTCTTGCTGCAGCCGGTCTTTCCGGCCCGCAAGGGAATCCGGCTGCTCGGCGTCACATTGTCTTCATTGGAGCAAGGCGCAGAGCAAATGTCACCGCAGCTGGATCTTCCACTATAAAGATATGTGGCGCATCCGAACTCCACGTTCGTCAAGCCGAAATCAGGCTAAAGACTGATATTTAACCCATCTAAATCAGATTAAAGGCTGAGGCACCGTCGAAGGGATTTTTCATGCACGCCCGAGGAAAAACGCAAACACCGGTTCAGGTTTGCCGTTTTCCGCAGTTCGAGGAAGCGTTGCGGCGTCGGCGGTGACTTAGGCAAGATCGGCAAGCAGTGCGGGCGACACGCCCAATTCACCCGAAAACGCTTGATCTGGCAACTGTCGAAGCAGCCCGGCTGCGCGCCCGGTATGACGTCTTGCTGCGGCCCGTTTGCCTTCGCGGATCTTCACCCCGGCGGCAGAAAGCAGGATAAGGCCCTTTAGCAAAGCGCGCAGCGTGCTTCCTTTGTCGGCAAGATGCCAAAGCCCCTCCCATGCCTCATGCGCTTCCCAGTAGTAGCCATGATTGAAGAGATCCTCGCCCCACACGAACTCGTCCGACCCGAGCGATGGGATAACTTGCGCCGGCTGGATCTGGTAGCTATGTCCCGCAGGATCCCGCACCGGATGTGGCTGCCGCCCGGGCAAGTAAGCATAGGCTGGAAAAGATCTTTCCGGAAGCAGACGAGGACGTTCCATCCATTATAGTCCTGTAATGCATCTGTTGTTAAACATGCTCCGAAGGCCTGGCACGGGCAAGCATCAGCTTTGGCTGCTGATACCTTGATGAATCGAACCGCCGGCTGCGCAAAGGCTTTCGGCGGCGTGGGAGGGCACGTTCGGCCCGTGACCTTATACGCGACAGCCAAAAGCGTCAGGTCAAATGCGCTCTACGAGTGCCTCTGTTAGAATACAGCTATTCAGAAAACACACCGCAGCTCCGCGATCGTGCCTTGTCACCAGCCAACCCGGTGCCGCCTCGCTACGGCGGAAAGAGCCCCTGCACGGCGTGGACTGCGGACGAAAAAACTGGAGCCTCGCTGGTTCCGATCGCGGCGCCGACCGGGCTGCCATCATGCTGACACTGATCACCACGGCCGGCCTCAGCGACATCGACCCGAAGGCCTGGCTTGCGGACGTGCTGGCTCGCATCGCCGATTTGTCCGCCTCCCGCCTGCACGACCTGTTACCGTGGGAGCGATCAAGACGGCGGCAGTACCGGCTGCCGCGTAAACAGCTTCTGAAACAGCTCTTCCGACCGACGCAGACCCTCGTCCGTCAGCACCAGCGACTTTGACTTGTTCATCGGATCGCCGATCAGCCCTTTCTGGTGCAGGCGATCCGTCGTCGCCCAGTCAAAACCCTTCCAGGCGCGACGCTCGTTATGAAGCGTCAGCCACAACAGCGCCAGCACCGCGTCGTCGATTTTGTCCTCGTCGATCTCCATCATATAATGCTATCCCACACGACCGCGAAAATCCCGCAACCAACGTCGCATGCATACCTCATTGTAAGCTTCGGTGCATATCATCCCGTTGGTCGAACGGCGCGACAGCCGCACGAATGAAGTCCACCAGTTTCTGCGAGGCGAGCGACAGCGGGCGCCCGTTTGGCGTCAAGAGCCAGACATCCATGAAGGTTTCCGGCAGCAGTGTCCGCCGGACAAGGCGATCTTCTGGATAGTCCAGCCCGACGAAGGGCGGCACGATCGATACGCCGACGCCGTTGGCAACGAAGCTGCAAGCAGTTTCCGACAGCGGCACCTCGATGCGGTTGCGTTTTTGAACGCCCTTGAGCTGAAAGGCCCGGTCGATCGTCATCAGCGAGCAGTCGTCGCGGAAGAGCGAGATGAAGGCCTCATTGCGAAGATCGTCGATCTCGATCACCTGTTTCCCGGTGAGCGGATGTCCGGCGGGAAGGATGCAAACCATGCTGAAGCGCATGATCACTTCGGCGCTGACATTCGGGTGATCGAAGGGCAGGACACTCAGACCGATATCGATCTGCCCGGCCGCCACCAGTTCGCCGATCCGCGGCGACGTCTTGCTCTGCAACGTGAAATGGATGTCAGGCTGTTCGGCAAGGAAAGGCGAAAGCGCGTTGGAGAGGTAGAGGGTGGCAAGCGCCGGGGGCGCCGCGATCGTCACCTCGCCCCATTCTCGATTGCGTACGGCTTCCGCAAGCCGGGCTATTCGCTTGGCGCCGGAGAACATCCGCTCCACCTCTACTGCCAGCATGCGCGCCTCCAGCGTCGGCACCAGGCGCCCGCCGCTGCGTGTGAAAAGCTGGAAACCGCAAGCCTCGGTCAGGCTGCGCAGCAGCTTGCTGACGGCCGGCTGGGAAATACCGAGCCTTTCACCGGCAAGGGTCACCGATCCGGTTTCGATCGTGGTGTGGAAGGCTTCAAGCTGTCTGATGTTCATGGCCGGCGGGATCCCCTCATGCCAAATTTTCCGACATGAGTTTTGGTTATAATGAAGGGAGAACAAGCTATTTGACAATCATATTGCCGAAGCGCTTTAACATGCAAGTGAAGGTGTGAACGGGCGAAACTCGAACGAGTGAGGGGACGTCCGAACTCCGCAAAACAATCATTCTGCAGACCGGTCCGGTCCGGCGGACGGCTTCTTCGAGGCCGGCCGGAGCTTGATCACGCCAAGGCCGCGGCAAGCGGCTGAAAGAAGAAGGGAACGACGACATATGAAGAAAATCCTCGGCCTATCCATCCTGGTCCTGACGGCCGCCGCACCGGCCAATGCCGCGATGCTCTCGGTCTGCATCGAAGGCTCGCCTGAAGTCTTCAATCCGCAACTCACCAGCAACGGCACGACCTCCTACGTGCTCGGCCAGATCTATGACGGCCTGGTTTCCGTGAAAGCCGGATCGTCGGATATCGAGCCGGCGCTGGCTGAGAGCTGGAGCGTCTCCGACGATGCCCGCACCTATACGTTCAAGCTGCGCCAGGGCGTGAAGTGGCAGTCGAACGACAAGTTCACGCCTACCCGTGAGTTCAACGCCGACGACGTGATGTTCACTTTCGAGCGGATGATGAAGCCCGACCATCCCTATGCCAAGGTCAACGGCGGAAACTTCATCACCTTCAACACCAAGCTCGCCGACGCGCTGGAATCGGTAAAGAAGATCGACGATTACACCGTTGCCTTCACTCTGAAGAGCCCGCTTGCTCCCTTCATCGGCATCATGGCGCACCAGTCGCTGGCAATCACCTCCGCCGAATATGCCGCAATGCTATCCAAGGCCGGCACACCGGAACTCATAGACCGCGAACCGATCGGCACCGGGCCATTTCAGCTCCAGGTCTACCAGCAGGATGCCGTCGTCCGTCTGGTGCCTTTCAAAGACACCTGGGGGGCGGCGATCAACAATCCGGCGCGCACGCCGATGGTCGACGGCGTGGTCATGGCGATCGGCGCCGATGCATCCGTCCGCCTGCAGCGCGCCATGGCCGGTGAGTGCCAGATCGCACTCTATCCGAACCTCGCCGACCGCGAGATGATCGGGAAAAGCCCTAATCTCAATCTCGTCCAGACGCCAGTCGCCTCCACCGGCTTCATCACCTTCAACTTCAGGCAGGACAAGTTCAAGGACAGGCGCGTCCGTGAGGCTCTGGCGCATGCGATCAACATGAAGCCACTCGTCGACCTTGTCTATGACGGCATGGGCACCGTCACCGGCGCGATCATTCCCCCGTCGCTCTGGGGCCACGACAAGGATGTCGGCGCCTATAGTTACGATCCGGACCTCGCCAAGAAGCTGCTCACGGAGGCCGGTTTCCCCGACGGGTTCTCCACCCAGCTCTGGGCCGTCCCGGTCTCGCGTCCCTATATGCCGAACGGCCGCCGCGCAGCCGAGATGATCCAGGCCGACTGGGCCAAGATCGGCGTCAAGGCCGAGGTCGTCTCATACGAATGGGGCGAGTACATTACCCGCGCCCGCAACGGCGAGGCCGAGGTTGGCATGTTCGGCGGCATCTACGATTTCCCGGACCCGAGCCAGATCCCCAACAACTACTTCACGTGCGATTCCTCCGGCAAGCCGAGCCCGTCCAATATCGGTGCCTGGTGCGACAAAGAATTCATTGGCCTGATGAACGAGGCCGGCACCGTGACCGATCGGGCCAAGCGCATCGAGCTCTACAAAAAGGCTCAGGAGGAATTTCACGCGGAAGTGCCCGCCGTCATCCTCGGCGGCGCCGACACGATCACCGCCGTCGCCAAGACCGTCAAAGGCTATGCGCCGGCGATCTTCGGCACCAGTCGCCTTTCCGGCGTAACAGTCGAATAGGCCTTCGCATTCCGGCGGGTGATAATCGATGGCATCCGCCGGCCCAAAGTCAAAACATACGGGATTCTTGAAATGCGTGTCTTGATCATCGGCGCCGGCATTTTCGGCGCCAGTGCCGCCTACCATCTCGCCCGCGAGGGCGTGGAGGTGGAAATCGTCGACGAAGCCCATCAGGGCAAGGCCACCATGGCCGGTGCGGGTATCGTCTGCCCCTGGGCCACCAAGGCCGACGAGCCGGACTGGTACAAGATGTATGCCGCTGGCGCCCGCTTCTATGACGGCCTCATCGAGGGTCTGAAGGCGAAGGGCGAGACCGAGCTAGGCTACGGCAAGGTCGGTGCCCTGGTGGTCGCCGAGGACCGCGCCGAATTCGATGCCGCGGCCGAACGGGTGGCGCGCCGGGTCAAGGATGCGCCTGAGGCCGGAGATGTCCGGCACCTGACCCCGACGGAAGCGCGTACACTCTTCCCGCCGCTGCGCGAGGATCTCGATGCAATCTACATCCCCGGCGGTGCCCGCGTCGATGCGCGCCTGCTGTCCGCCGCGATGGTCCGCACAGCCGTCTCCATGGGTGCAAGATTCCGCAGCGAACATGTCACCCTGACGCTCGGCGGCGATCGCGCCCGCTGCCTCGACAGCAATGGCGCCGTCATCGAAGCAGATGAAATCGTCGTGACCGCCGGTGCCTGGGCCTACCAGATCCTTGGACCGCTCGGGCTTATCCATCCCGTTAAGCCGCAGAGAGGCCAGATCATCCACCTGCGCCTGCCAGGCGTGGCGACGGCCAAATGGCCCGTCGTCCTGCCGATGAGCAGCCATTACATGCTCGCCTTCGACGATTCCCGCGTGGTCGTCGGCGCGACCCGCGAGAACGACACCGGCTTCGACTACCGCGTCACCGCCGCCGGCGAGTTGGAAGTGCTCACCGCCGGCCTTAATATCGCACCAGGCCTTGCCAATGCGACGCTGATCGAAACGCGCATCGGCTTTCGCCCGGCGGGCGAGACGATGAACCCGACCCTCGGTCGGGTTCCCGATATCGCCAACCTGACGATCGGCAACGGGCTTGGGGCCGGCGGCCTGACGATCGGTCCGTTTGCAGGCGCCCAGCTCGCTAAGCTGGTAACGGGCCAGAAAGCCGAAATCCCGCTCGACAGATACGCCCCGCAAGGACGCGGCTGACCCCAGCTCAAGACGTACCAACCCAACCTGCCGCGGCCAAGCGGCGGGCACCCTTTCCCTTTGTCAAAGGAACTCAGAATGATCAAACGTCACCGCAAGCACCGCATCATGCACGGCGCCGTCGAACATAACGGCGTGCTTTACCTCGGCGGCCATGCCGCAAGCGACATTTCCGTCGGCATGAAGGAGCAGACACAACAGACCTGCGCCAAGCTCGAAGAGATACTCGCCGAATGCGGCTCCGACAAGCATCACATCCTGTCGGCGCGCATCTATCTCTCCGACATGTCGCGCAAGGAGGAGATGAACGAGGCCTGGCTCGAATGGCTCGACGGCGACGATCTGCCGTCGCGTGCGACGATCGGCGTTGCCGATCTCGGCGATCCCAGACGGCTTATCGAAATCGTGCTGATCGCCGCCAAGAAATAACCTCGATGGCACGGGCGGATTTTGGTCCGCACGTTCGCTTTCACGGACTGGAAAACGTACATGACGGACAAGCCGAACCGGATCGACGATCGCTATGCGACCCGTGAGAAATACACGACGTTGCGCGGCATCTACAAGGATGCGCAACGCCGGCTCTCGGAGGTCGACTGGAACTATCTTTCCTGTGGCACCGGCGATGAGGTGACACTCCGCGAAAACACCGCCGTCTTCGACCGCATCCGGTTCGAGGTGCCGCTTTTCGCCGGCATCAGCAATCCGGACACGCGCACGAAAGTCCTCGGCTTCGACCTCAGCTTCCCCGCCTTCATCGCGCCCTTCGGCGGCGGCGAGGCCGTATTCCATCCGGAAGGGCATCTTGCGATCGGCCGCGCCGCAGCGTCGGCGGGCATCCAGCAGATGGTGCCGGTCGCGGCGGCCCATTCATTGGAGGAGGTAGCGATGGCCTCGCCGGTCGCCTCCATTTTCCAGATGACGTTCGTGGGAGATGAAGGTGCCGTGCTCGAGATGATCGAGCGAGCGAAGGTAGCCGGCTATCAATATATCTGCGTCACCTATTCACCGATACGCCAGTGGCGGGAGCGGATGATGGAGGACCGGTTTTCGATCCGCGGCGAGGAAGGTCCGTCGAACTTCGGTCCCGGCAAGTCCGACGCAGCAGCCCTTGTTGAGCTTCTGGATTTCACCAGGCCGCGCTGGAGCTGGGCTCAGGCCGCCAGCGTGATCAAGAAGGCTCCTCTTCCTTGCATCGTCAAGGGGGTCTCCAGCGTGCGCGACGCCAAGGCCTCGCTCGATGCCGGTGCAGTCGGTCTCTATGTCTCCAATTACGGCGGCCGGACGATCGACCGCACGCCGACAACACTGGAAACACTGCCGGCGATCCGCGATGCGGTAGGCAAGGACGTTCCTGTGATCTTCGATTCCGGCGTCCGCCGGGGAAGCGACATCGCCGCCGCGATTGCACTCGGCGCCGATGCCGTGGCGCTTGGCCGCATCGTTGCCTACGGCCTTGCGGCCGACGGCGAAAACGGGGTGCGGCGAACGCTGGAACTGTTGCAGCGGGAATTCTGGACGACGCTCGGCCATCTCGGCTGCTCGACAGTGGCAGAACTGTCTCCCGCCGCCCTCGCACACCATTGATCACGGCTAAAAACGCTGCGCGACCTCAGCGGAATGGTGCCTTGCTCCTGAACGGACTAGACCCGCGAAACCCAAGCTATTGTTAGTAACTTGCTGTTTCGGTCACCGTTTTGGTGTCCACGAAACCGACAGCAGGCCAGAGGTCGTTTACGACACGCGACGAGCAAGAGGTTGCCGGCTATGCGGAGGTGATGGAGCCCATCTTCAGTGCTTACGAAGCTATTTCATTCACCGAGAATCATATCCGTCGGTTCCACCGCGACCTTCTTGCGAATTCGACAAAGGACGAGCGGCATCGCGGCGCATACAAACCCTCTCCAACAACGTGGAAGCGTTTAACGAACAGGCGAGAGCCTCGGCATAGTTTTCGAAACGGCATCGCCGTTCGATACGCCGCGTCGAATGGAAGAACTGATCGCCTGGCTGGATGAGCAAGGGCGAGAAAAGCGGCTCCATCCACTTTTAGTCGTCGCGATCTTCGTTGTCGTTTTCCTCGAAATCAATCCATTCCAGGATGGTAATGGCCGCCTATCGCGTATTCTGACCACCTTGTTGCTCCTGCGGGCCGGCTACGCTTACGTCCCCTACAGCTCGCTCGAAAGCATCATCGAGCAAAGCAAGGAGAGCTATTACGTCTCGCTTCGGCGCACGCAGGGAACGATCCGCAGCACCGAACCAGACTGGAACCCCTGGATCGAGTTCTTTTTGAAAGCCCTGCATCGGCAGAAGACGCGGCTTGAGAAGAAAATGGAGCGCGAGCGTATTATTCTCGCCGACATGCCGGAATTATCCATTACATTGCTCGAGTTGGCGCGCGAGCACGGACGGATCACGGTCGCGGAGGCTGCACGGATCACCGATGCAAGCCGTCACACCATCAAGGATCATCTCAAGGCACTCGTGGATCAAGGGCACCTCGTCCTCCACGGTGCCGGCCGCGGCGCCTGGTACGGTCTTTCCTAATCAAGGGGATGTCAGGTTCATCTGAATGGATTAGCTCTTGAATGGGTTCGAACCGACGATCCCGCTATTTCACAATCGTTCCAGTTGATGAGAGTAGAACCTGAGACCCCGTCGTTCGATGTCTGGCCTGCCGTTGAAGGGAATCGAGCCAGACGAACGGATGCCGGCAAACGGCTCGCTCCTTGTCTCCCGCGTCGCAAGACGCTATATATGGCAATGTATTAACTGCGGTGAAAATTGATGACATTCGTCACTACGACAGTGTTGGCTACGGTAAACGCCCCTTATGGGACGAGCCTTTCGGCTGAGCAGTTGGCGTCGAAGATTGCCGACCCGGCGAGCGCCGACCATTACGACGCATCGGCATTTGCGTTCTTTTCTGATGTTAGCGAAAGCCTTCAGCATTCGTTTCTCGATGAAATGCATGTCAACCTTGCTGATGCCTCTGTCGTTGCACGACGGTTTTCCGATATGGCCGGATACGAACTGCCGCTCGCCCGAGCCGCCTAGTGGCACAATCTCAAAATAGTCATTGGGCCGAGCTCTTTGACCAGGCCCAGAAGATAATCAGCCAAGCTAATTCAAAGTTCACCGTTCTCGACAGCTGGAGTTTCGGTGGCGGCACTGCGCTGATGCTTCAAATCGGCCACCGGCAGAGTTTCGACGTCGATATCTTCATCGACGATCCTCAGGTGCTGCCTTATCTCAATCCACAAACGCAGGGCTTTGCTCTCGACATACACCCCGAGGCTTATACCTTCGACGGAACGCGTGCGCTCAAAATCGTGTTCAAGGATATCGGAGAGATCGACTTTATCGTCGCAACGCACCTGACGTCTGAGCCCACGAGGGAAAGAGAAATACGAGGGCAGAAGGTTTACCTGGAGACGCCAGCCGAGATCGTTGCGAAAAAGATTTTCTATCGCGGGGCCTCAGTGCAGCCACGCGACATGTTCGATATTGCCTGCGTCCGCGAGAGCGAAGGCCATGATTACCTTGTAGAGGCGCTCATTCCGTTCAAGGAATCATGCGCACGGGCCCTGAAAACGGCACGTATGATGGACGCCCGGCTCGCCGAGGCTGTTATGTCTAAGCTTCTGTACCAGTCGAAATACTTTAGGATACCATCGCAAGCGCAGCAGATGACGATTGAGATTTTAGAGACCATTTGTGGCCCTGAGCCACCAACCGAGACTTAAGCGAGACCACTCGCCTTGAACCGATTGGAACCTACGGTGCGTGACCTCGTGTAATTTTAAGAAGGAAATCAACGACAGCGCGCACCTTTACAGGTGTGCGGCGGTTCGCGGGAAAGACGATCGCGATTGGATCGGCTTCGATCTCGTAGTCCTCCAAAACGGGCACCAGAAGGCCCCGCTGCATCTCCTCACGAAACAGCCACCATGTCGCCTGAGATATCCCCAGACCGGTCATCGCCGCCTCGCGCAGAATGTCGCCGCTGTCTGTCGTCAGGCATCCTGAGACGCGGATTACCTCTTCGCTGCCGTCCTTGCCGCGATAATGCCAGTTTGGCCCGAAGGCGCCGGTGATGCAGTTGTGCCGAACGAGATCGGCCGGCGTCTGCGGCCGGCCATAGCGCTCGATATAGCTCGGAGCTGCCACCGTCTTCTGGGCGCCGCGCACCAGGATACGGTTGATCAGCCGGGAATCAGCGAGCCGGCCGGAATGCACGACAAGATCAAAGCCGCCTTCGATTGGATTCGTTGTCTGGCTCTTGAGGCAGAGGTCCAGCACGACGTTCGGATAACGATCGTAGAATTCCGGCAGCGCGGGAATGACCGTCATGCGGCCGAAGGACGGCGGCAGCGCGATCCGGACCGGCCCACTGGGGGCGATATTTGCCTCACGAATGGAGCCTTCCGCCTCATCAAGATCGATGAGGATCTGGCGGCAGCGCTCGTAATATTCCGCCCCGTATTCGGTCAGATGCATGCGCCGGGTGGTGCGGTGCAGAAGCTGTACGCCAAGTCCTTCCTCGAGCCGGGTCACGCTCTTGGTCACCGCCGATGTGGAGGATGACAGTGCCTTGGCAGCTGCGGTGAAGCCGCCGAGTTCGGCCACCCGCACGAATGACAATATGTCCTGGAACCTGTTCACTTCGGTTCGTTCACTGCTCACATCTTGCGCATTGTGACGCGCCGTTAATCGACAGCTTACGCATTAAAGGGGCAATCGCAAGCAGACAGGTTCCAGCAGCAATTTGCGTGCCGTTCCTCTCCATCCGCCGGGTTTCTATCCGGAAAATGATTTTTTCCAAAACTGCGTATTTTCCTTCGCCGCTAGCTGGGAACACTAGGGCCAAGGATGCCAAAGGCGCCGGGGAACGCATCGACTGGAAAATCTGTGCCGGGATACTGGTTCGAAAACACTTTATGCCTGATGGAAGACGCCGGCCGCTTCAAGACGGAACGGTGGTCGATCGAGGTTGCGGGCGGCCGGATTGCAGCGCTGCATCCCGCAGGCACGCCTGCCCCTACCGGGCGACAGTTCATCGATGCCTCCCGCCTCCTCGCTACGCCCGGCTTCGTCAACTGCCACAGCCATTCACCGGACAACCTGGCTCGGGGGATCGCCGGCGACCTTCCGCTCGAACTCTGGTCGCTGACCTCTTCCGCAGCGCGTGAAAGACGCAGCCATCAGGAGATCTACATCTCGACGATGCTCGGCGCGATCGAGATGATGCGGTCCGGGACGACCGCCGTCCTCGATCACGTGCGCATCTCACCCGATATTGATGCCGGGGCGCTCGATGCCGTCGCCTCGGCCTGGCGGGACAGCGGCATGCGGGCGGTGATCGCGCCGATCGTTTCGGACCGGAGCATTATCGACACCCTGCCCTTCGATGCCGGCGACCTCGTCGGCCTCGATCTTGCCTCCTACGGAAGCCGTCCTCCAGTGCCCGCCTGCGAGCAGATGGCGATCGTCGACGCTTTCTTCCGCCGCTGGAACGGCGAAGCGGGTGCCAGGATCAGCGTCGCGATCGGTCCATCCGGTCCGCAGCGATGCTCGGACAAACTGCTTGTCGCGGCGGCAGATTTCAGCCGGCGGCACGAAACACTCCTGCACACCCACATCCTCGAAACCCGGCTGCAGCGTGAGATGGGCCTGAAGCTCTACGGCCGCGGCATGATCGCCCATCTCGAAGGCCTTGGCCTGCTGACTCCGCGCACCAATCTCGTTCACGCGATCTGGCTGGAGCCGGACGATGCCGCGCGGATTGCCGCCGCCGATGCGACGATCATCCACAATCCGGTCTCCAACGCCCGGCTCGGCAGCGGCTATTGCCCGCTTCCCGACCTGCTCGGCAGGGGCATTCGGGTCGGGCTCGGCACCGACAGCGCCTGCTGCAACGACGGCGCCAATCTTCTCGAAACGATGAAATGGGCCGCTCTCCTACACAATCTCAAGTCCGACGACGAGGAAGACTGGATCGGCCCGCAGACCGCGTTGAAGCTCGGCACGTCCAGCGGCGCCGATGCCATCGGCCTAAAGACGACAGGCCGCCTGGAAGCGGGATACGATGCGGACATCACGTTCTTCCGCCTGGACGCACCGGCATTCCGGCCGCTGAACGATGCACCTCGCCAGCTCGTCCTGTCAGAAAACGGCAGCGCCATCGACCGGGTCATGATCGCCGGGCGCATCGTCGTTTCGAACGGCCGTGCCACGGCGATCGACGAGGCGGCGATCTGGAGCGAGGCCCAAGTCTTCGCCGACCGGCGGCGGACCGAAGGCGCGGCCGCACGGGCCGCAGCTCATGTTCTGGAAGCGCCGATCCGCGGGATGCGGAAGCGTTACGCCAAGCTTTGGGCAGGAGGCTGCGCATGCCATTGACCTCGCCTTTGGCCTGGACCGAAGAGCCGCTGCGTTTTTTCCAGCACCTGTTGCGCGAGACCGATGCCGCGAAATCGACTGTCGACCAGCTCGTCGGCGAGATCAGAAGCGCCGGCGCCAATGCCTGCATCGTTATGGGCGGCGGTTTTTCCACCTGGTATCCGACGAAACTCGCCTCGCAGACGATCAACCCGCATTTGCGGGGAGATTTCCTTGGCGACTTCCTGAATACCGCAAAGGCGGAAGGCATCCGCGTCCTGGTGCGGATGGACATTTCCAAGGGCCGCGAAGGCATGGAGGCGAAACATCCCGACTGGTTCGTCCGCAAACCGGACGGCGCGGTCACCAGCGTCTGGGCCATGCCGCAGATCTGCGCCACCGGCCCGTTCTGGCAAGCGCAGGTCTTTTCGATCCTCGACGAGATCCTCGGCCGCTACCCCGCCGCGGACGGCTTCTTCTTCAACTACCTGCACGTGCCGCGCTGTTATTGCGGCCGCTGCAGGGGCATCGTGCAGGCGGCGACGGGCAAGCCCGTTCCCGCTTCCGACCGTCGAGAACCCGCCTATGAGGCCTGGCGGCAGGATTTCCTCGCCGATTACATGGGCCGCGTCCGCAGTTTCGTGCAGCAGCGCAATCCGGGTGCGGCGATCGTACCCTACCATCACGTCCATGAGGGCTGGAACATCCGTCGCATGGCCGAGGTCAGCGACATCATCGGCTCGCAGGTCTCCAACCCCGTGATGCCGAATCCGATCGATCCGCAGCCGATCTGGAACCTCTGGGCCGCAGAAGAGGCGCTCACGGCCGATGCCCTGAAACCCGGCCGTCCGCCGCTCCTCATCCAGACGACGTCGGAAGTCTTCGCCAGCCGCCAGTCGGCGATGCCGAAGGCGCGGCTGATCCATAACCTCGTTCAGGCGGCGGCGCATGGCGCCAGTACGGCGCCGGCGGTGAACGGTCTGCTCGAGCAGAAAGACGCACGCTTCGTTCCGGCACTGCGGGAATTCGGTGCCTACCAACAGAAGAACGCCCATTGGTACCGTGGCCTGAAGAGCCTCGCCCGCATCGCCGTGGTCCGTTCCGAGCACAGCCGGCTGTGGGGCGAGGACGCCGGCCGGATGGCCGGGGCGCCGAACGGCAATGGCCATGTCGCGGAATTCCGCGGCGCCTGTGAATTGCTGTCCGATCTGCGTTATCCCTTCGCCGTTGTTGTTGCGCCGGGTCTCGATGCAATGGAGCTCGGCTGTTTCGATCTTGTGATACTGCCGGCGGCAGATTGCCTGTCCGATGCCGATGCGGCGGCGATCGACGCCTATGTCCAACAGGGCGGCAAGATTGTCGCCACCGCCGATCTCGCAGCTGCAACCGACATAGGAACACGGCGGGAAACGCCTGCCCTGCGCTGCCTGCCGGCCCTTCCCGGCGAGGCCCGCTCGGTGGTCGGCGCCTATTTCGCGCTGAGGCGGGCCGACCTCGGGAGCGTTGTGGACGGCATCCCGCATATCCCGGCCGCCGGTCCGTTCTGGGCACCCTTCGGCGATGGCGAGACGCAGGACGACCTCCGCATCATTGGCCCGTTCGCGAACAACGCTCCGGAATTCACGACCGTCGAAGGAGACGGCAGCGAACCCGGTCTGATCGAGCGCAGCTTCGGCGAAGGTCGGGCGATCTGGCTTCCCTGGCGCATCGGCGCGCTCTATCACCGCTATTCGATGCCGGAATATCGCCGGATCCTCGGCGCGCTGGTGGAGGCCAAGATCGGCCCGCCGCCCGTCCGCACGACCGCATCGAGTGCCGTCGAGACCATCCTTTACGGCCATCCGGACGGCATGGTCCTGCATCTTCTCAACGGCGCCGCCTCGCAGACCAAGAGGCTGACCGAACTGACGCCGCTCGCCGGGTTCGAGGTCTCGGTGGAAACCGATGCCGATACCGCTCTTTCGCTTCACGACGACACGGAACTGCCCGCTGCAAGGGCAGGTAAAATGATGGTCCTGCGCCTCGGGCGCCTGGATCACTTTGCGGCCATAGCTCTGGTAAAGGGTTCGGCCGGGAGGAAGAAGGCTTGAGGAAGACGACAGATCCGACGGGCCGCTCGGCCCATCGCAGAACAGAAAAGGGTGAACAGATGAAAGATATCCTGAGACGACATTTTGTGGCCGGCACGCTGGGTGCTGCCGCGCTCGCGCTTCTTCCGCTCGGCGCCTCGGCCCAGAACTCCTCGACGATCGTGGTCGCCCAGGCCGCCGACGCATATTCGATGGACCCGGCGAAACATTCCGCCTTCCCGACCGCCAATATCCTCTTCCAGATCTATGACGGTCTCGTCAGCCAGAACGAAAAGGGCGACATCGTTCCCGCGCTTGCGACATCCTGGAGCAATCCCGATCCGCTGACCTGGCGCTTCAAGCTGCGCGAAGGCGTGAAATTCCACAATGGCGAGCCCTTCAATGCGGCCGCGGTGAAATATACCCTCGACCGCGCCCTCGATCCGAATTTCAAGGCGCCCTATTACTCGCGCATCTCGCAAATCAAGTCGGTCACGGTGGTCGACGACTACACGGTCGAGATCAAGACCGACAAGCCTTTCCCAACCATGCTGCTGTCGCTGTATGAGGCGAGCTTCCCGGCACTGATCGTGCCGCCGTCCTACACCGCCCAAAACAACAGCGCCGATCTCGCTGCCAAGCCGGTCGGCACCGGCCCCTACCGTTTCGTGGAGTGGAAGAAGGACGAGCGCGTCGTGCTCGAAGCCAATCCGGATTATTGGGGCGGCAAGCCAGCAGTCGAAAAAGTGATCTTCCGCCCTATCAAGGAAACCCGTACTCGCATCGCCGAGCTGAAGAGCGGTGGCGTCGATATCGCCGTCGATGTGCCGCCGGAGGACATGGCCTCGCTCGACGGCGGCGAGACCAAGATTTCGACGGTCGCCAGCGACTCGCTCTATTTCCTGGCCTTCGACATCACCCGCGACACGCCGCTCAAGGACAAGCGTGTCCGCCAGGCGATCAACTACGCCGTTGATGTCGATGCCATCCAGCAGGCGCTGCTGAACGGCATGGGCATGCGCATTGCGCTCACCCTTCCGGCCAACGCCTTCGGTTACGATCAGGCCTGGAAGCCCTACCCTTACGATCCGGCCAAGGCCAAGGCGCTGCTCGCCGAAGCCGGCTACAAGGACGGCTTCACCGTTCCACTGATGACCCGCAAGGGACGTTACATGAAGGACAGCGAGATCGTCGAAGCGACGGCCGGTTTCCTCGCGAAGGTCGGCATCAAGGTGAACATCCAATATCTCGAGCCGGGCGTCTGGGGTCAGGTTTCGGAAAAGAAGGGCCGTGAGGGCATCACTTTCCCCGGCTGGAGCGGCCGCGACCCGAACCTCGTCTGGTACCCGCTGCTGCACACGGGCGAATACCAGAGCTATTACAGCAATCCGGAGCTCGACAAGCTGCTCGATGCCGGCGCAGGCACGATCGACCAGGCGGAACGCAAGTCGATCTACGAGAAGGCGGCCGCCATCATCAAGGAGGATGCGCCGCATCTACCGATGATCCAGCCGCCGCTGATCTACGGCCTCGACGCCAGGCTCACCTGGACACCGCGTCCGGACGGCATGATCGACCTGCGCAAGGCGCATTTCTGATAGAAACGGCATCCGCGGCCGGCTTCCGGCCGGGCCGCGGATGCCAACGTTGACGGAGCGAAGCAGGTCTTGGCCAATTTTCTGATATCCCGATTGCTCTACGCGGCCATCGTGCTGCTCGGCGTATCGGTCGCCGTGTTTTTCTTGATCCGGATCGGCGGCGATCCGTCGGCGCTTTTCCTGCCGCCAGAGGCCTCGATCGAGGACATCCAGCGTTTCCGTCACCTGATGGGCTTCGACCGGCCGCTGGTCATCCAGTACTGGGATTTTCTCAGCCGCGCGACCAGGGGCGATTTCGGCATGTCGCTGCGATACGAGCAGCCGGCGATGCAGCTCGTGCTGGAACGCGTGCCGGCGACGCTACAGCTTGGCGGGGCCGCCTTCGTGCTGTCGATCGTGCTCGCCGTTCCGCTCGCCATTCTGGCCGCCGCCAATCGTGGCTCGATTATCGATCGCGCAAGCCTGTTGATCTCGCTGATCGGCCAGAGCTTTCCGGCCTTCTGGTTGGCAATCATGCTGATCCTGCTCTTTTCCGAAACATTCCATATGCTGCCGCCTTCCGGCCGCGGAAGCTGGCAGAACCTCGTTATGCCGGCGATCGTGCTCGCCACCTATTCGACGGCGATCATAACCCGCCTGCTGCGTTCCTCGCTGATCGAGGTGCTGCAATCGGATTATGTCCGCACCGCCCGCGGAAAGGGCGTGCGCGAAAGCCGCATCCTCCTTTCCCACGCCCTGCGCAATGCTGCGATCCCGACACTGACCGTTATCGGGCTTCAGGTTGGCGCGCTGCTCGGAGGTGCGGTGATCACGGAGGAGGTGTTTGCCTATCCTGGCATTGGCCGGCTGGCGATCCAGGCGATCGCCAATCGCGATTTCACCGTGGTGCAGGCCTTCGTTCTGTTCATGGCCGCAGTCATCGTCGTCATCAATCTCCTAGTCGACCTCTCCTACGGCCTGCTCGATCCGCGTCTGAGGACGGGCAAATGAGCGCATTTCTCAAACGTTACCTGACGAGCCATCTCGCCGCCTTCGGCCTGGCGGTCCTTCTGGTCGCGCTGTTCGCGGCCCTCTTCGGCCCCTGGTTCGTACCTTACGATCCGAGCGCACAGGACATCCTTCAGCGCCTCAAGCCACCGCTTTGGCAGGGTTCCGAAGGCATCCACCTGTTCGGCACCGACGCGCTCGGCCGCGACATCTTCAGCCGCATCGTCGTCGGCGCCCGCGTCTCCATGCTGGTCGGCGTCAGCTCGGTCGTTATCTCCGGTGCCGTCGGCGTCACCTTCGGGCTGATCGCCGGCTACGAGGACAAATATGCCGGCCGCGTGCTGATGATGCTGACGGATATCCAGCTCGCCATTCCCTTCCTGGTGCTGGCGCTCGCCGTCGCCGCAGTCGTCGGACCGAGCCTGTGGAACATCATCGCCATCCTCGGCCTGACGAACTGGGTACAATATGCGCGCGTCGTGCGCGCCGAATGCCTGGTGCTGCGTGAGCGGGAATTCATCCAGGCGGCGTATATGATGGGGATTTCCTCTCCCCACATCCTGACGCGCCATCTGCTGCCCAATGTGATGTCCTCAGTCATCGTCATTTCCAGCCTGCTGGTCGCCAAGATGATTCTGTTCGAATCCTCGCTGAGCTTCCTCGGCCTCGGCGTCCCGCCCGAAACGCCGACCTGGGGCACGATGATCTCCGAAGGCCGCAACTATATCGGCAATGCCTGGTGGGTCGCGACCATTCCCGGCTTCGCCATCTTCTTCACCGTGGTCGGCACCAATCTCGTCGGCGACCGGCTGCGCGACCTGCTCGATCCGCGGCTCAGGCAGATGGAGGGCTGATCGATGCCGAACCCTGCTTCCTACGACATTCTGATGCCCGGCTTTCCGGGGCGCAGTTCGCGCGGTTTCCTCGGCTGGAGCACGATCCTTCTCCTGAAGACGTACGAAGGTCACGCGCTGTTCGATACCGGCGGCAGCGGCGACCGCCCGGGCCTGATGGCGGCACTCGCCGAGCGTGGCATTGACCGCCACGATATCCGCACCGTCATCCTGTCGCATCTCCATTTCGACCACATCGCAAATGTCGAATGTTTCCCGAAGGCGGAGATCGTGCTTCACGAAAGCGAATTCGCCTATGTCCGGGACCACAGGTTCGATGACCCGGCCATCTCCCGCTTCCAGGTCGAGAGTCTGTTGCGGAGCCCGCAACTCACCCTCGTCTCCGGCGAACTCGAAGTGCTGCCGGGGGTGAGGATGATTTCGACGCCGGGACACAGCGGCGGCCATGTCTCGCTGGTGATGACCGTCGACGGCAAACGTGTGGTCCTCGCCCAGGACGCGATCAAACATCGCGGCGAGATTGAAACCGGCGCCCCCGCCGGCGCCTTCGACGAGGAAATGGCCCGCGCCAGCATCCGCCGCATCGTAGGCATGGCCGATATCGTCGTTCCTGGTCACGACGGTCCGCTGACCATCGAAAACGGCCGTGTCGCCGCAGCCCCTTCCGTTTGCGCCGAGGTCAGCCTGACGCTGGATGGCCGATGTTTCCTGCTGGAGGTCTGAGAATGTTGACACTTCTGTACAACGCCTTTCTCTGCACCGGGCTGCCCGGCGGTTTCCATCCGGACGGTGCCGTCCTGATCCACCGCAGCAAGGTCGTCTGGGCCGGCCCGCTGGCGGAGATGCCACCGCAGGCGGAGCACATCGCAAGACGGGATCTCGGCGGACGCGTCGTCATCCCCGGCCTGATCAATACCCATGCGCATGGCGGTCTTTCGACCCATCGCGGCTGCTGCGACGAGGGCAACCTCTTCGAATGGGCCGCGACGCTGGCACCCCAAACCTCCCACCTTACCGTCGAGGACAACCAGCGCGGCTGTTATCTCGCGATTATGGACATGGTGAGGAACGGCATCACCACCGCCTGCGACTGCACCCGCTACGGCGCCGGCGTCTTCGCCTCGGTCGCGAGCGAGATCGGCATGCGGTCGCTGAGCGGCGCGCTCGCCAACTCGCCGGAACTGCGCCGCAACGGCCGGCCGAACTGGCCGCTCGCCCTGGAGGAGACCATGGAAGCGATCGAGATGCACCGGGGCAACGGCCTTGCCCGCTTCTATCTCGGCGGCCATTCCCCCTATAGCTGCACCCCTTCCCTTTTGAAGGACGTTAAACGCGAGGCCGATCGCCTCGACCTGCCCTTCGTCATCCATGTCGCGGAAAACCGCCGCGAGAACGAGATTGTGATGGAGCAATACGGCCAGTCGCCGACCGCCTGGCTGAACGGCCTCGGCGTCCTGGACAGCCGCGCGGTGCTCGCCCATTGCGTATGGGTGGACGAAAACGACATGGACATCCTTGCCAGAACCGGTGCGGGCGTCGCCCACAACCCGGCGAGCAATGCGAAGCTTGCGAGCGGCATTGCGCCGGTGCCGGAATTGCGCAGGTGCGGCGTGCCGGTCGGGCTCGGCACGGACAGCACGCTCAGCAACAACTGCCTTGACCTTTTCCAGGAAATGAAGCTCTCGGTGCTCCTGCAGCGCGCGACGAGCCTCGACGGCCGGATCATGGGCGCGCGGGACGCCTTTACCATGGCGACGCTCGAAGGCGCCCGCGTTCTCAACTGGGATGCGGAAATCGGCAGCATCGAAACGGGCAAGGAAGCGGACCTCGTCGTTCTCGACGTCAGCCATCCGCTCGGGCTGACGGCCGAACGCGTGCTCTCCGATATCGTCTACCATGCCGGGCCGCAGCATGTGCGCGGCGTCATGGTGGCCGGCCGCATGATCTTCGAGGACGGGCGGCTTCTCAATGTCGACGAACCGGCCATCCGCCGATCCATTCACGAACATTACAGACATCAAGCATAATAAAGGATCAGGACCATGACGGACGCACCTGTCGGGCTCATCACCAGCGCCGCCTCCGACAACCTTCTGAAAGACCGCCGGCTGGAAATAGTCTCGACCCCTTGGGGCGACGCCCCAGTGCTGATCGGCGATATCGGCGGACGGCAATCCGCCGTCATCCTGCGCTACGGCGAGAAGCTGACGCTGCCGAGCCACAAGATCAACTATCACGCCAATATCTGGGCGCTGCGCGAGCTCGGCGTAGAATCGATCATCTCCCAGAACGCCATCGGCTCGGTCAACCCGGCGATCCGGCCGGGCGATATCGTCGTTTCCGACGATTTCCTCGACAAGACGAAATCCCGCGCCCAGTCGCTGTTCGATGAAAGCGAATGCTGGGTGCGTGTCGATTTCACCGACCCCTTCTGCCCGCGCCTGCGCGCCGACCTGATCGCTGCCGCCAACCGGCACAGCAACCGCGTGATCGAACGTGGCACCTTCGTTTGTACCGAAGGCCCGCGCTTCGAGACGCCGGCGGAAATCCGCGCCTATGCGCATGAAGGCGGCGATATTGTCGGCACGCCGCTGGTCCCCGAAGTGATCTTCGCCCGCGAGGCGGAAATGTGCTTCGCCTCCATCGCGCCGGTCATCAATTTCGGCGCCGGCATGGCCCCGGCCGTGGTGCATTTCGGACCGGGTAGCATGAACGAAATCTACTATAAGGAAGGTCTCCACGATCTCATCGAGAAAACCCTCATCGACGCTATCTCCGGCCTGATCGGCGAACGAAACTGCAATTGCCGCACGGCATTGGATGGCGGCTTTCACGGACATCCGCCTGCCTGGTTGAAACGCCGCACCTCCTGAATGACTGCTGTCTCACACGCAAGGTAGGCCTAAAACAACTTAAGCTTTTGATAGGATCAGAACGTGAGACCCGTCATTCGGTGTGAGGCTTGCATTTGAAAGGACCAGGACCAACGCTCCTGTTTCCTCTGCGACAGAACTGAGCCTGCTGGGGTTCGATCTCGATTGCATGACATTCTGGGACACTCATTGGCGTCTGTGGGGCCATTTTGACAACCACTATTTTGCAAGCATCCCCTACCGGCTTGAAGAGGAATGCCGCTTAGCCGCGGCGATACTCTCGTTTGGACTGGCAGCATGGGGACGCAGCGGGCAAGCCGCAACAATCTATACGCTCGGGGCTGGAGCGGGTACGCTGTCTAGAGCACTGGCAAGGCTTGGCGATGGCCGGCTCAAGACCCTGAACTGCAGCCCTACAGACGGCAATCGTATAAGTTTTTTCGACCGGCGAGGAAGCGAGGACGCGTATTTCCATCATGGCCCGTTTTTCGAACTGGACGACGAACGTTATGCCACCGATGAAAATCTTCAGGCATTCCGGGACGGATACGATGTGGTGCTGGAGGATACGACCTTCCAAATGTATAGCCCGGACAGGAATAGTCAGCTCTCTGTCATAGCGCCGCGAATTCGGGCTGGAGGTCTGTTGATACAGGTGCAAAAAATCTCGAACCCGAATGTCGAAACGTACCTTGAACGCGAACGTCAAAAGGACGAACAGTTCAAATCACGGTACTTTTCGCAGACACAGATCGAGGCAAAGAAGCGCGACGTTCTCGATACGATGGTGGATTTCCAGGTCGATCTGGGGAGTTCTATTGCCGCTCTCAGATCGTATTTCGACTATTCCGCCATCACATGGAACAGCGGCAATTTTTACACGATCATCTCCTCCAACTCATTCGCCTCCTTGCGGGATTTCGTCACGTCCATGGTGAAGCCGGCCATACCCCCAGACTATTGTTATGAGCTACTGCCACGCATTTTTGCACGCGAAGGAATGCCGCCGGCGCAGGCAAACTGGACGTGGCGGGCTCCACGATCGGTCGCTCCGGAACCTGAATGATGAAATCGGACAATGTAGCGTTCGGGTCCAGGCGTGGAGGAAACGGATCGATGGACAGCCACCAGCTGGATGCGGAAACCGGTGATAACTGCGGTCATCTGAGCGCTGCGGGCGACGTGAAAAACACCTTGTCACATCTCATGCCGCATCTCGGGCGGTTCTGGACAAGCCCGCTCAAGGACTATGCAGGCGCCATCCATGATGTCGAAAGCTACCGAGATGGCTATACCGCTCGCAGCGAGGCCATGTCCCTCCTGCAGAAATGTGTCGAACGAGCTGCCCTTCGATCGGGAGCGGACCAGCAGGAGGCTCAGCAGGCCGCAAGTCAATTGGCCGCCTCGCCGATCATTCAAAGCGGGCCGCATTGCCATCTGCTGATCGAACCGGACGCCTTTTATACGCATCTGTTCAGCCTGCTCGGCCTTCGCGCGCACGGGCTCCGATGGCATGTCTGCTACAGCGCCTCGACCGTGAAGTTCATAGAAAGAACGAAAAAGGGGCCTGGCTGGCTTCACCTTGAGGGCGAAGTGGTTAATGTTTTCGGACTTCCCCGAAGCAGGATGGATTCCTACAACATTTGCGGCTTCAATGGCCCCTATCGCTTCATGCTGTCGGGTCAGAAGTGTGGGGAGCCCGCGAACGAAGCTGCTGCAAGGCTCAAGGCGATCCTGCCGAACACCGAATTCGCGTCGGCCGCAAACGCAATCAAGGCCGGCAACCAGGCACTCTGGGGGAAGGCATTTCCGCCGCAGGTCCGGCTTCTCCAACTTGACGATATCGATGTCGCAGATCTTGTGGCCGACCATCTTGAGGATCCGGGATCATGGTTTTCGACGCGATTCGTCGGCGATGGTTTGTTTGCTCACTCCATTTTCGAGGAAATCGATAATCTCAATGCCGGTCCATGGGCGGGATGGATCCGCCGCACGACTGATCTCTTCTGGGGGCTGGTAGAGGGAAAGATCTTTCCCTTGCGATTGCGGGACAAAGTTCTTTCGGGTGGATATGGATCACGAATCGCAGTCCGGTTCGAGCCCGTGAGCATCGCTGCCGCGCTTCGTCGGAGGGAAATCGTTCCCAGCCTGCTCACGACGTTTCTGATGACATCCATCTTGCCGGGCGTGCGCGTCCTCGGCGGGTGCCGGCAGACGGTCTATTACCCCCTCATGCGCTACGTTGTTGCCACCGCACTGGAAAGATTAGGAGAACGCGACCTGTTGAACGCTCTCGGCGCCGATATCCGTCCCGGGGTATGGGGGCATCGTGTTCTGAAGCCGAGTGACGGATATCCGTTCTTGGAGATCGAAAAGAGCGGAAGCGTCCTGGATCTGCTGTCGAAGTACGGCGAGCAACCGTTGGCACAGGCGTGCGGGGAGCTCGCCAGCTTCACGAGCGATCCGGTCTGGGCAGAGCTGTCGACGTGCATCGGCAATGGGACCATTCATTCCCGGTCGCCCGAATGGCAATGGGCGCAGCTCTCATAGAAACCCGGCCAATTCGTGAAGGCGCATAAGTCCTCACGCTCAAGCGCAGTGACTCTACGAAACTTATCGGAGGTGAATGTGTCAACGAACAAGGAGGGAGTCCTGATCAAACGCCTCTCAGCGGACGAGATTGACGTCTTCCGCAGCATTCGCCTTGAAGCGCTTTCTAGTGAGCCATCCTCATTTGCAAGCAGATTTGAGGATTGGGCCTATCTGCCCGACGAGGAATGGCGTCAACGGCTGAATAATCCTGTCTTCGTCGCCTTCCTGAATGACCAGCCTGTCGGCATGATGGGGCTATTGCGTCAGCGTCCGAGCAAAATGGCACATCGTGCTACCCTCATCGGCGTCTATGTGCGCAAGAGTCAACGTGGAACGGGGATCGCCGCAAACCTGCTGAAAGCGATTGCGGATTATGCAACAAGCATCAGAGTTCTGCAGCTTGAGCTGGCGGTCAGCGTCGAGAATCCGGCGGCGATGCATTTCTACCAACGGCAGGGATTTATTGAAATTGGCCGGGTTCCCAACGGTTTCCTGGATGACGGTAAGGAAATTGACGAGGTCATCATGATGCGTCGCCTGAATGGATGACGATTTCCCTTGGCCCCTGTCCAGCCTGAATTCACTCCGAAAGCTCAGCCCATTACCTCGTTGACCAGCGTTAGCGTCTTAAGCCTGTCGATGATCCGTTTTGCCCGCTCCTCACCAAGCAATTCGGGAGCCGCTGACGGCCATAGCTCCAACGCGCGTTCCACGGCCAACGTCACTTCACGAACGATCCATTTCGGATCGACCTGGAGAAAACTCGCCACCCGCTCAAAGCGATGTAGATTTACGCTTTCGAAACTGTGTGTTTTGACGAACCTCAGGGCCATCGTGTCGCTTGGCATGTAAAGCACTGTGGGCACGATGTCGTAAGCCGGCGAGAGATGGATTTCGCCCGGCTGCGGGAAGCAAAAAGACCAGTTCTTGAGGTGATTGTCGCCATTTCCCAGCAGGACATCCGCGACCACGCGGCGAATAGCCTCCGATATGTCGGCGCGATGATCGGTGCTGAAGCGCCGAACCATATTGATGATCGTCTCGGTGGTAGCCATGGTATATTTGCGATCGCCAACTGCCCCGATGATCTGCCCTGCATCCTCGATATGAACGCGTTGCCCATCGGCTGTGCGATCAAACCGATCGACGACAAGGACGTTTTCACCGTGCACCAGAAACTCGGCAGGCACACCTTCTATCGCGTCACGCGCGACGAGTCGGCACTTGGCGGTCCGGACTCCGATCATCTCGGCTAGACGCATCGCGCCATATTCCGCCTCGGGAAGGCCGGGGAAGCGCTCGCTTGCCACTTTTACTATGCAACGGCCGGTATCGCCGCGTCCAGGCATGGTCAAACGTTCGCCATCCGGATTGACCGTGAATTTCAGCTGAATGCCGGCAAGCGAGAATTTGACGGCCCCTTCCGGCAGCGGTGCCTGGAAGCCCTGGACATTCTCCAGAGTAAGCGGACCTGCGGACGATGGCACCCCGGTTTCCGGCACGATCAGAACGGCACCCGGAAGATCCGCGCCGAGCCTGGTCAGCACGTCGAACTCGTCGTGATCGCCAGGCCCCATTTCGGCCAAGACCAGCTCTCGAAGAGCCCCTTCCGGCAACAAGCCGGAAAACCAAGGGGGCAATACCCCGTGCAGACCGATCTTGTCCCCTCTGTTCGAAAGCCGGTCGCGCGTGCCCTCATCGTTTTCAGGGTCATACCAGCCGAGGCTTAGAATTGGACGCTCAGACTCTCTAAGATAGGTTTCCGCGACGACAAACGCGATGCCGCCGTCGGCATCACGTGTCAACGTCCCTACCCTCACCGTGCCGAACGCACGATCGAGAAGATAGACACCGAGGATAGCGGAGGCCTTCGCCATCAGTTATCCTCCTCATCCTCTTCGCCGAGATCGATGAACAACTCGTCGAAGGCTGAGGGCGTCTGCTTCGATTGCCGCTTCTCCGAACTGGTTTCCTCGATCAATCGGCGAACTTCGGCAATCCGCGAGCGGGGAACCAAGACGGGTATCAAATCGAGAGCATCACAGATCTCGGCGAAAAGGGTCAAGCGGTCGCGACCCCATCGATTGCTGGCCAGATCGCGTTCGAGTTCGGAGATGCGCGCCCTGTTACGGCCAAGCCGGGCAGCGATTTCCGGCTGGCTCAAACCACGTCGCATCCGGGCGGCCCGAAGCTGAGTACCCAAGATATTGAAGATTGTCTCTGGCATGCGGCATTCCGATCATTTCCCAATTAACATGCGGAATATCGCTATACCTTAATTTTCAGCTTCACAAGCGGAATTCCGCTACTTTTGACATCTTGATGCGGAATAACGCAATTATTTGCCGACAGCGACGAGTTTCCAGATACGTCACAGCTGAGTTTCGCGGCTCTCCTCGGGAAAACTTGCCGCGTCATGGCATTCTCCGTCCCGTTCGACAATAGTATCGACGATTACAGTTGGAAGCAGCAGAGTAGTGAACGATCACAATGTGTGGCGGCAGCCTTTAGCGCCGCCGCGATCGTGGTAAGCAGAAGCAGCAGCGAGCGTGGCGTGTCGAGAAGCGGAAGCGCGCCGAGTGTCTTGTACCAACCAGCCACCCGATCATTTTTGGCGTCGATCGCCAGGACCACGCCACCGACTTCGGTAGCAGCGCGTAGACAACGTCTGCCGGCGGCGAGCAAAAGTTGGCCGCCTAAAAATTCGTTGCGACCAGATCGCAAGCGGCGTGGTGGCCGATCGCATCGCCCACGACCAACACAACACGCTATCTTCCCTGCTCGATGGCTGCTTCGATAGAAGATTGGACGGAAATAAGAATTGCCAGCCTGAGCTCCGCTTTTGGGGCCGCGAGGGGGCAGTCCGATGTTGGGGTACCAAGAGGCGATAGCCGACATCCAAACATCTGGCGGTGTGGTCCGAGTTCGGCCCGAAGGGGTCATTGAAGGAGTGCCCCACCATGACTGAGATGGGGTGGAAAACAGTGCGCCGCTTGCAGGGTGAGGACGATGAAAGCAGTCGCACTCAAGCGGGGCAAAGATTTCCTGACCCACGACCGACGACGTCGGACATTAGCCATGGCCCCGACAACAATCGCAAAGCCAATCAACAACCATCCGACCGTGGCGTACGCCCAAAGGTTCGCTTGAAGGCATGAGAAAAGGCGCTTTGCGAGTTGTAACCTACTGCGGCGGCAACTGCCGCGACGGTCTGGCCCGCATTCAGCTTTCTCTGCGCCAGAACCATGCGCCATCGGGTGAGATAGTCGAGAGGTGGGCGGCCGACACGCTCGGCGAAGCGCTGTGTGAAGGCCGAGCGTGACATGCCGACCTCCGACGCCAGCATTGGCACTGTCCAACGGTACGCGACATTGCCGTGCAACAGTCTGAGAGCCTTGCCGATCCGCGGGTCCGCCAGCGCGGTAATCCAGCCGACACTGGTCGTCGGACTGGTGGCCACGAAAGCCCTGACGGCCGCGATGACGAGGATTTCCGCCAGTCGCTCGGCGACGAGCGACCCACCTAGTTCCGCGTGCGCGACCTCCGTCCTCAGAGCGTTCAGCGTCCTGGCAACAGCCTCGGCGGTGGACGAGGTCCGGTCGACGCGCAGAAACTTCGGGAGCGCATCCAGAACGAACGCGGCGCTGCCATCGGCAAAGCCGCTGCCGCCGCCGATCAGGGCCGTCTCGGTTGCATCGCCTAGGCGTACCAAGTCCTGTCCCGGCGAAGCGTAGAGCGGCATACCATCGATCGCTTCTACCGCCGGGTCACTCGCCACCGTGTAGCGCGTGTTGCTGATGAGAACGACATCGCCTTCCACAAGTTCTTCCGGCGAATGACCCGGAAGAAGAAGCCAGCATCGGCCTCGTGTGACGGCGACGAACTTCAACCGCGCTCGCCCGTCGAAGGCGAGTGCCCACTCTCCCGCCGCTTCGAGGCCGGTCCCGCGAACGCTCCGCGCGCCGAGCGCTGCGAGAACCTCAGAGAACGGATCGGGGGTGTTTTCGGCGGATTGCGATAAAGACATGGTTATTCAAGCATAGATCATCCGACCCACCTCGCATAGGTCTGGCTTTTCATTCAGAAGATGGAGCCCAAATCGTGACCATAGAGAATAAGATCGTCGCCATCACCGGAGCCGGGCGCGGCATCGGCCGGGCAACCGCTATTCATCTTGCTGCGCGCGGAGCGCGTCTTGTGCTTGGTGCGCGAAGCGAAGCGGAGATCGCCGCTGTGGCAGGAGAGATCGGGGCCGCGGGCGGCGAAGCCGTTTATCGGGCAATCGACGTTACCAGACGCGCGGATTTGGACGCCCTGGTCAACCTTGCCTGCGAGCGTTTCGGGCGGCTTGATGTCATCGTCAACAATGCGGGCATTGGGCCGCTCTCGCGCTTCGACGCTCTCAAGGTCGATGACTGGGACGCCATGATCGACGTAAACCTGAAGGGCGCGCTCTACGGCATCGCTGCGTCGTTGCCGGTGTTCAGTCGTCAGGACAGCGGGCACGTTATCAACGTCGTATCAACGGCTGGCATCAAAATCGTGCCAACCATGGGAGTCTACGCTGCGACCAAGAATGCATTGCGGACAGCCACCGAAGCCCTGCGGCAGGAAGCGAATCAGAACCTGCGCGTGACGGAGATATCGCCAGGTTTCATCGACACGACCTTCGCAGATGCCACCGTAACCGATCCGGACATCAGAGCGGCAATCCTAAAGCGCAAGGAAGAGCTGGCCATTTCACCTGATGCGATTGCACGGGCGATAGCCTTCGCGATCGAACAACCCAGCGACGTCGAAATCGGCAGCATCGTGGTGCGCCCGACCGCACAGGATTGACATTCGGGGAGCCTATCGGCTTGGAATACACGCATGTCCGTCGGATTTTGACGAGCGCTGAAGATCCACTGCAGGTTCGCGATGGGGCTGGAATACGATCTTCATTGGCAGCGGAGGATTGTCTCCTATCTGTGCGCAGGCAACGTGACACGGCCGCGGGGCGATGTCTGCTTTAGGCAAGCATTATGACGTCCCCCATGACCGACATGCAGGCGCAAAGCTGCCGGGCGCTTCAGCGCTGCGGCACCGCAAACGTGAGGTCCGAAAGCGGAAATTATTGCCGCTCGCCCGTCCTGTTAACTGATGCTCAAGGCCAGGGCACAAAGATGGCATCCACGGTCGCTCGCGAGGGGAAACAAAGGGCATTTCAAGGCTTTTCCGCTAAGCCATTGAAATCATGTGAGAATAAACGTTTCCCAGCCAGCGTCACTTCCTTGTTGTTTTTCAACTACTTAATTATTCTTGCATGATACGACCCGGAACAGTCGTTCGCATCATTTTTCCGGATCATCGCCAAAATTGTAACGGCGAATCCTGGCCCGCCTATCTGTCGGCGGCCGGGACCATGCAAACAAGCCTCGTCTGATCTATGCGATGATCGCCCGGTCGCGGGAAAAGACCTCTGGCGTCGGCGCCGCCTTGACTGCTCTCCGGGTTCGATTCCGCCCAGCGGTCTTGGCTTCGTAAAGCAGCTTGTCGGCTCGCTCATAGGGTTTTGCGAAACCCTCATTCCCGAAGAGATCCGTCACACCCATGCTGGCAGTCACGGGTCGTCCAAGACCGGAAACCGTATTGGCGACAATTGTGGGGATCGCCTGCCGCCGGATCTCGGCCTGTCCATCAGCGTCGTCGCCGCGCAAGAGAAGCAGGAATTCTTCGCCACCAAGACGGAATGCGCGAACGCTCGGGGCAGCCTGGAGGACATTGGCCACAGCCTTGAGCACCGCATCTCCGACGGTATGCCCGTGAATGTCATTGATCGCCTTGAAGTGGTCTATGTCAAGGATAGCCAGTGTGGCGAAGCCTTCGTTTCGAAGCTGCTCGAACTGCCGCTCGATCGCACGCCTGTTGAGCAACCCGGTCAATGGGTCTGTTTCGGACAGCCGTTCGAGTAGATCGGCCTCGTTGCGGGCGCGGTCTCGCTCGCGCTTCATGCTTACGAAGCGGTCTGCCACGCCAAGCGTCGTAAAGAAGACTTCACACATACAGCCGACATAGAACAGGAACATGGCGTCGACGCTGTATAACCACGGAGCTACGCCGGTGACCAGTCGGATCAAGCCGACAAGGACCATTGGCGAATATCCAACTGCCTGGAACTTTGCGGCACGGCTTCCGCGACGCAATGAGTCGAACATCGACAATATGAAGACGACAAGGACCGGCGCAAACGCCGCCGTGTAAGCGCTCGATTGTATAGGCCGTGCAACGAATGGGAACGCCGCATGAAACGCACTCAGGAACACTGCCCACGCCGCGCAATAGGGCAGCAGGCGCCGTAGAAGCGGGTGCATCAGTCCCGGCTCGATGAAGCTGTAGGTAAACATCGTTCCTGCCCCGACCGTCATCCCGAAGATCAATGTCGTCATCCAGCTGAGCGTCATTGCTGGAGGGTTGAAAAGCATGACCGATAGGCTGGATGAAACCAGGATAGTCATCAGCAGCGAAAATGTCAGAGCCGAGTGCCAGAGAACGAATGGTTCACGAAGCGCCCGATAGAACGCCGTATTGAGGATCATGGGCGTGACGAGCATGCCCGCAAGCCCGGCCAGAATGAGCAGCCACCGCATGTCGCCGTCAGTCGCGTCCGTGGGCGCCAAATATGCCCTCTCCAGGGTCATTTCATGGCTCGGCAGGTCAATCGCGGCGATGATCTGCCGGGTCGCATCCGTCACGTCCGGCAGAGAAGCCTTAAAGTACCCGCCCGCCATCGAACTGGCCAAGGCTGTGCCAGGGATGGAGGAGCGCCGAACCGCGCCGTCGTGATCGATTGCGAGCAGATGCACCACCTCGAGTGCGCTCCGCCTTGAGAGCAGATATCGGGGAAGGACATCGTTCGGGCTGATGTCGAAGCGAAGCAGCACTCGCTCGGCGTCAATTGAGAATTTCGGGTCGGCACAAGACCATCGCTCTGCCTTCCGAGCTATCGTCATCACATCTTCCGACATGCTGCCAGACGCCAAGCAGGAACTGCGAATGCCACTAGAATCCGCCGCGTTGGTCGATCCGGCGTTGAAGTACGCCAGCATCAAAAGAAGCAGAAAAGCCGCCCGAAGTTTTTCTCGAAGATTACCCGAATTCATCAGTCCATGTTGGACCAAAGAGCTTTTGATGCCGTTAATTACCGTGAAATGAGCATCCGCGTTGGGGTTGGCCAAGTTTGAAGGTCTGAAATGGGTTCGTTCATCGTAAACGGTGTGCCGCTGGCACCTTGACTAGCTTGCTCAAAATTGGACGTGATCATTTGCCAGCCGCTAATGCTGGTGATAAAGACGCACTATGGAATTTGTACGCGCTTTCACTTTGATTATTATCACCATTCATCGAGTGGTGGGTTAAGCACGTCATATTTCCAGACAAAGCAACCCGCCGCGAGGCGGGTTTTGTTTTTCCGCTCGCGGCCATTTTGGAGTCCAGAATGTCCGACCATCCCTTGAAAGCCCTTATCGAATCTGCAGACCGTTCCATATCGGCCAAAGACTTCGACGGCTTGATGCGATTTTACACCCATGATGCCACCTTGGTGGTCAAGGCAGGCATGTACGCCAAAGGCAAAGACCAGATCAGGAAAGCGTTCGAAGCAATCTCTGCTCATTTCCAAGGCAAATTGAAAGTCCGCCAAGGGAGGATGGAGGTGATCGAGGGCGGGGACACAGCGTTGGCCATCATGGAAACCTGGTTGGATGCCGTCGACGAAAGCGGCATTGGGACATCGACGGTACGACGTGCCACCTATGTGTTTCGTAGAGACTCGTCTGGGAACTGGTTATGCGCTGTAGACAATTCCTACGGCACGGCTCTCCTCGATAGTTGAAAAGGCTCCCCGGCCCGATGCCCATATTGGGTCGGGGGATAGCGTTCCGATTGGCGCAGATTACGTTGCCGCATACTTCCACGGTAGGAGTTCTTTAATCCGACTTTGCTTGTGACCGTTGACAATGACGGTCAACGTGCTGGTCAGGTATCTTGTGTTATTCCAGTCGGGCGAAGCTACCAGTTGTCGGCAGGTCTAGAATTTGCGAGATCACCATAATATGCAGACGGAAGTGCCTTCGCGAGGAACGAGAACTCCGAATGGCAATGGCGCATCAGCCCCAGTCCGATCTCGTCCGGGACAGCGTGGCCGCCCTTGTCGCTATCGAGACCAAGAACGAATCTGCTTCGCAGAACGAGGCCATCGGGCGTGTCCCGTGTGACGTGCATCATCCGGCCGCCTATTGGAATTCCATGCTCGTCAATCTCAACATCATCGCCAAAGCCAATTCCGGCGTAGAAAAGTGCGGATACGCCGCCCACCTGCTTTGCGGCATCGATGTCCGTGGCACTGAAGTATGCGGCTGGGCTTAGGAATTTGATGGTTGCTTTGACCGGAGGAACCTCTCCTAGTGACTCCGTCGCCCTGATTGTCGCGCCGATGTAGTTCTCACCTTTTTTCCAAAGCTCGTCCCAACCGAAATGGCGCTTGTGGTCAATCGGATGCCACCAGCGAAGATGCTCGTCGGTTTCAAAATACTTAAACCACCATTCCAGCATCGCTCCATTGCACCCTGGCATTATCGTTCTGCAGGCGACCGTGAGGGTGCCGGAGCCGAAGCGCTCGATCCCCATTTCGAGTCTAATTGGGTCGGCGTGCAGCAGTGCGACAGGGATTGCTGTCTCCAAATCATGTTGCATTTCCAATCTCCTATATTTAGGAAACGTATTGCGTTTCCTAAATATGATCGATACACCGTTCGTACGACGTTGGTCAAGGAGATCAAGATTTGGAAAAGCGAGCGAGAGGGCGTCCGGCCCGTAATCGGCTTGAGGTGGAACGCAAAATTCTCCAAGCCTCAACACAGCTTCTCTTTGACCAGGGATTTGCCAAGTTCAGCATCGATGCGGTGTCGCGTAGCGCAGGAGTTGCCAAAAAGACTGTTTACGCTATGGCGGCCAATCGTGAGGAACTGGTCGGGAAAATCGTAGCATCCTGGACAGAGCAACTCCAAACCAGTGGAGATCACCGGCCGGGCGAGGCGCGTCCTGATCCGGGGAGCCTGAGGGCGCTATTGAGCAGGATTTACCGGATCGCCCTATCCAAGGAAGCTGTAGCCCTTTTCCGTCTCATCTGTGCTGACAAGGAAGGTCGAGAACGGCTCGCAGAAATTTATAATCGAAACGGGGTCGAGCGAGGAGTGCTGGCCGTGGCGACCTGGCTGCGCGAGTACCAAGCCGATGTCCCATCATTTGATGTCAACCGATCTGCCCGGATGATCCTTGCCGCTCTTGTTGCCGAGCCCTTGCGCAGGGCCGCTATCGGCCTTGAAACACCATGGAACGATAGCGATGAGGAGGTCACCGCACGGGTTGGAGAATGCGTGGATTTCTACGCACGTGTATTGTTCAAAGAGTTGGGCACGGCACCATAGCGGCCATCGTGGCGCATCTGGTGATAAAGTTTCGTCTCTGATCGACTGGGATGAGTCGCATATCGACGTGCACGACCTTGACCTCGTCTTGCCCCATAATGCTGCCGATCTGGAAGCCGGGGCGTATGACATCGCCGCGCAAGCATCGGCCGCATGGGAAGCCGCCGTCTGTTGGGATGACGAATACGCGAAACAGCGACTTGCCGAAGTTCGAGCGGTCTAGGCGACGGCCGCCCATGGCGTATTGATGCCGTCGAAGCTTAGCTTGATCGACGTCTGCTTTCGGGAAGACGCCATCGCCGGCCCTACGACCGGAATGCGGGCGCATTCCTGTCGCAAGATTCGTCGTTTCATGGCCAAAACACCCAGCTTCCAAGCTAAGCTGGGAAGCCTTCACGCCATCTCAAGGCGCGAGGATTCCATTCCCCGCGCGATAAGCGGCGCGGGAGACTTCGAATGCGTGGGGGAAGCGTTAAGTCGCCGAGCTACGATATCGTGGTTGAGCCACAAGACGGGACCGGAGGGTTCGGAAGATTCGCCAAAAATTAGCTGCCCGGTTGCCTTCACAACGAGACCGCTCAGGAGGTCGCTGATCATCAACTTGCTATCCCGATGCATCTGGGTGATCTCGTTGGACGTGCCGATGGTCAAATCGGCCTGTGCCTGGCTGTTTGCCATGGGCCATGCCGAAAAGTCATAGAACGGACGCATGACCTCGCTGGCCTGCATGTCGGTGATCTTCCGGAAAACATCCTTCATGGTTAAGCCGTCGGCCAGAAGCTGCTGGCAGGCCTGCCACTGTTCGTCTGCCCATTGGCCACCGTTTTCTTTCTTCAACGCAAGCAGCAGCGGTATCAGGGGAAGCTCGATACCCGTGAACACATCGGACGAATTGGTCCGGATTTCGGGACAGTTATAGACAGTTGCCTTGACCCCTGTCGCCCAGGCTTCCTCTGCAATGCCTTCGAGCCGCATCTTCGCATAACCCTGGGTGTAATTGGTGTAGGTCTGCCAACGATAGCTTCCGTCAATGAGGACCGCCGATCCGTGGTAACCATAGGCCGTATATCGTATTTGACCGCCCGAAGCTTCCACGCGCTCGCGGATCGCCGCGCTGAAATCAATGAGATGGCGAAAGGTGTTTGCGGAGACGTCGTCAAAATTCTGCAGGATGAGTTTTCCCAGGTCACTGTCGAGCAAGGTCTGCGACGACATGTGGCGGGTTCCGGTCCCCTTGTAGATTCGATTGGCGACGACCAGGAATACCTTCGCTTTCGGGATGCCCCCGGCCATTGTGTGGGCGAAGAAAACATTGCGGCCAGCGGCGATCATTCCGTCGAGAACGGTCATGACTTTTGAAAGCGACTCCGTAAAACGCGCAGTGGCGATGTCGCGGCATTGCCCGACATAGTCCCAGTCGAGCTTGTCGTGTTCCCAGCTCTCAAGCGTCATCTTTGCCAGGAGATCGGTGGGAGTTGGGCCGTCTGCGGGCGCATCGAGATCGAAACCCGCCATAAGAGGTATGTTGATGATCCTGCCGCCCAGCTGAGCCTCCGCCGAAGACAGTTCCTCGGCATCGAGCGGCCGCAGCGCATTGTTCTCGTCGCGTCGCCCGACGGTGATCCCCACAATCTCCATTCCAGCGCGTCTGGCTTCCTCGAGCAAGCCGGTGGCGTATCCGCGGCCGAACAGTTCGCCGAAGAGTACGAAAACATCGCCTTTACGGAAGACCGTGTTCTCGGAAAGACGATTCAGTGCAACCGGATTTTCCATGCTGTCAGCTCTTTGATTCGTGTCTCGTCGAGCAATGGCTCATACGAGCTTTCGCAAAGACATGACCGCACTGCCACAGAATGGGAACTCATTTTCGGTGACCGTTCATTTCAAAACGTGAAGTCGGTCTCTGTTGTTCCTACAATGCAGCGAAATGCCGAGGCCGTTGGAGATCGGCGCGCCGATACCGAAACGAGTTCGCTGGAAACGCTCGTCCTACGGATGCTTGCGAGGCTATTGACGCTGTCTGAGGCTCATTGTTGGGCGTTCTATCATTGTCGAGTTCACCTATCGTCCGCGTTCCGGAGACCGCTCGAACAGCAGGCCGACAGCTTCCAGGAACTAATGCGGGTGGTGTGAACGACCGGCATGGGGGCGCGAAGCGGATTGCGCCTGTCGGCCCCAAACGGGCATCAGATATCTCGGAAAACGCGGTCGTGAAAGGTTGCATTTTCGCGACACGAAAACGCGTCATTTCTCTATTGACTTAGAGCACACTCTAACCCGTAGCTTTCTGGGCGTCGTGACGAAAGAATGGCGTTGATGAAGATTGGCGAGTTGGCGAAGCGTTCGGGACTGACTGCCTACACTATCCGTTACTATGAACGGATCGGTCTGCTTCCCCATGCCGACAGAGACCAATCGGGCCAACGTGACTACGACGCATCAATCCTGACCTGGATAGAATTTATCGATCGTCTCAAAACGACCGGAATGCCTATTAGGGAAATGCTGCGTTACGCGGCCTTGCGGGAGCGCGGCGTCGATACGGAAGCGGAGCGCGGCGTGTTGCTCGAACAGCACCGCGAGCGTGTACGTGCGCACGTGGCCAAACTAAAAGCCTGCCTTGAAGTCCTCGACACCAAGATTGCCGGATATGCCGGCAAGGAACAAAGGATGAAAGACAATGACGCGCCAATCCACGAACGTCGGCGAAAGCCGGCTGGAACGCGGCAAGCGGGCACTCGCTGAAATCGACGGCGACGCCGGCCACAATGTAATTGCCGCTCTGGCTGACATTGCCCCCGACTTCGCAAACTACGTGTTCGAGTTTTCGTTTGGCGACATTTACAGCCGCCCCGGCCTTGATCTGCGCGCCCGTGAGATTGCGACCATCGCGGCACTGACGGCGATGGGAACAGCGACCCCACAATTGAAAATCCATATTGAGGCGGGTCTGAATGTAGGGTTGACCAGGGACGAAATCACCGAAGTCATCATACAGATGGCGGTTTATGCCGGCTTTCCTGCGGCTCTCAACGGGCTGTTTGCAGCCAAGGAGGTCTTCGCCGCCCGTTTTCCCGTTCAGAAGGGGGAACCGGTATGATCAACCAGGTTTCCGGCGGCAGCAATCTGGCCTTATGGCGCACAAAGGACCCGACGCCGCTGCGAAGACCATGTCTGCGTTCAGGCATGCGCGATAACTGCCTCCATGACCGACATGAAAGCGCTTCTGCGCCATGACAGCCGTCGACCGCAGTCGGCCCCAAACCGGGCTTGCCGTTACGCAGACAAATGCGGTGGTAGTGCCTTTACTATCCTGTCGTCCGACAAAAACATCAACAAAATTGTTAAGTGCCATAAGCGTAGGGCGCTAGGTCCGAATATGCGGGCGTGATACTCGCGGCCATGACCCTATCTGCATCCCCGACCTTCATGTTTCCGCTCATTGCGTTCGGTACAATCCTTGGGATCGCAGGCACCGATCTGGTGCTCCCTGCTGTCCCGACGATGCCGAACGAGTTGGGTGGCACACCAGCTCTGGCGCAGATGGTTCTTGCGGCCTATGCCGCAGGCACGCTTGTGGGGCTGCTGACTTTCGGTGAACTCGGCGCCAGATACTCGCCTCGCAAACTGCTGATCTGGTCTTTGGGCCTGTTTGCTTTCATTTCCATTCTGGCAGCATTCTCGCCTACACTGGAGTGGCTTGTCGCTTTCAGGTTCGCCCAAGGGGCCTTTGGCTCCGGTCCCGCGGTATTTGCGCCCGGTTTCATTCATGGCCTCTACTCTGGTGACAAAGCGGCCGCCATGTTCGGACGGCTCGGTTCGATTGAGTCCCTGACACCCGCACTTGCCCCGATCGCTGGAGCCTTCCTCCTGCAGCTGGGGGGCTGGGAAACATCCTTCCTCGTGCTCGGAGGCCTCGCCGTCTTCTGTGCCGTTGGCAGCGGCGTCTACGCCCAATTGCTCCCGGACCGGCAGGATACCTTCAAAACGCACCGTAGCTATCTATCCATCCTGCGCGATGCCGACTTCCTTCGGCACGGCTTAAGTCAGGCCTTCTCGCTGGCCGGAATCCTTATCTTTGTCTTTGGCGCACCGGCGGTGATGACGGAAGTTCTGGGCGGAAACATCAGAGATTTCATTCTCCTGCAGATTTGCGGCATTACGACCTTCATCCTGGCGTCGAACCTGTCAAGCACGCTCGCCAGCAAGTTCGGAACAGAGCGCATGATCTTTATTGGGACGGCGGCGCTTCTCGTGGGCTTCCTGCTGATCCTTGCCTATGTTGGAATCGGCGGAGGCGGTCTCATCGTACTTGTTCCCCTGTGGATTCTGACGAACGGGGCATTTGGTATCCGGGGGCCGATCGGCTTCCATCAAGCCATCCTTGCCTCGAAGGGCGATCATTCTCGCGGCGCCGCATTGGTCGTGGCGGCGATTCTCGGTTTCACGGCAGCGGGTACCGCTGCCACAGCCTCCTTCCTCAGTTTGGGTTGGTGGCCGCTCGCTATGGCAAGCTGCCTCGCGGCAGCCCTTGCCTTCCTATGCCTGGCGGTGTTTCCGAGAAGCTGAGGCTTGCCTTTCAAAGCAATCCAGCTACCGGACGAGAGCATTAACGATGTCTCGTCCTTTTTTCTGGGCGTTCGCTTACTTGGCGAACAACTCACGCAGCTTGGCGCCCTCAACGGGGCTGGCGGCGACGACGGGCTTCCACCCCTCTTCCTGGGCCATGTCGGTGAAAGCTTTGGCTTTGGTTTCGTCGAGCGCGAACGTGCGAATTCCAGCCTTTTCTTGGCGCTTGAATTCTTCCTTCGCCATATCCCTGTATGCAGCGGACGCGGCTTCCGCCTTGAGCATTTCCTCCTCAAGAACTGCCCTCTGCTCGGCGGTCAGCTTCTTCCAGGTGTTGCCGCTGATATAGATACCCGTCTCGACCTGATAGAAGCCCGGATCAATACGCGCTGCTGTCTTCTCCTGCCAGCCGAGATCGAACACGCCGACGGACGGCCAAGCGTAACCATCAATCGTGCCGCGCTCCAGTGCGGTGAAGACTTCGCCGGCCGCCGTTTGCATCGGAGCGATCCCAAGGCCATCAAAGAAGGCTTTGTAGGTCGGCGCCGAGCGGATCTTCAGACCCTTGAACTCCAGATTGTCAGGATATTTCGACATGTAGATATGGTAGTTCATGTTCTGAACCAGCCGGCCCAACCAGTGGATATTGGCCTTTTTCATATGGATCTCGTCCAGCAGGGCGTAGCCGCCGTTTGAACGCAAGTCGGCCATGGACAGATCCGTCAGCGTCATCGCCAGACCTTCCGGAACCAGATTTGCGTGATAGACGGCAGTCGTGTTGGCAAGGTCGATTACGCCGCCGCGAAGCGCGTTGCCAACCTCGAAGGGAGGCATGGCATCCGGACCGCCAACCAGGTTGATGCGAACTTTGCCCTTCCCGTTCTCATTCACGCTCTTAACAAAGGCGTCGAAAGGCGTGAAAAAAGTCGTGCCCTTCTGAAAAGCGGAGATAGCACGGAGCACGACCTCGTCTGCCGCGGCGGGCACGGCGGCGCTCAGAGTGGCCATCATTGCAAAGAGAGCGGACAGTGCGCGTTTTCTCATGGAGGGTTCCCTTGTTTTCTATTTGAGGAGATTGGGCAGCAAAAGCGTCAGGTCCGGCGCCATGAACATAAGTGCCAGAATGACGAGTTCGATAAGGATAAAAGGAGCGGCAGCACGGTAGATCTTGGGGAGCGCCGTATCGCGGCTAACGCCCTGCATCACCATCAGCAGAATGCCGAATGGTGGCGTCAGCAATCCAAGCTCAATGGCCACCAGCATCATCAAGCCGAGCCAGACCGGCTCGACGCCCGCCGCTTGCGCCAGCGGCATGAAGAAAGGAAGCGTAATCATCATGATCGAGATCTGGTCTATGAAGCAGCCAAGGATCAGGATGATGAGCAGCATCATCGCCACTAAAATGGCGGGGCTTGGGTCGAAAGCTTCGATCAGCCCGATGAAGCCGGTGGTTGCCCCAGAAAAGGATAGAATCTGCGAGAACGTCGTCGACGCCACGATGATGAACAGGATCGAGATGGAAACCTTGGCCGTTTCGACCATCGACTTGATGAAGTTCGCCGGGGTCAGGGTGCGATAGCCCATCGTAGCGATCAAGGCGGCCGCCGAGCCCAGCGCCGCCGATTCCGTGGGCGTTGCGATACCGGCAAGCATTCCGCCTACAACGGCAATGAAAATGCCCGAGAGCGGCAGGACATCACGCACGAACGGCATGATCCGCTCTTTAAGCGGAGGGATCGTTCTGACATCTTCGCGCGGCGCCGAAGATGGGACCATCTGTGCCACGATGATGACGAAGGCCAGGAACGACACCGCCATCAGGAGGCCGGGCATGATCCCACCGATCAGCAATTGGGATATGGAAATGCCCGAGAGCGACCCTAGCATGACCGCGAGCGCCGACGGCGGAATAAGGACGGCGATACCGCCCACTGCCATCGTCGGCCCGAGGGCAAGCGTGGTCGAATAGCCGCGCTTGATCATTTCCTGCGACAGCGTACCGCCCAGCATCGCTGTATTGGCAATCGAAGAACCGGAAAGTGCAGCGAATGCCGTTCCGCCCACGACGGAGACGCAAGACAAACGCGCGGGAAGTCTGACGAGTAGCTTCTCCACCGCATCGATCGCCCTATAGGCAAGACCCGTATGGAAAAGCAGCTCGCCCATCAAAATGAAGAGTGGAATCGGGGCAAGCGCAAAGGAGTTCACTGCGAGCGAGGCATTGCGCGTCAATTGCATCAGGCCGGCTTCGCCGCCCAGGAATATCCATGCACCCACGAGGTTTGCGCCGAGAAATGCGAATGCAACCGGTGTACCGATGGCAAATTGTAGAGCAAGTAGGCCAATCAGTAGAAGAAGTGTCTGCCACCAGATCATGCGGTTTCTCCTGCTTGCAGCAGCTTCGCGAGGAACTCCAGACCGCAGAGGCCAAAGCACCAAATCACCGGCAGCATGAGATACCATTCCGGGAAAACGAGGGTTTTGAAGACCAAGGCGCCGGCCTTATAACTGTCGAGAAGAGTGGCGACGGCGAGCCAGGTGAGGCCGAGCGAGATGACGATTCCGACTACGAAGCAGATCTTGACCATCGCCGACGCTGTGTCCTTGCTCACGACCCGCAGCAGGACGTCCACATTCACATGCCCACTGTGATGCAGCACCCAGGGCGCTCCCGCGAAGGTGCCGACTGTGATGAGATATTCGGTGACCTCGTTAAGCCACGGCCAACTCAAAAGGCCGAGATTGCGTCCGAGAACGTCTAGGATAACTGAAAGAGCGAGCAAGCCGAAGCAGAGTGCTGCGATCGCCCCGGCGAACGCCATAACTCCACTCAGCGCCGCTCTGAACCGAGCGCCGATCATAACAGGTTCACCCACTGGACATGTTTATTGCGGTATAATCCTTTAGGCTTAAAATTTGTCAACGGCAATAATTCTCTGCGAGTCTCTTTGCATGGTAAAGTCGGGCGCAGCGGCATGTTCGCGTACAAAGCCGTCCCATGCTGCTAAAAGACCAGACCACGAGCGTGAGATGTTCATATCCGGAGAAATTCTTATCCTGACTGGAACACCTGGTTCAGGCAAAACGACCGCGGCAAACAGCATCGCGCAACTGCCCGGCGGCCCGAAGGTCCACCTGCATTCGGACGACTTCTGGCATTTCATCAAGGCAGGCTCGATTCCACCGTGGCATCCCGAGGCCCATGCCCAGAATGCAACAGTGATCGATGTGCTGGCCGGGGCGGCCGCCCGCTATGCGAAGGGCGGCTACTTCGTGCTGGTGGATGGCATCATTGGGCCCTGGTTTTTAGACGCGTTCCGAAATATCGGAGCGGTCCTGCACTATATCGTCCTTCGTCCGGATCTGGAGGAGGCAATCAGACGATGCCGCCAACGAGGCGGCGCCTCCCTTTCTGATCCCATTCCAATTTCCGCGCTCCACCAGCAGTTCGCGAATTTGGACGTATTGGAAGGCCATTCGCTGTCGGTCGCAGGCATGAGCGCTGACGAAACTTGCGATTCCATCCGTCAGGCAGTGGAAAGCGGGCGTTTCCGGCTGAGGTAGACCTAAAGTGGTTGAGGGGAGTGTCGTCCGCTCAGAGGGCGCAATCCTGCCGTCGCGCGTTGGAAACGCCAGATGAGTCGGCCCTGGCGTTTCGTTTGTTGAGATGTCGGCCTACGCCACCAACCCCTTGGTCAGTTCCAGCGCCTGCCGCTCGAACAACCGGCGATAGATCCCCTTGTTGAGCCGGATCAGTGCCTGATGGTCGCCTTCTTCGACAATCTTGCCTTTATCGAAGACCAGCAGCCGGTCCAGCGCCCGCACCGTGGAGAGACGATGGGCGATTACCAGCGTTGTGCGGCCGTCCATCAGACGTTCCATGGCCTGCTGGATCTGCACCTCGCTCTCGCTATCAAGGCTCGAGGTCGCCTCGTCCAGGATCAGCACCGGTGCGTCGGCCAGGAAGGCGCGGGCGATGGCGACACGCTGACGCTCGCCGCCCGATAGCTTGACGCCACGTTCGCCGACCATCGTCTCATAGCCCTTGGGAAGGTCCATAATGAACTCGTGCGCATTGGCCTGTTTCGCAGCCTTTTCGATTTCGCGCCGCGAAGCATTCGGCCTGCCATAGGCGATGTTTTCCGCCAGCGTCCGGTGGAACAGGATGGGCTCCTGCTGCACGATGGCGATCTGCCCGCGCAGACTCGATTGCAAGACCTCGGCGACATCCTGTCCATCGATACGAATCGAGCCCGAGTTCACGTCATAGAGACGCTGAATGAGCTTGACGAAGGTTGTCTTACCCGAGCCCGAATGCCCCACCAGACCGACGCGCTCGCCCGGTTTGATGGTGACGGAAAAGTCCTCGTATAGAGGGTTGGGATGAGCGCCGTATTGAAAGGTGACGCGATCGAAGACAATCTCGCCCGCGCCAATCTCGATCGGCACGGCGTGCGGCTTGTCCTCAATGCCGAGCGGCATCTTGTCGAGCAGCACCAGTTCTTCCATGTCGTTGACGGCCCGCTGCAGGTTACGGATGTCCTGACCGACATTGCGAAGATAACCCTGCAGAACGAAGAACATTGCCAGCACGAACGTGATGTCACCGGGTGTGGCCAGCCCCTGCCGCCACATGATCAGGCCCGTTCCCAAAATGCCCGCCTGCATTGTGACCATCATTAAACCCTGGATCGTGCCGCTCGTAGTGCCGCGCTTCCATGTCCGCCGTGTGCGACTGTCCCATCTGGCCAGCTCCTGGCTCAGCCGCGTCTCTTCGCGCTTCTCGGCGCCGAAGGCCTTGACCACCGCATTGCAGCTGATGGCGTCCGCCAGCGCACCGCCGAGCTTGGTGTCCCAGGCGTTGGCAAGTCTTGCGGCCGGCGAAACGAACCCCATGGAAAGCGCCACGGTGACGCAGACATAGATGAACGAGCCCGCCCCCACGACCAGACCCATGATCGGCCAATAGCTGCCGAGTACGATACTCGCGCCGACCAGCATGACGATGGACGGCAGCAGGGCGACCAGCAGCAGATCGTTAAGCGAGTCGAGCGCCCACATGCCGCGGGTGATCTTGCGAACTGTCGAGCCGGCAAAGCTGTTGGCGTGCCAGTCGGTCGAGAACCGCTGCACCCTGTAAAAGCCGTTGTTGACCACATCTGCCATGGTGCGCAACGTCAGCCGGATAATGCCGATGAAGATTAACCAGCGCAGCGCCACGCTGGTCAGGCCCAGCACGACAACGATGACGAAGGCGCTGAGCGCACGATCGGCTCCATTGCCGCCGGCAATGGCATCGACGATCTGGCCGGAAAATACTGGCACCATGACTTCGGTCAGCGTGCTTGCGATCACCAACACGATGATGGCGCCCACGAAAACAGGTCGATAGCTCCAATGATGAAAAACAAAGCCGAGCACCTGGCGATAGGCGTCGGCACGAAAATCGAGCTTCTTGCGAGTCATTGACTTCAGCCCGGCCCGTGTCGGCGCCGGTCCTCAAATCGAGAGTTGAGAGGTACACAGCCCATGCGGGAGACGAAATAATCCCGTGAAATCAATCGGGCTGTGACAAAAGAGAAAACCGCTGGTCGCGCCCGAGGAGGGCCGCGAATGGAAATGACCTAGTGTCGGGTCATTCCGCACGGGAGGTTTTCGACGATCGATACTGTCATTCCAACGCCTCCCTTTGTTCGATCCTAAGCGGTGAGCGGTTTATACCCGAGCAATTCGGTATTGCCAAGCGGTCACCACAACCTGGCGGAAGGTGATGCGCAAACGACACAATTCAGACTGGGAAGGGCAGAATGCCGCTAACGGCCAACGTGCCGGACCTGACAACTGGCCCACAGATGCCATCGCCTCAAAACCAACGCGATGTCTGCTTCGGCAGAGCGAACACCTGCCTCTGTCACCGAAAAGGGGGCATTACCGACCGCCGTACGGGGCTATAAGTGGACACTCGTCATGTCGGAGCAAATCTTCCGTTGTAGGATTAAAGAATTCAGTAGTCCGACAAAGAGTATCTTGCGTTTGGGGAACCAAAACGAGGCTGCACGCCGAGAAGAGGCGCAGCGCGGCTGATAATCGACTTGATCATAGGCGCGGCGGTGGATGCTGCCGTTCGGCCGCCATGTTCACCTGTCTTCGGAGCGTCGATGATCGAAAGCACCACATATTTCGGCCTGTCCATCGGAAATGCTGCGACGAATGCATTGAAGTTGATATCGTTCGCGTACCGCCCGTTGATCACCTTGTCGGCGGTGCCCGTTTTGCCACCCACGTTGAATCCTTCGACTTGGGCGCTCCGGCCGGAGCCTTTCAGGCCATTCCAGGTGTAAAGATAACGCATGTCCGCACTGGTTTTGTCCTTTATGACGGTACGCGACAGCAGTTTCGCCTGCTCGCGACTGCGGCGAAGAAATGTCGGAGGGACAAGACTTCCGCCGTTGATCAATGAAGCGGCGGCGACCGCCGTCTGCAACGGCGTGGTCGCGACGCCATGGCCGAATGAGATCGTCACGGAGTTGATTTTCTTCCATGTGCGCGGCTGGGTCGGCGTTGCGACACCGGGCATTTCGGTTTCCATCTTTGACAGGAGCCCGAGCTTTGCCAGAAATTGCTGATGCCCTTCGATGCCGACCATATCGGCAATTGCGGCCGTACCGATGTTTGATGAATACTGGAAGACTTCCGGGATTGTCAGTGCCCGGTTCTTGCCCTTGAAATCCCTGATCGTGAAGCCGCCCATTCGGATCGGTCGGGATGCGTCGACAACGGAATTCAAGGTTATCTTCTCTTCGTCTAGTCCCATCGCCAAAGTGAAGCTCTTGAATGTCGAGCCCATCTCATAGGTCGCATTGCTCACCCGATTGAGCCAGCCCTTTTCGTATTCCTTGTCCACGTTTCCATCAGGAAGCGTTCGCGACGGTTCGTTCGGATCGTAGTCGGGCACCGAGGCCATCGCGAGGACTTCACCCGTGTCGACATCGAGAATGACCGCACCGGCGGCTTCGGCCTTGTAGGTGGTCATCGCAGTTGCGACCACCTCACGCACGATGTTCTGGACACGAATGTCGATCGAAAGTCTAACGGGCTCCAGCGGCGTATCGCCTGTCATTCCGGCCGCGCGGAGATCCGACAAGCCTTGCTGGTCCAGGTGACGCTCCATTCCGGCGAGACCTTGATTGTCAACGTTCACATGGCCCACGATATGCGATGCGGTAGCACCGCCGGGGTAAAAGCGTCGCTTCTCCGGACGAAAACCGACGCCGGGAATGCCGAGCGCGAGAACAGCCGCCTGTTGCCGAGGCGTCAGCTGCCGCTTCAACCACTGGAAGGCAGTCCCCGAACGCAGCCGTTTGTGTGTTTCGCCCCAATCCAGGTTCGGATAACCTGCGCGAGCTTCTCCACGACCTCGTCCGCATCGACGATGCGCCGCGGGTCCGCATAAAGCGACACCATGTTGACGTCAGTCGCCAGAAGTGCGCCGTTGCGATCGACTATGTCGGGGCGTGATGCAACCACAGTAGGGCTGCCGAGCGAACTGGTGGTTGGGGGATCAGCGATACCATATTGGACAAGCCGAGCGCCAATGAGGAAGAAGACGACCGAAAAACCTGCGATCAAAATCCCCAGTCGCTGACGTGCCTGCCTCCTCCGGCGGACACCGGTGCCAATGAATTCTCCGCGTCCTTCGGCGTCCCGCCGCCTCACTATAAAATGAGCGCGCCTCTTCAATCGAACGACAAAGGAAATCATTGAGGAAATCCATTTAACGCAATAGTCTGGAATGGGCGAAGAATGCCGTTGCTAAAAATTTAATAAACATGCCGATTTGCTCGCGGCAATGAGCGGAGAGCAACCCGCCAGAAACGATCGCTACACGATTAAAGTACAATTAAAGACGTACCATTCTCGGGCTCTGGCATTAACGGTACCAATGACCGCTCCGAGAGCGCGAAGGCGATGGGGTCGCAAAACCGCGCATCGATGGAACGTTCGCTCAAAAGCACTGCAATCCTCCGCCCGTCGAAAAACACGAGGCCGCCTTCGAGCGGCTTTTGACGACCGAACGGCGGCTCTCTGCGTTTTAAGGGAACTAGAGCGGGATGAATTTAGGCGGAATCGGCATGGGGATTCCCTTTTGTGAGCAAATCAGATTCACCATTCAGGCCGGTGCAGGAGGCCGGCCAGGATGGCGAGACCCTTTTCGGATGACCTTAGGGACCGTGTTGTTGGTGCAGTGACGCGCGATGGGCTGTCCTGTCGGGCGGCGGCGAAGCGCTTCGGCATCGGCATCAGCACGGCGATCGATTGGGTACGGCGCTTCCGTGAGACGGGCAGCGCCGCCGCCGGCCAGATGGGCGGGCACAAGCCGCGAGCGATCGCCGGTGAGCATCGGGCCTGGCTAATCGAGCGCTGCCGCGCGCAGGCATTCACCTTGCGCGGGCTGGTCGCGGAATTGGCGGAGCGGGGCCTGAAGGTCGACTACCGCTCCGTCTGGATCTGCGTGCATGAGGAAGGGCTGAGTTATAAAAAAAGACGTTGGTCGCCAGCGAGCGCGACCGGCCCGATGTCGCCGCCCGACGCAGCCGCTGGCTGAAGCATCGCCATCGCATCGATCCGGCCCGCCTCGTCTTCATCGACGAGACCTGGACGAAGACGAACATGGCGCCGCTGCGAGGCTGGGCGCCGCGCGGCGAACGGCTGTTCGGCCAGGCTCCCTTCGGCCACTGGAACACCATGACGTTCATTGCCGCCCTGCGCGTTGATCGCGTCAGCGCGCCCTGGGTCATCGACCGGCCGATCAACGCGACGAGCTTCCTCGTCTATGTCGAAAAGGTGCTGGTGCCGGAGCTCACGCCCGGCGACATCGTCGTGATGGACAATCTCGGCTCGCACAAGGCCGCGGCGATCCGCACCGCCATCCGCAAGGCCGGCGCGCGGCTGTTCTTCCTGCCGCAATACTCCCCCGATCTCAATCCGATCGAAAAGCTCTTCGCCAAGATCAAACACCGGCTACGCGAGGCGCAGGCCAGAAGCCGCAACGCCATCCATGACGCGCTCGCAACCATCCTCCAAACCGTTTCTCCAAAAGAATGCCAGAACTATTTCAACGAGGCCGGATATGAACGGATCTAAAATCATCCCGCTCTAGGCGTGGCATAGCGGCCAGCCGATGATAGGAATCTCACCGGCCGATTACGCATGCACTGCGGACGCCGCGAGAGGCTGGCGTCGGACTTTCCGCGGATCTGGCAGATCATGAATGCCTTGCGAGACGTTCTTCGCAGATGAGGCGAACCAATTTTTGAAGCACCTCTATGCGTTCGATGATCCAGCGAAGCTCTTCTTCTGTTATCTCGAAATGCGGCGAATATCGCGCATCTACGTAGGCGCGATCGAGCCGCTCGAAACAGCGGCGGGCGAATTTGGTGTCTCGCGGCCATGCCTCGATCAGGCGCGCGTCGACCCCCTCGGCCGAAGAGCGTAGGAATTTCAGGCGATGCGACTTAGGCGAGTAGAGGTTCAGGACAAGTAGCGCGCAGTGATAGAGGCGTTCAGCGGCTTGGTGGAAATTGAAGGTGGCCTCATTCACATTGCCTCTTTGCAGTAAAAATTCTGCCGATGCTTTAAAAGCGTCCGCACTTGGATACCAATGATCGAAATATCCCCTTGCTTCTATCTTCGCATCTTCCTGATCCAGCGGCTTCGGTGCCAGGAACGGATGGCCGTCCTTCTCGTAGAGCATGATGCCGTCGCGGATGATGTCGATAAAGAATGGCCGCCCGCGTGCCAGCTGGTCGTTCACGTCCTGCAGCGTGTGAACGATGATGTTGACCGGCGTCTCGATTTCCTTGGTAATCGTCAATTCGCGCAGGAAATGATCGGACACGTCGTGCCATAGATCATTGTCTTCCCCGACGCTCTTCAGGTTGACGACAATGAGAATATCGTAGTCGGAACGGTAACCGCTCTTGCGATCGTCCACCCAGTCGCCGCGGGCGTACGAACCGAAGAGGATGACCTTCAAGATCCGCCCGGCATTCTGCTTTTCGGAAAGCTTCGACTGCTGAGCCGCCTCGAATTCCTCGAAGATGATTTTCAAGGCGCGCGAAAGCTCCCGCTGCTTGCGCTCCGGAAGATGGCCGACGGCCTCGCTATCAGTCACGGGAACACCTGTATCCATTGTCTCCGTCGCTTGTTCTAGTCGATCTGCAGATCCAGAACCTACGCCCTCGTATTCGTCTTCCGTTCAAAATCATGCCTAGCGGAGCATCGGTCAAGCCCGCTCCCAGCGCAGAATGCGAAAGCTTCTACTAGCTCAAATCTCGAATAAAGCGTTACAGGGACACGACATTTATTGGGGGCGCCGAACTCGAAGACAGAAAATCACGTTCGACCGTCCGGACCGGCGAAATGGACAAAGAACTCGCTTATGCGGCCGGTTCGGGGCGCGCGGTCAGGGTTCGCTCGCCGTGGGAGCGATCCTTGCAAGGGTGCGAACCATTCCAAGGATACTGGCCCGCACGGGCATCGGAAGATCCTGGAAGGCGTCGATGAGGTGCTGCCCCTCCACCGTCGAAATATAGGCAAGCCGCGCTGCCCATTCCGGGCTCATGTGACTTCCCTCACCCGCCGCATTCGGCAACGCGCTAAAGAAGAACTCGACCGGAACCTCCAGAATGAGGCTGATCTCGTAAAGAGTTGACGAAGTTACGCGATTGGCGCCGGTTTCGTATTTCTGCACCTGTTGAAACGACATGCCCAATCGCTCAGCAAGTGCTCCCTGCGTCATGCCGAGGTGCGTTCGCCTTAAACGAATCTGCTGACCGATAAGCTGGTCGACGGTTCTCTCGCCAACCTCGGCCGGCAGACCTGTCGATGGGCACTGCGCCCGACGAGCGACTGCATATGTCATGGCAACTCCCTCCAGGAGCAGACAACGTCCGCTACGCGAAACCTGGTGATCGGGGAGTTCGAATGCCGATAGATTCAGCCCCTGCGGCCTTTGGCAAAGCCTGTTTTATACGCCGCAGGCTCCCCGACCATAGAGGAGTGTTGCCTTCCGGTGGCACGGACCGACCTATGGGGATTCGAAGCCCCAAGCAGCCTGCGCTGCTCGACTCCTTTTTAAACTCTCAGATTATTTTTGCAAGCACTGCGAGCAATTCCTGCCAATCTTTCTGTCCCATAGAAGCTCGAATGTTTCCTGTTTTTCCGCTCGCGAAGAGTCGATGGCGCAGAATATTTCCGAAATATATCAGCTGCATAGAATCGATATCATTTCAGTCTTCGAACCTCACCGACTATGCTCGCGTCAGTTGATCTGGAGGCTGAGATGACCGAGAATTCAATTCAGGAGAGAGGTGCTGGTATCTCCGTCACCTCTAGCCGCAACACGCGCGCGATGATCGACAAGGCCGGCCCGCAATTTGATCTCGCATATCAGTCAGGCGTCATGGGATTGTCCGCCAGGCCCATGAAAGAAAGGTTCGTTTCCATTGACCTTGGTGGATCGAATAAATGCGTCCTCGACTTCGTAAGATGCTCCTACCTCGGTCTCGACAACCATCCCGAAATCGTCGCCGGCGCAATCGACGCAGTGACACAATACAAAAGCCTGCATTGGTCCTGCGCTCGCACTCGTCTCAATTTTGCATTGTTGACCACACTTGAGAATGAGCTTGCCGATCTGTTCCAGGCTCGCGTCATCACCTATTCGAGCGTTCTCGCAGCAAACATGAGCGCGCTCCCGCTCATCGCGTCCGGCCATCTTACCGGGAATAAAAAACCGGTGATGGTCTTTGACCGCTTCGCGCATGCGACGCTCGCGTTTCACAAACCGACGCTTGCAGCAGAAACCGCCGTCATCACCATCGATCACAATGACGTTTCCATGTTGGAGCAGATCTGTAAGCAAAATCCCTGCGTCGCCTACATTTGTGACGGCGTTTATTCGATGGGCGGTACGGCGCCGCTCGAGGCCCTTCTGTCGCTTCAACAGCGATATGGCCTTTTCCTCTATATCGATGACGCCCACGGTGTTTCGCTCTTCGGCCGCCAAGGCGAAGGCTTCGTTCGTTCGCAAGTTCCAGACAGCGTTGGTGGCCGGACGATCATCGCCGCCTCACTCGGCAAGGGTTTCGGGGCCTCTGGCGGTCTCTTGATGCTCGGCAGCAACGAACATGAAAAACTCTTCCGCCGATTTGCGATTGCGCATGCCTTTTCCGCATCACTCAATCTTGCAGGCGTGGGTGCCGCGCTTGCCTCAGCGAAACTACATCGCACCGCTGAACTCTTACGCCGTCAGATTTTTCTTGGTGAACGCATCGAGCAGTTCGATCGGCTCTGCAAGACCGACCAGAGCGGACTGCCGCTTCCGATCCGCTTTCTCAAAATCGGCGACGAAACGACTACGATCAGTGCAGCGCGAACGCTGATCGATCGCGGATATTACACCTCCGCCGTCTTTTTCCCAACCGTGCCGCAAGGTGAAGCGGGCCTGCGCCTTTGCTTGTCAGCAAGCCACACCAAAGAGGGGATCGAAGGGCTCTGCCATGCACTTGATGAGGTTCTGCGGCAAGACAAGGAGATAAGGAGATGACGATGAGCCTTTCCCATGCCGCTTATCGGCGCGCACTTAGGGTCATGCCTGGCGGAAACACCCGCACATCCAATTTCGAGAAGCCGCATCCAACCTACCTCGTCTGCGGAAGCGGAGCCTACGTCACCGACGTCGACGGCAGGCGCTATCTCGATTTTCAGAACAATTTTACCACCCTCATCCATGGCTACGGCCATCCCTCAGTCGTCGATGCTATCCGCCGGCAGGCGGGCCTTGGCTTAAGCTTTGCCGGTCCAACCGTCGCCGAAATCGAACTCGCCGAGTTGCTTGTCGAAAGGGTCTCCTATTTCGAACAGATCCGCTTCACCAATACCGGTTCAGAAGCCGTGATGATTGCGATCAAAGCCGCTCGCGCTTACACCGGCCGCGACCTGATCGCCAAATGCGACGGCGCCTATCACGGCAATTACGATGTGGTGGAAGCCAATGTCACGACCCCTCCCCTTGCAGGGACGGAACGGCCGACACCGAAGGGCGAACATTCAGGTGTCGCCCGCTCTGCCCTTTCGGATTGTTTGATCATTCCGTTCAACGATATCGAAAGGACGAGGAAGATTATCGAAAGCGCGGCGGATCGGTTGGCGGCGATCGTCGTCGACCCTTTGCCGTCCCGCATCGGTCTCATTGCGATCAGCGCTGACTACCTCACTTTTCTTAGAAATTTCACGCTCAGGAATTCCAGCCTGTTGATCTTCGACCAGGTTTTAAGCTTCCGGCTCGGCTATGGCGGCGCTCCAGTTGCCAAGCCAAACTTTCCCGATCTCTGCGCGATCGGCAAGATCATCGGTGGCGGGCTGCCGATCGGCGCCGTCGCCGGCCGCACCGATATCATGGCGGTATTTGATCCAGCTCGGGCGGACCGCGCTTGTGTTATCCATTCGGGCACCTTCACCGCCAACCCCCTCAGCATGGCCGCAGGACTTGCGGCAATGACGGCCCTGCCACGATCTGAATTTGACCGGCTGAATGTGCTTGGCGCGCAAGCCCGAAGCCTGATTGCCGAGGCATTCGCGTCTGTCGGCATCAAGGGCACGGTCACCGGCGAAGGATCGCTTTTTCGCCTGTTTGTCGGGCCCGAACAAGTCGCAAGCTACGCCGATACGTTCGCTGCTGCCCATGACCCAAGGCTGAGATCGATTGTCGCGCGTATGCGAGAGCGCAAGGTTCTTTTGTCGTCGATCGGGCTTGGAGCCCTCTCAACCCCGATGACCGGGACCGATATCGCGTATCTTGCTGAAACGCTCGAAGAGGCGCTGCGATCGCTGAAAAGCGAGCCGACTTAAGTCATCTGCAAGCAGGGAGGAAAGCCCGTGAATATAGAAACTCGCCGGCTGTTCATGCGACCCGTCAGCGCACTGGACGGTGATGCGCTTTATCGGCTGCATTGCGATCCGCTGGTGGTGGAACTGATCATGCAAGATCGATCGCCGACCCGCGAAGAATCCGACGCAAGGCTGTCCCTTTATCTCGATGAATGGCGGCGATACGGCTACGGCTTCTGGATGCTTTACCTGCGTGAAAGCAATGGCGATCTGACATTCGTTGGTCGTGCAGGTCTCAGACACTATGATGACAAGGATGTCGAAATCGGCTGCTGTCTCTTTGGATTCAGCTCCGGCAAGAAGATTGCATTGGAAAGTCTAGGACCGATCATTGCTTATGCGTTTGAACGTCTGCCGATCGTCCGACTTGTCTCGGTCATTCGGCCGGAGAACATCCGATCGCAGAAGATGACCGCGAATCTTGGCTTTAGCTACCGCGGCATGACCGAGCATAACGGCACTGCGTTCAGGTTCTATGAGATGAAGCGGGCGGACAACCCTTTCTGCGAGCGCCAAAAAGTCTGACTGCGACCACCCACTCTTCGTACTGCCTTTCCGCTCAGCGCACATCGTCTAACTGATGGCGCAAACAGGGGATGTAGGGTGGACATTAAGCCCGGCTGCGGCAAAGGCGGCTGTGGAATTTCGACGACCCGCTTTTGCGGGCCTTGGATCGCAAACGCAGGTCTAAACGGTCTCCCTTGCCCTGATAAGCGACCCCATGATTGCCGGCACGGCGACGCCTGCTGCCGGCAATCATGTCGAGATCCGTGTCCCCCCCCCTTGGGATGACGACGCCCTTCCATTAGGCGGCCTTGCACTCCTCATCCGTCACCATTCTGACACCACCGTAAATCGCCACATTGATCTCAGGTTGGTCAACGGCATGTTCCGGCCAGAAGCGCGACTTCTCATAGGTGAATGCGCCCTTTCTGTAATAACCGACACCGGGCGTCGAAACGAGCAGCGGCGTTGCAATGCCCGCAAAGTTCATCGTGAAATGATAGCCGGATTTCACGATGACAAAATCGAGACCGCCGATATCGATCCCCTGGCTGGTGAAGACCGCCGGGTCGTGACTGAAGGCCGGCTTACTCGTCAATATCAGATAGATGCGGTCATCGATCAGCAGGACGGCAGTCTCGCCTAGCGAGCTTTCCTCCCCGCCATGAAACGGACCAGCCAGCGTGAAGTTGCCGTCGCTGACATGCAATACCTTCCCGGTTACCTCGCGCGGGCGAAAACCCGGCGTGATTTGCCCGCCAACTTTCATCGTCACGACCGATCCGACGCCGGCTGCAATGGCGGCCCTGGCGCTGGCGGGATCGGTGATCGTCAATGCGCCCCTGAGATCGGCAAACTCATCGAGCACCGCCGACAGGAGGATCACGCTGTCACCCGGCGCGCCAGCAAGGATGCGGTCCCCCATATCCGCCATGACATACGGTCGTTCCCGCGCCTCATTTCGAACTCTCAAAAAGGCCTCATCGATCGACAGGAGTTCATCCTCGAACCGCTCCCGGTAGCGCCAAAAATCTCCCGCCAGATCCTTTGCGATCTTCGCTGAAATGGGCTCGGGCCTATTTGTCATCACGGTGACCACCTGGCCAATATGGTGATCGTCTGCGTAGCGGAAGACATTGTAAATCGAAACATCGAGAACTTCCGGGAAAGCGTTTTGGAACGCGCGGGCCTTGGCATGGATTTCTCCCAGCGGCCCAGATGCAGTCTCTCCGGCTCCCGGCAAGATCATCGGCACGCGAGCGCTCGTCGTCACGGGAAACAGCGAGCCTCGAAGCGTTTGAAGTATCAGTCTTGCAGCCTTCGCGCCGCATTCAACCACGTCGGAATGCGGGTTTTCCTTGCAGGCAATGCACACATCAGTATTGCGCAACATCGCGTCGGTGAGATGCGCATGCAGGTCCAGACCGATGCCAACAGGCACGGCCGGCCCGACCAGCGCTCGCAGTCTGAAGAGCAGGTCGCCTTCAAGATCAGCAAGCCGCGTCGTGGCACCGGCACCATGCAGGTCAAGGACGACCGCATCAGGTTGCAGTCTCTCGATTTCGTCTAAGAATTCCTGCGCGACCCGCTGGTAAAAATCATCATCGATCAACCCGCTTGGCGGTGCGGCAACAGAAAGGGTCGGCAGGATCATCGCCTCGCCCTGAAGCTCCGTGACGATTCCCGCCAAGGTCGAACCGGAAGCATTCAGGACCAACTCACCCCGCTCAATCTCGAACTGTTCCTCTGTGGCAGGCTGCGGATTCAGGCGGTTGGATTCGTGATAGAGCCGACCGACGGCTACTCGAAAAGGCTTCGATGTCATCATCTTTCTCCTATGATGTGCTGAAACGGACGCTATTGCTGGTTCCATTCGTTCCAGCGCTCGATCAAAAGCTGCGTATGGGTATTGATCCACGCCGCGTCCGGCTTGATCAGCCGGCTGAACACTTCAGGCGATGTCGGCACCATGGCGCGAGCCGCCTCCCCCATGGCCGCGGCAGCCGAATAGCGGGCGGGTGTGCATGTCAGCGCCTCGCAGACCTTGGCCTGCGCTTGCGGATGGTCCAGGAAATAGCGCAGGAAACGGATCGCGTTGTCGCGATTTGGCGCGTTCTTGATCAACGCCCAGCGGTCACCAACCAGGAAAGCCTGGTCCTGACGCCAGGCGAGCGGCTGGCCTTCCTGCTTTAATGCGGCCGCGCGGGTCTGCCATATCTGCCCGATCACATATTCACCTGTCCTGAACCCTTGGGTCGACTGGTCACCGGTCTTCCACCACAGCCCGATATGGGGCCTTAAATCGTTCAGCCTCTTGAGGGCTCGGTCGATATCGAGCGGGAACAGGTCCTTGGGCTCCACACCATCGGCAAGCAGCGCCGCAGCCATCACCCGCCACGGATCGTTGAAGTTCGGCAGCGCCCGCGGGCCTGGAAATCGATCGACGTCGAAAAAGTCCTTCCAGTTCGCCGGACCATCCTTCGGGAAACTCTCCGTGTTGTAGACCATCAACGTGGTGCCATAACCGAACAAGACCCCGGATGGATTACAAGCGTCTGAAAGCAGATCCTTGTCAGTGACATAGTCGCTACAAAAGGCCGTCATGTCTTCGTTGAGGGACCGGTGCAGCTCGGAGGCGGCCTGGATCTCGCCTGCCTGATAAAGATCCCATTCGACTTTGCCAGTCGCCGCCATCGCCTTCACGCGGGCTACATTCTCCGCACCGGTACCCGAGACAGTGACGACCTTTATTCCGGTCTCTTTGGTGAAGGGGTCAAAGAAATGCTCGCGCATCTGACGTTCCCAAGTACCTCCGGTCGTGGCAATCACGATCTGCTCGTCGGCGAAGGACGGTTGAGCGGCGGCAATCGTGAAAGCCAGCAGGCAGGCGACAGATCTCAAATGCATGCGCAATGATCTGACGACGTGACTTGTTGGTCTAAAGGAGTGAGCAGTTGCGATCGGCATGGAAATAATCCCTTTCGTTGGGTTCGTTAGCGCTGAGCAGGGACTGGATTACGACTGAAGACATGCAACGCTCCCATCACAAGCAGCGATGTGAGGGTGAGCACCACCGACACCGCGGCAATTACCGGCGTCAGATTGAAGTCGATGTCCTCGAACATCTTGCGGGTGATGGTTTTGCCTTCGATGCCGGAGAGGAAAAACGCGACCGTCGCCTCATCAAAGGAGGCCAGGAAGGCAAATACGGCTCCGCTTGCAACGCCGACACGGATGTTGGGCAGGACGACCGAAAAGAAGGTGCGGATGCGGCCGGCGCCGCAATTGAGTGCTGCGAGCTCGAGCGTCGTGTCGAAGCGCTGCAGGGCCGCAACCACGGTGAGCACGACATACGGCACGGCAAGCATGGTGTGGGCGATCAGGAAGCCCAAAAAGCTGCCGGACAGGTTGAGCGGCGCAAACGCGAGAAACACGGCCACTGCGATGACGATGTGGGGGATGATCATCGGGCTTAGCGTAATCGCCTGAAACAGGCCCTTGCCCGGGAAGCTGCCCCTCACAAAGGCAATGGCGGCAAGCGTTCCGATGATTGTGGCCAAAAGCGTCGTCGCCAGTGCAATCTTCAGACTGAACAAGGTGGCGGCACGCCAGTCGGGGTCCGACAGGTATTGACCATACCAGCGCAGTGTCAGGCCGCGCGGTGGAAACTCCAGGTAGCTGGCGCTGCCGAACGACATGGGAAAGATGATGACGATCGGCAGCACCAAGAAGAGCAATATCAGCAAAATGAGAAAGCCTGCGGTGACCGCGCCGAGACATCTCCAAAGCGACCGGCTATTGCGGGAAACCAAGCTGTTTTCCTCGTTGGCTATCTCACGGGACGCGAGCGCAAACTCCAGATCAGGCGACATTGGAAATCCCCCTGTTGTTGGAAAGTGCCTTGCGGAAGCAGACGACGATCACAAGGGTGACGCAGAGCAGAACAGTCGACAGCGCACCGGCAAACCCCCAATCGAGCGTCTCGGTTGTCTGCTGGCCGATCAAAGTCGCCATCAGCAGGCTGCTTGGGCCGCCGACAAGCGCCGGCGTCACGTAAAAGCCGAGCGCGAGGATGAAGGTCATCAGGCAGCCCGCGAAAATGCCGGGCAGACTGAGCGGCAGCAGGATCCTGGCAAACACGGTGAACTGGCCTGCCCCGAGATTGCGGGCTGCCTGCACGAGCTCGGTCGGGATTGCCCGGATCGCACCGAAGATCGGGAGGATCATGAAGGGCACGAGCACATGCGTCATCGCCAGGATGACGGCGCCCTCGGTGTAGATGAGCTTCAGCGGCTCGGAAATCACGCCAAGCCCCAAAAGCACATCATTGACCAAGCCGCGTCGTTGCAGGATCACGATCCAGGCATAGGAGCGCACCAGCGCCGAGGTCCAAAGCGGCAGCAACACGCAGGCCATGACCACGCCTGCGAGATCGCGTCTGAGCCTTGCCATCGCAAGCGCCACCGGATAGCCAAGCGCCAGGCTTGCCGCCATTACGATCAGCGCGACAATGACGGTCCGGCCAAGCACGCGCAGATAAAGAGGCGTTTCCAGAAGCCGGCGGTAGTTGTCCAGGCCAAAATCGGGCGCAAAGAAGCTTTGTCCCAATAGGCGCCCGACCGGATAGACGAATCCGAAGCCGAGCAGCAGGCAAAGCGGAATAATCAGGATGAGTGACAAGCCGATCGGATAGTGGCGCCACGATTTGGACTTCGTGAGTGATATTGCGGCCCGCACGGGCAGTTTGTGGGTCTTTGCCGTCGTCATGCCGCCTGCCTCTGCTGATGGGAAAACAACCGCACGGCAGACGGTTCGGCGAAGACGTCGACGATATCGCCAGGAACAAGCGGCAGCGATCCGCCATTGGCGGGTAGGCGAGCCTCGACTACCTCCCCTGCTCGCCCATCGATCGCAACCAGAACGACATAGGCTGCGCCGACGAAGAGGGCGGCCTCGACTCTGCCTTTGAAGCCGCCTGGCCTCACATCCCCGCTCGGTCGGACGGACAAGTCCTCGGGACGGATGGCAACGGTCAGGCGCTGGCCGGCCACCGCCGTCGCGCTGGAAATCGGGCATTTCACAGTGGCTGTTTGCGACAGGCGGATCACCGCTTCGTCGCCATCATGGCCGATATATTCGCCTTCAAGGAAATTCATCTTGCCAATAAAGCCTGCCACGAACGCATTGGCCGGCCGATGGTAAAGGTCGATGGGAGCGCCGACCTGCATCAATTCGCCATCGGCCATGACTGCGACGCGATCCGACATCGTCAGCGCCTCCTCCTGGTCGTGAGTGACATAGACGACCGTGACCCCAAGCCGTTTTTGAATCCGCTTGATCTCAAGCTGCATGGTTTCACGCAGCTTCTTGTCGAGCGCGCTCAAAGGCTCGTCCATCAAGAGAACCGGCGGCTCGGCGACCAGCGCTCGTGCGACCGCTACGCGCTGCTGTTGCCCCCCGGACAATTGCTGTGGCAACCGGTCGGCAAACCCCTCCAGTCGAACCATCGCCAACATGGCGTCGACCCGGTCACGCGCTTGCGCACGGCTGCAGCGACGCATACGCAGTGGAAAAGCGATGTTCTGTGCTACCGTCATGTGCGGGAACAGAGCATATCTTTGAAACACCATGCCCACGTTGCGCTTGTTTGGAGCCTCGAAGGTGATATCCCGCGTCCCGACACTGATGCGCCCGCGATTTGGTGCCTCAAACCCCGCAATCATCATCAGCAGGGTCGTCTTTCCCGAGCCGGACGGCCCCAACAGCGACAAGAATTCCCCTGCCTGGACGGCAATCGACACATCGCGAACAACCGCCGTCTCGGCAAAGTTCTTCTCGATCTTTTCCAGAATTACAGTCTCGCCCTTCAAAATCATCCTCCTCATCGCAAGCATGTCAAAATACAGACATTCATCTCATACGTTTTACTATCGAATTTATCACGATTTCATTCCGAAATCTCGAAGTGAGATCATCATATTCTCATCAGGATTGAATTTTTATACTTTTATTCCATCAAATTATCGCTCAGGTAGACTTATAATGTTTTGCACGTTATGGATGAATACAGTTATCAAAAGCATGATGCAACAAAAATATTTCAAATCGCTCGAGGGGGACGAATAGGACATGAGTGACAAACACGAATCTCTCGAACGCGCATCCGGAAAAAGCGTCGGCCTTGGCGATCACGCCTACACAGTCCTCAAGGAGAAGTTGATTCGAGGATCGTTCCGTCCTGGAGAAAAACTGACAGTGCGGAGGGTCGCCCAGGAATTCGGACTATCGAGCACACCGGCACGCGACGCATTGAACCGCCTGGCGATTGAGCATGCGCTCGTCTATGCCGGCCCCAAAACGGTCGTCGTCCCCAACCTTACACTTTCACAGTTGCGGGAGGTCACAGAAATGCGCCTCGCACTTGAAGGGCTTGCCGCCGAGAAGGGAGCAACGGCAATCTCTCCGGATATGATTCCTGCGCTTGAAACCATCCAAAATCGCATCAATGCGGCCCTAGACAGGCAAGCCTATGCCGAAGCCCTATGGGCCAACAAAGAGTTTCATTTCTTCTTTTACGAACGCTCCAACATGCCAATCCTGGTCGCCACGATCGAACAATTGTGGCTGCGCATCGGCGCCACGTTCAACGACCTTTACCCAGCCTTTGCCATCTCCCGGTCCGGCGTAAGCAACCACTGCGCAGCAATCGAGGGACTGCGACATGGCGAACCCCGTGAAGTGCGCGCCGCCATCGAAACCGATATCCGTGACGGCTACCGTCAGTTGCGACACGTCCTTTCCGAGCGCTTTTTGGAAAAATAACCCACATTCGATTTTTTTGTTGCGTCAAAATTGAAAATCTGGCTTCCTTTTGGTGTCACTGGCCTGCCGCCGGCCCGGAGGAACTCATGCCGACACGAACACCGATACTTCAAACACCACCGACGCATATCTCGGAGGATCTTTACCGACGGGCGCGGGTCGTCATTCCAGACGGCGTCAATCGCGCCACCGTTGATCGCGATCCCCGTCCCGACTACGTGGGCTGGGGCCGAGGCGCCTATGTCCACGACGTCGACGGCAACGGTTATCTCGACCTCAACAACAATTTCACGACACTCATCCATGGGCATGCCTTCGAGCCGGTCGTCGAGGCCGTCAGCCGAACGCTCAAGGATGGCAGTTGTTTTTCCAATCCGACGGTGCATGAGATCAATCTTGCCGAATTGTTGTGCGAAAGAATTCCGGCGGTAGAACAGGTTCGGTTTGTCAATACCGGCACCGAAGCCGTGATGTTTGCAATCAAGGCGGCCCGTGCCGCCACAGGCCGTCCCGCGATCGCCAAGATCGAGGGTGCCTATCACGGTGCTTATGACTGGGCCGAAGTCGGCCAAACAGGAACACCCGAAAACTGGGGCTCGCCCGAGGCGCCTTTCAGCGTTCCCTGTTACCCAGGTCAACCGCGTTCGGTGACCGACGACGTTGTCCTGCTTCGCTTCAACGACGCCGACGGTGCTCGTCGCCGCATTAAAGCCCATCACGAACAGTTGGCCTGCATTTTGATCGACCCGGTCCCCAGCCGCGCAGGACTTCTGCAGCCAGACGAAGCCTTCCTGACCGCAGTGGTCGAAACCGCGCGACAATACGGAATTCTCGTTATTGCCGACGAAGTCCTTAATCTGCGTCAAAGCTATAGCGGCGCATCGGCACGCTTCGGGCTCGATGCCGATCTGATTGCCATGGGCAAAATAATCGGCGGCGGATTTCCGATCGGCGCGATCGGCGGAAAAAAGACTGCCATGGCCGTGTTCGACGGGCAAGGCGGTCGGCCGCTACTGCCTCAGGCAGGCACGTTCTCCGCCAATCCCGTTTCGATGGTCGCCGGCTTTGCCAGCATGAGGGCCATGACGCCCGAGCAGTTCGAGCGGCTTGAACGGCTCGGGGATCACCTTCGCACGCGTTTGCGGCAAGTGATTGCAAAATACGAGGCGCCTTTCAGCGTCACCGGCTCGGCTTCACTGTTTCGCCTGCATCCGAGGCTTCAGGCCCCGCGGGAATATCGGGAGGCTTATCTTTCCAGGAACGAGGCCGATACCATGCGCCAGCTCGGACGCCACTTCAAAAAGCATGGAATTATCCTGCCCTTTGGCGCCGCCGCCAGCCTCTCGACAGCGATGGGCGACACCGAAATCGAACTTATCGTCGATGCCTTCGAAAAGGCGCTCGTTTGCGAGGAGTTAGCAGCATGAATTCCCCTTCGATCCCGACGGTTGCCGAACGTATCGCACTTGCTCTGAAACGACACGGCGTCGATGTCATTTTCGCCCAAAGCCTGCCATCTGCGGTTATCCTCGCCGCCGAGGCGATCGGAATTCGCCAGATCGCCTACCGACAGGAAAATATGGGCGGCGCCATGGCCGATGGTTATGCGCGCCGCAAAGGTCGCGTTGCAGTCGTCGCGGCGCAAAATGGCCCCGCCGCAACGCTACTCGTGCCACCGCTTGCGGAAGCTTTGAAGGCCAGCGTTCCCGTCATTGCCCTCGTCCAGGACGTCGAGCGCAACCAAGCCGATCGCAACGCCTTCCAGGAATTGGATCACCTTGATCTTTTTCGCGTCTGCGCCAAGTGGGTGCGGCGGGTCATCAGCGCCGATCGGATCGACGACTATGTCGACATGGCCTTCACGGCTGCTGCATCCGGCCGGCCTGGCCCTGCGGTGCTTCTTCTGCCCGCGGATCTCTTGCGCGAACCAGCGCCGCCAGCACGTTTCGCCCGCAATTCAAGTCTTGGATCGATTCCGCTGGATCTCACCCGGCCCAATGACAACCTCATCCAGGATGCGGCCGAACGCATTGCCTCAGCCCGCGCGCCGATCGCAATCGTGGGAGGAGGTATCCACAACGGCCAGGCCGTTACAGCGCTTGCCGAGCTTCAAGAACTTGCCAACCTCCCCGTCTTCACCACCAACATGGGGAAAGGTGCCGTGGACGAATATCATCCACTGTCAGCGGGGGTGATTACGCTGACCGGCCCAAGATCCCTGGGCCGCCATTGCCGTGATCTCATCGATGACGCCGATCTCGTGTTGTTGGTCGGCACCCGCACAAATCAGAACGGCACCGATAGCTGGCGCCTCATTCCTCAAACGGCAAGCGTCATTCACGTGGATGTCGATCCCCAGGAGATCGGACGCACCTATGAGGCCATCCGCCTGGTTGGCGATGCCGGCGAGACACTATCGGCGCTTTGTGCTTTTCTCGAACGCCAGGACCTCCATCGCCGCCGGGCAAACCGAAAGCACGTCGAAGCCCTGATCGCAGCGGCTTGGGCAAGCTTTGAAGACGATCGCCGCTTGCTCCTCGACGCAAACAAATCGCTTCTTCGTCCCGAGCTTGTCATGGTGGAACTGCAAAGTCACCTCACCCCCGACACCACCGTCGTAGCGGACGCCAGTTATTCTTCCATGTGGATCGTTGGTCAGTTGCGCAGCCTGAAAAGCGGCATGCGCTTTATCAGTCCAAGAGGACTTGCCGGCCTCGGCTGGGGACTTCCGCTTGCCATCGGCGCCAAGGCAGCGGTTCCCCAACATCCCGTCGTAATCGTCGTCGGTGACGGTGGCTTCGCCCATAGCTGGGCCGAACTGGAAACGCTGGTTCGCTGCAATCTACCGGTGATCGTCATCCTGCTCAATAACGGGATCCTCGGCTTTCAAAAACACGCGGAGACTGTGAAATTCGGACGCTTCACCAGCGCCTGCCATCTCAATCCAGTTGATCACGCGAAAATTGCCGAAGCCTGCGGATGTGCGGCCATGCGCGTTCACGAACGATCGGACCTCTCCGCCGCGCTCGATCGCGCCTTTAACGGTGACGGACCGTTGTTGATTGAGGTGATGACCAGCCCCGATGCATTTCCACCCCTGTCACTGTTTGCTCAGCTGGAGGACGTGGCATGACGCAAGGCGATCACTGGCGCGTGGCGATCGTCACGGGTGGAACCAGCGGGATCGGCTTTGCTTGCGCGCAAAAGCTTTTGGAAAGCGGACACCGTGTCGCCATCTTCAGTCAGAGCCGCGAAAAGGTCTGCCATGCCGGCAGTGCGCTTGCACAGGACTTCGGACGCCATCGGGTTCACGCGGCCACCGTCGACATTCGAGATCCTGATGCGCTGAGACTGTTTTTTGCCAAGGTAACTTCGCTTTGGGAGGAACCGCAAGTGCTCGTCTGCAATGCCGGCTGGTCGCCCAAGCCAAATGGCAGACGGACCGAGTTCAGCCGTATCGCACTGGAGGAATGGAACGACACGCTTCGTGTCAATCTGACGGGCGCGATGGTCTGTTGCCAACTCGCAGCCCCGGCGATGTCGGCAGCCGGCTTTGGCCGAATTGTCTTCATCGGCTCGGTCGCGGGGCGCACCTTGCCGCGCATTGCCGGAACCGGCTATGTGGTGTCGAAATCCGCACTCGCCGGCCTTTCGCGCTCGCTGGTGGCCGAATATGGCGCGGCGGGAATTACCGTAAACACCGTCGCACCTGGCCGCATCCTTACGGAGATGACAGGCCCGGCAGATAGCCCGGAGAATTGCGCCGCGCGAACGCGCATCCCCTCTGGCCGACTGGGTCGGCCGGAGGAAGTCGCAGCCGTTGTCGACTTCCTTGCCTCGGATGCCGCCAGTTTTATCAACGGCGCCGTAATCGACGTCAATGGCGGAGAATTCGTGCCCGTATAGGCGGGCGACTAGACGAGGTCCTCAAGTGGCATCCGGACGTGCTGCGCGCGCAGGTGGAGCGATTTCACCAAATCCGGAAGAGCGGCAACCATCTCCTGGCATCGCTCTTCAAGCATCCCCAGCGCCCGTTTTTGCTCGCCACTTGCCAAGGCCGCAGCAAAGCGGCTCAGATCTGCTGGTACTTCACCTGGGCTCGGCATCGACCGCAATGCAAAGAGCCGAACGGGCCTTATGCGATCATTGAATTGCCGCACGGCTCGCACCAGACGCAAGTTGCCAGCCAAGAGAGCCACTTGTTCATAAAAGGTCTCGATATAGACGGTGCACGCGTTGGCGGCCAAGTCGACTTCTCCCTGAAGGTCAATGGGCGTGGGAACGGGCGGCAAATCGTCAAGATTGAACCGATTGGCGCTCTTTTCGATCGCGAAACGCAGCATGAGGAAAGTCAATTCGTAATCGGCGCGCAGATCATCGATGTCGAGCGGTTTGACATAGTAGCCACGGCCTGGAACGAAACCAATCACCTCCTCATGAACGAGCCGGATAAGCGCTTCGCGGATCGGTGTCGGGCTCAATTTCATGCGCTCGGCAAGCGTTCGAATGTTGAAGAACGTGCCAGGAAAAGACCTGTAGCTCGTTACCGCCGATTTGAGCCGGGTATAGGCCTCCGTCGATTTGTCAGGCGAAATGCGATCTCCATGAACTGCTTTCATCAATCATTGCTGCCATTCGATTTTTGCCGTCAACCGGCTCCTGCCCCCTACACGTTCTGGTAGATTAACACGGCTGTTCGGAATGAACTGGTATTTCCAAGCGATATTGGAAATATATCGACCGCCTCCGGAGCTTCTTGCAGCCGAGCAGATTGACGGTCGCTCCGGCTCAAGTGAACGTGCAGAAAATGGCCATTCACCTTTCATACTCATCACGATCGAAATCGCGAGCGCGTCGTTCATGGACAGGCGAAGAGATCTGAAGCTTGGAAGCTTCTGCAATCCTTTCTTCCCGATCCCTGTTCACTCCCGAGGCCTCAGCCGTTCCACGCTCCGGCGTCACGATGCTGTGGTCTTTCGCGACCGCAGGTGCAGCCTCTCGATGAGTAGGGCTTGCCAGCGCGTGCAAGCTAAAACCCGCCTCGGCTCCGGGGATCTCCGCTGCCTTCATAATCTTGCTTTGAAGATCTCGTTTGATGTCTTGCCGAAGGACGTTGATTTCTTGGGCATCGGCTTTGGAGCGAAAGACGACCTCTCTGAAGCGCCTTATCGCCGCGAAGGCGACATGTCCGACGTCGCTCACCCGATTGCCGAACGGCTCGGCTCGATCGGCCTCTTTTGACGGCCCCCACAGCTCTCTGGCGAGAGGATTTCGCGAGCGGCTCTGATCTCCTGCGATCGCGCTTGCGTTCCTTTCTTGCCGCGGTTCAATGTCCTCGGATCCGGCACCTGGCAAATCACGCATGTCGTGTTTCGCACCAGAACGCCCGCCTTCGTCTTCCCTCATCGGCCTGCGATCTGCGCTTCGAGACTGCCATTCGTTGCCATGCTCGACACCGGCCCGCGACCTTGCCATCTGCTCTGGCACGACGGTACGTGTCGCAGCCTGCGATGAATGGCCCAACGATTGTCGATCGAGATCCTGAAAGCGCGCGAGCTTCAAACCTGCAAACTGCTGGATTTGTGCCGTGTAGCCTGCCGTCGACAACAACTGCCAATTCCGTTGCGCAATCGAACTATACGCACGGCTGCGCTCACTTGCAGGTAAATAAGGTAGCTCCCAGCGTTTCGCGCTATAACGGCGCTGGCCGTTGACGCTTGTGCCCTTATACTGCGTGCGTCCGAGGTAGTTGATCGGTCGTACATGTTTGTTCGAATATGCCGGTGCGGTGAGCATGTCGCGGCGGTCGGTCATTTCCAGATTGAGGCCGCGTGCACGGGCCTTCTCTGCCAGAGTCAAGCGCCACCGCCTGAAATCGGAAATCCAAACCGTCAACCTGTCGCCATAGTCTGACAGGGTTGCCACAACGACATGCACATGAATATGCGGCCGTCTTCCTCCCTCCAACTGAGGTTTCGGGTCGTGAACCGGATCATGAACAGTAAAGACATAGCGATGGCCTTCGAAATCCTGCGCCAAAAACGCGCGGACTGCGTCTTCAAACCGGGCTGGATCCGTCCCATGGTGGGCAGAGACGACGAGATGCATGGTGTCACGGGGCCGAATGCTTCCAAGCTTTGCCTGCCACCTTTGCTCGACAAGCTCACTTGCGGCTTTCATGTCGTCGATCGGCTCGCCCCGCTCGTCGTGAACCAGATCACGATGCGTCTCCACCAGGGCTTGAAGCTGCGACCTCCCGTACTGCATACCATGCCCACCTCCGGTGAACCGGAATTCTATTGCCTCCGCCTCCCTCGCGAACGCTTCCATCAACCTCGCCTTTATCGCCTTGCTCGCGTGACGGTCGGTCGCAAGGCGGCCTTCCGTCGGAGACAATAGCACGACCAGTCCCTCAATTCGCGTTGACCCAGAGGTCTGCGTCGCAGCCAGTGCGAAGGACCTGTCTGCAAATGCCTGTCTGGCGACAACCAAGCCAGCATCCTCAGATCGCGCCGTCGCAGGCCGCCACGCCACCTCAATTTCAAATAAACCGATATCCTGGCTCGCCTTCCGGTCGCTTAAAAGCGGTCGCCATTCTCGCGACGTCGCATCGGCGGCATCTTTGCCGCTGCGCGTTTCTCCCCGCTCGTTTTCGATTTTCACCTCACCGTCGCGTGAAATATAGCTGATTTTCCTTTTGACACCGGCACCGCCCCCAAAGCCCAAAACCTTTACGACTGCGGGCTGGGCCCCGAGCGCGAGCGCGATAAAGCGTTGAGGCATGCCGCGTTCAGCCCTGCCCCCAGTGCGCCTTGCGCTCAAGCGCTGTCCTTTCTTGGTAAAAATGCTCATCGAGTCTGGCGGCACTTCTCCGCGAGCACGCCGCCACCATTCCTCAAGTTCCGAGCGCCTTTCCTGATTGGCCGCAAGCTCAATTTTAAGCGCCTCACGCCTGCTGGCCCACTCATTGAGAAAGCTTTGATCGATAGCCTGCATTTCAATCCCTCCTTGATTGCGGGGTAATCTTCTTCGCTCGAGCGGACAGCTCCACACACAGAGCCGCGATCACGCGTTGCATTTTCAGCAAATCGGCCTTGAACGGTGCCTCCGCGAAACGCCCATCACGGTTGAGAGCAATCAAAACCCGCGTGAGATTGCAGCCTTCCGCCCGCAACTCTTCTCGCAAACACAGAAGCAACAGGCGGTCTTCGTCGGTGTAGTACGGTTGGGCCCCAGCACCGCTGAGAGCCACCGATCGGGTGAAGTCGACGACAGTCAGTTTCGCTTGCGCGGCTGCCTGCGCAATAGCCGCATGTTCCTCCGTCGTGACCCGGAGGTAGATCGTTCTTTCACGTCGCTGCCCCATGTCTGCAGTCCTCACCCGCAAGCTGCCCGTCCGTCGTTTCCGCGATGGCGGTTTTAAAACGGACGGTTCAACATGATCTCCAAGGCGACGAACCTTACCGCAATTTCACTTACTCATCCAGAGAAAGTTACTTATTTTATTATATTCCTTTTCCGCAATCTCAGCACGAACCCCGCGGACGACGACCGACCATCACAAAACAAATATTATTTACAATAGATTATATCATGTTTCTGTTTCCTCCGATAAGCACCCAGGAAGGCGAGACGTAAGATGCGACTTCATGATGTTACTGAAATAGTTACATTTCAGATTTGATTTGAGAGCATGCGCCCGAAGCCGCCTCCTGGAATTCTTCACCGCGCAAACCCGCAACCCGAACACCCGCCACGCCTATGCCAGGGCGGCGATGGGTTTCCTGAGCTGGCGCGAGCAACGGGGCCGTGCGGCCTCGCTGGAGACCCCGCTCCTGTCCGGTTTCCTACGGCTGGGGAAGACCGTCGGGGCATGGCCCATGCTCGATACCGCAATGCACGTGAAAACGTTGCCGATATCCGGATCTTACACTGGGCCGCCTGTCGCGTCGGCTGGGTATCCCCTCCCATCAGATAGCGGCCGCAGTTAACCGCACCTCCTGGACGCAAGGTGTCACAAGTCGTGAACGAGTCCCGGAATTGCCGCGATCGTCGTCGCAATTCAGCGTTCCCCAGCGTCTTTTAATGATCTGCAAAACCGCCCATCAATCCCTATGTGCTTTCCATGCATGAACTGGAGGATGTTCATGCGTAGCCCTCGCCAGCATTTGAAACCGAAAAGGCAAAATCGCATCCTTTCGGTTGCCAAGGCCGTCCTTGGCCTTTTGGCCGGCGTTCTCATGATTGGCGCGGTCGGATACTACGGCGCGGGTGATCTTATAGGATCGGTCGCCGCATCGGCACGCGGATGCGACATCAAGGGCAATATCAGCATCAATAGCCGGAAACGCATCTTTCACGTCCCCGGCCAAGAGGACTACGCTGCGACGAAGATCAGCCCGCGATACGGCGAGCGCTGGTTCTGCTCAGAGGACGAAGCCCGCGCAGCAGGTTGGCGCAAGGCGAGGAATTAGGCCTTGCGGTTCTTCGCCTCAGGCGGGCTACCGAAAAGCGCCGGGTCCTGGCGCGCAAGCACCAGGGTTGGCATGAATGCCGCAATGACGAAGCAAGCGACTATCGCCGGCCCGCGGCCAGAGCTCGGAGCCGCGGCATCTCGCCTGTTGGACCCGACAGATCAGGCGAAAGGATATACAAACAAGCGCCCCTCATCACGCGCCAACGCCTTTGCATTTACCTACTCGCTTGGCGACCCTAAACTGGGCTGTCGGGCGAATTGGAGGCGGTTTCTGTTTGCAGTCTCACAGCCATTACGCTGCATCTCCATGCTTACGCACCAGATACGCGCCTTTCAGGAACGCACCGTAGGCATCCGCAACCCCGTCCTTGAGCCCAATCCTCGGCTTCCAACCCAGGCGCTGCAGCTTTTCGGCGCTCATCAGCTTGCGCGGCGTACCGTCCGGTTTGGAAAGATCGTGGACAATTTTCCCCTCGAAACCGACGATCTCGCAGACGAGTTCGGCCAGTTCGAGGATGGTGATGTCCTCTCCAGACCCCACATTGACGTGCGTGTCGCCCGAATAGCTCTTCATCAGGTAGACGCAGGCGTCTGCGCAATCGTCCACATGCAGGAATTCACGGCGCGGCGTGCCGGTGCCCCAAAGGGTAATCTCAGGAAACCCGTTAACCTTCGCTTCGTGGACCTTGCGGATGAGTGCCGGCATGACGTGGCTCGATTTCAGATCGAAATTATCGCCGGGACCATAAAGGTTCGTCGGCATGGCCGAGACGAAATCGCGACCATGCTGCCTGCGATAGGCCTGGCACAGCTTGATGCCGGCGATCTTGGCAATCGCATACCACTCATTGGTGGGCTCCAGCGGGCCTGTCAACAATGCCTCCTCGACAATCGGCTGGTCGGCGAATTTCGGATAGATACAGGATGAACCGAGGAACATCAGCTTCTCCACGCCGACCCGGTGAGCCGCATGGATGACGTTCGCTTCGAGGATAAGGTTGTCGTAGAGGAAATCGGCCGGATAGGTATCGTTGGCAAGGATGCCGCCGACCTTTGCCGCAGCAAGGAAGACCGCATCCGGGCGGTTCTTCTTCATCCACTCCTCCACCTCTTCCTGCCTCGTAAGGTCGACCTCAGCGCGCGTGGCCGTCAGTATCGTGCAGCCTTCGGAAGCCAGACGGCGGGCGATCGCCGAGCCGACCATGCCGCGATGACCCGCGACATAGACTTTCTTTCCGGCAAGGCCATAGATCACGTCAGGCATGGGCAAGCCCCTTATTGCCCCCCGCAGACGGCACGTTGCGCGCCATGACCTTCAGGTCCTCCCGCACCATTTCGGCAACCAGCTGGTCGAGATTGGTCTCATGCCTCCAGCCAAGCTTCTGATGCGCCCTGGCCGGATTGCCGATCAGAAGGTCGACCTCGGTGGGACGGAAATAGCGCGGATCGATCTCGATCACGCATTGACCGGATGTCGCGTCATACCCCTTTTCATCGACGCCCTCTCCGCGCCACTCGACCGGCATGCCGACCTTCGCAAAGGCCTTCTCCACGAAGGACCGCACCGTATGCGTTTCGCCAGTCGCCAGAACGTAATCGTCCGGCTCGTCCTGCTGCAGCATCAGCCACATGCCGCGCACATATTCACGCGCATGCCCCCAGTCGCGCTTGGCATCCAGATTGCCGAGATAAAGCCGATCCTGAAGGCCGAGATGAATGGCGGCCGCCGCGCGGGTGATCTTGCGGGTGACGAAAGTTTCGCCGCGGATCGGGCTTTCGTGGTTGAACAGGATGCCATTCGAAGCGTGCATCCCGTAGGCTTCGCGGTAGTTCACGACGATCCAGTAGGCATAAAGCTTGGCGGCGGCATAGGGCGAACGCGGATAAAAGGGCGTCGTCTCGCTTTGCGGCACTTCCTGCACCTTGCCGTAGAGCTCCGAGGTGGAAGCCTGATAAAAGCGGGTCTTCTTGGTCAGGCCCAGGAGGCGGATCGCCTCAAGCAAACGGAGGGTGCCGATACCGTCCGCATTGGCGGTGTATTCCGGCGTCTCGAAGGAGACCTGCACATGGCTCTGGGCGGCAAGGTTGTAGATCTCATCCGGCTGGGTTTCCTGCACGATGCGGATGAGATTGGTCGAGTCCGTCATATCGCCGAAATGCAGGATGAAGCGCGGATTTTCCACATGCGGATCTTCATAAAGATGCTCGATGCGATTGGTGTTGAAACTCGAGGAGCGCCGCTTGATGCCATGGACGGTATAGCCCTTGTCTAGCAGCAGTTCGGCAAGATAGGCCCCATCCTGTCCGGTGACGCCGGTAATTAATGCAACCTTGCCGTTGCCATTCGAATTTTCACTCATCATGTCCCTCTACCGAAATGCATCGGTTATCGACGCATCACTTCCATTAATTCATGTCACATTGACACTGAAAGGTGGCATCAAGCTTACGTTATTTCGTCCACCACCAAACTTAAAAAACTCGCAGTGGCTTGGCGGATGTGACGCAAGCCATTGAAATGATCCCGGAGACCACGTGGGCCATAAACAATCTTAACCTGCAGTTGAGCGGTTTGTCATCTGTCGACGGCAAACCGGTCGCCGCACCTTTCGACGGCAGCATGCTGTCGTCCAACCGTGGCGTTCTGGCTCTGGCGGCGGCGGTTGCCACCGCGAAGGGGCAAGCCCACTCAGTCTTTCCGGGGAACTTTGAACATTCCCCCGGAATGAGGGGGAAGCCGAAAGCTCGTCCTCGGCGGCGAACAGGGCCGTCAGGTGGCACGAAGCGGAAGCGGCATCTTCACGGGTCCGCATGCGGACTGCGGGCCGAACAAGGCCTGTTAATCCGGGGCCGAACCTCGTCTTCTTCGCAGGCTTTCCGCTGTTGGCTCATCCGTTTGATTGTGCCGACTGGATCGTCGCCCAATTCCATCACCTCAGCTTTCCAACGCTGGCATACATGCCGGTGGTCCTGAATTCCGTTGGCGTGATGGCATAGACGCGGCGGAACACCTTGGCGAAGTAGTTGGCATCCTGAAAGCCGCACATCATCGAGACCTCCTTCACCGGGAGGAAATCTCCCTTGGTGAGCAGTTTTGCGGCCCGCTGCAGGCGCTGCTGCAGGACATATTCGGCCGGCGGCACTCCCTCGCTTTCGGAAAAGCTGCGAGAAAAATGCGCGCGACTTAGGCCGACGATGGCAGCCAAATCACTCACCGGAAGAGGCTTTTCCAGATTGGCATTGATGTAGTCGATCACCGGCTGCATGAAACTTTGCTCAGCGACAAAGGCGGGCGAGCCGAAAACATCGTCGTAAAGGGCCATCGCCGCTTCGTAAGCGATGGCGGATGCGGCTCCCGGTGTCGGAGTTGCGCCCTCAATCAATCGAAGACTGCAATCGGCAAGATGATCGATCGTGGCCGGCTGAAGCCGCAGAACCGGACCGGCCAAGGCCAGAACCATCTTGTGGATGCGCAGCGCCTCTTCGCCATTCATCGAGATCCAGAAATACTCCCAGCGGTCGCCTTTCTCCAGCCAATATCGATGGTTGTGCGGGACCAGCACCAGAAGCGTGTCGCCATCCTGCAGCCTGTAACTCCTGCTCTGGTAGCGCAGCCTGCCCGTGCCGCGAATCGTGTGCTGGAGTACGGTGAAGGGCGTCTGGCCGCGCCTGCGCCCGTCCCAGTCATAGATTTCATTCTCCCTGACCTCATAGCCGGTGCTGGTGGGCATGGCATGCAGGCGTTGGCGCCCGCGCGGCAGCGACACCGTTCGCATCGTCTGTCCATTGGCAATCAAATTCGACAGCACAAAATTACCCTCGAAAGCATAATCCTTCTCTGGTCGGCACCTGTTTTATCCGCATAATCTTGCGTCGGGAAGAGGAAGAGGTCACGGGCCGCGACACGGCCTGGGGGAAAGATGCCCGTAAATTCGGCACTTTTGGACGACATTCGCTGTCATGCAGCCTGTCTTCCTTCATCTGACCTCTTCCCGGCATGGGACGTAATCGAGGTGGAAGCTCATGAGTTTCAAAATCGCTATTATCGGAGCAGGCAGCGTTGGCTTCACCAAAAAGCTGTTCACGGACATCCTCTGCGTGCCGGAATTTCAGGACGCCGAATTTGCCCTGACCGACATCAGCGAACACAATCTTGAGATGATCAAGGCTATCCTCGACAAGGTCGTTGCGTCCAACCGGCTGCCGGCTAGAGTCACTGCAACGACGGACCGGCGACGGGCCCTGGAGGGCGCACTCTATATCATCAGCTGTGTTCGGGTGGGCGGCCTGGAAGCCTATGCGGAAGACATTCGCATTCCCCTGAAATACGGCGTCGACCAGTGCGTGGGCGATACAATCTGCGCCGGCGGCATTCTTTACGGCCAGCGCAATATCCCGGTCATCCTGGATTTCTGCAAGGACATTCGCGACGTCGCCGAAAACGGGGCAAGATTCCTGAACTACGCCAATCCGATGGCGATGAATACCTGGGCCGCGATCGAATATGGCAAGGTCGAAACCATCGGACTTTGCCATGGAGTTCAGCACGGTGCCGAACAGATCGCCGAAGTTCTGGGCGCGAAATCGGTAAAGGAACTCGACTATGTCTGCGCCGGCATCAACCACCAGACATGGTTCATCGACCTGCGGCTCGACGGCCGCAGAATCGGCAAAGACGAACTGATTTCCGCCTTCGAAGCGCACCCCGTCTATTCGCAGCAGGAGAAGCTCCGGATCGACGTGCTGAAGCGCTTCGGCATCTACTCGACGGAAAGCAATGGCCATCTTTCCGAATACCTGCCCTGGTATCGCAAGCGCCCCGAGGAGATCGTCAGATGGATCGACATGTCCGACTGGATCCACGGAGAGACCGGCGGCTATCTGCGCCATTCGACCGAAACCCGCAACTGGTTCGAAACGGAGTTTCCCAGCTTCCTCGCATCCGCCGAAAAGCCGATCGATCCGACCAAACGCTCCAATGAGCACGCGAGCCACATCATCGAGGCGCTGGAGACCGGCCGGGTCTACCGTGGCCATTTCAACGTCAAGAACAACGGCGTGATCACCAATTTACCAGACGACGCGATTATCGAGTCGCCAGGCTTCGTCGATCGCTTCGGCATCAACATGGTCTCCGGGATCACCCTGCCAGAAGCCTGCGCGGCAACATGCACGTCTTCCATCAATGTACAACGCATGTCGGTGCATGCGGCCATCAACGGCGATATCGAACTTTTGAAACTCGCTGTCCTGCATGACCCGCTGGTCGGCGCGGTCTGCACGCCGGAGGAGGTGTGGCAGATGGTAGACGAGATGGTGGTCGCTGAAGCCCGTTGGCTGCCGCAATATGCCGATGCCGTACCTGCCGCCAAGGAACGGCTTGCTCGCTCTACCGTGAGGACCCGCGACTGGGCGGGTGCTGCTCGCCGCAGCGTGCGTTCCATCGATGAACTGCGCACAGAAAAGGAGATGCTGAAGCAGGCCGTGTGAAATGCCGACGTGGGCATGGGCTGAGATGGAGCTTTTGGAGGAAGTCCATCACGTGGAGGCTTGGCCACGATCGTACGGAGAAGATGGAGCAGCCACCGGCGCTCCGGCAAAAGAGGGAGAGACGATGAGCAGTTTGCGAAACATCGGCAGTCTGGCCGGCTTGGCATTAGGTGTTTCAGCCGTGGCGATGGGCGCGCATGCGTCCGAACCGACGGCACCGCCGGTCCCGCCGCAATTTCCGGCAGAAGGCAAGATCAAGCATGTGTCACGGGACTCCATTTTGGAGTTCAAGGCGCTCCCCGAGTATCACGAACCAGAATGGGTGACGACGAAATTCGTCTCCGCCGGAAAGCTGCCGCCGGTCAAGGATCGCTTGCCGAAGGAACCGCTGGTCTTCAAGACGGATAACATGCCCGACGGCATCGGCGTCTATGGCGATGCGCTGCGCCACGTCATCGGCGGACGCCCCGAGGGATGGAACTATGGCGCAGGCCAGACCCAGGGCTGGGGTGGGATCGATATCGGGCTCTCCGAGTGCCTGACCCGCACGGCTCCCCTGTTTCAGGTCGAGGCGAAAGATACCGAACCCCTACCAAACCTCGCCAAAGGCTGGGAATGGTCGGCTGATGGCCATAAGCTGACCATGCACCTGATTGAAAACGCCAAATGGTCGGATGGCGATCCCTTCGATGCTGATGACCTCATGTTCTATTGGGAGGATGAGGTCATCGATCCGAACGTCTCGCCGCTTGGCGGAGGCGCCTCCCCGGAAGCATTCGGCACAGGGACAACACTCCGCAAAATCGACGCCTATACCGTCGAATGGACTTTCAAAGAGGCCTTTCCGAAACAGTATCTCTACACGATGGCCTATCCGAACTTCTGCCCGGGGCCGTCGCATATCCTCAAGCCGCAGCATCCGAAATATTCGAAGAATACCTACGAGCAGTTCAAGAACGCCTTCCCGCCCGAGTTTTTGAACATGCCGGTGATGGGCGCATGGGTACCGGTCGAATATCGTCCCGACGATATCATCGTCATGCGGCGCAATCCCTATTATTGGAAGGTGGACGAAAAGGGAAATCAGCTGCCCTATCTAAACGAACTCCACTACAAGCTGTCGACGTGGGCAGATCGCGACGTGCAGGCGGTCGCCGGCTCCGCAGACTTCTCCAATCTGGAACAGCCAGAAAATTTCGTCGCCTCGCTCAAACGGGCGGCCGAGAAGACTGCACCCGCCCGTCTCGCCTTCGGACCACGGCTGATCGGCTATAATCTGCGTATGAACCTCTCCGGCAACGGCTGGGGAAGGCCGGATGCACGTGGACAGGCAATCCGCGAACTCAATCGCAACGAGGACTTCCGAAAGGCGATCACCATGGCGATTGATCGCAAGGCGATCGGTGATTCCCTCGTTAAGGGTCCTTTCACTGCCATCTATCCGGGCGGCATTTCCTCCGGCACCAGCTTCTACGACCGCAACTCCACCGTCTATTACCCTTATGACCTCGAGGGCGCCAAGGCACGGCTCGCCAAGGTTGGGCTCAAGGATACGGACGGAGATGGGATCTTAAACTTCCCGTCCGGCACGGCAGGCGGCAAGAACCTCGAAATCGTGCTTCTCGTGAATAATGGCTATGCCACTGATAAGAGCCTTGCAGAAGGCGTGATCGGTCAGATGGAAAAGGCCGGCATCAAGGTCATCCTCAATGCCCTCGACGGCCCCAAGCGCGACGATGCGCATTATAGCGGACGTTTCGACTGGTTGATTCAACGAAGCACGCCGGAACTCGCTTCGGTTGTTCAAAACACCGAACAGCTCGCCCCTGTCGGCCCGCGCACGAGCTGGCATCACCGCGCAGGCGAAGATGGTAGCGTCGATCTGCTGCCTTATGAAAAGGAGCTTGTGAGCCTTATCGCCAAGTTCCAGACAAGCCAAAACAACGATGAGCGCGTCAGCCTGATGAAGCAGTATCAAAAGGCGGCGACGCAGCATGTCGATACGGTCGGCCTGACGGAATATCCAGGCGCTCTGATCATCAACAAGCGCTTCTCGAACGTGCCGCAAGGCACGCCGATCTTCATGTTCAACTGGGCCGAAGACTCCGTCATTCGCGAACGGCTCTGGGTCGCGGCCGAGAGCCAAGGCAAATACGAGCTTTTCCCCGAACAGCTGCCTGGAAAACCCGGTGACAAGGGCCCGACGAACTAACGCCTCCCCTCCTTCCAGTGACGCAAATCCGGCCGCGCGTCGTGGCGCGCGGCCGGCGGAACCAACAAAGCAGTCACGGATATTCGGCTGCCAGGAGAAGCGGACCCTCTCATGCTACGATTCCTGCTGGTGCGTATAGTCTCCGCCATCCCCGTTCTCTTCATCCTGAGCGTGGTGACATTTGCGATCATCCAGGCACCGCCGGGTGACTATGCCGATTACATCCGCTCCCAGCTCATAAATCAAAGTGGCGCCTCTTACGCGCAGGCCGAAGCGCAAGCCCAGGCCTACCGTGCCGAGCATGGCCTCGATAAACCAATCATCATTCAGTATCTCAATTGGATCAAAGGCATCGTTACTGAAGGCGACTTTGGCCACAGCATGTATTACAACAAGCCTGTCGCAGATGTCGTCGGCGAACGGTTGCCGCGCACGCTCGCATTGGCGCTGGTCTGCCACCTGCTGGCGTCGCTATTGGGCATCGGCTTCGGCATCTGGGCTGCGACACGGCAATATACCTGGGTCGACAACCTGCTGTCTGGAGTGGCTTTTCTTGGCATGACGGTGCCGCGCTTTTTGATGGCGCTGATCATCGTCTATCTGCTTGTCTTCCAGTTCAACGTCTCCGAAATCGGCAGTTTCTTTTCCCCGCAATATGGCGGGGCGCCATGGTCCTTGGCGAAATTCGTCGATCTCGTCAGCCATGTCTGGCCGGTCGTAGCGATCGCCACCTTTGGCGGGCTGGCCTACAACATGCGCGTCATGCGCGGGAATCTGCTCGATACCCTGAACGCCCAATATGTCGAAACGGCCCGGGCGAAAGGCTTGTCCGCAGGTGCCGTGGTCATGAAGCACGCCGTGCCCAACGCGCTTCATCCACTCGTCATGTACCAGGGCGTGGTCCTTCCATACATGCTGACCGGGGAGATCGAGACGGCGATCATTTTTGCGCTGCCAACGGTGGGCCCGGCCATTGTTGGCTCCATGGCGATCGGCGATGTCTATGTCACGGCGACCTTTATGATGGTGCTGTCGGCCACCCTCATCATCGGCAACATCATCGCCGATATGCTGCTTGCCCTCCTGGATCCGCGGGTCCGTCAGTTCGCGGGAGCCTGATATGTTCGCCTTTATCTCCGCACCGCCATCGTCGCAGGAAGAAGTCACCCCAAATACGCCGGAACACAACGAAAGCTATACTGCGCTCGTCTGGCGTCGTCTGAAGCGATCCTGGACAGGTATGATGGGGTTCATACTCGTCGCCCTGTTGATCATGATGGCCGTCTTCGCCGATTTCTTCGCGCCGATGGACCCGAAGGCGACCAATGTCGGATTCGCACCGCCGCAGATGATCAGCTTTCATGACAAGGACGGCAATCTTTCCTTTCCGCCCCGGGTGTACGCGCTTGCCGAATCCGACGAGCTCGATCCGATCACCTTCCAGCCGATCGTCGGGCCCGATTACGACAATCCGCATTATCTCGGCTTCTTCGTAAAGGGTTGGGATTACAAGCTCTTCGGCATCATTCCTACGGATCGGCACTTCCTCGGCACGACGGACGGGGAGCCGGTGCATTTGCTTGGCACCGACAAGTTCGGGCGCGATGTCCTGTCACGGGCGCTTATCGGCTCGCGAATTTCGCTGATGATCGCGCTTACAGTCGTTGCGATCGTCACCATCATCGGCACGAGCGTCGGCCTGATTTCCGGCTATTTCGGCGGCAGCTTCGATGTCTGGATCCAACGCTTCGTTGAACTGGTTCTCGCCTTTCCCCAATTGCCGCTCTACCTTGCTCTCACTTCGCTCATTCCCATCACCGCGCCAACCAATGTCTTCCTCGGCTTCGTCATCATCGTGATGTCGGCCCTCGGCTGGGCACAGATGTCGCGCGAAGTGCGGGGCAAGACCATGGCGCTGGCCCGCATCGATTACGTGCGCGCGGCAATCGCAGTCGGCGCTACCGACCGGCGCATCATCTTTCAGCACATCCTTCCCAACGTTATGAGCCATGTCATCGTTGCCGTGACATTGCATATCCCAAGCGTGGTTCTTCTGGAATCCTTCCTCGGTTTTCTCGGCTTCGCGGTCAAGCCGCCGCTGATCTCCTGGGGCTTGATGCTGCAGGACACAGCCAATTACTCCGTGATTGGAAGCTATCCCTGGATTCTCTCGCCGGTCTTTTTCGTGTTGGTGACCGTCTTTGCCTTCAACGCATTGGGCGACGGCCTGCGCGACGCGGTCGATCCCTATTGAGGTGATGAAGATGGCTCTTTCTCTCGTCCCGACTTTCGCCCCGCCGGTCCGGCACGATCATGGCCGCCACACCGGCCTTCCCGTAATAGACGCGCGCAATGTCGCCGTAAGCTTCAAGGTCGAGCATGGCACCATCCAGGCAGTCAACGACATTTCCTTCCAGCTCTACCGCGGCGAAACGGTCGCGATTGTCGGGGAATCGGGCTCGGGCAAGTCGGTGACCGCACGCACGGTCATGGGCCTCTTGTCCAAGCGTGCTCTCGTCTCACCGAACTCGATCGTCAACTATGACGGCAACGATGTCCTGAAGTTTTCCGAAAAGGCCCGCCGCAAGCTGCGCGGCAATCGCATCTCGATGATCTTTCAGGAACCGATGAGTTCACTCAATCCGATCTATACCATCGGCAGCCAGATCGTGGAGGCAATCCGGGTTCACCGCAGAATCGGCCGGAAGCGGGCGGAAGCCCGTGCGCTGGAGCTTCTGAATGAGGTCCAGATCCCCGATCCAGAGGCGCGCCTGAAGCAATATCCTCATCAGCTTTCAGGCGGTCAGCGGCAACGCGTAGGGATCGCCATGGCGCTTGCGAACGAACCGGACGTGCTGATTGCCGACGAGCCGACCACTGCTCTCGACGTGACAGTGCAGGCGCAAATCCTCAATCTCATCCGCGATCTCCAGAAAAAGATGCAGATGGCGGTCATCCTCATCACTCACGATTTGACGATCGTGCGCAAGTTCTCCGACTACGTCTATGTGATGCAGCATGGCGAAATGCGTGAACACAATCTGACAGAGCAGCTCTTCGCCGATCCTCAGCATCCTTATACGAAGCAACTGCTTGCCTCGGAGCCCCGCGGACAAGCCAATCCGCTGCCGAAGGGCTCGGATGTCATACTGGAGGCCAGAAGCGTTCGCGTGTCCTTCATGCTGCGTCACGGAGGCTTCTTTAAACCCGATCTTCGCGAACTGGTGGCCGTCGACAGCCTTGACCTTACGCTTAGGCGGCATGAAACGCTCGGCCTCGTCGGCGAATCCGGCTCAGGCAAGACGACCTTCGGTCAGGCACTGGTGCGACTCAACACGCCCGATGGCGGAAAGATCACGTTTGACGGCATGTCGATCCAAAACCGTTCCAGGGCGCAAATGCGGCCGTTGCGCGCGCGCATGCAGATCGTCTTTCAGGATCCCTTCGCCTCGCTCAACCCACGCATGACGATCGGCCAGATCATCGACGAGGGCCTGTTTATCAACGGGCTCGGAGCAACCAAGGCTGAGCGCCTCGAACGTGTACACGCGGCCCTTTCAGCCGCCGGCATGCCGGGAAATATTCTGTCTCGCTTCCCCCATGAATTCTCCGGCGGGCAACGCCAGCGCATTGCAATTGCCCGCGCGATTGCACTGGAACCCGAGTTTATCCTGCTCGACGAGCCGACATCGGCGCTCGATCTTTCCGTCCAGGCTCAAATCATCGAGCTGTTGCGCAAGCTGCAGGACGAACGCGGCTTGAGCTACGTTTTCATCTCGCACGATCTTAAGGTCGTGCGGGCCCTCTGCCATCGTGTGATCGTCATGCAGCAGGGCAAGATCGTCGAAGAAGGGCCTGTCGACGACATTCTCACCCATCCCAAGACCGCCTATACGAAACGGCTCGTCAGGGCCGCTTTCGAGGTCGCCTAAATGCCGATACCGGAGGTATACATGGCAGCTTATCCCAAGATCGCCTTCATCGGAGCCGGCTCGACGGTCTTCATGAAAAACATCATCGGCGACGTTCTGCAGCGACCCGCCCTCTCGGGCGCGACCATCGCACTCATGGATATCAATCCACAGCGGCTCGAGGAGAGCGCAATTGTCGTCAACAAGCTGATCTCGACGCTGGGTGTCAAAGCGACGGCAGAGACCTATTCTAACCAGAAGACGGCGCTGGCCGGCGCCGATTTCGTCGTCGTCGCATTCCAGATCGGCGGTTACGAACCCTGCACGGTCACCGATTTCGAAGTGCCGAAGAAATATGGGCTGCGGCAGACCATTGCCGATACGCTTGGTGTGGGTGGCATTATGCGCGGGCTTCGCACCGTGCCGCATCTGTGGCGGATCTGCGAGGACATGCGCGTCGTCTGCCCGAACGCGATCATGCTGCAATACGTGAACCCGATGGCGATCAACACCTGGGCGATCGCGGAAAAATATCCGGACATCAAGCAGGTCGGCCTGTGCCATTCGGTTCAGGGGACCGCAATGGAGCTGGCGCATGACCTCGACATCCCCTACGAAGAGATCCGCTATAGATCGGCCGGCATCAACCACATGGCCTTCTTCCTGACGTTCGAGCATCGGCAGTCCGACGGTTCCTACAAGAACCTCTATCCCGAGCTACTTCGAGCCTATCGCGAAGGCAGGGCGCCGAAGCCCGGCTGGAACCCGCGCTGCCCGAACAAGGTTCGCTACGAGATGCTGACGCGGCTCGGCTATTTCGTCACGGAAAGTTCGGAACATTTCGCGGAATACACCCCCTATTTCATCAAGGAGGGACGCGACGACCTCATTGAAAGGTTCGGCATACCGCTCGATGAATATCCGAAACGCTGCATAGAGCAGATAGAGCGCTGGAAAGATCAGGCCGCGGCCTATCGAAGCGCCGATAAAATCGAGGTCAACCCTTCGAAAGAATATGCTTCCTCGATCATCAACTCCGTCTGGACCGGCGAACCCTCGGTGATCTACGGCAATGTGCGCAACAACGGCTGTATTACCTCCCTACCGGCAAACTGCGCGGCGGAAGTTCCCTGTCTTGTCGACGCCTCCGGCATCCAGCCGACCTATGTCGGTGAACTGCCGCCGCAGCTAACGGCGCTGATGCGCACCAATATCAGCGTGCAGGAACTGACGGTGCAAGCGCTGATGACGCAAAACCGCGAGCATATCTATCATGCGGCGATGATGGATCCCCATACAGCGGCCGAACTCGATCTCGATCAGATCTGGTCCCTGGTCGACGATCTTCTGGCCGCCCATGGCGACTGGCTGCCGGATTGGGTTCGCACCAGGCATGAAGCCAGCGTAGCATGACCCGACCGGGGCCGCGGGCGCGTGGGTGGATCGCTACCCGTCTCAGGTTTGGAGTGTACCTTTGGTTGGCTGAGGCTGCCGGAATTCCCCTAGAGTAGCCAGCCGGACCTTCCGGCAGTCGATTTTCGACGTGGAATATCGCTCGGACAGCTATCCGATCCGGCTACCTTGATCGTTGAACAGATGAATGTGCTGGACCGGGAAAGACACTTTGATTTCCCCGCCGATTGCCAATGCTTGTCGGTCCAGCGTGAACACCTTCACCGGCATTCCGTGCAACGTCAGATGCACGATGATGCCAAAGCCAGTCGGCTCCACCAGCTCGGCCTCGGCCGATATGCCACCGCTATCGGTCGTGATCGTCAGGTGCTCGGGTCGAATGCCAAGCGTTAGGTCACTTCCTTCCTGAACAGCGACAGGCGGGCTGTCGGCAACGCGGCTTCCGTCTTTCAGTCTGAGCGCGCCGCCGCGATAGGTTACGTCGAGAAAATTCATTCCAGGCGAGCCTATAAAACCGGCGACGAAAAGGTTCGCGGGGCGATCGTAAAGCTCCAGAGGGCTGCCTACCTGCTGCACCACACCGCCATGCATGGCCACGATGCGGTCCGCGAGCGTCATCGCCTCGATCTGATCATGGGTCACATAGATCGAGGTCGCCTTAAGGTCGGCATGCATCTTCTTGATTTCGGCGCGCATCTGCTCGCGCAGCCGGGCATCGAGGTTGGACAAAGGCTCGTCGAACAGAAAGGCTTTCGGCTGGCGAACGATAGCGCGACCCATCGCGACGCGCTGGCGCTGCCCGCCAGAGAGCGCTTTCGGCCGCCGTTCGAGGAGTGGCTCCAGGCCGAGCTTTGCGGCAGCGCCGGCAACGGCCGCACCGATCTTCTCCTTCGTCGCCTTGCGCAGGCGCAGGCTGTAGCTCATGTTTCCCGCAACATTCATATGCGGATAAAGCGCGTAGGACTGGAACACCATGGCAATGTCCCTGTCCTTCGGATGCAGGTCGTTGACGCGGTTGCCGGCAATGCGGATCTCGCCCCTGCTGACGTCCTCCAGCCCCGCGATCATTCTGAGCAGCGTCGACTTCCCGCAGCCCGACGGGCCAACCAGCACGACAAACTCCCCGTCGCGGATATCGAGGTCGATGCCATGCAGCACGGAGACATGGCCGTAGGACTTTTCGAGTTTTTCGATCTCAATGGATGCCATTTGACTACCCTTTGACCGCGCCGGCCGTCAGGCCCTGGACGAGGTAACGCTGAATGAGAAGGAAGAAGAGTCCGGCCGGGATGAGAGCCAGCACGCCGGCAGCCATCATCTGACCGAAGTCGACTGAGAACTTCGAAACGAAGGTCAGGAGCCCGACCGGGAAGGTGGCCGCGTTGTTGCCGTTGATCAGCATCAACGCGAAAAGCAGTTCGCTCCAGGCGGCAGTGAAGACGAAGCCGAGCGTCGCGGCGATGCCGGGCAGCGTAAGCGGCAGGATGATCTGCCGAAAGGCCGTAAACTTCGTCGCCCCGTCGATCATCGCCGCCTCCTCCAGTTCCTTCGGGATGCCGTCGAAGAAAGACTGCATCAGGAAGGTGGCAAAGGGCACGTTGAACGCGGTGTAGACCACCACCAGTCCTGTCAGGCTGTTGGTGAGGCCGAGCGGCGACAGAATCTTGAAGATCGGCGCGACCAGCATGACCAGCGGAAACATCTGGGTCAGCAACATCAGCGCGACGATCCAGTATTTCGCCCGAAAGCTGAAGCGGGAGAGCGCATAGCCCGAAAGCGACGCGCAGACCGTCACGAGCACGGCAGTCGATCCCGATACGATCAGGCTGTTCTTGAAGAAGGTCGGAAAGGCACTGTGCCGCAGCACAAAGGAATAATGGTCGAATGTCGCGCGCGAGGGCCACATCCGCACGCCCTCGGAATAGAGAAGATCGTTCGGCGTCACCGATACTTTCAGCAGCCAGAACAGCGGGAAAAGCGCAAAGACGATGTAGCAGAGGATCGCGAGGCGATGCGCGACGATCAGCAGAAGGGATTGCTTCATGGGTTCAATCCTTGTTCAGCAAAGTCTGCCGCAGCAGGATGATGATCATCGAATAGGCGAGCAAAAGAACGAGCAGCACGAGCGCGATCGCCGATGCGTAGCCGAAATCGAGCGCCTTGAAGGCCTGGGTGAAGATATAGCTTGCGACGATCTGGGTCCGATCGGCGGGCCCACCACCGGTCATCACGACGATCAGGTCCGCAAAATTGGAGATCCACACCGTGCGAAGCAATACGGTGATGGCGATCGTCGGTGCAAGGAACGGCAGGGTGATCGAAAAGAACCGCTGGAACCAGTTGGCGCCGTCGATCGATGCGGCTTCATAAAGATCGCGTGGGATTGCTTGGAGCGCGGCAAGCAGGGTGATGGCGAAAAATGGAATGCCCCACCAGACATTCGCAACGATCGGCCCCCACATCGCATATTGCGGATCAGAAAGGATGTTGCCTGGCTGGGACATCACGTCGAGCCCGAAAAGCCAGTGCGGTATCGGTCCGATCACCGGATTGAAGAGCCAGGCCCAGTTGAGACCGGCGAGGAAGGAGGGAACCGCCCAGGGCAGGAAGACCAGCGCCTGGACGAGGCCCCTGCCCCAGAACGGCTTGTCCAATAGCAGGGCGAGGATGAGCCCGAAGAAAAACTGCAGGAGGACGGAAGCGCCCGTCCACCAAAGCGTGTTCTTCAATGCCCCGTAAAAGGCCGCATCATGGGAAAGCGCGCGGAAATGCTCGATGCCGATGAACCCTCCCGAGAAGGGGTTGAGGAGCTGGATATCCCTGAAGGCGTAGGAGATGCCGATGACCAGCGGCACCAGCATGACCGCGACGATGAGGATCAGCGACGGCGCGCTGTAGAGATAGGGCTCCGAGGCATCAGCCAAACGCGTCAACCATGGCTTTCGGACGGGATGTCCGTTCCTGGTGCCGACAGCAATCATCATGGACAGGATTTCCCCTTCGCGGCTTTTCGCCGTCTTGATCTGGCGGAAGACCGGCCGTCGTTGACGCTGCCGGTCTTCCAGTTCGTCTCATTTCTTGAGGTGCTTCTGCTGCGCCTTGGTCAGATATTCTGCCCATTGATCGGCCAGCTGTTTTGGGGTGATGTCGCCTAAAAGCGCCTGCTGGGACGTCTTGATTGCGAGCGAATCCTTGAAGAAGGCGAATTCCTCGAGATAGGTCGGCATTACGGTCGGGACCGTGTCCGGATCGGCGAGTTCCTCGAACCAGCCCTTGAACTGATCACCGGCGTAAAATGGGTCCTTTTCCGCGGACGTATAGGCCGGCAGGGCGCCGATCTTCTTGTTCCATTCGAGATTGCCTTCCTTGCCTTCAAGCGTTGCGATCAGCTTCCAGGACAAATCCTTGTTCTTGGTCGTCGAGAACATCGACCAGCCGGCATAGCCGATCGTCGGAAAGGATTTGCCGTCCGGCCCCTTCGGCAGCGGAATGACCCCGAAATCCTCCTTCTTCATGCGCTCGGCAATCGCAATCAGCGCGTCCGGATCCTGGTCAAGGAAAGCGCAGGTTCCGGAATAAAAGCCAGCGACCACTTCGTTGAAGCCCCAGTTGACGCTGTCCTTTGGCGCATAGCCTTGTCTGTAGAGATCGACCATCCACTCGATGCCCTTTGTCCAGCCCTCGCTGTTCATAGTCGAGGTACCGTCCTCTTTGAAGTATGTGTTGTCGCCGGCCATCGAGGCGGCGAAGATCATCCAGCCGTTCAGGCCGCCCGGGCCGCCGCGCATGCAGTAGCCGTATTTGCCCGGCAGCTTGGAGACCGCTTCGGAGGCCTTGGCGAACTCGTCCATCGTCTTCGGCGGCGTTGTAACACCGGCATCGGAAAGCAGCTTCTTATTGTAGAACATGGCCCGCAGATAAAAGCCGTAGGGCAGCATATAGGCAGTCTTGTTGACATCGCGGCCGAGTTCGAGCGCCCTCGGCGTCAGCTCCTTGGTGTGCTCCCATTTTGCCAGATAGGGCTCGAGGCTTTCGAGCATGCCGTTGTTGGCGTAAAGCGACAGCCACGTATCCGGCATCTCCATCACATCCGGCGTGTCGCCTGCCGATACCATGGTCGCGAACTTCTGGAAGGCTTCGTTCCAAGGCAGCGAGATGATCTCGACCTTGGCGCCCGGATTGGCGGCCTCGAACTTGCCGACGATCGATTTCAGCGTCTCGGTGCGTTCCGGGCTGGTGATCACCTCGACCAACTTAAGGGTTGTATCGGCCATCGCGCTGCCTGCCATCAACGTCGCGAAAAGCGCAGTTGTTACGAGTGTTTTCATTGTCGTTCTCCCAGTTGTTATCGGTTGATGCTTTAGGAGGCGACGGCAATCGCCTCCTGAAGATCGCTCCACAGGGCCTCTGTTCCCTCGAGGCCGACATGGAGGCGCACGGACCGCGCATGGATGCCGAAGGCATGCGCGGAATTCGGCTGGGCCTTCTGCTGCAGCACCACTTCGCCCGGGACGATCAGGCTTTCGTGGCCGCCCCAGCTGACGCCGAGCTTGAAGAGCTTGAGATGGTCGGCGAAGGCGCGGATATCGACGCCCTCGCGGAAGATGAACGAGAACAGACCCGAGGTGCCGTTGAGACCTACCGGAAGGCGGTTCGCCAGACCCGGATGACACACCTGCGCCACCACGTCGAGTTCATGAAGACGGCGGGCAATGGTGAGTGCAGCTGCCTCATGCGCCTTCATGCGAAGCGGCAGCGTCCGAAGCCCGCGGATCAGGAGCCACGCATCGAAGGGCGAAAGCTTGCCACCCAGATAGGGATAGGCCTCGGCCTTTAGCCTTGCGATCATCTCCTTGGAGCCTGCGACGACGCCCGCGACGACATCGCTGTGCCCGCCGAGATATTTCGAGGCCGAATGAATGACGAGATCGACGCCGAGCGTGATCGGCCGCTGGAAGAACGGACTTGCCCAGCTGTTGTCGATCATCGAAACCACGCCGTGCTTCCTTGCGAGCTCGGCAAGCGAACCGACATTGTGAGCTTCCATCACCCAGCTTGTCGGGCTTTCCATGTAAAAGACCTTCGCGCCCGGCAGGGCCTTGGCAACCGCTTCCTCATCACGGCCGTCGACGTAGGTCACCTCCACCTTCATTCGTTTGAGGATCGTGCCGAACAGCCGGAATGCATCGGGATAGACGTGTTTGACGGCAACGATCCGGTCGCCTGGCTCAACGAAGCTGATTATAGCGGACGAGATCGCCGCCATGCCGCTTGCAAAACCGAGCGCATCTTCCGCACCCTCGAGCTTTGCAAGCATCTCCTCGAATGCGCGCACGGTCGGATTGAGCCCGCGCGTATAGATCGGCCGCACTTTTTCGCCGCGATAGGCCGAGATCATGTCGTCGAAATCGGAGAAGGTGAAGAGCGACGTCTGAAAGATCGGGGGAACCACCGCCTCGGCGTAATTGCCGTCGTCGTGGGCCGTGATCAGCGAGGCGAACTCGAACTGTTCCAAGCCGTCATTCATTTGGACATTTCCTTGATATCTTCTTCGACGATCTTGAGGATTTTCAGTGTTTCGCTGCGTGCCGCTTCCGGATCCTGCGCGGCAATCGCGTTAAACAGGGTCCGGTGGTAAGGAAAGGACCGGCGGGCGAAGTCGAAACGTTCGAACGGATGGCTCCAAAAACGCTCGAAGGTTTCGCGCATCTGTTCGAGCAACTGACGGAAGAGCGGATTGTGAGTGGCATCGTAGACAGCCAGATGAAACGCCAGATCCTCCGGCCCCGAAGCGCCTTTGGCGTGATGGACCCGCTCCATTTCCTCGAGACGCGCTTCGATGATCTTAAGATCAGCAGAAGTCCGCATGCGCGCCGCGACCATGCCGGCCTCGCATTCAAGCCCCCTGCGCACCTGCAGTGTCTGCAACAGCGCATCGCGAAGATTGGCCGTATCGAGCGACAACGGCATGTGGATCGTGCGCCTGGAGATAGGCTTCAGCAGATAATTGCCGCTTCCCTTTCGCGATTCGATGACGCCAAGCGCCTGGAACCGGCGCATCGCTTCGCGGATGGTCGAGCGTCCGACACCAAGCGCCGCCATCAGCTCCCGCTCGGCCGGCAACCGGTCGCCGGCCTTCAGATCAGCGCCCTCCACGTAATCGGCGAGCGCCTCGCCGACTTGGCGGGCCCGATCGACAGGCGGCAGCGCGGAGATCAACAGTTTACTCATAAGGCGAAAATTGGTCTGACATCTGAGCAATAAAATAACCTGCTATCCCACCTGTCAATAGAGAGGTGGCTCCACGCCCCCTCGTCGATTGGTACACGCAGGATCAGGATCGCCACGGGGCAGATGGAAGTCGGCAGTTTCCCTCGTACAGAAGGCGTCGCCTTCAGCTTCGAACGTGATGCTCGCCTTATCGCCCGGCTGAACAGAATGACCAGCGGCCCGACAGGTCGGAGACTTAGCCTCTCGGCCAATGCAATAGCCACTTTCCACGCAGACCGGCGATGGACGGTGAGCCGTGCCGCTCATCAACCCGACGCAGATATCGTTGATGGCGGGGAGTCAATCGATGAGAGGTTTGGAATCGGGCGCTTCAGTGAGCGTTTGAGCGATATCCGGCAGCGGTGAAGCTTGTTGCCGCTTCTCCACGGCATTTAATGGTGCGGAGATTGTTGTTGCCGCAACGGCGCCGATCGTGCGTGCCGTGCCTCCGATGACCGCTGCCACCCCATCTCCCAAGGTCACGTTGGAATCCGTCAGCGTCTGTCCCTTCATCAGCCGCTCGCCAATGAGCTGGACGATTTGCGGACTTTCCGCAAATTTCCCGTGATTGAGGCGATCGCTGGTATCGAGCTTCGTCAAATCAACGACGGTAATGCCTGCTTTCTCAAATTTCGAGCGGTAGACTTCTTCTGCCGGATTGACCGCGCCAAGACGCTGCACCTTGCCGGTAAGGAAGCTGGAAACCGCGAGCGCTTTGTCGTCTTGTGATACGAAAATCGTGAATTTCGCGGTGTGTGGCCCCATCTCGACGAACTGCTTCGCAAAAACCTGTATGTCGATATCGGGCGACGCAAGGATGACATTGGCAATTTTCGGGTTCACGCGACCGTTGCGGATGCCCATCTGACGCAGTGCTTCCATCGTGAGCCACGTTCCCATCGAGTGGGCAAGGATGGTAATGTCCTTGACATCTGGGTTCGATGCCAGAACTTGCAGTGATTGCTCCAAGGCCGTGCGGGAGTAGTTGGCACTCTCCTTGTCATATTCATACGCCATCAGTTGAGCCCGCGATGGCCAGGTGAAAAGGATCGGGGTGGCCTGCATGCGGCTGTCATGGACAATTTGGGCCAAGCGGAAAACAGAATCCTGATATCGATTGTTATATCCGTGAACGAAGACCAGAGCATGACCGCCTGCCATGTTCTGCCTAAACCATGCAGTTGCCTCGGAGAGGGTCTCGACCTGCTTGACCTTCATAACCGCGAATTCGCTGGCCGGGTTCGGCGGCAGTTGCCGAGGCCACTGCACAGCGCCCTGCTTTCTCTCCTGCGGGATGGAAACGGCGACCTCCGTCAGATACGGCTTCGGGCTGCGCTCGCCGTTAAACAGTGTCTCCGGGTCACCAGAAGGCTGACGGTTAGTCGCGACCAGCATCTCCACCTGGGATGTTTTCTGGGAATTTGCGGCCAGCGTGACGGGTTGCATGACACCGGGGGGATGGCCGCAGCTTGAAAGAGTAAGCAAGATACCGAGGAAAAGCGCCTTGTGCATGGCCACTCCGTCGAGGAGCCACCCACGATCCGGTGACCCAGGTTTTGAGCAAGAAGGTTCGCGCGGCGTGCTTCGAACCGTCGAGCTCGCCGCGGACCACGAATTAAAAGCGCTACTGATGCTAACCTTGGACGGCAGGTTGGGGTGGAAGCGAAGGCCACCCCAACGCCTTCAAGGAGGCCTGGAACCGGCCGCTGGTCAAGGGAGCGTCTTGGGCCTTGCGACTAAAGCGTTTCGACCGCCGGCGGCTTCCAACGGCCGTCCAGCGCCTCCGCCCTGGGCAGATAGAGCCTCATGACCGCGTAGAAAGTTTCGCTCGGCGCGGGGAGCCAGTTCGCTTCCAGTTCCGCACCCGGGCTTTCGTGCTGCAGGTAGAGGACAACATCGCCCTTGTCGTTTCTCTTGAGGTCGGCAAGCATCGGCGAGTTGATCAGGTAACGATCAATTGGATTAGGCACCAAAAGCTGCTTGGGCTTGTCATACATTGTGATTGACCAGAAAGCGTCGACGGGAGGTAGCATGTCGACGGAGAAGGTTAGCGTATATTTTCCCCTCCTGCCGTCCAATAGCTGACGATTCCCATCGAAAGCGTAGATGACGTAGAGTGCCTCCTGCACGGAGTTGCCATAGATGCCGCCCTGCGCCGCTGCGGCGCGAGTCATGTATTGGCCTTTCATGAACTCGGGCGTCCCGAATATCTTAGACGAATCCGTCAGCCTGGCAGCCTCGTCACGGATTTCCTTTTCCGTGGCAACCACCACCTCTTTCATCAACGCCACGATATCGGATGAAAGAGCCGTTCCCGGCCAAGTTACTCTTTCCTGGATACCGAGCTTGGCGAGGTTTTCCCGCTGTGCATCATCGCCCGGATAAGGGGGAGCGAACTGGAGCAGGAAGGCAGCAAGCGGCCAGTAGTTCGTGACCATCAACTCGTCCGAGACAGGCATCCAGTCGACCGGCGGCGGGGCGGTGGGGGCCGGCGTGCCGGCATAGACGGAAAGCGGCTGCGCCTTATAGCCGGCCTGAACCTCCTTTACCCTCTCAAGATCGTCGGGCGAGAAGAGCTGCGTCCTGACGATGCCCATGGCGAGCGTCGTCGGCATTTCGATCACGCGCTTGATGCCCTTCGGCATGTCGCCCTTCCAGCCGGGGCCGGCGATCAAAAAGTCGCCGCCGCCATTGCCGTCAACCCGCGTTCCCGGATAGTCGACATTATTGGTGTAGAGGTCGATGAGTTGCAGCGAATAGTAGCGGTCCTTCTCGATCGGCGGCATCGTCACCACGACGGGCTCAGTCCTCAGATCGAAGACGATGAAGGAATAGGGCGTATCGGAATTCGGCGTGATGATTGCCGTATCTTCAGGCGTGTAGACCCTGGCGATGCTGACCAGAGTGTTGAGTGGCCCCTTGTATTGGCTACCGCCCGGTTCCAGCGCGTATTGATACATGGTGAGGTAGTTCTTCACCATCGGATAGGTGTAGATATACGCTTCACGGGCGACCGCCCTGATGTCATCCTGCGCGAAAGCCGGAAGTGACGGCAGCACCATCAATGCGGTGGTGCCTTGCAAAAAAGTGCGACGTTTCATTTCACTTCCTCCAAAACGGGGAATTTCCAGCTTCCGTCGAGAATTTGCGTCTCGGGCCGATACAGGCGGACCATGTAGTTCCAGCTCTCGGGCGTCGGCAGACAGTTGGCGATCTTGCCGTCGCAGCCTCCGAACTGGATCGTGATCGAGCCATCCGTGCTCTTCTGCGCGGTTACGTCGTTCAGCGAGTAGGCATTCAACTCGTTCGGCGTGAAGAAGCCGTCCTTGTTGTAGACCGTGACCGACCAGAAATCTTTTACGGGAACATCCTTGACAGTCAGCCGATAGATGCTCCTGCCATCGTTCTTTTCCGGCGTCACGTTGAGATAGAGCGCTTCCTTGTCCGGGTTTCCTCCCCATCCGAGCGCTGCTCCGATCAGATGCCGGACCGGATCCACCTCATCGCGTGATCCGAACATCTTCGCTGTGTCCGGGAGCAGCGCGCCGAGATCCAGGAGCGCGCGGCGGGTCTTGTCCCGGCTTTTGCCGTCCCACTCGGGAATCTCGAAACGACCCTCTGCCGTCTGCTTGACCGTAACCGCATCCTGAAGCGCATGAACCTTCTTCATGTCTTCCGAGTTGTTGGGGTCAGCAAAAAAGCGGAAGGCAGCCACGACATAGCGGGTCCCTATGTCCTTGCGCGTCAAGGTGTACGAACCAGCGCCGTAATATACGCCATGGGCATAGTGGTCCTGGTCGATTATAAGAAGCGACACGAACCGGCTTCCGGTATCCGGCACGTTGATCGTCACCGGTCCTGCATCCAGATCGAACACGGCGGAAGAATAAAGTGTGTCGCGGTTCAGGCGGATGACCGTCTGCTTGTCAAGCGGCGCCATTTCCCGCGTATGGTCGAACTTGGCGAAGCCTCCGTTCGCAGCGATGCCGGAGAAGTAGAGGTCGCTCTCAGCGCGCACGAAGTTGTCGCTGTTGACGAGGATTGGATCGGCTGCAGCCGGCAACGCATGAAGCAGTGCCGCCGCCGCAATTGTCGAAAAGCTCAATCTTGCAAGAAACATGGAAGTCCTCCAAAGCTAGTTCTGTAAAGAAGCGGATTGATCGACGAACGGTCAGAAGCGCACGACCAGGCCGAGAATCGGGCCTTGCTGCACCACGTCGAAAACAAAACCGTCGTTGCTGTAATCGACGCCTAGTGCGCGATAGCCGGCGACGGCCGAGATCCTGTCATTGAACTGGTAGCCGATGCCGGCAGCGAGATCCCAGTCGAGGTCTGCCTGCCCGGCCCCCACCAATGCCCAGGCGCTGAGATAGAGATTGTCCGTCAGGAAGTACCGGCCGCGCACACCCGCCATCGCGTCGACCCAGGTGGCGCTGTCTTTGGCTGAAACGCCGCCCAGAAGACCGCCGGAAAACGAGATCTCCGTGCTCGCGTGCCAGACGCGCGCGCCGGCGACGACGTCGATGTTGCTGGGGCCATCCTGGAAGACGGCATAACCCGCACCGACAAGTCCAGCGAACGTCTCCGACGTGGCGTCGACCCGTTCTGCGACGATGCCGAGCGGCGTGGATGCCCCCGACGATACCTTGGTGTAGATGACATCGCCGAAGATGCTGAACCGATCGTAACGCGCTTCGCCAACCGCCATGAACCCGAAGTCGAGATCCTTCAGAATGTCGCCGAAATCGGATTCAAGATGAACGGCCGGCAGACCGAACTGCCCGACATCGCCAGAGATGCCGGCGCCCCAGAAATAAGGGCTCACCGCAAAGGTCCAGCCGTCACTTACAGCCGGCTTAGCCTCGGGGATGATAAACGGCTGCTGAAGGTCCGCAGCACTTGCGGCCGAACCCGCGGACGCACTGATCAGTACCATCGCCGTGAATATTCTATGGACTTTCATTGACTGGTCCCTCTGCCAACAAATATCAATCTCGATCCGGCCCCGCATTTATTTCGGGAACAGGAATGCGAGCGTGGTCCGCCCCCATTCCGGGCTGTCCGACGGTACGCCGGCGTAGTACCGTCCTCCGATCTGGGAGCTCATGGCCTGAAAACCCAAGGTGAAAATCTGGGAGACGCCGAAATTGACCGGAACAATCCGTTGTTCGTTGTTCCCGTCATGGTTGGCGTCGACGCTGAGGGAGACCGACCTTCCACCGCCGAAATTATGAGATGCGAAGGGCGGCAGGAGATTGACGCTGACGTCGGGCCGATCATTCGGTCCTGCGATCGACCAGATATGGTTGGCCAGTGCTCCGACCGTCCAAGGCCCCTGCTGAACAAGACCGACGGCTGTCGATCCAAGGCCAAATATTCCTGCTCCGAGGAAGTCGTCCGTGGCTGTCGGCAGTAAAGCAACGGGGCCAGCACCCCAGATCAGTCCGCCGGGTCCTGGACCCTTGGGCGAAAAGAAGAAGCTCGCATTGACGTCACCCAGACCCGAGACATCTGCGCCGGGCAGATAATCGCGGTAGCCGATGGGAATTATGGTGCGCGTAATCAGGTTCCAGTCTTCAGTCAGCTCGAGCGGCATGACCGGCTGGATATTCAACGTATAAGCAAAACCGTGGCCGTTGACGCCTGCGCCGAAATCGACGTTGTTTTGGAGCGGAACGCGGGTCAGATTTGCAGGTGGATTGGCCAGTTTCTGCGAACGGTCGTCCGCAGTTGCCTGCGCCGCGGCATTGCCGCAAGGGAAGCTGACGAATAGAAAAAAAAGGGAAATAAACGCGAGTTCACCGCCGCTGTACTTGCGATTCACGAAGGGTGAATGTCCCGACATTCCAGAATTCATCTTCCGCCCCAAAAGTTCTTTGGCATATTTTGGTCGGCGAGAATTGGTAGGAAGATCTCGCGAAGCTCAAAGGAGGTCCGCGCTATTTCCTGACTGTAATGGTGTGTCGCGATCTAAGCGGGCTTCGATTTCTTCTCTACAAATCAATGCTTGCGCCACACCATGACAATTCATCATCGACGGGCCCAGATTGCATATTCGCCGACATCAAATTGTCCGGATTCGGACATTCTTAGAAAATTCGGACAAGTATATCATCACCGGCATTCCCCGGCTGCTTTATTTTGCGACCGTGATGCAAGCGCGTATGTTCGAGTGCTTTGTAGCTGATCGGTGACATCTATTCTGTCCGGATCTTGGCAATGTGGAGGAAATCATGCTGGATCTGACGCGAAAGAAGGCGGAAGAAGTCATGGCCCAAGGCGCCTGGCTCGCGAGCATGAGCGAGACCTTTAGGACGGAGCTGCTGCGTAACGCGCATTTGCAAAAGTTCACTGCCAACCAGATCATATACCGATACGGCGATCCGGTCGGTGGCATGTATGGGCTAGTCGCCGGCTCCCTTACCATCAATTCAGCGCCACCTGACGCGACCCCCCGGCTGATCCATCTCGGGATGCCGGGTGCGTGGACAGGTGAAGGCCCCTTCTTGACCGGCCAGCCACGCAGGGTCGAGTTGAAGGCCCTTGGTGGCGCTTGGATGATGCATGTGCCACTCGACGCCCTTGAGCAGATGGCGGCACGCGATCCTGGCGTATCGCGTGCGATTGGAATGAACACTGTATTCACCGTTGATGTTCTGCTCCGCATCGTCCACGATTTGCAAAAGCGCGATGTGGGGCGCAGGATCGCATCGGTGCTTCAACGGGCTGGCTGGCTCGGCGACATGCCTATCGGCCTGTCTCAGAGCGATCTTGGCGTCATGGCGAATGCTTCACGGCAGCAGGTCAACATCGCAATGCAGCGTTTCGTTGCCGCTGGTTGGGTCGACTACACCTACCGATCCATCACCGTCGTCAATCCGCAGGCGCTGCGACAGTTCTCGGAAGGCGACGGTTCTGAATAATAGACCATGGAATAACGCTCGCTGGGGGAAACTTTGAACGTTGAATCTCAGACATTCAGGACACAAGCGGCACTCTTTCTAAGCTTGGCGGTCTTTACCACCGGGCAATCCTTCCTTCTTGTCGTCCTTCCTCCGCTGGGCCGGCGTCTGGGCTTCGCGGACCTCCATATCGGTGGCATACTCAGCCTGTCTGCTTTGCTGATAATGGTATCAGCACCTGCATGGGGCTACCTCAGTGAACGTGTCGGGCGCCGTCCAGTTCTGTTGACGGCTCTTGCTGGCGCGACGTTGGGCTCCATGGGATTTGGAGTAATCGTCTATTTTCGACTGTCAGGTGTTTTGAGCGTTTTCGTGGCGCTTATATTGATAGCCCTCGTCCGCGCAACTCAAACCTTGGTCACCAGCGGCATCTTGCCCGCAGCGCAAGCCTACATGGCCGACATTACCACTCCAGCGCAACGTGCAGGTGGCATGGGCACCCTCGGAGCAGCTATTGGCGTTGGCGCTATCGCCGGGGCAGCGCTCGCCTGGCGAGTTGCAGCAGGCAATCCGGCCCTGGCTTTCGCCGTCATCGCGATGCTGGCCGCCATTGCACTGTTGAGCATGCTCCTGGCCAAGGAACCTGTCCGCACGGCGTCAATGACGATTTCAGATGCCCGCCTGCCGCTTGGCCAGATATGGCCGTTCCTGGCGATCACGCTGGCGTCGATTTCTGCCTACAGCATCCTGCAACAGGTGACGGCGCTCCGCTTGCAGGATTCGCTAGGCTTCACGGTTGAGGAGTCGATCGCCCGCGGAGGCGCAGCGCTGATGGCGACGGCGCTTGCCATGATCGTGGTGCAGGCATGCGCGGTTCGCGTCTTCCGTTGGAAGGCCACTCGATTGCTGGGGGTCGGAGCGATCACGGCGGCCATTGCCATGTTGATCTGCACGTTTGTGACAACGTATTCAGGGATTTTCGCCACGTTGATCCTGCTCGGCATTGGTCTGGGCCTGATGTTGACCGGCAATCTCGCTTCGCTTAGCTTGCAGACCGGACGCGGCGCCCAAGGCAAGGTTGCTGGCGTCAACGTCCTGGCACAGGGCCTCGGACAGGCAATCGGGCCAATCGCCGGCGCGGGCCTTCACCGGATATCGCCACAGATCCCGTTTTTCGCGGCAACAACCTTGCTCGCGATGGCGTGTTTCGTTGCGGCTATCTCACGCAGATCTACCGCGACAAACTCGACAATATCTGCGGAATTTTCCTAGATGGACGTATGGAAATGTCAGCGACATCAACGGACTGTCATCAGCGCCAATAAAATTCTGCCGCGGACATGATTCGACGCCGAAGAGACTTTGCAACTGGCGCAATCATCGAATAGCTACCACTTGGAAGCATTAGAGAAGCGTACCGGTTGGAACCGTTGACGACGGCGAAGGGCTGCATGCGGTGTGATCGTCAGAGTCTTGATGGCCGCCACATACCAGCATACCATTCATACCCTCAGTATCCCCTTTAAGAGCAATCCTGAACACCATCGGCAAGTGCGACGGAGTGGAGGTCGCGGAACAAATACTTGACTTCAACAGTCTTGTTCAAGCAGGTCGTTCACGTTATAGGCGCAGCACCACAACTAAAAACTCCACTGATAGGAACATGAAAGTGTCTGCGTTCAGACCTCTTCTTGCCGCTGGCCTCGCAGCCGTGCTCGGTTTTGCCTTAACCGAAGCTTCAGCAACGCCGACGAAATATCCCCTGGTGCTCGACAATTGCGGTGCCCAGGTTACGATCAACAAGGCGCCGCAGCGGGCGATTGGACTTGGCCAGAACAGCGCCGAGATTATGCTGCTGCTCGGCCTGGAAGACAAAATGGCTGGCACGGCATTCTGGCCGAGCAAGGTTCTTCCGCAACTGGCCGCAGCCAATGCGAAGGTCAAGCTCCTGACTGTCGAATTCCCGACTTTCGAAGCGATTCTGGCCGAGAACCCGGATTTCGTCGCCGCAGCCCTCCCTAGCCTGCTCGGCCCGACCAGCAAGGTCGCAAAGCGCGAGGACTTCGACAAGGTCGGTGTGCCCAGCTACATCTCGCCCAGTACCTGCCTCAGCACCGAAAAGGCAAAAGATCAATATGGCAGCCGTGATCAGCTATGGAGCATGGACCTGCTCTATAAGGAGATCGACGAGCTGTCGCAGATCTTCGATGTCGCCGATCGCGGCCAGGATCTGATCGCCGACTTCAAGAAGCGCGAGGCGACCTTGCGCGCTGGCGTCTCGAAGGACGGGAAGAAACTCTCCTACGTCTTCTGGTTCTCCAGCCCGTCACCGACAGCCGACGCGTATCTCGGCGGCAAGAATGCCGCATCGGGCTTCATCGCCGATCTTCTCGGCGGCAAGAATGCGATCATGGCGGAAGCCGAATGGCCGACGCTTGGCTGGGAAAGCATCATTGCAGCCAATCCCGACGTCATCGTCATCGCCAGTCTCGACCGCAACCGCTGGGAACTCGACAAGCCAGAAGCCAAGATCAAGTTCCTGAACAGCGATCCCGCGGTCAGCCAGATGCCGGCCGTCCGGAACAATGCGATCGTCGTCATGGACGGTCAGGCTATGAACCCCACGATCCGCACGATATACGGTGCGGAGCAGGTGGCCGAACAGCTGAAGGCCCTCGGTCTGCTCAAGTGACTGCCTCTCACCGCCCTCTCCCGCAGGCTGCCGTCTTTGGTGCCCTCCTGCTGGCCTCCCTTGCGGCGATCGGATTTGTCGTAGGTGTCAGTGTCGGGATTGGCGACCTGCCGATCCCACTAGCCACGACGTTCGCCGCCGTCACCAACAGGCTGGGATGGACGGCGGTGGAACTGAACCGCATCCATGAGACCGTGATCTGGGATTATCGCCTCAGCCGCGCACTCGTTGCCGCCTTCTGTGGCGCGGGCTTGGCGCTTTCTGGCGCGATCATGCAGTCGCTGCTGCGCAATCCGCTCGCAGAACCCTATGTGCTGGGCATTTCCGCCGGCGCATCGACCGGGGCCGTCGCTATCGTCATCCTTGGCGTTGGCTCGGCGGCCGTCTCGTTGTCGGCGGGGGCCTTTGCTGGGGCGTTTGCCGCCTTCTTCTTCGTGGCCCTCCTGTCGAATGGAACCCGCGGGGGCGCCGACCGGACAATCCTTGCCGGCGTTGCCGCATCGCAGTTGTTCAACGCCGCTACGTCCTATGTCGTGACGACGTCTGGCAATGCTCAGCAGGCTCGCGACGTGATGTTCTGGTTGCTTGGCAGCTTCGGTGGCGTGCGGTGGCCGGAATTCATGCTGGTCTCGGTCATCGTCGGCCTCGGGCTTGTCGCTTGCCTTGCCTATGCCCGGGTTCTGGATGCCTTCGCCTTCGGCGACGAGGCTGCCGCTTCACTTGGCGTCGATGTCGGGCGGGCGCGCATTGTGCTCTTCGCCCTGACCGCGATGATGACGGCGACGATCGTCAGCATGGTCGGCTCGATCGGTTTTGTGGGATTGGTGGTGCCACATGCGGCACGCTTCGTCGTCGGGCCTCTCCATAGCCGGCTGCTTCCGGCCTGCGCCGTCGTGGGGGCTATCTTCATGGTGCTCGCCGACATAACCTCGCGCGCACTCGTCCCTCAGCAGATCCTGCCGGTCGGCGTCGTCACCGCACTCGTAGGCGTTCCCTTCTTTTCCGTCATTCTGTACCGGTTCCAGCGCGCATCATGAGCATCAGGACCCAAGACCTCGTGTGGAAGATAGGCAAGAAGATTATTCTCGATCGCGTTTCCTTCGAAGCACGGCCGGGAAGGATGCTCGGCCTGCTTGGCCCGAACGGGTCCGGTAAAACCTCGCTCCTGCGGCTTCTCGCCGGCCTGAAGCGGCCGCACTCCGGCGAGATCACGCTCGACGGGAAGGATATAGGCAGCATCGGTCGTCGCACGATCGCGCAACGCGTCGCCTTCGTCGAACAGCATGCGACGACCAACGCGAACCTCAGGGTCGTTGACGTAGTCAAACTCGGACGCTTTCCGCACCGCTCGATGTTTTCCGGCTGGACACTCGCTGACGACCAGGCTGTCGAGCAAGCGCTTGAATGCGCCGGTATGATCGATAAACGAAATGCCCCCTGGCAGAGCCTGTCCGGCGGCGAGAAGCAGCGCGCTCATATTGCCAGAGCTCTTGCACAGTCGCCAAAAGAGCTGATCCTCGATGAACCGACCAATCATCTCGACATCCAACACCAGATCAGCCTCATGCGGCTTGTCGCCGATCTACCAATTACCAGCATCATCGCTCTGCACGACCTCAATCACGCAGCGATGTTCTGCGACGAATTGATCGTCATGCAGCGCGGCAGGATCGTTGCGTCGGGCACACCCGACAAAGTCATGACCGAGACGGTCTTAAGGGACGTTTTCGCGGTAGATGCGCGTGTCGAGACCTCACCGCATCACGCACGGCCGCATATTCACTATCTTCCCTGAGCAGCCCACCCAAAGTATCAAGGTGAAAGAGATTGCGTCGCGTTCGCCGATCGTGCTGGAGGTGAGAACGAAACCCCGACAGCCTTGAAAGACAGCCAGGTTAATCGTGACTTATCTGCGGCGGCGCATTAAGTTGCTGCCTTCTTCGCCGCCGCACCCGGCTTCACCGGCACCGGCGATGAACTGCATCCCTTGCTCATCATCGCGGACTGAATTGCCTGGACTTTCCCCTTGGCAACCGCCACTTGCCCTTCCTTGTCACCGCCGAACGTCGAGGACATCGGGACGCCGAGGAGGAAAACGCCAAAGGCATCGCCTGTCGCGGCGTCGTGCTGTTGTTTGGATACACTTGTCAGAGCCGTTTGCTCCTTGATCATCTCCTGACCAAGCTGTTCGCATGACAAATTGGTATATGCCGCCATCGGAATGTCGGCCGGCACGATTGCGTCAGGCCTTTTTGCGCAGCCAGAAACCGCCAGCACAACCGCCAGCGGCATAATATAGATTTTCATGTAGTCCCCCATTCTACCCGCGGGGGGATAAAGCATAATTCAGCCAGAAGTGGAAGCGTCCACCGCAAGAGATGCACCAAAATACGCGTCATGGTTGATCGAAGCGCCTCTGCGAGCCACCCCGCCGGCTCCTCCGCCTTGCCTCCCACCAAAGCCGAATTTCCTTTAAAATTGCGGGCATCACGGGGATCGCTACGACCGCCAACATCAACCAATCCATCTTCGTCATCAAACCGGTCTCCAACGGAGGATTTAAACACTCTGGGAGGGTATGACCGAAATGACTGAGGGGGAGTTCCGGCCGCGAGAAAATCAGGGCGGCTTTATTCAAAACATTGATATATTTGCCTTTATCGCCAGGAGATATTGCCCTCAAGCACGCTCGACGTCCCCGGAAGCTCACGAGACCGGCTATTCCAGTTGCTCAGGCGCCAGGCACAAGCCATGGAACCTCCAGTAATAGTTGCATGAAGGTGACGTTTGTATCACTCTTGTGATCGCGACGGAGGGCTGCAGTGATGGATCAGAAAAAACCAAATCCCATTGACATTCATGTTGGATCACGGATCCGGCTCAGGCGCACGATGCTGAAGATCTCTCAAGAGAGACTGGCCGATGGACTGGGGATCACTTTTCAGCAGGTGCAGAAATACGAAAAGGGAAGCAATCGGGTCGGCGCCAGTCGCCTCCAGAACATTGCAACCTTATTGGATGTGCCCGTCAGCTATTTCTTCGCGGACGCCCCGAATGGTTCGCCGCTGGTCGACGGGAAACCCGTGATGCAAGAGGAAGACGCGGTGACCGCGTTCCTGATGAGCCGCGAGGGGATGGAGCTCAATATCGCCTTTCAAAGGGTGGCAAGTGCGAAGCTGCGCCAGAACATTGTTCAGCTGGTCAAATCGTTGGGGCGCCCCCAAGAACTGGATCGCGACCGCGCGGATTCAGACGCGACGCGTTGACGGATCGTTCCGGTGCTCCGGCTTGTAACTTTTGGCGGCCTTTGGCTTGCCGACGACGAACGAGGGACAGTCCCGCTACCGCAAAAGGCGTTGTTTGCCGTTGTCTATATGCTGGCCAGCCGTGAGTTCGAACTGCCTCGTGATCATCTCGCGAGACTGCTTTGGGCAGGCGACCAGGGTGCCGCGAAGATCAACCTCCGCAAGATGATCGAGCGTGTCCGCAAATGCGCCGCGGAGGGCTGGCCCATTCCTCTGGATTTCACGGCATCGACTGTACGCCTGTCGGCAGAAGCCATTGACCCGGACTTTTCCGTCTTTTCCGCTGATCTTGAACCGCTGCGGCGATTAACCGTGATATCGAAATTGATGAGGCATCAATTTCTAGACGAGGCGAACTTACCCGTCGGACTAAAGTCATGGGTTGGGAAGCAACAGTCGGCCCAGTGGGAGCACTTCAGGGTGGCGTTCTTCGATGCGCAAGCCGCGGCGGCATTCCGGTCGCATTGGGCCAGCGTCAAGGATAGTGCCAAACAACTACTTGAGCGCTATCCGGATGATACCGCTGTTCGCGAGGTGCTGCTTCGGGCGCATCGTCACGATGAGCGAACCGGATCCTTGACACGCGCTACACGCCAGACCGAATTCCAGTTGTCCGCAGAAGTTGCCGTCGCCCCTTCGACACTGATAGAACTTCCCCGGCTGGTTTTGCTTCCTCCCCAGGAAGCTCAGGAAAACTCCGCTTATCCCGCCCGGGCACTGATGGAAGACATCACGATAAGCCTGTGCGCCTTAAGGACGGTCGCGGTCGTTGCCCCTTATACGGCTGCCCGCATTCGGCAGGATGCGGACAAGATCACGCAGTTGGAGAGACATTCCATCTCCTATGTGATCGATACGAGCATCAGTGGCGAGGGTCTCTTTCTACAGATGATCTTCCTGCCATCCGACAGTGTATTGTGGGCAGAGCGTTTTCGCCTCAAACCCGGCTCACTTGCTTCACATCGCAAGCAAATTGCGCAGATGATCGTCAATGCAATCAGCAATCATCTTCAGCGCACCGAACCGGTGCTCGCCGACTTCCGCGCTCACCCCGACGTCTACCGTTCCTATCTTGCAGGCGCACAGCATCTCAACAGGTTCACACTCCCCGACCTGCGCCGGGCCAGAAATGCCTTCAGGGGAACGCTGAAAGCGCGCGCGGATTTCGCGCCAGCTTTGGCGGGCCTGTCGCGTACCTATTCCTGGGAATGGGTGTTGACGGCTCAAGGGGAGAGAGAACTGCTGGTTAAAGCAGAAGAGGTCGCCCAAAAGGCAATCGCACTTCAGCCGGAATTGGCATCGGCGCATCGAGAACTTGGGCTATCAAAGCTCTACCTTGGCGATGTCGACGGCAGTCTGGAGGCATTCGATCGGGCGGAAGGACTGAGCCCGCATCTCGCCGACGCAATCTGCGGGTACGCCGATGCCCTGGTTCATGCATCGAAGCCCGCCGACGGTTTGGCCAAGATCGGCAAGGCTATCCGTCTCAATCCCATCTGCCCTGACGACTACTTCTGGATTGCGGCCGGCGCCAGCTATTTCCTGGGCGAATTTCGTCAGGCGATCAGCTATATTGATCGAATGGGCGACTCCTCGTCGGCCCGCCGATTGCTTGCGGCAAGTTACGCGATGGCGGGTGATGCCGCAAAAGCGCGTATCCATCGGCGCAAGGCTCAGGCGCTCAATCCTCAGTTCGATCTCCACACATGGCTTTCCGTGCTTCCGGTGAAGGAGCAATGGCAAAAGGACCTTTATCGCGAGGGCTTACTTAAAGCTGGATTTTAACTTTAATACCAAACCTAAGGGGGTAAGAGATGGCAAGAGTGGTGATAATCGGACTGCCCGGAGACGATCAGCTCTATGTCGCGGACATCGACGCGGGAACCGTTCAGCCTATGCAGCCGCCGGCTTCCGGACCGCTGGCCTCGGCAAACGATCTTCGAAATGTCGGAGCGACGATCGTCAAGGACGTCAATCTGGCCGTTGCGGTCTCCTCTTCCGAACAGGCTTTCTCCGGCGTCTTCGACGGCTAGGTGGCAGGTGCGTCAGCAATGGAGCGCGCCTACCCTCCCGACGAGACCTATGAGCGGGTGCGTCCTTTTCTGAAGACGCTGGGAATCACCCGCATAGGCCGGCAGACCGGACTTGATCATATCGGCATTCCGGTCTGGTGTGCCTACACGCCGAACGCCAAGTCGATCGTTGTTGCCCAAGGCAAAGGGCTTACCGATGCCGACGCGAGAACATCGGCGGTCATGGAGGCGATCGAACGGGCTGTCGCGTGCGATCCGTTCCTGGCCCGCAACGATACATGCGCGTCAGCTCTATCGGATGCCGGCGAGCGGGTAGATCTCCTCGTTCCGCTGATCGCCAAAGGCCGGCCCCTTCCCCATCAGACCGACAACATGACATTTGCTCCGGGAGAGGATCTACTGAGCCATGGCCGGGTCTTCGTCCCGGTGGAAGCCGTGTCGCTTGACCGGACGCTGTCGAACTGCCGCTACTGGCAGTCTTCGGATGGCCTTGCATCGGGCAATACCCGTGACGAGGCGATTCTTCACGGTCTTCTTGAGCGTATCGAACGCGATGCCCATGTCTTGTGGCAGGTTCTTCCTGAACCGAAGCAGCACTTAAGATGTCTGGCACCTGACGCATTTGACGACGAGAATGTAAGCTCCCTTGCCACAAGGATCGAAGATGCAGGTGTCATGCTGCGCATGTTCGACATGACAAGCGATGTTGGCATACCGTGCATCGGTGCCTTTCTTGCGGCCAAAACCGCGCTCGCGTCCCCGGCGCCGCGTTATATTGACGTGACTTTCGGCTGCGGTGCCCATCCATCTCCCGAGCGGGCAGCCATTCGGGCCTTGACGGAAGCCGCGCAATCTCGTGTCACCTATATCAGCGGCGCGCGCGATGATGTGTTTCATGAGACATATCGACGATCGCTGCCGGAGCGGTTGCACAGGCTATTCGATGCCGATCCTATAGGCCGTCTGCCCTCGCCCGGCCCGCAGACGCTTCCAGGGATCCTGACGAGTTTGAAGGGGGCGGGTGTAACCCAAGCGGTCGCCGTACAGTTGAGCGCACCGGCATTGCCGTTTGCGGTCGTCAAGGTTCTGGTGCCTGGACTGGAAAATCCGCAGGGAGAGCGACGACAAAGATTTGGCAACAGGGCGATGGCAGCGTCGTTTACATCATGAAAGTCATCTTCGTCGGCCCAAGCCTTCCGGACGCAAGGCGTTTCGTTGCGGAGGATATGATCATAAGACCACCCGCGACGCAGGGCGATGTCCGGCTGGCTGTCGATGAGGGTGCACGAGCCATCGGATTGATCGATGGCGCTTTCGAATATGTTGCCCCCGTCTGGCACAAGGAAATCCTTTATGGCCTCTCGAAAGGTGTGGCGATCTTTGGGGCAGCAAGCATGGGCGCCTTGCGGGCCGCTGAGTGCCACACCTTCGGAATGACCGGCATTGGAGAAATCTTCAAAGCCTACGCCGCTGAAACTCTGGTCGACGATGCGGATGTCGCGCTGCTGCATGGACCGGAAGAGCTTGGATATGTTGCCATCACCATTCCCATGGTCAACGTGGACGCGACCCTCGCCCGATGTTGCGCGGACGGTCTTGTTTCGGATCGGGAGGCGCGGTGGCTCAAAGAAATCGCCCGTTCCTTGTTCTTCAAGGTCCGCAGTTGGAACACGATCGTGAGAAACTGCCCGCAAATCCGCAGCACTCGCACCGAAGAATTGTTGCGAATTCTGAACAATAACTATGTCGATCAGAAGAAGGCAGACGCCATAGCCTTGATTGAAGCTCTGCGTCGGAGTGATGGACGTTCGCCACCTCCGTCGTTCGTCTTCAACCAAACATCTCTTTGGAGTGATGGCTGACGTCATCAGCCATGCGTTGTGTCACGCTGATGTCACGCCCATCGCCCCCAAATCGTTTTATGCTGGGGCCTCAGTCGAGGTGTGATGCATGGAATGTCTGGATTTCGAAGGCGTTGACAGGAAAGCAGAACTCGTCGCTTTGGCGAGGCTGGTGATTTACGCGCGAGAGACCGCAAAGGGTCTCAAATCAATCGAGGTGGAGGCAGGGCTTTCCGTGACGCTCGAAGCGATCACCAGGGAGCTCACGGCCGACATGGATATAGACTTGGGGGCGATCGAGCGATCATCCAAGACGCCGGGCCAAACTTACCAATGATAGGAAAAGGTGCAGAATGGGGCGGCACGAAGGGCTCGACAAGCGGCATTGAAAGAGCCTGCCGAGCCCTCGCCGCAGTGGGGGTAACCGCTCGGGGGGCGGCCTGCGGCAGTGGAACTGTCACGGCCGTGGGCTTCGTCCAGTTCAGAGCGCAAATTAAGCGAGCTGTGGATAAATTTCTACCGCGGCGAGTAGATTCACTGGGCCAATCTCTCCAGCCGGGCAATCTCATCAGCGCACCGAATGAGCACGACAGCAAGCAGCTCCGGCGGAATCCTGTCAAGGTTGGCGAGGAGTTTCGGGAGATCAGCCGTAAGGTCGTGCGTCAACGGCACGACATTGGTGGAGATAGCCAACCGTTCGCGCTGATCGTCAATGGTTGTTGCTGCCCGTTCAATGAGACGCTGGGCTTCCAACCGAGACACCAGATGGATCTGGTTAGCCGCAGCAAAGAGTTCACGGACAAAGTCGGACGAAACTGGCATGAATGGAAGACTATCAGACGTAGCTTCGGTTGAGGAGCGTCGAACGGCCGTTAGGGTTTCAACGTTTTACAAGCAAGGGACCACCAGAGGCCGGCGAGTTCATCCTCAAGGCGCGCGCCTTGAGGGGACGTGAGATGGTGTTGTTGCCCCTTCCTGTCTAGCCGGGCCCCGGGGCATTCGCCAGCCCCGCGTTTGGGAATGGATTGAAGATCGCCGCTGCCCACGGTCACTCTACCGCAGCTCAACTTTTCCCCGCGGTGGATGCCAGGCGTATTCCTTTGATGGACATTGGATCATAGGAACGCTCGTGGAGGGTGGCCTCGGAGAAGCTATGCGACCGAACTTTTCGCAAGATACCTCATCAGAGTTTCAGCGCAGTTTGAGACTCATCCTTTTCGGATTGCTCGCCATTCTACTCTCGGTGATAGTATACGGCAGCGGTCTTGCAGCCAGGTCCCAGTGCATCGTCAAGGGCAAAGTAGCCAGCGAGAACGGCGAACGCTTCTATCACTCGCCATGGCAGCAACATTCTGAGCGGTTCCATTTCGATCCATGGCGTGCGGAACAAGGGTATTGCACGCCATCGGAGACTCACGCCGCGGGTTGGCGACCGGCAAATGCGTGAGTACCTATGCGCTTGATGCCGGCTGCCGCGTAGACCTCGACTTAGCGAAATACCCGCATCGATATGAGATGACGGGCCATGACGAACCCTGATCCGCCGTATCGTCGCCATCGCTTTCCTGCTGCGATCATCGCACGCAATGCGGATCTATTTACCCTTCCCTCTGAGCCTGCGGATGGTCGAGGAGTCTCTCCGTTCTGCACGAGGATTGTATTTTCCCCAGATATTCGACGTCATAGAGGTGCATCAAAAACCGGTTTTGCGATTCAACAGCGTATTGTTACTTCGGATTTGCCGAAATTTGAGGGAGTTTACGATGGCACAAACTGAAACTACCCGCCTGCAACATGCCCGGCGAACCGCACGCGACGTAAGCGATATGACGGATCGGGAGTGAGTGCAGCTTCAGCCTTTTCGGCCGATGCCCCGTCGCTAGTCGACGTTTCAAGGGCAGTGACGTCAGTTTTCGTGCTAATCCGGTAAAAACCAAGCCGGGGCCTGATTTCACTTGCCCATGCCGCATCACTCCATGACTGTGCTGCAAAAAGCCAACAAACCCTGGAAGACGCGCCTCCGAGAAAATTTTGTCGAATCAATGCGAATTCGCCACCGGCCATTCAGTGCCTCAGCGACCGGATTGGATCACTCAAAATCTGCTCCACCAGCACATGCACGCGGCGGAAAGCCGCTTTAGCGGCCTCGGCCATTTCCATTTCATCAGCATCGGAAAGATCGAGCGCGTTGAGGGCCGAAACAAAGGTACGCCAATGCAGACCACGCCCGCTCGGATGCGGCGCGAGGTGACGGGCGCCGAATTCCACCGACAGGTCGAGCCTTGCCGCCTCCTTCAGAAGGAAAGCCGCGCCGAGGTTGGAGCCCTCGGCAACGTAGAGCCAGCCAAGCGCAGCTGATACCGTCTGAAGCGGAGCCGTGACGCGCGAAACCGCCGGCATCGTGCCACGGATATCGGCGATATCCTGGCGGAGAAGCGAAAGCCGCGCACGGCTGGCAAGATCCGGTAGCAGTCGGTTGAGCCGCGGGTCGTTGTAGTGCGGATCGACATCTGCGTGGAAATGATGCTGGACGTCCAGGAACAGCGCATAGCGCTCACGGTCTTCAAATGGGTTCGCCGCTATGATGCGCTTGTCGAGGCGCTCATGCGTGGCGGCAGTAAGGGCCTTGAGGCGCTGGGCCCGACTCGGGGTTGCAGGGGTTTCAAGTTCGATCTGCATGGTTTTCCTTGTGTCTGGATTGTCAGAACTTGGCGGTCAGCATGGCCCGGATCGTCCGACCCGGCGCGGGGTTCCAGCCGTCGAGAGCGTCGATGTAATAACGGTCCGTCAGATTCTCGGCCTGGAGATCGAAGGTGAGGTTGTCGGTGATCTTATAGGTCGCGAAGGCATCGACGACCGTATAGGGCACCCACATGCCCGTATACATGCGCGCGCCCGGCGTGACCGGCGAGAGACGATCCCCGGCCTGGGTGGCGCGGATGCCGGCTGTCAACTTGTCATCGAAGAGCCGTGTGCCGATCGTCAGCCGCTTCATGATCTCGGGCGGCATGTGGTTCGCCGCATAGTCCATGTCGACCGTCGTGTCGGCGCAAGTGGAGGACGTGCGGCAGAACGCGTAGTCGGAATAGTAAGTGAGCATTCCCTCGACGAACAGGAATCCGACGTCATAGGACACGGATGCCTCGATGCCGGAGAAGCGCGCTTTCTTGAGGTTGTCGAAGGTAAAGACCGGCTGGCCGGGACCCGCATTCGACGACACGCGTGAGATGTAGTCGAAGTAGTTATTATCGAAATAGGCAAGCTTGATCCGTGCCGAATCGTCAGCCGTGAAAATCCCGTCCCGGCTATAGTTGATCCCGATCTCCCAGTTCTTGGCGATCTCCGGCTTCAGATAGGGGTTCTCGATGACATTACCGTCATTGCCCATCGTCTCACGCATGGTCGGCGGGCGCATGCCTTCCGCATAAAGCGCGTAGAGCTCAAACCCGTCGATGGGCTCGATGACCACGCTGATGGCGGGATTGAGGCGACCGCCGTCTCGCTCGCGCACGCCCGTTCGCGAGGTGACGCCGTCGTCTTCCAGCCGGTAATGGTCGTAACGCAGACCGGCATTGAACTTCAGCCAATCCGTTACCTGCCACTCACCTTGCGTAAAGGCGCTGGCGATCGCGCGACTGCCGACGCTCGGGTTCATCAGCACGCCGATGTCGGTCGCGTAGCCGCGGCTGCGGTAAGGCCGCGAATCGATATCTTCTACCAGGTAGGAGACACCATAATTGACGTTGAACTTGCCATGGGCGGTATCGAACGTGCTCGCGTTGGAAATGTCGCCACCATAGGTATGCGTCATGGCATAGCGCGGATCGTCGCCCGGTGGGCGGGTCTCCGGCGTGATCCACGGCGGCAGGTAGAATGCGAGGCCGGTCGAGATGTTGGTCTGGTCGACGATGCTCATCCAGGCATTGACCTTGAGGTCGACCATGTCGTTCGGATTGTAGCGGTAGCGGGCGGTGAAGGTGTCGGTGACCACATCGGAAAGGGCTGCCTGTCGGAAGGTCTGATCCTGAGTGAAGAGCAGCGATGGCAGCGCCTCGCCGAACGTGCTCTCATAGCGCACATAGCCGAGTTCGAGGCTCTGGTCGTCGTCGAGACGCAGCGTGCCCTTGGCCAGGAAGGACGTCGATTCGGCCGACGTATTGAACACCTCCTCGCCCGGCTTCGTATAGGAGAGCGGATAGTCGCGACCATTGAAATGGTAGGTCGTGGGACCGTCGGAACCGGCGAAATAGTTGCCGCGGTAGCGGCGTGCGGCGGCGATGATGAAATCGAAATTGTCCTGCACGGTGGCGAGCGCCACGCTGCCCGAACCGTTCTTGAAATCGAAGAAATCAGCGGGCTCCGTCTGCTGCATCATGGAGTTGATGGTGAAATCGGAGGTCGTGTTGTCCTGCGCGCCGATCCGGATGCGGCCGCCGTACCGTTTGCCGTCCTCGACAATGTCGGTGGCGCTCAGCGTGCGAATGCCGACAACGCCGCCGTTGACCCCGGCACCGGCTGCCCCGCCCGAAGGCCCCTTGGAAATGGCAACGCCGCCGATCAGGTCCGGATCGATGTAGGTGCGGTCGTCGACACCGGCGTAACCGCGCCAGGTCGTGGTCGTCTGCTGCGTGCCGTCGATCGCAACACGGACGCGGTTCTGCCCCTGCAGGCCGCGGATATTGACGTTGACTGCGCCGCCATTGTGGTTGTTGGCGGAAATGACGCCTGGTGTGTTCTTGAAGATATCGCCGGAGGTGGAACCGCGAAAACGCGCGATCTGCTCGGACGAGATATAGCTGGTCGAACCGGCCGTTTCATAGGGCTTGTCGGCGGGATTATCACCCCCATTGTGAAGCACGATCGGTGCGAGCGTCGTATCGCCGCCGCCGGGCGCCGCCGCACCCGCGCCCGCGGCCAGTGTAACGGTGTTGCCGCTGCTGAACCGGTACGAGACGCCGGTGCCGGAAAGCAGTTTCGCCAGTGCTGCGGCAGGAGCCAGCGATCCGGTGGCGCCGCCCGTCACCTTTCCCGCCGTGATCTCGCTGCGATAGATAAGGCGCAGGTCGGTCTGACGCCCGAGGGCGAGAAGTGCTGTCTCTAGTGACCCGGCGGGAATGGAGACGGCCATCGCCTGCGACGGCATGCTTGGCGGCACAGCCTGTTGCGCGACTGCTGGCAGTATGCCGCCAAGCAAGGATACACCGGCAAGCGCAACCGTGACAGGCCGCCACAATATCGACCCAGCCGGACCAATTTTGACTAAACTCATTTCCACCCCCTGCACTCAAAGCAACATCCGCTCTCACCGCGGTCCTGATGCCTACGAGCAAAGGAAGGCCTCGCCTCCTGAGGTCGATTCTCAAAAAAATGATTTTTCTACTCAGATTTTTTCTGACAGGCGCTCTAGTCAGCGCGAACGCACGAGCGTGACCCAGCCCGCAAGCCGCGTGATACGGATCGGCAGGCTCTGCTCCAGTACCCGAAGGACCTGGTCGATATTGCCCGCGCCGAACACGCCGCTGACCCTAAGTCCCGACGCCCGGTCATCGAGCACGACGATGCGGCCACGGTGATAACGGTCGAGTTCGGCCAGCACCTCGCCGAGCGGCTGCCCGGAGAAGACGAGCTTTCCGCTGCGCCAGCTCGTCAGGCCGGCGACATCGCCGGTGCGCGTCCTCAGGCGGCCATGGTCGTCGAGCTCGGCCATGCCGCCCGCCTCCAGCACTGCGCGCTGCGATCCGAAAGTGACCGCCACATGCCCCTCTTCGACCATTACTTCGTCATGCCTGCCGACCTTGACTGCATAGTGAGTGCCAAGCGCGATCGCCTCGGTTCGCTCACCACTAACGACGAAGGGCCGCGCCGGATTCGGCGCCACATCGAAAAAGGCCTCGCCTCGCAGGAGAATGATTTGCCGCCGCGCCTGGTCATATTTCACCTGGATGGCGCTATCGGTATTGAGGGTGACAATCGATCCGTCGTCAAGAGCGAACCGCCCGATCATACCCACCGGAGTATGGAAGTCGGAACGATACCGGTCGATGACACCGGTTTCATCGGCCATGTAGCCAAGACAGCCCAAAAAAAGGAGCCCGGCGACGCCCGCGCCCGCAACGCGCCTGCCGCGATGGGGAGCGACGGATTTCGGCACCTGAGCGAGATCGCGCCAGAGGATGCTCATTTCTTTGAAGGCGGCTGCATGAGCCAGATCTTTCGCCTTCCAGTGCGCGAAACGCCGGCGATCTTCGTCCGTCGCGTCGCGCGAACTCAACCGGGCGACCCAGCCAGCCGCCTCTTCGGCAATAGTCTTCTCCCGTTCCTCGTCCGACATATCAGCCATGCACGCCCTTCTGGCAAGCCGGCAGAGCTGCCTGACGGGCCTGACGGCACGCCATCAGCGCGCGGATGATATGTTTTTCGACCATGTTTCGGGAGACGCCGAGCTTTTCGGCGATCTCGCCATTGGAGAGCCCCTCCAGTCGGCTCAGCACGAAAACGACGCGGCACTTCGGCGGCAGCGCCAGGATCGTCTCGATCAATAAGGCCAGTTGCTGACGCGCAGCGACCACCCGCTCGGGGCTTGGCGCATCATCGGCAACTTGTGTCTGGTCTAAGTCTTCGCTGAATAGCGCACTGTCGCGCATCAACCGCGCGGTGACACCGTGGGCGACGGACTTCGCCACCTGGAAGAGGTAGGCATGCGGATTGCGCAGGTCCTCCTTTGGCGCTGCCGTTAGCAACCGCAGAAACGTCTCCTGTGTCGCATCCGCTGCATCCTCCCTGTTGCGCAGGCGCCGTAGAAAGAACCGCCGCAACCTACCCTCCTCAGTCTGCTGCAACTGCTCGACAAGACTGATATCCAAACCTCAAACCCCAAGGCGGCACGAAAAAATTGATTGGAACTGCGCTTAGATCCCCTCAAAAAGTAATTCAATGTCAATGATTTGGAATGAATCAAAGCTAACGCAAGAAAGATGACTTTAATAGTCATCTTTTTGTGCAAAATCAGCAGGTTGTCCGCTCAGCCAGCCAATAGGCGGGCAAATGTCGCTTCCTTCAATATGCAAGTGCCGTTGCATATTGGCAACGTTTCGCTCCGGCGCGAAGAATGTCTCATGTCATCTACCAATGGGTTGAAACCGGCATTTACGAAGTCGCGGGCCAGTTCGATGCCCTGCGCCTGTGACAGCGTGGAATGGTGAACTCCGGGGCCGTTTGCGATTGCTCCAAGGCTCGGGCGCATCCTCGCTTCACGGCATGATTGACGCTGTCACCAACATTAATGTTAAGACTCCTTTAGGCAGCTATTCCCATTGTCGGATTCATTTCTTTTAGAGGCTCGGCGGCAGCGCGCATGCGCAAATTCATTGACTGGTTTTCGAGGCGCGGCGCTGAGAGCCCCAGCTCCCCCAAACGCCGCCGGATCGACCTCGGTTCGACTTCGCCCAGCTATCCGATCTATGTCATCGGCGACGTTCACGGCTGCGTCGACGAGCTGAAGGCGGCCGAAACGCGGATCGCAGCGGATATGAAGGCAACGAAACGCACCGGGCTCGTCATCCTGCTTGGCGATTATGTCGATCGGGGGCCAAGCTCGCGCCATGTCCTTGAACATCTCATCAGGCCCAGCGAACTCGGCCTGAAAAGGCTCCCGCTATGTGGCAATCACGACGACATCTTCGCCAAATTCCTCAAGGAGCCGGAGCTCTATTCGGAATGGCTGAGGCTGGGGGGAGAACAGACCCTGATCTCCTATGGGATCGATCTTCATCACCTGACTGCCCGCGCACGAGGCCGCAGCGCGAAACTGAGCGACCACTTGGTGGAAGCAGTTCCGGCATCGCATAGGCAATTTCTAGCCGACCTGCCGGTCTGCCTGGGAATCGGCGAACTGCTTTTCGTTCACGCCGGAATAAGGCCCGGCATCCCGCTCCACGAACAGCATGACGAGGATATGCTCTGGATCCGTGAACCGTTCCTCACAGAAGGGCCTCGGCTTCCGCTTCTCGTCATCCATGGTCACACACCAAAACCTGATCTCGATCTCGGGCCGGGGCGGATCGGCATCGACACCGGCGCCTATTACACCGGCAAGCTCACCATCCTGAAAATAGACGAAGGGCGCGCCACGGTGCTCTGAGCAATGGCGGGCCCTATGCCGGTTTTCGCCGATACCACCACGTCACAAGCGGCTTGACGAGCGAGCCGAAGAGGCCGAGACCGGTGATCGAAAAGCCGAAGTAAAGCCTCGGCGTTCCCCGGTCGATCGCTCGCACGATGCGCCTCGCGACGTCCTTTGCGGGCCAGGGCGAAGCCTTGCCTATGAGGGCCTGCGCCTCAGGCGGACGTTTTTCCAGTTCCCGTTCGAGCTGCGGCGTGAACGTATCGGGGGGAAAGCAGATCGCGATACCGACGCCCGATCCGGAGGCTTCCATGGCAAGCGCCTCGGCAAAACCCGTCAGCGCCGATTTGGAGGCGCAATAGGCCGTGTAGCCGTAGATGCCGATGAGACCCGCGCCGGAGGACACGATCATGATGCGGCCGCGGCCGCACGCCTTCATGCCCGGATAGACGGCCCGGACGGCATTGGCCACACCGAGGAGATTGGTCGTCACCTGTTCGGCGAAGGTGCTGCCCGAGAGCTTTTCGAAGACCTCAGGTTCAACGACACCCGCTGCCGCGACCAGGATGTCGCAGGGTCCGAAATCGGTCTCCGCCGCTGCAATCGCGGCGGAAAGTGCGGCATCGCAACCGACGTCGGTCGCGACGACACGGATATCCGCCTGCACGTCTCCCGGCAGGAGAAGGTCCCGGCGGGCCTCCTCCAGCTTTGCAGGATCGCGGGCGATAAGCGTCAGCCGCGCACCGCGGGCCGCATAAAGCCTTGCGACCTCCAGACCGATCCCACTCGATCCGCCGGTGACGATGACATGCATTTGATCCCGCTCGTCCGGAATTGGCGTTAGGTTCAGGATTTGCCGGCCGCCTGCAGCAACGGCGCAAGCTGCATCACCTTGTCCATGTCCAGTGAAGCTAGGCCGAAATTGCGATCCTGTAAATCTTTGAGCTTGCGGGCCGTGACCTCCACGGAATGACGGATCTGCTCTTCCGTATGGTTGCAGGTGATGAAAAAACGCAGCCTCGCCATACCTTCCGGCACCGCCGGATGGATGATCGGCAGGACGTTGATTCCCTCATCCAGCAGATCGTTGGAAAGCTGCACGGCGCGCAGCGAATCGCCCACGATCACCGGCACAACGGAAAAGCCGACGCTCAGGCCCGTGTCGAGGCCCGCCGCCCTGGCGCATTCGAGGAAGAGCGCGCCGTTGCGGTGCAGCCTTTCGGTCCGCTCCGGCTCGCTGCGCAGTATATCGAGGCCCGAACGCGCCGCGGCCGCCAGGACGGGCGCCAGGCCGACGCTGTAGACGAACCCACCGGCCTCCGCCTTCAGGATATCGACAAGAGCCTGGGAGCCGGCGATATAACCGCCGCAGCTCGAGGTCGTCTTGGAAAGCGTTCCCATCCAGATGTCGACATCGCTCGGGTCGACGCCGAAATGCTCGAACGTGCCGCGACCGCTCTTGCCCAGCACGCCGAGCGCATGGGCCTCGTCCAGCATCAGCCAGAAGCCGTAGCGAGAGCGCAGTTCCAGAAGCGCCGGCAGGTCGGCGATATCGCCGTCCATGGAGTAGACGCCTTCGACGATCACCAATATCCGCCGGAAATCGGCAGACAGCGTCCGCAAGACTGATTCCAGATTGGCGATATCGTTATGCCGGAAAAGCCGCCGGGTCGCCCCGGACTGCTTGATGCCCGCAAGCGCGCTGTTGTGGATGAACTCGTCATGGATGACGAGATCCTGCGGTCCCATGAGACAGCTTATCGCAGCAACATTGGTAAGATATCCGCTGACGAAGCAGACGGCGGCATCGACGCCGTAGACCGAAGCCAGGTCCTGTTCGAGTTCGGTATGAACCGGCCGTTCACCGGCGACGAGCCGGCTCGCCGAAGCGGAAATGCCGAACCGGTCGATCGCCGCCTTCGCCCTCTCCTTCGTTTGTGGATCGGTATTGGTCGCGAGATAGTCATAGGAGGCGAAGTTGATGAACTGCCGCCCGCCCATGGCCGTCGTCGCACCGGCCGCCCCGTCGTGGGAGCGGTAGAAGGGATTGGCAACCCCCGTCAGGTCGCCGGCCATGCGCTGAAGCTGGACACGCTGATATTCCGGCAATTCATCGAAACGCAGGGCCTGGCGTACCGGAGGCTGAGACTGCCGGCTGAGCCGCGCGGCCCGGTTGCGCCCGGACGATTCGCTTGCCTGACGCATCTTGTCCAACAGACCGCGTTTTCCCTCAACGCCGAGCCCTGAGGAAATTTCGTCGTCCGGACCTTCGTTCTTCACTGCGTCGCTGCTTTCTGCTCTCGGGAAACCGAATGGCTCTTCACAAGCCTGTCGACCACCTCGCTCTGGGCGGGGGCCGAATCCTCGGTCTCATCGTTGTGCTTCGACACGCGCTCACGCAGGCGCGTGACGACATCGCCGACGGTCGTATCGTCGCCGACGCCGCTTAAAGGAATATCGAATCCTGTCTTCTGTTGGAAGCCCATGCCGAGTTCCATCGCCATCAGGCTGTCGAGACCGATCTCCTTCAGGACCTTTTCCGGCGTGATGGTATCTTCCGCCACGCGCAGGATCGCGGCGATCTCGGCCGCCACCAGATTGTGAAGGATCTGCTGCGCCTCCTCAGCCGATTTGCCGTGGATCATTTCCTCCAGATCGATCGTATCACCGTCGGCCACGGCGCTGTTGCTGCCGGCCTGGCGGATGATCGTCTCGAAGATCGCGCCCCTGGCGATCGGCAGCATGCGAACAGCGCTCCAATCGACTTCCGCGATCATCACGGCGGCCGCATCGGTGCTGCCGGTATCGGCGACCATGTAACGCTCGACCTGTTCCAATGCTTCGCGCGCCTTCATCGCCGTCTTGCCGATGCGCTTGGCAAGTATCTCGTTAACTTCGGCGTTGCGGGCAAGGAAGCCCGTGTCGGCGATCGCACCGAAGCCGACCGCCAACGCCGGAAAGCCGGCGGCACGGCGCGCGCGGGCCAGGCCTTCGAGGTAACCATTGGCGATGACATAGTTCGCCTGGCCCGGATTGCCGATCATCGTGGTAGCGGACGAGAAGAGCAGGAAGAGTTCGAGATCGTCCCCGGCGGTCAGGCGGTGCAGCACCTCGGCTCCCCTCACCTTCACATCCACGACCGGCTTGTTGCGCTCGGGCGTCAGGTTGGCGAGAAGCGCGTCGTCGAGCACCATCGCGGCGTGGACGATGCCCTTCACGGGACCTTCGGACCGCAGGAGTTCCAGAAGCGAAGCAGTCGCGGCCTCGTCGGTAATGTCGCAGGCGTACACGGTCGCATTGACGCCCTTCTTCTGCCATGCGGCGATTGCCGCCTGCGTCTCGGCGTCCGCGACCCCGCGGCGCGAGCAGAGCGCGATACGGAGCGCACCTTTTGCGACCAGCCAATCCGCAGCCACGAGGCCGAACCCACCGATGCCGCCGGCGACCAGGAACACGCCGTCGCCTGAGAAGCGCAGCGGCTTGCCCGGCGCGGCGAGAACCTTGTCCCTGCCGATTGCCGGCGGCCGGACCACGATCTTGCCGATATGACCGGCATTCTGCATCAGGCGGAAGGCGCTGCCGATCTCGTCATGGGCGAAAGCGCGATAGGGCAGCGGCGTCAGCTTGCCGTCGGCAAACAGGCGCCCGATCTCGGCAAAAATCTTGCCGGTGACCTTCGGCAAATTGACCAGAAGCTGGTCCGCATCGATGCCGAAATAGCTGATATTGCGGCGGAAGGGTCTGAGCCCGATCTTGCGGTCGGAATAATAGTCGCGCTTGCCGAGTTCGAGGAAGCGACCGAACGGCTTCACCAGTTCGATGCTGCGTTCCATGGCCTCCGAAAAGAGCGAGTTGAGCACCAGGTCAACGCCCTCGCCATTGGTGACGCCGCGCACGCGGGAAACGAAGTCGAGCGATCGCGAATCGAAGATATGATCGGCGCCCAGCGCTTCGAGGAATCGGCGTTTCTCGACGGTGCCGGCAGTGGCGATGACGGTCGCCCCCTTCAGCTTGGCGATCTGCAGCGCCGCAAGGCCAACGCCGCCGGCGGCGCCATGAATGAGGATCGTCTCACCCCTCTCGATATGGCCGAGATGGACCATGGCGTAATAGGCCGTCAGGAAGGTGACCGGCACTGTTGCAGCGGCGCAGAAGCCCATCCGGTCCGGGAATTTCGTGACACCGTCGCGGCGGACCCGGACATGGGTCGAGAAGGCAGCCGGCGCAATCCCCATGACCCGGTCGCCCGGGGCAAGATCGGTCACCGCCGAGCCCACTTCAACGACGCGTCCGGCCAGTTCCATGCCGATCGTCGCGCCGGCGAAGCCGTCTTCCAGCGCCTCTTCCGGCAGGAGGCCCATGGCCCACATCACGTCGCGGAAGTTGAGGCCGGTCGCCTCGACCGCAATCACCACCTCGTGCTTGTCCGGTACCGGAAGATCGCATGCCTCCCAGGCGATGCTGTCGACGCGGCCCCCAACGAACTGACGGATGGTCGCCGCCGGATAATCGGAACGCATGACGTCGGAAGACGGGAACGGGCCGGCAGCGGCGCGGACTTCCCGAACGCGGTCATCCACCATCATCCATTCGCGATTGGTCGTGGATGCAGCAAATATCTCTGCGGGAAGTGACGATGCGGTGATCTCGTCGGTTTCGGCATCCAGCAGGTGGACATCGAAGGCGTCGTATTCGTTCTGCAGAACGCGGGCGAACGTCCACAAGCCGGCATTGGCCCCGTCCGTCCTGTCGCCGGCAAGCGGCGAACCGCCCGGTGCGACGATCAGAAGCGTCGGCCTGACAGCCGCCGTCCCGATATTGCGGGGATATGTCGACAGCGTTTCCGCCAGAAGACCCAGCCTGCGCAAGCGGTCCTGCGCAAGCGCCGAGGCCTCGTGAGGCCCCGTGCGCTCCGCAACATAGACCAGCCGGAGCGTCTGGCCTTCCCGGCGCGCGAAGGCATCGGCAAGCGCGGCCTCGTCGGCGTCGATATCGACGGCCTCGATCGCGTCGGTGGCGGCGATCCTGCGATCGGCTTCGGAAAGCATGAGGATCGGAGTGGCGGCTTCGTTTGCGACATCTTCCCGCGGCAATGCTGCCGATGTCGCCGTCGCCAGGATAAGCGCGCCTTCCGGGTAGGCCCGTTCCTCTGCATGCGGCCTTTCGAAGCCGAGGGTGGCGATCAGGTCTTCCACCTGACGCGAAGCCCCAAGCCGGCCGATCGGGAATTCCGAAGACTGGCTGCTTTCGAACCAGCCTTCCGATTGGCCGAATGCGAAGTCGTTGAAGGCGGACGGCGCACGGTCGGCAAACAACAAGCCAGCGCCTTTCGCGGACGCCAGCCGGATCGCCGCACGGATTTCCTCATCGCTCGCCAGAAGCCTCTGGCTCTCTGTGCCCGCAGCAATCACCAGGTCGACAGCCGGCTGTTCGCCAAGCTTCTCGATCTCGGGAAGAACGACATGCACGTCATGTTCGAAGGCGATTTCGAGGGTCCGGCGCACGCCTTCGCGAGGCTCGGCGATGATCAGCATCGCCCCCTTTTCCGCAGCGATCGCCGCCAGGCGGCGACTGAACGCCACGGAGGTCGTTCCGGCTTCCAGGATGGAGCGAACCGCGTCATTCCGTTCGGCAAGAGCCGCTTCAACCGCTTCGACCACGGCGGAAAGGCGTCGTTCAGCGAGCGGCGAATGCACCAGCACGTGGTCGAGCATCGCCTCGCTGGTCGTCTCTGCCTTTGCGACGCTTTCATCGCTACCGCGCAGAGAGGCGATGGAGAGACGTGCGAGCGCATCCCGATAGGCGTTGTTGACAAGCACCGCTTCCGCGACGCGGCCGGCATCTTCGCGATAGATCTCCTGCAGGATCTCGCTCACCGGCGGCAGGGTGAATTCCCGCGGGATATGCCATTCGCCTTCATCCGCCGTGGCAATGCCCGCGTCTTCCAGAACGAACAGGCAATTGGTCAGGAAGGAGCGGAACTCCGCATCTCCCGGCAGACGGCGAGTGGAAATAACGCCTCTGTTGTCCGCGAGCATGGCCGCGATCTCGTGACAGGCCCGGTAAATGGCCGCATCCAGAAGCAGCGTCGCATTGTTGGACGACTGGCCCCGTGCCGACCCGAACACGGTGGCGAGGCCGGGCCGGTCTCCGCTTTCCGATGCGAACAGCGTCGACGGAACGGACTCATAGTGAAACGCGACAGAGGCCAAGGTGTGATGACGGCGGAGCGACGTGCGGCGGAAGCGGCAATCGTCGAAGGTTGCGACGACGTTTCCTTCCGCGTCGAACATCCAGAACCGGACCTTGAGGGAAAATCCGCTGAACCGCTCGATCTCGATCATTGCCCTGGTGATCGGACTGCCCTTGCCGACAACACAGATCGAGCCGAAGCGCACCGGAATGTAGGGCGCGCCCGCCTCATTGCCGGAAAGCTGATCGAATAGAGCAACCAGGCCATGGAAAGCGGCATCGACCGAGAACGGGTTCAGATTGTATTCGACGAAGGGGTGGGCCGGCGCCTCCGCCGGCTTCAGGTCCACCTCGACAAAGGTGCGGCCATAGGCCGTCGCCCTGGAGAGAAGCTGGAAGCGAGGGCCATACTGGAGACCGAAACGCTCAGCCGTCTCATAGGCTTCGCCGGAGGTCACGACCGTACCCTGTCCGCCTTGCGGCAGTTCCATCGGCACGCCGTTCTCGCCGTCGACGGGGCGGCGCGTGCGTGCGACCGCATGCACCGTCCAATCGTCACTGCTCAACCGCTCGCGCGAACGGATCTCGATATAACCGGTCTCCGGCGACAACATGGTCGACAGTTCGGCCACCCGGTCCTGTCGCAGTTCCAGCGGCCGGACGATCTCCAGATTGGAGATTTCGACTTCGTCTGTGCCGTGATAGCGCTGTGCCGCCGTGACGGCGATCTCGATAAAACCGCTGCCCGGCAGGATGGCGCGCGAATCCACCACATGCTCGGCAAGGTCCGGGAAAAGCCGCGCATCGATATGATTCTTCCAATGCGGAGCATTGGGGTCGCTCCGCCAGCCGAGCAGCGTGTAGGGTTTTCTGTTGTTGCGCCCGAAAACGTCGATTTCGTCGGTTGTCGGCGGGCTTTTCAGCTCGATCGGCTCGAACGGCAGGCTCGGCAGATCGACGGAGGCGTTGCGCTTGCCGCTGTGGCGTGACAGGAGCGGCGAAGCACCGTGGGCGACCGCGCGCGCGAAGGATTGCGCGACCGGGTCCCGGCCCGGCATCGGCGCCTCGCGCTGCAGCGTCGCGGTGACGACGGCCTGGACGGACTGATGCTTGGCGATATCGCTCAGATAGTTCGACAGGATCGGGCGCGGCGAAATCTCGATGAAGAGGTTGCAGCCCATCTCCATCGCCACCTGGGCGGCCGCCTTGAACAGAACCGGTTCGCGGACATTGTGCCACCAGTATTCGGCATCCAGCCCGCGACCATCCTGAATTTCACCGGTCACAGTCGAGATATAGGCGCAGGTCCCCGTTTCCGGCTCGATCTGCGGCAGGTCGGCGAGGAAAGCGTCCCTGGCCTCATCGATGATCGGATGATGGAACGGATAGTTGATGTCGAGGACGTGGGCGACGATCTGTGCCTTGCGGGCCGCATCGCGGAATGCATGGATCTGTTCGGTCGGACCGGAAATCGTTACCGAATTCGGCGCATTGATCGCCGCAATGCAAATATTGTCGAGGCCCTGCGATTTCGCAAAGGCGCGTGCGGCCTCCTCGTTCAGGACGACCGCCGCCATCTTGCCCTGGCCGGCGAAAATATCCTGATACTTGGAGCGCTTGGCAACGATCGCGACCGCCTCGGCAGCGGTCAGGGCCTTGGCCGCATAGGCAGCTGCAATCTCGCCCACAGAGTGACCGAAAACCGCGTCCGGTCGAACGCCGAGCGCGACCAGGCAATCCGAGAGCGCGGCCTGGACCGCGAACAGCATGGGCTGGGCGATCTTGGTATCGCCAAGTCGAAGCGCAAGATCCGACGCATCGAGGAGGTCGGTGAGCTTTTCCCCGAGGTGATATTCGAAGAGAGCGCTGAAGGATTGGAAACACTGCCGGAAATGCCGGCTTTCCCGGTAAGCCTCGACGCCCATGCCCGCCCATTGAGCACCATTGCCGGAAAAGACGAAGGCGATTTTCGCGCTCTGGGCCGGCGCCTCGCCGCGCTCACCCTGTGAGGCCTCGCCAGCAAGGTGAGCCTCGATCGCCGTCAGCACGCCTTCGCTGTCCCTGGCCTCGACGGCGAAGCGATGGCGCAGGATCTCCCTGTTGGCGGCCGTGGCGCTGATGATGCGGCGCGCCTGCTCGGGCTTGGACATGGAAAGACACGTCTTGTAGTCTTCGAGGAGCCTCGACAGCGCCGAAACGGTGTGGGCGCTCGCGACAAACAAAGAGCCTTCCGTTTTCGGCGAATCGAGAGGCGCCAGCCGCTCCGGATCGCTGATCACGACATGCGCATTTGTTCCGCCGAAACCGAACGAATTGACACCGGCGAAGCGGGCCTCCTTGGCCGGCAGCAGTTTCACCGCTGACGTGTTGACCCGCACGTTCAGGCTATCGAAATCGATGTCCTCGTTGACCTTTTCGATATGCAGCGAGGCCGGCAGGAAATTTTCCTCAAGCGCGATCATCGCCTTCAGAAGGCCGAACAGGCCAGATGCCGGCTCGGTATGGCCGATATTCGTTTTGATCGACCCGATCGGAACCGGTGCACGGCGGTTTTGCCCGATCACCGTACCGATCGCCCAGACTTCAGCCGGGTCGCCAACACGCGTGCCCGTGCCATGGCCTTCGATAAAGGCGAGACGGTTCACATCGATCGCATTGTTCTCGTAGATCGAATGCAGGAGCGCTGCCTGGGCTTCACGGGACGGCAGGCTGATAAAGTTCGTGCGGCCGGAGGAATTGACGGCAACCGCATGCAGACGCGCATAACTGCGATCCTGTTCACGCCGCGCCCTGTCGGACCGGCGCAGTACGATCGCGACACCACCTTCCGACCGTACATAACCATGACCATTGGTGTCGTAGGCACGGCAGAGCCCTTCCGGCGACAGCATGCGCGCCTGGGCAAAGCCCACGAAGGACAGCGGGTGGACGAGCAGATTGACGCCGCCGACGATGGCCGTATCGATCTCCCCCTTTTCAAGGGCAGCGGCGGCCTGATCGAGAGCAACGAGCGAGGAGGAACAGGCCGTGTCGATCGTCATGCTCGGCCCCTTGAGACCGAAGACATGCGAGATGCGGTTGGAGACGATCGACAGCGTATTGCCGGTCATGAAATACGGACTGCCGGAGGCAGGATCTTCCGAGATCAGGTTGCCGGCTTCCAGGCTGGAAGCCCCGATATAGACGCCGACACGCTCTTCCGAGAGCTTGCTCCAGGGCAGGTTCGCGTCTTCCAGCGCCTGCCAGACCAGGTTGAGAAGAACACGCTGCTGCGGGTCCATCTGCATCGCTTCGCGTTGCGACAGACCGAAAACTGCCGGATCGAAGGCGTAGATATCGTCGAGAACGCCGGCGGCAAAGGTATAGGTCTTTCCGAGAACGCCCTGGGCCGGGTGCCAGTAGCGGGCACATTCCCAACGATCATCGGGAATCCGAGTGATTGTGCAGCGCCCCTCACTCAGAACCTTCTGTAGCTCCTGTACAGAATTTGCGCCTGGGGCAACGCAGGCCCTGCCGATGATTTCGATCGTCATGGTCACTCGGTGTTCGTCACATTTACCGTGGCAAAGCAGTCGCGCCATCTCGCCAGATGACTCTAACAACACACTTATTAAGGGTTGTCACGAAAAAAACTGCATATATTCAACCTTTCGCATAAAACGGGCTTCGCCTGTTCATACGCCATTCGCACAACAAAAATTCACATCCTGCATCAAAAGCTCGACGAATCCTGTCCGTGACTGGATGGATCCGAAAAATTATTCCACTCACTCTAGGCTGTGGACAGCCTAGTCACTGATCCGCTCGAGATTGTAGGCGACTCCTGCCCCTTGCGATGCAATACCGATCGGTGCGCCGATGAGCGCCAGGAATTTCCGCAGGTCGACGGAAGTATGGCGGGAAGCATAGATCACGTCACGGTTCTTAACCGGGAAGGTCTGCCCGACGAGCAGGCTATCCGGATGGGTCATGTCGAAACTATAAACGATCGGATAACGGCCAAGCCTGTCAGGCTTCATCCCCTTGCTGAGCAATTCGTTGAAACGTTGTCTGCCGAGCAGGCTCATCACGATATCCGCTTCCTCATAACGGAAAAGGAAATAGCCCTTGGCGTCAACCGCTGCATCATTGCCGCCGCCGCCAAGCGCCACGGCTTCAAGCAGGTTGAGGTCGCTGGCGCCGAAATTGATGCGGGCGTTCGCCCTGACAGCACCGAGCAGAGTAAAGGTCCGCGGATCGCGGGCTACGAAAATCTGATCTCCGGGCTGGACATAGATGTTCTCGCTCGGATTGTCGATGACCGACGACAGAAGCGCCGTGCCCGTCTTTTTGCCGCGGACAAGCGTGACATAGGTCTCGTAGGGCTGGCCGCTCGGACCGCCGGCCTTGGCAATCACGTCGGTGATCTTTTCTCCGACCAGGCCAAGCGGCACTTGCGCGGAACTCCCCACAGCACCCGAAACAGTGACCTTGCGCGATGCCGTGTTGACGCTGGAAACAATGACGTCCGGCTCGACGGCTCGGCTCCTCAATGATGAGAGAATCTCCTGCCGAGCCTCCTCAAGCGTCTTGCCTGCAAAACGGATGGAACCGACATAGGGGATGGCCGCCGTGCCATCCTGCTGCACGACGACATCAAGACTGGTCTGTTTCGATTCGGTTGTGGAAAACAGGCCATCGGCCCCCGCTTCGAAGATGCTGATCTTCAGCTGGTCCCCCACGCCGATGACCGCGCGGCCGGCGCCGCCGCCAAATCCGAACCGGCGATTGAGAGCCGTGGCGACATAGTCGGACACAAGCTTTGCCGTTCGGTTGTCGACATTGACGATGTCGAATACTGCCGCATCGATCCGTCCGATCTGGGTGGGTGATTGACCTGCATCCTTCTTGATATCCGCCGTCAAAGGCCCTTCGCCAGGTACGGCCTGGCAACCCGCCAAAACCGCACAGATCATGATCGCAGTCATTCGAACCAAATTCGATACTCCAAGTCAGGCCCACGTGCCCGAAGGGCAACGCGGACACTTCGGGGATTCCGACCGCCTTTCAAAAGCACACCAGGCTCTCGACAACAAGCCGGATCACACCGTGCCGTCGAAAATAAAATTCCTGTGCGCTTTTAAGGCCATAGTCCGCGGCACCCTAATATTCACGAGCGAACCTAAACAAGTTGAGTTAAATGCCTTCTAATGAATTTGGTTAACAGGGCCGGCGTCCGATATCCCATCCAGCAGCTCATAGAGCGCTGTGTATTCCGGGCTCGTGTCCCACCGCCCGGCGAAAGCTCGCCGCCGGTATCCACCACCATCTTTCGGTCGCGATCCAGAGTAACCCTGCCTTAACCGGACCAACACGGAGCAGTTTCCCGTTGTCCGGTAATATGTTATGCGCGGGGCCACCCGCCGGAGATTCCTCGATCGGAAATGGAGCCCATGCCGGAAGAGGACCAGGCAAAAATCCTGACGCCAGCCGCCCGGCGCCGCAGGCAGCGCATGGCAGCCTTCGCCTTCAGCCTCTTCCTTGCCGGCACGCTTATAGCACTTGCAGCAACCGTGCTTGCCGTCAACAACGGCCGCAATTTCGAGCGCCTCGTCCGGCAGGTCGGCCTTGAGGACTATCTCCTTGCCGCGCCGCCGGCACTGCGCATCGACAGGCAACGCCGGCAGCCGCCCGCCAGTCGCTTTCCGCCCTGGCTTCTCAGAGCAGGTCTGGAACGCATGGCGCTATTCGAAAAAGCAGCAGCCTTTTCCGCCGAAGAACGCTGCAATCTCCTGCGAACCCAAAAGGGTACACAGCCAACATTCACCACCTCGGACGACGACTGGGAGTGCCTGATTTTCGAGGAATTCGATAACTCGTCCGAACCGGCCTCCTTCTTCATCCAGGCGAGAGGCGGCTTGCCGGATACCTTTCGCAATTTCCGGCTCAAGTTCAGCCTGACAAATCCGCTGACGGAAACCGTTGTCCTCAACGAGGCGATCGCCGCGATGCAGCGCTTCGACCTGCCGATGGCGCCGGAGACCCGCGCCTATCTGGCGCAAAAGCTTACCGCCCGCACCGAGTTCACATCGACCTCGGAAAACTATTGGATGGCGTTCAGGCAGGAAATCATCGACAAGCGGCGGTACAATCTCGTCATCCTGCCTCTGCCGCAGACGATCACCTGTGGCGACCCCGCATTACCGCCGCCGGACAGGGCAGGCAGGCCGATCTATGGCATGACCGTCGGTTGCCTCTCCCTCCAGGCCGCCCCTCGCCAGCCCCCACCTGCGTCTTCGCCGCCTAGCCTCTTTCCAGCTGGATGAGATCGAGCTCACCGCCGATTTCGCGGCGGGCAGTTTCGACCAGGCTCATCTGGTGGGTGAAAAGGATCGTCTGGAATGTCTTGCCTGCCGCTGCGAGCGTACGCAGGCCAGCCGCGGTGCGCTCGTCGTCAAAGGTCTGGAAGATATCGTCGAGGACGAGCGGTGCGGGTTCGTTGCGACTGCAATAGTCCTCCAGGAAGGCGAGCCGCAGCGCGAGATACAGCTGATCACCGGTGCCTTCGCTCAAGCCCTCGAGCTTCACCTGTTCCCCGGTGCGCCGTTCGACGGCGAGCTGCAGCTCGTCCTCATCGTCGTAAAGCTGGACAAGACGTGAAAAACGGCCGCTTGTGAGATCGGAAAAGACCTGTCCTGCCCGCTTCATAACCGGATCGGCCTGGCGTTCGCGATAAGCTTCCATCGAGTTTGCGAGGAGGCTCGAAGCAAGCTTCAACACCACCCATCGTCGCGCGAGTTCTTTCGCTTCGGCCTCGGCCGCGTGCTTCTGAAACACCGCGCGTTCCGCGCCAATGCTCGTCTCCAGTTCCCGCCGGCGGCGGAGATTATCCGCTTCGGCGGTCCGCAGCGCCGAAATCCTGTCGACCTGCCGACCATCCTCAGCCTCCAGCCGTTCGATCTCCAGCCCGGCGGCCACCCGATCGAAGCCGTCAAGCGCCGCACGCACTCCCTCTTCATCCAAGCCATCCGCCTGCTCGGCAAAGCGCACGCGGCACTGGCGAAGGCTGGCTTCAATCCGGGCGCGCTGCCTTAGATCTTCGAGCACGGCGTCGAGATCGGAAGGGGCTTTCGAAACCGATTCGGCAAGCTCTGCGAGCTCCGCCTCAAGTGCCGTCCCTTCTGCAGCGTGCCGCGCCAGCGATAATTCGGCACGTTCCAGCGCCGCCGTCAGCGTGGCCCGCTGGTTTTCGGCAGTCTTCGCGGCCACGGCCCGCTCGTTCAGCAGGCCTGCCGCGACATCGGCCGGGACAGAGGCAAGATCCGGCGCGATCTCCGTGCAGAACGTCCGGACTTCCTCCTCGAACGCCTCCATATCGCGCGCCATGCCGCGCACCCGGCGGTTGCGGTTTTCCCGCTCGGAGAAGAGATCGGGCACCGTGCGCCAGACATCGAGCGCGGCGAGCGCCATATCGACGGTCGCGTCTTCCGGCAGGCCAGCCAGCGCCGCCGCATTGGCGAAGTCGGCACGCCAGCGATCGATCTCGCGGCGCAATTCAGTTTCCCGCTGCTCCAGCCGCTGCAATGCCTCCTCGGCGGAATGGCGCTTGCCCTCCAGAGAGCGGCTTTCCGTCCAGCGATCGGCGATATCACTGATCCGGCGATCGAGTGCCCGTGCAAGAGCGGGCGACGGCAAGGCCGCAGAGTCCAGGCCGATACCATCGGCCAGGGCCAGAAGCACAGGCTTCAGCTTCTCTTCCTTGAGGCGAAGCGCCTCAAGCCCGTCCCTCGCCTCGTCCAGCGCTTCCGCCAAATGGGAAAGCCCGTCCACAGCGCGGCGCCATTCGATCATCCGTTCCGGCGTCGACGGCGAAACGGGCGCCGCATGGAAAAGGTCTTCGAATTCGGTCACCGCATCGGAGGCTGCGATCTCGGCCTCTTTTGCCGCGGCGTCGGCTGCTGCAACGCTTTGCTCCAGTTCCCGCTGCCGCAGGGTAAGCTGTGCATGGCGGGAGACACGCTCGGCATCGGCAAGTGCCGCATCGGCAAGCCGGTCGGATTGGTCGATTGCCGTTTTCAGCTCTTCGAGCGTGTCCGCGGAGGGTCTTGCACCCAACATTTCGACGAGCTCGTCGCGTCGCGCCCGAACGACTGCGATATCTTCGCGGGAAACGATCTTGCCCTGTCCTTCCAGTCCCGCAAGCTGCCCGGCGACCGCTTTCGCCTCATCGCGCAACGCCGTTCGCATCTGTTGCGCCTTGGTGCTTTCTGCCCTGGCTTCCTCGATCAGGCGGCGATGGCTCACCAGTGTCGCGATATCCGGCAGCGGCACGGTCCAGAGCTTTTGGATGTCGCGTACGGGCGGGTCGAGACGGTCGGCGGCGGCGTTGAAATTCGCCTCGGCCCTGGCCACCCTTACCTGCAGGTTTTCGAGCTCCGTCATCGCATTGATGTCGGGCCTTAGCGCCGCAAGCTGTTCCGTCCACGGCTTCGGATCGATGAGGCGACCATCGGCCCCGGTCGCCTCCAGCCGCCGCAGCGCGTCGCGTTCTTCTTCGATGCGCTGGCGGAGCTGCTTCAGGCTACGGTCGAATTCGCCCCCCTCCTCCACCAGTTTCTTCAGCCGCGCCAGATCGGCATCGGCCGGCTGGGCACGCTCGAGTTCCTGGGCGCTTGCATAACCAAGCCGGCGAGCGGCCTGAAAAAGGCGAAGGTCGAAGTCATCGACCTCGCCGCGCACCCGGGCAATATCCTCCCGCGCTTTCAGATATGCGCCCTTTTCCGCATGGGTTGAAAGGATCCTGGGTGCCGCCGCGATCAGCGCCTCGTCCACATGAACGGTCTCGATCTCCTCCCTGAGCCGCGCCACGTCCGCTTCGGCCGCGCCACGGGCCTCACCGTTCTTCCTACCGGCTTCCAGCGCCTTCTCAAGCCGCTCCTCGAAACCGGCCGGCAGCGCGGCAAGCGCTTCGTATTGGGCAAGAAGCTGTTGTTCCCGGTCGATCTCACGCAGCAACGGCTCCAGCGCCAGAAGCCTGCGCAACCGGTCGAGCGAGTGCCTGGTCTCCTGCCGTTCGGCCTGGACCGCGGCCAGATCCGCCTCGATCCCGGCCTGTTCGGCCAAGAGCTTCTTCCAGTCGCCGGATTTCAGCTCACTGTCGCGTTCGGCTCTGCGGGCTTCATCATGGGCATCGATTACCTGATAGAAGAGACGATCCTTCGAACGGCGTTGCGCATAGATGCCATCGGCCTCCGCTTCCAATTGCCTCCGCAGGCCAGAAAGCCCGGTCAGACCGGACGCGGCGGAAAACAATAGACTGCCGATCTCACCACCACTTTTCAGCATGGTTTCCCCACCAGCCCGCAGCGACAGGGAATCGAGCCCGAAGGCACGTTCGAAGACCTCGCGGGACAAGGTGCCGAGGAATGGCGCCAACGCATCTTCGGGCAGCGCCTCTTCGGCCTCTGTCGAAGAAAGCAGCGTATTCTTGCGGCCGCGCCGGCGGCGAAAAGCGAGCGTCTGCCCTTCGCGCGCGACGATCTCGGCGCCGACCCTCAGCGAAGTCGGATCGTGCAGGAAACTCATTTCGGCGGCGCTCGGGAAACCGAAGAGCAGATCGGAAATCGCCGAAAGAGCCGAGGACTTCCCGGCCTCGTTGGGACCGTAGATCACATGCAGCTTCGCATCGGGCCGGAAGGTGAGAGCCCGGTCGGTCAGCGCGCCGTAACGCATAATGTCGAGACGGTTGAAACGCATCTGTCAGCCAGCCCTCGCCGCACGCGCGAGCAAAAGATCGCGGGCTTCGGCCAGCAGCGTTTCCGCGTCGTCACCGAGGGCAAGATCGCCGGCGCCGATGCCACCCGGCAGACGCGCGGTGATCTCAGCGATCCTGGCGTCGGCGTCGGCCAATAGTTCCGGCGGGAATGTCCCCATGGGGATGAGGCCTGCCAAGCCGAGCATGTCCACCGGTACCGTGGCACCGGCTGTCTCCGGCTCCAGCCGCACGTCCAGCTTCTCCAGCCAGATGTCCTCGTGGCAGCGATGGCAGGCGGCCTGCACTTCGTCGCGGAAATCGTCGGCGCGCGCCGTCAGCTCGTTGCGGAAACGGCTCCTGCCGGTCAATCGGATACGGAGCGCCAGCGGCCGTCCTTCCATCTTCTCGGCAACGGATTCCAGTGCATTTTCCAGTCGCCGGAGAATGGCCGGGATATCGTCGTCCGGTTCGACCGTCGCGGCAAGCTCGCCGAAACGGGCGCTGTCGGTGATGATCCGCTCATGGGTGACGCGACCGTCCTCGACCGTGACCAGCACGGCGCCCTTCGCCCCCTGCTCGCGGATCGAACGGCCCTGCAGGTTGCCCGGGAAAACCACCAAGGGGTCTTTCGCGACGATCTCGAAATCATGAACATGGCCGAGCGCCCAATAGTCGTAGCCGCGCGAGCGCAGATCTTCGACCGAGCACGGCGCATAGGGCGCATGCGGCTCGCGGCCGGTCAGTGAGGTATGCAGCACGCCGACGTTGAACCAGCCGGGCTCCGGTTTGGGATAGGCAAGCGCCAGGTTTTCGGTTGCCGAGCGTTCGGCAAAACCCTGGCCGTGCAGCGCCACCTTCAAGTGTTCCAGCTTGAACGTGCCGGGCTTGTTGACCGGAAATTCGCTGACATTCTTCGGCAGCGTGATCGTCTTCGTGATCACACTTTCGGCGTCGTGATTGCCCTTCAGGAGGAAGACTGGGATGCCGGCGCGCTCCAGCCGTGCCACTTCGCGGTTGAAGAACAAGCCGATCTTGTTGTCCTTCCAGTCGCCGTCATAGACATCACCCGCAACGATGAAGAAATCCACCCGGCGTTCGACCGCCTGATCCACCAGTGCCGAAAAAGCCTTGCGGCTCGCCTCAATGAAGAGTTCCGCGATCGCCGCGTCCTTCATCGCCAGCCCCTGGAAGGGACTGCCGAGATGCAGGTCGGCGGCATGGATAAAACGGAAGGTCATCGAATCGCTTGTTTTGATTGCCAGCTTGAGCATGTGTTTTAGGCAAATGCCGGGCGCGACGGAAGCTCCGGCTTGAGCGGCCTGTGGATATATCGGAGGACATCATGAGACAGCACGCGTTCGGACGCACATCCCTCACCGTCAGCGAGGTCGGCTTCGGCGCCTGGCAGATCGGCGGCTCCTGGGGCGATGTCAGCGAGGCGGATGGCCGGGCGGCGCTGGAAGCCGCGCTCGATTCCGGCGTCACCTTCATCGACACCGCAGACGTCTATGGCGACGGCCGTTCGGAAAAGATCATCGCGAGCGTTCTAAAGTCGCGTGGCGGCGCGCGCCCGATGGTCGCGACCAAGGCGGGCCGGCGGCTGAACCCGCATGTCGCCGACGGTTACACCAGAGCCAATCTCGAAGCCTTTATCGACCGCAGCCTCAAGAACCTCGAAGTCGACAGCCTTGACCTCGTGCAGCTCCATTGCCCGCCAACCGAGGTCCTTTACCGCCCGGACGTCTTCGGCGCGCTCGACGATCTTCGCCGCGCCGGCAAGATCAGGAACTACGGAGTCAGTGTCGAAAAGGTCGAGGAGGCCTTGAAGGCGATCGAATATCCCGACGTCGTCAGCATCCAGATCATCTATAACATCTTCCGCCAGCGACCGGCCGACTTGTTCTTCAAGGAGGCCAAGCGGAAAAACGTGGCGGTTATCGTCCGCGTGCCGCTCGCCAGCGGCCTGCTGTCCGGCAAGATCACCCGTGAAACGGCCTTCGCCAAGGACGACCACCGCAACTTCAACCGGCATGGCGAGGCCTTCGATGTCGGCGAGACCTTTGCGGGCGTACCCTTCGAGGTGGGCCTTCAAGCCGTCGACGAGGTGCGCAAGCTGGTGCCGGCCGGCGCCTCCATGGCCGCCTTCGCACTGAAATGGATCCTGATGAACGAGGCGGTCACCGTCGTCATCCCCGGCGCGCGCAACGAGGCGCAGGCGAAGGACAATGCTGCGGCGGCCGAACTTGCCGCACTTTCTGCCGACGTTATGACGGCAACGAAGGAAATCTATGCGCGGCTGGTTGCCCCGCATGTGCATCAGCGCTGGTGAGGGATCAGATGATCGGCGGCGCCCCTCATTCCCCTGCCGACGGTACTTGGCTTTTCTTCCGTCAGCCGATCCTAAACCGGTAAATAGTCTCGCTATCCGATTTCACCCGCTCCAAGTCCCCTCCGCCGGCAGCATCGATCGCCCGCGGCCAGAAGGCTTGGGCCGGCGTGTTCAACGCCATGACGCTCAATTCCCAGCGGCCAGGATGGGCGCGCAGGACGGCGGTGGCGGCGTCGCGTCCAGCGCCATGCCGTCGCGCGTCCGGAACGATATAGAATTCAGCTATCGAAAAATCCGTGCTTCGGCCCGACGGGGACCAAGTATTGACGAAGGCGAAGCCGATGCATTCGCTGTCCCGTCGTATGAGATAGGGCCAGCGGCTTTCGATCTCCTGCCAATAGGCATCGAAATACGGGTAATCAGCGCCGGAGCCGCCATATCTTTCGAACTCTGCGAGATATTGGGAAAGAAGATCTCTCAGCAGAGGCTTTTGCGCCGCGGGTGCCAGCTCTATGCCAATATCCATCGCATCTCCTTACACAAAAAGGCCGGGCGAAACCCGGCCTTTCCTTATTCTGGCATCCATGGATGCTCAGTTGGTGGCCTTCAGCTCGACCGGAAAGAACAGCGTTTCGCCGGAGCTATCGTCGATGCCGTCGTTGTCGGTGACGGCAAAGGCCTTGCCAGACTTGTCGAAGGTAAAGCCTTCGAGCTTGTCGAGGACATAGCCGTTGGTCACCTTCAGGTCCGGGATGAAGTCGTGGACTTCTTCCTTTTTCACCAGCGGCAGTTCGCTGCCGATCTTGCCCGGCTTGAGGTCGGCGATTGCGACGCGATAGAGCTTCTTCAGCCTGGCATTGTCGCCGATCTGGTTGTCGCGCTCGATGATGTAGACGTAATCGCCATGCGCGGTGATTTCCGACAGACCGACCCAACCGGCATCTGCCTTCTCCAGTGGATAGCGGACGGCACCCCATTCCTTGCTCTTCGGCTTATAGGAGACGAGCTTCACGGTGCCCTTCGGGTCGTCCTTCCATTCGCGCTGGATTGCCATCCAGAGCGTCAGGTCGTCGCCGGAGCCAACGGTGGTGATGCCTTCGAAGCCGTAACGGCTCTCGTTGGAAAGCAGATCCGCCGGCAGGCCGATCTCGGTCTTGATCTCGCCCTTGGCGCTGACGCTGTAGAGGCCGTGCCCGACCAGCTTGGAGGCATCACCCTCCGACGCAAGCCAGAAGCCGCCCTTGCCATCGAGCGCGATACCTTCGATGTCGAGCTTCTGGGCCGGCTGCCCTCCGCGGGTCACGCGCAGGACATTGGTGATCTCAGCCGGCGTCCTGGTCGTGTCGATGGTGAAGATCGACGGCTGCATGCCATAGAAGGAATCACTGACGGCATGGAGGATGCCGTCCTTTTCAGCATCGCCGACGAGACCGGACAGAGCGCCCCAGCCGAGCACGTTGCCGTCGACATCCTTGGAAACGAGCGTTGGATAGTTCGGCTGGCCTTCGGCAAGCTCGTAAATCATCACATGCGAGCGTGCACCGCCGTCTTCGCCAAGATCGACTTCGTTGGCGGTGGCAAACAGGTTACGGCCAGGAATGGCGACAGCACCTTCCGGCGAAATGCCCGACGGCAGAAGCTGGGCAAGTTGCGGTTCGGCGCCGGTATCCTTGTAGACGGCCACGACGGAAGCGCGTTCGGAAAGAATGAAGATGTAGTTCTGGCCATTGAAGGAAGCGAACTCCATGCCTTCCAGTTCAACGCCCTTCGACTTCGCACGCTTGTCCGGGAAATGTCCGATGCGGGCGATTTCGCGTTCCAGCGACGCGCCGGACTCGTAGAGAACCTTGCCAGTACGATCGAAGATCGTGAAGCTGCGCGAACCACCCTTCCAGTCGCCTTCATTGGCGATAACGAGGCGGTTGTTGTCCAGCCACTTGATGGCATCCGGTTCGCGCAATACGCCCTCCGCCTTGCCGGTGAAGGAAAGCTGGCCGTCGGTCTTGTTGTCGATGCCTTCCAGATCGGTCTTGCCAGCGGAGAAATGGCCGACGACGGTCGCTGTCTTGCCATCGATGATGGCGATGTGGTTGTTCTCCTGCAGCGTGACGGCTATCTCGCCGGCATCGTTGATGGCAACGAATTCCGGTTCCGGATCTTCCGGCGCGATCTCCGCAAGGCCGGTCAGCGAGACATGCTTGATGGAGGCGCAGTCGGCGGCACCATCCTTCAGCGACACGATGACCAGATCACCGACCGGCATCTGGGGAATGGCGCCGTCGTTCACGTCCTCGTCGCGCTCGTTTTCGATGGCGATCGCAGCAAAGGTCTTGTCCTTCGAAATAGCGATCGAATCCGGCTGGCCGCCGAGGTCGCAGGTTGCTTCGATCTTCTTCGACGCGATATCCACGACATTCAGCTTGCCGGACGGCTTCACGTAGCTTTCCGACGTATTGACGGCGGCGAGAACCTTGGAGCCGACTGCGGCTACGGATGTAGGCTCGCCGTCAAGGAACAGCGCGCCGAGCGCCTTCGGAGCCTTGGGATCGGTGATGTCGATGAAACCGATCGCGCCAAGCGGGCTGTCGGAATAGATCAGCGTATTGCCGTCTTCGCTGGCGGTGATGATTTCCGCCGACGTGGTCGTCAGCTTGTCCTTGTCCGCAGGAAGATTGCTGGCAACGGGGAAGGATGCGATGCGGTTGAAGACCTGCTCTGCGCTGGCAGGCGCTGCGACCGAGGCGAGAAGCACCGCTGTCAGCGCGGCGTGAATACGGAATGTCATAGGAGCCCTCCTGTCCATAAAACCGTCGCTGGTTATTGGAGCATGCGCATGACAGAGGGATGACGGTTTTCACACGTTGGAGCTGCCCAACCTACGATGTTCTGAGAAAACGAAAAAGGCCCGGGAAACCCAGGCCTTTCCGTTATTGAGACTGCTACAGGGTTGCCCGGAGGCAGCGCGTTAGCTGTTGACAGCATCCTTCAGGCCCTTGCCGGCCGAGAACTTCGGCACGTTGCGTGCCGGAATGTCGACTTCGGCGCCGGTCGACGGGTTGCGGCCCTTGGATGCCTCGCGACGGGAAACGGAGAAGCTGCCGAAGCCGGCGAGACGAATGTCGCCACCCTTCTTCAGCTCAGCCTGTACGGTCTCAAAAACGGCATCAACAGCAGATGCGGCATCAGCCTTGGAGAGACCGGCTTTTTCGGCCACTGCGGATACCAATTCGTTCTTGTTCATGTTTCCACCCCTTTCAGCGGTTTTGGAACGACTCATGTATTTCGGCGCCGACAATAGTTCGGTGTCAGGCCTTGGCAACCCAAAAGCTCCGCAATCGCCTGAAAAACAAGGGGTATGCGGCAGTTTTCACAAAAAAAGCCGGCTTGAAACCGGCTTTTTCCGTGGATAGTGCCAATTTGGCATGACCAAAAGACGATCGATCAGTGGGCGACCGCAGTTCCGACGTCGTCGACCCCTTCGACGGTCGCAATCACCGGCGTTTCCACCGTGCCGTCCCATTCGATCGGCTCGGGCTGGCGGACAAGCGCCTGGCGGATCACTTCACCCATACGCGAGACAGGAATGATCTCCATGTTGTTCTTCACATTGTCCGGAATCTCCGCCAGGTCCTTGGCGTTTTCCTCCGGGATCAGAACCTTCTTGATGCCGCCGCGCAGCGCCGCAAGGAGCTTCTCCTTGAGACCGCCGATCGGCAGAACACGGCCGCGAAGCGTGATCTCGCCGGTCATGGCGACGTCCTTGTTGACCGGAATGCCGGTCATGACCGAGACGATCGCGGTGGCCATGGCGACACCCGCCGACGGGCCGTCCTTCGGGGTCGCCCCTTCCGGAACGTGGACGTGGATATCCGACTTGTCGAAGCGCGGAGGTTCGATGCCGAAATCCACAGCGCGCGAACGGACATAGGATGCCGCCGCCGAGATGGACTCCTTCATGACTTCCTTCAGGTTGCCGGTGACCGTCATGCGGCCCTTGCCCGGCATCATGACGCCTTCGATCGTCAGGAGTTCGCCGCCGACTTCCGTCCAGGCGAGACCGGTGACGACACCAACCTGATCCTCACGTTCGGCCTCGCCGTGGCGGAAGCGCGGAACGCCGAGATAGTCATTGATGTTGGCAGCCGTGACCTCGACCGACTTCGTCTTGCCCTTGATGATCTCGGTCACCGCCTTGCGTGCGAGCTTCATCAGTTCACGTTCGAAGTTACGGACGCCCGCTTCACGGGTGTACTGCTGGATGATCGCCATCAGGGCATCGTCGCTCACCGAGAATTCGTTCGGCTGCAGCGCATGCTCCTTGATTGCCTTCGGCAGAAGGTGACGCTTGGCGATCTCACGCTTCTCGTCCTCGGTGTAACCGGCGATGCGGATGATTTCCATACGGTCCATCAGCGGTGCCGGGATGTTCAGCGTGTTTGCCGTGGTGATGAACATCACGTCGGACAGGTCGTATTCGACTTCCAGGTAATGGTCCATGAAGGTCGAGTTCTGTGCCGGGTCCAGCACTTCGAGCAGCGCCGAAGACGGGTCGCCGCGGAAGTCCATGCCCATCTTGTCGATCTCGTCGAGCAGGAAGAGCGGGTTGGACTTCTTCGCCTTCTTCATCGACTGGATGACCTTGCCGGGCATCGAGCCGATATAGGTGCGGCGGTGACCGCGGATTTCGGCTTCGTCACGGACGCCGCCGAGCGCCATGCGGACATATTCGCGGCCGGTCGCCTTGGCGATCGACTGGGCAAGCGAGGTCTTGCCGACGCCCGGGGGGCCGACGAGGCACAGGATAGGGCCCTTGATCTTGGTTGCGCGCGCCTGGACGGCCAGATACTCGATGATGCGTTCCTTGACCTTGTCGAGGCCGAAGTGATCGGCTTCGAGGATCTTTTCGGCGTTGTTGAGGTCGGCCTTGATCTTCGACCGCTTGCCCCACGGAATGCCAAGCAGCCAGTCGAGATAGTTGCGCACGACGGTGGCTTCCGCCGACATCGGGCTCATCTGCCGAAGCTTCTTCAACTCCGCATCGGCCTTTTCGCGGGCTTCCTTCGAAAGCTTCGTCTTGGAGATGCGCTCCTCGAGTTCGGCCATCTCGTCGCGGCCTTCCTCGCCGTCGCCGAGTTCCTTCTGGATCGCCTTCATCTGCTCATTGAGGTAGTATTCGCGCTGGGTCTTCTCCATCTGGCGCTTGACGCGCGAGCGGATGCGCTTTTCCACCTGCAGGACGGAAATCTCGCCTTCCATGAAGCCGAGCGCCTTTTCGAGACGCAGCTTGACGCTGACGGTCTCCAGCATTTCCTGCTTCTCGGTGATCTTGATCGACAGGTGCGAGGCGACCGTGTCTGCCAGCTTCGAATAATCCTCGATCTGGCTTGCGGCGCCGACGACTTCCGGCGAGATCTTCTTGTTCAGCTTCACGTAGTTCTCGAACTCGGAAACCACCGAACGGGACAGAGCCTCGACCTCGACGGCGTCCTCTTCGGGCTCGTCGAGAACGTTCGCCGTCGCCTCGTAAAACTCTTCGCGGTCCGTATAGCCATCGATCTGGGCGCGCGCGCGGCCTTCGACGAGCACCTTCACGGTGCCATCGGGAAGCTTCAGGAGCTGCAGCACGTTGGCAACGGTGCCGACCTTGTAGATTGCCGAGGGTTCGGGATCATCGTCGCCGGCATTGATCTGGGTGACGAGCATGATCTGCTTGTCGGATCCCATCACTTCTTCGAGCGCGCGAATGGATTTCTCCCGTCCGACGAACAGAGGCACGATCATATGCGGAAAGACCACAATGTCGCGCAGAGGCAGCACCGGATAGGTTTCGCCGCCAGGTGCCGCAGACGTTGAATTCGTCATTTCAATTCCTTTCCATCGTCCCGTTTCCGGGATACGTCGCCTGGGCAGATCACAGGGCAATCACCCAGGCACTTCACTCCCGCCCAAAGTGGCGTTTCCGAAATTTGATTTCAAGCCTTGCAGTGCTGCCGCCGCATCAGCATTGTGACAGTAGCATTACAAAGCGCGCACTCGAAACGCTTATACGGGACGCCAAGAACACAGCACGCGGTCACCGACCGTCAGCAACTATAACCGAAGCAGGCCAAGCCGCTATAGAGTTACTGTTGATCTTCCTGCGCATTTTCTAATGCAAGATGCACCCGGCGCAACTCTTCGCAATGCGAAAATGGTGGAATAATTAAAAAAAGCAAGTGTGTACATCGACACGAAAAGAGGCCCCTGTCAGGGCCTCTCCAAGATGATCATCCAGCTTGCGTAGCTCAGGCCGAGACGTTGGCCTTTTCTTCCTGCCGGTCGGCATAGATGTAGAGCGGGCGAGCCGTGCCTTTTACGACGTCTTCGGAGATCACCACTTCGCGCACGCCTTCCAGCGCCGGAAGCTCGAACATCGTATCGAGCAGGATCTTCTCCATGATGGAGCGCAAGCCACGTGCGCCGGTCTTGCGGACGATCGCCCTCTTGGCGATCTCGCGCAGTGCATCCTCGTGGAAGGTCAGTTCCACGTCCTCCATCTCGAAAAGCCGCTGGTACTGTTTGACGAGAGCGTTCTTCGGTTCCGAAAGGATCTGGATCAGCGCATCCTCGTCCAGGTCTTCGAGCGTCGCCAGGACCGGCAGACGGCCGATGAATTCCGGGATCAGGCCGAACTTGACCAGGTCTTCCGGCTCCAGTTCACGCAACACCTCGCCGACCCGGCGCTCGTCCTGGGCGCGCACCGTGGCGGCAAAGCCGATCGACGTCTTCTCGCCGCGGGCGGAGATGATCTTGTCGAGACCGGCAAACGCGCCGCCGCATATGAACAGGATGTTCGTCGTGTCGACCTGCAGGAATTCCTGCTGCGGATGCTTGCGGCCGCCCTGGGGCGGGACCGAGGCGACCGTGCCTTCCATGATCTTCAGCAGCGCCTGCTGGACGCCCTCGCCCGACACGTCGCGGGTGATCGACGGGTTGTCGGACTTGCGGGAAATCTTGTCCACTTCGTCGATGTAGACGATGCCACGCTGGGCGCGTTCGACATTGTAGTCAGCCGCCTGCAGGAGCTTCAGGATGATGTTCTCGACGTCCTCGCCGACATAGCCGGCTTCGGTGAGCGTCGTGGCATCCGCCATGGTGAAGGGCACGTCGATGATGCGGGCGAGCGTCTGGGCAAGATAGGTCTTGCCGCAGCCGGTCGGGCCGACCAGCATAATGTTCGACTTCGCGAGCTCCACATCGCCACCCTTGGAGGCATGCGCCAGGCGCTTGTAGTGGTTATGCACCGCGACCGACAGGATGCGCTTGGCCTGCTTCTGGCCGATGACGTATTCGTCGAGAACCTTGATGATGTCCTGCGGTGTCGGAACCCCGTCGCGGGACTTGACCATCGAGGTCTTGTTCTCTTCGCGGATGATGTCCATGCACAGTTCGACGCATTCATCGCAGATGAACACCGTCGGCCCGGCGATCAGCTTCCGGACTTCGTGCTGGCTCTTTCCGCAGAAAGAGCAATACAGAGTATTCTTGGAGTCGCCGCCGTTGCTGCCGCTGACTTTGCTCATATCACTTTCCTTCCAGCACTCCGCGCTCAAGTCAGAACGGGCGCGGTCCACTCTACAAGCCCGCCAAACCCATCTGACGGGCTTCACGTGCCTGCCCTTAAGGGTACTCTACCGATCCGGGCACATCATGCAGATCGGCGGCAACGAAACCCTCAGGAAACGCATGCTATGTCATAAAAGTTCAACACAGCATTAATAGGTACTAATAGCGCTTTCCGTGCGACTTGAAACCCTTTTTTGCTCACAACGGGGTGAGACACACAGGTTCACGCTTCCACTCAATCTCCCGAGCCGCCTTCGATTTCCTGACGCGAAGTCAGGATCTTGTCGACGACGCCCCATTCCCGGGCCTCGTCGGCATCCATGAAGTGGTCACGGTCGAGCGTCTTTTCGACTTCTTCGTACGTGCGGCCGGTATGCTTCACGTAGACCTCGTTCAAACGTCTTTTCATCTTCAATATGTCACGGGCGTGGCGTTCGATGTCGGAGGCCTGTCCCTGGAACCCGCCCGATGGCTGGTGCACCATGATGCGGGAGTTCGGCGTCGCAAAGCGCATACCTTTCTCGCCGGCCGCAAGCAGAAGCGAGCCCATGGACGCCGCCTGACCGATGCAGAGCGTCGAGACAGCGGGCTTGATGAACTGCATCGTATCGTAGATCGCCATGCCGGCAGTCACGACGCCGCCGGGCGAATTGATGTAAAGGGCGACTTCCTTCTTCGGGTTTTCCGCTTCGAGGAAGAGAAGCTGGGCGCAGACGAGCGACGCCATCTGGTCCTCCACCGGACCGGTCAGGAAGATGATCCGCTCCTTCAGGAGGCGCGAAAAGATGTCATAAGAGCGCTCACCGCGATTGGTCTGCTCTACGACCATCGGCACCAAGGCCATTGCGGTATCAATTGGATTTCTCATGTCCGTCCTTTGTCAAGCACTTGCCGAAGGCAGAGAGGCGCTCCGGAATCAAATGGAATAGGTCATTCCCTACATAGAGTGTCAACGCCCGGTACTTCAAGACGGAGCACCTGATATCCTTAACTGCCGCGGGATGCGTGGGATCGAGCGCTAGTATGATTCCTCCGAGATTGCAGCCGGCCGGGATTCGTTTCCGCTCGCATGCACAAGTTTTTGCCCGATCACGGTAAAGTGTGTGTGAACACATTCGGGCATTGCTTGTTCCGCTTCGCGGCAGGTCCCGGATTCTGTCATCCCGGCAACCTCGTTTTAAAGAGTCTCAGCCATGTTGCTCCTGCCCAAAGTCGGGCGCGGAGGGGCGAGTGGACATTTTGACGGGCCTGCTGATCTGGTCGGTGGAGGCGATGACGCTCGCCGTCCTCTTGTTTTCGCGCTGGTTTCACGAGCGGGACGACTTCTATCTGACCTGGGGCTGCGGCTTCGCGCTGCATAGTCTGGGCGTCGCGCTCGTTGCCTTGCGCGGCGACATTCCCGACTTCCTTTCCATCCAGATCGCCAATACGGTCATATTCGTGGCCATCGGCCTGTGGATCGCCGGCCTCCTGCAATTCGATCGCGAGCCGGTCCAGGGTTTTGTTGCCATTCCGGCACTTATCTGGATCGCCGGCATGTTGCTGGACCCGATCCGGGAGAACTTTGCGAACCGGGTGGTGCTCTACAACGCCGCGGCCATGGTCGGTTATGCCATCATGATCGGCACCCTTGTCAGGAACAACGGGCCATCCCGGTCCACACGCCGCTTCATGGCCAGCTTCATCAGTGTCCAATTCCTGGCGAACGGCGCCAGCGCCGTCCTTGCCGTCGTCAATCGCCCGACCTCGTTTGCCACCGCGCCGAATGCCATGTGGCTTTTCTTTCCCGCCGCCTTCTGCTTCGTCGCCGGTATCATGAGCGGCGCGAAACTGCTGACCGAACGATCGGAGGAGAAACTGAAAACGCTCGCCGTGACCGATCCGTTGACCGGCGTGCTCAACCGTCGTGGCCTCATCGATGAATTCCATGGCCTGCGCATCGTCCAGAAAGCGGAGAAGCCGCTGATCGCATTCCTGCATTTCGACCTCGACGGCTTCAAGCAGATCAACGACCGCTGCGGACACCAGGCCGGCGATGCGGTTTTGGTGGCGTTCTCGCAGGTCGGCCAGACCTCACTGCGCGGCCGCGGCTTCTTCGGCCGCATGGGCGGCGAAGAATTCGCTTCGATCGTGCGCGTCGGCGATATGATCGAGGCCGCCAGCATAGCGGAGGCGATCCGCCTCACCCTAAAGCGTCAGGTCATCGCTGCCGGCGAGCATCGGATCAAGGTCACGGTGAGCGCCGGCATCGCGCTTGCGACGGCTGGCGAAGCCGATCTCGACCAGCTGCTCAGCGCCGCCGACCGGGCGCTCTATACCGCCAAGGAAAGCGGCCGCGACCGCACGGCGATCGATACAGGTGCCGAAGCCTCCATCATCCCCGCCGCCGACCGGCAGGGCGAAGACGAAGCACCGACCGATATCCGCGCCAACCGACAGGTGGCGGCCCTGAAACGCCTCACAGCGCTCGGCAAACGCTGACCCTCTTGTCCTTCCTCCGGTAAAGTCCACATTCTCCGTTAGGGATCAATGGCGGAGGGAATGCCATATGCGAGCAACTTTTTTCATGAGCCTTGCGCTTTCGCTTCTGCTTTCGGCAGGTGTGATCGAGGCTCAACAGGCATCCGATACCATCGCACCGGAACGCGCGACCGGGATGACGGCGGCAAAGCGCGTCGAAGCGAAGAATTTCATGGTCGCGGCCGCCAATCCGCTGGCGGCAGAAGCAGGACGGGATGTGATCGCCAAGGGCGGCAATGCGATCGACGCCATGGTGGCCGTCCAGACCGTGCTCGGTCTTGTCGAACCACAGAGCTCCGGCCTCGGCGGCGGCTCTTTCCTCGTCTACTACGACGCAGCCGCCAACAAGCTTACGACCTTCGACGGCCGGGAAACCGCACCGATGGAGGCAACGCCGAAACTGTTCCTCGATGCGCAAGGCCAGCCGCTGAAATTCATGGACGCGGTGGTCGGCGGCCGGTCGGTCGGTACGCCCGGCACCGTGCGACTGCTGCACGAGGTCCATAAGCGCTACGGCAAGACGGAATGGACGAGCCTGTTCGAAGCGGCCGAAACTCTCGCCACAAATGGTTTCGAAGTCTCTCCGCGCCTGGCCTCCCTGGTTGCCGCCGAAGGCGACCGGCTGAAGAAATACGAAGGTCCGCGCGGCTATTTCTACGACGCTTCCGGTGCGCCATTGAAGGTCGGGGCCATCCTCAAGAACCCCGCCTACGCGGAAACGCTGAAGGCGATCGCCACCGGCGGTGCCGACGCCTTCTATAACGGGCCGATCGCCGAAGCCATTGTCAAAACCGTACGGGAAGCAGCCGGGAATCCGGGCGTGCTGTCGCTTGCCGACCTCGCCAACTATCGGATCAAGGAACGCGAGCTGGTCTGCTTCAACTATCGCGCGCTCGATGTCTGCGGCATGGGGCCGCCGTCGTCCGGCGCGGTCGCGGTCGGCCAGATTCTCGGCACGATCGAGAATTTCGACATCAAAGGCCTCGGGCCGCAAAGCGCCGAGAGCTGGCGGATCATCGGTGATGCGCAGCGCCTCGCCTTCGCCGACCGCGAACGCTATCTCGCCGATCAGGATTTCGTCCCCTCGCCGATCAAGGGTCTCATCAAGAAGGACTATCTCGGCACGCGGGCCGCATTGCTCGACGGCGAGAAAGCGCTTGCCGCCGACGCCGTGAAGGCCGGCGAGCCGGAATGGGACCACGCCCTGCTTTTCGGGAACGGCGAAGCGATCGAACTCCCCTCCACCAGCCATTTCGTCATCGTCGACAGACAGGGCAATGTCGTGTCGATGACCACGACGATCGAAAGCGGTTTCGGCTCGCGGCTCATGACCAACGGTTTCCTGCTCAACAACGAGCTTACCGACTTTTCCTTCAAGACCCATGACGGAAGCCTGCCCGTCGCCAACCGCGTCGAGCCCGGAAAACGGCCCCGCTCTTCCATGTCGCCCACCATCGTCATGAAGGATGGCAAGCCGCTTCTCGCCATCGGCTCGCCCGGCGGCAGCCAGATCATCGGTTACGTGGCGCAGGCGCTGATCGCCTATATCGATTGGGGCATGCCGGTCGAACAGATCGTCGCCCAGCCGCATTTGATCAACCGCTTCGGAACCTATGACATCGAGGCCGGCACGGACGCGGAAAAGCTGGCGGAGCCCTTGAGGGCACTGGGTTATGAGGTGAAGGTTGGCGAGATGAACTCCGGCCTGCATGCGATCGAGATCACCGCGAACGGCCTTGTCGGCAGCGCCGATCCGCGCCGCGAGGGCGTGGCGCTCGGCGAATAGACAGGGCTTCCGCGTTTCAAGGGATTGCGCTAGGCATCGGGCATGAGCAACCTGCCCGATTTTCTCCGCATCGATTCCGAAACCCGCCGCGTCTTTCTCGACGGGCGCAATCCTGCCTTCTATAGCGATCCGAACCGCGTCTACGCGCTTCTCCACGAACACTGCCCGACCTTTTATTGGGAAGAGCAGCGGCAATGGTTCTTCACCGGTTACGACCATGTGAACGCGCTCTTGCGCGACCGGCGGTTCGGCCGGCAGATCCTGCACATCGCCAGCCGGGAGGAGCTCGGTCTCCCCGCTCCTCAGCCGCATCTTGAGAACTTCGATCTTGCCGAGCGCTATTCGTTGCTGGAACTCGAACCACCGGAGCACACGCGACTCAGGACGCTCGTCAACCGCGCCTTCGTCTCCCGGCATATCGAAAGGCTGAGGCCCGAGATCGCCGAGCTTGCTGAAAAGCTGATTGACGGTTTCGAGAAGGACGGCGGAACAGAACTGCTCTCCTCCTTCGCCGATATCATCCCGGTGACGATGATCGCCCGGATGATCGGCATTCCTGACGAGATGGGGCCGCAATTGCTCGCCTGGTCGCATGCCTATGTGGGCATGTACATGTTCAAGCGAACAGCAGAGGACGAAGATGCGGCCGACCGCGCCGCGAAGGAATTCGCGGACTACGTCAAGGACTTGATCGACGAGCGGCGCAGGTCGCCACGCGAGGATCTGCTCACCCACATGATCCATACGGAGCATAAGGGCCAATACCTCACCGACGACGAGCTGGTTTCCACGACGATCGTGCTGCTCAATGCCGGACATGAGGCGACCGTGCACCAGATCGGCAATTCGGTGAGGGTCATACTGGACGGCGGGCTGCCGCCATCGGAACTCTTCCGCGACGATGCAGCGACGGAACGAACCGTAGAAGAGACGCTGCGCATCTGCGCTCCGGTGCACATCTTCCAACGATGGGCGTTGGAAGATGCCGAGATCGACGATTTGACGTTCAAGCGCGGCGACAAGGTGAGCCTCATCCTCGCCGCCGCCAACCTGGACCCGAAGAAATTCTCCGATCCGCTGACCTTCAAGCCGGACCGGCAGGAGGCGCCGAACCTTTCCTTCGGCGCCGGCATCCATTTCTGCATCGGCGCGCCGCTTGCCAGGCTCGAACTCAATACCGTGCTGCCGATCCTCTTCCGTCGCCTGCCCGGAATGAGGATCGCGAAGACGCCCGTCGTCAAGGACGTCTATCACTTCCACGGATTGGAGAGGCTCGATCTTTCCTGGTGAAGCCGATCAAGCGGCTTGCGAAGAGGAAACCCCGAAGCGCGCGGCCGGCCTGTTCAGCGACAGATGGGGCCGCAATTCACTGCGAGCATTTTCGAAAGCCTCATAGAGCGTCTTGTCTGCGAGCGATGGGATAGTGATCAGTTCGCCCTGGTCGAAACCCGCGAGTGCCGTATCGACGAGATCGGTGACATCCATCACCATGTTCGGGTCCATGTTGTCGAATGAGCCTCCGACACGGTCGAAGATCTCCGTGCGGGTGAGCCCCGGCAGGACTGCCTGGATGCGGACGCCGGTTCCGGCAAGTTCGCTCGCCAGAGATTCCGTCAGGACAAGAACGAAAGCCTTGCTGGCGCTGTAGGTGCCGCTGAAGGCCTGGGGCCACAGCGCGACGACCGAGGCGGTATTGATGATCGCCCCCTCGCCTCGCGCCACGAAAGCCTGGGCGGCTGCTACTGCAAGCCGGTTCGCGGCAGTGACGTTGAGATCGACCATCTCGTCAAGATAATCGGCATCGCTCTGGAGTAGCGATCCCTTCGGCCCGATGCCGGCATTGTTGACGAAAAGCGTGATTGAACCGTCCTCGCGCAGACGCTTTTCAACGGCAAGAACGTCGGCCCGCTGCGTCAGGTCGGCGCGCAGCACCTCTGCCGTTACGCCATGGCCCTGCGTCAGGCGCTCGGCGAGCGCTTTCAGCCTGTCCTCATCGCGGGCAACAAGAATGAGATCGTAACCGCGCCTGGCCAGGCGGTCGGCATAGGTCGCGCCGATTCCGGACGAAGCTCCGGTCACGAGGGCAGTTCCGAGTTTCGATGACGTCGTCATTGGTTCATCTCCTTTGATTGAAATTTACTGGCATATGCCACCATATATGAAAACGGGATTTCTAAGTCGCAAGAGGAGAACGGAAATTTTTATCGGGAGTGGAAGCGCCAGCCAAAAGCGGGCATCCTCCCCACGGAAAGCAGGTAAGGACATGGTGAACGACGAAAAAATGCGGGAAGACGGCATCTGGCTTTACTGCAGCAACAGCGCAGTGCGCCGCGCTTCGCGGCAGCTCGGTCAGCTCTATGAGGATGCGATGGGTGACACCGGTCTCAAGGGCACGCAATTCTCGCTTCTGTCGCAGATCGCACGCTCAGGAGAACCGACCCTCAAGAGCCTGGCAGAGGCAATGGTCATGGATCTTTCCGCACTCGGCCACACGTTGAAGCTGCTGATTCGCGACGGGCTGGTGGAACTGGTGCCCGACGCCAAGGATCGGCGGGTAAAACGCGTGAGACTGACGGAGACCGGAATTGCAAAGCAGAAAGAGCTGACCGCACGCTGGCAGATCGCTCAGGACCGCTTCGACAAGGCTTTCGGAAAGGAAAAGTCGGAGGAGATGCGGCGTACGCTCGCCTTCATCTCGTCGCAGGAGTTCGCCGAAGCGTTCAATGGCAACAAGAAGGACTGATTTCAGATCCGGATCACGTAATCCTTGCGAGTCGTTTCAACGACTTCCCAGGTTCCCTTGAAGCCGGGTCTCAAGATCATCCTATCTCCGGCCTTGAGATGAACGGGCCTGCCGCCCTCCTCGGTCACGATCGAATGGCCGGAGAGGATGTGGAAATATTCCCACTCGTCGTAGGCGATCCGCCACTTCCCCGGCGTCGCCTCCCAGATGCCGGCGTAGAGCCCGCCTTCCGCCTCCTCGACATTCCAGGTGCGGAAGGTCGGATTTCCGGAGATCAGCCGGTCGGGCGCCGGAGCGCCCTCTTCCGGTTCGATGCCGGCGAGATCGAATACAGTCCAGGTGCCCATGGTCACTCCTTGTCGATATGTTGCGCGGCGCCATCGGCCGCCATCGCGGCGATGACCCGAAGCCGTTCCGCCAGCATGCCATTGCGGGCGCTCGCCGACAGGCCCGCAAAAGCCGTCATGATGTAATCCGCCAGAAGGTCGGCCTGCAAACTGCCGCGTGCAGCAATCCGATCCCGGATGAAACGCCGGCTTGCCTCCATGCGGGCGCGCGCTTCGGCGCCGGCATCGGGATCGATGATGCCGCGAGCGCCCTCGATCACCATGCATCCCCTGGCGTCACCGCTGACATAGGCATCTGCCGCCTGCCGCAGGACGTCTGCAATACCATCCGAAAGTGGCACGCCCTCGGCCAGCGCGCTGGCGACATCCAATCCCTCGTTCTTTTCGTAGAGCCGCAATGCCTCGGCATAAAGCGCCGCCTTGCTGCCGAAAGCCGCATAAAAACTCGGCGGCTTGATGCCGATTGCCGCCGTCAGATCGGCAACGCTCAGCGCATCATACCCTTTCAGATGAAACAACGCCTGTGCCTTGGCGAGCGCCTCATCCCTGTCGAAAGCACGGGGGCGTCCACGGACTCCCTTCTTTTCTGTATCGCACACTACAAAAATCCTTGACGTCGACCATCACGGGATTTATGTAGCGTTCATTACATTAAATCTCAACCCCAGTGACAAGTGCTGCACAGGAGACATGACAATGACCGACTTCCATGGAAAGAAAGTTCTGATCCTTGGCGGCAGCCGCGGCATCGGCGCCGCACTCGTCCGTCGTTTCGCCCAGGACGGCGCCGACGTGACATTCACGTATGCGGGTTCGAAGGACGCGGCTGAAGAGCTGGCACGGGAAACCGGCTCGAAGACCATGAAATCCGATGCCGCCGACCGCACCGCCGTCATCGAAAGCGTAAAGGCCTCCAGCCCGCTGGACATCCTCATCGTCAGCGCCGGCACGCTGGCCCTGGGCAATCCTCTGGAAATCGAAGCCGATGCCATCGACAAGATGATCGATGTTAACGTGCGAGCGCCCTATCACGCCTCCGTCGAAGCAGCCCGCAGCATGCCGGAAGGCGGACGGATCATCATCATCGGATCCGTCAACGGTGACCGCATGCCGTTTGCAGGCGGCGCGGCCTATGCACTGACCAAGTCCGCCGTGCAGGGCATGGCGCGCGGTCTGGCGCGCGACTTCGGCGATCGCGACATCACGGTCAATGTCATTCAGCCCGGCCCGACCTCCACCGACATGAACCCGGAAGACGGCCCGATGAGCGAGTTCATGCACGGCTTCATGGCCATCAAGCGCCATGGCCGTCCGGAGGAAATCGCCGGTCTCGCCGCTTACCTCGCAGGTCCGGAAGCGGGCTTCATCACCGGAGCGATGCACACGATCGACGGTGGTTTCGGCGCCTGACGCCGAAACCACATCTTCCTGGCCGGTCTCCTCAGACCTTCGAGAGTGCCTGGTCGAGATCGGCGATGATGTCGGCGGCATCCTCGATGCCGATCGACAGCCGCACCACGTCGGGACCGGCGCCGGCGGCGATCTGCTGCTCTTCGGTCAACTGCCGATGTGTCGTGGAAGCCGGATGGATGACCAGCGAGCGGGTGTCGCCGATGTTGGCGAGGTGCGAGAAGAGCTTCAGACCTTCGACCAGAGCTTTGCCGGCCTCATAACCGCCCTTGACGCCGAAAGTGAAGACGGCACCCGCGCCTTTCGGCGAATACTGTTGCTGCAAGGCGTGGTTCGGATCGTCCTCGAGACCGGCATAGTTCACCCAGGCGATTTTCGGATGCTTCTTCAGCCATTGCGCCGCGGCGAGTGCGTTATCGCAATGCCTCTGCATTCTGAGGGGAAGCGTCTCGATGCCGGTCAGGATCATGAAGGCGTTGAAAGGCGAGATCGCCGGGCCGAGGTCGCGCAAGCCCAGCACGCGGGCGGCGATCGCAAAGCCGATATTGCCGAAGGTCTGGTGCAGCACGATGCCGGCATATTCCGGCCGGGGCTGCGAGAGCATCGGGTAATTGCCGGATTTCGACCAGTCGAACGTGCCGCCATCGACGATGATGCCGCCCATCGAATTGCCATGCCCGCCCAGGAATTTCGTCAGCGAATGGACGACAATGTCGGCGCCGTGCTCAAGCGGCCTGACGAGATAGGGGGTTGCCATCGTATTGTCGACGATCAGCGGAATACCGCGCCGCTGCGCCACGTCGGCGATCGCCGCGATATCCACGAAGGTGCCGCCGGGATTGGCAAGGCTTTCGATGAAGATGGCGCGGGTGCGGTCATCAATCTGCTTGTCGAAACTCTCCGGCTCGTCCGTATCGGCCCAGCGGACCTGCCAGTCGAAACTTTTGAAGGCATGACCGAACTGGTTGATCGAACCGCCGTAGAGTCTTCGCGCCGAGACGAAATTATCGCCGGGCTGCATGATCGTGTGGAAGGTCAGCATCTGGGCCGCATGGCCGGAGGCGACCGCAAGCGCAGCCGTGCCACCCTCCAGCGCCGCCACCCGCTCTTCCAGCACCGCCTGGGTCGGATTCATGATGCGGGTGTAGATATTGCCGAACTGCTGCAGGCCAAAGAGGGCCGCCGCATGGTCCGCGTCATTGAAGACGAAAGACGTCGTCTGGTAGATGGGCGTCGCCCGGGCACCCGTGGCGGGATCGGGCTGGGCGCCTGCATGCACCGCCAGAGTTGAAAAGCCCGGATTGATCGTCGGCATGGTCTCTCTCCCTTATTGCCCAAGTGCTTTTTTCAACCTTTTATCACACCTGGGAAATGCGGCCTGGTTGATCTTGATCAACGATCTCCGCTTCTCCGCACGTATGCTCCAAGTGCGAAGAGGAGTATGCCATGAATAATCAAGCCTCCACCACACATGAAAACTTCGTTTCCCGGATCGCCCGCTGGTGTTCCACAACCTGGGACTCCATCGAGGAGGCAAAGGTCCTCGCGAGCCTCGATGACGAGACCGTCAAGATCCTCGCGCATGACAACGCCATGTCCAGGGATGAGTTCATTTCGCTGATCAGGCGCGGACCTCACGCCGCCGACGAAATGGCCTCACTGATGCGCCTGCTGAACATCGATCCGGAAGAGGTCAAGCTCGCCGAGCCGCTGGAATTCCGCGACATGCACATCACCTGTTCCAAATGTCAGGAAAAGGCCCGCTGCCGCCGGGAACTCGCCGATGGCGCCGCCGTCGCAGACTTTGCGGATTACTGCGCCAATGCCGAGCTGCTCAACGAGATGCGGGCCCGGCCGGAACTGCTCGCCGACTGAAGACATCAGGCGACAAGCCGGGGATATTCGATTGCCGGGCAACGGTCCATGACAACCTTGATGCCGGCAGCTTCCGCCCTGGCTGCCGCCCTGTCGTCGCGGACGCTGAGCTGCCCCCAGATCACCTTGGGCAAGGTCTCAAGGGCGAGTGCTTCATCGACCACGCCATCCAGGTATTCGGCGGCGCGGAAGACATCGACCATATCGACCGGCTGCGGCACGTCGGAGAGCGTCCTGTAGACGGTCTGCCCCTGGATCTGCTTGCCCGCCTGACCCGGATTGACCGGAAAGACCGTATACCCCTTCGACAGCAGAAAACCCATGACACGATTGCTCGGCCTATCCGGATTGGGAGACGCCCCGAGAAGCGCGATGGTCTTCACGGTCCTCAGGATATCGGCGATATAGGCGTTGTCGTAATGATCATGATTCATGGACGGCAGACTCCCTGATGATGCCTCTGGCGGCACAATCCTCCCGCTCTATGTAAGTCCGTGTCTCGATAAAAGGGATGCAGGTCATGAAAAAATTTCTCGCAAGCCTTACCGTCATCGCCTGCGGCGGCGCCCTCCTGCCGGTCGAACCGGCCTTTGCCATTTCCCGCTATAATTCCACCGGCATGTCCTGTGCCGCCGTGCAGCGCGTGATCAGACGCGAAGGCGCGGTCATCCTGCGCTATCCATCCAGAAACGTGCGCGGCATGACACTCTACGACCGCTATGTCGTCGACAGCAGCTTCTGCGATGGCCGGGAATTTGCGGATCGCGCAACGGTGCCGGCCGCAGACACACCCCGCTGCCCCGTTCGCGCCTGCAAACCCAGACCTGATCGGGAAGACTGCTTTCCGCTGCAGCCGGGCTGTCTCGGATTCTGACGTGCAGATTCCTGCCCGGCAGCCGCGGAGGCTGTTCTGGGAACGTTCTTGCTATTTTCCGCTTACGTACAACGCATATTAGCATCATCTACAGTTGAATTAGGGGAGCCTACTATTCATGATCCGTGATAATTCGCATTCTCATCAATAGTGACAAAACCAAGTATCCATCACTGTGTCATGTTGAAACCACAAGGGATTTTTTGATCAAACCGCGGCTGCTATATCGCTCTCTTCCCATCCGACTCTGGAGGCTTTGTAGACGGCGGCCACATAAATGACCCCATAGGTTGTATACACAACCATTCATCCCGCCCCACCAATGGGGCCGCGCGCCCAATTACATCGCCCGAAAGCGGGGCGGCGAAAACCTGTCTGTATTCATAAAGAAAACCCTTCCAAGCATCTCGAAAGGAAGAGAATGCGGCCTATCATGACAGTAGAGGAGATCCATGCCTTCCTGGATCGTGAATTTCCGCAAATCCACGTGGATGGACGAGCACTTGCCGTGACGGATGTCCGACCGGGTGAACTTGCCATGCGCTTCGATCCGAGCGACCGGCACCTGCGCCCCGGCAATACGATTTCCGGTCCCTCGATGGTCATGCTGGCGGATGTCGCGGCTTATGCCGTCATCCTTGCCCATATCGGGCCAGTGGCGCTCGCCGTCACCACCAGCCTCAACATCAATTTCCTGCGCAAGCCGCAGCTCGCTCCGCTCTTCTGCGACTGCAGGCTTCTCAAGCTCGGCAAGCGGCTTGCGGTGATCGACTGCCTGCTGACCCAGCAAAGCGGCGGAGAGCCGGTCGCCCATGCGACTGCCACCTATTCGATTCCGCCGCGATAAATTGTGGTATCATAAAACCACACATGTAAGCCTTTGATTTTGTTGTATCTATTTTTCAATCTTGCAAATCCGTCATCTTGACGCTTCGCATCCGCATCGGTATAAGCCGCCACAGATTGCGGACCTTCATGGCCCGCATTCTTTTTGTCGGTCCTTCGCGCCTTTTTTCGGGAATTTCGGCCGACAATCCAAGCAACAAGAAACGCCCTTGCATCCGGTTTCGAATGCCACGGGTCCCAAATGAAAGAGAAAACCATGTCAACCTTCGTTCAGAAGCCCGCCGAGGTGGAGAAGAAGTGGGTGATCATCGATGCCGAAGGCCTCGTTGTCGGTCGCCTCGCCACCATCGTTGCAAACCGGCTCCGCGGCAAGCACAAGGCCACCTACACCCCTCATGTCGATGACGGCGACAACGTCATCGTCATCAATGCGGAAAAGGTTGCCCTTACCGGCAAGAAGTATTCCGACAAGAAGTATTACTGGCACACCGGATATCCGGGCGGCATCAAGGAGCGCACCGCGCGCCAGATCATCGAAGGCCGCTTTCCGGAGCGCGTCATCGAAAAGGCCGTCGAGCGCATGATCCCGCGTGGCCCTCTCGGCCGTCGCCAGATGAAGAACCTGCGCGTTTATGCCGGTTCCAACCATCCCCATGAAGCCCAGCAGCCGGTCGCTCTCGACGTGGCTTCGCTGAACAAGAAGAATGTAAGGAGCGCCTGAACATGGCCGATCTCTCCTCTCTGAAGGATCTCGCTCCGGCGGCCGAAAACCAGGCCCCGGTTTACGTCCGCAAGGTTGACAACCTTGGCCGTTCCTACGCGACCGGCAAGCGCAAGAACGCCGTCGCCCGCGTCTGGGTCAAGGCCGGCACCGGCAAGATCACCGTCAACGGCAAGGATTTCTCCGCCTATTTCGCACGCCCGGTCCTGCAGATGATCCTGCAGCAGCCGATCGTCGCTGCGAACCGTGGCGGCCAGTTCGACATCGTTGCGACCGTTGCAGGTGGCGGCCTTTCCGGCCAGGCCGGCGCGGTGCGCCACGGCCTTTCCAAGGCGCTGACCTATTTCGAGCCGGGCCTGCGTTCGGTTCTCAAGAAGGGTGGCTTCCTGACCCGCGACAGCCGCGTTGTCGAGCGAAAGAAGTACGGCAAGGCGAAGGCCCGCCGCTCCTTCCAGTTCTCCAAGCGCTGATCGCTTGCCGAAAACACCGATTTGCGAAGGCCGGGTTTTCCCGGCCTTTTCTTTTGCGGCGCTTGCAGGCATTTCTCAGATCGGCAGTTCGGTCGTCGACTTCAGTTCGCGCAGGACGAAGCTGGAAACCACGTTGCGCACATGCGGATTGCGCATCAGGTGGCGGGTCATGAAAGCCTCATAGGCTTCGACGTCGCGTGCCCTGATCTTCAGCATGTAGTCGAACGTTCCGGACAGCGCGTAGCACTCCATGATCTCCGGTCGGTCCCGCACGACGCCTGCAAAAGCTTCGATCGCCTCCTCGTGATGATCCTCCAGGGTCACATGAGCGATGATGCAGAGCTTGAGGTCGAGCTTTGCCGGATCGAGAAGAGCAACCCTCTTCCGGATGACGCCTTCGGCCTCCAGTTCCTGAATCTTGCGCCAGGCGGTGCTTTGCGACATGCCGGCTTTCTCCGCCAGTTCGGAGAGCGACAACCCATCTCCGGTCTGCACGAGTTGCAGAAGCCTGCGGGCAGCTTGCAGGTTTTCTTTCATTCTGGCTTCTCCTCCTGGAATATTCTCCCATTTTCAGATCCTAATCCGGCAATCCTGAAATGTTTACCCGCTTTTCCCGGGATATAATGGTGATCTGACAGCCGGAGGCTGGAGCGCCCCGGCTCATTGGACTGATCACGGGAGGCCGGTCATGACCAAGGAAAGCACCTATACGGCGAACCTGCCGGATGCGGACGGCGTCTATCACTACACCGCCGAGGAAGACCAAATCTGGAGCGAACTCTACAGGCGGCAGATGACGCTTTTGGCCGACAGGGCCTGCCGGGAATATCTGGACGGCGTGAAAACGCTCGGGCTGAAGCCCGACAAGGTTCCGCAGCTTCGCGACGTCAATCGGCGACTCAACGAGACCACAGGCTTCGGGGTGGAGGGCGTGCCCGCCCTCATCCCGCCATCGCGTTTTTATGAATTGCTGTCGCAGGGCAAGTTTCCGCTGGCGACGTTCATTCGCCGCCGCGAGCATATCGACTACATCGAGGAGCCGGATATCTTCCACGAGGTCTTCGGCCACTGCCCCTTGCTGACCAACCAGAGCTACGCCAATTTCGTGCGCCGCTTCGGCGAGAAAGCTGTCAGTCTCGGCAAGGGCTATTCATGGCATCTGTTCCGGATATTCTGGTTCACCGTCGAGTTCGGCCTGATCGATACGCCGCAGGGGCGCCGCTGCTTCGGCGCCGGCATCGTCTCCTCCCCCAGCGAAACGGGGGCCGCGATGGAAGGCAAGGAATGCGAATTCCGACCGTTCGACCTGATGACGGTGCTCAGAACGCCCTACCGCATCGATATCGTGCAGCCGATCTATTACGTCATCAAGAGCTTCGCGCAGCTGGAATCGATCATCGAGGAGGATATCGGCGCGCGCATCAACGAAGCCAAGACTCTCGGCGACTTTCCGCCGGCATTCGAAGCCAAGGCCTCCTGAGCAAAGAGGAATTTGTTTCACTCAGGCTTGCCTTGCCGGCTCCGATTGTCCAACGTCCCACCACTGAATGATGGAGGGATGCCATGGCAGAAAAGTCGATCGATCACGCCTTCACGGCAACCAGCCTCACCTCCGCCGCAAGTGATCCAACCTTTGCGGGCGCGCTTTCCTTCATGCGCCGGCGGTTTACCAAGGCGTTGACCGGCGTCGATGCGGTGGTCTGGGGCATCCCTTTCGACGCGGCGACGTCCAACCGGCCGGGTGCGCGCTTCGGGCCGCAGGCGATCCGCCGGGCTTCCGCCATCTTCGACAACGACCCGCAATATCCCTTCTCACGCGATCTCTTCGCGGATCTGGCGGTCATCGACTACGGCGATTGCCTGCTCGACTATGGCAACCACCAAGAGACACCGGCAACGATCGAGCGGGAAGCCGCGAAAATCCTTGGCAGCGGCGCTTTCCTGCTGACCCTCGGCGGGGACCATTTTATCACCTGGCCGCTGTTGAAGGCTCACGCCGCCAGGCACGGCCCGCTTGCCCTCGTCCAATTCGACGCCCATCAGGACACCTGGTTCGACGACAACAAACGCATGGACCATGGTTCCTTCGTGGCGCGCGCCGTGCGCGACGGCATCGTCGATGCCGCCCGTTCGATCCAGATCGGCATCCGCACCCATGCGCCGGAGGATTTCGGCATCCGCCTCCTCTATGGCCATGAGGTGGAGGAGATGACCGCGAGCGAAATCGCCAGGACGATCCTCGAGCATACCGGCGGCAAGCCCGCCTATCTCACCTTCGACATCGACTGCCTCGACCCGGCATTCGCACCCGGCACCGGCACGCCGGTCGCCGGCGGCCCGTCGAGCGCGAAAATCCTGTCGGTGCTCAGCAAGCTCGGCCCCCTCGATATCCGCGGCGCCGATGTTGTCGAAGTGGCGCCGGCTTACGACCATGCCGATATCACCGCCATTGCGGGGGCGACGGTTGCCATGTATATGCTCGGGCTGCGCGCGGAGCGACGTGGCGCGTTAAAAAACTGAATCAACAAGCTGGCACAATGATTCCGGCTCTCAATCCAAGGCACTGATCTTACAGGACAAAGACAATGACAGCGAAAATCTTCATCGACGGCGAACATGGCACGACGGGACTGCAGATCCGCACCCGCATGGCCGGCCGCCGCGACGTCGAGCTGCTGTCTATCCCGGAAGCGGAGCGGCGCAACGCCGCCATGCGGGAAGACCTGCTGAACAGCGCCGACATTGCCATTCTCTGCCTGCCCGACGATGCTTCGCGCGAGGCTGTCTCGATGCTCGCCGGCAACAACAGGGTGCGCGTCATAGACACCTCGACCGCCTATCGCGTTGATCCCTCATGGGCCTATGGCTTTGCGGAAATGGACAAGGCACAGGCCGACAAGATCAAGTCGGCCCGCCATGTGGCCAATCCCGGCTGCTACCCGACCGGCGCGGTCGGCCTCATCCGGCCGCTGCGCGCCGCCGGCCTCCTGCCCGATGGCTATCCGGTGACGGTCAACGCAGTTTCCGGCTATACCGGCGGCGGCAAGCAGCTCATCGCACAGATGGAAGACCAATCGAGGGACGACGCCGTCAGCGCCAACAATTTCCTCTACGGCCTGACGCTCAAGCACAAGCATGTGCCGGAAATGAAGGTTCACGGCCAGCTCGACCGCGCGCCGCTCTTTTCGCCGTCCGTCGGACGCTTCGCGCAGGGCATGATCGTGCAGGTGCCGCTTTTCCTCGAAGACCTCAAGGACGGGGCCACGATGGAGAGCATTCACGCGACGCTCGTCGGGCATTATGCCGGGCAGGATATCGTCACCGTCGTTTCGCTTGAGGAAAGCAAGGCGCTGCCGCGCGTCGATGCTGAGGAACTCGTCGGTCAAGATACGATGAAGCTCTTCGTTTTCGGTACGCCGGGCGGTGCGCATGTCAACCTTGTGGCTCTGCTCGACAATCTCGGCAAGGGTGCGTCGGGCGCCGCCGTCCAGAACATGGACCTGATGCTTTCGGCGTGATGACCGGAAGCTTCTCCTTCCCCGCCGAATGGGCCATCGAAAGCGCACGCCAGATTGCGGACACAGTCGTCGGCACCGTCTATGAAGTGACGCGTGCCGGCGGTGAAGTCGACATTGCCAAGGTGTTGAAACCGCGAGCGCTGGAGGACAGTCTTCGCGGCGCCGATTTCATGGCATGGCGGGACGGCATCGGTTGTGTACGGCTGATCGCCCGATCCCAAAATGTTCTCCTGATGGAGCATGCGGGCAAGGTGACACTGCGCGATCGTATCGCCACACATGGCGACCGGGACGCGACACGGATCGCGGCCGAAGTGCTCACAGAATACCATCGCCCATCCGAGACCCCGCCGCCTGCGAGCCTCCAGCCTCTTCAACGTTATTTCTCAAGCCTCTTCAAGAAAGCCGAGGAAGATCATCGCAACGGGATCACCGGCCCGTTCGTGGAAGCGGCAGAGATGGCGCAAGCGCTGATCGCCGACCAGCGGAACGTCAAGCCGCTGCATGGCGACCTGCATCACGAGAACATCATCTTCGGGCCGCGCGGCTGGCTGATCATCGATCCGGCAGGACTGATCGGCGATGCGGCGCTCGACATCGCCAACATGTTCTCCAATCCGCTCGACCGACATGACCTCACCCGCGATGAAGACCGCATCGCCTTCATGGCCGGTGTGTTTGCCGATACGCTCAAGCGCGACGTCCGGACCATCCTGCGCTATGCCTTCGCCTATGGCTGCCTGTCTGCGGCCTGGCACGAGGAAGACGGCAACGAGAAGGATCGCGGCCACGAGCTTGCCGTCGCCGCCGCAATCAAAAACGTCCTTCGCCAGGCCTAGGCGACCTGCCGCACCGGAGCGAATGCCTGCTTCAGCCCCAGATGGATGGCGAGCTTTTCGCCCGGTCCGTGCACGGCGGCAAACAGCAGTCCGGCCAGGAACGTGAAATGGTCGACGAAAAAGCCGAACTCCGCCTGATTGCCTTCCCAGTGGCTCGGCCCATGAAAGGCGAAGGCCAGGAAGATCACATAGACACCTGCGAGCAATGCGGCTTCCGAGAAGAACGCGCCGCTCAGGAAAGCAGCGGCCAGAGCGATCTCGAAAATCGCGGCGACCCAAGTCAGGAACAGCGGGAACGGAAAACCTGCGCTCGCAATATATGCGGCGGTCGTCTGCATATCGATGAACTTGAATGTCGTCGCCATGACGAACAGGCCGCCGAAGATCAGCCTTGCGACGAGAATTGCGATTGTCTTTGCCATTGTCCTATCCTCTCTGCTTGGCCGCAGCCGTTGAACTCTGCTTCAAGGACGGGCGGATGGAGCGCTTTCCGACAAAGGGCCTGCAAATTTCTTCGACGCTAATTCCGGACTGCGACCGCGGTTTCCGGAGCATATTCGCCGATGAAACCCCGCCAATGGGCAATCGCGAAGCCGAGGACCACCAGCGCGCCGGCCTGGTGCGTCAGCGCCAGGTCAAGCGGCACCTGCATGAGAAGCGTCGCAATGCCAAGCACGGCCTGGAGACAGATCAGGCCGAAGAGCACGACTGCGCGGCGGGCATGTGTCGTGCGAGGCGCGGTCTTCAACATCACCACCATATGCCACAGCGCCAGCGCGAGAAGCGCATAGGCTCCGACGCGATGAACGAACTGCACCGTCTTCGGGTTCTCGAAGAGATTGATCCACCACGGCTGCTGGATGAGGAGATCGCCGGGGACCAACGCCCCGTCCATCAGCGGCCAGGTATTGTAGGAGAAACCCGCGTCGAGGCCGGCGACCAGTGCGCCAAGATAGATCTGGAAAAGGCTCATCGCCGCCAGAAGCACCGCGCCGGCCTTCGCCCGGCCTTCCGGCGCGACATCGTCACTATGCGGAGACAGGCCGCGCATGATCCACACACAGGCGGAGAAGATGAGACAGGCGATCACCAGATGCGTTGCAAGCCGGTACTGCGAGACGCTGACAAGCTTGGTCAATCCTGAAGAGACCATCCACCAGCCGATGAAGCCCTGGAAGCCGCCGAGCGCCAGAACGCCGGTGAGCGGCCAGCGCAACCGCCTTTCGATGCGACCGGTCAACCAGAAGAAAATCAGCGGCACGGCGAAGACGACGCCGATCGAGCGGGCCAGAAAGCGGTGCGCCCATTCCCACCAGAATATCGACTTGAACTCGTCGACCGTCATCTCCTTGTTGACTTCCTGGTATTGCGGGATGCGCTGGTAGAGGCGGAACTCCTCCTCCCATTCCTCGGCCGAAAGCGGCGGGATGACACCGTGGATCGGCTTCCATTCGGTGATGGACAGGCCGGAATCGGTGAGCCGCGTCGCACCTCCGACGAGCACCAGACAGAAGAGCGTGAAGACAACGAAGGCGAGCCAGATGCGCACCGCCTTGCGGTCGCGCTCGCGGCGCTTCGTCTGTTTCAAAACGTCGATGATCACGGCATCGGTCGCCGACATGGGGCACGCTCCTGTCGCTCACGCCAAAGACGCATTCATACGCCTTTTGTTCTTTCGCGTTGCTTTGCCCCATCGACCCGTGCAAAACAAGCCCCGGCGCTTTGCGGCATGCGGTCGCGGACAGGCGGTCGCCATAAAGGAGAAGCATTTTGGTCCCGCGTTTGAGAAGTTTCATCGGCACCATCCTGATCATCATTCTGGTGATCACATATGCGCTTCTCGCCACGACTTTCGCGACGCTGCTCCTCGCCACCTCGCCCTGGTGGGTGCATTTCCTCTATTTCCTGCTCTCCGGCATGCTCTGGGTGCTGCCGGCGATGCTGATCATCAAGTGGATGGCCGGGCCGAAGCCTGGAAAATAACCTTTTTACCGCCGATTAACCAGCAGCAGCGGTTTTGTTGCCTATAAACCGAATCTTGGCGCTCCTTCCCTATCCTGCCTGCAAGAGGCAATAGCGGGCGCGCCATGCAGCAGCGGAAAGTCCAGTACGGGGAGCAGGCCATCGAGACGCCTGGAGAGCGGGCTGGCGACACCGCGATGCGTTTTTCCGAACTGACGCTTGTCATCTCACGCGATCCGCGCTCAGTCGAAGCGGAATGGCGCCGCCTCGAAGGATTTACGAAGAACTCGCTGCATCAGGGTTTCGACTGGTGCCTTGCCTGGACAGAAGCGCACGAAAGCGCGCTTACGATCGTTCAGGGGATTGCCGGCGGACGTGTGGTTTTGATCCTGCCACTCGAAATCGTGCAAGAGAACGGCATTCGGATCGCCCGCTTTCCCGGCGACCGATTCAACAACATCAATACCGGCCTTTTCGATGACGGCCTCGCAGCGCCGAATACGGAGGATCTCCGGAATTTCGCCTTTGCGCTGCGGATCGCCTTGCGGAACGAGGCCGATCTCATCGTTCTCGACAATATCCCGCTCATGTGGCGCGACAGGCAGCACCCGCTGTCCGGACTCGCGACGATCGAGAACCAGAACCATTCCTTCCAGCTTCCGCTCTTTGCGAATTTCGAGGCGACGATCGCGCAGTTGAGCGCCAAGAGCCGCCGCAAGAAGTTTCGCTCTTCAACCCGCAAGCTCGAAGCGATCGGCGGTTATGAACATGTCATCGCCACCGAGCAAAGCGAAAAGCACGCGCTTCTCGACCTCTTCTTTCATCAGAAGGGCGCACGGCTGGCGATGTTCGGCTTGCCGGACGTCTTTTCGGCACCTGTGATCCGCGACTTCTTCCACCGGCTGCTCGATGTGCCGGTTGATGGCTTCGACACACCGCTTGCCCTGCACGCCATCCGTCTGTGTGGCGAGCACGAAGGCCATATTTGCGCGATTGCCGGCCTGTCGCGCAAGGGCGATCATGTCATCTGCCAGTTCGGCTCGATCGACGAAAGCATATGCCCGGAAGCCAGCCCCGGCGAACTTCTGTTCTGGCTGATGATCGAACTGTCCTGCCGGGAGGGTGCTTCGATCTTCGACTTCGGCGTCGGCGACCAGCCCTACAAGCGCAACTGGTGCACACAGGAAACGGTGCAGCACGATATCCTGTTGCCGCTGACATGGAAGGGGACATTCATGCGTCCCCTGCGGGTTGTCGTGACCAGGGCCAAGGCGATGATCAAGCGCAATCCGCATCTTTATGCGATCGTGCAGCGTTGGCGATCCAACCGTTGCCAGAAGGCTCCGGAGTCCCCGATCTCCAGCACGGCATAATTCAATCAGGCGGCGCGGCGGCCGCGGCGCGGCGAATGCCGGTCGCCGGCTTCTGTCATGATCAGCAGATTGCGGTAACCCGCTCCTTCGAAATCCACGACCAGCTTTGCCACGTCCTCGTCCTTGAAACCGGGGACGGAGAGGATGATCTCCGGCGTCTCGTCGCGGGTCAGGCGCGAAATACCGGATATCTCCGCCGGGCCGCATTCGATGAGCACGAGGTCATAGGCATCCGCCAGCGCATCGATGATCATCGTCAGGCGATCCGCGCCGCGCATGGCGCGGTCCGGATCGGAAATGCCGTGCGGGATGATATGGGCGTCGGAGAGCCGGTCCCGATGGATGGCGTCGCCAAAGACGGTTTCGCCGCAGAGCAGATCGGTGATGCCGGGCAGCCTGGGATTGTCCGCCATCAGGCCGGTCGGGCAGGTGGAGCCCGTCATGTCGATCAGGACCACGGTGGAGCCTCGCTCGGACACCTCGCGAGCCAGCATGACGGTTGCGGCCGAGCCCTCGTCACCGGCCGGTGATATGGCGATCGCAACCGGAATGTCGTGGCGCAGGAGGTAGTGAGCGACCGAACCGATCGTGAAGCTTCGTTCCTCGGCTTCGATTGCGTCGCTCCGTTCCTCGACCTCGCGTGCAAGGGCCTCCCCGACCACCTTGGCGCGGACCTTCTCGGCGGTTGTCCTGACGTCCTCCCGCGCTGGCGCGGGCCGATCGAACCGTGCGGCTTCCGCCTGCATCTGGTGGACCGGCAGAGGAGCGGCCGCCACGGGTTCGGCAGGCAGCGGCGCGTCGACCGGCGCGACAACCTCCCCCTCCTCGACCTCGCGCACCCCCGACGGACGGAGTGCGCGGCCGCTGAAGAGCTCGATGACCATGACAATCAGGCAACCGAAGATGAAGGTCGCAAGCGATACGACGATCACAATCGGGATGACCTTCGGGAAATAGGGCTCGGACGGTTCGACGGCGCGCGACACGATACGGGCGTCTGCCGGAGCGGCATTGCCGTCGAGACGGGAGGTCGCCTCGCGATAGCGGGCAAGATAGGTTTCGAGCAACTGACGCTGGGCAGCCGCTTCACGTTCGAGCGCGCGAAGCCCCACTTCCTCCTCGCCGGCCTTGGCGGAATCAGCCTTCAACCCGTTGAGCTGTGCCATGAGCTGGCGTTCGCGCAGCCGCGACACTTCCGCTTCGTTATCGAGGCTTGCAAGAATTTTCTTGGTCTCGGCGTCGATCTGCTGGCGGATGCCGGCGAGCTGGGCCCGCAAGCCTCTCAGCCGCGGATGGCCTTCGAGCAGCGACGTGGACAGGTCAGAGACCTGAGCCTGCAGATTGGCTTCCGCTTCCTTCAGGCGCTGGATGACCTGCGAGCCGACCACATCGGTCAACGTATCGGACGCCCGGCCGGCTTTGAGCGAGGCGCGGACGTTTTCGGCGCGCGCCTCGGCATTCGCCCGTTCCGCCCGCACCCGGGCAAGCTCGGTGGAGATATCGTTGAGCTGCTGGGTCGAGAAACTGTTGGTCTCCGTGGTCTGGAAGAGGCCGTTGGAGGAGCGGTAGTCGGCCACCTTCCCTTCGGCTTCCTTGACCTTCTGCGTCAGGCTGGCGATTTCCGGCTCGAGCCATTTGGCAGTCTCCGAATGGGTATCGAGCTTGGCGCTGCTCTGGATCTGGAGATAGACCTCCGCCATCTTGTTCGGGATGTCGGCCGCGAGCTTCGGATCGTGCGAGGAAAATTCGATCGCGATGACGCGGGAGTTTTCGACCGGATAGACCTGCAGCTTCTCACGGAATTCCTGGATTACCCGATCCTCCGGATCAAGCGTCATCGGATCCTGCTTGAGTCCGATCAGCACCAGGGGATCGGGGAACAGAGATTGCGCAGCCGGATCGAATTCCTCGAGCTCGGCAAGCTTGAGATCGCGAACGACCCGATTGATGAGGTCGGTGGATTGCAGGAGTTGCGCCTGGCTGGTGATGTTGAGCGAGTCGAGGATCGGATCGTTCGCCTGCGGGGTGCCCTCTCCTCCGGTCAGGTTGGGCGACCGGGACTCGATCAGCAGCCGCGTCTCGCCCCGGTAACTCGGTTTCATCAGGCTGGTTCCGACGAGGGCCACGGCGGCAGCGACGATTGTAGCGCCGATGATCCTGGCCTTGCGCTCCCAGACCGCCGAGATGATCCGCCCGAGATCGATATCCACGTCCTGACTGCTGCCGTTTACGCCTGACATCATACGCTCCAACTCATCGATTTCGGCGGATGGTAAAGGATCATGGTAACGCGAGGGTTAATGCTCTTTCAGGGTAGCACCGGCTCCACCATAAAGCGCAAACTTGCAGCCTCTTTACCGGGCATTAACCCTAACGGATCGATAACGGGCGCAATGGTATGAACAGCCGGAGCTCGGAAGCGGAAATGTCCTTCGCTCGCCCCCAACATGTGCTGGCGCTCGCACTTGCCGTGGCCGTGACGGCGATTGCCGGCTGCACGAGCAATGCGCCGGCGCCCAGAAGCTTTCAGGAAGCGACGGTCCAGCCTTACCGGCTCGACAGCGGCGACCGGCTGCGCATCAGCGTTTTCGAACAGCCAAGCCTCAGCAACACCTATACGGTCGACCAGGCCGGTTATATCGCCTTCCCGCTGATCGGTCAGGTGGCGGCACGCGGCCAGACGATGCCGGCACTGGAAGGCGCGATCGCTGCCCGCCTCCGGCAGGGTTACCTGCGCGATCCGGACGTGACGATCGAAGTCGACCGCTATCGGCCCGTCTTCGTGATGGGTGAAGTGGGGCGGCCTGGACAATATTCCTACGTTCCCGGCATGACCGCCCAGAACGCCATCGCGATTGCCGGCGGCTTCACCTCCCGCGGCAACCAGCGCGATGTCGACGTCACCCGCAAGATCAACGACCGGGTGATCACGGGCCGCACGACGGTCACCGCGCCGGTGCTGGCAGGCGATACGATCTATGTCCGTGAGCGGCTCTTCTGACCGGACCATAGATATGGCCGAGCGCGCGCCCTTGAGGATACTCCACTGCTTCCGATCGCCCGTCGGCGGAATCTTCCGCCATGTGCGCGATCTGGTCGAGGAGCATCGGGCCGCAGGCCACGAGGTCGGCATTCTGTGCGACAGCTCGACCGGCGGAGCGCATGAGGACCGGCTTTTCCAAAGCATCGAGCCGCAGCTTTCGCTCGGCCTCACCCGTATTCCGCTGCGCCGTGCGATCGTTCCATCCGACCTCATGGCCATCTACAGAAGTTATAAACATATCAAAAGTTTGAAGCCGGATATCCTGCATGGGCATGGCGCCAAGGGCGGCGCATTGGCCCGGCTGATCGGCTCAACGCTGCGGGTCAACAAGTATCGCGTAGCCCGCCTTTATTCGCCTCACGGAGGCAGCCTGCATTTCGATCGGTCGAGCCTGTCCGGTCGAATCGTGCTCGGCCTCGAACGTTTCCAGGAGCATTTCGGCGATGCCCTCGTCTTTGTCTGCGATTACGAGCGGCGCACCTACGAAGCCAAGGTCGGAAAGCCGCGCACGCTCACCAAAGTCATCTACAACGGCATCAAGGATGCCGAGTTCGAGACGATCGCCGCCGACCCGTCGGCTCCGCATTTCCTCTATATCGGCATGCTGCGCGACCTCAAAGGCCCGGATGTCTTCATCGACGCCTTCGCCCGGACCGAGCGAGCCGTCGGGTACCCACTCCTGGCCCTGATGGTCGGCGATGGGCCGGACCGGGACCGTTACGAGGCGATGATGGCGGAGCGCGGGCTTGGCCGCCGCATCGAGATGAAACCGGCCATGCCGGCGCGGGAGGCTTTTGCTCAGGCGAAGATCGTCGTTGTTCCCTCCCGCGCGGAAGCCATGCCCTATATCGTGCTGGAGGCGCTTGCGGCCGGCAAGGCGGTGATCGCCTCGCGGGTCGGCGGCATTCCGGAAGTGCTCGGCGAGACGAGTGAAGCCCTTGCAGTGCCCGGCAATGCGGAGGATCTCGCCCGCGTCATGACACAAGCGGTCACCACGCCCGGCTGGAAGGATCGCGTCATGCCGAAACCGGAAGCCTTCAAGGCGGTGTTCTCCGCCTCGGTCATGGCCCGGGAGATGCTGGAACTGTATCAAGATCTGTTAGATCCCAACCCTGTTGCAGGACATCGTTAAAGGCTTCCTTCACCTCTTTTTGCTAAGCGGTTCGCATGCCTTCCAACCCGCAGGGGTCGGAGGTCGAAGGGATCGGCCATGAACCAGCCAAGCAAGTCCGAACAGTTCGATATGGAAAGTCTTCGCCGGAAGGCTTCGGAGATACGCAACACCGGCGAAAGCCCTGATCCGGCGGATGTCACTGCGCTCAATCCGTTTGCCCGGCAGATCGCCGAGCAGTTTCGCAACGACAGCACCTCGCCGACCATGCTGATCGGCCAGTTCCGCCTGTTCGAACTCGCGGTGCTGCTGGCGATCGGCCTGCTCGTCGGTGCGTTGATGGCGCCGATCGATACCGGCGATTTTCTTGCCCGCTTCGCCCTCATCACATCGGGGGCGACACTCACGGTCCTGCTGTTGCAGGTTGCCGATACCTATCAGATTCCGTCTCTGCGCGGTGCCAGCCGTACTGCCAGCCGCGTCTTCATCGGCTGGACGCTCGGCTTTCTGGCGACCGCCGCAGCCCTCTATTTCGCAGAGCCTCGCCCCTACTCCATCGCCGCCCTTCTCGTCTGGTTCGTCGCCGGCGCCGGCTTCCTGTTCCTCGAACGCCAGCTCACCGCCTTCGCCATCCGCAACTGGGCCCGAAACGGGGTCATGGAGCGCCGTGCCGTCATCGTCGGCGGCGGCGAGCCTGCCAAGCAGCTCGTGCGCCAGCTCGAGCAGCAGCCCGACAACGACATCCGCATCTGTGGCATCTTCGATGACCGCAACAGCGAACGTTCCCCGACCGTGGTCGCCGGTTATCCGAAGCTCGGCACCTTTGCGGAACTCGTCGAATTCGCACGGCTTGCCCGCATCGACATGCTGATCATCGCGCTTCCCGCCACCGCCGAGCAGCGCATCCTGCAGCTTCTGCGCAAACTCTGGGTGCTGCCGGTCGACATCCGCCTCGCCGCGCACGCCAACCGCCTGCGTTTCCGTCCGCGCTCCTATTCGCATGTCGGCGCCGTGCCGATGTTCGACCTTTTCGACAAGCCGATCCGCGATTGGGATTCGGTTGCCAAGCGTGTCTTCGACATCGCCTTTTCGCTGATCGCGATCGTGCTCTTCTGGCCGATCATGCTTGCCGCGGCGATCGCCGTGAAGACCACGTCCAAGGGGCCGATCCTCTTTCGCCAGAAGCGCCACGGCTTCAACAACGAGGTGATCGAGGTGCTGAAATTCCGCTCCATGTACACCGACATGAGCGACCAGACCGCGATCAGGGCCGTCACCAAAGGCGATCCGCGCGTGACACCGGTCGGCCGCTTCCTGCGCAAATCCTCGATCGATGAGCTGCCGCAGCTCTTCAACGTGCTCCGCGGCGAGCTTTCCCTCGTCGGCCCGCGCCCGCATGCGGTGAGTGCGCAAACGGGAACGCGCAAATATGTCGACGTGGTCGAGAGCTATTTCGCCCGCCACCGCGTCAAGCCCGGCGTCACCGGCTGGGCGCAGATCAACGGGCTTCGCGGCGAACTCGACAGCGACGAAAAGATCCGCGCCCGCACGGCTTATGATCTCGACTATATCGAGAACTGGTCGCTGCTCTTCGACCTGAAGATCCTGTTCCTCACGCCGGTCCGGCTGCTCAACACGGACAACGCCTATTGAGCGCACTCTCCCATGATCACCAGGTGCATTTCGACAGCCGGCTTGCGGCCCTGAAGCTCGCCGGTTCCGGCATGCTCGCCTTCGGCGTCTTCCTGTCCGGCTTCGTGATCTCGGAACCCGCGCCTTACGAACTGATCATGGTGATCCAGATCGCCATCTGGTTCCTGCTGGGCCTTGCGATATCCCGTACGGTCGCGCCGCTTCTGGTCATGCTGCTCATCTTCAACCTGAGCGGCCTCACCACCATGTTCGTCATGAAGGACATGAGCGGGGCGCCGATGTATTTCGCCGTCTCGACTTTCCTGGCGTTGAGTTCGGTCTTCTATGCCGCGATGATCGAAAGCGATCACCGGCGGCTCGACCTGATCTTCAAGGCATGGGTGGCGGCGGCGATCATCACGGCGACGCTCGGTATTGCCGGTTACTTCAACGTCTTTCCGGGCGCGCATGTCTTCACCCGCTACAACCGCGCCATGGGCGCGTTCCAGGACCCGAACGTCTTCGGCCCCTATCTGGTCGCCCCCCTCCTCTACCTGCTCTACCGCCTGCTGACGGGACCGCTTTTGAAGGCGCCGCTGCTGATCCTCGGCATATTGATCCTGGCGCTCGGCATCTTCCTGTCCTTCTCGCGCGCCGCCTGGGGCCTGCTCGTCTTTGCGGGCGTCGCGCTCGTCGTCGTCATGCTGCTGAAAGAGCGGACGACCGCCTTCCGCTTCAAGATCCTGGCGATCTCGGTGGGGGCTGCGGTCTTCCTCGTACTGGCGCTTGCGATCGCGCTGCAATTTCCGCAGGTCTCCGATCTCTTCACGAACCGCGCGAGATTGGTGCAGGAATACGACGGCGCACGTCTCGGACGCTTCGAACGCCACAAGATCGGCTTCCTGATGGCGATGGAACGGCCGCTCGGGCTGGGACCGATGGCGTTCGGCAAGATATTCGGCGAAGACGAGCACAATATCTGGCTGAAGACGCTGACGACCTATGGCTGGCTCGGCGCGATCACCTATCAGGTCATGATCTGGTCGACGCTGTGGTTCGGCTTCCGCTACATGCTGCGCGAACGCCCCTGGCAGCCCTACCTGATGATCGCCTGGGTGATGATCCTCGGCCATGCGATCATCGGCAACGTCATCGACACCGACCACTGGCGGCATTTCTACCTGCTGCTCGGCATCGTCTGGGGCTGCGCCGCACTCGAACATCGCCACACTCTTTCCCGTCGGCCTGCCTCGCCTGCCACAGCCCGGACTTGACTTCCGGCCTCTTCGCGCCAAATCTGTTCCCATGCTGATCGCCTCTCAATTGCGCGCCGCGCGTGCCATGACGGGAATGACGGTGGAGGACCTTTCCGCCGCTTCCGGTCTTTCCAAAACCGCCATCGAGGAAGCCGAAGCCGCCCAGGTCTTCGCCGATGCGGGGGTAACCGAACGGCTGCGCACCATCTTCGAATCGAGAGGCATCCTTTTCCTCGGCGCCGGCGAGGGCGACGATCCCGGCGCGGGACCAGGTGTCCGGCTGCGCCAGCAGTTCCATGACGAAGGCATCCGACCGCAGAACCTCAATGCCGCCAACGACGGCTAGAGCGGGATGCCGAAAGGTGTGAGCGGTTTTCGGGTAATATCCCGCTAACCTTTTGATGTAGACCAGGATTCAGATTTCAGGCAGATCGGGCTTAAAAATCATCCTGATCTGGAGAGAAGGCCGGCTGCGCCTCAAGATCTCCCTGGTCTTCATGCGTGTTTCACCGATCCGGACGGTGAAAGGCGCCGCGCATGACCTGCCCCGACGATTGCCATCTCGTCATCGTCGGTTTGATCCTGATCATTGTCGGCTTCGGTTTCCACGTTTATCGGGAAAGCACCTGATTGCGTCCAGACGATCTTCGTGAGGGCAGTATCAAAGTCTAAGGGACCCGAGGGCCAATTAGCATGTACATTTTTAACAATAAAAGCGCAGAATTCCGGGAACAAAGATTCATTCATGAACATTGAGGTCTGAATAAGCAAAAGAGGGGAAGGCCATGACGACAAACATCAACATCGGCGAAGTTGAGAACAAGGGTTTGAAGAAAGTCTGGAGCGTCGCTGAGTTCGCCAAGCGCTATCGCCTAGACAGGCGGGAGGAAGCCCGTCTCCTGAAGCTTCTCGGCCCCTTCGCATCCCAGCAGGAACTTCTGATGAACGCCAGCCGGGCACCGCGCTTCCGCTGAGTGCCGGCGTCCACAATCTTGCATGATAAGCAGATTCGACCCTCGTTTCCCGAAGTCCTGAACAGGTCGCTTTTCGGTCTTGTCCCCGCGCCACCCCTCTGCCGGGCAGACACAGGAACAACGATTATGACGGGGAATTCAAAGAGTTAAATGGTCGGGGCGGCGGGATTTGAACCCACGACCCCTTGACCCCCAGTCAAGTGCGCTACCGGGCTGCGCTACGCCCCGACCAGCTCTATGAGCAGGATTTCCCTAGTCTTTCGGGCTTGCGGATGCAAGCCCTTATTTTCGGTCACGGAGAACAAATCGGTACAAAAGTCCCACGTGGGACTTTGGAGGCGGAAAGCCGGATGTTCTTCCTCCACCCCGAGGGAGGAAGCGGCTTGCGACGAGGGCCGGTATCGAAGCCTCAACAAGCCCCGTCCGGAAAGTGCTTCGCCGTGACCGTTGACAGGGCCGTGCGAGTTTCTATCCTGTTACTCTCTCCGGTTTCATTGGCATGAGAAGGAAGAACGAGTGGCGAGAAGCGGCCTTTTACGTTTATTGAAGACGATCGTCCTGTCACCCCTCTACACGCTGCAGATTTTTTCCACCGCAAAGAGTTTCCGGAAGAATCCCATTCTTGGCAATGAACGGCTGAACCGGCGCGGATTGCATATCTGGCGTGTGAAGCTGGCCGCGAAAATCGCCGCGTCACGGCGCCGGAAATTGCAGCATCTCGTTCCGGAAGAAGAACGCAACTTTTTTGCCGAAAACGGTTACATTGAACGCCGCAACCTCCTTCCCGAAGCGGCGTTCCGGAAACTCGTTGCCGAGATCGATGCGCTGGAAGCGCCGGCGCTTGAAATGAAGGAGGGGGCTGCCGTCACGCGCCGCATGCCGCTGTGGCCGGGCATTCTCGGCGATTCCCCGACGATAAGGGCTCTCTTGGACGATAGCAGCTGGTTGAATGCCGTTCGCTATGTCGGTGGCTTCAATAGCGAACCCCTCGTCTCGGTCCAAACGATTTTCGGCACGCCTTCCGTTCATCTCGACAAGAAGGATCCGCAGACCAATTTGCATATGGATACATTTCATCCGACGGTGAAAGCCTGGTATTTCCTCCATGACGTGCCCGAGGACGAAGGGCCTTTCACCTATGTCGCGGGATCGCATAAACTTACCAGGCGCCGGCTTGCCTGGCAGAAACGCATGAGCATCAGCGCCGCCCGCGCGAAGTCCGGCGGAGCGTTCAGGATTTCCCGATCCATGCTGAAGCGATTGCATCTGCCGCCGCCGACCGCATTTGCAGTTCCGGCAAATACGCTGATTATCGGCGACACATTCGGATTTCACGCTCGCGGATATTCCGCCCGCCCTTCCATAAGAGTGGAAATCTATACCTCGCAGCGATTGAACCCGTTTCTTCCCTTCGTCGGCCCCGATCTTGCCCGGCTGCCCTTTGTTCGCGGGTGCAAGCAAACCCTCGCCTGGCATGTCGAAAACCTGGCGACGCGGCTTGGCCTCTATCGCTCACCGATGCGCCTGATCGGCAAGGTTCGCCCCCGCCAGCCTCGCACATAGAACCGCTGATCGCCGGCTCCACCGACTGCCGGTGCAAGGGAAAAATCCACCGAATGCACACGACGCCTGCAAAGCCGCTCCGCAAACGGGAACCCGCCCCGCCTTCGGCGACGGAGCGGAGCTTTCCGTGATCTCAGTAATACGGCGAGATGCACCGGCGGCGTGGGCCGTGATAGGGCTGGAACGTATTGTCATAAGCCCTGTACGACCGGTAGCGGGCATAGCACCAGCGCGTATGGGCGCTTGCGCCTCTGTAGTACCGGCGCGGCGGCGCATAGCGTGGCTGTGCCAGCGCACCGCCGATGATCGCACCCAAAGCTAGACCACCGATGATCGCGCCGGCATCCGGACCGTGACGATGATGACGGCGGTAGTAGCGGTCGCGGTAATAGCGGTCGCGGTAATATCGGCGGTCCCGGCGATCGCGATGTCGCCAGTATTGCACCTGTTCTGCGGCCTGCGGCGCCTCGATCTTAGGCGCGCTCACCGACGGAAAGGCCTGAGCCGGCGCGACACCTGTGAAAGCCGTGATCAGGGACAAGCCGATGATGGCAAGTTTCTTCTTCATGATTTACCTCCTCTGATCCTTCCTATTGAAGAAAATATTCCTCCTTTTCGCCTGAACCAGAGGTGAATGGTAAATTCATCGTTATATGCGCAAAGATTAGTGCTCTACCTGACCTGATCGAGCAGGCGCTTGCATTCCAGAAGATCGAACAGCGCCTCCTGCAGGAGCGCGCGATCCTCCTTGCCGACGCTCGACTTGCCGACCGAGACTTCCGGCACATCGTCGTCATGGGAAGAGCCGAAGCCGAAAAACCGGCCGCTCGGCTTGACCTTGGGACGCCCGACGATCTGATCTTCTTCGGTCGTGCTGACCTTCGGCTCGACATGCTTCTCGGTATTTGCCGCCATGAGCGCTTCCATGGTGGCAAGGTCGCCGGAAGCAATCGCCGCAACGAACTTGTTGCCGTTCGTCTTCAGAAGCTTCTGAACGCCCTTGATCGTATAACCATGGTCATAGAGCAAATGGCGGATGCCCTTTAACAGATCCACGTCTTCGGGACGGTAGTAGCGCCGTCCGCCGCCACGCTTCATCGGCCTGATCTGCGGAAAGCGCGTCTCCCAGAAACGCAGCACATGCTGGGGCAGATCGAGATCGTCTGCGACCTCGCTGATCGTACGAAAGGCGTCCGGGCTCTTGTCCAAGTGTCACTCTCCCAACAGCGAACTGCCGATTCTCCCCGCCGATAGGCATCCAGCCTCCGAGACATTCAATGATTATGCGGCGAATCGAACATATCTCAACGGTTTAAGCCGCGAGATTCAAGTATGTTCACAAGATTGGAGAAGACTGCAGCCGCGTCAGGCGACCGGGCTTGCCGGCTTCTGCTTCGCCTTGCGCGCCGTATGCGCCTTCAGAATGCGCTGCTTGAGAACGTTGGAAGCCTTGAAAGTCATGACCCTACGCGGCGAGATCGGCACTTCCTCGCCGGTTTTCGGATTGCGACCGATCCGCTCGTTCTTGGACCGCACCTGGAATGTTGCGAAGGAGGAAAGCTTGACGACCTCGCCCCGGATGATCGCGTTGCAAATCTCATCGATGACCGTCTCGACAAGCTCGGCCGATTCCGTCCGCGAAAGCCCGACCTTGCGGAATACCGATTCTGCAAGGTCCGCTCGTGTCACTGTCTTGCCGGCCATGATCCCCGCCCAATTCTCGATATTGATCTTTTCGAAGCCGATAGAGAGTATTTTGCTTGGGCGCGAGGGTCAAGCACCTGTGCTCAATCACTTATTTGGTTTGACCGGACGGTATCGCCTTACCAGCGGACGAGCAGCGCACCCCAGGTGAAGCCACCCCCCATCGCTTCCAGCATGACCAGATCGCCTTTCTTGATGCGCCCGTCGGAAGCCGCGACCGAGAGCGCCAACGGAATCGAGGCAGCAGACGTGTTGCCGTGCAGGTCGACCGTCACGACCACTTTTTCGAGCGGAATGCCGAGTTTCTTGGCCGAGCCGTCGATGATGCGACGGTTGGCCTGATGCGGAACCAGCCAGTCGAGATCTTCCGCAGTCGTACCGGTCGCGGCAAACGCAGCTTCGATCACGTCGGTGATCATGCCGACGGCATGTTTGAAGACCTCGCGGCCCTCCATCCGCAGATGGCCGACGGTGCCGGTCGAGGAAGGCCCGCCATCCACGTAGAGCTTCTCCTTGTGCGTGCCGTCGGAGCGCAGATGCGCGGTCAGTATGCCGCGGTCGGAGATCGTGCCCTTGCCTTCCTGCGCTTCCAGAACGAGCGCGCCGGCGCCGTCGCCGAAGAGCACGCAGGTGGTCCGGTCCTTCCAGTCAAGGATGCGGGAGAAGGTTTCCGCGCCGATGACGAGCACGCGCTTCGCCATGCCGCCACGGATGTACAGATCGGCGGTCGCCATCGCATAGACGAAGCCGGAACAGACAGCCTGCATGTCGAAGGCATAGCCGTGGGTCATGCCGAGCCGCCTCTGGATGTCGACGGCCGTCGCCGGAAAAGTATTATCGGGCGTCGAGGTCGCGACCAGCACAAGATCGATGTCGTCCGGCGTCAGGCCGGCATTGTCAAGCGCCGCGCGCGCCGCCTCCGCGCCAAGCGAAGCCGTGGTCTCCCCCTCGCCCGCGATGTAGCGCTGGCGAATGCCGGTCCGCTGGACGATCCATTCATCGGAGGTCTCGACGACACCTTCCAACTCTTTGTTGGTCATTACCCGCTTTGGGAGCGCTGCTCCGTAACCGCGAACCACTGAACGGATCATTTACACTACATCCTGTCGTCATGCCGCTTCGGGACCAGCCGGCGGCTGGCGACGGGCATGATAAAAATTCAAATCCTGCGCGATCTTTTCATTGAGATCATTGCGCGCCATGTCGTAGCCGACGTCGATCGCCGCAGCGAAACCCTCCGCATCCGTACCGCCATGGCTCTTGATGACGATACCGTTCAGCCCAAGGAAAACACCGCCATTGACCTTGCGCGGGTCCATCTTCTCGCGCAACCGGTCGAAGGCGCCCTTGGCAAACAGGTAACCGATCCTGGCGAAGACGGTACGGGACATCGCCTCGCGTAAAAGCGTAGCGATCTGCCGCGCGGTGCCTTCTGCCGCCTTCAGCGCGATATTGCCGGTGAACCCTTCGGTCACCACAACGTCGACGGTGCCCTTGCCGATGTCGTCGCCTTCCACGAAACCGTGATAGGCGATCGTCGGCAGGTTGGCTTCACGGATCAGGCGGCCCGCCTCCCTGACCTCTTCCTGACCCTTCACTTCCTCGACGCCGACATTGAGAAGCCCGACGGTCGGCCGTTCCACTTCGAAGAGCGCGCGAGCCATGGCGCCGCCCATCAACGAGAAATCGAGAAGCTGCTGGGCATCGGCGCCGATCGTCGCACCGATGTCGAGCACGATGCTTTCCCCCTTCAGCGTCGGCCAGATGCCTGCGATCGCCGGCCGTTCGATATTGGCCATGGTGCGCAAACAGAATTTCGCCATCGCCATCAGCGCGCCGGTATTGCCGGCCGAGACGACGACATCCGCCTCGCCGAGCTTGACGGCTTCGATCGACCGCCACATGGTCGAGACATAGCGGCCGCGGCGCAAAGCCGCGCTTGGCTTCTCCTCCATGCTGACGGCCAACTCGCAGTCATGGAAGACCGACCTGTCCCGAAGCTTCGGATATTTCGCCAGCCACGGCTCGCATTGGGCTTTCAGGCCATAGATGAGGAAAGTCACATCCGGATGGCGCTCCAATGCCTTGGCGGCACCGGGGATGACGACCTCGGGACCAAAATCACCACCCATGGCGTCGAGAGAAATTCTGATCACGCGTCCCTGATCCTTAATCTTCGCCGAGCGCATCACCCGATCATGGAGCCATGCGCCAGTTTATCGTCTCCAGCGACCCCGCTCATGCGCGGCCCTGCCGGCGAATTCGTGGCCAAAATATAGTTTTTGTTGCCGCTTACAACCGCCCTCAGTCCTTTTTCCAATCTTTCAGGACTGCGAAGGGGTTGGGTCGTGCCGGCGTCTCATCCGCATCGTCTTCCAGGTGATCGGCAAACTCGATACCGGGCTTGCGCGGATAGGGATCGATGGCAAGTGCTGCAAATTCCGCAACCACTGCGCCGGCATCGATCGTATCACCGGAAAAGGTCTCCGGAAGATCCGGCCCTTCCGGATCAAGCACCATCTCGGCGGCATTGCTGGTGACGATCCGTGCAAGTTTCGAGCCTTCCGGCACGAAGATCTGTTCCAAATCCTCGTCGATCTTCGAACTGACGGGCTCAAGCGTCACTACGCAGGCCTGGACGATATCCGCTGTGACCCGCCCTTTGAGGCGCACGCCATCCTTCTTCCAGCGGGCGACCTGGAGGTCTGCCTTCAGCGAATTGACTGCAAGAACCTGCCAAAGGCTAGCCAGTTCCCCCAGCTCGCGCGCATTCGCCTCGATATGCACCGTCACGGGATTGGCGGAGATGTGCCCGACTTTCACGGGATAGGAAAAGGGAGGCTTGTCGCCTCCGCCGTATTTGTTCTTCATGGAACCTCACTTTCCCGCCAAAGGCTCCGGCGGCGGCAGAACGACCTGCCCGCGGGAAATCTCGTCTTCGGACACTCCGGCAAGTGTCACTTCGGCCGCAATCATCCACTCCGCCAACCCACGCATCGCGGGCGCATCTTCTCTCTCCGGATAGATATTGCGCCGGAGCGCTGCCGCAAGTGCCCCGCCATCCCTCTCTTCCAGGGCTGCGGCATAAGTCTCCAGGCGCCCGTAGAACATGCCTGCCAGTTTCTTCATCCGCTTCGGCACGCTCTGGTCGCCGATGCCGAGTTCCCGGATCGAATGGTCGATATCCTGGAAGAAGGCATCAACGATCTCCTGGGCGAGTTCCTGGCCGCTGGCGTCGGATTTCGCCGTGCGGCGAAAGAACAGGATCATCACGATCGAGAGCATTTCGAAACGCCCCATCACCGTGTCGGGCACGTCGAGATCGCTATAAAAGAAAGGAACGCGCGCGGCAGACGTCAAGGCCGCGTATTGCCGGTCGACGATCGACTGATTGCGATTCTTCTTCTTGAAAAGGCCGAAGATCATCCGAATTCCTGTTCCTTGCTTCCGCGAATGACCCAGAGCGACGCCCGGCCATGTTGCATGGAAACGAAAGCTGGTTTACCGAAGCAGGCACGAATTGCAATGCCGTTCCGCCGGATCAGCGAACGGGGCGATGATCTTTGTGCCCGAATATCGGGAGCAAGATCAATCCTATGTCCCCGAATAGCCACAATGGTATGAGCAGCAAGGGCGCGTTGAGTTGGGGAATGCGGTTGAACAAGCGGGTTTTCGGGTACGAGATGACATTCTTGAATAAGACCGCGATGGCGATGGTCGTCGCATCCATCACCGTCTCGGGTTGCACGTCCATGCAAATCGGCGACACCATGTATAACGGCTATGTTATCGACCAGCAGTCGCTGAACCTCATTCCAGTCGGATCGAGTCGCGAACAGGTGCTGCTCACCATGGGCACCCCGTCGACGACGGCGACCTTCGACAGCGAGGTCTTCTATTACATCTCGCAGAAGCGCACGCGGGCGGCCGCCTTCATGAAGCCTCGGCTCGTCGAGCAGACGGTGCTGGCGATCTATTTCGACAAGGACGGCGTCGTCGCCCGCCGCGCCAACTACACGCTGCAGGATGGCAAGGTGTTCGACACGATCTCGCGCACGACGCCGACCGGCGGCCGCGACCTCACCTTCCTGCAGCAGCTCCTGTCCGGTGGCACCGGCGCCGCCAGCGGCGGTGCGGCCGCAGCCCGCAGCATCTTCCAGAATCTCGGAAACTGATTAAAGCCGACTGCGAATGGGAAGGCCCGCGGAGATCGCTCCCCGCGGGCCTTTTCCGTTTCAGGCAGAAGATATCAACCAGCGAGAATCGCAAGCAGCAGCAGCGCCACGATATTGGTGATCTTGATCGCCGGGTTGACAGCCGGGCCGGCCGTGTCCTTGTAGGGATCGCCGACGGTGTCGCCGGTGACGGAGGCCTTGTGCGCATCCGAGCCCTTGAAGTGCTTGACGCCGTCCTTGTCGGTAAAGCCGTCCTCGAAGCTTTTCTTGGCATTGTCCCAGGCGCCGCCGCCCGACGTCATGGAGATCGCCACGAAAAGGCCGTTGACGATGACGCCCAGCAGCGATGCACCGAGTGCTGCGAAGGCCGAGGCCTTGTCGCCGCCGGAGATCAGCAGAACGCCGAAATAGACGACGATCGGCGCCAGAACCGGAAGCATCGACGGCACGATCATCTCGCGGATCGCCGCCTTGGTCAGCATGTCGACCGCACGGCCGTAATCCGGCTTTTCCGTGCCTTCCATGATACCGGGCTTCTCACGGAACTGGCGGCGGACTTCCTCGACCACCGCACCACCCGCCTTGCCGACGGCGGTCATGGCGATGCCACCGAAGAGGTAGGGGATCAGGCCGCCGAAGATCAGGCCAGCGACAACATAGGGGTTGGACAGGCTGAAGGAGATTTCACCGATGCCGCTGAAATAGGGATATTCGGCAGGGTTGGCGGCGAAATACTGCAGGTCGTTGGAATAGGCGGCGAAGAGAACCAGCGCGCCCAGGCCCGCCGAACCGATCGCATAACCCTTGGTGACGGCCTTGGTCGTGTTGCCGACCGCGTCGAGCGCGTCGGTCGACTTGCGCACTTCCGGCGGCAGGTGGGCCATTTCGGCGATGCCGCCGGCATTGTCGGTGACCGGACCGAAGGCGTCGAGCGCGACGATCATGCCGGCAAGGCCGAGCATGGTGGTCACCGCGATCGCCGTGCCGAACAGGCCGCCGAACTGGTATGTGGCGATAATACCGCCGACGATGACGATCGCCGGGAGGGCGGTCGATTCGAGCGATACGGCCAGGCCCTGAATGACATTGGTGCCGTGGCCGGTCACCGAGGCCTGCGCGATCGAGTTCACCGGCCGCTTGTTGGTGCCGGTGTAATATTCGGTGATCACCACGATCAGCGCCGTCACCACGAGGCCGAGCAGGCCGCAGATGAACAGATTCGTGCCGGTGATTTCCATACCCGCGATCGTGCCGATCGTTCCCCAGCCAATGGTGAGCGATGTGGCCGCACCGAGACCGAGGATCGACAACAGGCCGGTGACGATCAGACCTTTGTAGAGCGCCCCCATGATCGAGCCGTTGGAGCCGAGCTTCACGAAGAACGTGCCGATGATCGAGGTGACGATGCAGGCCCCGCAGATCGCCAGCGGATAGACCATGACGGTTTCGAGGATCGGCGCACCGGCAAAGAAGATCGCCGCAAGGACCATCGTGGCGACGACGGTCACCGCATAGGTCTCGAAGAGGTCGGCAGCCATGCCGGCGCAATCGCCGACATTGTCGCCGACGTTGTCGGCGATCGTTGCCGGATTGCGCGGATCGTCTTCCGGAATGCCGGCTTCGACCTTGCCGACGAGATCGCCGCCGACGTCCGCGCCCTTGGTGAAGATGCCGCCGCCGAGACGGGCGAAGATCGAGATCAGCGAGGCACCGAAGCCGAGCGCCACGAGCGCGTCGATCACTTCACGAGAGCCGCTCGGGTGACCGAGGACGGAGGTCAGGATTAGGTAGTAGATCGAAACGCCGAGGAGAGCGAGGCCCGCCACCAGCATGCCGGTGATCGCGCCCGACTTGAAAGCGATATCGAGGCCGGCGGCAAGGCTCTGCGAGGAGGCCTGGGCCGTGCGCACGTTGGCGCGGACCGATACATGCATGCCGATAAAGCCGGCAGCGCCCGAAAGCACAGCGCCGATGATGAAGCCGATCGCCGCCGAGCCGGACAGGAGCAGCCAGGCCAGGATGGCCACCACGACGCCGACCATGGCGATGGTCATGTACTGGCGCGTCAGATAGGCCTGCGCACCTTCACGGATATAGCCGGCGATCTCCTGCATGCGCTGATTGCCCTGATCGGCAGCCAGCACCGAGCGCGTCGCCCAGATGGCATAAATGATCGACAGCAGGCCGCAGACGATCACACCCCAAATTACGGTCATTCGCTTTCCCTCTCCCTAAGCGCCGGACGGTCAAATCCCTCCGGCCATGCACCCCGCGGCGCGGCACCTTTCCCGAAGATGCCAGAAGCACCGCAATATTCCATGCGCATTTCCGCGCAGGCGACCGCCTCCCCTCCCCGGGAGTTCGGGTTCGCTCACGCGGAGGCGAGATTGCGGTGGAGAAGAACCGGCGTCAAGCCCGAAAGGGCAAGACTTCAAGCAGATTTGGTGGAACGCGACTTGGCCATCAGCGCCAGGATGAGGACGAGGCAGAGGATCGTCACCGGCCAGATGATGAGGTTCATGAACGACCAGCCATAAGCGGTGAAGACCTTGCCGGAGGAGAACGACGAGAGGGCCACCGTGGTGAACAGGATGATGTCGTGGAAACCCTGCACCTTGTCGGCCTCGTGCGGGCGGTAGCTGGAGGCGACGATCGCGGTCGAGCCGATGAAGCCGAAGTTCCAGCCGATGCCGAGCAGCACCAGCGCACCCCAGAAGTTCCAGAGTTCGATGCCCATATGGGCGACGACCGCGCAGCCCATGAGGATGAGAAGGCCTGCGGCGACGATTTTCTCCACGCCGAAGCGGGAGATCAGCATGCCGGTGAAGAAGCTCGGCGCGAACATGGCGAGCACATGCCACTGGATGCCGAGAGTCGCCATTTCCGACGGGAAACCGCAGCCGATCACCATGGCGAGCGGCGCGCCGGTCATCATGAAGGTCATCAACGCATAGGAGCCGATGCCGCAGACCATGCCGGTGATGAAGCGCTGCGTCAGCACGATCTCGCGCAGCGGTCGTACGGGCCCCGCCGAAGCGGTGCCGACAGCCTCCGGCAGTTTCAGCGGCGAAAGCATGGCGATGGCCAGCAAGCAGAGCGGAATGATCGCCATGAAGGCACCGGCAAACAGAACCGGCTCGAACAGATCCTGGGTCCAGATCGCAAGTTGCGGGCCGAGCACCGCAGAGACGACGCCGGCCGCCAGAATCCAGGAAATCGCCTTCGGCTTGTAGAAGGACGGCGAGGCATCGGCGGCGGCGAAGCGGATTTTCTGGGTGAAGCCGTTGCAGAGGCCGATCAGCAAGAGGCCCAGCGCGAAGAGCCAGAAATTCGCCTGGAAGAGCGCGATTGCCGCAACGGCTGCGCCGAATGCACCCAGAAGTGCGCCCAGCATGAAGCTCGACTTGCGGCCGAGGAAACGCGAGGAGACGGCGATCGCGACGGCGCCCGCCGCCATGCCGACATTGAAGCCGGTCAGCGGCGCCGTCGAAAGCGATTTGTCGTCACCGAGAAGCTGATAACCCGCGAGCCCGCCGAGCGCAAAGACCATGGGCGGACCCGAACCCAGGATCGCCTGGGTGGCGGCAAGGAGCGCGACGCTGCGCCGGGCCGTCTGCAACTGCTTCTGAAGACCGTCCACCGTTGCGTCCATAGGTCCCTGCCCGGCTATTTCTTCGCTTCGCCGCGCGCCTGCTTGGCGATACGGTCAAGAACGGCGTTGACGATGCGCGGCTCGTCCTCTTCGAAGAAGGCACGGGCGATTTCGACATATTCGGTGACGATGACGGCTACCGGCACGTCCTTGCGCTCGAGAATCTCGAACGTACCCGCCCTAAGGATGGCGCGCAGCGTCGAATCGAGGCGCGAGAGCGGCCAGTCTTCCTGCAGCGAGGCACGGATCAGCGGGTCAATCTTCGTCTGGTCGCGTACAACGCCGGAGACGATGGAGCGGAACCAGGAGGCATCCGCCTTCAGGTAGGTCTCGCCGTCCAGTTCCTGGCCGAGGCGATGGGCCTCGTATTCCGCCACGACCTCCAGCACGCCAGTGCCGCCTATATCCATCTGATAAAGTGCCTGCACGGCGGCAAGACGGGCGGCGCCTCGCTGATTGGCCTGCTTGACCGGCTGTTCGCCTTCCTTTGTCATGAAATCAACCACCATAAAGTTTTTCTCGCAGCGCGATCATGGAAAGCGCTGCCCGGGCAGCAAAGCCGCCCTTGTCCTTGTCCGAACGGCGCGCACGCGCCCAGGCCTGTTCCTCGTTCTCGCAGGTCAGGATGCCGTTGCCGATCGCCAGTGATTCGGAGACGGCAAGATCCATCAGCGCGCGCGCGGATTCGTTCGAGACGATGTCGAAATGATAGGTCTCGCCGCGGATCACCATGCCGAGCGCAACGAAACCGTCGTAATTCCTGCCCCCTTCCTCGGCTGCATCCAGCGCCATCGCGATCGCCGGCGGAACCTCCAGGGCACCCGGAACCGTCACGACGTCATAGGTCGCTCCCGCTTCCTTGAGCGCATGAGTCGCACCGTCGAGCAGCGCATCGGACATGTCGTCGTAAAAGCGCGCCTCGACGATCAGCATGTGGGGCTTGGTATCGGACATGGGTTTTTCCTGCGGAAATTGGCGGGATTTGCATCTTTCCCGATTGCGGCGGTCAAATCATGGCGCGGGCGGATTGGCAAGTGTTTTTAGAGCCGCAGCCCTGCAGCGCCGGCACAGCAGATCTGCCTACGCGCGGAAGCCGGCGTAGTTCGCAATCAGTTACGGGAGAGCCCACGCACATGCGAAACCTCTCAAATGTATAATATGGTGGCTGCGCATGTGCGTGGCCTTCGGCGTTCTCTCGGGGCTTCCGGCCCCTACAGGTGATCATCTCGCCTCGCTGCGTGGTCTCGTTCACGCCCGTCTTTTCGGGACAGGCTCACCACTTGCACGGCTCAACCGAACCTGACCCGGCGGCCAGGGGGAGGCTTGATAGGAGGCGATCGGGTTTGTCGCCCGCTCTCCTCCATGGCTTTCACCTCTTCCACCGTCCCCGCACGTTACGGTTCGGATGGAAGCGCCGGCCCCCGCCTGCCCGCGAACGTCTCGCGAAACACTCCGGCGACGGAAGCGGAGAGATTGTAGGCATGGGTTGGAAGAGCGAGGATGAGAAAAGGGCCAAGTGATTGAGGAATTTGAGCTGCAGAGGGGAAACGTCCTCGCCGCGGGGGATGAACGGCTGGCGGAACCGGCGGCCGAACGCGCTCCGATGCCTCTTGACCCCGCTTCCCTCGTTTCCATTTCAATGGCGTTGCCAAGAGGAGGCGACCATGTCCGATGATCATAATGCCGTCCTTGTCAGAATAACCGGGAGGGTCCAGGGCGTCAGATTCCGCGTCTGGACACGCGACGAGGCGGTCCGGCTCGGTTTGACGGGCTGGGTCCGCAACGAAGAGGACGGGGCGGTGGTCGCCCTGATTGCAGGCCCTCATGCCGAGGTCTCGATGATGATCGAGCGCTTTCGACGCGGGCCTCCGGCCGCATCGGTTTCCGGTGTGGAAACACAAGCGACCACACTGGCAGAGTTTCCGACGGAGTTCCGCATCAGCCGGTGACGGCGCCCACGATGCGCCAAAGAAGACATTGAAAGTTCGGGCTGGCAGAGCGCCACAAAGCGTGGTCTTTTCCTCGCAGAAAAGAGGAGCGCGCCATGAACGAACCGACTGGGCCCGTCGCCAATTCCGCCGATTTCACGTTCGACCCGTTCGAACAGGCTACGTCCCGCAAGGGCGCCGGCATCCCAACGATCGAGACCGAGCGGCTCATCCTCAGACCGCACCGGATCGAGGATTTCGATGCCTATGCGGCATTCTGGGCCGATCCGGAGGTTGTTCGCTTCATCACGGGGGTTCCCTCTACGCGGGAAAACAGCTGGGGGCGGATGCTGCGGGTCAACGGCATGTGGCACCTGATGGGCTTCGGTTTCCTGGCGATCGAGGAAAAGGCGACGGGCCGGCTTCTCGGCGAGGCAGGCTTCCAGGACATGCGCCGCGATTTCGAGCCTTCTATCGAAGGTACGCTTGAAACCGGATGGGCGCTCATCCCCTCCGCCCACGGCAAGGGATATGCGACGGAGGCGGTCGGCGCGCTCCTTGCCTGGGCCGATGCGCATTTTCCAGGCCAGCGAATGACCTGCATCATCAGCCCGGAAAACCAGGCCTCTCTGCGGCTTGCCGCCAAGTTCGGTTTCCACGAATTCGCCCGCAGCAACTACCACGGCCCGATCGTCGTGCTTGCCCGTGAAGCAGGCGCACGGGCGGCGTAGACCTCAGCCCTTTGCCGGAAACTCCGCCAGGCGCGCGGCATAGCGGGCCATGGTGTCGACCTCGAAATTGACGAAGTCGCCCGGCTTGCGGTCGCCCCAGGTGGTGACGGCCAGTGTATGGCGGATCAGGAGCACGTCGAAATCCGTGCCCTCGACCGCGTTGACCGTCAGCGACGTGCCGTCGAGCGCGACCGAACCCTTCGGCGCGACGAAGCGAGCCAAATGTTCCGGCGCGCGAAGACGGATGCGCACCGCCTCGCCTTCCGGCTCGATCGCAAGGATTTCCGCCTTGCCGTCCACATGGCCGGAAACGATATGGCCGCCGAGCTCGTCGCCGATCTTCAGCGGCCTTTCAAGATTGATCCGTGTACCCTCGGTCCATGCGGAGACCGTCGTCAGCCTGAGCGCCTCCTCCCAGGCTTCCACCTCGAACCAGCGCTCGTTGCTGCCTCCGTCCGGAAGAGCGGTCACCGTGAGGCAGACGCCGGCATGGGCGATCGAGGCGCCCATATCGATCGTCTTCGGATCGTAATTGGTGGCGATCCTGAGCTTCAGCCCCTCGTCCATCGGCGTCAGTTCGGAGACCGTGCCGACATCGGTGACAATTCCGGTGAACATCAGGAGACCCTTTCGTATTCGAACGCGCGGTCAGGACCGTATGCGGCTTCGCCGACCAGCTCGAAGCCGTCCGGGATATCGGATGGCACGACGGGCGATTCAAGGCCGTTGCCGTCAATCGTGCCGATGCCCTGGAACAGCAGGATGCGATCCACGAGGCCAGCATTCAGGAAGGATTTCGCGACCGCAGCCCCGCCCTCGACCAGGATGGAGGAGATCCCCCGGGTCGACAGCGCTCCCAACAGCAGTTCCAGATCGTGCGGGTCGCATTGGAGCGTTTCGACACCGGCCGCCCTGAGGGCCTCCCGGCGCTCGATGACGGCCTGATCCGGATCGTCGCTGAACAACGGCGGTTCGCCGGCAACCGCAATCACCGGCACGTCCTTCGCCGTCCGCACAAGATTGGAGGTCAGCGGCAGGACGAGCCGCCTGTCGAGAACGATGCGGGTGGGCGACCTGTCCTCCATACCGGGAATTCGGACCGTGAGTTCCGGGTCGTCCGCAAGCACCGTACCGATGCCGACGAGGATGGCATCGGCCTGAGCCCTCAGCCGATGCACCTCGTCCTTGGCGAGCAGCCCTGTGATCGCCACCTCTTCACCCGGACGGCCAAGCATGCCATCGGCGGAAACCGCAAGCTTCAGCGTCACATAGGGGCGGCCCTTCGTCTGACGCATGAGGTAGCTGGCGAGCGCCCGCCGTCCCTCCTTCTCCATCAAGCCGTTTTCCACGATGATGCCCGCCTCCTCGAGGATCGCCAATCCTCGGCCGGAGACACGTGGGTCCGGGTCGGTCAGGCAGGTGACGACGCGGGCGACGCCGGCTTCCACCAGCGCATTGGCACAGGGCGGCGTCTTGCCGTAGTGCGAGCAGGGTTCGAGCGTGACATAGACGGTCGCCCCCCTCGCCTTGTCGCCGGCGATCGCGAGCGCCTGGGCTTCCGCATGCGGCCTGCCGCCCGGCGCCGTTACCGCCTCGCCGACGATCTCGCCGTCCTTGACAATGACGCAGCCGACCGATGGGTTGGTGCCGGTCAGGCCGGTATGCCGACGCGACAGTTCGAGCGCCCGCGTCATGAACTTTTCGTCATCAGCCGCGGTCATCCGTCACGCTTTCCTATGGCTCCACGCCGGGATCGCGAGCGATCTTGGCATTGATCTCGGCGATCACCTTTTCGAAATCCTCCGCATGGGAGAAATCGCGATAGACCGACGCGTAGCGCACGAAGGCCACGTCATCGAGGCTCTTCAAGGCTTCCAGCACCTGCAGGCCGATTTCCTCCGACGAAATCTCGCTTTCGCCCGAGCTTTCCAGTCGCCGGACGATGCCGGAGACCGCCCGCTCGATGCGGTCGTTGTCGACCGGCCGCTTGCGCAGCGCGATCTGGAAGGAGCGCACCAGCTTGTTGCGGTCGAACGGCACCTTGCGGCCGGTCTTCTTGGTGACCATCAGTTCGCGCAGTTGCACCCGCTCGAACGTGGTGAAGCGGCCGCCGCAATCCGGGCAGATGCGCCGCCGGCGGATGGAGGTATTGTCCTCCGCCGGGCGCGAGTCCTTGACCTGCGTGTCTTCCGAGCCGCAATAGGGGCAGCGCATCGCTTCTCCTTAGGTCTTAGGTTTTCGGCTTACATATAAGGGTACATGGGGAAACGGCCGGTGAGCGCCACGACCTTTTCCCGAACGCCGGCTTCCACGGTGGCATTGCCCTCGTCGGAATTGGCGACCTTCAGGCCGTCGAGAACCTCGACGATCAGGTTGCCGATCGCCTTGAACTCCGCTTCCTTGAAGCCCCGCGTCGTGCCGGCCGGCGTGCCGAGGCGGATGCCGGAGGTTACGAAAGGCTTTTCCGGGTCGAATGGAATGCCGTTCTTGTTGGTGGTGATGTAGCCGCGGCCGAGGGCTGCTTCGGCGCGCTTGCCGGTGGCGTTCTTCTTGCGGAGATCGACCAGCATCAGGTGGTTGTCGGTGCCGCCGGAAACGATGTCGAGGCCGCCGGCCTTCAGCGTCTCGGCAAGCGCCTTGGCGTTCTTGACGATCTGCGCGGCATATTCCTTGAATTCCGGCTGCAGCGCCTCGCCGAAAGCGACCGCCTTGGCGGCGATGATGTGCATCAGCGGACCGCCCTGCAGGCCCGGGAAGACGGCCGAATTGATCTTCTTCGCCAGTTCCTCGTCATTCGTCATGACGACGCCGCCGCGCGGGCCGCGCAGCGATTTGTGCGTCGTCGTCGTTGCCACATGGCAGTGCGGGAACGGCGACGGATGCTGGCCGCCTGCAACGAGGCCGGCGATATGGGCCATATCCACCATCAGGTAGGCGCCGACCGAATCGGCGATCTCGCGAAAACGCTTCCAGTCCCATATGCGGGAATAGGCCGTGCCGCCGGCGATGATCAGCTTCGGCTTGTGCTCCTCGGCCTTCTTCTGCACGTCGTCCATGTCGAGGAGATTGTCGCCTTCGCGCACACCGTAGGAAACGACGTTGAACCACTTGCCGGACATATTGACCGGCGAGCCGTGGGTCAGGTGTCCGCCCGAATTGAGGTCCAGGCCCATGAACGTGTCGCCGGGCTGCAGCAGCGCCAGGAAAACCGCCTGGTTCATCTGCGAGCCGGAATTCGGCTGGACGTTGACGAAGTTGACGCCGAAAAGCTTCTTGGCGCGCTCGATCGCCAGTTCCTCGGCGATGTCGACGAACTGGCAGCCGCCGTAATAGCGCTTGCCCGGATAACCCTCCGCATACTTGTTGGTCATGATCGAACCCTGCGCTTCGAGCACGGCGCGGGAAACGATGTTTTCCGAAGCGATCAGCTCGATCTCATGGCGCTGGCGACCCAGTTCCTTCTCGATCGCACCAAAGATTTCCGGATCGGATTCGGCGAGAGGACGGGAGAAGAAGGCATTGGTGTTCGACATGTGCGAGGCTCCTCGAAGGGGTGGGGCATGCGATGTCGCGTCTTAGCGCCCTGCCGGGTACAGGGCAATATGGAGAACGACATTTGCGGGCCTGAAGACGCGGCGAAAAGCCTTTGAACGAAAAAGCCGCACCCTTTGCGGATGCGGCCTTCGATGGTCTGACGACTGCGCCGGCTTACTGCGGCAGCATGTCGTCCTCGATGGAACCGGCCGGCTTCTCGACACCGGTCGTGGTCTGCAGCGCCAGTTCCTGATTGCCGTCGAGTTCGTAGATGTCGTCGCGGAACTGCACGACGCGGTCCTTCGCCGACCAGGCCGTGACGTAGACGATATAGACCGGCACTTCCTCCGCCAGCTTGATGGGCGTGTTGACGCGGCCGGCGATGACGCGCTCGATCTCCTGGCGCGACCAGCCGGGCGTGTCCCGCAGCAGCCAGGTGATGAGGTCGCGAACGTTCTGCACGCGCATGCAGCCCGAGGATTCGAAGCGCATCAGCTTGTTGAACAGGCCCTGCTGGGGCGTGTCGTGCATGTATTCGTTGTTCGGGTTGTGGAAATTGATCTTCGTCGAGGCCATGGCGTTGATCTTGCCGGGGTCCTGACGGAACATGAAGTTCGGCGCCTTCGGAGCGAACCAGTCGACCGTTTCCGGCGCGACTTCGTTGCCCTTGCCGTCGATCAGGCGGATGTTGTTGCGGGTGAGATAGGTCGGATCCTTGCGCATCAGCGGCACGATGTCCTTCTCGACGATCGAGCGCGGAGCCGTCCAATAGGGGTTGAGGATGACTTCGTAGATCTTCGAGTTGATGGCGTGCGTCGGCCGGTCGATGCGGCCGACGACGGCATTGGTGCGCAGCGCCACGCGGTCGTTCTCCACCGCCTCGATATAGGCGGCCGGAATGTTGACCATCACGTAGCGGGGGCCGAGATCGCCCGAGAACGTCTGGAGACGGACGAGATTCGTGTTCAACTGCTGCAGGCGGACGTCGGCCGATACGTTGAGCGCCTTGACGGTGAATTCGCCGAGAACGCCGTCGGCCGGCAGGCCGTGACGGGCCTGGAAGCGCTTCACCGCGCCGTCGACATAGGAATCGAAAGCGGACGAGATGCCGGCTTCCCGCGGCAGGTCGCCGGAAATCATCAGGCGCTGGCGCAGAACCTGAACGGACGGATCGACGACGCCGATCTTGAGACGCTGCTGGCCGGGATTGATTTCAGGCCAGCCGCCGTTCGAAACGATCTGCTGATAATCGAAAATCGCCTGCTGGATGTTCGCCGGACCGCCGGGGCCGAGAACCGGATTGTTGGAGACGACGCCGACGGCCGTGCGCGACGCCGCCTTGGCGTCGAACTGATCGTCCCAGGTGCCGCGGCGCGGCGCATTGATGAGGTCGTCGACGGCCGACTGCGCAAGAGCAGGTGCGGCAAGCGCCGCAGCTCCGGCGGAAACGGCCGAGCGGAGCAACGCGCGGCGGGACAGAACTTCGGATCCGGTCTTTTTCGACATCATACTACCCATCTGGTCCCGAGTATCGTCTTAAACGCCTACCGGGATATGGTTAACAAATGCGCAAAAGAATGCGCCGCCGGCCACGGCCTCGTCGTCATCGCGATATCGTGAAGCACGAAGTCCCGCACGAAACCCCACCGGCCCTTTGGTTCAGCGGGTCCCATAGCAATATGGCGAATTGGTGTCAGGTGCCGGCGTGTCACAATGCCGTGCGGGGCATGTGATCTTTTTGCATGCCCTTTGCCCGTCAACCGCGAAAACCGGAGGCGCAGGGGACGCATCCGGTTCCGATCGCTGAGGAGGTCTTTTGCCGGCGGCCGCCCCTGTGGATGAGACGGCTGCTGGAGCTTTCGATTACAGACGATAGAGGATCTGGTCGTTCCAGAAACGGTCGAGGCGTTGCAGCAGCTTGTTCATCTGGCTGAACTCGCCTTCGCCGATGCCGCCGACCTTTTCGATCGAGCCGATGTGACGCTCGTAGAGCCTGGCGACGGTTTCGGCGATCGCCTGGCCTTCCGGCGTCAGGCTGATGCGGACCGAGCGGCGGTCGATGCGTGAACGCTGATGGTTGATGAAACCGAGGTCGACCAGCTTCTTGACGTTGTAGGACACGTTGGAGCCGAGATAGTAACCGCGGGAGCGCAGTTCGCCGGCCGTCAGTTCCGAATTGCCGATGTTGAACAGCAGGAGTGCCTGAACGGCGTTGACATCGTCGCGGCCCTGGCGGTCGAATTCATCCTTGATCACATCGAGAAGACGGCGGTGCAGGCGTTCGACCAGATGCAGCGATTCCATGTAAAGGGAGCGAATGGTTTCTTCATGCGGTTCTGCTACTGCCGGTGCCGCCTGCGGCTTCAGTTTCGTGTTCATCATGACTGCCTCACTCTGTTTTGTTTGGCGGTGTTTGTTTCTTCCCGCCTTGAGACAGACACTATCCAATACGCATAAAATTCGACTTAAAACATAGGCTTAACAAAGGCTTAACGCGGCGCGTCGAATTCCGGCGGCCGATTGCCGGCTATGAGAGCCGACACTTCAGGCTATTACAAATCAACAACTTAGCCGGATATTTTTCGTCAAATGCAGCCCCAAAAGCTTTAATTTCAGGGTAAATCAATCCTTACCCGCTCGGCTTTGCGGCGGGCTTCGATCCATAAGGAGAGGCGGAAAACGATATAAAGCGCCGCCACGAGACCGTGCATGAGGGGCACGAGTCGGTTGTAGCCAAAGATTTCGGGCCAGACCATATACATCAGAACCTGCGTCACGGCAGCGATCGCCCAAAGCACCGGTCCCCAGGAAACCGCAAGCCAGAGACCGAGCGAGGCGACCGGGAAAAGAACCGCGAGAGAAGACGCCGCCACCTTCCAGGGAAGGCTCAGGAGATCGAAGCGCGCCATGCCATGCAGCGAATAGCCGACCAGCATCGCCCAATATTGCAGGCCGAACCAGAAGCAGATGAGCGCGATCATCCGCAGGAAGATCACGTAAAGGATTTCCGTCAGCGTGCGCCTCGGTACGTTCAGTGAATCAGGCTCCATAGGATCTACACTAGCCGCCCCGGCCGCCAACCGCCAGTGCCGGACCAGCGCCTGCACAATCGTTCAAGAGCTTTGAATTCGGCCCGGCTAAATCTGCCGCCAACCGAAGGAGCAGACATGAGCAGCGACTTTTCCCGCGCATCAATCAATCTTGCCGAAAAACTGCAGCGGATTCCCGACCTCTGGCAGCCGCGCGTCGTAGCAGAAATGAACGACTACCAGTTCAAGCTCGTCCGCATCCAGGGTGACTTCATCTGGCATGATCATCCCGAGACTGATGAAACCTTCATCGTTCTCGAAGGAGATTTGCGGATCGATTTCCGCGACGGCTCCGTCCATATCGGTCCCGGCGAAATGTTCGTCGTGCCGAAGGGTGTCGAACACAAGCCGTTTGCCGAAAAGGAAGTAAAGATGATGCTGGTGGAGCCGCGCGGCGTTTTAAACACCGGTCACGAAGGCGGCGAACGCACCGCCCAAAACGATCTCTGGATTTAGCGCTGCGGCGATCCCGCCCATTCATAAAGATCCTGCTCCATGATAATAGCGGCGCAATTGCAGAAGAATGGAGCTCTATCATGGACAAGACGCATCTGGTCGACGAGATCACCGGCCATCGCCGCATGCGGCGCAACCGCAAGGCCGACTGGACGCGCCGCCTCGTCCAGGAAAGCCGGCTGACGGTCGATGATTTGATCTGGCCGATCTTCATCGTGCCCGGCACCGGCATCGTCGATCCGATCGCGGCCATGCCCGGCGTCAGCCGCATGAGCGTCGACAAGGCAGTGGAAGCGGTAAAAGAGGCCGCCGATCTCGGCATTCCGGCGATCGCCACATTTCCCGACATCGAAATGGAACTGCGCGACGAGACCGGCTCCAACAGCCTTGTTCCAGACAATCTGATCAATCATGCAACGGCGGCGATCAAAAAGGCGGTACCGAATATCGGCATCATCACCGACGTGGCGCTCGACCCCTTCACCAGCCACGGCCATGACGGAATCCTGCGCGATGGCGTGATCGTCAACGACGAGACGGTGGATCAGATCGTCAGGGCGGCCGTGATGCAGGCGGACGCCGGTGCCGACATCATCGCGCCGTCGGAGATGATGGACGGCCGCATCGGCGCGATCCGCCACGCGCTCGATGCCGCAGGCCACCAGGATGTCGGCATCATGTCCTATGCGACGAAATTCTCGTCCGGCTTCTACGGACCCTATCGCGAGGCGATCAACACGAGCGGCCTCCTGAAGGGTGACAAGAACAGCTACTATATCTCGCCGGCGAACGGCACCGAGGCCCTGCGCGACGCAGCACTCGACGTCGAGGAAGGCGCCGACATGCTGATGGTGAAGCCGGGTCTTGCCTATCTCGATATCTGCTGGCGCATCAAGGAAGCCTTCGGGCTGCCAACCTTCGCCTATCAGGTCTCGGGAGAATATACGCAGATCAAGGCGGCCGCGATGAACGGCTGGATCGACGGCGAGCGGATCATGATGGAGACGCTGCTCTGTTTCAAGCGCGCCGGCTGCGACGGCATCCTCACCTATTTCGCGGTGGATGCGGCGAAGAAACTGGCAAAAAGCCGCTGAGACTTGTTGTATAAATGGTTTCTACCCATATCCTTGGGGTAGAAACAGGAGACACGAACCCGATGACGCTCGACCCGAACCCCGCCTATGCCGCCCCCGACGATTGGCGCGCCTATAGCGGCGTCCTTTCGCGGCGGGTCTTTGCCTTCGTCATCGATTACCTGATCATCCTGCTGCTCTGCATTCCGGCAGCGGTCGTCGTCTTCTTCCTCGGCATCATCACGCTCGGGCTCGGCTTCATGCTCTATCCCGCGCTCTTCGTGATCGTCGCGCTTCTCTATTTCGGCCTGACGCTCGGCGGCCCGAACCAGGCCTCGCCCGGCATGCGCGCCATGGGGGTTGCCATGGCCCGTCTCGACGGCCGGCGGATGGATTTCCTGACGGCGGTCGCCCACACGGTGATCTTCTGGATCATCAATTCGGTGCTGACGCCGCTCATCCTGCTCGTCGGCCTCTTCACCGAACGCTCGCGTCTCGTGCACGACATGCTGCTCGGCACCGTCATCATCCGGACCGCGTAACCGTCACCGACAGAACGTTTGTCGTGCAAGCGGTGCTGTGCCACGCTGCACATGGTTGACGTTTTACTTTTATGCGCCATGGTATGGATTACGATGACAAGACGGGACCACCGCGACGCAATGAATACCCAGGCAACGCCCTCACCGCAGTTTTATCTGACGGCCCCGGCAGTTTGTCCCTACCTTCCGGGCGAGATGGAGCGCAAGGTCTTCACTCACCTGGTCGGTCCGCGCGCCGCCGAAATGAATGATCTCCTCACCCAAGGCGGTTTCCGACGATCGCAAAACATCGCCTATCGCCCGGCTTGCGAATCCTGTCGCGCCTGCGTTTCGGTCCGCATCCTCGCCAATGATTTCGAGCATAACCGTTCAATGCGGCGCGTGCTCGCGACCAACAGCGACCTGGTCTCGACCGTCTATCCAGCGCAACCCTCCACCGAGCAATTCTCGCTTTTCCGCCGTTACCTCGATGACCGGCACCAGCGCGGGGGCATGTCCGACATGTCGGCACTCGACTACGCCATCATGGTGGAGGATACGCATGTCAACACCCGCATCATCGAATACCGCCGTCGCGAGCCGGGTTCGGGCATCAGCAATGAGCCGAAGGGGGAATTGCTGGCCGTGGCACTCACCGACATGATGAGCGACGGGGTTTCCATGGTCTATTCCTTCTTCAACCCCGAACTCGAAAAGCGGTCGCTCGGCACCTTCATGATCCTCGACCACATCAACCGCACGAAGGCGCTCGGCCTGCCGCATGTCTATCTCGGCTATTGGGTCAAGGGTTCTTCAAAGATGGGCTACAAGACCCGCTTCCTGCCGCAGGAGCATCTCACCCCGCGCGGCTGGGAGCTCTACGATCCCTCAACCGACGCCTGATACCCGACCCTCTCCATGAACAGTCACAAGAAGGGCCTCGTGCTCACCACCATCGGCGGGCTCGCGCTCTCCTTCGACGTGCCGCTCGTCAGGCTCGGCCATGGCGAACTGTGGTCGACGATCCTATTGCGCAGCGTCACCACCTTCTTGGCGGCAATCCTCCTCTGGCTCCTCGTCCGCCGCTTCGGTTCCAGCCGCCCGATCCTGATCCCCGGCAAGGCGGGCCTCGCCGCCGGCTTCTGCTACGGCATTTCGACGATCGCGTTCCTCGGCGCCATCTTCAACACGGCGACCGCCAATGTCGTCTTCATCGTCGCCTTCACGCCGATGTTCGCCGCGCTCCTTGGATGGCTGGTGCTGAAGGAACGCCCCTCGCCTGCGACGCTTCTCACCATGCTGATAATGCTCCTGGGTGTCGGACTGATCGTTTCGGGCGGCCTTTCCGGGGGGCATCTCTTCGGCGATGCGCTGGCAATTCTGGTCTCCTTGGTGCTGGCGCTGGCGATCACCATCGGCCGGGCGACGCGCATCGACATGGGCTTCGTGCCGCTCGTCGCGGCTGTCATGCCGGGGCTGATCGGACTTGCCTTCGTGGGCATATCTTCCCTTGCCGGCACGGGCGGCTTTTCGGTCCCCGATCCCTTCTGGGTGATATTCGACGGAGCGGTCATGATGCCGCTCGCCTTCTGGTGCCTGGCAACCGGCCCGAAATATCTCTCCGGCCCGGAAGTCGGCATGTTCTACCTGCTCGAAACGATCCTTGCGCCGATCTGGGTCTGGCTGATCTTTTCGGAAATCCCCTCTTCCCGCACGCTTCTCGGCGGCGCGATCCTCATCCTGGCGCTGATCGGCTATTCGCTCTGGCAGATGCGGAGAGTGGAGAGGGTGAAGGCGCAGATGGCAACCTCCGCCTGATATAGCGCTCGCATTTCAATCTATCTATGGCAGCATCACAGCTCAACCGTGAGGAGCAGCAATGAGCACGAAGGCCACCATCCAGAAAATCGGCGAAGACTATGGCATCGTCCTGCCGCAGGACGTCCTCGATCGTCTCGGCTGGAAAGAAGGCCATGTACTCGAAATCCATGCGGACGATACAGGCATGGAGCTGTTCGATCCCAAAAACGTGTCGGATGAAGACTTCCAGCGTCAACTCCTCGCCGCCAAGATGGCGATGAGGAAATATCACGTCGCCCTCAGCCACTTGGCGAAGACCTGATCACCCCGCAAATTTCCCGCTTCTCGGAAAGCCCTTCGGCACGACGCGTCCGGCGGAGGCGCGGTCGCCTATCCATTCCAGAAGCTCGTCCTTGTTGCGCGTGAAGACACGGCCGGCGCTGTCTTCCCAGGAAAGCCCGTCGGCCATCGCGAAACACTTGACGTCGGAAATGCCGCCGTCCTTGTAGCGCTGCAGGCGCACGCCCTTGCCGCGACTCATCTCGGGAAGCTGGACGAGCGGGAAGACGAGCATCTTGCGGTTCTCGCCGACCACAGCGACGTGATCGCCCGAAACCGGCACGACGAGCTTCGCCTCGTCCGGCATGCCGACGTTCATGATCTGCTTGCCCTTGCGGGTGTTGGCGATCATTTCGCTTTCCGCCACCACGAAGCCGTTGCCCGCAGTCGAGGCGAGGATCAACTTGCGCGACGGGTCATGCACGAAAGCGGTCAGGATGTCCTGATCGTTCTCCATGTCGACCATGATGCGGACCGGTTCGCCGTGGCCGCGGCCGCCCGGCAGCCTGTCGGCGCCGAGTGTGTAGGCCTTGCCTCCCGTCGTCACCAGCAGCAGCTTGTCGGTCGTCTGCGCCGGGAAGGCGAGCTTCGGCCCGTCGCCTTCCTTGAAGGTGAGGTTCGACGTATCGGACATGTGCCCCTTGAGCGCGCGGATCCAGCCCTTCTGCGAGACGACGACGGTGATCGGTTCCTTCTCGATCATCGCCTGGTTGATCGCTTCGATATCCGCCTCCGGCGCGTCGGCAAAACTCGTCAGGCGCGCATAGGGCTTGCCGCGGCCCTTGGCGAAACTCTTGCGGACCTCCTGGATCTGGTGCTCGACGACCCGCCACTGCTTGTCGTCGGACGCCAGCAGCGCCTCGATATCCGCCTTTTCCTTGGTGAGCTCGTCGAACTCGGTGCGGATCTCGAACTCTTCGAGCTTGCGCAGGTTGCGCAGCCGCATGTTGAGGATGGCTTCCGCCTGCGTATCCGTGAGCGACCAGCGCGCAATCATCACCGGCTTCGGCTCGTCCTCCTCGCGGATGATGCGGATCACCTCATCGAGATTGAGATAGGCTATGAGAAGGCCGCCGAGAATGTCGAGCCGCCGGTCGATCGCCGCCAGCCGGAAACGCGAGCGGCGGATGAGCACTTCCTTGCGGTGTCCCAGCCACTCGCTCAGAATCTCGTTGAGCGCCATCACCTTCGGCACGCGGCCCATGGAGAGGACATTCATGTTGAGCGGGAAGCGGTTTTCCAGCTCCGTCAGCTTGAACATCGATTCCATCAGCAGCGTGGCGTCCACCGTTCGGCTCTTCGGCACCAAAACGATGCGAACGTCTTCCGCCGATTCGTCGCGCACATCCTCCAGCAGCGGCAGCTTGCGGGCGAGCAGCAGCTCGGCGATCTTCTCGATCAACCGCGATTTCTGCACCTGAAAGGGGATTTCGGTGACGACGATCTGATAGCCGCCACGGCCGAGATCCTCGATCTGCCAGCGGGCGCGCACGCGAAAGCCGCCGCGGCCGGTCTTGTAGGCCTCGATCATAGAGGCCCGGCTATCGATGATGATGCCGCCGGTCGGCAGGTCGGGCCCCTCGATGCCGCCCCTGGCGGGATCGGCCGGGTCGGCCATCAGGTCCTCGACGGTCGCGTCCGGATGCTTGATCAGATGCAGAGCCGCATCGCACAGCTCATGCACGTTATGCGGCGGGATCGAGGTCGCCATGCCGACGGCGATACCCGAGGTGCCGTTGGCAAGAAGATTGGGAAAGCTGCCCGGAAGGACGACCGGCTCGCTGTCCTCTTCGTTGTAGGTCGGACGGAAATCGACCGCATCCTGCTCGATCCCCTCCAGCAGGAGACCGGCGACCTCGGTCATACGGGCTTCGGTATAACGGTAGGCGGCGGCGCCGTCTCCGTCGATATTGCCGAAATTCCCCTGCCCGTCGACGACCGGATAACGCTGCGAGAAATCCTGGGCAAGGCGAACAAGCGCGTCGTAGACGGATTGATCACCATGCGGATGGAACTTACCAATGACATCGCCGACGATGCGGGCGCATTTCTTGAAGGCCGAATTCGGGCGGATGCCCATCTCGCTCATAGCGTGGATGATGCGGCGATGGACCGGCTTCAGCCCGTCACGCACATCCGGCAGAGCACGATGCATGATGGTCGACAACGCATAGGCGAGATAACGCTCCTCGAGCGCAGCCTTCAGGTCCACCGGAAGAATATTGTCTCCGCCGTCGCCGCCGGAAGGAGGTGTCAGATTTTGTCCCATGGGCCTTGACTACCGGAAAGCCTGATTCCCGGCAAGAATCATGTACGAAGCGTCTGTGGAGAACGGGCCACAGCGATGAATTTCGCCATCCTTTCGTTCCCAGGGCAAAGCCGCAATTTCGCCGCGAGAAATACCGAACAATCCGATGGACGTTTCAACATCCTCGCCTATAACTGCCGCACCAACTCAAATGATCGCGGGCCAAACCTTTGCCCGCCAGGAGGAAAAATCGATGCAATACTCCACCAGGGCCCGGCTGCTTCTCGCCGGCGTCGTGCTTTCCACACTGGCCGGGCCGGCCTTCGCGCTGGACGGCAACGACCTCGTCGCCAAGATCAGCAATGCGATTTCGGTCCAGAGCAGCGGCAGCCTCTCTGCAGAATCGGTCGCGGTCAACGGTTCGGATGTGACACTTACCAATGCCAGGTTCACCGCCACCTCCGGTCAGCCGAGCTTTCCGCTTGGCACGATCCGCCTCGAAGGCGTGGAGGAAAACAACGGCGGCTACACGATCGAAACCGCTTCCTTCGACAATGTGGACATCACGCAGGACAAGACGACTTTCACCGCTTCGGACATCTCGATGAGCGGCCTTGTCGTCCCATCCGATCCTACCGCCAACAGCCTGGACGCGGTCCTTCTCTATGACGAGGCGCATATCGGCAAGATGGCTGCAACGATCGACGGCAAGCCTGCCTTCTCTGTCGATGAAACGAACCTAACGACGGAAGTGGCAGACGACAATTCCTCCATCGGCTTCGATCTCCAGGCCAACGGCATCAAGAGCGACCTGAGCCTCATCGAGGACGCCAAGGCCAGGGAAGCCCTTCAGCAGCTCGGCATTGCCTCCCTCGACGGCAAGGTGACGATGCAGGGAAGCTGGGCGCCGGAAGACGGTGCACTGGACGTCGACGAATATGCGCTCGACTTCGCCGATATCGGCCGCCTCAATCTCACGTTCAGCATCTCCGGCTACACGCTGGACTTCATCAAATCGGCAAACGAGACCGCCAAGGCGATGGAAGCGAACCCCAACAAGGAAGAGGCGCAGCAAGCCGCGAGCCTCGCCATGCTCGGCCTGATGCAACGCCTCACCTTCAACAGTGCGGAAATCCGCTTCGAGGATGCCGGCATCACCAAGCGCGCACTCGACTATGCGGGCAAGAGCCAAGGCACCACCGGCGAGCAGATGGCCCAGATGTTGAAGGGCATGGCGCCGATGATGCTCGCGCAGTACAACCTGCCGGAACTGCAGAACATGGTGAGCGCGGCGGTCAACACCTATCTCGACAATCCCGGCAGCTTCACTATCAGCGCCGAGCCCGAAAACGGCGTTCCATTCCCGATGGTCATGGGCGCTGCCATGGGCGCCCCCGACACGCTACCGAAGGTACTCGGCATCGAGGTCACGGCGAACGACTGAAACGGCAAGCTTCAATTTTTGGCGCCCCGGAGAGCAGAGCTTTCCGGGGCTCTTTCTCCATCAATGAGATGCCGGAGTTGCAAACGAGGCATGCTCCTTGTCGTGAAGCGCAAAGCGATCGATCATGCTGGCGCTTGCTTCATTCACACCGTGAACGCTCACATCGATTCCACGCCGGCGGAATTTCAGCACGACGTCGTCAAGCGCGCCGACTGCGGAAATATCCCATAGATGGGCCTCGCTCACGTCGATCAGCACTCTTTTTATTGGCTCGTCAAAGTCGAAAGCCTTGATCAGGCTTTCCGTGGAGGCGAAAAATACCTGACCGTCAACTCTATACGTCCGGCTCGTGCCATCGGCGTTGAGTTCCGAGCGGACGTGGAAAAGACGGGCGACCTTGCCGGCGAAGAAAATGCCGGACAGCAACACGCCGACCAGAACCCCCTTGGCCAGATCGTGGGTCGCGACAACCGTCACCACGGTTGCCAGCATGACGACCGACGACGGCAGCGGATTGTGCCTGAGGTCACCGATCGAGCGCCAGGAAAACGTGCCGATCGAAACCATGATCATCACGGCAACCAGAGCGGCCATCGGGATGATGCGGACGAGATCGTCGAGCACAACGATGAGGAAGAGCAAGAAAGCCCCGGCCACGAAGGTCGACAGCCTGCCGCGTCCACCCGAGGAAACATTGATGACCGACTGACCGATCATCGCGCAGCCGCCCATGCCGCCGATGAGACCGGAGGCGATATTGCTGACACCCTGGCCGATACATTCCTGGCTCTTGTTGCTGGTCGTGTCGGTCATGTCGTCGACAATCCTTGCCGTCAGCAGGGATTCCAATAGACCGACCGCAGCAAGAGCAAGCGAATAGGGAAAGATGATCTGAAGCGTCTCCCACGTCAGGGGCACGCTCGGCAGGGCGAAGACCGGCAGCGCGGATGGCAGTTCTCCAAGGTCGCCCACTGTGCGGATATCCATGCCGAGGAAGACCGATGCTCCGGTGAGGACAGCAATCGCGACCAGAGGCGAAGGGATGGCTTTCGTGATCCTCGGGAAAAGATAAATGATGGCAAGCCCCGCCGCGATCATGACATAGGTCTCGACCGGAACGCCGATCAGTTCGGGAAGTTGTGCCATAAAGATCAGTATCGCGAGCGCATTGACAAAACCGGTCATGACCGACTTCGAGACAAAGCGCATGACCCGGCCAAGCTTTGCAAGCCCCGCCAGAATCTGCAGCGCGCCCATCAGCAATGTCGCGGCGAAAAGATATTGAAGGCCGTGATCGCGGACCAGCGTCACCATCAGCACGGCAGTCGCAGCCGTCGCGGCCGAAATCATCCCCGGTCGCCCTCCCGTAAACGCCGAGACACAGGCAATGGCGAAAGAGGCGAAGAGACCGACCTTGGGATCGACCCCTGCTATGACCGAAAATCCGATTGCCTCCGGAATCAGGGCAAGCGCCACCACGATGCCCGAAAGAATATCGCCACGAATGTTGGAAAACCATTCACGGCGGTACGCAGAAAGTTTGTTCATCAGGAAACTTCGCAAAAAGAACTGCATCCGCCAGGAAAGAGATATCCGGGTGTCGGAACGGCTGATGCTTTGCGTTGTCCGGCGGATCGGCGGCCGGAAGAGCCACCCGGGAGTTTCACCCGAGTCCTTGTGATGCGACACAATAGCCTGCGAAATGCTGCGCCGCAACACCAACAGCGAAAACCCGGCTGTCCTTGCCGGGCTTCCTGGTTCTCCTGGTGCGTTATTCCAGAACCTGGATTACCGTACGCGTTTGCGGATTGACGACGACGCGCTGTTCGTTGACGACCGTGTAGGCGTAGTCCGGATGATCCTGGATGGTATGGATTTCCACGGTGTCCGGCAGCGCAGTGCCAACCGCGAGCGTGCCGTCATAGGTGACCGACGGAACGGTCTGTTCCATCACATAGGTCCGGACCTCGCCGGGCAGTTCCATCGTCGTCGAGCCGGTAACCGCCGGATCCTTCGTGATGATTGTCGTTTGTGCATAGGCTGCGCCCGAAAGAGCGATCAACGCTGCGGAAACAGCCGCGAGAGTCTTGTGCATGTTCTTCTCTCCCTGTGCTTGAGCCGACCTAACAATGCAAACGAGCGATCGTTCCCGCGCTCCCCGCTTGCGCTGAATGCGGCAAACGACACCTTGACGCCGTAGGCAGGCGCAGGTGAAAACCGCGGTGCGGCGCAATGGGCAGGCTCGATGTTCGGGGAGCGCCGCTATCTATGAAAGGTTTCTATTCCCATGCTGGCATGGCTTGCCGCGGAAACGCAGACGATCGAGAAGCTGGAGACCGCCCGCAAGCGTTTCGAGCCGGCCCACCCCTCCTATTACAGCGGCCGGCCCGGCAACCAGTTGCAGCGGCTGATGACTGCACGCCAGGATTTCCTGTCGATCTGGCGACAGAGCGACCACCGGGAAACGGTCCGGGACATCAAGCTCTTCGGGCGGCAGATCGTTGCCGTGAACTCCCCCGAGGCGATCAAATACGTGGTCGCGACCCGGCACGAGAATTTCGAACGCAAGACGCCACAGATGCGCCGGGCGCTGGAATATCTGCTCGGCGACGGGTTGTTCATTTCGGACGGCGAAACCTGGAAACAGAGGCGCCCGCTTGTCGCGGACATCGTCCACAAGCACCGCGTGCCCGCCTTCGGCGATATCATGAAGAACACGTCGCTCGAACTGGCCGAACGCTGGACGGGACTCGGGGACGGCGCGTCCGTCAATGCGCTCTACGAGATGGCGGGATTGACGGCGGAAATCATCTCCCGCAGCGTCTTCGGCAATGATCTCGGCGAGGAACGCGCCGGCATGGTCACCGACGGATTCACCAGCTATCAGGCGCTGATCGACTCCATCAATATCGGCTATTTCCTCGGCTTCGACGAAGGCCTGCCGCTCCTTCGAACCCCTTCGCTCCGCCGTTCCGTCAAGCGCATCCATGGCATTATCGACCGGGTGATCGAGGATCACCTGGCCGGCAAGGGCGACGACAATTCGATGGTGGAGCTCTTGATCCGCAGGCAGAAGCGCAATCCGGAACTCAATCTCGACGTGGTCGCGCTCCGCAACGAGGCGGCGACCATCTTCATGGCAGGCCACGAGACCACCGCCGCGACGCTCACCTGGGCCTGGTATCTGCTCTCCAGGGCGCCGTGGGTCGAGGAGGCGGTGCATGCGGAGATCGAAGAGATCTGCGGCAGCAACGTGCCGACCGTCGCGGATGTACCCAACCTGAAATGGTGCACGGCGGTGATCGAGGAAACGCTTCGGCTCTATCCGCCCGTCCCGATCCTCGCCCGACAGGCGAAGCAGGCCGACCTGATCGGCGACCTCGACGTCAGGCCTGCTTCCCTCATCCTGATCGTGCCGTGGGTCCTGCACCGGACACCTTCGCTTTTCGCCGATCCGCATCTCTTCAAGCCGGAGCGCTTCCTGGAAAAGCGGCCGACGCCCTACAGCTATATTCCCTTCGCAAGCGGCCCGCGCATATGCCCGGGCCTGCAATTCGGTCTCACGGAAGCGATCCTCTGCCTTGCCGTGCTCGCCCAAAGGTTTCGCCTGCGCGTGCCGGAGGACCACAGGGTCGAGCCCGTCAGCCGGCTGACGCTGAGGCCCCGCGGCGGCCTGCCCGTCACCCTCCATCGGCGGTGAGGGTCGATGACCGAGACTGGAGATATGCCGCCCACCGCAAGCCCGACCAAGCGCAAGGCCTGGCTCTACAGGGAAACCGATGCGCCGACGCTTGGCGATTTCTTCGCCGGCGGCGAGCCCCGGCAGCGCTTCCTCGATTTCTGGCGCCCCGACGCCCTGAGCAACGCCGGCGAAATCCTGATGTTCTTTGCCTTCAAGCTATTGCCGGCAAAGGCGGTTTCCGAAATCGGCGGCGCGCTTGGCCGCTTTGCCGTGCCGCGCTGGCATAAAAAGGCTCTCTCCCGTGTGAGGAACAATCTCAGGGTCATCCGGCCGAATGCATCGGAGGCGGAGATCGACCGATGGGCGGAAGAGTTTGCCGATTCGCAGGGGCGGCAGCGGGCGGAATATTCCGTCCTGCAAAGGCTGGCTGCCGGCCGCAACATCCGCTTCGTCGGCACGAAAGACCTCGTTGCCCAGTGCTCCGGCCGCCCGGTGATCTTCATCGGCTTCCATACCGGGAACCTCGAAATTCTCTGGCAATGCCTGATCAACATGGGGCTTACCGTCACCACCAATTACGATCCGCCGAAGCGCCGCTCGCACCAGTGGATCACCGACCGCATCCGGCGGCGCGGCGGGCTTGGCCTCTTGCCGCCCGGCAGGAGCTATGTCCGGCCTGCCTTGAGAATTCTCCAGTCCGGCGGCAACCTACTCATCTATTGCGACGAGGGATTCGGCGGGATCATGCGCGCCCCCTTCTTCGGACGAAGGCCGCATCTGCAAGGCAATTACGCACTGGTCTCGCGGATGGCGCGAAAGACCGGCGCACTCATCCAGCCCGTCTATCTGACCCGCGACGGCGGGACGCGCTTCACCTTCCATGCTTTGCCGCCGGTCGATTTGCCGCCGGAGGACTCGCCGGGAAGCCGGCTGATCGAAGATGTAGTATTGCTCAATTCCGTGGTCGAGCCGATCATCGCCGCCCATCCGGGCCAATGGTTCTTCCTCGACAACCGGATCGTGCCGCTCTGAATGCATATCGGGGCCGGTCAAGACAGGAGATTTGGCTTATGACTCCCTTCGATGAAAGCAAGCAGAAGACCTACCTCGCCGTCGATAACGCGATCGACACCGCCCTTGCATCGCAACGGCTGGTCGGCACGGTGGTGCTGATCGCCAGGGACGGCGAGACCGTCTATCGCCGCGCCGCCGGCCTTGCGGACCGCGAGGCCAACCTCGCCATGAAAGAGGATACGATCTTCCGTCTTGCCTCCGTCACCAAGCCGATCGTGACGATTGCCGCGATGCGGCTCGTCGAGCAGGGGCGGATCGGGCTGGACGTTCCCGTCACGAAATGGCTGCCGGATTTCAGGCCGCGCCTTGCGGACGGAAGCGAGCCGGCGATCCTGGTCCGGCATCTGCTGACACATACTTCCGGTCTCAGCTATGCTTTCGCCGCGGAGAACGGCCCCTATGCCCGCGCCGGCGTTTCTGACGGTGTCGACCAGCCGGGCCTGTCGCTCGACGAAAACCTTCGCCGCATCGCCTCCGTGCCGCTGCTCTTTGAACCCGGCGCCGGCTGGCAATATTCCGTCTCCATGGACGTGCTCGGCGCCGTCATCGAAAAGGAGACCGGCAAGCGTCTGGGCGATGCGGTGGCGGAACTCGTCATGCAGCCGCTCGGCCTTTCCGACACGGCTTTCACGGTGGTCGACCGCAGCCGGCTGGCCGCCCCTTACGTGGACGCATCGCCCGAGCCGAAGCGGATGGGCGAAACGGAAAAGGTCTGGGCACTCGACGGCTCCGTAACCTTCGCGCCCGACCGCATCTTCGATCCCCTCTCCTTCCATTCCGGCGGCGGCGGCATGGCGGGAACCGCAGGCGACGTGCTGGCCGTGCTCGAGACAGTCCGCAAGGGCGGCGCGCCGCTGCTTTCGGAGAAGACGGTCAAGGAAATGATGACGAACCAGGTCGGGAACCTCCTGGAGCCGACGCGACCGGGCTTCGGGTTCGGCTTCGGATGGGCAATCATCCTCGACCCGTCGGCAGCGACTCTGCCCGTTTCGCCCGGCACGCTGCAATGGGGCGGCGTTTACGGCCACCACTGGTTCATGGATCCGGCGAAGAAGCTCACCGCGGTGGCGCTCACCAACACCATGCTCGAAGGCATGTGGGGCCAGTTCACGCTGGATTTGAAAAAGGCTGTTGCCGCTTCGCTCTAGGCAGGCTCCCTGCCGCCTTCACGCGCGAGACGTCAGCCTGTCGAAAAGGCCCGCGACGGCGTCGGGATCGGCGGCATCGATTGCCTCCAATCCATGTTCCTTTGCCGACGCGCGCATTTCGGAATTGTCGCGCAAGGATCGTTCTATGAATTTGTCGATGAGACCACGGCTGACGTCGTCGGCCTCACCATATTTTGCTTCGGATCGCATCCTTGCCTGCAGGAAATCCGCATCCGCATAAAGACACACCCCCGCAATTTTCTCGGAAACCAGCGGCGCAATATATTCCGGGCGAAGCGCCGAACCCTCGAACACGAAACGTCTCTCGGCCCCGCTCTCTTCCTTGATGATCTGCTCAAGCCGAGGCCACATATTCTCGTGGTGTACCTTCAGAAACCAGCAGATCGTCTCAGGCGAAAGGCGAGAATAATATTCGGCAACGGGCTTGCGGACCTGAGGCCAAGGGCGGCCTGGATGTCGCCCAAGGCTGTCGGTAGAGATCATCCGCCAGCCAAGCGCGTCCGCCAGACGCCTGGCGAGCGTCGTCTTGCCGACGTTTGAACTTCCCGCAATCAGAATGCCCGAGAGGCGCTCCTCCATTGGAGCCGCCGCTCAGTCCTTTTTCTGCGGCGGAATGACCCGGATCGAGAGCTCGCGGAGCTGGGTCGGCGTTGCTTCCGACGGCGCGCCCATCAGGAGGTCCTGCGCCTGCTGGTTCATCGGGAAGAGCGTGATCTCGCGCAGGTTCTTCGCGCCCGTCAGAAGCATGACGATGCGGTCGATCCCGAAGGCGGCGCCGCCATGCGGCGGGGCGCCGTACTGGAAGGCGCGGTAAAGGCCGCCGAAGCGCTCCTCGACATCCGCCTGCGACAGGCCGACCAGTTCGAAGGCCTTGACCATGGTTTCCGGCGACTGGTTGCGGATCGAGCCCGAGGCGATCTCGAAGCCGTTGCAGACGGCGTCGTACTGGAAGGCCTTGATCGCCAGCGGCTCCTTGTTTTCCAGCGCTTCAAGCCCGCCCTGCGGCATGGAGAACGGGTTGTGCGCGAAGTCGATCTTCTTCTCGTCCTCGTTCCATTCGTAGAACGGGAAATCGACGATCCAGCAGAGCTCGAAACGGTCCTTGTCAGTGAGGTTCAGTTCCTCGCCGACGCGGCTGCGCGCCTCGCCCGCGAACTTGTAGAACTTTTGCGGATCTCCGGCGACGAAGAAGCAGGCGTCGCCCCCTTCCAGTCCGAGTTGGTTGCGGATCGCCTCGGTGCGCTCCTCGCCAATATTCTTGGCGAGCGGGCCGGCGCCTTCGAGGACTGCGCCTTCCTGCCGCCAGAAGATATAGCCGAGGCCCGGCTGACCCTGCTGCTGCGCCCAGGCGTTCATCCGGTCGCAGAAGGCGCGCGAACCACCGGTCCTGGCCGGGATAGCCCAGATTTCGACATTAGGATTGGAGGCGATCATGTTGGCGAAGACCTTGAAGCCGGAGCCGGCGAAATGCTCGGTCACCGCTTCCATGACGATCGGGTTCCTGAGATCCGGCTTGTCGGAACCGTATTTGCGGATCGCGACGTCATAGGGGATGCGCGGCCATTCCTTGGTCACCGGCTTGCCGTCGGCGAATTCCTCGAAGATCGAGGTCATCAGCGGACCCATCGTGTTCCAGACGTCTTCCTGAGTCACGAAGCTCATTTCGAGGTCGAGCTGGTAGAACTCGCCCGGCAGACGGTCGGCGCGCGGGTCCTCGTCGCGGAAGCAGGGGGCGATCTGGAAATAGCGGTCGAAGCCTGCCACCATCAGAAGCTGCTTGTACTGCTGCGGCGCCTGCGGCAGCGCGAAGAACTTGCCCTGGTGGATACGGCTCGGCACCAGGAAGTCGCGCGCGCCTTCCGGCGAGGATGCGGTCAGGATCGGCGTCGTATATTCGGTGAAGCCGACATTGGTCATCTCGCGGCGCATGGCCGAGATGACCTGCGTGCGCTTGACGATGTTCTTATGCAGCGTCTCGCGGCGCAGGTCGAGGAAGCGGTAGCGCAGGCGCACGTCTTCCGGATAATCCGGCTCACCGAAGACCGGCAGCGGCAGTTCCTTCGCCGCGGAGAGCACTTCGATTTCCTGCGCGTAGAGTTCGATCTCGCCGGTCGCCATGTTCGGGTTCACCGTGTCCTCGGAGCGGGCCTTGACAAGGCCGTCGACGCGGATCACCCATTCGCCACGCACGGTCTCGGCCATCTGGAAGGCCGGCGAATCCGGGTCGGCGACGATCTGCGTCGTGCCGTAATGGTCGCGCAGATCGATGAAGAGAACGCCGCCATGGTCTCGCACGCGATGCACCCAGCCGGACAGGCGGATGGTGGAACCGACATCGGACTTCCGAAGGGCGGCACAGGTGTGGCTGCGGTAACGATGCATTTCAAGAATCCTGGACTGATGCGTATGACGGCTTGTCGGCGTGCGCAGCACTGCCGGCCGGTCTCATGGAAAATCGGCGCGAAAAGCGCATGATGGGCCTGCTTTGTCAAGGCAGAACCGGTTTGCGGGCAAAAACGCTTCGAACCCGAGGCCGGATATAGGACTGCCATCAAGCCGCGCCAGTGCCCCGGAACAGGTCCCGCATCGCCTTTTCCTCCTGCACGATGCGGATGGCGAGGATGACGAGATAGACCGGAAGCCCGATCGCCAGCGTGAGATAGGCGTGGAAGATCAAGGCATAACCAATGAGTTCCGGCAGGATGTTCAGAAAATAGTTCGGATGCCGGATCACGCGGAACAGCATATGCCGGCTGATCGGATGGTTCGGCGCGATCATGATCTTCACCGTCCAGATATCACCAAGCAGTCCGACGATCCATACGAGCATCAGCATCGCGGCGACGAAGATGGCGAGGCCCGTCATCGACACGGCGTCGAATTGAGCCTGCCTGATCCACCCCTCACCCAGTCCCGCGAAGTAAAAGACCGTGTGAGCCAGCGCCAGCAGCGCGCTGTTCAATGCGCCATATTCCACCGCCCCCTGCTTTCGAAGCTGCCGCTCATGCCGCTTCGACACGACGACGCTTGCGATTCGGGCTGCAGCGGCAGCGAGGAAAATAACAATGAGAATGGGACTCATGACGACTAAGCCTCCGGTCGTCAGCAATTAACCGAAGCCCCGTCGCGAAACCATAGGCATGGGTCGACTGCGGGTGAATTTTCCAAGACAGATGTAACGTTCTTCGTCTATGAGTTGCTCTGAGCGCATCGATCGGCGCGATTCAAGCCCTGCCTCACGCAACAAAGTTCGATGAACCATATCCGTCCGTTGATCCCCCTTCTCGTCACCGCAGGCATCCTGATCGGCGGCAACGGACTGCAGGGAACGTATATCGCGTTGCGCGGCTCTGCCGAGGGTTTTTCCCCCTCGGTCATCGGCATGATCGGCGCCGGCTACAGCGTCGGCTTCGCGATAGGCTGCATCTACGTGACACGGCTGCTGCGCGCCATCGGCCATATCCGCACCTTCTCCGCCATGGCTGCAATCACGGCATCCGCCTCGCTCGGCATGTCGATGATCGTCGATCCGGCCGTCTGGTTCGCCATGCGCTTCCTGATCGGCATCGCGGTCGCAAGCCTCTTTGCCACCGTCGAGAGCTGGATCAACGCCAAGGTCACCAATGCCAACCGCGCCCGGACGCTCTCGATCTATCGCCTGGTCGACCTGAGCTCCGTGACGATCGCACAATACATCATCCCGGTGGCGGGTATCGAAGGTCCACTCGTCTTCAATATCATTGCGATCGCTTTGACGCTGTCGCTCGTGCCGATCTCGCTCGCTGACAGGTCGAGCCCTGCCCCGCCTGAGAAGATCGCCTTCGATCTCAAGGCCGTCTGGCGCATCTCGCCGCTCGCGGTGGTCGGCGTCATTTCGGTCGGCCTTTCCATGGCCGCCTTCCGCAATATCGGGCCGATCTATGCCGAGGAGATCGGCATGAGCATCACCTCGATCGCCACCTTCATGAGCGCCGGCATCATCGGCGGCGTCGTGCTGCAATATCCGCTCGGCATCTATTCCGACAGGCTCGACCGGCGGCGCGTCATCCTGTGGACGACGATCGGCTCGATCATTACCGGCGCCTATCTCTCCTTCGGGGCCGGAACCAACGAGACGGCCAACATCGTCAGCGTCTTCCTGTTCGGCGCCTTTTCGATGCCGCTCTATTCGCTCTGCTCGGCGCATGGCAACGACTACGCGAAGGAAGGCGAACACGCGCTGGTCTCTGCGGGCCTGCTCTTCTACTGGTCGGTGGGTGCGACGATCGGGCCGCTGCTCGCCTCCATGCTGCTCGAATATTACGGACCGCGGGCCTTCTTCGCCTATACGTCCTTCATCTTTGCGGGCTTCCTGGTGTTTACGATCCGGCGCATGGGCGCGCGGCCGCCCGTGCCGCCGTCCGAGCGCAGCTCGCGTTTCCGCGCTCTGCTCCGGACCTCCGCCTATTTCAACAGGCTCGCCGGTCCTCCCGATAAAGACGAGCGCGAGTAACACTTAAATCCCGTTCTGTATTGACATATGCCGTCGGACGCGAAAGGAAGGTTGATCACCCTCAAATGAACGCAAAAATGATCGAAACGACCGCCGCCCTCGAGGAAGCCTGCCATGCGCTGGCCAAATCGGACTTCATCACCATCGATACCGAATTCCTCCGGGAGACGACCTTCTGGCCGGAGCTCTGCCTCATCCAGATGGCAAGCCCGCGGCTGGAAGTACTGGTCGATCCGCTCGCCAGGGGGCTGGACCTCAAACCCTTCTTCGAGCTGATGGCGAACCCTTCGGTCACCAAGGTCTTTCACGCCGCCCGGCAGGATATCGAGATCGTCTACCATCTCGGCAATCTCGTGCCGCATCCGATCTTCGACACGCAGGTGGCCGCCATGGTCTGCGGTTTCGGGGATTCGGTCTCCTATGACCAGCTCGTGAACCGCATCAAGGGCGTGCATATCGACAAGTCCTCGCGCTTCACGGATTGGAGCCGGCGACCGCTTTCCGACAAACAGCTCGAATATGCGCTGGCTGACGTCACCCATCTGCGCGACGTCTATCTGTCGCTGAAGGAGCAACTCGAGCGCGAAGGCCGGGCGCTGTGGCTCACCGAGGAAATGGCGATCCTCGAATCGCCCGAGACCTACGACCTGCATCCGGATGATGCCTGGCTGAGGCTCAAGGCGCGGCTCAGGAAACCGACCGAGCTTGCCATCCTGAAATTCGTCGCCGCCTGGCGCGAGCGCGAGGCGCGCAGCCGCAACGTCCCGCGCTCCCGCGTGCTGAAGGACGATGCGATCTATGAGATCGCGCAGCAGCAACCGAAGGATGCGGAAGCGATGTCCAGGCTGCGCACGGTTCCGAGAGGCTGGGAGCGCTCGGCCTCGGGTGCTGCGGTCATCGAGCAGGTCAATGCCGCGCTGGCGCTGCCGAAAACCGAGATGCCGCATCCACCGAAGCATGCGCATGTGCCGGAGGGCACGGCCGCGGCCGTCGAACTGCTCAAGGTTCTCCTGAAACTCATCTCCGACAGGCAGGGGGTTGCCGCCAAGGTCATCGCCAATACGGACGACCTGGAGAAGATCGCCGCCGAAGGCGACAAGGCCGAGGTTGCCGCCCTCTCCGGGTGGCGTCGCGACCTCTTCGGCGACACCGCATTGAAGCTGATCGACGGCGACGTAGCGCTCCGCTTCGTCAACAAGAAGGTCGAGGCGGTCGAGCTTTAGGGGCTTACGGCATTTTCGCTTTTCCCCCTGTTTCACCCCCCCTCTGTCCTGCCGGACATCTCCCCCTCAAGGGGGGAGATCACAAGCGGCATGCTCTTTCCCCGCCAAACTACCCCCTTGGCGGACTTCGTCGTTGTTTGTTTGGGGAAGCCGATGCGTCCAGCCGATCTCCCTCCTTGAGGGGGAGATGTCCGGCAGGACAGAGGGGGTAAGAGCGGAGCGTCGTATATTTCGCGCCAGGTCATTCCGGCGCAGCCATCCGACAGCCCCCTATCGAATGACCGGCTCGCCGTGATAGCGGCGTTTCGACGGTTTCGAGACGCCGAATCCGACTTCCATCATCAGGCGCGGGCTCTGCTTCGCGAGCGTGCCCATATGAAAGCCGAACGGGTCCTCGACAAAGCCCGTTCCTGCGCGGCCAGTCAAAGTGACGGCGTTTTCCTCGCCGTAGAACTCCAGCACCTCTTCCGCCGGATGACCGACCAGCAGAGTCAGCTGATGCTTGATGCGCCGGCGCCTGTGGCTGCCCCGGACATATATATGCGGGCCGGCATCGGCATCGACGTCCGACAGGTAGAAAAAGAATTTCAGCATGCGCCAGTCGTCCAGGTCGAAGTGGTATTTGAACGAGGCGCGGCTGAGATCCGCGTCGGTTGCCGCCTTGGTGGGGAAACTCCACCAGATCCGGGTGGTAATCAGTTTCGCCTCGCCGCCGAGATAGTGCCGCGCCACGTCGATGAGAAGCGGGTCCTGTTGCACCGCGACGGCGGCCTCGCATTGCAGGACCCGTTCGAAGTGATGGCCGCTCAGGATCGGGCGACCGAAACGCCGCTCGGCTTCTGCATGCTCGCCGGCCAGAAATTCGAGCTTGCGTTCGAAATTGCCGAAACACGGCGTTTCCCGGCCAAAGCGGGCGATCTCCCGGTGGATGTCGTCCGGCAGGGTAAGACCGGCAAATATCCCCGCGCCTTTCAGCTCCGCCGCAATGGTCCGCGCATCCAAATCGCCGAACATCGAAGGTCCCGGCGTTGCCGCTCGGACCGGCTTCGCCGTCAGCCAATGCGCCCGGCGGAACGGCATCGTCCGCGCCAGAAGAAACATCGGCAACCATGCGGGATTTTCGCGCACGTCGGTCAGATAGGTCGGTATGCGTGCGGTGATGCGGCGAAGCGGTCCGCCGGAACGGGCAATGGTCTCGAGATCTTTCGGCTTGGATTTGGAAGCGTCAAGCATCTGATATCCTTTACGAAATCTTTGCTAGAGCGAATTCATGAATCTTGGCGGCCCCCATTCACGGTAACGCGCACTCGCCGCTATCGCAATGCAGCATAAGAATTTTTGCATAAAACATCCGATGAAAACCGCCGCCTTCGTTAAGAGAAACTTGACGCGGCTGGCCATCTCGATCACACGGGATTGCCGCCGAGCATATGCCCGCACCCGTTTCCGGCTTGATCCGGCCGGTTTCGTATGGTGATCTCGCCCATCATCTTACCCCGACGCGACGATGTCCGCGCATCGCCGCTCCTTCAAAGCGAGCCAATCCACATGCGCCAGTCCCTCACCGCCGAGACCGCCCAGCATTTTGCCGCGATCGCGCTCGGGCACGTCGGGCGCGAATATCCAAACAAGCCGGCCAACGTGTTTTCAGGCCCAGAAGATGCGAAAACACCGAGCGAGCTTCACCCGATCTTCCACGGCAGCCTCGACTGGCATTCCTGCGTGCACGGCTACTGGATGATGGCGCATATCCTGCGGACATTCCCGGATATCCCGGCGGCAGAGAGCATCCGGGCGCTGTTCGACGCGATGCTGGTGCCGGACAAGGTGGCGGGCGAATGCGCCTATCAGGCAAAGCCCACATCGCGCGGTTTCGAGCGGCCCTATGGCTGGGGTTGGCTCCTGAAACTTTCCGCCGAACTGTCGCTGCTCGATGAGCGGTGCTGGTTCGAGAACCTTAAACCTCTGTCGGATGTCTTCACCGGTCGCTTCACCGATTTCCTGCCGGTCGCCACCTATCCGGTCCGGGTCGGCACGCATTTCAACACCGCCTTTGCCATGCGGCTTGCAGCCGACTATGCCGAGACGATCGGCGATACCGCGTTGCTCGGACTGCTAACGGAGACGGCGCTCCGTTGGTATGGCAAGGACGAGGCCTGCCCGGCCTGGGGCGAACCCTCCGGCGACGATTTTCTCTCTTCAGCGCTCGTGGAAGCCGAATGCATGCGGCGGCTGATGCCGGCGGAGGGTTTCCTGCCCTGGTTCGACCGTTTCCTGCCTGAGATCGTGGCGCGGAGGCCCGCGACGCTGTTTTCGCCGGCCTCCGTCTCCGACCGCTCGGACGGCAAGATCGCCCATCTCGACGGTCTCAATCTTTCCCGCGCCTGGTGCTGGCGGTCGCTCGCGAAAGCCCTGCCGCAAGGCGATCCGCGACGGCCGATCATGGAGAAGGCGGCGGAAGACCATCTTGCAAGCGCACTTCCCCATGTGGAAGGCGACTATATGGGCGAGCACTGGCTGGCGAGTTTCGCGACGCTGGCGCTGGAGGCATGAGCGGAGAAGTTACCGGTGCATCTTCGCTCCCCTGGTGATCTTGTCGACGATCTTCTTCTCGGCCCGCAGCGCAATCCCGACCAGCCTGGCGTCGTCCGGCGCAAACTCGGCGAACACCGCGCGGTTCGCCGCATCGTGGCCTGTCGCAAACATCTCCTCGATATAGGCCGATGTTGTCACTTCCCGTTCGAGCGAGCGCCGGTGGATCATGCGCAACGTCTCCTGCTCGGCAGACAGGACCACGACCGGCTGGATGCTCATCGGATTGTAGACATGGCCGGCCGCATCCCGATATGCTTCACCGATGATCGCGGGAGATTGGGCGACGATGCCGCTCATCAGGAAAGCGGTCACGTTGAGCTCCTGCCAGGAGGCGAGGTCATCGCGAAGCACAATCGCGATCTTGGTGTCGAACATGAAGAACTCCGTCGAAGGTTATGCAAGGACCGACGCGATAGCGGCAGCAAGCACCGCCGGTCTTGAACGTTCATGCAAGGCGGAGGAAAAGCCGGACGGCATCGTCCAGGCTCCCTCCTCATGCGGCATCGAGCGGATCGAGGCGCGGTTCCACGGCAACGGTTTTTCGCCGCACCGGCATGACACCTATGCGCTCGGAATCACGCTTTCCGGCGTCCAGACGTTCCATTATCGCGGCTCGGTCCGCGTCAGCCTGCCCGGCAATGTCATCGTCCTGCATCCGGACGAGGTGCATGACGGCGCCGCCGGCACCGACGACGGTTTGCGTTACCGCATGCTCTACCTGCCGCCGGAACGGCTGATCGAGGCGGCGGGCGGTGTGGCCGGACTGCCCTTCGTGCCCGAGCCCGTCATGGCAGACGATGCCTTCCGCGACTGCCTCGCCGAGGCGCTCGACGATCTTGACGCCACGCCGCAGGAGCTTCTGCTGGATGACCTGATCGCCCGTCTGACGGCAAGCCTCTGGCGTCACGCGGACAGTCGCGGCGCTTTGCCGGACAAATCGACCTCGCGCGAAGCCGTGCTCCGCTGCCGCGACTATCTCCAGGACAATTGCGACCGCGCCGTCTCTTCCCAGGAACTGGAAGCCGTCAGCGGCCTCGATCGTTACACGACTTCACGGCAATTCCGGAAGCTCCTGGGGACAAGCCCACACCGCTATCTGGTCATGCGCAGACTCGACCGGGCAAAACAACTGCTCTTCGAAGGCGGAAGCCTGGCGGATGCCGCTTTCGGCGCAGGCTTTGCCGACCAGGCCCATTTCACCCGGCACTTCAAGAAAACCTTCGGCATGACGCCGGGCCGCTGGGTGGCGCTCAAGAGAAGCGCCTGACGTTCAAATCGACCTCGATATCCCGTCATCAAAGCTTCATCGAAGCTTCAATGTTCCATCACCCGGCCGTCACGACCGCTCCCTATGCGGTAGGCGTCTTTGACACGCCAACCAACAGGTGATCTCATGATCCGACCCCTTCTCGCCTCCGTTGCTCTCGCTGCGCTGATCGGCGGTTCTGCTGCTGCCGAAGAAAAAGCCTTCCCGGCCAAACTCGTCGGCCAGGCAATCCTGCCCGCCAACACGATCGTTCCGGCTCCGGCCGACGCGCCAGCCTTCCTGAAGACGTCCGGCAAGTTCACCACGCCCGACCGCAAGCGCACCGAGGCCCTCGGCACGCTGCCGGGCAAGGACGGCGTCCGCGTCACCGATGTGAAGCTGCCGTTCGACGGCCAGCCGCTGCAGGGCTTCTCCGGCATCAAGACGATGGCCGACGGCACGTTCTGGACGCTGTCGGACAACGGTTTCGGCTCGAAGGCCAATTCCTCCGACGCCATGCTCTTCCTGCACCAGATGAAATTCGACTGGGCCGCCAACAAGGCGGAAGTCGTGAAGAATATTTTCCTCTCCGATCCGAACAGGATCGCGCCCTTCCCGATCACCATGGAAGGTTCCGACACCCGCTATCTGACCGGCGCCGATTTCGATATCGAATCGATCCAGCCGGTCGCCGACGGCTTCTGGCTCGGCGAGGAATTCGGCCCCTATCTCTTGAAGTTCGACACCGAAGGCCGCCTGACCGACGTGATCGCGACCGTGATCGATGGCAAGCCGGTCAAGTCGCCCGACAATCCGACGCTCACCACGCCGGCCAACCCGGCCGCGAAAATGGTTGCCTTCAACCTGAAGCGCTCGGGCGGCTACGAGGGCATGGCCATGTCGAAGGACGGCTCGAAGCTCTACGGCCTGCTGGAAGGCCCGCTCTATCTGGAAGACGGTTCGGTCGAGAAGGCGGACGGAATGACGGCGCTGCGCATCGTCGAATTCGACGTCGCCTCGAAGGCATGGACCGGCCGCTCCTGGCTCTATCCCCTATCCCAGGGCGGCGAAGCGATCGGTGACTTCAATATGGTCGACGCCACGACCGCCCTCGTCATCGAGCGTGACAACGGCGCCGGCTCCGCCGACAAGGCCTGCGCCGATCCGGCCAAGCCCCAGCCGACCTGCTTCAACGCGCCTGCTAAGCACAAGCGCGTCTATAAGGTCGAGATGACCGACGGGAATGTCGGCAAGGCCGTCCGCAAGATCGGCTACATCGATCTCATGAAGATTGAGGATCCGGACGAGAAGAAGAAGGCGGGTAATGTCGAGGGTGTCTACGACATGCCCTTCGTGACGATCGAGAATGTCGACGTGGTCGATGCGACGCATATCATCATCGGCAACGACAACAACCTGCCCTTCTCCGCCGGCCGCGCCGTCGACAAGGCCGACGACAACGAATTCAGCCTGCTCGAAGTCGGCGAATTCCTGGCGGCGAAATAGTCCAGATCCGCCTCGGACAACAGGCCCCGGCATCCGCCGGGGCTCAGTTTGTTGGCAAACCTTCCGGCATGCAAGACGTCATCCCCGGGCTTGTCCCGAGGATCTGCCATCCCTTGCCAAATCATTGGTTATGTTGGGATAATTTCGAGAGTATAGAGGTGGTAAGATGCTCGGGACAGGCCCGAGCATGACCGAAGAGGAGTTGCCGCCCTTTGTCAGCAGCCTGAGCCCGGGCATCCGCCGGGGCTAATGCATTCAATCAATTGACCGGTATGTCGATCGCATAGCGGTCGACCAGTTTCAGGCTCCGGTCCGACTGAATGATGTAGGTCTCGTAATACCGGCGACCGTCCTGGCCGTAGAACTGATGGGTGACGGGACTGCCGACCGGCGACTTCGTTAGCTTGCTGCGCGGCTGTCCGCCATAGGTGATGCTGCCCGGAATGGGCTCCAATGCAACGGCGGTGCAGCCTGCAAGGGCCGCCGTCAGCAGGGCAACTGCAACTATCTTCTTCATCACTCGTCTCCCCTGTCCCGCAATTTCCTGCACGCCGGGCAGCCAAAATGGTCTGCCTCACGGTGGATGTCGGGATTGCCGACGTGATTTACAATCGGGGAGCGATAAAGTTTCCCGAAATCTATTCGAACCGGAACGCCAGCCGCTTGCCGGTCAGCTTCGCCAGTTGCTGCAGGCGACCATCCAGCCTTTCACCGGCAAAATTGCGGTAGGCCGGCGGCACGATGAATTCCAGATCGAGATCGGGGTCGGATGATGGGCGGAACGTCAAGTTGTGGACGATGCCCGGCATCGCGGCCGAGAAGAGATAGACAACGCGCAGCAGGCCACCGAGCAGCTTGGCAAGATCGAGCATGCGTGGCGTGGCAATCGTCGCCAAGGGGCCTGTCGCGCCGTCGTCGTTCAGTCCCTCGAAGCGATAGTAGTTGGCGAGCGCCAGATAGGCACGGCCTGCATGGGTGATGCCGACGAAAGAGGAATGAGCGATGATATTGAGCGCCTGCAGACCGCGATAATCCGGATGGGCGCGCCAGCTTATGTCGGCGAGCAGGCAGGCGGCCTGACGATAGCGGCTTTCTTCCTCCGTCTCGGTGATGCCAAAAGCAGGCACCATGCGGCCCGTCCATTCCGCCAGCTCGCGGGCATGTTCGGGCGAGCGGGCGCGCAGGATCGCCAGTTCGCCGGCCGCGGCGAGCAGCGGGTCACTTGCCTTCTCTCCGTCGGAAAGCCGTGAATAGAGATAGCCTTCGCGCACGCCCTGCGCGGAGAAGCTCACCCTGGCGGGTTTCATCGCACTCAGCACTTCCTGCATGGCGATGGCGCCGTAGGGCAGCAGCGAACGGCGGCTTTTGGAAACCGCCTGCCAGGCAGGGTCCTTGGAGTCCTTGGCGGCGATCACCTCTTCGAGGAATTTCTGGATGTCCGCGAGCGGCAGTTCGTAACCCTGCATCATGTGCAAGGGATATTTCGTCATCTCCATGTGCAGCTTGGCGATATTTCGCCAGGTGCCGCCGACCGCATAGAAGGTGCGGCCTGCGCCCTGTTCAAGGAACCGCGCGGTGTTCACCTGCTTACGGGCGAAGGTGCGCGCCTTGGAGAGAGAATTTCCGGAGGACTCGGACAATCGCAGTCCCCCGAGCGGCAACGTGATGCCGCGGCCGAAATCATTGCCCTTGATGTCGATGAGTTCCAGCGAACCGCCGCCAAGATCGCCGGCGATCCCGTCCGCATCATGAAAGCCGCTGATGACACCGAGCGCCGAATAACGCGCCTCCTCTTCTCCGGAGAGAAGCTGGATCTCCTGGCCGAGGATATCCTCCGCCTCGCGGATGAAGTCCGGTCCGTTCGACGCCTCACGGGCAGCCGCCGTCGCCAGCACATAGATTTCGTTGGCGCGCGCCTGCGTCGACAACGCCTTGAAGCGCCTCAGTGCCGAAAGCGCGCGCTGGACGGCCTCCTCGTCCATCCGGCCGCTGGATCCAAGCCCCTTGCCGAGCCCGCAGAGAACCTTCTCGTTGAAGAGAATCGTCGGCGCGCGGGACAGGCCTTCATAAACGACGACACGAACGGAGTTCGAGCCAATGTCGATGACGGAAACAGGGGCAATCCCCGGAAGGCGCCCCTGGGCTTCGGATCGTACCATATTGCCTATTTCTTGCGTCCGGACATCAGGCCGGCGATCAGTTTGGGAGCACTCGACTTCAGAGCTTCACCGCGCCCCGAGAGGCTTGGATTGGTCATGAAATAGTGCTGCGCGTTAAAAGGTTCTTCGCCTTTGCGCACTTCCATGCGCCGCGACGTGCCGTCGGGCAATATCTCGTAGCTCTGCTGGTTGTCAATCAAGTTGCCCAGCATGATCTGTGAAAGAACCTGCTCATGCACGGTCGGATTGAGGAGCGGCACGAGCGTCTCGACGCGGCGGTCGAGGTTGCGCGGCATCATGTCGGCCGAGCCGATATAGACGAGCGCCTTGTCGGATGGCAGGCCGTAACCGTTGCCGAAGCAGAAGATGCGGCTATGCTCCAGGAAGCGGCCGACGATCGATTTGACGCGGATATTCTCGGAAAGGCCGGGCACCTGCGGGCGCAGGCAGCAGATGCCGCGCACCACGAGGTCGATCTCGACGCCCGCCCGGCTTGCCCGGTAGAGCGCATCGATGATGTCCGGATCGACGAGCGAGTTCATCTTCATCCAGATCGCTGCGGGCTTGCCGCTCTGCGCGTGGACGATTTCCTCCTCGATATGCCTGAGGATGCGCGACCTGAGCGTATAGGGCGAGACCGCCAGCTTCATGCTCTCTTCCGGCTCGCCATAGCCGGTGATGAAGTTGAAGACGTTCGCCATGTCGTGGGCGATCTTCGGATTGCAGGTGAAGAAGGACAGGTCCGTGTAGATCTTGGCGGTGACCGGATGATAGTTGCCCGTGCCGATATGGCAGTAGGTACGGAGCTTACCCTCTTCGCGGCGCACCACCATCGACATCTTGGCGTGCGTCTTCAGCTCGATGAAGCCAAAGACGACCTGCACCCCGGCACGTTCGAGGTCGCGGGCCCAGCGGATGTTTGCCTCCTCGTCGAAACGGGCCTTCAATTCGACCAGCGCCGTCACCGACTTGCCCATCTCGGCCGCATCGATCAGCGCCCTGACGATCGGGCTGTCGTTGGAGGTTCGGTAGAGCGTCTGCTTGATGGCGAGCACGTCCGGGTCGCGCGCCGCCTGCAGAAGGAATTGCACAACCACGTCAAAGGATTCATAAGGGTGGTGAACCACCATGTCCTTTTCGCGGATGGCCGCAAGGCAGTCGCCAGCATGTTCGCGAACCCGCTCGGGAAATCGGGCGTTATAGGGCTCGAACCTCAAGTCGTCGCGCGGCGCCCTGGTGATTTCCGAAAGGGTGTTGAGCGCCAGAAGGCCGGGCAGAACCGCAACGCGATTATCCGGCACGCCGAGTTCCTGCACCACGAACTGACGCAATGACGCCGGCATTTCCGAATCGGTCTCGATGCGGATGACCTTGCCGCGGCGGCGGCGCTTCAGCGCCGTCTCGAAGAAGCGCACCAGGTCCTCGGCCTCTTCCTCCACCTCGATATCGCTGTCGCGGATGATGCGGAAGGTACCGGCGCCCTTCACCTCATAACCGGGGAAGAGCCTGTCGGTGAACATGCCGACGACGTCCTCCAGCGTGATGTAGCGGATCGCCGCGCCTTCGTCCGGCAGGCGAATAAAGCGATCGAGCGTGGTCGGCAGGCGCAGGAGCCCCGTCATCGGCTCCTTGCCGTGCTTGCTGTGAAGCTGCAGGCCCATGGAGAAGCCGAGGTTCGGGATGAAGGGGAACGGATGGGCCGGGTCGATCGAGAGCGGCGTCAGGACGGGGAAGAGTTCGTCGTCGAAGGACGTGGCCAGCCAGGCGCGATCTTCCGCCGAAAGCGCCGCCGGACGGACGATCAGAATGTCCTCCTTGGCAAGATATTGCTGCAGCACGGCGAGCGAAGCCTGCTGTTCCATCTGCAGATTGTCGATTTCCCGAAGGATGGCGTCGAGCTGTTCGGCGGGCGTCTTGCCGTCCGGGCTGCGCACGATGATGCCCTGGCGCACCTGGCCTTCCAGACCGGCGACGCGGACCATGAAGAATTCATCGAGGTTGGCTGCGGAAATCGACAGGAAGCGCACCCGTTCCAGAAGCGGATGGGCCGTGTTCAGCGTTTCTTCCAGAACGCGGCGGTTGAATTGCAGCCAGGAGAATTCGCGGTTGATGAACCGGTCCGGGCTCGTCAGCAGCTCAGCGGCGGAATCGACCGCTGCGATTTCGGCCTGCTGGGTTTCCGTCGTCATCGAATCCATTTCGCATCCTCCGCTAACCCTTTGGGTTCGAACGCCAAGTTCGGCGAGGAAAGTGTCACAGTCAATCACCGTCCTTGGCGCCGGCGCCAGAATTTCCGACATCGTTCAACACTTCGGCCGCCAGCGGACGGGTGATCCTGGTGCCGCGGGCGAGCGCCAGCCGGTCCAGCCGGTCGACGATCGTCTGGGCCGCCCCGAGGGAACGCTCCATCCTGTTGACGATATAGCCGACAAGTTTGTCATCGATATAAAGCTGCCGATCCGCGAAAAGTTTCACGATCACCTGGGCGAGCAGGTCCTCGTCCGGCTCACCGATCTCGACTATGGTCGCCGCCTTGAGCCGCGACTTGAGGTCCGGCAGCGTCACGCCCCACGATATTGGCCACAAGCGCGAGGTCAACAGGAGGCTATGGCCATTCTCGCGCACGCTGTTGATGACGTGGAAGAGCTCCGCATCGTCGAAACCGCGTCTATCGGCATCCTCGAACAGGACCGGGCCGGCGGCTGCAAGGTCCGCGGCATTCGAACCGACCACCGGATGGATGTCCGTGGCGCCGGCCTTCTCCCGCCAGATATGCGCGAGATGCGATTTGCCCGAGCCGATCGGCCCCGCCAGCACGACGACCGGCGACGGCCAGGCCGGCCATTCGTCGACGATCGCGACGGCCGCAGCCAGGCGTTCGGAGACCAGGAGGTCATCCCGGCTCTTCGCCGCATCATGAATGAATTGGAGCGGCAATTGCTCGCTTCTCCGCCGCTCGCGCTCAGTGGTCTCGTTCATTGGTCTTTCGAACTGCTCTCTTGAGCATCATTTGCTGCGCTGGTTCCGCTGCCATCCTGACGGTGTTCCAGCACTCGGGGCGGAGGCGCCCCTTCCCAGGGAAGCGTGGTCGTTCGTCCGTAATAGATATCGCTGTCAAGATACCGCGCCAGCGCGAAGCGGACAAGGACGCCAACCACGGCTGCGGCCGGCACGGCAATCAAGAGCCCGACGAAACCGAATATCGCACCAAAGGCAAAGAGCGCGAACATCAGCCAGACCGGATGAAGTCCGACGCTTTTGCCGACCAGCTTCGGCTGCAGGATATTGCCCTCGAGGAACTGGCCGATGAAGAAGACGCCGGCGACCGCAACAATCCACGCGTAATCCGGCCAGAATTGCACGAATGCAACCCCGACCGAAAGCACGAGGCCGACCAGCGAGCCGATATAGGGGATGAAGCTGATCATGCCGGCGATGAAGCCGATGAGCAGGCCGAAATTCAGGCCGACAAGCGAGAGGCCTACCGCGTAGAAGATGCCGAGGATGAGGCAGAGCGAGCCCTGGCCGCGGATAAAACCGGCGACCGACTGATCCATCTCGCGGGCGATCTGCCTGACGGTGTCGACCTGATCGCGCGGAACCCAGCTATCCACTCTGGCGACCATGCGGTCCCAATCGAGCAGGATGTAGAAAGCGACCACCGGCGTCACGATCAGCAGCGATACGACGTCGACGATCGCCTTGCCGGAATTCCAGATCTGCGTGAGCAGCGAGCCGAGAAAGCCGGCGCCCTGGCTCAGCACCTCGGAAAAGTTCTGCTTGACCGTCTCGATCTGCGCACCGACCCAGCTTGGCAGGAAGGAAGTCTCAGGGCTGGAGATGATCTGCTGCAATTGCGAGATATAGCCCGGCAGCGCCGCCGCAAAGCCGGTGAACTGGCTGATGATGATCGGGATCACCAGCATCAGGGACAGCACGAAGACCAGCACGAAGCAGACAAGGATGACGACCGTCGCCATCAGCCGGCTGAGACCCCGCCGCTCCAGCCAGTCTGCGACCGGATCGAGGAAATAGGCAAGCGCCATGCCCGCCACGAAGGGCAGGAGAATCGTGCGGAAGAACCACAGAAACAGGATAAAGACGACCAGCACACCGATCCAGAACAGGATGTGGCGTTTCAGGCTCGCGCCGCTGATATGGTATGGCATCTCTGCTTCCCCTGGTATTGGCCGGGCCGATCAAGGCATATGGAAGCGGGCGTATCAGGTCAAGAGTCCGGTCGTTGGGCTGTGAAAAGCCTTCAAAAGCAGCCTGAACGCTTGCATATCGGGGCGTGGCGTGCAATGGCGGCCAGATATATTGCGCATGCCCCCAGAAAGCGCTTCACACTTTTCGGGGGACATGCGGTGGTCCCCACTGGAGATGGAAGATGAGCGAGGCGGGCAAGAACGGTCTCACCTACAGCGATGCCGGTGTCGATATCGATGCAGGTAATCTCATGGTCGAGAAGATCAAGCCGGCCGTGCGCTCCACCCGCCGCCCCGGCGCCGACGGCGAGATCGGCGGCTTCGGCGGGCTCTTCGACCTCAGGGCAGCGGGCTTTACCGATCCGGTTCTGGTTGCGGCGAATGATGGCGTCGGCACCAAGCTCAAGATCGCCATCGACGCGAACTTCCACGACACCGTCGGCATCGACCTCGTCGCCATGTGCGTCAACGATCTCGTCGTGCAGGGCGCCGAACCGTTATTCTTCCTCGACTATTTCGCGACCGGCAGGCTCGATCCCGACCAGGGTGCCGCGATCGTCGGTGGAATTGCCGCCGGCTGCCGCGAGGCGGGTTGTGCGCTGATCGGCGGAGAAACGGCCGAAATGCCGGGCATGTATTCCGACGGCGACTACGACCTCGCGGGTTTTGCGGTCGGGGCCGCCGAACGCGGCCAGTTGCTGCCGGTCGGCGACATCGGTTCGGGCGACGTCATCCTCGGCCTCACCTCCTCCGGCGTCCATTCCAACGGCTATTCGCTGGTCCGCAAGATCGTCGCGATCTCCGGCCTCGCATGGGATGCGCCCGCCCCTTTCCGTGACGGCATGACTCTGGGTGAGGCGCTGCTCGTGCCGACCCGCATCTACGTGAAGCCGCTGCTCAAGGCAATCCGCGAAACCGGTGCGCTGAAGGCTCTCGCCCACATTACCGGCGGCGGCTTTCCGGAGAACATCCCGCGCGTGTTGCCGAAGAACCTTTCCGCCGAAATCGATCTCGATTCCATTCCGGTTCCGCCCGTCTTCTCCTGGCTTGCCAAGACCGGCGGTGTCGAGGCGAAGGAAATGCTCAGGACCTTCAACTGCGGCATCGGCATGATCATCGTCACCGCCGCCGAGAACGCCCAGATGGTCAGCGATATCCTTACCGGCGAAGGCGAGATCGTCGTGCCGCTCGGCCGCATGGTCGAGCGTCCCGAAGGCGGCGCCGGCGTCATCTACAAGGGCACGCTCGGCCTATGACGGCAACCTCCGCACCGTCGGCGCGCAAACGCGTTGCCGTCTTCGTTTCAGGCGGCGGCTCCAACATGCTGGCTCTCGCAAACGCCTGCGCGGCGCCGGATTTTCCGGCCGAGATCGTCGCGGTCATCTCCGACAAGCCTTCGGCCGGCGGCATCGCCAAGGCAAAAGCACGCGGCATCCGGACCTTCGTCTTCGAGCGCAAGCAGTTCGCAGGCAAGGCCGAGCACGAGGCAGCGATCCTTGTCGCGCTCGACGAGATAAAGCCCGACATCCTCTGCCTGGCAGGCTATATGCGGCTCTTTTCCGGCGAATTCATCAGCCGCTACGAAGGCCGCATCCTCAACATCCACCCTGCGCTTCTGCCGCTCTTTCCAGGCCTTCATACGCACCAGCGCGCCCTCGATGCCGGCGTCAAGATCGCCGGCTGCACGGTGCATTTCGTGACCGAAGGCATGGACGAAGGACCGATCGTCGCGCAAGCGGCAGTTCCGGTGCCTGCCGATGATACGGCGGAAACGCTCGCCGCCCGGGTGCTGACCGTCGAGCACAAGCTCTATCCGCTGGCTTTGAAGCTGCTGGCGGAAGGCAGGGTGCGGATGGAGGGGGACAAGGCGGTTTTCAGCAACCTGCCAGCGAAGGACGAGGCGAAGCTCATTTCGCCGGCAGTCTAAAAGCCGCTCGATCTGATCCGGCGGATCACTCCTCCAGTTCATCTCCTTTCACCGGCGGGTTGCCTTTGCCCGCACGGGCGAGGATATCGATCTCGTCAACTCCTCAAAAACGTCATCAGGTCTTTCGCCAGTTGTTCCTTGTTCGAGGCGAAGAGGCCGTGCGGTGCGCCATCATATTCGATCAGCTTCGAGCCGGGGATCATCGCGGCAGCGGCGCGAGCGGAAATGTCGATCGGGACGGTCTGGTCGCTCGTCCCGTGAATGATCAGCGTCGGCACCCTGAAACTCGTCAGGTCGGGCCGGAAATCGGTCGTCGCGAAGGCTTTGGCGCAGGCAAGCGTGGGTTTGAGCCCCGCCATCATCGTCTGATTGAAGGACCAGTCGAGCACTTCATCGCTCACCGAACCGGTGAAGACACCTACGCCGAAGAAGCTCTTGAAGAAGTCCGCGAAGAAATGCGCCCGGTCCTCCCTGATACCCTTGGCCATCTCATCGAAAACCGATTGCGGCACGCCGGCCGGATTGTCGGACGTCTGCAGCATGTAGGGCACGACGGAAGCGATCAGCGCCGCCTTGGAAATACCCTTGCCGCCGTGGCGCGACATATAGCGGGCGACCTCGCCGCCGCCCATGGAAAAGCCGAGGAGCGCCGCATCCTCGGCTTCGGTCGCGGCGATCACGTCCGCGAGGTCATCGGAGAACGTGTCGTAGTCATAGCCCTGCCAGGGCTGGTCAGATCGGCCGAAACCGCGGCGGTCGTAGGAGATCGCTCGGAACCCCGACTCCGCCGCAACCATGGCGAAATCATCCCATGTGTCGCAGGTCAACGGCCAACCGTGCAGCAGGATGACCGGACGGCCCCTGCCCCAGTCCTTGACGTAGAGTTCGGTGTCGTCGCGCGTCTTGATCATCGTCATCGGAAAGTCCTCGCTGGATGGGATCTTCCGTAAACGGTGCGGCAATGCCGTTGTTCCTGGGATTCAGCCCGAAATCGCCGTCCGATTGATCACCGCCCATTGCAGCAGCATGATCGTCTTGGCGTCGCAGATCTCGCCGCTTTCAATCATCGCCACGGCTTCATCGAGCGGCAGTTCCACCACCTCGATGTCCTCATGTTCCTCCGCCAGCCCGCCGCCGCCGTTGATGCGGTCGGCAAGGTCGATCGGTGCATAGAAGAAGTGCACGAGTTCCGTCACCGATCCGGGCGAGGTCAAAGCCTTGAACAGGTGGCGCACCTCGCGCAAACGGTAGCCTGTCTCCTCCATCGCCTCGCGGCGGATCGCGTCCTCGGGATGATCCTCGTCGAGAAGGCCGGCAGGCACTTCGATCATCCAGCCGGGTTCGCCGGAGAGATAGGCCGGCAGGCGGAACTGCTTCACCAACACCACCATGCCGCGCTTCGGATCATGGAGCAGGATGCAGGCCGCCGGCGTGCGGTGGTAGATTTCCCGGTGCAGGCGATGGGTCTCGCCGTTGCGGTCCATATAATCGAGTTCGTAGTTCGACAGCCGTGTCCAGCCATCCGACAGCGTCTTTTCGCTGACGATCTTCACTCGCGCACCATCATCCGTCATGCGGCGTCCTTGCGAAGCCAGACCTTGTTGTCGTGGAAGGCCGCGCCACCATAGGGCGCCACTGCGTCGGCGCCGGTCAACACGTTGATACCCTCGCCATCGAGATGCTTCCGGTTCGGCCAAAGCCCTTCGGCGATCAGCACACCCGGCCGCGCGCCCGGTACGATCCTGGCATGCAGGCGGATTTCGCCGCGCTGGTTGCCGAGCCGGACGATATCGCCGTCCGCAATGTCAAGCCGGGCCGCATCGGACGGTTCGATCATCACCTCCGGCCTCCCTTCCCGCTCGTAGGAACTCTTCGTCTCGGTGAAGGAAGAGTTCAGGAAGCTGCGCGCCGGCGATGTCGCAAGCCTGAAGGGATGCGCTTCGTCCGCCACCTCGATGACGTCGACCTGATCGGGAAAGACCGGCAGTTCGGAGAGCGGCCCCATCGGCCCGACATTCTTCGGCGGTTTGTCCGGCGACGGGCCGTTCGCCCAGTCCGGGCTGAAACGAAACTTGCCATCCGAATAGCCGAAGCCCCTGATATAATGGGCCGTTTCAAAATCCGGCTGCGCGTCGATCCATTTTTCCCGTTCCAGCACGTCGACGCCCGGCCAGTGGCTTGCCTTCAAAATGTGATCGATATGCTCTCGCTCGTTGAGACCGAAACCGGGGTAATGATCGACGCCGAGACGCTTTGCCAGTTCCTCGATAACGAAGAGGTTGGTGCGCACGGTCGGCGGTGGTTCCGTGATCTTCGGCCCAAGCAGGATGTGCTGCTGCCCACCGGCGCGATAGATGTCGTCATGTTCGAGGAACATGGTGGCCGGCAGGACGATATCGGCGACCTCCGCCGTATCGGTCAGGAACTGCTCGTGGACGGCGACGAACAGGTCGTCGCGCATGAAGCCCCGGCGCACAAGGCGCTGTTCCGGCGCGACGTTCATCGGGTTGGTGTTCTGGATCAGCATGGCAGTCACCGGCCCGCCATAGCGCAAGGCTTCCGCATCGCCCGTCAGCACGCGGCCGATCTGCGACTGGTCGAGCTGGCGGATGTCCGGGTCGGCATAGGCCGTACCCATCAATTCCGACTTGTTGAGCCTGAAGATCTCGCCGTTGTTATGGAAGGCGCCACCGCCCTCGTACTGCCAGGAACCGAGCACGGTTGCGATCGAAAGAGCAGCATGCATAGCGACCGCGCCGTTGCGCTGGCGGGCAAAACCGTAACCCAATCGGAAGAAGGTCTTTCTGGTCGTCCCGACGAGCTTGGCGAAATTCTCGATCTCATCGACGGACAGGCCCGTGATCGCGGATGCCCATTCCGGCGTTCTCGTCTTCAGGTGGGCTTCGAGCCCAGCCGGATCGTCGGCATATTTTTCCATATAGGCGCGGTCGGCATAACCGTCGCGGAAGGCGACATGCATGACGGCGCAGGCGAGCGCGGCATCTGTCCCCGGCCTGACTGTCAGCGCGATATCCGCCTGCTTCATGGTCGGGTTGTCGTAGATGTCGATGACGACGATCTTCGCGCCGCCCTCCTTGCGGGCCTTCACCGCATGGGTCATGACGTTGACCTGGGTCGAGACGGCGTTCGTCCCCCAGATCACCACGCAATCGGATTTCGCCATCTCGCGCGGGTCGGGGCCGCGAAGCGCGCCGGTCCCCATCACATAACCCGTCCAGGCCATGTTGGTGCAGATCGTGCCAAAAAAGCCGGAATATTTCTTGGCGTGACGTAGCCGCTCGATCGAATCTCGCTGCACCTGGCCCATCGTGCCGGCATAGAAATACGGCCAGACGGCTTCCGAGCCGTGCTTCGCCTCGGCCTTCAAAAAGGCATCGGCGATCTCGTCGAGCGCCGCCTCCCAGGAAAGTTCCTGCCAATCGCCGCCGCCCTTGGCACCCCTGCGGCGCTTCGGCACCATCAGCCGGCCGGGATGGTAGATGCGCTCGGAATAACGCGCCACCTTGGCGCAGATGACGCCGGCGGTATAGGTGTTGTCGGCCGCGCCGCGCACGCGGCCGATACGGCCGTCGGCGGTCAGGTCGACATCCAATGCGCAGGCGGACGGACAGTCGTGCGGACAGACGGTGTGGCCGACAGTCGTATGACTGACAGCGGTTTTGGCGGAGATCGGGGTCGCAACGTTCATGGCTTTTCTATATTGCAAGCAGAGGGCCACAAAAAGCGCGATTTGCGGCGCATCAATTTTATTCAAGCGAGACTCCAGTCACAATGAACTACCGGCATATCTATCACGCAGGCAATTTCGCCGACGTCCTGAAACACGCGGTGCTGGCGCGGCTGATCCGCTATGCCCAGAAGAAGGACAAGGCGTTCCGCGTGCTCGACACCCATGCCGGGATCGGTCTTTATGATCTTTCGTCCGAAGAGGCGCAGAAGACCGGCGAATGGCGCGATGGCATCGGGCGGCTCCTGGAAGCAGAGCTTCCGGCGAATGTGTCCGAACTGCTGGAGCCTTATCTCTCGACCGTCAGAGAGCTGAACCCCGACGGCGCGCTGAAACTCTATCCCGGCTCGCCAAAGCTCGCCCGCATGCTGTTTCGCCCGCAGGACCGTCTGTCGGCGATGGAACTGCACCCGGAAGACTTCAATCGCCTGCATAACCTGTTCGAGGGCGACTTCCAGGTGCGCGTCACCGAACTCGACGGCTGGCTTGCACTTGGCGCGCATCTGCCCCCGAAGGAGAAACGGGGAATCATCCTGGTCGACCCTCCTTACGAGGAAGAAGGGGAATACCAACGGCTGGTGAAGGGTCTTGCCAATGCCTACAAGCGTTTCCCCGGCGGCACCTACTGCCTTTGGTATCCGATCAAGAAGGGCGCGCCGATCAAGGTCTTCCACGAGGAGCTGCAGGCGCTCGATATCCCGAAAATGCTCTGTACGGAACTCACCGTCCGCAGTGATCGCGAGACCACCGGCCTCACCGGCTCCGGTCTCGTCATCGTCAATCCGCCCTTCACCTTGAAGGATGAGTTGCACGTGCTGTTGCCGGTCCTGAAGACAATCCTCGCCCAGGATCGTTTCGCCTCGCAGCGCACCTTCTGGCTTCGGGGCGAATAATCCGATTCACGAGGTCTCCCGTTTGCCTCTCTCCACATCCGGCGGATGCTCGGCGCGGAACCGCGACCGCTCGAAGACCAGGATCACCACCAGTGCCATGGCGAAGGGGATGAGCAGGTAGAACAGCCGGAAGACCAGCAGGGCGGCGATGACATCCGCCGGATCCATGTCCGGCAATCCCATGACAAAGACGAGTTCGAGGACGCCGAGCCCGCCCGGCGCATGGGAGATGAGCGCCGCCGAAAAGGAAATCAGGAAGATGCCCAGCACGACGAGGAAGCCCGGATTTCCCGCCTCGGGCAGCGCGAAATAGATGATGCCTGCGGCACCGACCAGCTCCACCGGCGCGATGATGAGCTGCGGCAGCACGACCCGCGGTGCCGGATAGAAGATGCTGATCGAGCCGATCTTGAGCGGCCTGAGCTTCAGGAAGCTCGCTGCGACATAGAGCGCGATGAGGAAAAGAATGACCAGTCCGGTTCCCGTCGAGGCTTCGACCGGCACGACATCGCCGAAACGTTCGGTAAGGTCCGGTTCGATGACGAGCACCAGACCTGCGAGCAGGAGGGTTCCAAGGACGAATGTGAAGGAGCATATGGCGATCAGAACGCCGATTTCGGCCGGTGTCAGGCCCTTGGAAGAATAGGCACGATAGCGGACCACCGCTCCCGAAAAGACGGACGCGCCGACATTGTGGGACAGCGCGTAGGTCGTGAACGAGCAGATCGTGATGAACCACCAGTCGACCTTGCGCCCGAGATGCATCAGAGCGATACGGTCGTATCCGGCGAGCGCCGCATAGGCAAGCAGAGTCGAGAGGCCGGCCAGCATCCAATGGGTCGACGATATCGCCTCCAGACTGAGCCACAGATCGTCCAGAGACAGCCCGCGCAATTCCTTGTAGAGAAGCCACGCCGAAAGCGCTATCGTCAGTCCGCCTATCGTCGGCCACAGGTATTTCTTGAATGTCATCCAGTCACGTCGCTCTTTACTCCCTGCCTCTATCCGGGCTTTCCGCTTTCCGCGAAGGGTTACTCTATTCGCCGAAACTCTGATTGTTCAACCGTTCAGACCGATGCCTGTTCCGAAGATCGAGATTTCCGACAATGACGCCGATTTTTAAAGCGACAGCCAAGAGCATCATCGCCGCAGCGCTTTTTTTCATGCCGGTAACAGCCACCATCGCCCTGGCCCAGCAACGTCACGACGATCGCGCCGGGCAGTTCGATTTCTACGTCCTTTCGCTCTCGTGGTCGCCAACCTTCTGTGCCTCGCAACGCGGCAACGAAAGCGATCAGCAATGCGGCGAGACCAGGGATTTCCGCTTCATCGTCCATGGGCTCTGGCCACAATACGAGAAAGGCTATCCGGATTTCTGCGAGACCCGCGAGCCGGGCCGTGTGCCGCGCTCGGTCGGCGAACCGCTTTTCGACATCATGCCGTCCATGGGACTCATCGGCCATCAGTGGCGCAAGCATGGAAGCTGCACCGGCCTTGGCCAGCGGGAGTATTTCAACGAGACCCGCCGGGCTTTCGAGCGTATCCGCCTGCCCTCCGATCTCTCCCGCGGCGACAGCGCCGTGACGCTTTCGGTCGATCAGATCGAGGAGAAGTTCGTCTGGGCAAACCCCGGTATGAGCCGCCGCGGCATTTCCGCAAGCTGCGAGGGCCGTCGGCTGGAAGAGGTGCGTATCTGCCTCACCAAGGACCTGCAGTTCCGCGATTGCGCCGAGGTGGATGGTGACGGCTGCCGCGCGGGCAGCATCACGCTGCCGCCGGTGCGCTGAATTTCATAAAGAGGAAAGACCATGAAGCTGCTTTATTCGCCGGCCTCGCCCTATTCCGCCAAAGTGCGCATGGCGGCACGTCATCTCGGCATCGGGATCGCCGAGGTGAAGACCGATACCAACTCCAATCCGCCGGAACTCGTCGACAGCAATCCGCTCGGCAAGATCCCGGTGCTGATCCGCGACGGCGAGCCGCCGATCTATGACAGCGTCGCCATCATGCACTATCTCGACCGGTTGTCCGGCGGAAAGCTCTATCCGAAGAAGGATGGAAAACGCACGGAAGCGGAAGTGCTGGAAGCGTTGTGCGACGGCATCATGGATTGCCTTCTCGCAATCGTCTACGAGCGTCGCTTCCGCCCGGAGGAAAAGATCCACCAGGGCTGGATCGACAAGCAATGGGAAAAGGTCATGCGCGGCCTGGATTATCTCGAAAACAACCTGCCGAAGACCGGCAAGAAGCTCAATGGCGGCCATTTCGCGCTCGCCGCCCTGATCGGCTATCTCGACCTGCGCTTCAACGGGCAATGGGCGGAAGGCCGTCCGGAACTCGCCTCATGGCCCGATACCTTCGCCAAGCGGTTTGCCGATTACGGCGCGATGAAATCGTCCGGATAAACAAGGCAAAAAGCCCGGAGCGACGCTCCGGGCTTCCCCAGCCTGTGAAGGCTTTCGAACTTAGAACTTGACGCCGATACCGACCTTGACGCTGTGGTCGTCGAAGCCCTTCGAGACCGAACCCGTGGCGAGGTCGTAATCTTCGGCCGCGAAGTCGGTATAGCGATATTCGATACGAGCGGTGATGTTGTTGGTGACGAACGCTTCCGCACCTGCACCGACCGTATAACCGACCGAAGTCTTGTCGTCGGAAGAGATGCCGTCGCTCAGTTCGTTATTCTGGAAGGCGACACCGGCCGTACCATAGATCAGGAACGGGTTGAGGTCATAACCGACGCGGCCGCGGACCGAACCCTTCCAACCACCTTCGCCGGTGTAGCCATTGGGGCTCGGACCGTCGAGGCCGTTGTAGCCGACATCAGCTTCGATACCGTAGACGACCGGACCGGTCTGGAAGTTGTAACCTGCGAAGGCTCCGCCGCCGAGACCGTCGGCGTCATAGTCGCCACCACCGAAGCGGCCCCAGTCATATTCACCGTAAGCACCGAGATAGAACCCCTGCCAGGTGGCGGCCGGTGCCGGCTCTTCGACCGCGACCGGAGCCTGCGGAATCTGCTCTACGGCATCAGCGGCATTGGCCGCGGAGATTGCGATGAAGCTGGCTGCCGAGGCCATCAGAGTTGCGATAAGAGTACGCATACATTTTCTCCTTTTACTGCTGTGCCGGGAATTTCGTCGCGACAACACGATAGTCGACGCATTTGTTCCCTACCCACTGGAGGCGAATGTGGATGCCAAATGAGGAATTGAAAGAGCCGAAATGTGAATTGATTGCGGCAGACAGAAGGCGAAAGTTTGATGTTGCTGTACCGCAACATGTAATTCATTAACCTTAACTGTTCCTTACTTTAAATATAAATTTCTTTACCTTCGTGAAATACTTCTTAAAACGCAAGAACAGCTTCGTCAATATATCTTGACAGGCAGCCACTCGCGGCCGCCCTCGTGCGGTTTCGACTTTTATCTTCAGAAAAGTCTGCGCCTGCCGCGAGCAGAAGGAGATTTTAGACATGGGAAATAAAGACCTTCAGGCGCCATCCGGGACAAGGACCCGATCGACGAAACGCTTTGCCGGATTTCTGCCTCAAATCATCCCCGACAAAGGCGGCGTTTCGGCCTCGAAGCACGAAGGCAAGGCATTCGCCTGCCACGCTTTCAAAATCAGGCCTGAGTCACTATGTCTGTCGCAACGGCCGATCGGGAGCCCGGCCGGCTATCCCGCAATCTTTTGACAAGCCGCCGATGACGAGCCCATGGTTCGAATCGGCAATGGTCAGGCATCGATCGCGAACGGAAAGCCGAGTTCGCAGGTCGTATCTGGCGGAGACTTTGGAAATGAACGGAACGAAGCTGCCCGACGGCGGCGTTCTCTACGACGAGACGGAAGACGATGACGACGACGCTCCGGTGAGCGAGCCGAGCGCAGGCCTCGCTGTGTCGATCGACTGGAACGAGGCTCTCCGGAACGAGAGCGGGCTGAAAGGCGCCGAGCTTATCGGCGAATTCGTCAAGCACCTGCCGAACCAGCCTGGCGTCTACCGCATGTTCAACGAGGCGGGCGACGTGCTCTATGTCGGCAAGGCGCGCAGCCTCAAGAAGCGGGTCGGCAACTATGCGCAGGGCCGCGTCCATTCGAACCGCATCGCCCGTATGGTGCGCGAAACCACGCATATGGAATTCGTCACGACGCGGACGGAGACCGAGGCGCTGCTGCTCGAGGCCAATCTCATCAAGCGTCTGCGCCCACGTTTCAACGTGCTTCTGCGCGACGACAAGTCCTTCCCCTATATCCTGATCACCGGCGACCATCGGGCGCCAGCCATCTTCAAGCATCGCGGCGCCCGCGCCCGCAAGGGCGATTATTTCGGCCCCTTCGCATCCGCCGCCGCCGTCGGTCGCACGATCAATTCGCTGCAGCGGGCGTTCCTGCTGCGCACCTGTACCGACAGCGTCTTCGAGACGCGCACCCGCCCCTGCCTGCTCTTCCAGATCAAACGCTGTTCCGGCCCGTGCACCCACGAGATCAGCGACGAGGATTATGCCGGCCTTGTGCGCGAGGCGAAGGATTTCCTCTCCGGCAAGAGCCAGAACGTGAAATCCGCGATCGCCGCCCAGATGACGGAAGCCTCGGAAGACCTCGATTTCGAGCGCGCAGCGGTCTATCGTGATCGTCTTGCTGCGCTCTCCCATGTCCAGAGCCATCAGGGCATCAATCCGGCGGGCGTCGAGGAGGCGGATGTCTTCGCCATCCATCACGAGGGCGGGCTCTCCTGCATCCAGGTCTTCTTCTTCCGTACCGGCCAGAACTGGGGCAACCGGGCCTATTTCCCGAAAGCCGATCCGCAGATGCCCGGCACGGAGGTCTTGAACGCCTTCCTGGCGCAGTTCTACGACGACAAGCCGGTGCCGAAGCAGATCCTGCTTTCCGAAACCGTCGAGGAACAGGACCTGCTGGCGCAAGCGCTTTCCGAAAAGGCCGGCCATAGGGTGATAATCTCCGTGCCGCAGCGCGGCGAGAAGAAGGACCTTGTCGATCACGTGCTGGCGAATGCCCGCGAGGCCCACGGTCGCAAGCTCGCCGAGACTTCATCGCAGGCGCGGCTGCTGCACGGGTTCGCCGAGACCTTCGGCCTGGCCCAGGTCCCGCGCCGCATCGAGATCTACGACAACTCGCACATCATGGGCACCAATGCCGTCGGCGGCATGGTCGTGGCGGGGCCGGAAGGCTTCGTGAAGAACCAGTACCGCAAGTTCAACATCAAATCGACGGACATCACCCCCGGCGACGACTTCGGCATGATGCGCGAAGTGATGACCCGCCGCTTCTCGCGTCTTCTCAAGGAAGAAGGCCTGCCGGACCGTAGCGTCGCCACCCAGGAGGACGCGGCCGATGCCGCCTTCCCCGCGTGGCCGGACGTGATCCTGATCGATGGCGGCCAAGGCCAGATGACCGCCGTGCGTGCCATCCTCGACGAGCTCGGCATCCGCGATGTCGTCACCGCGATCGGAGTCGCCAAGGGCGTCGACCGAGAGGCCGGCCGCGAGCGTTTCTTCGCGGACGGGAAAAGCGACTTTTCACTGCCGCCGCGCGATCCGGTTCTCTATTTCATTCAGCGCATGCGCGACGAGGCGCATCGTTTCGCTATCGGCTCGCACCGGGCTCGGCGCAAGAAGGAGATGGTCAAGAACCCGCTCGACGAGATTTCCGGCATCGGACCTGGCCGCAAGCGCAAGCTCCTGCAGCATTTCGGCACGGCGAAAGCGGTCTCCCGCGCAGGCCTCACCGACCTGATGGCGGTAGAAGGCATTTCCGAGGCCGTCGCAAAGCAGATCTACAATCACTTTCACGAGAGCCGGGCGGGGTGAAACTATCCACGTAAGTTGCGCCTCACCCTGACCCTCTTCCCGCAGACGGGGAGAGCGAACGTGCCATGCGCAACGTCGGGGGGTGGAGGAAAACGGTGCGGCACATGCCTTTCTCCCCGTAAGTACGGGGAGGCGTTGCCCGACAGGGCGGAAGAAGGGCAATAAAAGCGGGAGCAGACGGGCCGCCGCATTCTGCTACAAAAAAGCCGCGGGAACATGTTGACGCTCAGCCTCCAAAGCCTCAACTAGGGACAAACATCGCAATAGGTCATCCATGGCTTCCCGCGCATACAACATTCCCAACCTGCTCACCTATGCGCGTATCCTGGCCGTGCCGGTGATCGTCCTTTGCTTTTTCATCGAAGGCCGGCTCGAAAGCTCGGATTTCGCCCGCTGGACGGGGCTTACCATCTTCGTCGTCGCCTCGATCACCGATTATCTCGACGGTTACCTGGCCCGCATCTGGAACCAGACATCGAATATCGGCCGCATGCTCGATCCGATCGCCGACAAGCTGCTGGTCGCGTCCGTGCTGCTGCTGATGGCCGCCGACGGGACGATCGCCGGCTGGTCGCTCTGGGCGGCAATCACCATTCTGTGCCGCGAGATCCTCGTCTCAGGACTTCGTGAATACCTGGCGGCACTGAAGGTCTCCGTACCGGTAACGCGGATCGCCAAGTGGAAGACGACGATCCAGATGGTGGCAATCGCCTTCCTGCTTGCCGGCCCTGCGGGCGACAAGATCATGCCCTATATTACCGAGCTCGGCATTGCGCTCTTGTGGATCGCAGCGATCCTGACCTTCTATACCGGCTACGACTATTTCAAGGCCGGGCTGAAACATCTGGTGGATGAGGAATGACCACGAAACTCGTCTATTTCGCCTGGGTGCGCGAGCGGATCGGCAAGCCGGAGGAAGAGATCGAGCTTCCGGCCGATGTCGTCACCGTGCGCGATTTGCTGAATCATCTGAAGGGCCTGGGCGAAGAATACGAGAATGCGCTTCAATATCCGGACGTGATCCGCGTGGCGATCAACCAGGAGCATGTGGAACATTCCGAAAGGATTGCAGGCGCGCGCGAGATCGGGATATTTCCGCCGATGACCGGAGGGTGAGGAGCGGTCCGGCGAAGCCGGAGAAATCGATCCTGTGAATCGATTTCAGTGACGAACGCCCGGAGCCAAAGCGACGGGCGGGCGCCGGTGAGGCAACTCGGCTCACGGCAGCGGAGATATCAGATGTCGAAAATCATCCCTACCATCCGCGTCCAGGCGCAGGACTTCGACCTGCAAGCCGAAATCGATGCGCTGACTGCCGGCCGCAAGGATATCGGAGCCGTTGTCACGTTCACCGGCCTGTGCCGCGATGAACAGGGCGCGCTGTCGGCGCTGGAACTGGAACATTATCCCGGCATGGCGGAGGCAGAGATGCGCCGCATCGCCGAACTCGCCATCGAGCGCTTCTCGCTGCTTGACCTCACGGCCGTGCACCGCCACGGAAAGATCCTGCCGGGCGGGAATATCGTGCTTGTCGTCGCCGCAGCCCCGCATCGGCAGGCCGCCTTCGACGGGGCCAGCTTCATGATGGATTTCCTGAAAACCTCGGCCCCCTTCTGGAAAAAGGAGCATGGCGCCGACGGCGCGACGGGCGACTGGGTCGCCGCCAAGGATGCGGACGACAAGGCCCGCGACAAATGGCGGTGATGACGCGACCGGCCTCTGCTCGTCACCACAGACGGATCAAGCCTGGAAGCGTATCGAATATCTCATCGGCGGAGACGAGCGGGATGGAGGAATGCAAAGCCGTTGCCGCCAGGAGCCGATCAAAAGGATCGCGGTGCTCCCAAGCCATCATGGCACCCTGTAAACAGATTTGCGGCGCAAGCGTCGCCACCCTGCCGCCCTGCTCTTCGAGCAGCGCGGGCAATTCCTCCACATAGGGCGCTATCTCGGGCCATTTGCCGAGGCGGACCTTCTGGCCGATCTCGAAAAAGCTGACAGGGCTGACAAACACGGCGTCCGCTTCCAGAATCGCCCCAACCGCTCTCCCGGACAGGCGTTCGTCTCCGGTCAAGGACCAGGCCCAAGCATGGGTATCGAGCAAGATTGCAGTCAATTCTTGCCTTCCCACAGGCCCAATTCATCCTCCCCCATTGGCTCAAAGAAATCGGGACCGCCAGGCTTGATCTTGCCCTTCAGCAATCCGATCGTGAACCCGTGCTGCGGGATCGGTACGATCTTGGCAACAGGGACTTTTCCCTTCGCAATGATGACTTCCTCGCCGGCTTTCGCCAGCTCGATGAGCTTTGACAGATTGGTCTTGGCCGAATGGATTGTGACTTGCATGGGGATGTCCTAGCTAACTTAGCTAAATTTAGTCGTTTTGGCTTATAAAATCCAGCCTCGGCAAAGTCGAAATGACGGTGCCGTCTGCGGCAACGGGAAGCCGCTCACGGCACCACCCTCTCCCGCCGGCTCATGACCAGCACGGCAACCAGCGCCGAGACGATCACCAGATCGCGCCAGACGATCGGGCCGTAGCCGCTCCAGAGTGTCTCCGCAAAACCGATCACCGCGGCACCGGCCGCCGATCGCAACGGATTGGAATGGCCGCCTGCCGCTGCGATCAGCACCACTTTCAGCCCGAACAACAGGCCGGCGCCGAAATCCATCGTGCCGTAATGGGAGGTCGCAAGAACGCCGCAGATCGAGGCGAAGAGCGCTGCGGACACATAAGCCGTCACGAAGACGCGGGCGGAATTTGTGCCGGCAAGCTCCGCCGCAAGCGGATCGTCGGCAACGGCCCGCCAGATGCGCCCCCAACGGGTATGGGAAAGCACGAATGTGCCTGCGACGATCATGGCGAGCATGATCGCCACGTTGATGAGCTGGATGAGCGTCAGCGTCACGGGGAAACCGCCGCCCCGCCAGAAAACCACGACCCGGTTCAGGAAAGGCGGCAGCCAGAGTTCGCGTGTGTCGGAAGCGAGCCGCGCGCCCTCCATCAGCACCATGAGAACGCCGAGCGATGCGACGATCATCGCATTGGGAGAAACCTTTGCCAGCGGCCGCATCACCAACTGCCCGACCGTCGCGCCCGCCCCCACTCCGCCGATCAGCGCCACCATGGCTCCCATGGCCAGCGCCGCCGGCAGGATCAGCCAGAACCGGTCCCAGCCGATATGGGCAATGAGCAGATAGAGATGGCCGGAAAAGGCGAAGATCGCCCCATAGGTGATGTCGGCACGCTTCGTCACGGCGAAGGCGATCGCATAACCGAAGGCGAGCGCCGCATAAAGCGCCGCCAGCGGAATCGCATTCGCCAGTTGCTGCAACAGATAGGCCATGGACACTCCGGAAGCAGCTTCAAATATAACTGTCCAATCTCGTTTTGCCAGTTATAATCTCAGGCATGAGCTTTTCCTGGACCCCGCATCGTTTCGTCGGAGGCGCGCTGGCGCTGGATGTCGCCAACAGCGTCATTATGCGCTTCGACCCCAAGCGCAGCATCGACCGTTTCGCGAAGCTCGAACAGATGAATGCCTTTCCGAAGGCAGCCGAGGAATTTTCGGCCGAACGAGCACTGTTCGGCAAGCTCGCACCGGTGAAACCCCAAAATCACAAGCCTTTCCTGGCTCTGCGCGAGGCGATCGACCGTTATTTCCGCGCCCGCGTGCTCGGCGAAGAGGAACATACGCTGCTTGCCGACTTCCTCGACGCCACAGCCTCGATCCTGCGCCTTGCGGAGAAGGACTCGCTTGAGGCCGCGACCGCGCATTCCGCCCTTCGACTGCTCGCCGAGGAGGGAATGGCCCGGTTGAAAATCTGCGGCAATTGCGGCTGGCTGTTCATCGACCGCAGCAGGAACCGCAGCCGCACCTGGTGCGACATGGCCGTCTGCGGCAATCGCGTGAAAGCCAACCGCCACTATCATCGCAAGAAGAAGGAGGCCACGACATGATGCGCCGGCTCGTTTTCTGCGCCCTTGCCGCACTCCTGCTCACCGCCTGCCAGCGCGAGGCGGACGAACCGTTGGCCGAGCTTTCCGGCCGGGTGTTCATCTTCAACTACCGGGTGGCGGCGGCAAACTACGTCGTCACGCTCAGAAAGACAGCGCCTTTCCCTGAAAACAGTTATGCGGAAGCGGAGTTCGAAAACCCGCAGGGCGGTGCGGCGCTCGTGGTGCGGCAGAAGCTTTTCCCAGCCATGGAAAAGATCGTTCTCGAAAGCCCGGATCTCAAATGCGTCAGGAAGGACAAGCCCTATTCGGTGAAAATCCGCCTCGTCGGCGCGGACGACAGGCCATTGCAGACGATCGAGACGAGCATCACCTCCAACATGGACCAGACGGCAATGATGCCGGGCAAGCCGCTGGTGGTCGGACCGATCTACACGCCGAATCCGGAGGTTTTCAAGGCGGACGGCAGCGTCGACTATGACAAGCAAGCCAACTGTCCGGCATGAAATCCTGAAAGGGGAAGCAGCCCCTCACCCTAACCCACTCCCCGCATGCGGGGAGTGGGTCCCGGCAGGGAGATAAGGGGCAAAGAGCAAAAAGCCGAGGCGCGAGCCCCGGCTTTTCCTGTTCCATCGCTGACTGAAGCAATCAGCCGACGATTTCGGTTTCCGAGAACCAGTAGGCGATTTCCTGAGCGGCGGTTTCCGGCGCGTCGGAGCCGTGAACCGAGTTTTCGCCGATCGAAAGGGCGAAGGTCTTGCGGATCGTGCCTTCGGCGGCCTGGGCCGGGTTGGTGGCGCCCATGATCTCGCGGTTCTTGAGGATGGCGTTTTCGCCTTCCAGGACCTGAACGACGGTCGGGCCGGAGGTCATGCCTTCAACGAGTTCGCCGAAGAAGGGCCGTTCCTTGTGGACTGCGTAAAAACCCTCTGCTTCGCGCTTGCTCATCCAGACGCGCTTGGATGCTACGACGCGCAGGCCGTTGTCCTCAAAGACCTTGGTGATGGCGCCCGTCAGGTTGCGCTTGGTGGCATCCGGCTTGATCATCGAAAACGTGCGTTCAATCGCCATTGTTCTATCCTTCATCTCCAACGGAAAGTGGGCGGTGTTTACCCGCCCCTTTCACTGGAAACAAGGGGGTTCCGGCAATTTCACGCGGCTGTCACATGCCGCCCGACGCCATCATGGAGGTCCAGGCAGCGTTCGAACCACTGCCCGACCGGGTCGTCGTCGGCAAATACCTTGACGCCGGTGGTAACCCTCATCCACTGCAGCGCGCCGAACAGGATGTAGTCGGCAAACAGCGGGCCGTCACCACCGATAAACTCCTGATATTTCAGCGTCTGACGCACGGGTTCCAGCTTTGCGGCGAAGGCGGCGATCGCCTCGTCGCGGCCCGCCCTCATCTCCTCCAGCGTCCTGCCGAGAAAAGCCTCCCGGCTCTTGCGGAAATAGATCCGGTCGGTCTCACCAAGCATGTCATGGATATCGGCGACGGCAATATTGGTGACGGCAGGATGGATGATGGTCTGCGAGAAGCGCTCGACGAAACGGGAAAGCGCCTTGCCACCTTCGCCGCCGAACAGCGTCGGCCGGTTGGGATAGGTCTCCTCCAGGTAAAGCGCGATGTCGAAACTGTCGCGGATCAGCTCGTTGCCGTCCCTCAGGATCGGCACGGTCTTCGAAAAGCCGTTCTCCAGCGCCGGTATCTCCGTGAAGGGCGTCGGCTTCTCGATGAAGTCCAGCCCCTTGTGGCGAAGCGCCAGCACGACCTTCCAGCAATGGGGTGAGAATGGGCGGCTCTCGTCGGCGCCGCAGAGGGAATAGAGGATACGGGTCATGTCAGGCTCCTGATCTTCGATCGCAAATAGTGAAGGCAAACGGGCCGTCAAATCCAGTCAGGAAATTTCATGGATCCCATCACGCGGCAACCATACCGGCCGCGCCGTCCACTCTCTTTTAACCCTGTCATCGAGCCGCGGCGCCGTTTTCAGGAGATATTAAATGGAGATCACGCATGAGTTTTCGCGGATATCGAATAAATCCGATCGAGCGCGGGAGCGAGATATGGCGGGTGAAGTCAGCAAGGCAGCGAGGGACGGAAGCCTGCAGGCGGTGGTAAGCCGCATGGCAAAGCTGGATGTCGGCGGTCTGCCGCGCAATTACGAGCTTTTCCACGAAGCGCTTTCCGGCGCCGATGCGACGCTTTCCCGCGAATTACTGTCGCTCCCCTCTTCGCCGTCCCAAGCGCTGCTTGATGAGATCGGCCTCAGATACCAGTTGCCGGGCTTCATCGCGCTTGCGCCGTCCGCCTCCCGCGATCAGGAAATCAGGCTTCTTCGGGATCTGAAGGAAAAGATGGCGAGCGGCGTGACGCAGAAGCAAGGCTTCACACGTGTCCTCGAAGCCGTCGCCCGCAGCCTTCGCGAAGACAGCGATGCAGGCCCAAGAGATATTCTTGCCGAAATCGAATACCTAAGCGTCTCCCTGTCGGATGCGGTGGTGGCCGAAACGGAACTGGAGGCCGCGCTCAAGGCAGGCATAGACCGCCTTGCCGGCGCCAGCCAGAAAGCTGCAGCCGCCCGCGCCATCACGCTGACGGACCGGCTGACCTCGCTGCCGAACCATGCCGCATTCGCCGAACGTCTCGAGGCTCTCTATGCTTCCCCGGCCGACGACCACGGCATGGCACTCTTCCTGATCACGATCCCCGATCTTCCGGACATCAGCCGGACCTATGGCGAAGCAGCGGCCGGCCGGATTGTCAGAAAGGCTGCCACGACCTTCCGCAGGGCGATCAAGAAGAACGATTTCGTCGCGCGCATCGGCAGCGGCGATTTCGCCTTCCTGCTCCGCGACGTGAGCCGCGACAGCGTGCAACCGATCGCCGAGCGTCTGATGACCACGATCGCCGACAACCTGGTCTTTGCCGCCTCCGACAAAACAGCGGCCACGCTCGAGCTTTCAATCGGCGTTGCCCTGGCGCAGGACGCGTTCTCGCCGCAACAATTGCGCCTGCAGGCCACGGCTGCTCTGCAGACAGCGAAGGCAAACGGACGGCCGGCCGTTTTCGTCCCCGACCAGGCCAGGCGTTAGCTTCGCCGAAATCGGAGCGGCGGGCGCCTGCACCCGTCTTGCCTTCGCGGCCGGTTTCGGCCAAAACGCCGGCCATGATTACGATCACCGAACTCTCCGCCCGCGTGGCCGGGCGTCTTCTCCTCGATCATGCCAGCGTGACGCTTCCGGCGGGCGCGAAGGCCGGGCTCGTGGGCCGCAACGGCGCGGGCAAATCCACGCTCTTCCGGGTGATCACCGGTGATCTCGCGGCCGAAAGCGGATCTGTGAGCATCCCGAAGAACGCCCGCATCGGCCAGGTGGCGCAGGAAGCGCCGGGCACCGAGGAGTCGCTGATCTCGATCGTGCTTTCCGCCGACAAGGAGCGTAGCGCCCTTCTGCACGAAGCTGAGACCGCAACCGACCCGCATCGGATCGCCGAAATCCAGATGCGGCTTGTCGATATCGACGCCCATTCGGCGGAAGCGCGCGCGGCGAGCATCCTCTCCGGCCTCGGCTTCGACCATGAGGCCCAGCACCGTCCCGCCTCGTCGTTTTCCGGTGGATGGCGCATGCGCGTAGCGCTCGCGGCGGTGCTTTTCGCCGAACCGGACCTGCTGCTGCTCGACGAACCGACCAACTATCTCGACCTCGAAGGCACCATGTGGCTGGAGGACTATGTGCGGCGTTACCCGCATACGGTCATCATCATCAGCCACGATCGCGACCTTTTGAACAACGCCGTCAACTCGATCGTCCATCTCGACCAGAAGAAGCTCACTTTCTACCGCGGCGGCTACGACCAGTTCGAACGGCAGAAGGCGGAAGCCGACGAGTTGCAGATGAAGGCGAAGGCCAAGAGCGACGCGGCGCGGAAACACATCCAGAGCTATATCGACCGCTTCCGCTACAAGGCCTCCAAGGCCCGTCAGGCGCAGAGCCGCATCAAGGCGCTGGAGCGGATGGGCACGGTCTCGGCTGTCATCGAAGATCACGTCCAGCCGATCACCTTTCCCGAGCCGGAGAAACAGCCTGCCTCGCCGATCGTCGCGATCAGCAAGGGTGCGGTCGGTTATGTTCCCGGCAAGCCGATCCTGAAGAACATCACGCTCAGGATCGACAATGACGACCGCATCGCGCTGCTCGGCTCGAACGGCAACGGTAAATCGACCTTCGCGAAACTCATCTCCGGCCGCCTTCAGGCAGACGGAGGCGAGATGAAGCTGGCTCCTGGCCTGAAGATCGGCTTCTTCGCCCAGCATCAGCTCGACGACCTGATCCCCAATGAGACGCCCGTCGATCATGTCCGCCGGCTGATGCCGCAGGCGGGAGAAGCGCAGGTACGCGCCCGCGTTGCCCAGATGGGGCTTGCGACCGAAAAGATGGCGACCGCGGCGAAAGACCTGTCCGGCGGCGAGAAGGCGCGCCTGCTGATGGGGCTTGCCGCCTTCCACGCGCCGAATCTGCTGATCCTCGACGAACCGACCAACCACCTCGATATCGACAGCCGCCGGGCGCTGATCGAGGCGCTTAACGATTATGATGGCGCCGTCATCCTGATTTCGCACGACCGACACCTGATCGAAGCGACGGTCGATCGCCTCTGGCTGGTCAACGAGGGCACGGTGAAACCTTTCGAGGGCGACCTTGAGGAATATCGCGACCTGATCGTCTCGGCCGGCCGCAGGAAGGATGACAAGCCGCAGGCTGCCGATGAGCCCGCCTCGAAATCGGATCAGCGCAAGGCGAATGCCGAAAAGCGCGCCTCGCTCGCGCCGCTCAAGAAAAAGATCAATGAAATCGAGGCCTTGACCGCGAAGCTGGAGAAGCAGATTCAGGCTCTTGATAAAGAGCTTGCAGATCCGGCGCTCTACGACAAGGCTCCCGCCAAGGCTGCGCAGAAGGCCAAGGAGCGCGGCGAAGCGGCGTCAAAGCTCTCGGCTGCAGAAGAAGAATGGCTGATGCTTTCTTCCGAATACGAAGATGCGATGGCGGGCTGAGCGCCGCCTCATCAAAACCTGCACCGCTCAACCCGGAATGACGATCGCAGCGGTTGCCCATCGCGCTTCTGGACCATACGTATGGCTTCCTGACTGGAGACCCGCCATGGACCTTTTCCTTGAAACCGATGACGATCCGAAGACACTTGCCTTTGTGGCGGAGCTGAACAAGGCTTCCGACGAGCAGTTGCAGACACCGGAATTCGAGAAGGACCGCGACATCGTCAAGGCGATGTTCGAACGCGAGGACCGGCTGATCGTGCCCAGCCGGCGCGGCAATTGGCTCTTCGACTATCATCGCACCAAAGACAATCCGCTCGGCATCTGGCGTCGGCTCCCGGCGGATCAGGAGCCGCGTTCAGACGCTGACTGGGAAACGGTCTTCGACCTCGATGCCTTCTGCAGGCAAGAGGGCAAACGCTGGATCTATTACGGCGCGATCACCTGTCCGTTCGAGCCAACGCTGGTGCTGCTCATTCTCTCGGACGGTGGCTCCGATCTTTTGCGGCTCATCGAATTCGACACGGCGGCCAGGGCGATTGTCGAAGGCGGCTTCGATACGCCCGCCGCGCGCGCCCATGCAAGCTGGCTGAGCCGCGACGAGATCGCCTATTTCGGTTCGGTTGACGAGAACTCCGCCACCCGCTCGGGTTGGCCGCGGGTCGGTCGCCGATTGAGGCGTGGGCAGAATCCCCAGGATGCACCTGTCTATTTCGAGGCCGGCAAAGACGACGTCTACGGGTCGGCCTTCTCCATCGATCCCCTCTTTTGGCGCGGCAAGCCGGGCGAGCGGCCAATAGAAGTCTTCTTCATTGGCCACGAGATCGGCAAGGTGAGCGTGCATCTGCGTGACGGCAAGGGCGAGATCCGCCGCCTCGACCTGCCGGCCGAGATCGACTACTCGATCAATCACAGCCATATCCTCTGGCGCGTCAAGACGGACGAGCGTTTCCCGACCGGCAGCCTTATCCTGCAGGGCATTGCGCCGTTCTCGGACAATTTGCTCGGGGAACCGCGCGTGCTGTTCACGCCGAGAGACGGGCAATCGATCGCCCAGATGGCGCTACTCAAGACATGGGCCCTCTTCATCGTCAGCGACCGGATGGTCCCGAAGTTTTACCTGTTCGATTTGACCAAGGCGGATGCCGAACCGGAGGAGTTGCCGCTGCCGCCCGAATTGCAGACCGTGAACTTCCGGCTGCTCGATGCGGACCTGACCCTTGGTGAAGAAGTGCTGACCGTCATCGGCCAGGGTTTTCTCCTGCCCTACAGCACCTACCGCCTGGACCTGACCGGGCGAAGCCGAAAGCCGGAACTCGTTCTGACCGGCACCGCGCCGGCCTATTTCGATGCCGAAGGCATGCGCACCGAACTCCTGGAAGCCACGTCGGAAGACGGGACGAAAGTGCCCTATCACATCGCTTTCCCCAAGACCTGGACCAAGGGCGAACTGCCCGTGCTGATGTATGGCTATGGCGGCTTTGCCTCGCCCCTCGCGCCCTACTATTCGGGCAATAACGGCCTATGGCTGGAACATGGCGGCGCCTATGTGCAGGCCTATATACGCGGCGGCGGCGAGCTCGGGCCTGACTGGCACCACGTCGCCAAGGGCCGCGGTCGTCACAAGGCATTCGAGGATTTCGTGGCGGTCGCCCGGGATCTCGTCAGGCGGGGCTACACCAAACCGTCGCGCATCGCCTGCACCGGCGGCAGCAATGGCGGCCTGCTGACGGCCGTTATGCTGACGCGATACCCAGAGGATTTCGGCGCTGTCTGGACCCGCGTGCCCGTAATCGACATGTCGCGCTTCCACGTCTTCCCTGCCGGCAAAGCCTGGATGGACGAGTACGGCAATCCCGACGTCGAAGCCGATCTTGAATACATGCTCGGCTATTCGCCGCTGCACCAGGTGAAGCCGACCGCCGAGATCAGCTATCCACCGGTCTATATCGAAAGCTCATCCAATGACGACCGGGTCCATCCCTCCCACGCCCGCCGCTTCGCCAAGCGGCTGATCGAGGCGGGACATACACCGCTGTTCCATGAATATGGTTCCGGCGGACATGGCGGCGCCGGCGATTCCTCGGAGCAAGCCGCCCGCCTGGCGATGGGCTACAGCTTTCTGCGCCAGACGATCATGAGCGGCTGACCGGAACGGCGGCCGCGCGACGTGAGCACGGACCGTATCAAGCCTTCTTGACCCAGCGCCCTTCCTCCGACTGCTGCCAGTAGGTGAGCGTATGCCCCTCGCCCTTCAGCTTCTTCCATTGGGCGCGGGCATTTTCGAGTTGCGCGGCGTCGTAGCCGTCGAACATGAAGACGATCCGTTGATAGGTTTCGACCGGCGGCGGCTCGGCGCCGTCGACCAGGAAACGCACGTTGGCGCCATTGCCGTTTTCCGCTTCGGCGGTCAAAAGCACCGGCTGGGCCTCGGCCATCGGCGCCGTATCCGTGCCATGCGGCAGAAAGCTGTCCTCGCGAAAGGTCCAGAGATGCGCGTCAAGAAAATCCCGCCGCGCCTCTCCGCTCGTCTGCACAACCACCTTCCAGCCTCTCTCGACACTCTTTTCGAGCAGCGCCGGAAGAGCGTCCTCGAGCTTGGACTCGGTCAGATGGTAAAACAGGATTTCGGTCATCAGGCTTCGTAGTGCGCCCGCACCAGTTCGTCCAGAAGGCGCACGCCGTAACCCGAGCCCCAGGACTGGTTGATCTCGTTTGCCGGCGAATTCATCGCCGTGCCGGCGATATCGAGATGCGCCCAGGGTGTTTCCCCCACGAAGCGCTTCAGGAGCTGCGCCGCAGTGATCGACCCGGCCTGGCGGCCGCCCGTGTTTTTCATGTCGGCGAACTTCGAATCGATCAGCTTGTCGTAATCCTTGCCGAGCGGCATGCGCCAAAGCTTTTCGCCCGTCACTTCGCCAACAGCGCTGAGCTGGCCCGCCAGCGCGTCATCGTTCGAGAAGAGCCCGGCATGCAGGTTGCCGAGCGCCACCACGATCGCGCCCGTCAGCGTCGCAAGATTGATCATGAAGCGCGGCTTGAAGCGGTCGTTGCAGTACCAGAGCGCATCGGCTAGCACGAGACGGCCTTCTGCATCCGTATTGATGATCTCGATCGTCTGGCCGGACATCGTGGTGACGATGTCGCCCGGGCGCTGGGCATTGCCGTCCGGCATGTTCTCAACGAGACCGAGAATGCCGACCGCGTTGACCTTCGCCTTGCGGGCGGCGAGCGTGTGCATGAGGCCGATCACGGCAGCCGCGCCGCCCATGTCGCCCTTCATGTCCTCCATGCCGGCGCCGGGTTTGATGGAAATACCGCCGGTATCGAAGACGACGCCCTTGCCGACAAAGGCGACCGGCGCGTCCTTCGTCTTGCCGCCCTTCCATTGCATGATCGCAAGCCGCGGAGGCCGCGCCGAGCCCTGGGCGACGCCGAGCAGCGCGCCCATGCCGAGCTTCTTCATCTCCTTCTCGGTCAGGATCTCCACATCGACGCCGAGCTTTTCCAGATCCCTGGCCCTGTCGGCGAATTCGACCGGGCCGAGCGCGTTCGGCGGCAGATTGACGAGTTCGCGCGCCAGGGTGACCCCGCCGGCGATCGCTTCCGATTCGGCGAAAGCCTTCTTGGCGGCCGCATGCTCGCCGGTGACGATCGTCACCTTCACCGTCTTCGGCGCCTTTTCCTCGTCGTCTTGCTTCTTCGTCTTGAAAGCGTCGAAACTGTAGCTGCGCAGCAGCATGCCGAGCGCAAGGCCTGCCACCTGTTCGCCGCCGACCTGCAAACCGGGGGCATCCGCAAAAATGGTCACCTTGGACATCGATTTGACCGCGGCGGCGGCAACGCCACCCGCCTTCAGCCAGTCATAAGCCGTCAGGGCATCCGCCTTGCCGAGGCCCAGCACGACGAGCCGGTCGGCCGGCGAGCTCTGCGGCGCGATGATGTCTAGTGTCGTCATCGCCTTGCCGGAGAATTTTCCAATCTCCGCCGCCCTTGCGACGATGCCGGCCGGATCGACGTCGGCAGCACCTGCCGCCGGTCCATCGCCGGCAAGTTTGAGCTGGATGGCAAGTCCACCGTCGATCTTGGCGGACTTGGCGAAGGAGATATCGAATTTCACGGACATTGCGGCTCCAGAAGACTCTCGAAGAAGGAGCCGAGATCATCACCGTTTCAGCGCGAACGCAAGGTGGCGATCCGCTTCCGCCTTCACAGGCGCGAGAACGTTTCATGGCGATTCGTATGCGAGCATCAAAAACCTTTCACATTCGCATGCGAAACGAAGAAATAGAATCACCCGATTTCATTCCGATCAATGTTGTACTAAGTTCCGCGCGGGGGCCTTTATCGGAAATCAACAATTCGGCACAACCAGCTGTTCAAGAAATTCTAGCCATGACCGTCAGACAGTTCCTTTCGAGACCTTCAGGCTGGTTTATCGTGCTCTTCGGGGCTTGGTGGTTGCTGCTGGCAATCTTCTATCTGTTTCCACGGATCGATATCTGGGTCGCGCACGCCTTCTTCATCAAATCCGTTTGCGGCGGCTTGGACATCCAAGGCCAGATCTGCGGCAGCTTTCCCTACGGTACGCAGGCCGTCTTCATCGTCATCCGGCGCATATTCTTTTACCTGCCTGCGCTCGTTGCGATCTATCTGCTCTATCGCCTGCTCGCCAATCTTCAGCACCATGGCACCACATATTGCAGACGCAAGACACGCGATTACTCGATCGCCCTGACCGGCTTCCTGCTTGGCCCGCTCGTGGTGGTCAACATGATCCTGAAGGAGATATCAGACCGGCCGCGCCCCTATCAAACCGATTTCTTCGGCGGCAGGCACGTCTTCATGCCGGCCGGAGACTTCCAGGGTGCCTGCGCCAACAACTGTTCCTTCGTTTCCGGCGAGGCCGCCGGCGCCGGATGGCTGGCCTGCCTGATCGTGCTGATACCGAAGCCGTTGCGCCCGATTCTAGGACCGCCGCTCATCACCATCTCACTGATCTCGCCGGCGCTCCGCGTCGCCTTCGGCGGCCATTATTTCTCGGATGTCACGCTCGGCTGGCTGTCCTCGCTGGTCATCTATGCCTGCGTGGCAGCGTGTTTCGAAATGTCACAACGCGAAAGAAAACGAGAGCTTCAAACAAATTTGTGACACCACCCCTGTCGCAAACCCGCTCTGGATCGCTTAGATAGGCGCGGCTGCCATCAGTGGTGTGACGAGGTCATCACCCGGGTGGTGCAACGTAACATGTCTAGGCCTCGATGAAGCTTCTCGAACGCTACATACTGCGCCGGATTTTCCAGATGTTCCTGGTGACGCTCGTTCCCGTGCTCACCATCATCTGGACCATCCAGGTGCTCGGACGCATCAATCTGGTCACGGACACCGGCCAGTCGATGGGCTCGTTCGCGACGCTTGCCACCTATATCCTGCCGACCATCATTCCCGTCGTCGTGCCTTTCGCGCTCGTCATCGGCATCACCCAGACGCTGACGGCAATGAACAACGATTCGGAACTGCCGGTCATAGATGCGGCAGGAGCCTCTCGCGACATCATCTACCGGCCGGTGCTGATGCTCGGAATCGTGCTCAGCCTGTTCTCCTTCCTGGTGACGAACTTCGTCGAGCCGCCCTCGCGTGTGGCAGCCCGCCAGATGGTCGCTGCGGCTTACGCCGACCTGCTTTCGTCGGTTATCGAGGAAAAGACCTTCCGCAGCATCGAGGACGGGCTTTACGTCCAGATTTCGGAGCGCCATTCCGGCCGTGTTCTCAGGGGCCTGTTCGTGGTGGACTATCGCGACCCGAACTTCGACCTTATCTACTATGCCCGTGAAGGATCGATCGACGAAAACGGCACGACGCTCACCATGCGCGACGGCGAAGTGCATCGCAAATCCGCCGACGGGCGCGTTTCGATCATCAAATTCGTCTCCTATGCCTTCGATCTTTCGGCCATGGCGAAGTCGGAAGGCGGACTGCCGCAATATTCCGCCGATCGCAGCCTTGCCTTCCTGCTCAATCCGGATCCGAACGACCCGCTCTACCAGAAATCGCCCGCTTCCTTCCGTGGAGAGCTGCATCGCCGCCTCTCGGATTGGCTATACCCGATCACCTTCGCGCTTCTGTCGCTGGTCGCCGCGGGCAGCACGCGCTCGCACCGCCAGGCGCGGGTGCATCCGATGGTCCATGCGCTCTTCCTTGCCTTCTTCATCCGGTGGCTGGGTTTCTCCGCAACCAATTTCGTGGAGCGTCATCCGCTTTATGCTCCCCTTCCCTACATGGTTCCGCTGATCAGTTCCCTGATCGCCATCTACATGCTGGCCACCAACCGACAATTTGCGATTCCCGGCGTCCTCGCCCGTGGCATCTCGCACCTCACGGGCAACCTGCAACGCCGCTTCGCTTCCCGCACCTCGGATGGAGGCGCGGCATGATCTTCTCGACGCTCGGGCGGTATTTCTTCCGCCGCTATATCGCGACTGCGCTCTGGTTCCTGCTCGGCGTCAGCGCCATCATCTTCCTTGCGGATTTCAGCGAAACGAGCCGCCGCATGTCCGGCTTCGTAGGCTATACGGTCTACAGCGGCCTCCTGATGACCGCGATGCGCGTGCCGCTCATCCTGCAGCAGACCATCCCGACACTCAGCCTCTTCATCGGCATGACAGTGCTGATCGCGCTCAACCGGCGCTACGAACTGGTGGTGACCCGGGCGGCCGGCATCTCGGTCTGGCAGTTCATAGCGCCCTTCATCGCCGGCGCCTTCCTGATCGGCCTTGCCACGCTTCTCATCATCAATCCGCTCGCCGCCTGGGGCCAGCGCGAATCGATCTCGATGGAGGCGAGCTGGCGCGAGGCGAGCAACCGTTCCCGTGCCTCAAAATTCGTTCCGTGGATCCGCCAGATCAGCGGCGACGAGGATACGATCATCGGCGCCAAGAGCTATCAGGAGGAAGGAACGTTCCTCATCGACGTCGTCGTGTTCCACTTCGACAAGGATGGCCGCGTCATCATGCGGCAGGACGCCAAGACCGCAAAATTGGAAAATGGTTACTGGCTTCTTAACGACGTTCTGGAAAACCGGCCTGGAGAAATCCCCGCCCGTCGCGAGACTGCACAGGTTCGCACCAACTTGAGGCAGGAATATATCCAGGAGAGCCTGGCGCAGCCGGAAACCGTTGCGTTCTTTGATCTTTCCAGAAAAATCGAGGTGAGCAAATCCTTCGGCATATCCACCAAGGCGCTCGAGACGCAGTATCACTCCCTGCTCTCCATGCCGATCCTGCTCATGGCGATGACCCTCATTGCTGCAACAGTCTCATTAAAATTCAGCCGGTTCGCCCAGTCCCGCTCCATGATTCTGGGTGGAATAGTTTCCGGCTTCGTGCTTTATGTCGTAACCGTGCTTGTGAAGGCATTTGGGAGCAGCGGGGCGATTCCTCCCTTCGTGGCAGTCTGGGTTCCAGTCATCGTCGCGACGGCGTTGGGGATGACTATTCTGCTTCACCAGGAGGATGGCTAGTGGCGGCAAGTGACCGCAAAAACATAAGACGGCTCGCCGCCGCCCTGCTGACAGGTGTGTCTTTATGCGTTCTCGGCGTATCGGCAACGACTGTGCATGCACAGAGTCTGGTTCCTGCGCCCGCGGATGACGCCAAGCTTCTCCTGCGTGCCAATGAACTCATCTACAATCAGGATGCCCAGCAGGTCACCGCCTCCGGTGGCGTGCAGATGTATTACAACCGTTACCGCATGGTGGCGCAGCGCGTTCAGTACGACCAGAAGACCGGCCGCGTCATGGCGACCGGCAATATCGAGCTGGTCGAGCCCGGCGGAAACCGCGTCTATGCGGACGCGCTCGATGTGACGGACGATTTCGGCGAAGGCTTCATCAATGCGCTCCGCGTCGAGACGACCGACAATACCCGTCTTGCGGCCGAAAGCGCCGAACGCCAGCCCGGCGACCTGATGGTCTTGAACAATTCGGTCTATACCGCGTGCCTTCCCTGTACCCGGACGCCCGGCAAGGCGCCGCTCTGGCAGGTCAAGGCCGAACGGGTCGTCCGCAACGGCCAGACCCACACGATTCGCCTCGAGAACGCACAGTTCGAACTTTTTGGTTTGCCGATCGGCAGGTTGCCCTTCGCCATCGAGGTGCCGGACGAAACGGTCGAGCGCAAGTCCGGCCTCCTCTTCCCGCAGTTTTCTGCGAGCGACAATCTCGGCTTCGGCGTGACGGTGCCTTACTATCACGTCTTTTCGCCGAGCATGGACGCCACACTCAGCCCGACCTACTATTCCAACCAGGGCTTGCTGCTCCAGGGTGAGATCCGCAACAAGTTCGAGAGCGGCGACCATACTTTCCGCTTCGCCGGAATCCATCAGCAGAATCCGGACGCCTTCGACCTCGGCAGCAGCGACGCACAGGCGGAAAACCGTTTCATGGCCGCCTCGAAAGGCGAGTTCCAGATCAATCCCCGCTGGACCTTCGGCTGGGATGTCATGGTCCAGAGCGACAACAATTTTTCGCGTACCTATGATCTTACGGGTGTCAAGGCCGACACGTTCACCAACGACGTCTACCTGACGGGACTCGGTACCCGGAACTATTTCGACCTGCACGCCTATTACTTCGACGTGCAGGACGACGCATCGCTCAGTACGGTCGAACAACAGCAGGCGATCGTCTACCCGTCGCTCGACTACAGCTATTACGCTCCGGAACCGATCCTGGGCGGCGAGTTCTCCATCACCGCCAACCTCACCAATCTGTCACGCCGCGAAGACGATTGGTATACCGAAGGCACGACCGACCGCTTTCCGGGCCTCGAAGGCAGCTACAGCCGCTTCACCGTCGAGACCGAATGGAAGCGCACCTTCAACACGTTCAACGGCCTCCTGCTGACGCCGATCCTGGCCGCGCGGGCAGACGGACTGCGCCACACCGCATCGAACGTTCCGGGCGGCATCTATCTCGGCGACCTCGAGTCGGAAGGTAGCGATGGCCGTTACATGGTCACTGCCGGCCTCGAAGCCCGCTATCCGATCCTGATGACCTACGGCGAGAGCAGCCATATCATCGAACCGATCGCGCAGATTTTCGTGCGCCCCGACGAACAGATGGCCGGCGGCCTGCCGAATGAGGATGCCCAGAGCTTCGTCTTCGACGCGACCACCCTCTTCGAACGCGACAAGTTCTCCGGCTTCGATCGGATCGAAGGCGGCACGCGCGCCAATGTCGGCATTCGTTACACCGGGTTGTTTGCGAACGGCATCGGCGTGAGAAGCATTTTCGGTCAATCCTATCATCTCGGCGGACAGAATTCCTTTGCCACCGAGGACCTCGTGCACGCGGGCGCCAATTCCGGTCTGGAGACCGACGTTTCCGACTATGTTGCCATGGCAGCCGTCGACCTGCCGCAGGGCTTCACGATCGGCGTCAACACCCGGTTCGACGAGAAGACCTTCGCAGTCAAACGCACCGATGCTTCGCTCAGCTACACAATGCCTCGCCTGCAGGGGACGCTCGTCTACACGCAGGTCGATCCGCAGCCGGAATACGGTTCCGACGAAGCGAACGACGTGCTCAAGCAGTCGATGAGATTCCGCATCAACGAGAATTGGGCGATCGCCGGCACGGCGACCTGGGATCTCGCCGACAAGGAGATCATCAAGCGCGGGATAGGCGTCAGCTATGCGGACGAGTGCACGATCTTCACGCTCGCCTATACGGACAAGCCGTCGGACACGGCGGCCAACGACTGGACCGTCAGCGCCCGCCTCAGCTTCCGCACGCTTGGCGACATCAATATCGGCTCGAACACTGCCGATTACGACCAGGATTACCAGTACCAGTAACCCGTCGTGAATACGAAAACCCCGGGTCCGGACTGATCGGCGTCATTGTTTCGCCGCAAGAATTGTGCAAGCGGGCGCAAATATAGTATGAGAACGAGGCCGGTCGGGCAGAGTGCCGACCGGGGCGGGAAAGGAATTGGTATCATGTTTGCAATGACCGCAACGCGCAGGCTGGCGCTGGCCGTGGCCGTACTGGCCGCCTCCGTCGTCGTTCAGCCGGTCGTCCAACAGGCCCAGGCCGCCAGCGAGATTGCAGCGGTCGTCAATAGAACGCCGATCACCAGCACCGATGTCGCTCGCCGCGCAGCCTTCCTTCGGCTGCAGCGCCAGAAGGCCGACACCAAGACGGCCCGGGAGGCGATGGTCGAGGAAATCCTGAAGCGCCAGGAGGTCGCCCGGATGAGAATGTCGGTCAGCACCGACGACGTCGACAAGGCCTTCGAGCGCTTCGCCGCCAGCAACAAGATGAACGCGCAACAGATGGGCCAGATCCTTGATCGGGCCGGCGTCGGGGTGGAGCATTTCAAGAACTACATCGCCGTGCAGATGAGCTGGCCGCGCCTTGTCAACGCCCGCTATGGCAGCGGCCGCGGCCGCATGTCGAGCCAGGAACTCGTCACACGCATGATGGAGAACAAGGAAAAGCCGGTGACGACGGAATATTTCCTGAAGCAGATCATCTTCGTCGTGCCGCCGGCCAAGCGCAATGCCATCCTCGGCAAACGCCAGAAGGAAGCCAACGCCTCCCGCTCCAAGTTCCCGGGCTGTGAACAGTCCAAGCAGTTCGCAGCAACGATGCTGGACGTTTCCGTTCGCGATCTCGGCCGCATCCTCGCCCCCGAACTTCCGGCGGAATGGAAGCCGCTGGTCGAGAAGGCTTCCGGCGGAACCACGGCCACTCGCGTCACCGAGCGCGGTGTCGAGTTCCTCGCCATCTGCAACCAGCGCCAGGTTTCCGACGACTTCGCGGCTGAAGTGGTCTTCAGAGCCGAAGACCTCACCAAGGCGCAGAAGGAAGGGCAGAACCCCAACGACAAGAAGTATCTCGACGAACTGCGCGGCAAGGCGCAGATCGAATACCGCTGACAACCGGAGTGCCCATGCCGCTTGATCGTCCGCTCGACCGCCCTTTGGCGCTGACCCAGGGCGATCCTGCCGGCATCGGCCCCGACATCACGCTTGCCGCCTGGGTTTCGCGCGAACGGCACAGCCTGCCGCCATTCCTTTTCCTCGGCGATCCGGCGGTCCTGAAATCGCGCGCCGCGCTGCTTGGCCTCGACGTGCCGATCCGGGAAGCGGATACCGAGAGAGCCATCTCCATCTTTCAGGATGCGCTCCCCGTCCTGCCCATCCCGGCCGGCGCGGAGGTTGCAGCCGGCGAACCGCATGTGGCGACTGCAAAAGGCACGATCGACGCGATCGAAAAGGCGGTATCCCTCTGCTTCGAAGGCAAGGCTGCCGGCACCGTCACCAATCCGATCGCCAAGTCGATCCTCTATCAGGCAGGGTTCGGTTTCCCGGGACACACGGAGTTCCTGGCCGATCTTGCCGAAAAAGCGACCGGTAAAAAAACGATGCCGGTGATGATGCTGGCCGGGCCGAAGCTCAGGGCCATTCCAGTCACGATCCACATCCCGATCAAGGACGTGCCGACGGTGCTCACCCAGACGCTGATCGAAGAGACCTGCCGGATCGCCGATCACGATCTCAGGACACGCTTCGGCATAGAGAGGCCGCGGCTTGCCGTCGCGGGGCTCAACCCGCATGCGGGCGAGGACGGAGCGATCGGGCGCGAGGACCAGGAGGTCATCCATCCGGCGGTCTTCAAGCTGCGCGCCGAGGGCATCCACGTCTTCGGGCCGCTGCCGGCCGACACCATGTTCCACGACGAGGCGCGCGCCCGTTACGACGTGGCGATCTGCATGTATCACGACCAGGCGCTCATCCCGGCCAAGGCGCTCGGCTTCGACACGTCCGTCAACGTGACGCTCGGACTGCCCTTCATCCGCACCTCACCGGATCACGGCACCGCCTTCGGCATTGCCGGCCAGGGCATTGCCCGCGAGACCAGCCTTGTCGAGGCGCTCAAGCTCGCCGGTGATCTCGCTTCGAAAGCCTCCGCCTGATGGCTACACTCGATGGCCTGCCGCCGCTGCGTGACGTCATCCAGCGTTACGGGCTCGACGCCAGGAAGGCGCTCGGCCAGAATTTTCTGTTCGACCTCAACCTCACCCAGAAGATCGCCCGCAGCGCCGGACCGCTCGACGGCGTCACCGTCTTCGAGGTCGGCCCCGGCCCCGGCGGGCTGACCCGCGCGATCCTGTCGCTCGGCGCGAAGAAGGTCATCGCGATCGAGCGTGACAGCCGCTGTCTGCCGGCACTCGCCGAGATCGGCGACCACTATCCCGGCCGGCTGGAGGTCATCGAAGGCGACGCGCTGAAGACCGATTTCGCGGCGCTCGCGCCCGAAGGGCCGGTGAAGATCATCGCCAACCTGCCCTACAATGTCGGCACACAGCTTCTCCTCAACTGGCTGCTTCCGGAAAACGGGCAATGGCCGCCCTTCTGGGAAAGTCTGACGCTGATGTTCCAGAGGGAAGTGGGGCTCAGGATCGTCGCCGACGAGGACGACGACCACTACGGTCGCCTCGGCGTGCTCGCCGGCTGGCGGACGGAGGCGCGCATGGTCTTCGACGTGCCGCCGCAGGCATTTAGCCCGCCACCGAAGGTGACATCGACCGTCGTACATCTGACGCCAAGGCAGAATCCTCTGCCCTGCGACGTGGGCAAGCTGGAACGGGTGACGCAAGCCGCCTTCGGCCAGCGGCGGAAAATGCTGCGCCAGAGCCTTAAACCGCTCGGCGGCGAGTCCCTGCTCGTCAAGGCGGGCATCGACCCGTCGAGACGGGCGGAAACATTATCCGTGGAAGAGTTCGTGCGGCTGGCGAATTGCCTCTGAGGCCACGACTTCGTAGCTTACCGCCAAGCCACCCGCCAGCGGCGGATGGCTTCGGCGTGTCACGGAGTTCGCCGGTATTCCGCTTCCGGCCAGCAGGCTAACGCATCGGCTTGAGATGCTTGAAGCGGCCAAAGTTACGAAGGGATATTGGGCAAGGGAAATGATCACTGAAATCGAAGACTTCTTTACGAAGGGATGCGGACGCTGCGAACGCTTTGCGACACCGGATTGCTCGACGCGGCAATGGGCCCATGGACTGAGTGAACTTCGCCGGATCTGTCTCAGTTCAGGCCTCGTCGAGACGGTGAAATGGGGGCATCCGTGTTACATGCATGAAGGTCGCAATATCGTGATCTTCGGTGCCTTCCGCGGCGATTTTCGCCTCAGTTTCTTTAACGCAGCGCTGATGAAAGACCCCGAAGGCGTGCTTGAAAAACAGGGGCCGAATACCCGGCACCCCGACATGATCCGCTTTGTCGACAACGCACAGGTGGCGAAGATGGAGCCGGTCATCCTGTCCTATCTGAACGAGGCGATGGGCTATGCGGAGGCGGGCATCAAACCGCCAAAAGAACAAGGCGATATCGAACTGCCTGACGAACTGGTCGAGGCTCTGGATTCCGATCCCGAACTTGCAGAGGCCTTTCACAACCTGACGCCGGGGCGGCAGAAAAGCTATGCGATCAATCTCAGCTCGGTGAAGAAGTCCGAAACGCGAATTTCGCGCATTGCCAAATTCCGCAATCACATCCTTGCAGGAAAGGGTGCGATGGAGCGGTGAGCCGAAATTTCCAATGGCGGCAAGCAAGCCGCGCGGCCGGTCAATCCGCCGGCCAGCCTCCTGCCTCCGGGGGATACAGGCAGGCGATGTGTTTCAGGTCGGCGTGGCCTGTATCCGGTTTGCGTTCGGTCTGCGCAGGTTGAAAAGGTTGCCGGCAAGAATCAATCCAGCACCGATTGCGGTAAGGCCGTCGATCGCCTCGGCATACAACAGATAGCCCAATAGCGCCGACAACGGCACACGCAGATAATCCATCGGCATCGCCACTGTCGCTTCAGCGTGGGTCAATGCTTTGGCCATGCAAAAATGCGCGAACGTACCTGAAAACGCTATCAGAAAGATCCACGGCCAGATTGCTGCGGATGGCCATACCCAGACTTCCAGTGCCGGGATAAATCCGACGACTGATTGAATGATGAGCATCCAGAAGATGATCTTCGTTGGGCTGTCCGAAAGCGTCAGGATCTTGGTGGCAATGAAGGATATCGCGAATACAAAGGCTGCTCCCAGCACGATCAGATGGCCTGGGTTGAGCGGTGCAGCACCCGGTCGCACGATCAATACGACGCCACCCAGCCCAAACAGAATAGCGACGCCCTTGCGCCAGGTCAGCTTCTCGCCAAGGAACGCTGCAGCCATCAAAGCCGCCCAGATCGGCGCGGTAAACTCAATGGCGATGACTTGCGCCATCGGGATCATTGTCAACCCCATCAGCCACGCGAATTGGCCGATGTAGTGGGCAACGTTGCGGCCAATATGACTTGGCAGAATGCTGGTTCGCATGGCCCTGAAGCCACCTTCGCGATAGACGAGCGGCAACAGCATGAAAAAGGCGATGATGGAGCGCATCTCCATGACCTGGAAAACATCGACTTCACGCGTTATGGCACGACCCGAAACGGCCATGAGCAGAAGTAGTGCGATGGAGGCCATCATCCATGCGGCCGCCTTCATGGTTGAAGGACTATTTTCCACGTATGATCTTCTTTCTGGCGCGCATCATGGGCGACGGCAGCCAGCCCTCAATCAAGACCCGGCAAGCCCTGGCGGCGACAATCTCATAACTCCGGTTCTTCCATTAAAAGCCCCTGCACGAAGTCGAACAGGCCATGGCGGCGGTCGCGGCGGATGCGTTCGGCACCGATGATGTTGCTCACCGCGTGGAAGGCATTGTCGAGATCGTCATTGACGATGACGTAATCGTATTCCCGCCAGTGCTCGATCTCGGCGCGCGAATTCAGGAGCCGCGTGCGGATCACCTCCTCGGTGTCTTCGGCGCGGCGGTGCAGGCGCGACTGCAACTCCGTCATGGTCGGCGGCAGCACGAAGATCGATACGACATCCGCTTTCATCTTCTCCTGGAGCTGGCGTGCTCCCTGCCAATCGATGTCGAACAGCATGTCGCGGCCTTCCGCCATGGCGGCCTCGACCGGCTCTCGCGGCGTGCCATAAAAATTGCCGTGCACCTCGGCCCATTCGAGCAGCGCATCGGAATCCCTCAACCGCTCGAACTCCCGGGTGCTGATAAAGTGGTAATGCTTGCCGGCGATCTCGCTCGGGCGGCGCTGGCGCGTCGTGACGCTGACGGAAATGCCGAGAGTCGAGTCGGATTCGAGCAGGTTGCGGGCAATCGTCGACTTGCCGGCGCCGGAGGGCGACGAAAGGACGAGCATCAGCCCGCGCCGGGCGATCTTCACGGGCGAGGATGGCTTGCCCTTGGACGACGGTGCCGGGCTCATGGCCTACTCCAGATTCTGGACCTGTTCACGGAACTGGTCGATGACGACTTTCAACTCGATACCGGCTGCGGTTACAGCAGCAGAATTCGATTTGGAACAGATCGTATTCGATTCCCGGTTAAATTCCTGTGCAAGAAAATCGAGCCTGCGCCCCACCGGCCCGCCCTTGTCGATGAGTTCGCCGGCCGCGGCGACATGCGCCTTCAGCCGGTCGATTTCCTCACGCAGATCTGCCTTGGTAGCGAGAAGAGCCGCTTCCGCATGCAGCCGGTCGCGGTCGAGCGTCGGCGCCTCCTGCAGAAGTGCCGAAAGCTGCGTGGAAAGCCGCTTGGCGATCTCTTCCGGCGTGCGGGAAGGATCGGCTTCCACGGCCCTGGTCAGTTCCGCAATCCGGGCGACATGTCCCTTCAGCACGTCGGCGAGGACCGCCCCTTCCCCCCCGCGCATGCGCGCAAGACGACCGATCGCCTCGTCGAGGCCGGCGAGGATCGCGGCGTCACGGGCAGCAAGTGCCTCCTCACCCTCTTCCGGCTCCCTGATGTCGACTAGCCCGCGGATGCCGAGCAGCGTGTCGAGTTTCAAGGGCGACGGATCGATGAGATCGCCGAGTTCCTCGCGCAATGCCAGCACTGCCGCCAATGCATCGCGGTTCAGCGCCGCCTCCAGCTGGGTTTCGGCGATGGTCAGGTTGAGGGACGCCTGCAGATTGCCGCGGGAGAATTTTTCCGAGATCAGCCGGCGCACCTCCGGCTCCAGCCGTTCGAGGCCCGGCGGCAGGCGGAGCCGGATATCCAGGCCTTTGCCATTCACGGAGCGCAGTTCCCATGCAAAGCGGTTGCGCCCGCTCGATCCTTCGCTGCGAGCAAACCCAGTCATGGACTGCAAGGTCATTGACGTCTCCAGATAATGCTCAGGCCACGATCTGCGGCCTGAAAACAAGCGGTCAGTTGCTCTTCGGCGGCTTTTCCGCTTCCTCGCCGTCCGGCTGGCCGTCCACGGCGATGTCGGGGTTGGCCGCGCGCTCGGCTTCCACCTTTCGCCAACGACGGACATTGGCATTGTGTTCCTCCAGCGTCGCAGCGAAGACATGGCCGCCGGTGCCGTCGGCTACGAAATAAAGGTCGTTGGTGCGCCAGGGGTTGGCGACTGCTTCCAACGCAGCACGGCCGGGATTGGAAATCGGCGTCGGCGGAAGGCCCTTGATCTGGTAGGTATTATAGGGCGTCGGCTTGGCGAGGTCCGACTTGAAGATCGGCCGGTCGGACGGCTTCCCTTCGCCGCCGAAAAGTCCGTAGACGATGGTCGGGTCCGATTGCAGGCGCATGCCCTTCTGCAGCCGATTGATGAAAACGGATGCGACATGAGCGCGCTCGTCTTCCTTGCCCGTCTCCTTCTCGACGATCGAGGCGAGCACGACGAACTCTTCTTTCGTCTTGATCGGCAGGTCCAGATCGCGCTTTTCCCAGATCTGGTCGATCATCTTCTCTTGCGCCACGCGCATCTGCTGGATGATATCGGCCCGCTTGCTGCCGCGCGAGAACTTGTAGGTATCGGGGCGCAGGCTGCCCTCCGGCGGCAGTTCGGCCGGCAGATCGCCTTCCAGCACCGGATCTTCCGCCAGCCGCAGCATCATCTGCCGGACCGTCAGGCCCTCCGGCAGCACGACGGAATAAAGGATCGACTTGCCCGATTCCAGGACGCCCATGATGTCCTTCATGGACGCATGCGCCTTGATCTCGTATTCGCCTGCCTTCAGCGTCTCGCCACTGCGCAGATAGGTGGCCGTTACGTAGCGGAAGATGCGGGCATCGGAGACGATGCCGTTGCGCTCGAGATTGGTGGCGATCTCGGCCAAACCTGCGCCGGGACGAACCATGAAATGCGTGTTCGCCTCCAGCGGGCCGGGCTCCTGGAAGGCCGAAATCATGTAGTAGAAGCCGGCGACTGCAGCCACGCAGATGACCACCACCATCGTCATCACGAAATTCAAAAAAATGACGAGCTGGCTGCGCGCCTTCTTGGACCGGCGCGGCGGCTCGGGCACGCGCTCCGGCTTCAGGGCTTCATTCGGCGATTTCGGAATGATCGGCCCCCTGCCATTGCCGGGAGGCTGTTCATTGACATGATTCGTATCGCTCAACCGCGCCCCCCAAGAGACTCAAACACGTTCGACCGCTGTTTGGCCAAGCAATGCGGCAAAAAACAGGTCCAGAAGATGATACGAGCCGGACCCGAAAGTCCAGCCGCATTAAAAGCAGCGCTTCGACTACGCGTCGTAACGGCGCAGCACGAGGGAGGCGTTCGTGCCACCAAAGCCGAAGGAATTCGACAGCGCCACATTGATCTCGCGCTTGCGCGCCTTGTGCGGCACGAGGTCGATCGCCGTCTCGACATCGGGATTGTCGAGGTTGAGCGTCGGCGGCGCGATATTGTCGCGGATCGCCAGCGTCGAGAAGATCGCCTCGACGGCGCCGGCAGCCCCCAGAAGGTGGCCGATCGCCGATTTCGTGGATGACATGGAGATCTTCGACGCCGCATTGCCGACGAGCCGCTCGACCGCGCCAAGCTCGATCGTGTCGGCCATGGTCGACGTGCCGTGGGCATTGATGTAATCCACGTCCGATGCCGAAATACCGGCCCGCTTCAGGGCCGAGGTCATGCAGCGATAGGCCCCGTCGCCGTCTTCCGACGGCGCGGTGATATGGAAAGCGTCGCCGGAAAGCCCGTAACCGACGATTTCGGCATAGATCTTGGCGCCGCGCGCCTTGGCATGTTCCAGCTCTTCCAGGACGACGATGCCGGCGCCCTCGCCCATGACGAACCCGTCACGGTCACGATCATAAGGGCGCGAGGCCTTCTCAGGATCGTCGTTATGCTGGGTGGACAGCGCCTTGCAGGCCGCGAAACCCGCGAGCGAAATGCGGCAGATCGGTGATTCCGCGCCGCCTGCGACCATCACGTCGGCATCGCCGAGCATGATCAGCCGGGCCGCGTCGCCGATCGCATGTGCGCCGGTCGAACAGGCCGTGACGACGGCATGGTTCGGGCCGCGCAGCTTGTGGCGGATCGACACCTGGCCGGAGACGAGGTTGATCAGGCGGCCGGGGATGAAGAAGGGCGAAATACGGCGCGGGCCCTTGTCGCGCAGCGTGTAGCCGGCTTCCACGATGCCTTCGAGGCCGCCGATGCCGGAACCGATCAACACGCCCGTGGCGATCTGATCTTCGTCCGTCTGAGGATGCCAGCCGGCATCTTTGAGCGCCATGTCGGCGGCAGCCATGCCGTAAATGATGAAGGGATCGACCTTGCGCTGTTCCTTCGGCTCCATCCAGTCGTCGGGATTGAAGGTGCCATCGGAGCCATCACCTGTCGGAATACGACAAGCGACCTTGGCGGGAAGATCCTCGACTTCGAACTCGGTCACGAGACGGGCAGCGTTCTGGCTGGCAAGCAACCGCTGCCAGCTCACTTCCGTTCCGCACCCAAGAGGAGATACCATGCCGGTACCGGTGATAACGACACGTCTCATCGCCAGCGTTCCACCCTGAATTTTCATGTTCCAGGGGCAAGCCCCCAGTTGCTGAAACGGCCCGTGCGAGCGGGCCGTTGTCGGGATTTGCCTTGCGGCTTTATCCCTAGTCTATCGGATCGATCAGGCCTGGGCCTTCTCGATGAACTTCACGGCATCGCCGACGGTCAGAATGGAATCAGCAGCGTCATCCGGGATTTCGACGCCGAATTCTTCCTCGAAAGCCATGACCAGTTCGACGGTGTCGAGCGAGTCTGCGCCAAGATCGTCGATGAAGCTTGCGCCTTCAACAACCTTGTCGGCATCGACGCCGAGATGGTCAATAACAATTTTCTTCACGCGTTCTGCGATATCGCTCATGTCGGTTTCCTCGACCTTTGTCTTATCGGATGCCCGCTTGGCATCCGCATCCTGTTAAAGCCTGCAATCGCCGCCTTCGCAAGGCCGATGCCGGCAAACCTGTTCGCCCCTCGTCAGGCTCCAATCATGTCTTGCTCACGCAATATGAAGGCCTGCATTTCAGGGTGACTTCTCACAGTCATGGCCCGCTTAACACGGTTTGACTGTTCCGCAAAGCCAGAATTTGTTCCATTCCACCGCCGCCAACAACCGATTGCAACGGAATTTTGGAACCTTCCCGGCTCGGCTCAGATCATCGCCATGCCGCCGTTGACATGGATCGTCTGGCCCGTGACGTAACCCGCCTCGTCGGAAGCGAGATAAAGCACCGCCGCGGCGATGTCCGAACCCGCACCCATGCGCTTCATCGGGATCGCGCCGAGGATCGCTTCCTTCTGCTTGTCGTTGAGCTTGCCGGTCATGGCGCTCTCGATGAAGCCCGGTGCGACGCAGTTGACAGTCACGTTGCGGGTGGCGATCTCCTGTGCCAGCGATTTGGAAAAGCCGATCATGCCGGCCTTGGAGGCGCAGTAGTTCGCCTGGCCCGGATTGCCGGTAACGCCGACGACGGAGGTGATGTTGATGATGCGGCCATGGCGGCGGCGCATCATCGGATGGGTGAGTTCGCGGGTCAGGCGGAAGACCGCCGTCAGGTTCACCTCGAGTACCGAATCCCAATCCTCGTCGCTCATCCGCACGAAGAGGCCGTCCTTGGTGATACCGGCATTGTTGACGAGAATGTCGACCCCGCCGAGTTCGGCTTCGGCCTTCTCGCCGAGCGCCTTTACCTCGGCGCGGTCGGAAAGGTTGGCCGGGAAAATCTTGACGCGGTCACCGAGTTCGGCGGCCAGCGCCTCCAGCTTTTCGACACGCGTGCCGTGCAGGCCGACCACGGCGCCCTGCTTGTGCAGCATGCGGGCGATCTCTTCGCCGAGGCCGCCGGTTGCGCCCGTCACCAATGCCTTGCGGCCGGTCAAATCAAACATGGTGGTGTTCCTCTTTTTTGGAGCGAATAGCCAGTAGCGAATAGCGAATAGTTTTTCATCGCATCATCGCCATCTCTTTACTATTCGCCACTCCCTATTCGTTATTCGCTTTTCCCAATCAGCCGAGGATAGCGGCGAGCGCCGCGTCGATATCGGCTGGCGTATTGATGGCAATGCCGGAAATATTCTTGTCGATGCGGCGGGCAAGGCCGGTCAGCACTTTTCCCGAACCGATCTCGTAAAGCGTCGTGACACCATTGGCGGAGAACCACTCCACCGTCTCGCGCCAGCGCACCTGGCCGGTCACCTGGGTGACGAGCAGCTTGGCGATCTCGTCTGCATCGTAGACGGGTGCCGCGCGGACATTGGCGACGACCGGTACGACCGGGTTCTTCTTTTCCACCCTGTCCAGCGCATGGCGCATGGCATCGGCGGCCGGTGCCATCAGGTCGCTGTGGAACGGCGCGGAGACCGGCAGCATGATGGCGCGCTTGGCACCCTTTTCGGTCGCGAGCGCCGCCGCCTTCTCGACGGCCGCCTTCGAACCGGAAATCACGAGCTGACCGCCGCCGTTGTCGTTGGCGATCTGGCAGACCCCGGCATCACGCGCATCGGCGCAGGCGGCTTCCACATCGCCATGCTCCAGACCAAGGATTGCCGCCATGGCGCCCTGCCCTACCGGCACCGCCGTCTGCATGGCGTCGCCACGGATGCGGAGCAGCCTGGCGGTATCGGCAAGCGAGAAGGTGCCCGCCGCGCAGAGCGCGGAATATTCGCCGAGCGAATGGCCGGCCACATAGGCGACCTTTTCGACAAGGTTCAACCCACGCGCTTCCATGACGCGGATCGCAGCCATCGAAACGGCCATCAGCGCCGGCTGCGCGTTGGCCGTCAGCGTCAGCGTCTCTTCCGGCCCGTTCCACATGATATCGGAGAGCTTCTGGCCGAGCGCATCGTCGACCACCTGGAAAACCGCGCGGGCTTCGGGATAAGCGTCCGCCAACTCCTTGCCCATGCCGACGGACTGGCTGCCCTGACCGGGGAATGTGAATGCGATGCTCGCTGAAGTGCCCATGGGGATGATTTCCTTCCCTTATGTTTGCCTCTCCATTCACATTTGGGCTTCCTGAGTCAAGGGCAAGGCCAATCTCGAAGGTTCCCGAGGCCCGGTTGTCCCCCTTGCGCTATGTCAAATCCCGCTTAAAGTCCGGCCGACCTTCCAAGATCAGGATTCCTTTCATGAAATATAAGAGACTGGGCCGCACGGATATCACCGTGTCCGAAATCTGCCTCGGCACCATGACCTGGGGCACGCAGAATACGGAAGCGGAAGCCCATGAGCAGATGGATCATGCGTTCGACCAGGGCGTGAATTTCTTCGATACGGCCGAACTCTACCCGACGACGCCGGTCAGCATCGAAACCTACGGCCGTACGGAAGAAATCATCGGGACCTGGCTCGGGAAGAGCGGTAAGCGCAAGGACATCATCCTCGCCTCCAAGATCGCCGGAAGCGGCCGGCCGCATATCCGCGGCGGCCGCGATATCTCGGCCGCGACGATCCGCGAGGCACTCGATGCCAGCCTGAGACGCCTGCAGACCGACTATCTCGACCTCTACCAGATCCACTGGCCGAACCGCGGCACCTATCATTTTCGCAATCTATGGTCCTTCGACGCCTTCGCTCAGGATCGGGAGAAGGCGGCGGTCGAGATCGCCGAAATCCTCGAGACACTCGGCGATCTGGTGAAGGCGGGCAAGATCCGCGCGATCGGCCTTTCCAACGAAAGCGCCTGGGGTACGCTGAAATACCTCAGGCTTTCGGACGAAAAGAGCCTGCCGCGCGTCGCCTCGATCCAGAACGAATATAGCCTGCTCTACCGCCAGTTCGATACCGACCTTGCGGAAGTCGCACATCACGAGAATGTCGGGCTGATGGCGTATTCGCCGCTCGCCGCCGGCATCCTCACCGGCAAATACCGGAACGGCGCACGCCCTGCGGGCTCCCGCGCCACGATCAATACGGACCTCGGCGGCCGCCTGCAGCCGATGCAGGAGCCGGCCGTGGAAGCCTATGCGAAGGTCGCGGAAAAACACGGGCTCGACATGGCGCAGATGGCGCTCGCCTTCTGCCTCTCGCGCCCCTTCATGGCCTCGGTCATCATCGGCGCAACCTCGATGGCGCAACTGAAGACGGATATCGGCGCGGCGGAAGTGAGGCTCTCCGAAGACGTGACGAAGGATATTGCCGGGGTTTATCGGCAATATCCCATGACGCTGTAAGCGGAACAGGCAGACCCGCCTTGCGACGTGGGACGGGTCCGGCTCTCAAAAGCTCGTCGTGAGCCGCGTCAGCCAGTCCGGAGATGCCGCGACGAGCGCCGCCTCGATGGTCTTGTCCACGCCCGTCAGGACGGCGAAGCCGACCACCAGCAGGACCATGCCGAGAAAGCCCTTGGCAATCTTGCCGAAATTCAGCATCCGGTCGCGCCAACGCTGCACGATATCCCTCGACAGCCGTCCGAGCAGAAGAAGCGGGGCTGCCGCGCCAAGTCCGAATGCCGCCATGGTCAGGAAAACCTCACCGAGGTTCTCGCCGCGCGCCGCCATCAGCGACGCCGCGCCGAGCGTCGGGCCGACACACGGGCTCCAGACCGCGCCCAGAAGGACCCCGACGAGAAACTGGCCTGTCAAACCCCGGTCGTCAAAGCCGCCGAAGCGGCGCTCCGTCCAGTTGCCCACCGGCCCCGCTGCGGCGGCGAGGCGAACCTGCATAGCCGGGGCCAGGAGGACCACGCCGAACAGGATCATCACCAACGCGCCGATCTGGCGAAAGAACACAAGATCGAGCCCGAGGCCAAAGCCGACAAGCGCCACGAACATGCCGATCACAACGAATGAACCGGCCAGTCCCGAAGCGAGCGCCACCTGGGCGTAACGGTGCTTGCCCGTCGCACTGGCGAGAACGATCGGAACCAGGGGCAGAACGCAGGGCGAGAGGATCGACAGCACACCCGCGAGGGCGGCGAAAACCAGTGATGTGCCCATGGCCTAATTCTTCTTCAATGTGGATCTGAACAGCTTCTCGATCGACTTGGCATCTGTATCTCCAACCGAGCGGGCGGTCTCGCTATCGCCCTTGAAGGCGATGAGCGTCGACTGACTTTGAGCTTTGAAGGATCTGACGACGTCCTTCTGCTTGTCGAAATCGACCCGGAAAATCGTCAGGTCCGAGAAATCGGATGAAGAGGTCAGCTTCTCGATGATCGGCTGCTGCGCCGCGCATGTCGGGCACCAGCTTGCCCAGATATCGACAATGACCGGCGTTCCTGCCTTTTGAGCGGCCTCGAACGATTTCTGGTCGTAGGCTTTCAGCTCAACGGCGCCGGCCGCCGTCGAAACCAGCAGAACGAATGCCGACGCGCTTAAAATCCGCATCGAGCGCACAATATTTCTCATGTTCACCCTCCAATGGTTCAGCCCCGGCTCCGTTGACACTTCAGGTCAAAACGGCAGCCATCCGGACGTCAGCGGAAACCGGTCAGGATGTGGCTTCTGCCTGGCGTCAATCCGGTTACGCATCGCGCGGGGCTCAGGTTACATTTCGCCGAACACAAGGCCGTGATCACATGACGTCACGCAAATCCGCCGCCCGTCGGGAGGCAATTCACCACGCCCCTTGCCATCCGCCCAAAAATCCGTATAAGCGCGCTGTTCGAAACACCCGGTCTTCTGGCTGGTGGCTGAACGGAGGGCAGGTTTCCCGAGGGAAACCGCAGGGACCACAAGGTCCAAGCCTCCCGTGTCTCCGCTCTCGACCGTCTCGATCAAACAACTTTTCTTGCTTGGCTTTTCAGTCTTTCAGGAGCAGTCGTTGAGGCTTAGCCGCCGAGTCCGGGTGATACACAACCGCAAGAAAAGGCAAAGCTTACATGGCTCTTTACGAACACGTATTCCTTGCCCGGCAGGATATGTCGCAGCAGCAGGTTGATGCCCTCGTCGAACAGTACAAGGGCGTCCTCGAAGCTAACGGCGGCAAGGTCGGGCGCGTAGAAAACTGGGGCCTCAAGTCCCTCACCTACCGCATCAAGAAGAACCGCAAGGCTCATTACGCACTGATGGACATCGATGCTCCGGCTGCCGCCGTGCATGAGATGGAGCGCCAGATGCGCATCAACGAAGACGTCCTCCGCTACATGACGATCGCCGTCGACAAGCATGAGGAAGGCCCGTCTGCGATGATGCAGAAGCGTGACCGCGACGACCGTCCGCGCCGCGATGGCGACGACCGTGGCCCGCGCCGCGAATTCGGCGACCGCCCGCCGCGTCGTGAATTCGGCGACCGCCCGCCGCGTGAAGGCGGCTTCGAGCGCGCCCCGCGCCCGCCGCGTGAAGCGTAATCGGCTATAAGGAGAAAACACCATGGCTGACGTATCCTCCTCCCCGGCACGCCGTCCGTTCCACCGCCGCCGCAAGACCTGCCCGTTCTCGGGCGCCAATGCGCCGCGGATCGACTACAAGGACGTGCGCCTGCTGCAGCGCTACATTTCCGAGCGCGGCAAGATCGTTCCGTCCCGCATCACGGCCGTTTCCCAGAAGAAGCAGCGCGAACTCGCCCAGGCGATCAAGCGCGCCCGCTTCCTCGGCCTGCTGCCTTACGTCGTAGCGTAATGTGAATTTCCGACCCTCCGGTCCCAAACCAGAGGGTCGGATCTCCCTTCCGCGATGGGCGCGGATCGGAACTCCGACAAATCCCATGTTGGGGATGAAGGACCTGAGACAGAGAATCAGGTTGCCTCCCCTAACTGCTTGAATGGCAGGACAGCGAGACCGTGACGACCAAGAAACAAAGCATATTGCCGATCGGCATCCTTGCCGGCATTGCCGCCGCCCTGCTGGTGCTGGGTGCGAATGCACAGTCGTCCTTTGCGTCGCTTCTTTATGCCGCCTCCGCACTTCCCATTCTGATCGCCGGCCTCGGCTGGGGCAATCGCGCCGCCATCGTCGGCATCGTGACGGCAGCCGCGCTCGGCGCCGTCCTGGTTTCGCCGCTCTTTGCGCTCGCCATGGCGATCTTCACCCTGATCCCGGCGGGCTGGCTCAGCCACCTCGCCAACCTGGCGCGCCCGGCCACCGAACTCGGCGGTCCGGACAACCTGATGGCCTGGTATCCGATTTCGGACATCCTGCTGCATCTTTGCGGCCTGGTGACGATCGCCGTCATCGCGCTCGGCGTGGTGATCGGCTACGGCCCGGAACTTACCGGCCAGATGGTCGATGCGATGATGTCGTCCCTGCAGACCCAGGAACCCGCCTTCACGCCCGACGCGGCCAGCCTGGCGCAGACCAAGGCGATGATCGTGCTGATGCTGCCGCTGGTACAGGGTGGCATCTGGGTCATGCTTCTGTTTGCGGCCTTCTATATCGCCGTGCGCATCGTCTCCCGTTCCGGCCGGGCTCTGCGCCCCCGCGAGGACATGCCCTCCGCGCTTCGCATGAACCGCCATGCGATCTTCATCTTCCTCGCCGGCATCGTGCTCACCTTCGTGGGCGGTGTTCCGGCGATGATCGGCGCCGTGATCTGCGGCACGTTCGGCGCCGGCTTCCTGATGGCAGGCTTCGCCTCGATCCATTTCCGCAGCCAGGGCAAGGACTGGCGGCTGCCGGTCCTCGTCCTCTGCTACCTATCTTCCATGCTTCTCCTGCCGGCAATCATCGTCCTCGTGCTCGGCCTGTCCGACACGCGGCGGACGATCGCGCTCACGCCGGCAAGAGGCCCGATCAATCCCGACGAAAACAAGAATTGAGACCTAGAAAGGAAACCAAACATGCAAGTCATCCTGCTTGAACGTGTACCGAAGCTCGGCCAGATGGGCGAAGTCGTGAAGGTTCGCGACGGTTACGCCCGTAACTTCCTGCTGCCGCAGGGCAAGGCGCTGCGCGCCAATGACGCCAACAAGAAGCGTTTCGAATCCGAGCGCGCCACGCTCGAAGCCCGCAACCTGGAGCGCAAGGGCGAAGCCCAGAAGGTTGCCGAAGTGCTCGACGGCAAGTCTTTCATCATCGTCCGCGCCGCCGGCGAAACCGGCCAGCTCTATGGTTCTGTCGCTGCCCGCGACATCATCGATGCTCTTGCCGCCGAAGGCTTCAGCATCGGCCGCAACCAGCTCGATCTCAACCACCCGATCAAGGCGATCGGCCTGCACAAGGTCACGCTGCACCTGCATTCGGAAGTCGAGATCGCCGTCGAAGTGAACGTCGCCCGTTCGCCGGAAGAAGCAGGGCGCCAGGCCAAGGGTGAGAGCCTTACCTCCGTCGACGCCATCTACGGCGTCGATGAGGATGCACTGCGTCCGGAAGATTTCTTCGATCCGGATGCCGATCGCGAAGAAGGCGAAGAAGCCTGATCGCATTTCGGATTGCAGGTTTCTCAGGCCCTCGGCTCACGCCGGGGGCTTTTTTTATCGAAGCTCTACGAGACTTCGGCAAGCCAGGCTGCATGGGTAGCCATGCCGGCGGTCATAGCCTCCTGCGCGAAGCAGGAAGACGTGAACGACAGCCGGAAGTGGTTGACATGCAAGCCTGACTTTCTTCATGGTGACCGAAACAAGAGAAAGGGAGAAACAATGACCATCAGAAAGAACCTCCTCGCTATCGGCGCCATGATCGGCCTCGCGGCTGCAGGCATCGGCTTCGCGGCAGCTCAATCGCCGGCCTTCTTCCGGATCGGCACGGGCGGCACGGCCGGCACCTACTATCCGATCGGCGGCCTCATCGCCAACGCGATTTCGGGCGCCGGCGACAAGGGCGTCCAGGGCCTCGTGGCGACGGCCGTCGCCTCCAACGGTTCCGTCGCAAACATCAACGCCATCCAGGGCGGTTCGATGGAATCGGGCTTCTCCCAGTCGGACGTCGCCTACTGGGCCCATAGCGGCACCGGCCTCTACGAGGGCAAGGGCAAGGTGGAGGACCTGCGCCTGATCGCGACGCTCTACCCGGAAACCATCCATCTCGTCGCCCGCAAGGACGCCGGCATCAAGTCCGTCGCCGATCTCAAGGGCAAGCGAGTCTCGATCGACGAACCCGGCTCGGGCACGATCGTCGATGCCCGCATCGTCCTGGCCGCCTATGGCCTCAGCGAAAGCGACATCAAGGCCGAGCACATGAAGCCCGGTCCAGCCGGCGAGCGCCTGCGCGACGGCGGCCTCGACGCCTATTTCTTCGTCGGCGGCTATCCGACCGGAGCGATTTCCGAACTCGCCACCTCGGCCGGCATTTCGCTCGTGCCGATCACCGGTCCGGAAGCGGACAAGATGCTTTCGGAATACAAGTTCTTCTCGAAGGATACCGTCCCCGCAGACACCTATCAGGGGGTCGGCGAAACCCCGACGATCTCGGTCGCGGCCCAGTGGGTCACCAGCGCCAAGCAGTCTGACGATCTCGTCTACAACATCACCAAGGTGATGTGGAACGATGCGACGCGCGCCGCACTCGACGCCGGCCACGCGAAGGGCAAGATGATCACGCTGCAGAATGCCGTTACCAGCCTCGGCATTCCGCTGCATCCGGGCGCCGAGCGCTTCTACAAGGAAGCCGGCGTCCTCAAGTAAGGACGATATCTCTCCTTGACTGGAATGGCGGCGGTCGGCAGCGGGCGGACCGCCGTTTTCCGTCTGGAACAAGATAAATATATCAAGGGAAAAACGACATGGCGGCGGACGACGAGGGCAAGATTGCTCCCCTGGAACTGGACGAGGCGAAGGCGCGCGAACTGGAGGAGAAGTTCGACTCGGAGATCCGCTTCCGGCCGCTCTCGCCGATGGCCGCCCGCCTGGTGGGCGTGCTGCTGGTGACGCTCTCCATTTTCCACTACTATACCGCCGGTTTCGGCCTGCTTTCGGAAGTCGTCCATCGCGGCATCCACCTCTCCTTTGTGCTCGGGCTGATCTTCCTCGTCTTCCCGTTCACGCGGCGCGGATACGACCAGCCGGCGCAATCGAGCCTCGTCCGCCCGCTCGGGATTTCGCTGATCGATTGGGCGCTGGCGGCCGGCGCGGTGGTCGCCGTGCTGCATGTCCCCTTCATTCCGCTGGATGACCTCGCCTTCCGCGTCGGCAACCCGACGACGACCGACGTGGTGCTCGGCGGCATCCTGGTTCTGGTGCTGCTGGAGGCGACCCGCCGTTCCGTCGGCTGGCCGCTGCCGATCATCGCCCTTCTCTTCATGGCCTATTCCATCTGGGGACCGTCGATGCCCGGCATCCTGGTGCATCCGGGCGCCACGTTCTCGCAGCTCATCAACCATCTCTATCTCACGACCCAGGGCATCTACGGCATCGCGCTCGGGGTCGTCGCGACTTATGTCTTCCATTTCGTGCTGTTCGGCGTCTTCGCGACCCGCATCGGGCTTGGCCAGCTCTTTCTCGATTGCGCCGCCTGGGTCGCCGGGCGTTATGCCGGCGGGCCTGCCAAGGTGTCGATCTTCGGCTCGGCGCTGTTCGGCATGATCTCCGGCTCGTCCGTCGCCAATACCGTCACGGTCGGATCGCTGACGATCCCGGCAATGATCCGGCTCGGTTACAAGCGGACCTTTGCGGCGGCGGTGGAATCGGCATCCTCGACGGGCGGGCAGATCACGCCGCCGATCATGGGCGCGGCCGCCTTCCTGATGATCGAATTCCTGAACCTGCCCTACACGACCATTATCCTTGCCGCGATCGTGCCGGCCTTCATGCATTTCTTCGGCGTGCTGATCCAGGTGCATTTCGAGGCCAAGCGCAATGGCCTGCGCGGCATGACGCGCGAAGAACTGCCTGATCTCAAGGAGGCATTCAAGCGCGACTGGCCGACCGTCATTCCGCTCGTCGTGCTGATCGGCGTGCTGCTTTCCGGCTATACGCCCTATCTCGCGGCCTTCTGGGGCATCACGCTCTGCGTCGCCGTCGGCCTCCTCAACCCGCGCCGGCGCATGTCCTTCACGGAAGTGTTCGAAGGCTTGCGCGACGGCGCCAAATATGCGCTCGCGGTCGGTGCCGCCGCAGCGACTGTCGGCATCATCGTCGGCGTCGTGACGCTGACCGGCGTCGGCTTCAAGATCTCCTATATCGTCACCTCGACCGCCGCGCAGATGGCTACCTTCGTCGGCACACTCGTGCCGGCCGCCTGGTTCGGGCCGCAGACGCTGACGCTGCTCTTCACGCTCATCATGACCGGTGTCGTCTGCATCCTCATGGGCTGCGGCATCCCGACGACGGCGAACTACATCATCATGGCGACGATCGCCGCCCCGACGCTCGGACTTCTCGGGGTCGAGCCGATCGTCGCGCATTTCTTCGTCTTCTATTACGGCGTGCTTGCCGACATCACGCCGCCCGTGGCGCTCGCGGCCTACGCGGCGGCGGGCATGGCGGGCGCCGATCCGTTCAAGACCGGCAACACGGCCTTCCGGCTGGGGCTCGGCAAGGTTCTGGTGCCGTTCGTCTTCGTCTTCTCTCCGTCGCTGCTGCTGGTCACCGCGAATTTCACCTGGAGCAACTTCCTCATCGCCTTCATCGGCTGTGTGCTCGGCATCACCTGCCTCGGTTCGGCGCTTTCGGGATGGCTGCTCGTCAGGACGGCAGCCTGGGAGCGGCTGCTTCTCGTCATCGCGGCAGTCCTTCTCGTGGTGCCGGAACTGATGTCGTCGCTGATCGGATTGGCGTTGATCGTTCCCGTGCTTCTTCACCAGTTCGCCGGCCATCGCATGCAACCCGCCTTGTAGCGAATCTGCAGAAGACTTATTCTTCATGGCCGTGGCAAAGGGTTGAACAGTTTTGCCACGGTCAAATCATCTTGTTCGGTTCGGTGCGTTTTATCCACAAGCTCAAGCGATGACTGTGGAGATCGATGGATTCTGAAGATTCTGCCGGGATCGCCCATCCATCGTCTGCAAAGTGCTGTAGGATCGCGCCCGATTCAAAAAATACATGATTGGAAGACATGCAGGACGTCGCACGCAAGCTGACAGCGCTCAGCAACAAGGATGCGGAACCCCATTACCGCGAAGCTCCGAACAATATCGAAGCCGAACAGGCGCTTTTGGGCGCGATCCTGGTCAATAACGACGCCTATTATCGCGTCTCGGATTTTCTGAAGCCCGTCCACCTCCACGAGCCCCTGCACCGCAAGATCTTCGAGGTGGCAGGCGACATCATCCGCATGGGCAAGACCGCCAATCCGGTGACGATCAAGACCTTCCTGCCGGCAGAGGAGAAGGTCGGCGACTTGACCGTGGCGCAATATCTCGCCCGTCTCGCGGCCGAAGCCGTGTCGATCATCAACGCCGAGGACTACGGCCGGGCGATCTACGATCTGGCGCTCAGGCGCGCGCTGATCACCATCGGCGAGGACATGGTCAACATCGCCTATGACGCGCCGCTCGACATGCCGCCGCAGACACAGATCGAGGATACCGAGCGCCGCCTCTTCGAGCTTGCCGAGAACGGCCGCTACGACGGCGGCTTCCAGTCCTTCAACGACGCGGTGGCGCTGGCGATCGACATGGCGGGTGCCGCCTTCGAGCGCGACGGGCATCTCTCCGGCATTTCGACCGGCATCATGTCGCTCGATGCCAAGATGGGCGGGCTGCAGCGCTCAGACTTGATCGTTCTCGCCGGGCGTCCCGGCATGGGCAAGACCTCGCTCGCCACCAACATCGCCTACAATATTGCAGCCGCGTACGAGCCCGAGGTCATGCCGGACGGAACGTTCAAGGCGAAGAATGGCGGCGTCGTCGGCTTTTATTCGCTCGAAATGTCGGCCGAACAGCTCGCAACCCGTATCATCTCCGAGCAGACAGAGGTCTCGTCGTCGAAAATCCGCCGTGGTGACATTACCGAGGCCGATTTCGAAAAGCTCGTCGCCTGCAGCCAGATGATGCAGAAGGTGCCGCTTTTCATCGACCAGACCGGTGGTATCTCGATCGCCCAGCTGTCCGCCCGCGCCCGCCGCCTGAAGCGCCAGCGCGGCCTCGATTGCCTTGTGGTGGACTATATCCAGCTCATGACCGGCGCCGGAAAATCCGGCGACAACCGCGTGCAGGAAATCACCCAGATCACCACCGGCCTCAAGGCGCTCGGCAAGGAACTGAACGTGCCGATCATCGCGCTGTCGCAGCTCTCGCGTCAGGTCGAAAGCCGCGACGACAAGCGCCCGCAGCTCTCCGACCTTCGCGAATCCGGCTCGATCGAGCAGGATGCCGACGTGGTGCTCTTCGTGTTCCGCGAGGAATATTACGTCAAGAACATGGAACCACGCGATCCGGCCGATCCGAAATATCCGGAATGGGAAGCCCATATGGACAAGGTGAAGGGCACGGCGGACGTCATCATCGCCAAGCAGCGCCACGGACCGACCGGCACCGTCAAGCTCGCCTTCCAGTCGGAATACACCCGCTTCGCCGATCTGGCCGACCCGAGCTTCACCCAGTACGAAGAGCATTGATCGGGTTCGGCGCTCTACCCCGCCTGGGCTGCATTGTGTAGCAAAAGCCAGCAGACCGAAGCTCAACCCAAGACACATCCGCAAGGATTGCCGGGATAGGGAAACTGCAGGAAGCCCAAGCAGATCGTCCCGGGGAGCAGGCGTCCAGGCATCAAGGTTCTATCACGGGAATTCCCGTGGTATAATGCGTCATTGCGGACATCATCCGCCATGGCCTTCCGCGCCAGAGACTTGTCCGATGAGCGAAGTGGACGTGCTTTTTGCAGCCCTGCGACAGGCGGCTGACCCGCAGGCGGTTGAGTGTATCGAGCAAGTGGTCATGCATGGCTCGGATCGCGATCTCAACCGCATCAATGTGTTTGCCTTCGCCGACACCCATCATCTCGATGAAGAAAAAACGATCGCGGCGTTTCTCCATGCGGCGCGCATAGGCACATTCGAGATGACCTGGAATGTCCTCTGCCCTGGATGCGGCGGCGTCCTTGAAACCGGCGCCAACTTGAAAGCGGTCGATCGGGGAACGTACCATTGCGCGCTCTGCGCGGCCGGATATGAGCCAACTCTCGACGAGATGGTCGAGGTGACGTTCACGGTCAGCCCGAGAGTGCGCCGCATTGCTGCCCACGAGCCCGACCGCTTGCCTCCGCTTGAATACTACCGTCAGATATTCTTCAGCTCGGGAGTCGACCTGCCCGAGAACCTGGAAGCGAGCTTCGCACGCATTCTACTGGAGATGATCGAGTTGGATCCGGGCGAGAAGGCCTTCGTCTCGCTACAACTGCCGGCGCAATTCGTCATCATCTTCGATGCCGTCACACATTCGGCGCAGTTCATCGACGTGAAGGGTGAGCCAACCGACGAACGTCAGAACCTCTCAATGTTCATCAGTCGGGATTATGCACCGAACGAAACGCTTACCCTCCGTCCCGGCTTACTGCGGCTCACGATCGAGAATCACACCGACCGCAGAGTGCTCCCCAATGTCTGCATCGCCGGAGAGCAGCTGCACGACCTGCTGGGCCGCAGGCGACCGTTCCTGACAGCCAAGCGACTTCTGACAAACCAGAGCTTCCGGGACATCTATCGGACCGACACGCTTGATATCGACCAGCGTCTAAGGATCACCAGCCTGACATTCCTCTTCACCGATTTAAGAGGGTCAACCGCTCTCTACGAGCGCGTCGGAGATCTGGCCGCCTTCGATCTGGTGAGAGCACATTTCAAGGTTCTTCACGAGATCATCGCCACGGAATCCGGAGCGGTGGTCAAGACCATAGGCGACGCCGTGATGGCGACATTCTCGAGCCCGGATCGTGCGGTGGCGTCCGCGCTGCGGATGCGGGAAGCGATGCTTCGGCTGAATGCCGAGCACGGTCGCGAGGACCTTCTCCTGAAGATCGGTATCCATGAGGGGCCATGCCTCGCAGTCAACCTGAACGACCGGCAGGACTATTTCGGCCAGACCGTCAATATCGCCTCCCGCGTACAGGGCCTTGCCGATCCCTATGTGATCCTCACCACGGAGGCCGTCGTCGAAAACGCCCAGGTTTCAGAGATCTTAAGAAACAACGGCATCGCATCGGTTTCTCGGATGGAGGAACTTCAGGGCGTCGAAAGGGAAGTGAAGATCTTCGCCCTGTCGTGATCTCCGGATCTGCGCCATCGGAGAAGCATGACGGAAATCCTGTCGCGTTCATGCCTGGCGGCTGCCCAAGGCTAAGGCCAATCCGGATGCTCTCGCCCCAAAAGATTGTGCAGTGCGAAGGTTTTTCGCATGGCGGCCTTTTTCCCGCCTTCGAAACGGATAGGATCGCAGGAACATTCCTCAGCATGGCCGACGTGTAAAATGACCGATTTCGACAGCGATCCTTCTCCCTCCGGCGATTTCGACGTCGCGCCCGTCCGGCTGACGGTCGATCTCGCAGCGCTTTCCGACAACTGGCGGGAGATGCAACGACGCTCGGGAAGGGTGCGCACCGCGGCTGTCGTCAAGGCGGACGCCTACGGTCTCGGCATCGAGGATTGCGGCACGGCGTTTTATGAAGCCGGCGCGCGGGACTTCTTCGTCGCGGTCGCCCAGGAAGGCGTGACGCTGCGCAGCTATGCGCCAGACGCCCGCATCTACGTGCTTTCCGGCATCTGGCCCGGCCAGGAGCAGATGTTCTTCGAGAACGACCTCGTGCCGGTGCTGGCCTCCGAAGAACAGCTTGCCTTCTGGATGTCGGTCGTATCGGAACATGGAGACCACCCCTGCGCCCTGCAGGTGGATACCGGCTTCAATCGGCTCGGCCTTTCATTCGAGGATGCGCTTGCCCTTGCAGGCGACGTCTCGCGGCCCGCAGGCTTCTCGCCGGTTCTGGTGCTGTCGCATCTTCACAGCGGCGACAACCCGGCCTCGCCCCTCAACCGGCAGCAGCTCGAACTGTTCCAGCAGGTTAGCGCCGCCTTCGAAGGCATCGAATCAAGTCTTTCGGCTTCCGCCGGAATCTTCCTGGGCCCCGAATATCATTTCGACCTCACCCGCCCCGGCATTGCGCTTTATGGCGGCGAATCCGTCGGCGGCATGATGCCGCTCAAGCCGGTGGTGAAGGCGGAGGCGCGGGTCATCCAGGTCCGCGACGCCGCCGCGGGCGGCACGGTCAGCTACGGCGCCACCCATCAGCTTTCGCGCGAGAGCAGGCTTGCCATCGTCTCCGCCGGTTACGCCGACGGCTATCTCCGCTCTCTCTCCGGCTCGGGCGTGCCGATCCGCACCGGCGGCTCTTCCGGCGCCTTCGGCTTCATCGCCGGTCACAGGGTGCCGGTGATCGGCCGCGTCACCATGGACCTGACGATCTTCGACGTGACGGATGTTCCGGCATCCGATATCCGCACCGGCGACTATATCGAGCTTTTCGGTCCCAACATGCCTCTCGACGACGTGGCGCGGGCCGCCGGCACGATCGGCTACGAACTCCTGACCGGCCTCGGGTTGCGCTACGAGCGGCGGTATATCTATCCCGAATAGTTTCCACTCCTCCTTGCCAGCAGTGATATTTCCGGAGTACAAGAACAAATGTTCCGCTTTTGTTCTTGGCGGATTTTGTGAGTGTTTGAAGACGGCAACTCAATTTCATGGCAAAACCCAAGACCCAATTCGTGTGCCAGAACTGCGGCACGGTGCACAGCCGCTGGGCCGGCAAGTGCGATGGCTGCGGCGAATGGAACACGATCGTCGAGGAAGACCCGATGGGCGGCATCGGCGGCGGTCCCGGCCGCGCACCGAAGAAGGGCCGTGCGGTGGCACTCACCACGCTTTCCGGGGAGACCGAACAGGCGCCGCGCATCCATACCGGCATTTCCGAACTCGACCGGGCGACCGGCGGCGGTTTCGTGCGCGGTTCGGCCGTGCTTATCGGCGGTGATCCCGGCATCGGCAAGTCGACGCTGCTGATGCAGGCGGCGGCGGCCCTCTCCCGCCGCGGGCATCGCATCATCTATGTTTCGGGCGAGGAGGCCGTGGCGCAGGTGCGGCTTCGCGCTCAGAGGCTGGATGCCGCCAATACCGAAGTGTTGCTCGCCGCCGAAACCAATGTCGAGGACATCCTCGCCACCATTTCCGAGGGCAAGCGGCCCGATCTCGTCATCATCGATTCGATCCAGACGCTCTGGAGCGACACCGCTGATTCGGCACCGGGCACCGTCACCCAGGTGCGCACCGGCGTGCAGGCGATGATCCGCTTCGCCAAGCAGACGGGTGCGGCCATGGTTCTCGTCGGGCACGTCACCAAGGAAGGCCAGATCGCCGGCCCGCGCGTCGTCGAGCACATGGTCGATGCCGTCCTCTATTTCGAGGGCGACCGCGGCCATCACTACCGCATCCTGCGGACCGTCAAGAACCGATTCGGCCCAACCGACGAGATCGGCGTCTTCGAAATGTCCGACAAGGGCTTGCGCGAAGTCTCCAATCCGTCCGAACTCTTCCTCGGCGAACGCAATGCAAAGGCGCCGGGCGCGGCTGTCTTCGCCGGCATGGAAGGGACGCGACCCGTGCTTGTCGAGGTGCAGGCGCTGGTGGCGCCGACCTCGCTCGGAACACCGCGCCGTGCGGTGGTCGGCTGGGATTCGTCCAGGCTTTCGATGATTCTCGCCGTGCTGGAGGCCCATTGCGGCGTGAAGCTCGGCCAGCATGATGTGTATCTGAACGTGGCAGGCGGCTACCGCATCTCCGAGCCGGCGGCCGACCTTGCCGTCGCCTCTGCACTGGTCTCCTCGCTTGCCGGTCTTGCCCTGCCCGCCGATTGCGTCTATTTCGGCGAAATCAGCCTCTCAGGGGCGGTGCGACCGGTTTCACAAACGGCGCAACGCCTTAAGGAGGCTGAGAAACTTGGTTTTGCCGGGGCCATGCTGCCGGCAGCATCCGCCGAAGTGCCGAAAGGTACGGGCGGTCGCTGGACCGAGATCGACGACCTGCCGGACCTGGTGGCACGCATCGCAGGCTCATCGGCAAGGTTACGGCAAGCACCGGAAGATGATTGATCTTCCGTTAACAGGTCCGCTGTTGTATGACGGCTGCCTTGAGGCGGGGCGCCGGCATAATCCGGCAAGTCTTGGAGTAATATATGCCCATTACGATTTTCGACGGTATCGTCATCGGCGTGACGCTGTTTTCCGCCGTGCTCGCCATGGTTCGCGGCTTTTCGCGGGAGGTGCTGTCGATCGCAAGCTGGGTGGGATCCGTCGCGGCGGCCTATTACCTCTATCCGCTGCTTCTCCCCTACGCGAAGAACTATACCGCGGATGACCGCATCGCGATTGCCGCGTCCGCCGGCATCATCTTCCTGATCGCGCTGATCGTCATCTCGTTCATCACGACCCGCATCGCCGATTTCATCATCGACAGCCGCGTCGGCGCGCTGGATCGGACGCTGGGCTTCCTCTTCGGGGCCGCCCGCGGCATCCTGCTGCTCGTCGTCGCCGTCGCTTTCTGGAACTGGCTCGTGGCCGCGAATGCGCAGCCGGCCTGGGTCACGCAGGCGAAATCCAAGCCTTTCCTCGACACGCTCGTCGCGCGCCTCGAAGCCGTGCTGCCCGACGATATCGAGCCGCAGATCCGCGCACGCATCCTGGGCCGCGAGGCAGCGCCCGCCGAGGGCGCCGCCGGACAGGACCAGCCGCCGGCAGAGGATGCGCCTGCGACAAATAATTGACGCTTTGTTGCGCTTGATGCAGCGCAAAACATCACCATTTGTGGTAACATTCGAATTCAGGTAAGAGCGGGCTGGGTTCCGGGGAGGTTTTCCCCGGCCGGCCTTTCCATTTTTCCGACAGGGACGGTTGTCCGAAGGATAAGGGGCCAAGATGAGCGAGCCGGTTTCCGAGACGTTTGACGAAAAAAGCGTCCATGAATGGGATGGCGATACGCTTCGCGAAGAATGCGGCGTTTTCGGCATCCTGGGCCATCCCGAAGCGGCGACGCTGACGGCGCTCGGCCTGCACGCGCTCCAGCATCGCGGCCAAGAGGCGGCCGGCATCGTCTCCTTCGACGGCCTGCGCTTTCATTCGGAACGCCGCATGGGGCTTGTCGGGGACCACTACACCGATCCAGTCACGCTTGCCCGCCTGCCCGGCAATATCGCCATCGGCCACAACCGCTATTCGACGACCGGCGAGGTGGCGCTCCGCAACGTTCAGCCGCTTTTCGCCGAGCTCGAAGTCGGCGGCATCGCGATCGCCCATAACGGCAATTTCACCAACGGGCTGACCCTGCGCCGGCAATTGATCGCCGGCGGCGCCATCTGTCAGTCGACCTCCGACACTGAAGTGGTGCTCCACCTCATCGCCCGCTCACGCTACACCTCGACGGCAGACCGCTTCATCGATGCGATCCGCCAGATGGAAGGCGGTTACGCAATGGTCGCGATGACCCGGACCAAGCTGATCGCGGCGCGCGATCCGATCGGCATCCGCCCGCTCGTCATGGGCGAGCTCGACGGCAAGCCGATCTTCGCTTCCGAAACCTGCGCACTCGACATCATCGGCGCCAAATTCGTCCGCGACGTGGAAAACGGCGAGGTCATCATCTGCGAAGTCCAGCCGGACGGCTCGATCACCATCGACGCCCGCAAGGCCGGCAACGGACAGCCGGAACGCCTCTGCCTTTTCGAATACGTCTATTTCGCCCGTCCCGACTCGGTCGTTGGCGGCCGCAGCGTCTACGTCGCGCGCAAGAACATGGGCATCAACCTCGCCAAGGAGGCGCCGGTCGAAGCGGACGTCGTGGTGCCGGTACCGGACGGCGGCACGCCGGCGGCGCTCGGCTATGCGCAGGAAAGCGGCATTCCGTTCGAATACGGCATCATCCGCAACCACTATGTCGGCCGCACCTTCATCGAGCCGACACAGCAGATCCGCGCCTTCGGCGTCAAGCTCAAGCATTCCGCGAACCGTGCGATGATCGAGGGCAAGCGCGTCGTGCTGGTCGACGATTCGATCGTGCGCGGCACGACCTCGTTGAAGATCGTCCAGATGATCCGCGATGCGGGCGCCAGGGAAGTACACTTCCGCGTCGCGAGCCCGATGATCTACTACCCGGATTTCTACGGCATCGACACGCCGGACCGGGAAAAGCTTCTCGCCAACCAATACGACAACCTGGACGCCATGTGCCGATATATCGGCGCGGATTCGCTCGAGTTCCTGTCGATCAACGGCCTCTACCGCGCCGTCGGCGGCGAGGACCGCAACGATGCACGCCCGCAATTCACCGATCATTACTTCACCGGCGCCTATCCCACCCGCCTGCTCGACAAGGATGGCGAGACGATGGGTCGCAAGGTTTCGGTTCTCGCCAGCAACGGCTGAGGCAAACGGACCGGTTTGCATTCAGTGGCAAACGCTTTAGAAGGCTGCGGCAACGCAGCCTTCTTTTTATGCCGCGAGACCGTGAGGTGAACAGATGAACATCGATTTGAAGAACAGGATCGCGCTGGTCACCGGCGCGTCGCGGGGCATCGGCTATTTCACGGCGCTCGCGCTCGCAAAGGCCGGCGCGCATGTGATCGCCACCGCGCGCACCGTCGGTGGGCTAGAGGAACTCGACGATGCGATCAAGGCGGTCGGCGGCACAGCCACCCTCGTCCCGTTCGACCTTACCGACATGGCGGCGATCGACCGGCTCGGTGCTTCGATCTTCGAGCGCTGGGGCAAGCTCGACATCCTCGTCGCGAATGCCGGCATCCTCGGCGTCATCTCGCCGCTCGGCCATATCGAGGCCAAGGTGTTCGAAAAGGTGATGACGACCAATGTCACCGCCACCTGGCGGCTGATCCGCTCGGTCGAGCCGCTGCTCGTCAAATCCGATGCGGGCCGCGCCATTCTCCTGTCGTCGGGTGTCGCCAGCAATCCCCGCGCCTTCTGGGGCGCCTATGCAATGTCCAAGGCAGCGGTCGAAAACATGGGTCGCATCTGGGCTGAGGAGACCGCGCATACGCCACTCAAGGTCAACCTAGTCAATCCCGGCGCCACCCGCACGGCGATGCGCGCCCAGGCGGTACCGGGGGAGGACCCCGAAACGCTGCCGCATCCTTCCGAAATTGCCGAAAAAATCCTCTTCCTCGCCTCCCCCGACATGAAGGAGAGCGGCCGGCTGTTCGTGGTGCGCGAGAACCGCTTCGTGGATTTCAAGTCGCCGGAGTGAGACGGTCTAACCATCGCGAGCAGGGACCATTCCTGCTTGCAGCTTCGAAGCGGGGGGCCTAATTTGCCCGACATCGATTGGGTACCGGGACGCTTCCTCCATTGTCGCTTGCAGAATTCATCACGCAATACGGAGCGCTCGCGGTCTTCGTCGGAGCGGGAGCCGAGGGTGAGACGGCCGCATTCCTCGGCGGAATCTTCGCGCATCGCCACCTGATGCCGTACTGGCAGGCGGCGGTGGCCGCATCGCTCGGTTCTTTCGTCGCCGACCAGTTCTTCTTCCTCGCCGGACGATACGCGAGCAGGCTTCGCTTCGTCCAGACATTCACCGCCTCCGACATGATGCGGCGCGTCACCCGCCTTCTGGAAACCTATCCGACCGGCTTCATCCTGTCCTTCCGCTTCATCTACGGGATCCGGATCATCAGTCCGGTCGCGATCGGCCTTTCCTCCGTATCGGCACTGCGGTTTCTGGCGCTCAACCTGGTCGCCGCAAGTATCTGGGGCACGGTCATCACCGCAATCGGCTTTCTTCTCGGCAACGTCGTCGAAGCCGTTTTCGGCCGGCTGCACCTCCACATCCATCTGTTGATCGCGCTCGCGGCCGTTGCCGTATTGATCGCCGCGACAGCCATCCTGACGAAGAAATACCTCACGCGCCCTTCCAGGCGCACGTGAAGCCATATTGCCCACGGGTTTATGCCACCACACGCCCCCCGTATTCCGCTTGCTTGATTTCCGCTATGCTGCGGCGCCTGCGGTGGGACGCAGGAATCACGCCTTTGGGGGATATCGCATGAAAAATATCGCATTCTATTTCTTCGGCGCGGCGGTGCTGTGCGTCACCGTCGGCATGTTCTGGGGCATCCAGATGTCGATCTCGCACAATCACACGATGGCGCCGGCACATGCACACCTGAATCTCGTCGGCTGGACGACGCTCGGCCTCTTCGGCCTCTATTACACTGTAACGCCGAATGCCGCCGGCACGATGCTGTCGAAGGCCCATCTCGGTTTCGCCGTGCTCGGCGTTCTCTGTCTGGTGCCCGGCATTGCGATCGCGGTCTCCACCGGCGGCGAGGCGCTGGCCGCGATCGGCTCGATCCTCACCGTCATCTCGATGCTGATCTTCCCGGTTATCGTCTTCAAGAACGGTATCGGCCACAAAGCCTGACGCATTCGCCCGTGGCGCGGGCAAGGCCTCTTGACCAAAGTTCCCGCCCGCGCCATAACCTCGTACATGAAAACGGCGATTTCCATTTGCGGGATCATTATTCGCTAGCGCATCCGCTGGCCCGGCCGTTTTCGTCTCTCGAAAAGCCTTGAAGACAAACGACCCGGCCGGAGCCGGATGATTTCTTGTTGTCTCAACCCGAAATCATCCGGCTCCCTATCGAATGATCGGAGCGGGATGTCGGCCGAAAACCGCATACACTTTTCGGCATCCCGCTCTGCCGGCCGCTTGCTTTGGGAGATTTTTTGATGAGCGTCACGCTCAAGCTCTACAATACGCTGACCCGCGAGAAGGCGGAGTTTTCGCCGATCGATCCGCAGAACGTGCGCGTGTATGTCTGCGGCCCGACGGTCTACGACTACGCCCATATCGGCAATGCGCGTCCTGCAATCGTCTTCGACGTGCTCTTTCGGCTGTTGCGCCACGTCTACGGCGAAAACCACGTCACCTATGCTCGCAACATCACCGACGTGGACGACAAGATCAATGCCCGGGCGCTGCGCGACCATCCCGGCCTGCCGCTCAACGAGGCGATCCGCGCCGTCACCGAACGGACCGAGACGCAGTATCACGAGGATGTGGCCGCACTCGGCTGCCTCATGCCCACCGTCGAGCCGCGCGCCACGGACAATATTTCCCAGATGATCGAGATCATCGAGCAACTGATCGCGCGCGGCCATGCCTATGTGGCGGCCGGCGAAGTGCTGTTCGACACGAAATCGATGCGCGACTACGGCCAGCTTTCCAAGCGCCCGCTCGACGAGCAGCAGGCCGGCGCCCGTGTCGCCGTCGATGCGCACAAGAAGAATCCCGGCGATTTCGTCCTCTGGAAGCTCTCCTCCCACAACGAGCCCGGCTGGGAGAGCCCCTGGGGCCGCGGCCGTCCGGGTTGGCATATCGAGTGCTCGGCGATGAGCCAGCGTTATCTCGGCGAGGTGTTCGACATCCATGGCGGCGGGCTCGACCTCATCTTCCCGCATCATGAGAACGAGATCGCCCAATCGCGTTGCGCCCACGGCACGCAGGTGATGGCGAATGTCTGGATGCACAACGGCTTCGTGCAGGTCGAAGGCCGCAAGATGTCGAAGTCCGAAGGCAATTTCATCACCATCTACGACCTCCTGCACACCGAAACCTTCGGCGGTCGGCAATGGCCGGGCGAAGTGCTCCGGCTCGCCATGCTGATGACGCACTACCGCGAGCCGATCGACTTTTCGGTGAAGCGGCTGGAGGAAGCCGAACGCCTCATCGCCAAATGGCCGGCGGCCGACCCTTCGGATGCAGCCCCTGCCGACGTCGTGCTGGAGGCGCTGGCGGACGACCTCAACACGGTCGCTGCCGTGCAGGCGCTGCATGGACTGGCGCAGGACGCCAACGCCGACAAGGCGCTGCTGCCCGTCTTCGCGGCGAGCGCCGCCCTTCTCGGCGTGTTGCCGCAGAAGATGGAAATCGACGAGGCCGTCGCCGCCGAGATCGATCAGCGCGTCAAGGCGCGTCTCGAACTCCTCAAGGCGAAGAATTTTGCCGAAGCCGACAAGATCCGTGACACGCTTTCCGCCGAGGGTATCCAGCTCAAGGACGGCAAGGACCCCGCGACCGGCGAACGGATGACCAAATGGGAGGTGAAGCGGTAGGATGGGCGCCCTTGCGGCATATACCCCTCTCTGCCCTGCCGGGCATCTCCCCCACAAGGAGGGAGATTGGATAATAGCCATGCCTCGCCCTCAGCAAAGGTCCCGATTTGCCGTGCAGACAACCAAGGTGGTCTGTTTTTCGGGAAGCTGGCGCGTCTTGCCGATCTCCCCCCTTGTGGGGGAGATGCCCGGCAGGGCAGAGGGGGGTGCCAGCCCGGAAACGATCCGTGAGGAGCATGACATGCCGCATGCACCTGTCCCGCCTCAGCGCCGCGCAAACGCCAAGCGCATGCGCAAGACGATGACCGATGCCGAGCTGAAGCTCTGGAACGCGCTACGCGCCCACCGGCTGATGGGACTGAGCTTCCGCCGCCAGGTGCCGATCGCCGGTTACATCGTCGACTTCGCGTGTCCGGCGCATCAACTGATCGTGGAAGTGGACGGTTCACAGCACGGCAACGATGCCGACCTTCGCTACGACGACAATCGAACCAAACGGCTCGAACAAGATGGCTGGACCGTCCTGCGCTTTTGGAATGACGACGTCCTGAAGGACATCGACAACGTCTGTTTGCATATCGTGAAAATCGTTGGGGAGGGTTAGGTGATGAAGAACGGCATGGCTTTCTCGGTGGCACTTACCCCCCTCTGCCCTGCCGGGCATCTCCCCCACAAGGGGGGAGATCAGATAGTAGCGACGTCCCGCTCTCAATCCGAGTCTGAGGTTGCCGAGATTGTTCTCTCCCCGGATGCTGTTCTGGGAAGCCGGAGCCTCTTGCCGATCTCCCCCCTTGTGGGGGAGATGCCCGGCAGGGCAGAGGGGTGTGGCGTATGGCATGACGAACGAGAAGAGGAGACTCGTCCATGACCCATATCCACACCGGCGGGTGTCAGTGCGGCGCGGTGCGCTTCCGTGCGGAAGGAGAGATCGGTTTTCCGCATCTGTGCCACTGCCGCATGTGCCAGAAAGCGGCAGGCAATTATTTCATGCCGCTCGGTGGCGTGAAGTGGGAAAACTTCTCCTTCACCCGCGGCGAGCCGGCCTGGTTTCACTCCTCCGAAACCGTGAAGCGCGGCTTCTGCGGAAAATGCGGCACGCCGCTCTTCTATGATGGCGGCAGCGACCATATCAGCATCACGCTCGGTTCGCTGGACGATCCGGAAAGCGTCAAGCCCCGGCTGCAGACCAATCTCGTGCACAAGATGTCCTTTTTCGGCGAACTGGATCACCTGACGCACGAGACGGCCATGGATATGACGCCGAGCGAAGAAAAGAAGGTCGCGGCGAGCAGCCGGCAGCACCCGGATCACGATACCGGGGTCTGGCCGCCGGAGCGATGGGAGGAGAAGTCATGAGCGATATTGTCCGAACCGGCGGTTGCCAGTGCGGCGCGATCCGCTTCCGGCTGGAAGGCGAGCCGAAGGATTCATCGATCTGCCACTGCCGCATGTGCCAGAAGGCTTTCGGCGCCTATTATGCGCCGCTGGTTGCCGTCGGTGAGGCGGAGCTTGCCTGGACGCGCGGTGAACTCAAATATTTCCAGTCGTCGAATCATGTGCGGCGCGGCTTCTGCGCGGATTGCGGCACGCCGATGACCTACGAGGCGGACGACGGCATCGCGATTTCCGCCGGCAGCTTCGACGATCCGGCCTCCCTGCCGCCCGTCGTGCAATATGGCATCGAGGCCAAGCTTCCCTTCGTGGACCGGCTGCATCAATTGCCCGGACGACACACGATGGAGGATATCGAGGCGGCCCCGTTCCTCGCCGACGTCGTCTCTTACCAGCATCCGGACCACGATACCGAAACCTGGCCGCCGGAAAACCGGCAGAAGGAGAAGAAGCATGACTGAGCAAGAGAGAACAGGCGGCTGCCAGTGCGGCGCCGTGCGCTTCCGCATCCATGGAAAGCTGGGGCGGCCTTCCATCTGCCATTGCCGCATGTGCCAGAAACAGTTCGGCTCCTTCTTCTCCGCGCTGGTCACCGTGCCGCCGGAGGGCCTGGAATGGACGCGCGGCGAGCCGAGCTATTTCCAGTCGTCGGTCAATATCGACCGAGGCTTCTGCCCTCATTGCGGAACGCCGCTGACCTACCGCCATCCGAACGGAATCGAGCTCGCCATCGGCGCCTTCGACGACCGTTCCGATCTCGCACCGCAGATTCAGGTCAACTATGCGTACCGGCTGCCCTGGGTTGAGACGATCTTCGACCAGCCGGTCTTCGAAGATCCGGATTTCGACCGGCAGCAGGAACAGATCATCTCCTTCCAGCATCCCGACCACGATACCGAAATCTGGCCGGAAAAAGGCCTCCACCTGTGACCGGCAACCCGAACCTGAAGGTGCCGAAATGGCTGTTCTACGGGCTGATCGCCAAGGGTGCGATCGTCGTGCTCATCACCGCCGCGGTGCTCGCCTATGCATTCCTCAGATGACGCACTGAATTGCGTTCCAGACCGCCGGCAGGCAAAAGCGATTGATGAAGGACTTTTCGATGACTGAAGCGCTACGCACTCTCTATCCCGAGATCGAACCCTACGAGACGGGCCATCTCGATGTCGGCGACGGCCATGTGATCTATTGGGAACGCGTCGGCACGCGCGGCGCCAAGCCCGCGGTCTTCCTGCATGGCGGGCCGGGCGGCGGCTGCAACCCGAACCAGCGGCGGCTGTTCAATCCAGACCTCTATGACGTCTTGCTGTTCGATCAGCGCGGCTGCGGCCGATCCACGCCGCATGCCAGCCTGGAGGCCAACACGACCTGGCATCTGGTCGCCGATATCGAGCGCCTGCGGGAAATGGTCAGGGTGGAAAAATGGCAGGTCTTCGGGGGCTCTTGGGGTTCGACGCTGGCGCTCGCCTATGCCGAAACCCATCCGGAGCGCGTGAGCGAACTTCTGGTCCGCGGCGTCTACACGCTGACCAGGCCGGAACTCGACTGGTACTACCAGTTCGGCGTCTCGGAAATGTTCCCGGACAAGTGGGAGGCCTTCCTCGCGCCCATTCCGCCGGAGGAGCGCCACGAAATGATGGCTGCCTATCACCGCCGGCTGACCGGCGACGACAAGGCGGAGCAGATCCGCTGCGCCAAGGCCTGGAGCGTCTGGGAAGGCTCGACCATCACGCTTCTGCCGGACCCGCAACTGGCGACCAGCCACGATGACGACCATTTCGCGTTGGCGTTTTCGCGCATCGAGAACCACTTCTTCATGAACGCCGGCTGGCTGGAGGACGGACAGCTTTTGCGCGATGCGACGAAGCTCAAGGGCATTCCGGGCGTCATCGTGCACGGCCGTTACGACATGCCCTGCCCGCTGAAATATGCCTGGCAGCTCTCGAAAGTCTGGACGGATGCTGATTTCCATATCGTGGAGGGCGCGGGACACGCGGTATCGGAGCCGGGGATTACCGATCAGCTCATCCGCGCGACGGATAAGTTTGCGGGAAGGTCTAATATCCGATGAATACGAAGAACACCCCCCTCTGGCCTGCCGGCCATCTCCCCCTCAAGGGGGGAGATCGACTCGCGGCGACGTCGCGCTCCCGACAAGCGCTGACGATGGAGGGAAGCCAGAGCGTCTTACCAATCTCCCCCCTTGAGGGGGAGATGGCCGGCAGGCCAGAGGGGGGTAAAGCGGAAAACCACGGAGTATCGTTCTGGGAGGGGCGCCCATGACACGCGAACGCATCTATCTCTTCGACACCACGCTCCGCGACGGGCAGCAGACGCCCGGCGTCGACTTTTCCGTCGAGGACAAGATCGCCATCTCCAACCTGCTGGATGCCTTCGGCATCGACTATATCGAAGGTGGCTATCCGGGCGCCAACCCGACCGACACGGCCTTCTTTTCCGAAAAACGCACGCAAAAATCCACATTCGTCGCCTTCGGGATGACGAAGCGCGCCGGCATTTCCGCTTCCAACGATCCGGGGCTTGCCATTCTCCTTCAGGCGAAGAGCGATGCGATCTGTTTCGTGGCGAAGAGCTGGGACTATCACGTGCGCGTCGCGCTCGGCTGTTCCAACGAGGAGAATCTCGAAGCGATCCGCGAGAGCGTCGAAGCCGCCCGCAGCGCGGCCAAGGAAGCGATGGTCGATTGCGAGCATTTCTTCGACGGCTACAAGGCCAATCCAAAATACGCGCTCGCCTGCGCGAAGACCGCATACGAGGCCGGCGCCCGCTGGGTCGTGCTCTGCGACACCAATGGCGGCACGCAGCCGCATGAAATCCGCGAGATCGTTTCAGCGGTGATCGCCGCCGGCATCCCGGGCTCATCGCTCGGTATCCATGCCCATGACGATACAGGCCAGGCGGTCGCCAATTCGCTTGCGGCCGCCGAGGCGGGCTGTCGGCAGATCCAGGGCACGCTGAACGGCATCGGCGAGCGCTGTGGCAATGCCAATCTCGTCACCCTAATCGCGACGCTTTCGCTGAAGGAAACCTATTCCTCGCGCTTCGAAACGGCGATCGACGCGGAACGGCTCACCGGCCTCACCGCTCTCAGCCATGCCTTCGACGAGTTGCTCAACCGTTCGCCGAACCATCAGAGCCCTTACGTCGGGGCATCCGCTTTCGCCACCAAGGCCGGCATCCATGCTTCCGCCCTGCTCAAGGACCCGCGCACCTACGAACATGTGACACCGGAGAGCGTCGGCAATTTCCGCAAGGTCATGGTCTCGGACCAGGGCGGCAAGTCGAACTTCATCAATGCCTTGAAACGGCGCGGCATCGAGGTCGCCAAGGACGATCCCAAACTCGACCAGCTGATCTCGATCGTGAAGGAGCGCGAAGCTTCCGGCTATGCCTACGAGGGCGCCGACGCGAGCTTCGAACTGCTTGCCCGCCGCACGCTCGGCACCATCCCGGAATTCTTCACCGTCGAAGGGTTCCGCGTGATGGTCGAGCGCCGCTTCGATTCCCACGGCCGCATCAAGATCGTCTCGGAGGCGGTGGTGAAGATCGCGGTCGATGGCGAAACGCATATGTCGGTGGCGGAAGGCGACGGCCCGGTCAACGCGCTCGACCGGGCGCTGCGCAAGGATTTCGGCAAGTACCAGCACGAGATCAACGACCTCGTGCTTGCCGATTTCAAGGTGCGTATCCTCAACGGCGGGACGGAGGCGATCACCCGCGTCCTGATCGAATCCACCGATTCGAGCGGCGTGCGCTGGTGGACGGTCGGGGTTTCGGAAAACATCATCGACGCCTCGTTCCAGGCGCTGATGGATTCCGTCATCTACAAGCTGATGAAGAATCGGGAACTCGCCGGCAAGATCGCTGCGGAGTAATCAGAGCCCCGGCGCTTGCCCGCTTCACTTCCTGGCGAGCGCCATGATCGTCCAGCCAAACCCCAGCCTTTCCTTGAGCCGTTCGACACGATTGCCGAACAGGAAGCGAATTGGCTCGTTCAGCCTTGAAGAATTCACGACGCGCATGAGCCCCTTGTTCGCCTTCGGTGAAACTGTAAACAGCTCGGTAACCACGAAGTTGTTTTCGAGAAGATTGCGGAGTTCGCCTTTGTCCACCCAGCGGCGGATCTGGCCCGTCGCCGGTGGAGGGACATTGTTGAAGTTCTCGAGGACATAACGGTTCTGTGTTGCCATCATCAGATAACCGCCCGGCCTTAGATGGTCCGCGAGCTTTCTCACAAAGGCCGCCTGTTCCTCGACATGGGAAAGAACTTCGAGCGTCACGACCACGTCGAATTTCTCCGCGCCGAAATCCAGGTGCATGAAATCACCGGGGACAAAGCGGATATGCGGCATACGTCGGCTGGCGCGCGCCAGAACCTCATCCGACAGATCGGTCGCGGTGACGCTTCCGTAGCGTGACAGATGATTGCAGAACCAACCCGATCCGCAGCCCGCTTCCAGAATCGCGGCATCGCGAATTTCCAGCCTGTCCAGCCAGCCGGTCACCACCTCCGCCTGCCGGAGTGAAACATCATGGACGGCATGCTCACGAGCGGAAGCATTCCAGTCGTTCCAAAAGCGCGTTTGGAGGCCGATTTCTTGCATGTCAACGCCACTCCGAATGCGGCGCCTGCCCCATGCCGCCATAGGTCTCCGGTGGAGGGTGGGAAAGCCGCCTTGATCGAAGGCTACCATCGGAGCATCCGTCTCCCCATCTGTCCAATAGAGGTATGCGGCTCGTGAACCTGTCTCGATCGGCCTTTGCTCATCCTTCCGGACATGATCTCGATAGATGGCCGGGGCAAACATCCTCGCCACCTCCCGAAAGAAAGTTCCGATGGGATCCGAGCAGGTCGTGCATCTCCGCCATTTCGGCGGCAACCTCGGATCGGCTAGACGTATGATCCGGCAATCAGCAGGACGGCGCCCGCAACCATCATGGCCAAACCCGGCCAGTTCTTGCCGAGGCCCAGGAAGGCGACGCCTTGGCGTCCGGGTTCCAAGGTGGGCTTTGATCCGGCCTGATCAGGGCGGTGTGGATCACTTAGCCGACGGCGGCCAAGGGCCTCGCGGAGCATATACAACAGTCCGATCACGATCAGGATCGATCCAAGAACGATTGCCAGCATCGCGCCTATCTCCTTAGGCGTTACCTAGTTATTATAACGCAAAGACGCCCGATTTGGGAGTAAGCATCGTTTTTCTGTATGTGCCGAGGTCCACCGGCTCACACCTCCTCGAACGACAGTCCCCAATCCTCCTCGCCGTACCATTCCTCCCGCCCCGGCGGTGTTTGCCAGCGAAAGCTGCGCACCTGAAAGCCTCGGCGCGAGCGGAAGGCATCGGCCAGTCGCTGATGGCGGCCTTCCGGTGGAGGCACCTGCCCCTCAACCCAGACGAAGGAGACCGGCTGCAGGAATTTTGCGCCGAAGCCTGACGGTCGGCGGTCGATCATCAGGAATCCGGCCCAGCGGGTGAAACCGGTAGGCCTGCCGTTCTCGATCGCCGGGACGCCAAGGGGAAAGAGCGCCCTGCCGTAGATCGCAAGATTATCGATCCAGGCTTCCGGCGGATGGTCGAGCGCGAAATTGGCATAAACGACATCCGCATCCTCCTCCGGCCATTCGGTCCCGTCGCCCTGAATGAGCTGGACGTTCGCATAGCGGCCAAGGTTTTCCTGCGCCTTTTTCGCCAGCGCTTCGTCATATTCGACTGCGATTACCCGGCCCGACGGACCCACAAGCTCCGCGATGATTGCACTGTAATAGCCTGTTCCGGCCCCCAGATGGGCGACCGTCTCCCCTTCCCGAATGCCGAGCGCATGCAGCGCTGCAGCATGCAGCGAGGGCATGCCGTTATTGACGCCGCGTGCCGTATCAATCCCGATCAGCATATCCTGATAGAGAACGACGGGATCGGCGGATGCCATCTCCCGATAGTTGTGGAAGTCCTTGTAGACCCAGGGCGGCGGCCCGATGAATTCCTCGCGCGGCACCTTCGCAAAAGCCGCTAAAAGTCTGTCACTCCTGGCAACTCCGGCTTTCGCCAGTATCTGTTTCGCATAGATCTGCCGGTGCACCGGCTCATCCTCGAAAGCCATTCAACCCTCCGCTCTCAAAGGCAACCACCATTCCATCCGAAGCTTACAGGATCGCGACAGGTCATGGTTCCTTCAAGGAAATGAATTGGTTCGGCTCAATCTATTCGTTTAGACCGGGGAAAAATAGAATAAATGATGGAAACACCCGCAATGGCCTCCGATACCACCCCTGCTATCATCAAGAACGAGGATACGCCGCGCGGTTTCGCGTTCGGGCTGACGGCCTATTTCCTCTGGGGTTTCCTCCCGTTCTATCTCAAGGCGGTCGCCCATATTCCCTCGCTCGAAGTTTTGGCGCATCGCGCGCTCTGGTCCGTTCCGGTCGCCGGGATCGTCCTCGTCGCGCTACGCCGCACGGCCGATCTGAAGGTCGCGCTGAAGACACCGCGCATGCTGGGCATGGCCTGCCTGACCGCGACGATCATCATGGTCAACTGGGGCATCTATGTCTGGGCAGTCGCCGCCGGTCGCGCGCTGGATGCCGCGCTCGGTTATTTCATCAACCCGCTCTTCAGCGTCTTTCTCGCAGCCATCATTCTCAAGGAGAAGCTGGCGCCCGCGCAACTCGTGGCGATCGGCCTGGTCGTGGTGGCCGTCACGGTTCTGACGATCGATGCCGGCGGCCTGCCGTGGGTGTCGATCGGACTTACCGTAACCTGGGGCTTCTATGCGCTTTTCCGCAAGACACTGCCGATCGGGCCGAACCAGGGCTTTTTCCTGGAAGTGCTGCTGATCAGCATTCCCTGCCTGCCCTATGTGGTCTGGCTCGAGGCCACCGGACAAGGCCACCTCCTCCATTCGACCGGCTGGGACACGTTCATCCTGGCGATCGCCGGCGTCGTCACTGCCGTTCCTCTGATGGTCTATGCCAACGGTGCCAAGCTCCTGACGCTCTCTACCATCGCGATCATGCAGTATATCGCGCCGACAATGATCTTCCTCATCGCAGTCTTCGCCTTCCACGAGCCACTCAGCCTCGTCAAGCTCGGTGCCTTCGTGCTGATCTGGGCGGCGCTGGCAATCTATACATGGTCGATGCTCAGGCAGGTGCGCGGGCGCTCGCTTTAAGATACTGAGGCATATTCATGAAAATGAACGGGATTCTCTTCGGCACTACTGACTGGAGCGGCGTGCCGAAGGCCCGTCACGAGGGCGAGCGCGGCTTCGCGATCTGGCAGACTCGCCATTTCGGGGAGGTACGGGTGCGCATGGCCGAATATTCGCCCGGGTACCTGGCCGACCATTGGTGCGTCAAGGGACACATTCTGCTCTGCCTCGAAGGGGAGCTTGCAACCGAACTCGCGGATGGCCGTGTCTTCGTGCTGAAGCCGGGCATGAGCTATCAGGTGGCCGACGACGCAGAGCCGCACCGCTCCTCGACATCCGGCGGCGCGAAACTCTTCATCGTCGACTGAGGACCATCAGAGTTTTGAAATCACATCCTCCTCGCCATCGGACGGGGGACGGTCTTCGCCCTGCTCCAAGATCGCCGGGACGATCTGGTCCACTTCCGGGATGACCATGGGCTGGACGAGATGTGCGTGATGGACGAAGCCCTGCTCGCGCATGTGCCGGATGAGCTCGAGCATCGGGTCCCAGAAGCCGCCGATATTGGCGAAGACCATCGGTTTCTGATGCCGGCCGAGCTGTGCCCAGGTCATGATCTCGACGATCTCCTCCAGCGTGCCGATGCCGCCCGGCAGGGTCACGAAAGCGTCAGCGCGCTCGAACATCTTATGCTTGCGTGCATGCATGTCCTCGGTCACAATCAGCTCGTTGAGCTGGCCGAGCGAGTGGCGCGTCGCCTCCATATCGACAAGAAACTCGGGAATGATGCCGGTGACCTGACCGCCGTTCGACAGAACGCCGGATGCGACCGCACCCATGATGCCCTTGGTGCCTCCACCGTAGACAAGCCGAAGCCCGTGGGCAGCAATGGATTTTCCGAGCGCACGGCCCGCCTCTATATAGGCGGGATCGCGTCCCGGCTGCGAACCGCAGTAAACGCAGATGGATCGAATCGGCAAGAGTTTTCTCCGTCAGGCATCCCAAAATGCGGGCAAGAACATGCCCCGATCCGCGAAATTGGCGGGAAATGCCCGGAAGAGCAAGGGTTTATAACGTGAAAAGCTTGTGAAGGCAGGAGGAAAGGATTAATCCGATTATGCGACGGTAATTTGATCCGAATCCCTCCACTGGCAGGGTTTCAGGACCCGTCGGGAGAGACTTTGATGATGAGAAACCGCGCCGGCTGGCTGGCCATCACCGCACTCGCCATAGCATCATTGCTGATGGTGTTCTTCGTATTGCCGCGAATCAACCACGACGCGAAGCCGGTCGGGGATGCGATCAATGCCGCGGGCAATGCCGTCAAGGAAGCAGTGACGGAAACGCAGCAGGCCACCAGGACGCCGGATACTTCAAAGCCTGCCGAACTGCAGGCTGCCGCTCCGCAGGCCGGAGCCCCGGCCGCCCAGCCCGGCACGTCTCAGTCTGATGCGACCAAGGCTAACGCCATGACGTCTCCCTCCTTCGACGTGCTGCGCGTCGAACCCGACGGCTCGACTGTCATTGCAGGGCGCGCCGAACCCCATTCCACGATCGAGGTAACGAACGGCACATCGGTCGTCGCCAAGGTGAATGTCGGCCCGAGCGGCGACTTCGCCGCCGTCCTTGACGAACCACTGCCGCCCGGCGACCACGAACTCGTGCTGAGAGCGACCGGCAAGGACGGCAAGGCGACGATATCCGAGGAGACCGCGACCGTTTCCGTCCCTGCCGACAAGAGCGGCAAGCTGCTCGCCATGGTGACCAAGCCGGGCAAGGCCAGCCGCGTGATCGCCATGCCGGCCCAGAACAAGCCCGCAGCTTCCGTTCCGGAGCAGCCGTCGCCTACGGTTCCCGCTGCTTCGGCCTCCGAAACCGCGACCTCGCCGGCAACCGCGCCTGCAACATCGGTTGCGGGAGCGCCGACTGCACTGCCCGCGCCTCCGGCAGGTTCATCCGGCCTTGCCTCGTCGGCACCTGACATTGCGGCGCTCACCCCGAACTCTACGGCACCGGCCGGCACTCTGGCCTCGTCCGAGCTGCATATCACCGCCGTCGAGATCGAGGGCACCAAGATTTTCGTCGCCGGCGTTTCGAAAGCCGGCACGTCGTTGCGCGGCCAGGCCGACGGCAAGCTGATCGGCGCCGCAAAGGCCGGTCAGGACGGCAGTTTCGTCATCGAAGGCAACATGGAACTTGCGGTCGGTGATCACCGGATTTCCGTCGAGGCGCTCAGCGCGACCGGCCAGGTTGTGGTCCGCGTCGAGGTGCCCTTCAATCGCCCGGCCGGCGAACAGGTCGCTGCCGTTGCCGCCCCGCAACAGGGGGGCAATGCCATGGTCACGCTCGACGACGCGGCCTTCGACAAGCTGCGCAACGAGACGGTACGCGCCTTCAACCTGCTGCGCGGCCTTTATGATGGCGGCAACATCCCATCCATGGAACAGATGATCGCCGCCCGGTCCGCCACTTCGATCGCGCTGAGATCGCTCAGCGAATACCGTCTGCCGGCCGATGCCGCGGCCGCCTCCCGCTCCGTCGCGGAGACCACGGCAAAAGATGCGGCAGCCGCCTTGGCCGCACTCGACGCGCTTCCGAAGGAAGTCGCCGCCGTCGGCGCCGGTCTCAAGGAAATCGCGGCAATGATCGCCAAGGCCGTCGGCCCGGTTATCGCCCAGCAATTGGCAGGCGTCGAAATGGCCGCGGTGGTCCCCGTTGCAGCGACGGATGCGAGCGGCGCGAAGACGATCCAGCAGGCGCCGCTGACCCAAAGCACCCGCAACTCGGTCATCATCCGCCGGGGCGATACGCTGTGGCAGATCTCCCGCCGCGTTTACGGCCAGGGCGTGCGCTACACGACGATCTATCTCGCCAACGAGGACCAGATCCGCAATCCCGACATCATCCAGCCGGGCCAGATCTTCGGCGTGCCGGAGGAATACCGGCCGGATTCCGAAGAGCTTCATCGCCAGCGTATGCTGCAAAAGCGGTCCTGATCCCGCATTCCCCCTCCCTGCCTGCGGTTGGGAGGGGATGAATTCCATGGGTCTCAAAAATTCTTCGACCATTTCCCAATGGCTTAATCTCGCCATCGCCCCCGCCTCGTCCCCATATCCCGGAGCCAGGCGACAATCGTCGCGTCATCGGATGGGAAACCGGGTTCTGGAACCGGTCGCCTTCCTGGGTTCGAAAAGCTCGGTTTCCGGTGATGGTCGACGAAGGCGGCAAGAGAGGCCTGACTATACCTCCCGAACCGCCTTGCACCGGCCGGGGCAGGCGGAAAACCTGACACCCAATATCATTGAAATGCCCCGCCTGCCCCATTCCCAGGCAAAACCGCGCGGACGAGACGTCCGGCGCGGGCGAAGGGATTCCCGCAGCCAATACATCGTCCATGTCAGGGTAATAGTTCCCGTCCGGATGCAAGGCATCATCGGATGTCTGCGGCTTCATCCCATAAGCAGGATCACGCCGTAGATCATCGCCGCCCACATCGCCAGTGAGACCGCAACCATCAGCAGGAAGTTTCGAAAGCGCGATGTCATAAGGCATAGTACGGCCATTTTCCGGCAGCTTCACCGTGGCTATAAGGCGTAAGAAGCCGCTGGCATTTCCTCCCGGTCCATACGGCCTGCCACTTCACGGCCGACGACATCGCATCTCCCGCAAGCCGGAACTTTCATCAAACCGTCATTGCAACATTCCGCATCGGACCTTATGTGCCGGTTGGCGTTTGACACGCCCCGCGCGGAGATATCGATGGCAGGACAGAAAAAGACCGTATCGGCGGATGCGAGCAATCCGCTCGGCACCCTCGTCAACCTGTGGCCCTATATGTGGCCCGAGGGCCGCGCGGATCTGAAGGCACGGGTTCTCTGGGCGACCCTCTTTCTCTTCATCGCCAAGCTGGTGCTGCTCGCCGTTCCCTATTTTTTCAAATGGGCGACGGATGCGCTGAACGGCAGGCTCGACATGGCCGGCCTCCTGCCCGCCTTCCTGCTCGGCGCCGTGGTCCTCGTCATAGCCTACAACTTCACCCGCATCCTGCAGCTCGCACTGAACCAGCTTCGCGATTCGCTGTTTGCTTCGGTCGGGCAATATGCGGTGCGCCAGCTAGCCTACAGGACATTCGTGCACATGCATCAGCTTTCCTTGCGCTTCCATCTGGAGCGCAAGACAGGCGGGCTGTCACGCATCATCGAGCGCGGCACCAAGGGTATCGAGACGATCGTCCGCTTCACGATCCTCAATTCCGTGCCGACGCTGCTCGAATTCCTGCTGACCGCGATCATCTTCTGGGCGGCCTACGGCTTCTGGTACGTGGCGGTCACCGCCGTTACCGTCTGGCTCTATATCTGGTTCACGATCAAGGCGAGCGACTGGCGGATTTCCATTCGGCGTTCGATGAACGACAGCGACACCGACGCAAACACCAAGGCGATCGACTCGCTTTTGAATTTCGAGACGGTCAAATATTTCGGCAACGAGGAGATGGAGGCGCGGCGCTTCGACGTCTCCATGGCGCGCTACGAAAAGGCCGCGACGGACGTCTGGACCTCGCTCGGCTGGCTGAACTTCGGCCAGGGTGTCATCTTCGGCGTCGGACAGACGGTGATGATGGTCATGTCGGCGCTTGCGGTCCAGCGCGGCGACCAGACGATCGGCGATTTCGTCTTCGTCAATGCGCTGCTCATGCAGCTCGCCGTGCCGCTCAATTTCATCGGCTTCGTCTATCGCGAAATCCGCCAGGGGCTCACCGATATCGAACAGATGTTCGAGCTTCTGGAGGTGGAGCCGGAAGTGGTGGACAAGCCGGATGCCAGGGCACTGGATATCCGCAAGGGCGCCATCGCCTTCAAGGACGTCCATTTCTCCTATGATCCGGAACGGCCGATCCTGAAGGGTGTCTCCTTCGACGTGCCGGCGGGCAAGACGGTGGCGATCGTCGGCCCCTCGGGAGCGGGCAAATCGACGATCTCCCGCCTGCTCTACCGCTTCTACGATATCCAGGACGGCGCGATCACCATCGACGGGCAGGACGTACGGGACATCACGCAGCAGTCGCTGCGCGCCGCGATCGGCATGGTGCCGCAGGATACGGTGCTCTTCAACGACACGATCGCCTACAACATCCGTTATGGCCGGCCCTCCGCCACGGACGAGGACGTTCAAACGGCAGCCGAAGTGGCGCAGATCGGCCATTTCATCCACACCCTGCCGGAAGGTTTCGCCACCAAGGTGGGCGAACGGGGCCTGAAGCTCTCCGGCGGCGAGAAACAGCGCGTCGCGATCGCCCGCACGATCCTCAAAGCTCCGCCGATCCTCATCCTCGACGAGGCGACCTCGGCGCTCGATACGACGACCGAGCACGAGATCCAGTCGGCGCTCGACACGGTTTCGAAGAACCGCACGACGCTCGTCATCGCCCACCGGCTGTCGACCGTCATCCATGCGGACGAGATCATCGTGCTGCGCGACGGCCAGATCGCCGAACGGGGTACGCATGCAGCGCTTCTCGAAGCGGACGGGCTCTATGCCTCGATGTGGAACCGCCAGCGCGAGGCGGTGCAGGCCGAAGAACAGCTCCGGAAAGTACGCGAAAGCGACGATCTCGGCATCGTGCTGCGCGGCCAGCCGGCGGCGGAATAGCGATCACGAGGAAACAAATGCGATATTCCTGGAAGAGAATGGCGGTGTTCGGCAGCGTGGCGCTTGCCTATCTGCTCGTGCTGGCATTCTACGGCTCGCCGCTGCTGGCGCTCACGACGTGGCTGGGACTGGTGAAGCCGTAATCTGAAGCGAAGCGATCCACATCACGAAGGAAGGCAGGAGATATCGGATCGAAGCCGCGGCATGATCTCATGCCGCAGGAAATGAGTAAAATATTTGCATTCGCCGTTTTTCTTCGCAGTTTTCTTCCAATCAAAGCGTCCTAATTTCTGGCATCTAGGGTCGGAAACCAAATGCCAGCAAAGCATTGCTGAAAGGATGACGAAAATGATCCGGTTGAAAACCATTGTCGCTGCAGCCCTCATTCAGGCGGCGGCGATCGTTTCCTCCCTCGCCGGCGAAAACCTTGGCGCCATCAAGTCGGCCGGCGTCCTCAAGATCGGCACCGAGGGAACCTATGCGCCCTTCACCTATCACGATCAAAACGGCAAGCTCGTCGGCTTCGACGTCGAGATCGGCGAAGCCGTTGCCGCGAAGCTCGGCGTCAAACCGGAATTCATCGAGGGCAAGTGGGACGGCCTGATCGCAGGCCTCGATGCAAAGCGCTACGACACGGTCATCAACCAGGTGGGCATCACCGAAGCGCGCAAGCAGAAGTACGACTTCTCCGACCCCTACATCGCCTCCAAGGCGGTGCTGATCGTCCGTGCGGACAATGACGACATCAAGGGCTTTGCCGATCTCAAGGGCAAGAAGTCGGCCCAGTCGCTGACCAGCAATTTCGGCAAGCTCGCCGAGCAGTCCGGTGCCGAACTCGTCGGCACGGACGGTTTCGACCAGTCAATCCAGCTTGTGTTGACGCGTCGCGCCGACGCCACGGTCAACGACAGCCTTTCCTTCCTCGATTTCAAGAAGCAGAAGCCCGATGCTCCGGTGAAGATCGCTGCCGAGCAGGAAAACGCCGACTATTCCGGCATCATCATCCGCAAGGGTGAACCGGAACTGCTGGAAGCCATCAACAAGGCGCTTACCGACATCAAGGCCGACGGCACCTACCAGAAGATTTCCGAGAAGTATTTCGGGCAGGATGTGTCCAAATAAAGGGAACGGTTTCCGGTTTCCGCAAACTGCACTAATTGAAGACATTCAAAGCGTCCGGCGGCTGCGCCGGACGCGCTGTTTTTGAGGGGCACACCTTGCCGCACTGGCTTCAACTGATGTCGGATTCACTTCCGATGCTTTTATGGGCGGGCATCAAGTTCACCGTCCCGCTGACCTTGCTTTCCTTCACCTTCGGCCTGATCCTCGGCCTCGTGACGGCGGTCACCCGCCTGTTCGGGCCCAATCCTCTTGCGCTGATCGCGCGATTTTATGTGTGGGTGATCCGCGGCACGCCGCTATTGGTGCAACTTTTCGTGATCTTCTACGGCCTTCCGAGCATCGGCATCCTGCTCGATGCCTTCCCGGCGGCGCTGATCGGCTTCACGCTCAATATCGGCGCCTACAGTTCCGAGATCATCCGGGCGGTCATCTCCTCCGTCCCGAAGGGGCAATGGGAAGCGGCCTATTCGATCGGCATGACATGGCGGCAGGCGATGAGCCGGACAGTCCTGCCGCAGGCCGCACGGGTCGCGGTACCGCCGCTCTCCAACACCTTCATTTCACTCGTCAAGGATACCTCGCTTGCGGCCGCGATTACCGTGCCGGAGCTTTTCCAGGCGGCCCAGCGCATCGTCGCCACCACTTACGAACCGCTTATCCTCTATATCGAAGCTGCCCTCATCTATCTCGTGCTGAGCTCGGTCCTCTCATCGCTGCAGGACAGGCTGGAAAAGCGCTTCGCCCGCTATGGCGGCATGCTGGAGGCAAATAGATGATCGAGCTTTCCCATATCGAAAAAAGCTTCGGCGATACCGCCGTCCTGAAGGACATCAGCATCCGCATTCCCGAAGGCAGCGTCACCGCGCTGGTCGGCCCGTCCGGCGGCGGCAAAAGCACGCTTCTGCGCTGCATCAACCTTCTGGAAATCCCGACCGCCGGTTCCGTGCGCATCGGCGACGAAAAGCTCGATTTCAACCCCGGCAGGAAGGTCAGCTGGCAGGCGATACAGAAAATCCGCCGCCAGACCGGCATGGTGTTTCAGAATTTCCAGCTCTTTCCACACCAGACAGCAATCGAGAACGTCATGGAGGGGCTGATTACCGTCCTGAAGTGGCCGCGCGAGAAGGCACAGGCCCGCGCCATGGAACTGCTGACCAAGGTGGGCATGGCGCACAAGGCGGATGCCTGGCCCTCCACACTCTCCGGCGGACAGCAGCAGCGCGTGGCGATCGCCCGGGCGCTTGCACCTTCTCCGCGCGTTCTCCTTTGCGACGAACCGACATCAGCACTCGACCCCGAACTTTCCGCAGAGGTCGTCGATGTGCTGGGACGACTTGCGAAGGAAGGAACGACCATGGTCATGGCAACGCACGACCTGCGCCTTGCCTCGCAGATCGCCAATCATGTCGTCTTCCTGGAAAACGGCAGCGTGGTGGAATCGGGTAGCGCTCAGGCGATCTTCAACTCCCCGAAACATGAGCGCACGCGGCGGTTCGTTTCATCGATCAATGCGGCGCAGGGGCTTTCGCCGGGTTGATCGGACAGATGGGTGGCTCAACGCCACCGCGCGTCATCAACAAAGCCTGAAGTTGCGGCAGCGGAACCGCATTGCCGGTAAAGCGGTTTTTCTGTAGTCAGGTCCGGCTGACCAGCAGGAGAACCAGGTTGATCAATCTCTTCGACACCATCCGCAACACGCTCGTGCCGATCCATAAGGAAGGCTATATCTTCGTGGCGGCCTTTTTCATCGCCTCGCTGATTCTCGGCTATATCGCTGAACCGCTGTTCTGGATCGGGCTTATCCTGACGCTCTGGTGCGCCTATTTCTTCCGCGATCCGGAGCGCGCCGTGCCCCAGGACGACGATCTCGTCCTGAGCCCCGCCGACGGGAAGATTTCGCATGTCGCCATGGTCGTGCCACCGGCTGAACTCGAACTCGGCTCCGAGCCGATGCTGCGCATCTCCGTGTTCATGAACGTCTTCGACTGCCACATCAACCGCTCGCCCGTGCGCGGCCAGGTCTCCCGCATCGAATACCGCCCCGGCCAGTTCATCAACGCCGAACTCGACAAGGCGAGCGAGGACAACGAGCGCAACGGGCTTGTCATCGAAACCCGCCACGGCAAGATTGGTGTCGTGCAGATCGCCGGCCTCGTGGCGCGGCGCATCGTTTGCTGGGTGAAGTCCGGCGAGCCGGTGAATGCCGGGGAGCGCTTCGGGCTGATCCGCTTCGGCTCCAGGCTCGACGTCTTCGTGCCGTCCGGCGCTGAGCCGCGCGTTTCCATCGGCCAGATTGCCATCGGCGGCGAGACCGTGCTTGCGGAATTCGGCTCGTCCAAGGGCCCGACCATCAGCCGCCGCACATGAGCGAGGGACGAGAAAACCGCATGGAGACGCCCGCTTCGCCCCCGCAGCAGAACGAACCGAACCGTCCGAACGACGAGGCCCGCGGTCCGCGCCTGCGCGAAATCCCGATCCGGCTGATGGTGCCGAACCTCATCACCGCGCTCGCCATCTGCGCAGGACTGACGGGCATCCGGCTCGCCTTCGAAGGACGTTACGAACTCGCCGTCGTCATGGTGCTCGCAGCCGCCTTCCTGGACGGTATCGACGGGCGCGTGGCGCGGCTGCTCAAGGCAACGTCGAAATTCGGCGTGCAGATGGATTCACTTGCCGACATCATCAATTTCGGCGTGGCGCCGGTGCTGGTCTCCTATGCCTTCCTGCTCGACAACGCCCGTTCGCCGGGCTGGATCGCGGCACTTCTCTATGCGATCGCCGCCGGGCTTCGGCTTGCCCGCTTCAACGTCATGGCGGACCGCGAAGTGAAGGCGCCGTGGCAATCGGAATTTTTTGTCGGCGTGCCGGCTCCGATGGGGGCCCTGCTGGTGCTGCTGCCGGTCTATCTGGGCTTCCTCGGCGTCGAGCCTACCCCCTTCTTTGTCTATGGAAGCGTCGCCTACACGGTGCTGATCGGCTACCTGCTCGTCTCCCGCCTGCCGGTCTGGTCCGGCAAGTCGAGCCGCATCCGCCGCGATCTCATGCTGCCGATCCTGCTCGGCGTCGTGCTCTATGTGGCGCTGCTGATGAGTTATACCTGGCAAGTGCTGTCCGTCACCGTCATCGCCTATCTCTGCGTGCTGCCCTTCAGCGCGCGGGCCTGGCAGCGTCGCTACGGCACGATTACAATCGAGGATGACGGCACGAGCGTCTGAAGACTCGCACCTGACAGGCTGCAACTTCCGCGCAACAGTGTCCGGCAAGACGACAGTTCCGTGAAGGGCTGGCGACGACGCCGGCTTGTTGGTCACGATTCCGCCCGGTTTCATGGGAAAAGCCGCGATAGATGCAACCGAATCGCGCGTGTGAAGAGACAGCCATGAGCACCGAAATACCAGCCAAGAAAACCGAAACCAAGCAGGATATCACCCCGCCCTACCGCCCCCTGGCGCTCAAGGCCGCCGTTGCCGCCGCGCTGATGCTGAAGCGCAGGCCGAAGCTCAACCCAACCGGCTGAAGCCCGCCTTCATTCCTATTCGCCGCCGAGGAAGCTCAAAAGCAGCCCGAGCGCGAGCAGGCCCATCACAACGCCGATGACGACATCCAGAACCCGCCAGGCGGCGGGTCTGGCAAAGAACGGCGCCAAAAATCGGGCACCGTAACCGAGCCCGAAGAACCACAGGCACGAGGCGATCGCCGCACCGGCGCCGTAGGCCACGCGTTCCGTCCCCTCGAAGGCCGCCGACAAGCTGCCGAGCAGCACGACCGTATCCAGATAGACATGCGGATTGAGAAAGGTGAAGGCAAGGCAGGTCAGGACCGCCGCCTTCAGCCCCATCGGTTCCGGCGCGCCGGCCACCATGGCGCCGGGCTTTGCCGCGCGGCGGAAGGCCATGACCGAATAGGTGCCGAGGAAGACTGCGCCGCAGAGCGTCACCACCTGGATCAGCACTGGCGATTGCGCGACGATCGTGCCGAGGCCGCCGACGCCCGCGGCGATCAACAATGCATCCGAAAGCGCGCAGATCAGGCAAAGAATGAAGACATGGCTGCGGATCAGGCCCTGCCGCAGGATAAAGGCGTTCTGGGCGCCAATCGCGACAATGAGCGACCCACCGAGCGCAAGACCGGAAAAACCGGCGGAAAACAGGTTCATGGAAGCATCCGTCTGAAGAAAGCCGAAGGATCAGAAGAGCGACATCTGCGAGGAGTCCGGTTTCGCCTTCTTCGGCGGTTCCTCTTCCGGCGGGCTGACCGCGACCGGCTTCTGCAGGTCCGGCCCCATGTTGGAAACCTTGTTGACGAGGTCGGAAACCGGCAACGCCTCGAAGAAATCCTCCTGAACCGGCCGCATCAGGTCGGCCACCTCGCGTGGTTCGCGCGTCTTGCAATCGAGCCAGCGCTCGAAATCCTCCGGCGCGATGACGACCGGCATGCGCTCGTGGATATGACGGATCGTGGCATTTGCCCCGGTCGTCATGATCGCCGCGGTATCGACTTCCGAACCGTCGGCCGACGACCAGGTCTCCATCAGCCCGGCAAAGGCGATGACGCCTCCCTTTTTCGGGCGCACCCAATAGGCCTGCGGCTTGACGCCCGTCTCCTTCGGCGGGCGGCGCCATTCGTAAAAGCCGGTCGCGGGGATCAGGATGCGGCGGTGGCGCATGGCGGCGCGGAAGGAGGCCTTGCCGATCGCCGTTTCGGAGCGCGCGTTGATCAGCAGCGGAAACTCCTTCGGGTCCTTAACCCAGCCGGGAATGAAGCCCCAGCGGGCGAGGAATGCGCGGCGCTCCGGCAGGTTGCTGCCGGGCTCACGCCGTTCCGACGACATCACGACGAGGATCGGTTGCGTCGGCGCAATGTTGTAGCGGGCCGGGAAATCGTCGAGATCCGCCAGATCGAAGAATTCCGAAATCTCTTTGGGAGTGGCCGTCAGGGCGTAGCGTCCGCACATGAGAACCTAGATGGCATCGGGCTTGCGAAGGGTCAAGCGGGTCTAGGCGCTTCTCGGACCGAAGAGGATGATCGCGCCGCCTGCCAGGCAGACCGCAACGCCAAGCACATCCCAGCGATCCGGCACCTGTGCCTCCACCGCCCAGAGCCAGAGGATGGAGGCGAGGATATAGATGCCGCCATAGGCCGCGTAGGTGCGTCCCGCCGCCTCGCTCGGCACCAGTGCCAGCACCCAGGCGAAGAGGACAAGCGACACCATGCCCGGCGCCAGCCACCAGACGGGCTTTCCAAGCCGGAGCCAGGCCCAGAAGGCAAAGCAGCCGGCGATCTCGGCAAGGGCAGCTAAGGCGTAGAGGGCGTAGGTTTTCATGATGTTCCTATTCGAAGTCGCGGGGCTTCACGTCCTGTGCCATGTGCATGACACGAAGGATCACGATTCGGTCGGGATAGGATCGATAGTAGATGCAGCGCTGCCGATAGGGAAAGCTGCGAAGCCCGGGCGAGATGTAATCACGCGGAGAACCGGTGAAATCCACTTCTGCAATCCAAGCGATCTTGGCCGTTATGTCGGCCATAAATTCCCGCGCATAATAAAAGCTGCTTTCCGCAATATAGCGGCGGATATCGCGCAGGTCCTGACGCGCCAGGGGGGCAACGATAAGGCGTTTCGGGCCGCTAATGATTGTCGCCTTCATTCATGACGTCGGCGAGCAGATCGGCGCTCGATGCATATTCCTTGCCGAGGCCTGCTTCGATTTCCGCGTCCGCGGCATGAATTGCTTGCCTTAGCGATTGCATCCGCATCTCGTAATCCGCAAGCATCCGAATGCCGGCCCGGACGGCTTCCGTCTCCGTCCCGAAACGGCCGCTCCTCACCAGATCGGACAGGATTCCGTCATAGGTATCTCCAAGAGAGAATGTTTTCGCACGTGCCATCGTCTGCTCCTTCGCTTGAAGCATACGGTAAATTACAATACTTTTACAATATCGGTATATAAAATCCCAGCGCAACAGGTTCATTCGATTCGATGTAAATTTCTTGCTTACACCCATTGACGGAATGTAAGCTAGATACTTACATATCTCATGATCAAGTCATTCAGGAACAAGGCACTCGCTGCCCTGTTCGAGACGGGCAAAACGGGTAAGATCGACGCAAAGATGCACAAACGCATCCTTGTGCGTTTGGACCGCCTCGAAGCGGCGGAACGCCCGGAGGATATGAATTTGCCGGGATTTGATTTTCATGCCCTGCAGGGCTTCAACCCGACACGCTATACTATCCATGTCAACGGACCATGGTGCATGACATTCGAGTTCGACGGCAAGGATGCCGCCCGCGTCGATTTCGAGCAGTATCACTGAGGGCGGGATCCGGGATCAATAACCATGGCTGAGTATGAAGCGAAAAGGCCCATTCAGCGCTGCCCGTCCCATCCCGGCGCGCTGCTCGGAGAGATTATCCCGGCAACGGGAAAGACGAAGGTGGAGATTGCCGAACTGCTGGGCATCTCGCGCCAGCAACTCTACGATATTCTGCGGGAGCGTAAACCTGTTTCGCCGAACGTCGCCGCCCGGCTCGGCAAGATGTTCGGCGACGGCGCGGCCATCTGGCTGCGCATGCAGGCTGCTTATGATGCCTGGCATGCGGAGCGCGAGGTGGATGTCAGCAACATTCCGACACTGAATGCGGCATGAAGCAAAGCTTCGCGACCGATGAGAGACGATAGCATCCCTCCGCAACCTGCATCCTCCGCCATTCTCGAACGGGAAGGCCGGTTCCTCTTGATCCGGCGGATCAATCCGCCATCGGCAGATCTCTTCGCCTTTCCGGGCGGGCGCGCCGAGCCCGGCGAGACGCCGGACCAGACGGCACTCAGGGAATTCTTCGAGGAGACCGGCATTGCGGCCCGCAATCCCATTCTGTTCGCGACCTACGACATCAGGGGCGGCAAAGACGACGGCAGACATTTCTTCCTCTCGGTCTTTCGCGTCGAGGCGGATGCCGACACCGAAGCGATAGCCGGCGATGATGCCGCCGATCCTGGCTGGTATACGGTCGAAGAAATCCGCCTGCTTCCGGTGCCGCCAAGCGTGCTCGAATGCGCTGAAAGGCTGGCGGCGGAGCTGAATGCCCGGTAAGAGATGCCGATACGCCGGGACTCGTTCATGAAGCACAGTTTGCGATTTGCCCTCACTCTCCTGTTGCCGGTTCTGGTAACGGCACCTCTCGCCGCCCAGACAACCAAGCAGCCGGCAGCGAAACCGCAGTCAACTCTTCCTCCCCCACAACCACCGGCGGAGGAAAAACCGGCGCCTTATGAAGCGCAACTCACCCGCCTTGCAGAGGTTCTGGGATCGATCCAATACCTCAGGGCGCTCTGCGGCGCACCGGGCTCCGACTGGCGCGCCGCCATGCAGCAACTTCTGGATGCCGATACGGCGAACGAACCCAAGCGTCGCGAGAAACTGACCGCCGCCTTTAACCGTGGCTATCGTTCCTTTGCTGCCGTCCACACTTCGTGCACGGACGCGGCAAGGATCGCGGAGGAGCGATACCGTAACGAAGGCGCAACACTTGCCACAGAAATTGCCGCGCGCTTCGGAAATTAGAGGATTATTTACCTCTTTTCACAGGAGGCCGTGTCGTTTTGATAAAAGGCTGATAAAGTTTTTAACGGGCTAGTAATCAAACGGGCACCGAGGACGAGAGAATGCAAGCAGGCCGCAATGACATCGACGACATGATTGTGCATGAGAAGATGCAGGCTGCCTTGGAATATCAGAGTGAAGCCTGGGCCGACGGCCGGGCTGACGGTATCGAAACGGAGATCATCGCCGACGCAGCCCTGGTGCTTGCCATGCGGGAAACCATCCGAATCCATGGCGAGACCGGTGCCGAAGCCATGCTTGAATCGCTTCGGACCCGCATGCTTGCAGGCGAGTTCTCCCCCGAGCGCACGGTCCAGTAAACAATCGAGGTTTCCCATGCGCGGCGCAGCGGAAACGACCATGCCCCAAATCCTCATTCGCCTTTCCATGGCGGTGCTGTTTGCCGTTGGCGGCACGGCGGCCGGCAGTCACACCTTTGCCTTTTCCGAACTCTCACCGGGTGTCGAATCTCCTCGAGAGCCCCAGCGCTCCCAAAAGGTGGAAAACCTCGAAGCCTTCGAGGGTACGACGCTGCCCCAGCCAGGCCCGGCAATCGATCGATCGGCACAGGTCGACGAGAAATCGACCGACGCGCCCGATACCGATGCCGGCAAGACCGTACCCGACGACAACACGCCGCTCGAAATCATTCACGACATGTCGACCCTGCCGGCGCCGGTCAAACAGATGCGCGAGCAGATCGTCGAAGCTGCCGCCTCCGGCGATATCGAGCGGTTGCGCTCGCTGATCGGAACCGGAGCCGACCAGACCCAGGTGATGAACGGCGAAAGCGACGATCCGATCGAGACGCTGAAAGGCTTCTCTGGTGATCCGGACGGTCAGGAAATCCTGGCGATCCTGCTCGACATCCTTTCGACGAGTGCTGCCCATTTTGATACCGGCACGCCGGACGAGACCTATGTCTGGCCCTATTTCACCGGCAAGTCGCTTGCCACGCTGACCCCGCCGGAGCGTGTCGACCTGCTCCGTATCGTCACGGCCGGCGATCTCGCGGGCATGGAAGAGAACGGCAACTACAACTTCTTCCGCGTCGGCATCACGCCGGACGGCAAATGGAAATTCTTCTCCGGCGGCGATTGAGAGATTGGGGGCTCGCAGAGCGGTTGCTCTTTTCAGCCGCCCCCTCACCAACAACATCTACGACTGAGCTGCGGCTCAAGATCGGGATTGCCACGATCGCTCACGGAATCTGCGTCTTCGCTCCGTTGATTCAGCCAGCGGCACGACTTGTCCCCGCCCCGCGAAAGACTTAACTCTCAGTTTCAGAACAACCGGATTCCCATGCCATGTCCGCCGCCTATCTTCCAACGCGAAGCCTGATCCGCCTTTCCGGCAAGGATGCACAGGATTTCCTGCAGGGGCTGATCACCACCGATATCGATGGACTGCCCGAAAACGAGGCGCGGCCGGGCGCGCTTTTAACCCCGCAAGGCAAGATCCTCTTCGACTTCATCGTCTGGCGGGATGGCGATGGTTTCGTGATCGAAACCGATGCCGACCAGCGGGAAGCACTCGTCCGGCGGCTCACCATGTACAAGCTGCGCGCGGCGGTCGACATCGCGCCCGATGCCGCGGAAGGCGTCACGGTCTTCTGGGGCGACGACGCGGACAAGGGAGGCGTAAAGGACGCCGCCTTCGAGAAAGCCGGAATCGCGCTTACCCGCGTGCCGGGCAAACAGGCCGGGGGACCGGAAGAGGCCTATCATGCACTCCGCGTCGAAGCAGGTCTCACGCTCTCCGGCCATGATTACGCATTGCAGGACGCCTTTCCGCATGACGTCCTGCTTGACCTTGCGGGCGGGCTTTCCTTCCGCAAGGGCTGCTATGTCGGCCAGGAAGTCGTCTCCCGCATGCAGCATCGCGGCTCGGCGCGGCGACGCGTGGCGCTGGTTTCAGGCGATGAGCCGCTGCCTCGCACCGGCACGGAGATCATCGCCGGTGGCAAGACCGTCGGCACCCTCGGCTCGGTTGCCGGCAACAAGGGGCTTGCGATCGTCCGCATCGACCGCGTTGGCGATGCCCTGGCGCGTGGCCTGCCGCTGATCGCCGGCGATGTGCAGGTGACGCTGACGCTGCCGGAATGGACGGGACTTTCCTTCCCCGTCGAGGCGGAAGAGGCCGAACCGTGACAGCAGCCAAGACTCCTGGCTCGATTTCCGCCCGTGCGGCCCGCGCCTGGCAGCGCATGCTGTCGGGACGACGGCTCGACCTGCTCGACCCCTCTCCGCTCGACGTCGAAATCTCCGACATCGCCCATGGGCTTGCCCGCGTCGCCCGCTGGAACGGCCAGACACGCGGCGATCATGCCTTTTCCGTCGCCCAGCACTGCCTCGTGGTGGAGGAGATTTTTCGCCGCTGCAATGAACCCTGCACGGCGGAGGCGTTGCAGATGACGCTGCTGCACGATGCGCCGGAATATGTCATCGGCGACATGATTTCGCCGTTCAAGTCGGTTGTCGGCGGCGACTACAAGGCCGTCGAGCAGAGGCTCGAAGCGGCCGTCCACCTGCGCTTCGGCCTGCCGCCGCATCCCTCCCGCGAACTCAAGGCACTGATCAAGAAGGCCGATACGATCGCCGCCTTTTTCGAGGCGACCGAGCTTGCCGGCTTTTCCGTTGCCGAAGCGCGGAAATTCTTCGGCCAGCCGCGCGGCATTACCCGCGACATGCTGCCGATCGAGCCCATGCCGGCAACCGAAGCGCAGCAGCGCTTTCTCGATCGCTTCCACGAGATCGAGGCGGAGCGGGCGGCAGACAAGAGAGCGAGTAAAGCCTCATGACGGGGATCGTCGTTTGCCCGCTTGCAAGCATCGCCCAAATGGCGGTCCGGCACCGCGCCCGGGAAATGGTGAGCCTGATCGCCGAGAAGCAGGACTTCCATCGGCCGGGCGTCATTTCCCCGAACCGCCACCTGAAGCTTGCGATGAACGATATCGGCTTTGCCGGAACGGGCGACCTGGTGGCGCCGAGCGAAACGCATGTGGAAAGCCTGATCGGCTTCGTGCGGAACTGGGACCAGTCGGCACCGATCATCATCCATTGCTGGATGGGCGTTTCCCGCTCGCCGGCCGCGGCGGTAATCGCCGCCCTTTCGCTCCACCCCGAAGAGGACGATTTCACGCTCGCCAGACGGCTGCGTGAAGCGGCGCCGCATGCGACACCGAATCCCCGGCTGATCGAGATCGGCGACCGGATGCTGAACCGCGGCGGCCGGCTGATCGCCGCCATCAAGGGCATCGGGCGCGGCGCGGAGACGGATGGCAGGGCATCCTTCGTGCTTGCACTAAGCCCCCGCAATGAAGCCAAAAGTTGAATTTTCATAATTGGTTAGCCTGAGGCCGAAAAGCTCGTTTTTTATCTTGACCTCGCTGCGTTCTGCGCCAAATACCGCCGAGCCAGATACCGGGAAGAGATTCCAGACCCTCAGGTAGCTTCCCGCAGCATTTCCGGTAAGAGCGGACCTCCGGCTCCTCAAGGAGCGGACGAGCCGGCGATGGCGCGGGCCTGAAGGAAAGGATGCATCGGGTCCGGCTTTACGAGGAGCCGGACCCGATGCGCACCTCAATGCGACATGGACGAACGGTGCGCCCAGCCGGTCATGCGCATCTCGATCCAGGCCATCAGCGCGTACATGGCGATGCCTTCGACCGCGAGCGCCAGGAGGCCTGCGAAGACGAGAGGCACGTTGAACTGGCTCTGCGCCGAGCTCATCATGTAGCCGAGCCCGTAATTCGAGGCGACCGTTTCGGACACAACGGAACCGACGAAGGCGAGCGTGATGGCGATCTTCAGCGAACCGAAAAAGTAAGGCATGGAGCGCGGAATGCCGACCTTCAGCATGATGTCCATCTTCTTCGCGCCGAGCGCGCGCAAGACATCTTCGGTTTCCGGCTCGATCGTCGCCAGTCCCGTCGCGACGTTGACGACGATCGGGAAGAAGGAAATCAGGAAGGCCGTCAGCACCGCCGGCACCGCGCCGATGCCGAACCAGATGACCAGGATCGGCACCAGCGCCACCTTGGGGATCGCGTTGAATCCGATCATCAGCGGATAGAGCCCGGCATAGATGGTCTTCGACCAGCCGACGAAGAGGCCGAGCCCGAGCCCCGCCACCACAGCGATCGCAAAGCCCACGGTGGTCGTATAGAGAGTCTGCAGCGAGTTCTTCCAGATCGGCGACCAGTATTGCAGGATCGCCTCGAAGACGCGGGTCGGCGCCGGCAGGATGGTGGGCGGCATGTCGAGCGCCATCACCAGCAGTTCCCAGAGGACGAAAAGGCCGAGCGTGTAAAGCCAGGGCGCGAGACTCGTCCAGTTGACGCGGGCCAGGAGCGGCCTGGCAGACGCCGGCGCGGAAGCGTTGTCCGATACTGCGCTCATGCGACCACCCTCGCGCTGGCAATCTCGCCGTGCAGTTCATGCACCATGTCGTTGAAGCCTTTTTCGTACATGACGTCGAGATCGCGAGGCCTGGCGAAGGGCACGACATGCTCCTTCAACACCCGGCCGGGACGCGCGCTCATCACGAAGATGCGGTCGGCGAGGAAGGTCGCCTCGCGCAGGTCGTGGGTGACAAGGATGATGGTGACGCCCTGCGCGGCATGCAGGTCGCGGATGACGCACCAGAGCTCCTCGCGAGTGAAGGCGTCGAGCGCGCCGAAGGGCTCGTCGAGCATCAGAAGTTCCGGCTCGTGGATCAGCGCACGGCAGAGATTGGCACGCTGCTGCATGCCGCCGGAAAGCTGCCAGGGAAATTTGGAACCGAAGCCCTTGAGGCCGACGGTTTCCAGAAGATGTTCTGCCTTCTCGACATATTCCTTTTTATGAGCACGAAGCCGGTGGCGGTGCTTTTCGACGATTTCCAGCGGCAGCAGGATGTTGTCGAGCGTGGTGCGCCAGGGCAGCATGGTCGGGTTCTGGAAGGCCATGCCGACGATCGAGACAGGCTCGGTCACCTGGCTGCCCGCGACGATCACCACGCCGCTCTGCGGGATGTGCAGCCCGGTGACAAGCTTCATCAGGGTCGACTTGCCGCAGCCGGACGGACCGACGACGGCGGCGAACTCTCCCTTGTCGACCTTCATCGTGAGGCCGGCAACCGCAAGCGTGCCGTTTGCGCCGCCATAGCGCATGTCGACATTGTCAATGGAAACGAGGTGGGCCATTTGGTTTTCTCTGCTTGGGCAATCGGGATGGGCACCCCCTCACCTGAAAAATCTAGCACTTAGCTTTCAGCTAAGATGCTGATTTTTCTTCCTCCCCCACCGAGGGGGAGGTAGGGCTGCGGCGCCGCGGCACCTCCATCTCTCCCCTTGTGGGAGAGAAAGCGATTTCAACACCTTAGCTGAAAGCTAAGTGTTAGAAATTGCAAGTGAGGGGATACTACGGCAGCATCCGCTCCGCCTTGGGCGGCAGATAGCTGGCGTCGAACACCTGCTCCGCCTTTACATTGCCCTTCAGGCCCATGGAGACCTTGAGCGTATCGATCGAAGCGGAAAGACGCGCCGGATCGACGCCGCCGAAACCGTTTTCCACGACATAGGGCGTCTTGATGTTCATGGAATTCGCCATGATCAGGCGCTCGACCTCGATATCCTTGTTGAGCGTCTCATTGCGCTTCAGGACGGCAGCGGCGCCCTCTTCCGGATTGGCGACGGCATCGGCAAAGCCCTTGGCGAGCGCCTTCAGGAAACCCTTCACGGCATCCGGATTTTTCTCAGCAAAATCGGCATTGACCAGAACGGCATTGCCATAAAGGTTGAGGCCGTGCTCGGCCATCAGGATGGTGGCGATATCCTCGTCCTTGATGCCCTGCGCCTTCAGGTTCAGGATCACCGAGAAGGCGAAGCCGAAAACGGCATCGACATCGCCCTTGGCGAGCATCGGCTCGCGAACCGGGAAGCCGATCGATTCGATGGTGATCTTGCTGTCATCGATCTTGGCGGCCTGCTTGAAGGCCTTCCACTGGGCAAAGGCGCCGTCCGGCGGCGGCGCGCCGAGTTTCTTGCCCTCCAGCGACTTCGGATCGTCCGTGACCCCGAGCGACTTGCGGCCGACGACGGCAAACGTCGGGCGCTCATAGATCATCATCACCGCCTTGATCTTCTGCGACGGATCCTCGTCGAGGAACTTGATCAGCGAGTTGATGTCGCCGAAGCCCATCTGGTAGGCGCCGGTTGCCACGCGCGGGATCGCCTCGACCGAGCCGTTGCCGGTATCGATCGTGACATCCAGCCCTTCGGCCTTGAAGTAGCCCTTGTCCTGAGCGAGCAGGAAACCGGCAGCCGGGCCTTCGAATTTCCAGTCAAGCGTGAACTTGACCGGCGTCTCGGCCAGCGCCGGCGCGGCAGGCGCGGAAAAGCCGGCGGCAAACGCCAGCGCCGCAGCGGCCGAAAGTTTGGAAAACAGTCTGCGCGAGATCATGAAAATGGGTCCCCTCAAAGGTTTCTTTTGTTCGGATGAGCCCACATCCAAGCGCTTCTTCAGCCTTCGCGCAAGCCGAAATTGCACATAAAGTCATCATATTTTAGTATAGATCAATTTATATGCATTCGCCGATCTCCTGCGCAATATCGTGGCGCGATTTTCAGCAGGAGGCTGGCTCTTCCCTTCCTTCGTCCGGCAATTGTATAACCTCCGGATCATTCCACCTGCTTGCGAGAATGCCGATGATCGAACTCCTGCTCCTTATCCTGGTCATCGTCATGGTGGGCCTCAACAGCAGAACCGGAAAACGGGTGGCCGCGCTCGAAAGGGAGCTGGAGGCGATCAAGGCGGCGCTCAGGCAGCAAGCGATCACCCTGCCCTCTCCGGTGGAGGCGTTTTCGACCGGGACAGCGGCGGGCGCGCTCCAGGACCGACCTGCTTCACCGGTCGAGCTTGCGGCCCGCGAGGCCGCCGAAGCAGAGGCGCCGCTCGCCGCCGTTGCGGAGGATGTCGGCACCGGCCACGAAACCGTGGTGCCCGGCCCGGCGCTCAAGCCGGCAGCGCAGGCGAAGACCCGCGAAAACCTGGAAAGCTATCTCGGCGCCCGCTGGCCCGTATGGGTAGGCGGTGTCGCACTCGCCTTCGGCGGCATCTTCCTGGTGCGCTATTCAATCGAAGCGGGACTGCTCGGACCGGCCGCACGGCTTACGCTTGCCGGCATTTTCGGGCTCCTGCTGCTTGCCGCCGGCGAAATCGTCCGCCGCCGCGCCATGCCGCAGATGTCCGAACGCTTCAGCAATGCCATGATTCCAGGCGCGCTGACGGCGGCCGGCGCGGTGACGCTGCTCGGCGCGATCTATGCGGCCTACGGCATCTACGAGTTCATCGGCCCGGCCTCGGCCTTCGTCCTGCTGGCGCTCGTCTCGTTCGCGACGATCGCGCTATCGCTCCTGCACGGGCAGGCGCTCGCCGGCCTCGGCCTGCTCGCCTCGCTCCTGACACCGGGCCTCGTCGCGACCGAAGAGCCGAACGCCAATGCGCTGTTCATCTTCCTTGGCCTCACCTGGCTTGCGGTGAATGCCGCCTCGCGCTTCCGCCGGTGGACGGTCGTGCCGATGCTCGCCAATATCGGCGTCGGGCTCTGGGCAGTCGCCTATGTGGCCGGCTCCGACGCCTTCGATCCCCTGCCGCCCGTGCTGGCGCTGATCGTGATGATCGCCGGCACCGGCTTCTTCTGGCCCGGTTCGCGCTACGAAGCCGGCGCGTCGGCCAGAACGGGGTGGCGCTCACTTCTTCTCCGGCCACCGCTGAAGATCATGCTTTCGATCGCGATCATGACCATGCTGCCGGCGCTCGTCATGGTGTTGTGCCATGCGGAAGGCGCAGGAATGGTGCTCTTCGGCTTTGCTGCCATCATGGCCACGCTTGCGGCGCTCGGCGCAAGCCGCATCCATGCAGTCTGGCCGGCGATAATCGCCGCGGCGGGCTCCATCCTGGGCATTACCATCACCGCCCTGACCTGGTACGATTACGTGCCGCAATCGGTGCTTCCCACTCCGGCTGACGGCCAGCCGGCGCAAGCATTGACCTTCACCAACGAAATCACCGTCTATCTGTTGCTCGGCGCGGTCTTTACGCTTCTGGGCTTCGCCTTCCTCAGGCGCTTCCGCAGGCCAGAACCGGAATTTTCCATTGTCTGGGCCTTCCTCATGCCGGCCGTGCCGGTGGCGCTTGCCTTCATCAGCTTCCTGAATTTCGGCAACCTCGGGCGCGACTGGACGCATGGGCTTTACGGGCTCGGCCTCGGGCTGGCGCTTCTGGCGGGCGCCGAATGGCTGTTCCGGCAAGGTGGAGACACGACGGAGGACGGGACCGGCCCGTCCGTCGACTGGCCCGCCAATCTCCTGGTCGCCGGCTCCTTCGCGGGCTTCACGCTGGCGCTGCATGCGCTGACCAACGGCATCGTGACGACTATCCTCGTCTCGGTGCTCGGCTTTGCCTATCTGCTGGCGATGCGCGCAAAACCCTGGCCGGCGCTGCCCTGGATGATGGCCGCCGCCACGCTGATCGTCTTCGGTCGCATCGCCTGGGAGCCGACGCTGATCGGCCCGAACAGCCTCGGCGCCACGCCGTTCTTCAACGCACTGCTGCCCGGCTACGGCATCCCGACGCTGCTTGCGATCGTCTCCGCCTGGCTTCTCAGGGATTCGCCTGACTTCCGGGTCCGCAACCTCATGCAGGCGCTCGCCTCGCTTGCTGCGCTGATGACGATCGCCGTTCTGGTGCGGCACGCGATGAACGGCGGCGTGCTGGACAGCCGGGTGCCCACCCTCGGCGAGCAGTCGATCTACACGCTCGTCACCGTCGGCTTCTCGGGCATCCTGATGACGCTCGACCTCCAACGCCCAAGCCCCATCTTCCGCTTCGGCTCGATGATCGCCGGGGTGATCGCGACGATCAACGTGCTGTCGCTGCATCTCTTCGCGCTCAACCCCTATTTCAGCGGCGAAAATACCGGCCGCTGGCCCTTCTTCAACCTGCTTTTGATCGGCTACCTGCTGCCGGCGCTGGCTTACGGCCTCGTCGCCTTCTATGCGCGTGGCCGGCGGCCGATGCCCTATGTCGCCATGCTGGCGGTGGCCGGCGCAGTGCTCGGCTTCCTTTGGGCGACGCTTTCGGTGCGCCGCTTCTGGCAGGGCGACAATATCGCCGACTGGAAGGGGTTCCTGCAGGGCGAGACCTATACCTATTCGGTCGTGTGGCTCTTGATCGGGGTAGCGCTGCTGGCGCTCGGCTCGAAGCTCGACGCCAAGAGCCTTCGGCTTGCCTCGGCCGGCCTCGTCTTGATCGCAGTCGTGAAAGTGTTCCTCATCGACATGTCGAACCTCGAAGGGATCCTCAGGGCGCTTTCCTTCATCGGCCTCGGTGCAGTGCTGATCGGCATCGGGCTTTTCTACCAGCGCATTCTGGTCAACAGGAGCGCGCCCTCCGCTCCTGTTGATTCTCCGGCCGATTCCCAGGGAACCACATCGTGAGCGCATCCATCGCCGCCGCCTTCCAGCCCTTCGAGGCGCTGGCCGAAACGCTCATCCCGCACGCGACTGAGGGCGACGACGGCAGTCATGACATCGCCCACATCCTGCGTGTCTTCAAGAACGCCATGCGCATCCACGCCAAGGAAGGCAGCGACGGGCGCGTGCTGGCGGCGGCCGTGCTGCTGCACGATTGCGTGGCGGTGGAAAAGAACTCGCCGCTCAGATCACAGGCCTCGCGGCTGGCGGCGGAAAAGGCGGCGGGCATTCTGGCCGGGATGGGCTGGAGCGGAGAGGATATCGCCTCCGTCGCGCATGCGGTCGCGGCCCACAGTTTTTCGGCCAATATTCCGCCCGAGACGCTGGAGGCGAAGATATTGCAGGATGCCGACAGGCTGGATGCGATCGGCATGGTGGGTGCGGCGCGCTGCTTCTACATTGCCGGGCGGATGGGCTCCGGCCTTTACGACCCCGCCGACCCGCTCGGCAAGGAACGGCCGCTCGACGACAAGGCATTCGCGATCGATCATTTCGAAGTGAAGCTCTTCAGGCTCGCCGAGGGCTTCCGGACCGCAGCCGGCCGGGCGCTTGCCGCCGAACGGCATGCGCGCCTCAAGCAGGTGCTCGACCTCTTCATCGATGAAATCTGAGGACTATTTTCCATGCGCGTCAGCCAACTCAATTTCTATCCCCTGAAAAGCGGCCGCGGCATTTCGCTCAATGAGGCCGAAATCGCGGCGGAAGGCATTCCCGGCGACCGGCGGATGATGGTGACCGACCCCTCCGGCCATTTCATCACCCAGCGGGAACTGCAGGCGCTGGCGCAGCTTCAAGTCACGCCCGGGGACGGCGGCTTCCGCTTCGCGATCGACGGCAAGGGCGAGATTTTCGCGGGCCAGCCGCCGAAAGACCGGCGCATGGATGTCGCCGTCTGGAAATCGATCGTCAATGCGGCGGTGGCGGATGACGCGGTCAACGAGACGCTGTCCGGCTGGCTGGGACGCGACGTGCGGCTCGTCTTCTTCGACGATCAGGCGAAACGCACAGCAAGCGCCGAATGGGCCGGTCCGGACACGCCGGTGACCTTCGCAGACGGATACCAGGTGCTCGTGACGACGACCGGATCGCTCGCGGCGCTCAATGCCGATATGCAGAGAAATGGCGAAGGCTCGGTCGGCATGGAACGTTTCCGGCCGAACATCGTGCTCGACACCGACGAGGTCTGGGCGGAAGACAATTGGGAGGGCATCGAGATTTCCGGCATTCGCTTCGATTTCGTCAAACCCTGCGCCCGCTGCATCATGACCACGCAGGATCAGACGAGCGGATCGCGCGAGGCGCCGAGCCCGATACCAGCCATGGGCCGCATCCGCATGTCGGCCGACCGGCGCGTACCGGGGCCCCTCTTCGGCTGGAACGCCGTGCCGCGCGACACCGGCCGGATCAGGATCGGCGACGTGGCGACGGTGACGGCCGGGCGGGATGCCTGGGCGATCAAGCGGCGTGCATGAGCGAGACGCCGATGATCGCCACGGAAAGGCTCGTTCTCCGGCCTCCCAGACTGACGGACGTCCCGGCTCTTTTCGAATTCCTCGGCGATCCGAAGGCCATGCAGTTCACCCATGTGGACGGTTCGCTGAAGGAATGCCGGCGGCGGGTAGCGGCGCATGAATGGCAGCGGCGTAAGGATGGCTACGCGCCCTGGACGGCGGAACTGAAGGAGAGCGGCCGGATCATCGGCTGGGGCGGGCTTTACGACGATCCCTTCGATCCCGGCTGGGGCGTCGAGCTCGGCTACTATTTCCACCCGGACGCCTGGGGAAAGGGTTTCGGCAGCGAGTTGACGCAAGCGGCGATGAAGGAAGCCGATGAGGTGCTCAGATTGCCGAAGGTCAGTGCATTCGCGCGGCCGGAGAACGTCGCCTCGCGACGTTTGCTGGAGAAGGCGGGCTTCCAGGTGGTGCGTTATGTGCCTGAGATGGAACGGTTCTATTTCGCGAGGATCAGGGTGAATGGTTAGCTCTGCGCATGCTTTCCAAGAGATACCCCCGTCTGCCCTGCCGGGCATCTCCCCCTCAAGGGGGGAGATCGATAAGACGCATCTTCTCACTCAGCCGGGTTGAGCGCCGCGCCACCCGCCGCCGTCGGCCCTGCCGGACTGCTCAGCCGGCCATAACCGACGAGCATGGTTACGAACGCCACCGCGCCGCCGGCGACTGCCACCCAGAAGCCGTTCGACGCGCCATAGGCATCGATCGTCCAGCCGGCAAGCGAGGAGCCGGCGGCGAAGCCGATGCCGACGCCGGTCATGGCATAGGTAATACCCTCCGTGAGCTGCGACGCGGGCACGATGCGCTCGATCAGGCTCATGCCGGTGATGAAGGTCGGCGAGATCGCCGCACCGGCGAGAAACACGACCAACGTCAGCGCCCAGAGATTGCCGACGAAGGGCATGGGCAGCGTCGTGACGGCGGCGATGAGGCTCGCAAGCACCAACCGGCGGGCAAGCGGCGTCTTGAACTCGATCGCACCGATCACAAGGCCGACGATGAAAGAACCGGCGGCATAGGCGGCCAGGATATAGCTTGCCGCACCCTTGTGACCCATGGCTTGCGCGAAGGCGACCACCGACACTTCCGCCGTCCCGAAGATCGCGCCCATGCCGGCAAAGACCGTCACGACGAACCACATGGGAAGAAGCCGCATGACCGAGCCGCCATTCCTGATCCGATGCGGATCGACCTTCGGCTCGGTGGATTTCTGGGCGACGAACAATGCCGTGCCGGCGGCCAGGAAGGCGGCGGAGGCCAGCACGCCCGCTTCCGGGAAGAGAGAGACGCTTAAGCCGATACCGAAGATCGGGCCACAGATATAAACAACCTCGTCCATCACCGATTCGAAGGCGAACGCGGTGTGGAGCTCCGGCCGGTCGCGGTAGATCTCCGTCCAGCGGGCGCGCACCAGCGCCATCATGCTCGGCATGACCCCGGCGATCACGGCGAAGACGAAGAGCGTCCAGTTCGGCCAGCGCGCCCAAGCGGCGGCGGCAAGTGCCACGAGTGCGGCGACGGCGACGATCGTCGTCGGCACCAACACAGCCGACTGGCCCTTGTTATCCACCCACCGAGAGACCTGCGGCGCGATGAAGGCATTGGCCAGCGCGAAGGTGGCCGAGACCGCGCCGGCGATCCAGTATTCGCCATGGGTCTGGGAAAGCATGGCGACAAGGCCGATCGTCGTCATCGGCAGCGGCAGGCGGGCCACGAATGCGGCCGCTGCAAAACCTTTCGTCCCCGGCCTTCGGAATATTTCGCGATAGGGATTGGGCATATCGGAATCCTTGGGTTATCTTGAATGACCACTTACATACGCCGCGTATGTGAGCTAGATAATCACATACGTTGCGCATGTCAATTAACATACGCTGCGTATGCGAATAATTTTCGGAGTCCGTATGGCGCAGAAAATAGGGCATAAGCCCCGCAAGGAAATGATCGCCGAAACGAAGGGCAAGCTGATCGCCGCCGCCCGTCGCGCATTTGCGACGCGAGGTTACGCCGAAGCCTCGATGGACGACTTCACTGCCGAGGCAGGGCTGACGCGCGGCGCGCTCTACCATCATTTCGGCGACAAGAAGGGCCTGTTCCAGGCGGTGATCGCCGAGATAGACGCGGAAATGTCCGACCGGCTCTGCGCCATTTCCAGCAAGGCGCAAACCGCCTGGCAAGGCTTCGTCGACGAAAACATCGCCTATATCGAGATGGCCCTGGAACCCGAGATACAGCGCATCATGCTGCTCGACGGGCCGGCGGTACTCGGCGATCCTTCCAGCTGGCCGAACCAGAACGCCTGCATCCGCACCATGACCGCCAGCATCCAGAAGCTGATGGACGAGGGTACGATCCGCGACGTGGATGCGGAGGCGACCGCACGGCTCGTCAATGGTGCGACCTTGAGCGCCGCACTCTGGATCGCCAGCGCAGAAGACCCTCAGGCCGTGTCGAAGAAGGCGGTCGGTGCGTTTTTGGTGATGGTCTCGGGATTGTTGAAGGAGAAGGCGGGGGCGTGAGACGGCATCCGGTTTTGCCGGGATGCCAAAACGATTTGCACTGCCGCAAGCAATGCCGATAGTTTGAGATCGAAAACCAGAAGCCCCGGAATCAAGGAGAGGCTAATGGGATATTTCCGCTTGCCGATTTTGATTTTTGCGCTGATTGCAGTCTTTGTCTGGATCCAGCCATCACAGGCTCAGAACGAGAGCGGCTCTTCCCGGCCGCTGACAGTGGGGGTCTATGTGAGCCAGCCTTTCGTGATGAAGGATGGCGCACTCTATTCCGGAATGGCGATCGAGCTGTGGGAGGCGACAGCCAGGCCGCTGAACCTCATTTACAGCTACCGTGACTATCCGAGTCCCGACGCCCTCGTCGCGGCGACGGAACGCGGCGAGATCGATGTGGCGGTCACCAACCTGACGATCACCAAGGACCGGGTTGAGCGCATCACCTTTTCGCAGCCCTGGTACGATGCCGGCTTGCGCATCATGGTGGCCGATAGCGAGGATGCAGGCTTCTGGCAGGTCATCGGCGGACTGGAGCGCGCCGGGCACCTCCGCGCCATGGCATGGCTCGTTTTCATCGTCCTCATTGCCACACTCATTCTCGTGCTGTTTTATCGCCGCTTCGACAAGAGCTTTCCGCGAAGCTGGCACGAGGGCGTGGCCGAGAGCTTCTACGAAGTCATGTCGGTCGCGACGTCCGGCAAGGTCACCCGTCCCAACGCGCTCGGCTGGGTGGGAAGGATTTCCGGCGGCATCTGGATGGTTTGCGGAGTGGCGGTGATTGCCTACGTCACCTCATCCGTCACCAGCGTCATGACGGCGCTGACGCTGACGCACCAGATCAATTCGCTTGCCGATCTGCCCGGGCGAACGGTCGGTGTGTTCCGCGGTAGCGTGGCGGAGGCTTACTCAAACGAATTGCGGCTTTCGACGACGTCATATCCCGATATCGACAGCGCGGTGGAAGGCCTCGTCTCCGGCAGTTCCGCCGCTCTCATCGGCGACGCGCCCGTGCTGGAATATTACGCGCATACGCATACGAAGCCACCTTTCTCCGTCGTCGGGCCGATCTTCCATCCGGACAAATACGGCTTTGGCTTCAGGCACGGCGATACGCTCAGCCATGAAATCACATTGCGGCTCCTGGCGCTGCAGGAGGCGGGGGCGCTCGAAAACCTGAGACAGAAATATTTCGGCAACAGCCGCTGACCGATCAGGGCCCTCCTTCATTGCTGTGCTGATTTGAGACGCTATCACGGCGACCGGATCAATTCAGGGTAACCATACCGGATCACCTGCACTTGAGAATAAGCGTCATGAACCTACCCTTGTCGGTCGGGGCGGGAACGTTTTCCCTCGGTGCTACAAGTCGCAGGCCCTTTAAAGATCACGGAAGTCTGGCGAAACTCAACAGGGGATATCACCATGAATCGCTTCGCTTTGTCCGTTTTTGCCGTTCTCGCCATCCTATGGCTCGCGCCGCAGGCCAACGCCCAGGCAACGGTCGAATGCCATTCCAGAGACTATCAGTATGACGAGTGCTTCGCCGGGCCGCTGAGACAGCCACAGCTCATCCACCAAATCTCCGGCAGTTCATGCATTCTGAACCGGTCATGGGGATACAACCCGAGAAGCCGGTATATCTGGGTCGCTCAAGGCTGCTCCGGGGTCTTTGCCGATGTCGGCGGCTATCATCATGGACGCGGCGACGGTTTCGACCAGAATGCGAGAATGTACGATCATCGCGGCCATGACATCGGAGGAGCGGTGGCCGGCGCGGTGCTCGGCGCCATCCTTGAGGGACTAGCCGATGAAGGCGAGAAAAAACACCGCCATCATACCAGCAACCATCACGACGGCGGCGGATACAACGGATGCCATGGCATCGGATGCAAGGTCGACAATCCCGACCAGGCCATCGATACCAGGCCTCAGTTCGACAGACAGGGCAATCCCAACTTCGATGTGCATGGCAACTATCAGGGATGCCATGGCACCGGGTGCCTGGTCGATGATCCGGACAGCGCCAATTGAGGTCGCGACCCGATTTTTCTGAGAGAGGAGAAAGTCATGAAAAAGGCAATGATTTTGCTGGTCTCCGGCCTTCTGGCCATGTCCGGGACGGCCCTGGCCCAGACCTCCGCCGATACGAACAAATCGCTCGACGACCTGTTCGGCCACCACCAGCCCTATGCGGACTTCTTCTCCAAGCTGCAGACTGCCGTGGGTTCCGGTGACAAGCAAGCCGTGGCCGGAATGGTCGATTATCCTTTCCAGGCACGCATTGGCGGCAAGGCCGTCAAGATCAACGATGCCAAGCATTTCGTCGCCGATTACGACAAGATCGTTACCACAAAGGTGAAGGGCGCCGTCGCCAAACAGACCTATCCGACGCTGTTCGCCAACTGGCAGGGCGTGATGATCGGCGAGGGCGAAGTCTGGTTCGCCGAAACGGGGAAAGACGAAAAGCACATGGCGGTCAAGATCACCGCCATCAATGATTGATACGACACGCTTCGCCTCCGCGACTCACCCGCTGAATGCATGGCAGCCATTCGCAAAAGGCAGGTTGTCCGTTCGGCTTGTGAAAAGTCAAAACGGAAGCATAATCTGCCCTGCCCTGCCCATCCCTCTGCGTCGGCGCGCCTGCAGCCGGCGGCGCCCCGAAAGAGACTGCCCCCATGACACCTCGGTCCACCGGCCTCCTTTGCGCGCTTTCGGCCGTGACGATCTTTTCGGTGCAGGACGGCATCTCCAAACATCTCGGCACGGCCTATCCGCCGATCTTCATCACCATGATCCGCTACTGGGCCTTTGCAGGCTTCGCCCTGCTGCTCGCCAGCCGCTCGCCGGTCGGCTTGAAAGGCGCGGTCTCCGCCAACCGGATGTGGCTGCAGATCGCCCGCGGCGTTCTCCTGGCGGTCCAGATCGTCATATCGATCTTCTCCTTTTCGCGGGTCGGACTTGCGGCAAGCCACACAATCTTCGCCGCAACGCCGCTCGTCGTCGCCTGCCTTTCCGTGCCGCTGCTTGGAGAAAAGGTCGGCTGGCGGCGCTGGACGGCCATCGGTATCGGCTTCGTCGGCATTCTCCTGATCGTCAATCCGCTGCACGCCACGTTCGATACGAAGATCATCATTCCGATCATCGCCACGCTGATGTTCGCCCTCTACTCCGTGATGACCCGGCTTGCGAGCCGAACCGACGCGGCCGACACCGCCTTCTTCTACACCGGCGTGGCGGGGGCGGCGGCGATCACCCTCGTCGGACCTTTCTACTGGACGCATATCACCTTCACCGACTGGTTCTGGATGCTGGTGCTCTGCATCACCGGCATGAGCGGTCACTATCTCCTGATCCGCGCCTTCGGCCTGCTCGATGCGGTCGTCGTGCAGCCCATGTCCTACATCCAGACCGTGCTGGTCTGCCTCATCGGCGTCTTCGTCTTCGGCGAGGTCATGACCTTTAACATGATCGCCGGCGGCGCGATCGTGATTGCCGCCGGCATCTTCACCATCTGGCGGGAAGCCCGGCTGGGACGCTTGGCGCCGGCGGCGATCGACCCGCCCGGCACGCCTTGAAGAAATGTGCCTGTAGGGATACCCCTCATCCGCCCTGCCGGGCACCTTCTCCCCGCATACGGGGAGAAGGACATATGCCGCATCGGCTTCTTAACGCTCGGTGCTGCGTATGGCACGTCCCCTCTCCCCGCAAGCGGGGAGAGGGTTAGGGTGAGGGGCAAAATCCCAAGAGCCGCATCAAATACGGTGATGGATTGATTGAGCAAAAGTTGTTTTAAGAAGGAGGCCGCACGCGGTATGATTTTCCATCCGCAGCGAGGAGGAAATCCATGATCCAGTCTGCCCGAGCGTCCATGCCCTGGCTGATCATCACCGCCGGCGCATTGATCGCCATGCTGACCTTCGGCCCGCGTTCCGCCATGGGTTTCTTCCAGCTCCCCATGCTCGCCGATACGGGCTGGGACCGTTCCACCTTCGGGCTGGCCATGGCGATCCAGAACCTCGCCTGGGGTCTCGGCCAGCCCTTCTTCGGCGCGCTTGCCGACAAATACGGTACCGGCCGCGTACTGACGCTCTCCGGCCTCCTTTACGCCGCCGGCCTCATCCTGATGTCCACCGCCCATTCGATCGCGATCCTGCATCTCTCCGGCGGCGTCATGGTCGGGCTTGCGGTCGGCGCCGGCTCCTTCGGGACCATCCTCTCCGCCTTCGCCCGCAACGTGACGCCGGAACAGCGCTCGCTCGCCTTCGGCATCGGCACGGCGGCAGGCTCCGCCGGCATGTTCCTCTTCGCTCCGCTCAGCCAGGCGCTGATCACCACCTATGGCTGGTCGGACAGCCTCGTCATCATGGGGCTGATGATGCTGCTCGTGCCCGTGCTGGCCTATCCGCTGCGCGGCAATGCCAAGTCCGGCACGCAATCCAGAAACGAAATCGACCAGACTGTCGGTCAGGCGCTGCGCGAAGCTTTCGGGCACCAGAGCTATCTGCTGCTCACCTCGGGGTTTTTCGTCTGCGGTTTCCAGGTCGCCTTCATCACCGCGCATTTCCCGGCCTATCTCGGCGATATCGGCATCGACGCCCGCTATGCCGTGATCGCCATGGCGCTGATCGGCTTCTTCAACATCATCGGCTCGTTCGGCGCCGGCATGATCGGGCAGCGCTACTCGAAGCCCTATTTCCTCGCCTATATCTATCTCGCCCGCTCGGTCGCGGTAGCGGCCTTCCTCATCCTGCCGCAGACGCCGCTCTCGGTGATCGTGTTCGCGATCGTCATGGGCCTCCTTTGGCTTTCCACCGTGCCGCCGACCAACGGGCTCGTCGCCATCATGTTCGGCACGCGGCATCTTGGACTTCTGGGCGGCATCGTCTTCCTGTCGCATCAGGTGGGTTCGTTCCTGGGCGTCTGGATGGGCGGCTTCCTCTACGACCGCTTCGGCTCCTATGATCCCGTCTGGTGGCTCGGCGTGGCGCTCGGCATCTTCGCGGCGATCGTGCATTGGCCGATCCAGGAGAAGCCGGTCGACCGGCCGGCGCTCGCCGCCCAGCCGGCGGAATGACGGTCAATCGGCCTGAAGCGGCGGCACCCAGGGATGCCTGTGCTGATCGTAGACCGCCTGCGATGGCGCCGGGAACTGCGGATCTGCAAATGAACCAACGCCGATCGCGATGGCATCAGGCTTGCGCTGCGGCTCCCAGAACACCGTTGAACCGCAATCGGGGCAGAAGTGAAGATTAACGGGAAAGCCGCTGTCCGACGGGCGGGCATAGGTCTTGCTTACACCCTCGATGTGAACCCGGCTACGCGCGAAGAAGGCGGCGATGCCATAGGTACTGCCGGTGCGCCTCTGGCATTCCAGGCAGTGGCACAGCGAAACCTTGGCAGGCTCGCCTTCGCAGATCGCCTGCAGCTTGCCGCAGGCGCAGGTGGCTATCCGCTCCATCCCTCTCCTCCTCTTCAACTCGCCTGACGCTCCGGCTCGCCGTTCCCCTGAGGCCTTTGGGACAGCGCCTTCAACGCCGCCTGCACGAAACCCTCGCGGGCTGCCTGTTCCGTCAGCCCTCGCGGTTCATAGACATGCCGGTGCAGGAAAAATGCGGTGAGCCGGAAGGCGGCGGCAAGGCTGTCGCAATCGGCAGCAGCGACCGCCCCTTCCCCCAGGAAAGCCGGGAGAGCCAACATGCGGTCGGCATAGGGGGCGCCTGCCTCGCGGGAGACGGCGCGGCCGCTCTTCGGCGAGACGTAGATGAGTTCCTCCCGCAAGCCGGTCGCAGCGCATTCGGAGAGGTCGAGCCCGAAGCCCAGGTCGTTCAGCACCGCAAGCTCGAAACGCACGAACAGTTCGCCGGCATCGGCCGGGTTGTCCAGTGCATCGAGGATGATGTCGAGCGCCTCGAAGAGATGCGGGTGCGGATCGCGCTCGGGAAGCAGCCGGAGCAGTGCGCCCATGGCCTGCACGCCGTAGACGGCGGTCGCAGTCTCCATCAGCCTTGCCGCGCGCAGTTGGAGCGGTTCAAGACGGAATTCGCCGAGATGCTCGTCGAGACGGGCGCGCCAGACTGCCTCCACGCGATTTCCCGGCTGCAGGACGGGCTGCATGGTGCGCGAGCGACCGGAGCGGACGAGACCCAAATGCCGGCCGCGCTCACGGGTCATCAGCTCGGCGATGACGCTCGTCTCGCCGTGGCGCTTGACGCCGATGATGATGCCTTCGTCCTGCCACTGCATATGTCGGTTCAAGCCTCCTGCATGCCGATTCAACACTACCTCATAAGGAGTTCAGACTGAATCGCTTTTTGGCATCGCCCATCTTCAGCCGGATGCGAGCATCTACCGGCTTGCCTGGAACAAATATGGCTCCATTTGGATTCCTGTGCGGAGTATTCACGACGCCAGACAACCCGCTTGGGAGCCCTTATGAAACACGCCCTTCTCGCCGCAGCACTTGCCGCCATGCCTGCAGCCATCTTCCTCGCCTCGCCCGCAGCCGCCCAGTCGCAGCCGCTTGAACAGGCCTGCATCACGGTCGCGAAAAATTTCCTGCTGGTGCCGTCGATCAAGACCGGCATCGTGCAATCCTTTCCGGAACTCGATCCGCCAGGGGCACGGCTCACCTACTCCACCCGCGCGGATGCAAAGCCGACCGATTTCAACAACGAGATCGAATGCGAGTTCGACAAGGCCACGGCTCCCTTCAACCTGCTGCGCTTCTGCATTTCGGAAACCTGCTACGGCCCGAACGAGCAGGACCAGGAAAACCGCAGGCGCTACCAAGAGGTCAAAGCGCTGATGGATCGGCAGAAGAAATAGGCGCCTGACCGACACTGGATCAAGGACACCGCTGCGCGGGCACCATGCGATTGCTGCGGAGCAGCCCCTACTCGATCACCATCACGTGCGCCTCGCGCGCTGCCCTGATCAGCGCAGCGCGCACGTCTTCGGGGCTCGCCCGATCATGCATGCCCTCGAAGCACACCTTCACCGCCTCGCAAAATTCCTCGCCGTCATCCGTCGGCCATCCGCGCAAGAGCACATCTGCAGCTTCCTCGACCGAATGTACCACGCTGTATCGGCCCGTCTCATGCATAGCCAATCCAACCGGCTGAAACTGGTGCAACTTGTCCCGTTTCATGACGTTCTGCCCTTGCCTCGCTGCCACATTAGCAACGTTGCAATAACCATGCCGCGAGGCCGGTGCGAACAGGAAAGCAGGAAATGGAAGCCCGCCGCCCCGCTCTCCTATAGGGGGGCGGCGTTGCCGGCCGCTACGCGGCGGCGCTTCAATGTCTCGGGAATTCCAGGCCCATTTCGCGGAAACGTTCCGGGTCATCACCCCAGTTCTCGCGCACCTTGACGAAGAGGAAGAGGTGCACGGGCTGCTCCAGGATTTCGGAGAGCTCATTGCGGGAAGCCGTGGAGATCGCCTTGATCGCCTCGCCGCCCTTGCCGAGCGTGATCTTCTTCTGGCTCTCGCGCTCCACGTAGATCACCTGCTCGATGCGCACGGAGCCGTCCTTGCGCTCCTCCCACTTTTCCGTCTCGACATGCGAGGAATAGGGAAGCTCCTGATGCAGGCGCAGGAACAGCTTCTCCCGGGTGATCTCGGCCGCAAGCTGACGCATGGGAAGGTCGGAGATCTGGTCCTCGGGATAATACCAGGGGCCTTCGGGCAGCGTTTGCGCCAGATAATCCATCAGGTCGTCGCAGCCGGAACCGGTGGTGGCAGAGATCATGAAGGTGCGCTCGAAGGGCACAACCTCATTGGCGGCCGCCGCGAGCTTCAGAAGGTCCTCGCGCTTCACCTGGTCGATCTTGTTCAAAGCAAGGATCTTCGGCTGGCGGACCTCCTTCAGGCCCTCCAGGATCGCTTCCGCATCGCCGCGCAGGCCGCGCTCGCTGTCGATCAGAAGCATGATGAGGTCGGCGTCCTTCGCCCCACCCCAGGCGGACGTCACCATGGCGCGGTCGAGCCGGCGACGCGGCTTGAAGATGCCGGGCGTATCCATGAAGACGATCTGCGCCCGTCCATGGATGGCGATGCCCCGCACGATAGCGCGCGTCGTCTGCACCTTGTGGCTGACGATCGAGACCTTGGCGCCGACGAGGCGGTTCATCAGCGTCGACTTGCCGGCATTGGTCGGGCCGATCAGAGCCACGAAGCCAGAATGGGTGGCGCCGGCTTCCTTCTCGTCACCGGCGATGTGTTCGTTTTCCGTCATCTTGTCCAATTCATCGTTCGGCAGAGGGTTTCTGCCACACGCCTTCGCGTTCGAGTATCCTGGTTGCCGCCACCTGTTCGGCAGCGCGTTTTGAACGATCGACGCCGGTTTCCGGTGCAACGCCCGGGATCTCCACCGTCACCGTGAAACGCGGATCATGATCCGGCCCGCTGCGGTCATCGACCCTGTAGGAGGGCGTCAGCCCGAATTTCGCATGCGCCCATTCCTGCAGCTCGGTCTTCGCATCGCGCCGTGCGCCATCGGCACGGGTGGCGCGGCCTTCCCAATGCTTCAGGATGAATGCGCGGGCGGCTTCCAGCCCCCCATCGAGATAGAGCGCGGCAATCAGACTTTCCACCACGTCGGCGCGCACATTCATCATGCGCTTGCCTGTCAGCTTCTTCACGTCGGCGCCGGTGCGGATGAAACGGTGCAATTCCAGTTCATCGGCAACGGTCGCGCAGCTCTCGGCGCTGACAAGCTGGTTCAGGCGAACGGAAAGCTCCCCCTCGGCAGCGGTGCGGAAAGTCGTGAACAGGAGTTCCGCGACGCAGAGCCCGAGCACACGGTCGCCCAGAAACTCCAGCCGCTCGTAATTGGCCCCCTTGGACGAACCAGTGCTGGCATGCGTCAGCGCCCGGTCAAGCCATTGCTTGTCGGCGAATTCATGGCCGACGGCCTTTTCAAGCTGGCCGTGCTCCTCCGCCGAAAGCGCTTTTGCCCTCATCACTCGACGACCTTGAAAATCCTATCCCAGCGCATGTTGGTCGGCCACTTCCAGACCTCGCGGAAGGAGGTATCGTTGCCGAGCGAGAAGAAGATGATGCTGGCACGGCCGACGAGATTTTCGGCGGGCACGTAACCAACGTCGAAACGGCTGTCGAGCGAGTTGTCGCGGTTATCGCCCATGAAGAAATAATGGTCCTCGGGAACGACGAATTCCTGGGTGTTGTCACCGCGCGAAACGTTCGACTGGTCGAGCGTGTCATAGGAAACGCCGGTATCGAGCGTCTCGCGGAAGACGGGGATATGGTCACCCGGATCCAGGCTGTAGTCGGACGCAAACGTCCCGTCTGCCTGCTTCGGCACCGGCTGGCCATTGACGAGGAGCACGCCGTTCGTCACCTGCACGCGGTCGCCCGGCAGGCCGATGAGGCGCTTGATGTAATCGACATCCGGATGGCTCGGCAGGCGGAAGACGATGATATCGCCGCGCTTCGGCTCGTTGAACTCGAGAATGCGGCCGGAAAACAGGTTCGGAGAGAACGGCAACGAATATTTCGAATAGCCATAGGCGAACTTGTTGACGAAGATATAATCGCCCACGAGCAGCGTCGGCATCATCGAGCCGGAGGGAATGGTGAAGGGCTGGAAGAGAACCGTGCGGATCACCATCGCCAACAGCAATGCCTGAATGATGACCTTGATGTTTTCCCAAAGGCTGTTCTGCGATTTGGTCTCGGCGTTTTCGGACACGTCTGAATTCTTTCTCTTTCCAGCGAAGTGCCGCTTTCTAAACCCTTCGCAGAGCCGCGGCAATGGCTCATCGGGCCACGGGGCAAATGATCAGGCCGGGACCGGCCTTGCCTCGATCACCACAAAGGCCTGCGCGTAAGGATATTCGTCGGTAATGGTGATGTGGATCACCGGTTCGTGACCCGCCGGCATCAGTTCGGACAGCCTCTCGGCGGCGCCTCCGGTCAGGACCATGGTCGGCTTGCCGCCGGGCAGGTTGACGACGCCCATATCCTTCCAGAACACGCCGTTCGCCAGGCCGGTGCCGAGCGCCTTGGAACAGGCCTCCTTGGCAGCGAACCGCTTGGCATAGGATGCGGCACGGTTCTTGCGGCGATCGGACTTCGCCCGCTCGACCTCGGTGAAACAGCGGTGCGTGAAACGCTCACCGAAGCGTTCGATGGATTTTTCCACCCGGCGAATATCGATCAGGTCGCTGCCCATGCCGATGATCATGCGGTTCCTTTCCTGTGCTCGTCAGCGTCACACTGACTTGAGCGCTCCGGCCCGCGCCGTCAAGCGTTCGCGGCGGCGATTGCGGAAACTGCGCACTCCCAGGTATGTGACGGCATAGAACAGAAGGCCGCAAAGAAGCCCGGGCGGAATGGAGCCGATCAGCATCGGTTCCAGGATCGGCCTCCAGAGCTGGGAAATATCGAGATGGTGGAAGAGCGCGCCAAGATCGATACGGTCGTGGCCGGCGGCGCTATGTCCCAGCATCACCTCGCCGATCTTCCAGGTGATCGGCCAGATGAGCGGACAGGTCAGCGGGTTGGCGAAGGCGGTGCCGAGGGCTGCCGCCACCACGCTGCCGCCAAGAAGATAGGCGATCGGGATTGCGAAGAGAATGTGGAAGCCGAGGAACGGGGTCCAGGCGCTGACGACGCCGACCGCGATGCCAGCCGCCACCGCATGCGGAGATCCGCCGACCCGCATCACCTTCAGGCGATAATAATCGAGGCTGCGGCGAAAACCCCTGGACGGCAGGATGGCGCGGCGCAGTCTCTCACGAAATCCAAGCGGGGTGCGGCGGCGAAACGGCATGGGGCTTATCTGGTTCAGCGGCGCGGACTTTTTCAACCGGCCACAGGGCTCTCTTCTTCATCGGAATATGCGGCTCTAGCCCAAGCCGACGATGATGGCGAAAATTGGCCCGGCTCACTCCGGAGAGCAATTTCCGCGGAAGAGGTCCGCTCCCTGGCCGCACATTGCGGCCCGTGGAGGCTTAAACAACCGCGCGACATCTTTCCGCGCGGCGGAAACGGGTCAGAATATCAGAAGCCGGACTTGCGGAACATGCCGCGGTCGATCTGGCGCATCCGGTATTCGAGGTCGATCCGATCCTTGGCTTCGTTCAGATAGGCGATTTCACGATCCTGAGTGGTCGGGACCCGGAAGGCGCGGGCGAATTTGCGGACTGAGTCAAACATTGTCGTTTTCTTTCTCTCTTATATTGCACTGCAGCAATATAAGACGAGACCCCACGCTTTACCAACGCCGCAACCGCTGGTCAGCGTTGCGTGGGGAGCATGGCGAGAGGATGGTGGTGGGCAGAAAGTAGGCGGGATGATTAGCCGATATTGGCCGATAGTGTTGAAAAACTCGGCGTTGCTGGCCTGGTGTCGGCGTGATTCAATCCTCCTATTGATTTGCGGAGGATTGAGCGATGATGGGATGTCAGGCAGCTCCGGCGCAGCTCTTCTATGAATTCAGCCTCGATGATCATGTTCCTGCTGACCATCTGCTTCGCGGCATTGATCGACATCTCGATCTTGAGGGAGTGCGGGCGCAGTTGAAGCCGTTCTACAGCATCACTGGTCGGCCGTCCGTCGATCCAGAACTCATGATGCGGATGCTAATCATCGGCTACTGTATGGGCATCCGGTCGGAGCGACGACTATGCGAGGAGGTTCATCTCAATCTGGCCTATCGTTGGTTCTGCCGCCTCGGGCTCGATGGCAAAGTGCCGGATCATTCCAGCTTCTCGAAGAACCGTCATGGCCGCTTCAGGCAAAGCGATATCCTGCGTCACATGTTCGAAACGGTGGTGGAGCGTTGCCTTGCTCAGGGATTGGTTGGTGCCGAAGGGTTCGCCGTCGATGCCAGCCTGATCGCCGCCGACGCCAACAAGCAACGTTCTGTCCCCGGCGCAGAGTGGGAGGCCAAGGACGAAGCCAGCCGCTCGGTTCGGGAATATCTGTCGGTACTCGATGATGCCGCGTTTGGCGCGGCATCGCCCGTGACGCCGAAGTTCATCTCGCCATCCGATCCGGCGGCTCAGTGGACTGGCGCACACAAAGGCCATGCCTTCTTCGCCTATGCCACAAACTACCTGATCGACACCGAACACGGTGTCATTCTCGATGTCGAGGCCACCCGTGCCATTCGTCAGGCCGAGGTCGGTGCGTCCCGAACGATGATCCAGAGAACGGAAGATCGGTTCGGCCTCAAGCCGGAATATGTCGTCGCCGACAGCGCCTATGGCTCTGCTGACAACCTTGCCTGGCTCGTCAAGGAAAAGAAGATCGCGCCACACATCCCCGTCTTCGACAAGTCGCAGCGGACCGACGGCACTTTCTCGCGCTCGGACTTCACCTGGGAGGCGGAGAACGATCGCTACATCTGCCCGGCCGGCAAGGAATTGAAGCAATTCCACCGGACTTACGAAACGCCGAGATCGGGCATTACCGCCGAAGGCACGCGGCTTTACAGGGCAAGGAAAGGCGACTGCGATGCATGCGAGCTCAAGCAGCGCTGCTGCCCGAAAATGCCGATGCGCAAGGTGCCACGCGATCTCAACGAGGATGCCCGGGACGTCGCACGAGCGATTGCCACCACGCCCGAATACGAGCAGTCGCGCCATCGCCGGAAGAAGGTCGAGATGCTCTTTGCCCATCTCAAACGCATTCTCCGGATGGCGCGACTGAGGCTGAGAGGTCCGTGTGGTGCCCGTGATGAATTCCTGCTCGCAGCGACCGCCCAAAACCTGAGGAGGCTCGCCAAGCTGAGGCCAATACGGCCGCCGCAAGGCGATGTTGCCGCCTGACGGCGGCATAGATGATATCCTGCGCCGAGGCGCGGGGATCGACAACGCGTAGCCTGCCGTCCAAAAGACCAAAACGGCAGGACGAGCGGCTAATCAATCGAGTTTTTCAACGATATCGGCGCAAGGCAGTCATTCAATCCAAGCGTCTGGACCGGCCTGCACTAATCATACACCCGCTTCACGTTCGCGACGACGTCGAGTTCCTTCATCTGCAGCAGGAGCTGGTTGAGCTGCCTCAGGTCCCAGACCTCGACTTCCATGGTGATCTCGGAGAAGTCGTCGGCGCGGTTGCTGCCCATCGTCAGCGTGCGGATATTGATGTCGAGCCCGGCGATCGTCTGGGCGACGGTCGCGAGTGTGCCGGGTTCGTTCAGCGTGTTGACCTCGATCCTGGCGAGAAAGCGTGACTTGTTCGCCTCGTCGAGGTCCCAGCGCACGTCAATCCAGCGCTCCGGCTGGTCATCGAAACGCTGCAGGGCAGACGCCTGGATCGGGTAGATGGTGATGCCCTTGTCCCTCTCCATGATGCCGACAATGCGGTCGCCGGGCACCGCGCCGCTTGGAGCGAACCGCACCTGCATATTGCCGGAAAGGCCGCGGATCGGCAGCGGGTCGGGGCCCGCCTCGATCTCTTCCGGTCCGACGCGCCGCTGGTTTGGCAGCTTGAAGATCATGCCCGATGCGCTGCGCATATTGAACCAGCCGTCGTCGGCGGCGGGCTTCACCGTCACCCGCTCGTCCTGATAGTCGGGGAAGACGGCGCGCAGCACGTCCAGCGAGGAGAGCTCGCCGCGGCCGACAGCGGCAATCGCATCCTCGACGTCCTTATACGCCAGCCGGGGCAGCGCGGGCTTCAGCGCATCACGAGAAAAGATCTTGCCGGCCCGCTCGAAGGTGCGCTCCAGAATGCGGTGGCCGAGGCCGGAATATTGCTTGCGGATCGCCATGCGGGTGGCGCGGCGGATCGCCGAGCGGGCCTTGCCGGTCACGACGATCTCCTCCCAGGCAGCCGGCGGCACCTGCACGCCCGAGCGGATGATCTCCACCTCGTCGCCGTTGTTGAGCCGTGTCACGAGCGGCATGATACGGCCGTTGATCTTGGCGCCGACGGTCGTGTCGCCGATGTTCGTATGGACCGCATAGGCGAAATCGATCGGCGTCGCGCCGCGCGGAAGCGCGATCAGCTTGCCCTTCGGCGTGAAGCAGAAGACCTGGTCCTGGAAGAGTTCGAGTTTTGTATGCTCCAGGAATTCTTCCGGATTGTCGCCTTCTGCCAGCGACTCGATCGTATGACGCAGCCAGGAATAGGCGTTGGATTCCCTCGGCAGGAGTTCCCCTGCCCTGCCATCCTTGTAAAGCGCATGGGCTGCGATACCGTATTCGGCGATCTCCTGCATGAGCTGGGTGCGGATCTGCAGCTCGATACGCTGGCGCGACGGACCGACGATCGTCGTGTGGATCGAGCGGTAGTCGTTCTGCTTCGGATTGGAGATATAGTCCTTGAAGCGGCCCGGCACGACGCGCCAGCGGGTGTGGACGATGCCGAGCGCGCGGTAACAGGACGGGATGTCGCCGACGATGATGCGGAAACCGTAGACGTCCGAAAGCTGCTCGAAGGAGAGCGACTTCGACTGCATCTTGCGGAAGACCGAATAGGGTTTCTTCTGCCGCCCCTTCACGAAGGCATCGGTCAGGCCGTTGGCGATCAGGAGTTCGCGCAACTCGTCTTCGATCTTCTTGATGAGGCCTTCGTTGCGGGCCTCCAGCTCGGCCAGCCTCTTGGTGACCGTCTCGTGGGCCTCCGGATTAAGGTTGCGGAAGGCGAGCTCCTCCAGCTCGTCACGCATGTCCTGCATACCCATGCGACCGGCGAGCGGCGCATAGATATCCATGGTCTCTTCGGAAATGCGCGCCTTCTGCTCCGGCTTCATGTGCTCCAGCGTGCGCATGTTGTGCAGCCGGTCGGCGAGTTTGACGAGCAGGACGCGCACGTCATCGGAAATGGCAAGCAGCAGCTTGCGCAGGTTCTCCGCCTGCTTGGCCTTCTTGGAGACAAGGTCGAGACGTTTCAGCTTCGTCAGCCCCTCGACCAGCCGGCCGATATCCTCGCCGAAGAGCTCGTCGATCTCGGCGCGGGTGGCGGTCGTGTCCTCGATCGTGTCATGCAGCAGGGCGACCGCGATCGTGGATTCGTCCAGGTGCATGTCGGTCAGGATCGCGGCCACTTCGAGCGGATGAGAGATATAAGGGTCGCCGCTGGCGCGCTTCTGCTGGCCATGCTTCTGCATGGCGTAGACATAGGCCTTGTTGAGGAGAGCTTCGTTGGCATCGGGCTTGTATTTCTGAACCCGCTCGACGAGCTCGTATTGCCGCATCATCCTGAAAAAAGTCCTCGATACCGCTCGTCTTGACACGTTTAGGGATGCCCGGAACCGGTTCCCAACCGTTTCCCCATGGCGGGCAACGGCACCGGGCGAAAAGAAAATGGCGCGCCAACCGTCAGATTGGCGCAGCCATCATAAAACATCCAGCCAGATTAGGGCGAGAGGATGAACGAAAACTTGCCAAACAAAGATTTCGTTCAGTATTCGTCGCTCTTAGTAATCGTCGCTCTTTTCCGGCGGCACGAGGCCTTCGATACCGGCCAGCAGTTCCTCTTCCGACATCTGATCGAAAGTGACGGTTTCGGGAAGTTCCTCTTCCTCGTCGCGGTCGGAGGCCACGGCTACGCCGCCGGCGGCGATCAGCGAAGCCGGATCGGGCTCGGGCTCGTCCACTTCCACATGCTTCTGCAGCGAATGGATGAGGTCTTCCTTGAGGTCGTCGGGCGAAAGTGTCTCGTCGGCGATTTCGCGAAGGGCGACGACTGGATTCTTGTCATTGTCGCGGTCGATCGTGATGGACGCGCCCTGCGAAATCTGGCGGGCCCGATGGCTCGCAAGAAGAACGAGCTCAAAACGGTTATCGACTTTGTCAATGCAATCTTCTACTGTGACACGGGCCATTGCCTGTCCTTTGGGTCATGAATTTCGGGATTGATACGCCCGATACAGCCATTGCGCGGCAAATTCAAGTTTTTCTGACGAACGCGGTCTGAATACCTTCGACCAGGGCCCTATGGAGCACCAAAGAGATTCAACCGCAGGCTGCTTGGATTATTACGAATCGTGCCATAAATGACATTTATATGAATAGTTCGTAATGTAGTGGATTATTCACGGGTTTGGTTCAGCTTATATTGACCAAGGCCCTGCCTGCCAAGCAGGTTTATAAGAACAAGGGGATGGAGACCATATGTTTGACCCAAGAGAGAAGATTGCTCTCTTCATTGACGGCGCCAATCTTTACGCTGCATCGAAAAGCCTCGGTTTTGATATTGATTACCGGAAACTGTTGAAGGCTTTCCAGAAGCGCGGTTATCTCTTGCGGGCCTACTATTATACGGCTCTGATCGAGGATCAGGAATATTCCTCCATCCGCCCGCTGATCGACTGGCTCGATTATAACGGCTACAAGGTGATCACCAAGCCCGCCAAGGAATTTACCGACAGCATGGGCCGCCGGAAGATCAAGGGCAACATGGATATCGAACTCGCGATCGATGCCATGGAACAATCGGAAACGGTCGACCATCTCGTGCTCTTCTCCGGCGACGGCGATTTCACGACGCTGGTGGAGGCCTTGCAGCGCAAGGGTCGCAAGGTTTCGGTCGTCTCCACGATGTCCACCCAGCCGCCGATGATCGCCGACGACCTGCGCCGCCAGGCCGACCACTTCATCGACCTGATGACGCTCAAGGCAGAAGTCGGCCGCGATCCTTCCGAGCGTCCGGTCCGCCCGACGGAATCTGCCGAAGCGGTCGATCTCTGATCTCAAGCGACGGCAATGTTCTGCGCATGTCGTTTCGGCAAGACCGCCGTACACTTTTGCGCGAGATGCGATAAAGAATAGGCGCCCGTTTTTCGGCGGCGCCTTTTTCGATTTCGGGTTAGAAAGCTCCATGCTTTTCAAACGCCCTTCCGACGATATCCTCTACGAAGCCCTGGTCGCCCGCGATGCAGCCTATGAAGGTTTTGCATGGGCGGCCGTGAAGACGACCGGCATTTTCTGCCGCCTCACCTGCCCGGCCCGCAAGCCGAAGCGCGGGAACACCACATTTTACGGCACGATCGCGGAATGCCTGGAGGCGGGCTTTCGCCCCTGCAGCCGCTGCCGGCCGATGCTGAAACTCGGCGAGACAGACCCGATGGTGACGCGGCTCCTCAATGCGCTCGATGCCGATCCGCACCGCCGCTGGAGCGAGGACGACGTGGGCTCGCTTGGCGTCGACCCTTCCACCGCCAGGCGCGCGTTCAAGCGGCAGTTCGGCATGAGCTTCCTGGAGATCGCCAGGCTGAGGCGAATGGGCAAGGCGGCCGAGATACTGACGTCCGGCGCGAGCGTCATCGATGCGCAGCTTGACGCCGGCTATGAATCCGGCAGCGGTTTTCGCAGCGCCATGACGAAGCTCTTCGGCGCGGCTCCCGCCAACCTGCGCGACAAGACGCTGCTTCGTGCCGACTGGATCGAGACACCGATCGGACCGATGATGGCGATCGCCGACCAGCATGCCCTGCATCTCCTCGAATTCGCTGAACGCAAGGCCCTGCCGGCTGAAATCAGAAAGCTTCAGAAATTTACCGGCAGCGGCATCATCATGGGCCGGCATCCGCCGATCGACGAGATCGAAGAGGAACTGAAGGCCTATTTCGCCGGCGAGGATCGCGGCTTCAGGACACGGCTTGCCGGCCACGGCTCACCGTTCCAGCGGCAGGTCTGGGAGGCGCTCAGGGCGATCCCGGTCGGCGTGTCGCGCACCTATGGTTCGATTGCCGCAGAACTCGGCCTCCCCTCCTCCACCCGCGCCGTCGCGGGCGCCAACGGCGCCAACCAGATCGCAATCGTCATTCCCTGCCACCGCGTGCTTGGCGCCGACGGCAGCCTGACCGGTTATGGCGGCGGGCTGTGGCGCAAGCGCTGGCTTATCGAGCATGAGCGGCGGATGGCGGTGCGGAAGGTTAGCGACGGTTGAGCGGCGTGCCCCATCATACCCCCCTCTGCCCTGCCGGGCATCTCCCCCTCAAGGGGGGAGATCGGCTGGTGGCGGGCTCACCGCTTTCTCTTTAAGATTCCACTTTCTGAGGCTTCACTCTCTGCTTAAAGATTTCTCCACAAGGACTTGGGGAATGGCGGTCGTGCCGCTTGTGATCTCCCCCCTTGAGGGGGAGATGTCCGGCAGGACAGAGGGGGGGTGGCGCCACCCAAAGCTCACACAGATGCCGGTTCGCTAAGCTGAAGCCCCGAGCGCGACTGCCGCTTTGGCCTTCTTCGCCCGGAAGATCCCTTCGACGATCACGGCCAGCGGCAGGCCGATAAAGAACGGGATGAAAAAATAGATCACCCGGAAAGCGACGAGCGAACCGATCGAGGCCTGGTCGCCCATGACATGGCGGACGGTCGCCTCCAGCACGCCGAGACCGCCGGGCGCATGAGTGATGAGGATCGCCAGATTGGCGAGGACGAAAGCAGTCGCCGCTTTCAGATAGCTCACATCCGCCGTCGCAGCCATGACCTCGCGCAGGCAGGCGGACACGAGGGCAAAGTTGATCGTGCCGATCACCACCTGGGCGACGGCGATCCTCAAGGTCGGCATCTGAAACGTCCACGCCCGTACCTTCAAGGGTGTGCGGAGGAAGGCCGCGAGCGCCAGATAACCGGCCGTTGCGGCAAAGCAGGCAAAGCCGATCGCCCGGGTGACACCCTCGCCCATGCGCAGCACCGATGCGGCATCCTTCGGATTGACGATGAGAACAATGCCCGAGAGTACGGTCATGCCGAGACCGACCGTGACGCCTGAGAGCAGCACGATCTTGGCAACATCTTCCGTGCTCATGCCCCAATGGGCGTAATAACGGTAACGCAACCCGCCGCTGCTGAGCCCGGCGAGGCCGACGCTCTGACCGATCGACAGCGCCACGAAGGAGGCGAGCGCGATCTTCGGATAAGCAAGGTCGTTCTTCACATAACGCACGCCTGCCCAGTCGAAACCGGTCAGGCAGAGATAGGAACCGAAGGCGAAGCCGAACGCGGCCAGGAGATTGACGATCGGAATGGCCTTGACAGAGTCGACAATCTCCGAAGCCGAGTATTCACGGAATGTATGGTAGAGAAGGTAGCCGGCCAAACCGAAGCCGATGACCACCGTAACGTAAGTGAGAATTTTCTTCGCCATCGCCTGCTCGTGTCCACGGAATGAACCGCAACGGGCGGATGCGGAGATTGTTCCTGGACGGGAATTTCAGATACGGCCGATGATGCGCGAAAATGCGGGATCGTTGCGATTATAGCCGCGCGCCGTGCCATGAAACCTCTGATCCGTTTCGAAAAGCTCGCTGATGTCATCGACATGAAAGAGCCGCCAGCCGGCCCCGGTGCCGGAAATCTGCCAGCCGCTCAGAGCCAGTTCGCCCGTCCCCACATATCCCAGGATATGCGGCCGCACCCTGCGCGCCACATCCTTGTAGCGGAGTTCAAGAACCTTCCGCCGGTCGATCGCGTCGATGATGATATCCGGATAGCCCATGCCTCACCTCTCACCCACAACGAGCGGGAAAGAGCAAAGTTCAGGGGTGTCAGCAGACGTCGAAGTTTATGTCCTGGGCGCCTTTCCAGAGCACCAGCCTGCCCATTTCCTCGAGCTGCTCGCGACCTTCGATAACCGTCAGGAAGTGATTGCCAGCAAGAGCGCCCATCTTGCTCGCAAACGAGGAGCTGCCGTAGGCAAACAGCAGCTCCGTCTCGCTGTGGCCACCGGGATAAAGCAGGATATCGCCACGCGAGGGATGGCAAGTGTGGTTTTCGAAACCCGCGCCGAACTGGAAATCACCGAGCGGCACCCAGACCGCCTCGCCGCTCCAGCGGGAATGGATGACCTGGTTGCGGAACGGCAGGAAGGTCTCGAAGATGCGGCAGGTCTCAGGCGCCTTTTCGCGCTCGAAACGGGCGATGAAGGCAAACGGGCCGACCGTGATGCGCAAGCCTTCCATGCCGGTCAGTTCGCCTTCAACAGCCGCGATTTCTGGCGGTTCCAGTCGCGCTCCTTCTCCGTCTCGCGCTTGTCGTGCAGCTTCTTGCCCTTGGCGAGCGCGAGTTCCAGTTTGGCACGGCCCTTCTCGTTGAAATAGATCTTCAGCGGCACCAGCGTCATGCCTTCACGATTGATGGCGGCACGCAGACGGTTGATCTCACGCTTCGAGAGCAGCAGCTTGCGGCGGCGGCGCGGCTCGTGATTGAAACGGTTCGCCTGCAGATATTCCGGCAGGTGCGAATTGATGAGCCAGATCTCATCGCCCTCGTCCGAAGCGTAGGATTCGGCGATATTCGCCTTGCCGTCGCGCAGCGACTTGACCTCGGTCCCTGTCAACACCAGGCCGGCCTCGTAAGTGTCGATGATTTCATAGTTGAAGCGGGCCTTGCGGTTTTCCGCGACAATCTTGTTGACCGTGCGCTGGCTGCCTTTGGGTGCCATGGGATAGATTCCGTTCCGCCCTTTTTCTGAACATAAATCCCCGCCCATGGGCGATGAGCGGGGTTCGATCCTTATCTAATGCGCGAGACGTGAAATGTGAAGCTTCTGCAGCGTTCGCTTCAGTTCAAGAGCCCCGCGTGACGCATGGCCGCGTCGATCGCCGCTTCCGTCGCCGGTTCCAGCGTCGAGATCAACGGGGAACGCACCATGCGGTTCATGCCGCGCAGCCTGTGCAGCGCATATTTGGCGCCGCAAAGGCCGGGCTCCATGAAGATCGCCTTGTGGAGCGGCATCAGCCGATCCTGATATTCGAGCGCCTTCGCGTAGTTGCCGTCCAGCATCGCGGCCTGAAAGTCGGCGCAGAGACGCGGTGCGATATTGGCCGTGACCGAGATGCACCCGACACCACCGTGGGCATTGAAACCGAGCGCGGTCGCATCCTCACCCGACAACTGGACGAACTCCTTGCCGCAGGTGATGCGCTGCTCGGAGACACGTTCCAGCTTGCCGGTCGCATCCTTCACGCCGACGATGTTCCTATGAGACTTCGCCAGCGCACCCATCGTCTCAGGCGACATGTCGATGACCGAGCGCGGCGGGATGTTATAGATGATGATCGGCAGCCTTACGGCTTCGGCTATCGCCGAGAAATGCGCGATCAACCCCTTCTGCGTCGGCTTGTTGTAATAAGGCGTCACGACCAGGATAGCATCGGCGCCCGCGCTTTCCGCGTGCACGGCCAGTTCGATCGCTTCCCGCGTGTTGTTGGAGCCCGCTCCGGCGATGACCGGAACCCGCTTTTTGGCCACCTTGACGCAGAGTTCCACGACGCGCTTGTGCTCGTCATGGGATAGTGTCGGCGATTCACCGGTGGTGCCGACCGGCACCAGGCCGCTGCTGCCTTCACCGATCTGCCATTCCACATGCGCGGCAAAGGCGTCTTCATCCACCGAACTATCGGTGGTGAAGGGGGTGACGAGGGCGGGGATCGATCCCTTGAACATGCAAAGCTCCCAATCGGCCGCAATCCATGCTTCGGCCGCAATCCGTGACTAAGGTCGCGCACAATAAAGCGGCGGGAAAGCGGCGACAAGCGTGACGACAAGGGATTTCATGCGGAATCTCATATAAGAAATCGCGCATTTTCATAAATATGGTAAGGTTTCGTTAATCCGCTCGGCGGCTAATAGGGGTTAGATATCTTCACGACGAGTTATCGGATGAATAGGCCCGTTCTGATCCTCGCTGCTCTGGGGCTTGGTGCTGCGAGCGTGCCCGGTTTTGCCGCATCTCCTGAAAGCGCCGTACCGCTGCCCTTCGTCAAGCCGGAAGATCCCGTCGCGCGCGCAATGCCTACCGCCATGCCGGTGCCAACCACGCCTTCGCCGGATATCACAGGCGCGATCCCGCGCACGGGAAGGCTGCAGCCGGCCGGCGTGTTGAGAGAAGGGCTCGACGCCCTTTCCCGCAACGATATCGCAACAGCACTTGCCACCCGCAACGGGCTCTCCGAAGGTTCACTCGACCGGCATATCCTGACCTGGGCGATCGCCACGTCCGGCGCGCCGGGCGTTCCGTCCGGCGAAATCGCGGCCGCGCAGCGGGAGCTGAAAGGCTGGCCCGGCCTCAAAAACCTGCGCGCCAATTCCGAGCGCGCCCTCTATCGGGAAAATCCGTCGGCCTCCACCGTGCTTGCCGCCTTCGGCTCGACACGGCCGGAAACGACGGAAGGCGCGATCATCCTGGCGCGTGCGCTGGTCGCCGCCGGAAAGACCAGCGAGGCGGCGCGTCCGCTGCGTCAGATCTGGCTTTCCGAAACGCTCGACAAGCCGACCGAAGACAGGATCCTTGCCGAATTTCCGGCGCTCCTCTCGCCGGCCGATCACAAGGCCCGCATGGACACGCTGATGTACAAGGGGCGCGCCACGCAGGCCAAGCGCTTCGGCGATCTCGGCAAGGCGCAATCACTCTACAAGGCATGGGCGGGCGTCACCAGCAACGCCAAGAATGCCGAGACCCTTCTCAATGCGGTCGACCGGTCCTGGAAGGATGATCCGGCCTATCTCTTCGCGCGGATAGAATATCTGCGCCGGCAGGACAAATATCGCGAGGCGGCCGAACTCATTGAAAAGGCGCCGCGCGAGGCTTCCAGGCTCGTCAACACGAGCGAATGGTGGAACGAGCGGCGCATCGTGGCCCGCGGCCTTGCCGACCAGGGCGATTTCAAGCGCGCCTACACGGTCGTTGCCAATCATCTCGCGACCTCCTCGACCGATGTGGTCGACGCGGAATTCCATGCCGGCTGGTACGCGCTGAGAGCGCTTCGCGAGCCGGCGCTCGCGGAAAAGCACTTCCGCAAGATCCTTGATGTGTCGAACAAGCCGCTCTCCGCTTCCCGCGCCTGGTACTGGCTCGGCCGGGCCGCCGAAGCCGGTGCACCCGGCAACGCCCGCGAATTCTTCGCCAAGGCAGCGCATTATTCCGGAACATTCTACGGTCAGCTTGCAGCCGCCCGCCTCGACATCAAGACGCTCGACGTGAGCTACCCCTCGCCTACCGTTGCCGACCGGCGCAGTTTCGACAACCGCGAGGCGGTGAGAGCGATCGCCCGGCTGGAAGATGCAGGCCACGGCAAACGCGCCGGCACGCTTTACCGCGCACTCGCCGAGGAAATGACAAGCCCGGGTGAGCTCGCGATTCTCGCCGCGCGCGCCGAAACGCAGGACAATCATGCCCTCTCGCTGCAGATCGGCAAGATCGCGTTCGGCCGTGGCATCGAGGTCGCGGCGCTGGCTTTCCCGATCGGCGTCATTCCGGCCGGCGCCAATATCGCCGGCTCCGGCAAGGCGCTCGCCTATGCCATTGCACGCCAGGAAAGCGCCTTTAACCCTGCCGCCGTTTCAGCCGCCAATGCCCGCGGACTCCTGCAGCTCCTGCCCGGCACGGCCCAAGGCGTGGCCAAGCGCCACGGCCTCACCTACGCCGCCGCGAAGCTCACCACGGATGCCGGCTATAACGCTACGCTCGGCGCTCACTATCTCGGCGAACAGATCGACACGTTCGGCGGCTCCTATATCCTGACCTTCATCGCCTATAATGCCGGTCCGCGCCGTGTGCCGGAGTGGATCGCCCGTTATGGCGACCCGCGCGGGAAATCCCTCGATGACATCGTCGACTGGATCGAGCGCATTCCCTTCCCCGAAACGCGCAATTACGTGCAGCGGGTGATGGAGAATTACCAGGTCTACAAGATCCGCCTCGGCCAGAAGGCCGATATCGAGGCAGACTTGCGGTTCGGACGGCAATAGCGGGGCTCACGGCGTCCAGCATCACTGCCCCACCCTTCCGAAAGCGCTTATCATCACGTCATAAACGAAAAGGCCCGGCGCAATGGCCGGGCCTTCAAGCTCAGATCAGACGATCAGATCAGAAGTCGCGCTGCAGGCGGACGAGACCGGCCCATTCGTCGGCTTCATGGCCATAACCGACAGCAAACTTGCTGCGCAGGCCTTCCGTGATCTGGTAGTTGACGGTGAGACCGGCAGCCCAGTCGTCGCCACCGTCATCGTAGCTACCCGCAACGATATTCGTATTCCAGAAATACTGGAATTCCGGAATGACTTCGAGCTTGTCGGTAGCCTTCCAGACGTAGTTCGCAGCAACCGTCCACTCGGCGTCTTCATAGTAGACGCTCGGGTCAGACGACCAGAGAACGGACAGGTAGAAGGTGCCCGGACCGGCATCAATCGAACCGATCGCGCGGACCGCGCCATCTTCGGAGCGGTTGTCATAGGCGCCGAGGAGTTCGAGGTTTGCCGGACCGAGAGCTGCCCGAAGACCACCCTGGATACCAAATTCCTGGCCTTCACCTGCGCGGGAGATCTCGTTCGAAATCTCGTCGGCCTGGATCATGGCGGTGAATGCTTCGCCGGTATAGGTGTAGGATACCGAGGTGAAGCGGGTCTGATTGCTCAGGAGATCGAGCTCGCCCGGCAGATCGTTATCCCACCAGCTCAGGTAGTCACCGACCTTGAAGCCGCCGAGCTCGATATAGACTTCATCGAAGTAGAAGTGATCATCGTCCGAACTGCCAGAGTTGTCGCGAGACGATTCGCCATGGATGGCAATGAAGCCGGTCAGCGTGCCAAGTTCGGTGTCGCTCTTGGACGTAACCTCGACGCGACCACGGGTCCAGGCATCCCAATCGCCGCCGTTGAAGCCGTTCGTGCTATCGCCGATATCGACCTGGAAGCGGACGTAGCCGCCGATCTTGAGGCAGGTTTCCGTGCCCGGAATGTAGAAATAGCCAGTGCCGAATGCGTCGCAAACGCGAACGTATTCCATCGGCTCCGGTTCTGCAGCAACGATGGCGTCAGCAGCCTGAGCGCCAGAGACTGCTGCAAGCGCAGCAGCGGAGCCGAGGAGAAGGCTCTTGATGTTCATTTTCATGACCTCCAGTCATTTCAAAATGTGCATCTGATTCACCAGATGCTGCAGAAAGCTTATTACTGAAGGCTAATCAGCGGCAACAAAGTTCCCCGGCTCCCCATCCTCCCGCGAGGCATTTGAAAGGCCATCGTCTCCTTTTTGTCACAAAATCACCACCACCACCGAAAGTGGAACTCAACATCAGCACAACAAAAAACTCCCCCGGCCGAGGCCGGGGGAGTTCACCGATCAGGATAATCCAATCAGATTAGAAAGTACGCTGCAGGCGGACGAAGCCGCTCCAAGCGTCATCTACGAGGTCATGCTCATCCGTGTACTGGACGGAGACCAGGGTGCTCAGACCGGTCGTGATGTTGTAGCCAACCGCTACACCAGCACGCCAGTAGTCGTCACCTTCGAAGTTGCCAGCGCCAGCAGAGCTGTTGATCCAGTATTGGAAGCCGGGGGTGATGGTCAGCTTGTCAGTGGCCTTGAACGCGTAGGAAGCGGCGAGAGCCCATTCGGAAGCGTTCCAGTAATCCTGTACAGAGTCGCCCTTACCTTCGCCCGACGACCAGATCGCAGCACCCTGAAGCGTGCCCGGACCGACAGCAGCGGAAGCGAGGAGGCGAACAGCGCCTTCTTCGGCTTCGATATCATAGGAACCGAGGAGATCGATCGATGCCGCGCCGAACTTCGCGGAAACGATACCTTCGACACCGAGACCCTGACCATCACCCTCTACACCGATAGCGCGGGAGATTTCGTCGAGCTGGATACCGGCACTGAAAGCTTCACCCGTGTAGCTGTAGGAAACTGCCGTCTTGCGGGTATTGAAGCCGAGCGAGTCGGTTTCGCCGTTGATGCCCTTATCCCACCAGTTGTAGTAGCTACCAACCTTCAGGCCACCGAGCGAGAAGTAGACTTCGTCAAAGTAGAAGTTATCGAAGTCCGAGCTGCCGGAATCGTCACGCGAAGCTTCACCATGGATCGCGATCAAGCCGGTCAGCGTACCGAGTTCGGTGTCGCTCTTCGTCTGGAATTCAACGCGACCACGGGTCCAGGCATCCCAGTCACCAGCGTTGTAGCTGTTGACCTCATCACCGAAGTCGACCGTGAAACGGACGTAACCGCTGATCTTGAGGCAGGTTTCGGTGCCCGGGATGTAGAAATAGCCCGTGCCGAATGCGTCGCAAACGCGAACGTATTCCATCGGCTCCGGTTCTGCAGCGACGATGGCGTCAGCAGCCTGAGCGCCGGAGACTGCTGCGAGGGCAGCAGCGGAGCCGAGAAGAAGGCTCTTGATGTTCATATTTGACCTCCAGTCAAAGTTTCGTGTGGGTTTGGGTTCTTTTTGCTGAAGGACAGCGTTCCCTGCCCCATCCCCGTCGATTGCCAGAAGAAGGACGATCCACCGCCTCGCTTCCGGATGTGAAAATACAAGACGGCAGAGGGCATGCAATCCGGAACTTGAACCTGAGACCTTTTCGAAACCCGCTTCCCGACAGTCTGTTGCCGAAAGGACACAAAGCTGCCGGTGGCGCCGGGCATTATTTTACACTTAGTTAAGAAAGAGCTTATCTGACAGTCACTTAGCGGCGATGGCTCAGGCATCGGAAGAATCGCTCGGAGGCGCGATCGGTCGTGCGTATCCGGCCGTGTCCACATGGTAACACTTCAATCAAGGCGGGAGGTTGTATACAGGATAAAGAAGGCCATTTAGCCGGAAAATGGCGGAGAAGATGGGATTCGAACCCACGATACGCTTTTGACGTATACTCCCTTAGCAGGGGAGCGCCTTCGACCACTCGGCCACCTCTCCGTCGCGGTCTACCTATGTTAGAGCCCCCGTGAATGCAAGGCTTTTGTGACAGCGGCAGCAAAGTTTTTAGGCGAATCAAAATGGGAATTCGCGCCTCGCCGGGCAGCACTCTCGATGGCTTCCACCCGGGCTGACGGGATTCCCGGACCCATCGCTGCCGGACGGGATTCTCAGTAGCCGGGGCGCGGCGCCGGTTTTCCCGCGGCGCGGCCATAACGTGCCGCAAGCGCCTTCAGTGCGCCGGAAAATTCCGTCACATCGGCACCGACCGCCACGAAAGACGCGCCGAGATCGAGATAGTGACGGTTCAGTGATTCGCTGAAGGTGAGGATGCCGGCCGCCTTGCCGGCCTTCACGATCGTCACGATCGCCTTGTCGATCACTTCCTGCACTTCCGGCGCTTCCATGCGGCCGAGATAGCCCATGTCGGCGGACAGGTCGGCCGGGCCGATGAAAATGCCGTCGACGCCATCGACGGCCGCAATGTTTTCCAGATCGCGAATCGCAGCCATGGTTTCCGCCTGGACGATCAGGCAGATCTCATCGGCCGCCGTCTCGGCATAGTCGGGAATGGCGTTGAAGCCGGAGGCACGCGCCACGGCAGCGCCCACGCCGCGAACGCCCCTCGGCGGATAGCGCACGGCGCGGACCAGCTCTTCCGCCTCTCTTGCCGAATCAACCATCGGCACCAGAAGCGTTCGGGCGCCGATATCGAGCAGCTGCTTGATGAACCAGGTCTCGCCCATCGGCGGCCGCACGACCACTTCCGACGGCGAGGCGGAAAGCGCCTGGAGCTGCGCCATGATGCTGCGCAGGTCGTTCGGTCCGTGCTCGCCATCGATCACCAGCCAGTCGAAGCCGGCCGTGCCGGCGATCTCGGCTGTCAGCGCCTCCCCCATGTTGAGCCAGAGGCCGATCTGCTGCCGACCGGCCTTCAGCGCTGCCTTGAAATGATTCCTGGGAGCCGGCATGGCGCTCACATTCCCTTCAAACGAGAAGCTGCTTCAGGTCTGCGGCCGGATCGGCAAGGACAGCCCGGTTCGGCTCGATGCCGGCTTCGAGCATCTTCTTGCCCGTCACATAGGCCTTCGCATCGTTGATCGCGTCGACAGCTATGAACTTTCCCTCACGGAAATACCAGACGGACAGGCTTCCCTCGCGGGCACCGGGCCGCACAAACGTCTCGTCATAGCCCATGTTGAAACCGGCGATCTGCAACTTCACGTCATACTGGTCCGACCAGAACCAGGGTTTTGCGTCGTAGGGCGCATTGCCACCGGCCATGATCGCCGCGGCGGCTTCCGCCTGATCGACGGCATTCTGCACCGATTCGAGACGGATCCGCTTGCCCTTCCAAGGCAGCATGGCGCAATCGCCGATCGCGAAGATCGAGGGATCGGAGGTGCGGGCGAATTCGTCGACGACGATGCCGTTGCCGACCTCCAGGCCGCAGTCCTGCGCCAGCAGGTCGTTCGGGGTGACGCCAATACCGACGATGACGAAATCGACGTCGATCGTGCTGCCGTCGGAAAGTTCTGCGGCGCAAACCCTGCCATTTTCGCCTGTCAGGCGATGCAGGCCGGTCTTTTCGCGGATGACGACGCCGTGAGCCTGATGGATGGCGCGCATCGCATCGGCGGTTTCCTCAGCCGCGACACGAGCCAGGATGCGGTCGGCCATTTCGATCAGCGTCACTTCGAGGCCGAGATGGCGGGCGACCGAAGCCGCCTCCAGACCGATATAACCGCCGCCTATTATAAGGAGTCGCCGGCCGGGCCGCATCTCGCCCATCAGCAGATCGGCATCCCGCTTGTCACGCATGGTGAAGACGCCGGCAAGATCGCCGCCGACGCTTGCCGGCAGCGTGCGGGGCGTCGAGCCGGTGGCAAGCGCCAGCGTCTCGTATTCGAGCACGGCGCCGTCCTGCATGCGCACGCGCTTTGCCTTGCGGTCGATCTCCTCGACATAGGTCGACAGCAGAAGCTCAACCCCGTTATCCGGATACCAGTTCTCGGGCCGGAAGGTCAGCCGGTCGAATTCCATCTCACCGAGCAGATACTTCTTGGAGAGCGGCGGGCGCTGGTAGGGGATCACCTCTTCCGAACCGATGATCGTCATCGGCCGCTCGTCCTTCAAGGCCCGGAGCTTCGCAGCGAGCGCAAACCCCGCCTGCCCGGCGCCGACAATCACCAACCTGCCCGTCACGTCTCACTCCCCACGTCGATCATGGTTCCTGTTGAGATAACATCGAAAATCCGATCGCAAGGGGTATCGCCGCGACGCGTGCCCGTCAACAACGCGACATCCGTGATTATGTGCTTTGAATTATGGACTGTTCCATACGGAAGGAAAAAACGCCTTCCTTGTGTTCAAATGCCCGACTTTTGGGCGCCATCTGCCGGTATCCATACAATTTTACCGATCCGTTTCAGAATATATCAGCGGAAGAGGAATATAGTCACAGCAGGAGTGAAGAAGGAGGGTTTCATGCCCTATGTCATGGACCAGGATACGAGGCTGAAAGGCTCACGCGAGAAGGCTTTCGAGAAGTTCCCGATCGACAGGCCCGGCAAGATCATCTTCGTCGGCCGTCATCTGAGCACCAAGACCAGCTTTCGTTGCCTGATCCGCACCATTTCGCTCTATGGCGCCGAACTGGAGATCAGCCCGCATCTGCCGGTGCCGAACAATTTCTTCCTCGAAATCCTCGGCATTCATGACGATATCGGCTGCACGGTCATCCGACGGGAGGAGGAAAAGGTTTCGGTCGGCTTCAACATGTTGATCGACCAGGAATTCCTCCATCACGTCATCCGGCTGAGTTTCGAGACCAGCCACTGAGCGGTTCACAGCGCAGCATCCGGCGGGTCTTTGCAGCCCGTCGTTTCGGTTGACTGCCTGCCAGACGCCCAAGCAACGGCACGATCCATAACAGTCCGCGCCATTCGGCGCCTTCCAGGGGGTCGGCAAGCGGATGCCGTCCGCGCCTGTCGTTTTCCTTCTTCAGCCGACCCCAGAGCTTGACCCAGTTGAGAAGCATGGCGGTATCTCCATCTATATGTGATGCCACCGAGCTAATGGCCTACACGCCGGTCTTGTAGACGCGTCGGCGAAAGCCGCTTTTCATCCATGAACGATGGGAAGAACACTGGCGAATCCATAGGATAACTCAATGACCGATGCAGGCTGGGACGATCTGAAACTCTTCCTCCACGTGGCGACGGAAGGAGGGTTGAGCGGCGCGGCGAGCCGGACAGGCCTGAGTGCGCCGACGATCGGGCGGCGCATGCTGGCGCTCGAACGCACGACCGGCCGGACGCTCTTCGTGCGCAGCCCGCAGGGATACCGGCTGGCGCCGGACGGCGAGATCCTGCTGGAGCATGCGCGCGCCATGCAGAGGGCGGCCGACGGCATCGCCGACTGGAAGGGACAGGCCTTTGCCATGCCGATCGTCTCGATCGGCGCCGATGCCTGGCTATCCGGCTTCATCGCCGATCACACCGCAGACATCCGAGGGCAGGACGATCGCTTCCGGCTCTGCTGCAAATCGCTGCACAAGGGCATGGACTTCACCTATCGCGAGGCGGATGTCGGGCTGGTCGGGCGGAGACCCGAATCCGGCAATATCGCAATCCGTCGCTCCGTCAGCGTTACCCATGCGGTCTACAAAGCAAGTGCTCTCGCCGAAGAGGACGATCTGCCATGGGTTTCGCTCGGCACCGAGAGCTCCCATGCACCGGCCGACAAATGGGTCTTTCAGCATCAGGAAGCCAGGATCCGCACCTGGACCAACTCGCCGGAACTTCTTGCGCACCTGATAGCAAGCGGCAACGGCCGAGGCGTGCTGCCCTGTTTCGTGGGCGATGCGCTTTCCGGTCTCGTGCGCGAAGGCGGCATCATTCCGGAACTCACCTATACGATATCGATCGTCGCCAATGACGATGACCGGCACCGGCCCGAGGTGCGACACGTGATCGAAAAGCTCGGCCACCTGTTCGGGCGAGAGCGGAAAAGATTTGCGGGTGAGAGAGCCCAAACAGGCTGAAGCGGGCTTGCGCATTGATGAATCACTCTTATTGTGTGCCGATTTTAGAAAGCCGGAACACAATCCATGCCTGCATTCTCGCGCTTCACACCGCTGATCAGTGCCCTTCCCGCGACCGTCCCCTTCGTCGGGCCCGAGGCCATCGAACGCAACCGGGGACTGATCGTCAAGGCGCGTATCGGCGCCAACGAAAACGGTTTCGGTCCCGCACCGTCGGCCATCGAAGCGATGTGCGCGGCCGCCGGCGAGACTTGGAAATATGCCGATCCGGAGAATTTCGACCTCAAGCAGGCGCTCGCGGCCCATCTCGGCTGCAAGGCCGAGAACATCGCTGTCGGTGAAGGCATCGACAGCCTGCTGGGCCTGATCGTCCGCTTGGTGATCGATCCCGGCCTGCCGGTCGTCACCTCCTTCGGCGCCTATCCGACGTTCAACTTCCATGTCGCCGGTCACGGCGGGCGGCTGGTGACGGTCCCTTATGTCGACGATCGCGAGAACCTCGACGGACTGCTGGAAGCCGTGCGCCGCGAGAACGCGCCGCTCATCTATTTCGCCAATCCCGACAATCCGATGGGAAGCTGGTGGGATGCCGACAGCATCGTCGCCTTTGCCGAAGCGCTGCCGGAAACCTGTCTGATGATCCTTGACGAGGCCTATTGCGAGACAGGCCCGGCCGACGCGATGCCGGCGATCTCCGCCCTCATCGGCCGTCCGAATGTCATCCGCACGCGCACCTTCTCGAAGGCCTACGGCATGGCCGGCTCCCGGGTGGGCTATGCGATCACGACGCCCGGCACAGCGCAGGCGTTCGACAAGATCCGCAATCATTTCGGCATGAATCGCATTGGCGTCGCAGCAGCGCTCGCCGCCCTCAAGGACCAGGCCTATCTTTCCGACGTGATCGGCCGGATCAAGGCCTCGCGGGACCGGATCGCCGGGATCGCCGCGGCCAACGGACTGAAACCGCTCCCTTCGGCGACGAATTTCGTGGCGATCGATTGCGGCCGTGACGGCGCCTATGCGCGCTCGATCGTCGATGGGCTGATGGAGCACGGCGTGTTCATCCGCATGCCGGGTGTCGCGCCACTCAACCGCTGCATCCGCGTGAGCGTCGGACCGGAATCGGATATGGCTCTCCTGGAAGAGGCGCTGCCGAAGGTCCTGAAAGGATTTTGAGCCCTCAAGAAAGCGACCGCGTCGGCCTTGTTCCTGCCGATCGCGGTCTTAAATTGTCGGGCCAAGGTCCCATACGGTCCCCGAGTCCCTTCCCCTCCTGGATTTATTCCGTGTCCGACCTCTTGCGGGGCCGGCGGATTCACTGACACGCCGGGAGCAGCTCAGTGCATCGTCATCCATTCGCGGGCGGCGCGAAGAGCTGCGGCGAGTTGCATCTTGGTCATGGTCTGGGCGAGGTCGGCCCGCAGCTCGGCGGCGCGGTCGGACCCCTTGATCGCGGCGATGTTGAGCCATTTGTGAGCGGAAACGAGGTCTATCTCGCAACCACGGCCAGTCGCATACATCAGACCCATTTCGCAGAACGTATCGGCGCGGGTTTCGCCACCCATGGTGGCCATTTCGGAATTGTTGATTTCAAAGCGTGCCATCGGTTTGATCCCTGTCTAAAGCCTGTCGTTCATCTGCCCTGTTTTCCGTCCGGATCCACCGTCTTGAAGCGGCTGTTTTCGATCCGTCAGGCCGGCGGTTGCCCCGCTCGTCTTGATGAGCCCACTATGCGCCCAACCTTCCAAAAGACGCCTAAAAAGCATGATTAATTTGAGGAAAACAAAGTCCAAACACTTGGTAAACTTGGGTTTTTGTTAAACATCAGATGCCTTGCATTTTCGCGATTTCGCGACGAATTTTACGAAAATTTTAGAAACAGATTTAAACGGATGCGTAACCACGATTTCGGTCTTCATGTCTTCACACTTCGGAAAATCCGCACCGCAGGCACGTTGAAATGCTTCAGCGAGACGGACTTTACCTTTACGTGTGCGTAAGATAAATTTTCGAAGAAGCCTGCGCGGAGGAGCGAGAGCTTCGAAGGGAAATTGCACCGCAGGACTCGATGGGCCTGCCGGGATCAAGGAGGAGAAGCCATTATCATGCAGAAACTGATGCTTGCTGCCGCATTCGCACTTGCAGCCACCGCCGGCCAGGCTGCGGAGCCGATCGAGGGCAACTGGAAAACCGCCAGCGGCGAAACCGCTGCGATCGGCAAATGCGGAAGCGTCTATTGCGTAATGCTGAAGACCGGCAAGCATGCCGGCAAGCAGATCGGCCGGCTTGCCGGAAAAGATGGCGAGTATTCCGGCGAGATCACGGATCCGGCCGAGGACAAGACTTATAGCGGGTCGGGGTCGGTCAGCGGCAATTCTCTGAAGATGAAGGGCTGCGTTCTGAAGATCCTCTGCAAGTCGCAGACCTGGACACGTCTCTAACACCTCCGCCACTCCCTTTATTAAGAGAGTAATTGGAATGGCCGCACCACTGCCGGCGCGGCCATTCCCCGTTCCAGAACTCCAGACTTTGCCCGATTTTTTTGCCGGTGCATCGGTAAAGGGCACCGTGGCCGCAAGAAACGGCATCGGTTGAAAGTCCACGAACTCCACCAATCCGGAACATCACAGTTTTGTGAAAACCTTGAATAGCACCGGCGCAATGATACCGCCGTACAAAAGACATAAAAAAGCCATATTTCGCTAAGGTCTACACGCCTAAGGCGCAATTCCTTACCATCCTTTTTATCATTTTGTTTTTCCAGTCAATATTACCTTTCCAGAATGTAACCTAATCGGTTTATGCAGGGCGTCTGCGCAAAAATTAGCGCACTTAGCACTTTTAACGGGTATAAGAAGAATCGGATTTTTATCGTCAATGTTTCATTGACAGCAGTCGCCAAAATAGGGGGCTTTCAGATCGAACCGATCGGTCCGATATGACGGGTGCAAACAACAACACTCTCATTTGAATTTTATGACGCTGAAAGGACATGACAATGAAGATCATTGCTTCCACCATTGCAGCTACTCTGATCGCTTCGGCTTCGTTTGCCGGTGCTGCTTTTGCTGGCAATGGCGACTACCATGAAGGCGTTTGGCCCGATCAAACGGTCCAGTCGGCCCACCAGATACAGTCCGACGGTTACGGTTATCCCGGTTCGATCGCCCGCGCCTATGGCGTCGACCAGCAGGGCGGCTGGGTGTTGGCAGAGGCAAGCCCGGATCGGGGCGACTATTACGAGGGCATCAACCGCCCGAACTGACTGCAGTTCATTCAAGACATCGAACAATGCCGCCGGCAAGGTCGCAAACTCAACGCCGGCGGACAACTCTGAAGGGATAAGACAATGACGAAGATCGCTTCTGCGTTCGCAGCCGTTCTCATCGCATCGGCTTCCTTTGCAAGCGTCGCTCTCGCCGGCGAGGGGGACTATTATGAGGGCCTTGACCGTAATGGCACCAGGGCCGCTCCTTCAACCGCTCCTTCCCGGGTCGACCGCTTCAGCACCGGCAGCATTACGAATAGCCGAACCTATTCGACCGGCATCGACTCCCGCCAGAGCACCGGCGACCTCCAGGCTCCTCCTGAGAGGGGCGACTACTATCCGGGCATCGTTCGCCCGGAATAAGGCCTTCCGACAGTCAGGGTTTGAAACGTGAGTGAAACCTGACTTCTGCGAAGGCCCCTGTGCCGCCGCCATCCGGGGACGTTCCCCCTGCCCCTGCCCCGGATGGCGGTTTGGCCTGTCATACATACGCAAATGCCAGCCGCAGAGCGGCTGGCATTTGCAGTTCATTCAAGACACCCATCGGAAAACGGGTCGCAATCGTCTTCCGGTAAAGTGACAGCCGGACTCTGAAACCGATTGTCGACTTCAAGATTAGGTGAAGCCCTCCAGCGAATCAATCACGAATAAATCCGCAAACCGTGATTTCCGGGCGGTTTTCCGTGGAAAATCCTCACGTTTTCCGGGTCATCCCACCGGAAATCTGCAGCCTTTCCGTGTCGGTTTGTTGGAACGATCTCCCTCTCCATCGATTTGTACCTTCGTACGAGGCGATGCCGATATCGCTTCGCAATATGATGGGACCATGGAAAGGACAGGAAATGAAGACCTATCTGACCTCCGGTATTGTAGCTGCCCTCGTCGCTTCAGCAGCTTTCGTCGGTCCTGCCGGTGCCCAGGACTATGGCCAAGACTATAGCCAGGATTATATGATGACGGCTCCGCCCCAGGGCGACGCCCCCAACCTTGACGATACCTCTGTTGACAGAATGCCTACCGGCAGCATTCAGCCCGTCCGCCCCTGGGTAAGCAACGAAGGTGCGGATACGGACATAGATAATTCCCAGGATAGCGGCGATTTCTACAACGGCATCGTCCGTCCGCAGGACTAAGCATTTGATTCAAGATACCGAACTCCGTGCAGGTCGCAGCCTTTGCGCGGAGTTCCCATAAGGATAAAGCCGGTTTGAGACCGGCTTTATCCTTATGGGTCGCGGTCCTGCCGCTCCCGCCGACAGCAATGCGTCCTCCAGGCCTCCTGTCCGCAACAAGGGTCGTGCGCTTCCTCGCCGATTGGCACGACATGCGTGGCAATCCTTCATGCGCCACGCTTTCGGTCCGTTAACGATGCTGAATTCCTGATGAACCGGTCTCTCAGGACGCGTTCAGTCTCCCGCCATTATCCTGCCTGCATTGGATCGGGAGTAGGCCATGTTCGTTCTTGCACGCCGCTTGACCATCGTGACGCTGATCATGACGATTTTCGCATTGTCCTTTGCCGCGCTCGTCGCGGAGCCGGGGCGCAGGGACCTGCGCGTGCATCTGGGCACGACGGCTCCGTGCTATCACTCCGCAACGCCGAACTGTGTCAAGGCGCTCTGACGGTAAACCGCGAAGAAGATCATGCGATCAACCATCGGCGAGCGCGTGATGTCGTTTGATTGTCAACGAGTTCCCACTATAATGGCGCATGAACACACGAATCTTCTCCATCTCCCCCCTTTCCTTCATCAGTCCGAGCCCGGCCGAACCGCGCGTTTTCGACAATGCCGTTGCGGCGGTTGACGCGCTCACCGAGCTCTATGAGCGCAATACGCGCTTCCTGATCGATGCATTCGATGCGCTCGCGAGGGGCGCGCCGGTGACCGGACGCTACCGCGCCTTCTATCCCCAGGTCAGAATCGAGACGACCTCCTTCGGGCACGCGGACTCCCGCCTCTCTTATGGGCATGTGGCCGCGCCCGGGATTTACACGACGACCATCACGCGTCCGAAGCTCTTCCGGCATTATCTCAAGGAACAACTGGACCTCCTGATGCGCAACCACAGCGTTCCGGTCATCGTTTCGGAATCGGCGACGCCGATCCCGCTGCATTTCGCCTTCGGCGAAAACGCCCATGTGGAGGCATCGGCAACCAGTTCGCTCGCCGACATCTCGCTGCGCGACATCTTCGACACGCCGGACCTCACCAACACCGACGACCTGATCGCCAATGGCGAATACGAGGCTCTGCCGGGAGAGCCGGCGCCGCTCGCGCCCTTTACAGCGCAGCGCATCGACTATTCACTCGCACGGCTGAGCCACTATACGGCAACCAACGCCGACCATTTCCAGAACTTCGTGCTCTTCACGAACTATCAGTTCTACATCGACGAGTTCGCCGCCTGGGCGCGCAAGCTGATGGCGGACGGGGGTGAGGGCTACACGGCCTTCGTCGAACCGGGCAATATCATCACGCCCGCCGGCAGCGACAAGCCTGAAAGGGACGCGGTCGTACGCCTGCCGCAGATGCCCGCCTATCACCTGAAGAAAAAGGGGCATGCCGGGATCACGCTCGTCAATATCGGTGTCGGCCCCTCGAATGCCAAGACGATCACCGACCATATCGCCGTGCTTCGACCGCATGCCTGGCTGATGGTCGGCCATTGCGCCGGCTTGCGCAACAGTCAGCGGCTCGGCGACTACGTGCTCGCACACGCATACGTACGCGAAGATCACGTGCTCGACGACGACCTGCCGGTCTGGGTGCCGATCCCGGCGCTGGCTGAAGTGCAGCAGGCGCTGGAAAGCGCGGTCGAGGAAGTGACCGGCTACAAGGGTTTCGAGCTGAAGCGCATCATGCGGACCGGCACGGTCGCGACGATCGACAACCGCAACTGGGAACTGCGCGACCAGCGTGGCCCGGTGAAGCGGCTTTCACAATCGCGTGCCATCGCGCTCGACATGGAATCGGCAACGATCGCCGCGAACGGTTTCCGCTTCCGCGTGCCCTATGGGACGCTGCTATGCGTCTCCGACCGGCCACTGCATGGCGAACTGAAACTGCCCGGCATGGCGACGGCCTTCTACCGGACCCAGGTCAGCCAGCATCTGCAGATCGGCATACGCGCGGTACAGAAGCTCGCCGCCATGCCGATCGAGAGGCTGCATTCACGCAAGCTGAGAAGCTTCTACGAAACGGCGTTTCAGTGACGTTGTAAGCGAGGACGCCTTGGTGTATGATTTTTGAAATTCATACACATGAGATGGCTATGCGCACCAATATCGAAATCGATGACGCCTTGATCGCAGAAGCTATGGAATTGAGTGGCTTGCCGACGAAGAAAGCTGTTGTCGAAAAGGCGTTGCAGGACTTTGTCAGCCACCATAGCCGCAAGAAAGCGTGGGAGGAACTACGCGGGATGGGATGGGAAGGCGATCTCGACGCTATGCGTCGGGGCTGAAGTCCCGACACGGATGATCATAAAGATGCTGCAGAATGATCGTTGTCGATAGCTCGGTTTGGATAGCCAGGCTCCGCAACATTGCAACAGCACAGACGGAAAAATTCGACGCATTGTCGGATATGAACGTGATCCTTCTGGGCGACATTATCCTGATGGAAGTGCTGCAAGGCACACAAAACGATCAACATGCCGCCAATGTTCGAAAACGCCTGGAGAAATTTGGCGTCATTACAATATTTTCACCGGATCTTGCCGTGAAGGCGGCAAGAAACTACCGACTGCTCAGAGCCCGTGGGAAAACCTTGAGCAAGACGGCCGACCTCATCATCGGCACTTACTGCATTGAGCATGGCCATAGCCTTTTGCATGCGGACAAGGACTTCCTGCCGATGGCAGAGCATCTAGGTCTGCAGATCGCCTGATCACCCAGTTTTCTTGGGTCTCGCCGCAAACAGCGACAGCGCCGTGCCGACGAGCGAGGAGACGATCACCAGAAGGTGGGTATTGACCGCGGCCCGGCCGAGCTCTTCCAGAGCCTCCCTGCCGGCATCGGCGCCGAAGGCGAGCGCGCCGGCCGTGATGCCGGCCGGATAGGTGCCGACGCCTGCCGGCGCATGCACCGGCAGCACGGAGGAAAGCTCGCCGCCGAGCGCACCGCCGAAGCCGGCGGCGATGGGCAAATCACCCAGAAGGCCCAGCACCCAGGCCAGCACCGCGATCTTCGTAAACCAGTTGATCAGCGTCGCGCCCCAGGCACGGGCAAAAGCCCAGGCATCGAACGGCAGGCCGGCTTCCACCTCTTCAACCAGTTTCTCTGCCCTGCTCGGCAGAAATTTCGCGGCCAATCGGAAAACCGGCTTGCGGATCGCAAAAGCCGCAGCCGGCAGGATCAAAAACAAGAGCCAGAGCCCCCAGGTCCAAGCCTTGCCGGTCTCAAGAGCGAACCCGGTGCCCGCGGCGGCCAGGAGCGCATGCAGGTCGAAAAGGCGCATGACGAAGAGCGCCGAGGTGCCGCGCGCCAGCGGCAGGCCGAACTCCCGCTTCATCAGCAGCGGAAAGCTTGCCTCGCCGGTGCGGAACGGCAGCATGACATTTAAAAGGTTATGGACCTGCACGAGCCTCAGAAGCGTGCCGAAATGCCCGCCGGTCTCCTTCGGGAAATAGTCGTAGATGCGCCAGGTGCGCAGCACATAGGTGCATAAAAGCAAGGCCAGAGCGATGAGGGCGGAAGTCCAGCCGGCGCCGTTCCAGAGCGACACGATGCCCTGCCAGCCCCAGACCCACTGGATGAACGCGGCATAGACAACGATGATCGCGACGGTTCCGAGCGTCATGGCGTGGCGAATTATCCATGCTCGGCGACTGGCAACCGGATAATTCTTCATATAGTAGGGTGCCCCATGTAAAAGTTCCGGGTTCCGGCAGCCTGACAGCATGCCGCGTCAAGCCCGAGGTTCTAGGAGAAACACAAGGTGCGTACAACAGCAGAGTCGGTCACAAGCCGCATCGAGGCGGCCGAACCGATCGAACTGTCCCTCGTCGTGCCGCTCTTCAACGAAGAGGAAAGCGTCGGACCGCTGATCGAGCGGATCGCAGCGGCAATGACCAGTTATCCCGCAAGCTGGGAGCTCATTCTCGTCGACGACGGCAGCACGGATGCGACGATCGCCAATGCGAAGAGCGCATTGAACCGCCCCGGCCTCGACCTGAAGATCGTGGCCCTGCAGCGCAATTTCGGCCAGACGGCAGCCATGCAGGCGGGCATCAACCAGGCACAGGGCCGGCTGATCGCCACGCTCGACGGCGACCTGCAGAACGATCCCAAGGATATTCCGGGGATGGTGGCCGAACTGGAGCGGCGTGAACTCGACCTGCTCGTCGGCTGGCGCAAGAACCGCCAGGACGGGCTTCTCCTGCGAAAAATCCCCTCCTGGATTGCAAACCGGCTGATCGGCCGCATCACCGGCGTGCGCCTGCACGACTACGGCTGCAGCCTGAAGATCTATCGCGGCTCCGTCATCAAGCAGGTCAAGCTGATGGGCGAAATGCACCGGTTCATCCCCGCCTGGGTGGCTGGCGTCGTGCCGAGTTCGCGGATTGGCGAAATGCCGGTGACCCACCATGCGCGCCAGCACGGCGCCTCGAAATATGGCATTTCCCGCACGTTCCGGGTGATCCTCGACCTGCTCTCGGTGATGTTCTTCATGCGCTTCAAGGCCCGGCCGGGACATTTCTTCGGCTCGGTCGGCCTCGGCCTCGGCGCGCTGTCGGGCATCATCCTCGCCTATCTGTTCATCGACAAGTTCATCATGGGCAATGATATCGGCACGCGACCGCTGTTCATGATCGGCGTAATGCTGTTCCTATCGGCGGTACAGATGATCACCACCGGCATCCTCGCCGAGATGATTGCCCGTACCTACTACCGCGAAGACACGGCGGTCAGCTACATCATCAGGGAAGTCTATGAGGGCGATCAAGCGCATCAGTGACGCGCTTGCCCGCCGTCCCGACCTTATCCTCTGGCTGATCGCGGCCTATTACGTGCTCGCGATCGGCTTTCGGGTACTGCGTTCCGAGGCGCTTGAAAGCGACGAAGCGGAACAGCTCTACCAGTCGCAATTCTTCCTGATGGGCTACGGGCGACAGCCGCCCCTCTACAACTGGCTGCAATACGGCGTCATCCAGCTCATCGGCCCGTCCATCTTTGCGATCTCGCTGGTCAAGAACCTGCTCCTCTTCTTCTGCTGCGTTCTCTACGGGTTCGCGGCCCGGCTGGTGCTGAAAGACCAGCGGCTCACGGCGATCGCGATGCTCGGGGTGATCGCCATGCCGGCGGTCAGCATCCTGGCTCAGCGGGACCTGACGCACGCCGTTGCAACGCTCTTCGCCGTTGCGCTGTTCTTTTACGCCTTCCTTCGCACCCTGACGCGCCCAAGCCTCGGCAACTATCTGCTGACCGGCCTGGCCGTCGGCGTCGGGCTCATCGCCAAATACAATTTCGTCGTCGTGCCCATCGCGGCGGTCCTCGCCATCCTGCCCGAACCTGATTTGCGCAAGCGCATCTTCGACTGGCGTTTCATTCCGGCGCTTGTCGTCGCCGCCGTCATATGCCTGCCGCACGGGCTCTGGGTGGTCGGCAATTTCGCCGAGGCGACGGCGGGTACGATCAAGGTCATGCGGGAGGACGCTACCGGGAATGCGATCAGCGATCGCCTCACCGGTCTTGGAACGCTGCTCATCTCCCTGTTGGGCGGCACGCTGCCAATCCTGGCCTTTTTCCTCATCGCCTTCCGCCGCCCGCTGCTCTCGACATGGCGGGCGACAAGCCCATGGACCCGCGTCACCGGCCGGACGATCCTCCTTTCGCTGATCACAGTGGGGCTGATCGGCCTCGGCCTCGGCGCGACGACGATCAGCGAAAAATGGCTCTCGCCCTTCCTGCTCCTGCTGCCGCTTTATCTCTGCCTGAAGCTCGATGCAGCCGGCGCGGACACGACCGATGCGATTCCGCGGATGTTTCTTCCCGTTGCGGCCCTGGCGCTGGGATTCATCGCCTATATCTCGCTCGGCAACGTGATCGGGCCACGCTTCGGCCAATATACCAAGGAGAATTTTCCGTCGGGTCCGTTCATCCGGGAGGTTCTGGCGGAACAGCCCGGCACGAAGCCTGCCTATGTGATCGCCGATGATTCCTCCCTCGCCGCCAGCGCGCGGCTGGAACTGCCGGATGCGCGCGTATTGCTGCCGAGTTTCGAACAGACGCCGCCTCTGGACGAGGCCGAGAAAACTCTGCCCGGGCTTGTCATCTGGCGCGCGGTCCAAGGCAGTGGTGAAATTCCCGCCTATCTCAAGGCCTATATCGCCGGACAGGGAGGCGTGCCGGAAAATCTCTCACCTGCAACGCTGGCAGTCCCCTATCTGTTTTCCAACGGCCGGGACAGCGTGCTTTTCGGCTATGCCTGGGTGGGCGGAGCATCGCTTGATTCAACTTCATTCCGGAGAAACTAAGTGGGACCAGACCATGCGGAGACGGTAAGAGACGATGCAGTTCCCGGTAGCCGCGCCCTGCTGATCGTGCTCGCCGGCTATTTCCTGTTGAACTTTATCGTGCGGATGGCGCTGCCGCATTCTCTGGAACTGGACGAGGCCGAACAGTCCTATTTTTCTCAATGGCTGCTGGCGGGATACAGTTCCCAACCGCCCCTCTACAACTGGCTGCAATATGCGGTCGTGCAGGTTTTCGGGCTTTCGCTGGTCACGCTGTCGCTGCTCAAGAACCTCCTGCTGTTTGCCTCCTACGGGTTCTATTGGCTGGCGGCGCGGCAGGTCCTGCGCGACAGGCGGCTTGCCGCCGTCGCGGCCCTCGGCTTGCTCACCATTCCGCAAGTGGCGTTCGAGGCACAACGCGACCTCAGCCATACGGTCGCGACCATCTTTGCCGCCTCGCTGTTTCTCTACTGCTTCTTCCGGGCGCTCAACCGGCCCTCGATCGCCTCCTTCATCCTGCTCGGTGTCGCCACGGGCATCGGCGGGATCGCCAAGTACAATTTCATCGTATTGCCGATTGCGGCCTTCGCGGCGATCCTCAGCGATCGGCAATGGCGTTCGCGCCTTCTCGACTGGCGGGTCCTGCTTGCCGGCGCCGTGGCATTGCTGATCGTCTTGCCGCATGCGTTGTGGCTGGTCGATCATTTCGCGGCGACCAGCGGCCACACGATGCGCAAGCTTGTGGGCGACGACACCAATCCCATCGTCGCGATGTTAGAGGGCTTCGGTTCGCTTGCGCTTGCCTCGCTCGGTTTCGGCGCACTGACGACGGTCATCTTTGCAGCAGCCTATCGCGAGCGGCTGCGGGAGGTGATCCGGGCTCGAAACGACAGCACACGGCTTGTCGGCCGAATCCTGCTTTTCTCGCTCGCGTTGATCGTCCTGCTCATCCTGTTTGCCGGTGTCGAAAGAGTAAAGGACCGCTGGCTCACACCGATTCTGATCGTGCTACCGCTTTATTTCGTGGTGAAGATCGACGCCGCAGCGATCGGCCTGCAACCGGGCCTCAGGCGGATATGGGGAGTGGCTTTGGTCATCATGGCCCTCATCCCATCAATCCTCTTCGGCCGGGCTGCCGTGGCTCCGATCACCGGCACCTATCAATATTCCAATTATCCCTTTCAGGCGTTTTCGGAGGAAATCCGGCCGCTTACGGACACCGCTCCGACCCTGATCGTCGCGTCCGACGGGCAGTTTGCCGGAAACATGCGGTTCAATTTCCCCTCCACGCCGGTCACGACGCTCTCCACCCCGACCGATATCCGCTCCCTGCCGATGCCGCCCCACCGGCGCATCCTCTTCGTCTGGCGCAATTCCGACGGCAGCATGCCACCCGGTTTTCCCGCGGGCTTCGCGCAATATCTGCAGGAACGTGGCCTCGCCGGCACGGTGCCGCAGGCGAGGATCACCGCCCTTCCCTACAATAACGGGCGACCGGACGACCGATACCGGTTCGCGTACGCGGTGGTCGATATTCCCGGATAAGATCTATTCCCTCACCGTATCGCGCAGGTGATCGAGCGCAGCACGGAGCTTTTCGACCACCTCGTCGATCTCCAAGCGGCTGATGGTCAACGCCGGCGAGGCAAGCATGCGGTCGCCGGTGGCGCGCATGATGAGGCCGTTCTCGACGCAATGATTGCGGACCGTCGCACCGATATCGTCGGGTTTCGCATACCGCCGCCTGGTCGCCTTGTCGGCCGCAAGCTGCAAGCCGCCGATCAGCCCGACGCTTTCGGCCTGCCCCACCACGTCATGATCTTCGAGGCTCTTCCAGGCCTCGGCGAAATAAGGACCAATGTCGTCGCGCACGCGCTCCACCAGCCCCTCTTCCTCGATGATGCGGATGTTCTCCAGCGCTGCTGCGGCGGCGACCGGATGACCGGAATAGGTAAAGCCATGATAGAAATCGCCGAGTTCATTGACCATGACATCGGCGACCCGGTCGCTCACCAGCACGCCGCCGATCGGCAGGTAACCGGAGGAGAGACCTTTGGCGATCGGCGCGAGATCCGGCTCGACCCCGTAGTATTGGTGTCCGAACCAGGCGCCGAGACGACCGAAGCCGCAGATCACTTCGTCGACGACCAACAGGACATTGCGCGCCTTGCAGATACGGGCGATTTCCGGCCAATAGGTCTCGGGCGGAATGATGACGCCACCCGCTCCCTGGATCGGCTCGGCGACGAAGGCAGCAACGCGGTCCTCACCGAGCTCGTCGATCTTTTCTTCCAGCTCACGGGCAACTTTCAGGCCGAATTCGGCAGGCGACAGATCGCCGCCTTCCGCATACCAATAGGGCTGGCCGATATGATGGATGCCCTCGATCGGCAGGTTGCCCTGCTCGTGCATCAGCTTCATGCCGCCGAGCGAAGCGCCCGCTACTGTCGAGCCGTGATAGCCGTTCTTTCTCGCAATGACCTCAGTCTTCTCCGGCTTTCCCAAGACTTTCCAATAGACCCGCGCCATGCGGAACCATGTATCGGTCGCTTCCGAGCCGGAATTGGTGAAGAAGACGCGCTTCAGCTTCTCGCCCCCATGCGAGGCGATCTTCTGGGCGAGCAAGGTCGCGGGCGGCGTCGTCGTGCCGAAAAACGTGTTGTAATAAGGCAGTTCCTGCATCTGCCGATAGGCGGCATCGGCGATCGACCTGCGGCCGTAGCCGACATTGACACACCACAGCCCGGCGAAGGCATCGAGATATTTCCTGCCGTTCGAGTCGTAGATATAGACGCCCTCGGCCCGCTCGATGATGCGCGTGCCCCTGGCGTTCAGTTCCTTCATGTCCGAAAACGGATGCAGATGGTGAGCGGCGTCGATCGTGGCGAGATTGGAAAGTGCAGGCCTGTCGTTCATGGGTATCTCTCTGCCTCAGATTGTGCCTCCGATTCTTATCGGCTACGAACGAAGCTCCGCAACACCCTTCAAAAGATATTCCCATGGCTGCAGAGACCGCCCCGCCCCATATCGAAATCCTCCTCGTCGGCATGAACGGCGATCTGCGCGGCAAACGCATCCCTGCGACCATGGAAAAGAAGATCTGGGACGGCGCCGTACGTCTGCCGACCTCCACCCAGTCGCTCGACATCTGGGGCGACGATAATGACGATATCACCGGCCTGTCGCTGACGATCGGCGATCCGGACGGCAACTGCATTCCTGACCAGCGCAGCTTGGTGCCTATGCCATGGGCGCCGGAGGGCTCCAGGCAGGTGCTTTCCACCATGCACGAGCTCACCGGCGAGCCGAGCTTCATGGACCCGCGCGGCATTCTCGCCTCTCTCCTGAAGCGCTACGAAGAGCGCGGCCTGATACCAGTGGTGGCGACGGAACTGGAATTCTACGTGGTGCAGGACGACTGGCGCGAGACGGGAAAACCCCGGCCACCGGAGAAGCTGACGTATCGCGGCGAGCCGAACGGTTTCCAGCTCTACGACATGAGCGCCGTCGATGCGCTGGACGACTACCTGCAGACGGTCAGGACCTGGGCGAAGGCACAGGATCTGCCGGCGGACGCGACCACTGCCGAATTCGGTCCGGGCCAGTTCGAGATCAACCTTCTGCACCGCGCCGACGCGCTGGCGGCAGCCGACGACTGCATCTATCTGAAGCGTATCGCCGAGCAGGCGGCCAGGAAGCACGGGCTCAAGTCCACCTGCATGGCGAAACCCTATGCGGACCAGGCGGGCTCCGGCCTGCATGTGCATGCGAGCATCATCGACCGCGACGGCAACAATATTCTGGATGCCAGGGGCAGCGATCCGCTCAAGCTCAGATCCGTCACGGCTGGCATGCTGAACACGATGCGCGACGCGCAACTGATCTTCGCGCCGTTTGCCAATTCCTACCGCCGTTTCCAGCCGGGCTCGTTCGCGCCGGTCGATATCGACTGGGGTTTCGGGCATCGGGGAACCGCGATCCGCATTCCCGACAAGGGTGGCCCGGCCGCCCGCATCGAGCATCGCGTCGCCGGCGCCGACGCCAATCCCTATCTGCTTCTGACTGCCATCCTCGGGGGCATGCTCATCGGTATCGACGAGACGCTCGATCCCGGCCCTTCGACCGAACCCGGCAAGGAGCCGCCGGCAGGCACCAAGAAGCTGACGCACGACTTCCTGACGGCAGTGGAGGATTTTTCAGCCTCACCCTTCATCAAGGACATCTTTGGCGAGCGCTACCAGAAGCTCTACGGCGATACCAAGCGCAAGGAAGCGATCACCTTCCTGCGCACCGTCAGCGACTTCGACTACCGGACCTATCTGCCGCGGATTTGAATCCTCATTCCTCGGGTGATGCCAGGCAAGGATCGAGCATGATCCGCCGCGCGCCAAATCGTGCATAGCCGCCCGCGAAAAGGACGGGATCACCAATGTTGCGCCCCTCCTTGCTGTAGGTGATGCACATGACCTGAACGTCCTTCTCGTCACACATCACCAGGTATGCCAAAGTACCGTCCCAATCCACCGCAACGAGCCTGCCGCTGATCGTCAGCGTGATGCGGTCGTCGGTCGGCGGCGCGTGATCGATCCAGTGTTTTACGGTCTCGCAGGTCGCAGGCCGGTCTGCATAGCCTTCGCCCATCCTGAACGGCCCATCCGGGTCTATCACCGTCTCCGCGAACGAAGCGGGAGGCAATCCGAACAGGAGCAGGACGGCAATAGCGGCTCTGGCCGGAGCTTTACGGCACGACGAAAAAAACAAGCAGTTACTCCTTGATTGATCCCTTCGACTACCGATGCCGATTCGCGCAAATTTGAGGCCGACATCGGAGCGGCGTGTGTCACCGTTCCCGGCCATGCACAGCTTTGCCGGCGGCCACCCCAGAGGATCCGGTTTTCTTCCGGGAGACGGCAGCGTTATCCACATTCTCCAAGCCCAAACTTGCTGATATATTGGTCATTATTTCTATGTCGCACATAGTCCCCAGGGATTGACGGGAAACCGGTTACACAATCTTTCTGCGGCGACCGGCGAAATAGGGTTGTCAGCCTTCCGGTGCGCTTTGCACGGACGGCATCAGGGGACGTCGCATGGTGCAGGCAGGTGCATTTTTGAGAGTTTGCCGGATCGTGACGATCACGGTGTCGATGCTGTTGTGCGGAGCATCCGGCTCCCTCGCGCAGGAGAAACCGCTGACGCTGATCCTTCAGCAGGGCCAGAACGAGGCCGATATCAAGCGTGTCCTGGATATCGCCGCGCAGACCGGCCGTCCGGTGAGCGTGCAGGTCGAGAATGCGGAAGACGATCAGAAGGCCGGTTCCGCCGGACCGGCCATGGAACCCTCGCCGGAAATGGTCGCGACGAACATGGGCATGGCCTCCTGGGACACGCTTTCGAGCGCTGTGGTGCGGGGTTTCACGATCGCCGTTTCGGGGTTTTCCGGCTTTTCCACGGTGCTGGGCATGACCCGGAGCAACCTTGCTGCCGAGGGAAGCAATTACGGATGGCCCCTGTTCGTCGCCTTGCTGGCTATTGCCGCCGGCAGTGCCGCGGTAATGCTGTTGCGCTTCCTGGCCGCGAGTATCCTGCCTCGCAGGCATGAATCGCTAAGCGTTGCCGGAAAATTCCGGCGAGCTTCCATGCGTCTCCTTGCCGATCTCGTCTCCATTGTGGTTTTTCTGGCGGTGGCTCGATTCACGCTGCTTACGTTGCTCGAACCCGGTTCGATTTCGTTTCGCGTCGCCAAGGGCGTGGTGGCGGCGGCTGTGATTTCCGCCGTCTATTACACGATCGGCCGCTTTCTTTTCAAACCCACGGCCGCCGCCAGTCCGCTGATCGATATCGAGACGCCGAACTGGCATTTCCGCATGCTCGTCGCCTACGGGCTGATAGGCGGTATCTTCGCGGAGACCATTCGCCTGTCGGTTTCGCTCGGGCTGAACACGGGCACCATGGAAGGGTGGCTCCTGATCGGCAATACGGCGCTTGCGATATTGAAGCTCGTCTGGTTCATCGGCGGACGGAAAGGTATTCGCGATGCGTTCATCGGCGCCAATCCGGGCTTCATCCGGCGCCTGGTCGGCAATCTTCTGCCGGACTTCTACGCATTGACGGCGGTGCTGATATGGATCACCGGCCTTATGGTCGCGGGCACGCCGGACAGCGCCCGCTGGAGTTTCGCGGCCGGGGCCACGCAAGTCCTCCTGCTGATCCTGCCGATCCTGGCGATGGGCGCCTATACGATCATGGACGAGTTTACCCGTCAGCATGAGCAGGCCGACGGCGCCGGACTATTGTCGTCGTTGTTGGCAAGCCTCCGGGTCGTCGTTTCCGGCGCAATCTGGATCGGCGGACTGCACTTGATCACGGCGTTGTGGCGCCCGCTGATGGCGGGAGAGGCGGCCGTCCTTGCCACCGACTGGATCGTCTGGCTCGAGCGCTTCAGCTTTGCCGTGGTGGCAAGCTGGGCCGTCTGCACGCTGATCTGGAAATATTTCGATTCGATCTCCCCATCCACGCAGATCGCGCTTCCGGGCCAGGAGGACGATCATGGCGAGAAGAAGATGACGAGCCGGTTGTCGACGGCCCTGCCCGTCGTCCGCAACCTGGCGCTCGGTGCCGTGCTTGCCGTTGGCGCCCTCCTGATCCTCAGCTCGCTCGGAATCGATGTCGCACCGCTTCTGGCCGGTTTTGGCGTCCTCGGCCTGGCGCTGTCCTTCGGTTCGCAGGCGCTGGTCAAGGATATCGTATCAGGCATCTTCTTCATCGCAGACGACGCCTTCCGTATCGGAGAATACATAGACACGGGCAAGCTGAAGGGCACCGTGGAGCAGATCACGGTGCGATCCATCCGATTGCGGCACCATAACGGGCCTATCCACACAATCCCGTTCGGACAGATCAGCTCCGTCACCAATTACAGCCGGGACTGGGGCACGATCAAGTTCGAGCTGCGCTTCGATCGCGAAGCCAACACCGAGACCATCCGGAAAGTGGCGAAGAAGGTGGGCCTGGCGATGCTCGAAGATCCGGAATTCGGGCCGGAATTCCTCGTTCCGCTCAAGATGCAAGGTGTCCAGGACATCACCGAAACGTCCATGATCGTCCGCTTCAAGTTCACCTCCCGTCCCGGAAATCCGAGCCTCATCAAGAGAGAAGGCATGAAACGGCTGATCGCCGCCTTCAAGGAGGCCGGCCTGGAATTTGCCTCGAATGCCGTGACGGTCCGGTCCAATGCAGCCAATCCGGCAGAAGCCGCCGCCGCCGCGCTCGCGCAGCAACCTGCCCCGGCTCCGGTCGTGGCGGCATAAGCCTTAGATACCGCTTCCCTGCTGCTCCACCTCCCCGCGGGGCAGAGGTTCATTGACCAGCACCTTCAGCTCGCCCGCATGGATTTTCAGGCGCACGTCGCGGTCCATCGGCAGAAGCTCGCCGTCGATGACGCAGCGGATATCATGGCGCTCGCGCGGGAAATGCAACTCCACCTCGGTCGCGGTCATGGCGGTGATGGCGACGTTCTCCTTGAACCGGCCGCGCAGGATATCGAAGGTGAGGCGCGCCACACCGGCGGGCTTCAGCGGGTCGGCGATATAAAAGCCGAGATGGCCGCGGGTGAGGTTGTCTGCATACATCAGCGGATCGGGACCAAATTCGTTATTGGACACCGAGATGGCCGAAACCTTGCGATGGCCAGTCTTGCCCTCGGCCTTGAACTCAACTTCGAACTCCGGCGGATTGAACATCACGCCGACTGCCGCCCGCACGCTCGCCCGCATCTTGCCCAGCCTGGAGCCAAAGGTCATGGAATTGCGGTAGCGCACCATGCGCGCGTGCATGCCGGCGGAGAACTGATGCACGAAACTTCTTCCGTTGGCGCTGGCAATATCGATATTTTCAGGCGTCGCGGCGGCCAGGGCATCGAGCGCCTGCCAGATATCGAGTGGCAGTTTCAGCGAGCGGGCGAAGAGATTCATTGTGCCCGCCGGCACCACCCCGAGCGCAATCCCGCTTCTCCAGGCAATGCCCGCCGCCGCGGAGATCGTGCCGTCGCCGCCGCCGGCGATCAGGCCCTCGATACCCGGCGTGGCCGCTGCCTTCTCCATAGTCTCCACAACTCTGTCGCCGGAGACCACATGGCATTCAATGTCGTGTCCCGCTCCTTCAAAAGTCCGGAGCGCATGGGCGCAGTATGCGTCCATATCGGTGGTTCGGAAGGTACCGCCATCGCGGTTGAAGACGGCAAACAGATTCATCTCATATCCTGGGCCGGGATCGGCGGCGGAACAACGGATCACCGAAGAAATGGTTGCGGACAAGAGGTTTATCAACACCACGCCGCCTCTCTGCGACGCACACACACAATCCCGTGATATGAGCGGAGGATCTACCGCAACGCACAATAGCATGCTAACTTTCAACACAGGTCGTTTCGATGACCGCTCGCCTCCAGAGCGGGTAGGTGTTTCCCACACCTCACCCGCGTCTTTTTTTCAAGCAGATTCATTTGCATGACCGACTCCGCCGCTTCTTTCGCTTCCGCACGCGACCGTTCGGAAACACGCGCCTCTGAGGCCGCTCCCGCCCTTTCACCGCTCGCGATCGCGCTGATCGAAATCGCGCTTGCGGTCGGCGGTTTCGGCATCGGCACCGGCGAATTCGCGATCATGGGCCTGTTGCCGGACGTGGCCGCCACCTACGATGTCAGCATCCCCATGGCGGGTTACGTCATCAGCGCCTATGCGCTCGGCGTGGTGGTCGGTGCGCCGATCATCGCTGCCCTTTCGGCGCGCATGCCCCGCCGAACCCTGCTTCTCTGCCTGATGGGCCTGTTCGCAGTGGGCAATATCCTGAGCGCGATCGCGCCGGATTTCTGGAGCTTCACGGCCCTGCGCTTCATCACGGGCCTGCCGCACGGCGCCTATTTCGGCGTCGCCGCGCTCGTCGCCGCCTCCATGGTGCCCTTTCACAAACGTGCCCGCGCCGTGGGCCGCGTGATGCTGGGACTCACGGTCGCAACGCTGGTCGGCACACCGATCGCCACCTTCATGGGCCAGATGCTCAACTGGCGCACCGCATTCTTCCTCGTCGGCGGCATCGGGGCGGTAACAGTCGCCCTGCTCTGGTATTTCCAGCCGCGCGACCAGGTGCAGGAAGGCGCGAGCGTCAAGCGGGAACTCGGCGCCTTCGGCCGCCCGCAGGTCTGGCTGACGCTCGGCATTGCTGCCGTCGGCTTCGGCGGCATGTTCTCGGTCTTCAGCTATATCGCCTCGACGACCACCGTGACCGCCCGGATGCCGGTTGCCATGGTATCGATCGTGCTGGTGCTTTTCGGCATCGGCATGAACGTCGGCAACATTCTGGGCTCGCGGCTTGCAGACGTGTCGCTGAAAGGCACGATCGGCGGCGTGATGGTGTTCAACGTCATCGTCATGAGCACCTTCGGACTCTGGGCTCAGTACCCTGTCGTGCTCTGCCTCTGCGTTTTCCTGATCGGCTGCGGATTTGCGGCCGGCCCTGCCCTGCAGACGCGACTGATGGACGTCGCGGCGGATGCGCAGACGCTCGCCGCCGCCTCCAACCATTCGGCCTTCAATATCGCCAATGCACTCGGCGCCTGGCTCGGCGGCCTCGTCATCGCCTGGGGCTGGGGTTTCGCCGCCACGGGTTATGTCGGTGCATTCCTGTCGCTGCTCGGCCTCGGCGTCTTCTTCGCGTCGGTCACACTGGAGAAGAAGAGCGGGACGGCCTGATCTCAGGCTGCCTTCGACGGCGTTTTCGCCTCCGGCATCACCATGTATTTCCGGCCGTTCTCGCAGATGACGTGCTCCTTGCCCCATAGACGCAACGCGGCGATGACCGGCTCCAGGCTGAGACCCAGCGGCGTCAGCTTGTAGTCGACGCGCGGCGGCACGACCGGAAACACGGTGCGTTCCACAAGCCCTGCCTCTTCCAGTTCACGCAACTGCTTGGTGAGCATGCGCTGCGTGACCGAAGGAATGCGGCGACGCAGTTCGTTGAAGCGCAGCGTTCCGTCTTCCAAGAGGTGGTAGAGGATCACACCCTTCCATTTGCCATCGAGGAAACTCAGCGTCGATTCCACCGGGCAGCCGGGGAAATTGTCGGTCAGCTTGGCACGTGGTTTCGACATGGCGACGATCCTTTCACGGTATACTTTTTGGCACTATACACCAAAAATGTGCATTCTTGCGCTCCTGAACCTTACGCGCCATCTAGTTTCCACGCAACGAAACCAAGGAGATTTTGAGATGCGCGCCGTCGGCTTCAACACACCCCAGCCCGTTACAGCCGAAACTTCCCTGCTCGATATCGAGCTGCCCGTGCCGGAAGCGAAGGGCCGCGACCTGCTGGTCGAGATCAAGGCGGTCTCCGTTAATCCCGTCGACAGCAAGGTCCGCGCCTCGGCGACTGTCGAAGCCGGCCAATATCGGGTTCTCGGTTACGACGCGGCCGGCATCGTCAAAACCGTCGGGCCCGACGTCAAACTCTTCAAGCCGGGCGACGAAGTCTATTACGCCGGCGCAATCAACCGCCCAGGCACCAATGCGGAGTTCCATCTGGTCGACGAGCGGATTGTCGGTTTCAAGCCGAATACGCTGAGCTTCGAGGAAGCCGCTGCGCTGCCGCTGACGGCAATCACCGCCTATGAGGCGCTCTTCCATCGCATGAAGGTCGAGGACAAGGTGGCGGGCGCGTGGAATGCGGTTCTCATCATCGGCGGCGCCGGCGGGGTGGGTTCGATCGCCATCCAGCTCCTGCGCGAGCTTTCCGACGTTACCGTGATCGGCACCGGCTCACGGCCCGAGACCCAGCAGTGGATCAGGGAACTCGGCGCCCATCACGTGCTCGACCATTCGAAACCCATGGCGACGCAGCTTGCCGAGATGGCGATCGGCGCGCCCGCCTTCGTCTTCTCGACCACCCATACCGACCAGCACATCAAGGACATTATCGAGCTGATCGCGCCGCAGGGCCGGTTCTCGCTGATCGACGACCCAAAGGAGCCGATGGACCTGCGTCCCTTCAAGAGCAAGGCGCTCTCCATCCACTGGGAGATGATGTTTGCCCGGCCCGTCTGGCAGACGGCGGACATGATCGAGCAGCACAAGCTTTTGAACCATGTCGCCGAACTGGTGGATGCGAAGAAGATCCGCACCACGCTTTCCGAGGTACTCGGCACGATCAGCGCCGCCAATCTCAAAAAGGCCCATGCGATGATCGAGAGCAACCGCACCAGGGGCAAGCTCGTGCTCTCCGGCTTCTGAGCCCCTGCCGGACCATGAAAAAGCCCGCCGTGGCTGAAACGGCGGGCTCTTGCCAGGCAGGTCTGTGGCCGGTCGATCAGGCCTGGATCACGACCACACGGGCACCGACCTTGACCCGTTCGTAAAGATCGATGACGTCGTGGTTCATCATGCGGATGCAGCCGCTCGACATGGCAAGACCGATCGATTCCGGCTGGTTCGTGCCGTGAATGCGGAAATGCGTGTCGTTGCCGTTGCGGTATAGATACATGGCGCGGGCGCCCAGCGGATTGTTCGGGCCGCCCGGCACGCCCCCGGCGAGCTTCCGGTAGCGGGCTTCCCGACGCTGCATGTTCAAGGTCGGCGTCCAGCTCGGCCATTCCGCCTTGCGTCCGACATAGGCGTTGCCTGCTAGCGCCAGACCGGCGCGGCCGACGCCGACGCCGTAACGGATCGCGCGACCTTCACCAAGGACATAAAAGGCGCGGCGAGCCGGCGTATCGACGACGACGGTTCCGGCGGGGTGCGCCGTGTCATAGGCTACTTCCTGGCGGCGAAGTTCCGGCTTGATCCTGTCGAGCGACACGGCCTTTAACGGGAATTCCTCGTTCGGCAAAGCCGCGTAATTCGCCTCTGGAACGGTGGAAGCGCAGCCGGCCAGCATCAGCGGCAGACCGACCAGAAAACCGCGACGGGAAATCGACATGAATGTGTCCTTGGTGCGTCGGAACGATGACCCAAGACTTAAGAATATTATGGTTAATAGACGTTTAATTCAGCCCGACGCGCCAGCAAACATCCGGCTCTTTTAACAAACCACGAAAGAAAGGGGGCACCGCAGTGCCCCGCGGTCCGCCGAGGTCGTTCAGTTCCACTGCTGGCTTCGCCATTCCCACGGCGTCACTTCTCCGTTCTTGTCGGCATCGGCCGCATCGTAATGGGCCTTGGCGCCGGCAATGAACTCGACCTGGGTCACGGTACCGTTCTTGTCCTGATCCATTTCATCGAAACGCGTGAGCTTCGCCTTCTCGCGGGCAGCCTGCCGATCCTTGTTCCAGCCCATCTGCGGTCCCATCCGCACGGCCATGTATTCGTCCTTGCTCAGATCGCCATTGTCGTCGGCATCCATCGCGATGAAGACGTCCTCGGCGGCGGACGCAGCCTCCTCCGCAGTCACCTTGCCGTCTCCGTTCGCATCGATCATGGCGAATCGCCCGCGGCCAGGCGCGTGCATCATGGGGCCTGACCCCATGCCCATTCCCCAGCCCTGGCCACCGAAACCGCGCCCCCAGGGGCCGTCGCCATAGGCTTGCGAATAGGCCGTACCGGCAAGGAGGCCTGTGCTCGCCAAGACTACAATTGCTGTCAGTATCCGTTTCATCTCAGTTCTCCCTAGATCAACAGGACCGCGGCCCGACACCGTGGACGACCGCATTCCAATGCTAGTCGGTTTCCGGGAACGGGCCTTGCGGCAGATCAAGGGAAAAGGCGGTCCCCTTCCGGTGGCCGCCCAATTCGCCGGCGGGGACAGGCGGCGAGCCTGTCTTCCGCAGGGCGGCGGTCGCGGGAACGACCTGCGACGATCACATATTCTGGTAAAGCGGCCCTTCGCCGCCCTGAGGCGGGACCCAGTTGATGTTCTGGTTGGGGTCCTTGATGTCGCAGGTCTTGCAGTGGACGCAGTTCTGCGCGTTGATGACATAGGTCATCTCGCCATCCTTCTCCACCCATTCGTAGACGCCGGCCGGACAGTAACGGGCCGAAGGGCCGCCATAGACGTCGTGTTCGGAGCGCTTCTGCAGGTCCATGTCCCTGACCTTGAGGTGGACCGGTTGGTCCTCCTCATGGTTGGTGTTCGAGAGGAACACCGAGGACAAGCGGTCGAAGGTCAGCACCCCGTCCGGCTTCGGATAGTCGATCTTCTGATGCTTCGATGCCGGTTCCAGGCTCTCCGCATCCGTCTTGCCGTGCTTCAGCGTGCCGAACAAGGAGAAGCCGAAGAGCTGGTTCGTCCACATGTCCAGCCCGCCGAGCGCAATGCCGAGACCCGTGCCGAACTTCGACCAGAGCGGCTTGACGTTCCTGACCCGCTTCAGGTCCGTGCCGATCGCGGTCTGCCGCCATCCGGTCTCGATCTCGATCGGCTCGTCATTGGCGCGGCCGGCGGCGATCGCCTCGGCGATCTTTTCGGCCGCCAGCATGCCGGACAGAACCGCATTGTGGCTGCCCTTGATGCGCGGCACGTTGACGAGACCGGCCGAACAGCCGATCAGCGCGCCGCCCGGGAAGGACAGTTTCGGTACCGACTGGTACCCTCCTTCGGTGATGGCGCGGGCGCCGTAGGAAAGACGCTTGGCGCCCTCGAACGTGGCGCGGATCGAAGGATGCGTCTTGAAGCGCTGGAACTCCTCGAAGGGGTAAAGCCACGGGTTCTTGTAGTTGAGATGGACCACGAAACCGACGGCGACGAGATTGTCCTCCAGGTGATAGAGGAAGGAGCCGCCGCCGGTCTTCATGCCGAGCGGCCAGCCGAACGAATGCTGCACCAGGCCGGGCCTGTGGTTTTCCGGTTTCACCTGCCAGAGTTCCTTCAGGCCGATGCCGTATTTCTGCGGCTCGCGGCCGTCCTGCAGGCCGAAACGGGCGATCAGCTGCTTGGCGAGCGAACCGCGCACGCCCTCGCCGATCAGCACGTATTTGCCGAGCAGTGCCATGCCGCGGGTATAGTTGGGGCCGGGCTCGCCGTTCCTCTCGATGCCCATGTCGCCGGTCGCCACCCCGATGACCGCGCCCTGTTCATCATAGAGCACTTCGGTCGCGGCAAAGCCCGGATAGATCTCGACGCCCAGTGCTTCCGCCTTTTCGGCGAGCCAGCGACAGACGTTTCCGAGCGAGACGATGTAGTTGCCGTGATTGTTCATCAGCGGCGGCATGGCGACGTTGGGCAGACGGATCGCGCCGGCAGGACCCAGGAACAGGAACTGGTCGTCGGTGACCGGCGTCTTGAAGGGATGGCCCTCCTCTTCCTGCCAGCCGGGCAGAAGCCTGTCGATGCCGATCGGATCGACCACCGCACCGGAGAGGATATGGGCGCCCACTTCCGACCCCTTTTCAAGCACCACGACCGTCAGATCCGGGTTGACCTGCTTCAGGCGGATCGCCGCCGCAAGCCCCGCCGGCCCCGCGCCCACGATCACCACGTCGAATTCCATGCTCTCCCGTTCGGGAAGTTCCTGTTCGTTCATATCCAACTCCGCTCGCCGGCCCCTCCCGGCGTCTGTTCAGGCACCTGTTGCGGCAGGCATCCTGTCTTGGCAAAAGCCGCCCCGCTTGTCGAGGCGGGAAAACGTCTTCAGCCTTGCCATTCGCGCAAATCGCCTTTCCGTTTCTTCAACTTACTTTTACGTTCACGTCAACTATAAGGCGCGAACGGAAGAAAGCAAGTTCGGCCTTTCGCGACCAAATGCCCCTGCTATAAAGGCCGACAGTCCGAAGACAGGAATGGAAGGAACAGCATCATGGATCTCGGTCTTACCGGCAAACGCGCTCTCGTGCTCGCCTCATCGCGCGGCCTCGGCCTCGGAATCGCGAAGGCGCTCGCGGCGGAAGGCGCGAACGTGCTGCTCGTCGGCCGCTCAGGCGACCGCCTCGCGGAGAACTGCAAGGCGATCAATGCCGAAGGCAAAGGCAAGGCCGAATGGGTCTGGGGGGATATTGCCGACGACAATTTCGTCGCAGCCATGGTGAATGCGGTGAAGGAGAAGCTTGGCGGTATCGACATCCTCGTCAACAACACCGGCGGCCCGACACCCGGCACGACGGAGGATATGACGGCCGACAAGCTCGACACCTTCTTCCAGTCCATGGTGCTGCGCGTCATCACGCTTACCAATGCGCTGCTGCCGCAGATGAAGGAACAGGGTTTCGGCCGCATCCTGACGGTCGCTTCCTCCGGCGTCGTCGAACCGATCGCCAATCTCGCGCTTTCCAACACGCTGCGTTCGGCGCTGGTCGGCTGGAACAAGACGCTTGCGACGGAAGTGGCCAATTTCGGCATCACTGCCAACATGCTGCTTCCCGGGCGCATCCACACGGACCGTATCGATGAACTCGACGGTGCAAATGCGAAGCGCACCGGCAAGTCGCTCGAGGACGTGCGCGCCGCGTCGCTCAAGACGATCCCCGCCGGTCGTCTCGGCAAGGTGGAGGAATTCGCCGCCGCCGGCGCTTTCCTCTGCTCGGTTCCGGCAAGCTATGTCACCGGCACCACGCTGCGGGTCGATGGCGGCGCCTCGCGTTCGATCTGAGCATCGTCGTTCAATATTGATTCGAATTGAGGTCTTCCTCTTCGGAGGATCTCAATTCCCGTGACGTAGGAGACGAGCCGGCCCTGAAACCCGCAGCATCGGCCCGAAAATCGGAATCGATTTCCGGAAAGCAGGATGCGTAGGTTCAAGGAGATAGAGCGTCCTTTGTGCGTCCATTCGGACGCACGGCGCTCTAGGGATCGCCGGCATGATCGAAAGCGTTCCGGAGGTATGCGAAGATTCTTCGCCGGACAGTTTTTCCGCGCCGCATGCGCCGGCCTCCGCCGCCGCGGCGATTGCGGAAATGCTTGCGGCGGGAGACATGCCCGGACGCGATGCCGGCGACCGGCCGGCGCGGCCGATTTCCGCGGCAGCCGCTATCGCCAGACCGGCACCCCTTAACGCGAGGCCGCTCGGTGCCTTCGAGGATGCGGTCATCTTCAACCTGCTCGACAACCTCTCGCCTTCGAGCCGCATCGCCGGCTTCGTTCTGTCCGAAAGCGAGGAGCCGGCGCCAAGATCGCTGATCACGGCCTATTACGAAGACGCCTGATCGCCTTCCGATATCACGCAATCGCGTCTCGCGATCCGCCCGGCCCGGGCCTATGATCCGGCGTTCCCTGACCCTCGGAGATTTCCCATGAAATTCGCACGACTGGCGCTTTCCGTGATCGGCGTCCTGCTGATTGCTCTCGGCCTTCTCTGGATCGGCCAGGGCAGCGGCATCTTTCCCTACCCGGCGCGGAGCTTCATGATCAACCAGACGCCCTGGCTCATCAACGGCGCGATCGTCGCCGTCATCGGGCTCCTCGCCATCGGGGGCGCACGGCGGTTTCTCCGATAGCGGCATAGATCCGCCTGTCGCGAGACGGTCAGCCGGGATCAGTCGCGATAATTCGACAACCACTTGACGCCTGCTGCGGCCACAGTGACGAACCCCATGAAGCCCGCCCAGGTTTCAACATAGACCGGTGGTGTGGCCGGCAACGTCCCTTCGATGTTGAAGTAGCCCAGGGTGAGCATGCCGGCGCACAGAACGAAAGCGAACGTCGCCCAAATCCATATCCGCAGGTATGACATTCATCTCCTCCTCCGCTGACGCGCGGCAGAAAAATAAACGAACGGCGGCGCCGGGAAAGTAGGCCAATCGACGTAAGTCCTTCAGGTGAAGCAAGGCGTGAGAGTAACCTTAACGAATAACCTGAATATCGAACTCCACTTGCACAAGCGGCCTCCAATGCCGTTTATGGTTGGCGCGCTGCAGCGCTGCCTAGGCGCTATGGGCGGTCGGGCCTGGGGGGCCCGGCCGCTTTCGGTTTTCAGCGCGAAAACTCTTCGAGATCAGAACCTTTCCGCCAGTTTCGGAAAGTCCTCGATCAGCCCGTCCCGCACCACGAAGCTGATCGGTTCCTTCGGATACCGTTTGGTATCGACCAGCAGCCTCGCGAAGATGACGCGCCGTTCGTCCTTCATCGCCCAGCCGACGAACCAGCCGAGCGGGCGGTCGCGATCTGTCTTGCCGGCCTTGTCGCGCAGCCAGCCGGAACCGGTCTTGCCCTGGATGTCCCAGCCGTCGCCCGCGTCGAAATGCGGGGTGATGGCGAGCGTCATGTCGACGGCATGTTCGGAGATCGGCAGGCCGCCGGTCAGGAAGCGGCGGATGAACTGCACCTGCTCGTCGGCCGAAATCTTCAGCGAGGACATGAGCCAGGCTTCGGTCAGGCCGCCGGAGACATCGCGATTGCCGTAGCCGAAGCGCTGGATGTAATCGGCGAAGGCGCGTTTTCCGAGCTTGCGGGTCAGCTCCTGCGAATACCAGACGATCGAGTCCTTTTCCCAGATCAACGGATCGACATCTTTCTTCACCCGATCCGGCCCGCCGAACTTCGCCTGGTATTTCCAGCGCGGGTTTTCCGCATCGGTCAGGATGCCGGCGTCATATCCCATCATGGCCAAAGGAAGTTTGAAGGTCGATTGCGGATAAAAGCCCTGGTCGCAGGTGCCCTGACGATAAAGTGTCTCGCCGCTCTGCTCATCGATAATGACGGTGCAGCGGATCGGCTCCGCCGCCCCGGCCGACGCAAAATCGAGGAAAGCTGCGGTAATTCCAAGAGAAAATGCCAGAATAAGGGAATTTCTGAAAGCCATGGTCAAAGCTCCGGTTGATGGGACATGGTTTTCTAGGCCGGCTTGCGAGCCCCAATCAAACGATGATATCTGCGGCGAGCCATAAACTGAATTAGGGCATTGCCATGGTTAGGCCATATTTGCCGCTGAACGCGCTGCGCGCTTTCGAAGCCGCCGCAAGACATCTCTCCTTCACCCGGGCGGCGATCGAGCTCTGCGTCACGCAGGCTGCCGTCAGCCATCAGGTGAAGCTTCTGGAACAGCGACTCGGCGCGACGCTCTTCCGCCGCCTGCCGCGCGGGCTGATGATCACCGAGGAAGGATTGGCGCTGCTCCCTTCGCTGCAGGAGAGCTTCGACCGCATGGCCGACATGCTGGAGCGGTTCGAGGGCGGGCATGTGCGCGAGGTGCTGAAGCTCGGAGCGGTCGGCACGCTGGCGGTCGGCTGGCTGTTGCCGCGTCTCCACGATTTTCGGGAAAGATATCCGTTCGTGGATTTGAGGCTTTCCACCAACAACAACCGTGTCGACATCGCCGCCGAAGGGCTCGACTACACGATCAAGTTCGGCAACGGCGCATGGCACGATATCGAGGCCGAAGCGCTGTTCGAGGCGCCGCTTTCCGTGCTCTGCATCCCGGCGATCGCAAAGCAGCTCAAGTCGCCGGAGGACGTGACGCATCAGACGCTGCTCCGCTCCTACCGCGCCGACGAATGGCCGGGCTGGTTCGAGGCGGCGGGCGTCGCCTCGCCACCGATCCGGGGCATGGTGTTCGACAGTTCCGTGCTGATGATCGAGGCGGCCTTGCAGGGTGCCGGCGTGGCGCTCACCCCGCCGCTGATGTTCTCCCGGCAGCTCAGTTCAGGCGCGCTCGAACAGCCCTTCGAGATCTACATTTCCAAAGGCAGCTATTGGCTGATCCGCCTCAAGTCGCGAAGCGTGACGCCGGCGATGGAGATGTTCCGCAACTGGCTTGCGGAACAGGCGGCGGAGACGCGGGGAATGGCCTAGGCGGCGTCCTCGGTCGCCCGGCGGGCGGATTTCATCGCCTCGGTGATCGCCACCGTCTCGACCGAAACGCGGGTGACGCGCATCAGGAGATCGATGACCTTCTCCTTGTAGTCGGCGAAGCGGTAGGTGTTGAACTTTTCGCGGATGGTCGGGTCCTTGGGCGTCTTCTCCTTGTATTGATCGAGGATCCATTCGAGCCCGGAGCGGTTGCCGAGCCGGTAGGTCCAGGCCTCCGCCGGGATGCCGGAAAGCTGCGTTTCGCTGTCGAGGCGGATGATGCCGCCCTCCTTGTCCGCCTTGAGGATCGCCTTCGCCGAAACGCCCGCCGCCCTCGCCTTCTCGTCCGGCGTATCCAGACGCTCCAGCGGCCAGGGCTCGACGGTCTCGTAGCCGATATGCAGCTCCATCAGGCGTTTGCCCCAATCGGCCCATGCCCGGAAATCCGGATAGAAGGGGATGCGCGGAAACTCGCGCTTCAGGTTCAGCGCATATTTTTCGCGGTAGAGCGGATCGTGCAGCACGCCATAGACATAGTGAAAGATGTCTTCCTTCGAAATCTTCTCCGCCTTGCCGTAATGGCTCTGGAACTGTTTCAGGCCCCAGTCGGTGATGTTGTCGACCCGCTCGCCGGAGGATGTGTAGCGGTAGAGGGGAGTGCAAACCGTACCAGCCGCCGCCCCAACATAATGCAAATCAGGAAGGCGATCGACGGAGCAAGTCATCCAAGGCTTTTGCGCCGCCGGATCGCTGAAGACTATGAGTTGGTTGGCTTCAACACGCTCGAAGGGGAAGATGGAATCCTGCTGATACAGACGATGGGTAACGATTCTGTCGTAATAGGTATGTAGCGAGCAGAAGGGACGATAGGCTGCTGGCCTGATCCTCTCACGACGAAACTTAAGCGGAACACTTGTCCTTAGATAATTTTCAAGTTCCGAAGTCCATTTGATCGAACGATCAACCCAGCCGCCAGTGGTCTTGGACTCAGATTGTGCCTCCCAACGGGCCCTCTCGGATTCGTAGGTATCGATAAGTAACCCCTACCTTTCCGGCTAATCTATCTTGATCATGATCATAGACCCACTCATCTCGAGCCGTCACGACGCCGAGCGAGAATAGCCGAAAGATCGCCCGCTCCTGCCCTGCTGTCTTTGCCGTCTTCGTTCTCTTGTCGGCAACCGGGATAAAACTCTCCCAGTCATTCTCCGCCAGGTCGATCCAATTCCCGTTTTTGTCTGGAGTAACGATCGTAAAGGTACGTCGCGATAGCGGTGTCGCGGACAGAAATGTCCGCTTATCGTCTGATTTTGCGTAGTCTCGAACTGCATCGTATCTGATAACGCATCCGTGTTTCTTTTTCCTCTTTACAAAGAAACTGATGGCGACCCCCACTCGGATCTGGTCATCAAAAACATTGCCTCCTTCCTTACGCCGTTGCTCACCGCTGGTCCGAGCGTTGCCCTTTAGATCGACAACGTAGATTTCGTGAAACTCCTCAGCCACCGCCTTCCGGAAGCCATCAAAGGTGCGAGAGTTTACGAAGCTGTTGTTGGTGACGAAAGCCAGCACGCCGTCGTCGTGCATGCGGTCCGACGCCCAGCGGAAGAAGCGGGCATACATGTCGTAGACCTTGGTCTTCTGCGCCGTCGACAGCCGGATGTAGCTCGACTTGATTAGTTCATCGACGCGCTTGTATTCGCGGTTCTTGTTGTTCTCGTTTTCATTCTGCTGGTTGGCATTATACGGCGGGTTGCCGATGATGACGGAAATCTTGCGCTTGTTCTGGCGGCGGACGCGCTCGACATTTTCTTCCGACATCGCGCCGAACAATTCGTGCTGATGGCCGGCGCGGATGCCGAGGCCCTCCACATTGTCCAGCGTATCGACGAAGCAGAGGTTCGGATATTCGGCGAACTGGCCGGTGATCGCCGCATAGGTCGCCTCGATGTTCAGGTTGGCGACGTAATAGGGCAGGATCGCCACTTCGTTGGCGTGCAGTTCGTTCTTGTATTTGTGGGCGAGTTTCCTGGGGTTGCCGCGGAAATATTCGAGCAGCTCGCAGATGAAAGTGCCGGTGCCCGTCGCCGGGTCGAGGATTTCCACATGCTCGTCGATCAGGTTCCTGCCGAAATGCTTTTCGCAGAGCCAGTCGGCGCCCTCGATCATGAATTTGACGATCTCGTTCGGCGTATAGACGACGCCGAGGCGATCGGCCTTCTTTTTATCGTAGACCTTGTAGAAATTCTCGTAGATCACCTTCAGGAAGGTCTGCTTTTCCGAATGGCTGGTGATCTGCGCCGCATTCGCCCGGATCGCCGCGTAATAGGGTTCCAGTCCCTTGAGCGTTTCGCGCTTGACGGCGCCGGTGAAGAATTTTCCCTCCAGCGCATAAAGCTCCTTGGCGATGTTGTTCTCGTGGTGGAAATCGCCCTCGTTGAAAACATGCGTGAAGATTTCCTCGGTCAGGATGTGCTGAATCAGCATTTCCCGCACATCCGCCTCGCCGAGCGTCGGGTTGATCGTCTCCTTGCAGGTTTCAAGGAACCGGGCCGCTTCCGCGCGGAAGGCGGCATTCTCCCGGTAGGCCGTATCGATGCGCTGGCGCAGCGCCTCCAGCACGGTCGGCAGGTCGGCCTTGAACTTTTCGACCGCCTTGCGGAACTCGGCGATTTCCGGCCGCTCATAACGGAAGAACAGCGATACCAGCCGCAGCAGCCCGGCCGTATCGGTCATCGAGGCGCGGGTGACCTCCTGCCGGTTCTGGATGAGCACCGCAATCTCGGAATTCTCGAAGATGATATTGTCCTGCGGATAACCGCGGGCGAATTTCTTGCGGATTTCCTCGTCGAGGTCGTCCTTTGTGTCCTTCGCCTCCCAATAGCCGTGCGGCACGCGGATATCGTGCAGCACCGTGCCGTCGGGACGGACCGTCGTCTTCATCGTCGTCTCGACGGGATATTCTTCCAGGAAGACGAGCTTTTCGGAGGACGCCCAGGATTCCAGCAGCCGCCCGAAAGCCCGGCGGATGACCTGTTCGTTGGATAATCCCGAAAACTTCCTGAGCCGGTCGATCTCGGCAAGATATTGATTGATAAGCTGCTGGCTCATGTCACCCCCTGGAGCGGGGACATTAGAACGCGCCGGCTCCGAGCGAAAGCGCGAATTCTCGCACGGTACAACCGTTTTAAGCCCTGGTCCGGGGTTGCCATCCGCCTCCCCTTGTGCGATCACGCGCCCTCTCAAAAAATCCGGGGCGCGCAATCAAGCGCCCTTTTCGCGTTCGGGGCCTCCGGCTTCGGTTCAATGATCTTCGGTGGACAAAAGGAGCACGGCCATGGCACGGGCGCTCGGGCTTGATTTCGGCACGACGAATACGGTTCTGGCGCTTTCGGACGGCGCCGACGCCACGCATTCCATGCGCTTCACGAGCAGCGCCGGCGAGACCGACACGATGCGCACCGCGCTTTCCTTCATGAAGGACCCGGTGATGGGCGCGCAGGCGCTGAAGGTCGAGGCGGGACAGGCGGCGATCCGCCAGTTCATCGACAATCCCGGCGACTGCCGCTTCCTGCAGTCGATCAAGACCTTTGCGGCAAGCGCCCTCTTCCAGGGCACGCTGATCTTCGCCCGCCGGCACGTCTTCGAGGACCTGATGGAGATTTTTCTGCGGCGGCTGAAGACCTATGCGGAGGAGAACTGGCCGAGCGACGTCTCGCGGGTCATCGCCGGAAGGCCTGTGCATTTCGCCGGGGCCAATCCGGACGCGAAGCTCGCCACCGAGCGCTACAACGCGGCGCTGACACGGCTCGGCTTTCCGGAAATCCACTATGTCTACGAGCCGGTCGCGGCGGCCTATTACTTCGCGCAGACGCTGAAATCCGACGCGACCGTGCTGGTCGCGGACTTCGGCGGCGGCACGACCGACTATTCGCTGATCCGCTTCGAGCGGCAGGCCGGCAAGCTGATGGCGACCCCGATCGGCCATTCGGGCGTCGGCGTCGCGGGCGACCATTTCGACTACCGGATGATCGACAATCTCGTGGCGCCCGAGATCGGCAAGGGCACGTTCTTCAAGAGCTTCGACAAGGTGCTGGAAGTGCCGGCTGGCTATTACGCCAATTTCGGCCGCTGGAACCAGTTGTCGATCTTCAAGACCACGCGCGAATTCACCGATCTCAAATCGCTGGTGCGCTCGGCGCTCGATCCGGACAAGCTGGAGCTCTTCATCGACCTCGTCGAGCATGACGAGGGCTATCCGCTCTACCAGGCGATCTCCGCCACCAAGATGGCGCTGTCGGGCGCGGAAGAGGCGGAATTCCACTTCCCGCCGCTTGGGCGTGCGGGCCGGAAGGTGGTGAAACGTTCCGATTTCGAGACGTGGATCGCCGACGACCTGGCGCGCATCGAAGGCGCGCTCGACGAGGTGATGGAGAAAACCGGCACGGTGCCGGGAGAGATCGACAAGGTGTTCCTGACCGGCGGCACGTCCTTCGTGCCGGCCGTGCGGCGCATCTTCACCCGGAGATTCGATGCCGGCAAGATCGAGAGCGGCGGCGAGCTGCTGTCGATCGCCCACGGCCTGGCGCTGATCGGCGAAAGCGACAACGTCGCACAATGGGCGGCGTGAGAGGGGCCGGAAGGTTTATCCTCCCTCATCTGTCGGGAATGCCCCTCATCCGGCTGCCGCCACCTTCTCCCCGCTCGGGCGGGGAGAAGGGATATGCCGCACCGGCGTCCCAAAACTCCAGTTGCGATCTGGGCACATCCCCTCTCCCCGCATGCGGGGAGAGGGTTAGGGTGAGGGGCAAATTCCCATACGGGACTGCTGCGCCGTCATCCGAAACCGGTTCCCCCTCCCCGGCGACATGCTATAGGGTAGTCCCATGAACGCCACACAAACCCTCGACGCCCAGGAGCTCGCCGCCCTTCTGCATTTCTATGCGGACTCGGGCGTCGAATGGCTCGTCGAGGATGAACCGGTCGATCGTTTCGCCCAGTTCGCAGCGCAGAAGGCCGCGCAGGCGGAGGCGAAAATGCCGGCATCGGCCCGCCAGCCGCAGCCGCCGCAGAACGGGTCTGCCCCCGCCCCCCGGACGCGAGGCGAAACCGCGACGCAGAACCGCGCCGCTGCGGGGGCACGCCCGGCGGCACCCCCATCGGTCGCCGTGCCGGATAGCGAGGCCGTGGCCTCGGCCCGGTTTGCGGCCGAAAGCGCCCGCTCGCTCGTCGAACTGAAAACCGCGCTCGAAGCCTTTACCGGCTGCAACCTGAAGAACGGCGCCCGTTCCACCGTCTTCGCCAGCGGCGACCCCTCTTCCGGCATCATGGTGATCGGGCCGACGCCGAATGCCGACGACGACCGCGACGGCCTGCCCTTTTCCGGCCGGCAGGGCCAGTTGCTGGACAGGATGCTCGGCGCGATCGGGCTTGCGCGCGAGACCGTATTGCTCACCAACATCATTCCCTGGCGTCCGCCGGGCAACCGCATGCCTTCCGATGCCGAGCTCGAAATCTGCCGGCCTTTCCTCGAACGGCAGGTGGCGCTCGCCGAACCGAAACTGTTGTTGCTGCTCGGCAACTTCCCGGCCCGCTTCTTCTTCGGCGCCAATGGCACGATCCATTCGCTGCGCGGAGAATGGCGCGACATCACCTTCGGGGGAATCGATGCGGCGGCGATCGCGACGCTGCATCCGCAGGAGCTTCTTGCAGCACCCGCCAACAAGGCGCTTGCCTGGCAGGACCTTCTGACCTTCAAAAAGCGGCTTTGAGGCCATCGACTGCCCGCATTTCGGGCAGAAGCTTGCGGAATTGCCACAAGATTACAAAAATATGAAAAATGCCATGCGTCTGGCGCATGGCAGCGCGGCGTTCTGCTGCATTGCAGAATCAATGTTGCGCTGCAATATTGGCATCATGTCTTGGGAGGAACAGGTTTAAGGAACCAAGGCAATGACGACGCGCTTCCGCCCGATCCATTCGGGCTTCGAAACCCTCCGGATCGCAGGCCTTCAGCCGCGCTCGACGCAGGGTTATCACCGTTTCGGCTCAGCGACGAACGAGCAGATGACGTCCCGCGCGATGGCGCGCCTAACCGGCATCACGCGTCCGGCTGCCGTCTTCGCCGATTTCCGCGAACGCTGATAGCCAGGACAAGGAAGCAGCCATGACGGCCATCCTCCACCCGATCCGCACGTTGCGCGAAAATCTCTCCGATATCAGCGCAGCAGTGAACGCCTCGCGCGAATTCAGCCGCGCGGGTGCCGCCCGGTACGGCTCCGAAAAGATCAACCCGGTCACGGCCGCCATCCCGCTCTGATTTTCAGGTGCCCGCCCCTGGCGGCGATGCCTTGCGCGCCGCCTTCCGCTCCAGCCCGAGCTGGTGTTCGCGGTAGATGATGAAAATTCCCGCCGAGACGGTGATCGCCGTGCCGATGAGCATGCTGACCGTCGGCACATCCCCGAACAGCACATAGGCAATGCCGATCCCGAGCAGGATCGACGTGTATTCGAACGGCGCGACCGTCGAGACGTCGGCATTGCGGTAGCCCTCGGTCAGAAGAACCTGTCCCACTCCGCCGCAGAAGCCGGCGCCGATCAGGAAGAGCTTTTCCGACGTGGACAGTTCCACCCAGCCGAAGGGCAGGCTGACCAGCGAAAACACCGCCCCGCTCAGCGAGAAGAAAAGCACGATCGTCGCCGTTTTCTCTGTGCGCACGAGCTGGCGTGTCTGTATCATCGCAAACCCGGCCAGCACTGCCGATATGATGACGGAGACCGCGCCGATCGCCTGTTCGGACTCCATGCCGCCCTGTTCGAACATGGTCAGCTTCGGCCAGGAAATGATGACCACGCCGATCATGCCGATCAGAACCGCGGTCCACCGATAGACCCGCACCGTCTCCTTCAGGAAGATTGCGGCAAAGACGACGGCGAGCAGCGGCGTGGAATAGCCGATCGCGATCGCATCCGGCATGGGCAGGTGCACCAGTCCATAGAACCCAAAACCCATGGAGAGAATGCCAAGAAAACCACGCTTCAGGTGCCCGAACGGACTGTCCGTGCGAAATGCGCCCCGCAATTCGCCCTCGAACGCGAGATAAGCCACGATGGGCACGATTGCGAAGGCAGAGCGGTAAAAGGTGATCTGGCCGGCTGGAATATCAGACCCCGCGGATTTGATGCAGGTCTGCATCATCACGAAAATCACCACGGAGGAGACTTTGAACATGATCCCCCGAAGGGGATTCAAGGCATCGGCGGCGGCCATCAACAACTCATTGAAATCTTAGGCCGCATCGAAAACGGAGCCTGCAATGAAAAGGAGGGGATTCAGTTTGTCGGCAGAGTAACGGAAAAGCGCTGTGCGCGGGATCAAAACTGATGATGGGTTGATCAATATCCGTGACCTGATGAAAACTTCCGCGAAATATACCGAAACAAAATGAGGTTTAATTTAGCCAAAGTTTCAACAATCGTTTAGCATTGCATGCAAGTATGCGCGCGGCGTCGGGCAAATGCCAGTGAACGGGAGCATTCATCACTCCCAATGCCATTTTTGAAGAGCCGGTTCAGGAAGCAACATGCGAACAGATACGGGCCAGATCGTTCATCTGGCAGATTACCGCCCCACCGATTTCGTCCTGGAACGCGTCGATCTGACTTTCGAGCTCGACCCGACCAACACCAAGGTGGAGGCGCGGCTGATCTTCCACCGGCGCGAAGGTGTCGATCCCTCTGTACCCCTCGTCCTCGACGGCGACGAACTCACCCTTTCCGGGCTGTTGATAGATCAATCCGAAGCGCCAGCCAGCCGGTATGACGCGACGCCGGAAAGCCTGACGATCCGCGATCTGCCGGCCGAAACACCCTTCGAGGTCACCGTCACCACCTTCATCAATCCGGAAGCCAACAGCCAGTTGATGGGGCTCTACCGCACCAGCGGCGTCTATTGCACCCAGTGCGAGGCCGAAGGCTTCCGCCGCATCACTTATTTCCCGGACCGTCCCGACGTTCTTGCGCCCTATACGATCACCATCATCGCCGACAAGGCCGCCAATCCGGTTATGCTGTCGAACGGCAATTTCCTCGGTGGCGGCGATTACGACGAAGGCCGGCATTTCGCCGCCTGGTTCGATCCGCATCCGAAGCCTGCCTATCTGTTCGCGCTGGTGGCGGGCGACCTCGGCGTGGTCGAGGACACGTTCACCACCATGTCGGGCCGCGACGTCAAGCTCCGGATCTACGTGGAGCACGGCAAGGAGCCGCGCGCCGCTTACGCCATGGATGCGCTCAAACGCTCGATGAAGTGGGACGAGGAACGCTTCGGCCGCGAATACGATCTCGACATCTTCATGATCGTCGCCGTCTCCGACTTCAACATGGGGGCCATGGAAAACAAGGGCCTCAACGTCTTCAACGACAAATACGTGCTCGCCGACCCCGAGACCGCAACCGATCAGGACTACGCCAATATCGAAGCGATCATCGCGCATGAATATTTCCACAACTGGACCGGCAACCGCATCACCTGCCGCGACTGGTTCCAGCTCTGCCTCAAGGAAGGGCTGACGGTTTATCGCGACCACGAGTTCTCGGCCGACCAGCGCTCGCGCGCCGTCAAGCGCGTCGCCGAAGTGCGGCATCTGAAGTCGGAGCAGTTCCCCGAGGATGCAGGCCCGCTCGCCCATCCCGTCCGCCCGACGAAATATCGCGAAATCAACAATTTCTATACGACGACAGTCTACGAAAAGGGCTCGGAAGTCACCCGCATGATCGCGACCCTGCTCGGGAGCAAGGATTTCAAGGCGGGCATGGACCTCTATTTCGAGCGCCATGACGGTCAGGCGGTCACTGTCGAGGACTATCTGAAGTGCTTCGAGGATGCGAGCGGTCGCGATCTTGAGCAATTCTCGCTCTGGTATCATCAGGCAGGGACGCCGCTCGTTACGGCTTCGAGCAGCTACGACCAGAAAAAGGGGACATTTACGCTGTCTCTGGAGCAGATGCTTCCGGCCACGCCCGGCCAGTCGAACAAGGAGCCGATGCACATTCCGCTCTCCCTGGCGCTGATCCTCGACAATGGCCAGATTGCAGCGCCGACAGCCGTCAAGGGCGGCGAAATGACCGGCGATGTTCTGCATCTTACAGAGCGCAAGCAGACCTTCACGTTCTCCGGCATCTCGTCCCGACCGGTTCTGTCGCTCAACCGCTCGTTCTCGGCGCCGATCAACCTGCATTTCGACCAGACGCCGGCCGATCTTGCCCATATCGCCCGCCATGACACCGACCTCTTCGCCCGCTGGCAGGCCCTCACTGACCTTGCGATGCCGAACCTCATGCAGGCGGCACGCGACGCCCGCGAGGGCAGGGAGATCACCTGCGATCCGGCGCTCACCGCAGCCCTTCTCGAAGCCGCCGGTGACGAGGCGCTGGAGCCCGCATTCCGCGCGCAGGTGCTGACGCTGCCGAGCGAGGCCGATATCGCCCGCGAACTCGGCGGCAACAACGACCCGGACGCGATCCATGCCGGAAGGCATGCGATCCTTTCGGCGATCGCCAGAGAGGGGAACAAGACCTTCCTGCGCCTCTTCGATGAGATGAAGATTGCAGGTCCCTATGCGCCGGATGCCGCAAGCGCGGGCAAGCGGGCGTTGAGGAACAGCGCGCTTGCCTACCTGACCTATGCGGAAGGGACACCCGCCCGCGCGGCGCAAGCCTTCGCCGCTGCCGACAACATGACCGATGTGGCGCAGGCGCTGACGCTGCTCGCCCACCGGTTCCCGGACTCTGCGGAAGCGCAAGGCGCGCTCGATACGTTCCTGAAGCGGTTCGACGGCAATGCGCTCGTCATCGACAAGTGGTTCTCGATCCAGGCGACGATTCCGGGCGCGGGCGCACTCGCCCGGGTCAAGGCCTTGATGGAGAACCCGCGCTTCGTATCGACCAATCCGAACCGCGTACGCTCGCTGATCGGCACTTTCGCCTTTGGCAATCCGACCGGCTTCAACCGACCGGATGGCGAGGGCTACCGGTTCCTCGCCGAGCAGATCCTTTCGATCGACCCGAAGAACCCGCAGCTTGCCGCCCGCATCCTCACTTCGATGCGGTCCTGGCGGTCGCTGGAGCCGCAGCGTGCGGACCATGCCCGCTCGGCGCTGGCAACCATCGAACGGGCCGAAACACTGTCGACCGACGTGCGCGACATCGTCGAACGCATGCTGAAAGGGTGAACCTGCGGCGCCAGGCTATTCCACATCGATGCCGTTGATGTCGATGGCGACCGCGACCCGGTCGAGGACGGGCCGGTTATCGGGGCCGATGGAATAGACGCGGCGCCTGGTGGGGAAGACGAGCCCCCCGAAGGTCCTGGGTTCGGTCGCATAGTTGGCGCTGGACGTTCCGCCCATGATCTCGACGCTGTAGTCATGCCGGCGCAAGATTCCGGCTGCATCGAAGTAAAAGATCTGCTCGGTGGAATGGCTGGCGACATCCGGCGGGAAGGTGACCCTCAGCCGTCGCCACGTCTCCCCTTGCTCATCCCAAGGCTCCATTTCATCGAGAATGAAACCGGGCAGCCCCAACAGGAACGGCGTCGTCAGATATGTCCACATCGCATATCCCGAAAAATAAGCGAGGTGCTGTGCGTCCCAGGGGGTCTGGATCACGTGCCCCTCGAAAGCCGACCGCGGGCGCTCCCGTTCTTCGAGAACCTCGTTCCGATCACCGAGGATGGCCGTGCGGGCAGGCTCATATTGGCTGTGATGACCCGGCTCGATGAACGGCGAAAACTCGGCATGCTGGCGATGCGGATCGATCGAAACGGCGACGTCCGACAGGACGCCCGGCCACCCTTTGAGATGCCACATCGCTCCCGCGACAGAAATCCTGGCCGTCAGCTTCCTGACTTCGCGCCAACGCTCCCACCCGCCATGCGCCGCAACGGCAAATTCCAGCAAATCGCTCATGCCCGTCTTCTCCTTTTAACAGCAAACCCGCGGATTCCGGTTTAATTTTGAAACCTGTCGACACATAATCCCATTTGGTTTAAATTTGCAACCAATCTTGCATGGTACTGCAAGTATCCTGGAGACGCAGATGAAGGGCAGGAAAACCAATTTGGAAGGAGCGGATTGCGGCATTGCACGCAGTCTTCAGATCGTTGGAGACTGGTGGACGCTTCTGATCGTTCGGGACGCCTTCCGCGGGCATCAGCGTTTCGGGGAGTTTCAAAAGAATCTCGGCCTCGCCAAAAACATCCTGTCGGCGCGGTTGAAAAAACTCGTCCAGGAAGGAATCTTCACCATCGAGGCTCACACGAATTCCCCATCGAGCCCGCGCTACATCCTGACGCCTAAAGGTGAGAAGCTCTACACCCTGCTTGTCGCGCTGTGGCAATGGGGAGAGGAAAACTGTTTTGAACCGGGTGAACTGGAGACCGAAATGGTGGACACGATCGATGGCGCACCGATCGAGAGGTTGCAAGTCAAGGCGGCCGACGGACGTCTTCTAGGCCCCCGCGATTTCCGCCTCGCCTCCAGGCCGTCGTCGGTGGGAGCGTAAGGGGCAGGTAGGATCACTTTCCGAAAAATCGCGCGACGAGCGCCCGGCAGTAGTCGGGCGTCAACTCCCTATCACCGAACAGGATGTGATAGACAATCGGCGCCACCACAAAATCGACAGCCTCGCCGAGATCGAAAGGCGTTTCGCCCCGTGCAGAGGCCCTTTCCCGCAGGGTCTCCAGATGATGATAGGTATATTGGCAGCATTTTACCGGAGCATTGCCTTCCAGGCTTCCGAGCACGTCCGCGAGCAGTGCGCGTCCTACTCTTGAGGACATTTCCTCCGCATATTGCAGGATGAAGGCTTCGAAATCGGAAGTCATCGCTCCCGTATCTTCAGGATCGGCGACCGGTCGCATGCGGTCGACAGCTACATCCGCCAGAAGTTCAGAAAGATCACCCCAGCGGCGATAGATGGTCGACGGAGTGACGCCCGACTTGTCGGCGATCATCGGCACGGTGATCTCGCCCCGGTCCATGTTCTTCAGCAGTTCCTGAACCGTGCGATGCACCGCCTCCTGGATCCGCGCGCTACGCCCGCCCTGCCGCAACATCTCCCTCGCCACTTTTCTTCTCCTTGCCGGCATTCCGCCGGAAAATCGTTCTTATTAATGCAAAGATATTGCATTAGTGCGGAAATGCAACTAAATGCCGTTAACGCTAAAGATTTGCGTTTAGGTGAACCTATGAGCAGTATCCTCCCCTCTGCAACGTCTCCATCCGCTTTCCGGATGACGGTCTACAGCTTCACATTCGCGGTGCTGATTTCGGTCTGCAGCAGTGCGCCAACTCCGCTCTATCACCTCTATCAGGAACTTTTTGACCTCTCGCCAGCGATGATCACACTGATCTTCGGGTCCTATGCCTTCGCGCTCCTTGCCGCGCTTCTGACGTTCGGCGGACTTTCCGATTACGTGGGGCGCAAGCCGCTGATCCTCGCTGCCCTCGTCATCAACGCTACCGCGCTGGTGATGTTCATGCTGGCCGAATCCGGCGCCATGCTGATGGCCGGCCGCATCGTCCAGGGCATCGCGACCGGCCTCGCCTTTCCGACTTTCGGCGCCACGATCCTCGACACCGACAAACGGCACGGGCCGATCCTCAACAGCATAACGGCCTTTCTCGGTCTGATGATCGGCACGCTTGCGGCCGGGACGCTCGTGGCCTTCGCGCCTGCGCCGACATATCTCATCTACGCGATCCTGTTCGTCGCGACCATCGCCGGCACTATCGCGCTCGCCTTCATGCCTGAAACCATCACCAGACGACCTGGCGCGCTCGCCGCAATGCGGCCGCGCATCAGCGTGCCACCCCGTGCCCGCGGAGCGCTCATCAAGGTCACGCCGGTCAATGTTGCCAGCTGGGCGCTTGCCGGCTTCTACCTCTCGCTTATGCCGACGCTGGTCGCGGTCGCGACCGGCATTACCTCGCCTTTCGTCGGCGGCGCAGTCGTCGCCACCTCCATGCTCAGCGCCACGGTCTCTGTCTTCGTTTTTCGCGCGCTCGCGCCGCAACGGGTTCTGTTCTCGGCTACGACCGGGCTGATGATCGGCGTTCTGATCACGCTGCTCGGCGTGGAGGAACGAGCCGTCGGGCTTCTCTTTCTCGGTACGGCGGTCGCTGGTCTCGGTCTTGGATCGATCTTTTCAAACATCCTGAAGATCGTTCTGCCGCTCGCTGAAAGCCATGAACGGGCCGGCCTGTTTTCCGCCTTCCTGGTGGAAAGTTATCTCGCCTTTGCGGTTCCCGCTATCATCGCCGGCCTTGCCGCACCGGCACTGGGTCTCTCCGCAACGGCCTACATCTATGGCGCGGTCGTCATCCTGCTTGCCGCGATTTCCATCGCGGCCACCCGCACCGGCCTCATCGAAAACCCGGCTGTCTGACCTGACAGCCGGTTCGCTCACCCGAAGAGGGACTATACTGGTTTTGACCGGCCAGCCTTTTTGTTCGATGAGATCATCGGCGCCATATTGGCCGGCCTGCTTCCGATTGCGCTCAATGCCGATGACAAGGGCTGATCGCTCCGCCCGGCGCAGGTGATTTGCCCCTCCGTTTGACAGGCAACCATACAGCGAACCGCCCGGCCGGCATGGGTCTCGTCCGATTCGCAATTGAATCAAAGTGTTAAAAAAATATTAGCAACCCTCTGGACACGAAGAATCACTAGTGATTCATTAGGTTAGATTCGGGCGAGCGGCGCCTCGAATCACACGAGGGACCACAATGAGGACGATGTCGGGCGTGCAGCGGGCAACCGCGGCCGAGGGGCGGCTGCGTTTCAAATTTCCGAGCTTCGCAGGTTTGGGGCGCATCTCTCCGGAGGAGGTGCGGCTTTCCGTCAAGCCCATCTCGCGGCAGTTGCCGCGGGTGGAACTGGTTCTGAAGCGTTCCATCCCCCTGCTCATCGTCGCCTTCCTCTCCGTCGTCGCAGCCTCGCGCGTTCTCGGCATCGTGGCGGAATACGGGCGGATGGAAGATTCAGCCCGGCAGTCGACGGCGCTGATGGCCGCCGCGGCACGCGCTGCCTTCTCCGGTGAGCCGGCCTTTTCCAGCCGTGACCGGGCCACGGCGGAAATGCGCCTCGCCTCCTTCCTGCCGCAGCAACAGCTGAAATCCGACACCTTCCTTCTCCTTGTCGACGAAGCCGGGCGTGTCTTTGGCGGATCGGGCGAGATCGCGGCCTATATCGGGCGGCGCCTCACATCCGTGCTGCCGGAAACCGCCGCGTTGCGCCGTTTCGGCGGCGACGACGGTGTGATCGAGACCTATTTCGGAGAAATTCCCCATTATGCGGCGATCCAGCCGCTCGGCAGCGAAGGAGCGCTCATCGTCGCAGCCCAATCGCTCGACGGCATTCATCGCTTCTGGCGGCGGGAAGTATCGCTCAACGTCACGCTTTTCACCGGCATTTCGGCGATCCTGCTCATCATCCTCTACGCCTACTACATGCAGGTCAAACGCGCCCGTGACGCCGACGATATCTTCGTCGAATCCAATCTGCGTATCGAAACCGCGCTGTCGCGAGGCCGCTGCGGGCTTTGGGATTTCGACGTCACCAACAAGCGCCTCTTCTGGTCCGGCTCCATGTACGAGATGCTCGGCCTGCCGCCCGGCAGCAATGTCATCTCCTTTGCCGACGCAGCACGGATGATGCATCCGAGCGACGGCAATATCTGCACGCTTGCCCGGGCCATAAGTCGCGGCAATGCCCGGCAGGTGGACCAGGTCTTTCGCATGCGCCACGCCGCGGGCCACTATGTCTGGATGCGCGCCCGCGCCCAGGTGGTGAAGACCGCCGCCGGCCGGACCCACGTCATCGGCATCGCCATGGACGTGACCGAGCAGCATCGTCTCGCCCAGCGATATGCCGAAGCCGACCAGCGGCTCGCGGACGCGATCGAATGCACCTCGGAAGCCTTCGTTCTGTGGGACAAGAACGACCGGCTCGTGATGTGCAACACCCATTTCCAACAGGCTTACGGGCTGCCGGATAGCGTGTTGGTGCCGGGCACCGAACGTGCCTCCGTCAACGCGGCGGCCGCCCGGCCGGTCATCGAACGGCGGGTCGCCGACCCGGACGGCAGCGGCCTTTCCCGCACGACGGAAGTGCAGCTTGCCGACGAACGCTGGCTGCAGATCAACGAACGACGCACCCGTGACGGCGGCCTCGTCTCGGTCGGCACCGATATCACGCTCCTGAAGCGCCACCAGGAGCGGCTGCGCGACAGCGAGCGCCGGCTGATGGCGACGATCGGCGACCTCTCCTCTTCGCAGAAGAAGCTGGAGCGCCAGAAAGCCGAGCTTTCGATCGCCAATGCCAATTACCAGGCGGAAAAGGAACGCGCCGAGGCCGCCAACAAGGCGAAGTCCGATTTCCTCGCCAACATGTCGCATGAACTCAGAACGCCGCTCAACGCCATCCTCGGCTTTTCGGAAATCCTGATGAACGGCATGTTCGGGCCGCTCGGTTCGCCGAAATATTCGGAATATTCCAAGGATATCTACGACAGCGGCAAGCATCTCCTGAACGTCATCAACGACATCCTCGACATGTCGAAGATCGAGGCGGGCCACATGCGCATCCAGTGCGAGGCGGTCGACCTGAAATCACTGATCGAGGAAAGCCTGCGTCTGACCTCCATCTCGGCTCAGGACAAGGCGATCATCATCCGCCAGCGCCTGTGCGACAGCCTCGACATGGCCGGCGACCGGCGCGCGCTGAAACAGGTGCTGCTCAACCTCCTCTCCAACGCCGTCAAGTTCACCAACGAGGGTGGCAAGGTCGAATTGCGCGCCCGCAGGCTTGAAAAGGGCACGGTGCTGACCATTGCCGATACGGGCATCGGCATCCCCAAGGAATCGCTTAGCAAGATCGGCCAGCCCTTCGAGCAGGTGCAGAGCCAGTATGCCAAGAGCAAGGGCGGCTCAGGGCTCGGGCTTGCCATCTCCCGCTCGCTGATTTCGCTCCACGGCGGCACGATGCGCATCCGTTCCCAGGTCGGCAGGGGAACCGTGGTTTCGCTGCATATCCCCGACCGGCCGCTCCAGGCGGCACGGAAACGGTCGGCATGAGACTCACGTAATCCTCGATATGGCGGACGCGCGGCCTCCGTGCATCAGACTATATTGCAGGTTGTGGCTCAAAAGAATTCAGGGGCAACCGTGCGGAAGCGAATCCGTCTTAACGCCACGTGTTATCTGTCTGTTGTGGACTCCAGCTAACATTACAGCAAGACAAGGAATTGAAGCGAGGGGGAGTATGTCGCCAGAATGTCCGTTCTGCATGGCAAACCGAAGCGGGAAGGACCAGCCCGTTTTCGCCAACGAAACCTGCTTCTTCCTCAAAAGTACAGATGAGGTTCTCCAGCATTCCGGCATGATCATCCCCTTCAGGCACGTCAGCTCGCCATTCGATCTCACCCCTACCGAGTGGATCGACACCTTTGATCTCCTGATTCGAGCCAAAGCCCATTTGGACCAGACAGAGCCTAGCGGCTTCAACTTGGGATGGAATGTAGGGCAAGCAGCAGGGCAGGCAGTCGATCACGTGCATCTGCATGTAATTGCGCGCTTCGCCGACGAACCGCTCACAGGTCAAGGCATACGCTATCACCTCAAGCAGTTGAAGAACCGCCGACAATCGTCACCTGTCTGCCCTGGGAGTAACAGTCCTCCCGAACACCTCCCGCACTGCCTTTGAAAGCCTCTTGATCTCCCCTTCGAGCGTCCCGATGTCCGGGCAGTCCCCTGCCCGGCAGACACGCTCCAGGAGACCTGCCGGCGCGTCTTTGGGATCGAAGGGGCCGTCAACGCAGAGCCTTATGATCTGGGAAAGCTCGGTGAAGAGGCGCAGCGCCTCAAGGCAGGTATCGAGATCACCAGGCTTCATCAGTCTCCCGCCGAGCGCCTTCAGCGCTTCGGCTGTACTGAAGCCGAAGGTCTCGACCTCGACACCTTCGGCCGGCGCGATGAGGCGCAGATATTGCGCAATGAACTCGATGTCGATCAGACCACCGGGGATCAGCTTGAAATCCCAGATGTCGCGCGGCGGCTTTTCCTTTTCGATCAGCGCGCGCATCTCGGCCACATCCTTGGCGATCTTGCCGACGCCCCGCCTGGCCGAAAGCACTTCGCCGATCACATCCCTCGCCTCGTTCACAAGGCTTTCGTCGCCGCAGACGAGACGGGCACGCGTCAGCGCCATATGTTCCCAGGTCCAGGCTTCCTCGCGCTGATACTTGCTGAAAGCGTTGATGCGCGTGGCAACAGGCCCCTTGTTGCCCGACGGCCTCAGACGGAGATCGACCTCGAAGATCACGCCTTCCGCCATGGGCGCGGAAAGTGCAGCGATCAGCCGCTGCGTGATGCGGGTGAAATAACGGGTGGAATCGATGGGCTTCGGCCCCTCGCTTTCCATTGCGTCTCCGTCGTAGTCATAGAGAAGGATGAGGTCGACGTCGGAACCGGCGGTGAGCTCGAAACTGCCGAGCTTGCCCATCCCCATCACCGCGACACGCCCGCCGGGATAGGCGCCATGCGCGGCCGTAATTTCCGCAGTGACCGCCTTCAGCGCGGCCTCGATCAGGAGATCGGCAAGATGAGTGAAGGCGCGCGCCGCCTCAACGCCTGAGATCGCTCCGGTGAGCAGCCTGATCCCGATCAGGAAACGCTGTTCGGCAGCGAAGATGCGCAGCCGGTCGAGCAGTTCCTCGTAAGCCCTTGCACCGCCAATGAAGGTCGTCAGCCGCTGCGAGAGATATCCCCGGGTCGGCAGCTCGGCCATCAGGCCGGGGTCCAGCATGCCGTCGAAGACATGCGGCTTGGAGGCGACGATATCCGCCAGCCTTGGTGCCGACGACATGATCGTGACGATCAGTGCCAATAGCGGCGGGTTGTTGCCGATCAACGAGAAGAGCTGGATTCCGGCCGGCAGGCCTTTGAGAAAATGATCGAAGCGCAGCAATGCCTCGTCGGCCCGCTTGCTTTCCCCAAATGCCTTGAGCAGCGCCGGCATGAGCTCCGTCAGCCGCTCGCGCGCCTCGACAGATTGCGTCGCGCGGTATCGGCCGTAATGCCAGGTGCGGATGACGCGGGACATGTCGGCCGGCCGTTCGAAGCCGAGCGAAGCGAGCGTCTCAAGTGTGCCGGGATCATCCTGCTGTCCCGTGAAGACGAGGTTGCCGTCACCGCCCGAAAGCTTCGCCTCCTGTTCGAAGAGCCGTGCGTAGCGTCTTTCGACCGTCCGCAGCACCTCTTCCAGCCTGGCCGAAAAGCTCGCCGCATCGGCAAAGCCCAGCATGAGGGCGATGCGCTTCAACTCGGCATCCGTCTCCGGCAGGTTATGGGTCTGCTCGTCATGCACCATCTGGATGCGGTGCTCGACATCCCGCAGGAACCAGTAGCATCCGGTGAGTTCCGCGGCGATCTCCGGCGCGATCCAGTTCGCCTCGGCAAGGGCGGCAAGCGCCGCCTCCGTCTCCCGGGCGCGCAGCGGCGGCATGCGGCCGCCGGCGATCAATTGCTGGGTCTGGGCGAAGAACTCGATCTCGCGGATGCCGCCGCGGCCGAGCTTCACGTCATGGCCCTTCACGGCGATCGCGCCATGCCCCTTGTGGACATGGATCTGCCGCTTGATCGAATGGATGTCGGCGATCGCCGCGTAGTCGAGATATTTGCGGAAGACGAAGGGGATCAGAAGCCGCAGGAAATTGTCGCCGGCAGCAATGTCGCCCGCAACCGGCCGGGCCTTGATGAAGGCCGCACGCTCCCAGTTCTGCCCCCTGCCCTCGTAATAGATCAGCGCCGCATCGAGCGAGACGGCAAGCGGCGTCGAACCGGGGTCGGGGCGCAGGCGCAGATCGGTGCGGAAGACATAGCCGTCCGCCGTGCGCTCCTGCAGGATGCGGATCAGCCGCCGCATCATCCGCCCGTAGATTTCCGAAGCGTCGAACGGATCGTTCAGGATGCCTGCTTCCGGATCGTAAAAGACGACGATGTCGATGTCGGAAGAATAGTTGAGCTCGCGGCCGCCGAGCTTGCCCATGCCGAGCACGATGAGGCCCGAGCCCTTGCTCGGTTCAGCAGGATCGGCAAGCTTCAGCTTGCCGCTCTCATGGCCGGCGAGCAAAAGATGGTCGATTGTTGCCGCGACGGAAGCATCGGCAAAGGCGCTCAGCCAGCGGGTCGTGTCCCGAGCGGAAAAGATGCGCGCAAGATCGGCGAGCGCGACCAGAAAACTCAAACCCCGCCGAGCCGTCCTGAGTGTCGTCATCACCTCGTTTTCCGAGGGTGCCTTGCCGTCTTTCGGACGCCATGAATTGCGCGCCGAATCGATCAGTTGTTCCAAAGCCGGCTCAAGCGGCTCACCTATCGCTGTCGCGAGAAGCGTGGGAGAAACGGCGGCCGTGTCGCGCAGATAGGGCGAAAGCGTGAAGGCTGCGGCGATAAAGTCCTTCAGGGGACTTTCCTTCGTGAGCAGATCGGCGACCGCCGGCTCGGTCTTGCCCATATCCTTCAAGGCGGCCGTCGCCGCCTTCAACTCCGCCTGGTTCAGCGGGCGTATCACATCCGCCTTGACCGCATCGAGCCGGCTCAGTTTTCCCGACACCGAAATCCTCCTCGAATCTCTCCCTCGCTCTATACCCACTTAGGGCTTCGGGACCGGAAAGACCATGGTGACGGTCAGGCCGGGCGCTTCCGTATTCTCCTTGTGCGTGGAGGAAAGTTCGAGCGAACCACCATGCAGTTCCATCACCGCCTCGACGAGCGAAAGGCCAAGCCCGGTGCCCGGCTTGGAGCGGCTTTCGTCAAGACGGACGAACCGCTTCAGCACCTCGTCGCGCTTTTCGGGCGGAATGCCCGGCCCGTTATCGCAGACAGAGAGCCGAAACGTGCCGTCTTTTTTTGCAAGCTTCACGCCGACCTTCGGCTCGCCCTTGCCTCCGGCGGCATATTTGATCGCGTTGTCGAGCAGATTAAAGATCGCCTGACCGATGAGCTCGCGGTTGCCGCGCACGATGAGGCCCGGCTCCAGCGCGGTCGTGAGAGAAAGGCCCGCCTCCTCCGCCACCGGCTCATAGAGCTCGGCGCTGTCGGCGGAAATCGCCGAAAGATCGACGTCGGACATTTCCGCGGCGATCGACCCGGCTTCCACGCGAGAAATCATCAGCAATGCATTGAAAGTTCGGATGAGCTGGTCGGATTCCGCGATGATGCCTTCCAGGGCGGAGCGGCGCACGTCCTCGCGCTTTTCGGCCAGCGCATCGGCCGCCTTGTTGCGCAGCCGCGTCAGCGGCGTCTTCAAGTCATGGGCGATGTTGTCCGAGACCTGACGCAGGCCCTCGTTGAGTTTCTCGATGCGGCCGAGCATGGCGTTCAGCGAATCCGACAGCCTGTCGAACTCGTCGCCGGATTTTCCAACCGGCAGGCGCTGGGAAAGGTCGCCCGCCATGATCTTCTGGCTTGCCGCCGACATGCGGTCAATGCGCTTCAGCGCGTTGCGGCCGATGCCGAACCAGATCACCAGCGCACCGACGCCCATGATCGCCAGCGCCACCATCAAGGCCCGCCGCACGAGACCGCGGAACCGGTTCGGATCCCCCAGATCGCGGCCCACCATGACCCGGAGGCCATTGTCGAGGAGCAGCACATTGGCCACTGCCAGGTGCCTCCGCGAACCGGCGGCCTCCGAATAAGGTTCGTAGCTGAAAGGAAATTTAGTCCAACCCTGCTCGTCAAGCACGCCCGGCTGCACGGAGGCGACATTGCCCGCCAGCATCTCGCCGTTCGGACCGGCGATCACATAAAGATTGGCACCCGGCTGGCGTGCGCGACGCTCCATCATCCGCAGCAGAAGATTGATACCACCGCGCTCATAGGCGCGCTCGATATCCTGCACCTCCTCCTGCAATGTCTGACGCGTCTGCTGCGCGAGCAGCCGTTCGGACATCGCCGTCACGTAAAAGACGAGAAAAGCGGCGCATAGTGCGAAGAGCAGAATATAAAGCGCCGACAGCCGCACGGCTGTCGAGCGAAACATCAGGCGGGCACGTGCGAGCAATTAGGCCTCGTCCTTGATCATGTAGCCGGCGCCGCGGATCGTCTTCAGAAGCGGCTTGTCGAAGTCCTTCTCGATCTTCGAGCGAAGCCGCGAGACATGCACGTCGATCACGTTGGTCTGCGGGTCGAAATGATAGTCCCAGACGTTTTCGAGCAGCATGGTGCGGGTGACGACCTGGCCGGCATTCTTCATCAGATATTCGAGCAGGCGGAATTCGCGCGGCTGCAAAAGCACTTCCTTGCCGGCGCGCTTCACTTCGTGGGAAAGGCGGTCGAGTTCCAGGTCGCCAACGCGGTAGACCATGTCCTGTTCGGGCGTGCCTTTCCGACGTCCCAGCACTTCCACCCGGGCAAGCAGTTCGGAAAAGGCATAGGGCTTCGGCAGGTAGTCGTCGCCGCCGGCGCGCAATCCCGTCACGCGGTCATCCACCTGGCCGAGGGCGGAGAGGATCAGCACGGGGGTGTTGATGCCACGCTTGCGAAGCTCGCTGATGACCGACAGACCGTCGCGGCGCGGCAGCATGCGGTCAATCACCAGCACGTCGTAGGAATTTTCCGTGCCCATGAAGAGGCCGCTTTCGCCGTCGCTTGCATGGTCAACCACGATCCCGGCCTCGCGAAAGGCCTTGGTCATGTAGGCAGCCGCCTCCAGGTCGTCTTCGATCACCAGAATCTTCATGTGCGGAACAATAGCGTCACCGCCCGTTTTTGCACCATTGGATTCGGCAGTTTCGGCAGAATAACGGACGCTCGTCTCCATCTCTTTTCCCTTCCAAAGGAAAAAGGGCGCCGGCCGTTGCCGGCGGCGCCCCGCTTCAATACGACCAAAAAGGGATCAGCCCTGATCGATGGGCAGGGCGATGAAGCGGCTGTTACCGCTGCCTTCGACCTGGAACAGCGCACGGGTGCGGCCGTCCTTGCGGGCCTCCTCGATCACCTTGCCGATATCGGCGGCACTCTCCACCTTGCGATTGTTGACCGAGACGATCTTTTCGCCGCTCTTCAGGCCGCGGGCGGCAGCCTCGGAGTCAGGATCCACCTCCGTCACCGAGAGGCCGGAACCGTCCTCGGCCGGGGCAACGGTGATGCCGAGATCGGCAAGCGCCTTCTCGCTGGACGGGGCCGGAGCGTCGGGCTGCTTCGGTTCGGCGGCGGCAGCTTCGTCGCTTGCGAGGTTGCCGAGCGTGACCGGGATCGTCTGGGCCTTGCCGTCACGCCACAGTTCGACATCGACCTTGGTGTTCGGACCGAAGGCCGCGACGCGTTTGGCGAGGTCACGGGCATCCTTGATCGGCTGGCCGTTGACGGCGGTGATGACGTCGCCTTCCTTGATGCCGGCCTTCTGGCCCGGCGAACCTTCCTGCGGGGCGACGACGAGGGCACCGGAGGCTTCCTTGAGGCCAAGCGATTCGGCAATGTCCTGGTTGACCGGCTGGATCTGGACGCCGAGCCAGCCGCGCTCCACCTTGCCGTCCTTGATCAGGTCGTCGACGACGTCCTTGGCCACCGAGGCGGGGATTGCAAACGCGATGCCGACATTGCCGCCGGAAGGCGAGAAGATCGCCGTGTTGATACCGACAACTTCGCCCGAAAGGTTGAAGGTCGGGCCACCCGAATTGCCACGGTTCACAGCCGCGTCGACCTGGATGTAGTCGTCATAGGGGCCGGAGCCGATGTCACGGCCGCGGGCCGAGACGATGCCGGCCGTTACCGTGCCGCCGAGGCCGAACGGGTTGCCGACGGCGACGACCCAGTCACCGACGCGCACCTTCGAATCGTCCGCGAAGCTGACATAGGTGAACTTGCGGCTGGAGGCGTCGACCTTCAAGACAGCGAGGTCGGTGCGGCTGTCCTTGCCGACGAGCTTGGCTTCAAGCTCGGTACCGTCGTTCATGACGACCGTGTAGGCCGAACCGTCGGAGACGACGTGGTTGTTGGTCACGAGATACCCGTCTTCGGAAATGAAGAAGCCGGACCCCTGGGCGGTCGGGCGAAGACGGTGCGGGCGGTTGCTGTCCGGGCCGCGCGGGCCGCCCCGTTCGGCGCGGTCCTGGTCGCGGTCGCCGGGGCCGCCCGGCATCTGGCCGCCGAATTCGCGGAAGAAGCGTTTCAGCGGATGATCGTCCGGAAGCTGGTCGAAACCGCGGCCGCCGAAATTGAAGGAGAAATTGCTGCTGTCGTCGGAAGCGACCTGCGTGTCGGACTGGACACGGACGGAAACGACGGCGGGCGAAACGGCGGAGACGACGTCCGCAAAGCTCGGTGCCTGCGGCGCGGTGACGCTGACCGGAGCCGCGAAGGACTGCACGACCTGAGCCGGGATGCCGCTCGACAGCATGACCGCTGCAAGACCAGCCACGGTGGAGGCCTTCAAAACGGTCTTCAGGGAGGGACGTCCGATATTGCGCATCTTTAGAGTTACCTTCTTTTCTTCAGTCGTGATGTTGGCCGGAGGTCTGGCCAGGCGGTGGATGACGAAGATATAGGCGGCAACACGTTAACTGCACGTGGCGGACGAATGAAATATTGGTAATGTTCGCCCTTGGCTGTGTCAGGCGGCTATTTTTTCAGGAACTCTTCGAGTTTCGACTGCTCCTCCGGCGTCAGCGCCGCAACCGTCCGCTGGCTGGGACGCGTGCGGACGAAAACGAAAATCGCAGTGGCGCCAATGAGAAGCAGCAGGATCGGCGTTGCCCAGAGGATCATCGTCTTGGTGCTGAAGCGCGGCTTCAAAAGCACGAACTCGCCGTAGCGCGATACGACGTAGTCGATCACTTGGCTGTCCGTATCGCCGTTGCTCAAACGCTCGCGCACCAGCACGCGCAGGTCGCGGGCAAGCTCAGCATTCGAATCGTCGATCGACTGGTTCTGGCAGACCATGCAGCGCAGTTGCGCCGAGAGGTTCCTCGCCCGCTGTTCGAGAACGGGATTGGAGAGAACCTCGTCCGGATTGACGGCAAAGGCTGGCAGCGCATTCAGAAACAGGAAAAGCGCGATGAAAAGCCTGCGCATCACTCCGCTGCCTCCAGTGCCGGTTTCACCGGCTTCGCCTTCCGCCTTGGAGCCCCGACCCGAAGCCTGCGGTCCGACAGCGACACGAAGCCGCCGAACATCATGATCAGCGCGCCGCCCCAGATGCACAGGATGAACGGCTTCCACCAGATGCGCACGACGATGCCGCCGCCTTCCATCGGATCACCGAGCGAGACATAGAGTTGGCTGAGCCCGAAAGTCAGGATGCCCGCCTCGGTCGTCGGCATGCGCCGGGCCGTATAAAGCCGCTTCGACGACCAGGTATCCGCAACCTGGACGCCACCGCGGCTGACCGTGAAATGCCCGCGTTGCTCCGTGAAGTTCGGGCCGACCGCGTCTCGCATGCCGTCGAAGGTCAGCGAATAACCGCCGGCATCGACAGAAGCGTCGGGTTTCATCTCGACCACCGTTTCGGTGCCGAAGGTCGTCGCAGCGAAAATCCCCAGAACCGTCACGCCGAGGCCGAAATGGGCGATCGCCGTGCCGAACACCGAACGCGGCAGGCCAGCAAGCCGCCGTAGACCGACCGACAACCCGACCTTCGAAAAATTGCCTCTATACCAGAGATCGGCGAGCGCGCCGAACAAGCCCCAGAAGCCAAGCGCGAGCCCGAAGATCGCCAGCACCGGACCGCCGTTGTGAACATAATAGAAGGCAAGGCCGGCGAACAACGCGAGTCCCGCGAAAACCCAAAGCCTCTGCAGCGCGCCGAGCAGGTCGCCTCGCTTCCAGGCGAGCATCGGCCCGAAGGGCACCACGACCAGAAGCGGCAGCATCAAAAGCCCGAAGGTCATGTTGAAGAAGGGCGCGCCAACCGAGATTTTTTCGCCGGTCAGCGTTTCGAGCACCAGCGGATAGAGCGTACCGGTCAGAACCGTCGCGGTCGCGACCGTCAGGATCAGGTTGTTCAGCACCAGCGCGCCCTCGCGCGAGATCGGCGCGAAAATCCCGCCCGCTTTCAGCATCGGCGCCCGCCAGGCAAACAGCGTGAAAGCGCCGCCGATGAAGATCGCCAGGATGCAAAGGATGAAGATGCCGCGCGTCGGATCGGTCGCGAACGCATGCACGGAGGTCAAAACGCCGGAGCGGACGAGGAAGGTGCCGAGCAGCGACAGCGAGAATGTCATGATCGCCAGAAGCACGGTCCAGATCTTCAGCGCCTCGCGCTTTTCCATGACAAGCGCGGAGTGGAGCAACGCCGTGCCGGCGAGCCAGGGCATGAACGAGGCGTTCTCGACCGGGTCCCAGAACCACCAGCCGCCCCAGCCGAGTTCATAATAGGCCCAGTACGAACCCATGGCGATGCCGGCCGTCAGGAAGGTCCAGGCGGCGAGCGTCCAGGGCCTGACCCAGCGCGCCCAGGCGGCATCGATGCGTCCTTCCATCAGGGCCGCAACAGCGAAGGAGAAACAGACGGAAAAGCCGACATAACCGAGATAGAGAAGCGGTGGATGCACCGCGAGCCCGAAATCCTGCAGCACCGGATTGAGGTCCTGCCCCTCGGCAGGGGCGGGATCGAGGCGCAGGAACGGGTTCGAGGTCAGCAGGATGAAGAGCAGAAAAGCGCCGGCGATCCAGGCCTGCACGGCGAGCACATTGGCTTTCAGACTGTCCGGAAGGTTCCGCCCGAAGACCGCCACCAGCGCGCTGAAAAAAGTCAGGATCAGCAGCCAGAGCATCATCGAGCCTTCGTGATTGCCCCAGACACCGGAATATTTGTAGATCAGCGGCATCAGCGAATGGGAATTCTCCCAGACGTTCTTCACCGAAAAATCCGAGACCACATAGGCCCAGGTCAGCGCAATGAACGACAGGGCGACGAGCGCGAAGACCGTCAGCGTCCCGGTTGTGCCGAGCGCCATCATCGCCGTGTCGCCACGCCGGGCTCCAATCGCCGGCAGGACCGAAACAATCAGGGCAGTGGCAAGCGCGAGCACAAGCGCGTAGTGGCCGATCTCGATGATCATCGGGTCGCCGCCTCCTTGCCCTCTTTACCTTGGCCCTCGTTCCATACGCCATCGGCTTTCAGCCGGTCAGCGACTTCCTTCGGCATGTAGTTCTCGTCATGCTTGGCAAGCACGCTGTCGGCAACGAAACTATGCGTCACCGCGTCGAAGGTTCCCTCGGTCACCACGCCCTGCCCTTCGCGGAAGAGGTCCGGCAGGATGCCCGTATAGGTGACGGGCACGTCGCCCGTGCCGTCCGTCACGGTGAAACTCACCGTCGAACCCTGGCCGCGCTTTACGGAACCTTCCGCCACCAGCCCGCCGAGCCGAATACGCGTGCCCGGCTTGACCTCCGTCTTGGCGAGGTCGGCGGGCATGAAGAAATAGGCGACCGACTGGCTGAAGGCGAACATGACGAGCAGCACGGCGACGATGATGAAGCTCATGCCGCCTGCGATCACCGCAAGCCGTTTCTGTTTGCGCGTCATTGGGTCGTTCCTTCCACGGCGAGCCCCATCTCGTTCGCCAGCGCCACCAGTTCGCCGGAGGATGGAAACTGTTTAAGCCCGCTCTTCAGCGCTTCCTGGGCTTTCTCCTTGTCGCCAAGCACGGTATAGGAGCGTACCAGTCTCAGCCAGCCTTCGAGATTGTTCGGATCCTCTTTCAGCCGCGCCGCAAGGCTGTCCACCATGCCGCGGATCATCGCCTGCCGGTCGTCCTGCGACATGGTCCCGGCTGCGGCCATGTCTTCCTGCGTCGGATTGCCCGGCGCCTGCGCCGTACTCTGATCGGGCGCGACCGTGCCGCCATTCTTGGCAATATGCTGGTTCACGAGCTCGAGCCATGGCGCGCCGGCCGGCGAATCCTTGGCGATCGCCTCGAACACGCTCCGCGCCTCCGCCGCCCGCCCCGCCTGTTCGAGCCCGAGACCGACATAGAAGCGCGACCGCGGATTATCCGGTTCGAGCCTCACCGCCTCTTCGAACGCAGAACGTGCATCCTCCGTGACGATGCCGTCATTGGACGCCACCAGCGTCTCGCCGAGACCGGCCAACCGGGTTGCGCTGGGGCCAAGCAGGCGGATCGCATTGCGATAAGCCATTTCGGCGTCACCCAGCCGCATGGAGCGGAAGTAGATCGGCGCGAGCAGATCCCAGCCCGCCCCGTCGTTCGGGTTCTGGGCGAGATGGCGTTCCGCCTTGGCTACGAGCAGGGCGACATTGTTGCCGGGATTGGCGAGGCGCGCTTCGAGCGGCTGGTCCGGAAGCCCGGGGCTGCCAAGCGTCAAGTAAAGACAGAGACCGACGACCGGCAGCACGAGCGTTACCATGGAGGTCACGAGGGCATATTTCCCCGTCTTTGCCGCGCCTTCCTGCCTATCCGCATTCGCCCCCGCCGCGGCAAGCAGCCGGCGGCCTATCTCGGCGCGGGCATATTCGGCCTCCTGGGGCTCGATCAGACCCTGGGCGCGATCCCGCTCCAGCTCGTTCAGCTGATCGCGATAAACCTCGACCTCACCGGTACGATCGGCAGGCGCCACCTTGCCGCCGCGGGCGAAGGGCGCGATCAGCACTGCCGCAACGGCTGCCGTCAGAAGCGCGAGGATAATCCACAAAACCATAATGGCCCATTACTGCAACGGCGCTAGCTTTCCAACTGCGGCGCCGGCGTTGACGCGAATTTGAGGCGTTTCGCCGCAAGTCGCGGCATTCATATGGTGTCTGAAGCCGTATCCGGCCATGACATAAGTCAAAGCGTCGCAGACGTATCAAACTTCACGTTAACGGCGTCCACGTCCCGTCGGAATTGCGGCATGCCGCACCGCGTGCCGTCACGTCGCGTCCGTCGGCGGTTACAGTATGACGATATTGACGGCAATTCTGCGTTCCGACCTGATAAGGAGCATTGGCGACCACCTGGCCGTTTGCGTCATCTCCCTTCCAGGGCACGGTCTGGCCGACGGCGGCTCCTTCCAAAGCCCGGTATTCCGCCTCCAGGGCGCGTGAACGGTCGCTCGCCGAAAGCGTCACACCCGTGCGGCCGACGATACCGCCCTGCAACGCGGAAATATAGGAGGCGGACGAGGAAGGCTTCGGCGAAAGAAGGCCACGCGGTCCACTCATCCCGCTACGTGACGCTGTACCGCAGCCGGCAAGCATGCCCGCTACAAGAAACAATGAAACGGCATTTCGGAGTTTCGGGGATCGCATCTTGTCAAAAACCGGGTCGCGAGTTGTCTTTGCTCGGTCATCTCTGCCGAAATTGCTTCCGTCTCGGCATGGCATCATTATGGCGCTACTCGAAAAACACATGGATCCGATAATGGCTCAATCCTCGCATATCAGCAGGCTGCAGCAATGACGCTGTTTCCGGAAAAGATATAGCAGGCGATCCATCCGTCCATAACCGGAGGAACGGATCAATCCCATGTTGCCCTTCCGCCACATCTGCTCCGGTGTTGTCATGGCTCGCCTCGCAGCCTTCGTCGGGTTCACGCCACACTCTTCGTCACGCCCGGCAGGAGAAGCCGGGCCATCAATCCGCCGCGCGGTCCGCGCGTCAGTTCGAACATACCCTGATATTCACTGGTGATCTCGCGCACGATCGACAGACCCAGACCTGCACCCGGCTTGCTCTCATCGAGCCGCGTGCCGCGCTTCATCGCTTCGCGGATCTGGTCGGGTTCGAGCCCTGGCCCGTCATCCTCCACCGTCATCTCGACCCAGGTGCGCCGCAGCGCATCCCCCTCCTGTTGCGGCCCGGAGGCCGGCGTTGCGGTGATCCAGACACCCGTCTCGCAGAAGCGCGCGGCGTTTTCGAGCAGATTGCCGATCGTCTCCTCCACATCCTGCTGCTCCATGGCAAGTGCTGCGCCTGGCGGTGAGACGGAAAGATGGAATTCCTTGTCCGGATTGAGCCGGCGCATGACTCGGACCAGACGCTCCAGCGCCGGCTCGATATCCGTGCGGGCGAGCAGGGATTCGCGCTGGGCGGCGATGCGCGCGCGGCTGAGATAGGATTGCACCTGTGCCTGCATGGCTTCGGCCTGCGAACGCACGAGTTCGGACTGCGGCTTGTCAAGCAAGCGCGCTTCGTTGAGCAGCACGGCGATCGGCGTTTTCAGCGAATGGGCGAGGTTGCCAACCTGCATGCGCGCCCGCTCGACAAGGCGGCGGTTGCTTTCGATCAGCGCATTGATGTCATTGGCAAGCGGCATGATCTCGCGCGGGAACTCGCCCTCCAGCCGCTCCGCCTCCCCGCGCCGCACCCTTTCGAGCGTCCGGCGGGCCCCGTCGAGCGGCAGCAAGCCATAGAGGATGGCGAGGCCGTTCACGACGAGACTGCCTAGGCCGAAGACGGCGAGCGCGATATAGAGGCTGCGGGTAAAGGCCTGGATATCCTCCTCGACGACCGCCAGATTGCCCGACACGCGGAAGCGGGCAGCCCGCCCCTCGCCGTCAAGGACAACCTCGGTTTCCGCAACGAGAACATGGTTCCCGAAGGCGTCAGTTGCAGGATAGAAGCGCTCGTAGCGGTTGTTGAAGGGTACCGCCAGGATCGAGGGCACGCTGATGTTCGAAGTGCCGAGAGAGGAGGAGGATAGCGGCCTTGCCGCAAAGGTGCCGAGCGGTTCGATGATCCAGTACCAGCCCGTCTCCGGCTGGGAAAAGCGCAGATCGCCGAGTTGCGGGCTTCCGGAGAGCTGGTTGTCGCTGCCGATCGTGATCGAATTGATGACGTTGTAGAGTTGAGCGCGCAGAAGGTCGGTGAAGGCGCGCTCCGCCGATTGCCGGTAGAGCTGCGAAATCACGATCGAGATCACCACCAGGGCCAGCGCCGACCAGGCGGTTGCGAGAAGCAGCACGCGGGCTGTCAGCGATCTCGGTCCGATGGTGTGAAACCTAACGCGCATCAGTTGGCGCTTGCATCCTGTAGCCGAGGCCGCGGACAGTCTCGATGAGATCGACGCCGAGCTTCTTGCGAAGCCGGCCCACGAAAACCTCGATCGTATTGGAATCGCGGTCGAAATCCTGGTCATACATATGCTCCACAAGCTCGGTGCGGGAAACGACCTGGCCCATATGGTGCATCAGGTAGGAGAGCAGCCGGAATTCGTGCGAGGTAAGCTTGAGCGTCACGCCGTCGACGCTCGCCTTCGATGCCTTGGTGTCGAGCCTGACCGGCCCGCAGACGATCTCCGAAGAGGAGTGCCCGGCGGCACGGCGGATCAGCGCACGCACCCGCGCCAGCACTTCCTCCACGTGGAAAGGTTTTGCGACATAATCGTCGGCACCGGCATCTATTCCCGCCACCTTGTCGCTCCAGCGGTCGCGCGCGGTCAGCATCAGCACCGGCATGCCCTTGCCGCCGGCGCGCCATTTCTCGATGACGGTGATGCCATCCATGGCCGGCAGGCCGATATCGAGGATCACCGCGTCATAGGGCTCGTTGTCGCCGAGGTAATGGCCTTCCTCGCCATCGAAAGCCTGGTCGACCACATAACCGGCCTCTTTCAAGGCATCGGAAAGCTGCCGGTTGAGATTGACGTCGTCTTCGACCACCAGAATGCGCATGCACCGTCCCTCGAATGATATGCCGGCAGATTGGCCGAGAGCTTACATCGGAACCCTTACGGTGACCTTACGCGGCCTCTCGCTGCCGTTGCCCTGGACGAGCACCGTGACGACACAGGTCTGGCCGTCGGAGGACGGCTGAGCAGAAAGAAGCTGGCCGCCGGTTTCCCGCACAACGCGAGATGCCGCCGAGCCGCAATCGCCCGCAACGAGCATGAGATAATCACGCGCGGAGGCCTTTTCCGGCTGCAGGCCGGAAAAACCGGCAATGCCGGCAGCCAGTATCGCGATGATCGGCAGTCGCGCCATGGTTACAGTTTCCACTCACAAGACAACAGGATACATGCCCGAAGCATATGACGGAGTATGTAACCAAAGGCGGCTGAATGGCAAATGAATGGTCCGTAATGCTTTCTTTCAGGAGGCTATTTTCCCCTGATTCCGGTATCGGCAGAAATCCGCCCATAGATTGCAAGAAGCCCGCCGGCCGCCCCCGCCAATGTCACCGCGATGTCCGCAAGATCGGCCTGCATGTCGGCGCCGAGCTCGATTCCCGCCACCTGCAAAAGTGATGCACCGACTGCAATCAGTGCGCCCCAGACCGTTTTCGACTGATACCAGGCCTTCATCCCGTCCATGTTTCATCTCCGTTTCTTGAGCTAAAGTAAAATGGTCGTTCCAACCGGCACACCGAGCGGCACGGCGCGGCCCATCTGCCGTATGCGCAATGAAAGGCTCGTCTGCGCCGCGCCGAAGTCGGCAGTCTCATCGGCCGCCGGATAGGTGAAGGCCGGTTCCGTCACCTCGATCACGCGCCGGACGATTGCTCCGTCCAGAACCTCGATGCGGTAGCGCTCCGTCGGTTCGTCCAGCGGGATATCCGCTCCCTCCCAGTCGTCCGCTTCCACCCTGCCGCGTCTCACCCAGGTCACCCGGACGTCGCCCGCTGCCTGTCGCTCCCCGCGGACATGCACGGGCGACAATGGCGTCTCCGCGCGGATGCCGCCTGCAAAGACATGCGGGCCTGAGCGGCCGCCAGCCTGGCCAAGGCTTTCCGCCAGCCAGTTCATGCTGAGACCACGCTCTTCCGCCGTGAGCCCCAGCGACACCACCGCCTCGTCGAGAACCACGACGGCAGCGCCCTGACCCGCGCCGGCCAGCATCGCATCTTCCGTGCCGGCGAGACCGCGCAGCAAGCCCCCGAGGCGCCAGCGGTTCGGACTGATCTCCTCCGCATCCGCATAACCGACCACCTCCCAGACGCCGTTCGCCGCCTTTACTGCGATCCGGTTCTCCCCATTCAGCACCACCCGCTCATCCGCAGAGGATAGCCCGCCGAAGAAGAGGTCGAGTTCCACCATGCCGCCCCGATTGAAGCGCCCGGTCATGTCGGGACTGAGCGGCGCAGCCAGAACGCCCACTCTCGCGGGTCGGTCGAGCACCGTCCGCGTCCGGTAGCCCTGGTTTCCGGCTGACGACGACAGCGCCGTGCGTCGCCACGGCCGGCAGAGGCCGGCAATGCGCGCGAAGCTTGGCGCTTCGCCTGACGAGAAACGGGGCAGGTCGAGGAAGTGCAGGACCGGCGCAAAGGCATCGGACACGATGCCGCCCCCATTCCTGCGTTCCGGCTCGCCGGCGTAATTCGCCGGTGCAAGCGGCGCGTGATGGCGTGCCTCGATCCGCCGTGCGGCACCCTCCTCGATCCGCTCGACGATGAAGGTCCCGTCCGGACCGGCGATATCCGGCAGCGCCAACCGCACCGCATCCCCCGGCTCGACCCCGATATCGGCAGGTGAGAGTGAAAAGGTAACCGTTCTCCGCCCGATCCGCTGCGTGCGCAGCAGCGTCTCGACCGCGCCGAGTGCCGTCTCCTGCGCAAGCACCGCCGGCAGATCGTAGCTCAGGGTCCGCTGGCTTGCGGCCCGCGTCCGGTGGGAGCGCACACTGGCCTGCTCATAATCGAGCCGCGGATTGTATGATGTCAGCACCGCTTCCGCTGCGAAATCGCTGTCGTGACTGCGGTTCTCGGACCAGAGCGGCTCGCCCTCGATATCGGCGACGACCGAAACGCTCGCTGGCGCCAGGCTCGCACTCAGCCGCGACCGAAAGCGCAGCCTTCCGGCATCCTCGGTGACATCCACCTGAAAGACGTCGAGCAACGGCTCAAGGAGTGCGCGCGCCGAGGTCACCTCGCCCTGCACGTAACCTGTCAGGTCGCCGCTCACTTCGGAGACGTCGAAATCCATGAACCCGTGCTCGGTCAGGATCGCTGCGATCGCATCCGCCAGCGTCGTGCCTCCCAGGCGCCCGTTCAGCCAGTGGCCGGCGCGCCAGTTGCCGCCGTCGCTCCAGATCGACAGGTCGTCGGGGAAGGCTGGCATGGGCCTCGCATCCCAGGTCCAGACGAATATGTGGTCTGCATCGACAATGCCGGTCGATGCGTCTTCGCCCTGCCACCGGCCATGATGTGCTTCGAGAAACCGTCGCTGCATGCTGTCGGAACGGGCGAGGCTGGAGAAATAAGGTGCCGCGCTTTCCGCCGATTTCGGATCGATGAAGACGTTCGGCTGGTTGGCGCCTTTGTCCACGGCCGGGCAGCCGAGTTCGGTGAACCAGATTGGCTTCATGCCGGGCGTCCAGGCTGTCGGCGTCGCTTTCTCCCCACCATCCACCCGGTCGTAATGTCGGTTCGACCACCAGCCGGAGAGATCCTTGGTACGGAATACCCATGGTTTTCCGGCGAGCCCGTCGGTGATCGGCGAGCGCACCCGGTTCTCCCGGTCCGTATCGCTCGCATAATACCAGTCGAAGCCTTCTCCGGCGGTGATCTGCCCCGCCATCGCTTCGGCATCGTCGGCCAGCCGGAAGCCATCCGGATTGTCCGCAGAAAGGTCCTCGTCCCTCCAGTCGGCCAGCGGCATGTAGTTGTCGATGCCAACGGCATCGATATCCGGCGAAGCCCAGAGAGGGTCCAGATGGAAGAACACCGCGCCCGAACCATCCGGCGGGTGATAACCGGAATATTCACTCCAGTCCGCGCCGTAGGTGAGCTTCGTTGCCGCGCCGACGATCGCCCTTACGTCCGCCGCCAGCCCGACCAGTTCCTGCACGAAGGGAAAGGCATTCGTCTCGTCGCGGAGCTGCGTCAGCCCGCGCAGTTCCGAGCCGATGATGAAGCCGTCCACGCCACCCGCAGCCTCTGCCAGACCGGCGTAATGCAGGATCATCCGCCGATATCCATCGGCACCGGCCGAGAATGCCTCGACCTGCGCTCGCGCCGCCGCCGTCCTGTCTGCAGTCGCCGGCTGTCCCGGTGCCGGAAAGCAGGTGATCCGACCGCGCCAGGGAAAAGCCGCTTGCTCCGCATTGCCATAAGGGTCCGGCAGGCTGTTGCCCGGCGGGATTTCCATCATCACGAACGGATAGAGATAGACCTTCAGCCCCCGCGCCTTGAGGTTGGCGATCGCCTGCCTCACGCTCGCATCGCTCGGCGTGCCGCCGAAGGCCGGTCCGCCATCCCGGCTCACCAGATGCGCTGCCGAACGCGACATCCCGGCCACGGACCACTCGGTACTCTCCTCCCTCCTTGCCGCGACTTCCACGCCCGGCACGATCCGGCAATGCTCCGCCCTGAGATCGGTCCCGAACCAGGAGACCACCAGCGCCACGCGCTGAAGGTTCGGGCAGAGCGCCTGCAACTCGTCCAGCGAAGCCTGCCAGTCCGTCGCCGCCGTCAGCACATTGCGGTTCAGGATGCGCGCGCTGCCCTCGCCGGTCTTTTCGGTCACCGGCACCGTCGAATAACCATGTTCAGTCGCGCCAGGGATGATCGTGACGGCACGGATCTGCCGCTCCAACGCGCCCACCAGCCGCAACACCTCGAACTGCATGAGCGGAATGCGGTTTCCGAAACTGTCGAGCGGCAATCGCTCGAACACCACGTAAGCAAGGCCGCGATAGGCCGGCGCATTATCTTCGCCTTGCTTCGCTTCGACCAGCGGATCGGGCAACTGCCCCTTGTCGCCGCGATAGACCCGCATCTCGATCGCTGTCAGGCTGAGTTCGCGCCCGTCGGCCCAGACGCGCCGCACGCCCGCAATCGGCCCTTCACACAGCCCGACCGCCAGGTTGGCGAAATACCGGAACGTCTCGACCCGCTGCCCCGTCGCCTTGCCGCCGGAACGTTCACGCGTCACCTCCTCCTCGAACCGCGTCGCCCAGATCAGCGTGCCGCCGATCCTCGCCGTGCCGTAGACGCGGTTGATCGCCGACCCCTCGTCCGCACCCGGAATGCGCGCAGTGGCCAATCGGGCGCCTGAGACCGCCGTGCCGCCGTTGATCAGTGCGCGATCGACCAGGCCGCCGGCCAGCGCCCCCGCCGCCCGCCCGAGGATCGCGCCGACAGGACCGAACACACCGCCGAGCGCCGCACCCGCTGCCTGAAAGAGAATGGTGGCCATGAAAATACCTCGCGGCCATCCGGCGGATACCACTGGATGCGCGCCTAGATTGTGATAGCGTGTGGAAATTCGAGAGCAGAAGCAGCAGGCGCCGCGCCAGCCGGCGCATCAGTGGAGATAGGCTACACTGACTCAGGCAGGAGCCCTGCCCTCGATGATGGAGGTGATGTTATGAGGCTTAGGCCGATTGGCATTGCGCTTATATTGAGAATGACCCGGACGAGCTGGTCACTGACCGTCCGGGTCGTATTCAAAAGATAAGTCCACGGTGGGCGGGGTTGCCGCCTCGCTCACCACTCCATCAATATACGCCAAACGGCATGTTTTTCAATCGCGCCCTATCGCCGGAAACCGATGCACGGCTGCAATCCGTCGCCTCCACGAAGGCACCAGCGCCGAGCGCGTCACCGCCGTCTGCTCATAGGCATGAATGAAGTGCTCCGGCTCGGCGAGGATGCCGACATGCTTGGCGGCGCAATCCGGCCGCCAGCGGAACAGCAGCAGGTCACCCGGCTGTGCCTCACCCATCGGCACTGGCTCCCCGAACAGCCGCCGCGCCGCGTCCACCAGACGATCCTCGCCGCTCCGCTCTGCCCAGTCTGGCGCATAGGCCGGCACCGCCTCCGGCTCCCCACCGTAGAGCTCGCGCCAGATGCCGCGGATCAGCCCGATACAATCGCAGCCGATCCCTTTGGCCGCGCCCTGATGACGATAGGGCGTGCCGATCCAGCTCTCCGCCAACACAACGACCTTGCCGCCTATCCCGCTCATTCGAAAATCGGGCCGCCGTCATGGACCCGCTCCCCGTCGGCATAGGAATAGGCGAAGTCGGCGCCCGGCATATGCGGGAAGCCCCGGAAATTCAGGTGGTTGGCAAAGCGCGCCCTGCAGGTCGCAAACGACTTGTCGCAGCCAGCCGTCACCGTGAACGTCTCGCCCGCTGCAATCGGCTCCTCCAACGGCAGCCAGAAGGTCAGCTCCGTCGTGCCATCCGCCTTCCGCTCGTGCGTTTCGACATCCACCGCCACGTCGCTGGAGAACGTCAACGCGCCCTGCCGGAAGAACCCGCTCTCGAAATCGCCGAGCCCGGAAACGGCGATCCGGCTTGCATCCTTCACGTCGATAACCGCTCCTTCGCCGCGCCAAGACGAAAGGTCCAGACCGCAGCGGGCATCACCCAGCACGGCATCGCAGCGGCGGCTGTAGACGCGCCCCTGCGGCTGGCTCAACCGGTGCGCCAGGCTGCGCAGTTCCGCCCGGAACTCACCACCGGCGCGCGAGACCTCACCGATCTCGCGAACGTTCAGCAGCATATGCTGATCGGGTGCTGCCCAATTCACCAGAAACTGTTCGATGCGTGCGCCGTCGTAATGCCCGGCCGCCAGGTCTTCCTCGCGGATCGCCGCGCTGGAAAAACCGCCGGACACCTCGTCGGCGCTGATGGAAAGTCCGGCGGCCGCTTCCGCTTCGCTCGCTGAAAAGCCGCTCGCAGCCAGGAAGGCCGTGCCGCCGAAAACGAGATCGCGATCGTGGTCGGTGAAACCGAGCACCACGCCGTCGCGCCGGGTCACCCGCCAGCAATGGCAGGTGGTGGTGGCCTCGCCGGCCAGATGTGCGGCAAGCGCCGCCGGTGCCGTTCTCATGCCAATATCTCCGTCAGTGGAATGGTCTGGATGCGCCCCGCGTCGAAGTGCGCGAGATTGACGTCGATCCGGTCGGTATCGAAGCGCACCGGCACGTCGAATTCGAAACCTGCCCGCACCACCGCGCCGGCCATCGGGATATGCTCGGCCACAAAAGTCACGATTCCGGTCGCCGGATCGACTTCGAACGAACCCGCCGGCTTCTCGATATCGTCCACCGAGACGACCACCGTCCCCGCCACCGGTTTGGCGATCCGCCGTATCCAGCTCCCGCCGCTGTCGGCATAGGTCTTTACGAGCTGAAACTCGGCTGCTGCACCATCCCCGGTGCCGATCACCTGATCGCTCGCCGATACCGACTCGCCCGGCCCGCAGGACTTCCAGTCGACCGGATCGCGGAAGCGGAATCCGTAAAGCTGTCCGCCGCGCGCCTCGAAGAATTCCAGCACGGCATAAAGGTCGGCCAGCGATTTTACGCCCGATCCGGCATCATAGCTTCGTCGGGAATCCCGCCAGCGCTGGTTGCGGCTCTCGCGGCCATTGGAAAGATTGACGATATCGGTGCGCCGCACCGGCCCGCCCGTCGCGCCGCGCGCCAGCCGCAGCGGGAACCGTACATCATGAAAACCGCTCATCCTGTTTCAAAGTCCTCTTCGTCCGCGCGCGACGCTGCGCGCCAGCATGGCGGAAATCTGTCCTTCGCTTTTGCGGAAACTTGCGGCATCGGTCGCCGTGACATTGAAGACGATCTGCGGCTCCGCCCCGCCTGCGGCCGCGGCCACGCCGAGCGCGCCATCCGGCCCGCGCCGGAGCGGCAGGATCGCCTCGGCGCCAGCCTCGCCCATCAAGCCGATATTGCCGCCCATCGGGAAGAAGCTCGGGGCGCGCACCACCCCGCCATCGGCAAACGGCGTCACAGCGCCGACCAGACCACCCGCCGCATTGCCCAACATGCTCTCCAGCGGCTTCAGTCCGGCGGCAAGCGTAATATCGGCCAGGCGATTGCCAAGCCCCCGCAGCGCATCCTCCAGCCCCTTGCCGCCTCCGGCAGCGGACCTCAACGCGCCCGTCAATGCGGCACCGAAACGCTGCGACCGGTTTTCCAGCTCGGTCATCACGCCGGCCAGCGCCTCGGCATTGGAGAGCGCGCCGGCAAATGTGTTCTCATCGTCTTCCATGATTGGTCTCCAATTGCCCCTCATCCCTGGCCCTCTCTCCGCCGGCGGGGAGAGGGCGCGAGCCAGGGTGGCATGCTCCCACCTCCCCCTCGAGGGGGAGGTCATCGCGAAGCGATGGGTGGGGGTGACATCTTCAGGGCTAGGTCACCCCACCCCGGCACGGCGTGCCGCCCCCCTCAAGGGGAGGGTACTCACCCATCCGGAAACTCCCTCATCAGCGCCTCCAGCCCAGCCCTTTCCATAGCCGCGCCTCGCGATCGCAGCCCTCCGGTCATGGCAAAGAACTCGACGGGCGTCAGTGCCCAGAAATCTCGCGGTACCAGCCGCAGCAGGCAGAGGCCGGCATGCATGACCGTTTCCCAGGGAAACGGTTCCGCCTTGACCTCTTTTTCCTCGATCACAATTCCGGACGGAAAACCGCTTCGCACGTTTCCGGGAGTTGCCTGACCGCCTGCCGCGGCCCTCAAGGGTTTGCGGTGGCTTCCCCGCTGGCCTCGCCGAACGTCGCCAAAAGCAGGTCGCCGACGATCCGGGCGGAACCGGCAACTCCGCCGTCGATATTCATCGCCGCCACCTCGTCGTCGGAAAAGAGATTGCCGCCGCCTCTCAATCCGGCGCCGATGACGCGGATCATGTCCGCCGCCTTCAACCGGCCGGAAGAAAAGCGTTCCGCCAGGCCGTTGAGATCGCCCACGGCAAAGGCTGTCTCCAGTTCCGCCAGCGCTCCCAGCGTCAGGCAGAGAATACGGCGCTCGCCGTCGATCACCGCCTCCACTTCGCCGCGCCTGCGGTTCGCCCGCCCGCCCGGCATCATCACAGCGCTCCGAATGTCAGGCCGCCGGCCGATTCCAGCGCCAGCTCGAAACGGATCTCGCCATTGTGCTCGCCGGAATATTCGAGCGCCGTCACCTGGAAAGGACCCGTGATCGTTCCGAAAGCCGGAATGAAAATCTGCCAGTTCAGGATGCTGCCGGCGAAGAATGCCGTCCGCACCAATGCGTCGCTCGCCTGATCCTTGAAAAGGCCGGCGCCCGTCAGCGAGGCGCGCTGCACGCCGGCTCCTCCCAGAAGTTCCCGCCAGCGCCCGGCGCTTTCAGCGTCGGTGATGTCGACGGTCTCGGCATTGAAGGCGAGCCGTTTCGAACGTAATCCCGCGACGGTCAGGAACGTGCCGCCGTCGTCGATCTTCAGAAGCAGGTCCTTACCCTTCTGTGCCACCATGTCTCAAATCCTTTCGTTGAAGAGGATACGAACCTATTCCGTCACCGCCCGGAACCGCATTTCGGTCAGATAGATCTTCGTCTTCGGCTCACGACGCGTGCGCATGCTCATCCGCAGGAGACTGACCAGCACGGCGCCGTCCAGTCCCAACGCCGCATCATGCAGCAGGTCATGGACAAGCCCGGCGATCTGCTGCGCCTCTCTCCGTCCCTCGCCGTCCGACCAGACCTCCAGCGTCAGAAAATGCTCTTCACCGCTCTCCGTCGAGGTCGAATAATCCCACGCCTCCAGCTCGCCGAACACGATGCAAGGCAGCTTGGGCCGCGGCGACAACCTGTCCCGGACACCGTCCGCCCCGATGATCGCGGTCAAGGCGGCATTGCCGGAAAGTCGCTGATGAATCGCGACCAGAAGCGCGTTCGCCGCCGTCATCGGGTCTCCTCCTCGCACTGGCAGACGAGATAGCGCCGCGTCTCGTCGGGATCGCGGGCCAGCTTGACGACGAACACCCGCGTGCCCTTGCGGAACCGCTGGCCAGCTGTGATATCCTCGCGGAACTTCACCCAGATGCGATGGCTGATCGTACCCCGCTCGGAGGCGGCCTCTTCCGTCAACAGGAAGGAGACGGGCTCGATCCGCGCCCAGAGCGAAGCCACCACGTCAAAGGACACGGTTGCGCCGCCCTGCCCGTCCGGCACGGCCTGCGGCGCCTCCAGGTCGAGCCGCGCCGTCATCTGGCCGGGATCGAAGAAGACGACCATCAGAGCCTCCGCATCCTGAACGGCGCGATCAGCCGCTCGTAACCGTCCGGAATGCCGGCTGGCTGCTGATCCGGCGAGATCGCGCCGCGGAAGGCGAACATATGACCGATATGGATCGACATTGCCCGCTTCAGCGTATCGGGCACGTCCGTCCCCGCCTCGCCGTATCCGGCCGAGAAGTCGATCTCGATGCCGTTCACCGCCTGCCCCGGCTCTGGCGGGTTTCTGAGCCACAGCCGCGCCGGCCGGCCCACGCCGTCGAGAAGATGATCCTGGAGCGGAATGTCGACGGCGGTCCCGTCCGCTTCGTAAACGGTAACGGTTTCAACCGATTGCACCGGAGATTTCGAGATGCGGATGATGCCGTCCTTCGGCCAGCGGTCGAGATGGAGCCGCCAGGTTTGAGAGATCAGGCAAAGCCCGGTCTCGCGTTCCAGATGCTCGCGGGCGGTCCGGATGAGCGAGGCCAGCAAGGCATCTTCATCCGCACCGTCGAGACGCAGGTGGGCCTTCACCTCGGCAAGCGTCAGCGGCTCCGCTGCGGGCGGAGTGGTCAGGGCATAGGTCATGGGGTTTCCAAGCGAATAGCGAATAGTGAGTAGCGAATAGAAAGAGACCGCCGAGCGAAGGGAGCAGCGAGCGCACAGGTGGCCGTCAGGCCAACCTCTATTCGCTATTCGCTACTCCCTATTCGCTCTTATGCCGCTGCGAACTTCACCACCTTGATCGCCTCGAAATTCTGCACCCCGCCGCCGACGCGCTTCGTCGTATAGAAGAGCACATAGGGCTTGGCGCTGTAGGGATCGCGCAGGACGCGCACGCCCGCCCGGTCGACGACGAGGTAGCCGGAGCGGAAATCGCCGAACGCAACGGACAGCGAGTTCGCCGCCACGTCCGGCATTTCCTCGGCTTCGGCGATCGGAAAGCCCATCAGCGAGGCAGGCTGGCCGGCGGCGGCCGGCGGGCGCCAGAGATAGTTGCCGTCGGCATCCTTGAACTTGCGGATATCGGCTTGCGTCTTGCGGTTCATCATGAAGGTGCCGTTCTGGCGGTGCCCGGCCTTCAGCGCGTAGACGAGTTCGATCAGCGTGTCGGAAGGGTCCGTCGATTGCCAGGCGCCGGCGGCACCGGAAGCGACATAGCCGATATTGCCCCAGCTCCAGGCGCTGTCCGCGACTGTCGGATAGGACAGGAAACCTTTCGGCTTGTTCACGCCATCGCCGCGGATGAAGGCATCGCCCTCCTGTTCGGCAAAGACGATATCCACCTCGCCGGCGATCCATGACTCGATGTCGACCGCCGCGTCGTCCAGCAGGCCTTGAGTGGCGGCCGGCATGGCGTAGAGTTCCATGGTCGGGAAGGAGAGTTCCGCAAGCTGCGGCGTGCTGGTCTGCGGCCTGGCCGCCGTCTCCGCCACCCAGCCGGTGGCAAGGCCCGTCGTCGCAAATGGCTTCTTCAGCACGGCGGAAGAAACGGTGCGGCCGGTCGAAAGCGCCCGCATCGGCGAAACCACGGAGATCCGCCGGCCGATCTCGGTATCCGTCTCAGGCGGCACCAGATATCCGCCGTCCGTGCCGGAACCGGACGAAAGGGCCTTGACCTCCAGCTCGCGAAGCCCCGCTTCCTCGCCCCGGCGGATATAGGCGTCGAAGGCGGCCTTGTGCTCGACCGCTTCGGCGGAAAGTTCGCCGCCACCCCGGCCGAGCTGCGGACGGGCCTTCTTCAGCACCAGCTGGTCGAGCACCTTCTTCTGGTCGTCCATCGCGCGGTTGATGCGGTCCACCTTGTCGCGCGTCACCACGTCGGCCGTCAGTTTCTGCTCGATCTCGCCGAGCCTGCGGTCGTTGACGTCCTTGAACGCCTCGAAGGCTTCCATGAATTCGTCGAAGGCGGCCGTCACCGTTTCCGGCACGGCTTTCACCTCAGGCGCCACGCTTGCTGCATTCGTCATATCGCTTTTCCTTTGAAGGTTGACTGCATCATCATCTTCGCCGCCCGCCGCATCTGGCGGACGAGCTCGGTTTCCCGGTCACGGAAGAACCGCGCATGCTTGACGTCGGAGACCCGGGCCGACGGGAGCATCGGGAAGGTCACGACGGAAATTTCCCAGAGATCGGCCTCGAGGATTTTTCGGACGCCCGTCTTTGCATCGGTGCGAGCCTTCACCGTCCGGAAGCCGATCGACAATCCGTCGAGCGCGCCCGATTTCATCAGCGCCAGCACCTCGCGGGCGCGGGCCACGCCCGGCGACAACACACCCTCGACATAAAGACCCCGGGCATCCTCGCGGATCGTCTTCCAGGCGCCGATCGGCTCGTTCGGATCGTGCTGGTAGAGCATGCGCACACCCGGCGCGCCGCGTTCGACGAGCGAGTGCCTGAAGGCGCCACGTTCGATCGTGTCCTTGCCGAGATCGACCTCGCCGAAAATGCTGGCATAACCTGAGAAGGTTCCGTCGCCGGCAACGCCGGCAAGTTCGAGATTGGCGAATTTGCGCCCACTGGGGCGTACGGGCGGGCGCGGCCCGCGATAAGCGTGCATGGGTAGTCTCCTGGTTTTTGAATATTGTCGCCCCTCATCCGCTGCCGCGGCCTTCTCCCTGAAGGCGGGGAAAAGGTGCCGGCAGGCGGATGCGGGCATTCAGGTGAAGAAGGGCGCTCTAGCCGCCCACCCGTCTCCCATACCTGTCCGCCACCCGCGCCAGCACGCCCAGCACCCACCAGGCGGACAGACTGGCCGTCGCCGCGCCCGCGAGCATCACCTCGGCGCCTGAAAGCTCGCCGCCGATCCCCAGCCTCGTCTCGAGCCAAAGCCCGGTCGGACCGCCGAAGATCAGCCCGAAGCTCACGCCGGTCAGAAAACGGCTCGCCGCCTCGCGACGGCTTTTCGGCACGAGGTAGATCAGCGAGACACCGGCTCCCGCCATCGAGCCCAGGACCTTGGCGATCCCGACGCCCGGATCGCTTCCGAGGTCAGACATTTTTAATCTCTCTTTTTTAGAATTTGCGCATAAAGAGCCACCAGGGCTCGGCTGCAGTGCCACGCGCCGTCAGGCGAAAAGGATACCGCAGCTCTTCAAGATGCCGCATGTCCGATCACAGCATGCAGCAGCCATGACGGCCCACTCGGCCTCCCTTCGGGGCGGCCGCTTCTGTTTTCGTCAGTCTTCGGAATCGCTTGGACGTGCTTGTTGCGAAGTTGAGTCGGAGGCTTGAGAGGTTGAGCTAGGTTCTTGACAAACCAAGCGAAGGCGATGCTTGCCGATTGGCTCAGCCTTCTTCGCCGGGTTCGCCGTCCTTTTCGAGTTCGAGCGGCTCCTGGCGACCGTGACGGATATGCGAAACGTAGACGGCTGACTTTTCAACCCGATAATGGATGATGTAGGCTCCCGATACGAGACGGCGGCGCCCCTCCAGAGCCTGAAGATCACCGCCTGCCCTCGAAAACTCCCCTAACAGCCGCAAGGACGCCCGCAACTGGCGCATCACCGCCATTGCGGCGCGTGGATTGAACTGCTCCAGATAGGCGCGCTCCTGCCGGAGGAACCGGCCCGCTTTCTTCGACAGGATCACCTTCATCACGCAGCGTCGCTTTTGCGCTCATCCAGAAGCTCGTCGAAAAGCTCCTCCATGTCGACCGTCTCGCCATCGCGGATCTGCTCCTCGCCCTTGCGGATCTGCAGGATATCGTTCCCCTCCGCCATGAGGTAATATTTCAGAGCGCGCACGATCACCCAGGATCGGCTGCGATCCGCGGTCTCCGCGATCTTCTCGACGTCTTCCAGAATGTCGAGCGGCAGGCGCAGCGTGATCGGATCGGAAAGAACAGGCTTGGCCATGGGAGCCTCCATTTGTAATACGGCGTATTACAAATTACACCAATTCCGCTCCTGTTAATACCCCACCGCCTCGCGCTTCTCGTCATCGCTCAGGAAGGTCGCGGCCCCCACCCTCGCCCAGAGCGCTTCACGTTCTGCGGAAAGCCCGGCGATCCGGTCGAGGTCGGGCTCCAGCCGCAACCCGCCTCCATAGGCATCCGACAGCCAGGCGGAGAAGCTTGCGGCGGTGCGGGAAATCAGCGGCAGCACGGTCAGGCGGTAGAAGGCGCGGTTCGCCTCCTGGTAATTGGCATAGGTGTTGTCGCCCGGAATGCCGATCAGCATCGGCGGCACGCCGAAGGCGAGCGCGATGTCGCGCGCCGCCCCGTTCTTCGCCTCGATGAAATCCATGTCCTTCGGCGAGAGCCCCATCGATTTCCAGTCGAGACCGCCTTCCAGAAGCAGCGGCCTGCCGGCATTCACCGCACCGGAATAGCCCGCCTCCAGCTCGTCTTTCAGCCGCTCGTACTGGTCGGCTGAGAGATTGCCGCCGTCCTTCGGCTGGTAGACGAGCGCGCCGGAGGGTCTGGCGGAATTGTCGAGCAGCGCCTTGTTCCAGGAAGCCGCCGCATTGTGCAGGTCGAGCGCCGCACCCGCCGCGCCGATCGGCGGAAAGCCGCAATGGTCGTCGAGCGGATGAAACAGTTTCAGATGCAGCAGCATTATGCCGTCCCCATCCGCAGCCAGCCGCCGCGTGACGCCGCCGGCGCGGTAGTCGTAGCCCGTCACCCAGCCGTCGCGCCCCTCGACCACGCTCACCCGGTCGGGGCGCAGGAGATGCAGTTCCCGCAGGGTCCCGCCGATCAGAAGCGGCTCCACATAGGCATTGCCCGAGAGCAGCAGATGCCCATAGAGCGCCTCGAAGAAATCCGGTCCGCCCTGCCGCCCGTTCGGCCGGGAGATGAGCGCCAGCGCCGGATGATCCGCCACCTCGCTTCCGCCTTCATAGGCAAGCCAGGGCACCGCCGCTGCCGCCTCGGCAATCATCCGCATGGCACGGTAGGCGACCGGGTTCCTCATGAAGCCTGCACGCGACAGCGCCGCATAGGAACGTCCGGACCAATAGGCCGCGCCCTCGCCGGAAACGATCGTAAATCCTGACGCAAAGCCCGTTGCCGTTTTGGTCTCGGGCTGGGCAGCAAAAGCGCCTGCAACCTCGGATGCCCGGGCTTCGCGCATGGCCTTTCGTCCGCCGGCGGAAAACCCCTGAGGGAACCACCGGCGCCGGAATGGAGATTTCATGGAATAATTCCTTCGGCTCTATAAGGATCGGGCGGCTCTGTAGAGATCGGGCCAGGTGCAGCGGCCGCGCCTTCAACCCGTGGTGTAGCTGATGCAGCTATAGAAGGCCCTGCCATAGTCGGCGAGTTGCGGCGCCCGCTCGATACCGTTGATGATCCGGCGTCCGTTCAACCAGTCCTCCTTCGGTCCCAGGAAGAACTGCTCCAGCCGGTGACCGGTGAAACTGCCCTGCTCCATGCCGAGGAACATGATGCGCAAGGCGACATCCATTCGCAGCGTCACTGAAGGGTCGGTCACAAGATCCATACCGGTCACCCGGCTTAACTTCTCGTAATTGCGGGGATGCGTAAGCTGCACCAGCCCGCGGCCCAGCCAGGTCTGGCCGCCCGGATCCCGCCGCCAATAGGGATTGCTGACCCAGGGAAGCCGACCGCGCCGCCAGGCGTTTTCCAGTATGGCGATGGCCTTGTCGTCCGTCGGTGCCAGCGTTTCCCGCACCGGCTGCATCGTTCGGGCCGTCTCGTGGAATGCCGTCCCGAGCATATAGGCGAGCCAGCGATCGTCCTTGGCAGGACTCGTCTGCTCCCAATGATCAAGGATCGCCTCCAGCCCATGAACCTGATGCTGCTGAAACCGTCCCCCGAACAGCCGCTGACGCGCGTTCTCGAAGAAGAAACGCCTGTTGATCCCCATTCCCAACCCTCCCGTTTCGCGATTTACCAATAAAATACTCTCGCAAAAATTGTATATGCGAATTACATCTTCAAGGTGATTTTTCTATTTACACATCTATAGGATGCAATACTGCGAACGAAGGTGCGCCGGGAGGCATCCCGCCGATCGCGGTCCTCAACATTCAATCGGTTTAGAAAAACTAAATCGTTTTAAGCTCTTAGGCGCCACTTTACTTTTCATTGACGCTATGGAACCAACGGTGCCGCAGGACGTTCATGTCTGCCTTCTAATGAACAAGGAGATCATGATGATGCAGCAGCCGATGCAGGCCGCCCCTTCCAAGCAGATCCCCCAGCATATCGCCGAGCGCATGGAATCCGAATGGAAAGAGATGCGCGAAAACGCTCCGCCGAAGCCGGCAAGCCAGCAGCGCTGATCACCACGATCCAATCATCGAGCCGCGTCAGATGCCCCGCACGCGCGGCTCCCCCGAACCTTCCAGCAGAAGCGCCGTCAGCGCCCAGACCAGTGCGTCGAGCCGGTCTGGCGAACGGCCGGAAGACAGCCCGTCCGGACCAAAATCGCACATCTGGTCCTCCAGGTCCGCGAACCGTCCGGCATGGCTGACCCGCCCCTGCTCGTAGAGTGCGGCCACCGGTTCGGCCCGCAGGAATTTTCCCCGCGTCGCGCGCACCATGGTCACCGGCAGGACCGAATCGACGCTTTTCAGCATCGCCGTCACCATCTCGCCGCCTTGGTTGACCTCCGCCACCACGCGGTCCGCCTGGAAGCGCGAGAAGGCCTTCGCCACCGCATGCGCCCAGCCGGCCGGGCTTGCGCCCTCCACCGAGCAGTCGGCAAGCACCACGGCCCTTCCGCTCGTCTCCAGCCCCGCCACGACGATGCCGCAGCAGGAACCTGCGCCTGAACCGGAGGGTGGATCGACCGCCACGACGATGCGCCTGAGCGCGCCGGCGAAGCGTCCCCCCTGAAAACCGATCCGGCAGGCTTCGATGTCGGCGCGTTTCCACAGCGCGTCCTCGCGGTCCTCGATCAGCTCGCCGGCGATCTCCTGCCGCCCGAGCCGAGTGCCGCCATAGCGCGCCTCCAGCACCTCCAGAAAACCCGGCGCCAGATTTTTAGCATTCGCCTCGGTCGAGATCCTGATCAGACTGGTCCCCGGGTCGGCGATCAGCCGTTTCAGCACCGGCACCGGCCGTGGCGTGGTGGTCACGAGCTGGCGCGGATCCGCCCCGAGCCGAAGCCCGAACTGCAGCATGTCGAACGTCTCTTCGGCATGTTTCCATTTGGCGAGTTCGTCGCACCAGGCGAAGTGGAATTGCGGCCCGCGCAGCGCCTCCGGGTCTTCGGAGGAGAAGATCTGCGCCACAGCACCGTTCGGCCAGACGAGCCTGCGGCGGGAAATCTCGAAATCCGGCCGCTTCTTCCTGGCGACCCGGCAGATGCCGGAAACGCCGTCGATCATCACCTCGCGGGCATCGCCCAGCGTTTCGGCCACCAGCGCGATCCTGAGATTGGACCGTTGTTCCGCGGAGGCCAGCGCATGCACCCATTCGGCACCGGCCCTGGTCTTGCCCGACCCGCGCCCGCCCATGATCAACCATGTCCGCCAGTCGCCGGCGGGAGGATGCTGCTCGCGGCGGCCATTCAGGAGCCACTCCCGCTCATGACCGGGCATGAAGTCATCAAAGGCATCACCAACTTGCTCCTCCGAAGTCGGAGGACGAATGTTCATGGGAGAAGAGCAGTGCGGCAGACCGATCTCCCCCCTTGTGGGGGGTGAGGCGTGATCCGGCGAAGCCGGAGCGATCGATCCAGTGAATCGATCGCAGCGCCGAACGCCCGGCAGGACAGAGGGGGGTGCCGCCCCGACCTCTTCGTCAATGATCAGCTTCTCGGCACGGTCGCCACCCCCCTCTGTCACCTCTGGTGACATCTCCCCCACAAGGGGGGAGATCGGCGGAAGTTCGCCGCGATGCCTCGCGCTGTCATCCGCGATCGCTTTGGCCAGCTTCCTGCTTTCCCCAGATGCTGCGACGTTTTCCTCACGCGCGGCCGTGATCGTCTGCATGCCTCGATTCAATTGCTTCGAAACCACCAATGCCTTTTTCGCCATCTTCTCGTCCGCCAACCGTTGTGTCCGGAGGCTCGGCGGCTTTGCGTTCAAGTAGCTCGGTGACCCACGGCGGCGGACCATCCCGTTTCCATGCTTCCAAAAGGCGGGCGGCATATTCATTGGCGCGCTCCTCGATCAGTTTCATGAAGCGGGCTTTCGCCTCCTCATACCCACCCTCATCGGCCACGCGTTCGGCTTCGAGCTCCCGGTCGCGGGCAAGCTGGCGCTGCAGGCTGTCGACCTTTTCGAGGGTGCGCACGATCAGCGACATGGCGTCGGTTGCCGCCTTCACGTCGGCGCGCGCCAGTTTCTGAGCCGCCTCGTCGCCGTCCTCGAGCGTCTTTTCCGCCGACCTGCGCATGTCGCGGAACGTTTCGAACTGCGCACGCATCTCGGCGGTCATATCGTTCAGCAGCCGGCGCAACTCCTCGGCCGGCTGGATCGCGCTTTCGGCCGACTTGATTTCCAGCAGCACGCCGCGCGCCCTGTCGGCCAATATCTCGTCGTCCATGACGATCCCGTCGCCATAGGCAGGCCGTTCCGCCCAGAGCCCGAAGAGCGCCGGATCGAAATTTTCGAATTCATCCATGGCCGATTCCCCGATGCGCTTTCGCGCATACCGCGTCGCCTGGCGCCCGTTCCCGGCCCCAGCGCTCCCGCTATCGATTGTCGTGATAAAAAAGACCCGGCATGAAGACCGGGCCGATGACCGAAAGCCTTGCCACCGACAACCTCAAAGGCTCCGCGCCGGCGCAATTCTTCGACTGTAACCAAACCCTATCAAACCACCGTCACGCCGTCAAGGATTATTTTCCTATTTTCATTGTTTCGTATCCGAGGAGCCGCGCAACCTTTGTGTGATCGAAGGATTCGAGGTATGAAATCAATCCTCTAGAGCAACGCCACCTCGGTGTGGGACACTCGTGTCCTGCTCACTCACCGCGCAGTTTATTTATGCTTCAGTGTTTTGTGGATGAAAGTGGAAATGGTCAGGGGCCTGTCATGGTAATGGTTGGCCTTGTTTCCGATATTCGATCATGGGCCGAATTTTCCGATGAGTGGCAAGAGTGTTTGGATATGAGGCCCCGGCTCAAGGCTTTTCATATGGCCGAGATAATTGCTGAAAGTTGGAGCGATGATACGAAGGCGCGGGTAGCTCGATTTAGAGCCTGACCGAAAAAGATAGGATATTCGGCTTGCGCCCCACCTCGGACGGTGATGCGGGAAGGTGCTGCGCTTCGAGCTGATGATAGAACGTGGTCTGTCGCGACAGCCACAAGCATCAGGAAAGGAAGCGCAGCATGAAGCACTTTATCGGCCTCGATGTCTCGGTGAAAGAGACCGCCGTTTGCATTGTCGACGAAACGGGCAAAATCTGCCGGGAGGTGAAGGTTCACAGCCACCCCGACGATTTGCTCGCGGTCGTGAAGGATCCGAGCTGGAACATCGAACGGGTCGGGCTCGAGGCTGGGCCCTTGTCGCAGTGGCTTTTCGAGGGGCTTGCAAGCGCAGGATTGCCGGTCATCTGCATCGAGACGCGCCATGTGAAGGCGTTCCTGAAGGCCCAGCCGAACAAGACTGATCGTAACGACGCGCGTGGAATCGCGCAGATGATGCGGGTCAACCTGTATCGTCCGGTGCATGTGAAAACGCTGACGAGCCAGAAGCGGCGGGCGCTCTTGACGGCCCGCAAGCTCCTGCAAGGCAAGGCGATAGCCATCGAGAATGACATCCGCGGCCTTCTGCGCAACTTCGGCCTCAAGGTTGGTGTTGTGGGAACGGTGAAGTTCGACGAGCGCATTCGAGAGCTCGTCGAAGGCATGCCCGACCTGGAAGACCTCATCGGGCCACTGCTTTCTGCCCGGAACAAGCTGCGCGCCGAATTTGCTCGTCTGCACAAGAAGGTGCTGGCGTCCGCCGAGGAGGATGCGACCTGCAAGCGCTTGATGACGATCCCCGGTGTCGGTGCCGTCACGGCGCTGGCCTATACCGCAACCATCGACATTCCGCAGCGTTTCAGAAGCTCCAAGGCAGTGGGTCCCATCCTCGGGCTGACGCCGAAGCTCAACGAGTCCGGTGAAAGCAAGCGTGTGGGCCGCATCTCCCTGTGTGGGGACGGCATGATGAGAACGCTGCTCTATGAGGCCGCACAGACGCTGCTGACGCGCGTGACGAAATGGTCATGGTTGAGAGCCTGGGCAATGAACGTCGCGAAGCGGCGCGGGATGCGCAAAGCCATTGTCGCACTTGCGCGTCGCCTTGCAGTCATCATGCATCGCATGTGGCTGGATGGCGCTGGGTTCCGCTGGACGCGGGAAGCTACGGCCCCGACCATCTGATCCGGACGGCCAGGAAGGAGAGAGACAGAAAGTTCCGCCCCGGCGGACAAGCGTCCTTCGCAGGACGATGGATGAGGTAAGTTCGTACTCAACTCCGTGCCGACCGCACTCGATGACTCGATGTCGGTCAGGACGCTAAAAAAGATAGGACTGCCTCATTCTCCTGATCCTATGCTGGGAGGGCAAAGCGCCGATCCCGTAGAGAAGCAAGGACCTGCGAAAGACGTCGATGCCGGGCACATGGAAAGGCTCGAAGCGCTTGACCTGAACACGCCGAATAGAGAAGAGTTGAGTGAAATCAGCCAGTTGTGATTCCTTCGGATTTGCTTAGGATTCGATGGAGACCGCAATGGGCTGGACTGATTTCACCCGCCGCCAATATGGCCGACGGACGGTGCGTTATGCAAGTGATCTGACGGACAGGGAATGGCTGCTGATCGCTCCCTTTATGCCGACGCCACGCAGGCTCGGTCGACCGCGCAAGACGGAATTGCGTGAAGTTTTGAACGCACTGCTTTACATCGCATCGACCGGATGCCAATGGCGGATGCTGCCGAAGGATTTTCCACCCTATTCAACCGTGCAGGGTTACTTCTACGAGTGGCGGGCGACTGGCTTGTGGCTGCGGATCAACCATCATCTCGTTATGGAGACGCGCGAGCTGGAGGGAAAGGAAGCCTCGCCAACGGCGGGCGTGATCGACAGTCAGAGCGTCAAAACGACCGAAAGTGGCGGGATTGCGGGCTATGACGCGGGCAAGAAGACCAAAGGTCGCAAGCGTCATATTGTCGTCGACACGCTCGGCTTGATGGTGGGGCTCGTCGTTCACGGCGCAGACATTCAAGACCGCGACGGTGCGGCTGCAGTCCTTAAAACCATCCTCAGACGCTGGCCGTGGCTCAGGCACATCTTTGCTGACGGCGGTTATGCCGGTCCGAAACTGCGGGCAGCATTGCAGAAGGTCGCGAAGTTCACGCTCCAGATCGTCAAGCGAACAGACAAGGCAAAGGGCTTCGAAGTGCTGCCGCGTCGCTGGGTCGTGGAGCGCACATTCGCCTGGCTTGGTAGATGCAGGCGACTGACCAAAGACTGGGAGAAATCAATCGCCTCCGCTGAAACCTGGATGCTCATCGCCCACATCCGCATTCTCACCCGGAGGCTCGCAAGGTATTATGTCTATTGAGCTCTTTTCGAGTCAGGCTCTTAGGAAAATTATTACTAAACATGTCAAAGGATCGGTTATTATCTCAATACCGCTAGACAATTACCGGCGTATCTTTGCTGCCGAGGGGCCTTGGCGGAATCCTTATTTGTTTTTATTCTTTGTGCTGATCCGAAACTACAAGAACAACTGCAAGAAAGTGGGCCTCTCCCCCGAAACTGAGTTCATTTTCGACACCCAGACTGGTGCCATGTCCCGCATCAAGGAGGCTTGGGAATATTTCGCCAATCATGTTCCTCGAATGCTGGATTTCATAGGTAAACCTCCTTCATTCCAGGATGATGAGAAAGTCTTGCCCCTTCAGGCAGCAGATATGGTCGCTTGGTGGGTCAGGAGGCAGATTGCTGACGACATTGCCGGCTTCCCACGTCTCCCATTCCCGTGGGATGGCGAAGACCAAATTCCTTGTGTACGGGCACGGTATGATGCGGCCTCGTTACAAAATGCCTTTGACGAAATGCAGGGGCGTCAAGGTTTAAATACTAAGATGTTGTTTCACCTAGGGCTTTGGCCTTGAAATCAAACGCAACTGACGGCGTTCGTCGAACGCCTTCCCGCTCTCAGCAACGGCGGCAGTCTTTCGGCTATTTCCTATTTGATGACCTTATGGACAAGTCACTAGAAGAGCATCGAATTCGGATAGAATTTCGCCCCCGCAGGACGTGTCATTTCCACTTCCGGCGGCGGTAATATGTTCGGCATGTCTCGGTCATGAGATTGCGAATGTCCCCGCAGCCGCACAGAGACGCCGCTTGCCACAGGTGAGAACCTGCGGGACAATCGACGCGGGAGGAACCGACCATGGGTGTCTACAACGATGTCATCCTGCCAAAACTCTGCGATCTTGCGATGCGGAACGAGCGGCTGCGGCCGTATCGCGAGCGGGTGATCGGCGCCGCCGAGGGGCGGGTATTGGAGATCGGCAGCGGTTCCGGGCTCAACCTGCCCTTCTACGGCGCGAGGGTCCGCGAAATTCTGGCGCTTGAGCCTTCCCCAAATCTTCTGGCGCTCGCCCGCAGCGCCCCGCAGTCGGCAATGCCCGTCCGGTTCATCGAGGCCTCAGCGGAAGCAATCCCGCTGGATGACGGCAGCGTCGATACGGTCGTGACGACCTGGACGCTCTGCACGATCCCGGGGGCGGCCGCGGCACTTTCGGAAATGCGCCGCGTGCTGAAACCCGGCGGCAAACTGCTGTTCGTCGAACACGGGCGGTCGCCCGACCGCGGCGTGCGCTGGTTTCAGGATGGCCTCACCCCCGTCTGGCGGCGCATCAGCGGCGGCTGCCATCTCAATCGCCCGATCCGGTCGATGATCGAGGACGGCGGATTTCGGATCGACCGGGTCGAGACCGGCTACATGCCGGGGCCGAAACCGATGACGTTCATGTACGAAGGCAGCGCCCGCCCGAACTGACAGCCACTCACGTGCCGCAGAACGTCTGCGTCACCCGTTCCTCCGGCTTCGGCGGCGCCATCAGGTCGGCGAATTCCGGCCGCTCATCATAGGGATTTTCCAGCGCCTCCAGCAGCCGTTCGAAGAAGCTGAAATCGCCGTAATTGGCAGCGGCAATCGCCTCCTCCACCCGATGGTTGCGGGGAATCACCGCCGGATTGACGGCGCGCATCGCAGCCGCCCGTTCCCCGCCCGACCGGTCTTCACCCGCCAGCCGCTCCCGCCATGCCGTCAGCCAATCCTGCGCCTTGGCGGTGTCGGCAAATGAGGCGAGGAACGCCTCGTCGCGGCCCTCCGCCGCATCGGCCAGACGCCGGAACACAAGGGTAAAATCCGCCTTGCCTTCGTGCATGGCGGCAAACAGCGACTGGATCAGGTCGCCGTCGCCATCCGCCCCGGAAAACAGCCCGATCTTCCTTCGAAAGACAGTGAGCCATTCGCTCTGGAACCGTTCGCCGAATTCTGTCAGCACGGCATTCGCAGCATTCACCGCCTTTTCCTCGTCACCGTCCAGAAGCGGCAGCAGGCATTCGGCCAGCCGCGCGATGTTCCACTGGCCGATGCCCGGCTGGTTGCGATAGGCGTAGCGGCCCATCTGGTCGATCGAGGAGAACACTTTCATAGGATTATATTCATCGAGAAAAGCGCAGGGGCCGAAATCGATCGTCTCGCCGGAAATCGTCATGTTGTCGGTGTTCATCACGCCATGGATGAAGCCGACGCCCAGCCAGCGGGCGATCAGGTCGGCCTGTTTCAGAGCCACGGCCCTCAAGAGCGCAAGATACCGGTTTTCTTCGTCTTTCAGCTCCGGGTAATGCCGTTCGATCACGTAGTCGGCAAGCAGCTTCACGCCGTCATTGTCGCCGCGGGCGGCGAAAAACTGAAACGTGCCAACCCTCACATGGCTTGCCGCGACCCGCACGAAGACGGCGCCCTGCTCGACCGTCTCGCGATAGACCGGCTCGCCGGTCGCAACCGCCGCCAGCGCCCTTGTCGCGGGAAGCCCAAGTGCGGCAAAGGCTTCCGAAACGATGTATTCGCGCAGGACCGGTCCCAGCGCGGCGCGGCCGTCGCCGCGGCGGGAAAACGGCGTCGGTCCGGCACCCTTCAGTTGAATGTCGCGGCGCAGCCCGTTCCGGTCCACGACCTCGCCGAGCAGGATCGCGCGGCCGTCGCCGAGCTGCGGCACGAAATTGCCGAACTGGTGGCCGGCATAGGCCATGGCGATCGGCGAAGCGCCGGGCGGCACGACATTGCCGGCGAGGATCGCCGCCAGCCGCGCCGGATCGGAAAAATCCGCCTCGACGCCGAGTTCCTCGGCAAGTTCCTGGTTGAACTTGATCAGCTTCGGCCCCTCGACCGGCTCGGGATAGACGGAGGCGAAAAACCGGTCCGGCAAGCGGGCATAGGAATTATCGAACTGGAACACGGGAAACTCCTTCGGCGCGGCAGGCTTCTTCCGCCGCGCGGGCTCTTCCCCAATATGGGGAATCTCCCCTGTCGAACAAGCGAAATGCGCTTTTGTTGCGCGCTTCAGGCACGCTTCAGCCGTATGCCGAAACCGAACAGGAAGGTGAGCGCGGCACCCGCCGCCGCCGTGCCGTAGAGCCACAGCGAGGCGCTCGCATCGCCGCTTTCCAGGCCCGCGACGAGCCCGGTCGCGGTGGCGATCATGCCGGCGATCCCCGCGCCGATCGCGTAGCCGGTCGTCGAGATGGTCGGCAGAAGCGCGCTCGCCAGATCCCGCTCGGTACTCTCGGCCGCTTCCATCGCCGCCTGGTTGATGTTTGCCCAGGCAACCCCGAAGCCGGTGCCGATCGCCATCTGCCCGACAAGCAGCAACATCACGGAACCCATCGTGAAGGCGGTGCCGAGCGCCAGAAAACCGAGAAGCTGAAACAGCGCGCCGCTCAGCATCCATCTCTCCCGCGAACCGACGGCTGCCACCCGGCTCACCAGCACCGCGACCGCGCTCCAGGTGAGCGCCATGATCACGACGATGGAGCCCACCACCGACGGCCGGAAATCGAAGACGGCGCCGATCATCATCGCCAGGTAGACGCTGCCGACCGAATGGCTGGCGGACATGATGAGCAGCACCCAGAACCCGTGCCCCAGCACCGAGCCGAGCCGGAAAGCGCCCGCCGGAAACAGTTTCGGGCCGATCTTCCCGTCGAGCTTCAGCGCCGGCAGGAAAAGTGCAGCACCTGCGGCGATCGTCATGGCCTGCATGCCGCCCCCGCTCATCACCGACGACAGCGACAGGACGAAAGCGGCCGCCAGGCAAAGGGCAATCGTCGCGATGGAAAACGGGACGGGCGCCGCCTCCGTCATCCGCGGCTTTGCGGCAAGTGCGAGGAAAGGCAGAAGCAGGACGAAAGGCGCAACCGCCAGGAACGACGCACGCCAGGAATAGGCTTCCGTCAGCAGCCCGCCGGCCAGCGGTCCGGCGATCGCCGCAACGGCCCAGACGATCGCCTCGACGGCAAAAACCCTGGCGATCAGCGCGGAGGGGAAATTGGCCGGGATGAGGCTGTAGCAGATCGCCACGATCAGCCCGTCGGCAATGCCCTGGAACAGCCGCGCGGCCATGATCCAGGAAAAGCTCGGCGCCGACAGCGCCAGAAGGCCGCCGAATGCAAAGACCAGTGTCGAGACGACAAGGCTTGCGCGCGGGCCAAACCGGTCGCGCATGGCCGCCGCACCCGTGCCGCCTGCTATCGAGCCCAGGAAATAGAGCGTATAGGCCCAACTGAAATAGGCCGTGCCGCCGATCTCCGCGGCCGCCGGCGGCAGGGCCGCCACGATCGCGAACTGGTTGAAGGCGTGCAGGCCGACGCCCGCCGAAATCAGCCCGAGCATCGCCCCGTCGCGGCCCTTCAAAAGCCTCGACCAACCCACATTCACGTCCTGCAACACGCCCTTACCCTTCCCTTTGTCACGGTCGCCGGGACGCTACAACCTCAAGCGCAGTTGAGGTCAAGGGACAGGATGAAAATAAAACTCCTTCTGTTTCAGCCTCTTATGGGGGCTCTTCGGTTTTCGCATCCTGTTGTATTTTAGCTACAGCTTTTCAAGTTATCCGCCATACATCATAATCATCTTCAATCGGAGGGAATATCCATGAAGGCTCTTTTCATTTTCGCAGCATCGGCCGCCATGACCGCTTCTTCCGTTGTTTTCGCAGCAGATGCGGTCGAACAGATCCCCGCCGCGCCGGAAGTGGTGGAGACGCCATCCTTCACGTGGTCCGGCCCTTATCTTGGTCTCCATGGCGGCTATGCCTGGGGTGAAGGTGACGCGACGGCAGCCGGCGGCGGCAGTAACGACAATTTCGACGGCGGGCGCTTCGGCGGCTTCGTCGGTTACAACTGGCAGTTCTCCAACGGTTTCGTGGCCGGTGTCGAAGGCGACCTGAACTACGACTGGAACGAGAACAGCTATGCGGGCGATTTCGACATGGACACCGGCTTCTCCGGTGGATTGCGCGGCCGCGTCGGTTATGCTTTCGACCGCGCATTGCTTTATGCGGCCGGCGGCTGGACGATGACCAATATCAGCGTCGAAGGGCCGGGCGTGGATGACGACGACACCCTGCATGGCTGGACGGTCGGCGCCGGTCTGGACTATGCCTTCACGGACAATTTCTTCGGCCGGGTGGAATATCGCTACAACGACTATGGCGACGGGGATCTCGGTGGCTTCGACACCGATTTCAACCAGCACATCATCAATGTCGGCATCGGCGTGAAGTTCTGAGGCCCTGGAGAACCAGCCCTCTGTCTGATTGTCATCACGAGAAAGCCGCCTGAAGGAAACTTCCGGCGGTTTATCCGGTCGGCTGAGTTTGCCGAAGCGGAAAGGGGCGCGGGCATCGGGACCGCGAACGCAGATCGTCCCGGAAGCGAAGGTCCGCCTCATCATGCCGCAGCCCTTCGCATGAATTGACGTTTGTCAAAATTTTGAAAGGCGACTACTCTACAAGCTCAGGTAGTTCATATCTGCCGTGGCGGGGCGACATCGTGCAGGAATTCATCGCGAAGAAAAACATCGAACGCTTTCGCTCGATGTTGGAAGCGGAAGTGGATGAAGGCCGGAGGCGCATGCTCGAGAAGCTGATCGAGGAAGAAGAACGCGTGCTCGACGCCATCAAATCGGCGACGCAATCTGACGGCGACCAGGACTGAGGGATTGCCTTCCTCTGTCCCGCAGATGTGGACGTTTGGTTAGAATGGCGGCACCCTGCGGTCTCACCCCGGCAGATCACGAAACCGCCCCGGTTGCCGATCCAGCATCAAAGCATAAATCCCCGCTCCGACGGCCGAAGATGTGATCCCGAACTTCATTTGAAGCTCAGGATCACACGGGTGTTCTGCCGGGTTATGTTTCGGAGTTCTCTTCCAAGATGCCTAGACTCCAATACCACCGGCTATGTTCACGGTCTCGCCGGTAATGTAGCCCGCATGTGGTCCGGCGAGGAAGCAGACGGTTTCGGCCACCTCTTCGAGGGTTGCAATGCGACGGATCGGATGCATATCAAGGATGGCGTCACGGTTCGGAAGCTCACCGGCCACATCAGCGGCCATGTCCGTGGGCATGATGCCCGGCTGAACAACGTTGACGGTGATATTGCGGGGGCCAAGATCGCGCGCAATGCCCTTGGCGTAGCCAGCGAGCGCCCACTTTGTTCCGGCATAGTCGGCGACACCCGAGAAAGGCACGACTGAGCCAAGGCGAGAGCCGATGAAGATGATCCGGCCGCCATCGGTCAATTTCGACGCCGCCGCGCGCGTGTTGGCGATCGTACCCATAACATTGACCTGCCACTGGTGATTGTATTTCTCGCCGTCAAGTTCCGGATCGTCGACAGTCTGGCCCTGGATCGCAATGCCGGCATTGTTCACAAGGATATCCAGCCTGCCGAACTCGGCAAGCACCCTGTCGATCAAAGGCCTGGCGGAGGCAAGGTCAGCCTGGTCGCTCTTTACCGCAATCGCGCGAACACCCTTTCCTCTGAGCTTCTCCACGACAGCTTCCGCCTTGTCTGCCGAGGCCGCGTAGCTGATCGCAACGTCTGCTCCGTGGTCGGCCAGCGCTTCCGCGGTCGCAGCGCCAAGGCCGCGGGAGCCGCCGGTTACGAGAGCGACCTTTCCCTTCAGTATGTTCGACATGAATACCCTTTCTAGATTTGGTCAGGGCGCCGCCCGGTTGTGATGAGCGATGGCGTCACTTTTAGTAACGTACGTTACTATAATGATCGGTATGAAATTTGACGGTCGCGGTCAAGGGGTTTAATAATGATCATTATTAAACAGGCCGGTTTGAACTGATGGGACGCCATCGCGAATTTGACGTGGACAAAGCGCTCGACGCCGTTTTGTGCGTCTTCTGGCGCAAGGGCTATGAGGGGGCATCCTACGCCGACCTGACCGCAGCCGCCGGTGTCGAGAGACCTGCCCTCTATTCGGCATTCGGCAACAAGGAAGCCCTCTTCCGCAAAGCCCTGGTGCGCTATTACGAGCGATACCTGCACTACATCCCGGCGGCGCTGGCGCTTCCGACGGCGCGAGAGGTCGCAGCGCACATTCTCTACAATGCAATCGACCTCAACACCCGTTATCCCGACCATACGGGATGTCTGGTCATCAACGGTGTCCTGGCAGGATCGGATGACGCGGAGCCTGTCCGGCAGGTGTTGATAGAGGCTCGCGTGGTCGCCGAGGCGCAGCTTCGCGAACGCTTCGAACAGGCAAAGGCCGAAGGCGACCTGCCGGAGACGGCCAGACCCGATGCCCTTGCCGCATTTCTCATGGCCGTGCTTCACGGCATGGCGGTGCAGGCCAAAGCCGGTTTCAGTCGTGAAGCGCTTGAGGCTGTCGCCGAGCAAGCGCTGTCCACGTGGCCTGCGGGCCGTTCTGCGCTATCCGGAAAGTCATCCTGACTGCCAGGCGAGATGCGCCGGTCGCCGCTTGCAGAGATTTGTGCGCCTGACGATCCAGCAAAGCCGGAGTTGTTCATCCCGATACTGGAGCGATCGCCAGGATCTTCGTTGTGTTTGCTTTCCAGCAAAGACCCTATGGAAAAAGTCGATACCGTTTCTTCTTCCGAGTAAAAACGGGTAACAGACCATGAATGACCAAGGATCAAAGCAGGACAGCGGCGCGCTCGACGCCTCCTCCGCGGATGAGAACCTGATCGTATGTACCGACTTCGCCATCAGGAAGACGGATGACCGGGGCTTTGAAGTGAGCGTCATGACCCAACGCGGGTATTATTGGGTTTCAGCCAATCACGCGGATCGTTACGATGGCGAGACACAAACGTTCGTCCTCAGCCTGATCGAAACCAACAATTTCCTGCAGCAGGTGCGAAAGGTCGGCCTGCGAACCCGATATCACGGGCCGACCCATATCGATCTTCTTTGACGCTCGTCGTGATGCCGGATGTGTCAACGGACGGCTTTGATATCGGACAATGTGGTCCGTCCGTTTTCAAGCAAGATGAATACCGGTTCCAAAGAAACCGAGTTGAGGAGCTGGAGCATGAAGAGCATTATCGCATTGACCGCCATTTGCATCGCTCTTGCCGGATGTACCCAGACGAGCCGCTATACCAGCGTGCCCGGATACGCCCATAGAACCGATCCCACCTGCAAAAGAACCCAACCACCCTCGAAATACGACCCGAAATGCGATTGCCCGGATGTGGGTTACGAGGGCTTTTCGCCTCCTGTCGCATGCGGATCCAGATAGGTGCCGGCTCCAGACGGAACGGCTCCGTCTCCTCCAATTTCTGTCTGACCATCGGGTCCTGCGAAAACCGCTTCACACTTTCCAGCCGATGCTTCTGAAGCCGGCACAGCTCGCCGCTAGGTTGACCCGATTGCGGCAAGCCCGGCATAAGAGGATATGGCAGCAAGGATTACCAGATCGACTAAGCATAGCGGCATACGGTTCGAGTGGCGCGGAACATTCGCCAACACGGAACTCAATGAACTTCATTCCGAGTGTTTCCAGCACCCTTTGACCGACGACGATTGGTGGAGCCGGCTCAATACCTTCAGTCTTGGCTGGATTTGCATGCGCATGTCGAAGCGGCTTGTCGGCTTCGTCAACGTCGCATGGGACGGTGGCGTCCATGCATTTTTGCTCGACACGATGATCACAACGGATCTGAGGCGCCGCGGCTATGCCACTGCACTCGTCGAAGAGGCAGTGAAGCACGCAAGAGCTTTACGCTGCGAATGGCTCCACGTGGACTTCGAGTCGCATCTGCGCGACTTCTATTACGGCGCCTGCAAGTTCAAGGCGACCGATGCGGGCCTTATTCGTCTTCGGTGGTTCATCTCCGGCGATCGATGTCGCTGCTGCCATGGCAGATCACCGCCCTCGCACAAGGACGGTGAAGACCGGCCGGTCACGCCGCCACGGGTTGAGGCGTATAGCCCGCTTCGCGGATCGCTTCCTCGGCCCTTGCCGCATCGCCCTCGACTGTGACTCTATGGACCGAGAGATCGATCGTCACCGCAGCATCCGGCAGGGCTTCGCCCAGCGCGCCGCGCACGGTCTTTTCGCAATGGCCGCAGGTCATGTCCGGTACGATGAAAGTCGCAATCATTTTCAAGATTCTCCTTGTTGAGATAAACGCCTTCTGCACCTTCCCACAACGGGAAGGTCAAGCGGGCTGTTTCGTCTTTTTCGACCCCGAGGATGCAGGCACGTCGCCGGCAAGGTCGTCGAGGATCGGGCAGTTGGGACGGTGGTCGCCGCCGCAGCAATGGGCCAGGTGCTTCAGCGTTTTCACCATGCCCTGCATTTCGGCGATGCGTCGTTCGAGATCGGCGATATGAGCCGTGGCGACTTCCTTGACCGCCGCGCTTTCGCGGCTCTTGTCCTGCCAGAGTTTCAGGAGCGTCTCGGTCTCTTCCAGCGAAAAGCCGAGCGAGCGCGCCCGCTTGATGAAGCGCAGGATGTGCACCTCGTCCTCGCCATAGACCCGATAATTGTTGCCGGTGCGGCCCATGGGGCGGATCAGCCCGATCTCCTCGTAATAGCGGATCATCTTGGCCGTCACGCCGGAGGCGTCGGAAGCCTGTCCGATATTCATCTCGTCTCTCCTATCTTTACCGCTTTCAGTCTCAGCGCATTGCCGAGCACGAAGACGCTCGACAGCGCCATGGCGCCGGCCGCAATCATCGGCGACAGCGTGAGCCCGAAGGTGGGATAAAGCACGCCGGCCGCGACCGGGATCAGCGCCACATTGTAGCCGAACGCCCAGAACAGGTTCTGCTTGATGTTCACCATGGTCGCGCGGCTCATGGCGATCGCCGAGACGGCGCCGGAAAGCTCGCCGCCGACCAGCACGACGTCGGCGCTTTCGATCGCCACATCCGTGCCGGTGCCGATCGCGATGCCGATATCGGCTTCCGCCAATGCCGGCGCGTCGTTGATGCCGTCACCGACGAAGGCGATCTTCCGGCCGCTTTGGCTTCGCTGGGCGCGCATCTCGTGGACCGCAGCGACCTTGCCTTCCGGCAGGACCTCGGCCACGACCCTGGTGATCCCGACCTGGCGGGCGATGGCTTCCGCCGTCCGGCGGTTGTCGCCGGTCACCATGGCCACTTCGACACCCATTTCCCGCAGCGCCCTGATCGCAGCCCGGCTTGCGGGCTTCAGGGGATCGGCAACGCCGATCACCGCGGCAAGCTTGCCGTCCACCGCGGCATAGAGCGGCGTCTTGCCCTCGTCTGCAAGGCGGCTGGCCGCTTCGGCAAATTCTTCCACCGAAAGCCCGAGCTTCTCCATGAAGCGGTCGGCGCCCACGGCGACCTTCCGGCCGTCGACCACCGCCTGAATGCCGTAGCCGGTGACGGATTCGAATTTTTCGGCCTTCGGCACGGCAATGCCCTTTGCTTCCGCCGCCTTGACAATGGCTTCCGCGATCGGGTGTTCGGACTGCGCCTCGACACTTGCCACCAGTTTCAGAACCTCGTCCCCGGCAAGGCCTTCGGTCGTGACGAGATCGGTCAGTTCCGGCCGGCCCTTGGTCACCGTGCCGGTCTTGTCGAGCACGACGAGGCTTACGTTGCGCAGTTCCTGCAGTGCCTCACCCTTGCGGAAGAGCACGCCGAATTCAGCCGCCCGGCCGCCGCCGACGACGATCGAGGTCGGCACCGCAAGCCCCATGGCGCAGGGGCAGGCGATGATCAGCACGGCAACCGCATTGATGAGCGCGTGGGTCAGCGCCGGGCTCGGGCCGTAGAAGGCCCAGACGGCGAAGGTGAGGATCGCGAACGCGATCACCACGGGCACGAACCAGGCGGTGATCTTGTCGACCAGGGTCTGGATCGGCAGTTTCGCCCCTTGCGCCTGCTCCACCATGCGGATGATCTGGGCCAGCATCGTGTCGCGGCCGACCTTGTCGGCGCGGAAGCGGAAGGAACCCGTCTTGTTGATGGTACCGCCGACCACGGTCGCGCCGGCCGCCTTTTCCACCGGCAGCGGCTCGCCGGAAATCATCGATTCATCGACATTGGAAGTGCCGTCGATCACCGTGCCGTCGACCGGAATGCGCTCGCCGGGGCGGATGACGACGATATCGCCCGCCACCACCTCGCCGGCCGCGATATCGACCGTCTTTCCATCGCGCTCGACGCGGGCGGTCTTGGCCTGCAGACCGGCAAGCTTCTTGATCGCCTCGCCGGTGCGACCGGCGGCGCGAGCCTCCAAGAGCCGGCCAAACAGGATGAGCGTCACGATCGCCGTTGCCGCCTCGTAATAGACGAAGCGGGCGCTTTCGGGCAGCAGGTCCGGCGCAAAGGTCGTCACCAGCGAATAGCCATAGGCCGCGAGCACGCCGACGGCGACCAGCGAGTTCATCTCCGGCGCGCCGCGCAGGAGCGCCGGAAGCCCGAGCCTGAGGAAGCGGAAGCCCGGCCAGAAGATCACCGCCGTCGCGGCCAGGAAATAGAGGTAGTAGAGATTCTGGGTGTCGATGACGCCCATCAGCCAGTGATGGAACGGATCATAGAAATGGCTGCCCATCTCCAGCACGAAAAGCGGCAGCGTCAGTACGAAGGCGATCGCAAGGTCGCGTTTGAGCTTCCCCTCCTCACCCTGGTGCATGTGCGCATGGTCGTGTCCGCCGGCATGGGCGGCATGATCCGCCTGGTCCCGACCCGAAGGGTCAGGGCCCGCATGGTCATGATGATGACCATGCCCTGCATGCCCCGCGGGTATTGCAGCCGGCAGCATTCCGGCCTCGCGGAGCGCATGATCCATGGCGCCCGGCGGGATTTCGTACCCGACCTTTTTGATCGCTTTTTCAAGCTCTTCGGGCAAAAAGCCGTCCGCCGATTCCACCGTCAGCTTCTTCGTCGCGAAGTTGACCGCGCTCTTGTCGATACCCGGCACCTTGGCGGCCGCATTTTCCACCCGGCGCACGCATGACGCGCAGGTCATGCCCTCGACCGGGATGGTGAAGGGTTCGCGAAAACGGTTCGGGTTTACGGTCTGGTTCATCACTGGATCCCTGGGAGCGGTTTCTCTCATTCCCGCCCTATGTGGAGCTTCCCATCATGGGAAGGTCAAGGGGTGATGATGCGGATTTTTTGGCCTCGTCAGAGCAGGAATTCGTCACCGTTTCCGTGGCCGGCCGCCAGACGCGGACGGATGCCCTGGGGGACCGTTGCTAGAGAGAGAGAGACGTTATTCGTCCTGGTCGCCACGCTCTCCGATGCCGAAGACCGGCGCGCTCAATCCCGCGAGCAGGAGCACCAGTTCCGCCTGCCTCGTGGTGCCGGTCTTGCTCATGATCCGCTTCAGGTGCGAGCGGACGGTTTCGAGCGAAACGCCGAGCGACGCGGCCACCGTTTCGGGCGTCTGGGCCATCGCAATGCCGCGCGCCACGCGGGCTTCGGCCGGCGTCAGGTCGAAGAGACCGCAGAGAACCCGCATATCCGGTGAGCCGACCTTTCCCACCTCGGTCACCGCCAGAACCGCCATGGAACGGGAGAAGATGTCACGCGCCGCGCGGCGGATCGGCAGGAGATGCAGGATCAGCGCCGGCGCCCCGTCGCGCGCCATCATCGGCAGCGACTGCACCGTCGGCACGGCTTGAGCCCTGTAGCGCTTTATCGCATCGTCCAGCAGCGCATTGGCGCCGGCCCCCTCCAGGATCAGCCGGTCGGCGGCGCCGGTGCGGATGCGGGGAGCGAGCGCCTCCATCTCGGGATTCATGGCGATCGCCCGGCCTTCATCGCCAATCACCGTTGCCGGCAGGCCGAGCATGGAAAGCGTCTCGGTCATCGAACGTGCCGCGTTGAAGGAAAGGCGCGACGAAAGATAGGCGGCCCGGGCGATATCCGGCTTCAGAAGATTGAGCCGGGCAAGCTCCTCATCGGCAAAATGCTCGCGTCCATGGCCGCGCATGAGGATGATGGCGATCGTATGCCCGGTCGGCTCCTGGAATACGCAGCCGGCTTCCCATTTCACGCCGTGAGGTTCGAGAAAGGTGGGACGGATGAGATCTTGCGCGTATTCCTCCTTCGTCAGGATGTCGATATCACGGCCGAAGGAGAAGGGAGAGCGCTCCAGTGCCCTGGCCGCCCTGGTATTGTTCAACCGGTGTTCGCTCCTGGCGAACTCGGCATAGATTTCCGCGACATTGGGCGTCGTGACGAAGCGATGGCTGCCCTGGCTGTCCACGGTGAAAATGGAGGAACTGTCCGCCGCAACCACCGAGGCCAGATGTTCACAGGCCTCCGTCCAAAGCTCAGGGACGAGGGCTGCCTCATAGAGGCGATCTGCCAATGTACCTTCTGCCTTCATCAAACTGCCATCGAATGGTTGAACTGACGGGGATCAGGTTTAACCTCCGCGGGCGGGAAGGTACATTCGCAAAATTACGTAAGTAAGAACTCGCCTTTTGAATATATTTCGAATTTTACCTACCCGGCCGGCAGATAATTCTCGACGACGTGGTTCTCAGCCGTTTCCACCCACCGTCAGCGGCCAGTCGACCAGATAGTCCTCGAAGTCGTCGACATCGACATCGGCCTCGCTGACCGTTCGGCCGCGGGCGGATATGCCGGCGAGATGCACGGTCTCCGGATCGCCGGAGACGAGCGGGTGCCACCAGTAGAGGTCCTCGCCGTCACGCACCAGCCGGTAGCCGCAGGTGGGCGGCAGCCAGGCGATATCATCGACCGTCTCGGGCGTCAGCCGGATGCAATCCGGCACCGTCGCCTGCCGGTTGTCGTAGTCCTTGCAGCGACAGCTCGTCCCGTCGAGCAGCCGGCATGCCACCGAGGTGAAGACCACGTCCCCCGTGTCCCAGTCCTCGAGCTTGTTGAGACAACAGAGCCCGCAGCCGTCGCAGAGGCTTTCCCATTCCTCCCCGCTCAGCTCGTCGAGCCGCTTCGTCTTCCAGAAAGGTTCTTCCGTCATATCACTTTCGCGGCAGCATGGAACAAATCGCCCCTCCTGCCCTTTACTTGTTGCGATTTGGCTATCGCGCTTAAACCATTTGTCAGCTATTGCTGAATAACGGTGAGAGCTCATGCCTTTGATCCCTTCATGGGGCGGCGTCAAGCACATCTCATTGAAAACGGGCGGGGGAATCCACGGTGCAGGACGAACTGCAGGACGAGCCAAAGTCACCCGACGACAGGCCGCGCAGAAAGCGCCACTTCCTGCTGCGCATCGATTCCTGGATCGATTCCACCGTCTGGAATCTCGGTTTCACGCTCGGTGAAATCTGGGAAGAGATCACCATCTTCTCCCGCAAATTCCGCGTCCGCGGCTTCAAACGCATCGGCTTCGAGCTTGCCGGCGAGGCGATGACGCTCGGCACCGCCGGTTTTGTCGTTCTGCTGGCGCTGGCGCAACCCGCATTCGAGGAAACCAAGGAAGATTGGCGAAATCGCGGCGATTTCGCCGTCACCTTCCTCGACCGCTACGGCAATACCATCGGCCACCGCGGCATCATCCATGAGGATTCCGTCCCGATCGACGAGCTGCCCGACCATCTCATCAAGGCCGTGCTCGCAACCGAGGACCGCCGCTTCTTCGACCATTTCGGCATCGATTTCATCGGGCTCACCCGCGCGCTCAGCGAAAACGCCAAGGCCGGCGGCGTCGTGCAGGGCGGTTCGACCATCACCCAGCAGCTCGCAAAGAACCTCTTCCTCACCAACGAGCGCTCCATCGAGCGCAAGATCAAGGAAGCCTTCCTGGCGCTCTGGCTGGAGGCGAACCTGTCCAAGAAGGAAATCCTGTCGCTCTATCTCGACCGGGCCTATATGGGCGGCGGCACGTTCGGAGCGGCAGCGGCGGCGCAATTCTATTTCGGCAAGAACATCACGGAAGTGAACCTCGCCGAATCCGCCATGCTCGCCGGCCTCTTCAAGGCACCGGCGAAATATGCGCCGCATGTCAATCTGCCGGCCGCCCGCGGTCGCGCCAACGAGGTGCTCTCCAATCTCGTTCAGAGCGGGCTGATGAGCGAGGGCCAGGTAATCGCCGCGCGGCGCAACCCGGCCACTGTGGTCGACCGGGCGGACGTCAAGGCGCCCGATTATTTCCTCGACTGGGCCTTCGACGAGGTGCAGCGGCTCGCGAAGGATGGCAAGTTCCGCGAGCATTCCGTTATCGTGCGCACGACGATCGACACCGGCCTGCAGCAGGCGGCGGAATCCGCCATGGAAACCAGCCTGCGCGAATATGGCGAGAGCTATAAGGCGAAGCAGGGCGCTCTGGTGATGATCGAGAACGGCGGGGCCGTGCGCGCCATGGTCGGCGGACGCGACTATGGCGAGAGCCAGTTCAACCGCGCCACCCGGGCACTTCGCCAGCCGGGCTCCTCCTTCAAGCTCTATACCTATTCCACCGCCATGGAGAACGGCTTCACGCCGGAATCGGTCATCTCGGATGCGCCGATCACCTGGCGCGGCTGGTCGCCCCAGAACTACGGCCGGTCCTACAAGGGCAAGGTGACGCTGCTCACCGCCATGGCCCAGTCGTACAACACCGTGCCGGTCCGGCTCGCCAAGGATTATCTCGGCACGGAAGCGATCGTTGCGACCGCCAAGAAGATGGGCATCGAGACCCCGCTCAGAACCGACAAGACCATCCCGCTCGGCACGTCGGAAGTCACCGTGCTCGACCAGGCGACGGCCTATGCCGTGATGCCGGCAGGGGGCATGCAATCACGCCGCCACGGCATCGGGCAGGTGCTCGGCTATGACGGCGACGTGCTATACGATTTCAACCGCGACGAACCGCCGGCCAGCCGCGTGCTTTCGGAACAGGCGACCTCGTCCATGAACCGCATCCTGACGCAGATCCCGGTGATCGGCACGGCCCGCCGGGCGGCCCTTGACGGCGGCATCGTGACCGGCGGCAAGACCGGCACCTCGCAGAGCTACCGCGATGCCTGGTTCATCGGCTTCACCGGCAATTACACGACCGCCGTCTGGTACGGAAACGACGATTTCACGCCGATGCACAACATGACGGGCGGCTCGCTGCCGGCCATGACCTTCAAGACGCTGATGGACTATGCCCATCAGGGCATCGAGCTCAGGGCCATTCCCGGCATCGAAAACCCGCTGCCGACCGGCGGCCACAAGGGTACGGAAGTGGCAAAGAAAGATGGCGAGCCCGGCCTTGTGCTCGTGCGGCCACGCTCGCTCTCGGCCGAATCCACCCGCATCCTCAGGCAGATCGGCGAAAACCTGAAGAAGGCCGGCCCGCTCGCACCGGCGGGCACCAAGGTGGCCGATGCCGGGGGCGCGGTCGGTGAAACGGAACCGGCAAAGGGCGCGCCGGTCATAACGCCGGTCAGCGGAGACCTGCGGCGGTAGTTTCAGGCGGCGTTTCTGGAGAGGAATATCCCCTCACTTGCGATTTCTAACACTTAGCTTTCAGCTAAGATGTTGAAATCGCTTTCTCTCCCACCAAGGGAGAGATAGAGATGCCGCGCTGCCGCGGGCTTACCTCTCCCTTGGTGGGAGAGGTTACAAAATCAGCATCTTAGCGAAGCTAAGTGCTAGATTTTGTTGGTGAGGGGGTCCGCAAACAACTCGTATTCTCCAGTATTCAACTCCGCCAGAATCGTCAGAACTGTGCCATCGAGATTCTTCACTACGTCATCGCTCCAGAAGCGCAGGACACGAAAGCCCTGAGATTGGAAGAAGGCGTCACGGACTTCATCCGATTTGCTCTCGGCATGCTGGGCTCCATCGACTTCGATGATCAGCCGTGCTTCGAAGCAGACGAAATCGAGGATATAGCTTCGAAGCGGCACTTGCCGGCGAAATTTGAAGCCCTCCAGTTTCCGATCACGGATCGCCTGCCAGAGCATGTTCTCCGCTCTCGTCGAATCCATCCGCATATCGCGAGCGCGGCGTCGATTGATCGGCGGCGGTTCATGGCGCATATCCTCCCCCAGTTGTCGGAATGATAGCACCGATCCCCTCACTTGCAATTTCTGACACTTAGCCTTTGCTAAGATGTCAAAATTACTTTCTCTCCCACAAGGGAGAGATACCGATGCCGCGAGCACGACGTTCTACCTCTCCCCTTGTGGGAGAGGTTACAAAATCAGCATCTTGAGCCAAAGCCTAAGTGCTAGATTTTGTTGGTGAGGGAGTCTCAAGAGAGGCAATCATGGCAATTGCGCTCACTAAACTGCCTCCCCCGCCCATTCCTTCCCGCCAGAATCAATGCTAACCCTCTGATGCAGCTATTCCGAGGGCCAAAGCAAACCCGTGTTCCGTGTTCCCTTCCTCATCGCGATCGCACTTGCCATCGCCTTCGGCGGCGGGATCTGGTCCACTCTCATGGCGCTTGACGCGACCGTAGGCTTCGGCGCCATCAAGCTCGGGCCCTGGGAAGCCTTTCCGGAGGTGCAGACCGCCAAGGCGGACCCCTACGCGAAATCACACCGGGCGAATGCCGGCAAGCTCATCTATGCCAGCGCCGAAGGCCTCGTCTTCACCGCCGCCACAGACGAGACGGGCGCCCGGCTTTCCGGGAACTGCTCTTACCGTCTGACCGGCCATACGCCGCCGGCGCGTTTCTGGACACTGTTTGCCAGCGCTCCCGGCGCCGCCCCGCCGTCCGCCCGTTCCGACCTGCCGAGGGCGCTCAATTCCCGCATCGTGCTGCGCGACGAGGACGGCAGCTTCGATATCGCCATTTCCTCGACCGCCAGGCCCGGAAACTGGCTCGCCGTGCCGGCCGCCGGCTCGTTCCGGCTGACGCTGACGCTCTTCGATACGCCGACGGCCGGCAGTTCCGGCCTCATCGACCTGACCATGCCGCGGCTGGAAAAGATCGGGTGTGGCAATGCTTAGACCCCGGTCGCGATTTGCGCTGCAGATCCTTTTCGCCGTCGTGACCGGCCTCATCGGCGCAGCACTCCTGCATCTCGTCATCGTGCTACTGCTGCCGGAATTCAGCGAGCGGGACGCCTATACCCGCATTCTGGCGGAAGGCGATATCCACCGCTTTCACCGCCTCGGCGAACGACCGGACCGGGCGGGGCTTTCCAAGGACGATCCATTCGTGGAAGCTGCCGTGTGCGCTTTCGATGTCGGGAGCGGCCCCGTGCGGCTGACGGCTCAAAATGGCGGCGTGCCCTTCTGGTCGCTTGCCGTCTACGACCAGTCGTCCAACGAGGTCTTCAGCATCAACGACCGAACATCGGCCGGCGGCATGCTGGACGTGGTGATCGCCACGCCGGTGCAGATCACCACGCTGCGCAAATCGCTGCCGCAGGCGGTCTCGCAGTCGATCCTGGTGGAAACCCAGCAAGCGGAAGGTTATGTCATTCTCAGAAGCCTCGCGCCGCAGGCAAGCTTTGCGGATATCGCCTCGCAATTTCTGACCCAGGCAACCTGCGCGCCCTTCGAGTGGCGTTCCAGAAGCCGGTTCTGACGGTATTGAGTGAAAGGTAAGGACTTGAGCTGCTGGCAAAGAGCGGCAACATCCCCTTCGTCATGCTCGGGCCTGTCCCGAGCATCTAACCACGGCTACGATTTTAAATCTAATTAACAGATTGGTTAGGTGAGCAGATCCTCGGCACAAGGCCGAGGATGACGCCGCGTATGCCGGAAGGTTTGTCGTCAAATAAACCGGGAACTCGATCTATTCGGCATGAACGGCGTGGTTTTCGGCCTTGCGGTCTCCCCGGTCATCGAAGCGCTCATAACGCACCCCGGTGAACAGCAAGAGCCGGCCGGCATCATCTTCCTCGCCGATCCTGATCTGTGGTCGGCGGGTATTCTCGCTCCGCCATCTGTTCAGCACTACGATCTCTGCCATGCTCGTCTCCGTTTTCAGGAATTCGAGACGGATGAAGACGGACCGATCTCACCCTGCCCTCCTTGAGGGCTGGTGCTTCCCGAGGATTAACCCGCGGGCATACCGCACCTTTCTCCTTGCAGCACCTTTTCAAACAAGGCGCAACGATATTCCCGTACTGGCAGCCGGTTCCGCCTGAGCCGGTCGCCTGACGGATGGCCTCCAGGGTCGAGCCCTGCAACGCGAGGCCATCCGGAACCTGAAATCCCGGCAATACACGCCGGTTACTTCGCAAATTCAGCCAGAGCAGCGTTAATAGTGAGTTAATGCTAAAATAGCATTTGCTATCGGTGCATGTCTGGCGTCGGCAATGGAAACGCACGATCGGCCGATTGGTTCACACATCGATCTGACTCGCTGCGCATGGCGATGACGAACCAACAGGAACTCCAAAAAATCACAGACGTATCAAAACGATCCGTTTTCACTGACCGTTAACCCTCAGAGAGTTAGCATCTGGTTAAACCGGGGCGCTCCCTTTCCGATGGATGTTTTCACAGCTGCGTGAAAGCGGCTCGGCGCCACAGGGAGAGTTCCGATTTGAGGACTTAAGCAAGGTACGATGAAAGCGTCAGGAGGGCCGTGAGGCGTGGCCTGGATGCTTCGCGGCACCTCCGGATTTGTATTGCGTTGACGTGAGTTTGCCCGTGACGAACGAGTTTCGCGACCTTGAGAGGCCCCCGGCCATGCGTAAGAAGGATGTGGTGCTGATGGCCACCGTGACGAGCTTCGAAAGTCTGCCGCATCCGTCGCGGTCGGAACTTCGACAGTTCGCCGAACTCTTCGCCCCGCTCTTTACCGCTTCCTCCGAAGAGGCCCGTCGCGAGGCGGTCGCAGCGCTTTCACAATGCAGGACCGTGCCGCCGGCCGTCGCCTTTTTCATCGCCTGTCAGCCGATCACGATCGCGGCTCCCTTCCTCATCTCGTCCGCCTGCCTTACCGACGACGCGCTGATCACCATTGCCCGCACGCAAGGAGAAGCGCATGCCCGCGCGATCGTCAGCCGCGAAGCACTGTCGCCGACCGTCATCGATGCGCTCGTCGGTCTGCGCTACGATCACGCGAAGCGCCTGAGCGCCAATGGCGGAGGTACCGAGGAGGTGCGGGCCGTGCGACCGATGCCGGGCGCGACGGACGATGCCGAGCGGCTGGCGCGCGAGGAGCATTTGCGCCGGCACATCAAGGCGCTCGCCGGACATGTCAACCGGCCGGCCGCGGACCGGCTCGGGCTTCGCACCCTTTCGCCGATCCAGGAAGCGCTGCTCGTGCGCTTCGCCCGCAACCGTGAGGCCGGCCTGTTCGCCAGCGTGCTCGCCGACACGCTTTCCGCCAGCCGATGGCTCGCGGAGCGCATCATGCTCGATATCTCCGGCCAGCAGCTCGCCACCACACTAAAGGGCGTGGCCATGGAGACCGACGATGCAGTCTTCATCCTGGAGCGGCTCTACGACCATCTCTCGGCCCCGCAGAACGGCATGCCCCGGGCACAGGCGCTCTGGGACGCGCTCGACGAGGACGAATGCGGCAGGCGTGTCGAAGCCTGGCGCCGCGCCGACCGCTACACCTACGCCGAACCGCAGCGGCCGGTCGCTTCCGACGCGCGTGATGGCGAAGGACACGAGGCCCTGCCGCAGGTGATCCGCACCACGGCGAGCGCCCGCAGGCCGGTGCACGGCCTGCGCCGGGTTCGATAAAGCGCTGTCTTCAACCGGCGGGCTTGATGACCTCGAAAAGACCGGCAACATCGTCGGTCTCCAATTCCAGCAGCCAGAGATCCGGATCGAAGCGGAGTTCGCGCGACAGCATCTCGCGGACGGCATCGGGTTCTGCCCTTTCCGCCCTCGTCTCGAACTTGCGCCCCGCATCCTCCTCGCCGAAGAAGTTCTGCGGCGCCGGCGCGTAAAGCGTCTCCAGTCCGTCGCGGAACCGCTGGCGGATAAAGATCGCCCCCGCCTCCTCCGCCCCCTTCTTCTCGACGGCGGCGAAACCGCCGAGTGCGAAGACGCGGCGTATCAGGGCGGAAACAAAGATATCGGACTTCAGGCGCATGGCCCGTCTTACGGCGGTTCGCCGCGAAGGGCAAATGGCTGAACGAGCGGCCTTATGTCCAGATGGCCACCCCGAGGCATGTCGAGATCGCGAGGCGACCTGTCCCAAAGGCTTCCATTACGGTTGCTTCTTGTCGCCAATCGATTTCTGGATGGCTTTGACGGCCGCTTTAAGCGGCGAGATGTTTTCACTCACAACGACCCAGATCACGTCGTCTGCAATCTTGTGATACTCGTGGCGCAGGATATTGCCGATACCGCGAATCTTCTTCCAGGGAATATCGGGAGCAAGGTTTAACAGCTCATCAGGTATGTGACGGGAGGCTTCCGATATGATTTCCAGCGCTCGTTGCGTGCCGTGGCGCAGCAACCAATCGTGTTCAAACTCGGCCAGGGACTTTCCGGCGGTATGGGTTTCACTGCCTTCGATCGCTTCCAGAATTTCAGCTAGAACCGGCTCGACCTTGCGCTTGACCATCAGAAAATACGGACGGCGGATTGTTCTATATCGGTCCGCAGCATCGGATGCAGGCTGCTGCGGGTCGTAACGTCAACCTCAACGGAAAGCTCTTCCTCTAGAAACTGCTTGATCCCGACGAGGTCGAGGAGCGAGAACCGCTTGGCCGGGTCATAGTCGATGAACAGGTCGATGTCGCTCAATGCCCGTGCTTCATTGCGGGCCGTCGATCCGAAAAGGTAAAGAGCCGTGGCGCCCATGCCTTTCACGGTATCGGCGTGTTGCTGGAGTTTCTTGATGGCGTCGGCTCTGTTCATGACGATAGCCTATATCATTTCGCGCAAGGCATCCATCTTCATCGCCTGACGGGCCGGCAAAGCTCCATTCCCCGGGATTTGCCGATATCCGGCAATCATCGCCGCCACCTAAAGCGTCAAAGCGCGCCGATCGACTTGAGCTTCTTCAGCACCATCTCGTTGGGCTCGCCGGTTTCCGGCAGGCGGTAGTGCTTCTGGAAACGGCGGATGGCGGCCTTGGTCTGCTCGCCGGCAACGCCGTCCACCGCGACATCCGCATAGGCGATGTTCGACAGACCGCGCTGGATCTGCAGGACGAGATCCGCCGAGGATGAAGATGCCGCCGGCTTTTGGGCGACAGGTGTTGCCCGGGGCCTGGCATTCGTCCGGGGAGTCGATCCGGTGCTGGGAATCTCGGCAGGCGGCCTCATCACCGGGCGGCGCTCGGCCGAGCGGATCGCCGCCGCCACGGGGTCCTCGTTGCGCGCAGCAGCAACCTTTTCCGGCGGACGGCTTACGGGGATCGCCTTCGACGAGGAGGCCGGCTGGGCAGGCTTTGCCGGGGCTGCCTTCGCGGTTTCAACCGGAGCCGGCCTTTGCGGGACGGGTTGCGGCGCGGCCTCCCGGGCCTCTCTCTGGATTGTTTCCGGGCGCGGTGCGGGAACGGCGACCGGCAGCGGATCGGATACGGGAGCGGAGACCGGCCCGGCTACCGATTCGGTCGCAGGTGCCGTTGTGGCGAGCGACGATGGGGGCGCATCCGGATCGGCGCGCTCGATGCGGAAGGTCGTCACTTCCTCGGGCGCTGCGCGGCGCACGGGCCGATAGCCGGCGATGGCATTCGGGTCGCTGGCGTCGCGGGTGGCAAGGAATGGTGCGGGATGGCCCCCCGGCTGGTACCAGAGCGCATTGGCAGCGACGAACGAGAAGACGACGATGAAGGCCGCAGCGCCGATGACGGGCCTGGGATGGCGCGCAGCGGCGCGTCCCGCTGCCGAGAGGAGGCTCGACAGAAGGCCCGGCTGCCGGACAGGCTTTCTCCTGTCAGGCGATTTTCGCTTCCGCGCGGCCATCGATAAAATCCTGTTCGTCCATCATGAACGTTTTCTGCGGCGTTAGCCGGGCTTTGCTGAGCCGCGGCGGGAATTCGACTTTCTCCTCCCGGGTTTGGTCCCGTTTGCTTCCGATCCCCGACCCGTCGGCCGGCAGCGAGACCGTCACCACGGTCCCTTCGCCCGCACGGCTGGCGATCGAAAAACGGCCGCCATGCAGCGCCACCAGACCCTTGACCAGCGAAAGGCCGAGACCGGTTCCTTCGTAGCTTCGAGTATAGGCATTTTCAACCTGCATGAAAGGCTGGCCGATGAACTCCAGCTTCTCGGCCGCAATGCCGATGCCGGTGTCGCTCACGGAAATCACCACGTCGTCACCGGCGAGCACCGCGTCGATCGAAACGGCGCCGCCGGCCTCGGTGAACTTGATGGCATTGCTTGCGAGATTGATGAGGATCTGCTGCACCGCGCGGCGGTCGGCGATGACTTCGCCAAGGCCCCGGGAGGCGCGGCTTGCCAGCGTGACGCCCTTTTCACGCGCGGACAGGTCGAGCATGGCGCGGCAGGCCTCCATGGCCTCGGCGAGCGCGAAGGGTTCGGCGATCAGTTCGTAGCGGCCGGCCTCGATCTTCGACATGTCGAGCATGGTGTTGACGACAGAGAGCAGATGCGCGCCCGACTGGCGGATCAGCCCGACATATTCGCGCTGGCGGTCGTTCTCGAGCCTGCCGAAATATTCGCCGGCGAGCACGTCCGAAAAACCGAGGATCGCATTGAGCGGCGTGCGCAGTTCATGGCTGACGGCAGCGAGGAAGCGTGACTTCGCCTCATGGGCGGAGCGCGCCTCGGCGACACGGGCGACCGCCTCAGCGCGCAGGTCTTCCTCTTCCGACATGTCCCGCGCCTGCGCGAAGGCATGCACGAACTGCCCCTCGCCGTCGCGAATTGCGGTCATGTCGAGCCGGACGGGCAGGAACTGGCGGCCGGCGGCCGAGAGAGGCCGTTCGATCCGGATGTCGACAACCGCGCTTGCCGCCCCCTGGCGCAGCACATCGAGCGCCTGGACGAGGCCGATCCGGTCCGACACATGCACGCATTCGGCAAGCGGCAGGCCCGAAGCCTCGCTGAGGCCGACGGGAAAGGCGTCACGGTCGCGTCCACCCGTCTTCATGACCTGACCCTGCGGGTCGAGGATGAGCGACAGGCCCGGGCAGGCCTCGAAAGCAATCTCCTCCGGCTGCGGGACGACGGCGGAGACGACCGCATGGCGCGGCAGCGCAAAGAGGGCCGCGACGGCCAGCAGGAAGAAAGAGATGACCAGTGCGGCGCCGACCGGCAGCGCCAGCGCGGGGGTGAAGACGAGCGTGAGCGCGGACGGCACGACAACCAGCGTTGCGAGGCAGGCAAAGACCAGGCGGCGGAAGAGCGCAATCTCCTCAGCGCGAGCCACTTCGCCTTCGCTAAGGCGAGTGAGCCAGCGGTTCACGGTCTCATCGACCAGAAGAACCATCCTGTCGGCAATGTTACTCAATACGCGCACGCCATACCCTGAAGAGACTCGTTTTTTCACGGGGGACAATAGGCCCCCGCGGCTTAAGGAAAGGATAAAAGATAGGGTGCCGAACGCCCATCCGAAGCCCGAAATCCGACTTTGGCACATCTTCGCCAAGCCTTCTCCGCTTGTGGTTAACACGACGTAAGCGACGGATTTGGTTTGATTTTTCCTGCGACGTTAACTTTTGTGGCAATCGAGTGGGCGCAAAGCCCAGAGCTTTTCGGGCGTCTGCCGCAATTATGCTTAACATCATCCGCTAAAATTCGAGACAAGCTCGCCAGAAGTGTCATGCAGCGGAACCGATAGATCGAATTTTAGATAAATTTGCCGAAAAACCGAGCGGTTGCGTCAAAGCCATATTTGCTTCCGGGCGGTACAACCATGTTCAAGACCGGCACAGACCCGGCGGCCCTGCACCATCCAGGAATCACTCCGGAAGCCGGCAGGGAAAACAGGTGGACAGGACGATGTGGTTTCTCATCAAGGGAACATTCTGGTTCGCAGCCGTGCTGGTGGTGCTCTCCTACTTCAGCAGCCGGCCTGTGACCGTGACCGAGGGTGTCTCGGCGATTGAGGTCGGCGACGCTTTTCACGCCGCGACCGAAGCCTATCAGTATGTGAGCGCCATCTGCCTGGAAAAGCCGGATGTCTGCGAAAAGGGCGCCGAAACCTTCTCGGCACTCGGGGTCAGGGCCAAGGAAGGCGCCCGCGTCGCCTTCGAACTGCTCGACAAGCAATTTGGAAATGGGCAGTCCGGCGTGAAGGAACCGGAAACCGCCGTGCTCGCCGATCCGGACCCGACGCCCTTCCCGTCCGGGGCCACTGAGACCGCTGCCGCCCCTGCCGACACGATCTCCACCGGCACTATCGTGACCGGCTCGGTGCCGGTACCGCAGAAACGCCCGGTTCACTGAACGGGATCGTCCTTACGAATTTCAAAGCTTGCGCCGGGCCTGATTGCCTCGGTTCCCGGCGCCGGACCTGCCTGCCCTGCTATTCAGCATTTTGCTGACGCCGTGAGGAATGAACGCCTCACGGCGCATTTTTTTCTTTTATCCCGCATTGCAATGCCTATATGAAACGCAGATAAACCGGAGCGCTCATGGCCAGTATCGACCAGATCATCGACGATTTCGCCTTCCTCGACGAGTGGGAAGACCGCTATCGTTATGTGATCGAGCTCGGCAAGGAACTGCCTGATCTTCCCGACGACAAGAAGACGTCCGAGTACAAGGTGCAGGGCTGCGCGAGCCAGGTCTGGCTGGTCAGCCATATCGAAGACGACAGCTCCGATCCGGTGATGACATTCAAAGGCGATTCGGACGCCCATATCGTGCGTGGCCTCGTCGCCATCGTCCTCGCCGTCTACTCGGGAAAGCGAGCCTCCGAGATCGTCGCGACCGACGCGATCGAAATCTTCGACCGCATCGGGCTCGTCGAACACCTCTCCTCGCAGCGCGCCAACGGATTGCGCTCCATGGTCAAGCGGATCAGGGAAGAGGCAAGGATGAAGGCAGCGGCGTAAAAGTCCACGCTCCCGAAATGCCCCTCATCCGCCCTGCCGGGCACCCCCCGCAAGCGGGGCGAAGGAGACATGCCGTACCCTTTGTCCCCCTCTCCAACAGTGCTTGAGGCAAGTCCCCTCGCCCCGTTTACGGGGAGAGGGTCAGGGTGAGGGGCATTCAAACCATGAATCATAGAACGGGCCGGTAATCCTCCGTGCCCCAATGGTGGCTGCGGCGGCTTGCGGGCGGCGGCGCGTAATGACGGGCGAGCGCCAGAAGTGCGGCGCGCAGCATCAGCTTTGCCGAGCGCGCCGGCCACTGGCGTTCGCGCTCCACCGTCTCCAGCCCCTTGGAAAAGCAGCAGACGTCCACCGCGACGCCGGAAAGTTCCGGTCCCATGGCATCCATTGCCCTGGAGAATCTCAGCCTTGCGGCCATGGCGCTGTCGGCGATCTCCGCCTGACCGCCCGCATGCCCTTTCGCCCGGCTTGCAAGACGCGGCTCCCAGGAGGCGGTGACGCGCGGCTGCAACTGCCCGCGGGTGAAATCGGCAAGCAGCCGTTCGCCCGCCTCGATCGCGTCTGCCGGCAGGAAGGGCTTGCCCTCTCGATCCTTCATCCGCGCCACCGCGCCGAGCGGCGATTCCAGAAGATTGCGCCGGACCGGCTGGCGGGCACCTTCCACCTCGGTGGTGGCGGCAACCATCTCGCCATGCTGCTCGATGAACGCCTCTCCGCCCGTGACCAGGGCCCGGCGCAGGAAGGCCGATGCCTCGGCAGTTGCCGTAAGCCGGCCGCCTGAAAGCTGCGCCAGCCCGAGCGACCGGGCCTTGGCAATCACGGCTTGCGGATAAAGCCGTTCCCCGCCACCGGTTACCCGCATCTCGCCGCCTTCCGCCGTCTCGACCGCGCATTCACCGCGGGCGAGCTGGCGGATCAATCTGAGGAGCTGCTTTCCAAACGATGGATCGGGCTTCCTCTCATTCATGGGCCGGTACCTCCGACATGCCGAAGACGACCGTGACGATCCGCTCCACCGCCGAGACGAAATCGTCGAAGGCGGGATCGTCGCGGCGATCCTCGACCACATGGCAGGCATGGCCGACGGTCGTGCGATCGCGGCCGAAGGCCTCTCCGATATCGCTCATCGAGATCCGCAGCGCCACGTGGCAGACATACATGGCGATCTGCCGCACATGGCATGAAAGCCGCCGCCGGTCCCGGCGCAACATCACCCGGTCACCGAAAAGCGGCACAAGTTCGCCGACCATCTGCCGGACGATCCGGCACACATTCCTGAGCGGCAGGCTGGCGGGAAGCCCAGGCGGACGGCTAGCGGCACAGGCAGCGATCAAGCGGCCGGGCGGCGGGACGAAAAGCTCGAAATGTTTCTCCAAAGGCATGACAAATTCCCTCATGAATAGGAATTAATTCATACACCTTAGAGCAAAAGCGGGGATGCAAGAAACCGTCCGCCTACAACTTCTCGCTGAAATTATTGATATTTTTGACAAGAGCCAGAAAGAAAATGGGATTTTTTTCCTCTAACCATCCCCGTCCTGCCTCCCGCAAGGAAAAACCGGGCGTGGAAGCCCGGTCTTCATCGCATTCGCATTTTCGGGTACAAAATCCCATCCCCGGTCGCGTTACGATCGGTCTCCACCGGAGGGATTGGCTTTTTCCCAATTGGCCAGCCAGCGTATGTCCCGGCTCAGGCGGCCTTGCTGCGCTTGCGGCGCTGCCCAAGACCCATTTCCTTGGCGAGCCTGGAGCGCGCTTCCGCGTAAGCCGGGGCTACCATCGGATAATCGGCCGGCAGACCCCACTTCTCGCGGTATTCTTCCGGAGTCATGTTGTAATGGGTCATGAGGTGCCGCTTCAGCGACTTGAACTTCTGACCATCCTCGAGGCAGATCAGATAGTCGTCTTCGATGGACTTCTTGATCGGAACGGGCGGCTTCGGCTTTTCGACGGCTGTCGCAACCGGAGCCGGCGAGGAGGTGTTGCTCAGTGCCGAATGCACGTCGGCGATCAGGTTCGAAAGATCGCTGACGGGGACCACGTGGTTACTCACATAGGCAGCCACGATATCTGCTGTCAGTTCAACCAGCAGGTCCTGGCCTTTGCCCAATGCGATGTCTGTCATTTCCTGTCTCCTGTTGTAAGTGACCGGCAGGCCCGCGACCTCCGCGGCACCCGACCGTTCGCAGAGTCTCCCGAAGAAACCCCAAAACCCCCGCATCGTCCTTGGACCGAAGCCTACCCCTAAGCTTCATGCGGAAGAAAAGCGATTTTCGCCGGATATTGCTTTCGACTGAAATCAGCCTCGTCATCGACCTTCACCCGTTTTTCATTTTGAAAAACCTGTCGACTCAATCGAATTAACGAGGTGACGCCTAATCTAGAACAACATCTGCACTCTACTATTCATGAAGTAGCACTGCTTTGCCAAATGTCCAAGTGCGTTTTTACCAAAGATCAACCTTTGTGCCGGCTATAGAAGCCATAAATCAGTTCTACTGACGGATAAACGAGTTTTTCTCAATTATGACAGGCTTATAACTCGTTTCTGACAGACTATATTCATTCTCGATAATCATTCATTTCGTCTCGCACAGACAACTCGGAGAGCTTGTAGCCTACTTTGTGCGCTGCCATGGCGAGCAAATGCGCCGAAACCGGGGCCGTCAGGACGAAGAAGAAGAAGCCCGCGATCGCACGTGCAAATGTCGCAAGATCGCCGGCATGCAGACCGACCGCCAGAAGCATCAGACCGGAGCCGACCGTACCGGCCTTGGAGGCGGCATGCATGCGGGTATAGAGGTCCGGCAGGCGGTTGATGCCAATCGCCGCAACCAGGACGAAGCCGGCCCCGACGAGGACGATGAGAGCGGTGAGTATGGCAACGAGCGAACCGATCATTTTCCTGCCTTTCTCCGCACGGCCGGCCCGGCACCGTCCTTGCGCTTGCCCGCCGGCTTTCGCCTGCGCGCGGATGGAGCCGCGATCAGCCTCATATGCGGCCCTTCCGGTGTTTCCTCCCGCCGGACGCGCGACAGGATGAAGCGGGCAAATGCAACGGTCGCCAGGAACCCGACAAGGCCGAGCGAGATCGCGATATCGATATAGAGCGTGAAGCCGGTGCGGATGGCAATCAGCGCGATGAAGCCGATGACGATGCCGACCAGCATGTCGAGCGCCAGAACCCGGTCGGGAAGCGTCGGCCCCTTGATCACCCGCCAGACGGTCAGGAGGAAGGAGAGGCCGAGTATCAGGAGCGCCGCCCACAATACCCAGGAAAGGACCGCTTCTGCCGCCGTCACCGGAACGCCTCCATGATCTTCCTCTCGAAACCGCCGGCGATATCCCTCACCGTCGCATCGGTATCGGAACAGTCGATCGCATGCACGAAGAGCGTCTTGCGATCTTCGGAGACATCGACCGACAACGTGCCCGGGGTGAGCGTGATGAGATTGGCAAGCAGCGTGATCTCGAAATCCCGGTCGACCGTCAGCGGGAAGGCGAATATGCCGGGCTTCAGGTCCATGCGCGGACTGACGACCAGGACCGCCACCTTCCAGGCCGAAAGCGCCAGTTCCTTGAAGAACAGCAGAAGAAGCGACAGGATGCGCCCGAGCCGCCGCCAATAGCCGCGGGCACTCATCTGGTCACGCACGACCCAGAGCGACAGCGTCGAAAGCGCAAAACCGAAGATCAGGTTGTGCAGCGTCGCGCTGCCGGTAATGGCGGCCCAGATGATGGCGAGGACAAGCGACAGGATGAAGATGATCACGGCAGGGCACCCCGCTCTATCGCGGATTGGGGAAAGACGGACAATATATAGGCCGCCGGATCGGCGAGATTCGTCGCCGCCTTCTGGGTAAGATCCAGCAGCGGTTCCGGCAGCAGGCCGAACAGGACGACGAGGAAGGTCAGGGCGCCGAGCGGCAGGACAATGCGCCAGTCGCCGGGGGGCGCACCCTCGCCGGGCATTTCGGCCGCCGGTCCGGAAAGCGGCCGCCAATAGGCGAGCAGGAAGACGCGGCCGAGCGCCAGGGTGATGACAAAGGCGGAGACGAGGATCGACGCCGCCAGCCACCACGCGCCGATGTCGAGCGAGGCCTTGAGCAGCACCACCTTGGGCCACATGCCGGCAAGCGGCGGCAGGCCGGCGGCGGCCAGGAAGAAGGCAAACGAAGCGGCCGAAAACCATGGCGCCCGGCGATAAAGCCCGCCGAGCCCCGAAAGCGACCAGGCACCGGCAAGCCGGGCGGCTTCGCCCGCCACGAGATAAAGCGCGGTCATCGTCGCCACGGAATTCAGGGCATAGAGGATCGCGCCGCTGACAGCCGCCGGCGTGCCGATCGCGACACCTGCCATCATGTTGCCGATGCCCGCGATCACCAGATAACCGACAAGCTTGCGGATATCGTTCTGGGCAAGCGCGCCGAGCGCCCCGATCAGCATGGTCAGCGCTGCGGAAACCGCGATCATCAGGCTCAGTTCCTCCCGTTCGACGGGAAGCAGCATGACGGTGACGCGGATCAGCGCATAGATGCCGATCTTGGTGAGCAGGCCGCCGAACAGGGCCGACACGACGATGCGCGGCGTGTGATAGGAGGCCGGCAGCCAGAAATTCACCGGAAAGGCGGCCGCCTTCATCGCGAAGGCGAAGATGAACAGCGCCGTCAGCGTCGTCAGCGGCGCCGTCTCGCGCAAGGTCCCCGCCTTCCTGGCGATATCGGCCATGTTAAGCGTGCCGAAGATCGCATAGAGATATCCGACCGCGATCAGGAACAGCGTCGTGCCGATCAGGTTGAGGATGGCATATTTCAGCGCGCCGTCGATCTGCTCGGGTTCGGACCCCAGGATCAGCAGGCCGAAGGAGGCGATCAGCAGCACCTCGAACCAGACGTAGAGGTTGAAGATGTCGCCGGTCAGAAACGCGCCCGTCACGCCGGCCATCAGCAGCATCAGGAAGGGAAAGAAGCCGTAGCGGCGGCCGCTCGCATCGATGTCGGTGAGCGCGAAGATGCCGGCGGCGAGCGCCACGACGGCCGATACGAGCGCCATGACGGCACCGAAGAGATCAGCGGTGAAGGCAATGCCGAACGGCGGCAGCCAGCGGCCCATCACCATGGTGACGGGACCGTGAACCAGGACGCGCCAGAGCAGCCCCGCATCCAGAAGGACGAGCAGCGCGAGGCCGGCGATCGCGATCGTGCCCTGCAGGCGAACGGATTTGCGGACCATCATCAGGAGCGCGCCGAACGCGATCATCGATGCCACGGGCAGGACCACCAGCCAATCGGCAAGCGGCACGGGTGCAAGGACAAGTGCTGCGGAAAGGTCGACGGGAACGGTGGAGGGAGTTGCCATCAGATGCGCACCTCCGCCAGCGGCTGTTGCCCCGCATGCTTAACGATTCGGAGGGTCGAAATACCCCCCTCTGCCCTGCCGGGCATCTCCCCCTCAAGGGGGGAGATCGGCAAGACGCGCCAGCTTCCCGAACCATCAACCGTTTCGGATTTAGCCACGGCAGTCTCGAACCTGTGTTCAGCGCGGGAGTTCACCGCTATCCGATCTCCCCCCTTGAGGGGGAGATGGTCGGCAGGCCAGAGGGGGGTGGCCGGAGAGGCAGGCCAGAGGAGGGTATTTGTCGCAAACTGCATCACTCAATACCCCATCGGCGGGCGTTCTTCGTCCCGCGGTTCGGCGAGGCGCATCTCGTCCGTATTGTCGGTGCCGAGTTCCTGGTAGGCGCGATAAGTCAGCACCAGGAGGAAGGCGAAGAAGGAGAATGAGATCACGATCGCCGTCAGGATGAGCGCCTGCGGCAGCGGGTTTGCAGTGCCGGCCGGGAGTTGGTCCATGCCCGTCGGGATGATCGGCGGGACTTCGCGCGTCAGCCGGCCGGTGGTGAAAAGAAGCAGGTTCACCGCATTGCCGAGCAGGACGATACCGAGCAGCATGCGCACCGTATGCTTCGACAACAGAAGATAGACTGCGGCGGCGAAGAACAGCCCGATCAGGATGGCAAAAAGCGCTTCCATCAGCCTTCCTCCCCGCCTGTTTCCGGCCCCGGTTCCTGTTCGAGCGCAAGCGCGATCGAGGTGATGGCGCCCAGCACGACCAGATAGACGCCGAGATCGAAGGACATGACGGTCGCCAGCGGCACTTCGACGTCGAAGAACACCGGATAGATCCAGAGGCCCGTCATGAAGGGCACGCCGAAGAAAATCGAGATGAGGCCGGAGAGAGTGGAGAGGAAAAGCCCGGCGCCCGCAATCGCCATCGGATGGAAGCGGATGGCGCGGCGCACCGCGCCGACCCCGAAGGCGATGCCGTAGATCGCCAGCGCCGAGGCGGCGATCAGCCCGCCGATGAAGCCGCCGCCGGGCTCGTTATGGCCGCGCAACAGCACGAAGATCGAAAACAAAAGCATCAGGGCGGTGAGTACGGGGGCGACCGTGCGCAGGATGAGCGTGTTCATCGGCGCGCCCTCCCCAGCTCTTGCGGGATATACCCCCCTCTGTCCTGCCGGACATCTCCCCCACAAGGGGGGAGATCGACTCGCTGCGGCGTCTCGCCCCCAACGAACGTTGACGATGGAGGGAAGCCGGAGCGCCCAGCCAATCTCCCCCCTTGTGGGGGAGATGTCCGGCAGGACAGAGGGGGGTAATTGACGTATCTCATCGCCCTTCCTCCTCTTGCGAAACCGTGACCTTCGCCGCCCGCACCCGGATCAGCGCCAGGACCGCAAGGCCGGTCACCATCACCACGGCGATTTCACCCAGCGTATCCGTGCCGCGGAAATCGACGATGATGACGTTCACGACGTTGGCGCCATGGGCGATCACCTTGGAATAGGCATTGAAGAAATCGGTCAGCAGATTATCGAAGGGCGCCTCGACAGACTTCAAAAGCAGGAGCCCGAAGCCGAGCCCGCAGGCGACCGCGACGCATGCATCGAAGAGCAATTGCCTGCGCGGCCGATGATCGGCAGGCGAAAGCCGAAGCCGCGTCATGACCAGCGCCAGGATGACGACCGACAACGTCTCCACCATGAACTGCGTGAAGGAAAGGTCCGGCGCGCCGAACAGCAGGAAGATCACCGCGACGGCAAAGCCCTGGATGCCGAGCGAGACGATCGCCGTCAGCCGGTCCTTCGCCCTCAGCACCGCGACAATGCCGATCAGCGCGATCAGAAGGAAGGCCCCTTCCTGCACGAGGATGTTTTCCGGCCAGGCCGGCATGCCCGGCAATTCGTCGAAGACGACGAGGGGAACCAGCAGCGTCAGCGCCAGCAGGATGAAGGTGGCGGTGATATAGACCTCCAGCCTTCCGGGCTGCACGAAGCGGGTGATGGCGACCGAAAGCCGGACAAGCCCGGAGACGAAATGATCGAAACCGAGATCCGGTCCGGGGCCTAGATTTTCCAGCACACGGACCATCAGTGCGCGGGCATCGTCCAGCCGCCAGAAGACAAACGCACCGAGTCCTATGGTGATGACCGAGAGAACGAGCGGCATCCCGATATGCGGCACGGTGGTGATATCGATCATCACCTTCTCGCCGGAGACCGCGCTTGCCATGGGCGAGGAAACATAGCGATGCGCAAGACCGGAAAACAGCGCTCCGAACAGCCCCAGCACGGCCAGGACGGCCGGCCCCAGCCAGAGGGCGACAGGCCCCTCGTGAGCCGATTTCGGATTCGCGCTGGGCGGCCCGAAAAAGGGCCTGATGGCGATGGCGAAGGCCACCGCAAACATCAAGGCATTGCCGATCACCGCAAGACCGGTAAAGAAGACGGCACGCGGATTGCCGGCCGCAAGGGCGGCATAGATTTCCTCCTTGGCGAGAAAGCCGAAGAAGAGCGGCAGGCCGCCCATCGAAAGGGCACAGAGCATTGCCGCCGCGAAGGTGATCGGCATGGCGGATCTGAGCCCGCGAAGCTGAGTGACGTTGCGGTCTCCCGCTTCGTGGTCCACGGTCCCCACCACCATGAAGAAGCCGCCCTTGAACAACGAATGCGCGACGAGATAAAGCACCGCCGCCTCAACCGCATGCGGCGCCCCGAACCCCGTCAGCATGACGAGCAGGCCGAGCGAGGCCATGGTCGTATAGGCCAGCATCAATTTCATATCCACCTGACGGAGGGCGAGGAAGGTGCCGGCAATCAGCGTGATGCCGCCGAAGAAGGGCAGCAGGATTTCCCAGGCGGGCGTCGCGCCCATGACCGGATTGAGCCGCATCAGAAGATAGACGCCGGCCTTCACCATGGTGGCCGAATGAAGATAGGCCGAGACCGGCGTCGGCGCCTCCATGGCGTTCGGTAGCCAGAAATGAAAGGGAAACTGCGCGGATTTGGTGAAGGCGCCGCCGAGGACCAGAAGAAGCGTCGCGAGATAGAACGGGCTTTCGCGCAGGCCGTCTTCCGTGTGGACGAGCAGCGAAAGCTGGGTCACGCCGGTGATGTTCCAGAGGAAGACAAGGCCGGCGAGCAGGCAGAGCCCTCCCCCGCCGGTGACCACCAGTGCCTGCAGCGCGGCGCGGCGCGCCTTCTCCCGCCCGTGATCGAAGCCGATCAGCAGGAAGGAGGTGATGGAGGTCAGTTCCCAATAGACGAAGAGCATCAGGAAACTGTCGGACACGACGAGGCCGAGCATCGCCCCCATGAACAGGAGGATGAAGGACAGGAAACGGCCCTGATCCGGATGGCCCTTCATATAGCCGCCGGAATAGATCACGATCAGGGTTCCAATGCCGGTGATCAGCAGAGCAAAGGTGAGCGACAGGCCATCAAGGAACCAGGAAAAGGATAGGTTGAAGCTCGGCGCCCAGGCGTAACCGCCCGTCACGACTTCGCCTGCGGCGACTTCAGACAGGAAGCCGCAGAAGTGCAGAAAGGCGAGAAACGGCGCCAGAGCCAGCAGCCAGGCCGCCTTGTCACCGAACCGGCGGGTGAGAACAGGAGCGAAAACGGCGCCCATAAAGGGGAGGAACAGGACAACGAATGTCAATGCCGGCACATTGGCAGCCATGCCATCTCCTTTTGAAACCGCGAGAACCGACCAACCGCCGGGAGGAAATGGCTTTCTAGGGTAAAGAATCCCCCATCTCAAGCATAACCGGACGGAACACACAGAAACGCGACTTTCCGTCAACGCCTCGGATGCCTATCTAAAGGAAAAACGAAAGGAATCTTAAGCGATGTCCGATGTGACCACTCCGAAAATCCAAAAGAGCGATGTGGAATGGCGCGAACAGCTTTCGCCCGAACAGTACCGCATCCTGAGGCAGGCCGGCACCGAACGGGCCTTTACCGGTCCTTTCTGGAACGCGAAGGAAAAAGGCCTCTATCGCTGTGCCGGCTGTGGCGAGGAACTGTTCATCTCCGACACGAAATTCGATTCGGGTTGCGGCTGGCCGAGCTATTTCGAGCCGGTGAAGCCCGGGGCGGTGACCGAGCACCGCGACATATCGCACGGCATGGTCCGCACCGAAGTGCGCTGCGCCAATTGCGGCGGGCATCTCGGCCACGTCTTTCCGGACGGTCCGCCGCCGACGGGACTGCGCTACTGCATCAACGGCCACGCGATGACCTTCGAGCCGCTGAAGTAAACCGTAGAACTGCGGATGCTTCCCCGGCCAGCGGCCCGGGGAAGTCATGGCGAGCATGGCCTCTCCTCAAGGGTTATGATAGGTAATTCTGCACCGACCGCAGGAAGACGTCCGTCATGCCCAAGATCGATATCGCCACCGTTCCCAAATATAAAAGCTCGGGCTATCCGCCGCCATTCGATGCCCCCTGTGCCGGACGCGTGCGGCAGCGTCTCGGCGATGCCGGCGGGCTCACCGATTTCGGCATCAATCTCATGCGCCTGCCTCCCGGCAACTGGTCGAGCCAGCGCCACTGGCACTCGCACGAGGACGAATTCGTCTATGTGCTCGAAGGCGAACTGACGCTGATCGAGGACGATGGCGAGACGATATTGCGCGCCGGCGATTGCGCGGCCTTTCCGAAAGGCTCCGGCAACGGCCATCACATGATCAACAGATCAGGTGCGATGGCGGTCTATCTCGAAATCGGCTCGCGCCAGCCCGCCGACATCACCACCTGCTCCGACATAGACATGATGAGCGCCAATGCCGACGGCCGGTTCGTGCACAAGGACGGCACGCCCTATTCTGGGCCCGGCTGAACCGGCGCTGTCATTCCACCGCCCGGCCGCGCACGGCCCATGCCCTTGCCTTGAACGGAATGGAGCCGTCGTCGGCATAGGGCAGGTTTGCCTTCAGTTTTTCCCTGAGCTTCCGCCGTCTGTCGGCGGGAAGGTTGGCGCAATATGCGGGCGCAGGCCCCGTTCCCAATGTGAATGGTCGCCAGAAATCGTCGAAGTTCTCAAAGCGCGTCGCAATCTCGATCTCTTCGTCTTCCACCTCCGCCAGGCCCGATTGCCTTGCGAGATGGGCGAGATTGTCGCGCGTACAGAAGGGAAACCGGCGGTTCTCGGTCAGATCCTGCGCAGCGGGATCGAGGTCGACGGCAATCGTCCAGAAGGCACGCATGAACTCCACGCCGCCGCTCGGGTAATCCCAGACATAGAACGCGACCCTGCCGCCCGGGCGTGCCACGCGGGCCATTTCGCGCAGCGCCTCCTCCCTCCTCGGAACGAAGTTGAGCATCAGGCCGGACACGACAATGTCCGCGGCCTGCGACGGCATCGCGAGCATCTGCGCGTCGCCCACCCGGAATTCGACGCGGGGATCGGGAACGTTCAAGCGCGCCTTTTCCAGAAACCCTTCCGAAGGATCGAGGCCAATCAGGCTTTTCGGATCGTAGCCGGCGACAATTGCCGCGGAAAGCGCTCCGGTGCCGCAGCCGACATCCACCCAGTCCAACCCCCTGGCCGGATGCAGCCAGTCGAGGAAGCGGGGAGCGACCTGCCGGCTCCATCGACCCATATAACGGTCGTAGTTGTCGCCCGCCTGCCAGGCATCGTGCTGCGAAGCCCTGGCCATGATGTCCTCCGATAGACCAAGGCCGCATGATACGCCTCCCGTTCCTTGCGGCAAACAGCATCTTAAGGCTGCATTGCTACGCTCCTTCTCACCAATAAGGTGGAGCCGGCGTTCAGATGCTCGCCTGCACGCGGTGCAGGCCGGCGTAGACGCCGTTCCTCGCCATGAGGCGGTCATGGCTGCCCTCCTCGACGATGCCGTCGCCGGTCAGGACCAGGATGCGGTCGGCATGGCGCACGGTGGAGAGGCGATGGGCGATGACCAGCGTGGTGCGGCCTTCCGCGAGGGTCAGCAGCGCCTGCTGGACCGCCCGTTCACTCTCGTTGTCGAGCGCGCTGGTCGCCTCGTCGAAGATCAGGATCGCCGGGTTCTTGAGAAAGGCGCGGGCGATGGTGAGGCGCTGGCGCTGGCCGCCCGAGAGCTTGACGCCGCGCTGGCCGATATCGGTATCGTAACCGTCGGGCAGAGCCATGATGAAGTCGTGCGCGTTGGCGGCCCGCGCCGCGGCCTCGACTTCGGCATCGGTTGCGCCGGGCCGGCCATAGCGGAGATTTTCCGCCACGGTTCCCGCGAAGAGGTAGACCTCCTGCTGCACCACGCCGACATGGCGCCTGAGCGACGCCAGCGTCACGTCGCGGATATCGGTGCCGTCGATCAGGATCGCCCCGGCCTCCACATCATAGAAGCGCGGGATGAGCGCGCACAGCGTGCTCTTGCCCACTCCGGAAGGCCCGACAAGCGCCACGAACTCGCCCGGCGCAATCGTCAGCGAAAGCCGGTTCAGGACCCTGGGGCCATCGGCCTCATAACCGAACGTGACGTCCGAGAACCGGATCTCGCCCCTCGGTTCCGGCATGGGGCGGGCCTCCGGCCGCTCGGCGATGTCCGGGGCGATGTCGAGAATCTCCATGGAGCGGACGAAGCCCGTATAGCCCTCCTGCCAGAGGCGCACGAAATTGGCGAGCCGCTTGACCGGATCGACCAGCACGGCCACGCAGAGCAGAAAGGTAAGGAGGTCGGCGACGGTCAGTTCCGACATGAGGATGCGCAGGCCGCCCACCACGATCACCATTATGGTGACGAGTTGCGCGAAGGTTTCGGTGCCGGCCGAAAACCACGCCTCGCTGCGATAGCCATCGGCACGGCTTTGCAGGAACCGCCGGTTCTGCTCGGCGAAACGTTCCCGCTCCAGCGCCTCGTTGGCAAAGGACTGGACGACGCGAATGCCCGCCAGCGCATCCTCGACACGCTCGTTGACGGCGGCGATCTGACGCTTGCTGGCGTCGAGCGCGCGGTTCATGCGGCGGTTGAAATAGAGCGCGTAAACGACAGCCACCGGGGTGAGCAGCAGGATGAGGCCGGCGAGCGGCGGATCGATGAAGAACAGCACCAGCATCGCGCCGCCATATTTGAGCACGGCGATGAAGAGATCTTCGGGGCCGTGGTGGAAAAGCTCGCCAAGCCACAGGGAATCGCTGGTGATGCGGCTCATCAGTTGGCCGGTGCGCTGCCGGTCGTAGAAGCTGAACGAGAGCTTCTGGCAATGATCGAAAAGCTCCTGCCGGACATCCGCCTCGATGCGGGCGCCCATCATGTGCCCACGATAATCGACGAAGAAGATGGCGACGGTCTGGATCGCCAGGATGGCCAGCATGACGCCGCCGACGGCCAGCACCTCGCCGTAAGCGTCCGGCGCCTCGGACAGGGCGAGAAGGCGGCTGGTGACGAGATTGGCGCAGAGCGGCAGGGCTACTGCCGTGCCTGCTACGAGGATCGCGCAAAAGAGATCCGCCAGAAGCAGCGGCAGGTGCGGGCGGTAATAGGACAGGAACTTGCGCAGGCGCGAACGGCGGAGTTCGCGGTCAGCGGCGCCGGAAGGGTCGCGGAAATACTGGAGAAAGGGCTTATGGCGCGGCGAGCTTTTCCTCGCGCGCGGGAACAGCGTGTGCATGATGCGAAATGTCCTTGTGGGCGATGTTTCCTTTCTGGTTGGACAGGATCGCTTTCATGTCAGTCTCCCAAAGCTCGGAGGAAATGAGCGCCAATCATCGCAGACAACCGCGGCGATCTCAATGCAGCCCTGGAAAAACGAACGGGGTGTCATCCGCGAGCAACAGGCGGATGCCTGTCGCGGCAAGGATTTCATCAGGCCGGAAGTTCGACCGTAAAGGCAAAGCGCGCCTTGCCGCCGGGCAGCAAGATCACGCCGTAGGGACGTTTTGCCAGGTCGTCCGGGCCACCGAGTTCGGCGGCCGTGCCGTGCCAGGGCTCGACGCAGACATAGGGCGCGCCGGCCTTCTGCCAGAGCGCCAGGTTGGGCAGGTTCTCGAAGGCGAATTTCAGCGCCGGTCCGTCCTCAGCCGCATAGGTGAGGCCGTCGCCCGCCCCTTCCGGAAAGATCATCACGTCCTTCTCGAACATCGCATGGTCGAGGGTGAGCCTGCCCGCCCTGAAGGGCGACGGCAGCCTTTCTGGCTTCACCAGCCCGCCTTCCAGCCTGACGAGCGCGGGCTCGGCGCCGTTGTCGAGCGTGACGGCATGGGCGCAGCCCTCCCCGCCCGGCAGCGGCCAGAGGAAAGCCGGGTGGAAACCGAGGCCGAAAGGCATCGGCCGCGTATCGCGATTTTCGACTTCCGCCGAGACTGTCAGCTTCGGACCATCGACGGCATGGGTCACCGCCAGCAGGAATTCGAACGGGTAGACGGCCCGCGTCGCATCCGAGGCGACAAGCTCGTGGCGGCACCTGGTGCCGGTCGACGCGGCAAGTGAGAATTCGCTTCTGCGAGCAAAGCCGTGCTGCCCCATCTCGTAGGACTTGCCCTCGACACTGATCCGGTTTTCCGGCGCCTTGCCGACCATGGGAAAGAGGATCGGCGAGCGGCCGCTCCAGAAGGCGGCATCGCCGTTCCAGAGCCATGAGCGGCCATCCGCCGTGGTGAGCGACTGCATCTCCGCACCCAGCGAGGAGACCTCGACGGCGAGGGATCGATTTTCGATGCGGACGGTGTCGGACATGCTCTTTCCTCTCGGCGGCTGATTCACCTGACAGCCTGGCGGGGAAAAGTTGCCATTCGATGACCGCGCCCGCCGCCGGCGGCGGCCACCGTCATTTGCCGTCGACGATGTTCTTCAGGTAGCTTTCGGCAAAATCCGTCTGGATCTCGATCCACAGCGGCGAATGATCCGACATCTGCCAGGTGCGCCATTTCTCGTAGAGCTTCTGCGGCGTCGTGGCCCGGAACTTCTCGTTCTTCTCCGGATCCTTCTTCGGGACGAATTTCTCGTACAGTTCCATATCCTCCGGCATGGAGCGGAAGACATCGGCATACATATCGACAATGCCGCCGCCCAGGACCTTGAAATTCTCGTCCTTCACGCGCACCGCGATCTGGTCGTAGAAGTGCTCGCGGTTCGGCATGTGTGTGCCGTCGATCTCCTCCGGCACCTCGAACCCTTTGGCCGCCAGCGCCTGCATGGTCTCGTGCTCGGGGCTGACGACGTTGAAATCGCCGAGCAGGATATAGTTCTCCGCCTCGCGGCCGCGGTCGAGCGGTTTCATGCCCTTGCCGGTGAGCTTGCTCTCCTTGTCCTGCCGCTTGGCGAAGAAATCCACCAGCCGCTCGATCTCGGCGACGCGGCGCTTCAGTTTCTCGCCGGAATCGTCGCCGAAATAGATGTGCACCGTGCAGAGGCTGAAGCGGAACCAGCCGGACTGGAAGGCGACGAGGAAGGGCGTGCGGGCGAACTGCTGCTTCATCTCCTCGATCTTCGGCTCGATATCCGGCTGGTCCTTCGGCGCCTTCATCTTCTTGCGCGAGACGACGAGCTGGCCGTCCGGCAGGACGATCTCGCCGGCGATCTTGCGGAACCAGACCTTTTCGGTGTTGTAGACGAAAGCCATGCGCTCGCCGTTGCCGCTCGTGCCTTCCGTCACGTCGGTGGCGATATAGTCCCATTCGCGGCCGAGGATGCGCATCACCTTCTGCAGCGCGGAAAGATCGCGGTTGACCTCCTGAACCGCCACGAGATCGAAGCAGGAGATCATCTCGGCGATGTAGTAGAAGGTCTCCGGCAGGCGCGGGCCGAAACCGAAATCGTTGGAATCGAAATCGCGGATGTTCCAGGTCGCCAGAAGCAGCGAGCTGTCCTTCTTGCGCGCCCTGAACGGCGCGAGCGTCTTGCGCATCGCGACCAGTCGCTCGGCGCAGCGCTTGGCCGCTCCCGGCTCCTTGAAGTCGAAACGCAGCCCACCATAGTTCACCATCGTCCCCTCCCCGATCCGCCATGCGTGATCACGGCATGGCACCGACAGTTGCAGCCGGAGGACCATAAACCGGTTTCGCTACACTTTTAAGTCGCTCCTTTCATGATCTTACATCCCGCCCTCGGCCGCACTTCGAGGAAAAGTCCGCGCTTGCCCCCCGGCTTCGAAACGATATAGTGCGGCTTCAGCAGCGACTGATCGAAGTGCCTACACATCTTTTCCTCATCCGGGAGACAAGAGAATGCGGCGACAAGCGAGGGTCTTGCTCGTATATCCGAGGTTCACCGGCGCGTCCTTCTGGAATTTCCGGGAAGCCTGCACGCTTATCGGCGCGCGCTATCCGGCACCGCCGCTCGGCCTGATCACCATTGCGGCGATGCTGCCGCAGGATTGGGAACTGAGGCTCATCGACCGCAATGTGGAGGAACTCTCCGACGGCGACATCGACTGGGCCGACCTTGTGCTGACGGGCGGCATGCTGCCCCAGCAGGTCGACGTCCTCCACATCATCGAGCTGGCGCATGCGGCCGGCAAGCCGGTCGCGATCGGCGGCCCGGACGCAACCTCGAGCCCGGAGCTTTATGCGAGCGCCGATTTCCGTGTCCTCGGGGAGGCGGAAGACGTCATCGACGCCTTCGTGGCCGCCTGGAGCGGGGGGGAAAAGAAGGGCGACTTCCTGGCGCCGAAATTCAAGGCGGACGTCACGCGGACGCCGGTTCCGCGCTTCGATCTCCTCAAGTTTTCGAACTATACCTTCATCGGGGTCCAGTTTTCCCGCGGCTGTCCGTTCACCTGCGAATTCTGCGACATCATCGAACTCTACGGGCGCGTTCCCCGCACCAAGACGGCCACACAGATCCTCGCCGAGCTCGATGCGCTCTATACGCTCGGCTATCGCGGCCATGTCGACTTCGTGGACGACAACCTGATCGGCAACAAGAAGGCCGTGAAGGCATTCCTGCCCACGCTCATCGAATGGCAGAGAGCGCGGCACTATCCGTTCGAATTCTCGACCGAGGCCTCGCTCAACCTCGCCGACGACAAGGCACTGCTCGATCTCCTGGCGGAAGCGGGCTTCTTCACGGTGTTCGTCGGCATCGAAAGCCCCGACGAGGACGTCCTCAGGGCAACGCAGAAAAAGCAGAACACGCGGCGCGACATCGTCGCCAGCATCGACAAGATCTACGCCGCCGGCATTGTCGTGATCGCCGGTTTCATCCTCGGCTTCGACGACGAAACGCCGGGCTCCGGCGGAAGAATGACCGCGCTGATCGAGGACGCGTCGATCCCCGTGAGCATGGTCGGCCTGCTTTATGCCCTGCCCAACACGCAGCTGACCACCCGGCTCGAGAAGGAAGGCCGGCTCCATTCCGGGCATGCGGTCGACATGGACGACGGGAGCGCCGACCAATGCGTGTCCGGGCTCAATTTCGCAACGAAACGTCCGCGGATCGATATCCTGCGGGATTACCATCGGGTCGTTTCCGCCATCTATACGCCACAGGCATTTTTCGGCCGGGTTTCGCGCGTCGGCCGGAAGCTGCGCGTGAAACACATCAAGGGGGGCTTCAATTGGGGCCGCACCTGGGTGGACACCCGGCGGTTCCTGTATTTCACCGTGGCTGCCACGGTGAAGCGCCCGAAATTTGCCGGGCAGATGGCCCTGATGATCGCCAGGGGGCTGTTCTCCAATCCGGCAGCGCTTCCGCACATGTTCAAGATGGCGATACTCTACGCCCATCTCGGCCCCTTCAGCCAGTATATCGGCAGGGAGATCTCCTCGCAGATCGGTGCGATCGAGGAAGCCTCCCGGACGGTTCCCGACAATGCCTGGGAAGGCGAACTGCGACCGGCCTGAAACGCACGGCCCTTCAAAAGGGTCGGCAACGCACACCGGCTGCTCACCCCCTCCGTCCTCCTGAGCGTTTGCCGAAGGGCGAGCATCTTCCGTCAGAACGGCGGGGCAACCGCATATAGCCTTGCCCCTCATCCCCCTGCCGGGACCTTCTCCCCGTTATAACGGGGAGAAGGAGATATGCCGCGCCGTTGCCGTTCCCCCTCGCCCCGCTTGCGGGGAGAGGGTCGCCGAGCGAAGCGGAGGCGGGGTGAGGGGCAAAACCCACATACGCGCTTCCCCCGTCGCGGACGGCGAAGATGGCCGCGCTTCGGCAAACGCTCAGGAGACCAGAGGGGGGTAAAGGCACAGTGTCATCTACCGCGCGCGCTAATGGACGGCGTCCGTCAATCCGCGGCGATCGCGCCCGCATATTCCGCGTCGGCGACCGGCTCCAGCCAGTCGGCCGTCCTGCCGTCCAACGCCTCCTGGATGGCGATATGGGTCATGGCGGTCGTGGGCGCCGCACCATGCCAGTGCTTTTCTCCGGGCGGGAACCAGACGACGTCGCCGGAGCGGATCACCCGGATCGGCTCGCCCCAGACCTGCACCAGGCCGAAACCTGCCGTGACGATGAGCGTCTGGCCGAGCGGATGGGTATGCCAGTTGGTGCGGGCGCCGGGCTCGAAGGTGACCGAGGCGCAGACGGCCCGGGCCGGCGCCGCGGCCTCGTTCAGCGGATCGAGACGGACCGTACCGGTGAAATATTCCGCAGGCTGCCTTTTCGACGGCTGCGATCCGCCGCGCTTGATCTCCATGGTGCAAGTCCTCGCTGTTTCATTGCTTCCCGCCTCATATAGGGCGGATGGGCGCCTAACGGCAGACCTTGCCTTTCGCTGATATCCTGTTATCCATTGCGCCCTACAAGCGTCGGCTTTTGAGGTCCAGTTTGCCTAAGTAATCCCCGGTCTCGACAGTTTCACCCTTCCATGCGGGCAGGCCGGCAAGGCTGCCGCATGCGAAAAACTGTTCATCGGGGTGGCGGCTTGAGACCGGTTTGGCATTGATCTGCCAGTGCTGCTCTTGAAAAAGCCGCCCTGAACATCCGACGCTTCGCTTTTCCCTCAAGTCCGGACCTTCGCCACACCGCACCCGATCACGGGTCTCTCCAGTGCCGTTTCCCGCATGAACTTCCCGACCGGAAGATCAAGACGGCATGTCCACTATCCTTCATCTCGAATGGACCATAATCCCTAAACATCCGCCCCGACCAATTCTCGCCTGCAGCGGTTGCGGCGGCCCCAAACCCTTCCGCTCCAGCCGGCGCATCCGCCTCAACGCCAACGGCAAGCGGCTCGATGCCTGGCTCATCTACAAATGCACCACCTGCGACGCCACCTGGAACCGGCCGGTCTTCGAGCGGCAAAGCGTCCGCTCGCTCGACCCCACTCTCCTCGACGCCCTGCAGATGAGCGCGCCGGATTTCGTGGCGCGCCTCGAATTCGACGCCGACGCGCTGAGGACCAAAGCAATCCGCATCGAGGAAAGCGAGGAGTTCGAGGTGCGCAGGCAGGCGCTTTGCGACCGCGCAGACTGGCGGAGAATTCGCATCGCGCTTGCGCTGCCCTTCCCCGCCGGCGTCAGGCTCGATCGCCTGCTTGCGGCGGAACTCGGCCTTTCGCGCAGCCGGCTGCAAAAACTCTTCGAAGCGGGCGAGATCATGGTCGAGCCGGTGCGGAAGGATGCCCTGAAACGCGGCATCCGCGACGGCACGACCATCATGCTCAACCTGCGCGACGAGGCCGAAAGAATTTCGGTCGGCGGCAGGGCGATGGGTGGCTGATCCTCCTTCCCGACACACTGTTTCGCCCCCTCAGAGGGGGCGAAATATCGGGCCCTGCTCTCTCTCAGCAGTTCCGGAACCGGGACATCGGCGCAAGCCGGCCCCAGACCTCCCGCAGGGTTTCCGCCTTCAGGGAGACGATCGCAACGCCGGAAAGGACGATCAGGGTGGCGACCGCCTCGCGCAGGCTGACCGGCTCGCCGAGTATCACGAAGCCGAGCACGATCGTCCAGGGCGGCAGGAAATAGCCGTTCATGGAGCCGACGGTCGGCCCCGCCTTCTTCAGGATGTTCATGTAAAGCACGATCGGCAGCGCCGTTCCGAAGATGCCGAGCAGAAGCAGGACCGGCAGGGCGTCCAGCGCCCGAGCGAAGGCCGAAAAGCCGCCCAGCCAAGCCACCGCGGCGAAGGTCGGCAGGCCGGAAAAAGCCTGCTGGCCGAGCGCCAGCCGGATCGGCTGCACCTGCGGAATGCTGCGGACATAGAGATTGCCGAGCGCATAGCTCACCGCAACCGCCATCATGGCGCCGATACCGGAGAGATTGACCTCGGCAGAACCGAGAGCCGCCGGGCCGACCAGCAGCACCATGCCGCCAAAGCCGATCAGGAGACCAATCATTCGTCTCCGCGTCAGTTGCTCGCTGGCAAACAGCGCCTGTGCCAGGACGGCGACGACAAGCGGAGTCGAGGCCTGGATCATCGAGGTCAGGCCGGCGGAAATCTGAGTCAGCGCATAGGCCGTCAGCGTGTTCGGCACCACGCCCTGCAAGAAGCCGAGGACGATCCAGTCGCGGTACTCGCGGCCGCGGGGCAGTATCTCGTGACCGGTCGCCGCCATGAAAGCGGCAATCAGAAAGCCGCCCATCAGCCCCCGCACGGCCGTCAGGGCCAGCGGCGAAAGCGAGGTGCCGGCGACCTTCAGAAGAATGAAGGCGCCCGCCCAGAAGAAGGAACAGAGAAGCATTTGCCCGATCAGTGGGGCCGCAGCGGCCTTCCTTGCGACGAGCAATAACATGACAGCCTCCCTATTTATCTTCACGTGAAGATATTTGCTCTCGATTTATCTTCATGTCAAGATAGTTTCAGACGCAAACGAGGAATCGAGGCGATGGACAAGCCGGAACAGCAGGATCACGTCGACCGGTTGAAAGCCCAATGGGCCAGGGAACTGCCCGACCTCGACACGAGCCCGATGGAGATATTGGGGCGCATCTATCGCCTGTCGCGGCTGGTGACGCCCACGATCGAGGCGACCTTTGCCTCACATGGGCTCGACCGCGGCGAGTTCGACGTCGTCGGCACGCTGCGCCGGTCCGGCCCGCCCTACCGGCTGACGCCGACGGAACTCTACCGCTCGCTGATGATCGCCTCCGGCAGCCTGACCCACCGGCTCGGGCGGCTGGAAAAGGCGGGCCTCATCAGGCGCGTGCCGTCCGAAAACGACGGCCGAAGCCTCGCCGTGCAGCTTACGGAGGAAGGCATTTACCGCGCCGAAGCGGCGTTCCGGCGGGACATGGCGAACGAAGCGGATGCGATCGCGTCATTCGATCCGGAAAAGAAACGCCAGCTTGCGGCCCTGCTTCGCGAATTGAACCTCGCCGTCGAGGCGAGGCTTGCGATGCCGGCGGGTGAAGCGACGGAGACCTGAGCGATGGCAACGCTTCGCAAAAGAGGACAAGGCCTGGCGCTGCCTGTCAGCGGGCGCTCTTCGCAGCACCCATTTCCAGATCGACCTGATCCTCGAAGGCGCGCTTCCTGCCGGCGATGAAACGGCGATAGCCTTCCGGGTCTCTCCAGGCATTGACGCCTTCGGTCTGGGCCCGCTGCCGTTTGCCTTCGAGATCATAATATTCATTGTGCTGCGCCAGCCAGATGTCAGGCTTCAGCATTTCGAGCATATGGTGGGTGCGTCGGTAATCCTCGGCGATACCGGGATAGGACGGGTCCTTCGCCAGCCGATAGCCGGGGTTGAAGCCCGCCCCATCCGGGAACGCCACGACATAGGGCTTGCCGTCCAGGACGAGATTGGCGATCCAGGTCGTCGCCCCGCGGGTATGGCCGGGCGTCAGATAGGCCGTGAGCAGCACGTCGCCCATCCTGATCGTGTCGCCATCGCGCAGGATGCGGTCGACCTTGACCGGCGGATAGACAAAATCGTTCCCGTATTTGAAGTCCCCGGAATCGCCGCTCTCCATGGCCGGAACATCTTCCCGCATGACCGCAAGCTGCGCGCCGAACTGCTCCTTGAAAAAGGCAAGGGCGCCGGCGTGATCGATATGCGCGTGGCCGTTGATCATGATCCTGATGTCCTCGGGCCTGAAGCCGAGCTTGCGGATGGAATCGACGATCATCGGTCCCGACGACGGCATGCCGGTGTTCATCAGAATATGCCCTTCGGACGTGGTGAACAGGAAGACGCCAAGCCCCTTGGTGCCGACGAAATAGAGCGGGCCGATAATCTGGAGCGGTTCGTCCGGCTCCTCCCACTTGAGGGCCTTTCTGGCGATCGACATGAACAGGTTGTTGTCGTTCGCCAGTTGTTCCTGCGTCGGCATGTTTTCCGGCAGAGCCTGGGCGGCGGCCGGCAGCGCGGCGCCAAGAACAAGGGCCGACACGAGGACCGGACCCGCCACGTGTATCATTGCGTGCATGCCTGCCTCCTCCTCTTTCAAGGTCGAGGGCCAATGCTTGAGCGCGTGTCGCCTCCCCCGCGATCTGCCCTCAGGTCTCCTCCCGCAGGTGCGGCGATATTACTCCCGATTTCACCGGAGGGATATGGCAGGACGCAACAACCGTTAACGGCGGCTGACCGCAGCGCCAATCGGGAACACATTCAGCAACGGGAGAAAGGAATTCCGTTATCAACGTGCCCCGGGAACCTTGAGCTCCATGCAGGTGAGGTCCAGCCAGCGGCCGAACTTGGTGCCAACTTCGGAGAACTTGCCGGCGACGCGGAAGCCGAGTTTTTTATGCAGGCGGATGGAGGCGGCGTTTTCCGATTCGATCGCGGCGATCATCACATGCACGCCGTTCGAGGCTGCGCGTGCGATGAGTTCCAGCATCAGAAGTCGGCCGATGCCCAAGCCGCGAAAATCGCGGTGGACATAGACCGAATGCTCGACCGTATGGCGATAACCGTCGAAGGCGCGCCAGTCGCCATAGGAGGCATAACCGGCGACTTTCCCGCCGACCTCCGCGACAAGGACCGGGAAGCCCCGCGCCTTGCGGACCGCAAACCATTCCTTGCGGTTTTCGAGGTCCACCAGCACCTCGTTCCAGATCGCCGTGGTGTTGGCGACTGCGTCGTTATAGATCTCCATGATCGTCGGAAGATCGGCTTCGGTTGCGTCGCGTACAAGGGTGCTGGTCATGGCCATTTTCCATTATGATATAATTTTGTCCACTTTAGCAGACGATCGTCTGTTGTCCACAATTGTTAGCTTCTCGTTCTTCTGATAGCGTGAAGCCCTCGGGGATGGGAGGCGAAGATGCGGGTTCTGCTGACAGTTCTGGCCTGGCTGGCTGCCGTCCTCGTCGCGCATGCCGCCGAATGGCAGACCTATGCCAACGATCGCTACGGCTACACGATCGAACTGCCTCCGGGCTTTACCATGCAAAGAGCGCCCGGCAACGGCGACGGCGGCACGTTCCTGGCGAAGAACGGCGATCGCATCCTCGTCTTCGGTACCTTCCTCGTCGACGTTTTCTTCGATGAGGAAGCAGCCAACCGCATCACACAGGCAAAGAAAGACGGCTGGAAGATTTCCTATTCCCGGGTCAAGCCGGAATGGGCGAGCTATTCCGGCACCAGGGGAGATCGCATCCTCTATGTCCGCGGCATATGGCTATGCGAAGACGCGGCGACCTTCCTGCAACTCGAATACCGAAAGCAGGATCTTAAGACCTACGACATGATCATCAAGCGGATGGTCGCGAGTCTCAAGCCTGCCGGCTGCCCGCAGTAAGGGCGATGTAAGGGCGATCGTCAGAGACCGGACAGGCTGAAACAGGTCATCACCGCGCCGTAGTGCACGGCGGCGGCGGCCACCACGAAGCCGTGCCAGATGGCGTTCTGGAAGCGCAGCCTTTCCCATACGTGGAAGATGACGCCGAGCGAATAGATGAGCCCGCCGATGACGATCAGCCAGACCGTGACGGCCGGCAGGTATTCCGAAACCTGTCCCATGACCATCGCGCCGCTCCAGCCCATGCCGAGATAGAGCAGAATCGCCAGCTTGTCGTAACGGCCCGGAAACAGGCATTTCAGCGTGATGCCGACCACCGCCGTCGCCCAGATCGCCAGCAGCATGGCGAGGATCCACGGATCCTCAGCGCCGCGCTGCAAAAACGGCGTGTAGGTCGCCGCAATCAGGATGAAGATCGCCGAATGATCGAGCCTTCTCAGAAACCATTTCGTGCGGGAATGCGGCCAGATATTGTAGGTAAACGAGATCGACAGACAGAGCACCAGACCCAGCCCGTAAATCCATGCAGCGGCGATCGCGCCGTAGCTCGACCAGACGGTTGCGTAAAAGATCAGCGCCGTCGCGCCGATCAGCGCAAAGACGATGCCGATGCCGTTGATGATCCCATCCGCGACGATCTCGTGAAAATCGTAACGCCGCCCGAAATTAAAAAACTCGTTCATCCCTACCTTCCGTCTCCCCACAGAATGGACATGGCGGCGGCGGAAGGCAAGAGATGAGCGATTCACTTTAGGTTTTAGGCATTAACCCTTCCGGCTTAAGCTTCTCCGGCGCAGGTCTGGCAGAGCGGCGCATGCGGCACGGCATCGAGCCGCTTTTCCGAGATCGGCTGGCCGCATCTTACACAGGTGCCGAACGTGCCGCCCGCGATCCGCGCAAGAGCCGCCTCGATCGCGACGAGTTCCTTTTCGCCGACCTCGCCGAGCTCGTCGAGCACCTCATCGTTGTTGCGTTCGACGGCGCGATCGTCATCGTCGGGGTTGCGCGGCGAGGTGAAGTCCTGCTCGATGCGGCTCAGGCGGCTCTCCAGCTCGGCTTTCCTCGTCCGCAGGATGGTTTCGTATTTGGCGATATCCATGGCCTTGTTCCTCCTTACCGGTCGATCAGCACCGAGCATTTTGCGTGACGCACGACGCGATCCGCCGTGGCGCCGATGAAGTAGTTCGACAAATCCGGTATATGCGAGGCGACGATGATCAGGTCAGCGCCCCGCTCCTCCGAAGCCGCCAGAATCTCCCGCGCCGGCGAGCCTTCGCGGATCTCGATCTCGGCAGCAATTCCCATCCTCGCCCTCAGGTCGATCAGGGTCTCTTCCGACTCCTGCCGCGCCTTGACCATCATGTCGACGGTGAGATCCGAGACGAGATAGCCGGGGATATCCTCGACCACATTCAGGAGCAGAAGCGTACCGCCTTCATCGAGCAACGTCGATGCCTTGCGCAATATCCGCTCTCCCTTTTCCAGTTGCGCTATATCCACCGCAACGACAATCTTCCTGTACATCGTGGTATCTTATCCTTCCTGTCTTTTTTACCGCCATCATCTTTTCTTCCGGCTTCCCGCCGCATTGATCAGAATCAACGATGCCGGATTGCCGTTTCCATTTTGGAGACGATCAATCGCCATTTTGCATTCTTTCGTGAACGACAGGAATGGGCCATATGGCTTTGGAGAGGGAGCCAGTTGGCCCCATCAAACGAGGATTTTCAACGTGTCCGATGTCGTCCAACCCTTCGCACTGACGCGGCCCGCCCATGTCCGCGCCGCCCATCTCATCGTCAGCGACCTGGCCGCCGTCTCCGACTTCTACCGGAAGATCATCGGCCTCCAGGTCATCGAAAAGACCCCTAGCGGCGATGTACTCGGCGTCCGCGGCCAGCCGCTTCTGACGCTCACGACCGGCACCGGCGTTTCCCGCGCACCGCGCAATGCCGCCGGCCTGTTCCACACCGCCTTCCTGATGCCGGACCGGCAAGAGCTCGCCCACTGGCTTGCGCATGCGGCCCATAACAACGTGCAGCTCGACGGCGCCTCCGACCACCTCGTCAGCGAGGCGATCTACCTCTCCGATCCGGAGGGCAACGGCATCGAGGTCTATCGCGACCGTAAACCCGAAGAATGGACCTACCATCCGGACGGCACCGTCGCGATGGCGACCGAGAGGCTGAACCTCCAGGAACTTTACAACGGTGCGCCCAAGCAAAGCTGGGACGGCATGGCGGACGGAACGGCGATCGGCCATATCCACCTCCAGGTTGGCGACATCCCCGAGGCCGACGCCTTCTATCGCGACGTGCTGGGTCTGAAGATCATGGCGCGGTATCCGGGCGCGAGCTTCTTCGCCACCGGTGACTACCATCATCATATCGCCGCCAATATCTGGAACAGCCGCGGGGCCAAAGCGCGGGAAGGCAACATGACCGGCCTTTCGGACTATACCGTACGCTTCAATGACAAGGCCGCACTCGAGAGCGCGCTGGCTGCGCTTGACGCCCAGGAGATCGCCACGACGAAGACCGCTGAAGGCTTCTCGCTCAGGGACCCCTGGGGTATCGGCCTGACGCTTGCAGCCTGATCATCGCGGCCTATTCCCAGCCCTCCTCCCAGCGAAAGCGGCGTTCCGGAACCGGAGCGCCGCTTTCGCGTTGAAGGACATCACGGGGACCTATCGAGAAATGGCCATCACCAGCGCGCGCGGCGCAAGCAAGCCGAAAAGACATCCGGTCGACGTGAGAGGACTGGCGGGCGGGGACGCCGGCGGTGAGGATATCGACATCACCGAACATCACTACCCGCTCGGCCGCGAGGCGCTGGAAGTGGTGATGGCCTGGGCGGTGATCGGCATCTTCGCGATCGCCTTCTTCGCCATCCTTCATTATATGGCGCTGATCCTGATCCCGGTGACGCTCGCCATCGTCGTGGGGTTGATTCTCGGGCTTGCCGCCGACCGGCTCGGACAGGCGGGCGTGCCGCGCTTCGGCATCGCGCTCATTCTCTCCACGCTGGTCTTCGCGGTGCTTTTCCTGATCATCAACTTCCTGGCGGAGCCCGTTTCGACGCTGGTGCGCGAGGGGCCAAGCTTCATCGAGCGGACCGCCGACCGCATCATGCCCTTCCTGGAGAGACAACGCTGGCTGAACGTCTCGCCGGCGACCTTCGAGACGGGGCCGATGTCGATGCAGTCGCTGCTCGAGAATTCCAGCAATATTCTGGGCGTGGTGACCAGCAGCCTGACGCCCGCGATCATCCAGGGGCTGATCTTCTTCGCCGCGCTGCTGCTTTTCCTCTATGGCCGCGTCAGGCTCAGGCGTACCGTCATCCTCGCGTTCCCGACCAGACGGCAGCGGCTGATCGCGATCCGCGTGCTCAATGCGATCGATCAGGTGCTCGGATATTATTTCGCGACGGCGAGCATCCTCTATTTCGGGCTCGGGATCATCATGACGCTGATCGCCTATTTCAGCGGACTCGCCATGCCGGTGCTCTGGGGCCTGTTCGCCTTTCTCTCAAGCTTCGTCCCCTTTCTCGGCATCACGCTGATGACAATTTCGGTGGCGATCGCCGGCATCCTCACGCATGAAGCTCTCTTCATCGGGCTCATTCCGGCGGTCATCTTCTTCTCCGTGCATCTCGTGATGGAGAACCTGATCTTTCCGGCGATCATGGGCCGGCAATGGGAGATCAACCCCTTCATCGTCTTCCTCGCGATCCTGTTCTGGACATGGATGTGGGGAGCGGTCGGCGCCATGCTGGCACTGCCGCTTTCCCTCATCATGATGACGGTGCTTGCCGAGCTGTTTCCCGAACGGAAGACAACGCCGAACCTGCCGGGATGATGGCGAGGATCAACAGATGAACCTCAGTCGTAGAGGTAATATTGCTCCCACTGCTCCCTGGGGACTTTCGAACCGATCTTGAAGTCGAAGGACATGACCTTCAGGCCCTTGTCGCCCGTCTCGCATTGATATTTCAGGCGGTACCAGTCACCCCGGCTGCGAAAGACCGCACCGGGGGCGCGGACGGAATTGCCGTCCTCGATCGCTTCTGAAAACGTGTAGGCGATCACCTTGTCGGGTTTGAATTCACCCTCCTTCCGAATACGCTCCATCGCCTCCATATCGCAACGCTGCTCCCGGCGTTCGTCCGGAGCAAGTGCATTGAGCTGTCTTTCGATGCGTGCATCAAGGGCATAAGCTGGCAGGGCATAAAGAAAGGCGAGTGCTACCAGCGACCAACGTCTTGTCATGTCATTTCCCATCCAATGTGACTCGGACGGCGCGGAAACTAAGAGACGATCGGATCGTTGACCACCGACCAGAACGGGAAATAGGATGATGTGATCGGATGAGGTCAATGGGGTCGAGGTGAGCAAGCGTTTAGAGCGAATGCGCGCCAATCCCCAGGCGGATCGACGCGGTGAGAACCTCATGAGTCCGTTGCGATATGCAGTTCTTGTATCTCCCCTATCGCCTGAAGATGGCGGTGGTTTCCTTGCGACCGTGCCGGACCTGCCAGGCTGCATGAGTGACGGCGAAACGCCGCAGGAAGCCATTTCCAACGTTCAGGACGCAATCGAAAGCTGGATCGAGGCGGCGCACGACATGGGGTGGGATATTCCTCCGCCTTCAAAGCGGGCGGCAATCGGCTAAACGTCCCATACCCGCCTTCCCCGCTTGCTTCGCGCTCCGTCGCCCCCTATCTCTGGCACTCCTTTCATGAAATCCGGAGTGCTTCCTTGGACATCTCCCGCAAATCGCCGTTCGGCCCTCTTCCCAGCCCTCCGCTGGCCGCGAAGAAGCCGGTCTCAGATACACGCCACGGGATCACCCGCACCGACGACTACGCCTGGCTGCGCGCCGATAACTGGCAGGCAATGTTCAAGGATCCGTCGATCCTCGATCCTGAAATCCGCGCTTACCTCGAAGCCGAAAACGCCTATATGGACGCGGCGATGGGCGACACGGCGGAGCTCCAGAAAGTGCTGTTTGCCGAAATGCGTGGCCGCATCAAGGAGGACGACAGCTCGGTGCCGATGAAGGACGGGGCTTTCGCTTACGGCACGCTCTTCGTCACCGGCGGCGAACAGCCGCATTATTTCCGCACGCCGCGCGACGGCGGCGAAAAGCACGTGCTTCTCAACGGCGACGAGGAGGCGAAGGGCAAGGACTATTTCCGCCTCTCAGGCATCGATCATACGACCGACCACGCCAAAGGCATCTGGGGCTATGACGACAAGGGCTCGGAATATTTCACCCTGCGCATCCGCGATCTTGCAACCGGCGAAGACCTTTCCGACGTGCTGGAAAATACCGCCGGCGGCGGGGTCTGGGCCCCGGACGGCAAGAGCTTCTTCTATACGCTGCAGGACGAGAACCACCGGCCGTCCAAGGTCTTCCACCACATCGTCGGCCAGTCGCAGTCGGAAGACAGGCTGGTCTACGAGGAGAAGGATCCCGGTTTCTTCATGGGCGTTGGCGGCTCCTTGCTGGACGACTTCATCTATATCGACATCCACGACCACGAGACGTCGGAATACCGCATTCTTTCGACCAGCGACCTGACCGCCGAACCGAGGTTGGTCGCCGAGCGCGAGGAAGGCATCGAATATTCGATGACGGAGGGTGGCGACGTCTTCTATATCCTTACCAATGACGGCGGCGCCAAGGATTTCAAGATCATGCAGGCTCCGGTTAATGCACCGGGCAAAGAAAACTGGACCGAGGTCGTGCCGCACGAGCCGGGCCGGCTGATCATCAGTCACATGGCGTTTGCTCGCCATCTCGTCTGGCTGCAACGCAAGGACGGCCTGCCGCAGATCATCATCCGCGATCGCGAGAGCGGCGAGGAACACGCGATCGCCTTTGCGGAGGAGGCCTATTCGCTCGGCCTGCAGGGGGCGGCGGAATACGACACCGATGTCATCCGTTTCTCCTATTCCTCGATGACGACGCCCTCGCAGCTCTTCGACTACGACATGGTGACCCGCAAACGGGTGCTTTTGAAGACGCAGGAAGTGCCGTCAGGCCACAACCCGGACGACTACGTCACCCGCCGGGTGATGGCGCCGGCCCATGACGGCGAACTGGTTCCGGTCTCGCTACTCTATCGCAAGGATACGCCGCTCGACGGATCCGCACCCTGCCTGCTCTATGGTTATGGCGCCTACGGGATTACCATACCCGCTGGCTTCAATACCAATATCCTGTCTTTGGCCGACCGCGGCTTTGTCTATGCCATCGCCCATATCCGCGGTGGCAAGGACAAGGGTTTTGCGTGGTACGAAACCGGCAAGATGGAGCATAAACAGAATACGTTCAAAGACTTCATCGCCGCGGCTGACTATCTGAATCAGCAGAAGTTCACATCCTACGCGAACATTATCGCCGAGGGCGGTTCGGCAGGCGGCATGCTGATGGGCGGCATCGCCAACATGGCACCGGAAAAGTTCGCCGGCATCATCGCCGCCGTGCCCTTCGTCGACGTGCTGAACACCATGCTGGACGACACGCTGCCGCTCACCCCGCCCGAATGGCCGGAATGGGGCAACCCCATCGACAGTTTCGAGGAATACCAGTGGATCGCCACCTATTCGCCCTACGACAATATCGCGGCCAGACCCTATCCACCGATCCTGGCGCTTTCCGGCCTCACCGACCCGCGCGTCACCTATTGGGAACCGACCAAATGGGTGGCGAAGCTGCGCGAGAAGGCGCCGGAAGCAGGCCCCTATCTTTTGAAGACCAACATGGCGGCCGGCCATGGGGGCAAGTCGGGGCGTTTCCAGCGGCTGGAGGAGATCGCCTTCGAATATGCATTTGCGATCAAGGTGGCAGGGAAGATGTGAGAAGGTGGAGAGGACTTGCCATGCCAGAGGGGGCTGGCACGGCACATCGTCTCATGGGACAAAGCGGCACCGCAATAACGTTCGATCGGGGAGGAAACCAATGACCGTCTACGTCGCGCTCCTGCGGGCGGTGAATGTCGGCGGTACCGGTGCGTTGCCTATGACCGAGCTTAAAGGCATCTGCGAAGAGCTCGGGTTCACCGACGTGAAGACCTATATCCAGAGCGGCAACGTGCTGTTCCGCTCCGGTGAACCGGAAGCGGCGGTGGCCGAGAAGCTCGACGCGGCCCTGGAACAAAAATTCGGCAAGAGGCCGGGCGTCATGGTGCGCACGACCGCGGAACTCGAAGCGGTCGCCGAGAACGCCCCCTTCCCAGAGGCCAAGCCAAATGTCCTGCTCGTGTATTTCCTGACCGAGACCGCCCCAGCCGATGTGCTCACTAAAATGGTGGCGCCGGACGGCGAGGAAGCGGCCGTTGCTGGACGCGAGATCTACGTGCACTACCCGAACGGTTCCGGCCGCTCGAAGCTGAAACTGCCGGCCCTGAAGCCCGGCACCTCGCGCAATCTCAACACGGTGCGGACGCTCGCGGGCCTGGCCCGCGCGATGGAATAGGCGGATGGCGCAAATGGCGGGCATCATCATTCCGATCGTCTGTTACGCCATCATCTTCTATGTCGTCGGGACGATCTCCTGGTCCTTGTGGAAACAGCGGAAGAACAAGCCCCCGGCCTGGCCACCCTACCCGCTCATCAATGCGACCGAGGAGGAGATGGACCGCAGGCGGGATGAAGTGCGGGACATGCTCTCCCATAAGGCGCTCGGAGCCGAACGGGCACGGCGGCTCTGGGACAAGCTGCAGCGGGCGGAAATCGGCACGGGCCTCATCCACGAATTCCATCGCGATTTCTGCGGCCACGGTCTTATCCGCACGGAGGCCGGCGTCATCCTCTGCGACATCGAGGACGGGCATTTTCCGGGGCCGGCGATCGCTGCCTGGGACAACGAACGGGAGTTTGTCGATTTCTTCGCCCGCCAGAGCGATTTCACCATGAGTGGCTGGGAGCCAGCCGAGCCCGTCTTCTTCACGGAAGACAAATGGTATCGGAACAATCAGCGTCTTCGAACAGAGATCATCGACAGGTTTCTCTGAAGCCTGAACGGATAGGAAACGCTGCGAAGCACGGCGCGGTTGCATTTCCTTGTCAAGCCCCTACCCTCAAATCGACATTATGGACGCAAGCCTCGCACAAGGTTCAGCCGTTAACCATTCGTTAACCATTCTGAACACGGGCGTTCTGCCATGAAGATCGATAGCGGCCTCAACGGCTATTATTATCCGAACCGGACCCTCGACATGGACCGCAAGACCGAGGAAGCGCCTCAGCGCGAAACGGTGTCAGTTCAGCGTTCTCCCAATGCTTTGACGGGCAGCAGCACGCTGCTGTCGTCCTCGCTTGCCAATGCCCTGTGGGTAATCGAGAGCGGCGACACGGCCTCCACCGAAGCGGAAGCGCCGATGCCGACCGTTCCTCATGACTGGGTCGAAGGCGTTTACCAGGAATTCGCCTGAACCTGAGGCACCAAATCCCTGATTGCAGGTTCACGCCGCTTCCGCCGGCGTCACCTCCACTGTGACATGCGACAGATCCCGGATGCTCCGGAGTTTTTCCTTGTAGAAGGATGGCGCGCGGGGTTTTGACGTGACGAGCGCCACGATAGCCGCGCGATGACCCGGCCCGACCTGCCAGACATGCAGGTCCGAAATCCTGTCCTCCTCTGTCTCCACCTGCTGCCGGATTTCGTCGGCCAGATCCTCATCGTCCGGTTGGGCATCGAGCAACACCGTCGCAGTGGCGCGGATCAGCCCCCAGGACCAGCGGGCGATCACCAGGCCGCCCACCACGCCCATGACCGGATCAAGCCAGATCCAGCCATAGCCGCGGCCGAGGAACAGAGCAAAGATCGCCAGCACCGACGTCAAAGCATCGGCCAGAACATGCAGGTAGGCGGCCCGCAGGTTGTGGTCTTCGGCACCACGGCCATGATCGTGTCCACCATGGTGGCCGTGATGATGACCGCCATCACGCGCATGGGCGCCGTGATGACCATGATGGCCGCCATGATGATCGTGATGACCGCCCCTGAGCAGCCAGGCGCTCAGGAGGTTGACCGCAAGCCCGATGACGGCGACCGCGATCGCCTGATCGAAATCGATTGCAACCGGATGGGCAAGCCGCAGAAAACTCTCCCAGGCGATCAGGATCGCGATCAGGGCAAGCACGATGGCGCTCGCGAAACCGGCGAGATCGCCGAGCTTGCCGGTGCCGAACGTATAACGCGGATTGCGGGCCTGGCGGCGCGCATAGAGATAGGCCAGGGCGGAAATCAGCATCGCGCCCGCATGGGTCGACATGTGCCAGCCGTCGGCGGTCAGCGCCATCGAGCCGAAGATGGAGCCCGCAACGATCTCCGCCACCATCATCGTCGCGGTCAGCGCGATCACCAGCCAGACCTTGCGTTCGTTGCGTTCATGGTCGGCGCCTAAAAACACGTGGTCGTGTTTCAGCTCCTCGATGGAATGCGCCATCGGTTTCTCCTTTGCGTCCACTCAGCGGATGTAAGTTCTGAGCGCCTCGGCGAGTTCCTCCGCCGCCTGAGCGCGTTGCCTATCGTTTTCAGCATGCAGCACATGCTCGTGCAGATGCCCCTCCATCACCTCGCCGGTAAGCCCTGCAAGCGCGCCGCGGATCGAGGCGAGAAGCTGCAGCACCTCGCCGCAGGGCGCCTCCTTTTCCAGCGCCCGCTCGACCGCCTCCATCTGCCCCTTCAACCGGCGCACCCGCGCCAGAAGCTTTGGCTTTTCCCGAATGGTATGGGCCACGGACTGCTCCTGAATTTAATATAGGGGGGTACCCTATATCATGCCTGAGCTTGAGCGCAATCCGGGAGCCATCCCAAACGCGAGCGCAGGCTGGATGCAAGCCCCGGACAGGATTGGAACCCTAAGTCGATCTGAGCCTTACAACGAGGAGAGTCGAGATGACGACGATTGGCAGCACCAATTCATATTACGCATCCCTCCGCATCAATTTCGGCAAGAGCGACGACAGCAAGAATACGGACAACGGCGGCAACGTCGCAGGCTCTCGGCAGTCATCTCCCGGCGGCATGACCGGGAGCGACACGGTCTTTGGGGCCAAGCTCGCCGACGCGCTGTGGACAATGGAAAGCGAAGGCGTCGAACTGGAGCAGAATGCCGACGACACCTGGCTCGGCGAACCGCCCTCCACGACCTATGAAGACGAATTCCTGGAACTCTCCAAGAAAACCTATGCCGAACGCATCCGTGAACAATATCTCGAAGAGCATGGCCTCACCGAAGAGGATGTGAAGGCTATGTCGCCGGAAGATCGTGAAGCGGTCGAGGCGGAAATCCGTGAGGCGATCCTCGAAGCCATGGGCATCAATGGCCAGAAGCAGGAAATCGCGATGGACATGGGCGGCGGTGCGGCAGGCGCTCAGGCGGCGGGCATTCAGGCCTCCTCCCCCGGCAAGGCGGAGCAGGACGCCAAGGACGACCCGCTGCTCTCCATGTAGCCCCGGCAAAACAGGCCTTCTGCGGCCGCGGCCTTTTCAATCATGGCCGCTGCCGTTTTATGCTGTACTGTCGCCGTCGACATCACCATCGATCACGCGGGATGCGCAGCCTTCCGCATACCATTCCCATTCCGCCCGCGACCGCCGCAGCATCTCCATTGCGAGAAGCAGCCAGAAACCGGCCGCCAGGGCAATCAGCGCCCAGAACGGCCGCATGCAATCCCTCGAAAACCCTCCGAACCTTTCATGATCGTGGCTAAAGCACGCGCTCTTCATGTCACCTCTCCGCTTGTCTCCCTGCAGATGGCGACCTAGATAATTGCTATAGTCACTAGAGCTTCAAGAGGAATTTTGCGACATGCTGTCGATCGGCGATCTTTCGAAACGCACCGGCGTCAAGGTGCCGACCATCCGCTATTACGAGCAGATGGGCCTCATCGCGGCAGCCGAGCGCTCCGAAGGCAACCAGAGGCGCTACGAAAGAAGCGATCTCGAGCGGCTGGCCTTCATCCGCCACGCACGCGACCTCGGCCTCGACATCCCGGCGATCCGCGAGTTGATCGCGCTCAGCCAGCATCCCAGCGAGCCATGCGCCAATGCCGACCGGATCGCCGCCGACCATCTCGCCGCCGTACGCCAAAAGATCGAGAGGCTGAAGAAGCTGGAACATGAACTCGAACGCATCGTCTCCCAGTGCGACGGCGGCCATTCGATCGAGGACTGCTACGTGATCCGGTCACTCTCCGATCACGGGCTGTGCGAGAGCGAGCATTGATATTTCTAACCCAATGGGCTAGTCTTTGCACATGAAAGCGCTACAAACTGTCGCGGAACTACCCACTTTCGCGAATCAAAGCGGCAGCTGTTTTCTCCGCCGAGGAGAAGGAAGAGGTTATTTCCTTTCTGGCGGCAAACCCGTTGGCCGGCGACGAGATTCCCGGTACGGGCGGTGTGCGCAAGGTCCGTGTGCCCGCGAAGGGCAAAGGCAAGCGTGGTGGCGCTCGCGTCATCTACTACTGGTACAGTGAGAATGCGCCGCTCTATGCCTTGCTTGTCTATGCCAAGAACAGGAAGACTGATCTGACACCGGGCGAAGCCAAGGCTGTTTCATCGCTGGCCAAGGCCATCAAGGATCACCACAGGGCGAGGATGAAGTAAGATGTCCAAGATGTCGAAAAAGCCGAGTTTTGGTGCTGAGCTGATTCAAGCCATGTCCGAAGCGCTCGCTCATGCCAAAGGCGAGACTGCGAGCGGCACAATCGTCCATCACATCGACGTGGATATGCCTGACCCCAAGCTTATTCGCCAACAGCTTGAACTTACCCAGGACCAAATGGCGCGGGTGCTCGGCATGAGCGTCCATGGTTACCGCAAGTGGGAGCAAGGGCATCGCCGGATGAGCGGGCCGGCCGCCAACCTCCTGCGCGTCATGGAAAAGGAGCCCGAAGCGGTATTGCGGGCACTTTTAGCAGCGTGACGCCTGGCGTCGTACACCTGTCATGCGAAGACAGTAAGGGCCACCTTCCAACACAACCGGTTGCCCAGATGTCCGCCCTCTTCCCTCCCCTTTCCCCTTACGAAACCGGTTTCCTCGAAACCGGTGACGGCAACCGGATCTTCTTTGCGCTTTCGGGCAATCCGGACGGCAGGCCGGTGCTCATCCTGCACGGCGGGCCGGGCTCGGGCCTGTCGGAAAGCGCGAGGCGGCATTTCGATCCGAGGGTCTGGCGCATCATCCAGTTCGACCAGCGTGGCTGCGGCAAAAGCACGCCGAATGCCGGCGATTTCGACAACGCACTTGCCGACAACACGACCCGGCATCTGATCGGCGACATCGAAGGGCTGCGGGAAATGCTCGGCGTCAAACGCTGGCTCGTATTCGGAAATTCCTGGGGCGCGACGCTGGCGCTCGCCTATGCCGAGACTTTTCCCGAGCGGGCGAGCGCCATCATCCTCGCCGGCGTCACCACCACCCGCTGGAGCGAGATCAACTGGCTCTATAACGGGCTTTCGCTTTTCCTGCCGGAGGCATGGGAGAGATTCGTCGCGGCAATCCCCGAGCGGCTGCGCGGCGATCATCCCGTCGCCGCTTATCATACCCTTCTGAACGACCCCGACCCGGCCATCCGGCAGAAGGCGGCCTTCGACTGGCATGCCTGGGAAGCAGGTTCAATCTCCGCCGACAGCCAGGCCGGGCTACCGGAGCGCTGGCGGGACCCGGCCTTCGTGCTCGCCCGCGCAAGGCTCTGCGCCCATTATTTCCATCACCGCGCCTGGCTGGAGGACGGGCAGTTGCTTGCCGATGCACATCGGCTCGCGGAAATCCCGGGCGCGCTGATCCAGGGCCGGCTCGACCTGCAGGGACCACCGGCGACGGCCTATGCGCTTTCCAAGGCATGGCCGGGGAGTGAGCTCACCCTGGTCGACAATGCAGGGCATTCGGCGAGCGATCAGGGCATGGCGGAAGCGATCATGGCCGCCGCGAGACGTTTTGCGGATTACGACTGATCCGCCTGCCCATCCGGCGCAGCGACGTCCTTCAGGATATCCAACGCATCACGTAATGCCGTCGAACGGTTGCGAGGGTCGTAAAGGGCAGCGAGGCTGAGCGTCAGCGAGGCGGGATAGGGTTCGATCCGAAGCCGAACGGTGCCCGCGATGTCGATGCTTCTCGACTGGACCGGTGCCAGGCCGATACCCAGACCGGCAGCCACGAAGGAAAGCTGGCTGTGGAGACGGCCCGCCGTCGCGGCAACCGTTAGCGGGTGTCCTGCAAGCCTGCATTGATCCCTGATCGCGGCGTAAAGAGAAAGTCCCTGCCCTTCCGGAAAGAGGATCATCGGTTCTCTCGCCAGTTGCACGAAACCTATCTGCCGTTCCGCACTCAAAGGATGATCCTCCGGCAGCACCGCGTCGAACCGGTCTTCGGAGAGGATTTCGACGGAAAGCCGCGGTTGCGTTTCCACCGGCGGATGGCCGAGACCGAGATCGATCCGGCCAGCGGAGATCAGCTCGACCTGTTCATTGGTCGTCGCTTCATGGAGGTCGAAGTCGGCTTCCGGATTGGCCTGCCGCAACCGCCGGATCGCCGCCGGCAGGATGTGGTAGAGCGCGGCCGAGACAAAGGCGATCCGAAGCCGGTTGCCGGCTTTGCGGGCGGCCTGTCTGGCAAACTGCCGGGCGCGCTCCTCCGCGTTCACGATCGCGAATGCTTCCTCCCGAAAGGCCAGTCCGGCAGCCGTCAGAACGACGCGCCGGCTGGTGCGCTCGAACAGCCTGACGTCGAGTTCGTCCTCCAGGCGGGCGATGGCGCGGCTGAAATGCGGTTGCGCCATCCCGATCGCCCTCGATGCCCTGCCGAAATGCAGCGTCTCCGCCAGCGCGAGAAAATATCGGATCTGGTTGAAATCCATCGATGTCAATTCTGGTATCGGATGAGACCAGTCCGCATCATTGATGCATCGGTCTCCCATCGTCTACCTCTTCGGCATCACAATGAAAGGAGGCAGCGATGAAAATAAGGATTCTGGCAATGCTGTTTGGTGCGGCACTTTCCGGCGCTCTGCCGGTCGAGGCCCATCACGGATGGGGCTATTACGATACTGCCCGGCCTATCTATCTTTCCGGACGCGTCACTTCCGTCTCGTGGCGCAATCCGCATCCGGAGATCACAGTCGAGAACGAGACCGGCGCGCTTCCATCGACCTGGGACGCTCTTCCCGTGCCGGAGGAACTTGCGGAACTCGGCTTCGAGGCGACGCTTCGGCGCGTCCAGCCTGCCGCCCCGGCGGAGCGATGGACGCTCGATCTCGCACCGATCAACCGGCTGGAAGCCTGGGGCATGCCGCGCGAGCCAAAGGCGGGCGACGTCATCACTGCCATCGCCTTCCCCTCCTGCAGCGAGGAGGGCGTTGCGCGGCCCGCCCTGATCGTCCTCGACGGGGTCGGGGTCCGGCAGCAGTCGGTCGCGCTGCCCGCCGGCTGCAGCGGCGATCCGCGAGGGTGATGCAATGCTCGCCGCGCTCGAAAATCTGGATCTCGTGATCGCATTGCGCCGCTCCGTCTGGGCCTATCCGATCATAAGCTGGCTGCATATCCTCGGCATCGGCCTTCTGTTCGGCTCGATCGCCGTCGTTGATCTGCACCTTCTCGGGCTGATGAGGAAACTGGACGGGAGCGCCGTCCGGCGGTCGCTGGTGCCGGTCGCGATTGCCGGCTTCTGTCTTGCGGCGGCGACGGGCGTCCTGCTCTTTGCGCCGGCGGCGCGGGAATATCTTGCCAGCCCGTTCTTCCGGCTGAAGCTTCTGCTTCTTCTCCTTGCCGGAGGCAATGCCGTTCTGCTGCGCATGATCGACCACCGGAGCCTGCGCGCGGCTGCACCTCTCTGCGGCCTGGCATCGCTCGCCCTTTGGGTCTCCATCATCTTCGCAGGGCGGATGCTCGCCTTCGGATGATTGCGCTTGACAAGCCGCGCGAACGGGCGCATTTGAGCGCCATGATCAAGACGCGCACACACATCGCCTGCTCGTACTTTTGGGCCTACCTGTAAGGGGCGGCCGACAGATCATCATGTCAACAAGCCGCCGTCAGGCGGCTTTGTTGTTTCAGACGGCACCTGACGGCTACACAAGACCGAAAAAGGATGCCGGAAATGACCGAAGATACCGAAATCTCACTGCCACGGCCGCCCGTCGTGACGATCCGCAACGCTAAGTCGCGCGACCTGCCCGAGCTCAACGAGATGATCGCCTTGCTCGCGGCTCATCACAACGATCCCGCCGCCATCACGCCCGAGAAGCTCGAACGCGACCTTTTCGGCCCGATGCCGTGGATCACGGCGCTGGTCGCCGATACCGGTTCGGAACTGATCGGTTACGCCATCCTCGTGCCGCTCTACCGGGCGCAGGAAGGCGTACGCGGCATGGACCTGCACCATCTCTTCGTGCGCGACGGCCATCGCGGCCATGGGATCGGCCATCATCTCGTCTCGCGTGCCCGTGAGATCGCCAAGAATGCAGGATGCGACTATCTTTCGGTCAGCGCCGCAACCGGCAATGTCGCCGCCCACCGCTTCTACGAGCAGATGGATTTCAAGCCGCGCCCGGTCACCGGCATGCGCTATATGCAGGCGCTGGCGTAAGGCAAACCGGCCAGGGCCTATCCGGCGGCCTTGGTTTGTTGTTCAGATAGCGATGGAATTTACCCCCTCACCTGAAAAATCTAGCACTTAGCCTTCGGCTAAGATGCTGATTTTTCTTCCTCTCCCACCAAGGGAGAGGTAGGCGGCGGCAGCGCGGCATTTCTATCTCTCCCCTGGTGGGAGAGAAAGCGATTTCAACATTTAGCGAAGCTAAGTGTTGGAAATCGCAAGTGAGGGGGTCCGTGACCTCACCGCGACGGCACCGCCTTCAGATAGGCTGCGATCGCTTCCAAATCGCTCTTCGGCAGATGCGCCAAGTTCTGCTGTACCTCGACCATCGATCCGCCGACGGAATCATATTCCGGCGTGAAGCCGGTTTCGAGATAGCTGGCGATGTCGCCCTCGCTCCACGAACCGATATCCCGAGACCCCGGCGTGATATTGGGGATAGTGCCCCGTCCTTCCGGGTTGGGGCCGCCGGCCAGCCAGCGGTCCGGCTCGAAGCCACCGAGCGAATTGCGCGGCGTGTGGCATTCGCCGCAATGGCCGGGACCTTCCGCCAGGAACTGGCCGCGCCGGACCTTTTCATCGGCCGAGGCGAGTTCGACACGCGGCTGATCGTTGAAATAGAGGAATTTCCAGCCGCCCACTGCCAGCCGGATATTGTAGGGGAACTGCAATTCGTGCGGCGGCGCGACATTGCTGCTTGCCGGCAGCGTCTTCAGGTAGCCGAAGAGATCATTGATGTCCTTGGCCGAAAGCCTGGCATAGGAGCCGTAGGGGAAGGACGGATAAAGATGCTCGCCATCCCGCCCGACGCCCCGGGTCATCGCGTTGCCGAACTCGGCGAGCGTCCAGTCGCCGATACCGGCGCTCGGGTCTGGCGAGATGTTCGGAATATGGAAGGTGCCGAAGGGGCTCGGCAATGCACGGCCGCCGGCGAGCACTTTCAGCGCATCGCCGGTAGAGTTCTGGGCCGCGTGGCAGCTCGCGCAGCCGCCCGCCCAGAAGAGCTGCTCGCCGTTGACAATATCCGGTTCGCCGAGATCGGCCCAGTAGGTATCGGGATGCGGATCAGGCTTCGTCAGCGCCCAGGCTACCCCGACGCCGACAGCGACGATGACCACGCCGGCACCTAGGACTTTCGTCCACCGAGACGCCATGCTCTTCTCCTTCATCATTTCATGCAAAACCGGCGGCAGGCGAGCCGCCGGCTTCGGTTATCCGTCAATTGCTGGGAGCCCGGTAGGCCTTATGGCACTCGGAACAGATCGGTCCCAACTTTCCTAGTGCCGCTGCCACGCCAGCCTTGTCAGCCGGCAGGGTGGCAAGCAGGGCGCTGGCCTCAGAACCGAGCCTGGCTGCCAGGGCGCGAAAATCGTCAGGTTTTTGCCAGACTGCCGGCAAAGCTTTGGTATCGCCGGTGTCCGAACCCGGCGGGAACTGATCCGGAAAGGCTTTGATATTGGTGCTGATCGTCGTCAGCGCCGTCTTGACCACCGCCTCGTCATAGGGCTTCTCACCCTTGGCAATTGCCCCCAGCGCGCCGGCCGCCTGCCCATTCTGCTTCATCAGGCTCTGTCTGGCAGCGATCGGTTCCTGCTGCGCGAACGCTGCGGACAGACAGAGACAGGCGGCACCTGCCGCGATGACGTAAGACCTCAACCGCATATGCACATTCCTCCCATAAATCCGGCCTCCCATAAAGCGGGACGAGCTGCCCGTTGACGACGGCTCACGATGCGACGCGCATTTGGCCGGAGGAAGTAACAAGGCAGTGATAGTTTCCACATGAAGCAGCGGCGCGGTGGGTGAGGCGGCTGTTCGGCCGCCCTGCATTGCAGGTCAGCGCTTCAGACGATAGGTCTGGTGGCAGTCGCCGCAGGTTCCGCCGAGCGTCTTCATCGCAATGCCGACACCTGCCTGATCGGCCGGGACAGCCGCAAGCAGGTTCTCCGCGTCGGCTGCCAGCTTTTGCGCCTTGGCATGAAAATCGCTCGTGTTCTGCCAGATGGCCGGAGCAGCCTCCGTCTCCGCGCCCGTCTCGGTGCCGGCGGGGAACTGGTTGGGGAAAGCCTTCATCGTGGTGCTGATGGTCGTCAGCGCGGCTGTCACAGCCTGGGCGTCATAAGGCTTCTCGCCCTTTGCAATGCCCCCGAGGGTGCCGAGAGCCCCGCCGACGGCTTTCATCTGGCTCTGGCGAAGGACCTGCGGCTCTTCCTGCGCAAAGGCAGCGGACAGACAGAGACAGCCGAAACCGGCCGCGATGATCATGGATTTCAGGCGCATGCAAATATTTCTCCTCTTTGGCATCGAATCCGACGGTCATGATGCGCTGCACCATGACCGTCATCGCGATGACAATGAAGTAACAAAACGGTGAGAATATTAACAAAATCAGTCGTATAGCAAAAATGCCGCTCCACCGGACTGGCAACCCTAACGGCGTTACGCCTTCACCCCTTCCCAGAGCGTGAGAAGGCATACCAGCACCAGCAGAAGGCCGGCAATCCGCCCGACCCAGACGGTCGCCTTGCCGTTGCCGACCAGCATTTCCCGCGCCCGGCCGGCCGCCACCGCCAGCCCGCCGTAGACCGCGAACTGTGTTCCGGCGGTCATCGCCGCCATGATTGCCGCCTGAGGCGCAAGCGGCCCGAAATCCGGCCGCAGGAACTGCGGATAGACGGCGAGCATGAAGAGATAGGCTTTCGGATTGATGAGGCAGGTGACGGCGCCGCGCCGGAACGCCTCCCAGTTGGAGCGTGTATCGGCGGGGCCGACGTGATCGACAATGATCGAACTTCTGAGCAGGCCGAGACCGATCCAGGCCATGTAGAGTGCGCCGAGGATGAGCAGCGGCTTGAACAGAACGGGCATCAGGCTCGCCAGCAGACCGACGCCGAGCGCGCCGTACAGGGAATGCACGAGCCCTCCGGCCATGATGCCCGAGGTCGCCGCGAGACCTGCCATGCGGCCGCGGGTCAACGCGTTGGCGAGCACAAAGATCATGTCCATGCCCGGCACCACGATAATACCGAAGAGGAGCGTGAAATAGAGCCAGAGGTTTTCGGCGTATGTCATGTCAGTTTCTCTTGCCACATCGGAGGCTTCCAGAAACACGAAGCCTTGTTTTTCAATCGGATATGCGGTCCTATAGACCAGCCCAACTGACAGCGTATTGTCAGTTGGGATTGGCTGAGCGATGGGGAAAAGCATGCGCAAGGCTTCGCGCCTGTTCGAGATCATCCAGATCCTGCGGCTTGCGAAAAAGCCGGTGACGGCTGCCGAGATCGGCGCGCAGCTCGAAGTGACCGTGCGCTCCATCTACCGGGATATCGCTGCATTGCAGGCCATGCGGGTGCCGATCGAGGGCGGTCGCGGCATCGGCTATATCCTGCGCCCCGGCTTCACGCTGCCGCCGCTGATGCTCTCGATCGAAGAGACGGAGGCGATCGTGCTGGCACTGGCGCTTCTCGAACGCACCGGCGACACAGAACTCAAGCAGGCGGCCAGACAAGTGAACCGCAAGATCGCCGCGGTCGTGCCGCCGCCGCTTGCCGATATCTTCTCCGCCAATGCGCTGCATGCCTGGGGCGCGCCGGCGCCGGCGCCGGAAGCGGTCGATCTGGCCATGGTGCGCCGGGCGATCCGCGACGAGCAGAAGCTGGCGCTCGACTATCGCGACGAATATGCCCGCGCCACGGAGCGGACGATCCGGCCGGTCGCGCTTATCTACTATTCGCAGACGGCCAATATCGTCGCCTGGTGCGAACTCAGGCAGGCGATCCGCAACTTCCGCACCGACCGGGTGGAGCATTGCGAGCCGGTCGGGGATTTTTTCCGCGGCGAAGGCGACAAGCTGCGCCAACTCTGGGTACAGGGCTGGACGGTGAGTGCCGAAGCGGCTGGTTAAAGCGGCAGTGTCCGGCTTTCCTCGCGACCGTGGCCGATGATCGCGATGCGATCGGGAAAAATCTCGACGACGGCAAAGGTGTTTTCCTTCTCCGTGTCGACCATGCCCTTGAAATTCACGTACCAGGTGTTGCCGTTGCGGCCGAGATTGCCCGCATGGTTGTGGCCATTGAGATACGCGACGACATTGCCGGAGCGAGCGAAGAGATCGGTCAGACGCTCATGGCCCCAGAGATTGTGCTCGTTTTCCGGAAATAGCGGATAGTGGCCCATGACGATGACCTGTTCGCCTGCCGATCGGGCCTGCTCCAGCGTCTCCTTAAGCTAGGCGAACTGTTCTTCGCCGATGCCGCCATTCCACTCCCTGGCGTTGATTGCGCCTTGAGCCCGCAAGGTCTCCAATCGCTCCCGAGCCAACGTGCGCCGCGGGTGGCCTTCGGGCGCCGAAAACAGGCTGATCTCATTGCCCTCGATCACGATGAAACGAAAGCCGTCGCGGGAAAAATCGTGCCAGGCGGCGGGCATGCCGAGCCGCGCATGGATATCGGCCAGCCGGTCCGGCGCAACGGCGAAATCGTGGTTGCCCGGCATGAGGAAACTCTCGTGGCGCAGCTCATCATAAGCCGAAAGGACCGGGTCGTAGCTTTCCCAGTTGCGGTCGATGAGATCGCCGAGCGTCACCACGAAGGAGAGGTCTTCGCCGTTCAAGACGCCGATCGCCTCCCTCAGCTTGTCGAGGCTGTTGGCGTAGTAACGGTCCATCTCCAGCCACGGCGGCAGGTCGGCATATTGCGGATCGGCAATCACGCCGAAACGGAGAAGCGGTGTTTCGTGAGGCATGGAGAGGGGGGTATTTTGCGGTTGTGACAGGCGTGTGACGGACCGGGATGTCGGTCGCAGATGGCCATCGTTCAAGCAATCACCGTTCCCTGATGGAACAGTATTTTCCAACCCCCCGACGTGTTTCTCCAAAGCGTCGTACGCCAGGTGCGACGGTCCGGCTCCTCCAATATGTAGGACAGTTGGTATATTCCGTCCGCAAGGCGGCTGATCGCAAAATCACGGCAGGGCCAATCGTGAGGCTCCGGATCGCGGTATCGCTTGATGAGATTGTCGATTACGAACGCCCGCGTATAGACCCGGCCGCTCGCTCCAATCTCCCAGAACGCCTCGTCCGTCATGGCTTCCAGCGCTTCTCGGCTGGTGCCGAATTCGCGCCTGTGAAAAATCGGCTCCCGGGGGACAAGTTGCGCCAGCACGGCCGCGATAGAAGGTTCAACCATTTTGTCCCTCGCTTTCACATTCGCTAGAGGAACACATATTACGTTGATGCCTGCACGACAGGAAATCAACGTCACGGGATCATGGCCTCAAAACAAAAACACCCGACACCTTGCAGTGCCGGGTGCTGTGAAGATCAGCGATGGCCGCCGTTTACTTCGTCGCGGCTTCGTAGCGTTCGAGCACGTAATCCCAGTTGATCAGGCTGTCGACGAAGGCTTCGAGATATTTCGGACGGGCATTGCGGTAGTCGATGTAGTAGGAATGCTCCCAGACATCGACGCCGAGGATCGGGTCGGCGCCGTGCACGAGCGGGTTTTCACCGTTCGGGGTCTTGGAGATGACGAGCTTGCCGTCTTTCACCGAAACCCAGGCCCAGCCGGAACCGAACTGGGTCGTGCCGGCGGCGATCAAATCCGCCTTGAACTTGTCGTAGCCGCCGAGATCGCTGTCGATCGCAGCCTGCAGCTTGCCCGGCAGCGAGGTGCCGCCGCCGCCCTTCTTCATCCACTTCCAGAAATGGATGTGGTTGTAGTGCTGGGCGGCATTGTTGAAGAGGGTCTGATGGGTGCCGAAGGACTTCTTCACGACTTCCTCGACCGACAGGTCACCCATGCCGGCTTCGGCGGCGAGCTTGTTGCCCGTGTCGACATAGGCCTTGTGGTGCTTGTCGTGATGGAATTCCAGCGTTTCCTTCGACATGTAGGGCGAAAGTGCTTCGTAATCATAGGGGAGTTCAGGAAGTTCGAAGGCCATTGTCTTACTCCTTTTCAGCAAACACCTTGAACAAGGGTCGAGGCGGAACATAGGAGCGGAGCGGCCAAGAGGCAACGGTGATCTTGCCAAAAATCAAGCCCGCAGGGACAAGACCTTACCGAATTTTCGGCATACAAGAAACGGGCCGATTCATCCCTATGGAGCCTTTTTCATGAAGACCCGATCCGCCCTCGCCGCCATCCTGATCTCGGTCGGCGCTCCTGCCGTCCATGCCTCGTCCGACGACGCCTGGTCCGAATTCCGGACGGAGGTGGATAAGGCCTGCGTTTCGGCGGCAAAGGGTCTCATCGAGAAGGGCGAGGCGCTGGTCGACCCTTTCGGCAGCGAGAGTTACGGGCTTGCCGTCGTTTCCGGCAAGGCGGTCGGCGCGAAGGTGACGATCAGCGCTATCTGCGTCTTCGACAAGAAGACGAAAAAGGCCGAGATCGGCGGCGAGATCTCAGGCGACAGACTGATGGTGAAGACAGGAAAATAGAAGCCCGAACGCCTGAGGCGACTTCCGTTCCGGAACTTTTGGAAGAATGGGGAATTACAATCGGGCTGGAGGCAAGCCAGTTCGAGGAGCCGATGTTCGATTTCCTGCCATCCGACTTCCTCGTCTTCGTCGTCATCGGTTTCCTGGCCCAGATCATTGACGGAGCGCTCGGCATGGCCTTCGGCGTGCTGACGACGACCAGTCTGTTGACGATCGGCGTCGCCCCTTCGATGGCCAGCGCCATGACGCATGTCGCCGAATGCTTCACGACCGCGGCCTCGGGACTTTCGCATCTCTACCACCGCAATGTCGACTGGCGGCTCGTCCTCAGGCTGGCGCCCGCCGGCATGATCGGCGGAGCAATCGGCGCCTATGTGCTCGCCAATATCGACGGCAAGGCGATCGAACCCTTCGTCTCGGTCTATCTGATCGCCATCGGTTTCTTCATCCTCTACAAGGCCTTCCGCCCGCGATTCCCGCGCGACGTGCACGACTGGATCGTGCCCTATATCGGCGGCGCAGGCGGGCTCCTGGACGCCATGGGTGGCGGCGGCTGGGGACCGATCGTAACGAGCAGCCTGCTCGGCCGCGGCCACGACCCGAAAAAGGTGATCGGCTCCACCAACCTCACCGAATTCGCCGTCACCACGGCGATTTCGGCGACCTTCATCCTGGCGCTCGGCTGGGGCGAGCTTGCGCCGGCCCTGGGTTTGGTCGCCGGCGGCATCCTGGCTGCCCCGATCGGCGCGATGGTCGTCCGCAGATTACCCGTCAGGCCCCTGATGATCGCCGTCTCGATGATCATCATCGGCACCGCCGCGGTGCGGTTTGTTTGAGGGAGGAGGATCGCGGCGACATTGCCCCGTCTTGAACGAGTACCGCCGGTCTGATCCGACCAAACCGTAAATGGCGGACGTCCTATGGATGTGCTAGGCTTGTCGGCACACAGGAGCCCATTGATGCGCCCGAACCGATCCATCACCGTCTCACTGCCGGAAGACATGGCCGAGCTTGTCGAGAAAAAAGTATCTTCCGGCGAATTCGCCAATGAGAGCGAGGTCGTCGCCGAGGGCCTGCGCTATCTTGCCGATCACGATGCAGAAATCGAGCAGTGGCTGCGTGACGAGGTCGTGCCGACGCTGAGGGCGCATGACGCCGACCCAAGCCGCGCCCGCACGGTGGAAGAGACAAGAAAAGAGCTTGAGGAATACATCCGTACCCGGGATCGAAGATCGATCGGCGCATGACTTATACCGTCATCTTCTCCTTTGAAGCGCGAATGGATCTCGCCGATCTGTTCGACTATCTTGCGGAAAAGGCGGGGGAAGACTTTGCTCAGGCCTATATCCGCAAAATCATCGACCACTGCCACCGCTTCGATATGTTCCCCAGAAGAGGAACATTGCGTGACGATATAGAGCCAGGGCTCCGCCTTGTCGGATACCGCCGGAGAGCAACCATTGCCTTCCGCGTCGAAGAGCACACGGTCACCATTGCCCGCATTCTCTACGGCGGCAAAAGCCTCGGCGGACCGGATGATGCCGAGGAAGACGACGACCTTCTTTAGAACCGCCGACGCCCTCCCAAAACCTCAGGCATCGTCGCCGGTCTTGGAGCGCGCCCAATCCATGTAGATTTCCAGCGCCTTGCGGGCGACCGGGCCTTCCTGGAGCTGGCGCTCTTCGAAACGGTTGATCGGCACGATCTTGGAATAGTTGCCCGACGTGAATATCTCGTCGGCATCCATGAAATCATCCACGGTCAGCGTCATCTCGCGCACGTCGAAGCCCGATTGGCGCAACAGACCGATCACGCGCGAGCGGGTGATGCCGGCGAGGAACGTGCCGTTGGCAACCGGCGTCATCACCACGCCGTCCTTGACCATGAAGATGTTCGACGAGGCGGTCTCGGCGACATTGCCATTCATGTCGCGGGCGAGCGCGTTGTCGAAGCCGCGGTTACGCGCTTCGAGGATCATGCGGCCGCTGTTCGGATAAAGGCTGCCGGTCTTGGCGCCGGTCATCGCCACTTCCGGGTTCGGGCGGCGATAGGGGGAGACGGTGAGCGAGGAAGGCTTCGCGGTGTGCATCGGCGCCTCGAACATGCAGAGCGCGAAGCGGGTGGATTCCGGATCGGCGGCCACGACGCTGAAGGGCATGCCGTGTTCGGCCCAATACATCGGCTTGATGTAGATCGCCGTCCTGCCGTCGAATTTCGCAACGCCTTCCCAGGCGAGCGTCTCGATCTCTTCCGCCTTCATCACCGGGGTCAGGCCCATGTTCTTCGCCGACCGGTTGATGCGCTGGCAATGGAGGTCGAGGTCGGGCGCAATGCCGTCGAACCAGCGGGCGCCGTCGAAGACCGTCGAACCGAGCCACATGGCGTGCGAGGTCGGGCCGACGAGCTTCGGATTTCCCTCCAGCCATTCGCCGTCCACGAAAGTCCAGGTGGCGGTGCGGGCGGCTGTATTGACGGGCATTTCGGTCTCCTTGGATATTCCAGATTGCGGCTCTTCAAAATTGCGGTGAGTGAAGGCCCGCCGCCACGCCGAGGTCAAGCGATAATATGAAATGAGTCATCACAAAAATTGATGCTTTTATCCATGGAGGCCGGACCGGAGGAGTGGCATTTTCCACGCGGTGAAATCCAAAGGAGGGTATTCCGAATGGCGTGGTCTGCGGAGCAATATGTGAAATTTGAGGATGAGCGGACCCGCCCGGCCCGCGACCTTATCGCGCAGGTGCCGCTCGCCTTGGCGACGAAAGCCTATGATCTCGGCTGCGGGCCCGGAAATTCCACCGAACTGCTGGTGGAGCGCTTCGGCGCGGCGAACGTCATCGGCCTCGACAGCGACGACAACATGCTCGCTGCAGCGAGAAAGCGCCTGCCCGGCACCGAATTCACAAAAGCCGATCTCAATACCTGGACACCCGACCAGCCGGCCGACCTGCTCTATGCCAATGCCGTCTTCCAGTGGGTGCCGGACCATCTCGCGGTTCTTGCCCGCCTGATGGATCATCTGAAACCCGGCGGGACGCTGGCGGTGCAGATGCCGGACAATCTTTCCGAACCCAGCCATTTGCTGATGGAGGAAACGGGAGCTGCCGGCCCCTGGGCGTCTGCTTTCGAAGGCGGCAGGGTGCGGCGTCCGCTTCTTCCCTCGCCCGCTGCCTATTTCGACGCGCTGATGCCGAAATCCGCCCGCGTGGACGTCTGGCACACGGTCTACTACCACCCGCTCGCCAATGCGCCGGCGATCGTCGAATGGGTCAAGGCCACGGGATTGAGGCCGTATCTCGACGCGGCGGGACCGGAAAATGCCGAAGCCTTCATTGCCGATTATACGGCCCGCATCGCCAAGGCCTATCCGCCGATGGCCGACGGGCGGGTGCTCCTGCGCTTTCCGCGCTTCTTCGTCATCGCAGTGAAGGCCTGAGAACTGCTCCGGCGTCAAAAAGGGGACATGTCACATGCTGGTTATTCTGGGCGGACTGCCGGGGGTGGGGAAAACGACGCTCGCACGCGCGCTTGCACGGCGGATTGGCGCAGTGCATGTCCGGGTCGATACGATCGAGCAGAATATTCGGGCTTCCGGAGGCCCGAATTCCGAGGTTGGTCCGGCAGGTTACATGGTGGCCTACGGGATTGCCGAGGACAATCTCACCCTCGGCCAGACGGTCGTCGCGGATTCCGTCAATGGCCTGCAGATCACCCGGGATGCCTGGCTTGCAGTTGCGGAGCGATCGGGCATGCCGACCGTCGAGATCGAGGTAACCTGCTCGGACAGGATGGAGCATCGCCGCCGCGCAGAAACCCGTGCGACTGACGTTCCGGGGCTGATCAAACCCACATGGCAGCAGATCACCGACAGGACCTATGAAGATTGGGGTGAACGTCCTCTCGTGATCGATACCGCGACAGGGAGCGTCGATGAGCTGGTCACCGAGTTGGTCCTGAAGCTCGAACTCGGGCGGAAATAGCTCAGTCGCACCTTTTACGGGTTGGCCGGCGGCGGGGCGACAAGCGGATCTTGCGGTGAAGGCCCTCCAACGCGACTGTCACCCTGTGGCCAGTTGCTGTCATTCATCCAGATGATGCTCAGGACGCAGCCGATCAGGATTCCCAGTACCGCAATAAAAAGCCAACGCATCCGTTTGCATCCCTCCTCGTTTCAGGCCGCGTGAACCCGGCCGAGGAAGCCGCGAATGAACGGGGCCACCTCATTCAGGCTGGTTTCGAGCAGCCAATGGCCGCCATCGAGCAGATGCAGTTCCGCATTCGGCAGATCCCCCAGGAATGCGCGGGCGGATTGTTCCGGCATGTAACCATCCTGCGGCCCCCAGACGATCAAGGTCGGCGGCTGATGATCCCGCAGATATTGCTGATAACGAGGGAACCATCCGACATTCTCACGAAGACCCGCAATGATATCGACGGCGATCTCGCGGCGACGATCGTCCATCAGCGACCAGTGCAGTTTCCAGAGATCGGGCGAAATGCGTTCGGCAAGCTCCGGCCGGACGTCGTTGAGGAATTCCTCCCTGAAGCCCTCCTCGCTGACCGCGTCGGCAATCTCGCGTCGTCCCTCCGGCGTCGGGTTGCGCCAGTATTCCTGCAGTCCGGCATATTTCGGGCCAAGCACATCCTCATAGATATCGCCGTTCTGGATGATCAGGGCGGCGATCTTTTCCGGCCGCTTGATCGCCAGCCGGAGGCCGATCTGCGAGCCGAAATCATGAAGATAGATGGCGAATCGGCCGAGGCCGAACTTATCCGTAAACCTATCGAGGAAATCGGCAAAGCCGTCGAAATCGTAGCGGAAACTTTCCGGCGTGTCGGAGTAGCCGCATCCCGGGAAATCCGGCGCCACGAGATGCCAGCGGTCGGCGAAAAGCGGCATCAGCTCACGGAATTCATAGGACGAGCAGGGGTAGCCATGCGGGAGAAGCAGGGCCGGCGCACCCTTTCTTCCCGCCTCGCGATAGAACACCTTCATGCCATCGAGGTCGAGTTGCCTGTGCTTTACCCGCACAAGGTCCAGGCCGGCATCGGTCATCGTTTCCATGATCCTGTCTCCGTCATGATCCCCTCAAACTGTCTTTCAGCCTGAGACATTCCGTGACCATTTTATGGCAAGGCGGACGACAATATCCGGCGGTGCAGCAAAACGGATTGACTTGGACAAGGCTCGCCTGCACTCTCCGGCTTCCCTATTTTTCGTCGCACTGCCCGGAAAACCGCTCAGGACCATGCCGAAAAACCACGTCATGTCGCTCACGCAGGAGCTGGTCGATCTCTGTTTCCGCGAAGAGGCCGATCCCGGCCCGCCGCCGACCTGGGAACCACTCAATGACGCGGATTACGCCTCGCTGGCGGATCAGTTTACCGAAGCGCTCGGCGACAGGCCCCTGTGGATCTTCGCCTACGGATCACTGATCTGGAAACCCGGCTTCGATTCGGTCGCGTGCCAGCGCGCGACCCTCCATGGCTGGCACCGTTCCTTCTCGCTGCGGATCGAGCGCGGCCGCGGCACGCCGGATCAGCCCGGCCTGATGATGATGCTGTCACGCGGCGGGCGCTGCGACGGGGTGATCTATCAGGTCGCCGAGGAGGAGAAGCGCATCCAGATGGAAAAAGCGCTGCGCCGCGAGGTCAGCAACCGTGAAGGCCTCGGCTCGATGCGCTGGATGCCGGTGAAGACGCAAGGCGGCGAAACGATCCGCGCGCTGGTCTTCTGGGCCGGAGGAACAAGCCGGCGGATCATTCGCCCGCTTCTGCCGCTCCACGACGTGGCGCCGGTCCTTGCGCGCGCCTGCGGACATCGCGGCTCCTGCGCCGAATATCTCTACAACACCGTCGTGCATCTCGCGGAATTCGGCATCCGCGACCGCAACCTCTGGCGGCTGCAGGAACTCGTGGCCAGGGAAATCCGGGCGCTGCATGTGCGAGAGGCGGTTGGCGCAGAGGGTTGAAGGGTCGGAATTGGACCAAGCACGACCCGCATAAACCGGTTGCAAAGCCAGAGCAGTTGCGATATCCATCAACCGATTTCGTTTTGCAATCGGTCCGGGAGGCCGTCATGCGTCCGATCCTCTATTCGCACCCTTTTTCGTCCTATTGCCAGAAGGTGCTTGCCGCACTCTATGAGAACGGCACCGAATTCGATACCCGCATGCTGGGGCCGGAAGACCCATCGGCCTATGAGGAACTGTGCAAGCTATGGCCGGTCAAGCGTTTCCCGATGCTGGTGGACAAGGGCAAGCCGGTCTTCGAGGCGACGATCATCATCGAGTATCTGCAGGTGCATTATCCAGGGCCGCTGAAACTCATTCCCGACGATCCGGATCAGGCAATTGAAGTGCGCATGCTCGACCGCGTCTTCGACAACTACATTTCCACGCCCCAGCAGAAGGTCGTCTTCAATGCGCTCCGCCCCGAGGACAAACGGGATCCTTACGGCGTGGAAGAGGCGCTTAACATGCTGGACGCCGCCTATGGCTGGCTCGACCAGCGTATGGCAAACCGCGAATGGGCAGCGGGCGATACGTTCAGCCTTGCCGATTGCGCCGCGGCGCCGTCGCTCTTCTACGCCGACTGGACGCATGAAATCGGCGAGCGCTTCGCCAATGTGCGGGCCTATCGCAGCCGGCTGCTCGCCCGTCCCTCGTTTGCCCGCGCCGTGGACGAGGCGCGGCCCTACCGCCCGTTCTTTCCGCTCGGCGCGCCCGATCGGGATTGAGGGAAACCAGGATCAGAAATCGCTGTCGGCCACAACCACGTGGCCGTTCATCGCCGCCCAGATTCTCCAGACTTCACGGCGCAGGACCGCGCTCGGGCGCACGCCGCCGCTGCCGTAGTTCTTGTACTTGTCGCGATAGGCCTCGATGAAGACGGTAACCGCCTCCATGACATCGGCGTGCTGATCCATCTTGCGACGCAACTGCTCCCGTTCGGAATGGAGAATTTCAAAGCTCTGGATCAGCAGCCGCAGGTCCTCCATGGGCACGCTGAGATGCGGACGTTCCGACGAATCGGCGCTTACTTCCGCCCGGATGCGGGCCAGAACCTGGTTCAATTGTTCGGACATGGCGAGAATCTCCTGTCCCATTGGATTCCCGAAGAAAATCGGCCAAACCGTGGCACGAATGCGGCAATGACGACACACCTGGTCGTCAAAGTCGTGCAGCCAGGAAATCGATATAGGCGCGGATGCGCACCGCCAGATGCTCATGGCCGGCATAGACGGCGTGGATCTGCTCGATATCCTCTGGATTGAAATCCTCCAGGACCGGTACGAGACGGCCTGCCGCGATATCCGGCTCCACATGGAAGCGCCCGACGCGGCCGATGCCGAGCCCGTCTAGGCAGAACTGGCGGATGATCGAGCCGCTGCTCGCCTTCAGATTTCCCGAGACGGGAAGGATGTCGCGCCGTCCCGTCTGCGGATCACGAAACGGCCAGCCTTCGACCGCTCTTCTGAAGTTGAAATTGATGCAATTGTGATGGATGAGCTCGTCCGGTGTCTTCGGAAGCCCATGTCTTTCCAGGTATTCCGGCGAGGCCATGACCACCTGCCGGCTTTCACCGAGCTTTCGCGCCATCAGGGATGAATCCCTGAGTTGTCCATGGCGGATGGCGATGTCGACCCGCTCGCGGATGAGATCGACGATGTCGTCCGTGAGCGTGATATCGAGCTGCACATCCGGGAAAAGCCGCTGGAATTCGCCCGCCAGCGGCAGGATGTAGCGCTCGCCGAAACCGACCGAGGCGTTGATCGACAGAGGTCCGCGCGGCAGCATGCGCCCTCCCCCGGACACGACTTCCTCCGTATCGGCGATTTCGGCCAGGATGCGCTGGGCGCGGGCGAGATAGGTCTCGCCCTCGGGAGTGAGCTGCAGGAGCCGGGTGGAGCGGACGACGAGGCGCGTGCCGAGCCGGTTTTCCAGCCGCGTGACGAGCTTGCTCACCGCCGACGGCGAGAGCTTCAGCTTCCGCCCCGCCGCGGAAAAGCTCTTGAGCTCAGCCGCGAGCACGAAGACTTCCATTTCACCGGCACGGTTGTCCATGTTTGTCCTTCGCTTTCCGCTCGACGATCTTAACCATGGTGCCGTGCCCCCCCTCTGGCACGACCTACATTATTATCTGTGACTTCATTTCACAAATGATTATCCGCTTATGCGGCTACACAGGCAAGTGCCCCGCGCCGATATTGCGCCGCATCAATTCATCCTTCCTCCCAAGGATCATTTCCCAACCAAGGGGACCGCACCATGCCACTTGCTCTTTATGCCCTGACAGCCGGCGCCTTCGGGATCGGCGTCACGGAATTCGTCATCATGGGCCTGCTTCTGGAGGTCAGCGCCGATCTCGGCGTGTCGATCTCGGCGGCCGGCCTGCTCATCTCCGGTTATGCGCTCGGCGTCGTCATCGGCGCACCGCTGCTCGGCGCGATCGCCGGCAAATGGTCGAAGAAGACGCTGCTGATGAGCCTGATGGTGGTCTTCACCATCGGCAACCTCGCCTGTGCGCTTGCGCCCGACTACTGGACGCTGATGGCCGCCCGCGTTCTCACCGCCTTTGCGCATGCCTCATTCTTCGGTGTCGGCTCGGTGGTCGCCACCAGCCTCGTCGCGCCCAACAAGAAGGCGTCTGCCATCGCCGTCATGTTCACCGGCCTGACGGTCGCCAATATTCTCGGCGTGCCCTTTGGCACCTGGCTCGGCCAGGCCTATGGCTGGCGCTCCACCTTCTTCGCCGTCACACTGATCGGCATCGTCGCGCTTGCCGTCATCGTGGCCCTCGTGCCGAAAGACAAGGCAGCAACCGGCGATCAAGAGGAGGCTTCGCAGGGCGTCGCCGCCGTGCTCGGCCGCCGCGCCGTGCTGCTCGGCCTGCTGACCACCGTGCTCTCCTGGGTCGGCGTCTTCGCGGGTTTCACCTATGTCGCCCCGATCCTGACCGAGATCACCGGCTTTTCCGAAGCCGCAGTCTCGCCCATCCTGCTCGTCTTCGGCGGCGGGCTGGTGGTGGGCAACCTTCTGGGCGGCTGGCTCGCCGACCGCCATCTCCTGCCGACCGTCATCGGCAGCCTGCTGGCGCTTTCGGCCGTGCTTCTCGCCATGACCGCCGCGATCCACCAGCCGGTTCTTGCCGTCATCGCCATCGGCCTGTTCGGCGCGGCGGCGTTTGCCACCGTCGCACCGCTGCAGATGTGGGTGCTGCAGAAGGCGGAAGGCGCCGGACAGGGCCTTGCCTCCTCCTTCAACATCGCCGCCTTCAACCTCGGCAACGCGATCGGCGCCTGGCTCGGCGGCGCCGTGATCGACCACGGCCCCGGTCTCGGCGCGGTCACATTCGTCGCCGGCCTCGTGCCGCTCGCGGCGCTCGCCGTCGCGATTTTCGCGATCCGGCTCGACCGGCGCAATGCGGAAGCCGCTGCCCTCGCCTGCCCGGCTGAATAGCCTCCTCAAACAAGGACCACGACCATGGAATACCGCAATCTCGGCGCATCCGGCCTCAAGGTGCCGGTCCTCAGTTTCGGAGCCGGCACGTTCGGCGGCTCCGGCCCGCTCTTCAGCCACTGGGGAACCACGGATGTCGAGGAAGCCCGCCGCCTCGTCGACATCTGCCTCGAAGCCGGCGTCAACCTGTTCGACACGGCGGACGTCTATTCACACGGCGCTTCGGAGGAAGTGCTTGGCGAGGCCATCAAGGGCCGCCGCGACGCCGTGCTGATCTCCACCAAGGCAAGCCTGCCGACCGGCGACGGGCCGAACGACTGGGGCTCCTCGCGGCTCCGGTTGATCCGTTCCGTCGAGGCCGCGCTGAAGCGGCTCGGCACCGACCATATCGACATTTTCCAGCTCCATGCCTTCGATGCCTCGACGCCTGTAGAGGAAGTGGTTTCGACCCTCGACCGGCTCGTCGCTGACGGCAAGCTGCGTTACATCGGCGTTTCCAACTTCTCCGGCTGGCAGATCATGAAATCGCTCGCAGCCGCAGAAAAACACGGCTGGACCCGCTATGTGGCGAACCAGGTCTATTATTCGCTGGTCGGCCGCGACTACGAATGGGACCTGATGCCGCTCGGCGCCGACCAGGGGCTCGGCGCGCTGGTCTGGAGCCCGCTCGGCTGGGGGCGGCTGACCGGCAAGATCAGCCGGAGCAAGCCGATCCCGGACGGAAGCCGGCTGCACGAAACCGCAAGCTTCGGCCCGCCGGTCGATGACGAACTGCTCTACCGCGTGGTCGATGCGCTGGAAGAGGTCGCCGTGGAAACGGAAAAGACCGTGCCGCAGGTAGCGATCAACTGGCTCGTCGGACGGCCGACCGTCTCCTCCGTGATCATCGGCGCCCGCACCGAGGAACAGCTTCGCCAGAACCTCGGTGCGGTCGGCTGGTCGCTGACGAAGGAGCAGGTCGAAAAGCTCGATGCCGCAAGTGCCGTCACCGCTCCCTATCCACATTTCCCCTATCGCCGGCAGGAGGGCTTTGCCCGCCTCGACCCGCCGATGGCCGGGTGACCGGCATCATAAAAATCAGGACAATCCCATAGGCGCTTGCCCTACCAAAACACGGAGGTTGATCCCTCTAAGAATCGGTCCATCTAGTAAGGGCCTCATTTGCCCGCCCGCGCGCCGGGCGTTCCACAGGAGTTCTGTCCATGTTCACAGTCAGCGCCAACGGCGCCAATATCCCTGCCCTCGGTTTCGGCACATTCCGCATGCCCGATTCGGACGTGGCTCGCGTGCTGCCCGAAGCACTGAAGCTCGGCTTCCGGCATGTCGATACCGCGCAGATCTACGGCAATGAAGCGGCCGTCGGCGAGGTGCTCGCCAATTCCGGCATTCCGCGCGCCGATATCTTCCTCACCACCAAGGTCTGGGTCGACCGGGTGGGCCACGATGCTTTCATCGCTTCGGTCGACGAGAGCCTGAAGAAGCTGAAGACCGACCATGTCGACCTCCTGCTGCTCCACTGGCCGCAGAGCGAGATGCCGCTTGCCGACCGGATCGGCGCATTGAACGCGCTCGTGAAGGCCGGCAAGGTGAAGAATATCGGCGTTTCCAATTTCTCGACCGCCCTGATGGCGGAGGCCGTCAAGCTTTCCGACGCGCCGCTCGCCACCAACCAGGTGGAATACCATCCCTATCTCGACCAGACCAAGGTCCTGGCCGAAGCCCGCAAGCACGGCATGTCGGTAACCGCCTATTACCTGATGGCCGACGGCAAGGTGCCGAGCGACCCGCTTCTGAAGGAGATCGGCGCCAGACACGGCAAGACGGCCGCACAAGTCGTGCTCCGCTGGGCGATCCAGCAGAAGGACGTCGTGGCGCTTTCCAAGACCGCGACCGTTTCCCGGCTCCCGGAAAACTTCGACGTCTTCGATTTTGCGCTGTCGCTCGACGAGATGGAGGCGATCCATGGCCTTGCGAAGCCAAACGGCCGCATCGTCAATCCGGGACATCTCGCACCGAAGTGGGATGATTGACCTCCCGATTTGACGATCATCAAAAAACGGATGGGTGAAAAACCACCCATCCGTACACTCTGTTGGGAAGAATACCAAACATTCGCAGGTGCGGAATCGCTCTCGACCTCAAATGTTGCTCAATACAGAGATTGCCTCCCTCTCCGCCCACCGCATAAGTTCCAACCGTGGAGTAGGAGGAGACTTTCCATGTATTTCAAGATGCTAATGGCTTCGGTGGCCCTCGCCGCCGTCATATCTTCGCCTGTGTCCGCGCAGGAAAAGAAGGAGTGCCCGGCTTCGCTTCCGAAAGGAACGGAGTGCTTCGCCGGCGCCGATGAGAACGGCGCCTTCTACTGGATTGCCAGGCCTCAGAACTGGAACGGCATTCTCGTGGTGCATTCGCATGGCGGGCCGCGCACCGCCAAGCCCAAGCCGGATGATGCCGTCGAGGATCTCGAGCGCTTCGCCGTAACCGTTGAGGAGGGTTATGCCTGGGCGGGCTCCAACTATCGCCGGCCGGGCTATGGCGTGCGGATGGCGGCTGAGGACACCGACAACGTCCGCAAGGTTGCCGAGAAGCTGCTCGGCGAGCCACGGCTGACCCTGTTGCACGGCCAGTCCTGGGGCGGCAATGTCGCCGCCAAGACCGCCGAACTCTATGCGCTCGATGCAAACGGCAGGACGAATTACGACGGCGTGGTGCTGACCAGCGGCGTGCTTGGCGGCGGCACCGGCTCCTATGGCTTCCGTGCTGATCTTCGCGCCGTCTACCAGTATTACTGCAGGAACCATCCGCGTCCCGAAGAGGCTCAGTACCCCGTCTGGCAAGGCCTCCCAAAAGACGGAAAAATGGCTCGTGCGGAACTCGAAAAGCGCGTCGACGAATGCACTGGCGTCTCGCTCGCCAAAGACAAGCGCTCACCGGAGCAGGCGAAAAACCTCGCCAACATCCTTGCCGTCACGAAGGTGCCGGAGCGTAGTCTCGTCGGGCATCTCGCCTGGTCTACCAATCTCTTCCAGGACATCGTCTGGCGACGGCTCGACGGGCAGAATCCCTTCGACAATTCGAAGACGGTCTATTCCGGCTCGGATGACGATGCGGCTCTCAACAAGGGCGTCGAGCGGTTCAGCGCCGATGCCAAAGCGCGGCGGCTGCTCGCCTACGATGCCGACCTCACCGGCATGATCGTCGCGCCGACGATTTCCATGCACGCCATGGACGACCCGACAGCCTTCGTGGGGCTGGAAGCGCAATATCGCGAGACAGTCGCGAAGGCCGGCAATGCCGATCTGCTGGTCCAGACCTTCACCGACGAAAACCAGCATAGCAAGCTCTCGACGCCGCAATATGCGGCGATCTTCGCCGCCATGGTGGAATGGATCGAGAAAGGCAAGAAGCCCACCCGCACGTCGATCGCAGACGGCTGCAAGGCGGCCAGCAGCCGCTACAACAACGAACCGTGCCGGTTCGTCGTGGACTTCGAGCCACAGGTGGCGGGCAAGTAGGAATAGGCGAATTCACGAGCGGTTGCCGGCATGCCGAAGACCGCTCGTGAGCCGTGCTAGACGATATAGAAGTCGTCGGCGACAAGCGGGGTGCCGTCGTCCACGGTCGCAAAGATCACCGCTGCCGCGTCGCCGGAACCGTCCGCATCGAACATCAGACGGCCGGAGCAGTCATCGTAGATGATCCGATCATCTTCCTCCACGGCCGCCCTGCCCTGCGCAAAAGCGCCTGTATCCAGCGCGCCGGGCGCAAGGCCCGCGAAAGCCCAGCTATCGAGCTGGATGACATCATTCGTAGAAGAGAAGTCCGTTACTTTATCGTAATTCGCCCGACCGAGGAGGTCGAACAGGAAGGTGTCGCCGCCGTCCCCGCCTGCCAGGGTATCGCGGCCGGCTCCGCCGGACAGAATATCGTCGCCGGCGCCTCCGTAGAGGCAGTCCCTTCCCGCGCCGCCGATGATCTCGTCATCGCCCGCGCGGCCGCGCAGATGGTCATCACCCATTCCGCCATCGAGCAGATCGCCGAACCGGCTGCCGGTGATCCGGTCGTTGCCGCCCAATGCAGCGACAAGCATCGGATGATCCTCGGCACTGTAGCTGACGACGTCTCTCGCCTCGGTGAGCGTGATCTCTTCCGGCGGCGGTTCGACCGTGATGGTGATGGTCGCCAGATTGCTGTTGCCCTGGCCGTCGGTGGCGTAAACGGTAAACGTGTCGGTTCCGATGAAGCCGGGAGCGGGGGTATAGTCGAAGATATTGCCGCTCAGATAATCCTGGTGATGGTGCAGGCTGCCCCCGTAACTGCCTTGTGGAAAGGGGTAATAGCCGGCGTCATATTGCGTCTCCTGCCCCAGCATGCCGTGATCCGGGGCGTCAACCACAATGAAGCTCAAAAGGTCGTAATCGATATCCGAGGCACTGAACCGGACATCGACCAGGGATTCTCCCGGCAAAAGGGTGAAGTCGAGATCGCTGACGGTCGGCACATGGTTGACGAACGTATCGGGTTCAATCACGCCGTTTTCCAGGATGATCTGGTGCTGGCCGTACTGAGTGTTCTGCCCGCCGTAATATTCGTTGGCGCCGAGCCAGGTCACAGTGATGTCGTCTGGATCGACCGCCATGACCGAAATGATCTCGGTCGAAAGATAGGCGGCCTGGGCGGACAGGGCGCGGATAAAGTTGCCTTCGTTGTCAAAAACGAATGTTTCCAGCGTCGTGAAAAGCTCGGTCCTGCCGTCGTTGGTAAAGGTCGTGACGGTAAAGAAGCCGTCGAAGACATCGACCGAAGCCAGGTCGACCCACCCAAAAGGATAATCCGTGCGCGCGCCTGTCGGTCCGAGCACGTCTCCATCGGTTTCCGTTATGTTGAAAAGGATCGCGTCCGGGCTCTGGTTCTCACTGTCTTCCCATATTTCAAGCTCGCTGCCATTGCTCAAGGTAGGCATCGTATTCCTCCATGATCAGGGAAAAGGGTCTGCAGACATCCCAGCCAGGAGGGGAAATAGGCCGGCGCGCAAGCCGATCAAGCCTCGGCTCGAGGGCTGGACGTCTCCGCCAGCCCCCACCGTTACCAGCTTACCTGCCGGCCTCTTCTGTCAGAGCCAGCCCTTCCGCTTGAAATAGACATAGGGCATGATCATGGAGACGATCATCAGACCGATCGCCGCCGGATAACCGTAGTGCCACTGCAGCTCCGGCTGGTAGGCGAAGTTCATGCCGTAGACCGAAGCGACCAGCGTCGGCGGCAGGAATACCACCGCCGCCACAGAGAAGATCTTGATGATCTGGTTCTGCTCCAGGTTGATCAGCCCCAGCGTCGCATCCAGCAGGAAATTGATCTTGCCCGACAGGAAGGCGGAATGGTCACCGAGCGAGGTCGCGTCCCGCTGAAGCAGCTTCAGGCGCTGGCGCAGTTCCTTCGAGAGCTTGCGGTCGACGCCGTCGAGTGCTGCGTAATAGGCCACCACTCGGCTGACGCTGACGAGGCTTTCCCGCACGACGGTGATGAACTCGCCCTTCTGACCGACTTCGCGGATCAGTTCCTGCAGGTCGCGCGTCTTCTTGTCGGCCTTCGCCGCCTTGGCGCTGAAGATGCTCTGCGAGATCTGGTCGATCTCGGTGCCGAGCCGTTCCAGCGTATCGGCCATGCGGTCGATGATCGCCTCGACCAGCCCCGTCATGATGAGTTCGCCGCTCGCAGAATGCAGCCCTGCCCCGTTCGGCTTGCGGGCACGGGCGAGGAAGGCATCGAACGGGCGCGGTTCGGCATGACGCACGGTGACGAGAACCTGACCCTTGACGATGAAGGTGACCGGCACCTTGCGCGGCGTGCCGGCATCCGGCCGGGTCAGCACCGTCATGGTCATGAACTCGGCGCCGTCCTCCTGGTAAAGACGGGCGGAAAGCTCGATATCCTCCATCTCGTCGATACTCGGCACAGCGATGCCGAGGGTCTCGCCGACCGTGCGTTCCTCTTCAGGGGTGGGATTGATCAGGTCGTACCAGACAACGGCCAGCGCACCGTCCGCAACCGGCGCCGGCGCGACGACCGGCAGATCGGACGCGACCGGCACAAGACGATCGAGGTCATAGGCGTGGATACGCAGCATAGCGGCTCCTTTCGGACCATCGGTCCCTCAGGAGCGCGTATCCTTGAAAAGAAGGATCAGAGCCCCGAAGAGACAGGTCGGTATGTTGACGTCGAACTTCGACTGTCGGGGTTCATCTCTCTTGTCCTTTGAAAGAGCGACACCCGGACGGGTGCCGCTTCGCCGTTGAAATGTGCCTTAACAGGCCAAAAGTCAATGGCTTTTCTGTCGTGGCCGCGTCGCTGCCTCAGACGAACTGGGAGAGGCCCGGAACCGACGCGACGACCGTGTCGACCACCTCGTCGCCGGCATGTTCGCGGGCAACCGCGATCGTCTCCTTGGCAAGCGCGGTAATCTCGCCCATGCCGAGCCCCTGGCTCATCAACTGCTGGCCGAGCGCCATGACGCCGCCGCCGAAGCTTGCCATCAGCCCGCCGAGCAGGCCGCCGCTTCCCTCACCCTCGCCGTTGAACTGGGCCACCAGTTCCGGAGCGCCGGGAATCGCCTCGATCATCCGGGCGACGGCGCCGTCATCGGCTTCCCGCTGCAGGAAACCGAGCATCATGCCGATCGCCTTTTCAGCAACCTCCGGAGTAATTCCGACATTCTCGGCAACACGGGAGACCAGTTCGTTCATCGCTCTATCCTCTGTTTTTGACGTTAACGTCAACGTAAAGCAACCATCCAGCAAACTCAAGCCGGACCTGAGCCGGGCACAAGCCCCGGCGCTTTTCAGTTTTCACGGCAGAATCAACGCCGGAGACGTTGTTGCCGTTCGGCTCTATCCTTATAAGGGCATTACAAGAGTATTACGATGGACGGATGAAAGCGGCGCAGCCGGACGGGACGGAATGCCGCACGACATGGCAGGAGACGCAACCGCATGGACGATACGGCAAAGCTCTTTATCGGCGGCAGCCGCAATCCGGACGATTCACTCAACAAGGCTGAATATCTGGAACTGAAGTTCGGCAACCGCCACGGCCTCGTCACCGGCGCCACCGGCACGGGCAAGACGGTGTCACTGCAAATCCTGGCGGAAGGCTTTTCAAAAGCCGGCGTGCCCGTCTTCGCCGCCGACATCAAGGGTGACCTTTCCGGCATCGCGATGAAGGGCGAGCCGAAAGATTTCCTGCTGAAGCGCGCCGAGGCGATCGGCCTTACCGACTACGAATTCGAACAGTTCCCGGTGATCTTCTGGGACCTCTTCGGCGAAAAAGGCCACCGGGTGCGCACCACGATCGCCGAGATGGGGCCGCTGCTCCTCTCAAGGCTGATGGACGCCTCCGAGCCGCAGGAAGGCGTCATCAACATCGCCTTCAAGATCGCCGACGAGGCCGGGATGCCGCTGCTCGACCTCAAGGATTTCACCGCGCTGCTCAACTACATGGCGGAAAACGCGAACGCGCTTTCCAGCCAGTTCGGGCTCATTTCGAAGACTTCGGTCGCCTCGATCCAGCGCGCGCTGCTGGTGCTGGAACAGCAGGGTGCCGAGCATTTCTTCGGCGAGCCGGCGCTGAAGATCTCCGACATCATGCGCACGACCAATAATGGTTATGGGCAGATTTCGGTACTCGCCGCCGACAAGCTGATGATGAACCCGCGGCTCTATGCGACCTTCCTCCTCTGGCTGTTGTCAGAGCTCTTCGAGGAACTGCCGGAAGTGGGCGACCCCGACAAGCCGAAGCTCGTCTTCTTCTTCGACGAGGCGCATCTGCTTTTCGACGACGCGCCGAAAGTGCTGATCGAGCGGGTCGAGCAGGTCGTCCGGCTTATCCGATCCAAGGGGGTCGGCGTCTATTTCGTCACCCAGAACCCGCTCGACGTGCCGGAAAGCGTGCTCGCCCAGCTCGGCAACCGCGTGCAGCATGCGCTGCGCGCCTATACGCCGCGCGAACAGAAGGCGGTGAAGACGGCTGCCGACACCTTCCGCCCCAACCCTGCTTTCGACTGCGCTGAGGCGATCACCAATCTCGGCACCGGCGAGGCGCTGGTCTCCACGCTTGAAGGCAAGGGCGCACCTTCGATTGTGGAACGCACGCTCGTCCGCCCGCCGGCCAGCCGCATCGGCGCAATCACCGACCAGGAACGGCAGGCCATCATCGACAAGAGCCCTGTGCTCGGCGTCTATGACGAGGATCTGGACCGCGAATCCGCATTCGAAATGCTTTCGGCACGCGCCAAGCAGGCGGCCGATGCAGCCGCCGCGAAAGAGAAGAAGGACGACGCGGAGGCATCCGCGGGTTCCGGCTGGACGCTGCCGGGCTTTGGCACCGACGACGACAATCGGGGCGCCGCGAAGCCGCGCCGTTCCGGATACCAGCGCGAAACGGTCGTCGAGGCGGCGATGAAGAGCGTCGCGCGCACGGTCGCGACCCAGGTCGGCCGGGCGCTGGTGCGCGGCATTCTCGGAAGCTTGAAGCGGTAGGTGCGCCGAGACGCACGCAAGGTGCAGGGCAACTTACCCCTCTGCCCGGCAGGGCAGAGGGGTAGAGGCGGATTGCGTCTCAGATCAGCCAGGGCTTCGACCAGCCCTCACCGTTTGCGGACGAATTCCGTGCGCAGCACGAGACCCTTGATCGTGTCGTGGCGGCAGTCGATCTCTTCGGGATTTTCGGTCAGCCGGATCGACCGGATGACCGTGCCCTGTTTCAGGGTCTGATTGGCGCCCTTGACCTTCAGGTCCTTGATGAGGGTGACGGAATCGCCGTCCTTCAGGACGTTTCCGGACGCGTCGCGGACCTCGGCGGCCGCCTGGGCGGCGGCAGCCATTTCCGAAGCCGGGCGCCATTCGCCCGTCACCTCGTCATAGACGTATTCGTCGTCATCGCCTGCCATGGGCGTCTCTCCTGAAGCCAGAACCGGTTGAATGGCTGCCCGCTTACAGGAGCCGGGAGAGCCGCACAAGCCCTGCGGCATTTACCGCTTCGGCGCGACGAGCGAGAAATGGGCCCCCTGAGGATCGACGCAATTGACGATCCAGCTTCCGCCGGGAACCTCCATCGGGCCGTTGACGATCTTGCCATCGCCGGCGGTGACGCGCCCGATCGCCGCATCGATCGCCTCGACATTGAAGTAATAGCTCCAGCAGGCCATCGGCATGTCGGCCGGCTTGGTCATCATGCCGCCGACCGGACGGCCGTTGTGGGAGAAGATCTTGTAGACGCCCATCGGCCCCATGTCGAAGTCGTGATCGAGCGTCCAGCCGAACATCTTCGAATAGAAGTCGAAAGCTTCCTGGCCGTTGCCGGCATAGAGTTCGCGCCAGCCGACATTGCCGACCGCTTCCGGCGCCAATTCCTGCGGAGGGCTTTCCATCGGCAACGGCGTCATGATGCAGATGACGGCGCCATGCGGATCGGCGACGACCGCGAAACGGCCAACGCCCGGAATATCCTCCGGCTCGCGCTGCACGCGACCGCCATTTTCCGCAAAATCCTTCGCCGTCCGGTCGACGTCGTCGATTGCGACGTAGCCGGTCCAGTTCGGCGGGATCTTGCCTTCGAGCTCCGGCGGGAAATTCATCATGCCGCCGATGCCGGGGCAATTATCGCCCTCCCCCATTTCGAACAGGAAATAGGACATGCCCGGCATGCTTGCGTCTTTCACCTTCCAGCCGACCACCGACGAATAGAACTTGCCGGCGGCATCGGTGTCGGGCGTCATCAACTCACACCAGATGAATTTGCCATGGGTCTCGGAACGAGACCCTGAAGCGGTCTGCAACATGATTGTTTCCTCCGTGAGATAGGTTCGACGCAGGCAAGCTCAGCGCTTGCGGGTGTATTGCGCTTCCATGAACTGCTTCCAGGTGCCATCCGGCTGTTTGGCGCTGGAATTGAAGGTGCGGTGATCGTCATCCTTGAAGATGATCTGCTCGCGATATTCGCCGGTCTTGCCCGGTTCCGCGAAATCAGGACCGGTCGTGTAGAGGCTGAGCGTCGTGCCGTCCGCGGAAACCTCGCCCTCATAGACCCACAAATAAGCCATCATGGAGCCGATCCAGCTTCCGACATATTTGCCCCTGGCCGGATCGTAGCCGAGAGTGAGCATGGTGGTGGCGGCTCCTCCGCCTTGTGGCATGTTGCCGTTGCCCTCGGCGACGAACCAGATGCCGTGCAGCGAACGAACCACTTCCACCCATTTCTCGTCGCTACCCATGTCCGGCGAGCTGACTTCCCAGATGCCAACCATCCTTTCAAGAAAGCCGTGCTCGGCCTGTGGCTTGGCCAATTCCATTTCCATTATCGCTCCTCCTTGATGACGACCGATGATGAGCCAGCTTAATGGCAACAGGATGAACCCGCCTCCGGCTTCTGTTCATACTCGTCGTGGCGCTTGACGAAATTCATCGTCGAGCTCTCGTTGCGGCCGAGCGGCGCGCGATCGAGGATCATCAGCGTACCGATCATCTCCTCGCCGCCCCGGGCATAGCTCGAATAGGTGTGGAACACCTCGCCTTTCTCATTCTTGTAGAAAGCCGAAAGGCCCGGCAATTCATCATGCGCCTGTTCCGGGGGGATGGCGGAGAAATTGTAGAAGACTTTGTCCTTCGCAAGATCCTCCTTCGTGAAGGAGACGTGGAAATCGAAATTGAAATCCGAACCGAAGGACGAAACCCAGGGAAATTTCCAACCCATCCGCTTCTTGTAGGCCTCGATCTTGTCGAGCGGCGCGCGGGCGACCGCGACAAAGGTAACATCGTGATTGTTCAAGTGCGGCAGCGTTCCGTCGATATGATCCGACAGGAAAGAACAGCCGGGGCAGCCGGCATCCCATTCCGGACCGAGCATGAAATGATAGATGATCAACTGGCTGCGGCCGTCGAAAAGCTCGGCCAGCGTCTTCCTGCCCGTCGGCGTATCAAAGACGTAGTCCTTGTCCATCTTCACCCAGGGTAGCGCCTGGCGTTCAGCGCGCACCTTGTCGCGCAGATGGGTCTCCTCTTTCTCCATCGCCAGGAGCTTGCGACGCGCCTCCAGCCATTCCTCGCGAGATACGATCGAATTTTCTGGCGGATTCTTCGGCGAAACGGTGACGTCCATCATGTCCTCCCTTGCTTGACACGGTACGTTGATATCAACATAATAATTCCATGCTGTCAAACCCGACTCATCCGGCCTCGTCCACCATCGAAGCCATCCCTTTTTCGACGACATTGCATGTTCGCGATACCTGCCTTTGCCTTCACGTGCAGCGGGCGGCGCGAGCACTGGCGCGCCGTTTCGACAATGCAATGAAGCCGATCGGGCTCACCAGCGGGCAGTTTTCGATGATGATGGCGCTGAACCGGCCGCAGCCGGCAACCATGAGCCAGGTCGCAAGCGTGCTCGCGATGGACCGCACGACCTTGACGGCGGCCTTGAAGGTGCTCGAACGGCGCGGCCTCATCGAAACCGGAACCGATCCGAAGGACCGGCGCGGCAAGCTCCTGCGGCTGACGAATGACGGGATGACCATGCTTTCCGCCGCATTGCCGATCTGGACGCGCGTGCATGCCGAGATCGACGCCGAGCTTAACGAGAGCTTCGGCGACGACGAGCCGAACCGGCTGAGAAAGACGCTGAACGGGATCAGGTAGAAAGGCGATACGGCAGCCATCGGGACACTATCGCAAGGCGCATGGGTCCGTTTATTTTTCAATGAAATTTCACTGGACTTAAACAAAATCTCAGGCAGGCTGACGAGGTGTATTTGGAGATATAAATTTGAAGCAAGTAGTCATTCCTGGGATCAATTTACGTTGCTCGCGTTTTATTCTCGGAACCGCATCCCTTTTTAACGCCGGACGACCGGCTACTCGTTATCGGTTGCTGAAGGCTGCGGTTGACGCCGGCTTCACCCATTTCGATACCGCGCCATATTACGGCTTCGGCGCAGCCGAGCGGGATCTGAAGCAGGTGCTGTACGAGCATCCCGCTCTGACTGTCACGACAAAGGTCGGCATCTATTCGCCGGGCGGAGAAGCACAGCCAGATGCGCTGATCTTCCTACGCAAAGCGGCCGGCAGGGTTATAAAGCCCATATCCGCCCCCACCAAGACCTTCGACCTGGCAAGAGCCAAAGTCGCTCTGGAACGAAGCCTCAAACGGCTCGGAAGGGACCGCATCGACGTCTACACGCTTCACGAGCCGGACCCTGGCACAGTCCGTACCGACGAATGGCTCCGATGGCTCGAGGATTGCGTGAAAGCCGGGAAGGTCAAAAACTTCGGCCTTGCAAGCACGGCAGACAAGATAGCACCGATTGCCGAGCACTGCGTAGCCCTTTGCCAATATGTACAGGTTCTGGACAGCCTGGAAAACCGCGAAGCCGATGCGTTGTCGCGATATGGCCTGCCCATGCAGGTGACCTACGGCTATGTGAGCGGTGCCCGCAGCAGCGGCAACCATGCAAGTGTGGAAAATATCCTCATGGATGCATTGCGGCGGAACCGGTCGGGAGCCGTGATCGTCAGCACGCTCCGCCCGGAACGCTTGCCGCAATATGCCCGCATCGCCGAGTCCGTTGCATGATCAAGGATTTGAGCGGCGTCGGTCGGCTGGAAGCCAAGGCGGATATCCTGGTTATCGGCGGGGGAACGACAGGACTGCTTGTCAGTGTATGGCTGGCTGAAGCCGGGCATAATGTGATCTGCCTGGAGTCCGGCGGTTTCCACCAGAATGCGGAAGAACATCCGCTCAACGAAGTCGTACATCTGAAATCCATTTATGATGGAGCCGCCCACGGCAGGTTCCGATGCATTGGCGGCACGTCCACCAGATGGGGCGGAGCCCTTATCCCCTTTCAGAACGAAGATCTTGAGATGGCCAAATGGCCTGTGACCATGGAAGATCTTCGTCCGTTCATCCCTTTGGTGGAAAATGTCTTCGGTCTGGCCCAGGGCGATTACGAATTGGCGGACTTGTCGTCGACAACCCACACGGCCCGTCTGGCGAAATGGCCACCCTTCAAGAAGCGGAACATTTACAACCTTACGAGGGATCGGCTGGAAATCTTGCCAAACCTCGAAGTGTGGCTCAATGCGACCGTCACCGATTTCTCTCTCGATGGCTCCATGCTGCGGAAGATTACGGCAAAGACCCTGTCCGGCGACGAGCTGTCGGTTTCAGCCGATCGCTCCATCATATCCGCGGGCGCGATCGAAACGACGAGGCTCGCCCTGCTCATGGATGCGCAGCACAAGGGCATCATTTCCGTTCGCTCTCCCGAACTTGGCCGGAATTTCTGCGATCATCTGTCCACGCCCGTCGGCGAGATCGTCGCCTCCGCTTTCTCGGAACTCAATCAGCATGTCGGCTTCCGTTTCGAGAAGAACGGAACGATGCGCAACCTGCGCTTTGAACTGGGAGGCGATAGCGACCTGAGAGCAAAAATACGACCAAGCTTTGCGCATATCGCCTTCGAGACTGATGGAAAGGGCGGCTTCGACGTATTGCGCGGCGTCTTCCGTTCATTGCAAAAGAGGCGCCTGCCTGCCGCAAGTGACATCATGGGACTGGTTAGGACCGCACCATGGTTGGTCCGGGCGGTCTGGTCGCGCTATTACCGCAAACGCCTGCTTTTTCCGGACGGCGCCAAGCTCCCTTTGCATATGGTCATCGAGCAGGAACCCAGCGTCGAAAATCGCATCTCGCTTTCATCGGATCGGCGGGATGCATTCGGCAATCCGCTTGCGGTCATTTCCTGGGAAGTAACAGAAAGAGACAAGCAGAACCTGACCCGTTCGGTAGACGCTTTCGAGGCCATGTGGGGCAAGCTTTCTTTGTCGGCGATCACCCGTTTCAGGCGGATGGGCGCCGGGCAGGCGGAAGCAGCCCTGGCGCGCGGAGGAGGAATCTATCACCCGACCGGCTCGACCCGCATGGCCGCCACTGAAAAAGAAGGCGTGGTTGACGCCGATCTCAAGGTTTTCGCGGTGCCGAATGTGCAACTCCTTTCCACATCCGTACTCCCGACCGGTGGCGGCGCGAACCCGACAATGATGTTGCTGCTGCTTGCCGCACGCTGCGTCTCGCAGATCGGTCGCAAAGAAGTGACTGCTAACGCCGAAGGTTGACATTCGCCCGAACAGCAGACTGCCCGCAGCATCGCTACGGGCAGTCTGTTTCCGGGTTGTGCCGGTTTCGGATCGCTGAACATCGGAGCCGCAAATCTCGGAAACTTCGCTGATATCAAGCCGATCAGGCGACCGAGACCGGAACCTCGGTCGACGTGCGCATGGCGTGGCTGTAGGGGCAGACAATATGCGCCTTGGCAACGAGGTCTTCAGCGATCGAGCGCTCGACGCCAGGAATATCGACCGAGAGCGAGACTTCGATGCCGAAGCCGCCGCCATCTTCGCGCGGACCGATGCCGACGGTTGCCGTCACCTTCGCATCGTCGGGGATCTTCACCTTTTCCTTGCCGGCGACGAATTTCAGCGCGCCCAGGAAGCAGGCGGAATAGCCGGCAGCAAAAAGCTGCTCCGGATTGGTGCCGGTGGCACCGTCGCCGCCAAGTTCCTTCGGAACAGTGAGGTTTACATCGAGAACACCGTCTGCGGAACGGGCATGGCCGGCACGGCCGCCGGTGGCGGAAGCCCTGGTCGTGTAGAGAATGGGCATCTTCAAACTCCCTTCGGTATATATTGCTCGCAATTCAATTGCGCACAATCTAATTACGCGCATTGCAATCGGACGTCAAGCCTGCGAAAATGCAAACTCGGAAAAAGATAGAGCACAGATGCGTGAAGACAGGACCGGCCATGCAGAAAACCGCACGCGATTCGCAGAATTTCGAAATCAAGCTCGATGCGCAGCTCTGCTTTGCGATCTATGGTGCTGCGCATGCCTTCAACCGGACCTATAAGCCGCTGCTCGAGCCGCTGGGGCTCACCTATCCGCAATATCTGGTGATGATCGCGCTCTGGGAAGAAGACGGCCAGCCCGTGAAAGCGATCGGCGACCGGCTGGGGCTTGATTCCGGCACGCTCTCCCCGCTTCTCAAGCGGCTGGAGCAGGCCGGGTTCGTCGCCCGCAAACGGGACCGCGACGACGAGCGCCAGGTCAGGATTTCGCTCACGGGAAAAGGCGCCGAGCTCAAGAACGAGGCCGCCAACGTAACGGAAGCGATCGGCAAGGCCCTCGGCTGCGGCCTCGATGAAGCCGCGGCACTCCGCGACGGACTGGTGGCGCTCAAGGAGAGGTTATTGAGTGCGTGCGGATGAAGACGGAACTGTCATCCGTTTGACAAAGCTCCGGGGTAGCTATCGATCTTCGACTGCAGCAACAAAAGCGGGCTTTCATGAGCAAACGTGCCGGAGCTTCCTTCGAGGAAGCCGATGTCGTCGAAAACTACCCATACCGGCCGCCATATCCCGATGCCGTCTTCGAAAAACTTCTCGATATCGCCCCCGAACGGTCTACCCTTCTCGATATCGGTTGCGGTCCAGGCAAGATTTCCCGACCTCTCGTCAGGTATTTCGAAAAGGTCACAGCAGTCGATCCGTAGCGGCAGATGCTCACACTCGGCCAATCGCTTGCCGGCGGCGATGCGCCGAACCTGCACTGGATCGAAGGGTTTGCGGAGGATTTTCCGATCGGCGATGAGCGATTCGACCTGACGGTCGCGGCCGCCAGCGTCCACTGGATGGATCATGCGAGACTCTTCCCGCGGCTTGCGGCCCATGCCAATCCTGGCCATAGGTTTGCCGTGGTCTCCGGCGATACGCCCTTTGAGCCACCTTGGGAAACCGATTGGCGCGCGTTTCTCACGAAATGGGTGCCGGCGCTCACCGGCCGGCCATTCGATCCCGACCGGCAGGCTGACGAATGGGCGCGCTACCAAGCCTACCTCGACCTTGAAGGCGACGCGTTCCTCCTCTCGGCGCCCTTTCAGCAGAGCGTAGCCGATTTCATTCGCTGCCAGCATTCGCGGGATACGTTCGCTCCCTCAAAACTGGGTTCGCGCAATGCCGTATTCGATGCGGAACTCAGGGAAATCCTCATCCCCTATGCCAGCGATGGGACGCTCACCTTTGCTGTCCATACGAGAGTTGTCTGGGGCATCATCAAGACCGGTTAAGATCATCACGCCGGATTATGTCTTGTGCGCTTCGGGCTCATCCGTATGGCGGCCGGAATAGCGCTCATCCAGTTCCCGGATGACGCCGTCACCGTCCACCGGGTCCACCCTGCGCAGGATGACGTCGATCTTCGCCTCCAGCCGGTCGGAGCCCTCCTTGGATTGCGGCGAGCCCAGGAACAGGAAAAACGCCAAGCCGCCGACCTGCCACAGGAGCTGCAGGAATTCGGACTGCCAGTTCTCAAAGGTATCCCGCAGCATTTCCATCAGGTAACCCGAAAACTCGACCGCCTGCCCGTGTTCCACCTGTTCCTGAACGAAGGCGAACCAGCCGAACAGCCAGTGCCCGATCAGACTGAAAATGAAAAACGCCATCGTGATCCAGGCGTAGCTGTAAGCCCGCCATAGTGAGTTCTGCTGCATGGGCTCCTCCGAATCGCTTCCGCTTCAACGAGGGAGTTCCGGAGGAGGTTCCCGCAAAGGTCAGGCCATCACGAGATGAGCCGCCACGATCCGTTCGCTCCAGCGGCGGCGGGTATCCGCACAGGCGTATCCTTTTCTCGCAGATCGGCGATCCCGGTGCGGAAATTGCGCGGAGACCAGGCGTTTGACGAGCGCAGCATCGATTTCGAGCACGGGCGGCACCTCCTCCGTCACCAGATGGGTTCCGTTCAGGCTGATCTCAGGTCTGCTTACTGCCAGACCACCACACGCGCCTTCTGGGGCACGCGTTCGTAGAGATCGATAATGTCCTGGTTCATCAGGCGAACGCAGCCGGAAGAAACGGCCTTGCCGATCGAGTTCCATTCCGGCGAGCCGTGCAGGCGATAGAGCGTGTCCTGGCCGTTCTGAAAAATATAGAGCGCGCGGGCGCCGAGGGGATTTGTAAGCCCCGGCGGCATGCCGCCATTGTCCGCCGAATATTTCGCAAGCTCCGGCTGGCGGGCGATCATGTCGTTCGGCGGGGTCCATTTCGGCCATTTCTGACGCCATTGGATGACGCCTTCGCCGGACCAGGCGAAGCCTTCGCGCCCGATGCCGACACCATAGCGCATCGCCGAGCCGCCGGGCTCGACGAGATACAGGAAGCGGGACGGCGTATCCACGACCACGGTGCCGGGACGCTCGCCGGTCGGATCAAGAACGCGCTGGCGATAGTAGCGGGGATTGATCTGCTGATAAGGAATGGCCGGAATGACAAAACCGCCATCGACCACCGTGCCGTACATCTGATCCAGTTCCGGGCTGCTGCCGGGCAGGATAGCCGGCCGGCGGACGCTGCCTCCCTCCCGATAGGTGATCATCGTGTCGCCCGGCCCAGGCGCCGTCGAAGCACAGCCGGCCAAGGTCGAGGCCGTGCCGACGCCCAGGAGGGACAGGAAGCCCCGGCGGGAATAGAGAGTTTTATGGATCATGTGTGGAGGACCGCTCGATCGAAACGCCTGAACTCAAAAAAAGCATACTTCAACGGAAGGGCGGCTGAAAGGTTCCGAATCCCTGCCGTGGCGTTCGAGCATAGGTCTGCGATAATTAAGCAACTGTTCACAATATGAACACGATGTCTCAAACCGATGGGATGGAACGCGAAGGGAGCAGCCGAAACCGCCCCCCTGGACAATTCCACATCCCTTCCTGCGGTTCAGATGACGACGATCGGCGTGCCTGACGGAACCCGGTCGAAGAGATCGATGACATCCTGATTGAACATGCGCACGCAGCCGGATGACGTCGCCTTGCCGACCGATTGCCAATCCGGCGTACCATGGACGCGATAGAGCGTGTCCTTGCCATCCTTGTAGATATAGAGCGCCCGGGCGCCGAGCGGATTGTTGAGGCCCGGATTGTAACCGCCTTCGGAAGCGGCAAACTTGCGCAGTTCCGGCTGGCGGGCCACCATATCGTCGGGCGGCGTCCAGCGCGGCCACTTCGCCTTATGCTGGATGACGCCGCGGCCATGCCAGGAAAAGCCCGCCTTGCCGAGGCCTACGCCGTAACGGATCGCCTTGCCGCCCGGCTGGACGAAATAGAGGAAACGCTGCCGCGTATCGACGACGATCGTGCCGGGGGCCTCGCCGGTGCGATAATCGACCTCCTGGCGCAGGTATCGAGCATCGATTCGCGAATAGGGGACGGCCGGAAGCGTATGCCCCTCGTCGCGGACCACGCCATACAGGGTTCGATGCACGGGATTGGACACCGGCAGACCGTATGTCTGGTGGAAATCCGAAGGGTAGAGCTGGCGCCGCTGCGGGATCGCGCCCGGGGTCGGAGGCGGCTGGTTCGTCGGAGGATCGGCATAAGGGGGAACATAGAAGACCGGCGCCGTCTCCTGGACGAAGACGTCCGGGTTCATCCGGCTCGTATCGGTGACGAATGGCACCTGGCAGCCCGCCAATAGGACACCTGCCGCAAGAACGGAGGAAAGGCCAAGGATTCGGCGGAAAGGTCGAAGAGAAATCGGCATGAAACCCGCTTCCGGCAGATGATATCGGAAGAGAGATTGGCAAACGCGGCTGGCGCGAAGCTGGTGCAGGCGATCCGATCAGGATTCTGAGTCGGTCGGCAGTGGCCACAGTCGCGCAACTTCATCCCGCAGAAAAGAAATAGCTCGGGAAGCGATGTCTCGCTGCATCGTCAGGACATCGGCCGCCATGTCGCGTTCTCCGTCATCCTGCAATCGATCCACGACCCAGGCCAATTTCCGCTGTATGTCTGTACCGTAAGCCATTCTCGCCTTGTCGACTGCCTGCGCGGGAAACGGGCCGTGGCGTTCCATCAACATCCCGAGGTCGAAAGCATCCCGATAAGCCACCGAACGATCCTGACAGCGATCGGCATTGGCGAGGAGCTTTTCGGTAACCATATCCGCAGTGCTCAGGATCGGCACTCCCAGATCAGCATCTCTCACCCCATCCAGATCGACACGCCCTTCCCGGACGATTTCGAACCTGATCTGTTGCCCCTTGAATTCGAGCATCGTCCGGACGCCGTACTGATCGATCCGGAAATCGCGCAAAGCCTTCACGGGCTCGGGAAAAAATGCCCGGAGGCCTCGCTCCGCCGCGGCACTACGAAGTTCACGATACCCCTGTATCGAAGAGCAAAGGAAGTCGACATCCAACGACCGCCGGTATTCACCAAGCTTGAGGACGATCGCCGTCCCTCCGCCAAACCAGCAGCGGTTGGCCAGCAGATAATCGTGATCCATCAGTGACAACGCTTCGGCAATGACCCGGTGCTCGTGGTTCAGAAAAGTCTTCATCAGGACTTGAGCAATACGCCGTGGCCGAATTCGGCGACGAGATCGCGAATGAGATCGGCCTCCCGCGAGGTCAGGCGGTCCTCATCGACAAAACGCCAGTTGCGCTCGTAGATCGACAACACCTCCTCGGCCGGAATCGGACGCGCGGGGTCGCGGCTCCAGACAAGCTGTTTCAGCTCGGGATAATCTGCCGGAATGATCATGCGGCCTGCAACGATTTCCATTCCCGCAACATAGTGCGAAATATGTGGAAATGACAGGCCCAAGGCCTGCGGACAGCCGGATTTCAAGCCGCGATGCGGTTGAAGAAGCGGATGCTTTCGGCGACCGCGCCCGGCACGACGCCATTATGTGTGCCCGGCAGGGTCTTTGCCTCGATGGATAGGCCGGCTGAACGTGCCCTGTCCATCAGGAGCTGGTGGTCCTTGTCGAACGGCCGCTCCTCGCTGCCCCGCAACAGCAAGGTCGGGCATTTGAGGCTCGGGGCGAAACAGACCGAGGAGCGCATGATGAACTCTTTCGGATCGCTTTCATCAAAACGGATCTCGCCGCTGTAGCGACGGAAGTAGCGCCAGGCATCGACGCCGGCGGAAATCGGCACCGCTGCACGAAATTTCCGGCTCATCGCGGCGAGAAGTGCCAGCGTGCCGCCATTCGAATGGCCGGCGAGAAAAAAGCGGTTCCTGTCGATCCCCGGCAAGGACTCCAGATAGGTGGCCGCGGCGAGCACATCGGTTGTCTCGTCGTAGAAGCCTGAGTAGTTGCCCGCCTGGCCGTTCTCGCCCCTGAACGACGGCAGCATGACGACGAAACCGGCATCCGCATAAGGCTTCATCAGCTGCCAATGACCATCGCCGGTGGCATTGCCGCCATGCAGGAAAAGCACCGCCGGCTTGAGCTTCGACGACGGCTCGTAAGGGGATATCCAGGCGATCAGTTCGATCGAGCCCTGCGGACCGCCGTGGTAGAGGACACGCTTCGATCCGGCCGGCGTATCGAGCGGCGGAGCCTTTTCCGGCGAAGGACCCTTGCTGATCAGATTGGTCCGAAAACGCCGGCGGGCATCGGCATAATCCTCCCTTTCGAGCGGCGGAATCGCGGGTACCGGAAAGGCCGCACGCGCGGAGGCAGGCAGCATCACCGCAGCGGAAAGGCCGGCAGTGCCGGCGAGAAGCGCGCGGCGGGTCAGACCGCCATTCTCCGAGTTGTCTGAAATGGAAGAAATGCGGTCGTCTGCCATGCCTTTTACACCTGCCGACTATTGCGGGATATCCGGCATTTCATCACCGGGCTCCGGCGGTTGTCCATTCAAGGATTCGAGAACGCTCAGGGCCTTTTCAGGATTGCCGCGAGCGGCTCTCCTCTGAAGGGCCTTCCAGGCTTTACGCTGCCCAATACCTTCGGCGATGAATGAAACGAGCAATTGGTTGATGGAGACATTTTCCTCTTCGGCAGCAGTACGGGCCTGCTCCATCAGATAGTCCGGAATCGTCAAGAGATATTGATTCATCATTGCTCTCCTGTTGACGCTTTCGCGTCCACCATGGCCGTCAGTGTCGAAAGCCGGTCGGCGTCGCGCGGCAGCTTGTCCTGCCTGAGCCGCGCAATGCGCGGAAAGCGCATCGCAACGCCGGACTTGTGGCGGGTCGAGCGGTTGATGCCTTCGAAGGCGACTTCCAGCACGAAACCGAAATCCGGATCGGCCCGCACCGCCCTCACAGGCCCGAAACGATCGACCGTGTTGTCGCGCACGAACTTATCCAGGATTTCGAGTTCGGCGTCGGTGAAGCCGAAATAGGCCTTGCCCACCGGCACAAGCGCCTCGCCGTCCGCCGTCTCGGCCCAGACGCCGAAGGTGAAGTCGGAATAATAGCTCGACCGCTTGCCATGGCCGCGCTGCGCATAGAGCATCACCGCATCGATATTGTAGGGATCGCGCTTCCACTTGAACCAGGGTCCCTTGAGACGGCCGGCCTGATAGGGACTGTCCTTCTTCTTGATCATGACGCCTTCGATCACCGGATCAGGCGGCGAAATGCGCAGCCGGTCGAGTTCGTTCCAGGTCGAGAAAGGCACGAGTTCCGAGAGATCGAAACGGTCATGCGGCGCCTGAGCGATGACCTCGCCGAGACGGCCGCGGCGTTCGAAGAAGGTTTCCGCGCGGATATCCATGTCGCCCTCAAACAGCAGGTCATAAGCACGGACGAAGGCCGGATAGTCGTCCAGCATTCTCGCCGTCACCGTCTTGCGATTGAGCCGCTGCTGCAGGTCGGAAAAGGTGCGCGTCGGATTGTTGGAGCGCGCCGTGCCGCCGATCAGCAACTCACCGTCGATGACGCCCTCGAAATTGATCGCTTCGACCACGTCCGGAAAGGCGCCGGTGATATCATCGCCGGAGCGCGAATAAAGCTTCCTGGTGCCGCCATAGCTCGACATCTGGATGCGGATGCCGTCCCATTTCCATTCGGCGGCGTAATCGGCGGGATCGAGCTTCTCGAGATCGCCCTCCTCGACCGGATTGGCCAGCATGACGGAATGGAAGATCGCGGGAGTCGCAAGAACCGGTTTGTCCGCCCGGCCCTCCAGCCAGGCGAAGAGCGGTTCGTAAGGTGGCGTAAGCCCGTGCCAGAGCGTTTCGATCTCGGTCACATCCTTGCCGCTCATATCCGAGAGGGCCTGCTTGGCAAGCCTGGCCGAGACGCCGATCCGGAGCGCGCCCGTCACGAGCTTGAGGAAGGCGAAGCGGCTCGACGTATCGAGCCGGTCGAGCAGATCGCGGACGGCAGAGCGCACCTCGGTGCGACCGAGCGAATTCATCCGCGTGACGACCTCGCCGAGGCGCGGCTGGTGTTCATCGTCGATCGTGTCCTTGCGACCGCCGTCCCAGACGAGCGAAATGGTTTCGGCAAGGTCCCCCACATAGTCGTAGGAATACTGGAAGAGGATCGGGTCCATCCGCTCCAGCACCAGATCACGCAGCATGGCGGGCTTGACGCTTTTGAGATCCAAGGCGCCGGCAAGCGCCGCGAGGCCGTACCCACGGTCCGGATCGGGCGTATCGCGAAAATAGTCGGCGAGAAGCTTGAGCTTGCCATTGCGGGACGGCGTCAGCACGAGCCGGTCGAGGAGAGTGGCGAAAGCTTTCATCTCGCCACCTCATCGGAGACAGCACCCCCCTCTGCCCTGCCGGGCATCTCCCCCTCAAGGGGGGAGATCACAAGCTGTTGAACCTTCCCCCTTCGGTGAGCTTTCGTTGGGTTGTGTCGCCAGTTGTTTGGAGAGACCAGTGCGCCCAGCCGATCTCCCCCCTTGAGGGGGAGATGCCCGGCAGGGCAGAGGGGGGTGCTGACGGTTCGACGGGAAAAGACGATCACCATCAATCCCCCTCGTCCTCGTAACCGACGAGATGCAGCGGGCGGGCGGGGATGTTCTTCAGCTCGCACCAGCGCACCAGCGCCTCCTCGCGGCCATGGGTCACCCAGACCTCGGAGGGGCTGATCTCTTCGATAGTCGCCAGAAGCTCGGGCCAATCGCAATGGTCGGAGATGACCAGCGGCAGTTCGACACCGCCTTGTTTCGCCCGCTGGCGGATCATCATCCAGCCCGATGCGAAGGCGGTCAGCGGCTCGTTGAAGCGCCGTGCCCAGCGATCCTGGAAGGCCGATGGCGGGCCTACGACGACGGCTCCCTTGAAAGCGGCAGGATCGCTCTTCTCCATTGTTGCGGGGCGGATGTCGCCGAGGTCGATCCCCTGCCCGACATAATAGTCGCAGAGCTTCGCCAGCGCGCCGTGGATGAAAATCGGTTCGGAGTAGCCGCAATCGCGGATGAGCCTGATGACACGCTGCGCCTTGCCGAGCGCATAGGCCCCGACGAGGTGGCTGCGTTCCGGAAATTGTTTCAGCGAGGTGAGCAGCTTGGCAATCTCGTCCCTCGGGTCCGGGTGGTGAAAGACCGGCAGGCCGAAGGTCGCCTCGGTGATGAAGACGTCGCAGGCGACCGGCGCGAAGGGCGCGCAGGTCGGATCGACACCACGCTTGTAGTCGCCCGAGACGACGATGCGCAGCCCGCCCTTCTCGATGACGATCTGGGCCGAACCGAGCACGTGACCCGCCGGATGAAAACTCACGCGAACGCCGTCGATATCGATCTCCTCACCGAAGGTCGCCGCCTGTTCCGACCCGGCGAAACCGTCGCCGTAGCGCAGCCGCATGATGTCGAGCGTCTGGCGCGTGGCAAGCACTTTCGCATGGCCGGCGCGGGCATGATCGGAATGGCCGTGGGTGATCAAAGCCCGCTCGACGGGGCGCACCGGATCGACATGGAAGCGGCCGATGGGGCAGAAGAGCCCGGCCGGGGTGGGATGAAGCAATGCCTCGGGTTTCATGCCCCTCAAGATAGGCGCAAAAAGCGCACTTGGAAGGGCATCAGGCCGGGCCTGCCTTCTTTTCGACGACCTGCGCCGCCGGCAGGCGGATCGGCTTCAGCAGGCATGCGGCGAGAAGGCCGATCAGCGCCATGGCGCTTCCCGTCATGAAGACCGGCACGAAGGCTTCCGTGTAGAGCGTGTGAACCGCGATCCGCGACGCCTCCGGCAATCGAAGCATCATGGCCGGCGTGAGCGAAGCGATATCCTCGACGCCCGGAATGCTGGTGCCGACGCCCCTGATCCCGGCGGCAACGATCGCGCCATAGATGGAGATCGCGATCGAAGCGCCGGCCATACGCATCAGCGTCACGGCACCGGTCGCCGCACCGACATCTTCGCGCGGGGCGGAATTCTGCACGCCGATGATCGGCGCCTGCTGGCCGAAACCGATCGCAAGCCCCTGCATCAGCATGAACCCTAAGATGAAGGGAACCGGGGTTCCGGCCGGAAGCTGCGAGAAGATGAACAGCGCCACGACGTTCAGCGACAGGCCGATCAGCGTGAAGGGCTTATAACGGCCGCTGATGGAGATCAGCCTCCCGGTCGATATGGAACCGATGACGATGCCGGTGGTGGTGGCAATGAAGCAGAAGCTCGCCACGGATGGCGAAAGGCCCGTCGTCGTCTGCAGGAAAAGCGCGAAATAATTCGCCATGCCGATCGCCACCGCCCCGGTGCAGAAGGACACGACCAGGAACAGCGAAAAGGTCGAGTCCCGGAAGAGTTTCAAAGGCACGATCGGTTCGGGAACACGGCCTTCGACGACGACCCAGGAGATGGCGCAAAGCACACCGAAGGCCACGACCAGCATGGATTGCCAGGCGAGGAGCGAACCGAAGAGTGTGACGCTATCAGCCCAGACCACGATGCTCGCGACCACTGCGGCAAGCAGAATGGCACCAGGATAATCGATCTTCGGCCTGCGGACCGGACGGCGATAGGGCAGCAGGAGCGAGATGCCGGTCAGAGCGACGATGCCGATCGGCAAATTGATGAGAAAGATCGACCGCCAGCCGAACCATTCGCTCATGGTGCCGCCAAGCAGCGGGCCGAGGCTGCCGGACGCCATAATGACAAGGCTCGAATAGCTCTGATATTTCGCCCGCTCGCGCGGCTCGAATAGATCGGCGTTGATGGAAAAGATCGACACCATGATGCCGCCGCCGCCCATGCCCTGCAGCAGGCGCGAGGCGATGAGCGAATCCATCGACCAGGCAAGCCCGCACGTGAGAGAGCCGACGGTGAAGATGACGATCGCCGCCAGCATCACGTATTTGCGGCCGAAGAGATCGCCGAGCTTTCCGTAGATCGGCATCGTCGCGCTGGTCGCGAGGAGATAGGCCGAACCGACCCAGCCGAAACGCTCCAGTTCACCGAATTCACCGATGATCGTGGGCAATGCGGTCGAGACGATCTGGTTGTCCAGCGTCGCCATGAACAGCGCCGTCAGCAAAAAGCAGAAGATCACCAACCGCTGCCGGCGATCGGTGACAAGCGGCACAGGGGCCGGGCGGGTCATATCCATAGGTTAATCCAAAGTGTCGAAATTTTATGTGCCTCAAGCATATAATTGTCAATGGCACTTTGATGCCCAAAGCAAAGAATGGTTGGAACGGAGCGGAGGGTCTGATATTCTTGCCCGATGACCAAGAGCCTTTTGAAACAGGAATCTGCCGCTGCCCCTTCCCCCGAAGACGTAGCGCGCATCAGCGAGACGCTCGGCCGCATGCGATTGCTGATCGGCCGGCGTATCATCGGGCGCACGGCAATTGCCAATATCGCTCCGGGTCTCGACATTTCGCATCTCGACGTGCTGGACGTGATGCGCCGCATCGAGGGCGAGGTCACCGTCGGCGCGATCGCGGAGGCGATGCGCATCGACCCGTCGCGCGGCAGCCGGCTGGTGGCGGATCTCGTCGCCCGCGGCATCCTGCGCCGCGACGCATCCCAGGCCGACGGCCGCCGCTCGCTCGTCGTCCGGACCGAGTTCGGCGACAGGCTGCTGGCCGAAATCCGCGCTGTCAAACGGACGCTGCTTGCCCGCGTGCTGGAAGACTGGCCGGAGGAAGAGCTCAACGCCTTTTCCGCACTCTTCGAAAAATTCGTATCGAACTTCGAAGCCATCTACGTGGCGGCGGAGAAGACGCCGGGGTCCCACCTTTCCGACGCCCCCCGAGCTATGTCATAGATTGCGCATAAATTGCTATTCCGCTATTCTGAAGAGGGAATATCGGAGGCAAAATCATGAATGTTTCGGTCGGTCCCCGCTGGGAAAAATTCATCGAGGAAGCGGTGCAGGACGGGCGTTACGGCTCGGCCAGCGAAGTGGTGCGCGAAGGCCTGCGGCTGGTGGAAGAACGCGAAGCAAAGCTTTCGGCGCTGAGGGAGACGCTGCAGCGGTCCATTGAAGCCGGCGGTGACGTCAGCGAAGAAGAGCTGGATGCTTTTCTGGATGCCGAATTCGAGAAGCTTGAGAAAGAGGGCTATTGAGTGCCACGCATTCAATATCTCGATAGCGTGAAGGCCGATTTCAGGGAAATAGCCCATTACGTCTCAAGAGAAAGCGGCAGCGCGGCAATCGCACGACAGTTCGTGAAAGCATTGCGTCACAAATGCCGCAACCTCGCGACGCTACCCGGTACAATGGGCCGAGACCGCTCGGAACTCGGCCGTCGATTGAGAAGCGTCGCGTATCGGGGATACATCATCTACTTCCGTTATGCAGATGATCGCTTCCAGGTGATCAACATCCTCGAAGGCCATCGGGACACCGAACGGCATTTCGGCACCGGTGATACGGAGCCGGAAAGCGAGGACTAAATCCCTTCGCCGCCTGAAACACGCAGCCGGTCGCGTCCCTGGTCCTTGGCCTCATACATGGCGCGATCGGCACGTGCGAGCAGAGTTTCGGGCGTATCACCATCCTGCGGGAAGAAGGCGATCCCCATGCTGCAGGTGGCCGTGACGCTCCTGCCTTCGACGACAATCGGGCGGGACACCAAATTACGGAGCTCCTGCAGCCGGCGCACGACGCCCAGCTCATCCTGACCGGGATTACTGAAGACGATCGCGAATTCGTCGCCGCCAAGCCTAACCAGAAGATCGCTGGCGCGGATACAGTTCGCCATGCGGGACGACAGCGTCTTCAAGACTTCGTCTCCCGCAGCGTGACCGAGCGTATCGTTGATCTGCTTGAAATTATCGAGGTCGATATAGGCAATCGTGACCTTGCGGTTCTCGCGGCGGGCCTCATGCAAGGTGCGGCCGAACTGGGCCCAGAACAGCGTCCGGTTCGGCAGGCCGGTCAGCGGATCGTGGTGCGCCATATGCTGGATACGCTCTTCATTGCGGGCACGCTCAATCGCAATGCCGGCGATATCGGTCGCCATGGCCGTCAGCTCGAGCTCCAGATCCGTAGGCTCGCGCGGGCTGTCGGAATAGAGCCCGAAGGTGCCGAGCACCCGGCCGTCAGGCGCCAGGATGGGTGTCGACCAGCAGGAGCGGAAACCGAATATGATCGCGAGTTCGCGATAGTCGTCCCAGAGCGGGTCGGCCAGGACGTCCACGACGAAAACCGGAGAACGCCGCCAGGCGGCCGTGCCGCAGGAGCCGACCTTCGGTCCGATCTCCAGGCCGTCGATGAGTTTCACATACGCAGGCGGAAGCCGCGTGGCCGCGCCGTGACGCAGCCGGTTCGTATTCTCTTCAAGAAACAGGACGGAAGCCGTGATACCGTCCAGTTCTTCCTCCACCGTGCGGACCAACGCATCGAGAACCGTCTGGAGGGATTGGCCGCGAGCGATCATCTCCAACAGCCGGGCATGGCCGTGGCGGCGGTCGTCCTGTCGCTTGCGTTCGGTGATGTCCCGCGAAATGCCGACCAGGCCGACGATCTGGCCTTCCGCATCGCGCAACGGCATCTTCGATGTGGTGAGCCACAGCACGCGGCCATCCGGAAGCTTGATGCGTTCCTCGCGGCCCTGGATCGCAATGCCTGTCGACATGACCTCCTGTTCGACGGCAAAGAGTTCACGCGCGGTCTCGTGGGCGAGGATGTCGAAATCGGTCTTGCCGATCATGTCGGAACCGTCGTGGAACCTGCTGTTGCGGCCGGCGGCGGCGTTGGCGAAGACAAAGCGGCTCCGACGATCCTTCACATAGATGAAATCCGGAAGGTGATCGAGAAGACTATAGGCTTCGAGTTGACCTGTGACGGGGGTAATGTCGAAATCGGTATCGGTTTCAGTGGAGACACGAAGCAGGCGTGTGCAGAGTTCGTCCAGCGGATCGGAGGTGAAAGCCAGGGGCATGCTATGCGACAAGGGTCCCACCATCCCCACCTCTCCTTCCACTTTCATCCGAAAAATGCGCGAGAACCCGCCGCCCCATTGCGTATAGCATGACGCAGAATTCCTTATCGTTGCTTAAAAAGATTGTGAAATCTGCCATGCGTGGAGCATGTATAGAAGCATTTTCTAATCACCCGCTCAAAACTAATCCGCGTAACCATCATGCAAAGGTCTGGCATGGAAAATGCTTCGTTGATGTCAAAGGATAGCGTTGGATGATTTCGAGACGGGCAGTATTGACGATGATCGCCAGCGCAGCCGCCTGTGGAGGGGGGCCGCTCCGTGCGCTCGCGACCCCGGAGGGGTTTTCGACCGCCGATATGCGCGGGTCGATCGATGCCCGGGAACATGGCGTCACGCCCGAGGGCGGCGAGAAAGCAAGCCGTGAACTCGGCGAGATCATCACCAAGGCTGCGCGCCGGAACATGCCTGTCTTCCTGCCGCCCGGCAATTATCAGGTCTCCAATCTCGACCTGCCCGAGGGCACTCGGATCACCGGCGTGCCCGGTGCTTCACGCCTCGTCTATTCCGGTGACGGGTACCTCCTGAAAGCCGATGGCGTGCGTCGCATCGAGCTTACCAATATCGTGATCGACGGCGCCAGCCGCCGGCTCGACGACCAGAGCCCCGCGCTCGTCCACCTGCGCGATGTCGGCGAGGTGATGATCGACAATTGCGAGATCACCGGTGCGGGAAAGACGGCCGTCCAGCTCGAACGGTGTGGCGGAAGGGTCGAGCGAAGCCGGATTTCAGAGGCCGGCGAATACGGGTTCCTGGCCGTGGAAAGCACGGGGCTTTCCGTGACCGGCAACACGATCGTCGACTGCGGCAATGGCGGTATCCTCATCCATCGCTGGACGAAGGGCATCGACGGCACGATCGTCTCCGGCAACCGCATCCTCAGGACCGGCGCGACGAATGGCGGAACCGGCCAGTACGGCAATGCGATCAATCTCTTCCGCGCCGACAACGTGATGGTGACCGGCAACCACATCTCGCAATCGGCCTTTTCGGCGATCCGCGCCAACAGCGCCTCGAACGCACAGATCACCAATAACCAGTGTTTTGCATCGGGCGAAACGGCGATCTATGCGGAGTTCGCCTTCGAAGGCGCGATGATCTCCGGCAATCTCGTCGACGGCGCGGCGAACGGCATCTCGGTCGTCAACTTCAACGAGGGCGGTCGGCTTGCGACCGTCGCGAGCAACATCGTCCGCAATCTGAAACCCGTAGGCCCCTACGCGCTGGACGAGGCGATTTTCGGCGTCGGCATCAGCGTCGAAGCGGATACCGCAGTCACCGGCAATGTGATCGAGAACGTGCCGCTCTGGGGCATGGCGCTCGGCTTCGGTCCCTATCTGCGCAACGTGCTGGCGAGCGGAAACATCGTGCGGCAGGCGAAAGTGGGCTGCGCCGTGACGGTGGTCGAGGGCGCAGGCGACGCGCTGATCTCGGGCAATCTCTTCGAAGCGGTGCAGGACGGCGCGGTGATCGGATACCGCTGGAAAACGCCCTCCACCACCGAGCTTGGCCGCGGCGGCAACCAAGGCCGGGGGCTTGCGCATCTGACGATCGAGAACAACCGAATCGTTTAAACGAGATCGTCGGGTTCATCGCCGAAATCGACATCGCGGCCGCGATGGAAAATGCGGATGATCATCACGATGTCCTCCTCAATGGAGAAGGCAATCGTCGCCTTGTAACGATAGCCGACGAGGCGCAGGCCGGGCCTTATGTCATCGCGCAACATGCCGCGTTTCGGGAAAGTGGCAAATCCCAGACAATAACTTTCGATCTTGCGGACATATTCGCGTGCCGCTTCGACACCCATCCTGGGCGCCAGATATGTCATAATGTCTTCAAGATCCTTTGCTGCCTTCGGCCCGAAAATGACACGATGGCTCATGCTTTGTTTTGTTTTTCGAGGAGCAAAGTCGCACGGGCATCGAGCCGCTTACGGAGATCGTCCGGCGACAACGTCCGCTCCGGATGAGCCTTCAATTCATCGTAGGCCGGGCCCACCTCCTCCACCAGCCATTTCTCGATCGCCGCATCGCGGGCGATCAGCGTCCTCAGGCCATCGCGGATCACTTCGCTTTCAGTGGCATATTCGCCGGAAGCGACCTTGGCCTTCACCATCTCGGCCATTTCGATCGGCAGTGTGATGCTCAGCGACTGGGTGGTGCGCATGGGGCGGCTCCTTTAATGACGACACGATTAAATCCTATCGAAAACTTTCATCGTCGTCCAACGCGGATTGATCTTCCGTTTTTCCGCGCATGCCCGTAGCTTGCCGCCGACATCCATTCGCATGCCGTCACCCCGAAATCGGTTTGACTTTCAGGCTGCACGCCCAGGAGAAACGTAGAATGCTGAAAATCTATGGTGTCTATCGCTCGCGGGCGACCCGCCCGCTCTGGCTCGTCGAGGAACTCGGCATTCCGTTCGAGCATGTGCCGATCATCCAGGGCTACCGGGTGCCCGAACCGATGGCCCCCGGCGCGCGGGTCAACACGCTGTCGCCGGAATTCCTGGCGATCAACCCGATGGGCTCGATCCCCTCGATGGATGATGATGGTTTCGTGCTGCACGAATCGCTGGCGATCACGCTCTACCTCGCCCGCAAATACGGCGGCGAACTCGGCCCCAAGGATATCAACGAAGAGGCCCTGATGGTGCAGTGGTCGCTGTTCGCTGCCACCAGCATCGAGACGCCGGCACTCAAGATTTCCTCGACGATCGCCGGCGGCAAGCAGGATACGGAAGAGGGCAAGACCGATATCGATGTCTCGGCGCGCCTGCTGAAGCGTCCGTTCGACGTGCTCGAAAAGCATCTGTCGAAGAACAGCCACATGATCGACGGCCGGTTCACCGCGGCGGACATCAATGTGGCGGAAGTCGTGCGCTACGCACAGGGGCATGCGACCCTCTTCGACAGCCGCCCGGCGCTGAAGGCCTGGCTCGAATCCTGCCAGGCCCGCCCCGGCTTCAAGGCCATGTGGGACAAGCGTCTGGCCGAACCGGCCTAATTTTTCCCTGCCGTCAGGGCTCTTCCAGCTCGGCCAGTTCCGCTTTCAGCCATGTGTGGAAGGCCCTGACCTTGGGGGGCGGGCGGGATCCGGCCCGGGTGACAAAATAGTGCCCGAAGCCGGTCGCCGCACGGACGGAAAACGGTTCGACGAGCTTGCCGTGCTCCAGCGCGTAGGCCGCCAAAGTCTGCCACGCGAGCATCACCCCCTCGCCCGCGATCGTCGCATCCAGGCAGAGCGAGGCCTCGTTGAAGACGTGGCGGACGTTCAAAGGCCCGGGCGCGACGCCCGCCGCCTCGAGCCAGACATCCCAGGAGAACATTGCCCGGCCGTCAATGATGGCCGGCAGTTTGAGGATATCGGCCGGCTCCTTCAGCTTTGCCGCAAGAGCCGGCGCGCAGACCGGAAAGATGAGCTGCGGCAGCAGAAGCTCGGCATCGACACCCGGCCATTTGCCCGTGCCGACGCGAATGCCGAGATCGACACCATCGGTGACGAAATCGGCCATGGCCGTGGTGGCATCGATCCTCAGCCGGATCTCCGGATGGAGCGCCGAAAACCGATCCAGCCGATGGACGAGAAATCGGGCCGCGAAGACCGGCGCGACGGAAATCGTGAGCAACGTGTCGTCCCGCCGCTGCCCGAGGCCAATGGCCTCCGACAGCGAGTGGAAGCCTTCCGTCAGTCGTGCCAGCATGGGCCGCGCCGCATCGACCGGAACCATTCCCTTCGGCAGACGATGAAAGACCGGCCGGCCGAGCTGTGCCTCCGCCTTGATGACCTGCTGGCTGACGGCACCAACCGAGACGCCAAGCTCTTCCGCCGCCGCCTGCAGCGACCCCAGACGGCCTACCGCTTCCAGCGCCCGCAATCCGTTCAGATGCACGAGGTTGAGGTTTCTCATATAGTTTTTCTAAAGCCGGATACTCAAGAACTCAATTGAAAACCAAACTGGAAGCGCCGATATTCCCCCCGCAAATGATAACAAATTTGCAAGGTGGCACACATGGAATCGCTCAAGATTTTCTTGAACCCGACAATCTGGCTGAAATCAGCCAGGGCCTCCATGGAGAAGCGGTCCGATGATCCGTTCGATGATCCGGACATTCGCTCCATGAACCTCAGGCAGCTCGCCGACCTGCCCTTCCCGGGGATTTATGACAAGGCATGCCTGGAAAAGATGCCACTGGCAAAATGCGCCTGACGGATCAGGCTGCCTTTTCCTCGGCAAGCGCCTTCTGGACCGCCGGCCGCGCCTTCATCCGTTCGTAATGCGCCTGGACGCGCGGAAATGCGGCGATATCGACCTTGTCCCCTTCCAGCCAGCCGGCGATGGTGAAGAGATAGGGATCGGCGACGGAATACTGCTCGCCGAGCACATAGGGGCCCGCAAGAAAATCGTCCTCGATCAGGCGGAAGCATTCGCCCATGGTCTGCGGCACCTTGCGCAACATGTCCGCATGGGAGGACGGCTCGTCGGCCCATCTTGTGCCGCGGCGACCATGCGCATGCGCCACATGCACGGTCGAGGAGAGATAGGCGTTGAACGCCTGCATCCTGGCAAACAGGAACGGATCGTCGAGCGGGGCCAGCTTCGCCAGCGGCGCGGCCTGCGCGATGAAGGCAAGGATTGCGACCGTCTCGCTCAGCGCGCCCTTGTCTGTCACCAGAGCCGGCACGCGACCCTTCGGGTTGATCTTCAAATAGGCTTCGGAACGCTGCTCGCCTTCGGCGAAATTCAGCCGCTTCACCTCATAGGGCAGGCCGGAATCGGCAAGCGCGATATGGCTGGCGAGCGCACAGGTGCCGGGCGCGAAATAGAGCGTATACATGAAAATCCTCCGGTTTGAGGATGCCGTTGTAGCACAGGCTCACGTCTCAGGAAGCCTCAAAGACGCCTGGAACATCTTCCAATCGATACCAGACCGGAATGCCGCGTTCGGTGGCCAAGCGGACATCATTGTCGGCGCCCCTGGATTCGCCCGACAGGCGAAGCACACCATCGCAAAGCCGCAGCAGGCGTCCGGCGGCGGGATGGAAAATCTCCTCGTAGAGATCGTCTCCTATCTCCTTGCCGCCCGCCGCGCGCCACACCGGCAGAGCCACCCATTCACCGATCATCGGCACGTGACCCGCCCTGAACAGCGCGTAGGAGGGGGCTTCCAGCCGTCTCAGGTTCTCCGCCATCTTGTCAGGGTCATCACCCGTACCGGAACGATAGGGACCGGCAATCAAGATCAACATGTTCGTTTCTCCAGAACGTATCCGCATCTATCGCGGAACTGCACGAATTTGCCCGAAGTTCTTTACATATAGCGTAGTTTCAGGCATATTCGCGCTTATTCATGCAATTTCGTGCAGAGTCAAGAGCCATGCTGACGAGCCAACGCAAGAACCTCATTCTCGACATGCTGCGTCGGGAAGGTCAGGTCGTCGCCAAACGGGCGGCAGGAGAGTTTTCGCTGTCGGAGGACACGATCCGGCGGGATCTGCGGGAGATGGCGGCGGAAGGCCTACTCAGGCGCGTACACGGCGGCGCCATGCCCGTGACGCCGGACCTGCCGGATTTTACCGCACGCCAGGCGATTTCGTCTGACGTGAAGAGGAAGCTCGGCGCGGCGGCTGCCGCCATGGTCAAACCGGGTCAGATGATCTTTCTCGATGGCGGCACGTCGACGGCTGAAATCGCCCGGGCGCTGCCTCGCGATTTCGCCTTCACGGTCGCCACCCATAGCCCGACGATCGCTGCGGAACTGGAGCATCATCCGACCGCCGAGGTGATCCTGATCGGCGGCCGGCTCTACAAACATTCGATGGTGGCAACGGGTGCGGCTGCGATGAGCCAGATCGCGAATATGCGTCCGGACATCTTCTTCCTGGGCGTGACGGCGGCGCATCCCGTCCGCGGGCTATCCACCGGCGATTTCGAGGAAGCCGCAATCAAGCGGCATATTTCCGCTTGCTCGGCCGAGACGATCACGCTGCTGACGGTGGACAAGTTGGACGCCGTCTCGCCGCATGTGATCATGCCGGTCTCTGCGCTTTCGGGCATCATCATGCAGAGCGGCGCTGACGAGGCACGGCTGGCACCCTACCGGGCGGCGGGATTGGATGTGATGGAGGTGTAGCGGTTAGTGCTCACGCGCGACTGAGAAGACCGCTATCTTGTCCTGCGTCATCCTTGGGCTTGTCCAAGAATCCAAGCCATCTCAAAACATCAAGCCGTTGCAGATCCTCGGCACAAGACCGAGGATGACGGAGGAGAGGTTGGCACGCCGCCGGAAGGAAGCCTCACGCAAACAGCGCATCTGTGACGCGGACGTCGCCGACATGGATGCCGTTCCAGTTCCTCATGGACTTGTTGGCCATGGAGAGAAGCTTCGTCTGAACCTCGCCGCCCCTTTCGAAATAGCGGGAGATCAGCGCGAAGATCATGGCTTCCGCAGCGCGCGTCGTGCCGTCCTCGCATTTCACCGCGATCGCAAGCCCCTGATCCGGCAGGGCCGCGACGAAGACGCCCTCGGCGCCGGTCTTGGCGAAGATCTTGCCCGGAGCGACTTCCATCAGCTTCGTGCACGCGCGGTTGCTGCCGGCGACGTAGAAGGGCTCCGCCATGCAGGCCTCCATCAGCCGGCGCGACGCCCTGGCGCGCTCCGGCGAGAGCGAGCTTCCCGTCACCATTTTTGCAAAGCCGTGGGCCAGCCCCTTGAGCGGCACCGCATAGCTGGGAATCGAACAGCCGTCCGTGCCGCAATTCTGATGACCGAGGATCGCACCGGTCAGCGCTTCCATCGTACCCCGGATTTCGGCCTGCAGCGGATGGTCGTATTCGACATAGCCCTTCACATCCAAGCCCGCATGGACACAGGTACAGACGAAGCCGGAGTGTTTTCCGGAGCAGTTGTTGTGGAGCGCGGTCGGCTTTTCGATCGTGCGGGCCTGGTGGATCAAGGTGTTCTGGTCGGAGGACCAATGGGCGCCGCATTCGAGTGCCGTATCGTCACGGCCGGCTTTCGCCAGCATGGCGGCGGCTGTCGCCACATGCGCGTCCTCACCGGAATGGGAGGAGCAGGCAAGCGCCAGTTCCACATTGCCGAAACCGTAGGCATCAGCCGCACCGCTTTCGACGAGCGGCAGCGCCTGCATGGCCTTGCAGGCCGAGCGCGGGAAGACGGCGGCTTCGGCCTCGCCGAAGGAAAAGACAACCTTTCCGTCTCCGTCGACGACCACCCCCATGCCGCGATGGCGGCTTTCGACCAGCCTGCCTCTGGTAACTTCGACGGTAACGGGGTTTTGCATGGTCGGTCCTGAAATTGCTGTTTTCATTGATGCCTATGCGAAGCGCATACCACAGGCTCGTAAACAAGTCTGGCGCTATCTTCTCGGGGGAACCTTGCATGAAATCCGTTAAGCGGCTGTTTCTGGTCATTTTCATCATCTACCTCCTGCCGACATTCGCCTCGGCAGGTCTGTGGGCGATGAAGGACCGACCGTCGCGATGGAGCGAGGCGCGCTGGTCTTCCGCCGGGATTCTACCGAAGGCGGAACAGAGCGAACAAGCTGCGATCTACGTCTTTTCGGCGATGACCGGCGGGCTGAAGGGCGCCGTCGCGAGCCATGCCTGGATCGTCATCAAGGAAAAAGGCGCAAAAGCCTATACGCGTTATGACAAGGTGGGATGGGGCAAACCGATCCGCCGCAACGGCTATCCGGCGGACGCCTACTGGTATTCCAACACGCCCGAGCTGGTGACTTCAGTGACCGGTGCAAAAGCGGAACAGCTCATTGCAAAAGTCGAGGGTGCGATCGCCACCTACCCTTATGCGGAACCCGGCGGCTACACCATCTGGCCGGGGCCGAACTCCAATACCTTCGTGGCTCACATATTGCGCACGGTGCCGGAGCTTGACGCCGTGCTGCCGCCGCATGCGGTCGGCCGCGATTATCTTCCGGGTGACGAAGTCGTGCATCTCGACGAGGACTGGCGCGATCTGCACGTGACGCTGCGCGGGCTGATCGGCTTTTCGGCCGGCATGCGCAGCGGTCTGGAGGTGCATTTCCTGGGGCTGGTTGCCGGCCTCGACTTCGCCAAGCCGGGCATCAAGGTGCCGGCGGTGGGGCGTATCGGAATTTGAGGGGCAGCTATGCGAAAAATGCAAAACGCCCGCAACCTGGCGGGCGTTTGACAATCATATGGTCAATCGACGATCAGAAGCCGACGGCTTCGCGGGCAACGCGGCGGATATCGCTTTGTGCGATGCCGAGGTCGTTGAGTTCGCGCGGGGTCATACGGCCCAGTTCGGCGACCGTCTGACGATATTTACGCCAATTGTTAAAGGTGCGTGCGACGTTCATGATGATCCCCCTTTCCTGGGTTTTCGAAGCTTAGCAGCCAGTCCTTGGCGCTCTCGTTTGCTTCGATGATCTTCATATAGTCCCGCCCCGGTTGTTGTAAAAGTGCCTACTAGACACGCCACCCATGCAGTAAACGCATATCCAGGAGCGATCCAGATCAATGACTGGGCGAGAAAGGGAGATTGAATATCGACAACCGCAAAAAGGAAAAGGGTCGCTCACGCGACCCTTCCATGAGTTTGGTCCGGTTGAACGAACCCGGGCGCTACATGAGCCGCCCGAAGGAAGATGAAGTTCAGGCCGAGGGCTGCCCCGTCAAGACCATCACCTTTCCATTGCCCGTTACGCAGACCGAAATCTCATTAGACATTGGATCACCTTCCTTTCATTACGTTGACGATGAGATCAAGGTAGGTGCAAGCGGCCGAGTCTGCAAGGCACGTTATGTAAACAATCGCGCATTTAAGTGAGTTGCGCAGACTCAGTCCCGTCCCTAGAATTCGCCAGCTTCAACAACGGAAGCCCGCCTTTCAGCTCAATTTCAGAACGATCTTGCCGATATGGCTGCTGGTCTCCATCAGCCGGTGCGCCTCGACGACCCTGTCGAACGGCAGGACAGAATGGATGACCGGAGCGACCCTTCCCTCCTCCAGGAGCGGCCAGACCTGGGCCAGAAGATCGTCGCGGATGGCGCGTTTTTCCTCCGCTGTGCGCGGGCGCATCGTGGAGCCGGTGACCGTCAGGCGCTTGACCATGATCGGCGTGAGGTTCACCTTTTCCGCCGTATTCCCGCCGAGGAAGGCGATGATCGACAGGCAACCGTCCTTGGCGAGTACGGAAAGGTTCTTTTCGAAATAGGCGGCGCCGATCATGTCGAGGACGACATCGACACCCTTGCCGCCGGTCTCCTGCCGGATCACCTCGGCGAAATCCTCGGCCTTGTAATCGATGCCGAGTTTGGCGCCGAGCCTCTCGCAGGCCTCGCATTTTTCCTTCGAACCCGCTGTCGCATAGACCGTCGCGCCAAAGGCCCTGGCAAGCTGGATCGCCGTCGTGCCGATACCGCTTGACCCGCCATGGATCAGCACGCTTTCGCCTTCCGTCAGCCCCGCCATCTGGAAAAGATTGGCCCAGACGGTAAAGAAGGTTTCGGGAAGCGCCGCCGCTTTCACGGCGTCATACCCTTTCGGCCATGGCAAAGCCTGCCCGGCCGGCACGGCGCAGTATTCCGCATAGCCACCGCCGTTCGCCAAAGCGCAGACCTTGTCGCCGGGCTTGAACTCGCGCACCCCCTCGCCGAGGGCAACGACCTCGCCGGCAATCTCCAGCCCCAGGATCGGGCTCGCATCCTTCGGCGGCGGATAATTGCCGCTGCGCTGCGCCACGTCCGGCCGATTGACGCCGGCCGCCTCCACCTTGACGAGAATTTCTCCGGGCCGGATGGCCGGCAGCGGCCCTTTTGCTGTGACCATGACCTCCGGCGCTCCGAAGGAAGGCAGATCGATGAAACGCATTTCGGCGGGAAACGGCATGACGGGCTCTCCTGTGAGTGTCAGGCCACTGACTTAGGACAGTCCCTCACCGATAGGAAGGCGGCGTTCCGCCGCTCGGTCATTTTGTCTCGCCGAAGGCCGCGAAAACCAGGCCACCTTCGCTGTCTTTCGCATTGGCCTTGACGGCGGCGATCTCAGCTCCGATGCGGCCTAGATCATCGAGCAGCAAGCCCTGCGGTAATTCCAGAACCCCGATCGAGCAGCGCAGCAGCGGGAAATCCCGCTCGGCGCCATAGCGGTCGTGGCCACGGATCTTCCCCGCGATGCGCTCTTCCGGCGAATAGAGTTCAGCGACATCATCATGGAAATCGCTCAGCAGCCGTTCAAGGATTTCGTTCAGCTCCTCTCGGGTCCAATCGCGCACGCCGATGAAGAAGTCATCGCCGCCCACATGCCCCAGGAAAACACCGTCCGAGAAAAAATAACGCTTCATCAGCGCGGCAAACAGCGAAATCGCGTGATCGCCCATGTGGAAGCCGTAGTGGTCGTTGAACGGCTTGAAATTGTCGAAGTCGCAATAACAGAAGAAGCGGGTCTCATCGTCGTCGCGGCCGCTCTCCTGCATGAAATCGCGGATGGCACGGTTGCCCGGCAGGCCGGTCAGCGGATTCTGATCCTGGGCGATCTTCAACTGCTTCTCGTTGATGACCTTGATGAGCGAAGCCGCCGATACGACGCCGGCATAACGCATGTTCTCCGTCAGGATGATGCAGGCGCTGTTGTCCATATTGGCAAACAGGCTCATCAGTTCCTCCGCCTCCGCATCCAGGCCGATGACCGGGGCACGATCGACGAAATGCGAAATCGAGCGTTCGTAGACCTTGTTCTTCAAAAGGTCGCGACCGAAGGGCTGGTAGATATATTCCTTCAGGTGGTATTCGTTGATGACCCCGCGCGGCTCGCCATTGGCATTCAGCACCGGGAAGAAGGCCTGGCGCGGGTTGCGGCGGAAGAGCTCGAAGACGCTGTCGATGCTTTCGTTCTCGTAGACGGCCGGCAGGTGTTCGATCTGCTTGCGGATCAGTATCTCGTCCAGCGACTGGCTCGAGCGGCGGCCGCGGCCGATATCGGCGAGATGGGGAAAGGACGGCTGCAGTTCCGAGACGAACGTCGTCGGCCGGGCGATAAACCAGCCCTGAACGAGATCCACGCCATACTCACGGCACGCTAAGAATTCCGCTTCTGTCTCGATACCTTCGGCGATCACCCGAATGCCGAGCACATGGGCGATGTTGACGATGTTCTTGACGAGATGGCGCTTGCGCGGATTGCGGTCGACGCCGGCGACGAAATGCCGGTCGATTTTCAGATAGTCCACCGGATAATCGCAGAGCAGCTTCATTTCGCCATGGCCGACACCGAAATCGTCGATCGCAAGCTTGAAACCCTCCTTGCGCATCCATGTCACCAGATCGGCGAATTCGGGCACGCTGGTATTGTCGAAACGCTCGGAAAATTCGAAGCAGACCGAGGATGGCGCTATATTCGCCTTGCGCAGATGCTGCACCACCTTCTCGATGAAATGTTGGCCCTGATGAATAAGCCGCACATCAAGGTTGAGGAAGAGCGTCGCGGAGGAGAAGTCCGGCAGACTGGCGAACTTCGCCAGCGCACGGTTTGCCATCATCTGTTCGAGCAGCAGAAGCTGGCCGACCTCCTGGGCCTGGTCGAGCAGTTCGAGAGGAGAAGAGAAGCCGATCCGTTCCTGGCCACGCAGAAGGGATTCATAACCGAAGACCGAACCGGTGCCGACTTCGACGATGGGCTGGAACGCATTTTCAAGCACCAGTTTCGCAAGGGTGACAAGCTGGTCGCTTGCATATCGTCTAAAGACACCCGGTTCCAATATGGCCGCAGACGACATCTACTCACTACTCCACTGCGCAATGGCCTAAAACACAGTGGTGAGGCTCCCATCAATTCGTCAAAAATCCCTTTCACGAAAATGACGTTTCGATGAAAGTTCGATGACAGGAGAATGCATTTTTATACAATATTATAACGACTTAATCGTATCGATGCCGATCGCTCGCTCAGCCTTTGGCGGCAAGTGCCACGGCAATCAGCGCCCAGCCCTGCATCATGAGATCGACGGCCAGGAAGAGGCCGAGGATGAAGAGGCTGTTGACCGGCCAGCCGAGCGCGATCACCAGGCCCGCAAGCGCGGTCACGATGCCGCCGACGATGATCCAGCCGGAGCCGCGCACAGGCCGCATCCTGAAGCCGACCCAGAGGCGGAAAATCCCCGCGACGACGAGCGCCACGGCCATGAGGAGAGTGAGGACGGCCGCCGTCAGAGCCGGGTTCCAGAAGGCCAGCACCCCGGCAATGGTATAAAGAATGCCGCTCAGCGCCCAGAACAGCATCTGATCCCAGCCCTTCACCTGGAAGGCGTGGACGAGATAGGCGACGCCGCCGATCAGCATCATCATGCCGATGTATAGGACGGAAACCACGGTCGCCGCGAAGAGATTGGCGAGCGCCAGAAAGCCGAAAACCAGGAGAAGAATGCCGAGGGCGAGAAACCAGCCCCATTTGTCACGAATTGCTGCGACTGCCGGAGTATCGATACCGAATGCCATGACCAACCCCTCTCTTGTAACCCTACCCGAACTTATCCGATAGGATGTGGAGCGGATTTGACCAAGGTCAACGGCGCGCGCTTATGCGGCGTGATGGATCGGGATGTTTAGTCACCTGCAAGAGCCTGCGCTTTTGAGATAGGATGGTTCGCAATCGTTTCTTGATTGCGATCGAGATCAAAAATAACTCAACCTGGCGAGGGAATCTAAGGTGATATCGAGATGGTCACGGCAGGACGGCAATGCATATCCACGCTTCGTCTCAAGTGCGGGATTGGTCTATGCGATATCGCGGTCTATCTCCAGCATTGTCTGTGGGCAGATCCTCGGGACAAGCCCGAGGATGACGGTGGAGAGACCGAGCCTCAGGTCCCTGTAGAGAACCTTGAGCAAGTTGCGAGGGTTCTTGTTTTGCCAGCCTGTGCCATACAACCCGTCATCCTCGGGCTTGTCCCGAGGATCTACCAACAGACGGGCCGCCTACAAATGCCCGCCATGAGCAGGAGGCTGGATGCATCATACGCTGATCGGGCCGGAAGAGGACCATGCGCATGACCCGCCCCAACATCCTCATCGTCATGGTCGACCAGTTGAACGGAACGCTGTTTCCGGACGGACCGGCGGAATGGCTGCACGTGCCGCACCTCAAGGCGCTCGCCGCCCGCGCGGCTCGGTTTCGAAACAATTACACGTCCTCGCCGCTCTGCGCCCCGGCGCGCGCCTCCTTCATGGCCGGGCAGCTTCCGAGCCGCACGCGCGTCTACGACAATGCCGCCGAATACGCCTCCTCGATCCCCACCTATGCGCACCATCTGCGCCGCACCGGTTACTACACCGCGCTTTCCGGCAAGATGCATTTCGTCGGGCCGGACCAGCTGCACGGCTTCGAGGAACGGTTGACGACCGACATCTATCCGGCCGATTTCGGCTGGACGCCGGACTACCGGAAGCCGGGCGAGCGGATCGACTGGTGGTATCACAATCTCGGCTCGGTGACCGGTGCGGGCGTCGCCGAAATCACCAACCAGATGGAATATGACGACGAGGTCGCCTTCCTCGCAAACCAGAAGCTCTACCAGCTTGCCCGCGAAAACGACGACCAGGAGCGTCGGCCGTGGTGCCTCACCGTCTCGTTCACCCATCCGCACGATCCCTACGTGGCGCGGAAGAAATTCTGGGATCTTTACGAGGATTGCGAGCACCTTCTGCCCGAGGTCGGGGAAATCCCGCTTGAGGAACAGGATCCGCATTCGCAGCGGCTCATCCTTTCCTGCGATTACCGGAATTTCGACGTGACGGAAGAGAATATCCGCCGCTCGCGCCGGGCCTATTTCGCCAACATCTCCTATATCGACAAGAAGATCGGCGAGCTTGTCGATACGCTGACGCGGACGCGCATGCTCTCCGACACGCTGATCGTGTTCTGCTCCGACCACGGCGACATGCTGGGCGAGCGCGGGCTGTGGTTCAAGATGAACTTCTTCGAAGGTTCGGCGCGCGTGCCGCTGATGATCGCCGGCCCCGGCATTTCACCCGCCCTTTACACGGCCCCTGTCTCGAACCTCGACGTGACGCCGACACTCTGCGACCTCGCTGGCATTTCCATGGAGGAGATCGAGCCCTGGACCGACGGCGAGAGCCTGAAGCCGATGATGGAGGGTGGCACCCGCGTGAACCCGGTGCTGATGGAATATGCCGCCGAAGGCTCCTATGCCCCTCTCGTCGCGATCCGTGAGGGCAGATGGAAATATGTCCATTGCGAACTGGATCCGGAACAGCTCTTCGACCTCGACGCCGACCGACAAGAGCTGAAGAACCTTGCCGCAGATCCGGCCTTTGCGGATGTGATGGAAAGGTTTAGAGCAACGCGCAAAGAAAAATGGGACATGGCCGCCTTCGACGCGGCGGTGCGCGAAAGCCAGGCGCGGCGCTGGGTGGTCTACGAGGCGCTCCGAAACGGCGCCTATTTCCCCTGGGACCACCAGCCTCTGCAGAAGGCATCGGAGCGCTATATGCGCAACCACATGAACCTCGACAACCTCGAGGAATCCAAACGCTACCCGCGAGGCGAATGAGATGAAAGCCCAACCTGTCGCCAGCCATTTCATCGACGGTGAGTATGTCGAAGACGAAGATGGCGCCGTCATCGAAAGCCTCTATCCGGCGACCGGCGAGGTGATCGCCCGCCTGCATGCAGCAACGCCTGCCATCGTCGAAAAGGCGATCGCAGCCGCCAAGCGCGCCCAGCCGGAATGGGCCGCGATGAGCCCGACGGCTCGCGGGCGCATATTGAAACGTGCCGCCGAGATCATGCGCGAGCGCAATCGCGCGCTTTCCGAACTCGAAACGCTCGATACCGGCAAGCCGATCCAGGAGACGATCGTCGCCGACCCGACCTCGGGCGCGGACAGTTTCGAATTCTTCGGCGGTGTGATCGCGGCCGGCATGAACGGCAGCTACATTCCGCTCGGCGGCGATTTTGCCTATACGAAACGCGTGCCGCTCGGCGTCTGCGTCGGCATCGGCGCCTGGAACTACCCGCAGCAGATCGCCTGCTGGAAGGGTGCGCCGGCGCTCGCGGCCGGCAATGCCATGGTCTTCAAGCCTTCCGAGAACACGCCGCTGGGAGCGCTGAAGATTGCCGAAATCCTCATCGAAGCCGGTCTGCCGAAAGGGCTCTACAACGTCATCCAGGGTGACCGGACCACCGGTCCGCTTCTGGTCAACCATCCGGACGTGGCGAAAGTGTCGCTGACCGGCTCGGTGCCGACCGGCCGCAAGGTTGCGGCCGCCGCTGCGGGCAGTCTCAAACATGTGACGATGGAACTTGGCGGCAAGTCGCCGCTGATCGTCTTCGACGATGCGGATCTCGACAGCGCCATCGGGGGCGCCATGCTGGGCAATTTCTATTCGACCGGCCAGGTCTGCTCCAACGGCACGCGCGTCTTCGTTCAGCGGGGCATCAAAAGCGAGTTCCTGTCACGACTGAAGGAGCGGACCGAAAGGATCGTCATCGGCGATCCCATGGACGAGGCGACGCAACTCGGGCCGATGGTCTCCTTCGATCAGCGGCAGGAGGTGCTTTCCTATATCGACAAGGGCAAGGCCGAGGGCGCGACGCTTCTGACCGGCGGCGGCATTCCCAACCACGTTACCGGTGAAGGTTACTACATCCAGCCGACCGTGTTTTCCGATGTGACCGACGGCATGACCATCGCGCGAGAGGAAATCTTCGGGCCTGTCATGTGCGTGCTCGATTTCGACGACGAGACGGAAGTGATCGCACGGGCCAATGCGACCGAATTCGGCCTTTCGGCCGGCGTCTTCACCGCCAACCTGACGCGCGGCCATCGAGTGGTGGACCAGTTGCAGGCAGGCACGCTGTGGATCAACACCTACAATCTCTGCCCGGTGGAAATTCCCTTCGGCGGCTCGAAACAATCCGGCTTCGGGCGGGAGAACTCGCTCGCAGCGCTGGAGCATTATTCCGAGCTGAAGACGGTCTATGTGGGCATGGGGCCTGTCGAGGCGCCGTATTGATGTTCACCACGGCTGTTGTCGCGCAAGCTCGCCCCCCTCTGGCCTGCCGGCCATCTCCCCCACGGGCGGGGAGATCACAAGTGGCACGACCTTCCTGCCAATTGAACGTTGCACCCATCAACACGGCCTTTTGTTTGGCGAAGCGAGTGCGCCCAGCCAATCTCCCCACCTGTGGGGGAGATGGCCGGCAGGCCAGAGGGGGGCTGACCGCGCACGACCTCACGAAAACGTCTGGAGAAAACTGATATGCTTCAGGCAGATTTCGTCATCATCGGTTCCGGTTCGGCGGGCTCCGCCATGGCCTATCGGCTGTCGGAGGACGGCAGGTATTCGGTGATCGTCATCGAGGCGGGCGGATCGGATTTCGGGCCGTTCATCCAGATGCCGGGCGCGCTCGCCTGGCCGATGAGCATGAAGCGCTACAACTGGGGCTATCTTTCCGAGCCCGAGCCGAATCTCAACAACCGGCAGATCACCGCGCCGCGCGGAAAGGTGATCGGCGGGTCGTCCTCGATCAACGGGCTCGTCTATGTCCGCGGCCATGCGGAGGACTACAACCGCTGGGAGGCGCTCGGCGCGACCGGCTGGGCCTATGCGGACGTATTGCCCTATTTCAAGCGGATGGAGACTTCCGAGGGCGGAGAGGAAGGCTGGCGCGGCACGGACGGGCCGTTGCATGTCAAGCGCGGGCCGGTGAAGAACCCGCTGTTCCACGCCTTCATCCAGGCGGGCCGGCAGGCCGGCTTCGAGCTGACGGACGACTATAACGGCTCGAAGCAGGAAGGCTTCGGGCTGATGGAACAGACCATCTACAAGGGCCGTCGTTGGTCTGCGGCAAATGCCTATTTGAAGCCCGCATTGAAGCGCCCGAATGTCCAGCTGGTCTACGGCTTCGCCAACAGGATCGTGATCGAGGACGGTCGGGCGGTGGGCGTCGAGATCGAGCGGCGCGGCGTCACCGAAGTGGTCCGGGCGAACCGCGAGGTGATCGTCTCGGCTTCCGCCTTCAATTCGCCGAAACTGCTGATGCTCTCCGGCATCGGGCCTGCCGAGCATCTGAAATCGATGGGTATCGCGGTGAAGGCCGACCGGCCGGGCGTCGGCGCCAACCTGCAGGACCATATGGAATTCTATTTCCAGCAGGTCTCCACCAAGCCCGTTTCGCTCTATTCTTGGCTGCCGTGGTTCTGGCAGGGGGTTGCCGGCGCGCAATGGGTGCTGTGGAAGGGCGGGCTCGGCGCCTCCAACCAGTTCGAGGCCTGCGCCTTCCTGCGCTCCGCGCCGGGACTGAAACAGCCGGATATCCAGTATCACTTCCTGCCTGTCGCGATTTCCTATGACGGCCGCGCCGCCGCCAGAAGCCACGGTTTTCAGGTCCACGTGGGCTACAACCTGTCGAAATCGCGCGGGAACGTGACGCTGCGTTCCGCCGATCCGAAGGCCGATCCGGTGTTGCGTTTCAACTATATGAGCCATACGGAGGACTGGGAAAAATTCCGCCATTGCGTGCGACTGACCCGCGAGATCTTCAGCCAGAAGGCCTTTGACGACTATCGCGGGCCGGAAATACAGCCGGGAGAGAAGGTCGAGACCGATGAGCAGATCGACGCCTTCCTGCGCGAGCACTTGGAAAGCGCCTATCACCCGTGCGGCACCTGCCGCATGGGCCGCGCCGACGATCCCATGGCGGTCGTCGATCCGCAATGCCGGGTGATCGGTGTGGAAGGGCTCAGGGTCGCGGACTCATCGATCTTCCCGCACGTCACCTACGGCAACCTGAACGGCCCCTCGATCATGACCGGCGAAAAGGCAGCCGACCACATCCTCGGGAAAACGCCCCTGCCCCGCTCCAACCAGGAGCCCTGGGTCAATCCGCGCGCGGCGGTGAGCGACCGGTAGTCAGTGGCAATCTTCTTCGCACTGATGGCGGATAGCAAGGATGGTAACGGTTTTAACAGCTTCAATTTCGAAGAGGGCCACATAACCTGCCGAGCCAGTCGCGGTTTTCATGGCTGCACCTCATGCATCGCAATTGCAATGCATGAGGTGCTTATCCTTATCAAAAGGCCTAGAGAAACCCGATCCATCTTCCGGCGATCACCGCGCCGATCCAGATGAGGATGGAGAGCGTGGCGCCGATGCGAAGAGCGGCCGTCGGCGCGCCGCCGGAAAGGACCTCTTTCCAGCCCTTGCCGAAATGGACGACAGCGACGTTGCCGAGGCCGAGTGCAATGAACCCGAGCTTCACGAGGAACGCCGGATTGCCGGCATATTCCACCGGCTTGACGATGAAGAGGCAAAGGCCGGTGACGATGGCGAGCACCAACCCCAACCCGGCCACGCGCGAGAGGTAGGCGGCAACCGCAGACAAAGGCACGGCCGGCTCGAGGCCGAGAAGCAGGATATCCAGCGCCAGGATCGCGCCGAACAGCATGCCGAGCCCAAGAATGTGGGCGGCATTGACCAGGAGGTAGAGCGTCGATGACGTGATCAATGCCCGGGCGATCGGCGTTTCGGCGAGCGGAGCAAGAAATTCCATTCCCGCCTCAGTTCGTCCGGATGCGTTCCGGATAGATGTCGAAGGTCTTGCCCGCAACGACGATCCGGACCGCTTTCATGCGTTTCTCATTGCGGTCTTCGGAGCGGTTGCCCGTGGCGGTGATCTCGTCGCCGACCTGCGCCTGGCCTTCCACGAAGCCGGAGCGGCGGGTCTGGTTCGGATTACCAAGTTCGACGCGCCAGATGCCGTCTTCGGCCTGGACTTCCAGTGTCGGATGCGGCGGGGCAAAGGAAATCGAATGGATGGTACCCTTGAGGTCGATCTGGTCGGCCTCCGCCCAGGACCAGCCGTGATGGGCGGCGGCGGTGCCGGCGAATGCGGCAGCGATCGCAGCTCCGGCAAGAGTGCGGGTGATGGAACGATGAGGCATGGCGGCAGCTCTCCATTTTCTACATCCAGCTGCCCATCAACATGTGACGGCGAGACACCACCGCCAGAGTTTTTCACTGAATCTTGATATCATCTCCCGAAACTTACCCTGGAAATGAACTTTACGGCACATTCTGCGGCCCGCGGCTTGCAATCCATGCCGGGGAAGCGAATAAGCGGAGTCGATCCCAGCCAAGGTCGCCATGCCTGTTTCCTATCGCAAATCGAAGATGTTCCGCCGTTCGCGTGTCATGCGCGTATCCTGGAACGTGTGGAAACCACGGATTGTTTTCTGGATCGGCGCGATAGCAATCGGCTTTGTCAGCGTCGGCTTCGCCCTGGCTGCCGACAGGGCGCAGGACTTTTTCATGCAGCTGACCGAGCTCGGTCCCTATGCGTTCCTGCTGCCGCTCGTCCTGACGCCTGCCGGGTTCGCGCTGTGTGCCTGGCTGGCGTTCGCCGTCTTTCCGAATACCCAAGGCAGCGGCATTCCGCAGGCGATCGCCGCGCGGCACCTGCGCAACGATACCGATCGGCTGGGGCTTCTGTCCCTCAAACTTGCAGTCGGCAAGATCGTCCTCACCATCGTTGGACTGTTCTGCGGCGCCTCGATCGGCCGTGAAGGGCCGACCGTTCAGGTGGGCGCTTCGATCATGCTCGCCGTCGGCCGCGTCGGCGGCATGGCCCAGGCGCGCGGGCTCATTCTCGCAGGGTCCGCGGCCGGCATCGCCGCCGCCTTCAACACGCCGCTCGCCGGGATCGTCTTCGCCATCGAGGAGATGAGCCGAACCTACGAATCCCGCGCCAACGGCCTGGTACTGACGGCCGTCATCCTCTCCGGCCTCGCAGCGCTCGGGCTTGTCGGAAGCTATACCTATTTCGGGGAAACCTCGGTCATGGCCACCTCTCACCTCGACTGGGCGATGGTGGCGATCTGCGGCATTTGCGGCGGTGCGCTGGGAGCCGCGTTCAGCGCCGGCGCAATCCGCGCCTCCCGCAGGATCAGGCGGTGGGCGCATCCAAACCCATTGAAGCGGATGGTCTGGCTTGCTGCAGGCTGCGGGCTGGCGGTGGCGGTCATCGGCCTCATCTCCGGCGGCCAGACCTTCGGCACCGGCTACAAGGAAGCCAGCGCCATGCTGGAAGGCGCAACGGTATCGCCGACCTTCTTCATCGAGAAGCTCGGCGCAACCTTCCTGTCGATGATCTCCGGCATTCCCGGCGGCATTTTCGCGCCTTCGCTCTCGGTCGGCGTCGGCCTTGGGGCGACGCTCGGCACCCTTTTCGGCGCAAGCATCGCACTCTCGGCCTTGCTCGGAATGGCTGGCTACTTCGCCGGCGTCGTGCAGGCGCCGATGACGGCTTTCGTCATCATCATCGAGATGACCGGCGACCACGAGGCCGTCATCCCGATCATGGCCGCTTCCATGCTCGGCTATATCACGTCGCGCATGCTGTCACCCGAACCACTCTATCACGGGCTCTCGCGCGCCTTCATCGCGGCAAGCATCCGCGCCAGGCGGGCGGATCAGCAAGCCGGCAGCGCCCGAAGCCAGGGCGACGCCGTCACCGGTACCTGACGCATGAAGGCGGAAGTCAGCGCGCCCCCGCGACCTGGTCGAAGGTCCCGCCATTGCCGAAATGCTCGGGCTGCGCCTTCTTCCATCCGCCGAAGAGCGGATCGTTGATGGTCACGAGCCTGGTGTCCGGCAAGGCCTGAAGAAGAGACGGATCGACAAGATCCCGGTTGACCGGCCGGTAGAAATTCCTGGCGGCGATCGTCTGCCCCTCCTTCGAGTAGAGATATTGCAGATAGGCTTCGGCGAGTTTCCGCGTCCCGTGCCGGTCGACATTGGCATCGACGATTGCGACCGGCGGCTCGGCCAGGATCGAGATCGGCGGCACGACGACGTCGAATGCATCCTCGCCGAGTTCCTTGTGCGCCAGATAGGCCTCGTTTTCCCATGCGAGCAGGACATCGCCGATCCCTCTGTCCGTGAATGTCGTCGTTGCGCCGCGCGCGCCGGTATCCATCACCGGGACATGGCGAAACAGCTCGCTCATATAGGCCTTGATCTTCTGCTGATCGCCCTTGTATTCCTCGTTCGCCCAGGCCCAGGCCGCCAGATAGTTCCAGCGCGCCCCGCCGGAGGTCTTCGGATTTGGGGTCACCACTTCGACGCCGTCCTTGACGAGATCGCTCCAGTTCGCGATTCCCTTCGGGTTGCCCTTGCGCACCAGAAAGACGATCGTGGATGTATAGGGCGCGGAATTGTTCGGGAACTTCGCTTCCCAGCCGGGCTTTATCCTGCCGCTTATCGCCGAGATGGCATCGATATCACTGCCGAGCGCCAGGGTCACGACATCCGCCTCGAGCCCCTCGATGACCGAACGGGCTTGACGGCCGGACCCGCCATGCGATTGCTCGATGGAAACCGTCTCCCCCGTCTGCGCCTTCCAGTGTTTCGCGAAGGCGATGTTGTATTCCTCGTAGAGCTCCCGGGTCGGATCATAGGAGACGTTGAGGAGCCGGCTGTCGGCATTGGCCGGTGTGAAAAGCCCGACCGTCAGGGAAAGGCCGAGAGCAACGACGCCCAACCTTCTGAAGAACCCCTCGCCAAATTCCCGGGTGAACCGAAACATGGTGTTCCCTCCTGCTGGTTTCACCTAAAACTCTATCGACTAAGTCGTCTTAGTCAATCTGGTGCGAAGAGAACGCAAAATTGTTTCCCCTCGCCGATGCAGTCGGCAAAGAAAGCACTAGCGGTTGGGACATGGAGAGAATGGCTGGGTCGGAAATATCCCGCTTCAGAAAATCGCAATCCTGCCGCAGTCGGGATTCTTGGGAGGATTTCTCTTCGCATATTCTGCATCGGGCGATTGCAACTATATACCGTTCCAGCGAATCCAGGATCGCCGCCTCACCAACCAGACCAAGCCATACCTGAATGGAGTTCGAGATTGAGCGTTGCCTTCACCAAGGAAGAGAGTTCCGAGACAGCCTCGGAAACCCTGCTGCCCGACCGTCCGATTTCTCCCCATCCGAACCTCGTTACGGATGCGGGATTGAGAACACTGGAATTGCAACTGGCTCAAGCTCGCGAGGCCTACAATGCTGCAAATGCAATCGAAGACGTGAATGAGCGGCGGCGGCAGGCAGCAGGCCCTTTGCGTGATCTGCGCTATTTTGCGGAAAGAGTTCGCACCGCCCAGGTGATCCCCTACCCGACTTCAGCGGATACCGTGGCATTCGGCAGCACGGTCACCTTCAGCCGTGAGGACGGACGGATACAGAAATACCGTATCGTTGGAGAGGACGAAGCCGATCCCAAAGCCGGATCGATTTCGTATGTTTCGCCGGTTGCCCGTGCGCTTACCGGCAAGGCGGTCGGGGATGTTGTGACTGTCGGTGATCAGGAACTGGAAATCACCGCGATATCGTAGGACAGAAGCGAAAGCGCATGAAAACCGTCAGGATCGCCGCCGCACAGACGCCGGAATTCAGAAACGACATTGGGACCGCCCTTGCGTGTCTTCGCGAACTCGCCGCACGGGCAGAGGCCGAAGGTGCGAGGCTGCTGTGTTTTCCGGAAGGCTTCCTGCAAGGCTATCTACTGGATGAAGCCTCGGCGCGGCGTGTCGCGCTCGACCTCTCGCTGCCGGAATTCGAGGTGGTACTGCAGCAGTTTCCGAGAACCGGGCCAACGATCGTCGTCGGCATGATCGAGGCCGCGGGCGGTCGGCTCTTCAACACGGCATTGGTCGTCTCGCAAGGCAAGGTCGACGGCGGTTATCGGAAGATTCATCTGCTCGGCGGAGAGAGGATATTCGACGTCGGCCATCAGCAAACCGTCTTCGAGGTCGACGGCCTGCGCTTCGGGATCAATATCTGCTACGACACGAACTTTCCGGAGGCCGCGCGACAGGTCGCCGATCTTGGCGCCTCTCTGATCGTCTGCCCGACCAACAACATGATGCCGCGGCAGAAGGCCGAGATCTTCAGGGACGTCCACAATGCCGTGCGAGGCGAACGATGCCGCGAAACAGGCCTCTGGCTGATATCCTCGGACGTCACCGGCGAGCGCGACGGACGCGTTGCCTGGGGACCAACCGCTGTCCTCAACCCGGAAGGACAGGTTGTAGCACAACTGCCTTTGGAAAGCCCCGGATTGCTGTTTTTCGACGTTCCGACGGCAGGCTAGGCCAACACATCCGCCATCGGACAGAAGCGGAGAGTCTTACGCCGTCAGAAGCTCACGGGCGGCGGGGGGCTTGCTCTCGCCGGTGCCTTCGATGGCATCCGCGATCGTGGTGGTGAACAGCACATTGCGCGTGGCATCGGCAACGCGGGCAAAGACATGGCGAATCTCGCAAAGTTGCTCGCCGTCGCAATCCTCGCATTTCCGGTAGGCGGTCTGTGACAGGCAGGGAAGCGGTGCGATCGGCCCGTCGACGAGACGCAGCACTTCGCCGAAGGTGATGGCGTCGGCCGGTTTCAGCAGAAGATAGCCGCCCTGCTTGCCGCGGCGGCTGATGACGATGCCGGAGCGCTTCAGGTCGAGCAGGATCTGTTCCAGGAACTTCTTTGGAATACTCTGCTGAACGGCGATCTCGGAGATCAGCATCGGCTCGTCTGGATCGGCCTGCGCAAGGGCGGCCAGCGCCCTCAGCGCATATTTCGCTTTCTGGGATATCATCACGCAACCATCGACAAATAGCGCCGCCGCAGGGCCAAAGGCCTCACGGCGCCGCTCATTCAGCTTCGTTTGAGGCATCCACGGGGCCGCCGGACATGGCGCTCAGGGGGTGCATGCACGCAAGCGGAAACCCTGCCTTGCGAGCATGTATCCGGATTAGCCCAAATCATGAGAAATTACAAACCAATGCCGGGGTTTCCGGAGATAAATCCGGTCACTTTTGGTTAAGGCGGCAGGTTTTCTGTGTGAATGCCGCTTTGGAGAGATATTTGCTCTCCATCTCCATGGGAAGAAACGGGTTTTTCTGTCCTTTCGCGCCGCTTGCCGGGATAATCCAGCAATTGCTCACGGAATGAGACCCCATGACCCTTCATGACGCCGCAGGCCAGGACCGGTTGGCCCAAGCCCCGCCGGTAGTGGCTGACACCCTCGCCGCCCAACTCGAAAGCCTGGACCTTGCCGGTCGCCTGGCGCTGGCCGCCGGGCTTGGACATGCCGTCTTCACCACCTCGCTCGGCATCGAGGACCAGGTGATCACCGCTGCGATCGGAACGCACCGATTGCCGATCGAGATATCGACGCTGGAGACGGGCCGACTGTTCAAGGAAACCGTCGACCTGATCGGCGAGACCGAGGAGCGCTACGGCATCGCCATCCGCCGCTTCACGCCCGAACAGGGCGATGTGGACGCCTATGTCGCCAAATACGGCATGAACGGCTTCTACGAAAGCGTCGAGGCCCGCCACGCCTGCTGTCATGTGCGCAAGCTGAAGCCGCTTGCCAGGGCGCTTTCGGCCGCCGACGTATGGATCACCGGGCTTCGCCGCGGCCAGTCGGGCAACCGCGCCGCAACGCCGTTCGCCGAATATGATGCGGAGCGCAACCTCATCAAGATCAACCCTCTTGCTGACTGGGACATGGAGACGATCCGCGCCCATGTGTCGGCCGAGGCCATTCCCGTCAACCCGCTGCATGCCCGCGGCTATCCTTCGATCGGCTGCGAGCCCTGCACCCGCGCTATCAAGCCCGGCGAGCCGGAACGCGCCGGCCGGTGGTGGTGGGAAAACGACGAGAAGCGCGAATGCGGCCTGCATGTGCCGGAAAGCGCCGCCCAGCCCATCCCGCCGGTAAGCCAGATCGCCCGCTAACCCTTTATGTTTGTTTTCCAGACTGCCCGGAGACCGAAATGCTTTTGTCTGTACAGGAAACGGATGTGAAGACCCCGCCCGTTTCCAGACCACCGCTCGATCCGCATCTGAAAGCCCTCGAAAACGAAGCGATCCACATCTTCCGCGAAGTGGCGGCAGAATTCGAAAAGCCGGTGATGCTCTATTCGATCGGCAAGGATTCTTCCGTCCTGCTGCATCTCGCCCGCAAGGCCTTTTATCCTGGTCGCGTGCCCTTCCCGCTTCTGCATGTGGACACGACCTGGAAGTTCCGCGAGATGATCGCGTTCCGCGACGAGATTGCCGCGAAATACGACCTCGACCTCGTGGTGCATACCAATCCGCGCGGCGCTGCCGAAGGTATTACGCCCTTCAGCCATGGTTCGGCGATCTATACCGACATCATGAAGACCGAGGCGCTCAAGCAGGCGCTCGATGCCGGCGGCTATGACGCGGCTTTCGGTGGCGCGCGACGCGACGAAGAGGCATCGCGGGCCAAGGAGCGCATCTATTCCTTCCGAACGCCGGACCACAAATGGGACCCGCGCAACCAGCGCCCCGAACTCTGGAACGTCTATAACGGAATGATCAGACAAGGCGAGAGCGTGCGCGCTTTCCCGCTCTCCAACTGGACGGAAGTCGATATCTGGCGCTACATCCAGGCCGAGGATATTCCCCTCGTGCCGCTCTACTACGCCGCCGAACGGCCTTATGTGGAACGGGACGGGATGATGATCCTCGCCGAGGATCCGCGCCTTCAACTGCTTCCCGGCGAGGTCGTCCAACGGGGCATGATCCGCTTCCGCACGCTCGGCTGCTTCCCGCTCACCGGCGCGATCCGCTCGCACGCCACCACGCTTGAGGAGGTGATCGCCGAGCTCGAGATCGCCACCGTCTCCGAACGGCAGGGCCGCGCGATCGACCGCGACCAGTCCGGCTCGATGGAGAAGAAGAAACGCGAAGGATATTTCTGAGATGACCGCTCATGCCCAAACCGCTTCGGCCACCATCCTGCCCCTGGCCGAACCTTTAAAGGCGGTGCGCGACACACGACCGCTGCGCCTCATCACCTGCGGTTCGGTCGACGATGGCAAATCGACGCTGATCGGCCGCCTGCTGTGGGACACCAAGGCGGTGAAGGAAGACCAGGCGGCAACGCTTGCCCGTGACAGCGGCCAACAGAACGATCTCGGTCTGCCGGATTTCGCCCTCTTGCTCGACGGTCTGCAGGCCGAGCGCGAACAGGGCATCACGATCGACGTCGCCTACCGTTATTTCTCCACCGACCGGCGCTCCTTCATCGTCGCCGACACGCCCGGCCACGAGCAATATACCCGCAACATGGCGACAGGCGCCTCGACCGCCGATCTTGCGGTGCTTCTGGCCGATGCCCGCGCCGGCCTGCTCGAACAGACCCGTCGTCACGCGACGATCGCGGCGCTGATGGGCATCCGGCAGTTCGTGCTGGCGGTCAACAAGATCGACCTCGTGAACTACGACAAGGCTGTCTTCGAGAGGATTTCCCACGAGTTTCGCGAATTCGCCCTGTCGCTCGGCGTGCGCCAGATCACCGCGATCCCGATGTCGGCGCTGAAGGGCGAGAACGTCGTCTATCCGGCCGAAGCTGCGATGCCCTGGTACGACGGGCCGACCTTGATCGAGACGCTGGAGCTCGCAACGGTGCGATCCGGGCAAGCCGGCGGCTTCCGCCTGCCGGTGCAGCGCGTTTCGCGCCCCGGCGAAGGCTTTCGAGGCTATCAGGGCACGGTTGCCGGCGGCTCCATCAAGCCGGGCGACAGCGTCGCGATCCTGCCCTCAGGCACGGTCGCCAATGTCAAGCAGATCGTCACCTTCGATCTGGTGCGTAACGCGGCGGTTGCAGGCGATGCGATCACGCTGGTGCTCGACCGGCAGGTGGATGTGTCCCGCGGCGACATGATCGTCTCGATCGACAGCCAACCGATGACCGGCCACCATTTTGACGCCCAGCTCGTCTCGCTGCAGCCGGGCGGCATCGAACCAGGAAAACGCTATTGGCTGAAGAGCGGTTCGCGCCGCCAGCGTGTTACGGTCGAGCCCTTGTCGCAGCTCGAGCTTGCGACAGGCAAGTGGCTGCCGCATGCCTCGACGCTCTCGATGAACGCCATCGGCAAGGTGCGCCTTTCGTTCGAAGAGCTGGCGGTTTTCGACCCTTACGAACAGAACCGCTCGACCGGCGCCTTCATCCTGATCGATCCCGATACGCTGAACACCGTGGCAGGCGGGATGATCACCGCCAAGCGCGGCGATGTCGGCGGCATCCATCGCAGCCAGGGGGGAGAAGGCCAGCGCGTGGTTCTCTCGCTGCCGGCGGATCTTGCCGAACAGATCATGGCAAGCGAGCTTTTCACAAACCGCCGCGACGAAGCGGAAATCAGGCGCATGACTTCGAAACAGGCCGCGGAGATATTCTCGAACGCCGCAAGCGACATCTGAACGCTGGTGACGGTGATAGGAAAGGGGCCGTTTGGCCCTTCAGGCTGCTGACAAATCTCTCGGCACGCAGGACGTCATCCTCGAGCTTGTCCCGAGGATCTGCCGTCGCTTGCCAAACTCCTGGTTATATTGGGATAATTTCGAGAATATAGACGTGGTCAGATGCTCGGGACAGGCCCGAGCATGACGAAAGAGAACGTTGCCGCCCTTTGTCAGCAGTCTGAAGGGGCCGTTTGCCCCTTTTTTGTCAGTTGGCCGTAGCCGTCTCGCCGGTCCCCTCCTCGGTCCTGCCGGAAAAGAAGTTCGCAAGCAGGGCGCCGGAAATATTGTGCCAGACGCTGAAGATCGCGCTCGGCACGGCGGCCGCCGGCGAAAAATAGGCGGTGGCGAGCGCCGCGCCCAACCCGCTGTTCTGCATGCCGACTTCGATCGCGATCGCCTTGCGCTTGGCAAGCGAAAGCCCGCTTGCCCTGGCGGCGAAGAAACCGAGAAGATAACCGAGCCCGTTATGGAGCACGACGATGGCGAAGATCAGCAGGCCGGACTGGGCGATCGCGCCCTTGCTGGCGGCGACCACCGCCGAGACGATCAGCACGATGCCGATGACGCTGACGAGCGGCAGGGCCGGCACGGCAGCCTTCACGGCACCGGGCAGAAGCTTCTGCAATGCAAAGCCGAGAGCCAGCGGCACCAGGACGACCTTGACGATGCTGATGAACATCGCCCATGCATCGACCGGCAGATACTGGCTGGCGAACAGCCAGACGAGGAAGGGGGTGACGATCGGCGCGGCGAGCGTCGTGACACTGGTGCACGCGACTGACAGTGCGACGTCCCCTTTGCTCAGGTAGGTCATCACGTTGGACGACGTCCCACCGGGGCAGCAGCCGACCAGGATGACGCCTGCCGCGACCTCGGGCGACAAAGGAATGATCCTCGTCAGCAGCACGGCAAGCAGCGGCATGATCAGGAACTGGGAAACGACGCCGATGCCGACATCGAAGGGGCGCTTACCCACTTCCCTGAAGTCGTCGACGGAAAGGGTCAGCCCCATCCCGAACATGATGATGCCGAGCAGCGTGACGATATACGGACCGATCTGCCTGAACAGATCGGGCAGCAGATAGCCGAGCACTGCGAAACCGATGACCCACAGAGCGAAGGTCTTGCCGACAAAGGCAGAGAGCGTTGCGAGCGTTTTCAACATGGCCTCCTTCAAATGAAGGGCGCGCAATACGCCGACTGTCGAAGGCGTCAAGGCCAGCGAAGAGCAAAAGTGTCCATTTCCATGGCGGGATTCACGCTTCTCGACCATGATTGACGAAGAAACCCGTCAGAAGGCTTAAGGGACATTCCGGCGATACGATCTCGCAAAGCCCGGCCGCCGCCGATCAAACCGACGCAGGCCGGAAGCCGAAGGCATGCCTTTGCCTTCCTAATCCGGCATGTTCACTTCCACGTCCAGGAAGGGCGCGTATTGCTGCGCGCCGAAGATGTCCGCATCGCCGGGGCTGCCGCTCGGCCGGAGCCGAAGGATGGTGAACTTGATGGCGCAGGCGGGATCGTATTCGACGAAATCGGTCAATCGAGCCGGATCGGCGTTCAGGATGCGGCAGACGGATTGGCGCGTCAGCACCCCGGAACGCTTTACCTTTTCGTAAGTGTCTCGCTCCCGGAAGATGATGTCGAAGGTGATCTTGTCGGTTCCGGCATTCTTGCTGCGGATGGTCTTGGCGAGATCGGAGAGTTTCTTCACGCTCATGATTGGTTCTTTCCCGGCTTTTCAGCCGACGATCGCAGTATGGGTGGGGAAAAGTTCGAGCGGATCGCTGACGGCCATCGTGTGGTTGATCGTCCAGCGATAGGCCGGGCTTGCCGGCATCACCTCGTCCAGCACGAAGGAAACACCGCCGGCCGTGCCTTTGACATCCGGCAGCCGCGCATAGAAAAGCTGGCGCGTGCCGGTGATCGTGACTTCCTCAGCCATTTCCTTGGTCGGCGCCACGCCCTGCACGACGATCAGGAGTTCATGGCCGGGCTTGTCCTTCAGCGGCTCCAGATCGCCCATGATGCCATTGCGCCCGAAGACGTTGTAATGCAGTTCCCAACCCTCGTCACCGAAGCGCTCGCGGACCTGGGTGCGCGCCCATTCAATCACCTCGTCCACATGGGCGATGGTGTAGGGGTCACGGATACCGGCCATGCCGACAAAACGCTCGCCGATCTTGCCCGAGCCTTCCAGCTTAACACGGAACTCTTCGGCCGGAACGAAACGCATTCCGGTGACGCGGGTGGTCTTTTCGGAAACCTGCTCATAGACACAATCGGTCATGTCGAGCATGCCGCCCGCCACGAATTCATGGAACGGATTGGAGCGCTCGTACATCGCATGGCCGGCAACCGAGGCGATGGTGCAGCGCTGGGCGGGTGACATGGCCGTCACTTCCACCCAATCCTTCGTCACCTCCCCGAGCACCGTTTCCTTCGCTCCATAAGGTTCGGCGCAGAAGGAGGCGCATTCCAGCACCTTGCCGAGATAATAGGATTGTGCCTCGGGAAAGCCCCGTGCCAGTGCTGCGCCGGCGAAGACGGCGCTGTCGGAGGATCGCCCGCCGATGATGACGTCGCAGCCCTGATCCAGAAGCGCGCGGAACGGATGCACGCCCGCCATGGCGACGATACGGGACGTGGCGTCCAACTCCTCTTCCGTCAGCGCCTGCCGGGCATCGAGCCCCTGGATGGTCGAGCCGGAGCGGATCTTCTCGCGCACCAGTTCCTTGTCCACCTCGGAATAGAACCAGCCGAGCTTGAACGGCGGCAGTTTGTGGCGGGCGGCAATCTCGCGGATCATCTCCACATACATGTCGACGCGGCTGTTCGTGCCGGTATCGCCCGACGAGCCGATGATCATCGGCACGCCGATGCGGCGGGACGCGAGCAGCATCTCTTCGAGATCGTGCTCCTGCCAGGCTTTCGGACTGGCACAGATGTCATTGCCGAGTGGCACGGGACCGATATCGTCGCTGCCGGAATCGGCGGCTATGAAATCCGGCCCGGCCTCGACGCCGATGTGGAAGCTCCCGGGCTTCAGGGGCGCAAACCCCAGATGGCCGTTCGGGCAGATGATCTTCAGCGACTGCATGCATGTAACTCCCGCAGCAATGATTGTCATGGCAGCGATTATGCATGGCTCGTGCCAACCTGGTTTCGGGCTGGCAAACGTTTGTTTTTAAAGGAATTCCAGCATCTTTCGCATCATCGTGCATGGCCTCGCGCGAATTTCACGCCGCATGCAGGAAAATCGCGCATCAAGCGCCGGCCAGCCCTAGCTTGATCATCTGATGACGCAGAGCATGACGGCTGAGCTTCAAAGCGGCGGCGGCCTGCTGGACATTGCCGCCTGCGGCTGAAAGCGCCTGCTGTACGAGCTGTTTCTGGAAGGCGGCACTTGCGTTGTGAAAGCCAAGGCCGGCGAAATCCTGTACGCCCGCAACAGATGGTATCGCGGGAAGCACAGTGGCGGAATGGGCGCGGGCGGTGCGCAGGATACGATCCGGCAGGTGGCGCGGCAGGATCATGTCCTCCTCTTCCAGGATGAAGATGCGCTCGATCAGGTTTTCGAGTTCGCGCACGTTGCCGGGCCAGGGATAGGAGAGGAAAATCCGCGCCGCCTCGTCGCTCACGCCGCGGATCGACCGGCCGTATTGCTCGTTGAACTTGTCGATGAAATGCCGGGCGAGGATCAGCACGTCCTCGCCACGTTCGCGCAGGGAGGGAATGTTGAGCGCGATCACCTGCAGCCGGTAATAGAGGTCCTCGCGGAAGCGGCCGGAATTGACCTCCGACAGCAGGATCTTGTTGGTCGCCGCTATGAAGCGCACGTCGACCGCTGTCGTCTTCACGGCACCGACGCGGCGGAAATTCTGGGTGTCGAGCAGGCTTAACAGCTTTGCCTGCAAAACGAGATCCAGTTCGCGGATTTCGTCGAGGAAAATCGTGCCGTGATTGGCGGCTTCCACCAGCCCCGTCTTCTTCTCCGTCGCGCCGGTGAAGGCGCCCCGCTCATGGCCGAACAGCTCCGATTCCATCAGGCTCGACGGGATGGCGGCGCAGTTGAGATCGACGAATTCCTTTGTCGCGCGCGCTGATTGCTGGTGCAGCATGCGCGCCACAAGTCCCTTGCCGGTGCCGGTCTCACCGTAGATCAGCACGGTGCGGGTCGGACTTGCGGCGACGCGGGTCACGAGCTTGCGCAGCGCGTGAATGCTTTCGTGCGCGCCGATAATCTCGCCCTCGTAACGCGCCATGCGCGGCTCCTGATCCAGCTTGCGGGCCATCCTGCCACCTCAGCCGGTCAGATCGTAGACCCGCCACCGGCCTTCGCAGGGATTGCCCTCCAGAAAGTACAGCTGGAGCATATTACAGGCAAAGATCGCGGAGGAAATGGTGCGGGCTGCGTCCTTTTCGCCGTGCTGGCACAGCGGTCCGCAATGCGGCCCGTCCGCGGCATGGGTCGCCATCAGCCGCGCGGCACGGGGTACCGTCCAGTCGCCCACCGGCACCTCTCTCGAAAGGTAGGCGAAACGGTCGAAGGAATTGGCGTCGATGCGGTCGCCGTCATCGGTGAAATTGAAGGGGGAGAGTTCCGGCGAGACGAAATGGTTGGTGCGCCAGACGCGGCGCCCCTCCTCGACACCCAGAAGGTCCGTGCCGAACTCCACCGAGGCCACGTGTCCGTACCGGTCGGCGAGCGTGACCGAACCACCGCCGGCATGCCGTCTCGCCCGCAGGAACGCGATGGCCTCCGGCACCGAGCGACAGGTGGCGAGGATGCGCGTCATTGCAAAGTAACGCAGCCAGCCGATGCCATGGCGGCGGCTGCCGATATGGGTATCGACCAATGCGAGGCCGGCGGCATTGATGCCGCTCGAATAGGCGCCGGGGCTGCCTGCGCTGCCGACGCAGAGCATCCTGCCGGTCTCGATGTCCGGCCCCTCATGCAGAAAGACGCGCTGGATGCCGACATGGATGCCGGAAAAGTCGCGGTTCTTGACGACAAGCGGACCTTCCGGCCCCTCGCCAATCGCGAAGGTGGAGCAGCCGTCTGCATCGAGCCCCGCCCCCTTGCTCAGATCCCGGAGAAGGCTGAGATGCTGATGGATGAAAAGCTCGTCCTCCGGCAGGTCGAAGCCTTCGGCGATACCCGCAAGTTCCGCCATCGTGTGGGGATCGCTTTCCAGAAGGAAAGCGCGCTGGCGATGCAGAAATTCCAGCGCCGCTGCATCGAGCACGCCTTCGGCTCTCGCCTGCTCCACGCGGCCGATCGTGGCGGCGAAAACGGTCTCGTGCGCGACCCCGGCGGCAGCCTGCGCCAGGCCGCGCTCGAAGGCGGTGCCGGTGAGGCGGACGGGAAAAGCAGGTTCGACAACAAAGGCGGTCATGACGTCATCATCATCCTTGCACAAGCTCTTCGGCGAAATGGCAGGCGGCGGTGTGGCCTTCGCCGACCGTGCGGACGACAGGCACGTCCGTCCGGCAACGCTCCACCGCCAGCGGACAGCGGGTATGGAACTTGCAGCCGGGCGGCGGCGCCTGCGGAGAAGGCAGATCGCCGGTAAGCTTCACCCGCTTGCGCAAGCCCGGAGAATCCACATCCGGCACTGCCGACAGCAGGCTTTGCGTATAGGGATGGCGCGGCGATTGCAGCACCCGCTCCACCGGTCCCATCTCGACGATCTCGCCGAGATACATCACCGCCACACGATCGGAGAGATAGCCGATCACCGAAATATCGTGCGAGACGAAGAGATAGGTGAGGCCGAGTTCGCGTTTCAGCTCTATGAGCAGCTTGATGATCTGCGCCTGGATGGATACGTCGAGCGCCGAGACCGGCTCGTCGCAGACGATGAAGCGCGGGTTGCTGATCAGCGCGCGGGCAATGCCGATGCGCTGGCGCTGTCCCCCCGAGAACTGGTGCGGATAGCGGTCGAGATGGGCCGCCTTCAGACCGACGCGCTCCATGATCGCCGCCACCTTGTCGCGCGCTTCCCGGCCGCTCTTCGCCAGGTTATGCAGTTTCAGCGGCAGGCCGACGATTTCCGCCACCGTGCGGCGCGGATTGAGCGAGGCATAGGGGTCCTGAAAGATGATCTGCATATCGCGGCGCATGGCCTTGAGTTCTGCCGGGGAAAGCGCCGTCACGTCTGCGCCGTCGAAGGTGACGCGTCCGGCCGTCGGTTCGTGCAGGCGCAGGACGGCTCGCCCGAGCGTGGACTTGCCGCAGCCACTTTCGCCGATCAGCCCCAGCGTTTCGCCGCGGGCGACCGTGAAGCTGACGCCGTTGAGCGCCCGGATGCTGATCGCCGGCCGCCCGGCCAGGCGGTCCATGAGGCTCCGACGCCCGCCGTAATGCTTGACGAGGCTTTCGACCCTGATGAGTGGTTCCGACACGGTCATGGCCTTGTCTCCTCTTCGAGCCGGATGCAGCGGGCGCGGCGGGCAGCGCCGATTTCGCGCATGGCGATCGGCTGAAGGCAGGCATCGATGCGCTCGCGGCAGCGCGAATAGAACCGGCATTGCGGCGGCAGGCCGATCAGGTCCGGCACCTGCCCCTCGATCGGCTCGATCGGCTGGCCGCGCAGCGAAAGACGCGGGATCGAACGCAGCAGCCCCTTGGTATAGGGATGGCGCGGATCGCCGATCACCGCGGCGGTCGGCCCTTCCTCGACCACCTGGCCCGCATAGAGCACCATCACCCGGTCGCAATATTCCGACACCACGCCGAGATCGTGGGTGATCAGCACCACGCTCATGCCAAGCCTTGTGCGAATATCCGCAATCAGTTCCAGCACCTGCGCCTGGATGGTGACGTCGAGCGCCGTCGTCGGCTCGTCGGCGATCAGGAGCTTGGGCCGGCAGGCGAGCGCAATCGCGATCATGATGCGCTGACGCATGCCGCCGGAGAACTCGTGCGGGTAATATCTGAGCCTCTCATCGGCGGAGGGAATGCCGACCAGGGTCAGCATTTCCACCGCCTTTTTCCGTGCAGCTTCGGTTCTCGCGCGTCCACCGGAAGGCAAAGTCTCGTCATGCGCATAGAGCACTTCGAGGATCTGCTCGCCGACCGTCAGTGCCGGATTGAGGGCGGTCAGCGCGTCCTGCATGGTCATCGCGATATGGCGTCCGCGGATGCGGCGCAGTTCCTTCTGCGAAAGCGCGCGAAGATCGCGCCCCTCGAAGCGGATCGCACCCTCTTCGATGCGGCCGGGACTTCTCACCAGGCCCATGACTGAAGCAAAGGTGACGCTTTTGCCGGAGCCGGATTCGCCGACCACGCCGAGACATTCGCCGGGGCGGACGTCGAGATCGACGCCATCGACGGCACGCACCTCTCCGGCGCGCGTATCGAACACGGTGCGCAGGCCGCGCACTTCGAGAAGATTGCCCATCGCGCCGGTCATTCGTGGAACCTCGGATCGAAGGCGTCGCGCAGGCCCTGGCTCGCGACGTTGATGACCAGCACCAGCGTCAGGATGGCGAGCCCCGGAAAGGTGCTGACCCACCAGGCTTCGAGGATGAAGGCGCGCCCGTCGGCCACCATCGAGCCCCAGGAGGCGGTGGGCGGCTGCACGCCGAGACCGAGGAAGGAGAGGCTCGCTTCGAGAATGATGACGTCCGCCATGCGGATGGTGGCGACGACCAGAACGGCGGAGAGCACATTCGGCATGATCTCGCGGATCATGATATGGAAACGCGAGGCGCCGAGCGCACGCGCGGCCTCGACATATTCCAGTTCGCGCACGGCGAGCGTCTCGCCGCGCACCACGCGGGCCGGGATCACCCATTCCTTGTAGACCAGCGCCAGGATGATGTTGACCAGACCCGGCCCCATCATCGCCATCAGGCCGATGGCGAAGATGAGATAGGGAAAGCCGAGCAGGATGTCGATCAGCCGCGAGATCAGCGTATCCACCCAGCCGCGCAGATATCCGGCGGCAAGCCCGGCGAGAATGCCGATGACGGTGGCGACGGCAACGACCACCGTGCCGATGAAGATCGATATGCGGGCGCCGTAGATGATGCGCGAGAAGATATCGCGGCCAAGCGCGTCGCATCCAAGCAGATAGGCCCATTCGCCGCCCGGCATCCAGGCGGGCGGCTGGAGGCGACGGAACAGGTCCGTCTCGTTCGGATCCTGCGGCGCGATCCAGGGCGCGAAGGCGGCCATGACGACGAAGCCGAGCAGGATGACGGCGCTTGCCACGGCCAGGCGGTTTTCCGCGAAGGTGGCGAGGTTGCGCCGGAAAAGCGAGGCGGCGGGCGAAGCCGTCGCCGGATCGGATACGGCGCTCATAGTTTCACTCTCGGATTGAGGACCGTGTAGAGAATGTCGGCCACGAAATTCATCAGCACGTAGGTGACGGCGTAGAGAAGCACGGCCGCCTGCACGAGCGGGTAGTTGCGCACGAAGATGCTCTCCACCACCAGCCGCCCGAGGCCGGGCCAGCCGAATACGGTCTCGACGATCATGTTGCCGCCGAGCAGCGAGCCGGTTTCGATCGCCGCGACCGAAACGGTCGGGATGAGCGCGTTCTTCAGTGCATGTCGGAAGAGGATGCGCCTGCGGCTGATGCCCTTGGCCTCGGCGAAGGCGACGTAGTCCTGCCGCATTACCTCCAGCATGGCGGTGCGTGTGACGCGCGTCAGAATCGCCGTCATCGGCAGGCCGAGCGTGATCGCCGGCAGCAGGATATGCTTCAGCGCGTCGAGGAAGGCGGAGAAGCGGCCTTGGAGCAAGGTATCGATCAGCAGGAAGCCGGTGACGGACGGCACCTCGCTTTCGAAACCGATGCGTCCCGAAACCGGCAGCAGCCTCAGATGCACGGCAAACAGCATCAAAAGCAGGATACCGAACCAGAACCCCGGCAGCGACACGCCGAATAGCGAGCCGACGGTAGCGATGCGGTCGATGATCGTATTCTTGTGGATGGCCGCCGCCACACCGAGCGGAATGGCGGTGGCGAGCGCGATCAGCATCGCCACGAGGCTCAGTTCGATGGTCGCCGGCAGGCGCTCTGAAATCACCTCGCTGACCGGGCGCCGATGAAAATAGCTGGTACCGAAATCCCCCTGGACGGCATTGCCGAGAAAATTCAGGAACCGTTCCGGCAAAGGCCGATCCAGGCCGAGATCGCTGCGCAACAGCGCTTCCTGCTCGGCCGTCATGTTCTGGTCGCCGATCATGATCTCCACCGGATCGCCCGGTGTGAGCGCCAGCATCAGAAAGACGATGAGGCTCACACCGAGAAGAACGGGGATCAATTGCAGCAGACGTTCGAGAAACCTACCCACGTCCTGCCCTGTCCCGCTTATTCAACGCAGGCGTCGTGAAGATTGATGCGGCTGTCGGCGCTTGGCTTCCAGCCCTTCACGCGCTTCGAAACCCCATAGATATCTTGGGGAACCCAGAGATAGACATAGGGAAGGTCAGCATTGATGATCGCTTCGGCCTTGTTGTAAAGCCCGGCGCGCTTTGCCGTATCGAGTTCACTGGAGGCCTGGTCGAGCAGCTTGTCCAGTTCGGGATTGGCGTAATGAGCGGAATTGCCGCGATCGCCGCTGCGATGGGTGGGCAGGAAGATATCGTAGGGATCGAGCGAGCCGTTGCCCCAGGAGGTGAAATACATGTCTCCCTTGGGGTTTTCGTCCTTCGGGTCCCACTTGGCTTTCAGAATGGCCGACTCGCTGACTTCCACCTTGGCGCGGATGCCGCTCTTCGCGAGCACGGAGGCGATTGCCTGGACCGTATCCTTATAGGCACCCTCCGTGTCGATCACCACATCGATGCCGTCGGGATAACCCGCCGCGGCAAGCAGGGCCTTGGCTTTCTGCGGATCATAGTCGTGAGACGGCAGCTTCGAAGCCCCGAAGGCGGCCGGGCTCAGGATACCGTCGATGGACACGGCGTTGCCGCCGAGGATGCGGTCGATGATCAGCTTCTTGTCGAGCGCGTAGGCAACCGCCTGACGCATTTTAATGTCACCAAAGACCTTGCCCTTGTTGTTGAGCGCGATGAAGAAGCTGCGCGTGCCGTTGACGGTCATCACCTCGGTATCGGGATTGTTCTTCACCTGCGCGATAGAGAAAGGCGGCAGCTCGTTGATGATGTCGACATCGCCGGAGAGAAGCGCCGCGACGCGAGAGGCGGTTTCCGGAATGACCTTGAAGATCACGCGATCGACACAGGCCTTGCCGGCAGGCGGGATGTCCGACGCGCCGCCATAGTAGCCGTCGAAGCGCTCCATGATGATGGAATCGCCCTTGCGCCATTCGGTGAGTTTGAACGGACCATTGCCGTTTACCTGGGTCGCCAGGCCGGCCGTGCCGACCTTTTCCACGAAGGCCTTGGAGACGATTTCCTGCACCGGCAACATGGCCGGCAGGATCGGCCAGGGCTCGCCCAGGGTGACGATCACCTTGTTGCCCTCGACTGCCGTCGACTTCAGCGGCCCGAGCAGGCTCTTGCGCGGACTTGTCTGTCCGTCGCCCATGGCGCCTTCCACTGTCAGCCGGTCGAGCGTGAACTTGACATCCTCCGCCGTCAGGTCCGAGCCATCGTGAAACTTGATGCCCTTGCGGATGACGAACTCGAAGGTGGTCGGCGAGGTCTGCGTGAAGGATTCGGCGATCTCCGGGACAATCTTCATATCGGCATCGCGGGTGAGGATGCCGTCATAGAGATTGCGGATGATCGTTTCGGTTTCGCGGTTGCGGTGATTGGCCGGGTCGAGCGTGAGAGCATCGGCGGTGAAACCGACGCGAATTTCCGAGGCGTCGACCGCCTGCAGAGGCAGGATGACGGCGAGCGCCGAGGCAAAGAGAAGGTTCTTGAAATTCCCCATTATCGTTCTCCTGTTCTTGCCAGAGATCATGCATGAATCCTGCACTTCCTGCTGGTCGAATCTCGTTACGCAAACACCGTGCCAGTCCCTACAAGCTGGAAAGTCTCGAATTTTATCGAGACAAATCAGACGCATGCATCGAAAGCGCGGCTGCACGAGCTATAACGTCGCACATCGCGCGTTGATTTCACGCGACGCGCGTGAGACTGACGCAGGCGAGCGTAGCCGGTCAGCGGCGTGCGTACTGCCCGCCGTAAGGACGGCATCCGTCTTCAGCCGGGCTTTGGGGTTTCTGTCGGGAGGTTGCCGTCAAGCATGCCGTCGATCAGATGAAGGCGGCGGTCCATGCGTGCGGCCATATCGAGGTCATGGGTGACGGCCACGACGGTCTTGCCGCGCTCGCGAACAAGCGCCTCGAGGATTGTGAACACCTGCTCCGAGTTCCTGCTGTCCAGGCTTCCGGTCGGTTCGTCGGCCAGAATGAGCGGCGGGTCGTTTGCCAGCGCGCGCGCAACGGCGACACGCTGGCGCTGGCCGCCGGACATCTGGTCGGGGCGTTTGTCGAGATGATCGCCGAGACCGAGCGACCGGAGCAGTTCGCCGGCCCGCTCGCGCATGGCAGGACGGCTCAGTTTCGCAAGCCGGCGCATCGGGATCTCGACATTCTCCCGCGCCGTGAATTCCGGCAGCAGGAAGTGGAACTGAAAGACGAAGCCGATCGTCGAAAGGCGGATCGCGGCGCGCTCCGCCTCGCTCATCCCCTCCGTCTCCCGGCCGGCGACGAAGAGCGTTCCTTCCGTCGGCCGGTCGAGCAGGCCCAAGAGATAGAGAAGCGAAGACTTGCCGGAGCCGGAAGGGCCGGTGACGGCAACGAATTCCCGCTCGCCGATCGCAAGCGTGATATTCTTCACGAGCGTCACGGGCACGGTCTCGCGGAGGATGCGCGTGAGGTTCCTCGCCTCGATCAGATTGCTCATGTAGCCCCCCTGATGATGTCGACGGGATTGACCCGCGCCGCACGCCTTGCCGGAAGATAACCGGCGACCGCCGCCGATCCGAGCGCGAAGGCCGAAGCGATGACATAGTGGAGAACACTCCAGGCGATCGGCAGCCGGGTCATCTCCTGGCCGGTGGCGGCGATCTCGAAACGCACCAGCGACAATCCATAAACGAGCAGAAAGCCGATCAGCCAGCCGCCAACCGAGCCGGCGGCGCCGATGGCAAGGCCTTCCAGCAGGAACAGGCGGCGCATGTCGCCGGCGGGAAAGCCGAGCGATTTCATGATCGCGATATCGCGCGCCTTCTCATGCGTGATGGTGGAGATGATATTGAAGATGCCGAAACCGGCGACCAGCAGGATGGCGCCCACGACCGTGTACATGATGACGTTGCGCACGACGAGCGCCTCGAGGATCGATTCATTCGCCTCCTGCCATGCGACGGCCTTATAGCCGAGCTCGGCCTCCGCGCGCTGCGCCACCAGCGGCGCCCGATTGGGATCATCGAGTTTGATGCGAATCTCGTTGATGGCGTTCGGCCGCTCCGAGAGAATCTGGGCGTTCTTCAAGAGGACATAGGCCTCGCCCTCATCGCGCGCCGTCGAGCCCGTGTGAAACAGTCCGGCGATCTTGAAGTTTCGCGTAAGCCCCTGGGCAGAGACGACGGTAATGGTGTCGCCGAGACCGGCCCCCAGGCGGTTGGCCATGGTGTCGCCGATGAGGACATTGTTACCGCCCACAGCCAGCGCCGAGAAGCTGCCTTGCCTGAAGTCCTCCACGATCGGCGACACGCCGACCTCGACCGTGGGTTCGACGCCGATTACCGAAGCCCCCACTTCCCGGCCGGAATAGCGGATGACCCCCTGCAATTTCAGGCTGGGCGCCAGACGGCCCGGAATCCACGCGCGCAGCCACGAGAGTGCCGCCGTCGGGTTGATGATGCCGCGCCGGTCGTCGCGTGGGCGAAGCCCCGCAATGGCGACCACGTCGAAGGCATCCTCCGCGGGCTGGCGGCGGGCAGTGCGCTGCTCGTCGGTGATCTGGACATGCGGCATGGTATCGACAAGCTGCCGGACGAAATCGTCCTGGCCTCCCTGCATCAGGGCCGCCATGGCGATCGAAAAACCGACGCCGATCGCCACGCCGAACGCGGCGACCAAGGTCTGGCGGCCGCGCCCGGCGATATGGGTCAGGGCAATTTCGAAGATGAGACGCATCGCCACCTCACCCTGTCTTCGCGTCCGATACCTTCACGCGCGCACCATCGGTCAGGTTGGCCGGATACGGCGTGATGACAAGGGTCGTCTCGTCGATGCCGGACAGAACCTCGATACCCTGCGGTCCGCGAATACCGGCGCGGATGTCGCGGCCATACGCCCTGTCGCCGTCGACGACGAAGACCCTGCTGTTTTCGACCGCAACGGAGGGCAAAAGGAGCGCATTGCGGGAAACCCTGACGATGGCGTTCACATCCGTCGACATGCCGATCCTGAGCGGCGTGTCGTCCGGCAGGCGAAAGCGGACGCGATAGGTTTTCGTGACGGGGTCTCCCTTCGGGGTAATGCTGTCCACCTCTGCATCGAGCTGCCGTCCCGGAAAGGCATCGGATCTCAGCAGCGCATTCTGCCCGACGACAATCCGGGGGATATCCTCTTCATTGACATCCGCGACCACGATGAGAGGGCTCGGCTCCCCCACCCAGAAGAGTGCCGCGCCGAGTTCGGCGATCTCCCCCACCTCGCCATCCCGCCTCAACACCACGCCGTCGCTCGGCGAACGGAGAATATAGCTGTCCAGCCTCGCCTGCTGTCCGGCGACAAGCGCCTCCAGCTGGACGACCTCGCTACGCGCCCGATCGAACTCCTGCTGGCTGACAACATTCCGTGCCGAAAGCGCGGTGTGGCGGCGGAGCTCCTCTTCCGCAAACGCCAGCCGCGCACGAAGCTCGCCGAGCGCCGCCTTCGCCTCGGTATCGTCAAGGCGGGCGAGCTCGTCGCCCTTGGCGACACGCTCGCCTTCGCAATTGCAATGCCAAACGATCCGCTCGCGAATAAGCGGCGTAACCTTGGCCCAGACGCGCGGCTCAACGATGCCGCTTGCATAGACTACTTCGGCGGCATCGCCGCGCGACGGCATTGCGACCAAAACGGCTGCCGGCCTCAGCATATACCAACCAGCCGCAGCGGCCACTGCTGCGACAGCCGCGGTCGCAATCACAAATCTCAAGCCTCGCAAGGTGACCTCCAGCGGTGGCGCCCCTTTTTACAACGCCTCTAGCATCAGACCGACCGTCAGTCTATATAAATGGCATACAGGCGCAACGCTGGATTTTGTCGCATTCGGGACGACATTGTCCGGCCTAACTGGGGAAAAGGATCGTGGTCCGGATCAAAAAACCGCCAGAGGTGCGGTCGAACGAGCTGCTGGACTGCGCACAGCGCCTGTTCTTCACGCGTGGCTACGAAAGCACCACCGTCAACGACATCATTCGCGAGGCCGGCGTCTCCAAAGGCGCCTTCTATCACTATTTTCCGTCGAAAGAGGCATTGCTTGAAACGCTTGCCGTCCGGCTGTCCCGCGAGAATCTCAAGCAGCTCCGACCGCTCTTCGACGATCCGTCGATCAACGCCATCGGCAGGCTGAATGCGCTCTTCGCAGGCTCGCGGCGGCTGAAGGTCGAACTCGCGCCGCAACTGAGAAACACGTTCAATGTCCTGTTCAAGCCGGAAAACGTCGTGCTTTTCCACCGCATCAACGAGGCGCTGACGGCAGTCGTGCAGCCTTTGCTTGCCGATATCCTGAAGCAGGGCCATGAGGAGGGAAGCCTCAACGCACCGGATCCGCAGGCCTTTGCGCTGATGCTGCTCGAGCTTCGATTGAGTGTCGGCAAGGTCATGCACCAGGCGCTGAAACAGGCCGAAACCGGGGACATCGACGGAGCAGTCACGATGCTGGACGACTGGATGCTGACTTACGGCATCGCCCTCGACCGGATTCTGAAGCTGCCCGAGGGGACCCTGCAGGTGGCAGAACCAGGCTTTGCCCGGGCCTTCCTCACTTCGGAGTGACGCGCTTACCCAAGCAACGAGAGCATCTCTCAAACGAGAACCATCCCCGTAACGGGCTGGAGCCGACTTTTGCGAAATATCAGGTGATCAAGCTGGTCGGAGTGGAGTGATTCGAACACTCGACCCCCACGTCCCGAACGTGGTGCGCTACCAGACTGCGCTACACTCCGTGACCAGCGGCGCCTCTATAGACCAGCATTTTTCATTCCACAAGCGGCAGTCATGAAAAATTTGCGACAGGGACGCGATCCGTCCCTTAGGTGCCCGGAAAGGCCTCTCGAACCAAGGCGTTGCAAAAAAGCGGCGTTGGAGAAATTTGATGCCGATGGCTCTCGGCTATCTCGCGAAACCGGCAAGAAATCTGTTAGGTGCGATCTCGAAAGACATGCCTCCCAGGCACCATAGAAGACAACAGGGTTTTTCCAGACCATGAGCCGCCGCGCCATCGCATCGACCGCCGTTTTCGCCCTTGCCCTTTCAGCCTGCACCACCGCCGGCATCGCCAGCAACCCGATCGAGAGCCGATGGGTGGGGCATTCGGCCGGAGAGTTCTTTGCGAAATTCAGCCCGCCGATCAGCGACAGCAACGAAGGCTCCGTGACGGTCTACAACTGGCGCGGCGGCTATAAGCGCATCAAGCAACAGAACGGCCGCACCGCGAGCGTGAGTTGCTCGGCAAAAATTACCGTTTCCGATAATTACACCATCCGCGACATCACAATCGTTTCCGACCGCCCCGGCGCCAATGGCCCGAGCTATTGCACGGAACTGCTGACGGCGAATTGAGCGAGCAGCGGCGTCGCCTCCAATCATTGACCTTGCAGGAAGACGAGCGGAAACCGCGTCGTTGGAACCGGTGCAGGCACAGGGCATTGTCGCCGATTGATGTTGTCTCTGGCATCTTCCGGCGAAACAGCTTATTTTCGACACGATAACCGGCCATGAACTTCGATGTCGTGCCGGGCTAGCCGTACGAGGTCACTTGTATTATCTCACAACGCATATCCGTGTCGTGGCGGCGCTGGTGGTCCGCGAAACGTCCACCCGCTTTGGCAGCAAGCCGGGCGGGTACATCTGGGCTTTTCTCGATCCCGCCTCCCATATCGCTTTTCTGTCTCTGATCTTCATGGCGATCGCCCACACACCGGCCCTGGGAGCGAGCTTTCCGCTGTTTTTCGCGACGGGCTACATCGCCTACCAATTCTACCAGGCGATGGCCGGCTATCTGAACAGCGCCGTCAACGGAAACCGCGCTCTCCTGAGCTATCCGAACGTCGCACCCATCGACACTGTGCTCGCGCGCTATATCCTGCAACTGGGAACCACTGCCGTCGTCGCCTTCTGCGTCTTCACGGCCATTGGCCTAAGCTTGAAGACACCCCTGACGATCGAATGGCCCTACATCATAGAAGCGGCGTTTGCCGCCAGCCTGCTGGCTCTGGGAAATGCTCTCGCAAACAATGTGCTGTTTCCAAAGTACCCCCTGTACGAGAAATTCTTCGAAATCGTCACGCGCCCGCTCTTTCTTGTCTCCGGCGTATTTTATCTGCCGGACACCCTGCCGCATCCGGCACAAGAGGTGATCCTGCTCAACCCCCTCGCGCACGTCGTCATGCTGTTTCGCAAGGGGTTCTACCCCGAATATCGTGCCATCGGCTATGATGCGGGCTATCTTTACGGCATTGCATTTTCTCTGCTGTTTGGAGGATTGCTCATATTCACGAGCTCCGGGAAGGTATTGAGAGGACGATGATCAGGCTGGAACGTGCGACGAAGTTTGTGCGAATGAAGGGAATTTCGAAGCCCATCATCAATGACGTTTCCTTCGTCATTCCGCGCGGCAGAAGCGTCGGGCTCCTGGGTCGCAATGGTGCGGGCAAATCGACATTGCTGCAGATCATTGCCGGCACGCTGGAGCTGGACAAGGGGCGCATCGTCCGCCAGGGCAAGATATCCTGGCCGCTCGGTTTCCAGGGCAGCTTCCAAGGCAATCTTTCGGGGGAGCAGAATGTCCGCTTCGTCGCCAGGATATATGGTGTCGACACGGAGGAGCTTGTTGCCTATGTTGCCGACTTCGCGGAACTCGGTGCCTTCTACAAGGCACCCGTCCGCACCTATTCATCCGGCATGAGGGCGCGGCTCGCCTTCGGCGTCAGCATGGGGGTCAGGTTCGACTATTATCTCGTCGACGAAATCACCGCGGTGGGAGATACAAACTTCAAGCGGAAATCCCAGCAGGTCTTCAAGGAGCGGCTCGCGGATTCCGATGTCATCATGGTCTCCCACAGCGCCACCACATTGCGGGACTATTGCGAATCCGGCATCGTTCTCGAAGACGGAAAATTAACATATTATGATAATTTAGAAGATGCTATCGCCGTTCACGAGCGCAACATGACGAGGCAATAGACGTGACAGACCAAGCCCAAGGCAAGAAGACTGGCGAAGTTGTTACCCACCTTCAGCTGGCGCCCGAAGCGAAACCGCTTCACAAGCCCAAAAATCTGCGTCTGCTTGAGGGGCTTCTGGAAAGCCCCATGCCTGTTGCGGAGCCCTCCCCGCCTGTCATCGAGGCCGAACCGCAGGCAGCCAAAGCGACCCGCGGCTGGATCGGCAAGCTGCGCCTCCGGCATCTGGCGATCGTCTCGGGCTTCGTGGCTTTCGTTGCACTGCCGGCAGTCTTGACGTCTCTCTACATGGCGTTCATCGCTGCCGACCAATATCACAGTTCGGCTTCCTTTTCCGTCCGCAGCATCGAGTCTTCCCAGCCCTCGGACCTTCTGGGGATGTTTTCCCAGGCCTCCGCCGGCAGCACGTTTTCCGATTCCTACGTCCTGCTCGACTTCATCCGCAGCGAGCGGATGGTTCAGGCGGTGGACGAGGCCTTCGGGCTGGATTCCGTCTTCGCTCCGCGAGGGCTGGATTATTTTTATGGTATCGGCCGGGACCTTCCCATCGAGGACAAGCTCGAATACTGGCGAAGCATGGTCAACGTCAATTTCGACCATACGTCCGGTATCATGGAGCTTGAGGTCAAGGCCTTCACGCCGGAGGACTCGCAGAAGATCTCGGCATTTGTCATTACGCAGAGCGAAAAGCTGGTAAACGAACTCTCGTTGTCGGCACGCAACGAAGTCCTGAAAGTTGCGCAGAGCGAGGTCCGCATGGCGGAAGAGCGTTTATCAAACGCCAGACTGGCGCTCAGAATCTATCGGGATTCCTCGCAGGAAGCAGACCCGGTGGAAGGGGCAAAACTCGCGACCCAACTGGTGGCAGGGCTCGAGGAAAAACTCGTTCAGCTGAAGACCGAGCTTTCCACCGCACTCACCCAGATGGGCGAGGATACGCCGCGCGTCCGGGTCATGCGCTCGCAGATCGCAAGCCTGGAAAAGCAGATCGAGCAGGAAAGACAGAGGTTCGGCAGCGGCACGGCCAGCAAGCAGAGCCGAACGGCTGCAGCGTCCTTCACCGACGTCGCGAGCCGTATCCAGCAGTATGAGACGCTGGAGACAGATCGCGAATTCGCCGAACGCGCCTATACCTCGGCGCTGACGGGGCTGGAAAAGGCAAGAATCGAGGCCAATGCCAAGCAGCGCTATCTCGCCGTGTTCATCCAGCCGACGCTGTCGGAACTGGCGCAGTATCCGAGCAGGCTCCTGAATTCCATCCTGGTGTTCCTGGGCGCCCTGCTCGCCTGGGGTGTCGTGGTCATGGGATATTACAATATCCGGGACCGGAACTAGCCGCCGGACGATCGAAAAGAACGGCTTGATATGTGACATTCATTCCGCTGGCGGGTAAGTAAACCGCCGTGCGGGATGATTTGTCTTGGGAAAGCTTGCCGGCGAGATGACGACGAATGAAAAGCCGGACTTAACAGGCCGGGACGTTTTCGCTTTCCATCTGAGACGGTGGAAACAAGCGATTCTCCGAGCGTATTTTCCCCAGGCCCGCTTCACCTTCCTGCCGCTCTATCTGACCGACAAGGTTTTCACGCGTAAGTGGGCCGCCGCCATCAAGGCTTCCCCCAACCCGGCTCTTCTCGTCTGGGGTCTGAATGTACCTCCCGCGGCCCTTGCCTTTGCCAGGAAGAATTCGATCCCGCTCTACTTCATCGAAGACGGCTTCATCCGCTCGCTGGTTCCCAATGCCAGCCATAGCGCCCCCTTTTCACTGACCATCGATTCCCGCACGCCCTATTTCGACAGCCGCGAGGCATCGGATCTCGAATGCTTGCTCAGTTCCTACGAGTTCGCGGGCGATCCGGACCTGATGGGCCGCGCGCGCGACGGCATCAGGGCGCTGCTTGCTTCGAAGCTCAGCAAATACAATGCCGACGACACACGGACAATCGGAACCGTGCCTGTTCAAAAAGACAAGCGCAGAATTCTCATCATCGGCCAGGTGGAGGACGACGCGTCCATCCGGTTCGGATGCGATCGACCGATAACGAACAACGACGTCGTCCGGACCGCGGCGGCCGAGAATCCCGGTTGCGAGATCCTTTACCGACCCCATCCGGACGTGCTCAATGGAATCCGCAAGCGCCTTTCCGATCCGGCGAGGGTCGCGCATCTCTGCAAGATCGTGACCGATCCGCTTCCCCTGCCGGACCTTCTGGAGACGGCCGATCATGTCTATACGATCACGTCGCTTGGAGGATTCGAGGCGCTTCTCCGGGATATTCCCGTCACCGTCATGGGGTGCCCCTTCTATGCCGGATGGGGGCTGACGGACGATCGCCAGAAAAACCCGCGGCGCCGCCGCAAACTGCGCCTCGAGGAACTCTTCGCGGGCGCATATCTTCTGTACCCGCGCTACTTCAACCCCGTGACCGGAGAGGAAATCGGCTTCGAGGATTGTCTTGAACTGGCGACCGGGTGGAGAAAAACCCGCATGCCGGAAAGCCGCATCGTGCCGGTATCTGTTCCCGAAAAACCGGGCTTCCAGTTTTCAGGGCCATACGGGATCATGGGATGGCGCCACGTGCTCACGGAACCCCTGGCGCGCGTCATCGGAATGATCGGCGACGAGGCCGATGCCGAGGATTTCAGAAAAAATCCGATCCTTTTCTTCCGGGAGCTTTCGAATCCGACCTTCAGGAAAATCGGTCGACTGCTCTATCCCCTTGACTAGGGTCGGACTCTGGCATCAGCCGGTGTAATTCGTCTCGGCTATCCCGCAGCGGTAAAGCGCGCCGCGTGCAAGCCCAATGTATTTGCTCGTCTTTTTCTCCCATATGGCCGGGGACAACCTCGCCGATCCGTCGAGCAGGTGCGAATAGGCCATGCGCGCCCGCATCGTCGCCCTGAAGGCCGTGTAGAACTCCTTCTGCTCCCGCGATATGTGGTCCTCAAGCCGTTTACGCAGGAGTTGAAAAAGCGTCTCGCCGACGGTGGGCGAGCCCAGGAATGCGCATTCCATTCCCAGGAAGGCAATCTCGTCGAACGGGTCGATGATCCTCAGCCGGCGATCGAATTCGAGGCAGTCGAAGATCGCAATGGGATCGCAGAAACAGATATGTTCCGGCCGCAGATCCCCGTGTCCCTCCACATAACGTCCGTCGTTGATCCGTTGGATGATCCTCTCCCGAAAGCAATGCAGGGCGCGGTCGACATCGTCCAGCAGATGCCGGACCGCCTCATGATCGATTTCGAATTCCTCGTGCCGCAGCACCTGTCTGTTGATGTCGTTCTGGCATTCGAGCATGCGGAAATGATCGAGGGGATCAATCGCCGGCCGCTCCGCCGAGCGGTAGAACGCAGCGAGGAAATCGGCCAGCCTGTGCAGGTGGTCGTCGCCGACAGCACCTGTCTTCAGCAACTGGCTGAGCATGAGATGTTCGGGCAGGCGGCGCATTTCCAGCAGCCATTCCTCGACCGTGCCCTGCCCTCCGATGACCAGGCTGCCGTCCGGCAGGCTGACCAGAGGCACGACCCGAAGATAGGTATCCGGCGCCAGGCGGCGATTGAGGCGCAGTTCTTCCAGGCAGTTCCATTCCCGGGCGGCAAGCGTCGAAAAATCGAAGAAGGGGCCGACCGTCGGCTTCTTCAGTTTATAAACGCGGTCGCCACACAAAAAGACCCAGGACATGTGGGTCTCCAGGGCCGTCACCTCTGAGCCGCGTCCCTGATATGCTTCCGGCTTGCGCAGAAAGCTGATCTTTTCATTCAAAGAATGCACGCCGGTTCCTTTTCGATAACGAAACAGCGACAGATGTTAATCTGGTGCCCGCCGCGGGCTTTGACATCCCTCAATTCGCCGGAATCGATAACGGCCGGCTGATTTGACCTTGATCATCGCCGCGGCCTTCGCGCGATCTAAAATAACCGCCATGAGTTGAGGAGCATTCCCATGACGACGATGGCAAAGACCAAGAAAGCCCTGACACGCCTCTTCCAGCGACTGGACAGCGTACCGAGCCCCACAGACGAGCGATTGGCGGCTGTGCTTCAGGAATGGCTGGACAGGCGCCAGCAGCTCATCGCGCCGGCGCCGCAAGCGCTCATGACGGCTGGAACATCAGCCGCCGAAAAGGCCTTCATCTTCCGGAAGGACCCCGATGCGCCGCGGCATTATCTGCTTTCGTCCGGAGCGGATGCCGCCGCAACCCTGATCGGCAGGATTTCGACGGGGAACCAACTGGATGCGGCGGCAGACCGCAGGGGCGCGGTGCGGCTGCGCCGGCTGTTCGATATGGTGGGTGAAACCGGTGAGCCCATTCTCGGCATATTCAGTTCGAAATCGGCCGAGGCCGGGCCAATCCATACCGAACTGCTTGTCGCGCCGCTTTCCAGCAACGGGAAATCCGTCGATGCCTTCCTGGCTTCAGCCAGCGTGCAGCGGACCGAACCTGCTCCCGCAAGGACGCCGGTCCGGTGGCCCCAACCGCATCCCATGCTATTTGCCTTCGAAAGCAGCAGGATTTTCGGTGAGCGCGTCGCAGCCCGCCTCGGCCTCTCGCTGAGCCCGATCGAGGAACGTTTCTTCGAGGACGGTGAGGAAAAGACCCGCCCTCTGGCGCATGTCCGCGGGCGGGACATCCATGTGATTTCCAGCCTCGACGGAACCGATCGGGAGAGCGTGCATGACAGGCTCTGCAAGCTCTTGTTCTTCATTGCGACCCTGAAGACGAACGGAGCATCCCGCGTGACCGCCGTGACCCCTTACCTCGCCTATATGCGCAAGGACCGGCAGACGAAGGAACAGGACCCGCTGACCGCAGCCTATGTCGCCCGGCTTTTCGAGGCCGTGGGCACCGACCGGCTGATCACCATGGAGAGCCACAATCTGGCGGCCTTCCAGAACGCCTTCCGCTGCCCCACCGTCCATCTGACGGCTTACGAAGCCTTTGCCGCCCATTTCGCCGGCCTGCTGCAATCCGCAGAGGTGACGGTCGTCTCCCCTGACCTCGGCGGTGGAAAGCGCGCGGACATGTTCCGGGTCGTCCTGGAGAAGGTCCTTCGGCGGCCGGTCGCGAAAGGCTTCGTCGAAAAGCAGCGCAGCCAGGGCGTCGTCAGCGGCGATCTCTTTGCCGGCGACGTCCAGGGGCGGGTCGTCATCATCATGGACGACCTGATCAGTTCGGGAACCACCATGGCCCGTGCTGCAGAGGCCTGCAAGCAGCGTGGCGCAACCGGAATCCATCTCTGCGCCACCCATGGACTGTTTTCAAAGGAGGCTGCCGGGCACCTGGCACTGCCCTTCATAGACAGCATCGTGGTGGCCGACACCGTCGAGACAGGCAGACGTTACGGCGGCGACAAGCGGCTTACCGTCATTCCGGTCACAAGCATCTTCGCCGACGCGATCGCGGAATGCTGCGAGACGGTCGCCAGGTGAACGATCGCATGCCGGAGGGCATCAGGGGCGCGGGCTGACCGCACCCCTGTCGATCCGCAACATCCTTTCACGCACTCAGAATTTCACCGCGACATTGGCCTTGGCGCTGTGATCGCTGACTCCGGAGCCGAATTGGCCCTTATACGAGACGCCGAAGGTCGCCTGCGGCGTCAATTTCAGGTCGAGCCCCGCCTCGATGACGGCGGCATCCTCTGCAATTGGGACGCCGGCGACGGTGAAGGCACTGCCTCCGTCAAAGGCCATGGTTGCGGCCGGCACCACGTCGCCGAAAGCATGCCGCCAGCCGATCATGCCGGTGAGCCTGACGGTTCTGGCCTCTCCCACCGCCAGCTCAGCTCCGGCTCGGAGCCCCAGCGTAGTGAAGGTGGTATTCGTCGTCTGGCTGCCCGCGCTTAAAGCCGCATCGCCGCCATCTTCCGTGAAGCCGCCTGTGTCGAGATTGACATGGGCGAGATTGGCGAAGGGTTCGATGCTCGCATTGCCAAGGCCGAACCGATGGCCCACCTCGCCGAACACCTGCGCCGTAGCAGCGTGATAGTCCACGGTGAGACTGTCCGAGAAGCCGGTGAACTCGGCCGAACGGCTCATCTCGAGGTCATGCCAGCTATAGGTCCCGCCGAACCGCAGCCCGAACCCGCCCCACCGGCCACCGCCATAGGCGCCGAGATGGTAGCTGTCGGCCGAACCCGACGAGGACCGGTCGTCCACGTCGAAATTCGAATGGCTATAGCCGGCCAGAAGCCCGAGCCGAAGGTTTTCCGTCGCCAGCGCGTCGCCGCCGAAAAGGAAGCCGCCGATCGACCGGTCCATCGTCGCGGCATTGCCATCGCCATCCCACTGACCCCAGGAGCCGAAGCCCTGGCCCCATACCGCGAAACGGTCGGTGGCGGCGGGAGCCGCTTCCGGCCCGCCGGGACCATAGGCAAAGACCGGAACCGCGCTGGCGGTGGTCTCCTCGAAGGCCGTGCGAATACGGTTCATCGCTGCATCCCGGACGAAGCGGCTGTCCTCGATGAGCGCCGTCTTGGCGGAGGCGTGGATTTCGCCCGAAATGGCATCGAATGCTTCCCGCGCCTCCTCGATGCTGCCGAGGACGGCGATTGCGGAAAAGAGGTCGCCGCCGCCCACCGACTGGATGCCGGCGGCGGCCGCCTTCTGGTTGGGAGTCAGCGCCACGTCGAGGAAATCCGTCGTCTGATCGAGCGTCACGTAGGCGTTGTTGGCGTCGTAGCTCAGCGTCGGCGTGATGAAGATGGAGTTGATGGCAAACGTGGCCGCATCGAACGTGCCGTTGACGCCGCCGGCCGCAGTCAGGATGGTATAGGCGGTGCCGACCGCAACGTCCGGATACGGGGTGACGTTGACGGTGCCACCGTTGACGGTGGCGATGCCTGCCGCATTGACGAGATCGCTGTTGCCGAGGGCGTCGACCTCGACTTCATAGAGCGAGCCGGCATCGAAGGTGATATCGCCGACATTAAGGGTGCCGATGGAATTGCCCGGCGCGATCGTGGCACCGGAGGCGAGCGTCACCGTGCCGAGGGTTCCCGTGCCCGCGAGCGCGCCGCCGGAAAGTACCGAAACCGATCCGCCCAATATGGCATTGGCAACCAGTGTCGCACCGTCGTCGACGGTCGTATTGCCGGTGAACCCGGCAGAATCGCTGGCGAAAATCGTCGTGCCGGCAAGCAGGTCGATCGCGCCGAAACCGTTCATGGCCGTGGCGAAATAGAGGTTCGGATCGGTATGGTTGAAGACGAGCGTGCCATCGCCCGCTCCGAACTGGATGCTGGCGGTAAAGAGGTTGCCGGCACTCGCCGCCGCCGATCCTGCCGCCGCACCTATATTGACCACGCCCGTGGAGCCGGCGACGGTCGCGATGTTGGTGACGCCGTTGCCCACCAGCACCCAGACATTGGCCTGGTCCGAAATCGTCAGCGTGCCGTCGCCCTCGCCGCCGACGAAGAGGTCGCCGCTGGCGTACCAGGTCGATCCGCTGTCGCGAACGGTCACCTCGCCGGTTGCGCCGGCATGTGCGCCGATGGCGCTGTCGATCGAACCCAGCGTCGCACCGCTCTGCACCGTCACATCGCCCGTGCCCCGATAGCCGACAAAAAGATTGCCGGTATTGTACCAGGCCGCGTTAGCGCCCGAGACGCTGACCGAGCCGATGCCGGTCGTTTCCCGGCCGAGATATGCTTCGGTACTCTCCAGCATGCTGCCGGAGACGATGACGGACCCCTTGCCGAAATCACCGGCCACGAGGGTGCCGGCGGCGGCGGACGAGCCGTTCGTGATCTGCAATCCGGCCTCGCCGGTCGCCCCTGTGCCCAGAGAAATAGCATGTCCGGTGCCACCCAGCGCACCGCCGTTTTCGACTATGAGATAAGCATAACCGTCGACGCCGGCGCGCAGTTCGTCGAAAGTCAGCCTCGCCCCTTCGCCGTTGACGACCACCAATCCATAACCGGTCAGGGTATTGGCAACCACGAGGTCCTGCGCGACGTCGAATGTCGCGCCGTCCCGTATATCCAGCATGCCGTTGCCGGCATTGCCGACGATGGCGTTGCTGGTCGCCTCCCAGTTCGTTCCCTGACCGGACACATTGACATAACCGCTCTTGTGCGTGCCAAGTCCAAGTGTGAGATCGCCGCCATGCACTACCGAGGCGCCGTCTTCGACATAAACGGTGCCGGTGCCCTGCGAACCGACGGTCACCTGCTGAGCCGTCACCCAGCTCGTGCCCTCGCCGGTCACCGTCAGCGTGCCCTCGCCACCCTCGAAATGGCCGATGACGAGGCCGGCGTCCGTGTTCAGCGAAGCGCCATTGCCGACGGTCAGGAATCCGGTTCCTTCCAGGCCGATCTGCATGATCGATCCCGTCGAGGTCAGGTTCGAGCCCGTTCCGGAAACCGTCACCGAGCCATTGCTCCCGACGAGGCGGCCGACCTGGACGACGGCGGGAATGACGATGCCGCCATTCTCGATGACCAGCGTGCCGGCGCCCGCGTCCCCGACGACAAGGTCTTCGGCTCCGAGATTCCATGGCGAATTCTGGTCTCCGGGAACAGTGACCGTCTGGCCGCCATCGATGACCTCGTCGGCCGCGGCCGGGCCGGCGGCCACTGCCAGGGCAAGCGACGAGGTGCTGGCGAGGACCGCGCTCAAAGCCGCGCGGCGCGGGCGGTTGCCGAGGGGGTTCGCACCCTGGCGCGGCCGATCGCCGATGCCGTCCTTTGCTTCTCCAGCAGGACCGCCCAAAAGATCGCAATTATTGAATGCCATAAATCCTCTCCGATGACCCCAGACACGCGAGGGCATTTCCGCACGCGGACACGCAACGTCATTTCAGGAGAAGAAGACCCCGCCCCCTGAACCTCTCGGTCGCTTTTCGGGCGGGCAACGGCATGATTTCAAGAACTATATGCCGGCCGCGTTCAAATGTGGCCGCAGGTGCAAGGAATGTGACCGAAGGCGCAAATACATGCGGGTTTGCAGGCGGAGAGACGCTGGAGGCTCCTTCAAGCGCTTCCGGAATCGGCCGCGCCCGCGGCTTGATTCTCTATGATTTTTTCGCGCAAACGCGAGCTTGTCCGGACCGTCGGATCGCAGGCACCCAGGGACCAATCGACGGCGACCGCCCCTGTCCCCTCACCGCAGCTTGCGTATCCAATGCCACATGGTCTGCCCCTCGCCATATCCGGCAGGCAGGCTGCGTCCTTCCGCGGCGAGCGCCCGCATCTCCCGCGGGGTCACGTCAAAAGATCGCCGAAAGGCGCGGATGAAACTCTTTCGATGGCTGAAACCGTAACGTTCGGCAATTTCGGCAATGCTTTCCTGCCGGTGGTCGGGATCAACGAGTTCTGCCCGGCAGCGACGAAGCCTTTCCTCCTGGATATAGGAGGAGAAACCGCCATAGGGCTCGAAAAGATAATAGAGCTTGCGGGTGGAAATGCCGAAAGCCCCGGCGACCGTCTCGGCGGTCAGGCCCCGATCGACGATATGAGCATCGACATGGCGACGGATTTCACCAGTCAGCGCCAACCTGATCGAAGCGGCATTCTCTTCCGTGACTGCTGCATTCATCGCCGCGGCAGCCAGTTCCAGGGTCGGCCCGACCACAGCCTCGGCGTCCTGGCGGCTCATGGCGGGTGCACCGTCATAGAGGCCCTGTAGATGATTGCGCAGCAGGGCAACCAGCGGGGTCTTGCCTGAAATGACGCGCATGTTCTGCTCGTCCGGCGCTTTTAATAAAGGAGCAAGCAGGCGGCGCGGCATCGTGAGATTGAGGCTGTCGAAATCGGAGGTCCCCGTCGACTGCGGCTGCGCCAGATCGGCGACGATCAGATCACCCGATCCGGCCGCATCGTCCGACCCGCCATCGCGTCGCCCGTGGCTCCCCTGCAGGCAGATCTGCAGCGTAATATGGTCGAGACCATCCCGGCCGATCCGGGCACGCGACCGGTCGAAGCTTTGTGCCGTGCATCTGTACGAGGTCAGGACGACCTCGCCGAAATGGAAAGCCTCCGCATGAAATTGAAACCGGTCGTCGACCTTGTTGCGCAGGCGGACATCATAAAGGACCCCGATGTTCTCCTGCCAGACGGCGATCGCCTCCCTGGCCGCAAGGCCCTCGATATGCAGCACCGAGCGCGGAACTCCGGCGAGCGCCGCATGCTCCCATACTCCAGGATTGAGACTGTCTTCCACCCCGCCATCCCCTCGCCCGGCCACGATCCGAATTCGTCAACCTATCACCGAAACAGGCGCTTACACCAATAAGCAGCATTTGTCAGATGTCAGGTCAGATCATACCCCTGGTCGGTTCACGCCCGAAGACCACCGGCAGCAATGGATAACGAAGACCGTACATGCGACCCAGCGTGAGCCGTCTTTTCACTGCTTCCAGGGCCGACCACCGTGTTGCGGCCGCCAGCCTTGGCTGCGTAGAGCCTCTGATCCGCTCTTTCCATCGCCGCTTCCACGGTTTCTTTAGCGCTCAGTTGTGCGATGCCGAAGCTTGCCGTCATCACCCGCGTTCCGGACGAAAACTCAAACGGCGCCACCTGGAATTCAGCGCGTATACGCTCGGCGACCTCCGCCGCCTGATCCTCGTCTGCATCCGGAAGGATGATCGTGAATTCCTCGCCACCGGTTCGCACGACCAGGTCCTGCGAACGCACGTTCACCTTGAGCAGTTGCGCGAAGCTTCGCAGGACTTCGTCGCCGGCGCTGTGGCCGAAGCGATCGTTGACGCTCTTGAAATGGTCGATATCGCAGACAATGACGCTGACGGACGTGCCGGATCTCTTGCGAAGCAGATGCTTCAGGCGTTCATCGAGCCCGCGCCTGTTCAATGCGCCAGTCAACGGATCACTATCCCGCTCCCGCCTCAGATCATCCATGACATCGGTCAGCGCGGCCGTTAACAGCAGGAATGCCAGCCCGGCGCCAAAAATGGCCAAGGAGAACTGAAGAACGTTCCAGAAAAGGGAAGTCCTGAACGCTTCGAGACTGCCGGGAGCGGAAAAGCCGACCGTGATGATCGTGCGCGGGAAAAACTGGACTGAAAACCCGAAGAGCGTCCAGAAAAGCAGGCGATCGACAAGCCGCTCATGCCGTAGCGACCTGAGCCGCAGTGCGGCCATCAGCAGGATGGCACCGTAACCGAAATTTTGTACATAGATACGAGCCAGCAGGTTCGGCGCAACATAGCAGAAATACCAGAGTAGACCGGTGACGGCGCAGAGAATGGCTCCGTCGAGGCGCAATCCCAGCCGCTTTCCCGATCGCAGCAACATTCCCTCGGCCGTTGCCAGGACCGCGACAGTATAAAGGAAACCGGAAAAAATGGCGTTCGGCCCCGTTCCGCTCGGCCACCCCAATATCTGGGAGGCCGCGGCCGAAGCAAAGACGGTACAACCCAGGGCGAGGAGAAGAAGATAGGGCCGTCTTCTCTCAAGAGCCCATGCCCACAGGAACATGAGCCCGAACAGCACGAAAATGCCTGGCCAGATCAGAACCCTTGCCAAACTCGCTATCGAGTTGTCCATTTCGCTACCACTCGCGGGCAGTCATTGCCGGATATCTCAGTTGCGGCGCGAATAGCAAAACTCTGCTGTATGGCAGATGAATATTTCATCTCGGATTTTAATCGTTCCAGGGAATTTCGCCCAAAGATTGCATATCCTCAGACAGGAACCCTTCCGCGGCCATCAAGATGACCTACATATCCGGCGGGCGCTTCCGCCACGCGAGGCGAATGCGTTATCGAAAGAAGGGGCATGAATCGGACCCTGATCATTGTCGGACTGGTTATCGTCGCAATCGGCCTCCTCTGGCCCTGGCTGTCGCGCCTTGGCCTTGGGCGCCTGCCCGGCGATATCGTGATCAGGCGCGGAAATTTCACCTTCTATGCGCCGATCGCCACCGCGCTATTGGCCAGCGTCGCGCTTTCGGTGATCGTCTGGCTGCTCAGGCGGTACAGCGGTTCCAGTTAAAACTGAGCCGTTGGAACCGCTCTATCTGTTTGTTTTACGCATTATCCTGACGCAAAACCGCTTCGCACTTTTGCTGGAAATGCGCTAGGAAGAACGGTGTTGACGCAGCCAATCGGCGGTCACCCGACTGGCCTCGGCGAGAGCGGAGACGGGATCACGACCGCCGAGCAGCGCAAAAAGGAAAGCGCCGCTGAAACGGTCGCCGGCGCCGATCGTATTGGCGACCTGCACCATCGGCGCCGGATCGACATGGATCGTCCGGCTGCCGTCAAAGAGGATCATCGGGCGCGGCCCATCCGTCAGGACCAGGCCCTTCAGGCGCGGCCCCGCAAGGGCCTGAGCACGCTTCCAGACGGATTCGAGATCGTCGGCGGCATCGGTGCGGGAGGTGACGACATAGTCGGCCGGCCTGGGCGTTGCGGGGCGAAGCGGCAGTTGCGAAACCACCAGCGGAATATCGCCAAGCCTCGATACGAGCGCCTCTTCAAGCTGAAGGGCATTGAGATAGGCGGCGTCGCCCGCAAGTTCTCCCCGCACGGACAAGGTCGCGCGCGGCCCGTCCGCCGGCGCCAGGATCGTTCTTTCGCCACCCGGTTCGAGAAGGATTTCCAGCGGCACGGTTTCGCCGGGCATCATCGCCACATGGCGCGTGTCGAACCCCGCCGCACCGAGCGCCTTCAGCGCGGAAAGGCCCTGTTCGTCCTGCATGAGGCGGGTCACCAGCGCGACCGAGGCTCCGAGTTCCAGAAGCTGGCTGCCCGTGTGGAAGCCGCCGCCGCCGAGGTGGACGCTGCGATCGGAAAAGCGCAGCCGTCTGCCCGGCGTCAGATGATCGTCGAGTTGCCAGATGCGGTCGTGATTGACGGATCCGATGACGATGGTTCGGTACATGAGGCGTTTATCTCTCGTCGAGGCCGGGCGCCAGCGCGTCGACGATGAAACGCTGCGCGCTGAGGAATATGACGAGGACGGGCACAATCGACAACAGGCTGGTGGCCATTAGCGGGCCCCAGACGCGTTCCGTGCCTTCGAGATCGGCAAAGGTGGCGATCCCGGTGGTCAGCGTCTTCTTGAACCCGTCTTCGAGAACGAGCTGGCCCCAGAGATAGATGTTCCACGCCCCCATGAAGGAAATGACCGAAAGCGCCGCGATGGCCGGAACGACATTTGGAATGCCGATCTCCATGAACTGCCGCCACAGGCCGGAACCGTCGATCCTGGCCGCCTCGAACATCGACGCAGGCAGGGAGCGGAATGCCTGGCGCATGTAGAAGACATAAAAGCCGATATAGGGGATCGATGGAATGACCATGGCTCCATAGGTGTCGAAAGCCTGCATCTTCACCACGGCGATATAGGTCGGGATGATGGCGAGCACCGTCGGAAACGACATGGTGGCGATCACGAACCAGAAGAGCGGCCGCCGGCCCGGAAATTCCATGCGGCCGAAGGCGAAGCCGGCCGGGACCGCCAGAAGCAGCTTTCCGAGCGTGATCAGCGTGGCGGTGAGGATCGAGTTCCACAGCCACATCCAGATCGGATGCCGGCTCGCGGCGATCGTGAAATTCGAAAGCGTCGGGTCCTCCGGCCAGAGGCGGACGGCCCTGGCGGTGATGATTTCGTTCGGCGTGAAGGCCGAGGAGACCATCCACACGAGCGGAAAGACGGTTGCAATGCTGGTGGCCAGCAGGACCCCGTGAATCAACAGCCGGTGGACCGAGCGGCGAAGCGGAACGGCACTCATCCGTAATGCACCCTTTTTTCCCCGACGCGGAACTGCAGCCAGGTGACGAGCAGCACCACGACGATGATGATGACCGCGACCGCGCTTGCCGGTCCGAACTGGAAGAACTGCAAGCCCTGCTGCCAGAGGAAATAAAGCAGGCTGGAGCTTCTCCCCGCCGGACCGCCATGGGTCAGCACGTCGATGACGCCGACGATATCGTCGAGAACATGGAAGAGCGTCGTGACGCTGATGAAGAAGGCCGTCGGCGTCATCAAAGGAAGGCTGATCGTGAAGAAATGCCGACGGGGACCGGCGCCGTCGAGCTGCGAGGCCTCGCGCAGTTCATGGGGAAGATTGGCAAGTGCCGCAAGCCAGAGAAGCATGTTGAGGCCGAAGGTCTTCCAGAAGGTCACCAGGCAGACGCAGAGCAAAGCGAGGTCCGGGTCGGTGTGCCAGCGGGACTTCGGAAAGCCGAAAAACCCGAAGATCTCGTTGAACAGGCCGTTGACCGGATTGAGCAGCCAGGACCAGGCGACCCCCGCCACGGAATAGGCGAGGATCGTCGGCAGGAACAGGCTGCCGCGATAGAGGCCCTGAACCGGGCTGTGGCGCACCGCATGGATCATCACCGCCAGGACCAGCGGCAGGATGATCTGGGCCGGGATGAGGATCACGCAATAGAGCACGGTATTCCAGGCGGCCGTCCTGAAATCGACATTGTCCAGAATGGCCGAATAGTTGTCGACGCCGACGAAGCGGACTTCGGCGGACAGAAGGTTCCAGTCGAGCACGGAAAGCAGCGCCGAAGCGAAAAGCGGTCCGTAGAGAAAGATCGCGACGGAAAGAACGGCCGGCCCCACGAAGAGATAGGGGGCCAGCCTTCTGAAGCCTGACGGCATGATGCTTCCGCTCACGCCGAGACCAGAGCGTCCAGTTCCTGGTGGGCGCTCTTCATGCCGTCCGCGACCGATACTTCCTTGAGCAGCATGCGGGAGACCCATTTGCGCCAGATCGCCTGGCCTTCGAGGCCGCGCTTGCCGGGCCAGATGGTCTCGGCGGTCAATCCGTCCGCAAGCTGCCCGGCCGCCGGCTTCATGAAGTCGTTGATCAGCGGAATGTCGTGGACCGAGGTATTGAGATAGCCGACAGCCGACCAGATCGACTGCCCTTCCTTCGAGGCGCAGAATTCCAGGAAGGCAAGCGAGGCTTCGGCCTGTTCCTTGTTCCGGGCATAGACGGCGAGGAAATTGCCGCCGCTGTTCATCCTGCGCGAATGGCCGGCAAGGCCGGGGAATTTTGCGGTGACCGCCTTTGCCCCGCCGAAGGGGAAGGTCGCCGCGCGCGTCGAACTCGTGGTGCAGATGGCGAGCGCGCCGGATTCGAAGGCGGCGTCCTGATCCTTGGCGCTGACGGGAAGCCAGAGGCCCTCATGCGCCGGCGCGCAATATTCCATCATGCCCGCCACGGCTTCCGGGCTGTTCAAGGCCAGCTTGCCTTCCGGATCGATGATGTAGCCGCCGGCATTCTGGATGAAGGACTGGCTCGTCCATTCGTTGTTGGAAAGCGCCAGCGCCGAACGGTAGGTCGGGTGCTTGTCCTTAAGCTTCGCGTCGAGCTTGCGGGCGTTGTCGTAAAGCCATGCGGTGTCCGGATTTTCCGGCAGGGCAGGATCGAGGCCCGCCTCTTCCCACAGCTTGCCGTTGATGAAGGTGATCGGCGTCGACATGGCCCAGGGCAGGCCGATCAGCGCGCCGTCGATGGTCACCAGCGGCAGGACCGACGGGCGGAAATTGGCGAGGATCGCCGCCGCCCTGCCGGCGTCGATCTCCCGCAGGTCGCGGGCGCCGAGCGTGCGCTTGGCGAAATAGCCGAATTTCCAGCCGGTGATCATCATCGCGGGCGGACGGCCGGCCGCCGTGCTTGCCACCGCCTTGGCGATCGCCGCCTCGTAATCGCCGTCAAAACGATTGGTCACGGTGACGCCGAGCTTCTTCGCATTGAAGGCGTCGACCACTTTCTGGAAAGGCTTGTCGGAACCCCAGGGGCTCGACACTTCGATGGCTGCGTCGGCGGAACGCGCGGGCGACGCCGCCACCATGCCTGCACCAGCCGATGCCGCAACCGCGGCCATGAATTTCCGGCGACTCATCTCGACCATTTTTCGCTCCATATCATTCGAATGTAATCCGAAACATCCGAATATCTCGGTAGCGTCGATCGGTGACACCTGTGTGAAGTTCCGCCGCTTGCGTGGCCGATATTTTCGATTTTATCGCCCGCTCCTGACGGGCGGATGACAGAAGAGTGACCGGCGGCCGTGGTTGCAACCCGGTCATCCCGAAGGTATCGAACATTCGAATGACACGAGCCGAATCGGACAGGCAGGACATGGAGAAGAAATCCCCGCACGGGCAGTGGCAGCAGGTCGAGGAGGACATCGCCGAGGACATATTGGCCGGCCGGCTTTCGCCCCAGACCCAGCTTCCGAAGGAGGCCGAGCTCATGGAGCGTTTCGGCGTCGGGCGCCACACGATCCGGCGCGCCATGTCCAGCCTCCAGAGCCGCGGGCTGGTGCAGGTCGAACAGGGCCGGGGGACCTTCGTGCGGGACGGGCGCCTGGAATACCGCCTTTCCGAGCGAACCCGCTTTTCCCAGAACCTGCTCGACCAGGGGCGCGAACCCTTCGGCCAGGCCGTGCGCGAGGAGGAGATCGCCGCTTCGGCCACCGTTGCCGAAGCGCTCCGGCTGCCGCGCGGCGAGCCGGTCTATCACATCGTCCGGCGCGGCTTTGCCGATGAGGAGCCGATCAACCTCTCCGACGCCTATTATCCCGTCCGCCGCTTTCCGGGCTTCGACAAGGCGAGGCGCAGCGGGCGGAGCGTCAGCGTGATCCTCGCGGAATACGGCGTTCCCGACTACATCCGCCTGCGGACCGACATCCTGGTACGGCTGCCGACGCCCGACGAGGCGCGCCAGCTTTGCCAGGACATATCCCAGCCGATCATCGCGCTGAAAAAAGTGGATGTCGACATGAAGGGAACGCCGATCGCCTATTCGGAAACGGTGTGGCCCGGCGAACGGGTGCAGTTCTCGATCGACAATACCAGCCAGCTCCTCGACGCGCTTGCGGGGAAGTGAGTGTAGCCGTCAGGCTGCGATTGGGGGCGGGAAGGTGTTTGCAAAATCATCATTACCGTTGTGACCGTGCTGGCGTTCGGCTTGGTTTGGCGGCTGCGTGCATAGGCCCCCCTCAAACCAAGCGGAGGAAAGAGGAAATCGCCGCACCTGCCCCAACAGCGTAAACTGTATAAACTGCGAACAAGATAGGTGGAGCGACCTCAAGCCCAAGCATGACTGAAATTCGAATGAAGCGCGATATACGGTTAATGTCGGACATTCTGGCGCTGGCGCGGCCTCTAAACTCTTCTTCCTTTCCGATTAAAGCCCTTTCCCCATAAAATTGCTTAACTTCCTCCATAAGTTGTAAAAGGTCTTGGTGAACTTCGGCAACTCGCGTGGAAAAGTATTGCTCCAAGGCGCGAACAATAAAGACGTAGCTAAAATAAGCTAAGAACAGGCTTCCAAATCCGATCACTGCGGAGCGATCAACCCTGAGCGTCAGGCCGGAAACGGTCACGCTATCTCCCACAATCTGGAGATGATTTATCAAAAGTAAAAAAGCAGCTGTCGCCATGAGAGCCTTCCGGCTCTTCGCAAAATCATCGTGATCAAGCAAAGGATACATTTTTACACCTCCGTCGCGCGTGCTTTTTCTTCGAATCATCTCCCTTGCGCTTTTGATGATCACGCGAGCTACCGACCTCAATCAAGCCAGCTTGGCCTTTATCCCATAGGATTGACTCTTTCGGAGGCGAGAACAAAATAGGAACATATTCCAGTTCTTAAGAGTGTCAGTCATGCCCGCCAGTCCGACCCAAGCCAGCCGAAGAAGACTTTGCGCAGGCATTCTTGATGCTCACGGCGGGGATGCTCTGGCCGCTCTCCGCACCGTCATAGCCGACGCCGCATTCCTCCATGATCAGCTTGAAACAGCTTCAGCCCTGATAGGGCGCGGCCGGAAACCGAAGTTCCAGCGCGAGGCATAGGGTGAAGCACAGTCGCGGCATAGACCTAATCGCGCCCCTCAGCCCCGCCGACTATCGGGCGCACGACGGCCGGCAATATGAGACCCTGAAGAGCCTCAAAGAATGGGAAGTGTTAGGCGCAAAGTGCGGGAAATGTGGCCGCGTGTCATGGCTGGACAAGCGGGCGATAGAGCGGGAATGGGGGAATCATTACCTCATGAACCTTCGCCACAAGCTCAGGTGCGCGTGCGGGAACAAGGAAGGGAACTCTGTTTTGATAGGCAAGTTGCCGCGATGATGCGGATTTATCACCGGAACACTGTTACGGTCAGCACTTTCCAATGTTCACTAAATAATTGAGTTTATTTATAAAATATTATGTGGCTGGGGCGCCTGGATTCGAACCAGGGGATGGCGGTACCAAAAACCGCTGCCTTACCGCTTGGCTACGCCCCAACGCGCGGGCGATATATCGGTAAAAAAACCGCCCGGACAAGCGGGCCTGCTGTAGCAAAGCTTTCTCGCCCCCTCAACGCCTAACTTTGCGATTTTTCCGATTTTCCGATGGCTGTTTTTGAATGCGCCGCAGCAGAAGCGGTGCTAGAGCGTTTCGGAACAGATCGGAAAATCAGGCAAGCGCCGGGGCCGGCATGGCAGAGGACCTCACTTTCGACATGGAATTTTCGCCAGCCTACGGCATGGCCGTGCCCGTGGCCGACGGTGTGCAGCGGCTCACCGTCAACAACCCCTCGCCGTTCACCTTCCACGGCACCAATACCTATATCGTCGGTCGTTCCTCGGTCGCGGTCATCGATCCGGGGCCGGAGAACAACGCGCATTTCGATGCCTTGATGGCCGCACTCAGGGGCCGCGAGGTCACCCATATCTTCGTCAGCCACACCCATCGCGACCATTCGCCGCTTGCCCGGCGGCTCAAGGATGCGACCGGCGCGCTCACCGTCGCGGAAGGGCCGCACCGCGCCGCAAGGCCGCTGCATGCGGGCGAGGTGAACCCGTTCGCGGAAAGCTCGGATACCGGCTTCGTGCCGGATATCGCGGTTGCGGACGGCGAGACCATCGAAGGAGACGGCTGGGCGCTTGCCGCCGTCCACACGCCCGGCCACACGGCCAATCACGCGGCCTTCGCGCTCCAGGGCACGGGCGTGCTCTTCTCCGCCGACCACGTGATGGCCTGGGCGACGACGATCGTGGCGCCGCCTGACGGTTCCATGGCGGATTTCATGGCCTCGATCGAAAAGCTCCTGGAGCGGGACGACCGCATATTCCTTCCCGGCCACGGCGGACCCGTGAAGGAACCCGCCTCGTTCCTGCGCGGCCTGCGAACCCATCGCCGCATGCGCGAACGCGCCGTCCTGGAGCGCATCCGGGCGGGCGACCGGCTGATACCCGACATGGTGAAGGTGATCTATGCCAGCACCGATCCGCGGCTGCACGGCGCCGCGGCACTCTCCGTGCTCGCGCATCTGGAAGACCTCATCGAGAAAGGCCGGGTGGCGACCGAGGGCCCGCCGTCGCTTTCAGGCGCATATCGGCCGGCTTAGTTTCCGGCAATGCCCAGAAGTTCCGTATCGAGCCGGTCGAGGAAATCCTCGGCGATGGCCTCGCCCATGCCAAGATCGTGCGGGCCGTAGCGGGACGCGACGCGGATATCGACCGAGGTGGTTTCGGCATCTTCCCGCAGGCGGATGACCAGATCGAAGCGAAGCCCCAGAACCAGCGTGCGGGTCTCGCCCTGCAGCAGGACGTCGCCGGCATTGCCGAAGACCGGAGAAAGCAGTGGCTCCGGCCGCTGCAGGGGAACCGGCGCCACGTCCGGCACGGGTGCCTGCTCGTCCTCCGGCGCCGGGCGTTCGGCGATATCGGGCTCGACCAGTTCGACGCCTTCCTTCCTGGTGATCGAGATGCGGGCGGAAAGCACCGCCTTCTGCACGCCCTCGTAGACGCGGTCGAGCGCTCCCTCGTAGCGCCGGCCGGTCAGGCCGGGATAGGCGACGAACTGGGCGCGGCGGTCGGCCGGCGTGACGGCATCGGGCCGCGGCAGCCATTGCTGCCTCGCATGCGCCTCGACAACCCAGGGCGGCGGATCGGCAAGGTCGGTTGAGATGTCATGGAGGGCCGGCAAGGTGTAATAATAGAAAGCGCCGGTTGCCACGACCCCAAGCGGAATGGCCGCGTAGAAGAGCCCCTTGCCGGCCGCGACGCCGCCTTCCGCGCCCACCTGCCAGAGACGGGCGAGGCCGATCAGCGAGAACGGTACCGACACCGCGGCGATCGCCGCCGAAAGGAAGGTCAGCGACAGGAAATCCGGCGTCGTCAGCGGGCCGAGGCGATGCGCCAGCACCGCGATGACGAAGAGCATGAGCGCCGAAAGGCCGAGCCTGCGGGCGGCATAGGCCGAATGGGAAACGGGCCGGACGAAACGGACGGTCATCGGATCGGGCAGGCTCCATGGCAAAAGCACAGCGGGTACTCATATACACGTTGTGCGTCTCGGATCTTGTCTCTGCGCATGTCGTTATCCCGGAACCGGTTTCCACTTCCGGGCGTCATGCTTTCATGTGTAAAACAGCTCGGCCGGGAATGGAATCCTCAGATTCGCACCCGGCCACTGAAAGGGAGTTCCTGCCATGCGTCTTTACCGCCTCGTTGTGCTTGCTGCGCTTGCCGCTCCGCTTGCAGCCTGCCAGACCATGACGCCCGAGGAACGCCGCGCGGCCGACGAGAGCACCTGCGCCGGCTACGGCTTCCGTCGCGGCACCGAGGCGATGGCGCGCTGCATGCTCGACCTGGAACTCGACCGCCGCGCCGAGTCGCGCGCCTTCCAGATCCGCAGCAGTTCGATGATGTGGAGCCCGATGGTGGTCGAACGCCGGGTGATCGTCGAGCGGAAGTAGCCGGGCGCCACGCATCCGGCTTTCGCCGGCATCGCGGCGGAGTCACCGAGACCGGCGGGAACGTCAGAAATTCCGCATTTGGTAATGCGGGATGCCGACCTCGAAGAACTCGTCGCCATGGATCTGGAAGCCGAAGCGCTCGTACATGGCCGTCTTGTCGCTCTGCGCCGTCAGATAGAAGCGGTTGCCGCGCACATCCCTGTGCGCTTCCATCGCGTGGCGGATCATGGCGCTCGCAACCCCCTTGCCGCGCCAGGGAAGGCTCACCACCACCCGGCCGATCCTGACGTAATCATCCGCATGGATGACGCGCAGCGTGCCGCAGACCTCGCCCGACACAATGGCAACGAAATGGAAGGCGTTCAGATCATCCGCGTCGAATTCCATGTCGGCGGGGACGTTCTGCTCGACGATGAAGACTTCGCGGCGCAACCGGAACCCTTCGTTGCAGAGCGTGCTGAAGACGGGGACGGGAAGGACTGTGATGTTGGTCATGGCGTTTCCGATTGTTGGCCTACCCCCTCACCAACAAAATCTACGACTTAGCTTCGCTAAGCTCGTGATTTTGTAACCTCTCCCACCAAGGGAGAGGTAGGCTGCGGCGGCGCCTCACCTTATCTCTCCCCTTGTGGGAGAGAAAGCGATTTCAACATCTTAGCAAAGCTAAGTGTTAGAAATCGCAAGTGAGGGGATCATAACGGATCACCGGTTCTTTTCCCGATCGCCGCCTGCGCCGCTGCGAGCCGCGCGATCGGCACGCGGAAGGGCGAGCACGAGACGTAATCGAGACCGGAATCCTCGCAGAAATGGATCGAGGCCGGATCGCCGCCATGCTCGCCGCAGATGCCGAGTTTCAGATCATTGCGGGCCTTCCGGCCGCGCTCCGCTGCCAGCCGGATCAGTTCGCCGACACCATCGAAATCGAGCGAGATGAACGGGTCGTGCTCGATGATGCCCTTTCTCTGATAGGTGGGGATGAAGGCCGCCGCATCGTCACGCGAGATGCCGAACGTGGTCTGGGTCAGGTCGTTGGTGCCGAAGGAGAAGAATTCCGCCGTCTCGGCGATCACATGAGCGCGGATCGCCGCACGCGGCAGCTCGATCATCGTACCGACAAGATAGTGGATCGGTGTGCCGCTTTCCTTCGCCACATCCTCGGCGACGCGGTCGATCACGTCCTTCACATAGTCCAGCTCGGTGCGGAGGCTGACGAGCGGCACCATGATTTCCAGTTCCACCGGCTCACCGGTCACCTTGGCCGCCTCCACGGCCGCCTCGAAGATGGCACGGGCCTGCATTTCGGCGATCTCGGGATAGGAAATCGCCAGCCGGCAACCGCGATGGCCGAGCATCGGGTTGAACTCGTGGATCGCATCGATGCGTCGGGCTAGAAAGGCTGGCGACATGCCCATGGCTTTCGCAACGTCGGCAATCTCGGCCTCCGTCTTCGGCAGGAATTCGTGCAGCGGCGGATCGAGCAGCCGGATCGTCACCGGCAGGCCGTGCATGATCGAGAAGAGCTCGACGAAATCGGAACGCTGCATCGGCAGGAGTTTCGCAAGCGCCGCACGCCGGCCGCCCTCGTCCTCGGCAAGGATCATCTCGCGCATCACCTGAATGCGATCGCCTTCGAAGAACATGTGCTCGGTGCGGCAGAGCCCGATGCCTTCCGCGCCGAAGGAACGGGCGGCGCGGGCGTCCTGCGGCGTGTCGGCATTGGTGCGCACCGTCATGCGGCGGCACTTGTCGGCCCAGGCCATCAGCTTGCCGAAATCGCCGGAAAGCTCCGGCTGTATCATCGGCACGGCACCCTCCAAGACCTGGCCGGAGGAGCCATCGATGGTGATCGTATCGCCCCGCTTCAGCGTCATCCCGGCGACGCCGATCAGCACCTCATTGCGCATGTCGACGCGCATGGAGCCGGCGCCGACCACGCAGGGGATGCCCATGCCGCGGGCGACGACGGCCGCGTGGCTGGTCATGCCGCCGCGCGTGGTCAGGATGCCTTCTGCCGCGTGCATGCCGTGGATATCCTCGGGGCTCGTTTCGATGCGAACCAGGATGACCTTGCGACCTTCGGCTTCCGCCTGCACGGCCTCTTCCGCCGTGAAGACGACCTCGCCGGTCGCCGCCCCTGGGGAAGCCGGCAGGCCGGACCCGATGACATGGCGCTCGACGCGCGGATCGATAGTCGGATGAAGAAGCTGGTCCAGCGAAGGCGGCTCGATGCGGCAGACAGCCTCTTCCTCGGTGATCAGTCCTTCAGCGACCATATCCACGGCAATCTTCATTGCGGCACGGGTGGTGCGCTTGCCGGATCGCGTCTGCAACATCCAGAGCTTGCCGCGCTCGACGGTGAATTCGAGATCCTGCATGTCGCGGTAATGCGCTTCCAGCCGTCCGCAGATCTCCTTGAACTCCGCAAATGCCTCCGGCATCAGCTTCTCCATGGACGGCTTTTCCGAACCGGACGCGAGGCGTCCCTCTTCGGTGATCGATTGCGGCGTGCGGATTCCCGCCACGACATCCTCGCCCTGCGCATTCACCAGAAACTCGCCATAAAGCGCCCTTTCGCCGGTGGACGGATTGCGGGTGAAGGCCACGCCGGTCGCCGACGAAGAGCCAAGATTGCCGAAGACCATGGCCTGGACGTTGACGGCCGTGCCCCATTCCTCCGGAATGCGATGCAAGGTGCGATAGGTCTTGGCGCGCGGGTTCATCCAGCTCGAAAAGACGGCGGCGATTGCCCCCCAGAGTTGAACGTGCGGGTCCTGCGGGAAGCTCTCGCCGAGTTCCTCCTCGATCATCTGCTTGTAGATGCCGACGACATGCTGCCATTCGACGGCGGAAAGATCCGTATCGTATTCGTGGCCAAAGCGCGCCTTCTCATCCTCGAGGATTTCCTCGAAAACCTCGTGGTCGAGGCCCATGACCACATCAGCATACATCTGGATGAAGCGGCGGTAGCTGTCCCAGGCGAAGCGCGCATCGCCCGCGTCATGGCCGAGCGCCTGCACGGTCTCGTCATTGAGGCCGAGATTGAGGACAGTATCCATCATGCCGGGCATGGAGGCGCGCGCGCCCGAACGAATGGAGAGCAGCAGAGGCTTGGGATGCCCGCCGAATGTGCGGCCGGTCAGCTCTTCCATGGCTGCAATGCCTTCAAGGACCTGAGCTTTCAGCTCTTCTGGAAGTGCCTTGTCATTGTCGAAATAAAAGGCGCAGGCTTCGGCAACGATCGTCAGTCCCGGCGGCACAGGCAGGCCGAGACTCGCCATTTCCGCAAGATTGGCGCCTTTGCCGCCAAGCCGCTCGACATCTGCGGAACGGCCTTCCGCCTCGCCTCCGCCGAAGCGATAGACCCACTTCGTCATACTGCTCTCCACCCCTACGCAGTCTCTTTTTGCAATAACTACAAGTTTTATGATGGTTTGGGAACGGATGAAGGCAGGATTATGTTGCATCGCAACATAATCGATGACGAGAGCGTTAAAGGAAGGTGCAGGGCGGCCCAGAAAACAAAGCTTTGCGGGGCCGGATCACAGGCGGCCCCGCAAAGCTTTCCGCCCAGGACAGGAAACCCGGACGGGGGGTAGGAAACTCGATCGCCGTGCCTCGCTTAACGCCAAAGGACGACATTTATTCGAAATCCACGATCACAAGACACTAATAACCGAAAAATTGCATCCCCCATATGGGTGATTCTACGTAATCGTGAGCATTTTTATGAAACTCGGTAAATTGCTCAACTCGCCTCACGCATCAGTTCTGCTGTCTGCAGATCGACGGATACGAGCTGGGAGACCCCCTGTTCGGCCATCGTGACGCCGAAGAGCCTGTTCATGCGGGCCATGGTGATCGGGTTGTGGGTGATGATGACAAAGCGGGTTTCCGTGGAGGCCGCCATTTCATCCATAAGGTTGCAGTAGCGCTCCACGTTGTGGTCGTCCAGCGGCGCATCCACCTCGTCCAATACGCAGATCGGCGCCGGATTGGTGAGGAAGACGGCGAAGATGAGCGCCATGGCGGTCAGAGCCTGCTCCCCACCGGAAAGCAACGTCATGGTCTGCGGCTTCTTGCCCGGCGGACGGGCAAGGATCTCAAGCCCGGCTTCGAGCGGATCATCCGATTCGATCAGCTGCAGTTCGGCGGTGCCGCCGCCGAACAGGTGCGTAAAGAGCCGCTGGAACTCGGCATTGACCACATCGAAAGCAGCCAGCAGGCGCTCGCGGCCTTCGCGGTTGAGGCTCTGGATCGCGCCGCGCAGCTTGCGGATCGCATCGATGACGTCGGCGCGCTCGCGCATCAGTATATCGAGCTTGTCGGACAGTTCCTTCTGCTCCTCGTCAGCGCGCAGGTTGACGGCGCCGAGCCGCTCGCGCTCCATCCGCAACCGATCGACCTCGCGCTCGATCTCGCGGATATCGGGCATCGGCGCCTCGGGCCTGAGGCCTGCAAGCCGAAGCACCTCATGCGGCGCGACATTCAAAGTCTCGCGGATCCGCTGCTCGCTCTCGTGACGCTTCTCGGCAGCCGACACCAGGCGTTCTTCGGCCCTGCCGCGCTTTTCGCGCGCTTCGGCAAGCTCGGAAAGAGCGATCGCGGCAATCCGATCCGCCTCGCGCTGGCGGGTTTCGGCTTCGGCCAGCCGATCGGCGGCGGCGCGACGGGCCTCCTCCGCCTTCTGCAATTCGCTGAGCAGCGCACGCCGCTTGTCATCGAACTCTTCGGGGGCGGCCTCGAGGTCGACGATCTCCTCGCGGGCCTCTTCTTCGCGCTCACGCAGGTTTGCAATATGATCGGCAGCACTCGCCGCCCGCGCCGTCCAAGAGGCGCGCTCCTGCGCAATCGCGGCAAGCCGGCGCTTGCGAGCCTCGGTCTCGCGACTCAGACCCTCGTAGCGGGCACGCGCCTCGGCAAGCAGGCCGCGATCGGTCGCCACCACCGCCTGCTGTTCGCGGAGCCGGTTGTCGATGTCGGAAATATCCGGCGCATCTTCAAGCTCGGCCCGGGCGTTCTCCTCCTGCAGTCCGATATCCTCGATCTGCGTGTTGAGCTGGTTCACCGCTTCGGTGGCGACATCGCGGCGGCGCATCAGGTCGCCGGCGGCGCGCTCGGCGGCGGCCAGCGCATCGCGGGCTTCGGTGAGCCGTCGAGCGGCAAGCCGGCTGCGGTCGCGGGCGTCGTTGAGCTGCCGTTCCCTCGCGACGATCTCGGCGGCGGCCGAAGTGAGCGCCACTTCGGCTTCCGAGAGCAGAATGCGGGCCTCGTCGATCTCCGCTTCCAGTTCCGATAACCGGTTCTTCTGGGAAAGCCTGAGCGCTGCAGCGCCCGGCGCTTCGGAACCGGTCACATGCCCGTCCCAGCGATAAACGCCACCTTCCCTGGTCACCAGCCGCTGGCCGGGCGCGAGCTCGCGCATCAGGCGATGCGCGTCCACCTCGGCAACGACGCCGATCTGCGCGAGGCGACGGGAGAGTTCCGGCGGCGCGGTCACACGGGCGATCAGCGGTTCTGCGCCATGCGGCAGAACCGGATCGGCGGAGCCATCGCCGTTCTGTGACCAGTAGGTCGGCGCGGAACTGTCGATCGGGCTTTCAAGATCGTCGCCGAGTACGGCGCCAAGTGCAGCTTCGTACCCACGATCGACGCTGATCATTTCCGCAACCGCGACGAAATCCCCCGAAGCAGCGCCGGCGGCCAGCATTTTCGAAATGGTGCGCCCTTCGGTCTCCAGCGCGTTGAGCGCCGAACGGGCGGTATCCACTGGTCCCCGGGCCATCTGTTCATTGGATCTAGCGGAAGCAAGTGCGGCTTCCACCTCCTCAACGATCACTGCAGCATCCTCGACGGCGATTTCCGCCGCCTCCACCGCTTCACGCTTCTCGGCGGGATCGTCGAGGCCGGAAAGACGCTCGTTGATCGCGTCAAGCTCAGCGGTCGCATCGGCAAGCTGCCGGTCGAGACGCTGGCGGCGTTCGGCGAGATCGCGGATCAGCCGTTCGAGCTGATTGCGGCCAGCGGCAGCTTCTGCGCGCTCCGCGGTGATGGCGGAAAACAGCTTCTCACTTTCGGCGAGTGCCGCGGCGGCCGTTTCGAAGGCCTCGCGCAATTCGTCCGCTTCCAGGCCGGAATCGGCCAGCATATCGCTGAGTTCGGCTTCCTCCTGGTCCAGCTTTTCAAGGAAGACGGCATTGTCGGCGGCGAGCTGCTCCTCGCGACGGATGTCCTCTCCGAGCTGAGCGAGCCTCCGGGTAAGCTCGTCGCGACGCTTCAGGAGCCGGTTTGCCTCCTCCTCCAGTTGCCCGCGAGCGATCTGGATGCGCTGCAGGGCCGCGCCGGCTTTCGCCTCCTCCTCGCGCAGCTCCGGCAGCTTGAGACTTGCGACGGCCTGGCTCTTGGCCGCCTCCATCTGCGCCTGCGCCTTCTCTACGACGATGGCCGTCACCTGGTTGAGCGCGCTTTCCGCTTCACCTTCCGCCTCCTTTGCCTGCACCCAGCGAATATGCAGCAGCATAGCCTCGCGGGCGCGGATATCGGCCGACAGCGTCTTGAAGCGGTTCGCCTGACGAGCCTGACGCTTCAGGCTCTCGATCTGTGTTTCGAGCTGGGTCAGAACGTCGTCCAGGCGTTCGAGATTGCCCTCTGCCGCGCGCAGCCTGAGTTCCGCCTCGTGACGGCGGGAATGCAGGCCGGAAATGCCGGCCGCCTCTTCCAGGAGCTGGCGGCGAGCTTGGGGTTTTGCCTGGATGAGCTCGCCGATCCGCCCCTGCCCGACCATGGAAGGCGACCGCGCACCGGTCGAGGCATCGGCAAAGAGAAGCTGCACGTCCTTGGCGCGCGCCTCCTTGCCGTTGATGCGATAGATGGAGCCGGATTCGCGCTCGATGCGCCGGCTTACCTGGATTTCGTCGGCATCGTTGAAGGCGGCGGGCGCGGTGCGGTCGGAATTATCGAGATGGAGGCCGACCTCGGCGGTGTTGCGGGCCGGGCGATTGCCGGAGCCGGAAAAGATCACGTCATCCATCCCGGACGCGCGCATGTTCTTGTAGGAATTCTCGCCCATCACCCATCGAAGCGCTTCGACAAGGTTGGACTTGCCGCAACCGTTCGGGCCGACCACACCGGTCAGCCCGCGCTCGATGATGAATTCCGTCGGCTCGACGAAGGACTTGAATCCGACAAGGCGCAGCTTGGTGAACTTCATGCCGCGCCCCTCACCTTCCCTTCAGGGAAGGTGTGCTCACAACAGGCTGTCGATGAGCTTGGACATGGATTCAACCGACATGTCTCCCGAATACTTCTTGCCGTTGATCAGGAAGGTCGGCGTGGAATTCACACCAAATTTGTCCGCGCCCCGCTTCACGACCTCGTTTACTTCATCGAGAAGCTTCTGGTTCGTCAAGCAAGCCTCGAAACTCTGCTGTGAGTAACCTGCCAGTTTGACGCTCTGAAGCAGGGCATTGCGGACATTGCCGTCGGCCGGAGCGGCCCAGGCGCGCTGCTGCTTGAAGAGCATCGAAACCATCGGGAAATATTGGGCAGGCGTCGAAAGCTCCTGCGGGTTCTGCGGATTGCAGCGGGCCAGCATGAAGGCGGCCGTCGCAACCGGATCGAACGGGAACTCGCGGATGATGAAGCGGACTTTGCCGCTATCGATATACTTGGTCTTGATGGCCTCGAAGGTATTGTTGTGGAAATTGGCGCAATGCGGGCAGGTCATCGACATGTATTCGATGATTTTCACCGGGGCGTTCTCTTCACCGAGCGCCATTTCCGCCAGCGGACCAGGCTTCAGCGCCTCGGCCATATCCACGTCGCCTTGCGATTCCGGCATTTCCTGCGCGAAGGCTTGTGAAGCGCCGAGCGGTAGCACCAGGCAAAGAGCGGCCGCGGCCCCTCCGCCGAGAAGTGCGCGCCTGGTGGTGGTGATATCGTTCATCTGCATGGAACACCCGTGTGCGAGAGAGCTCGAATTGTTTGACATTCCGTATCGCGGCACCCGAACGCGAACAAGCTGTCGATAGGCAAAACTCTTCAAAGAATTGTGACAAATCGAAAGTGTATCAGAGATGAACGCAAGGTTCCCCGCGTTCATGCCTTGCGCTTCTTCTGCAGGACGGCGGTGCCCAGCCGGGCCACCGCCTTTTTCAGCGCCTCGCTTTCGATGCCTTCCATCATCGTTTCGAGGCGTCTCGCCGCCTCGCCCTTCAGCGGCGGCGGCCGCTTCGGATGTCTGGAGGTTGGCGAGACGGGCTTCTGGACGATGCGGATCTGCCGAACAGCGGGAAAACCGAAAAAGCCGTTGATGCGGGCGATCAGTTCGCCCTGGGCATGGGTGAGAAACAGCGCGCGAGCGCCTTCGCAGGCAATCGTCAAAACGCCGGGCTGATAACTCGTTTCGCCATACCCATCATTGCGCGGCCAGACGATCTTCTCCGGCCGCGTGCAATCGGCAAAACCCTCGCCGGCGATCTCGTCCCAGGAGCCGAGCAGCGCCGTCGATATGCCGGCACGGCGGGCCAGCACCGGATCGATGATGCCGTTCGCGACCTCGGAAATCTGGACGACGCCTCGCCGGGCGCCTTTCTTTGGATAACTCATCGCTCTTGTCGGATTCCTGGCCGCATTCGTCCGCGCCATCCTTGATGGCGGCGCATTCCTGTTTCAAGTATAGGGCATCTCCTCCCGTAACGGCAAACGATGCTCCAGACGCTCCCCGCACTCCATGCCCCGAAGCTTCTTTCCTGGTACGACCGGCACCACCGGGAATTGCCCTGGCGGGTGAACCCGGCTGCCGCGAAGGCCGGAAAACGGGCCGATCCCTACCATGTCTGGCTCTCGGAAGTGATGCTGCAGCAGACGACCGTGCAGGCCGTCAAACCCTATTTCGCCAAATTCCTGGCGCTCTGGCCCAAGGTGACCGATCTGGCGGCCGCCCCGGTCGAGGACGTGATGGCCGCCTGGGCCGGGCTCGGATACTACGCTCGCGCCCGCAACCTCAAGAAATGCGCCGAGACAGTGGCCCTGGAACATGGCGGCGTCTTCCCGGATACGGAGGAAGGACTGAGGGCGCTTCCCGGCATCGGCGACTATACGTCAGCGGCCATTGCGGCGATCGCCTTCAACCGGCAGTCCGCCGTGATGGACGGCAATGTGGAGCGGGTGATCTCGCGGCTCCACGCCATCGATGCGCCGCTGCCGGGCTCCAAGCCCTTGATGAAGGCCAGGGTCGCCGAACTGACGCCTTCGGATCGGCCGGGCGACTTCGCCCAGGCGATGATGGATCTCGGTGCCACCATCTGCACCCCCAAAAGGCCGACCTGTGCACTCTGTCCCTTCCGTGACGACTGTCTTGCCTTTGCCGAACACGACCCGGAGAGCTTTCCGGTCAAGGCGGCGAAGAAGGAAAAGCCGGTTCGGTTCGGCGCGGCCTTCGTCGCCGTGACGCCCGGGGGCGAAGCGCTTTTAAAGCGCCGCATCGAAAGCGGCTTGCTCGGCGGCATGACGGAAGTGCCAACCACTGCCTGGACTTCGCGGGTGGACGGCGGCACGACGGCAGACCATGCTCCCTTTCCTGCCGGCTGGGAAGCCTGCGGCACGGTCGTCCATGTCTTCACCCATTTCGAACTCAGGCTTTCCGTCTTCCGGGCGCTGACCGAGAAGGTCGCCGTCGATGACGGGTGGTGGGAGCCGGTCACAAATCTTGAGGCCCAGGCATTGCCGACTGTCATGAAAAAAGCAATTGCGCAGGCTATTTCGCGAGCCTTCGAAAAACATCCGAACTGATTCTTTCAAGGAATACTCAATGGCGGCCACGATCGACCACATCGTCTTCGACATCGGCAAGGTGCTGATCCACTACGATCCGAACATTCCCTTCAGCCGCATCATCCCCGATGAAGAAGAACGCAAATGGTTCTTCCTCAACGTCTGCACCCATGAATGGAATCTGGAACAGGACCGCGGCCGCACGTGGGAAGATGCCGAAGCGCTGCTGATCGCCGAACATCCCGAGCGCGAGGAACAGATCCGCGCCTTCCGCAAATACTGGCACGAGATGGTTCCGCATGCCTATGACGGCTCGGTGGCGATCATGGAAGGCCTGATCGACGGCGGTCGCGACGTGACGATGCTGACCAACTTCGCCGCCGACACATTCGTCGACGCCAGGAAACTGTTTCCCTTCCTGGACAAGCCGCGGGGCGTCACCGTTTCCGGCGAGATCGGCCTCATCAAGCCGGACGTGGCGATCTACGAAAGGCATGCCCGCGATTTCGGCCTCGTTCCCGAAGCGACGATCTTCATCGACGATTCCTACCCGAATGTGGAAGGCGCCCGCGCCGCCGGCTGGCAGGCGGTGCATTTCAAGGATCCCGAAACGCTTAGAAAGGACCTCGCCGGTTACGGCGTGGAGGTCTGACCGAAAGAAATATGGCGCCCGGGGTCAGCCTCCCCGAGCGCCAATTCTCCTCACCCGGGACTAGAGGTACATGACCGGGCAAGGAATTTGTGCGATCTGGCGGGACCGGTGGATCAGTCCAATTTTGCCAGGTCGTTGCGGATGACGGTCCTGAGTTCATCGATGGGCTTGAGCGATTGCCCGTCGTCGAAGTGCCAGAACGTCCATCCGTTGCATGCATCAAAGCCCTGCACTTTCGCGCCCAGGCGATGAATGGAGCCGGCCTCGCCGTTCGCCGAAAGCGTGCCGTCGGCACGGATGATGGCGCTGAAACGACGCCTTGCGTCGGTCAGTACCTGGCCTGGCCGGACGAGACCCGCCTCGATCAGCGCGTTGAAGGCCACGCGAGGTTCGGCCTTCTTGCCGGTCATGACCGTCAGTTCCGCCTTGCCGAGCGGTTCGACGGCCGCGATGCGGGCGGCGGCGGCATCGATGTAATCCTGTTCTCGCTCGATTCCGACGAAATTGCGGCCAAGACGCTTCGCCACCGCACCGGTCGTTCCGGAACCGAAGAAGGGGTCGAGGATGACGTCGCCGGGCTTGGTGGACGACATGATGACGCGGGCAAGCAGCGCTTCCGGCTTCTGGGTCGGGTGGACCTTCTTGCCATCGTCATCCTTCAGGCGCTCGGAACCGGAGCAGATCGGAAAGAGCCAGTCGGAGCGCATCTGGACGTCTTCGTTCGACGCCTTCAGCGCATCATAGTTGAAGGTATAGCTTTTCGCCTTGGCGTCACGGCTTGCCCAGATCATCGTTTCATGGGCGTTCTGGAACCGGCGGCCCTTGAAATTCGGCATCGGGTTCACCTTGCGCCAGACGATATCGTTGAGCAGCCAGAAATTCAGGTCCTGCATGATCGCGCCGACGCGGAAGATGTTGTGATAGGAGCCGATGACCCAGATGGTGCCGTTCGGCTTCAGCACACGGCGGCAGGCGAGCAGCCAGGCGCGGGTGAAGGCATCGTAGACCTCGAAGGAGGAAAACTGGTCCCAGTCATCGTCGACAGCATCGACCAGCGACTGATCGGGACGGTGCAGCGTGCCGCCAAGCTGAAGGTTATACGGAGGATCGGCAAAGATCGCATCGACGGAGTGATCCGGCAGCGCTTCCAGAGCGGCGACGCAATCGCCCTTGATGATGGAGTTGAGCCAGGAAACCCGACGGACCTGCCCCTGCAGATCGGCCAGCGGAAGAACTGCTGCCATAAGATACTCGCTACGCTGTACTCGAACGAATTTACTGGCCGTTATGGTTACCCAGCTTGGTTACCAAAAGCTGAAAGCATTGAACGATTTCGAGAAAAAATTCGAGGGCGTGGAAAGAGCGACTGACTTGATCATTTCAATACGTATCGTATCTTTTAGAAACAACGATGGAGTGCAATCATGGCCTTCGCAAAAGCGTCAGCAAAACGGAAAGAATATCCAGCGAAAAAGGTTCTGTTCGCCGGCGAACTCAGCGAAGCGGAAATGGCGGCGATCCGCATTGCCAAGATTGAGGCAACCGCGTCCTACGAACTCGATGATCTTGATGAGAAAGGCAAGCTCATCTCTCGGAAACCGGATCAGAATTCTTGAAAATTCCACGCTCTGCGCCTGTCGGAAGCGTCATCGCCTACGAATATCTTTGGCATTCTCAATCCGGAATACGAGACGACGGCGAGAAAGCGCGTCCCGCCGTCATCATCCTTTCGGTCACGCACGAAGATGGCAAGCAGATCGTCTATTGCCTCGGTATTTCCCATAGCGAGCCCAGATCCGCTCAGCGGGCCTTGCCCATGCCGATAAAGCTGCTGCGGCATCTCGGTCTCAGCGATGCACCGTCCTGGGTTTATACCGACCAACTCAATGTCTTTGTCTGGCCAAGTCCCGACCTGCGCCCGGCATCTTGGCTATCGAGCCGGCCGGACGCAGAGGATAGCTGTGTCATCGGGGTCTTGCCCGGAGACTGGTTCGAGATGCTCAAGGCCCATCTCGAAGAGAGTCACAAGCTCGGGCGGCTGGCCTTAATCAAACGCGACGGCTAACCTTCCTTCACGCCGCATGCACCTTGCGGCTGTCCTCCGGCGCCTCGTCGCGCTCGAACATGCCGTAGTCGCGCAGCACATGGCCGATGCGGAGGCGATAATCGGCGAATATGCCGTTACGTCCCGCCTGTTGCGCGGCGCGGTGGGCTTCCAGATTGCGCCACTGGCGCACCGCCTCCTCGTCCCGCCAGAAGGAGAGCGAGAGGAGTTTGCCGCGCAGGGTGAGGCTCTCGAACCGCTCGATCGAGATGAATCCATCGATCTTTTCGAGTTCCGAGCGCAGTTCTCCCGCAAGGTCGAGATATTTGTGGCGTTCGCCCATATAGGGCACGACTTCGAAGATGACGGCGATCATGGCTTTACGAAAGCTCCGTGGGGAGTGGACACATTCTTCAGGAAGATCCGGTCTTCCTTCAGAATAAAACGCTCGCGTTTTGCGAAGGCGTAGTTCTGTTGACCAAGCGGATCGGCCGCCAGCCGGGCGCGGTAGCTTTCGTAGGCCGCCAGGCTCTCGATATTATAGACGCCGTAGGCGGTCGTGGCCGAGCCTTCATGGGGGCCGAAATAACCGATGAGGTCGGCGCCGCAACGCGGGATCGCCTGGCCCCAGTTGCGGGCATATTCGGCGAACTCCGTTTTCCTGAACGGGTCGATCTCATAGCGAATGAAACACGTGATCATGGCTTTCTCCTGTCTTGCAAGGGTGTTTTGCCATATTGCCGAACGAAGATGCTTCGGTTAGGATCGAAGTATGAAAGAAGGTCCGGACATTGCCCGCATCGGAACATTGATCGGCGATCCCGCGCGCGCCAACATGCTGACGGCGTTGATGGGCGGCCAGGCGCTGACGGCGACCGAGCTTGCGCAAGCAGCCGGCGTGACGCTGCAGACGGCGAGTTCGCATCTTTCGAAACTGGAGGATGGCGGTCTCATCGCCCAGCGCAAGCAGGGACGGCATCGCTATTTCACGCTGGCCGATGCGGCGGCCGGCGCACTGCTCGAAAGTCTCATGGGGTTTGCCGCAAGCCGCGGGCACCTGCGCCACCAGCCCGGACCGAAGGATCCGGCGTTGCGCAAGGCGCGAGTCTGCTACGATCACCTGGCCGGCGACTACGGCGTCAGAATGCTTGATAGTTTCGTCAAGCGCGGTGCGATTGCGACCGACGGCGAGAACCTGGCGATGACCGAGGAAGGCCGGACGGAACTCGGCAGGATCGGCATCGATGTGGGAACACTTTCCTCCAGCCGCCGGCCGATCTGCAAATCCTGCCTCGACTGGAGCGAGCGGCGCTCGCATCTTGCCGGCACGCTCGGCAAGGCGCTGCTGTCGCATTTCCTCGAAAAAGGCTGGGCAAGGCGCAGCGGCGAAAGCCGCGCCGTGCTGTTCACGCCCGAGGGCGAGCGGAAATTCCTGGCGCTGTTTCCGGCGGATTGAGCCTTCGTCCCCGCACCAGCGCCCCTTGATATCCCTCTCCCGCGATGCGGTCGCAAAGCCCGCCCCATTCGCAACCGGCGCAGGCGCGGCGCGTCGAACCGGCGGAAAAAGCTTCACGCAGCCTATCGAGCAGCGCCGGATCGGAAGCGATCACCGATCCTGCCTCAAGCTCACAACCAAGCAGCTTGCCAAGATCGGCAAGCGCCGCCGCATCACGACCGACAACCGATGCTGCGAGGCAATGTGCATTCTCATCCCGCAGAAGCGGCGCGCAGATATCGTCCGGGCCGGAGACGATCTCGATCGGCTCGCCAGCGGAAAGCCGGGCTGCGATCCGGCGATAGTTGGCGACGAAGGCCGGATTGTAGCCTTCGCCGACAAAGGTCAGCATGCAGAGAAGATGATGCGGCCGCAGCCTGACCATTACTCTGCCGCAGTACGATTGCGGGAGGCGAGCACGGCCAGGACGGCCGCCGCGAGACCTGATTTCAGCGCCGCACCGAGGATGAAGGGCGCAACACCGGCCCAGAACGCCTTTTCAGCGCCGATCAACGCCGCGAGCCAGACCCAGCCGAGCGCTAGGCACAAGAGGTTTGCGGCCAGATGCGCCGAAAAGCTGGCGACAAGGCGGCGCCCGGTCCAGCCGCGCTCGGCAAGCGAGCCGGCTGCGGCGGCGACCAGCGGGAAGGAAAAGAGATAACCGGCCGTAGCCCCCATGAAAGGAGCAATTCCGCCCGCGCCGCCCGCCAGAACCGGGGCGCCGAGCATGGCTTCACCGAGCCATGCGAGAACCGTCACCGCGCCGAGCCGCCAGCCGTAGAGCACGCCGATCATGGTCACCGCGAAGGTCTGCATGGTGACCGGCACCGGCACCATCGGCACGGAAATCTGCGAGGCGATCGCCAGCGCGAGCGTGCCGGCCAGCACGAACACGACCTTCGCCAGGACGGTCCTGCCGGCCAGCCGCAGCGGATCGAATGCAAGGGCTTCATGGGAATTGGTCAGGGACATCAAGCGCTCCTTTTCAAATTATAGATAATTTTGATTCCCATCTATTTCATGAAGCACATTCACACCCTTCGCAAGTGGCTTTGTCGCGATCAATCGCCAGCCGCTACGCGTTAGAGATCAAAAAATCAGATATATCTGGCGCTTTTGAGAGATTTCGCAGGGAAATAAATTATCTATAATTTTTGATCATCAACCGACGATGGCGAAAGTCTCGCGCGACATACCCGCCCGAGAAGGCTGCGGGCCGCGGCCGATCCATTGGACATGCTTCTGGAGGATGGCCGCAGCCTCCTCCGCCCTTCCCTGACGTAGCGCGGCAAGAATGGCGCGATGATCGTGGTCGGTCCGCTTCTCCCAGCCGGATTGCCAGGCGGAGAACAGGAAACGGGCGCTCGCTGCGTGCAGGTCGTCGATCGAGGCAAGCAGCCGCTTCATGCCGCAGGGAGCGAGGATGAGGTTGTGGAACCGGCGGTTCGCCTCTTCCCAGGCCTGAACGTCGGCTGCCGCATCGCCCTCGCGGGTCGCCTCTTCCGCCGCATCAAGGATGGCCGGCGTCAGATGGCGCGCGGCATGGCGAAGCGCCAGCACTTCCAGCGCGGCACGCATTTCCGCCACTTCGCGGACTTCGGCGAGATCGAAGGATGCCACGCGAACGCCGCGGCGCGGCTCGCTGATCGCCAGCCCCTGCGCCTCCAACCGCCGGAAGGCTTCGCGCACCGGCACGTGGCTCGTCTGGAATTCCTCGGCGATATGATCCTGGCGAAGACGTGCGCCCGCGGCGAGCTCGCCGCGCACGATGCGATCGGCAAGTACCCGGCTGATGCGGCTGGCGATGGTGTCTTCCGGCTCCTTGCCCATGTTCGTTCCTTAGATGGCCATCCCTGCCTTGTCGAGAGCCGCCCGCTTCGCTTGCACCTGCCATGCAGGCGGATTGGTTGAGCTTTTCGCCCCGGTCGTATAAAAGGCCCGCCTCACTTCCGCATAAGGCATTCCATCCACACAAGGCTTCCATCATGAGCGGCTTCGACCTCATCATTTTCGACTGTGACGGCGTGCTCGTCGATTCCGAAATCATCGCGGCGCAGGTCGAATCGCGGCTTCTCACCGAAGCGGGTTATCCGATCAGCATCGAGGAAATGGGCGAGCGTTTCGCCGGCATGACCTGGAAGAACATCCTGCTGGCCGTGGAGAAGGAAGCGAACATACCCCTTTCCGCCTCGCTGCTCGACAAATCGGAGAAACTGCTCGACGCCCGCCTTGCCCGCGACGTAAAGATCATCGACGGGGTGAAATTCGCGCTTGCCCGCCTCACGACGCAGCGCTGCATCTGCTCCAATTCGAGCAGCCACCGGCTCGACATGATGCTGGAGAAGGTCGGCCTCAAGCCCTATTTCGCACCGCATATCTATTCGGCCAAGGATCTCGGGGGTGACCGGGTGAAGCCGAAGCCGGATATCTTCCTGCACGCCGCCGAACAGTTCAAGGTTTCGTCAGACAGGGTGCTTGTCATCGAGGATTCCGTCCACGGCATCCATGGCGCGAAAGCCGCCGGCATGCGCGTCGTCGGCTTCACCGGCGCGTCGCACACCTATCCCAGCCATGCGGACCGGCTGACGGATGCCGGCGCGGAGACCGTGATCTCGCGCATGATGGACCTGCCGGCCGTGGTCGCAGCACTCGGGGAATGGAGCGGCGCGCTCTGAACCGGCCCGTTCGGTCAGGAGATGGTATCAGCTCCGACGGGCCGGCTTCTTTGCCGGGCCCGTCTCGAAGCCGAGACGCACGCGGGTGAAGCGCGAGGCGCCGCCCGGCGCATTCGGAATCTGCACGTCCGGCTTGTTGAAGATGAACTGCGTGCCGCCAGCCGGCATGTCGACCGGGAATGCCATCTTCTGTGAGTAGATGACATTGTCGCCGTCGATCACTTCGACGAGCACCGGCAGCGTGACCTTGCCGGGCGTACCCGCGGGACCCTGCACGATGCGACCCTGGGCGACCATATTGATGGTCAGCGTCGTTTCGTTGGCGGTGCATTGGCGCGTCGCGTCGGCGAGCGAGGCCTGGTAGAGCAGCTTTTCCGGATTATCCTGGCCGCCGCGCGCATAGGCACGGTATACGGCGGTCTGGTCCAGCATGACCACCTGTGGGCAGTAAGCCTGCACGACGGGGGTCACCGGCTGCTGGGCCTGCGCGGCGGAGGTCAACCCTTCGGTGGATGATGAGGAATTGCAACCTGCGAGAGCCGCCACGAACGATGCCGCCAGAAGACCACGTGAAATCTTGCCAAACACTCTACTCAACCCTCTTCCATCCCACGTTCCAGCCCATTTCCGGGCATTGCCTTTCGGAGAACCGGAGCGCCGTTTTCCGCTCTTTCACCGCACATTTTCATGGTCTATATCAGCGGCGCGAATAAAAATCGATTGGGGATTGAAGGTCGTGGACTACATTTCTACCCGGGGCGAAGCCGCGTCCCTCCGTTTCAGGGATGCCATGCTGGCCGGGCTCGCACGCGACGGCGGCCTTTACGTGCCACGCGAATGGCCGGTGCTGACGAAGAAGGAGATCCGCGCGCTGCGCGGCAAGAGCTACCAGGAAATCGCCTTCGAGGTCCTCAAACATTTCGTCGACGGCGAGATTCCGGATGACGTGTTCAAGGCGATGATCGACGAGGCCTATGCCACGTTCCGGCATCCGGCCGTGGTGCCGCTTGTCCAGACCGGCCCCAACGATTTCGTGCTCGAACTCTTCCACGGCACGACGCTTGCCTTCAAGGACGTGGCGATGCAATTGCTGGCGCGGCTGATGGATTACGTTCTCGCCGAGCGCGGCGAGCGCGCCACCATCGTCGGCGCCACCTCTGGCGATACGGGGGGAGCGGCCATCGACGCCTTCGCCGGACGCGAGCGCACCGACATCTTCATCCTCTTCCCGCATGGCAAGGTCTCGCCCGTGCAGCAGCGGCAGATGACCACGTCGAAAGCGGCCAACGTGCATGCGCTGGCGATCAAGGGCAATTTCGACGACTGCCAGAACCTCGTCAAAGAGATGTTCAACGACGCAGCCTTCCGCGACCGCCTGAAGCTTTCGGGCGTCAATTCGATCAACTGGGCCCGCATCATGGCCCAGGTGGTCTATTACTTCACCGCCGCTGTTTCGCTCGGCGGGCCGGACCGAAAGATCTCCTTCACGGTGCCGACCGGCAATTTCGGCGACATTTTCGCCGGCTACGTCGCAAAGAAGATGGGCCTGCCGATCGACCGGCTGGTGATCGCCACCAACGACAACGACATCCTCGCCCGCGCGCTGAAGAGCGGCCGCTACGAGATGAAGGGTGTCAAGGCGACCACCTCGCCTTCGATGGACATCCAGATTTCCTCGAATTTCGAGCGGCTGCTGTTTGAATCCTGTGGCCGCGACGCTGCCGCGGTGCGGTCGTCCATGGCAGGCCTGAAACAGTCCGGGGCCTTCGAAATCAAGCCTGAGGCGCTCAAGGCCATCAAGCGCGAATTCCGCGCCGGACGGGCGACGGAACGCCAGGTGGCCGCGACAATCCGAGAGACGCTTGCCGAAACAGGCTACCTCATCGACCCCCATACGGCGACCGGTGTTTTCGTTGCGAAGAAGAACGCCCGAGGCTCGAGTCCGATGGTGACGCTTGCCACCGCGCATCCGGCCAAATTCCCGGCTGCGGTAAAATCCGCTTGCGGAATTGATCCGGCGCTTCCATCATGGCTTGCTGATCTTATGGAAAGGGAGGAGCGCTTCGATATCTTGGAGCCTGAGCTTAAGGCCGTCGAAACCTTCATCGGCCAGCATGCCCGCGCTTGAAGTCGTCGGTAGCGCCGGAAAGACATAAAGATGAATGTAGAAATCACCCGGCTTTCCTCCGGGCTGACAGTCGTCACCGAGACCATGCCCCATCTGGAGAGCGTTGCGCTGGGTGTCTGGATCAAGTCCGGTTCGCGTAACGAGACCGAGGACGAGCACGGGATCGCCCACCTCCTCGAGCACATGGCCTTCAAAGGCACCGCGCGCCGCAGCGCCCGCGATATCGCCGAGGAAATCGAAAATGTCGGTGGCGAACTCAACGCCGCCACGTCCACCGAGACCACCTCCTATTACGCCCGCGTGCTGAAGGATCATGTGCCTCTCGCAGTCGATATCCTCGCCGACATCCTGACGGAATCGGAATTCGACGAGGAAGAACTGCGCCGCGAAAAACATGTCATTCTGCAGGAGATCGGCGCGGCCAACGATACGCCGGACGACATCATTTTCGACCGCTTCTCCGAGGCCGCCTATCGCGGCCAGACGATCGGCAGGCCGATCCTCGGCACGCCAGAAACGGTGAAAGGCTTCACACCCGCGCAGATCCGCAACTATCTCTCGCGCAACTACACGACCGACCGGATGTTCGTGGTGGCCGCCGGCGCCGTCGATCACGGAGCCTTCTGCAAGCAGGTGGAAGAACGCTTCGCGAGGCTGCCCCGGACGCCGAGCACCACTCCCGTGCTGGAAACCGCCCGGTACATCGGTGGCGACGTGCGCGAAGACCGCGACCTCATGGACGCGCAACTCCTGATCGGCTTCGAAGGCAAGGCCTATCACATGCGCGACTTTTACTGTTCGCAAATTCTCGCGAACATCCTGGGCGGCGGCATGTCGTCGCGCCTCTTCCAGGAAGTGCGAGAGCATCGCGGCCTCTGCTATTCGGTCTATGCCTTCCACTGGGGCTTTTCCGATACCGGCATCTTCGGCATCCATGCCGCCACCGGCGGCGACGACCTGCCGAACCTTGTACCGGTCGTGATCGATGAGTTGCGCAAGGCATCCGAAACGATCGACCAGCAGGAAATCGACCGCGCCCGCGCCCAGATCCGCGCCCAGCTCCTGATGGGCCAGGAAAGCCCGGCGGCGCGCGCCGGCCAGATCGCCCGGCAGATGATGCTTTACGGGCGGCCAATCCCCAACCCCGAAATGATGGAAAGACTTGCCGGCATCACCACCGAACGGCTCACCGATCTTGCCGGACGGCTGTTTTTCGATACAGTTCCGACATTATCCGCCGTCGGCCCGATCGAGCAACTCGCGCCGTTGGCCGACATCACCACGGCGCTTTCCTCGCCAGGGTTCCAGACGAAGAAGGCTGCCGGCTGATTCCGGCTGGAGCATGGCATGGCAAAGTCGGTGTTTCGGTTCTTGTCGCGGCAGCCGGACACACCAGAGCTTTATGGCGAAAACCACCTGCTCCGGCTTCCGCGCCACTCCGACTACAGGCAATGGTACAAGCTGCGTTCGGAAAGCCGAGCCTTCCTGCAGCCCTGGGAGCCGGTCTGGCGGCCGGACGAACTGACCGAGGCTTCGTTCCGCGCCCGCGTCATCAGAAGCGGGCAGGAATATGCGTCGGGCCTCGCCGTACCGCTCCTCCTCTTCCGCCGGGAGGATGACGTGCTGCTCGGCGGCCTCACCATCGGTTATATCCGCAGAGGTGCTGCGCAAAGCTGCATGATCGGATACTGGATGGGTGAAAAACATGCGAGGCAAGGCCATATGTTGGCCGCATTGAAGTTGGCTATCCCCTATATCTACGGCGGGCTTCAGTTGCACCGAATTGAGGCAGCCTGTATTCCGGAGAATTGGAAAAGTGTCCGGCTTCTCGAAAAAGCCGGCTTCGAGCGGGAAGGTCTTTTGCGGAAATATCTCAAAATCAACGGCGAATGGCGCGACCACCTGATGTTTTCCCGGCTGCCGGAAGATGGTGAATTCGGGAAGATGCTGAAACCATGAGCGCCCGTCTCTTGTGCGTTCGCTCGTTGATCCGCTGGCTTCCGGGGCTCTTCGCCTTCCTTGTCGCCCTCTTGGTGCTCGCTGCAGCGCCCGTGGCCCAGGCGGCGGAGCCGGTCAAAATCTCGCGTGACGACACGGCGCTCGACCTCACCAAGACGACCGATATCTACACCAATCAGGGCGAGGCCTTTCAGGTCTCCACCGCTGCCGGCGCCGATGGCATCCGCCGCCGTATCGAGGTGCGCGCCAGCTCTCCCCGTCACCAGGGCGACTGGGCGGTCTTCGCACTTTCCAACGTGTCGGAAGAACAGCTCGAACGGGTGATCGTCGCGCCGCACTTCCGCCTGGTGAACTCCAAGATGTTCTGGCCGGATCTCGGTTCGCAGCGCATCATCTCCATCACGCCGTCGGAAGGGTTTGCGCTGGACCGGGTGCCTAGCCCGGATGCGGACGTCTTCCGCATCACGCTCAATCCCGGTTCAACCATCACCTTCGTCGCGGAACTTGCCACACCTTCGCTGCCTCAGATCTACCTATGGCAACCAGATGCGTACAAAGACACGGTCAACTCGTTCACGCTCTATCGCGGCATCGTGCTCGGCATTGCCGGCCTGCTCGCCGTCTTTCTGACCATCCTCTTCGTGGTGAAGGGCACTTCCATGCTGCCGGCGGCGGCGGCGCTTGCCTGGGCGGTCCTCGCCTACATCTGCGTCGACTTCGGTTTCCTCGACAAGCTGATCACCATCACCGCGAGCGACCAGCGCATCTGGCGCGCGGGTGCCGAAGTGGCGCTCGCCTCCTCGCTTGTCATCTTCCTGTTCACCTACCTGAACCTCAACCGCTGGCACGTGCATCTGGGCTATGCGACGCTCGCCTGGATCGTCGGGCTCGTACTGCTCGGCGGCGTGGCAATCTATGACCCGTCTGTCGCAGCCGGCATCGCCCGTCTTTCCTTCGCACTGACCGGCACGGTCGGCATCCTGCTCATCATCTATCTCGGCTTCAACCGCTATGACCGGGCGATCCTGCTCGTGCCCACCTGGGCGCTGATCCTCGTCTGGCTGTTCGGCAGCTGGATGACGGTGACCGGGAGGCTCGACAACGATATCGTCCAGCCGGCGCTCGGCGGAGGCCTCGTCCTGATTGTTCTCCTGATCGGCTTCACGGTGATGCAGCACGCCTTTGCCGGCGGCGCCTATCAGCAAGGCCTGTTCTCCGATCTCGAACGGCAGTCGCTGGCGCTGACGGGCAGCGGTGATACCGTCTGGGACTGGGACGTGGCACGCGACCGCGTCGTCACGACGCCGGATATTTCCGCCCGCCTCGGACTGGACCCCGGCGCCATGCACGGACCGGTGCGCAACTGGGTGCCGCGGCTCCACCCGGACGACCGCGACCGTTTCCGCGCCACGCTCGACGTGCTTCTCGAACATCGCCGCGGCCGGCTGAACCACGAATTCCGCATTCGCGCCGAGGACGGTCATTTCCACTGGCTGCATATCCGTGCCCGGCCGGTGCTCGGCTTGAACGGCGAGATCATCCGCTGCGTCGGCACGATCGTCGACACTACCGAACAGAGGAATTCCGTCGAACGCCTGTTGCAGGACGCCCTGCACGACAATCTCACCGGCCTGCCGAACCGTCAGGTTTTCCTCGATCGCCTTCAATCCGTGCTGACGCTTGCGCCCAACGGCGATACCGTGCGGCCGACCGTCATGGCAATCGATATCGACCGCTACAAGCAGGTCAACGATTCGCTGGGAATCGCAGCAGGCGACAACATCCTGATCGCGCTGACGAGGCGGCTCCGACGCCTTCTCAAACCGCAGGATACGCTGGCGCGGCTTGCCGGCGACCAGTTCGGCCTCATTCTCGTATCCGAACGGGACCCGGCCAAGGTGGCGGACTTCGCCGATGCCGTTTCCAAGGCGATCATGGTGCCGATCAACTTCGCCAATCGCGAAATCATCCTGACCGCCTCGATCGGGCTTTCCTCCTGGGTCGACCAGCAGGAAAGCGCTGCCGGCATGCTCGCCGATGCCGAGCTTGCCATGTACCGGGCAAAACGGGGCGGCGGCAACCGCGTCGAGCCCTTCCGCCCCGCCTTCCGCACCTCCGGCACCGATAAACTGCAGATCGAGACGGATCTCCGCCGCGCTATCGAACGCAAGGAACTGTCGCTCGCCTACCAGCCGATCATCCGGTTGACGGATGGTGAAGTCGCCGGTTTCGAGGCGCTGATGCGGTGGGACCACCCAAAGCGCGGCAGCATACCGCCCTCGGAATTCATCCCGATCGCAGAGATGTCGGATCTGATCGAACCGCTCGGCCTGTTCGCCATGGACCGCGCCGCCTCCGACCTGATGAACTGGCAGCAGCAGACGGGCGAGCTGCCGATCTTCGTCTCGGTCAACCTGTCGAGCGCACAGCTTCTGAACGCCGAACTCTACAACGACGTGAGGACTCTGTTCCAGAAGACGCAGATCAATCCGGGCCAGATCAAGCTGGAACTCACCGAATCGCTGATGATGGAAAATCCGGAGCAGGCGCGCCTCGTGCTTGCCAAGCTCAAGGAGACGGGCCTCAGCCTGGCGCTCGACGATTTCGGCACCGGCTATTCCTCGCTTGCCTATCTCACGCAATTCCCCTTCGACACGATCAAGCTCGACAAGGCTCTGGTCAGGGATGCCACGGAAAAGCGGGCAGTCCTGCTACGATCGGTGATCGCCATGGCCCGGGCGCTCGAAATGACAGTGGTGGCGGAAGGTATAGAGACCGACGAGGATGCAGCGGAACTCGCCAAGATGGGCTGCCATTTCGGCCAGAGCTATCTTTTCGGCCCACCCGCCCCGGCAGACGCCGTGCTCAAGCTGCTGAAGGAACGATTTCCGCTGACGAAACGGGCGTAATCTTCACGCCGCCCTTCCCGCGCTCGGCCGTTCGCGGGCAAAGGGGCTCAATCCCAGCCACCGCTGCATGGAGGCCCCCATTTCGGGATCGCCGTCGAGTTCCAGCCGACCGGCATCCATTTCGGAGCGCACAGTCGCCACCCCCATCCAGATTGCCGTCATCGTGCGGAGCTGGCAGGTCACATAAAGATCGACGTCAAAGCCTGGATCAGTCGAACAGATATCGACATCGCCCTCCTCGACGACGAGCCAATAGCGTTGTCGTGCCGGCGGCTGCTCGGGATAGTGGAAGAGAACGGTAGATCGCCGCGCAGGCAGCGGCATCGGATCGAGATTGCGGCGCATGTCCCACATCAGGAGCGCGGGATCGAGCTTTTGAAGAGCGTGCTGGGTTTCAACCCACTGGTGTCCCCAGAAGCCAAGGGTCATGACGACGTCGCGGAGGTCTTCTCCGGCCGGCGTCAGGTGGTATTCGATGGCGCCGTCCGATGCTTTGCGGGTCTCGATGATCCCGGCCTGTGTCAGCTCCTTCAGGCGCTTCGAGAGCAAGGTTGGCGACATGCGCGGCACACCGCGCCTCAGATCGTTGAACCGGCGGCTGCCGCACAGGAGTTCCCGGAGAACCAACGGTGTCCAGCGCGTACAAACGACCTCGGCAGCCATCGCAACCGGGCAGAACTGACCGTAACTTGCGGTCATTTCCATCATGGAAGACCTCCGCGCCAATATCCGAAGCAGAATATTCCTCTTCTTCATAAGCACCAAGTCCATTTTCTGTACCATTGATTGTGCTGGGTGATTCCCCACTCGAGCCTCATGCCGAAAAGGCCACCGGCCGAACGGCAGTACACTTCCTGTACTTGCGGCTATCCGATCGGACGCGAACAATCCGCCTATTCTCAACAGGAGGAGGATAGGAACATGGTTACAACAACCGGACTTTCACCCTTGCACACCGTTCATGCGGAACTCGCGGGCATTGCCCGGTCGCTCGGGCCGACATTTGCCGAGCGAGCCGAAACAGCCGATGACAACGACGCTTTCGTTGCCGAAAACTATCGCGACCTGCGTGAAGCCGGCCTGGTCGAGGCCGGAGTTCCAACGGATCTCGGCGGCGGTGGCGCCGAGATCGCCGAACTTTGCGCCATGATCAAGGAACTTGCCCATCATTGCGGCTCGACCGCGCTGGCATTTTCCATGCACACGCATCAGGTGGCAATCCCCGCCTGGCGCTGGACCCGCCAGAAGGCCGCGCCCGTGGTGCCGCTCCTGAAACGCGTCGCAGCGGAACGGATCATTCTTCTGTCCAGCGGAGGCTCCGACTGGATCGAGGGATCGGGCAAAGCCGAGAAGGTCGATGGCGGTTACCGGATCACCGCGCGCAAGATCTTCACGTCCGGCTCGCCCGTGGGCGATATCCTGATGACGGGCGCTGTTCTTGATGAACCCGATGGGCCGAAAGTCATCCATTTCGGCGTGCCGATGAAATCGCCGCATGTCAAAATCCTCGACACCTGGAAAGCGATGGGCATGCGCGGCACGGGTTCGAACGACGTGATGATCGAAGGCCATGTGGTTCCGGATGATGCCGTCGCGCTGAAGCGCAACCAGGGTGAATGGCATATGCTCTTCCACATCATTTCGATGATCGCCTTCCCGCTGATCTATTCCGCCTATATGGGCGTGGCGGAAAGCGCCCGCGATATCGCCCTCCAACTGGCAAAGAAACGAGAGCCGGATGCGCATATTATCGCGCTGGCGGGAAGGATGGACACCGAACTCAGGGCAGCGCAATACGCCCATGCCGGCATGATTGCAGCGGCGAAGCGGGGCGAGCCTTCTCCGGCAACCACAAACGAGATGATGATCGGCAGGTCGCTCGTGGCGCGCCATGCAATTGCGGCGACCGAACTTGCCATGGAAACGGCAGGGGGTGCCGCCTTCTACCGGGACAAAGGTCTCGAACGCCGCTTCCGCGATATCCAGGGGGCACGCTATCATCCGATGCGAATCGGCGCGCAGCAGGAGTTTGCCGGCCGCACGGCGCTTGGCCTGGATACGCTCAAGACCTATTGAAGCGCGTCGCGATCTTTCAGTTTCGCTTGCTACGCTTCAGGTTCCTGTTCTGACATATGTCGTCATCGCAAAACCGCTGCACACTTTTGCGCGACATGCGTTGGAGCCAGGGGCCTCTTGACAGGGATGTCAATTTACCCCCTAATTTTAAGGGGTTCTAAATACTTCCCTGACCTGCCCCGCCTTTCGATCCACCGGAGGGCGGGTTTATTTTTGGGAGAGGCCGAGAGTTCATTCATCCCTGATGCTCATGAATGAGCCGATGCACGAATTCCAGCTTGCCGACGACCGCCGATGTCAGGATGAACGGATAGAGATCCGGAACTCCCATCGAGCGGTGCACGCTGTTCAGTGCCATGCTGAAAGGAACCCAGGCCGAGACAAGCTGTTCTGCGCTCTGCGCATTATAGGGATCGAAAGCGATTTCGGCCGCCAAGGCCTCATGCTGCCTCGTCGCGATCGACATGCCATAGGCGCGTGCCGTTTCCAGCGCATCGGCGATGTGAAGGTAATGCGCGAAGGTTTCGGCGAAGTCTTCCCAGGGATGGGTGCTCGCATAGGTGCTGATGAAGAATTGCTGCCAGTCCGGCGGAGGACCCCACTCGTAATTCTGCTTCAGCGCCTCGGCATAGTCCCGCCTCTCGTCGCCGAACACGGCACGAAACGCCTCCAGCCTGCCGCCGTCGCGCACCAGTTTGTCCCACATGTAATGCCCGATCTCGTGGCGGAAGTGGCCGAGCATGGTGCGATAGGGTTCGTTCATCAGGACCCGCATCCGCTCGCGGGTAACATCGTCGGCTTCCGCGGCGCGGATGGCAATCAATCCGTCCTCATGGCCGGTTATCGCCGGTACGACCGTGCCGTCCTGCTGCACCTCGTCCACCAGGAAATCGAAGACAAGGCCGCCTTCCGGATCCTCCTCGCGATTGGTGCGCGGCAGGTTCCAGCGCAGAAGCGAATAGAAGAGATGCCGCTGCGCCTGGCTGATGCGGCGCCACTGGCCAAGGCCGGCCTCCGTCGAGGCATCCGGCACAAGACGGTTGTGCCGGCAGGCGGGGCAGAAAGGGTGCGGATGATCCGCAAGCACGGTCCAGTTGCAGATGTCCATCGCGGCATTGGCGCAGAGCCGCACCTTGCGGGCGGGTTCGGCGACAAGATGCCATGTACCCTCCCCCGCATCTTCCACGAGCGCATGCATGGCGAGCATTTCCGGCACGAAGGCCAGCTGATGACCGCAATTCACACAGGAGCGGTTGTCGAAATGAATGGGCTGTCCGCAATGATCGCATTCGTAGAGGCGCATGGACGATCAACTCAGGCGTGACCTGCCTCGCTGGACAGCATCTCCGGGCTGACGCCAAGCAGCGCCAGCGCCCGTTCATATTTGCCCTCCAGCGCGCGGTCGAAGATCAGTTCGTCGTTCGCGGGGCAATTCAGCCACCCGTTGCTGGAAATCTCCAATTCAAGCTGGCCCGGACCCCAGCCGGCATAACCGAGCAGCATGGTTGCCCGCGCCGGCCCGCGCCCATTGCAAATGGCCCGGATGATATCGAGCGTAGCGGTCAGCGAAATGTCGTCACTGACCGGTATCGAGGACTCGCTGACGAAATCGTCCGAATGCAGCACGAAGCCGCGGCCGGTTTCCACCGGTCCGCCCGCGAGGATGGGAAAATCTCGTGTATCGCCGGGCAGCATGATCGCTTCCTGCTGATCCATAAGCTTCAGGTGCAGGAGAACGTCCGTGAAGGAGATGGGTTGTGCGCGATTGATGATAAAGCCCATGGCGCCCGCGGTGGAATGGGCGCAGATATAAACGACCGCACGCGCGAAATTGCTATCCTTCATGCCGGGCATGGCAATCAGGAACTGGCCGTCGAGGAACCCCCGTTCGCACTTGTCCCTCAAGGTCGAGAAAGCCATCATGTCTCCAGCCTGCCTTCCAGCCCGAACTCCGGGCTTGAAGGGTTTTGAATCCACCATCTGATCAAGATGGGGCAGTCGGCCCCATCAATCAACCGAAAATGATCGGCTTTTCCCGGCTCATGACTAGTCCCGGTGAACCAGATCGATTAAACCTTTGGCCGATGACAGCAAAATCGGCCCGTAGCTCTTCGATCCGCACCTTCGTTGCACTTGCCGCATGCCTTGTGGCGGGCATCACGGTCAGTTTTGCCAACACAAGCCGTGCCGAGATCACACCCTGGGCTACAAACGAAGGCGGCCGGATGCGGATCGTCGCGTTGCCTCCGGAGCCTGACGGTACGGTGCGAGGCGCGTTGCAGATCGAACCGAAGCCCGGCTGGATCACCTACTGGAAGGAACCCGGCGACGCCGGCATTCCGCCGCAGGTCGTTTTTTCCAAGGCAAGCGGTGTGACGCTCAGCCATGTCTCCTATCCCGTTCCGAAGCGGATCGACAACGGCAAACTGCGCGATATCGGTTACGACCGGCCGGTAACCCTGCCTTTCGAATTGAAGGTAGACGGTCCCCACAAGTCGCTGAACCTCGGCGCGTCTGCCTTCGTGGGCCTCTGCCGCAATATCTGCATTCCCTTCCAGGCGGAGTTTTCCCTGGCGCTCGGCTCTACGAAGGGGACCCCGGCCGAGGAAGCGATGATCCTCAACATAGCCGCTTCCAGGCTTCCCGAAGGACCTTCGGACGATTTCGCCGTCACGCATTATGCGATGACCCACGGCCGCAACATCTTGAGTCTGAAGTTGAAGCTGCCGGAACAGACATCCGAGCCGCCGCAGGTGATCGTCACAGGGCCAGAGGGCCATGTGCTCTTCGACGGCATCAACGGCCGCCAGGATGGCGACGGCTATGCACTCGACATGCCGGTCGGCAAACTGCCCAAGAACTACGATATCAACGGCAAACGCTGGGGTATCCTGGTGATCGCCGGCAACCGCGCCATGGAAACCTCGCTGGCCTTCGAGTAAATGGCCTCACAGCAGGCTTTCTGCTCCACCTCTCCTTGTCATATGTCAAGTCCGGACTATAGTGCGCCGCAACTGGCGGGCCGGAGGTATGAGCCTGCCCAACCGAGGAGAGTTCCCATGACCATTGCCGTCGGCAGCAGACTGCCCTCCGCCACATTCAAGGAAAAGACCACGGACGGTCCCGTGGAAATCACCACGGAACAGCTTTTTGCCGGCAAGAGGGTCGTCCTCTTTGCCGTTCCCGGCGCGTTCACGCCCACCTGCACGCTGAACCACCTGCCGGGCTATCTCGAAAACCGGGATGCGATCCTGGCGAAGGGTGTCGACGACATTGCCGTCCTTTCCGTCAACGACTGGCACGTCATGGGGGCCTGGGCCCAACAGACGGGCGGACTCGGCAAGATCCACTTCCTCGCCGATTGGGACGGCGCGTTCACCAAGGCGCTCGGGTTTGACCTCGACCTTTCCGCCGGAGGCCTGGGGGTTCGCTCGAAGCGCTATTCGATGCTCATCGAGGATGGCGTGGTGAAGTCGCTCAATATCGAGGAAAGCCCCGGACAGGCGACCGTTTCCGGCGCTGCAGCGATGCTGGAACAGCTTTAGGCGATACCTGCAATCTGCTTCAGGGGCGCTTCGGCGCCCTTTTTTCTCCCGCGCCAGACCGGCAGACGATGGCCGCGGGCAAGCGTCCGCAGCCTCACAAAGCCATATCGAAGACCATCAGCCCCGAAAGCCCGCCATCGGCGGAGGCGATAATACGATCGCCGACAGCGACATGGTCTGGATGGACCAGATAGGCGTCGCGCGCCTCCGGGCTCTCGAAGGTCACGATGAAACCATCGAGAAAGCCGCCGTTCAGGCCTTCCGGCGAAACGTTCGGGCCGTATTTGAAATCGAGAATGCCGGGGGTGACGTTTTTCAACGCGGCGACCGCGTCATAGATCGCCTGCTTGTCGGCATGCTGGAGAGCCGCCTTGAACCGAACGAAGACGCAATGCAGGATCATGAGGCTCTCCCGGTTTTGGTTTGCGGCAGAATAGTGGCTGGCACGGCAAGCGCAACCACGTGTCAGGCGATTTCCAGAAGAAGCGCACGGTGGTCCGAGACTTCCGGTTCGGCGACAACCTCGAATTTCTCGATCCTCACCTGGGGCGTCACCAGGAGATAGTCCGCATAGCGGCCCTCCTTCGGATACCAGGAGGTGCGCGTATCGGTGAAACCACGCGTGGTGACGAGATCGGTGAGGCCGAGTCTTTCGAGAATCGCGAAGGTCTCACTGTCCGGCAGGAGATTGAAATCACCGCAGACGACCAGTCCATCCCCCGGCTGCCGGACCTTTTCGATAAGACCTGCCAAAGCGTGAGCCTGCGCCAGCCGCGCCGGCGTGTCACCCTTGCCTGCGAGATCGCGCAGGCCGTGCATCTGCACGATCGTCACCGCCGAGCCCGTATTACCGCGAAAGATGCGGATACCATGGGCATTGCGGGGACGCGGATGTTCACCGAAACCGGAGACAGGAAAGTCTCCGTGGATGAAGCCCTGCACCTGGCCGATCACCGGCAGGCCCTGACGGACGAAGGTTGCAAGTCCCCATTCGGATGCTATTTCGCGATCGCCATCATAGAGCGGGCCGCGTGCGGCGGGAGCGAAAAAGGCATGATGGCCACGTAGAATCGCAGTCACATCCTCCAGCAAGCTGGCGCGCTGCGGCAACTTGAAGTCACCCTCGCGGAAGGTCAGCCAGCCGCCGCCGGAACCCGCGACATGGGTGACTTCCTGAAGGCAGAGCACATCCGGATCGGCCGCCTCGAGGTATTGCACCAGCGGCTCGTGGACGCGACCACCCCAGGCATTCAGACAGATGAGACGAAGGGCCATGGGTCAGCGCTCCGCCGAAACGATCAGGAACATCGGCCGGTCCATCTCTTCGGCGAGATCGGGATTGGCGGCGATCTGATCCGGCGAGGGATGCCATTCGATGACGCGGCGGATAGCAAAGCCGTTGTCGATCAGCGCGTTCAGCGTCGTGCCGAGGGTACGGTGATATTTGACGACGCCCTTGGCGAGCCAGTCGGTCGTGCGTTTACCCTCGACCGAATAATCATCCACCGGCCAAAATCTCTTGCCAGTTCCATCCGTCTGCCAGCCCGGATTGGCCGATGCCATGTAAATCGGGTGCTCGATCATGAAAACGAATTTTCCATCCGGCAAAAGCGCATCATGCACCTGCAGCACCAGGCGATCGAAATCTTCCAGATAGTGAAAGGCAAGCGCGCTGTAGGCGAGATCGAAGGCTGCATTGGGCAGCTCCACCTGTTCCAGATCGGCGATCTCGTAGGTGACGGCCGGATGAGCATTCTCCGTCTGCCCCCGGGCGATCATGTTTTCGGAAAGGTCGAGACCAAGCACCGCTGCGGCGCCCTCTTCCGCCGCAAACCGTGCAAACCAGCCGAACCCGCAGCCGAGATCGATGACGCGCAGCCCCTTCATCGGCGGCAGCAAGGTGCGGATATCCGGCCATTCGGCAGCACCGGCAAGGCCATATACCGACCTGCCGAGCTGGCTGTAACCGGCGAAAAATTCCGGTCTGTCATAGATGTTCTGGGCCATCGTTCCCTCCGCGGCCGGTCGATCTACTTCTTCTTGAACGGCGCCATGCCGAGCCTGGCGAGTTCGTCGGCGCGCTCGTTTTCCGGATGGCCGGCATGGCCCTTGATCCAGTGCAGCGTCACCTTGTGCTTGCTGCGCGCTTCCTCGAGCTGCTGCCAGAGTTCGGCATTCTTGACGGGCTTCTTGTCTGCGGTCTTCCAGCCGTTCCTTTTCCAGCCGAAAATCCACTTGGAAATGCCATCCTTCACATAGGCGCTGTCGGTATAAAGGTCGACCTCGCAGGGCTGCTTGAGCGCGCTGAGCGCCTGGATCGCAGCCATCAGCTCCATGCGGTTATTGGTCGTTTCCGCCTCGCCGCCGAACATTTCCTTTTCGCTTTCGCCATAACGCAGGATGGCGCCCCAGCCGCCCGGGCCGGGATTGCCGGAACAGGCCCCGTCGGTAAAAATATCGACATGCTTCATGACGAGATCGCTTCCGATGCCAGGCCATATTCGGCGGCAGAGGCGATCTGCCGGTGGAAGCGCAACTTGCGCAGGTATTCGAGCGGGTCCTTCTTGACCACCAGCGCGCCGGGCGGCGTCGTCAGCCAGTCGTAAAGCCTTGTCAGGAAGAAACGCAGCGCCGAACCGCGCGACAGGACCGGGAGGGCAGCAATCTCCTCCGGCGAAAGCGGACGCACGCTCTGATAGCCTTCCAGCATCGCCATGCCCTTGGTGAGGTTGTAGGCGCCGTCCTTTTCGAAGCACCAGGCATTCAGGCAGATCGAGACGTCATAGGCGAGCAGGTCGTTGCAGGCGAAATAGAAGTCGATCAAGCCGGAAAGCCCGTCGCCTAAAAAGAAGACGTTGTCCTGGAAGAGGTCGGCATGGATGACACCTGCCGGCAGATCCTTCGGCCAATTGCCGGCCAGAAAATCGAGCTCGGAGGCGATCTCGTCCTGTAGTCCCTTTTCCACCTCGTCGGCACGGTCGGCGGATTTCGCCCAGAGCGCCTTCCATCCTTCGAGCGACAGCGCATTCGGCCGCGTCAGCGGAAAGCCCTCGCCCGCAAGATGCATCTGAGCAAGCGCCTTGCCCACTTCCCGGCAGTGCTTCGCCTCCGGCTTCCTCAACCACATGCCTTCCAGGAAGGAAATGAGCGCAGCCGGGCGGCCGGAAAGCTCGCCGAGCAACTGACCGTCGTGACGCGGCAGCGGCAACGGGCAGGACAGGCCACGCGCATAAAGATGCTGCATCAGGCCAAGGAAGAACGGCAGGTCGGCCTTCTCCACCCGCTTTTCATAGAGCGTCAGGATCAGCGGCCCGCGGGTCGTATGCAGCAGGAAATTCGAGTTCTCGACACCTTCGGCGATGCCCTTGTAGGAGGTCAGCTCACCGACATCGTATTCGGTCAGGAAATGTTTGAGGTCGTCCTCAGTGATATCGGTGTAAACGGCCAAGGTGTCATTCCGCTGTGATTCTGCCGGCAGAGGTATTACGGCTCTTCCTAACCACTCCCCCCGCCCTTCGCTAGGGCTCAGGGCGTTCGAAGCTGAAATCGATTCATTGGATCGATTTCTCCGGCTCCGCCGGAACGCTTCTCACCCGTTCACCCATTCCATGTCCGCATGGGTCAAGGGCACGCCGCGCAGTTCGCGATTGACGAGGAAATTCTCGTTCTCCTCCGCCGTGATCGCCAGTTCGATCTCGGCAGCGAACCGTTCCTTGAAGGCCGCGATGATCTCGTCGACGATGACCTCGGGAGCCGAAGCGCCGGCGGAAAGACCGAGGGTGCGGATGTCGCCGATCTCGTCCCAGTTCAGTTCCGAGGCCCTCTGCACCAGCAGCGAACGCTTGGCACCGGCGCGCAGAGCCACCTCCACCAGCCGTTTGGAATTTGACGAATTCGGTGCACCAACGACGATGAAGAGGTCGCAGCCCGGTGCTGCTTCCTTGACCGCCTCCTGGCGGTTGGTGGTCGCGTAGCAAATGGAATCAGCCGCCGGGGCGGTAAGGTTCGGAAAGCGCTCCTGCAGCCTGGCGATCACGCCCGCCGTATCGTCCACCGACAGAGTGGTCTGGGTGACGTAGCCAAGATTATCGGGATCGGCGGGCTGGTACCTGTCGGCATCCTCAACCGTCTCGATCAGCGAGACAGTACCGGGAGGGAGCTGGCCCATCGTGCCGATCACTTCCGGATGACCGGCATGACCGATGAGGACGACATGGCGGCCGAGCCGCTGGTGACGCATGGCCTGCTTATGAACCTTGGAGACCAGCGGGCAGGTCGCGTCGAGATAGAAGAGATTGCGCGCCTCGGCATCCTGCGGCACGGATTTCGGCACGCCATGGGCGGAGAAGACGACCGGCTGCTCGCGATGCTCGGCCGGGATCTCGTCAAGCTCCTCCACGAAAATCGCGCCCTTCGCCTCCAGTCCCTCGACCACGTAGCGGTTGTGGACAATCTCGTGGCGAACATAGACCGGGGCGCCATAGGCTTTCAGCGCCAGAACGACGATCTGGATCGCCCGGTCGACGCCGGCGCAGAACCCGCGCGGGCCGCAAAGGCGGATCGTCAGGGGGGGCTTTTTCACCTGGATATTCATTCCGGTCCCATGGTCATTGCTTGCGCTCCATATAGGCGAGCGAATCCGGCTGCGCCAAGGAAAATGTTGCCTATTGCCCGGACGCGCTCGGACGTTTACGCCGCATCCAGACGCCCGCAACCACCACAACCAGCGCCGCCGCCAGCCCGTACCAGGTGATGGCATACTGGAGGTGGTTGTTCGGCAGTTCGAACTGGGTCACGCCTCCCCTCGGCCAGCCGCCCGGATTTTCGACGGAAGCATCGGCATCCACGAAGAAGGGAACCATCTTCGATGCATCAAGCCCGACGCTCGAAACCATGGCGTCCAGATCCTTCCAGTAGAAGATGTTCTTGGCGAGATCGTTGTCCGGCACGATATAGGAAGGCTTTCCCGCGAGCCGCGAACGGGCATAACCGGTGACGGTCTGCTCGCCCGAGATCTCGCCGGCAGCACGGGTCGCCGGGTCCTTCATTTCATAGGGGACGAAGCCACGGTTGACGAGAAGGATGCGGCCGTCGGCAAGCGTCATCGGCGTGTAAACGTAGAAACCGGTCTGCCCCTCGAAGGTCGCGAAGAAATGCCGCTCCTTTGTGTGATCGAACGTGCCGGTCACCGAGACACGGCGGTACTCGATTTCGCCGCTGCTCTTTTCGATCGCTTCGACATCCGCAAGCGCGACCGGCGCCGCCGCACGGCGCTCGGCGATGTCAGCAAGCAGGCCTTCTTTCCAGTGCAGGCGTTCCACCTGCCAGGTGCCGAGCGACAGCAGGATCGCCAGCGCCGCAAGAATTGCGGCAGCAGTGGCAATTACCCTGCTGCGGCTGCGGGCCGGCTCGCCGCCCGATGCGGTTTCCGGAGAGGCTTTCATCACCATCGAATTCCTGTCCTCAAAAAAGCGGAAGGGCGGCTTTCGCCGCCCCCGCCAATCTCTAGCACCTGGCCTCAGTGGGCGAGCGGCGCGCCCCAACCGCCCCAGATGTAGACGGCGAAGAAGAGGAACAGCCAGACGACGTCGACGAAGTGCCAGTACCACGCAGCGGCTTCGAAGCCGAAGTGATGGGTGGGGGTGAAGCCGCCGTTCAGCGCACGCAGCAGGCAGACGGCCAGGAAGATCGTGCCGACCAGCACGTGGAAACCATGGAAGCCCGTCGCCATGAAGAAGGTCGCGCCGTAGATCGAGTTGGCGAACTCGAAGGGCGCATGCGCATATTCATAGGCCTGGACGCAGGAAAACAGGATGCCGAGCGCAACCGTCAACGACAGGCCGGCGATCAGTCCCTTGCGGTCATCGTGAAGCAGCGCGTGGTGCGCCCAGGTCACGCAAGTACCGGAAAGTAGCAGGATGACCGTATTGTAGAGCGGCAGGTGCCACGGATCGAGCACTTCGATGCCCTTCGGCGGCCACTGGCCTCCCAGCACCTCGGTGCGCGTCGCCTGGATCGCCTCGTTGGAGAACAGGCTGGCATCGAAGAAGGCCCAGAACCAGGCGACGAAGAACATCACTTCCGAAGCGATGAACATGATCATGCCATAGCGAAGGTGCAGCGATACGACGCGGGTATGCGCGCCGGCACGGCCTTCCTTGATCGTATCCGACCACCAGCCGATCATCGTGTAGATGATGATTGCGAGACCGATGAAGAACAGCCACGGCGTGGCAAAATTCACGCCGAAAATCTGGAATGCGCTACCATGCAGGTAGCGCATGTAACCAACGCCGCCGAAGGTGATGACAAAAGCGCCGAGCGAGGCCAGGATCGGCCACGGGCTCGGATCGATGATGTGGTAGTCGTGCTGTTTCTGATGCGCATCGGCCATGTCAGAATTCCCCGGATGAATGCCTGTTTCGCCGGAACCCGGCGAACCCTCTCAAAGTTTCTTGTCCACCGCCTTATTGCCCTCCGGCAGAGCGGCGACCGGCTTGCCCGGCTCGCTCGGATAGAAGGTGTAGGACAGCGTGATCGTCTTGATATTCCTGGTCTCGTCCGCCTTGGCGATCTCCGGGTCAACGTAGAACACCACAGGCATCTTGACCGTCTCGCCCGGCTGCAGCGTCTGCTCGGTGAAGCAGAAGCACTCGACCTTGTTGAAATAGGCGCCCGCTTCCATCGGCGTCACGTTGAAGACGGCCGAACCCGTCGTCGGACGCGGCGAACGGTTGGTCGCCGTATATTCGATCTGTATCGTCTCGCCGATCTTGGGATTAACCATCCTGGCCGGCTTGAACTCCCAGTTCAGGCCCGACGAGATATTCGCGTCAAATGTGACCTGGATAGTCCTGTCCAGGATCTTTTCGGAATACTGCTCTACCCGCTGGGTCGTGCCGTTATAGCCCGTCACCTGGCAGAACAACCGGTAAAGCGGCACGGAAGCATAGGCAGCACCGACCATGCCGGCGACGAAAACAGCGCAGCCGGCGAAGATCGCGCTGTTGCTGACCCGCTTTGCCTGACCGTTCTGAACGACATCCGTCATCGCTTCGCTCCTAGCCTCCAATATTGCCGATTTTCACCAGCGTCATGACGTAGAAGAGGATCACCAGCCCGGCGAGGACCAGCCCGAGCGCGATATTCCGATTGCGGCGCGATTTTTTCTGCGCGTCGTTGAGCTTGATGGTTTCGATCACAGCATACCCCCGAGGAGGCTAGGCAATCCCTCGAAAAGCCGATCCGCCAGCAAAGCCGAGAAGATCGCGAACAGATAGAGAATCGAATAGGCGAACATCTTCTTCGCCGGGACCATTCTTTCATCGCCGTCGGGCATGCGCCGGACGGCGATGGAACAGTAGATGAAGACCGCGCCGAGCAGGGTAGCGAAAATGCCGTAACCCAGTCCGGCAAGACCCGTGAAGGCCGGCGCGACGGCTGCCAACGCCGTCAGCACGGCATAGACGACGATCTGGTTCTTCGTGGATGCTTCGCCAACGACATTCGGCATCATCGGAACGCCGACGGCGCCGTAGTCCCGCATCTTGAAGAGTGCCAACGCCCAGAAATGCGCCGGCGTCCAGAGAAAGATGATGAGAAAGAGCAGGATGCTATCCACCGAGACGCCGCCCGTGACACAGGCCCAGCCGATCATCGGCGGGAAAGCGCCGGACGCGCCGCCGATGACGATGTTCTGCGGCGTCGAGCGTTTCAGCCACATCGTGTAGACGACGACATAGAAGAAGATGGTGAAAGCGAGCAGGCCGGCCGCAAACCAGTTGACCGCAAGCCCCAGGATAACGACAGAGAAGACCGAAAGCGTCAGGCCGAAAGCGAGCGCCTCCTGCGGCAGGATGCGCCCGGCCGGAATAGGACGCTTGGCCGTGCGGGTCATGACGGCGTCGATATCGGCGTCATACCACATGTTGAGCGCACCGGAAGCACCGGCACCGACTGCAATACAGAGGATGGAGATCACGCCGAGCACCGGGTTGAGATAACCGGGCGCCAGCATCAGGCCGGTAAATGCGGTGAAGACCACGAGCGACATGACCCGCGGCTTCAGAAGCTCGAAGAAATCGCGCGCACTCGCTTCCGAGAGGCGCACGCCTCCATCGGTGCCGAGAGCGTCGTGATTGCCGATAACCGTCATTGAACCGTCCTGTCTGGTAGTCCGGGGCATCGCGGGTTCCGCGATGCCCTCTCTCAAGTTCGAGCCGCTCAGCGGATGCGCGGCAGCTGCTCCCACTGGTGGTAGGGCGGCGGCGAGGAAAGCTGCCATTCGAGCGTGGTGGCACCCTCACCCCAGGGGTTGTCGCCGGCGACGCGCTTCCTGGCGAAGGCTTCCCAGACGCCGAAGAGGAAGATCAGCACGCCGACGAAGGAGATGTAGGAACCGATCGAGGAAACGTAGTTCCAACCCTCAAAGGCATCAGGATAGTCGATGTAGCGGCGCGGCATGCCGGCGAGACCGAGGAAATGCTGCGGGAAGAACACGAGGTTCACGCCCACGAACATGACCCAGAAATGCAGCTTGCCGATGAATTCGTTGTACATGTAGCCGAACATCTTCGGGAACCAGTAGTACCAGGCCGCGAAGATGGCGAAGACCGCGCCGAGCGACAGGACGTAGTGGAAGTGTGCCACGACGTAATAGGTGTCATGCAGCGAACGGTCGAGGCCGGCATTGGCGAGCTGGACGCCCGTGACACCGCCGACGGTGAACAGGAAGATGAAGCCGATCGCCCAGACCATCGGCGTGCGGAAGGTCAGCGAGCCGCCCCACATCGTCGCAATCCAGGAGAAGATCTTGATGCCGGTCGGAACCGCGATGACCATCGTCGCGAAGACGAAGTAGCGCTGCGCATCGAGCGACAGGCCGACCGTGTACATGTGGTGGGCCCAGACGATGAAGCCGACGGCGCCGATCGCGACCATGGCATAGGCCATGCCGAGATAACCGAAGACCGGCTTTCTGGAGAAGGTCGAGATGATGTGACTGATGATGCCGAAGCCGGGCAGGATCAGGATGTAGACTTCCGGATGACCGAAGAACCAGAACAGGTGCTGGTAAAGGATCGGATCGCCGCCGCCTTCCGGCGCGAAGAAGGTCGTGCCGAAGTTGCGGTCGGTCAGAAGCATGGTGATGCCACCTGCCAGAACCGGCAGCGAGAGAAGGAGCAGGAAGGCGGTAATCAGAACGGCCCAGGCGAAAAGCGGCATCTTGTGCAGCGTCATGCCCGGAGCGCGCATGTTCAGGATCGTGGTAATGAAGTTGATCGCACCGAGAATCGAGGACGCACCCGCAATGTGGAGCGAGAAGATCGCGAGGTCGATCGCCGGGCCGGGATGACCCGCGGTCGCGAGCGGCGGGTAGAGCGTCCAGCCCCCGCCTGCACCATAGGCGCCCGCCGGTCCCTCAACGAACATCGAAAGAAGCAGCAGGAGGAAGGCAGGAGGAAGCAGCCAGAAGGAGATGTTGTTAAGACGCGGGAAGGCCATGTCCGGCGCACCGATCATGATCGGAACCATCCAGTTGGCGAAACCACCGATCATTGCCGGCATGACCATGAAGAAGATCATGACCAGCGCGTGAGCAGTCGTAAACACATTGAACATGTGCTTGCCGCCGTCGATCGCGGCGTCACCTTCGAAGCCATAGACCATCGAAGCCAGGCCATGGAAAATCTGGATGCCCGGCTCCTGCAGTTCCATACGCATGGCGACAGAGAGAAGGCCGCCGATGATACCCGCCATGATCGCGAAGATCAGATAGAGCGTGCCGATGTCCTTGTGGTTCGTCGAGAAGAACCAGCGGGCAGCGAAGCCCGGCTTATGGGAATGATGATCGTCGTGAGCATGCGCATCGTGAGAGGTGCGAGCATGAGCGTGATCGTCGTGAGCGGATGCCATTGTTCTCACTCCTCCTGATTACTTGGATTCGTTTGCCGCAACCGCGAGATTGCCGGCAGGCCTGTCGACCGCAGCCATCAGGGCCTTGTTCGCACCTGGAAGATCGCTCCCTGCCTGCGCAAGCCAGGCATTATACCTGTCTTCAGAGACAACACGGATGGCGATCGGCATGAAGGCATGATCCTTGCCGCAAAGCTCGGAGCATTGACCATAATAAAGACCTTCGTTCTCGGCCTTGAACCAGGTCTCGTTCAAACGACCCGGAACGGCGTCGATCTTGAGGCCGAAGGCCGGCATCGCGAAGGCATGAATGACGTCCGACGGCGCGGCGGTCACCAGCAAGCGGATCGTCTTGCCGACCGGAACGACCATTTCGTTATCCACGGCAAGCAGGCGCGGATAAGCGGCGACATCCGTCTTGCCGGCAGCGGTGCGATCTTCTTCCTTCAGCATGAAACTGTCGAAGGCGACCGGGTTCTCGCTACCTTCATATTCATAGTTCCACTGCCATTGGGTGGCAGTGGCTTTTACCGTCATGTCCGCATCCGGAAGCTCAAGCTGGGCGTTCAGAAGGTTGAAGGAGGGGATGGCGAGGAAGAAGAGGACGAGGACCGGGCCGAGCGTCCAGACGATCTCGATCATCGTATTGTGACTGGTGCGTGACGGCACGGGATTGGCACTCGACCGGAACTTCACCACCACCACGAGGATGAGCGCCAGGACCAGGAGCGTGATCGGCACGATGAACCAGAGCGTATAATGCTCGAACCACCTGATCTGGTGCATGATCGGCGTCGCGGGCGCCTGAAGGTCTATCTGCCACGGATGCGGCTGGGCCGCATACCCGGCAGAAGCAAAGAGCAGACAGATGAGCGCCGTCATCACTGCATAAGCTCTGTTCATCACTACATTTCTCCCCATGCGTTTGATCTAGGACAAACCGAACGCAGAATCCAAGCTATATACGGTCTGCTTCAATCACAGTTTGCCTGCCGCCGCAATATCTGGCGGGAAAAGCCCGTGCGGCATTTTTGCGCCTCCCGGAAACCCTTGAATCGTGGCAAAAGACCAGGTTCGGCAAAGCCGGATTTCCGGCGCCCGTCTTGTATTTGCGGAAATCTCAATATTTCCCGGCATGCACCGGATCGCTTTACCGCCAGAATCCGGTGATTTCCTTGTGCGTGAATCAGCAAGACATCACATCGCACTATGGGTCCCATTTTCGCCGTACTCGGCTGGAAAGACGGCGGGGCTTTTCAATTCGTCTGGTGGACGTCAAGAATAGCCGCACTGATTCGTCTTTCAGAGGTTTCCATGGGTCGTCCCTCCCTGATCCGCGCTGGTCTTGCCGTGATGCTTGCAGCGGCTACATCGCTTCCGGCATTTGCGCAGCAGCCCGGTCCGCGGCCAATGCCACAGCCGTCGCAGGACTCCACCCGGCAACCGGCGCCGCAAGCAGCTCCCTCTGCCCCAAACGGCACGGGGACCCAGCAGCCGCCGGCCCAGAAGCCTCAACCACCAGCAGGCAATGTCCGGGAGAATCACGGCGCCTGGTCGATCATCTGTGACCGACCGGCGGGCGCCTCCGCCGAGCAGTGTGCACTGATGCAGAACGTGATCGCCGAGGACCGGCCGGAGGTCGGCCTCTCGGTCGTCGTGCTGAAGACAGCCGACCGGAAGGCGAAGATCCTTCGCATCCTGGCACCGCTCGGCGTGCTCTTGAAGGATGGCATGGAACTTTATGTGGACAACAACAATATCGGCCGCGCCTATTTCACCCGCTGCTTCTCGGAAGGCTGCTATGTGGAGGTGGAAATCGACGACGAGCTGATGCGCATCCTGCGCGCCGGCAAAAACGCCGTCTTCGCGCTGCGCGAATCGGCGGACCAGGATCGCGTCGGGATTCCAATCGAGCTTACCGGCTTCGGCGAAGGCTACGACGCGCTCCCCTGAGCGGCGTATAATAATAAAGTGAACACGCGCACTGGGACGACGGCTCATGGAACTGCAGGGCAGCCATCACTTCCCCGTCCGTTTCGATGACGAGGTCGTGCGCGATGCGGTGCGCGCCTTCGTCATCCAACGTACCGTGCGCGAGCAGAAGATGAAGTGGGGCGCGGCTGCGCTGATGCTGGTGGCCTGTCTTGTCTTGCTCCTGCAGGGCAATTTCACGCTCGCCATCCTGGCAGTCGTCGTAGCCTGCTTTCCGGCACTTTTCAGCGCCATCGTCTGGCGCGCCCATTCCGCCAATGCATTCGGCCGCTACGGACGGATGAAAGACCGTCGCGCGGATGTGAGTATCGACGCGGAAGGTTTCGGCATCGCCTCCGATCTCGGCACCGGAAACCTCACCTGGCGCAATGTCACCGAAATCTGGGAGCGTCCGCGTTCCTTCATGCTCTTCAGCGGCTCAAACGCCTTCAACATCCTGCCGCGCGAAACCATGCCGAAAGAGGCCCAGGCCTATCTGAGCGCGCGTTCAGTTCGAAGATAGACTTGCTTCGCCCCCGCCCCGGACCTACATCGGACGGGAGAGCGCGCGCGTCTTTCGCAGCGACGCCCAAGGAGCATCTATGAACACCGATCTTCTCAACCTTTTCGACTGCGACGAGACGAAGCTGCGTTCGATCCTTTCCGAAACGCTGTCCGGCGCCGACGACGGCGAGCTTTTCGTGGAGCACGCCCAGGCAGAATCACTCACGTTCGACAACGGCCGGCTGAAGGGCGGTTCATTCAATACAGACCAGGGATTTGGTCTACGGGCGGTCGCCGGTGAGGCTGTGGGTTACGCGCATGCGGGCGAATTGTCCGCAGCTGCCCTTTCACGCGCCTCGCATGCAGTCCGCGCCGTCACCGCCGGTTATGCCGGCTCCTATGCCGCCGCCCCTCAGCGCACCAACAAGAAATACTACGGCGACGAGAACCCGATCGGATCCCCAAGCTTCGAAGAGAAGGTCAAGCTTCTGACGGATATCGATGCCTATCTGCGCAACAAGGACGACAAGGTGCGGCAAGTGACCGCCACCGTTTCCGCAAGCTGGCAGGTGGTCGACATCCTGCGTGCCGACGGCCATCGGGTGCAGGATATCCGCCCGATGACCCGCATCAATATCTCTGTCGTCGTCGGCGAAGGCGACCGGCAGGAGAGCGGCTCCTTCGGCACCGGTGGACGCATCGGCTTCGGCGATTTCGTGACGGAAGGCAACTGGCAGACAGGCGCCGACGAGGCGCTGCGTCAGGCGCTTGTGAACTTGACCGCAATCGATGCGCCGGCCGGCACGATGGACGTCGTGCTCGGCTCCGGCTGGCCGGGCGTCATGTTGCACGAAGCGGTCGGACACGGGCTGGAAGGCGATTTCAACCGCAAGAAGACCTCGGCTTTCGCCGGTCTTCTGGGTGAGATGGTCGCCGCACCCGGCGTCACGGTCGTCGACGACGGCACGATCGATAACCGCCGCGGCTCGCTCACCATCGACGACGAGGGTACGCCCTCCGGCTATAACGTGCTGATCGAAAACGGCAAGCTCGTCGGCTACATGCAGGACCGCCAGAATGCCCGGCTGATGGGCATGAAGCCGACCGGCAACGGCCGCCGGCAGGGTTATGCCCATGTGCCGATGCCGCGCATGACCAACACCTACATGCTCGGCGGCGACAAAACGCCGGAAGAAATCATCGCGTCGGTGAAGAAGGGCATCTACGCCGTATCCTTCGGCGGCGGCCAGGTGGACATCACCTCCGGCAAGTTCGTGTTCGGCTGCACCGAGGCCTACATGATCGAAGACGGCAGGATCGGCCCTGCTATCAAGGGCGCCATGCTGATCGGCAACGGTCCGGATGCGATGAAGCGCGTCTCCATGGTCGGCAACGACATGAAGCTCGACACCGGCATCGGCAATTGCGGCAAGGGTGGCCAATGGGTTCCGGTCGGCGTCGGCCAACCGCACCTGAGGATGGACCAGGTGACGGTCGGCGGCACGAAGGCGTGACGCCGCATCGTTCCAATGCGCTGATCCCCGAGCTTTCCGTCAGCGATTGGAGGAAAAGCCGAGATTTCTATTGTGATTTGATTGGTTTTTCAGTCGTCTACGATCGGCCGGAAGAAGGTTTTGCTTTCCTGGCGCTCGACGAGGCGCAATTGATGATCGATCAGATCGGCATCGGCCGGGATTTCGATATAGCCGGAGCACCACGCGAATATCCGTATGGACGCGGGCTCAACCTGCAGATAGTGGTTCCGGCGCTCGACCCGATCCTCGCCCGGCTCGAAACCGCCGGAGTCTCACTCTACCTCGATCCCGAAGAGAAATGGTATCGCCGCGAGAAGAACGAGGCCGGCAACCGCCAGTTCATCATCGCCGATCCGGACGGCTATCTCCTTCGGCTCTTCGAGGATCTTGGTGAGCGCCCGCTCACTCGGCATCCAGCCTGAACAGCCATTTCCGTTCAATCGCCGCGGCAAGATCGATCCGGTTGTTGCGGGCAAAAAGCAGGATATGCCCGAGGAGATCGGCGGTCTCGTCGGCAAGATCGCGATTGAGGTCGTCCTCGCTCCGCCCCTTCTTGCGGCCGCGGCCGGTCGCGCGATTCCAGGCCTGGGTGAGTTCACCCACTTCTTCCTGCAGTTTCAGGACAAACCAATCGGGGTCGCGCTCGATGCCGTGGGTTTCGACATAAGCGGCAGATGCGGCCTCGAACTGGCCGGCAAGTCTCTCCAGCATACGTTCTCCTTTTGTGCCAGAAGGAGGCGGTGATTCGTGATCCTTGTCCAGAGTGTTGCTTGACACCCCGGTGCAAATCCCGACAGGTGCAGGCCATCGCACGAATCCGCATGACGGCCTTCCCATGAACTCGCCCTCCCCGGTCGCCGCCTTTCTGGAATCATGGCTTCCGGGCCATGGACCCGCCGAACTCGCCTTCGTCTTCGTGTCGGCGCTGATCGCGGGCTTGGCGCGCGGGTTCTCCGGCTTCGGCGGGGCACTGATCTTCGTCCCGCTCGCCAGCGCCGCCACGAGCCCGAAAATCGCCTCCGCGTTGCTCCTCGTCATCGACGGGACGATGACGCTCGGCATGCTGCCAGGCGGCTGGAGACGGGCCAACCGGCGCGAAGTCTATACGATGCTGATCGGCGCGCTGGTGGGCGTTCCGGCGGGCACGGCGTTGTTGGCTCTTCTGCCTTCCGTGACGCTGCGCTGGATCATCTCGGTCGTCGTGCTCTGCCTGCTCGTTTTCCTGATCTCCGGCTGGCGTTATCACGGCAAGCCAAAGACGCCGCTGACAATCGGCGTGGGGGCACTCGCCGGACTTTTCGGCGGGGCCGCGCAGATGTCCGGCCCACCGGTCGTCGCCTATTGGCTAGGTGGCGCCATTCCACCGCTGACGGTACGCGCCAACCTCGTGGTCTATTTCGCGCTGGCGACCGTGATTTCAGCGACCTCCTACATCGTCGGAAGCCTGCTCACCGTGGAAGTCCTGGCCATGGCACTGATCGCCGGGCCGGGCTATGGCCTTGGCCTCGCTGCCGGCTCGCAGCTCTTCGGTTTTGCATCCGAAGCGACATTCCGGCGCATCTGTTTTCTGCTGATCGCGATCGCTGCCATCGTCGGCCTGCCTCTCTTCGACGCGTTCCGTCCCTGACAGGATTCCGCATTTCATTCTTCAGCAAGGCTTAACAGGTCCGCGAGTAGGGTCGCGCCATTCGCAAAGAATACGGGCGTGATCTCAGTGAGGAATAAGAAGCGGAGGCTGCAGGCGCTCTGGCGCCGGGACGTCAAACGCCGGCTGGTCGCCGGCGGCCTCGATATGGCTGCGGCTCTCGCGCGGGCCGGAATGATGCCGAACGCGCGCGGTCGCGGCGCGATCTTCACCCTCCATCACGTCCGGCCGAAAAGGACGCGCCCGCTCCAGCCGAGCGAGCATCTCGAGGTCACGCCGGATTTCTTAAATGACGCCATCGAGCGGCTCTTTGCGGAGGGCTACGAATTCATCCCTCTTGCGGATATCCCGTCGCGCCTCGCCAGTCCGACGAAACAGCCCTTTGCCGCCTTCACGCTCGACGACGGCTACAGGAACAATGCCGAATACGCGCTGCCCGTCTTCGCGCGCCATGGCGTGCCCTTCACGGTCTTCGTCACACGCGGATTTGCCGAGCGCACCCATTCGCTTTGGTGGGAAACGCTTGCCGAACTGCTCGGCCGGGAGCGGGAAATCTCCTTCGATTTCGGACATGGCGCCAAGATCACGGGCCTGACCTCGGAAGCCCTGAAATTCGATGCCTTCGACCGCTTCTCCAGATATGTCGAGGAGACCGAAGAGGCGATTGCCGTCTCCAACATCGACGCGCTGGCGCGCAGGCACGGCATCGATCCGCTGAAAATCACCGCCGATCTCACCATGGACGCTCAGGAACTCAGGGCGCTCGCCGCGCATCCGCTCGCCTCGCTCGGCGCGCATACGCTGAGCCACCGGGCGGTCGCCCGTCTTTCCCTGGAGGAAGCCAGCGATGAAATGCGGCAATCGGCAGATTATGTGGAGGCGCTGACAGGCGAGCGCCCAAAGGCGATCGCCTATCCCTACGGCACGCGTCTGGCCGTATCGGAACGCGACTCCATGATCGCGCGCGAACTCGGCTTCTCGGTCGCGGTGACGACGCAGCCCGGCACGCTCTGCGAAAAATATGCGAACCGGCTGACCGCCCTGCCGCGCATCTCGCTCAACGGTTATTACCAGCAGCCGCGATATGTCTCGGCACTCGCCTCCGGGATACCCTTCGCGCTCGGGCGATAACGCTTCCATCTTCCCACATGTCGTTATCCCGAAACCAGTTCCGTTTTCGGGCAACATGCGTCTCACGGATACATCCGCACCTTCTCCCAGGGACCGCCCGGTACGGGGCGGCGGAACTCGATTCGATCGTGCAGGCGGAACTGGCGGTCGTGCCAGAACTCGATCGAAACGGGCTTGATGCGGAAACCGGACCAGTAAGGCGGGCGGGGAATGTCTCCGATCGCGTACCTGGCCGTATATTCGGCAACCGCCTTTTCCAACGCGAAACGGCCTTCGAGCGGCCGGGACTGTTTCGACGCCCAGGCGCCGATCCGGCTGCCACGGGCGCGCGATGCATAATAGGCATCGGCCTCGGCGTCGCTCACCACCTCCACCTCGCCCCGCAGGCGCACCTGGCGGCGCAACGATTTCCAGTGGAAACACATCGCCGCCTTCCTGTTTGCGAGAATTTCACGGCCCTTCTGGCTTTCGAAATTGGTATAGAAGACAAAACCGTTCTCGTCATAACCCTTCAGAAGGACCATGCGGACATTGGGCATGCCGAATTCATCCACGGTCGCCACGGCGACGGCATTCGGATCATTGAGCTCCGTACGCTCCGCGTCCTTCAGCCAGGTTCCGAACAGTGCGAAAGGTTCGGTCTCCTCGGTGAAGTCACCACTTGTTAACTCGCTTTCAGACATATTGACTAAAATACTCCCGAAAAGTGCCCGAAGCTTCTCCATCGGACAGGATGCAAGGTGGTAGTGATATCAAAGTCGAAGAGTCGTACAAAGAGGTCCCTTGCCCTCAGCAAACGCTTCACCGCAATCCTCCTTATCGGTCTCTCACTTGCCGGCTGCACCAGCAGTCTGGATCTCTTCGGCAGTGCGGAAAAGATCGACCGCACCATCGCGACCGGCACCGTGCCCGGCACGGCCCAGCATACGGGTGCAGCACTCTCCGACGAGGCGACGGTCCGCAACGCTGTAACCTCCGCTGATCTCGCCAAGCTCGGCGAAGCATCGGTTCCGTGGGCGAACACCGCAACCGGCAGCGCTGGCGTCGTCTCGCAGATCCGCGAAGCCCGGAATGAAGGGCATATCTGCCGCGACTTCATGACGACGCGGCATTCCTATGAAGGTGTTGCAATGTTTTCCGGACAGGCCTGCCTTACCGGCAGCGGAGACTGGATGCTCACCGCGTTCGACCGACAATAGCCCGCGCCATCCTCACGGCGCGCGCCGGGATATTCCGCCTTTGCCTGCGCGCACCTACGAACAGAATTCCTTCCATGAAACTCTGAACCACTCTCGAAACGGTTTCTTAACCTTAACAACTACCGAGCCTGGTCGCGTAACTACTGATTCAGGAGTCTTGACCTAGATTTCTACCGAACAAGCAGACCATTTGCCGGAACATGAAGAACCGGCGAGTGGCTGTCGGAATTGTGACGAGTATCGGAGGGTCCAAGAATCAAGCGGGGGCCCGCCGCTTCAGGTAACCGGTGGTCCCACAATGCGTGATCCCTATTCCGTTCTGGGCGTGAAGCACAATGCCGACGCCACTGAAATCAAATCGGCCTGGCGCAGCAAGGCAAAGACGCTTCATCCCGATCACAATCAGGATGATCCGTCGGCGGCGAGCCGTTTTGCCGAAATCGGCCAGGCCTACGAGGTCCTGAAGGACCCCGAGCGGCGCAAGCGCTACGATCGTGCTGCTGAAATGCAGCAGACGATCCTGCAGCAGCGTCAGGCTGCGCAAGAAGCAGCCGAACGCGCCAAAGCCACCAAAGCCAATGCGGAAAAGATCATGGAGGAGCTGGCGCGCGCCAACGCGCGGCGGGCCCAATCCCAAGCTCAATCATCTCAAGATCAGCCTCAGAATCAGTCAGGTTCGGCGGGAGAGACACCGGAGGAGGTGATCGAACGCATCTTCGGTGCAGCCGCAGCCGATCAGGCGAGGGCCCAGGGTCAGGCGAAAGGATCGGCACAGGCTGCCGGCGATACTGCCGAAACGGCAAAAGTCGACCCGAACGGCGAAAAACCTCCCCTGCCGGTCATGGCGGTAGACCTCATCGCCTCGCTCGTACGCCGCATCCGCGGCACCTCTCCAGCTCCTGAAAAGGCACCGGATTTCTCCGTGGACGCGATAGTGACCGTCGAAGATCTGCTGAAGCAGAGCTGGGTTACGGTCAAGTTGAGTGACGAGCGCGAGGTCCGATTCGCCCTGGAAAAGGGCATGACCGAAGGTCAAGTGGTACGCCTCAAGGGTCAAGGCATCAAACTTGCCGGCATGAAACCGGGCGATCTTCTCGTCACGCTCAAGGTTGCCCATGACACCGCGTTCCGCATCGAAGGTTTCGATCTCCGTACGGTCCTGCCTATCTCTCTGGAGGACGCCGTGCTGGGTGCAGAAGCAACCGTCGAGACGCCCGAAGGCAACCACAGCATCACCATTCCGGCCTGGTCCGGTTCCGACCAGACGATCAGGCTGATCGGTTTCGGTCTCTATAATGAGGCCGGAGATCGCGGCGATCTCGTCGTCGAACTGCGCATTATCCTGTGGGAAAAGCCGAACGAAAAGGTCACCGACCTGATGCGGCACATGCGTCACGGGCTCTACGTGTAGCGGATTACGCCCGAATATGACAGTTCCGCGTCGGTTTACACCGCTATGCACCCTTGATTACGTCCTTTAACACGAGATGAATGAAGCCAGCTTGAACGCTGGGGCTGCCTATGTCATAGGCAGCATTCGTCTAAAGTTTCAGGGGACTAGGCATGGTTCAGGCTTCCGGCCTCATGGCAGGCAAACGCGGCATCATCATGGGTGTTGCGAACAACCGTTCCATCGCATGGGGCATTGCCAAGGCCATTCATCAGCATGGCGGCGAAGTCGCATTCACCTACCAGGGTGATGCACTGAAGAAGCGTGTCGAACCATTGGCCGCCGAACTTGGCGCTTATATGGCTGGCCATTGCGATGTCAGCGACGAATCGACCGTCGACGCGGTCTTCGAAAACCTCGAAAAGCACTGGGGAAAGATCGACTTCCTCGTGCATGCGATCGGCTTTTCCGACAAGGACGAACTGACCGGCCGTTATGTCGACACATCGGCGGAAAATTTCGCCAAGACGATGCAGATCTCGGTCTATTCCTTCACCTCCGTCGCAAGGCGGGCGGAAAAGCTGATGACCGATGGCGGCTCGATGCTGACGCTCACCTATTACGGCGCGGAAAAGGTCATGCCGAACTACAATGTCATGGGTGTCGCCAAAGCCGCGCTGGAAGCGAGCGTCAAATATCTGGCGGTCGACCTCGGGCCCAAGAATATCCGCGTCAACGCCATTTCCGCCGGCCCGATCAAGACGCTGGCCGCTTCCGGCATCGGCGACTTCCGCTACATCCTCAAGTGGAACGAATATAATGCGCCGCTGCGCCGCACCGTCACCATCGAGGAAGTGGGCGATGTCGGGCTCTACATGCTTTCCGACCTCTCCCGCTCGGTCACCGGCGAAACACACCATGCCGACAGCGGCTACCATGTCGTCGGCATGAAGGCCGTCGACGCGCCCGACATCTCGGTCATCAAGGACTGACCGGCTTTCAGGACGTTTGCCGTGCTCATCTACATGATCCGCCACGGGCAGACGGACTGGAATGCCGAAGGGCGGCTTCAAGGCCAGAAAGACATCCCGCTCAATGCGCTCGGCCGGTCGCAGGCGGTGCGCAACGGCGAGCGGTTGCGTGAAATGATCGGTGCAGCGGAGGGTTTTGCCTTCGTCGCAAGCCCCCTGTCGCGTACCCGCGAAACCATGGAACTCCTTCGCGCCGCCATGGGCCTCGATCCCGAGGCGTATCAAATCGACGAGCGGCTGAGGGAACTTTCCTTTGGCGATTGGGAAGGGCATACGCTCAAGGAAATCAGCCGTATGTCTCCGGATCGCAAGCGTGCGCGGACGCGAGAGAAGTGGAGCTTCATCCCGCCGGGAACGACCGCCGAAAGCTATGAAATCCTCTGCTGGCGGATCGGCGCATGGCTGCAATCCGTCGATGGCCCGACCGTTTGCATCAGTCACGGTGGCGTCATCCGGTCGCTCTTCCGACTGGTCGGCAACCTTGCCGAGGATGACGCAGCCACCGCCCCCACTCCGCAGGACCGGATCCTCAGGATCGATACGGACCATAGCCGTATGGAGTGGTTTTAGCGCATCTGCGCCCGGATGGATGCAGAAAGGTTGCTCCTACAAAACTACACGTTGTGCATTTCTAAAATTGACGCCGATTGCAGGCAGATGCCGCAATCTCCGAAATATATTTCAAATTACTCTTTTCTGATGTTTTCGGCTTACTGGACGACTTCCAGATCGTCGACGATCCGATTGCCATCCACAACGGTGTAGAAAACCAACACCTTCACGCCCGCCTCCAACCCTTCGAAGTTGAATTCCTCGGGCACCTTGTAGGTCTTTCCGTCATCCAACGTCAGGCTGTACGCCTTCGTATCCACCGACTTGATCGTCGCCTCGACATCCGCGCTTTGCGCCCAGCTGTTCAAGGGTGAAAAGATGCTGGCCGTGGTAAGCAGTGCAGCAATCAGGATACGCATCGTCGGTGCCTTTGGCGAAGTCGAGGTTGTTTTGTTTCGATGCACAGATAGCCCCCGGATTGTGGCGAAAATCGCCCGCCACCATGACATTTTCGGTACAAGTAATGACCTGATAGTTAACGCTTTTCAAGATTCTGGCGGCACCTTGCGGCTGGACTGCACAATTTCCGTCAGATCGGGTGAAGTATTTCCGGCGGCAAAGGGCCACGAGGTTTCCAGGTTGCTGTGCAATCGGAAATTAACTCCCTTCCAATAGGCTTTTTCTCCATATCACAGAGGTTAACGAAGAGGTCTGCGCGATTGAAATTCCGGCTTCCGTCCGTTTCCAGATCCCTGCGCCCTTTTCGGAGCACCAAGGCCCCTACAATGATCGCATTCGTCATCGCGCTGCTGGTGATTGTGATCGGCGTTATCATCGACCGGCGCCACACTGAAGACCATCGCAGCGAATTGCGGGCGACGACGGAAAAGGTGGCAGGCCTCCTGGCGCAGCGACTCGCATCCCGCATCGAGACCGACGCCATGACGGCCGACCATCTTGTCTACGCATTGAGGGACGATGCAAAAGGCTCGCCGCTCGCTTTCAAGAATTATGCCGACAAGGCGTTCCGAAACTGGAGGCATTTTTCCGCGGTCGCGATTGCGCCGGAATTCCGTCTCGGCCAAGTCGTCACCCGCGAGGGCATCATCGATGGCGCGTCGGAGACGATCGGCGACATCGATCTTCCACGTCTTGCAAACGATCTGAAATCGGTCGCAGGCCGCGACCGGGTCTCTCTGCTGAGCGGCACGCAGGAAAACCATCTCACGTTGGTCGTGCCGGTGGCCACGGAAGATGAAAGTGCGGATCTTTGGGGCGCGATCGCGGTCCTCATTGACAAGAAAGGGCTCATGGAAGCCTCCGGCGTCACTTTCTCTCCGGATTCGGCCCTAAGCCCGAACCTCATCGATCTCGGATGGTTGAACGTGGTTCTGCGCGACGCCGACAAACCCGGATATTTCGCTTTCTACGGGGACGATTCCATCGATGAACAATCCCCGATGGAATGGACCGTTCCGTTGAAGGGCGCCAATTGGACCCTGCTCGCAGTCCCTTATTCCGGCTGGGATATCGCACCGCCGAACCAACTGCATGTCCGGCTGTGGATTGCGCTTGCCGCACTTGCGATCATCATACCGATCTTCGTCGCGACTTCGCTTATCTCAGAACGCAACCGCAATATTGCGGCGCTGAAAGCGCGCGAGCTTAACCTCCTTGAACTTTCGCAACGCTTCACCCTTGCCATGGAGGCTTCGAATATCGGCATCTGGGAGGTGGCTGGCGACAATCACGATCTCTTCTGGGATGAACGCGCCGCCAAGCTGCACGGGAAGGATGCCGCCAGCGGAGGCAATCGCCTCAATGATTGGCTGAACTCAATCTTTCCGGAAGACCGGGCGGCGGCGGAAACGCACTTCTTCAACTGCACCTGCAGCAACACGCCGCGCAGCGAGGTCTATCGCGTGCAATTACCGAATGGCGCCTTGCGATATCTGCGATCGGCCGGAGCGAACTACCGCCACGCCAATGGCACCCACCGCACCACAGGCATCGTCTGGGACGTGACTGCCGACATGGTGATGACGCAGACGCTGCGGAACGCCAAGGAAAACACCGACATCAAGAACGCCGAGCTGGAACTCGCCCTCGATGAACTATCGAACCGCGAGCAGGAACTGGAAGAGCTCTCGACCAAGCTCGATCTCGCACTTGCCTCCTCCAATTGCGGCATATGGGAATCCAACCCTGTCACGCATGTCGAAATCTGGGATGAGCGGATGTGCCAATTGCATGGGATTCCATTTGCGAACGGCGGCATCCATGCGGATCAGTGGATCAACCTCCTCCACCCCGAAGATCGGGAAAGGGCCAAGCGGACCTCCTATCATTTTGCGGGCAGCTTCCGCCCCGATCCGCTTGTCGCCCGTGTTCCGCAGCCGGACGGCTCCATCCGCTATATCCGCTCGATCGGCAAGCTGCATGTGACTCGTGACGGAACGAAAAAGGTGGTCGGTATCGCCTTCGACGTCACCCAGGACGCGATCCTCACCCAGCAGCTCAAGGCCGCCAAAGATGAAGCCGACGCCAAGAACGCCGAGCTGGAACTCGCCAAGAGCCGTATCGAGCACAATTCGCTGCACGACCCGCTGACACTGCTTGCCAATCGCCGCAAGCTCGACATGGAACTCGATCGTCTGTCACGTTCCAGCCAGAACGAGCGGCAGAAATTCTCCATCCTGCATCTCGATCTCGACCGCTTCAAGCAGATCAACGATACGCTCGGCCACGCGGCTGGCGACGCCATGCTGGTGCATGCGTCACACATCCTGTCGCGCAACGTCCGCGGCTCGGATGTGGTTGCACGCATCGGCGGCGACGAATTCGTTATCCTTGCCTCCGGCAATTCCAGCGCCGAACAGATGGCACAGCTTGCCCAGCGCATCATCGCGGAATTCCACCAGCCGATCGATTTCGAGGGCTTTTCCTGTCGGTGCGGCGTCTCGATCGGGATTGCCCAGGCGAGCGGCCTGAATGTCGACGCGCGCCGCACCCTGGTCAACGCCGACATCGCGCTTTATCGGGCGAAAGGCATGGGCCGCAACCGCTATGAATTCTTCACGCAGAACCTGCAGGCCGAGATCGTCAATCAGAAGCGGACCGCCGACGAAGTGCTTGCAGGCATCGACAACTACGAGTTCGCAGCCTGGTACCAGCCGCAATTCTGCGCCCGGACCAACGAGTTCACCGGGGTGGAGGCTCTCATCCGCTGGAATCACCCGCATCACGGAATCCTCACCCCCGATCGGTTCCTGAAAATCGCCGAGGACCTCAACGTCTCGGCGACGCTTGACCAGATCGTGCTCGAGACCGTCTTGAAGGACAAACTGCGCTGGATTGCGCTCGGCATCAGGATCCCCAAGGTTTCCGTCAATGTTTCCTCCAAAAGGCTGCATGACGAGACGCTGATCGACACGCTGAAGGCCCTGCAGATCGAGCCTGGCGAAATTTCCTTCGAACTGGTTGAATCGATCTTTCTCGACGAAAGCGAAGACTCGGCGACCCGCAATCTCGAACGCATCAAGGAACTTGGCATCGATATCGAGATCGACGATTTCGGCACGGGCCACACGTCGATCGTCAGCCTTCTGAAGCTGAAGCCGAAGCGTCTCAAGATCGACCGCCAGCTTGTCATGCCGATCCTGAGCTCGCCGCAGGAACGCGCGCTCGTCCGTTCCATCATCGACATCGCCCGGTCGCTCGGGGTCGAGACCGTGGCGGAAGGCGTGGAAACGATGCAACATGCGAGCCTGTTGCGCGAACTCGGTTGCGACCTGCTGCAGGGCTACGCGTTCTCCCGGCCGCTTTCCTTCAGCGACTTCACGCAAGCCGCACTCGCCGGCTGGCGGAAAGCCGCCGCATAGACACATCGTTCACCCGTCGGCGGCAGCCGTTCACGCAAGAAAAGCTTGTCGCATGGCCGCCTTTTCCATATGACAGCCGCGTCAGCAGTCGGCGGGAGGCCAACTCCGCCATAGCCGGTTATAACGTCATGTCGCATAACACGTTCGGTCACCTTTTCCGCGTCACCACCTGGGGTGAGAGCCATGGTCCGGCGCTCGGCTGCGTCGTTGACGGCTGCCCGCCCGGCATTCGCTTCACCCAAGCCGAAATCCAGGCATGGATGGACAAGCGAAAGCCCGGCCAGTCGCGCTTCGTGACCCAGCGGCGCGAGGACGATATCGTCAAAGTGCTATCCGGCGTAATGATGGATGAGGACGGTGAGACGATGATCTCAACCGGCACGCCGATTTCCATGCTGATCGAAAATACCGACCAGCGCTCCAAGGATTATGGCGAGATCGCCCGCCGCTACCGCCCGGGACACGCGGACTATACCTATGACGTGAAATACGGCATCCGCGACTATCGCGGCGGCGGACGCTCGTCCGCCCGCGAGACGGCTGCCCGCGTGGCGGCAGGAGCGCTCGCCCGCAAGGTTGTTCCGGGGCTCAATGTCCGCGCCGCGCTGATCCAGATCGGCAAGCACCGGATCAACCGCGCCAACTGGGATTGGGAGCAGGTCGGCCAGAATCCGTTCTTTTCCCCCGATGCCCAGATCGTGCCGGTCTGGGAGGAATATCTGGATTCGATCCGCAAGGCAGGTTCGTCGATCGGCGCGGTGGTGGAAGTGATCGCCGAAGGTGTGCCCGCCGGTCTCGGTGCTCCGATCTACGGCAAGCTCGATCAGGATATCGCCGGTCTTCTGATGTCCATCAACGCGGTCAAGGGTGTGGAGATCGGCGAGGGTTTTGCTGCAGCGGAACTTTCCGGCGAGGAGAATGCCGACGAGATGCGCATGGGCAATGACGGCAAGCCGATCTTTCTCTCCAATCACGCCGGAGGTATTCTCGGTGGCATCTCGACCGGCGAGGCGGTGATCGCCCGTTTCGCGATCAAACCGACCTCCTCCATTCTCACCGAACGGCATTCGATCGATGCGGACGGCAACAATGTCGAAATACGCACCAAGGGTCGTCACGATCCCTGCGTCGGTATTCGCGCGGTGCCGATCGGCGAGGCCATGGTTGCGTGCGCCGTTGCCGACCACTATCTCCGCCATCGGGCACAAACCGGGCGCACTCTTTAGGAACGACATCCATGGCCTATGACCAGAAACGCGTCGTCGACGCCATCCGAGCCTTCGAAGCCGGCGAAATCGTCGTGGTTACCGACGATGACGACCGAGAAAACGAGGGCGACCTGATCGTGGCGGCCGTTCACTGTACGCCGGACAAGATGGCCTTCATCGTGCGTCATACATCCGGCATCGTCTGCGCACCCATGCCGCGCGAGGAGGCCAAGCGCCTCAATCTCAACGCCATGGTGGCCGAAAACGACAGCGCGCATACGACCGCCTTCACCGTCACCGTCGATTTCAAGCACGGCACGACGACCGGGATTTCAGCGGAGGACAGGACCCTCACCGTCCGCAATCTGGCCAATCCCAATGTCGGCCCCGGTGATTTTGTACGGCCCGGCCACATCTTCCCGCTGATCGCCCGCGAAGGCGGCGTTCTGATGCGTTCCGGCCATACGGAAGCGGCTGTCGACCTCTGCAAGCTCGCAGGCCTGCCGCCAGTCGGCGTGATCTGCGAACTCGTCAACGACGACGGCACCGTGACCCGCGGTCAGCAGGTTGCGGACTTCGCCGCCAAGCACGAGCTTAAGCAGGTTTCGGTTGCCGATCTCATCGCATACCGCCAGCGCAAGGAAACGCTCATCGAACTGCAGTCCAGTTTCGACATCGAGACCATGCACGGCAACGCCAAGGCACATGCCTATTCTCTTCCCTGGGATCCGATGCAGCATGTGGCGGTGATCTTCGGCGACATTCGCGACGGCGTCGACATTCCCGTCCGGCTCCATCTCGAAAACGTCACCCGCGACGTTTTCGGTGCCCAGAGGCCGCTCGACCGCTACATGGCGAAGATTGAAGAAGAGGGGCGTGGCGTCGTCATCTACCTGCGCGAAGGCTCCGTCGGCGTCGGCCAGAAGGATCATGGCCGCAAGCTGCGCCACGACCAGGAAGGTCATGCCGAGGCACAGGCGCGCGAAAGCGAATGGCTGGAAATCGGCCTTGGTGCACAGATTTTGAAGGATCTCGGCGTCACGTCGATCAAGCTCCTGACCCGCAGCGAGCGCCACTATGTCGGCCTCGAGGGTTTCGGCATCAAGATTTCCGAGACCGTGATCTGCTGATCGCCTTTTAGTTGCATTCGGTTTTATGCGCGCTAGATTGCTACTCTGTTGAGGGGCGGCAATTTTTCGTGTACGAATAATATGAAGATCGTCTGGGACGAGCCGAAGCGGATAGCGAATGTCGAGAAGCATGGTCTTGATTTTGAGGACATTGCTTATTTCCACTGGGAAACGCCGTTATGGAGCGAAGTCATTCCGGCCGCACCAAGGCAATCGGCTATTTCGAGGACGGCACGGCGGTTGTCATTTTTGCGAGGCTGGGTACTGAAGCCATTTCAATCATCAGCTTCCGGCCCGCTAACCCAAAAGAAAAGAGGCTCCTGACATGGCAGTGAAGCGTCAGACTCTCAAGGAATTCCAGCCCGGTCGCGGCTACACCAAAGAAGATTGGGACGCGGTTGACAGCCCGCCGCTCACCGATGAAGAACTCGCACGCATGCGTCCGGCGCGCGAAGTCATGCCGTCCGAGTTCTTCGAGGCGATCGAGGAGATGCGTCGCGCCCGCGGACGACCCAGGGTCGATGCGCCGAAGGTTGCCGTGACGCTCAGGCTCGATCCGGACGTGCTCGCAAAATTCAGGGCCTCGGGCAAGGACTGGCGTACCAAGATGGCCGAGGAACTGCGCAAGGCCGCAGGCCTCTGACATCGCCCTAACGGCTCGCCGCGAGGATCGCTTCGATGAAACTGTGGGCCTTCAGTGCATCGTCGCCCGTGACGCGGAGAGCTGCGCCGTTTTGAACAGCATCGATGAAGTTTCCCATCAGCGCCCGGTGCATCTCGTGGCCGAAAGCCATGGGATCGGCGCCTGCCCCGCTGCCAATCTTCTCGCCGCCTTCACTGACGCTCGTGCCGTCCACGAAGGCGGCTTCTAGCTTGTCGCCGGTGAAGACCGCCGCACCCTTTGTGCCGATCAACTCGATGCGCTCGGCCAAGCCGGGATAGGCGCAGGTCGTGGCATTCAGCGTGCCGATCGCGCCGTTCTCGAAGGAGAAGGCGGCCGTCACCAGATCTTCCGTCTCCATCGTATGGATGGGCGTGGCGCGGACGAAGGAAGAGACATCTTTGGGAGTCCCGGCAAAACTGAGAAGCAGGTCGATCGTGTGGATGCCCTGTGTCAGCAATACACCGCCGCCGTCGCGGGCGCGGGTGCCTCGCCCTTCGACATCGTAATAGCTCTGGGGGCGCCAGTTGCGGATCGCCGCCGAAGCTTCGACCAACTGTCCCAGCCGCCCCGACTTGACGATCTCATCGAGCTTCAGGGCCGCCGATCGGAAGCGATTCTGGAGGACCATGCCAAGCAAGACGCTTGCTTCTCTCGCCGTCCGGACGATCGCTTCGGAGCGCGCAAAGGAGATATCGAGCGGCTTTTCGAGCAGAATGTGCTTGCCGGCTTCCGCGGCCCGCCGGACGAGCTCCAGATGGGTGTTCGGAGGCGTCAGGATCAGCACCGCCTCGATCGTCCTGTCGGCAAAGATCGCGTCGAGGTCGCCGCTCGTCTGGATCGGATATTGCGTGGCGAATGCTTCGCGCCGGGCATTGCTCCGGCTGTAGGCCGCTACGCATTCGATCCTGTCGGAAAGGTCGAGCAGCGCGCGGGCATGATGTCCCGAAGCCATGCCGAGCCCGATCATCGCCACCTTCAACCTTGCCATCATCCCCTCCCCGGAATGGTTTCAGCCGAGAACTTCAATCGTCCGCATGATGCCGCGTAGCTCCGCAAGCCCCTTCAGCCGGCCGATGCAGGAGTAGCCGGGATTGACCTTCCTGCCTATGTCGTCGACGATCGCATGACCATGGTCCGGCCGCATGGGTATCTGCCAATCCGCCCGCCCGTCCGCCTTGCGGCGCTTCTCCTCCGCCATCAGTACCATCACTACACGAACCATATCCGTATCCCCTTCCAGATGCTCGGCCTCGTGGAAGGAGCCGTCACCTTCCCTGGTGACGTTGCGCAGGTGCGCAAAGTGGATATCCGGGCCGAATTCCTTCGCCATGGCGACCAGATCGTTTTCCGGGTTGGCGCCGTAGGAACCGGTGCAGAGCGTTATGCCGTTCGAAGGAGACTTCACGGCGGCAAGCAGCGCGCGGGCATCGGATGCCTTGCAGACGACGCGCGGCAGGCCGAAAAGCGGGAAAGGCGGATCATCCGGATGGATCGCCATCTTCACGCCCGCCTCTTCGGCCACCGGAATAATCTCCTTGAGGAATGCGAAGAGGTTTTCGCGGAAACCATCCTCCGACAGTTCCCTGTAGATATCCAGCATGCGGTTGAGGCTCTGCCGGTCGTAGACGAATTCGCGCGCAGGCACCCATTCGATGAGGTTGCGCTCCAGCCTTGCAAGATCACTCCCGCTCGCCGTTTTCAGCCACGCCGCCGCCTTTTCGATCCGGTCGGCGGGATGGTCCCGTTCGGCGCCGGGGCGTTTCAGGATGAAGACGTCATAGGCGCAGAACTCGACAATATCGAAGCGTAGCGCCGTGCCGCCATGCGGCATGCGATAGTCGAGGTCGGTACGCGTCCAGTCGGTGATCGCCATGAAATTGTAGCAGACCGTCCTGATGCCGGCCCTGGCGACGGCGCGGATGGACGCCTTGTAGTTGTCGATCAGTTCGCGATAACGGCCGGTGCGGGTCTTGATATCTTCATGGACGATGATGCTTTCCACCACCGACCAGGTAAGGCCGGCTTCTTCGATGATCGCCTTGCGCTTCAAAATCTCGTCGTCCGGCCAGATGCGGCCATCGTTCAGGTGATGCAGCGCGGTGACGATGCCCGTCGCGCCCGCCTGCTTCACATGCGAAAGGGCTACCGTATCGTCCGGTCCGAACCAGCGCCAGGTCTGTTCCATCGTATTTTACCTTATGCTTGTCAGCCGAGCCGCATGCCGGTGGCGGCATCGAAGACATGACTGTTGGTGGGCGCAAGCGCCAGATTGAGCACTTCGCCGGTCCTGATGAAAAGCCGCTCGCGCAGTTGCGCGGAAATTTTCTGCCCGTCGACCGTGCCCTGCACGAAGGTTTCCGAGCCGGTCGGCTCGATATTTGTCACGGTCATCGGAATGCCTTCCCCTGCCGGGGCAATCGTCAGGTGCTCCGGACGGATACCGTAGGTGACCGCAACACCGGAGGCAGCGGAGGCTTCGGAGCCGAGCGGCAGGCGAACACCGTTTTCGGTCACGACCGATTTACGATCCTCGGCGACCTTGGTCGAGAGGAAGTTCATCGACGGCGAGCCGATGAAGCTCGCGACGAAGGTATTGACCGGCTTGTCGTAAAGGTCGAGCGGCGCGCCCACCTGTTCCACGACGCCATCCCTCATCACCACGATCCGGTCTGCCATGGTCATGGCCTCGATCTGATCGTGGGTGACGTAGACGGTGGTCGTCCTGATGCGGGCATGGATGTCCTTGAGTTCGGCGCGCATCTGCACGCGCAGCTTGGCATCCAGGTTCGACAGCGGCTCGTCGAATAGGAAGACTTTCGGGTTGCGCACGATCGCGCGGCCCATGGCGACGCGCTGCCGCTGACCGCCGGAAAGCTGTTTCGGATAACGCTGCAGGTAATCGGTGAGGCCGAGGATGCGCGCGGCATCCGTCACGCGGGAGGCGATCTCCTCCTTCGGTTTCTTCGCCAGCCGCAGCGAGAAGCCCATGTTTTCGGCGATCGTCATATGCGGATAGAGCGCATAGTTCTGGAAGACCATGGCAATATCACGGTTCTTCGGCTCGACATCGTTGATGACGCGGCCGCCGATGCGGATCGTGCCGCCGGTGATTTCCTCCAGGCCTGCGATCATGCGCAGAAGCGTGGATTTGCCGCAGCCGGAAGGGCCGACGAGCACGACGAAGGCACCATCCGGCACGTCGACGGAGACGCCCTTGATGGTTTCGAAATCGCCATAGGCCTTGCGGACATTCTGGATTTCAACGGAAGCCATGAATTTATCCTGAAATTGCGTGTGTCTGGGGGCTGAGCCGGTCGGCGGCGCGGAGGGCTGCGAGCAGGCTGAGGCCGGTGTGATAACCGGGATCGAGGTCGGGCGTGGCGGGGACGAAATCGGCCGGTCCGTCTTTCGTCATGGTCTGGTAGGCGATCGGCGGCGTACCGCGCCAATAACGTTCGAAGAAAGCTGCATGCGCCGCTTTCCATATCTCCAGACTCTCGGCGCTGCGGGTGCGCTCGTGGCAAAGCGCGGCGGCGCGGATCGTCTCCGGCAGCGACCACCAGGGGCAATAGGGGCTCTGCGGCTTGCCGGTCGCAATCGAGACGGTCAGCGCGATGCCCGGCCCGACAAAGCCCTTGCGGAACGAAGAGACAAGAACGCGTTCCAGCGTTTCGATCAGCGCCGGATCGCAATTGTCGTCAAGGTAGTCGAGCGCGAAGCCCACGAATTCGATGCCGTGGCCGACATTGCAGGCGTCCTCGCCCGGCACGTTGCGGAGCAGCCCGGTTCCGGCATCGAGATGGAGGTCGATGACATGGGCAATGAAGCGGTCGGCATATGCGAGATGCGCCGTATGGCCGAAGCGTTTCAGCATGCCGGCGGCGCCGAGCAGGATCATGCGCGGGCCGAAATCATTCGCCTGCATGGCGAGACTGTCGAGCGACAACGGCCGGCGCTCGTCCATCTGGAAACGGCCGTGCTCGATCGAGGCGATGACCCCGTCGAAATAGGCGAGATGGTCGGCCAGGCCGGCCAGGCCGTAACGGCTTGCGGCGGCGACCAGACCCTTGGCCACGAAGGCATCCGAATAGGTGTAGATCAGCGCCGGCCTTTCCTGGGGCCGGACGGTGCCGGCGGCATCCGCATAGACCGGCACCATGTCCCGGCCGTAGCAGAAATAGGCATGGCCGTCCGGCTTCTGCAGGGCGGCGAGCAGGTCGTAGAGGTGCCGGCCAGCCGTATCCAGCTTCTCGGCGAGCGGTGGCAGTTCGTGCTCAAAGAACTCGGCGTGGCCGACCAAGGCTTCAAGCCCGCGCCCCTGAATCCAGCCGTAGGTATAATCCTGGCCGCGGATGCCGTCTTCGGGACCATAATCCTTCAGCGTCAGGCTGTTCTGCTTGGTATTCAGGAACCCGCCGAGCATCGGCCGCTGCAACATCCAATAGAGCGTGCCGGCATTGGCCGCAGCATAGACGGTACGCGCTTCTTCGAAGAAATCCATCGCATCACTCCTTCAAACCGGTGCTTGCGACACCCTGCACGAAGTTGCGGCGCAGGATGACGAAAAGCAGGATCGAAGGAATAAGTACCGTCGCCGAAGCGGCGCTCAAGCGGCCGAGATCAACCGTGAAACCGGTCTGGAAGAGCGCCAGCCCCACTTCGATCGTGTAGCTCGTTCGGGTCGTGGCGACGATCATCGGCCAGGCAAAGGCAGTCCAGGCCTGGAAGAAGGCGAGCACTGCAAGCGCGCTCAGCGCGCCGCGAAGGAGCGGCAGGACGATGTGCAGAAAAATCCAGAATTCGCCGGCGCCGTCGATACGCGCCGCCTCCAAAAGCTCGTCCGGGATCGAATGGATGACGTTCTGGCGGATCAGGAAGATGCCGAAGCTCATCACCAGATAACCGAGCAGCAGGCCCCAGACGGAATTCAGGATGCCGAGGCTTTTTGCCTGGAAATACAGCGGGATCATGTAGACCTCGAACGGTACGATCGCCGTCGCGAGGAACAGTGCGAAAATGACGTTCAAGGTTCCGAAGCGGAATTTTCCGAAGATATAGCCTGCAATCGCCGATGTCGCGACGATGGCAAGCGTCGAAAGGATGGCGAAGGCGAGGCTGTTGCCGATCCAGCGCAAGAGCGGCGTCTCGCCGAGCACGGCCGAGAAATTCTCCAAGGTCGGATCGCGAGGGATGATGGTCGGCGGCCAGGCAAGCATTTCGGCCGGCGTCTTGAAGGCGTTCGCCACCAGGAAGACGAGCGGCAACAGCATCAGCAGCGAGACGACGATGAGGAAAGCATCGATCGCGAGATTGGTGAGACGCTTCCTGCGGCGCAGGCGGCGGCCTTCGGCAAGCTCGTCCGGCGTCGGCTCCACATGAATGGTCGCAATATCGGTCGTCATGCCTTGCCCCTTTCCCGCAGCATCGAGAACTGGATCAGCGTCAGCACAAGCACGATGACCAGAAGCACCACGGCTTCCGATGCAGCATAGCCGACGCGGTAGTTGCGGAAACTGTTTTCCAGCATGTCGAGTACCAGCACGCGAACCTGTCTTCCAGGCGCGCCTTGCGCGTCGGATGCCAGCACGAAAGCCTGGGCATAGACGTTGAAGCCGGATACCAGCGTCACGACCGAGACATAGAGCGTGATCGGTTTCAGCATCGGGATCGAAAGATGCCAGAAGCTCTGTGGGCCGGAGGCGCCGTCGAGCTTTGCCGCTTCGTAGAGAGAAACCGGCAGGTTCTTGAAGCCGACGATATAGATCAGCACCGCATAGCCCAGCGCCTGCCAGGAGCAAAGCACGATGATGCAGATGACTGAAAGAACCGGGTCGAACAGCCAGTTCTGCGCCGGGATGCCGAAAAAGGTCAAAAGGGCGTTGAGCGGACCGAGCCGCGCGTCGAAGATCCACTTCCAAGCCATCGCGGCGGGCACCAGTGAGACGACATGGGGAATGAAGACGGCGGTCTCATAGAACCCCGCCATTCGCGATCGCGTGCGATGGAAGATCAGCGCGGCGATGACGAGCGCCATCGGGATCGTCAGCAACAGCACGCCAAAAGCGATGATCGTCGTGTTGACAAGCGCGTCGAGAAACAGGTGGTCGCCCATCAGTTCGCGAAAATTCGCGAGGCCGATGAACGGCTTCCGCTTCGAGAGGATGTCCCATTTGAAAAGGCTGAGCCTTAGCGTGTCGGCGATCGGATAGAGCCGCACGTAGGCGAAGATCGCCAGCGTCGGCAGGATCGCGAGGATCGCAAAAATGAATCTTTTGCGCTTCAGCATATGGTCATCCCCGAAGAGCGCCCGGGACGATGATGCCCCGGGCGGATGCAATTGGCGAGTGGCAGGTAAGCGATTATTTCGCCAACAGGCCTTCGCGATCGAGGATCGTGTCGACCTCATCGCTTGCCTTCTTCAGGAAGGCGTCGATCTTGGCGTCGTCACCGGCCATAGAGGCATCTCCGAAGGCGACGACAAGCTGCGCCGCTACGCGGGTCAGGATTTCCTCGATCGGGCCGATCGACGGCAGCGTGAAGAACTCATACCCCTGCGGATAATCGACGAAGGCCGCGAAAGCCGGCTGCTTGGTGGTCACGCTCGAATAATCGACGCCCGAGCGGTTGGGCAGCCAGCCCACATTCTCAAGCAGCCAGACGAGGTTTTCCGGCGAATTGGTCGCCTTGGCGAATTCCCAGCCTATGTCCGCATCGTCACCGGCCACGTAGAGGTTGGTCGGCAGGGCGATCGAGCCCTTCGGCAGCGGCGCGGTTGCGTATTTCAGATCCGGTGCCTTCTTGGCGATATCGCCGATCACCCAGGATTCGCGGATGAACATGGCCGTCTGGCCGCGCTCGAAGGCATCGGCGTCAGCCGGCATTTCCGGCGTCACGGTCTTCAGCGTAAAGATGTTCTCGAGATACTGCTTCAGCGCCTTGCGGCCGGCCTCGTTGGCGAAATTGGTCTTCCACTTGCCATCACCGGCCGGAACCAGGATCGAGCCACCGAACTGATGCATGTTGATCCAGAATTTTTCCGCAATGCCCTGACCGCCGCCGGAAAGACGCAGGCTCCAGCCGGAAACGGTCGTTCTGCCGGAAGCGTCGCGCTGGGTCAGCTTCTCGGCATATTTGGAATAATCTTCCATCGTCTTCGGCGGTTCGGTGAGGCCTGCAGCCTTGAACATGTCGGTATTGTAGAAGAGTGCACCCTGGCCGCGGAAGAGCGGCACGCCATAAACCGTATCGTCGTAGCTTGCCGTGTCGCTGAAGAACTTGTCGAAGTTCTTCGGGTCCTTCACGAAAGTCGCGATATCGTCCGGCGCTTCCGGAAGAAGATCGTTCTCAAGGTAGCGGGTCGCGGTCGAGCCGGAAAGCTCGATGACGGTGACACCTTCCTGCCCGCCCGTAAGGCCGAGCGCCACGCGCTTTTCATGTTCGCGAAGAGCGATCGCCTCGACCTTCACCTCAAGGTCCGGATGGGCAGCCTTCAGACCCTGCGCGACATGCTCGTAGAATGGCGCCATTTCCGGATAACCGCTCCAGACCGTCAGCGTCTCGGCCGAAGCGGAAGAAACGCCGGACAGCAGAGCGGCGCCGAATACCGCGTTCAGGAGCAGCGCGCGGGTGGAAATCCTGTTCTTTACTGATGCGTTTTTCATGTCCCTGTTCCCTCTTGTTGTTGACAAAAAAACTCTCATGCAACCGGTTGCGTGTCAAGCATCGGATGGCTGTTCGTGTCAGTGGAAATCATGTGTTCACTCTCCTCAATTGCCGGCAGCAAGCTCGATGGCGCAGGCGGCCAACGTCTCGGCGGAGCCCGGCGCGAACGTTGCCGCCAAACCGTAATAGCGGTGCGCCTCATCCACCTCATAACCGCCGTGCAGGAATTCACTTGAAGGCGGGATGTAGCCCGGATTATCGTCGGCAAAACCGACAACGAAGGCCGGTTTTTCGGGACCGATTGCTGCGCGGATCGCAAGCGCGGTTTCGGCAAATATCTCGCCGGGCAGCGCCACGACCGGCACGCCGCCCCAGTCGAGCACGGTAACGCGGGCGGAAAGCGGTTCGGGCTCACCAGACGCGACAGCGCGAGCCCATTCAGCCCAATATCCAAGCAGGCTTCTACGGGCAGGCTCGGCCGTCAGTGCTTCTTCCCGCCAGCGTTTTTCGAGAATTTCGGGCACTTCCGTCTCGCGTCGCCGAAAGCCGAGGGTGACGGTGCCGTTTCGCGCTGCAACGGTGCCGGAAATCGTTTGCTCGGAGGCTGCCAGGGCCGCGTCGGCGACCTTGCGGCCAATGCGTTCTGCGGCTTCGAAAGTCCGGTCCGGATTGGCCGAGAGCGTGATCGAGGCATGCGCCGAATGGCCGGTATTGGTATCTCCGACGCAGCCGGTCATGAACAACGCGACCGCACCGGGATAGGCTTCTTCCAGCGCCTGCCGCACGAAATGCGGATAGTCTGCCGTCCAGAGCAGGTTGTCGGCGGCGAGCACGACCGGGTGACAGGCATAGGCCGTTACGACCGCGATCATGGCACCGTTCTTGTCGCGAATACGCAGCAGCGGCAGGGGGGCGTCCACCGGCCCGCCGGGATGGCGGCGATTGCGGGCAATCCCCGGATCACTTCCCCGCCCTATCGTCATCGTCGCATGCTGACGCGCCGCGGCGGCCTTGTCGACGGCCGCGATACAGGCATCTTCCAGCCGCTCCAGGTAAGCGGGGTCGGCGGCAATGCTGAGCCGGCCGGCCATGGAAACCGGACCACCGTGATTATGGAGCGCGGCGACCACGACATTTTCCGCCGGCAACACGCAGCGCTTTCTGATCCGGGCGCTCATGGCCGCGTCGATGCCGATGACATCGGCCACGACCACCGCCGTTTCCCCGATCACCACGGCCCGCGCCGTCAGCGCGTCATGCGCACCTTTCGCCGGCAGGCTTCGGGCGGCAAAGCCGGACATGGCAAGACCTGGCGGCGGCGTGATATCGACGCTGGCGGCACCGGCTCGGATCATCCGCAAAACGCCTTCTCGCCATGAACCCAGGCCTCGCGAACCTTCAACTCACGTTCGCCTTCCGACCAGTCGAAGCGGATGAGATCGGCACGGGCACCGACCTCCAGCCTTCCGCGCCCGCCGACGAAACGTCCGGGATTTTGGGTCGCCAGAACCAAGGCATCCGCCAGCGGAATGCCCGCCATGTCGGCGGCGATCGCCACATTGGCGGAAAGCGGCAGGCTGGCGCCGGCGAGATAGGGCGTGCCGGCAACACTGATGCGGCCTTCCGGCGAAACCTCGACGCGGCCGCCGACGGGCTGGTCATAAACGCCGGGCGGCATGCCGGCGAGCGCCACCATGTCGGACACAAGGATCGCCCGATCGATGCCTTTGGCGCGCAGCATGGCCTTGAACGTATCAGCCGGCAGGTGCCAGCCGTCGGCGATGAAGCTCGCCGTCAGCCGATCGTCGGCAAGCTGCGCCCAGATGAAATTCGGATGGCGCGGCAGCATGGCCGCCGCCCCGTTGCCGAGATGGGTGGAGAGCACCGCACCTGCTTCCGCCGCCGCATGGATTTGCTCCGGTGTCGCGGCCGTATGGCCGAGCGCGACATGAACACCGTGCGTCGCAAGAGCGCGGATATAGTCGCTACTGCCATCGTGTTCCGGCGCGATCGTCACCATGGATACGAGATTGCCGCAGGCCTGTTGCCAGCGATCGAATTCCGCAATCGAAGGCGGACGGACATGCTCCAGCGGATGCGCGCCGCGCGGGCCGTCCTTGTCTGAGATCGACGGGCCTTCGACATGGACGCCCGGCACCATTTCAGCGATCAACCGATGGCCGGCACGGATTTTCGCGATGGCTTCCAACGCCTGGAGGATCGCTTCCTCCGAGGCGGTAATGATGGTCGGCAGCCATGTGGTCACGCCGACGCCTAGAAGCTCTTCGCAAAGTGAGAGAACGATTTTCGGCGTCACCTCGCCGTTGTTCAGGTCGAAGCCGCGAAAACCGTTGACCTGCAGGTCGACGAGACCCGCCGAGAGAAAATGCGAGCTGGTGTTTTCTGCCGGGCGGATGGCGGAAATCCTGCCGTCCGCGATCTCGATCGCGATACCTTTGCCGGTGCGGGGATCGATACCGTCGACGATCATGGTCAGAGCGCCCTCACCCGCCCCTGGAATTTGCCGATGAAACGGGCATTCGCCTCGTCGCCGCCCGGCGCGTTGCCGCTACGCCAGACCGGCGGTTCGATGCCGCGCTCGACAAGCTTGGCGACCGTGCGGATCACCAGGCAATTGAGCGTGAAAGCATTGGCGAACGTGGAGATCGCCGCGATGTTCTCGCTCATGCCCGGCACGGCGACCACCGCGTCGCCAATCGGTACCTTGCAGTCAACGGCAATGTCGACGATGTCGTGCAGATTCTGCCTGGTCGGATGCCGCGCCGGATGATCCGGCGACGTGTTCGAGGCATGCTCACGGGAGCTGATGCCGATCAGGAATGTGCCGCGCCGACGCGCCTCCAGCGCCGCATCGATCAGCGCCGCATTGATCCCGTAAGCATTCACCAGGATCAGCAGGTCGTTTTCGCCGAGCCGCTGGTTGGCGATCACCACCTTGCCGTAACCGGGCGTGCGTTCGATCGCCATGGAACGCAATGCCCCGTTCGAAAGCAAGGTGCCTTCGTCCAGTATGGCACTGATATGCATCAGTCCGCCGGCGCGGAAGAAAACCTCCTGCGAGGCAAGGTTGGAATGGCCGCCAGGGCCATAGATATGCACCAGACGGTCGGCGGCGATCTGATCCGCGAGCTTCGAAGCCGCCTGATCGAGCGGAGTCTTTTCCTCCTCCAGCACCCGGCGCATCAAGGCTTGGGTCGAGGCGAAATAACCTTCGCAGAGCTGATCCGCATCGATGACGGTCTTGTCAGGCATCGGGGTCGGAGTCCTTGTCGACATAGAGGGTGCATGCGGCGTGGTAGCGCAGGACGCTCGCCGGGCATTCGGTGGTCAGCGGACCGTAAAGCGTCTTCGAAACGGCATCGCGCTTGACGGCGCCCGGCACGACGCAGAACAGCCGGTCGGCTCTGAGCAGGCGCGGCACCGTCAAGGTGATCGCCTCGTGAGGCACGGAGGCGAGATCGGGAAAACACTCGTCATCGACCTGCTGCTGGCGGCAGACATCGTCCAGCTCGACGATCTTGACGTCCAGCGGATCGGCGAAATCCGCAACCGGCGGGTCGTTGAAGGCGATGTGGCCGTTGACGCCGATGCCGAGGCAGACGAAATCGATCGGCGCCTCGTTCAACAGGTCGGCATAGCGGCGGACCTCGGTCGCGGCATCCGGCTCCGGCGTGATGCGATGAACGGCTGCGAAGGGCAGCTTGCCGAAGACGTGCGCGTCCAGCCAGTTGGCAAAACGGGCGGGCGAAGACGGTGAGAGCCCGATGTATTCATCCATGTGGAAAGCTGTGACGCGACTCCAATCGATGCCCGGCTTGGCGCAGAGCGCCTCCAGCATATCCGCCTGGCTGGGGGCGGCCGCAAACACCATCCTCACACCGGATTGACGGGCAAGACGCTCGGTCAAAGCAGCCGCAATATCCGCTGCCGCAGCAATCCCCATCTCGGCCCGTGTTGCAAAGCTCTCGACGACAAGCCGATCGAAGGTCTGCCGCGTTCTCGGCGAAGGGCGAAGGACGGTGGCAAGGTTCAATGCGGTCTCCATATCCTCATCTCAAGCGACCGGGAGATGCGCTTCCGCATCCGGTACAGTCCCTTTTTCTTGTTGATGAAAGATTTTCATGCAACCGGTTGCATGTCAAGTGGATGAATGGCAGTCTTCGGGCTTGAATTGATGGAGCTTCAGGATTCGTGGTAGTCGGGTTCAAAACGGGCGAGTTTCCAGAATCCATGATCAAGCGAGCCAAGGGCGTCACCATCAGCCAAGTCGCGGAGGCGGCCGGCGTGGCGCGTTCCAGCGTCTCGCGCGCCTTCACGCGGCCGGACATGCTCTCGCCCGAAACGGTCGAGCGGATCATGAAGGCGGCGGAAGCGCTCGGCTACGTGCCGAACCATACGGCACGGGCGCTCAGCACCGGCCGCCACGGAAATGTCGGGCTGATCGTGCCGGATATCGCCAACCCTTTCTTCCCGCCGATGATCCGGGCTGCCCAGCTGGAAGCCGACCGCTCCGACTTCTGCATCTTCCTCGGCAATACGGAGGAAAACCCCAAGCAGGAGGACAAGCTGGTCGGCCGGTTCGCGGGCCAGGTGGAGGGGCTCGTGCTCGCCTCCTCGCGTCTTTCCGACGAGCGCATCCGCGCCCATGCCGGGAAATTGCCGCTCGTACTGATAAACCGCGACCTCGATGGCATTCCACGCGTGCTGATCGACAGCGGTTCCGGCGTGCACGAGGCAGTGGAGCATCTGGCCAAGCTCGGGCATCGCAAGATCGTCTATGTCAGCGGTCCCTCGACCTCCTGGTCGAACAAGCAGCGGCGTTCCGCCGTGCGGGCGGCCGCATCCAGCCTGGGTATCGAAGCCGAGACAGTGCCGGCCGTGCTGCCGAGCTACAATTCCGGACGCAACGCCGTCGGTGCGATCCTTGCAACCGGGGCAACGGCGGCGATCGCCTTTGACGACCTGACGGCACAGGGCGTGCTTGCCGGCCTTGCCGAAAAACATGTGAGCGTGCCCGGCGATTTCAGCCTGATCGGCTGCGACGACGTGCTCGGAGCCGTCACCTATCCGGCCCTCACTTCCGTTTCCAACCGTTCGATGGAAGCAGGCCGCGTTGCCGTCTCGCTGCTGCTCGACATGCTGCAATCACGCGCCATCCGTGATGTGCGCTATGTACTGGAAACCCATCTCGTGGTGCGGAACACGACGGCAGCCTTGCGATAAAGCACCGGGAACCTTGGCCCGCGGGACAGGTTTGGGGAGCATTCCAACCTTTCGCGGGAGGCGTTGATGCCCAAGAAGAAAAAGAAATGGTCGCAGGATGTGACTGAACACAGTGATGCCATGGACCTTCAGGAGGGCGTGTTCAAATCGCGCAGCCCCAAGAAGATTGCAGATTCGCTGAAACATTCGGCCAAAACCAGCGAGAGGCGCAAGTCGAATCCCTTCCGTTCGGCCATGTCGATGCTGACTTTCTATATCAATCGCGCCGGTGGCCAGCTTTCCAAATCACGGCGCGCAACGCTGGAAAAAGCCAAGGATGAGTTGCGCAAGGATTTCGGCCATGACCCGAAGCATTAAAACCGTGCCGCCGAGCCTTGATCCTGCCGCACCCGCCGCTGCCATGACCGTCGACACCATCTTCCTTGAACCCAGCGGCCAGGTGCCGAACCATCCGGGCCTGCCGGTGCTCATCTATCGCAACGCGATCCCGGCGGAAGGCGAGATGGCTCCCAAGTTCGAGACGTGTTTCAGCAAGAATGGCTGGCAGGGAACCTGGCGCAATGGCGTTTTCGATTACCAGCATTACCATACCGGCGCCCACGAAGTGCTAGGCATCGCCGCCGGCCGGGCGCGGCTTCTGATCGGCGGGCCGGATGGCGTGGAACTCAGCGTCAACGCCGGCGATTGCCTCGTGCTGCCGGCGGGAACCGGCCACAAGCGGATCGATGCGAGCCGCGATTTCCTGGTGGTCGGCGCCTATCCGCCCGGCCAGCATCCGGATATCCAGACCGGCCCGGCAAGCGAGGCCCAGCTGCAAAAAATCGCACATCTCCGATTCCCGCCACAGATCCGGTGGAAGGTGAGAACGGTGCGCTGAAGCGGTTCTGGGCACGCCGATAGGCCAAAAAACGAGCATCGGAACACGACATCATAAGCGGACCCGCTCAGGCCATTAGATTTAAGCCGGAGCGCATTTTCCCGCAGGGAGATTGTTTGACGCTCCTCAAAATATATGGCTACCTTATACCGGAGCGCGAACGGGAGGAGACTGTCTCGCGTCATACTTTCCGGCCTCGCCCCTGATGTGCCGGACTGACTCTAGGAGGAGAGTGCAGTGAACCGCTTTCTCGCAAGCGCCCTGGCGCTGATGATTACCGCATGCCTGTCAGCGGGTGGCGCGCGCGCAGCCGAGGACAATTATCCCAACAGGCAGATCACGCTGATTGCAGGCTTCCCCGCCGGCAGCGGTGCGGACGTCTATGCCCGCTTTTTCGCAAAGAAGCTCGAAGAGGCGCTCAAGCAGACCGTCATCGTCGAGAACAAGCCGGGCGGTCTCGGGAGCCTTTCGGTGGTCGCGCTGAAGAACGCGAAACCGGACGGTTATACGATGCTGATCGGCAGCGCCGACCAGTTCACCGCTGCTCCGCACGTCTTCCAGAATCCGCCCTACGATCCGCTCAAGGATTTCGACTACGTCGCCCCGGTCTTCAGCCAGGCATTCATGATGCTGGTGAACGCCAAGTCCCCCTATATGCATATTTCCGACCTGACCAAGGCGATGAAGGAAAAGGGCGACAAGGCATCCTATGCCACGCCGAACTTTCCGGCGACCATTCTTGCCGAGATGTACAAGGCCAATGCCGGCGGCCTCGATACCCTGCAGGTGCGCTACAAGACCAGCGCAGATACGCTGAACGATTTCTCAAGCGGGGCGATCGACTACATGGTCGGTGATCCGGTCTTCGGGCTGGCCCGCTCGCGTGACGGCACGTTGCGCATCCTTGCCGTCAGCACGGCAAAGCGTATTTCATCGGTCCCGGATATCCCGACTTTCGAGGAAGAAGGCGTGCCGAATGTGGACGTGCGTATCTGGTGGGTCCTGGCCGCACCCAAAGGCACGCCCAAACCAATCCTCGAAAAGATGCACAAGGTCATGACCGAGGTCACCACCAGCGACGATGCCCGCAAGTTCGTCGGCACCAATGGTGGTGAACCGATGACGCTCGACAGTCCGCAGGCCACTCTCGACTATGCGACCATGGACGTGAAGCGCTGGGAAGAGTGGGCGAAGATCGGAAAGATCGAGAAACAATAAGTAAAGCTTCGTGGGGACGGAGGCGGAAAAGGGTCGAAGGTAAATCTTCGGCCCTTTTTCTTTGTTGCTTTTTTAGAGGTTAGTCGCCCCTTCTGTCGGCACTGCCCCAGCTAGTCCCGATTCTGAACAACCTGTGATCGTAGTCCATCCTGCCGTTTTCCGGCGGGAAGTGAAATTCAGTACCGATTTCGCCGGAACAAGCCTCCCTGCCTTGGAGTTACACGCAAAACTCTACGGCAAGGCACAACCGATGAACACGCGCCCCCAATTCGCCTCACGGACCTCGCTCTCGCAACTGCCACCGCAGATTTATTACGTTCATCCGTTGATACTGAAAGGCCTGGGCGCCTGGCGTGAAGTCTTTGCGCATGCCAAAGACCTCGGCTTCGACACCGTGCTGACCGCTCCCCTTTTCGCACGCGGCCGCAATGCCAGCGTCTTCGTGACGAGAAACTTCGACCGGCTCGACCCGGAGCTGGAATTGGGTACCTCCGTCGAGGATGGGTTCAAAGCGCTGATCGAAGCGGCCCGGGCGCAGGATCTCAGGCTGATGCTCGATCTCATCATCGATCGAGTGGCTGATGACGAACACACCGGCTCGATCGCCGCAGACCCCCGCGTGGCGCCGCAGGAAAGCCTGAGCCGCCGCATCGATTTCCTGAGCGAAGCCCGGCATGTCGAGGATTGGCGCAACCGCATGGCGTGGCTCGCCGGCCTTGGCATCGCCGGCTTCCGCTGCCTGGGGATCGGCCGCATTGCGCCGGAGGCGTGGTATAACCTCATCGTTTCGACCCGCAGAGCAGCACCGGAAACAAGCTTCCTTGCCTGGACGCCTGGCAGTGCCTTCGAGGATCGGAAGGCCCTCAAGGGCGCCGGCTTCGATGGCAGCTTCTCGTCCTTCGCCTGGTGGAATCTCGAAGAACGCTGGATCATGGATGAATACCAGATTCAGCGGCAGATCGGCTACCAGATCACCTTCCCGGAAGCGCCATTCGGCAAACGCATGGCCCATGGCACGGACAGCTGCGAGGTGCTGCAGCGCAAGGCGATCCGGGCACTGAAGCTCGCTTCGACCTTTGCAAGCGGACTGATGATCCCGATGGGGTTCGAATATGGTGCGGCCGTTCCGCTCGACCCTTTGCACGGTGACGGGTTAGGCCTGCGCGGACTGCAGGATCAAGGCGCGTTCGATCTTTCGGGCGACATCCGCGCGTTGAACGCCAGCACCAACAAGACCGTCGCCGGTTTTGCCCGCCAGCCGTTGAGGCTCATCTCCGCCAGTCAGACACCAGCCGTCGCGTTGCTGCAGACGGATCAGGAGGACTTGCGTGCCTCGCAGAAAATCCGCGTCGTGGTGCTTAATCGCGACCTGCGCAAGGTTACCAGCGCGCCCTTCAACGTACTTCGCGAAGCCGCCTCCTCTTTTCTGCCGCTGACGGCACTGGACGACGAAAATGAAGTCTTCGCCGCTGAAATCGAGCTGAAGCCCGGCGAACTGCGCATCTTCGAGGGCCGGTCATCCGTCCCGGTCATCGATGCTGTCCCGGTGCCTACCGCCCAGGAAGCTGCCGCTTCGCCGCGCCTTGCGATCGAAAAGATCACGCCTTCGGTCGATGACGGCCGCTTCGTCGTCAAGCGTGTCGTCGGTGAAACCGTGAAAGTCGAGGCCGACATTTTCAGTGATGGGCACGATCCGCTTTCGGCGGCCCTGCTCTGGCGCGCGGCCGATGATGAGAACTGGCATGAAGTCCGCATGCAGCTTATCGAAAACGATCGCTGGCAGGCCGAATTCACGCCGAGACGCATGGGCCGGCATGAATTCGCGGTCGAGGGCTGGCGCAGTACCTTTGCCATCTTCCGCTACGAGTTCATCAAGAAGCACGAGGCGCGGCTCGATCTTCGCCTGGAAATCCAGGAAGGCATCAACCTCGTGCTCGATGCGCTCGACCATGCATCCGGCCAGATCAAAACGCGGCTGCAAGCTCTGTTCGACAAGCTGACGGAGGTGCAGGATACCCAGCGCACGGAAATCCTGCTGGCGGCAGAAACAGCCGAACTCATGGCGGAAGCCGACCGCAAGCCGCATTGCGTACGCTCCCAGGTCATCCCGGTCGACGCGGAACGCACGGCAGCCGCATTCGCAAGCTGGTACCAGATTTTTCCGCGCTCCCAGAGCGGCGATCCGGGCCGGCACGGCACGTTTGGCGACGTGGTCCGTCGCCTGCCGGCGATCCGCGAGATGGGCTTCGATGTGCTCTATTTCCCGCCGATCCATCCGATCGGCAAGACGAACCGCAAGGGCAAGAACAACAGCCTGCGGGCAGCACCGGAAGATCCCGGCAGCCCTTATGCGATCGGCTCCGAGGCGGGTGGCCATGACGCGATCCACCCCGAGCTCGGAACATTCGAAGATTTCCGCCGGCTGATCGATGCCGCAAAGGAGCATGGCCTCGAAATCGCTCTCGACCTCGCGATCCAGTGCTCACCCGATCATCCCTGGCTGAAGGAACATCCCGGCTGGTTCGACTGGCGGCCGGACGGCACGATCCGCTATGCGGAAAACCCGCCGAAGAAATACGAGGACATCGTCAATGTCGATTTCTATGCCTGTGACGCGGTCCCGTCGCTCTGGATCGAATTGCGCGACGTTGTCCAGAAATGGGTGGATCAGGGTGTCAAACTCTTCCGCGTCGACAATCCGCACACCAAGCCCTTCCCCTTCTGGGAATGGCTGATCGCCGATATCCGCTCGCGACACCCCGACGTGGTCTTCCTGTCGGAGGCCTTCACCAAGCCGAAGGTCATGTACCGGCTCGCCAAGATCGGTTTCTCGCAGTCCTATACTTATTTCACCTGGCGCAACGCCAAGTGGGAACTCGAAGAGTATATGCGCGAGATCACCACCGAAGAGCCGAAGGATTTCTTCCGGCCGCATTTCTTCGTCAACACGCACGACATCAACCCGGATTTCCTGCAGAACGCGCCGCGCCCGGCCTTTCTTATCCGCGCCGCGCTCGCCGCAACGCTTTCCGGCCTCTGGGGCGTCTACAACGGCTTCGAACTCTGCGAAGGCAGGCCGGATGCCAAGCGCAAGGAATATGCGGATTCGGAAAAATACGAGATTCGCGCCTGGGACCATGACCGGCCGGGCAACATCAAGTCCGAGATCACCATGCTCAACCGCATCCGCCGCGAGAACCCGGCGCTGCATTCGCATCTCGGCATCCAGCGTCTCACCGCCTGGAACGACAACATCATGTTCTACGAGAGGGCGAGCGCGGGACGGGAGAACGTCCTGCTGATCGCGGTGAACCTCGATCCCTACAATGCCCACGAAGCGGATGTCGAAATTCCGCTCTGGTCATGGAACCTCCCCGACCACGCCGCGCTTGATCTCGAAGACCTGATCACCGGGCACAGGTTCACCTTAGCCGGCAAGATGCAGAGGATCAGGCTCGATCCTCATGCAGGACTGCCCTTTGCGATCTGGCGCGTGAGATAAGGGAGGAAAGCAAAATGGACATGACGACCACTCGCGGCCAGAACCAGGCCCAGCCCCACGAGACGGACCCGCTGTGGTACAAGGACGCAATCATCTACCAGCTCCACATCAAGTCCTTCTATGACGCCAACGGCGACGGCATCGGCGACTTCAAGGGCCTGCACGAGAAGCTCGACCACATCGCCTCGCTCGGCGCCAACGCGATCTGGCTTTTGCCTTTCTTTCCTTCCCCCCGCCGCGACGACGGCTACGACATTGCCGACTACGCGAATGTCAGCCCGGATTACGGCACCCTGGACGAGTTCAAGGCCTTCGTCGATGCAGCCCACGAGCGGGGTATCAGGGTCATCATCGAACTCGTCATCAACCACACTTCCGATCAGCATCCCTGGTTCCAGAGGGCCCGGCATGCCCTGCCCGGGTCGCCGGAACGGGATTTCTACGTATGGTCGGACGCGGATCACAAATTTCCGGAGACGCGGATCATCTTCCTCGACACCGAGAAATCCAACTGGACCTGGGATCCGGTCGCGGGGGCCTATTACTGGCACCGTTTCTATTCGCACCAGCCGGACCTCAACTTCGACAATCCGCTGGTGCTCGAAGAACTGCTCGGCATCATGCGCTTCTGGCTGGAGACCGGCATAGATGGCTTCCGGCTCGATGCGATCCCCTACCTCGTCGAGCGCGAAGGAACGATCAACGAGAACCTGCCGGAGACGCACGACGTCCTGAAGAAGATCCGCGCCGCGCTCGATTCCACCCATCCGGGCAGAATGCTGCTCGCCGAAGCGAACCAATGGCCGGAGGATACAAGCGAATATTTCGGCAATGGCGACGAATGCCACATGGCCTTCCACTTCCCGCTGATGCCGCGCATGTACATGGCGATCGCCAAGGAAGACCGCTTCCCGATCACCGACATCATGCGGCAGACGCCGGAAATTCCGGAGAATTGCCAGTGGGCGATCTTCCTCAGAAACCATGACGAGCTGACGCTCGAAATGGTGACCGACGAGGAACGCGACTATCTCTGGAACATCTATGCCGCTGACCGCCGTGCGCGTATCAATCTCGGCATCCGTCGCCGCCTATCACCGCTGATGGAACGCGACCGCAGGCGCGTGGAGCTCATGAACGGGCTGCTTCTTTCCATGCCCGGCACACCAGTCCTCTATTACGGGGACGAGATCGGCATGGGCGACAACATCTATCTCGGCGACCGCGACGGTGTCAGGACCCCGATGCAATGGTCGCCGGACCGCAATGGCGGCTTTTCCAAGGCCGACCCGGCGAAGCTCGTGCTGCCACCGATCATGGACCCGCTCTATGGCTACGAAGCCCTGAACGTCGAGGCCCAGAGTGCCGACGCCCATTCGCTGCTCAACTGGACGCGGCGGATGCTGGCGCTGCGCAACAAGCACCCTGCCTTCGGCCGTGGTTCGCTGAAATTCCTGGCGCCCGGAAACAGGAAAATCCTCGCCTATCTGCGCGAATACGATGACGAGACGATCCTCTGTGTCGCCAATCTCTCACGCCTGCCGCAGGCCGTGGAACTCGACCTCGCGCAATTTGCCGGCCGTGTGCCGATCGAGCTTTCCGGCATGTCGCCCTTTCCCCCTATCGGGCAGCTCACCTATCTCCTGACATTGCCGCCCTATGGTTTCTTCTGGTTCCAGCTCGCGGCGGAAGCGGATGGTCCGGTCTGGCGCACCGAGCCGCCGGAGCAGATGCAGGACATGGTGACGATGGTCGTGCGACGCGACCTGCAGGAATTGATCGACGAGCCGCGCCTTTCGAATACGCTTTCGAATGAGGTGCTGCCACCTTATCTCGGCAAGCGCCGCTGGTTCGGCGCCAAGGGTGAAACGCTACGGGGCGCCTCGCTCGTTGCGGCAACGCCGATTCCCTTCGCCAGCAACCTCCTACTTGGCGAACTCGAGGCGGACTTAAGCGGACGCAAGGATACCTACCTGCTGCCGCTTGCCGTCTCCTGGGACGACAGCCAGCCAACGGCGCTCGCCCATCAGCTGGCTCTCGCCCGCCTCCGCCAGGGCCGCCGCGTCGGCTTCCTGACCGACGGCTTCGCGATGGAGAGCCTGGCACGCGGCGTCATCCGCGGGCTCTGTGAACGGTCGGTGATCTCCGGACGTGCCGGAACGCTGGAGTTTTTAGGTGCCGACCAGCTCGACTGCATGAGCGTCGCCGACGACATGCAAGTGCGCTGGCTCTCCGCTGAGCAATCCAACAGTTCCCTGATCCTTGGCGATATGGCGATGATAAAACTCATCCGCCACATCTTCCCGGGCATCCATCCTGAAGTGGAGATGACCCGTTACCTTACCAATGTCGGATACAAGAACACGGCACAGCTGCTCGGCGAGGTGGCCCGCATCGCGCCGGACGGTAATCGATATACGCTGATCATCGTGCAGAGCGCCATCCGCAATCAGGGGGATGCCTGGAACTGGATGCTCAGCAACCTGCGCCGCTCGATCGATGAGGTGATGGTGACCGGCATCGACGGCGACATGGCGGACGAATATTTCAAGCCGCTCGCCGACTTCGTCGCCAAAATCGGCCGGCGGCTGGGTGAACTGCATGTAGCACTGGCGCAACCAACAGACAACGAGGATTTCAAGCCGGTCTGGGCGACCGCCGCTGATGCGGACAAATCGCGCGAGGCGGTGACCACACGGATTTCCGAAAGCTTGTCGATCCTTGCCGATAGTATCGAAGCGCTGGAGTCGGACCTGGCCGCCGAGGCAAAGTCGCTGCTGGAGCGCCGCAATGATCTTCTGCGGCTCGGAGAACATCTTGCAGGAGCCATCGACGGCACGCTGCTGACACGCAATCACGGCGATTTCCATCTCGGGCAGATTCTGGTGGCGGAAGGCGACGCCTATATCATCGACTTCGAAGGCGAACCGACCCGCGATCTCTCCGACCGCCGCGCCAAAGCCAATCCGTTGCGTGACGTCGCCGGGCTTCTGCGGTCGCTCAGTTATCTCGCGGCCTCTGCCGATCTCGATCGGGAGGTTGTGAGCGAAGTGGATGATGTCCGCCACAACGCGCTCGTTGCCCGTTTCACCAAAATGGCCGAGCCCGCCTTTCTGCAGGCCTATTTCGACGCCACGGAAAGTTCGGACGCGTTGAAGATATCCAACGAGGTCCGCGACCGCATCCTCGACCTCTTCCTCCTTGAAAAGGCGGCCTACGAGATCGCCTATGAAGTCCGCAGTCGGCCGCACTGGCTGCCGCTTCCAATTGCCGGCTTCTCGGCGATCGCCTCGAGACTTCTGGAGAACGCCCGATGAGATATGAGCGCTCCGACCTGATGATCGGTACCGTCCGTGAGGGCTTGCAGGCCCTTGTGGAAGGGCAGCACGGCGATCCTTTCTCGATCCTCGGACGCCACCAGTACGGCGACCTTACCATCGTGAGAGCCTTTCTGCCGGGGGCCCTTTCGGTGCAGGTCGTGGAGGCAGATACGAGCAAGGTGCTGGCCGAACTGGAAACCATCCATGAGGGCGGATTGTTCGCTGGCGTGACCGGCAGCACTACGCCCTATCTTTTCCGCATTCGATGGCCGGACGCGGTGCAGGAAACGGAAGACCCTTATTCCTTCGCTCCGCTGCTCGGCGATCTCGACCTGCATCTCATCGCTCAGGGCACCCATTACGAGCTTGGACGAACGCTCGGAGCGATCCCGATGGAGGTCGACGGCGTCGAGGGTGTACGGTTCGCGGTCTGGGCGCCCAATGCCCGGCGCGTCTCGGCCGTCGGCGATTTCAATTCGTGGGACGGCCGCCGCCACCCCATGCGGCTCCGTCCTCAGGCCGGCATCTGGGAGCTTTTCGTTCCCCGGCTCACCCATGGCGAACGCTACAAGTTCGAAATCATCGACGCCCATGGCAATCTGCTGCCGCAGAAGGCAGACCCCGTCGCTCGCGCCAGCGAGGCCGCACCTTCGACCGCTTCGATCGTCGCCTCCTCAAAACCCTTCCGCTGGACCGACGAGGAATGGATGCGCGCCCGCCGCGCCGACCTCATCGGCGACGGTGCCATCTCGGTCTATGAAGTGCATCCCGGTTCGTGGGTGCGGATCACCGACGAGGGTAACCGGGTGCTCGACTGGGTGGAGCTCAGCCAGCGGCTCGTTCCCTATGCCGAAAGCCTCGGCTTCACCCATATCGAGCTCCTGCCGATCATGGAACATCCCTTTGGCGGCTCCTGGGGTTATCAGCCGCTCGGTCTCTTCGCGCCGACCGGCCGCTACGGCACGCCGGAAGATTTTGCCTATTTCGTCGATCGCTGCCATCAGGCGGGCATCGGCGTCATCCTCGACTGGGTGCCGGCACATTTCCCGACCGACGTCTGGGGGCTTGCCCGCTTCGATGGCACCGCTCTTTATGAGCATGAGGACCCGAGGGAGGGATTTCACAGGGACTGGAATACACTGATCTACAATCTCGGCCGCAACGAGGTGAAGGGGTTTCTGATCGCCAGCGCGCTCGAATGGCTGGAGCATTTCCATATCGACGGGCTGCGCGTCGATGCGGTCGCCTCCATGCTCTACCGCGACTACAGCCGCAATGAGGGCGAATGGATCCCGAACCGGTATGGCGGGCGCGAGAACCTCGAGACGGTCGAGTTCCTAAAGCATCTGAACAGCATCATCCATGATCGCTGCCCGCATGCCTTTATGGTGGCCGAGGAATCGACCGCCTGGCCGGATGTGACGAAGAAGCCGGAAGAAGGCGGCCTCGGCTTCGATTTCAAGTGGAACATGGGCTGGATGCATGACACGCTGCATTACATGCAGGACGATCCCGTCTATCGCAAATACCATCACCACGCGATGACCTTCGGCATGATCTACGCCTATTCCGAGCGCTTCATGCTGCCGCTTTCCCACGACGAGGTGGTGCACGGCAAGGGCTCGCTGCTCGGCAAGATGCCGGGCGACCATTGGCAGAAACTCGCCAACCTGCGCGCCTATTACGGCTTCATGTGGGGTCATCCCGGCAAGAAACTGCTCTTCATGGGCGGCGAGATCGCTCAGGAGACGGAATGGAGCCATGACGCCTCCGTCCACTGGGACCTGCTCGACCGGCCGGATCATGCGGGCCTCCAACGGCTGGTCGGCGACCTGAACAGGCTTTACACGCAGGAGCCTGCCCTGCAGTTCGGTGACCTGCATCATGAAGGCTTCGAATGGGCCGTGGCCGACGACGCGGAAAATTCCGTCTACGCCATGTTGCGAAGCGCGGAGGACCGTTCCGCATACATCCTGATCGCATCCAACTTCACGCCGTTGCCGCGGCATGGCTACCGGATCGGGGTTCCTGTGGAGGGGCGCTGGGACGTGGTTCTGAACACTGACGCTGCAATCTACGGCGGCTCCAATTTCGGCCAGGTGGAAGCCTGGACGGAGCGCCAGCCGGCGCATGGCAAGGCCTTTTCCGTATCGCTCGTCCTGCCGCCGCTTGCGACGGTGTTTTTAAGGCAGAAACAGTAGCCGCTCCGGCGTTGCCCCTCATCCGCCTGCCGGCACCTTCTCCCCGTTCTGGCGGGGAGAAGGGATATGCCGTGCCGCTTTCGCCTCAGCGTGACGTAGGCACGTCCCCTCTCCCGCTTGCGGGGAGAGGGTTAGGGTGAGGGGCCAAATAAACCGCATCGACTGGCCTCTATTCCCCCCGCCAGCCGTCCTGATAGGTCACCTTGTCGACGCCGGCGAAACGCGCGATGCGCAGCAATTCAGCTTCCAGCTTTTCCAGTCGTCCGGAGGACGGACGCACACCCTTTTCCAGCCACAACCGCCTGACGTCCAGCGCACCCGTCTTGCGATCGGCCTTCATATCTATGCGCCCGATCATCCGGTTGCCTTCAAGCAGCGGGAAGACGTAATAGCCGTACTGCCGCTTCGGCTCCGGCACGAAAACCTCAATGCGGTAGAAGAAGTTGAAGAGCCGCTGGGCGCGGTCACGATCGCGCAAGAGCGGATCGAAGGGGCTGAGTACCCGCACGCGCGCCGGCGGCTCCGGAATATCGCCGAGGTTGTCGGGGAATCCGGTGAAAGCGAAGGAGGGTCGCGGTTTTCCGCCGTTGGCTGAGGCGATCAGCACCTCCGTCAGTTCGTCACGATGGCTTTTCACCCAGTCCTTGGCCTCGTCCGGCGTCACCAGATCCCAGAAGGCGGCGATCTCGCCGGATGTGGCAAATCCCAGCCTCTTCAGCGCGCTGCGGCAGGCCCAGTCGATGAATTCCTCATGGCTTACGTTCGGCTCATGGTGGTGCGGCGGGATAACCCGTTCCATCAGATCATAGATCTTCTGGAAGTTGGCGCGGCCGGCGATCGCGAGCTTGCCGGTATGCCAGTAATATTCGAGCGCCGTCTTGTTCGGATGCCAGTTCCACCAGCCGCCGGACTTGTGGTCCTCCACCTTCATGTCGCGCGACATGATCGAACCGTTTGCGACGATATGCTGAAACGTTTCTTCGAAGGCTGCGTCGAAACCTTCGCCATGCCATTTTTTCCAGCGCTCGGCGATGATCGGTTCGCGACGGCGGAAGCGATGTTTCCAGTAACGGAAAAGACGCGCCGGAATGATCGACGCGTCGTGTGTCCAGTGCTCGAAAAGGTCACGATCCTTTTCCAGAAGGGCGGTCAGATGCTCCCGCTTGTAGGTCTGGTTGCGCGAGAACAGGATCATGTGATGGGCGCGCTCGACGGTCGCGATACTGTCCACCTGGACGAAGCCCAGATCGTCGATGAGCTGCAGGAGACCTGGCTTGGTGAGCGCGCGGCCGGGCGGCTCGGAAAGCCGCTGCCGTTCGAGGAAGATGTGTCTAGCCTGATCATTCGGAATGAGAATCGCCATAAAGGTAGACTAGGATGCCGCCGCCTGATATTCAATGTTCATGTTTGGTTCCGAATTCCCCTTGCCCATCATCCGGTTTATAGACCGCTGAAAAAGCGAGGATGAGGCTTGGATATCCGGTTCGAACAGGCAGAAGCGCGCTTCGAGGAACGTATCGTGCTCCATCCGCTGACGCTTTCGCTAACCGAGCGGCGCATCGGCGTGATCGGACTCAACGGTTCCGGCAAGACGACGTTCGCGCGCATGATCAACGGTCTGGTAGCACCATCCGCAGGACGCGTGGTCGTCAACGGGTTCGATACAGTGAAGGACGGCGAGAAGGTGCGGGCCGACGTCGGCTTCATCTTTCAGAACCCGCAGAACCAGATCATCCTGCCGATCCTGAAGGAGGATATCGCGCTCGGGCTCAAACCGCGGAAACTGCCGAAGCAGGCGATAGAGGCTGCCGTCAACGGCATTCTCGCCCGTTTCGGCATCGGCCATCTCGCCGGACGCCGGGCGCACGAGCTTTCCGGCGGCGAATTGCAGCTCGCAGCCCTTGCCTCCGTGCTCGTCACCGAGCCCGGTATCCTCATCATGGACGAACCGACCAATCAGCTCGATTTGAAGAACCGCGATCTCGTGGAACGCACGATCCGCGGCCTCGACGAGAATATCATCGTCATCAGCCATGATCTTTCGCTGATCGCCGATTTCGACCGGGTTCTGCTGTTCCATGAGGGCCGGCTCGCTGCTGATGGACTTCCTGGGGGAATTGTTGCCCGATACCGGGAAATCGCCGCATGAAGACGCTCTATGTCGAAGGCGACACGTTCCTGCACCGGCTTTCGCCGCGGGCAAAGCTCCTCGGGCTTGCGGCGATCAGTTTCCTGCTGTTCCTGATCGATGCGCCCGCTTTTCTTGCTGTTGCCGCTATCCTCGGCGCAGGTGCCTACGCCTCGCTCAGGCTCGGATGGCGGCAATCCTGGCTTCGTTTGCGGGTGATCATGCTGACGATCGTGGTCGTTGCGGTTTTTACCCTCTTTCTCAACAGCTCCGGGCAAGCGCTTGTTGTCCTCCTGCGGCTGACTGGGCTGGCGCTTTTTGCCGCAGCCGTCACAGCGACGACGAACATCGGAGATTTCATCGATGAGATCACGCTGGCCGCCCGCCCACTGGAACGGATCGGTCTTGTTCGGGCGGCCGATATCGGCCTTTCGATCGGCCTTGTGATCCGTTTCGTGCCGGAAATCCTGAACCGCTACCAGGCCATCCGTGATGCACACTACGCCCGTGGGTTGAGGCCGGGGCCATTGACGCTCGTGGTGCCCTTGATCATCCTGACGCTCAGAAACGCCGACGAGATCGCCGCCGCCATCGACGCCCGCGGCATCCGGGCACGAAAATGACATCGTCACGAAGTTGAGGTGAAAACCATGAGCACTCGCGATCTTGTTCTGGCTGCGCTGTTCGCCGCCATCATCGTCGCCCTTGGACTAGTTCCGCCGATCATGCTCGGCTTCATTGCGGTGCCGATCACCGCGCAGTCGCTGGGTGTCATGCTGGCGGGTGTCGTGCTGGGCGCCAAAAGGGGCGGTTTCGCGGTCCTTCTCGTCCTGCTTCTCGTCGCAATCGGCCTGCCGGTGCTTTCCGGCGGGCGTGGCGGCCTTGCCACTTTCGCCTCACCCACCGCCGGTTATCTCGTCGGCTGGTTCTTCGCAGCCATCGTCACCGGTTATCTTTCCGAGCGCTTTGTTGACCGCTCGCAGAGCGGCATCGTGCAGATCGCCGGCTTTTTCCTCGCCGCTCTGCTTGGCGGCGTGGTGGTCGATCATGCGTTGGGCATTCTCTATCTCGCCTACGGCATGGGCACCGGGCTTTCGACCGCCTTCATGGGCGATCTCGCCTTCATTCCGGGCGACGTCCTTAAAGCGCTGATCGCGGCTTTTGCCGGCCGGGCAGTCATGGTCGGCTATCCGCTGCTGCCGCAACGGGTCTGATCAGTCCAGGAACTGATAGAACCAATCCCGCAACTCTTCGGGAAGAGCGACCGGCTCTCTGCTTTGCGGATCATGAGCCGTCAACACGACCTCCGCTTCCGCCACGGCCTGATCTTCCCGCACCATATGCACCAGAAAACCTGCGGACTTTCCGCCGATCTTGCTGACGCCGACATGGGTATGCACAAGATCGCCAAGCTTCAGCGGCGAGTGGAAGGTGCAGGTGATCTTGCTCACCGTGAAGATCGGATCGTCCTTGCGGAGTTTGCGGCGGCGCCAGAACTCCGTGACGGCCTCCTCTGCCCGCACGACATAGGCCGACCGGAACATTTCCCCATGCATGTCCACATCGCGGAAGGGCACGCGGAATTCCTGCGATTTGACCGTATCCTTGACCACTACACCCTCTAAGTTGAGAACTTAGCCATGTAAGACCATTCCTTCAATCTAAACAAGCACCGGAACGAAGGCAGGCGGCTTGAAAAAAAGCGGCATCTGCGCCATGTCCAGATCGTCCGCCCCGGATTGCACCTCAAGAGGCCGCCCCATGACCACGCGCCTTTACGAACACCAGATCTTCCTCGAACATCGCACTCCGGAAGGCCATCCCGAGCGTGCCGACCGGCTGCGATCCCTGGCGATCGCGCTTCAGCATCCGAATTTCGACAGGCTTGACCACAGGGAGGCCCCGCAGGCCAACGAGGACGCGGTTCTGCTCGCCCATCCGGAAGAACACCTTCGCGCCGTCATGCGGGAAATCCCCGAAGAAGACATCATTCGCCAGATCGAGGCGGACACCTATGTCAGTCCGAAAAGCCTGCAGGCCGCGCTGACCGCCATCGGCGGGGCGATGGCCGCCGTCGACGACGTCATGTCGGACAAGGTGGACAATGCCTTCGTCGCGGCGCGTCCGCCCGGCCATCACGCCGAAAAAGACAAGGCGATGGGCTTCTGCCTGTTCAACAATGCCGCCATCGCCGCCCGCCATGCACAGCGGACGCACGGGGTCGAGCGGGTCGCAATCGTCGACTGGGACGTGCATCACGGCAACGGTACGCAGGACATCTTCTGGAACGATCCCTCCGTGCTGTTCTGCTCCACGCATCAGATGCCGCTTTACCCCGGCACCGGCGCCGTGGACGAAACCGGCGAGAAGAATAATGTGGTCAATGCGCCGCTCTCACCCAACAACGGCAGCGAGCATTTTCGTGACGCCTTCAAGAGCCGCGTGCTTCCGGCGCTCGAGAACTTCCGGCCGGACTTCATCATCATCTCGGCCGGCTTCGATGCCCATCACCGTGACCCGCTGGCGCAGATCAACCTTGTCGGCGATGATTTCGACTGGGCAACCGGACGCGTCATGGAGATTGCGGGCAAATATGCCAACAACCGGGTCGTCAGCCTGCTCGAGGGCGGATATGATCTTGAAGGTCTGGCCGAATCGGCCGGCATGCACATTATGAGACTGATGAGAGGATAGGAATGACCGAGAACAACGAACCCATCGATGTGAGCGGCTATTCCTTCGAAAAGGCCGTCGCCGAACTGGAAAGCATCGTCGCACGGCTGGAACGCGGCGACGTGGCGCTCGACGAATCCATCGCCATCTACGAGCGCGGCGAAGCGCTGAAGAAGCATTGCGAGGCCCTTTTGACCGCCGCCGAGAACCGCATCGAGAAAATCCGCCTCGACCGCGCCGGCAAGCCGCAGGGCGTCGAGCCGCTCGACGGCGAGTAGTCTCGATTTACCACGAAAGTCGTACGACCCCCGCCATGGTCAGGTCACAAAGCGATTGACGCACCGTGACCGCCTCCCCATGATAGCTGCCATTCGAATGGTTGCCTTGGGAGGAACAAATCGTGATGTTTGGCGTGAAATCCAGCAAAATCAATCTCATGTTCGCCGCGACACTGGCCGTTTCGACGGCCTTTTCGGCGGCCGGCGCGAAAGCTGCAGAATTCATCAACGTGCTGACCGGCGGAACGTCCGGTGTTTACTATCCGCTCGGCGTGGCGCTTTCGGAGATCTATGGCCAGGGTATCAAGGACGCCCGCACGCAGGTGCAGGCCACCAAGGCATCTGTCGAGAACCTCAACCTCTTGCAGGCAGGCCGTGGCGAAATCGCCTTCTCGCTCGGCGATTCCGTCCAGGCGGCATGGGAGGGTAATACCGAGGCCGGTTTCCCCGGCAAGCTGGACAAGCTGCGCGGCATCGCCGCCATCTATCCCAACTATATCCAGGTGGTAGCGAGCGCCGATTCCGGCGTGAAGACGCTTGCCGACCTCAAAGGCAAGAGCCTCTCCGTGGGCGCTCCGAAATCCGGCACCGAGCTCAATGCACGCGCCATTTTCGAGGCCGCCGGCATGTCCTACAAGGACCTCGGCAAGACCGAATATCTGCCGTTCGCCGAATCCGTGGAACTCATCAAGAACCGCCAGTTGGATGCGACGCTTCAATCCGCCGGCCTCGGCGTGGCCTCGATCCGCGACCTCGCCACATCACTGAAAATCAATGTCGTGGCCATCCCGAAGGCGGAAGTCGAGAAGATCGGCGCTCCCTATATTCCGGCCGTCATTCCCGCCGGCACCTATGAGGGCCAGACCGCCGAGGTGGAAACTGCGGCCGTCGGCAACTTCCTCATCACCCATTCGGGCGTATCGGACGAAACCGCCTACCAGTTGACGAAGCTGCTCTTTGAAAACCTGCCGAAGCTGACCGCCGCGCATGCCGCCGCCAAGGCGATCGACCCGAAGAAGGCTCTCGACGGCATGCCTGTGCCGCTGCATCCCGGCGCCGAGCGCTATTACAAGGAAATCGGCCTCATGAAGTGATTTCGGCTTGAGGGGCCATAGCCCTTCATCCGGTCGTCACCACCTTCTCCCCGCCTGCGGGGAGAAGGACTTATGCCGCAACGCATCCACCTCTCCTCGATGGCCCTGGGCACGTCCCCTCCCCCCGCGAGGAGGGAGAGGGTGAGGGTGAGGGGCAACGGAAATTCCGGAGTAACGATGTCCGAATCCACAATACCGCAGCACCAGAACGGGCCGCATTCGGCTGAAGAAGCGATCGAGGGCTTGCCGGCCGGTTTCGGCGAAGGGATCACTGGACGCCTTGCCTTCTGGATCGCATTTGCCTTCACACTCTTCCAGCTCTGGACCGCGGCCTATGGTACACTTGCAAGCCAGATCGTGCGCGCCATGCACGTGGCCTTCCTGCTTCTCCTAGGTTTCGCGCTGTTCGGCAATCTCGTCGCCAAGACCGCAGCCGGGAAAATATGGTTCTGGGCGCTCGGTGTTCTCGGCTTCCTTACCGGCGTCTACAACTGGGTATTCTATGAGGATCTGATCCAGAGAAGCGGATTTCTCACCACCCCGGACCTGATCGTCGGCACCGTGCTGATCGTGCTCGTCTTTGAAGGCGCGCGACGCCTTATGGGACTGCCGCTGACGATCATCGCCGCCATTTTCCTGGCCTATTGCTTCTTCGGCCAGTACATGCCCGGCCCCTTCGTGCATCGCGGCTACGATTTCGAGCAGATCATCGAGAATTTCGCCTACGGTACCGAGGGCATATACGGCACGCCGATCTACGTTTCCGCCGCCTATATCTTCATCTTCGTCGTATTTGCCGCCTTCCTGGAAAAGGCGGGCATGCTCAACCTATTCAATGATTTCGCCCTCGGCCTCGTAGGTACGTGGCGCGGCGGACCTGCCCAGGTCTGCGTCATGTCGTCGGCGCTGATGGGTACGATCTCCGGCTCCGGTGTCGCCAACGTCGTTGCTTCCGGCCAGTTCACCATTCCGCTGATGAAGCGCTTCGGTTTCCGTTCGGCCTTTGCCGGCGGCGTGGAGGCGACTTCTTCCATGGGCGGACAGATCATGCCGCCTGTCATGGGCGCGGTCGCCTTCATCATGGCCGAAACGCTGAACGTCTCCTATGCGGAGATCGTCAAGGCGGCGGTCATCCCAGCGATCCTTTATTTCGGCGCCTGTTTCTGGATGGTTTTCCTCGAAGCCGGCAAAGCCGGCCTCAAAGGCATGAACAGGGCCGAATTGCCGAACCCCTGGGCGGCTGTGAAGGAACACTGGCCGCTCATCCTGCCGCTCGCCGCGCTGGTCTATCTTCTCTTCGCCGGCTATACACCGATCTTCGCCGGCACGATGGGGTTGGCCCTGGTTGCGGTTCTCGTCCTCGGCATGCCGCTGGCGGCAAGCATCGGGCCATTCGCCTTCCGCCTCGTCTTCTGGGTCCTGCTCGGTCTCGCCGCGGCGTCATTCCTGCGCTACGGGGTGAATTTCCTGGCAATCGTCATCCTGGCGCTCATCGCGGGCTGCATTTTCGCGAAGGGCGGTCGGGAGACGCTTGCCCTCTGCCGCGACGCCATGGCTGAAGGCGCCAAGAATGCACTTCCGGTCGGGATTGCCTGCGCCATCGTCGGAATCGTCATCGGCACGCTGACACTGACCGGCATCGCATCGACTTTCATCGGCGCGATCATCCGCATCGGCGAACAGCACCTCTTCCTGTCGCTGGTGCTGACAATGATCACCTGCCTCATCCTTGGCATGGGCATTCCGACCATTCCGAACTACATCATCACGTCGTCGCTTGCTGGCCCCGCCCTGCTCGAACTCGGCGTGCCGCTGATCGTCAGCCACATGTTCGTCTTCTATTTCGGCATCATGGCGGACCTCACCCCACCTGTGGCACTCGCCTGTTTCGCGGCCGCGCCGATGGCCAAGACATCCGGCCTGAAGATATCCATCGAGGCTTCGAAACTGGCAACGTCCGGCTTCGTCGTGCCTTTCATGGCCGTCTATACGCCGGCTTTGATGCTGCAGGATCCGGGAGCCATTGCCGCCGCATGGGGCTATCCGGTCGAGGTGGCTTATCTCTTCCTGAAAGCCTGCTTCGGCATCGCACTTTGGGGAACGGCCGTCGTCGGTTTCCTGTTCGCCCGCATGGTGATCTGGGAGAGGCTCCTTGCCTTTGCCGCCGGCGCGAGCCTCGTGATGGCGCTTCCCTGGACCGATGAACTCGGATGGGCGATCGGCATCGTCCTCGTCGCACAGCACTGGTGGCGGAACCGCAACGCCCCCGCCGCTCCTGCGTTGTCATGAGCCTCTGCATCCTGGCGGGCGGCAAAGTAACAGCGCTCGCCGCGTCGCTCTTTTCGCTCTCCTGGACGCATTCGGTACAGAAGACCGAATGGCGCGAGACCTGGGCCGTGACGGACAAGGGGCTTGAAATCCGCGAGGCCGCCGTCAAGGGCTCCGGCGCCGGCATGGAGCCCGGCCCGGATGCAATCCTTCGTGATGGGTGGTGGGTCTGGCACCCGGCGCTGGCGCCGCAGAAGCGCGTCTCGCTCGCTGCGTCGGGCATGACGCCCAGCGCATGGCGGCTCTGCCATGAAGGTGGATGCATGGAACTGGGGGCGAAGGCGGGGGATGAGGTGGTGCTGAGCGGGTGCCCCTGATAATCAAAGGGAAATAACAGTACGGATTTCGTCGTAACCAGCATGCAATCCGGTTTCATCCTGCTCAATCAGACCAGCCCGGCCCAAGATTTCCACATCTTCATGGACGCGCCGGTAATCCCGGCCAAGGGCTCGTGCCAGAGCCGCCACGCTTACCTGCGGATGCTCATGCAAATAACGCAGCAGCTCCAGCCGCTTGCCGGTCATCGCACTGGAGAAAGCATCCCAAGTGACAAAGGTCAGGTGATCTTCCGAGACCGCCTCGCCTCTCTCCGCCCGATGCCAGGCATCCGCTACGCGTTTTGCGACATTATCAAAGGAGCCGCCGATATGCAGTTCGATATCCTTGCTCATATCTTCTCTCCTCTCAGCACCTCGACATCCCGGCGGAAATCCGCCAGCAATTGCTCGATCGAGACAAATTGATAACCTTCCTCCCGACTGCCATGGTGTCGGTGATCACCCTTGCCACGCTCGTTATCGTAACCGACTAGCCGCTCGCCGGGACGACCGTAGAACAGGGAATATTTCAAGAAATGTTCTGACGGCGGCACCTTCTTCGGCACCCGCCAAACCCTGATCTCCAAAATCGCTCCGTCGCCAAAGACGATGCGTTCACGGATGATCCTCTCAGCTTTCATAGAAGGCTTATGACATACAATGCCATATGACGTCAATCGTCATAGGAGATACGGTTGTTTGTAGTCCCGCTTCCACGCTAGATTCCATTCACATCAGATGGAGACTAGCCATGTCCTTCTTTCCCGGAAAAGACCCGGTCGCGGGTGATGCTTTCGCCTGCGATGCGATCGAAAACCTGATCATCCCGCGCACCAGCGATATCGGCGGCTTTGCCGTACGGCGCGCACTGCCGAGCCGTCAGCGGAGGCTGGTCGGGCCGTTCATCTTCTTCGACCGGATGGGACCGGCTCTGCTTCGCGCTGACGAGGCGCTGGACGTCAAGCCGCATCCGCATATCGGGCTTTCCACCGTCACCTATCTCTTCGACGGCGAAATCAAGCATCGCGACAGTTTGGGCACGGAACTCGTCATCCGCCCGGGCGACATCAACCTGATGACCGCCGGCCGCGGCATCGTGCATTCGGAGCGCACCCCGGAAAACCTGCGCGGCCATCCGCATTCGGTCTCCGGCCTGCAGACCTGGCTGGCGCTGCCGGATAATAGGGAAGAGATCGACCCGACGTTTGATCACACCGGCAAAGAGATGATGCCGCTGATCGATGCGGACGGCATAAAAGGCCGCGTGGTGATCGGCGCCTTCGAAGGCCTCGCCTCGCCGGTCTCGACCTTTACCGATACGCTCTATGTCGATCTGTGGCTTGATGCCGGTATACGCTTTCCCTTCGCGGCCACGCATGAGGAACGGGCGGTCTATATCCTCTCGGGCGAGCTCGTCGTCGCAGGCGACCGTTTCGCGGCTGACCAGCTTCTCGTCTTCCGGCCAGGCGACGCGATCACGCTGGAAGCGGGACTTCAGGGCTGTCACCTGATGCTGTTCGGCGGAGCGGCGCTCAATTCCAGGCGCTATATCTGGTGGAACTTCGTCTCCTCCTCTAAAGAGAGGATCGAAAAGGCGAAGGAGGAATGGCGCACGGGCCGCTTTGATATCGTTCCGGGCGACGAGGAAGAGTTTGTCCCCTTGCCCACAGCCTAAAATCGATTAGAAACCTGTGATAGGACAACTTGAAAAAGCCTGTTTTCTTCTCATCTTGTGGAAGGACAGACTTCCGGACAAGAGCAGAAAAGGCCACAATCCGTGACATCAATGCCCTCCACGCCGTTGCTCGACAAGGTCAATCTTCCTTCCGACCTTCGCGCAATCGATGACCGCGACCTGACGCAGCTTGCACGCGAAGTGCGCGACGAGATGATCGATGCCGTGTCGCGCACCGGCGGGCATCTGGGCGCGGGTCTCGGCGTCGTGGAACTGACGATCGCCATCCACAAGGTGTTCAATACGCCGGACGACCGGCTGATCTTCGATGTCGGGCATCAGTGCTACCCGCACAAGATCCTGACCGGCCGGCGCGACCGCATCCGCACCTTGCGGCAGGAAAACGGGCTTTCCGGCTTCACGCGGAGGGCTGAAAGCGAATACGACCCGTTCGGCGCAGCGCATTCCTCCACCTCGATCTCGGCCGGCCTCGGCATGGCGGTGGCCGCCGATCTTTCCGGCTCGAAGCGCAATGTGATCGCCGTCATCGGCGATGGCGCGATGTCCGCCGGCATGGCCTATGAGGCGCTCAACAATGCCGGCGCGCTCGATGCCCGGCTGATCGTCATCCTCAACGACAACGACATGTCAATCGCCCCCCCGACGGGTGCGATGAGCGCCTATCTGGCACGGCTCGCTTCCGGCCGGACCTATATGGGTTTCCGCGAGCTCGGCAAGAAGCTGACCGCCTATCTCGGCCACGGAATCGATAAGGCGATCACCCGGGCCGTCGAGCATGCCCGCGGCTACGTGACCGGCGGCACCATGTTCGAGGAAATGGGCTTCTACCATATCGGTCCGATCGACGGACATTCCTTCGACCATCTGTTGCCGGTGCTGCGCAATGTGCGCGACAATGCCCGCGGCCCGGTGCTGATCCATGTCGTCACGCAAAAGGGCAAGGGTTATGCGCCGGCGGAAGCGGCCGCCGACAAATATCACGGCGTCAACAAGTTCGACGTCATCACCGGCGCCCAGGCGAAATCGAAGCCGAACGCACCAAGCTACACCAGTGTTTTCGCCGATGCCCTGGTGCAGGAGGCGGGCTTCGACGATAAGATCGTCGGGATTACCGCCGCCATGCCGAACGGCACCGGCATCGACAAGCTGGCGGAGGCCTTTCCCACCCGTACCTTCGACGTCGGCATTGCCGAGCAGCATGCCGTCACTTTCGCGGCCGGCCTTGCGGCGGAAGGCTTCAAGCCGTTCTGCGCGCTCTATTCCACCTTCCTGCAGCGGGGTTACGACCAGGTCGTCCACGACGTGGCGATCCAGGGACTGCCTGTGCGTTTTCCCATCGATCGTGCCGGTTTCGTCGGCGCGGACGGGCCGACCCATGCGGGCTCGTTCGACACGACGTTCCTTGCGACGCTTCCTGGCATGGTGGTGATGGCGGCGGCCGACGAGGCAGAGCTCAAACACATGGTGCGCACCGCCGCCGCCTATGACGAAGGCCCGATTTCTTTCCGCTATCCGCGTGGCGAAGGTGTCGGTGTCGAGCTGCCCGAGCGTGGCCAGATTCTTGAGATCGGCAGGGGCCGGATCATGAAACAGGGTGCGAAGGTAGCGCTGCTCTCCTTCGGCACCCGGCTCAAGGACTGTCTGCTGGCAGCCGAGGACCTCGATGCCGCGGGGCTCTTCACGACGGTCGCGGATGCGCGCTTTGCAAAGCCTCTGGATCGCGACCTGATCCGCCAGCTCGCCCGCCACCACGAAGTGCTGATCACGATCGAGGAAGGTTCGGTCGGCGGCTTCGGCAGCCACACGCTGCAGTTTCTCGCCACCGAGGGCCTGCTCGACAGCGGGCTGAAAATCCGCTCCTTGGCTCTGCCGGACATCTGGATGCAGCAGGCAAGCCCGGATGTTATGTATGCGAAGGCAGGCCTCGATCGCGCCGGAATCGTCTCGACCGTGTTCCAGGCGCTCGGCCAGACCCGGATCGGCGTCGGCTTCGCAGGCTGACGTCGCCGGTCCTCAGTTCCGCTCGCCCTTGATCATCATGTCGAACTGCACGACGTTGGAATAGATCGGCGTGCCGACATCCATGGCATAGCGCGAACGAAAGATCCTGCCGCTGACGTTGAAGGCGATCATGCGGCCGTTCCATGCCGTCAACGTCACATCGAAACTCTCCGACATGCTGCGTCCCTTGGCGGTCAGCGTGCCGGTAATACGGGCGCTATCCGGCCCCGTCTGCTCCACGTGTTCGGAGCGGAACGAGATCGTGTCGAATTGACTGGAATCGAAAACCGCCCCCGAGCGCAGGAAGGCATCGATACGATCCTGGCCGGTCATGACGCTTTCAGGCTTCAGCTCGAAACTCACCATGGAATGAGCAAGATCGCCGGCCTTCAGATTGAAGATGCCGGAAAACTTGCCGAACTTGCCCTTGATGCCGCCGCCGCCAACCTGACCGACGCTGAAGGCGATGCTCGAACCGGGCGTAATGGCATAACGACCGGCGGCCTCGGCAAGGCTCGGAACCTCGACGGCCGACTGGCCGTCCTGTGGAAACGACGCAGCGAAAAGCAATGCGGTGAACAAGACTGTCTTGCGGGTCATGACCGCCACTCCCTGATGGATGTTTTAACTGGATGACGCCGGCCTCCGAATATACGGGTCAGCACATCGTCGTGCCGGCGATAATGGTGGTAAAGCGCGGCACCTGAATGCAGGAACACCAGCGCCAGCGTGGAATAGGCAAGCACGGCGTGGGCCGTCGTCCACCAGGCTTCAGCCGCGTCCGATTTCGGCACCGGCAGATGCGGGACGACGACGAGGTTGAAGGCGAATGTCGGAATTTCCAGGGGCGAGACCGAAGCGATCATCCAACCAGCCAGAGGAACTGCAACCGCGAGCACCAACAGCGCATGGTGCATCATCTTTGCGGCGCGGTGTTCGAGCGGACTCATGCCGGTTGCCGGCCTCACCCGAACCAGCGCCAGTGAATGGATGAGGCGGGTTGCGGCAAGCAGTAGCGCCAGGATGCCGAATGACTTGTGCCACTGGAAAAGCGAGAATTGCAGGCCCGGATCGATGGACGGCCGGGTCATGACGAAACCAAGCACGATCAGGCCGAGAATGATAAGGGCGATCAGCCAATGCAGGATGATCGTAAGGGGATTGTAACGATCGGCAGGATGACGCATGACCGGCTTTCCGGAAATTTCATGCTTCAATCATCCTCCTCAACGAGCGCCCCAGCAAATCGCGAACGATCACGCCGCTTCAACAGTCGCTGAGATTATCGGTCTGCCGCCGCCAGGAAGAGGATGTGCAGGTCTTTTTCTGGAGAGAAATCCTCTGCCTTCATCTCGAAGGTGGTCGGACCGGTTTTCTTGACCCCGCTGCCGCAAAAGCTGACGTAGTCCTGCGGCTGGCCCTTGTCGATCGTCAGCTTGAACTTGCCGATCGGGCCGCTCCAGTTGGCGCCGGTCGTCAGGATATAGGAGACCCACTGCTCGGTATAATTCGGTCCCGACCTGCTGGCCGCAGCCTCGAGCTTCGCCGCCGTCTTCATGAAGGCGCCGTCGATGCAATAGCGTTCGACATACTCCTTATAAGTCGTGCCCGGCTTTCCCTGGTCGATGAAACTCATGGCCACCGTGCCGCCAACGCTCGGCTTGTAACGGTGGCTGACGCGCACCGGTTTGCCGGCCGGAAACATCGTCTTCCACCAATATACGGAGCGAAGGGTCCAGGCAGGCCGCAAGTCCTCCTGCCACCCCTGGCCCGCATCATAGCGATCCACGTAGATGAGACCTTCGGCGATCCACTCGGCCTTCACGTCCTCCGGCAGGCCCTTGAGCGCGGCGAACGTCTTTTCGCTATAGGGGAGAAGCGGAATGTTACGGGCGAGAAGTTCATCGGTGCGGTCGATGCCGGCCGCGATCACCCGCTGCTGCAGTTCCGGCTTGATCTGCCTACTATCCTGCACGACCGAAAAACCGAGGAAATTGTCACTTTCGACGTCGTCAAGGGCGATGTCGCTTTCCAGACTGCCGACGATATCCGGCATCGGGAAGGCGACGACGCTTTCAATATCCTTGTCGCCGGTGTTCCTGAAGACGTAGTCGACCAGCACCTCTTCGCGGGAGATGTAAAGATTTTCCTCCTCCATCGCGACATCGGAAGTCTGGACGTAGGTCAGCCCGCCGGCCCCCAACTCTGCCATCGAGTCATTGGCGAGTGCCTGGGGTGCCGAGAGCAACAACCCGCCAATCAGCAAAGTCCAGCGCATATGATCCCCTCCTGTCTCTTAGGCTGAAAGATAGACCGGATTCTCCAAAAGAGAAGGCAGGCCGGATAGTTCTCCGGCCTGCCTTGAAAGATCGTTCGAAGGAGGATCAGAATTCAGACCACTCTTCCTTCACGGCAGCGACGCTTGCCGCCTTGCCGGAAAAAGCTCTGGCGACGGTGGAGCGCAGCGCATTGGCCGGAGATGCGGCCGGACGGGCTTCCGCCGATGCGGCGACAGGACGCGATGCAGCGGAAGGCGAACCGCCGACGTTGAACTGCCGAAGCAGGGCATCAAGGGCCTGGGCTTCCTGGGCGAGCTTGTGGCTTGCTGCAGTCTGCTGTTCCACCATGGCGGCATTCTGCTGAGTGCCCTGATCCATGGTGTTGACCGAAGTATTGATCTCCTGCAGCCCCGTGGACTGCTCGCGGGTGGAGATGACGATCGCGTGCAGGTGCTCGTTGATCTGCTGCACCTCTCCTACAATGGCCGCCAGTGCTTCCCCGGTCTCGCCAACCAGAGCCACGCCGGCATCCACCTGCTGGCTGGACGTGGTAATGAGCGACTTGATCTCCTTTGCCGCATTGGCCGAGCGCTGCGCAAGTTCGCGGACCTCCTGAGCGACAACGGCAAAACCCTTGCCTGCATCGCCTGCGCGGGCTGCCTCGACGCCGGCATTCAGGGCAAGCAAGTTGGTCTGGAAGGCGATATCGTCGATGACGCTGATGATGTTGATGATCTCGCCGGAAGATTTCGAGATCTGCTCCATCGCCGAGACCGCGCGACGAACCACCTCACCCGATTTCTCCGCGCCGATACGGGCACGCTCGACACGCTGGCCAACGTCTTCGGCACGGCGGGCGGATTCCTTTACAGTCGTCGTCACCTCTTCAAGTGCTGCCGCCGTCTCTTCGACGGAAGCGGCCTGCTGCTCCGTGCGGCGGCCGAGGTCATCGGCAGCGGCGCGGATTTCAGCGGAACCGGCGCTGATGGCGGACGCATTTTCGCCGACCGCCCGAAGGGCTGCCTGCAGCTTGTCGAGCGCCTGGTTGAAATCGGTGCGAAGCCGGTCCAGGCGGCTCGCGAAGGGCTTTTCGAGGCGATAGGCGACATCGCCATCGGCGAGGTTCGCGAGGCCGGTCGCAAGCGAGTCCATGGCGAACTCGATCTCGGCAGCTTCGCGAGCCTTCTGAGCATCATTGGCAAGACGATCCCGCTCGGCAGTCTCCCGCAAAGCGTCCGTATCGTGAGCAAGACGCAGTTTTTCGATAGCCGCATCCTTGAAGACGGCAACGGCCTTGGCCATCCGACCGACCTCGTCGCCGCGGTCCAGAGCCGGCACGTCGATATCGTTATTGCCACCGGCAAGCTGGGTCATGGCCTCGGTCATGCCGACGATCGGCGTGACGATGGCGCGGGAGAGAGCCCAGACAAGTCCGGCAGCGATGAGGCCGGCAAGTCCGCCGCCGATCAGCAGCGTGAGGAGCAGGTCACGATGCGCTCCAGCCTGGGCGTCCTGCAAACCGGTCGTCAGAGCCAGTGCCTGCTTCTTGATCTTGGCCGCTGCATCGCGGAAGCCGTCAAGCTGGCCTTTGGCCTGATTGCGGCCGATCTCGATCACTTCATCGATCGGCTTGTCGGTGTTCTTGCGCGCATCCAATTGCGGTACGGTGAGTTGGGTATGGAAAACATCCGCAGCCGTCCGCATCTCGTCCAGCGAAGCGATCAGGTCGGGCATGCCGGCAGCCGCCGTCCTGGCGGCATCGATCGCGGCGATCATCCTGTCACGATTGTTGAAGACGTCATTATAGGTGCTGTCGCTCTTGAAGAGCAGGAAGCCGCGCTGGTTCACGGCCTGCTCCAGCATGGCTTCCAGCGCATTCTCCACCTGGGTCAGGATGGTCTGCGAGGCGACCTGCTGCGCCGAAGCACGGCTGGATTTCAAGGCCTGCCAATAAACACCGGCTGAGGCCAGGAGGCAGACGGACATCAAAGCTACGAAGGTGGTGATCAGCTTTTTATTGAGGGAGAGATTCTTAAGTGACATGACTACTTTCGCTTTTCTCGGATGACACGGCTTGAGCGTCTCCTCCGCGTGCCAGAAAAGCTCAAGTCGATTAAAATTACGTTGAACATGCCGCTTAAGTTTTCACCCGCGACATACTTGCCAGGGACAGCAGAGCCGGGCATTGACTGCCGGTATGTCCAACACTTCTGAAAATCAGCGCCTCGACCAGCTTTTGGTATCATCGGGACTCTTCGAAAGCCGGTCGCGGGCGCGCGACGCGATTACCCGAGGCACCGTTACCGTCAACGGCCAGGTCATCACCAAGGCCGGGCAGAGCTTCCCGAGGGACGCCACAATCACCGTAGACGATCCGGCCAAGGCCTATGTCTCCCGCGCGGCACTGAAGCTGGTCTCGGCGCTCGACCACTTCGAGCTCGATCCGAAGGGCAAGACCTGCCTCGACATCGGTGCATCGACCGGCGGATTCACCGAGATCCTGCTGCAACGGGGAGCCGCACATGTCACCGCGATCGACGTGGGGCACGGCCAGATGCACGGACGGATCGCCGGCGACCCGCGTGTCACCAATATCGAGGGGCTGAATGCACGCAACCTTACCGCGGACGACCTTAGCGGCAAGGTGATCGATTTCGTCGTTTCGGACGTTTCGTTCATCTCGCTGAAGCTGGCACTGTCTCCGGCATTGAACCTTGCCCGGCACGGCGCCATATGCGTGCTTCTCGTCAAGCCACAGTTCGAGGCCGGCCGCGAAGCGATCGGCAAGGGCGGCCTTCTGCGGTATCCGGACACCGCTGCCATTGTGGCGGCAGAACTTGAACGTTGGCTGGTGGAAGACATGGGCTGGACGAGCCTCGGCCTCATCCCCTCCCCCATCGCCGGCGGCGACGGCAACCAGGAATTCCTGCTCGCAGGGCGGAAACCATCATGAGCACAGAAACGGTGAAGATCACACGCCTCGGCACGCAGGGCCACGGCATCGCAGAGGGCGCACAGGGACCGATCTACGTGCCCTACGCGCTGCCGGGCGAGACGGTGGCGATTGCCCGCAACGGCGGCCACGGCACGCTGATATCGATCACGGAGACTTCGACCGACCGCGTCGCGCCCCTCTGTCGGCATTTCGATCCGGATCGCGACGCCTGCGGCGGCTGTTCGCTGCAGCATCTGGCGGATGCGCCCTATCGCGCCTTCAAGCGTGATCTGGTCATCGAGGCGCTGAGATCCAGGGGGCTGACGCCGGAGGTCGGCGCACTCATCGCCGCTCATCCCGGCGAACGGCGGCGCGTCGTCCTCTCCGCCCGGAAGACGGAGAAGGATTTCCTGCTCGGCTTCAACCGCGCCGAAACGCATCACATCGTCTCGATCGAAGAATGTCCGATCGCCTCGCAAGGAATCATGGTGCGGCTCGGAGCAATCCGGGCGATCGGGCAAGTCCTTGCGACCGGTTCCGATACCTTCCGCATCACGGTGATCGAAACGCTTTCCGGCCTCGACCTTGCCGCCGACGGCCTGAAGCCACTTTCCGACAAGCAGCGCCGCGCCGTGACCGAGACCGTGCTCAGCCTCAAGGGGATCGCCCGTGTCTCGGTGAACGGCGAGGTGGTCATCGAGCCGCAGAAGCCGCTGATCGATTTCGGCGGAGTGAAAGTCGCTCCGCCGCCGGGCGCCTTCACCCAGGCGACGAAACCGGCTGAGGACGCGATGGCCGAGCTCGTTCTCGCCCACGCGGGCAAGGCTAGGCGCGTGCTGGACCTTTTCGCGGGTTCGGGCACGTTCGCGCTGCGACTGGCCCGGATCGCCAGGGTGCATGCCGTCGAAAGCGAGGAAAAGCCGCTGAAGGCGCTGGAGCATGCCGCCCGCAACATGCAGGGCCTGAAACCCGTCACGATCGAGAAGCGCGATCTCTACCGCCGGCCGATGATGGTCCAGGAGTTGAAGAATTACGACGCCGTCGTCTTCGATCCGCCGCGCGCCGGCGCGGAAGCACAGATGAAGGAGCTTGCCCGCTCCACCGTGAAAACAGTCGCGGCAGTGAGCTGCAATCCGCTCACGCTCGCCCGCGATCTCAGGATTCTCGTCGACGGCGGCTATCGCATCAAATCAGTCGCGCCGATCGATCAGTTCCTCTGGTCACCACATGTGGAAGCAGTGGCGCTGCTGGAGAAATAGTCACCATCCTGCCAGATCGAGCGTGCCGCTTCCCACGACGTTCGGGCAACGGCAACGGCCACCGACGCGGCCCGCATCGGCACGGCAGACATAGGGCCGCGTGCGGTCGTCACTCTGGCGCGGCGGCACGACGCAGACATAGCGTTGCGGCCGCGGCGGACGATCGTCGGTGCGTGACTGGGTATTCCCCTGATACTGGACCAGCGACATGGCAGCATCGCCGCCAGCCATCGAGAACTCGCCGGCACCGGCGGCAGAGCTTGAGATCAGCAGGATCGTCAGGCCCGACAGGATTTTGCGCATTGAGATTCTTCCTCTTTCCAGGAGGAATCTAACTCTGCTCATGCACCAAAAGAAGACGGTGGCCCGACATTCCCGCGCGGCAGCGTTAACGCCGCATGAAGGCCTCGAAGGCTGCGCGCGCCTCGGCGCTCCTGAGCTGTACAGTGAAATGCACCAGCTCTTCGTCCATCCGGGCCAGAAGAGCGTCGCCATTGCCCTTCATGAGGTTGCGGGTGATCTTCAGTGCATGCGGCGGCTTCTTTGCGAGACTGTCGGCCAGAGCCAGGGTCTCCTTCTCCACGGCTTCCGGCTCCACCACTTTCCAGATCAGGCCTGCGGCACATGCGGCTTCGGCCGAGATGCTTTCACCGGCCACCAGCATGGCGAAGGCGCGCTGATGCCCCAGCACCCGAGGCATGAGCAGGCTGGATCCGGCTTCAGGAACCAGGGCCAGATCGACGAACGGCGTTCTGAACAGGCTGCGCGAGGAGGCAATCGTCATGTCGCAATGCAGGTTAAGCGTGGTGCCGATGCCGATCGCCAATCCGTCGACGCCGGAAATCAGCGGCTTCTCGATTGTCGCAAGCGCCTGGAGAAACTCGAACGCCGCTGGAGGCCCGCCGCCTTCCTTCAGCGCAAAATTCAGGAAGTCGCTCAGATCGTTGCCTGCGGAAAAGCAGCCTTCCGTGCCAAGAAAAGCAACGACGCGAACGGCCTGATGATTGGCGGCCTCGTGCAGGGCCTGCGTCATCCGCGCATACATGGCCGTGGTGATGGCGTTCTTCTTTTCCGGCCGGTTGAACCGGATCAACATGACGCCCGGATGGGTTTCGGGATGCTCTACAAGGATATGATCGTCGCTCACGGGCAGGCTTCCTCTCAGGCAAGAATGGCGCGGGCGGCTTCAAGGCTCGCCGCGCCGGAGATAACACGATCCTTGAGCGCCGAGGTCTCGGCGAGCAGGTTTTCCGCCATGAAGCGGCAGAGCGCGACGCGCTTTTCCGTGCCGCCGTCACCGATATCCACCAGGGCACCTTTCGCAAGGTAGCAGCCGGTGAGTGTCAAGCCGAACAGGCGCTGATAGGGTGTCGCCCCGGCGAGCGCATCCGCGCTTCTTCCGTCAGCCTGCACCTCGAGGAGCCAGTTGGTAGCAGCCTCCAGTGCGAAGACTGCGGCGCGCAACCGGTCGCCGCTTTCACCGAAAGCCGTATCGTTCGAGGCGGCGACGCTCTCGGCGATCTCCTTCAGTTCGCCAATGAAACCGCGTACCTGTTCACCGGACGACAGCGGCAGTTTTCGGGTGACCAGATCGATCGCCTGGATACCGTTGGTGCCCTCGTAGATCGGCGCGATGCGGGCGTCGCGCAGATAACGGGCAGCACCCGTCTCCTCAATGAAGCCCATGCCGCCATGCACCTGGATGCCCAGCGAGGCGACCTCGACCCCGATATCTGTTGCAAAGGATTTGGCAACCGGCGTCAGAAGTGCGGCCCGCTCGGACCAGTGGCGAGCTTCGTCGCCTTCAGTGTGATGCGACATGTCGATTGCGTAGGCGCAGGCATAGCAGATGGCGCGTGCCCCTTGTGTCAGCGCCTTCATGGTGATCAGTGTGCCGGCAATATCGGGATGTTCGATGATCGGGCTCATATCCCCCCGCTTGCCCTCGCCAGTCCAGCCAGGCGCCCTGCCCTGCGTCCGCTCATGGGCATAGGCGACTGCCTTCTGGGTCGCTGCCTCGGCGATTGCAACGCCTTGCATGCCGACCGCAAGGCGAGCGTTGTTCATCATGGTGAACATGCAGGCAAGCCCCTTGTTCTCCTCGCCGATCAGCCAGCCAATCGCGCCCTTCTCTTCGCCGTTTTCCGGGTGGAACCTGCCGTCGCCATAGATCATCGTGCAGGTCGGTGCGCCATGAATGCCGAGCTTGTGCTCGATCGAATGACAGAAGACGTCGTTGCGGGCGCCGAGCGAGCCATCGTCATCGACCAGGAATTTCGGCACGAGGAACAGCGAGATGCCGCGCGTACCAGCCGGCGCATCCGGTAGCCTGGCGAGCACCAGATGGACGATATTGTCGGCGGCGTCGTGCTCGCCCCAGGTGATGAATATCTTCTGGCCGAAGATGCGATAGGTACCGTCACCGCGACGCTCGGCGCGGGTCTTCAAGACGCCGAGATCGGAGCCGGCATGCGGCTCCGTGAGGTTCATGGTGCCGGTCCATTCGCCGGACACCATCTTTTCGAGATATTTCCCCTTGAGGGCATCACTGCCGTGAGCGACCAACGCCTCAATCGCTCCCATGGTGAGCGTCGGAGCCAGCGCGAAGGCCATGGACGCGGAATTCCACATTTCCAGAGCTGCAACGTTCAGCATGTGCGGCAGATGCTGGCCGCCGAAGGCTTCCGGCGCGGTAAGCCCGTTCCAGCCGCCCTCCCGCCAGTGGCGGTAGAGTTCGGGCCAGCCGTCCGGTGTCTTCACCTCACCGTCGATGAGCCGGGCGCCCTGTTTGTCGCCAATTTCGCCGAGCGGCGCTATCTCATTGGTGGCGAACCGTCCCGCTTCGTCCAGAATAGCATTGACCAAGTCGGAACTGAGGTCGCCGAACCGGCCGATCTCCACGGCATCCGCAAGGCCTGCCACATGGTTCAGCGTGAAGGCGATTTCCTCGACCGGTGCCTTATACATGATGCTCCTCCTCGTCGGCGCATTCAGCCAATTTCGGTTATTCCCCTCCTGCTTTTTACGTAAACGTAAATGGAATTGTCAACGCTCACGCGAATCCGAAAAACACAGCAAGTGACCGGGTCACGGAAATCATCGTCTCATCATCAATACGGCCGAAGACTTTTCCCAGTTTATCGCGCCTTACAGTCATCGTCTTGTCGACCATGATCTGCGAAGGCTTGTTAAGCGCATTCGTGGCATCTGGCTGCACTGTAAGGCGAACAAGGGGCGCATTCACCAGCGTGCTGGAAAGCAGCAAAACTGTAAGGGTGTCCGTCTCGTCGAACAGATCAGATTGGACTATGAGCGCGGGGCGCGGCTTGCCGAAATCGCCGGTTAAGGCGACCGTGACGAGATCCCCTCTTTGCATCACGGTTCACCGAGATCTGCCAGAGCCTCATCCAGAAAATTCAGCAGATCGGGATCTGCAGCGTCCGCTGCTGCGACCACTCTCGATTGGCGGCGGCACTCTTCTGCAAAACCTGGACGTCGCGTATCAGGCACCCAAATTTGCAGTGGCCGCAAACCGGCCGCCCGAAGACTTTCGCGACGCTTCCTGACGCGCTCACTTACCGAAGAAGGCATATCACAATACTCCGACAATCCGTTACATGTAACACAAGGCTGCACGTCTTTCAAGGGCCCGATGACCCTTTAGAGAATCTTGTTGAAACCAGCGTTACACAAGGGGCTTAAGGAGATGCCTCATGCCGCCGGATTCATCACCCATGTCGCTCGTTGCTCCTGCCATCCCGGGCCTTGTCTGGGCCTATCACTTTCGTCCTGGCTCAGCCCCCTGCACCCGCCTGCCGATCGATGTGGCGCGCAGCGACCTCGATGTCAGCGAAGGCTTTCTCTGGCTGCATCTCAATCTCGCCGACACGCGAGTCAATGCATTCCTCGAGAACTTTCCGGGCCTGACGCCGCCGGCCTTCACGGCACTTACCACTCATGACACGCATGCGGCGATCACGCTTGACGAGCAGCTCGTCTACGGCACGCTGGTCGATTTCCAGCGGGAATTCGACAGCGAGACCCGCGATATCGGCTGGCTGCACTTCTTCGTCTCCGACAGGGTGATCATCACGACGCGCCTGCAGCCGCTCCGGTCCGTCGATCGGATGCGAGCGGCGATCGAAAAGAATGCCTCCCGCTACAGACGTCCGATCGACGTGTTCGAAACCCTGGTCGCCGAATTCCAGCGCACGCTGATCAGCCTGGTGATGGAGCTCACCGAAGAACTGAACCTCATCGAAGATTTCGTCTACGACAATACGCCGCGCGACGAGCGCCGCCGGCTCGCCCCCGTGCGGCGCACCGTGGTTCGGCTGCACCGGCACCTCAGAACCGTGCTGACGCTGATGCGGCGCGCCGCGGCGGCCGACGACGACGAGATGCCGCCCGGTTTCGACGACGTGGCCTCACGGCTGGTCGGCCGGCTGGAGGCGGTGGATCACGATGTTTACGCACTGCAGGAACGTGCCCGGCTGCTGCATGAGGAAATTGACTCGAAGCTCTCCTCCGAGACGAACCGGCACCTCTACATTCTGTCGCTGATGACGGCATTCCTGCTGCCGCCAACGCTGGTCACCGGCTTCTTCGGGATGAACACCTCGTCCCTTCCTTTCGCAGAAGGCACGAACGGCACCGGCTACGCCCTCAGCCTGATAGGCGTGTCGGTGCTTGCTGCCTGGTGGCTGCTGAGGCGCACCGGTATTCTCTGACCCGATCAAATGAAAAGCCCGCCCGGCTTGTGCCGGACGGGCCTTCAAAGCTACGCCTGATGATAGGCCTCAGTAATAAGGCGAATAGCAGGGCTGACGCGGGCCGTTATAGGGCTGGAACGTGTTGGAATAGGAATCGTAAGAACGATAGCGGGCGGAACACCATTCATAGTGACGCGGATTGAGGCCACCGCTATAGGACGGCGCCGGAGCCACGTAGCGCGGCTGCGAGGCAATGGCACCGCCGATGATTGCGCCGGCGCCAAACGCCGCCAACGGGAACCAATAGCCGTTGTAGTAACGATGGTGTGGCCGGCGGTCGCGATAACCACGATAGCCATTGTAATAACCGTCTCGGTAGCCATTCCTATACGCGTCGCGGCGCCAGTGCCGGCGCTCCCACCGATCATGGCGATCCCGGTATTGTACCTGGGTCACATCCGACCTTTCCGCAACCGCGGCCGGAGCCGCGGGAAGCGGCATAGCCTGAGCCGGCATCAGGGAGCCAGCCAGAACGGCGACGGAAATACCAGCGGCGGCGATCTTCCTGAACAGCGTCATATCAAGTCTCCATACCCTGTTGTTATCTTTTCTTTCAATTCTCTGCGCCAAGCAGCGTCTCTTATATCAGACGGCTGAACTTCACAGCGACCCTAGGGAATTCATCCTGAATGCGCGATTAACGCTTCCGACAGAAAACCCGGCCCGGGCCGCGTGCCCGAACCGGGTTCCATATCCAGCCCCGGAAAGCTTCACCGATATGGCGAAATGCATTGTGCGCGCACGCCAACGCGCGGCACGTAGGTATTGTCGTACGCACGATAGGTGCGATAGCGGCTCTCGCACCAGGCGACATGCCGGCTGGAATAACCGGCGCGATCGTTTGCAATCGCCCCGCCGATGATCGCCCCCGTGGCAAAGGCTGCCAGCGGGAACCAGAAGCCGTTGTGATAGCGATAACCCGGCCGGCGGTCACGATAACCGCGATGGCCGTTGTACCAGCCATAACGGTCGCGGTCACGATGCCAATCGCGACGATCTCGATATTGGACCTGCGTTATGGTGGTCGAGTTTGAAATGCCGGGGATCGGCTGCGTCTGGAAAGACCGAGCGGGCGTAAGGCTCGTGAGCGCTACGGCAAAGGCTGCCGCAACCGTGGTCAAACGCAAACGAATGGCATTCATCCTGATGTTTCCCTGTGGTTAATTTCACCTGGGAACAACGCGGATGCGGAAGCTTGGTTCCTCGGGAACCCGGCCCCGGGCCGATCACGAACGAGCGATCTGCGTCGCCGGCAGGAATGTCACGCCACGATCGAAAGCTTCGCCTGCTCATCCCCCTGCAGGCGGTTGACCATGAAGTTCGAATACCATTCGACGAACTGCATGACACCACCCTCATGGACCGCCGAATAGGGGCCTGGCTCATAGGCCGGCGAGCGGATGCCGAAGGCGTTCTCCTCGACGATCTGGCGATCCTGGTCGTTGGTCATGTTCCACACATGCGTCAACTCTTCGATATCGTAATCGACGCCCTCGACCGCATCCTTGTGGACCAGCCATTTGGTGGTCACCGCCGTTTCCTCCGGGCCGAGCGGCGTGACGCGGAAGGAGATCGCGTGGTCGCCCAGCATATGGTCCCAGGTGGTCGGATAGTGGAAAAGCAACATGGTGCCGATGCCGTCGATCGTCACGCCGTCTGAAAGCTGGCGGACGACGGCCTTCCTCCCCGACATGGTGTAGCTTTCAGCGCCTTCGATCAACGGCATGCGGGCGACGCGGAACTGGCCATCCGGAGATATCCGGAACTCGCTCGGCAGATTGGCCGCCTCGCAGCGCCGCCAGTGTTCGGTGATGACGGGATCGTCAATGGCGCCGGCCACACCGCTGACGGTCGGCGCTTCCGGGAACGTGCGGCAGAGCTCCGGGTGATTGCCGACACAATGATAGCACTCGCGGTTGTTTTCCCAGACGAGTTTCCAGTTGCCCTTTTCGATGATCGTCGACTGATGGGCGACCTTGGCTTCCGAAAGGCGATGCGGCGCCATGTAGGGCTCGATGGCCGCGCGGACGGGTGCGAAGTCCGGCGCCTCGTTGGCGAGGCAGATGAAGATATAGCCAGCAACGCTTTCGCAATGGACCTTCTTCAAGCCGAACTGGCTCTTGTCGAAATCCTGGCCCATCTGGCGGGCGGCCATCAGCGAGCCGTCGAGCTCGTAGGTCCACTGGTGGTAAGGACAGACGAGGCGGACTGCCGAACCGCTCTCCTTGGTGCAGACCCGGCTGCCGCGATGGCGGCAGGTATTGTGGAGCGCCCGGATCCGGCCGTCGCGACCGCGCACGATGACGACCGGATAATCTCCGATCTGCAGCGTGAAATAGCTTCCGGCCTTCGGCAGTTCGCAATCGTGGCCGACAAACAGCCAGTCACGGTACCAGATCATTTCGAGGTCGAGCTTGTAATAGTCCGGGTCGGTATAGAAGGCCTGTTCGAGGCTGAAGCCTTCACGGCGGTTCTTCAATTGCCGCAGGACCTGACTGCGAATTTCCATCTTGCCTTCCTCGTCAATGCTACCTTCAAGCGGCCTGCGGAAAGGACATGGAAAAACCAGCTGGCCTCAGCCTGCCAGTCTCCTTGTCCGAACGCCCGCCGCGATCGGTCAAAATCTCGTTCACTTCAGGCTGGTTTCCGGGCTCAGGAGCTGTCCCTTGCGGGACTGGCCTGGCGCCTTCCCGGGCAGCCTTTGCGGCTCTTTCCCAGTGGCTTCCGCCAGGCCTTCGAGCTCCACCACCGTTGCGGGGGCAGCGCCGGGCTTCGACCGGCTTCCCAATTCTCCGCCCCTCCCTAGCGGGGCGGCACCTTGAGCTTGAGGCGGATATAACCATCCTCCAAACTTGCCGCATAGATGACATTGCGACATCGGCAACCGCATTGACGACGGCCTTTCTCAAGCCTCGCGAAAGGGAAACTCGTCATTAAGAGTTGAATCCTAAAATCCCGGCCTCAATGGGAGCGGCGCCATCGTGCAGGCAAAGGCAAAGATCCGCTACTTCGAAGCTCCTCCGCCGGCTCCTCCTGTTCCGGCGGCGACAAAAACGACCGTGCATTCGGAATTTCTGCGGACCGGGCGCATCACACGCTACAAGCCAATCTGGGCACCGGAGGAACGCCGTTATCTCAGTTACACCGAGGTCGCGGAACGCACAGGCAAGCGATTGGAGGCCGCAGGCGAAAAAAGCCACGAGCGGATCAACGCCTTCCACCGCTCAATCCAGTTCCCTAAGGTCATCTTCCATCGCACGCTCGATGACCGTCCGCATCTCGGCTATTGCCACGTGACGGCCGCCCGGACTCTCCTCGCGTCTCGCGTGCCGGTGCGCTGGTCTTTCTACATCGCCAATTTCTTCTCTGAGATCGGTGAGGAGGAAGAGAAATTCTTCGAGCGCATCAGCCATATGAATGCGCGTATGTATTTCGCGGTCGCGATCGAAAGCGAGCCCGGCCAGCCTTTCCGGATCAACCGCTCGATCCGCAGGAACGGGCTCCTGTTCAGGACCCACGATCCGATGGAAGCGATCAAGAACGTGCTGATGCTCGGTGCTTCAGGCGACGCGCTTCGCGAAATCATCAAAAAGCTTTGACGGCGGACGAGTCCGCGTTATTGACGGCGAACATGACAGCCGAAATCATAGACATCACCACGGATCGCGAAAAGGCGCTCGAGCGCGCCTGTGCCGTCCTGGCAGACGGTTTTCCTGTCGCGATCCCGACTGAGACGGTTTACGGACTTGCGGCAGACGCCACCAATCCCGCCGCCATCACCCGAATCTACGAGACCAAGGGTCGGCCGCGCTTCAACCCGCTGATCTGCCACATGTCCGACCTCGCCATGGCCGAGCGCTATGCGGTCTTCGACCCCGTCTCGAAAAAGCTTGCCGAGACCTTCTGGCCCGGACCGCTGACGCTGATCCTGCCTTTGAGGCCCGAAAGCGGCATCCACTCGCTGGCGACGGCCGGGCTCGACACGGTCGGCATCCGCCTGCCGAAGGGTTTTGCCGCCGACCTCATCCGCGCCTATGGCAAACCGCTCGCCGCCCCCAGCGCCAACACGTCCGGCGGAGTAAGTCCGACGAGCGCCCGGCATGTGGCGGACGACCTGGGCGACAAATTGAAGCTCGTCATTGACGGCGGCGCAGCACCGGTCGGCGTTGAATCGACCATCCTTCGCGTCGAAAGTGGCGCACTCCGGCTGCTGCGGCCCGGCGGGGTTGCCGGAGAGGAAATAGAAACGGCAACGGGGCTGACCGTCATCCGGCCTGAAGGTCCCGCAGCGATCATCGAGGCGCCCGGCATGCTTGCCTCCCACTATGCGCCGGGTGCGAGCGTGCGGCTCAACGCCGATCATGTCGAGCCGGGCGAGGTGTTGATCCGCCTCGGCGCGGTTCCGGTGAAGGGAATCGAACAGGCCGCTGCAATTTTCGACCTCAGTCCCTCCGGCGATCTTGCCGAGGCGGCCGCAAATCTGTTCGATTACCTTAAGCGCGCCGATGCGACCGGTGCCACCCGTATCGCCGTCACACACATTCCGGGTCACGGTCTCGGCGAGGCGATCAACGACCGGCTGGCCCGCGCCGCAGCGCCGCGGAAATAAGAGGAGACGCCGATGGACATTTCGGGACCCAAACCAGAGCTTCTTGACCGCTTTGCGGCGATCGTCGGCGAAAACCATGTGCTGCGCGACCAGCAAGACCTCGCGCCGCATCTCATCGAGGGCCGCGGACTTTACCAAGGCTCCTCGCCAATGCTGCTCAAGCCGGGCTCCACGCAGGAGGTTTCGGCAATTCTCAAGCTTGCAAGCGAAACCGGCACGCCGATCGTGCCGCAGACCGGCAATACCGGCCTTGTCGGCGGCCAGACCCCGCGCACCGGCGGCAATGACCTGATCGTCTCGCTTGAACGCATGAACCGCATCCGCGATGTGGATCCGGTCGCCAATGTGCTTGTTGCCGATGGCGGCGCAATTCTTGCCGATGTGCAGAAGGCGGCAGAAGCGGTCAACCGGCTGTTCCCCTTGTCGCTCGGCTCCGAAGGTTCCTGCCGCATCGGCGGCAACCTTTCCACCAATGCCGGTGGTACGTCCGTGCTCGCCTACGGCAACATGCGCCAGCTCTGCCTCGGCCTCGAGGTGGTGCTCCCGACGGGGGAGATCTGGGACGGCCTGCGACGGCTCAAGAAGGACAATACCGGTTACGACCTGCGTGACATGTTCATTGGTGCTGAGGGAACTCTCGGCATCATCACCGGCGCGGTGCTGAAGCTTTTTCCGCAGCCTGTCGGCCATCAGGTGGCGCTCGCCGGCCTCAACTCGCCCGAGGATGCTCTCAAACTCTTCGAACGGGCCTCGAACCTCTGCGGCACGGCGCTGACCGGCTTCGAACTGATGCCGCGCATCGGCATCGAGTTTACCACCCGCCATATCGAAGGCGTGCGTGACCCTCTTTCGGATCCGCATCCCTGGTACGCCCTGATCGACATCTCCACTTCCGATTCCGCCGAGACGGCGCAGACCATGGTTCAGTCGCTGCTCGAACAGGGATTCGAGGCAGGTCTCATACGCGACGCGGTGATTGCCTCCTCAGTCGCCCAGCAGAGGGCACTCTGGCACATGCGGGAAAGCATGTCGGACGCCCAGAAGCCGGAGGGCGGCTCGATCAAGCACGACGTTTCCGTGCCGGTCTCGAAAATCCCGTCCTTCATGGCGGAGGCGGACAAAGCGGTGGTGGCAGCCGTTCCCGGCGCCCGCATCTGCGCCTTCGGCCATCTCGGTGACGGCAACATCCACTACAACATCTCCCAACCGGTCAGTGCGGACATGAAGGCCGACAAGGCCGCCTTCATCGCCCGCTGGCGGGAAGTCAACGAGATCGTGCATGGTATCGTGCTCGCTGCTGGCGGCTCCATCTCCGCCGAACACGGGATCGGCCAGCTGAAGCGCGACGAACTCGCCCATATCCGATCGCCGATCGAAATGGACCTGATGCGGCGCATCAAGAGGGCTTTCGATCCGGCCGGTATCATGAATCCCGGCAAGGTGCTCGTTCCATGAGCCGGGCGCCGAAGACGACGATCCGCATCGACCTCGACAATGGCGTGCGACTCGGCCCGGGCAAGGCGCAACTCCTCGAACTCATCGCCGAGCACGGTTCGATCCGGGCCGCCGGCGCGGCAATCGGCATGTCCTACCGGCGTGCCTGGCTGCTCGGCGACGAAATCAACCGGATGTTCCGGGAACCGTCGATTTCCACCCGCCACGGAGGAAAAAGCGGTGGTGGGGCCGGTCTCACCGAATTCGGCCGGGAACTGCTCTCCCGTTACCGGCGCATGGAAGAGGCAAGCCGCGACGCGATGCGCGCCGATCTCGACTGGTTGGCGGCCAATACGGATCTGAATTTCGAATCGTCCGACAAGAGCGACGAAACCTGAAACCCGACCAGCCCAACACTCGCCTTAGCCCATCCTGATCTGAGACAGTGCCCAGAGCGTATCGGCACTGATGCCGGCTGAACTGCCGCTGAGAATATCGGCCGCCGACGCGGTCGTCGTGGCATTGCTCTCGATGTCGTACATGACGGTGAACCGCCTGATCAGCTTGTCGAGCTTTTCCGGGTCGGACAAATCCTCGAGATCGAGATTCTTCTCGACCAGTTTCGCCTGCTGATCGACGTCCATATTGCCGATTTCCTCCGGCAGGCTGAACGTGATACGGAAGAACTCCATCAGCGCCTCATCGCCGAGGATGACATAGGGATCGGTGATGGTGTCGGCCATGCGCTGGAAATAGAGTGCCAGGCGGACACCCGCGTTTTCCTCGCCTTCCTGGGTTTCAAGCAGCTGCCGTATATAGTTGCTCTCGGTCGCAGCGATCTCGCCGCCGTTCTGGGCCTTGCCGGCAGCGCTGCGGTCGATGTCACCCTTGGCATCGAAGTTGAAGGTGCCGACGATCTGGGCAAATCTCTTGTCCGTTTGCGTATTGACGAAACTCGCCGGGTCGCTCAGATCGGAATTGAAGGCCTGTTTCAGGAAGTCGTCCGTCACCGTCGAGGGGTCTATCCCTTTCGAGGTCAGGAGGATATCGAGCAGCTTGCGGTCCGCCAGCAATTCATCGCGGCTGTCGATGCGCTGCATGGTTTCGGTATAGTATTTCGTTTCTTCCTCGGCCTTCTTCTTGGCAGCTTCCAGCTCATCGCCCTCAAGGAAGCGGGTCTTGCGCAGGATATAGTCCCTGGCGACATTGGTGATCGCCGCATTGGACTGGGCAAGCACCGGCGCGGTCACATCGCCATCCTTGCCGAAATTGAACAGCTTCGCGAGCGTGATGAAGCGCTCGTCCTTCAGCTGATAGATATAGCTGTCCGGATCGGAGAGGTCGCTCTTCAATGCGTATTTGATCGTCAATTTCGAGACGGAAGAGGGGTCGAGGCCGACTGCCTCCAGGGCGAACTCATAACTGGTCTGCGCGTCGCTGCTCAGGAAATCGTCAAGTGTTTCGATGGCCGCGAGGTCCAGTTTGTAGAACTTGATCGTCTTTGCAAGATCCTCTTCCTGCTTGTCATCCCAGCGGCTGAAATAGTTGCTGCGGGTCTTGCTGGTCTGCTGGGCGGTCTGGGCTTCACCGGCCGCAACCGTGCCGTCCGTATTGAAATTGAAGGCTTTCGCCAGTTCCAGATATTGCGGCCGGTCCTTGCCGTAGACATTGGCGTAGCTGTCGGGATCGTCGAGATCGCTGGTCAGAATCTGGTCGATCGTCGATTTTACGATATAGCTCTCGTTCAAGTCGAAGGCCGATTTTATGTACTGCAGGATACGCGGATCGTCTATCAGATCGGTGACGTTCGTCGCCGTCGCGATCTTCTGCTCGAAGAGTTCCTGATTGAGCATCGCTTCGGCATGCGTCACCTGCGTCTGCTTGTTGAAATAGCCGCCCACGATTTCCTGCAGCTTTTCCGCTGTTACGGCGCCGTCGGCCGGGACGGTACCGTCCGCATTGAACTGGAAATCCTCGGCGAGGGATTTCATCACTTTCAGGTAGGCGGCATCAGACTTTGTACCGCTGATGATCTTCGCCAGTTCGGCGCGCCGCTGGGCCGACTGCTCGACGGGAACCAGCTTGGCATTCAACTCTTCAAGACGGGGTTGCTGCTCTTCGAAACTGGCCTGATCCTTTGCGATCAGCGCCTCCGTCTCGGTCAGTTGCGTCTGCAAAGCGTCGATCTCAGGCTGCAGAACATCGGGATCGCCACCATTGTCCAATTCATCCTGCTTGGCGGCGATCTGGGCCTCAAGATCGGCCTTCAGCTGCTCCCCCAACGCAATCGAGTCCTGAAGTTCGAGAATCCCTTCCCGTTCCTCCAGTTCGGCGTCCTCGGCCACTGCGGCATCGTATTGGTCCAGCCGGCTGCCGTAAGCGGTATTGTAGTAACTGCCCGGATCATCCGGATCGCTGGTCAGCACGCCGCGGATGGCGGTGTAATTGTAGTATTTCCCATCAATGCCATAGGCAGTGAACATATATTCGCGCAGCCGGTCGTTCCTCAGGAATTCATCGACATTGTCGATGTTGCCGGTCGTCCCGAGCATCACCTGGAAGTATCGTGTGTCTTCCTCGATCTTGTCCGACTGCGAGGCGATCGTCTGATCATAGGTATCGAAGAGCTCTTCCATCTGGCCGTCCGATTGGGCGACAGCGACATCCGAGGTGGACGAACCGAAGTTGAATGCAGCGGCGAAATCCTTGTACCGATCATCGGTGAGGCGGTTGGCGAAGCTGTTATCATCGCTGAGATCGCTTTCCAGGACCTGCTTCATGAAGGCCTTGGCATAGATCATCTCATCCAGACCGTAGGCGGTCATGGCGTAGGAATAGAGCCGATAGTTGTCCAGGAATTCGTCGACCGTTTTTATCTTGCCGATGTTTTCCTGGTAATATTTCGAATCGTTGGCGACGGTGGTCTGGTTGGCAACCTGCTTCAGGCTTTTCTGGAGATCGCGATTGACGAGATCGAAAGTCAGATAGGTCGATACCATGGACAGGCCCCGCGAGTCGGAATGATGCTGCCGCAAGCATTGCAGGATAGCCTTGCCCGTGGCTTTTCAAGCTTCGGCCCGACAATCTCTTCTGTCCCGCGCCTGTACAATTTCTGCGATTCACTTTCCGGAAACCCAAAGGGGTGCGCTTTCGCTAACCATTCAGGCAGGCAAAGCTTCCTTAACCGCGATTTTTAAGCAGTCTCGAACATGCCAGCCCTATGCTCCAACTGCAGAGGACAAAAGTCCCGCAGAGAAACCGGCAACGGCTCTCAGGTAAAACAAGGGTAGCATACCGATGACCAACACTGTTCTGAAGCCCATATGGGCAGGGTCGACATTGAGGCTCGATCCGTCTCGTTTCCCGCAGCAGGTTACCTATGCGCTGCGCGAGACATCAGGAGATGTCACTATCACCATCGACGAGCGCGGCGCCGTGCTGCGCAAGATCCTTCCCTCGAGCGGCCTGCCGCTCTCCTTCGCTCTCCCTGCCCGCGCGTTCAAGGGTGTCGCCGCGCGTGCCATCGACCACGGTGACGGCGAAGTGACCGTCACACTGGAACTCCATCACGAAGATCCGGATCTCTGCATCCCGCTTCTGGTCGCCCACGACCTCTGCGACATCGCCGCCGACTGGCGGAGCTGGTCGGATGCGTTCCGCATCCCGATGCTGATGGTGGAAGCCGACGGCATTGCCCGCCCGCTCGAAAACCATATCGGCGATGTGCGCTCGAACGGCACGGCTGCACGCCGCCGCCATTCCTATTTTGCCGGCCGCCGCCCCCGTTTCCTGGTCCGCCGGACCACCGGCAGCCTGGGTGTGACGATGAAGATCGAAGGCAAGGAGATCATTGCGCGCCGCTGAGGCCTTGTTTGTCCCTTTGGCCTCCGCCGCTCGCGATAAGAAAGAAGCCCGACCCTCAGCCGGTCGGGCTTCTTTCCTCTTGAAGACTAAACGGCAAGCGACAGGACAAGGCCCAGGAACAGGGTCGTGCCGACGTGGTGGTTGAACTTGAAAAGTCTCAGGCACTGTTCGGCATTGTCGATGTCGAGGATCAGCACCTGCCAGGCGAACATGATCGCCGCTGCGAGAAGGCCGAGATAGGCGAAGAACCCGACGCCGGCTGCGGCAAAGGCAAAGATCAGGAAGAACAGCGTGAAACCGTAAAGGCCAATCAGCCACCGCTTGGTATCCTCGCCGAAGAGGCGTGCCGTCGAGCGTACGCCGATCAGCGCATCGTCCTCCTTGTCCTGATGAGCATAGATCGTGTCGTAACCGATCGTCCAGGAGATGGCGGCAAGATAAAGCCAGAGAGGCGCCCATGACAGGCTGCCAAAGACGCCGGCCCAACCCATCAGCGCGCCCCAGGAAAAGGCAAGGCCCAGGAAGAATTGCGGCCAGTCGGTGAAGCGCTTGGCGAAGGGATAGACCGCCACCACGCCGAGCGACAGGATGCCAAGCACGATCGTAAAGGCGTTGAACTGGATCAGCACCAGAAGACCGACAAGCGCCTGCACTGCCAGAAACACCTTGGCCTCAAAACGAGACACACGGCCAGACGGCAGAGGGCGCGATCGGGTGCGCGCCACCTCCATATCGATATTGTGATCGACAAGATCGTTATAGGTGCAGCCGGCACCACGCATGGCGACTGCGCCAATAAAGAACAGGATCAGATGGAAAAGAAAAAGCCCGAGGGAAAACATCCCCTCGTCCTGCGCGGCATTGGCCGCGAGCGCCGCCGACCAGAAGCACGGCCACATGAGGAGCTGCCAGCCGATCGGCCGGTCCCAGCGGGCAAGCTGTGCATAGGGCCAGGCCGGCCGCGGCAGAACGCGGTAGACCCAGTTGTCCGAAGGGGCGTCAGCCACGCGGCCCGTAAAATCGTCGGCATTCGTCATGCCGAGGTTCTAGCGCCCGCCGGAGCCGGCGGTCAAGCGGGGCCGAAACGCCCCCGCTTCCCGACCATTCAAACCGCGACCCTGTCGAGCGGCACGCGGCGCTGTTCGAAGGCCTTCAGCTCCGCCTCGCGCTCGTAGATATAGTTCCGGTTGTCGGGAACGGTGGTGCGCTTCTTGACGATCTGCATCTGAAAGATGAAGAAGTTTTCGTGGGTGAAGGCCATTTCCGAACCGGCGAGATAGAACTCCCACATGCGCACGAATCGCTCGTCGTAGATGGCGGCCGCCTTCTCCTTGTTCGCCATGAAGCGCTCGCGCCAGTGGCGCAGCGTATAAGCATAGTGCATCGGCAGGATTTCGATGTCGGAGACGAGCAGGCCCGCCTTTTCGACAGCCGGCATCACCTCGGCGATCGAGGGAATGTAACCGCCCGGGAAGATGTATTTCTCGATCCAGGGATTGTTGTAGATCGCCGGATAGGGCTGGCCGATCGAGTGCAGCACCATGACGCCGTCATCGGCCAGCACGTCATTCACCTTGTTGAAGAACTTGCGGTAGTTCAGCCGGCCCACATGTTCGAACATGCCGACGGAGACAATGCGGTCGTATTGGCGCGGCGGCAGGTAGTAGTAGTCCTGCAATTCGAAGCGGACGCTGTTGGCAAGTCCGCGCTTGGCGGCGCGCTCGCGGGAGATCTTGAGCTGTTCCGTCGACAGCGTGATGCCGGTGACATCGACGCCTGATGATTCGGCGAGATACATGGCCATGCCGCCCCAGCCCGAACCGATTTCCAGCGCCCGCTGGCCGGGCTCGGCAAGCAGTTTCGCAACGATATGGCGCTTCTTGGCTACCTGCGCCTCATCCAGCGAAACGCCCGGCGGATTGAAATAGGCACAGGAATACTGCCAGTCCTCGTCCAGAAACAGCGAGAACAGCCTCTCGTCCAGATCATAATGATGGGCGACGTTCCGCCGGTTGTGGTTGACCGGCACGCGATTGCGGAACTGCGATGCCACCATCCGCGCAACGCCACGCAGGATCATCCCGAAGGTCAGGCCCTCACGCAGCGTATTGTCCTTGATGAGCGCGAGGAACTCGTAGATATCGCCCTCTTCGACGCGTAGCCGGCCATCCATATAGAGTTCGCCGAGCTTGAGTTGCGGATCGCTCACAAGTTCCCGTTCCGCCGCTTCGTCCACAAAGCGGATGGTTACTGCCCTGCCTCCTCCTCCGCCGTAGCGCTGCTCGCCACCCGAGCCGCGAACGGTCAGGGTGCCGGTCTTGATGATTGTATTGAAGAGATTGTGAAGGGACGAGGCCATGGACCCACCTCCATAGATACTAAGGCTGCCTTACTAAATCGAAAATCTAATAATTTCTCTGCGACTTTCAAGCACATTCCCGCCATGAAAATGACACAAAAAAACAAGCCGTCAAACCCATGCCTGACGACCTGCATCTTATGGTAGAAATTTTAAAAAGCAGCCGAAAATTACCTGCGTTTCAAAGCTTCCGCGAGTGCGGCACCGAACGCGCCCTGCGAGGACGGCTTTTCCGTCTTCGCAAACTTCGGGCTGAGCGGCTTGCCGCGGTCTTCGCCGCGCGGCGCCGGCGCCGCCTCGCCGCCGTCCTTGCGCATGGTCAATCCGATTCGCTTGCGCTTCACGTCGACTTCCACGACCCGGACCTTCACTACGTCGCCGGCCTTGACCACTTCATGCGGGTCCTTGACAAACCTGTCCGCGAGTTGGGAGACGTGCACCAGCCCGTCCTGGTGAACGCCGATATCCACGAAGGCGCCGAAAGCGGCCACGTTGGTCACGGTGCCTTCCAGCATCATGCCGGGCCGAAGGTCCCCGATCTCGTTGACCCCTTCCGCGAAGGTGGCCGTCTTGAAGCTCGGGCGCGGGTCCCGGCCCGGCTTTTCGAGCTCGGCAATGATGTCCTTCACCGTCGGCAGACCGAACTGCTCGTCGATGAACCTGCGCGGGTCGAGCCCTTTCAACGTCGCGCTGTCGCCCATCAGGGTGCGCAGGTCGCGGCCGCAGGCGGCTACGATCTTCTTGGCGACGCCATAGGCTTCCGGATGGACGGCGGAAGCATCGAGCGGCTCCTTGCCATTCGGGATGCGCAGGAAGCCCGCCGCCTGCTCGAAGGTGCGGTTGCCGAGGCGGGCGACCTTCAGCAGGTCCTTGCGGCTTCCGAACGGTCCGTTCTGATCGCGGTGCACGACGATCGATTCTGCAATCGAGCGGCTGAGGCCGGAGACACGCGCAAGCAGCGGCGCGGACGCCGTGTTCAAATCGACGCCGACGGCGTTCACCGCGTCTTCGACCACCGCGTCCAGTGAGCGCGACAGCTTCGTCTGGTCGACATCGTGCTGGTACTGGCCGACGCCGATCGATTTCGGTTCGATCTTGACGAGTTCGGCGAGCGGATCCTGAAGGCGGCGGGCGATGGAGACGGCACCGCGCAGGGAGACATCGAGCTGCGGGAATTCGGCGGCAGCTGTCTCGGATGCCGAATAGACCGAAGCGCCGGCTTCCGAGACGATCACCTTGGTCGGCTTGGTTCCCGAGGGAGGCGCCGGCAGGTTCGCCAGCATGTCGGCCACCAGTTTTTCCGTCTCACGGCTGCCGGTGCCGTTGCCGATGGCGATCAGTTCGACATTGTGCTTGCGGATGAGTGCCGCGAGTTCAGCCTGGGTGCCGCGAACATCGTTCTTCGGCGGGAAGGGATAAACGGTCGTCGTGTCCAGCAGTTTGCCGGTGCCGTCGACGATCGCAACCTTGACGCCCGTGCGGATGCCCGGGTCGAGGCCCATCGTGGCGCGAGAGCCGGCGGGGGCGGCAAGCAGCAGGTCCTTGAGGTTTCGGGCGAAGACGTGGATCGCCTCCTCCTCGGCACGCTCGCGCAGTTCCCGCATCAGGTCCAGCGACAGCGAGACCGAAAGCTTGACGCGCCAGGTCCAACCGGCAACATCCATCAGCCAGCGATCCGCCGCCCCCCTTTCACGGATGTCGAAGGCAGCAGCCACGATGCGCTGCGCCGGCTTCACTGGTGACGAGTCGTCCTGATCCACCTCGATCGTCAGCGTCAGCACTTCCTCGTTCCAGCCGCGCAGCATGGCGAGCGCCCGGTGACCCGGCACCATCGCCCAGCGTTCGGAATGGTCGAAATAGTCGGCGAACTTGGCTCCGGCCTCCTGCTTGCCGTCGACCACCTTTGCCTTGAGCACCGCACCGGCACGCATATGCTGGCGCAGCTTGCCGAGCAGGTCGGCATTTTCGGAAATCGTCTCGGCGACGATATCGCGGGCGCCATCCAGTGCCGTCTTCACGTCCGCCACCTCGCCCGTGACATAGGCCTCCGCCAGCCTGGTCGGGTCGGCGGTACGATCGGCCCATATCGCGTCGGCGAGCGGCCCAAGCCCGCGCTCACGAGCGATCTCTGCGCGCGTGCGGCGCTTCGGCTTGTAGGGAAGATAGAGGTCTTCCAGTTCCGCCTTGGTCGTCGCCTTGCCGATCTTCGTCGACAACTCGTCGGTCATCTTGCCCTGAGAATTGATGGAATCGACGATCGTCGCCCGGCGGGCTTCCAACTCGCGCAGATAGACGAGGCGCTCCGACAAATTGCGCAGTTGCGTGTCGTCCAGCCCTCCCGTCACTTCCTTGCGGTAGCGCGCGATGAAGGGCACCGTAGCGCCCTCGTCGATCAACCCGATCGCGGCGGCAGCCTGTTCGGGACGGGCATTGATTTCCGCGGCAATCGCAGCGGCAAGGAAACGGAGATCGGCGGCCATGGGCGTCCTCGTTCAAATCGGGAGGCGCGACCATAGTCCAAGTTTGCGGCAAGGCAACGTTGCTGATGCCTGGGTCCACAGGATGCGGTACAGATCGTGCCGAAACGAGGCAGGCTTCAACGATTGCTAACCACGGATTTGTGGAAAATAGGTGACTACCTCTCATCTTTACAAATCAGTGGCTACGTTTTCCAGGCCGCATGATGCGGTGAGCAATGGAGGTATGAATGCCTATGAAAGCTGCCAGGATGCTGGCACTGGAAACTGCGGTTGCAACCGAAGAGCTGGAATCCATCATTTCGTATCTCGACCAAAAACTGGACGACGCGTCGTCCCGAAACGAGCCGGTACCCTTTCTGGCCTACCGGAACCGGGTGATCTTCCAGACGACGCTGAACATCCGACAGGGCAAGATCTGGAGCCCGTCGCAATATTAGGACTGCCGTCAAAGGTCACGGGATGACGGTATCTCGTGACCTTTTCCCTTGACCTTTCCCGGCCCTCCCCTTAACCGCCCGGGAAAGCACAAGCGAGGATGAGGCATGAAGGTTCTCTTGATCGGTTCGGGCGGACGCGAGCATGCGCTCGCATGGAAGCTTGCCCAGTCGCCGAAACTCGGCAAGCTCTATGCGGCACCCGGCAATCCCGGCATTGCCGAACATGCCGAACTCGTGGGCCTCAACATCGATGATCACCAGGCGGTCGCCGCGTTCTGCCTCGACAAGGCGATCGGCCTCGTCGTGGTCGGGCCGGAAGCGCCGCTGGTCGCCGGCATTGCCGATGATTTGCGCGCAAGGAACATCGCCGTTTTCGGGCCTTCTGCTGCGGCGGCTCAGCTCGAAGGTTCCAAGGGTTTCACCAAGGATCTCTGCGCCCGCTACGATATTCCGACCGGTGCCTATCGCCGCTTTTCCAACGCGGCGGAAGCCAGTGCCTATGTGAGGGAACAGGGTGCGCCGATCGTGGTGAAGGCGGACGGCCTTGCGGCTGGCAAGGGCGTCACCGTCGCCATGACGCTCGAAGAGGCGCTTGCCGCGATCGACGATTGTTTCGACGGCGCTTTCGGCGCAGCCGGTGCGGAAGTGGTGGTGGAAGCCTATCTCGACGGCGAAGAGGCAAGCTTCTTCTGTCTGTCCGACGGCAGGACCGCATTGGCGCTCGCCACCGCCCAGGATCACAAGCGGGTCGGCGACGGCGATACCGGGCCGAATACCGGCGGCATGGGCGCCTATTCGCCGGCGCCGGTGATGACGCCCGACATGGTCTCCCGCACCATGAAGGAGATCATCGAGCCGACCATCCGCGGCATGTCGGACAGCGGCTATCCCTTCACCGGCGTCTTCTTTGCCGGGCTGATGATCACCGCCAAGGGGCCGGAGCTCATCGAATACAACGTCCGCTTCGGCGACCCGGAATGCCAGGTGCTGATGATGCGGCTGAAGAGCGATCTGCTCGACCTGCTTCACGCCGCCGCGACCGGAACGCTCGACCAGGTTTCGGCCGAATGGAGCGACGATGTGGCGCTGACCGTGGTGATGGCTTCGAAGGGCTATCCCGGTTCATACGACAAAGGCACGCCGATCGCGCACCTGCCGGAAACATCGGCTGGCGAGAAGATATTCCATGCCGGCACGGCGATGAAGGATGGCGCGCTCGTGGCAACCGGCGGCCGCGTGCTCAACGTGACGGCCACCGGAAGAACGGTCGCGGAGGCGAAGACCCGGGCCTATGCGCTCATCGACAACGTGAAATGGGAAAACGGCTTCTGCCGCCGCGACATTGGCTGGCGCGCCGTTGCACGCGAGAACTGAGGGGCTGGCGCGCCATCGAGCGCGAACAGAACCAGACGCTGCACCCTCCGATTCATTCAAAATTTACCGACTATCCTGACGGGATGGAAACGAAACGACGCTACCTTTTCCGGACCTAGAAAAGGGTTCCGGTTATGCGTCTCGTTCTGACTACGGCTCTTGTGCTTGCAAGCGGTGCGGCCTTCGCGTCTTCCATCACGACAATCAGCGGAGCAAATCCCTCCGGCGCCAGCATTGTCGAAAAACGGTGCACCGACTGCCCGGTCCCCAAGCCGAGAGCGAACGAATCCACCTACAAGGTGCCGGAATTGGCCAATGGCATCCAGAAGACGGAAATCATCGACATCAACGGTGAGAAAAAGCTCGTCCGCACCGAAGCGTGGTTCGGCGGCTCGCCCGTCATCTACATCAGCAAGCTGCCCGACTGGATGGCCACAGACAGTGCCATTGCCGAACTTCATCCGACGACCGACGGCTCGACAGAGACGGGGCTAGCAACGCTGGATGGCATCGATCTCGATGCCACCACAAGCGCTGTCGCAACCGACGGGACTGCCGAACCGGTTCAAGCCTCCGCCGTATCCGTGGCGGCTGCCTTCAATGAGCTGGAACTGCGGCTGCGGCCGATCGAATAAGCATCCGATAATATTTACAATCTGCGCAACATACGAAGAGTTATAATTCGCGATTAACGCGAATTTAATGCCTCGCTCAAGCCGGTTTGGCTAATTTATTATCATTCTAAGCTGTCAAGCTTCCCATAATTAAATTTTTATTCAAATTTTCGGCATCACTGTCTTTCCGAGCAGTGCATGCAGCACGTTACGGCGCAGGAAGCGCCCTCCCCAAGGTCAACCTCATTTTGCCGGCTCCACCGGGAGATTTCGGCTGCCAAAGAGTGGAACATGAAGAACCTCAAGATATCCCAGCAGCTTTTGCTGCTGATAGTGGCGATCATGGTCGCGTTCGCGGCCGTGACTTATTATCAGGTGCGCACGTCGATCGCATCGATCTACGCCGAGCGCTACGACATGCTTCGCACGCAGGTGGAATCGGCAACCTCGATCCTGCAATCCTATTACGAGCAGGAAAAAGCCGGCAAGCTGACGCATGAAGAGGCACAGCGCCTGGCTTATGCAACCGCAGCAGGAATCAAGTTCGAGCCCGCAGGCTACATCTTCGGCATGAACTACGACACGGTTACGCAGTTTCACTACAACCCGAAACTGGTCGGCGTGAACCAGAAAGGCCAGCCGGACAAGATGGGCAATCTCTTCCGTGAGGAGATCGTCGCCCATGGCCGCGCCGGTGGCGGTATCACCACCTATTATTGGGAAAAACCCGGCAAGCCAGCCAATGAGGTTTACAAGAAGGCAGTCTATTCCAAGGCTTTCGAACCGTGGCAGATCGTCGTTGCGACGGGTGTCTACATCGACGATCTCGACGCGAAGATCAACAAGGCGATCGCCGAAGTTGCCGTCGCGGGGCTTGTCGCCGTCATCATTGCGATGATCCTGGCATTCTTCGTCATCCGCAATATCACTCGCCCGCTAGGCGCGGTTCACGCAGCGCTTGAAGCCGTTGCCGACGAGGACGTCGCCATCAAGGTTCCGCATACGGACATGGCGAATGAAGTCGGCATGATGGCCAAGGCGACGCAGGAGCTTCAGGAGAAGATCCGTGAGCGCCATGCCATGGCCGCGCGCGAGGAGCAGCAAAAGCAGGAACTCGATCGCGAGCGCCAGCAAAACCTCGACATGCAGCAGCAGGAAGCCGTGATGCAGGCCCGCGTCGTCTCCATCATCGGCGAGGCGCTGGAATCGCTTGCCAACGGCGACCTCACCATCCGCTGCGGCGATCTCGGCCCGCGATATGAAACGCTTCGCCACAACTTCAACGAGGCGATCCTGCATCTCGAAGCCGCCATGGCCAAGGTCAATGCCAAGGGCATCGACATCGGCGGATCGAAGGAGGAAATCCGCCGCGCTTCCAACGAACTCTCGCAACGCACCGAACGCCAGGCAGCCAATCTGGAGGAAACCTCGGCCGCACTCGACGAGCTTGCCGTCGCCGTCCGCCAGACCGCCGAAGGCGCCCACGAGGCCGCCCAGCGGGTGACCTCGGTCAGCTCGGAAGCCAACCGTTCCGACCAGATCGTCGCCGAGGCGATCGACGCCATGGGCGGCATCGAGCACTCGTCGGAAGAGATCTCCAAGATCATCGGCGTGATCGACGACATCGCCTTCCAGACCAACCTGCTGGCGCTGAACGCCGGTGTCGAGGCCGCTCGCGCCGGCGATTCCGGCAAGGGGTTTGCCGTCGTCGCCCAGGAAGTGCGCGAACTGGCGCAGCGTTCCGCCGCTGCCGCCAAGGAGATCAAGGACCAGATCTCCCGCTCGTCCGGCCAGGTGCAGAACGGCGTCCGCCTGGTGGGCGAGGCTGGCGAAGCCTTGAAGCGCATCTCCAGCCAGGTGAAGGCCGCCAGCGACATCGTCGGCAAGATCGCCCATTCGGCATCCGAACAGGACACGACGCTGCGCTCGATCTCCTCCTCGCTGAACCAGCTCGACGCTGCGACCCAGCACAATGCCGCCATGGCGGAAGAAACCACGGCTTCGGCAGAAGCGCTGGCCACCGACACGGACGAGCTGCTCAACCTGATCCGCGGCTTCCGCGTCGGTAATGACGGCATCAGCAGCCTGCACCACACCGCGCAGAAGATGCGCAAGGCAGGCTGAGCCGGACCTTCAAGTGGAGGACGAAAGACCGCCGGGCCAAAAGCCCGGCGGTTTTGTTTTAAGGCAATCAGGCCGCAGCCACGGCAAGGTGGATGCCCGCGCTTTCCTGCAGCGCCCGGATGACATTGAACAGGTTGTCCGCGCGCGGATTGCCTTTAGGTCCGAACATGCGCATCAGGCTTTTCGCAGGCATGTCCACCTTCCGTGCGAGCGCTTCAAAACCGATCGTGGCATTGATGAAGTCGCGAAGAACGCTCTTGCCGGTATCGAGATCGCCATCGAGTAGAAGCTCGACAGCATCGGACAGCAATGCAGCGCGAAACGCCGGGTCCTGATCCAGGCGAGCCTTGACAGTTTCCTTGAATTCCCGTGTCAGCGCCATGTCAGCCTCCTTTCCTGGATTTGTAATCCCGCCAATAGGCCTGTGCAGTCTCGATATCGCTCTGCTGGCGTTGCTTCGTCCCGCCTACCAGCAGGACAATCAATTGCCCGCCATCGCGGCCGAAATAAATCCGATAACCGGGTCCGTAATCGATCCGGTATTCCAGCACACCCGAACCGACCGATTTGACGTTCGAAAGATTGTCCTGTCCGACCCGCGCCAATGCGACCGTCACTTTCGAGGCCGCGCGTGCGTCGATTTTCGCGAACCACTGCCCGAACGGGCTCTTTCCATTCCGGTCCAGGTATTCGGTGATCTTCATCGGAACATGGTAACACATATGTCACCACGCACCAATGACTTTGTGGAATCAGCCGGAAATTTTCGAGAAGTCGGCGACTGTACCGGTCGCCTCGCGGATCGCCTTCAGGAGCGCCAGGCGGTTAGCGCGGATCGCGGCATCCTCGTCGTTGACGAGAACTTCCTCGAAGAAGGTGTCGACCGGTGCGCGAAGCTTCGAAAGAGCTTCCATGGCTGATAGGAAGTCCTCCCCGGCGATCGCATCCGCTGCATCTTTCGAAGCGACCTTGATCGCCGCCCAGAGCGCCTTTTCCGCATCGAGCCGCAAAAGCTCGTCAGCGACGCCATCGGCGACGACCGTGCCCTTCTTCTCCTCGGCAGCGAGAAGCTGGACGGCGCGTTTGGTGCCGGCGAGCAGGTTCCTGCCATCCTCCGACGTGATGAAAGCCGTCAGCGCTTCGGCGCGGCGCGCGACTAGCAAGAGGTCGTCGGCGTCCGGCGTCAGCACCGCATCGATGATGTCGTGCCGTGCGCCCATGTCGCGCAGATAGACTTTCAGGCGGTCGTGGAAGAAGGAGAGGAGGTCGATGGCGATGGCCGACAGATCCAGTCTTCTCTGATATGTGCGTTCCATCACCCCCTCAAGAGCTTCGGAATCACCGGCGGCATCAAGACGAAGAGCAGCTTCAAAGTCTTTATCTGCCTCCGGATCGCGGATGTGCTCCTCGACAGTGGCAAGCGCTTCACTAAACGCCTGCAACAGAGGTAGGCGGACTTTCCGTTCCAGCAGCATGCGAACCACACCCAGCGCTGCGCGACGGAGCGCATAAGGGTCCTTGGAGCCGGTCGGCTTTTCGTCGATCGCCCAGAAGCCGACGAGGGTGTCGAGCTTGTCGGCGAGCGCCACGGTGATCGCCACCTTGTCATCGGGTACACGGTCGGACGGGCCCTGCGGCTTGTAGTGGTCCTCGATCGCGGCGGCGACAGAGGCATTCTCGCCCTGCAGCGCTGCGTATTTGCGGCCCATCAGGCCCTGCAGTTCCGGGAATTCGCCGACCGCCTCGGTACGCAGGTCGGCCTTTACCAGCACCGCGGCGCGATCGACCAGCGCGGCATCCGCGCCGACGATCGGAGCGAGCTGAGCGGCAAGATCGCGGATGCGGGCAACGCGCTGCCCTTGAGTGCCGAGCTTGGCATGGAAGGTGACGTTCAGCGCGTCGAGCTTGGCCATGCGCTGGTCGAGCGGCTTCTTCAGGTCGAGGTCGAATTTCCTGGCCGATTCCACCAGCGTATCGAGGTCCGGCATGTCGCCCTGGTCGCGGGTCCAGAAATGCCTTGCGTCCGAAAGACGGGCGCGCACCACCTTGCCATTGCCGTGCATGATTTCCCTGCCGCCGTCCTTCGCCTCGATGTTGGATACGAGGATGAAGCGGTTCGACAGGCTCTCACCACCCTGCGGGCGGGTGACGAAACACTTCTGGTTCGTCTTGATGGTGAGCCGGATGATCTCCGAGGGGATTTCGAGGTATTCGGGCTCGAACTCGCCCATCAGCACATGCGGCCATTCGACGAGGCCGGAGACCTCTTCCAGCAGGCCCTCGTCCTCGACCAGTTCCAGGCCGTTGGCAAAGGCGAGATCGCGTGCATCATGCAGGATCACGTCCTTGCGGCGCTCGGCATCGAGCATGACCTTCGCTTTTTCGAGGCTCGAAACATAATCCTGGAATCGGCGGACGGTAATCGCTTCCGGCGCATGGAAGCGATGGCCATAGGTGACGTTGCCGGCCACGATCCCGTCGATTTCGAACGGGATGACCTGCGTTTCCTCATGCTCCGGGCCGAAGACGCAGACGATCGACTGCAGCGGGCGCACCCAGCGCAGGCTTTCCGAACCCTTCCCCTCGATGCCCGCGTAACGCATGCCCTTCGGCATGGAGGCAGCGCCCCAGCGCATCGACTTCGGCCAAGGGAAATCGCGGATGATGCCGGGCATGACATCGGCGATGATTTCTTCAGCCGGACGGCCGGGCTTGGAGATCACCGCCACATAGAAATCGCCCTTCTTCGGGTCGCTGACGACCTGGGCTTCCGAGACGGACGTGAGGCCGGCGCCGCGCAAAAAGCCTTCGATCGCCTTTTCCGGCGCGTCGGTGCGCGGGCCCTTGCGCTCCTCGCGCTGGTCGGCGGAACGGGCCGTCAGGCCACGGATGTCCAGTGTCAGCCGGCGCGGCGTCCAGTATTCGCGCGCGCCCTCATAGGTCAGACCCGCTTCCACCAGCGCATCGGTGACAAGCTTTTTCAAGTCTCCCGCGGCCTTCCGCTGCATGCGGGCGGGAATTTCTTCGGATCTGAGTTCTAGAAGAAGATCGGGCATATCAGTTTTCCTCACCCTCCCCTTGAGGGGGAGGGTCGGACCGAAGGTCCGGGGTGGGGTGAAAATCGTGTGCCTCTGCTATCAAAGTTAGACGCTCCTGCACAATGGCAAATATCGTATCCAGCACCGCTTCAAGCTCACTCAAAACCTCATGATTCCAGAAGCGGATAACGTGATAGCCTTGCGATGCCAAGTAAACCGTTCGCTCCTCGTCATACCGTCTTGCTGCATTCTCGGTATGCTGGCTGCCATCGAGTTCGATGATCAAGCCGATCTGATGGCAGGCGAAATCTGCAAAATAGCGCCCAATCGGAACCTGACGGCGGAAATGCGTTCCTTCTATGGGAATGCGCCAGAGATGACGCCAGAGCCTGGCTTCGGCATCCGTACTGTCTTTGCGCAGACGGCGCGCATTGGCGATCTTGAAGCGGTCGAGTTTGGACGGTTTATTCTCTTTCCCGGCCATCATGTCACCCCCACCCGCCGCTTCGCGGCGACCTCCCCCCTCAAGGGGGAGGTGACGTTATGCCGAACCGTCACCACCAAGCACTCCGCCGAAACTGCAACACTGGCCAATAGAGGCTCACCACCCTCCCCCGCCGCCACCACCCCCGCCTCCGCCTGAGGAGCCGCCCGAAAAGCCGGATGACGAGGACGAAGATTTCGGAGCGGGAATGGTGGAGGCGATGGTGGATGCCATCGAGGATGAGAAGCCGCCGATGCGGTCGCCGAAGCTCGAATAGGAATCGCCGCTATACCAGCCCGGCGCATAAGAGGCTGCGGCAGCCCCCGCCGCCGTGGCAAGCCAGGCCTCAAAAGCACGGCTCCAGGGCTTTTCGACGCCGAGCGCGACTGCATAGGGAAGCAATGTCTCGAAGTGCTGCGGCGACATGGTCGGCACACCCGCCATGTTCATCCGGTCCTTTTCGGCGAGCGTCAGATAGATACGCAGGCCTTCGATGCCATCCATCAGCTTGCGACCGAGCGGCGTCGGCGCGCCTATCAGGAAGAAGAAGATGACATTGGCAAGCACGATGCCGCCGACCGCCACCATAACCGGCCAATGTTCGCTGCCGGTCATTTCCGAAACGATTGCCACCAGGATTGCCGAGCCGGCCGACAGCGCGACAAAGCCGATGAACCCGAGAACGATGACCGATACGATTTTCGACATGAGCGAGGAGCCCCGGCGCAGACCCTTGCCGAAGCTGACGGCAAACCCGCCGATGAAGACCGCGAAAAAGGCAGGAATGATCAGCATGACGATCATGTCCGGTTCAAGATTGCCGAAGATGATCAGCGCCAGGATGGAGAGCACGCTCAGCGCCACGCCACCCATGACGTAACCCGTATTGGCCTTGTAATACTTGCCGCGGTGTTCCTTTTCCATCGCGTTTCGAAAACTCGCGCCCACGGACTGCACCGTAGTGCCGTGCGCCTCGTCGATGACGAGGCTTCGCCGCGGCGCGCCAATCGAGCCCAGGATGGAGGCCTGGCCGATCGGCAAGGTTCTCGGCGCGGCCTTCTCGGTCCGCCGGATGGTAATCTTCTTCTTGAGGTCTTCCAGTACGACATATCCCTTCACCGCCAGATCGAGTGCGCTGGCGGAAAAGGCGGTCCAGCCGCCACCGGAAAATCCCTTGTTGTCGATATAGTTGACGAGGGCCGGCGAGATGCCGTCAGGGGCATCCCAGCGCGGCACGACGACGCCACGTGCGGGGTCGCGGCCGACGCGGTTCCAGAAGATCACGTAATAGCCAACGACAAGAATGAGCCCGCCGACGCCCAGGAAAAGGTTGAGGCTGTCGCGGAACCACCAACTGCGCTCCTGATCCGCCGAGGGCGGCGCGACCACGCCTTTTGGAAAGCCGGCAACGATGGTGAGGCCTTCCTCTTCGCCCAACGGACGGGTCGTGACGAAATCCGCCTCGTTGCCATTCGCCTGCATGCGAGCATTTCGTGCGGTCGAGCCTAGCGGACCGGTATAAGCTGCCGTCTGCGTCACTCGTCCACCCGGAAGCATCACGCGGGCGGATGCCTTGGCGATGCGAAATTGCCAGCCGTTTCCGGTGACGTTCCAGTAAAGCTCGTCATGGTCGTCGAAATAGCGGATCTGGCGATCCGTCCGATAGGTGAAAACATAGGTGTGCTCGCCATTGCGAAGGAGCACGTCTTCCGATCCCGCATAGATGCGGATGCCTCCGGTCACCGATTCTGTATGATAGGGTTCATCCTGCCCATCCCGGGTGACGGACAGGACATCGAAGCCCACCCGCAGCGTACGGCCGTTTGCATCCACCATGGTCAGCGGAAAATCGCGGAAAATCCCGCGCCTGATCCGGTTGCCCTCGGCATTGACGGTGATCGTCTCGGAAACCGTCAGGTCGCCATTCTGAGCAACCTGAATATCGGAATGGTAGGAACGGATATATTCCTCCGCCCGGGCGGGCAGCGCCGCCAGCGCCAGCAGAAGTAGCAGGCAGCAACCGGAGAACCACCGCATCACGACATCCCTCCCCTTCGGCGCCCTGGCCCGTGTCCTCTTGCCCCGCCTATTCGATATCCGTGTATGCGACACCGAGCGAGGCCAGCACATCCCAATAATCCGGAAAGGTCTTGGCGACGCAATCCGGGTCGAGAATGGTGATGCCGCCGATCTTCAGGCCCGCCAGCGCGAAGCTCATGGCGATGCGGTGATCGGCGAAGGTGTTGATCGCCGCCGGCAGCGTCTGGCCGGCGAGCGACGGATCGGATGCGACAATCAGATCATCGCCTTCTTCCGTCGCCAGACCTTCGCGGATCTCGTTGAGGCCGAGCGACAGCGCCCGCACCCGGTCGCATTCCTTGACGCGCAGGTTGGCAATGCCGGTAAAGCGCACCGGCGTCTCGTTGAAGGCGGCGAGCACGGCAAGCGTCGGCACCGCATCCTGCATCTGCGAACCGTCGATCTCGGACGGCAGATACGGGAATTTCGAAATCACGTCATAAGCCTTGGCATCCGGCTGGGTGAAGGCGCCGTTCGGAACGCCGAGATCGATCGCCCCACCGGTCAGCACTTCCGCGGCCCAGAGATAGGTTGCGGCGGAAGCGTCTGGTTCGATGACGAAATCCGCAGCCCGATAACCGGTCGGCTCGACTTTCCAGCTTGCTGCGTCGATCTGCTCCACCTTGGCGCCGAATGCCTGCATGGCGGCGAGCGTCAGGTCGACATAGCCGCGGGCGCCGATTTCCGCACCGGCAAGCGCCACGGTGACCGGCGCATTGGCGCCTTTCGGAGCAAGCGGCGCCGCCATCAGCAGAGCGGAAACATATTGGCTCGACAGGCCCGCGTCGATCTCCACCCGGCCCGATGCAAAATGGCCGATGCCGTGCACGGTAACCGGTGGGCAGCCGGTCGGCGCCTCGACGTCGATGCCGAGCGATTTCAGGGCCGCCACCAGTGGGGCGATCGGCCGCTTGCGCATGTGCTCGTCGCCATCGACCACGACCGTCCCATCGACCGAAGCAACTGCGGCCGTCAGGAATCGGGTCGCGGTGCCGGCATTGCCGAGGAAAAGCGGTGCGGAAGGCGGCAGGAGCTTGCCCATGCCGGTGACAACGAACGTCGTTTCGTCCGGCTCATCGATTGTCACACCCATTGCCCGCAGGGCATCCGCCATATAACGCGTGTCGTCGCTCCGCAGCGCGCCGGTCAGCCGGCTCGTTCCCCTGGCGAGGCCCGCCAGGAGCAAAGCGCGGTTGGTGATCGACTTGGAGCCCGGCGGCACGGCGCGGCCGACAAGCGGCTTGCCCGGCGGCACTATGGTGAGTTTCACTCTGCCCATGATGATCGTCTCTTCCGTCACTCGCGGCGCTGCCTGCAAGACACGCCATAACTTTTCAACCTTCGACGGCGCTCTTAGAGCGTTTCCGTGCAAAGGTCCAATGACGGTTTCCTAGAATTTGACAGCTGGAACCGCGCGATCCGCCTCGTTGGCGATTTCGAAATATTCGCGCTTGGAAAAGCCGAACTGACCGGCGACCAAGTTGGACGGGAAGCTTTCGACCTTGACGTTCAGATCACGCGCCGCGCCGTTGTAATAGCGCCGCGACATCTGAATCTCGCTTTCGATCGTTTCCAGCGAAGCCTGCAGTTCGGAAAAGTTCTGGTTCGCCTTGAGGTCCGGATAGGCTTCCGCGAGCGCGAAGAGCTTGCCAAGCGCCTGGGACAGCAGGCCCTCCGCCTGGGCACGGGCGGCGACATCGCCGGCCGGCACGGCCTGGGCCTGGTTGCGCAGCTTCACCACTTCTTCGAGGGTGCCCTTCTCATGTGCTGCGTAACCCTTCACTGTCTCGATAAGGTTCGGGATGAGATCGGCGCGGCGCTTCAACTGGACGTCGATGCCGGACCAGGCCTCCTCCGCCATCTGACGGGATCTGACCAGCCCGTTATAGATCATGATGCCGTACAGGACGACGAGAACGACTATGCCGATCAGGATATACATCAGACGAATCCCCCACAGACGCGTAAATCCGAAGCGGAGACTAGGCACACTTCCTGGAAGGCGTCAAACGCACCGCGCGAAAGTCTTTGATAAGGCGGCTGTTTATGCCGCTTCCTTGCCGAAGTTGACGCCACCGGCTTCGGTCAGCAGGAAGGCCTCACCGCAGGCCTTCGCCAGCGTGCGGACGCGCAGGATATAGCTCTGGCGTTCGGTGACGGAGATCACGCCGCGCGCGTCGAGCAGGTTGAAGACGTGCGACGCCTTGATGCACTGGTCATAGGCCGGGAAGACGCATTTGTGCAGCATCTGGTTGGCGCTGCCCCCCGGAGCACCTGCCGCGAGCAGTGCCTGGCATTCCTTTTCGGCGTCGATGAAGTGCCGGTGCAGCATCGCAGTATCGGCGAATTCGAAATTGTGGCGGGAATATTCCTGCTCGGCCTGCAGGAAAACGTCGCCATAGGTGATCTTCTCCTCGCCTTCGCGGCCGTTGAAGTTGAGCTCGTAGATGGAATCCACACCCTGCAGATACGTCGCGAGACGTTCGAGACCATAGGTGAGCTCGCCCGCGACCGGCGCGCATTCGATGCCGCAGACCTGCTGAAAATACGTGAATTGCGAGACCTCCATGCCGTCGCACCAGCATTCCCAGCCGAGGCCCCAGGCGCCGAGCGTCGGGCTTTCCCAGTCATCTTCCACGAAGCGCACGTCATGCAGCAACGGATCGAGGCCGATCGCCTTCAGCGAACCGAGGTAAAGCTCCTGCAGGTTGGACGGGTTCGGCTTCAGAATGACCTGATACTGGTAATAGTGTTGCAGGCGGTTTGGGTTTTCGCCGTAACGGCCATCGGACGGACGGCGGGAAGGCTGCACATAAGCGGCCCTCCATGGCCTCGGGCCAAGCGCACGCAGCGTGGTGGCAGGATGGAACGTGCCGGCGCCGACCTCCATGTCATAGGGCTGCAGGATGGCACAGCCCTTGTCCGCCCAATAGTTCTGGAGCGCCAGGATCAGCCCCTGAAAGGAGCGGGTCGGAGACATGTGGGCGGGCAGATCGGTCATGGCGATAAAACGGTTGTTTATTGAGGATGCGGACGAGTGCCACGCATCGGGGGCACCGGTCAAGGATTTATAGGCCGGCAAACGGTTTCCGGTCACTCCTCGTCATCCCGCTTCACGCGATACTCTCCCGTCACCGGGTCCTTGACGAGCGTGCCCATGGCGCCGGTCTGGCGCTCCTTTTCCCGCTCCTTCGAGCGCTGGGTGAGCTTTTCGGCATCCTTGATGAATTTCTTGTAGAGCATCCAGCCGCCGCCAATCACGATGATCAGAAATATAAGCTGCGCCATCTCCCCCTCGCGCGTTCCTTTCGCCTTTTCAAAGGCCGTACCTTGCCCACAATGCCCTTTCCTCCAGGCTCGCGGCAAGTCCCGTGGCTGCCCCTGCGGCGATTTCGGCGGATTTGCCCTCGCCGAATACGACGCCCGGCACGCGGCGACCGAAGAGCGTGCGGGCGCTGCCGATCAGTTCCAGCTTCGCATCCTTGCCATAGCGGCGCTTGACGACCTCGCGCACTTCGCCCAAACCGTCGATCAGACCGAGGTCGAGGCCGCGCAGGCCGCTCCAGAAGAGACCTGAAAAAATGGTCGCATCATCGGCGAGCCGCTCGCCGCGGCGCATCTTCACCATATCAATGAAGACCTTGTGGATTTCGAGCTGCAGCGATTTCAGATATTCGATATCGCCTTCCTTTTCCGGCTGGAAAGGATCCAGGATCATCTTATTTTCACCAGCGGTATAAACGCGACGCTCGACACCGATCTTGCGGAGCAGTTCCGGAAAACCGAAACCGCCGGAAACGACGCCGATCGAGCCCACGATTGAGGTCGGGTCGGCAAAGATCTCGTCGCCTGCAAGCGCGATCATATAGCCGCCGGAAGCCGCGACATCCTCGATGAACATCAGCACCTTCTTGTCCTTTTCTTCGGCAAGCGCCCGGATGCGCTGGAAGATCAGGCGCGACTGCACCGGCGAACCGCCCGGAGAATTGATGGCGATCGCGACGACTGGCGCCTCCTTATGTGCAAAGGCCTTGTCCAGCATGGGCGCGACGGTGGCCAGATTGAGGGTCTGCTTGAACTGGCTGCCGCCGGCCATGATCGCGCCGTGGAGCCGGACGACGGGAATCGTCACGCCCTTCTTGCGGAACCGCTTCGGCACCAGCCTCTTCCAAAACCCGGCCATTTCTCTTCCTTTTGTTTGTCGTGTTGAGCCTGTCACAGCATGTATGCGCTGGATTTTCAAACACAATGGCTCGCGTCCGGCGAAAGCGGCATTTTGACATCCTTAGATGCGAATGACTTGCATTATCATTCTAAAAGAGGATATCTATGCCAAGCCCGGGTGGGAAACGGAGATATTGCAATCATGGACATGTCGAGATGGGACCAGCCGAACGGCTGGCGGCACCAACCGGGAGAGGCGTCGCTGTCCGACGTTCACCGCAGCATCCATGTGCCGTCGGGATCGAAGCTACGCCGGATCGCCGCGTTTGCCGGGCCGGGTTACATGGTGGCGGTCGGATACATGGATCCCGGCAACTGGGCGACCTCGCTCGCGGGCGGATCGAAGTTCGGCTATGCGCTGCTGGCGGTCGCCCTGCTCTCGAACCTGATGGCGATCGTGCTCCAGTCGCTTTGCGCCCGCCTTGCGATCGCCTCCGGCCGCGACCTGGCGCAAGCCTGCCGTGACGCTTTCCCGAAATGGATTTCAATCCCCCTCTGGGCGCTGGCGGAAATCGCCATCATCGCGACGGACATCGCCGAGGTGATCGGCACCGCGATCGGCCTCAACCTGATCTTCGGCATTCCGCTTGAACTCGGCGTGCTGATCACCGCGCTCGACGTCTTCATCATCCTCTACCTGCAGAAACTCGGTTTCCGCTGGATCGAGGCCTTTATCATCACCATGCTCGGCGTGATCGCCGTCTGTTTCGGGGTGCAGATCTTCCTTGCCGATCCGGACTGGGGCGGCGTGATCAGGGGCTTCTTCCCGACGACCGAAATCGTCCGCAATCCGGAGATGCTCTACCTCGCGCTCGGCATTCTCGGCGCCACCGTCATGCCCCATAACCTCTACCTGCATTCCGGCATCGTGCAGACCCGCGCCTATGGCCATACGCTGCCGGAAAAACGGGAAGCGCTGACCTTTGCGACGATCGATTCCACCGTCGCGCTCTGCTTCGCGCTGCTGATCAATGCCTCGATCCTCATCCTTGCGGCGGCGGCCTTCAATGCTCACGGGCAGACGGATGTCGTCGAACTCGGTGACGCCCATGCGCTGCTGTCGCCGCTTCTCGGGCTTGCGATTGCGCCGATGCTTTTCGGCATCGCGCTGCTCTGTTGCGGGCTGAATTCCACCGTGACGGCAACCCTTGCGGGCCAGATCGTCATGGAAGGCTTTCTGAAAATACGGTTGCAGCCCTGGATTCGCCGCCTCATCACCCGCGCCATTGCGATCGTCCCCGCAGCACTCGTGACGATGTTGTACGGAGACCAGGGCACGGCAGAACTGCTGATCCTGACCCAGGTCGTGCTGAGCCTCCAGCTTTCCTTCGCAGTCTTCCCGCTCGTCATGTTCACGGCCAGCAAGATCAAGATGGGTGCGCTCGTCGCACCGCGCTGGCTGACCGCGATCGCCTATCTGATCGCCATCGTCATCGCCGTCCTGAACGTCAAGCTGCTTATCGATTTCGTCTCGGGCTGAGCCGCGGATAGGCGGTGCGGCCATTGTTCAGATCGTCCGCGAAGGGCGTGAAGGCGTGGCCATCGGCGCCGTGCAAAAAGAGCGGCGCCCGCAGCGCCAGCCGGGCGCGCGAGCCCTTGACGGCCGTTACGAGAATCCGCGTGGCATTCTCGCCTGGCCTCGGATGGATGGGCGTGATCTCCAGTCCCCCGAACCGTTTACCGCAGGCATCGATGATCTCGGCGATCGATTGCGGCCGGGCGATCAGCGACAACTGCCCGCCGGGCTTCATGATCGCGCCGGCTGTACGGACCCATGCTTCGAAAAGGCCCTCTGTCATCGCATGCGCCTCGGCTTTCAGAGCATCCGGCGTCCTGCGGTCGGCCGCATCGTTGAAGGGCGGATTCATGATGACATGGTCGCAGACCTCATCGAGCAACCCCGCAGCAATTCGCGGCTTGCCGGTCAGCGTCACATCGGTCTCCAGCACCTCGACGCGACCGGCCAGAAAGGCGTTTTCGGGAAGCGCCAAAGTCCGGCGGGCGTAATCGGCCATCAGCGGCGATTTCTCCACCAGCAGGATCCTGGCCTGTTCCAGACGTGCGGCCACGGCAAGGCCGGCGGCACCGGCGCCAGCGCCGAGATCCGCCACACGAACCGGCTTGTCGGCCACCACCAGCGAGGCGAGCAGCATGGCGTCGACGCCGGAACGATGTCCCCCACCCTTCGGCTGCGTCACATGGAAGCGACCACGATGGAAGGCGTCGATGGTATGAGTGGAGGTCAAGGCCTCAGCTCCGCCGCCAGGCCCGCATCCTTCAATATCCCTCGCGCCTCGTCTGCCTTCTCCGCCTCGACGAGAAAGCGGCGCGGCAGAAGCCCGAGCGAACCTTCCAGCACGCTCATCGACTGGTCCGCGATCATATAATGGATGCCGGCATCCTTCATCAGGCTTTCCGCCAGCGACAGGATCACGACATCGTTGGTGCGGATGATCTCCAGCATGACGCTTTTTTGAAACCCCATTAAATCCGGCGGGATGCGATTTGCCCTTGCCGCCCTATCCGCCTCTTTCTATGGTCGTTTAAAAGATTTCGATAGGGAGGCCTCATCGTTGGGCGTCGTCATACCGCTTGAAGAAGGTAAAAACAAATCCGCGTCCGTCAAACCTTTGGTGGACCTTACCAAGGCGGACATGGAGCGGGTCAACCAGCTGATCCTGTCCAAAGCCGGCTCCGACGTGCAGATGATCCCGGAAGTCGCCAACCACCTCATCTCATCGGGTGGCAAGCGTTTGAGGCCGATGCTGACGCTCGCATCCGCCTCGCTGTTCGGCTATCGAGGCGACGGACATGTGAAGCTGGCGACCAGCGTCGAATTCATGCATACGGCGACGCTGTTGCATGACGACGTGGTGGACGAAAGCGATCTGCGCCGCGGCAGATCCACGGCACGGATGATCTGGGGCAACCAGGCAAGCGTGCTGGTCGGAGACTTCCTGCTTGGCCAGGCCTTCAAGATGATGGTGGATGCCGGTTCACTCGAAGCGCTCGATGTGCTGTCGACAGCCGCCTGCGTGATTGCCGAGGGCGAGGTGCTGCAGCTTTCCGTCGCCAAGAATATGGAAACGACGGAAGATGATTACCTTTCCGTCATCCGCGCCAAGACGGCGGCACTCTTTGCCGCGGCTGCGGAAGTCGGTCCGATCGTCGCCAATGCAGACAAAGCCGGGCGCGCGGCGATGAGATCCTACGGCATGAATCTCGGCCTTGCCTTCCAGCTCGTCGATGACGCACTCGACTATGGCGGCAAGGCGGCCGATCTCGGCAAGAATGTCGGCGACGATTTCCGCGAGGGCAAGATCACGCTGCCCGTCATCCTTTCCTATCGCCGAGGGACAGAAAGCGAGCGCGCTTTCTGGCGCAAAGCGATCGAGAATGGCGAAAGCAGCGACGAGAACCTCGAAAAGGCGCTCGGTTTCATCAACAAGTACGATGCCCTGAACGACACGATCGCCCGTGCGCTGCATTACGGCACAATTGCCCGCGATGCGTTGGCGCCGTTACCGGCGTCGCCGCTCAAGGCAGCGCTTCTGGAAGTCATCGATTTCTCCATCCAGCGCGTCAATTAACACGCTGGATCACTAACGAAGGTGTGACCGGCACCGCCCGTCTGCGGCGCGGGAGATTTCCTTGCGGACGTGCTTCAAAAAAGCCATTCTGTTGTGAATCAATTGGAGCATGTGTGGCGGCTGATTTCAGCGCCGTACCAGGCTCTACACGAAAGGCACCTTTCATGCGGCGGCAATCCAGCCTTCTTCTGCTCTCCAGCGCGGCGCTTGCGGCCGTGCTTTTCATCGGCCCGGTTGCACGCGCGGCAACCGCGGATCCGAGGCCAACGGCAGAAGACGTGGTGACTTTCGATGCCAGCGATGTGAATTCGTTTTCCGGCGCGTTCCTGGCAGGCCGCACCGCCGACGTGGATCATGACTACCTGACCGCCATCTCGCTTTACCGCAAGGCGCTCGATTTCGATCCGGCCAATCTGGAGATCCGCGAAAGGCTGATGATCTCGCTGCTGCTCAACGGCGATTTCGAGGACGGCCTCAAGGAGGCTGACGCGCTGAAGGAAGATGCGGCCGTCGAGCGGATCACCAAGATCGTCCGCGGCCTCGACGCCCTGCGCGACAAGAAGTTCGACACGGCGAAAAAGGTCCTCGCCTATGACGGGCCGAACGATCTCGACCGGCTGACGCATCAGCTCCTTTCCGCCTGGGCAGATATCGGCGCCGGCAAGGGCAAGCGCGCCATGGCCAATGTTGCCAATCTCAAGGGGCCGGCCTGGTACAAGGTGTTCACCAGCTACCAGCTCGGCGCCATGGCGCTCGTCACCGGCGATATCGGTACGGCACGCCAGCATCTCAACACGGCCGTCACCAACAACGAAGCCGTGGCAACCGCGCCCGATACCTTCATGCGTGCCGTGATGGCGCTTGCACGTCTCGAGGCCGCCGCCGGCAACAAGCAGAAGGCGCTCGATGCAATCGCTGTCGGCGATGGCATGGTGGCCAATTACGCGCCCCTGAAAGCACTCAGGCAGAGCATTGAAAAGGGCGAGAAGCCGCAACAACAGGTAACCAATGCCGCCGAAGGCGCGGCCAGCGTGCTCTTTTCCATCGGCGGTGCGCTCAATCGCCAGGGCGCCGAGGACATGGTGTCGCTCTACCTGCAGATATCCCACGCGCTTGATCCCAAAAGCGCCGATACGCTGATTCTGCTCGGTGGCATTGCCGAAAAGCTTGAACAGCCCGAGCGCGCCATCAAGTTCTATTCGAGCGTGCCGGTCGATTCGCCGATGCGGCGGATTTCCGAACTGCAGCTCGGCGTGACGCTCTCTGAAACCGGCAAGGCGGAGGAAGCCAAACAGCATCTGAAGGCGCTGATCGATTCCGATCCTTCCGACATTCGTAGCTATATCGCCTATGGCAGCGTGCTTTCCGAAGCCAAGGACTACAAGGCCATGGCGGAGACCTACGACAAGGCGGTCGAGGTGATCGGCCCCGTGCCGAAACCCGGCGACTGGTCGGTCTTCTTCCAGCGCGGCATCGCCTTTGAACGGTTGAAGCAGTGGGACAAGGCCGAGCCGAACTTCCGCAAGGCGCTGGAGCTCAATCCCGAGCAGCCGCAGGTGCTGAACTATCTCGGCTACTCGCTGGTCGACATGAGCAAGAACCTCGAAGAGGGCCTCGACATGATCCGCCGCGCCGTCGATGCGCGGCCTGATGATGGCTATATCGTCGATTCGCTTGGCTGGGCCTATTACCGTATGGGCAAGTTTGACGATGCCGTGACGGAACTGGAACGGGCCGTGCAGCTGCGCGCCGGCGATGCCACGATCAACGATCATCTGGGTGACGCCTACTGGCGCGTTGGGCGCAAGCTTGAAGCGGTCTACCAGTGGAACCGGGCGCTCGTTTCCGAAGGCGAGGACATCAACCGCGAGCACATCAAGGAAAAGATCGAGAGGGGCCTCCCACCGCTCGATCCGAACGCGACCACTGCCGACCGCAGCCCGGCGGAGCCTGCCGCCCCGCCGCCGCCCGCACCGGCAAATCCCGACAAGAAATCCTGACGCTTCATGCCGATCGACAACATGTTTCCCGAAAACGGGCCTGCCGGCGAGGCGGGCCTTTTTGAACTGGCTCCTGCCAAGATCAACCTCGCCCTGCACGTGACCGGACAGCGGGCCGACGGCTATCATCTGCTGGAAAGCATCGTGACTTTCGCCGACAGGGGCGACGTGCTGAGCTTTGCCGCGGCGGAAGCCGACGACTTCATCGTCTCGGGCCGGTTCGCCCATTTCGTGCCGGCCGATGCGGCGGAAGGGGACGGGAACCTGGTGCTGCAAGCGCGCGACCTCTTGCGCCGGACGCTTGCAGATCGGGGCATTGCAACGACACCCGTCGCCATCCATCTCGAAAAGAACCTGCCCGTCGCCGCCGGGATCGGCGGCGGCTCGGCAGATGCAGCCGCAACGCTGCGCGGGCTCCTACGCTTTTGGGATGCAAACCTGCTGGAGCCGGAACTTATCGCACTCTGTCTGTTCCTCGGCGCCGACGTGCCCATGTGCCTCAAGGGCGAGGCGCTGATGGCCAGGGGCATCGGTGAAGAACTCGCCACGCTGCCCACCCTGCCCTCGCTGCCACTTGTGCTCGGCAATCCGCTCATTGGCGTTTCGACGCCGGACATCTTCCGGCGTCTGCTTCGCAAGGACAACCCGTCTATCGGCGCACGTGACGACGACTGGGTACCTTTCCTCAAAACGTTACGCAACGACCTCGAACCGCCGGCCCGTTCACTCGTGCGCGAGATCGATCAGATCTCCAACATGATCGGCGCCGAAGGGGCCATGCTGACGCGCATGTCCGGTTCGGGCGCGACCTGTTTCGGGATATTTCCTTCCCTCGAAACAGCCCAAAAAGCAGTGGACAGCCTTAACGAGCAGAAGCCGGACTGGTATTTTCAGGCCGTGCAGACCATCGGTACAGAGCCATGAACCGGATAGACGAAACACGCCATTTCATTCCCGTCGGCATTGCAGTGCTGACCGTTTCCGATACGCGCACGCCGGAGAACGACAAGTCGGGCGACACGCTCGTTGCCAGGATCGCCGAGGCAGGCCACCAGCTCAAGGCCCGCTCCATCGTGTCCGACGACAAGGAACGGATCGCTCAACAGGTTCGGGAATGGACCCTCGATCCGGAGATCGACGTGGTGATCACCACCGGCGGCACAGGCTTCACCGGCCGCGACGTGACGCCGGAAGCGCTCGAACCTCTCTTTGAAAAACGGATGGACGGTTTTTCCGAAGTCTTCCACCGAATCTCCTACGACAAGATCGGCACCTCGACGATCCAGTCGCGGGCGACGGGCGGCGTCGCGAATGCAACCTTCATTTTCGTGCTGCCGGGCTCGCCGGGCGCCTGCAAGGATGCCTGGGACGGCATATTGAAGGCACAGCTCGACTATCGCCACATGCCCTGCAATTTCATCGAAATCATGCCACGGCTCGACGAGCATTTGAAGCGGGGCGCCGGAAAATAAGTCAGCGGGCTGACGCCGCCACCCAGGCAGGGATCATCTCGCTGACGAGCTTCGAGGCCTTCTGCCCCCTGGCGAGCGCTTCCAGGTCCATGCCGGACTTGGCGAGCGCGATCGCCTGTCGTTTCGGCAAAAGCAGGCCGTATTCCAGAGGCGGCACCGCACGCCCGATGCGCTTGAAGAACGGTCGCCGATAGGTTCGCGACGGCGCGAATCGGGCCGGCCGCTTGTTGAGCGCGATATATTCCATCACCTCGTCGATCCAACCGGCCTGCAGCCGCGCGCCCGGCTCCACCAGAAGCAGCCACTCCCCCCGCGCGCCGCGCAGGATGTCCTTGATCTCCCAATGGGTGTGGAAACGGCAGCCGGCCGCATCGGCGACGTGGGAGGTTCCATCCCGCGAGCCGTGATCGAGCACCACCACATCGCTTACAAGCCCTTCCACCGCGGCGGAAACAAGAATGGAGAGCGTCTGCGCCAGCTCCGATTCCTGGTCGCGGCATTCCATGATGACAGTCAGCATTCCTGACATTTACCGCATTGCAACAGGGAATGCCAGAAACCGTTTTCAAAATTTGTTCTTGCAATGTTCTCGTTTTGAGGCTAGGAATTTAATCATCACGAACGGGGAATTTCCCCTTCAGGAGCGTCCGATGAACGAGCTGTCCCATTTGCGGCAGGCTGCCTTTGCGCCTGCCCATACGGCGGATATTGCCGATGCGCTGGTGAAGTCCTCCGGCCTCAGGGTAGAGGTCGACCGTCGGCGCGGACGCGGCGCGGGCTTGAATCCGAGCGGCCGCTTCGAGGAGGAGCGCCGTGAGATTTTCGACGACGGCTGGCAGACGATCGAGGAGCTGGAACCGTTCAAGACCGAGGTGCAGGTGGAAAAGCCGCGTACGGCAATCACCCGCAACGATTCACCCGATCTCTCCTTCGACCGTTCGATCAATCCCTATCGCGGCTGTGAACACGGCTGCATCTATTGTTTCGCACGCCCGACCCACAGCTATATGGGGCTTTCGCCGGGACTCGATTTCGAATCGAAGCTTTTCGCCAAGCCCGACGTGCCGAAGCTGCTCGAAAGGGAACTGAGCAAGCCCGACTACAAGGTGCGGGCGATCGCGATCGGGACGAATACCGATCCCTATCAGCCGATCGAGCGGGAATGGCGCATCATGCGGCAGATTCTCGAAGTGCTGAACAAGGCCAACCATCCCGTCGCTATCGTGACGAAATCGGCGCTGATCACCCGCGATATCGACATCCTTTCCGAAATGGCTTCGAAAGGGCTTGCGAAGGTCGGCATTTCCGTCACGACGCTCGACCGCAAGCTGGCCCGCACCATGGAGCCGCGCGCCTCGACCCCTCCCAAGCGTCTTACCGCTATCAAGGCGCTGACCGGTGCCGGCATTCCGACGGCGGTCATGGTGGCGCCCGTGATCCCGGCGCTTAACGATCACGAGATCGAGCGCATTCTGGAAGCCGGCCATGCGGCAGGAGCAGCCGAGGCAAGCTATGTTCTGCTCCGCCTGCCGCTGGAGGTGAGCCCGCTCTTCCGCGACTGGCTTCTGCAGAACTATCCGAACCGCTACCGGCACGTGATGTCGCTGATCCGCTCGATGCGCGGCGGCAAGGACTATGATGCCGAGTGGGGCAAGCGGATGAAGGGTGCCGGCCCCTATGCATGGCAGATCGGCCGCCGCTTCGAGATGGCGGTGAAGCGGCTCGGCATGGTGCGCCGCGGCCTGCCTTTGCGCGACGACATTTTTATCCGGCCGGACGGCGGAGGCATACAGCTTTCACTGCTTTGAGCACGACAGGCATGAAGCCTGCGATTTTTTGATTTTCTCTTTCCGGCACCTTCCCCGCATCCATTGCGTGCCGGAATCTCCCCGGTTCCACCGCCGCCCCGGTGGATAGCGACGCCGCATCGCTTGTCCGGGGTTGCAGGAGATCGGGTCGGCGTGCGAGGTTGCCGCCATGTTGCCTCGCACGTCACCCGATTCTCCGATGCTTTTCGAAGAAGTGCCGCTCGTTCCGGATTTCAGCCTGGAACTTCTGGCACGCAAGGCCGGCCATTGGCCGGTCGCCGGCACCGACGAGGCCGGGCGCGGGCCGCTAGCCGGCCCCGTCGTTGCGGCTGCCGTAATCCTCGATCCGAACAATATCCCGGATGGTCTCAACGATTCCAAGCAGCTCACCGCCGCCCAGCGGGAAGTGCTGTTCGAGGCGATCATGGCCACATCGGAGGTCTCGATCGCCGCTTCCGGCCCCCGCCATATCGACGAGCGCAATATTCTGCGCGCCAGCCTCGATGCCATGCGTCGGGCCATAGCCGGTCTTGCCATAACCCCGGCCTATGTACTCGCCGATGGCCGCGACGTGCCCGCCGGCCTTTGCTGTCCCGGCAAGGCGGTCATCCAGGGCGATGCACGCTCCGTTTCGATCGCCGCCGCCTCGATCATCGCCAAGGTCACACGGGACCGGATGATGGCTCGCGCCCACCATGTGTTCCCGGCCTACGGCTTTGCCAATCACGCGGGCTATGGCACGCCGCAGCACCGTGCCGGCATCGAGATGCACGGCCCCTGCCGCCTGCACCGGATGAGTTTCCGGCCGCTTCGGAAGGACGATCTGCCGGAGGGTTGACCGCCAAGGCCAGCTTTCGTCCGCCTGCGCCGAACATCAACTCTTCGGGTCCGTCGCTCGCATGCTCGGGCGATCCGCCATCCGTTCCCACCACGCGACGACCGCCGGATTCCCGGCCATCATGTCCGAAGCGACCGGTGCCTTGAGGAAATAGTCGATCATCGGCGCGACATGGAGATCGGCGAGGCTGAGGGCGCTTCCGCATAGCCATGGGCCATTCGCCATCAGATCACTGATCGCCCGCAGGCAGGTCGGCGCCCGATCGAGTGCTGGCTGCAGCTTGGCAATATCCGTCTGCCTGCCGCTCGGAGGCTTCGAGACCTGCTCGACATAGATGCCCCAGACGAGAGTCGAGTAGAGATAACCATCCGCGATGCTGATGATCTGGTTCATCCGCGCCCGGGCGCGGGGATCGCCGGGCTGCAGATCAGGTCCTTCAAACCCCTCGTCCACATATCTGGTGATGGCGCCGGTCTCATAGAGTGCGAAGCCGTCGTGCTCGAAGGAAGGAATACGCCCGAAAGGCTGCCTTTCCAGATAGGTGGCAGGCGGGCCGCCCGCGGCGAAGACGTCGACCGGCACCAGTTCATAGTCAACGCCCTTCTCGAAGAGCGTCAGCCGCGCCGCGCGCACATAGACACTATAATCGGCACCGAACAGTGTTGGCTTCTGCATTGGCCGTCTCCGAACCTTGCCTCGCTTCGCTGCAGCGAACACGATGGCGGCAAAAGAAAAGCCCCCGGAGCTCAACGCTTCGGAGGCTTCAGATGTTCGATGAAAATCGGAATCAGTTCAATCGCGACTGCACCTTGCCGACGGCGTCCTGAAAGAGTGCATCCCGGGTGGCGGCGTCCGCCTTCTTGGCAATGACGCTTTCGGCAGCGGCGATCGCAAGATCGACAGCGGCAGAGCGCACGGCGCCAATCGCTTCCGCCTCGGCCTGCTTGATCTTCTGCTCGGAAAGCGCATTGCGGCGAGTGACGAATTCCTCCGTCTTCTGCTTGGCTTCCGCCGTCAGAGCTGCAGCTTCACGCTCGGCAGCGGCGACGATCTGCGCGGCATCCGCTTCGGCTTCCTTGCGCTTGCGCTGGTATTCGGCAAGCAATAGCTGAGCCTCGTCACGCAGACGCTTTGCCTCGTCGAGTTCCTTGCGGATGTTTTCGGCCCGCTCGTCGAGCGACTTCGCCATCATGCCCGGCACTTTGAGATAGACGATCAGAGCCAGGAAGAGGACGAGACCGACGAACGCAAAAAATGTTGCATCGAATGCCATCGGATCAGGCCTCCGTCTTCACGGCTGCAACCGCAGCCTTGATGTCATCGCCAGTTGCCTTGGCGCCGATCAGCTGATCGACGATGGCAGATGCGGTTTCTTCGGCGATCTGGCCGACATGGGCAAAAGCCTGCGCCTTGATCTCTCCAATGCGGGTTTCGGCCACCGCAAGCTTCTGAGCTAGTTCGGCCTCGATCGCAGCACGGTCGGCGGCAGCCTTCGTCTTGGCGGCTTCGCGGGCGGTTTCGGCAATCGAATGCCCCTTGGAACGGGCGGCGGCCAGTTCCTTTTCATAGGTCTCGACGGCAGCATCCGCTTCCGCCTTCAGGCGGGCGGCCTCGTCGAGGTCCTGGGCGATCCGGTCATGGCGGTGTTCGAGAATGCCGCCGACGCGCGGAACGATGACCTTCTTCATCAGGAGATAGAAGAGGCCGAAGGTGATGACGAGCCAGAGGATCTGCGACGGGAAATAGGTCGCGTCGAAGGGCGGGAAGGTTCCGCCACCGTGCTCGCCTTCATGGGCGACGCCGGTTTCGGTATGCACTTCGCCAGCCGGCGCGGCATGCGTATCGCCCGCAGGGGCGGTGCCCGGTGCTGCAGGCGTTTCAGGAGCGGCCGGCGCGGTCTGCGCATGTGCCGAGGTCACGAACATCATCACCTCCAGGTGTATTCCAAATGCGAAGGATCACGGCGCGCTTTTCCAAGCGGCCGCGATCCCGATCCCTGGCCAGGTATCAGACTGCGTAGAGCAGCAGGAGAGCGATGAGCAGCGAGAAGATGCCCAGAGCTTCCGTAACGGCGAAGCCGAATACCAGACGGCCGAACTGGCTGTCAGCGGCGGACGGGTTGCGCAGGGCGCCCGAGAGGTAGTTGCCGAAGATGTTGCCGAGGCCGAGAGCCGTGCCGGCCATGCCAAAGCAAGCCAGACCTGCACCGATGAACTTTGCTGCTTCCGCTTCCATGAGAAACTCCTTGAAATGGTTGTTGCGGCTGATGACTGACGCCTCAGGACGCCAATGTCGTTATCCTTAGTGCCCGCCGGGATGGATCGCGTCGTTGAGGTACATGCAGGTCAGCACCGCAAAGACGTAAGCCTGGAGGAAGGCGACGAGGAATTCGAGACCGGTCAGGGCGACCGTCATGATGAGGGGAAGGACTGCACCGCCGATGCCGAGTGCGCCGAGGGTTCCAAGCGAGGCGACGAAGCCTGCGAACACTTTCAGCGTGATGTGGCCGGCAAGCATGTTCGCGAAAAGACGAACGGAGAGCGAAACCGGGCGGGAGAGGAACGAGATGATTTCGATCGAGACGACCAGCGGCAGCAGCGCGCCCGGCACACCGCTCGGCACGAAGAGCTGCAGGAAGTGCAGGCCGTGCTTGTAGAAGCCGTAGACGAGGACCGTGCCGATGACCAGAAGCGCAAGCGCGAAGGTGACGATGATCTGGCTGGTAACGGTGAAGAAATAAGGAAACATGCCGAGCAGGTTCGCGGTCAGCACGAACATGAACAGCGAGAAGACCAGCGGGAAGAACTTCATGCCGTGGCTGCCCGCGCCTTCGCGCAGCATTCCGGCGATGAACTCATAGGACATTTCCGCGACCGACTGCGCCCGTCCCGGGATGAGGCCGCGCTGAGACGTCGCAAAATAAAGAAAGCCTGCAGCGCAAGCTATGGTCGCGACCATGAAAAGAGATGCATTTGTGAAGGAGAAGTCGATGCCGCCGATCTCGATCGGAACGATCTTGCTGATCTGAAACTGATGGATCGGATCGTTTGCCACCGTCTACCTCTTTCCTTCGCCGCCGAAGCGACTTTGCTCATTATCGAAGCCGCCGAAGGCCGCTTCATTTCCCATCCTTGTCGTTCCGCTTCTGCATGGACGGTGGCGGAGCCACCATGCCGACGGAGCGGAGCACATTCAAAACACCGGCACAGAAACCGAGGAGAAGCAAAACGATCAGCCCCCACGGCGACGTACCGGCAAAACGGTCGAGCATATAGCCCAGGATGGCGCCAACCGCGACGGCGGAGATGAACTCGGAGGAAAGCTTGAAGCCAAGAGCCATGCCCTTGCGGCTTTCTTCCGATTGCGCGTCCCTCTTCGCCTCTGCCACGTCTTCGGCCTTCCTGTTCGCAAGCTCTGCGGACAGGCGCCTCCGGCGCTCTTCCAGACCATCGTCCCGATCATCCGTCATTCGCGTCCTCCCCTCCTCCGGCTTCCAGACCCAACAGCCTGCATGCCGGCCGGCCATCTATAATGCAGCCAGCGAGGGATTTCGCGCCTTCCGGCCCGTTTTCAAGTCGCGCGCAACATAGTTTTGAGCGCCCATATAGTCAAGGCGTCCAAGGCTGTTAGACTGAGGTAAATTAGCCGAGAAGTTTCATATAGTTACAGGCAATGCAACCTGAGCCGGGTAAAACTGTCGCGGGAATCGCTGCCCATTGTGACGCCGGGGGAAGCCTCAGCTCCAGCCGCCGCCATAGGTGCGATAGAAGACATGCAGGCCGATGCGGCCGACCTTCTTCATCGTGCGCGCCCAAGCCGGCCGTACATAGACGGCATGGTAGTGGGTGGCGGACCCCACTTCCGGCAGCCAGATCTTGCCCGCCGTCACCGCCATTGCCACTTCGCGGGCCATCTTCCAATGATATTGCGAGCGGATGCGGTCCTTGATCCGGTCGCAGGCGAAGGAAAACTGGCAGCGATTGCGCCAATCCTCGTTCTGGTAGACGACGTCGCAAATCGTGCCCGGATAGGCAGGATTGCGGACGCGGTTCAGAATCACCTGAGCAACCGCCGCCTGGCCGCGGGCGGATTCGCTGCGCGCTTCGAAATAGATGCCGGAGGCGAGGCATTGCTGTTCACGGGCGGAGAATGCGGAAGGCGGCAGCGGCGTCGCAGCCCAGGCGTGATCCTTCGGCCCGATCGGCGGAATGAACCGGCCCACATTCGGCTTTTCCTTCAGAATCGCATCGAAGGGCGACTGCTTGGCGAAATCGGGCTCCGGCGGCGCATAGGCGGTCGCGAGCACGTCGGCATGGCTGTTGTTGATGAGGCTTGCGACCATCGGCAGGAGGCCGTCGTCCGGCTTCGGTTCTTCCTTCTTGCGGAAATAGAAGGAGGCGAGTTCGATCTGCTTCTGCGCCTTACCGGGCTTGGCAAAGGCCGTCAGCTCCTTGCGTGTTTCGATCGGCAGCGTAAGCGCGCTGGAGCGTTGCAACACGGAACCCGCAGAAAAGGCCTTGGGCGGCTGCATCGGCTCGACGGCGACGACGCGTCCCTTCTTTGAGGCGCGGTTGACGCGCTCTTCATCCGGGCGCGGATCAGTGGATTTCTTCTCATCGACCAGGGCGATCTTGCGGCCATCCGGAAGAGTGATTCCCGCATTGCCGGAAACGGCGTCTTTCAGGCCCGGGAATGCCAGCGAGGCCTGATGGATCGAGCCTGCCGGGGAATTGGTGAGCACCATGCGCCACTGATCCGCGTTATTGAAACCGGTCAGAAGATCGGCGAGGTCTCCCTGGGCGGGAGAGGATGGAAAAAGCAGCCAGCAGGCGAGGCCGAAGACAGCCGGAGAAGTCCAGGCATCCGGACGGGACGAGGACTTGCGACTCAAAATACGCTTCGAACGCAAAACCGAAAACTCCACAACGGCAACGACGACCCGATGAAGATCGATCATTAACCTTGATGCGCGGTTAACGCGGATGGCCGAAGCGTCCTGAAATCCGGCTTATTTAGCAGATTCACATAAACGTCAGGGTGATGTGTATCAGATGATGACATGCGAGCCGAGCTCCACCACCCGGTTGGCCGGCAGGTGGAAATAGTCGGAAGGATCGGTCGCGGTGTTGGCCATGGCGATGAACAGCCGGTCCTGCCACATCGGCATGCCGGATTCGGCATCCGGCACGAGCTTGCGGCGGCCGAGATAAAAGGAGGTCGACATGATGTCGAACTTGAAGCCAGTTTTCCTCAAATAAGCGAGCGCCTGCGAGACATTGTGCGACTGCATGAAGCCGAAACGCAGTTCGATCAGCGTGAAACGCTCGGAAATCTTCTCGATCTTGAACCGCTCTTCCACGGAGACGCGCGGCTTGTTGACCGTCACGATTGTCAGGATGACGTTCTTCTCGTGCAGAACGTGGTTGTGCTTGATATTGTGCAGCAACGCCGCAGGAGCCGTTTCCGGATCGCTGGTCAGGAAGATCGCCACGCCCGGCACCGAGACCGGTGCATGATCGCTCTTCTTCTCCACCATGGGGACGAAGGTCGCAAGCGGCACGTCTATGCGGCGGGTCTTTTCGAAAAGAATCGCCGCACCGCGCTTCCAGGTCCACATGATGATGGTGAAGATGATTGCCATCGTGATCGGCACCCAGCCTCCGTCGTGGATCTTCAGGAGATTGGCGCCGAGGAAGACCAGTTCCAGCGCAAGCAGCGGCGCCAGCGTGGCGATGGCGAGTGTCTGCGGCCATTTCCATTTCGCCCGCACGAATTCGAAGGCCATCAGCGTGGTGACGACCATGGCGCCGGTCACGGAGATACCATAGGCGGTGGCGAGCGCCTCGGAACTCTCGAAGCCGAGCACCAGCGCAGTCACGCCGACCAGAAGCAGCGTGTTGACCGACGGCAGGAATATCTGGCCGATATTGGTCTCGGAAGTGATGAGTATCTGCATGCGCGGCAGATAACCGAGGTGGATCGCCTGACGCACCAATGAGAACGCGCCGGTAATCACCGCCTGGCTGGCAATGATGGTTGCGGCCGTCGCCAGGATCACCATCGGCAGCAGCGCCCATTGCGGGAACATCAAATAGAAGGGATCGGACATCGCTTCCGGGTGCTTCAGCACGAAGGCGCCCTGCCCCAGGTAATTGAGCGTCAGGGCCGGAAACACCAGCACGAACCAGGCCCACTGGATCGGCCGGCGTCCGAAATGACCGAGGTCGGCATAGAGCGCTTCCGCCCCGGTGACCGTCAGAAAGACCGCGCCGAGCACAACGATGCCGACAAAGCCCTCGTGCAGCATGAACTCCATAGCGTACCACGGATTGAAGGCTGCCAGGATACTGTAGTCATCGGAAATATGAACGACGCCGAAGCCCCCGATGGCGATGAACCAGAGAGCGGTGATCGGCCCAAAGAAGGCCGAAACAAGCCCCGTTCCCTTCGACTGGATGGCAAAAAGCGCGATCAGGATGCCGACCGAAATCGGCAGCACGGCATTCTGCAAGGTCGGCGTCACGAGCTTCAGCCCCTCGACAGCCGACATGACCGAAAGCGCCGGGGTGATCATCGCATCGCCCAGGAAGAGCGCCGCGCCGATAAGGCCAAGCAGCATCAGGAATGCCTTATGGCCATTGGCCGTCTTGGTGAGCATGGCGAGCAAAGAAAGCGTACCACCTTCGCCATCGTTATCGGCGCGCAGCAGGAAGAGCACGTATTTGAACGTCACGATGATCGTCAGCGCCCAGATCATCAGCGAGATAAGGCCGATGATTTCGGTCTGCGTAACGCCGTCATGGGCGACCGGCTTCAGGGCCTCGCGGAACGCGTAGAGCGGGCTCGTGCCGATATCGCCGTAGACGACACCGACGGAGCCAAGCGCAAGCGCGAAAAGGCTCTGCCCCTTCGTTTCTTCGGTGACATGAATTTCAGCGGGTTGACCCATGGCGTGTCTGGCTTCAGAGCCAGCCTTTCCAGCGGAAGACGAAAAAGGGAATAATGGCGGACAGGATCATCGCGACGATTGCGAGCGGATATCCAAAGTGCCAGTCGAGTTCCGGCATGAGATGAAAATTCATGCCGTAGATGGAGGCGACGAGCGTCGGCGGCAGGAAGACGACCGATGCGATCGAGAAGATCTTGATGATGGCGTTCTGTTCGACATTGATGAGACCGAGCGAAGCATCCAGCAGGAAGGCGATATTGCCGGCGATGAAGGCGGCGTGTTCCGACAACGTGTTGACGTCGTGCGCAACCGTGCGACAAAGGCTGGCATCACTCTTGTCGCCCTTGATCAACGGGACGTTCATCAGGAAGGTCAGGAGCCTGGAAAGCGAGCCCAGGCTGTCACGCACCTTGCTGATCAAACGATGATGATCGGCGATGTCCGCAAGCTTGGCTTCCAGGAACCGCGGCGCACGGCGTCTGCCGTGATCACGGAAGATATCGGACGACAGCTTGTCGACACGATCGACCGTGTTTTCGAGAATCTCGGCCGTGCGATCGGCTATCGTCTCCAGCAGTCTCCCGAGCAGCGTCACGCCGTTGCGCATCTCGTCTGGCGCGCGGCCGAGAGCGGCGATGAAGAGCTGAAAACTCTTCGGTTCCGCGTAGCGGACAGTGATCAGCCGGTTGCCCGAGAGGATGAAGGCCACGTCGGTGAGCTGGGGATCCTTGCCATCCGCACGCCAGACCAGAGAAGCGGTCATGAAGACTGCGTCCTTCTCGATGTAGAGGCGGCTCGACGGCTCGATGTCCCTGAGGTCAACTCGGGTCGGGACCTGAATGCCGACAAGCCCCTCCACATAGGCATCTTCCTGCGGTGTGGGGTTTACGAGATCGATCCACGTGACATCGTCTGGAAGCTGCGGCAGCGCCTCTGCCGGCAGAAGCGTCCTCGTCGAGCCATTGGCGCTATAGGCATTGATCAATCTTTGTCTCCGGCCGAAATCCGTCGGCCTTGAACGAGAAGCGGGCTTGCCGGCTCCTTCCAGGGCCATTCGGCCTCCAGCGGGACGCGCCTATAAAGATAGCCATAGTCAAAATCAAGAGGCGTATAAACGTCGCTGTCAGCGCGGCAACATGACTCCGGCCCGCAGGATGTTCAAGAGGGCATGCGGCTGCGAGAGGAATCTCGATCGGCATCAAGGTCTTGGCCGGGAACGCCGGCCTTAGCCACTTCCGACCAAAGTCGAACGGTTCGTTTGCCGCGATGGCATTTCGCTTATACGGATTTTATTCGAAAACGATGGCCGGTGTCTGTCGTGGAGCGCGACCGCCGAGCTCGGCCCAGACCTTTGCGGCGATCTGCCGGTAGATCTCCGCCGTCGCCCCTTGCGGATCGGAAACGACCGCCGGAGTTCCGGCATCGGACCGCTCGCGGATGTCGATCGTCAGCGGCACCTCGCCCAGGAAGGGCACCCCGATCCGCTCTGCCTCGCCGCGTGCGCCGCCGTGGCCGAAGATATCGTAGCGCTTGCCGGTATCCGGGGCGAGGAAATAGCTCATGTTCTCGATGATGCCGAGCAGCGGCACCTCCACCTTGCGGAACATGGCGATCCCCTTGCGGGCGTCGATAAGCGCCAGATCCTGCGGTGTCGAGACGATAACGGCGCCGGCAAGCGGCACCTGCTGCGCCATGGTGAGCTGCGCATCGCCCGTGCCGGGCGGCATGTCGACGACCAGCACGTCGAGCTCGCCCCAGGCCACTTCGCGCAACATCTGCATCAGCGCCGACTGGACCATCGGGCCGCGCCAGATCATTGCCGTCTCCTCATCCACGAGGAAACCCATGGACATGGCCTTCAGGCCATAATTCTCCATCGGCTTTATGATGCGATTCTCGATCTGTTGCGGGCGGCCGGAAATCTTCAGAAGCCGCGGTACGGAAGGGCCGTAGATGTCGGCATCCAGAATGCCGACGCGCAAGCCATTCGCCTGAAGCCCGAGAGCGAGATTGACGGCCGTCGTCGATTTGCCGACGCCGCCCTTGCCCGAGGCCACCGCGATAATCGCGCCCACTCCCGGTACGCCAGCCTTCTCGCGCTGCGGCGGATGAGAATGTCCCGAAGCATGACCATGGGATTGACCGGCAGAGGACGGAGGCTGCGGGCGCGGCGGCGGTGACGAGCCCGCCTTGCGGTCCGCCGTCAGCGTCACCAGCGCACCCTTGACGCCCGGCATCGCCTTGACGCTGCGCTCGGCAGCGATGCGCAACGGCTCCAGTTCCTGCGCACGCTCGGACGGCACGGTGATGGAAAAATAGACCTTGTTGTCGGAAATAAAGACATCCGACACCATGCCACGCGAGACGATGTCGCCTTCCAGATCCGGACCGCGCACCTTCGAAAGCACCGCCAGCACGTCTTCCTTCGTCACGTCGGACATTTTTCAAACTCCCGATTTTTCAAGCATCCTTCCGAAACGAAAGGTCGCTTTCGGCGTATATAGGTGTTCCGCATTGCTGGGAGCAAGAAAGATTAAGCCGCCGCCCGATCGGCAGCCGTATGGCGCACTGATCGAACGACGGCTTTTCTTGGCACGCCTCTTGGGGCGCTTCACAGTCCCCTCTGGACCTGTACCATACAGAAGCACGAAACATGCCAGACGGGAAGATGCTTCCTTTTATTGAGTTTTTTCAACTACTTCTGATGGGAAATACTGCTGCAGCGCAGCAACCTGCCAGATCCGGACGCTTTTTTCGTCGATCTAGCCTTGGGCAGTGATGAATTTGTGTGCAGTGCAGCACGGATTTTTTTACTTTATCAAGCCGATACGGAGTGCCTTGGCCACTGCCTGGGTGCGGTTGACCGTGTCGAGCTTTTTTGCCGCACGGTTCAGGTAGTGATTCACTGTATGCTCCGAGAGACCGAGGATCTCGGCGATTTCCGCGCTGGTCTTACCGGCAGCCGTCCAATTCAGGCAGTCGATTTCGCGGTCCGTCAGCATGTCCGTGACGCGCACGTCGAGATTACGGATTTCAGACAGCCGCTCAAAGACATGGATGGAGATATACATCAGTTCCATCATCTGCTGACGGGTGAAGGGCGGGCCGTCGCCGGCGAAGGAAACCGCGCCGCGGCCGCCGGACATGTCATGCACCGGAAAATAAGCGCCACGGACGATGCCGAACCGCCCAAAAATGCTGCGCACCAGCGGGCCGCGCCGCTCGGGACCGACCGTTTCCAGATCGAAGGTTATCGGCAGGGTCGAAGCGTGGAGCCTGCGAAGGATGGGACTCGTCCGCATCAGTCCTTCGCGATCGAAGTGGGCCATCAACTCGGCCGGCCAGTTCGTGATCACGGTGTTGCTCGACAACTCGAGAGAGGTGGCCGGGGGAAGGTTGAGAACCATGAAGGTTCGGCAGCCGTAATGTTCCATCGCTCGCTTCATGAACCGGAACACGTCGAACTGAGTCCTGAGACCCGCGATCTCTTCGACATTTCCGTCAAAGGCCGGAGTTTTTCCAGCTTTCTCGGTATTGATGGACATCACTTGCTTCTTTGCTCGCCCGCCGCAATCGAGCGACCCATGGCATTTCCCATACATCCGCCTCGAACCGGCCATTCGTTATTTATTCGCAATACCTGCCGCGACGGAAATGCACTGAGGATCTTCTGGATCTCACTGAAGGCATTCCCGCCTGACGCACCCTTGGTCAAGGCTGCCATCTTGAGTTTAAATAAGTGCCAAATTTGTTGCTAATTATCAGTTCCGGCTTGTGATCGTGCCGTTTGCCCATTTTAAAAAATCTTCGCATGCTTCCAATCCTTTGTCAGGAGATAATTGTTGGGGATCAAATCAGCTATGCCGAACATTTGCGAACTCGCGTTTGAATGATACAGATTCGCCTGCCCTGACTGCAATTGGAGATTTTCCGTGACGACCGCTTACAATTTTGAGGGTGCTGTCCTTTCCTCGTCCCTTTGCGAACTTGGAGAAGGCCCCACCTTCGAATCGGAGACCGCAACGCTCTGGTGGTTCGACATCCTTGGAAAGGCATTGCACGAACTGCATATGGCGACCGGTCGCGAAATCGTCCACACATTGCCGGTCATGGGCAGCGCGCTCGCCTCCATCGATTCTACCCGGCAATTGCTGGCGAGCGACAAAGGCCTCTTTGTCCGCGACCGGGCAAGCGGAAGGCTTTCTCCCTATCGTGAACTGGAGCCAGAAAAGCCTGGCAACCGCTCCAACGACGGTCGCGTACATCCCTCGGGCAGCCTCTGGATCGGCACGATGGGCAGGAAAGCCGAAGACGGTGTCGGCGCCATCTATCATGTGGCCCACGGCGTGGTAACGAAGCTCTTCGATCGGATCAGCATCCCGAACTCGATCTGCTTTTCGCCGGACGGGACGATTGGCTATTACGCCGATACGCGGGTCAATCGGCTAATGCGCGTTCCGCTCGATCCCGAGACGGGCCTGCCGGCTGGCGACGCCACCGTGCTTGTCGATGAGAATGGCAAGCCGGGCGGCATCGACGGCTCCATCTGCGCAAGCGACGGGACGATCTGGAACGCACGTTGGGGTCAGGGGGCCGTCGATCACTATGCGGCGGACGGCACGCATCTGTCGCGCCATCTCTTACCGGCGCGCAGGACCACCTGCCCGGCCTTCATTGGCGACGGGAGGCTTGCCGTAACCTCTGCCTGGGAGGGGCTGGATGATGCGGCGCGGGCCGGCGAACCCTTGGCGGGAGCACTTTTTGAGATCGCTGCGCCGATCCAGTGCAATCCTGAACCCGCCTATCGCCCGTAAATTCGAAAGAGGTCCCAAACTGCGAGAACGCCGAAAAGTTCCACCAGAACCGCCTAAAATTTCAGCAATTTGATCCGGAACCAATCGCCTTTCGTGACATTTTCCTCTTGAACTGACGCGGGCAAGGAACCCCCTTCTCGAGGGAAACCGCGTGTTCAAAAAGGAACCCTAGCAGAGGAAGGTAGGATCGTTATGAAGAAGACCCTTAGCACGATGGCGGCCGCAATTCTCCTGGCATCTACAGCCATTGCGCCGGCATTCGCCCAGACCCAGCCGACTCCTCCGGCATCTCCAGCTCCGGCTACGCCTGCCGCTCCATCCGATCCGGCTGCCAAGCCGGCTGACAGCGCGGCAACTCCTGCACCGAATACCGGCTCCGATATGGCTGCCTCTTCCGGCGGGTATTTGACGGAGCAGAGTGAAACCCAGGTCAGTGCCAATGATTACATCGGCAAGCCGATCTATAATGCCGAAGACAAGAGCATCGGCGACGTCAACGACCTGATCATGGAAGAAAACGGCGGTATCGTTGCAGCCGTGGTCGGCGTCGGTGGTTTCCTCGGCATCGGCGAAAAGGATGTCGCCGTTCCGATGGACAAGATCACCATGACCCGGGATGCCGAGGACAACAATGAAGTGCGCCTGACAACGACCGAGACGGCCGAAGCCCTGAAGGCGGCTCCGGAGTTCAAGACGCTGGCGGACCAGCAGGCCGAAACGGATCGGACGACCACTTCATCGACCGGCACACAGATGCCTGCAGGTGGCGGCGCCCCTCCGAAGCAATAAAAGTCCGGAACGGGCGACACGTCGCCAATTCAGAAAAAGGGGCGGCACGCGGCAGTGCCGCCCCCTCTGTTTTACAAGAGCGAGCAGAAACGCAAGGCGTCGTATATCGCCGCATGAATGTTGCGGCTGGCAACGGCATCGCCAATACGGATGAGATCGAAGCGGCTATCTGGCTGCTTCATCGGCAAGGGCGGCTTGCGGGCGATCAGCGCACGGTAGTCCACCGCACCCAGGTTTTTCGACATCGGCTTCAGCGCCAGGTAGAGTTCGGCATTGGCGGCCGTTCCGTGTTCCACCACGACCTGCGCCACCCGCCGCTCCTGCTCTGTTTTGGTCGAAAAATCCGATCCCAGGACGGCCACCAGCGCATTGCCGTCGCGTCGAACCGATTTCAGCCGCGTATTGATGGTGACACGCACCTTCTTCTCCGCGAAGGCTCTGGCATAAGGCACATGGTTCATGCCGCCCATTTCCGGAGCGAAGAAGCGCTCGGGGGACACGACCTCCAGCTCCGCGCCCGTTTCCGCGATCACTTCCGCCGCACTCATGCCCGGATGACCGCCGTTATCGTCGAACAGCAGGACCGGACCAGTCGGTTTCACCGCCCCCGCCAGGATATCCCAGCTCGACGTCAGAAGTTCATCACCGCTTTCCACCTCGGGCATCTGCGCCACACCGCCGGTCGCAACCACGACCAAATCCGGATCGAGAGCCAGCACGTCTTCCGGTTCGGCGTAGACATCGTAATGAATCTCAACGCCGATCCGTTCCAGTTCGGCAAGCCGCCAGTCGATGATGCCGATCATTTCCCTGCGGCGCGGATTGCGGACGAGAAGATTGACCTGCCCGCCGGCTTCGCCCGCCGCCTCCAAGATCGTCACGCGATGGCCGCGCTCGGCAAGAACTCGAGCCGCCTCAAGCCCCGCAGGCCCGGCGCCGACAACCACAGCCCTACGAATAACGTCCGCTTTGAAAATGACATGTGGCATGTCCCCTTCGCGGCCCGTCGCAGCGTTGTGGATGCAAAGCGCCTCGCCCCCCTCATAGATGCGATCAAGACAGTAGGTGGCGCCGACGCAGGGGCGGATGCGTGCTTCCTCGCCTCGCAGCACCTTTTCCGCAATATGCGGATCGGCGATATGGGCCCGGGTCATGCCGACCATGTCGAGTTTTCCGGTCGCAACCGCATGGCGGGCGGTCGCCACATCCGCGATGCGGGCCGCATGAAAGACCGGAAATCTCGTCGCCTCCCGCACCTCTCCGGCGAAATCCAGGTGCGGCGCGGACCGCATGCCCTGGATCGGGATCACCTCGTTCAAAGGGGCATCGTGATCGATATGGCCGCGGATGATATTCAGGAAGTCGATCTTGCCGGAACCCGCCAGGTGACGGGCAATCCCGATGCCCTCCTCCCGCGACAGTCCCTTGTTCCAGTCCTCGTCGGCAACCATGCGGATGCCGACGATGAAATCCGTGCCGACGGCCTTGCGCACTGCGTCGATCACCATCGTGGTGAAACGCAGGCGGTTCTCCAGCGAACCGCCGAATTCGTCCTCGCGGCGGTTGGTGGCCGGCGACCAGAACTGGTCCATCAGATGGCCGTAGGCCTCGAATTCGATGCCGTCGAGCCCGGCTGCCTGCATACGCTGCGCCGCGTCGGCATAATCGGCGACGATGCGCTCGACATCCCAGTCCTCCGCCTCCTTGGGAAAGGCGCGGTGCGCCGGCTCGCGGACCGGCGACGGCGCCAGCACCGGCAGCCAGTCGCCCTTGTTCCAGCCGGTGCGGCGGCCGAGATGGGTGAGCTGGATCATCACCGCCGCACCATGCTCATGACAGTCGTCGGCCAGGCGTTTCAGCCACGGCACGATCTCATCGCGATAGGCATGCAGATTGCCGAAGGCGGGCGGACTGTCGGCGGAGACCACGGCCGACCCGGCCGTCATGGTGAGCGCAATGCCGCCCTTGGCCTTTTCCACATGGTAGAGCCGGTAGCGGTCCTTCGGCAGGCCGCCCTCGGAATAGGCCGGCTCATGCGCGGTCGACATGATGCGGTTCTTCAGCGTCAGGTGCTTGAGCTGAAACGGCTGCAGAAGGGGATCGTTGGAGGTCGACATCGGCTTCCCGGGCGTTGAGGCGATGGGCCATCATCGCCCAAGGCCGCCTACATCGCGAGAACCGTGCGCGGCGCGTTCTGTCCGAAGAGCGTCGTCTTGAGGGAACTCAGCTCCGTTCGATCGTCACGAAATCGCGATAGTGGTCCTGGAGATAGCGCAGCGTCGCGGTGCTGTCAGCGGGTCTGCCGTAGTAGTATCCCTGGCCCATGCCGCAGCCGAGTTCCTTGAGCTTATCGGCATCGGCCTTTTCCTCGATGCCTTCAGCCACCACTTCCAGATCCAGGCCCTCGCACATGGCGATGATCGCCTTGACGATATGTTCGGAAGCGCGGTCGGTGGTGATGCGCGAGACGAAGGCACGGTCGATCTTCACCTTGTCGAAAGTGAAATCGCGCAGGCGGCCGAGACTTGACTGGCCGGTGCCGAAGTCGTCGAGCGCGATGCGCACGCCCTGCTTTCTGAGCTCGGTGATGATGCGCTGCGCCGTGTCAGCGGACGTCATCACCGCGGTTTCGGTGATCTCCAGTTCCAGCCGGTAGGGATCAAGGCCGACACGAGCCAGAGTCGAGAGGATGGTCTCGGTCGTGCCGGGGTCCATCAACTGGGCGGAAGAGAGGTTGAAGGACAGGAAAAGTTCGCGCGGCCACGAGAGCGCGGCCTCCGCAGCCTTGCGCAGCAACGTTTCAGAAAGCGCATCAATAAAACCCCGTTCCTCGGCGAGCGGCACGAAGATCGCCGGCGAGACGAAGCCCAGATCGGCATCGATCCAGCGGGCCAGCGCCTCGAAACCGACGACGGCACCGTCCTTGATGCGCACGATCGGCTGGAAATGCACATCGACCGCATCGGCAATGACGGCATTGCGCAGCGCCTGTTCAAGCTGCGTCGCCCGCTTCATCTCCTGGGCGATCTCGCGGGAATAGACGGTGATCTGGCCGCGGCCGCGACGCTTGGAACGGTAAAGCGCGGTCTCGGCGCTCTTCAGCAGTTCCTCGAAATCCTCCCCGGCAAAGGGATAGATCGCAAAACCGAACGAGGCGGAGAGACGCACGTTGCGGTCACCGAGATCGTAGGGGGCGGAAAGCACGTCCTTGATCATCTGGCCGATCCGTTCGGCCCCGTTCCGCTCGAATACCAGCGGCAGGACGAATGCGAACTCATCGCCCTCGTGGCGGGTAACAGTCGCGCCGTCAGGAATGCAAGCCTTCAGCCGATGGGCGACCTGACAGAGGATCTCGTCGCCCGCCTCGGCGCCGAAAAGATCGTTGATGGGCTTGAACCCATCGAGATTGGCGATGCAAATGGTGAAGGGCGCGGGATCCTGAGCGCGCTCGGCTGCCAGGAGGCGAACCTTATCGCGGAGGCGGTAGCGGTTTCCGAGACCCGTCAGAGGGTCGCTGTAAGCCATCGCCTGCAGCTCATTCTGGCTGACCTGCGGCAATGGGTGTCCCGCCGACTTCATGAATAATCCCGTTACGCTTCACAAGAACGAAGACAGGATGAGGGAAAAAGATTAAAAAATCATGGCCCGGGCCTAGCTTACGCCAAAAGTTTGATTAATCGGTTAAGCATATGACCGCTTCACCGGAATATCGAGATAGGCCTGGAACACAGCTTCCAGCGCCTCGGGGCTGATCGGCTTCAGGATCACGTCGTTCATACCGGCGGCGAAACACTCGTCCCGATCGCGATCGAACGGGTGGGCAAGCACGCCAATGATCGGGATGGAACCATCGATGGTTTCGAGCGAACGGATTCGGGCGCTCGCCTCGAAACCATTCAGTTTCGGAAGCGTGACGTCCATCAGGATCAGCCGCGGCGAAAGTTCCCGCCACATACGGACCGCCTCTTCCCCATCGGCGGCGATCGCATATCGATAACCGAAACCTTCGAGGATCTGCGAGAAAACGATCTGGTTCACCTCATTGTCTTCGGCGACAAGGATGTCGATGACAGGGCCATCGGCGTTCACCCCCGTGTCGATTTGCCAGTCCTCCTCCGGCATATTCTCCGCAGCTTCCGCGGGCTTTTGCTGGAGCAGATGAACGACGTTGGACGCCAGTTCCTGCATCATCTCCAGACCGTTGACCGCAAGGGTCGGAATGTCATGCTGCCTGGCAATCTCCATGCATTCGGCGTCGCTCGCCACGTCAATGACGATGAGATCCATGCGGATGCGGGAGTCTTTTACGAATTTCAGGAAGAGCCGGAGTTCCGCAGCAGTCGAAACCGACGATGTATCGAGCCGAAGCGTGGCAAGAATGTTCGATGCTTCGGCCTCCACCTGGGCGTCCGCCGAAACCATCAGAACCTTGCGGCCGGCGACCTCGGCGATGTCCCGCGCCGGGTCGGTAGGCATATCGCGCTCGTGGCGACCGAAAGCAGCTTCCATCACCTGAAGCCGGTCCTTGCTCAGGACGGGCTCACGACCATCGTCACCTGTTCCGACGAGCGCCGTGATGTCTTCCATGGCTGTAACGATGTAGTAGCGGCCAGGTTTGCCGATGCGATATTTGTTGGCGATGATGATCGCGTCCGGTCCATCCGGCCGTGTCACGCGGTCGGCAAGTTGGACCGGTTCCCCGGTATCGAAGAGTTGCCGGTTGATGCCATCAAGGCGTTTTTCCAGTTTGGCGGAATGGATATCCGATCCCTTGTGCCCCAGGACGGCTTCGACCGGCAAACCGAGGAACCGGCTGGCAGCCTTGTTGACGGCGACGAAGGTGGAATTTCTGTCCTTCACCGTGATCGGGAACGGCAGATGGTCGAGCACTTCCTCGGTGATCTGCACCCGCTCCATGTCTGCCCGCCATTGCTCCTCGCGCTTCTTATAGTCCGAGACATCCCTGATCACGGAAACGCCATAGCCGGAGGGCAGTCGACGCTTGGTGAAACTCAGCCAGCGGTCAGTCCCGCGGCGCTCAAGCGTGTCGGCGCGCTCCTTCCAGAGGGTGGCGATCTGTTCGGCAACCCAGTCCTCGCGGCTGAGCATGCGGCGAGGGCTGGTACTGTCGGCAACGAAGCGTCCGCCGCTATCGTAAACCGCGCCGAGGAAATCCCTGAGGCGCGTGCCGGGTGCAAGAAATCCCTTGGGAACCGGCAGGAGGCTGAGCAAATGCTGGCTGGCGAAAACGATCTGGTCGTTCTTGTCGTAGACAAGCAGGCCGCCCGAGACGCCCTCGGAAATCACTTCGAGCAAGGCAGTCTGAATGTTCGCGTCTGCCGACGCCAAATCATTCATAGGATGGAACTCCCCGTATGCTTTTTCGGACTCGGTTCAGAGACCGGCCGTTATGCCGCTTGGTCGCCTTTCGGCGTTATTCCTTCTAGTTTCAGTCGTGCGGGGTCGGAAAACATGCTGGCTCCAAGTCCTCAACGAGTGATCCGGTCTCGCATGACGGTGCCCAGCCGGCCGTCACCCTGATCACACGCGGGGAGCTGGCACTCCCCCGGGTTTCATCCAATTCAATGTCAACACAAATATCGGTCTTGTCTTAAGGCCGGATTAATGAACACTCGTGCACTTGTGCGAACCTGTCCTCAAATCGGTTGAACGTGTCCATCGAGGCCTTTTCTTCCTCACCCGAATCCCGGACAATGATCCCATGTCCGTCAAACAACTGCCCGAGACGCTGATCAATCAGATTGCTGCCGGCGAGGTCATCGAAAGACCTGCCAGCGCTGCGAAGGAACTGATCGAAAACGCCATCGATGCGGGTGCAACCCGCATCGAGATCGCTACCGCCGGCGGCGGCAAGAGTCTCATCCGCATCACCGACAACGGCTCCGGCATGGATGCTGCCGATCTCGATCTGGCTGTCCGGCGGCACTGCACGTCGAAGATTTCCGAAACGCTCGACGACATCCGCACGCTCGGCTTCCGGGGCGAAGCGCTGCCCTCGATCGGTTCGGTCGCCAAGCTCACGATCACCAGTCGGAGGGCCGGTGACGCAGCCGGCTCGCAGGTCGCGGTCGTCGGAGGCAAGAATTCCGGCGTCAAGCCGGCGCCCGCAAATCCCGGCACGGTGGTGGAGGTGCGCGACATATTTTTCGCCACTCCCGCCCGCCTGAAATTCCTGAAGACGGAAAGAGCGGAAGCCGGCGCCATCACCGAAATCGTCAAACGCATGGCGATTGCGTTTCCGAATATCCGCTTCGTGCTTTCCGGTTCAGACCGTTCCACCCTGGAATTCCCCGCGACCGGCGATGACCACCTCGCCCGCATGGCGCAGGTATTGGGAGCCGAGTTTCGCAACAACGCGATCGAGATCGATGCGGTACGCGAGGATGTGGCACTTTCCGGTTTCGCCGGCGTGCCGACCTTCCATCGCGGCAACTCTGCGCATCAGTATGCCTTCGTCAACGGCAGGCCGGTGCAAGACAAGCTGATTCTTTCGGCAATCCGCGGCGCTTATGCGGAAAGCGTACCGTCCGGTCGCTATCCCGTCGCGGTGCTGTCGATCACGCTCGATCCGGCGCTGGTGGACGTCAACGTGCATCCGGCCAAGGCGGATGTGCGGTTCCGCGATCCCGGACTGGTGCGTGGCCTCATCGTCGGCGCTATCCGCGAGGCGCTCGTGCGGGAAGGCGACCGCGCGGCGACGACCGGCGCGTCGGGCATGATGCGCGCGTTTCGCCCCGGCTTTTCATCCGTGCAGCCGGCTCCGCGCACGTCCTGGGCGGCAGCAGCCTCACCCTACCGACCGCTTCATCCGCAACCGGCCAACGACTTTTCCGAGCAGGTGCAGTCGGGCTTCGATGTGCTGACTATGCCGGCTGCGCGCACCGACGCGTTCATTGCCGAACCCGTGGCCACGCCTGCCGCTGCGGAGGGTGCGCCGCGCCATCGTCTCGGGGCCGCCCGCGCCCAGCTTCACGAGAACTATATCGTCGCGCAGACGGAGGACGGGCTCGTTATCGTCGACCAGCATGCCGCGCACGAACGGCTCGTCTTCGAGGCGATGCGCAAGGCGCTGGACAGCAAGCGACTGGCGAGCCAGGTCCTGCTGATCCCCGAGATCATCGACCTGCCCGAAGAGGACTGCGACCGGCTGGTGGCGCACGGGCAAGAACTCGACCGGCTGGGGCTTGTCATCGAGCGCTTCGGTCCCGGCGCGGTGGCCGTGCGCGAAACGCCCGCCATGCTCGGCGAAGTCGATGCGGCATCACTGGTGCGCGATCTCGCCGACGAGATAGCCGAATGGAACACGGCCGGCGGCTTGCGCGGCAAGCTCGAATATGTCGCCGCCACCATGGCCTGCCACGGTTCGGTCCGTTCCGGCCGCCGGTTGAAGCCGGAGGAGATGAACGCACTCCTCAGGGAGATGGAGGCGACGCCGGGCTCAGGCACCTGCAACCATGGTCGGCCGACCTATATCGAACTCAAGCTCTCCGACATCGAACGGCTATTCGGCCGGAGTTGAAAACCGCTGGCAATCGGAGCCCTATCAGGATAGAGCAGGCATATGTTTTTCCGCAGGAGACGACAGATGAACCGGTTCGAAGGCAGCGGCTATCGCGAGGCCAAAATCCGGTATCTTGACGGCGATTACCAGATTCTCGCCGCAGGCTCCTATGTCGTATGTGCCATGACAGGGGCGCAGATCCCGATCGACGAGCTGCGTTATTGGAGCGTCGCGCGGCAGGAGCCATATGCCGATTGCGCAGCCTCGCTCGAAGCTGAAAAACGCGCCGGCGCCCTGCCGAACCAGAGCCGCGCCTAGGCTTTCGCTGAATTTTCCCTCAACCGCCGCTCACGGAAATTGGCGATCGCCGTATCGATCATCTTGCCCGGCGCCTGCGGATCGTCGAAGGTCATGTCGACCTCGACCACTTTCGCCTTCTGAGCCAACTCCTCCATGCGGCCGTGGTGGCCGGCAAGCCGTACCGCGTCCTTGGCGGTCGTGACGAGCGTCAGGTTCTCCTTCGCGGCATCATCCAAGAGGTCGGCGATCTCGTCCTCGCTGAAATAATGGTGATCCGGGAAAGCCCGCTCGATCACGATCTGTCCGCCGATCTGCTTGACCGTACGGTAGAACTTCTCGGGGTCGGCAATGCCGGCGAAAGCAAGCAGCCGCCTGTCGGCGATCTCCGGGACCTCTCGCGGCTTCAACACCGCAACATAGACCTGCTTGCCGGCGCGCGCCGCCTGGCGCACCAGCTTGTCGGCCGCCTCTCCGGTCCCGACCTTGAGGATCGCCGAGAGCTGGCGCATCTGTTCGGCGATCGGCGCCCTCACCGGCCCGCCCGGCACGAGATGGCCGTTGCCGATGCCGCGCACCGTGTCGATGACGACGAGCGCGAAATCGAGCGCCAGGCGGGCGCTCTGGAAGCCATCGTCCATGATGATCAGGTCGACGCCTTCCTCGACCAGCTTGCGGGCACCGTCGACGCGGGTGCGGGAAATGACGGTCAGCGCCTCGCGGCACAGGAGCAGCGCTTCGTCACCGACCGCTTCGGCCCTGTGGTGAGCGGGATCGACCACGGTCGTCACATCAAGCGAACCGCCATAACCACGGCTCAGGAACCCGGGTTTCAGCCCCTTTTCCCTTGCCGCACGGGCAAGCGCAATCGCGGTCGGCGTCTTGCCCGCACCGCCGACAGTGAAATTGCCGACACAGAGCACCGGCACCGGCACGCTGGCGCGGCGCGCGCGCGCCATGCGGCGCCCGGCGATCCGGCCATAAAGGAAAGAAAAGGGGGAAAGGCCCCAGGCACGCCAATCCGCTTTCGTCCACCAGAATGGCGGTGCTTCCGTTACCATGCGCTAAGCTCTCCGGATGATCCGTCCTGAAACAGCCGCGAAGAAGATGGGAATTTCCCTGAAAAGGCAAGCCCCGGCGGAGGTTAGAGCGCTCCTGCCTGGTCGGGCAGAAGCGCCTCCAATGCAGTGATGTCGTCGAGGCAGATGTCGGCGGTCGCCGACAGCGTCTCGCGGGAACCGGTGCCCGTCATGACCGCAACGTTGAGGCCGACGCCGGCCTGCTTGCCCATGTGCATGTCGTGATTGTTGTCGCCGACCATGGCGACGCGGGCGGGATCGAGGCCGACCGAATGGCAGAAGCCAAGCAGCATGCCGGGCTCCGGCTTCACGCCATGGCCGCTATCGTAACCGGCAATGAAATCCAGATGCTCGATAAAGCCGAAACGGATGGCGGTCTGGTGGATCGCCTTCTCGTTGTCGCTCGAGGCGACCCCCAGCTTGTAACCCCGCGCCTTCAACCGGGAGAAGAGGCTCGCAAGATCGGTGACCGGCACCGAAAATTCGGCCGAACGGATAAACAAATCATCGAGTAACTTGGTCAGTTCCGCAACATCGAAGGGCGAACCGGCAGAGACGAAACCTGCGGCGATCTCGGCCGCATTGCCGGCGGCAAGCAGGCTGTCCGGCCGCGTATGGCCGGAGACGGGATCCATGCCGCCGGAGAACAGAAGCTGCGGTTCGAGTTCGGCATTGCCGGCGGATGCGATGCGGGCAGCCTCACGGTTTACCGGCCCCCAGCTTTCATCGTAACGCAACAGCGTCCCGTCCTTGTCGAACAGGATGCCGGCGATCCCTCTGAACTTTCCGGTGTTCATCGGACGGCGGCGGCAGCCGTTGCTGCTTTCGGCTGTAGCCGGGCACTCACTGTCAGCGGATTGATGTAGGGTTCCAATGCCTTGACCGTCTTCGAAAGGGCGCCGCGCATCTCTTCCATTGCGTCATAGCCCGAATCGACCATCTTGCGGCGGGCGAGGTCGTTGATCATCAGATAATGAACGGCCTTGGCCAGCATTTCGACATCCCGGACGATACGGGCTCCGCCCTTGCGCACGAGGTGCTGGTAGGCGTCGCGGAAATTCTGGATATGCGGACCGGAAAGCACCGCGCAGCCCAGCATGGCCGGCTCCAGCGGATTCTGGCCGCCCTCAGCCGCGGCAAGCGACTTGCCGACGAAGGCGATTTCGGTGAGCTGCAGGTAAAGCCCCATCTCGCCGATGGAATCGCCGAGGAAAATATCGGTCTCCGGCGTCAGCGGATCGTTGCGCGAACGACGCGCGACAGTCAGCCCCGCCTCTTTCAGCATGGTTTCGATCGCATCGGCGCGATCGGGATGGCGCGGCACGAGAATGGTCAACTGGCCATTCTTCGCCTTCAGCGCACGATGGACGGTCGCAACCGCCTGCTCCTCGCCATCGAAGGTGGAGATCGCCGCCCAGGTCTGGCGGTCACCGATCTCCTTGCGATAACGGGCCAGCAGGGTCTCGTCGCAAGGGGGCGGATCCGTATCGCTCTTCAGGTTGCCGGAAACGATGACCGGCCAGGCACCGAGGTCGCGGAATCGTTCCGCATCGAGGTCAGACTGAGCCACGACCAGAGCCATCTTTTCGAACAGCGTCTCGGCAATCGAGCCATAGTTGCGCCAGCGGTCGAAGGAACGGTCGGAGATGCGGGCGTTGACGCGGATCTGGGGGATATAGCGGCGGGCGAGTTCAGAGACCGTCGTCGGCCAGATTTCGGATTCCGCCGTGATGCAGGCATCCGGCTTCCAGTAGGCGACGAAGCGCTTGATCGGAAATTTCACGTCGAGCGGCACGTATTGATGGATGACCTCGTCGGCAAGGCGCGACTGGACGAGGTTGGCGGAAGTCACGGTGCCGGTGGTGAGCAGGATATGGATTTCGCGGCGCCGCAGCTCGCGGATCAGCGGCATGATGGCGATCGTCTCTCCCACACTTGCGGCGTGCATCCAGACGAGCGGCCCCCGCGGACGGGGAAGGCTCGCATAACCCAGCCGCTCCAGCCGGCGGCTGCGGTCTTCCTTGCCCTTGATGGCGCGGTAGCTGAGATAGGGGCCGACCAGCGGATAGAGCACGATACCAGCCAGCCGATAGCTGAAAAGAGCCGTGCGCGCCAAGCCGCTGCTCATAGTACCTGCACCCGATCGATCGTGACCGCCGTCAATATGACAACCCCTCTTATTTCGTAATCCGTAGCCCAATTTCTTGTGTTTTACAAATGCGTCAAAATAGGGTCCTCGCAGGGGCGTCGTCAGGCGGAGGACTTGTATTCGGATGCGGCCCGGAGCCAATCCTCAGAGAGTGCGGCTTACCTCAGACAGGCTTGACGCCGGGGTCCAGCAACCGGTGCATATGAACGATGAAATAGCGCATTTCGGCATTATCGACCGTCTGCTGCGCCTTCGCCCGCCATGCGGTAAGCGCGCTTGCATAATCGGGGTAGATGCCAACGATATCGAGCTTCGAAAGATCCTTGAATTCCACGCCTTCAAGGTTCTTGAGCTCGCCGCCGAAGACCAGATGCAGAAGTTGTTTGTTTTCGCCCGTTTCCGTCATTGTCGATATCCGTTCATTCCAGCCTCCCCGGCCCCTCCTCTGCGGCATTCTCGAAGAAACGTCAACCCGCTCCGCCGGCAACCTTCGGCAGCAGATCACGAACCGCCCCTTCGGCACCGGCAACCAGCATTTCGTGGCGGACATCGCTCCGGTTGTAGACAAGCCGTCTGCCGTCAAGATCGACAAGGCGCCCGCCGGCACGTTCGACGATCAGATCGGCTGCGGCGAGGTCCCAATCGTGGGAATTGCGCTTGACGATCGTGCCGTCGATCCGGCCATCCGCCACCATGGCCAGCCGATAGGCCAGCGACGGGATGTGCCCCACGCGATGCACCATCTCGCGGAAGGCCGGATCGAATTTCTTGACGAGGCCCTCGTCCGCCGCGATCACCAGCTTGTTATCGGCGTGCCCGACGCTGACGGTGATCGGATCATCGTTCTTGAGCGCCGGGCCGTCCTTGACCGCGGAGAATTCCTCGTTCAGCGCCGGCGCGACCAATACGCCCGCAACCGGCTGGCCGCGATGGACGACGGCAACCGAGACGCACCAGGTCTTATCACCATTGATGAAGGCGCGCGTGCCGTCGATCGGATCGACAACGAAGAGCGTCTCGCAGGACAGACGGGCGACGTCGTCATCCGTCTCCTCGGACAGCCAGCCGTAATCCGGCCGTGCTTTCCGAAGCAGGCTTTCGAGACGGTCATTGGCGGCGAAATCCGCGGTACTGACCGGAGACCTGCCCTCGTTCTTCCACCAGACCTCAGGCGCCTGGCCGAAGAAGCCATGTGCGACCTCGCCGGCCTGCCGCGCCGCATGGAGGATGAGGTCGAGGTCTTCCTGCCAATGCTCAGCAGCGCTCATCGGGATCACCGCCCCGCCAGCGTCATGCCCTCGATGGCGAGCGTCGGGGAAGCCACGCCGAACTTGCGGTCGATATCGTTTGCCGGCGTGATCCGCATGAACATGTCCTTGAGATTGGAGGCGATCGTCACTTCCGAAACGGCATAGGAGAGCTCACCGTTCTCGATCCAGAAGCCGGTCGCGCCGCGGCTGTATTCGCCGGTGATCATGTTGACGCCTTGGCCGATCAGTTCCGTCACGTAAAAACCGGTGCCGACCGACCTGATCAGGTCCTCGGGAGAAATGTCACCGGGTTCCAGCGCGAGGTTGGTCGAGGCGGGCGTCACCGCCGTGCCGCCCCGCACACCACGGCCGTTGGTCGCAAGTCCGAGCTCGCGGGCCGTCGAGGTCGACAGGAACCAATGTTTGAGCACGCCGTCCTCGATCATCACCATGCGCTCGCCCATCACGCCCTCCCCGTCGAAAGGACGCGAGGAGGCGCCCCGGACGACGAGCGGATCATCGGTGATGTTTAGTCCAGCCTTCAGCACCTGCTGGCCCATCCTGTCGCGCAGGAAACTCGTCTTGCGCGCCACGGACGCGCCGTTGATGGCGCCTGCGATATGGCCGACGAAACCACGGGCGATACGCGGATCGAAGACAACGGTAATATTGCTGCCGGTTTCCACCTGGCGGGGATTGACGCGCTTGACCACTCGCTCGCCGGCGCGGCGACCGATCAGCTTCGGATGATCGAGATCGGCGGCATAGAGGCGGGCGTCGAAATCGTAGTCGCGCTCCATCTTCGTGCCCTCGCCGGCGATCACGCTGACGGATCGACCGAAGCGGCTCGCCATGTAGCTGCCGGAAAAGCCGTGCGAGGTGACAAGCACGAGACCGCCCATGCCTGCGGAGGCTCCAGCACCGGAGGAATTGGTGACGCCCGGAACGTCGAGCGCCGCCTGCTCCATTTCGAGCGCCGCCTCCCGCAATGCCTCGGTCGGAACATCCGTGCTGTCGAAAAGATCGAGATCGGGGTAGGATTTCGCAAGGTCCTTCTCGTCCGCCAGGCAGGCGAAGGGGTCTTCGGGCGACACCTTCGCCATCGCGACGGCGCGCTCGGCGAGCGTCTTCATGTCGAAGCCGGGATTGGCCGAAACACTGGCAACCCTTTTGCCAATGAAGACGCGAAGCGAAAAATCATCGCTTTCGGAGGCTTCCGTTCCCTCCACCTTGCCCAGCCGGGCACTGACGGAGCGGGAGCGGGAGCGCACGACCACCGCATCCGCCTGATCCGCCCCCGCGGCCCTGGCTAGATCGATGAGTTCGCTGGCGCGGGAAAGCAGAGCGGCGGAATCGATTTGGGAGGTCATGATTGCAAGCCTTTCATTCTCGTCCCATTTATTGTGCACTGTCAGAAGCATCAAGGGCGACTCGCCGATTCTTGAGAGGACCAATGCCTGCCGAACTCCGAAAGTGTCCCGCATGACCGCACCCGGCTCCCTGCTTTCCCAAATTCTTCTGCTTCTGGCTGGAGCGGTCCTCGCTGCACCGCTGTTCAAAAAGCTCGGACTGGGTACGGTACTCGGTTATCTCGCTGCGGGCGTGGTCATCGGACCGGTGCTGCAGCAGATTATCGATGCTGAAGAAGTGTTGCACTTCTCCGAGTTCGGTGTCGTCTTCCTGCTGTTCATCATCGGGCTGGAACTGAAGCCCTCGCGGCTCTGGCAAATGCGCGGCGACGTTTTCGGACTCGGTCCGGCGCAGGTGGTGCTGACCGGCCTCGTGCTGATGATGCTTGCCTATTTCACCAACATGGCAGACTGGCGCGGCAGCCTCATCATCGGTTTCGGCCTGGCGCTCTCCTCGACCGCCTTCGCATTGCAGATCCTGAACGACGAAGGCGACATGAACAGCCGCTACGGCCAGCGGTCGTTCTCCGTGCTGCTTTTCCAGGATCTCGCCATCGTACCGCTTCTGGCGCTGATCACGATTCTGGCCCCTGGGACCACGGAAGCGGAAGCAACGCCACTCGTCGATTTCGCCGTGGCCGTTGCCGCCGTCGGCGCGATGGTGCTTGCCGGCCGCTATCTGCTCACTCCGATGTTCCAGGTGATCGCCCGCACGGGGGCGAGGGAGGTGATGATCGCCGCCGCACTCCTCGTCGTGCTCGGATCAGCCACGGCCATGCAGGCTGCCGGCCTTTCCATGGCGATGGGAGCCTTCCTCTCCGGCGTGATGCTTGCCGAATCCTCCTACAGACATGAGCTGGAAGCGGATATCGAACCATTCCGCGGCCTGCTGCTGGCGCTCTTCTTCATGGCGGTCGGCCTGTCGCTCGAAGTCCACGTCATCCTGGATAACATCCTCTTCATCCTGCCGGCGGTGCCGATCTTCATGGCCGTCAAGTCGTTGATCGTCTACGGGCTGTGCCGCCTCTGGGGATCGTCGCACAACGATGCCGTCAGGATCGCCTTCCTGCTGCCGCAGGGTGGTGAATTCGGTTTCGTGCTCTTCACGACGGCGACCGCCGCGGGCCTCCTCTCCTCCGCGACCGCTTCGCTGCTCATTGCCATCGTAACCCTCTCCATGGCGTTCACGCCGCTCGGCGCGGCACTTTCCAAGCGTTTCCTCAGCGGTGAAACGCGCGAGGAACTGGAGGAGGATTTCGACGGAGCAGGCGCCGACGTGCTGATGATCGGCTTCTCGCGTCTCGGCCAGATCGCCGCGCAGATCCTTCTTGCCGGCGGTCGCGAGGTCACCGTCATCGACGACTCCGCCGACCGCATCCGTCAGGCGGCATCGTTCGGCTTCCGGATCTATTTCGGCGACGGCACGCGCCGCGACGTGCTGATCGCCTCGGGCATAGAGCGGGCAAAAGTCGTCGCGGTCACCACCCAGAAGCGCGAGACGACCGACCGGATCGTCGACCTGATCCGCTCGGAATTCCCTGACGTGCGCCTCTTCGTGCGCTCTTACGACCGTATTCACTCCTTGTCGCTTCGGGCCCGGAATATCGAATACGAACTGCGCGAGACGCTGGAATCCGGTCTTCTCTTCGGCCGCCGGACGCTGGAGGCGCTCGGCATGTCTGAAAACGAGGCAGAGGAGATCGGCGACGATATCCGCCGGCGCGATGAAGAACGGCTGCAGATCCAGGCAGTCCAGGGGCTCGGTGCCGGCCGCGAGATGCTCTTCAACAGTCCGGTTCGGCCGGAGCCGCTGATCAAGCCGAAGCGGGCGCCCGTCATGGACGAGATGGGTTCGGAGCCGGCGGTGGCGGAGACCAGCTAGGGCAGGTCGACCGCCTCTGTTCTTCCCAGGCAAGCCGGCGCTACTTATTGCGCTCGGCCATCGAGACGATCGTTGCAAGGAGTTCCTCTTTGGCCTGCGAGGGCGTGATCTCACCGGTCGCAGCAGCGTGGGAAAGAGCCTCTGCCGCGCCAAGCATGCTCCACAAACCAGCCGACCTGATAGTGCCCGCCTTTGCAAAGGGGGCAAGAACAGCCCGGCACTTCTCCATGAAGACAGCCTGGTAATCGCGCTTGATCTTTTCAAGCTCCGGGGAACCGGCAAGGGCAGCGATGACGCCCGGTATTTCACGCCCCTGCTGCAGGACGCAGTCCACATAGGAGGAGGCGATCACCCGGGCACGGTCGGTCAAGTCGGCTTCGCCCTTCTCCAATGCAGCGTCCATAACGGCTGTCTGGCGCGCATCGAACTCCTGGTAGAGAGCTATCAGCAAATCCGGACGGGTGGCGAAATGATCGTATACAACGGGCTTGGCGACCCCCGCGCCCTCGGCCAGACGACCGAGGGTCAAGGCATCGGTCCCCTCGTCTCGGGCAATTTTCCATGCCACATCGAGAAGCTGACGATGCCGGGCCTCGCGCGTGAGGCGCTGGCGTGGACGGCGGGTGGTTTGCTCTTCCATGCTTGACTTCGCTATATACCAAAAGTAACTTACCAAAAGTATATAACCTCCAGGCCTCCACAGCAAGCTCATCAGGAGTATCCGACATGCATGCCCTTATCGTCGTTGCGCATCCCGAGCCGGGTTCCCTTACCCATAATGTCGCTGCCCATATCGGACACGGTATCACCTGCGATCCGGCCGATTCTTTCGAGATCGCCGACCTCGCCGCCGAAGGCTTCGATCCCCGGTTTACGGCGGTCGATCTGGCGGTCCATCGTCGCGAGATGGCCGCTTCCGCGGACGTCATCGCCGAACAGGCGAGAATAGATCGCGCCGATGCGCTTGTACTGGTCTATCCCGTCTATTGGTGGTCAATGCCGGGACTGCTGAAGGGGTGGATCGACCGCGTCTTCAGCAATGGCTGGGCCTATGACGAAGGCGCCGATCTGAAACTCGTCAAAAAACTTCAGCGGCTCCCTGTCCATCTGGTGGCCATCGGCGGCGCCGACATGCGCACCTATGCGAGGCATGGTTATTTCGGTGCCATGAAAACGCAAATCGACCATGGGATTTTCGACTATTGCGGCGCCAGGGTGGTGACTTCGGAGCTTTTGCTGGAGCAGCGGGAAGGAGAAGATCAGCGATTACAGACCGCGCGCACCATTGGCTGCAATCTCTTCAGAAAGAAGATGTCCCAGGCCGCCTAGCGATCTCAGGCTTCAATCGCTGCGTGAAGCGCGTCGATGGCGCGCTTCAAGTCGTCCTTCACGCCTTCGGATTCCTCCAGGATTTCACGGGCCCTCAGGAAATCCAGCACCCGGAACCGGTTGACCGAGGGTCGCAGGAAAATATGCGGCGGGTTGAGCTTCAGCTTGAGCGCGATACTCGCCTGCATGGTGAGCTGGCTCGCGCCGAACAGGCTGTCGATACGGCTCGGAACATGGGTGCCGTCCCCTTCCGGTGCGCCGACCACATCGACGCCGATCACCACGTCGGCAAGCTCCATCAGATGTTCGTAGGGAACCGGATTGAAGACGCCGCCGTCGACCATGATCCGTCCATTGACGCGCACCGGCATGAAAAGGCCGGGAATGGCCGCGGAGGCTGCGATCGCCGTGCGCAGTTCGCCCTCCTCCAGCACCACCTCCGCCTGGCCGTAATAATCCGTGGCCGAAATTTTCATCGGGATGTGGAGATCGGCGAAATCCTCCGGCACATCAGGCGGCAGGAAGGCATCCAGAATGAGTTCGAGATTGAAGTGGCCGAAGCGGAAACCGCCGAGCTTGTCGCGCATGGTGGCCGGGCCGAGGCTCCAGAGCTTGTTGAGCAGCACTCCGCGATTGCCGATCGTTTCCAGCGTAAAATTGCGGATCTCGCGGCCCTTCATGCCCGACGCCATGCCGGCTCCCATAATCGCGCCGATCGAGGAGCCGGAGATCGCTACCGGCCGGATGCCAAGCTCGTCGAGCGCCTCGATGATCTGGATATGCGAAATGCCGCGTGCCCCGCCGCCGCCGAGGGCGATTGCAAAGGTCAGCCCGCTTTTCCGTTCCGCGGACTCGACATCGGGAAGCGCAAGCTTGACGTTCATTCCTTTCCTCTCACGCCTTTCTTTTCACATCGGCTGGTAGCGGAAGAAATCCATGCGAGTGTCGCCGAAGAGACGGCTTTCGAGCAGTTTGAAGGCCGGATCCACCGCAGATTTCACGTCGGCACGTTCCTCCAGGATCGCCAGGGCGCCCGGAACCAGCCAGCCGCCCGTGTGGGCCGCGAGCAGGGCCGCATCGCCCAGACCCTGACCATAGGGCGGATCGGCGAAAAGGAAATGGAAAGGCTCCATCGTGCCGATCGCGCCAAGCTTCGTTGCATCGCGGCGCAGGATACGAGAGCGGCCATGCAAACCGAGATTGTCGATGTTTTCCCAGAGCAGGCCCCGCCCCTCGACGCCGTTCTCGACAAACAGGGCATGACGACAGCCTCGCGAGACGGCTTCGAGACCGACCGCGCCGGTGCCGGCAAAGAGATCGATCACCCGTGTGCCGTCCAGCGCTTCCGGATAGACGTGGCTGATGATGTTGAACAGGCTTTCGCGTGTCCGGTCGATGGTCGGCCGGATGGCATCGGTTTTCGGTGTGGCCAGGGACCGGCCGCGAAACTCACCACCTACGATCCGCACTGTCCGTCACCCCTTTGGCCCACGCGGCTTGCTGCCGGACCTTGCCCCGCCCGGACGCGAACCGCCCGGACGACCGCCAGGTTTGCCCGCGCCGCCCGGCTTTCCGCGACCGCCAGCGCCTTTCCCGGCAAAACCACCTGCGCCGGCTGGCTTGCCGCCGAAGGACTTGCCGCCAAAGGATTTGCCAGCCGGTTTTCCGCCGCGCGGCTTATCGCCGAAGGGCCGGTCGCCGGCAGGACGCTCGCTGCGCGGACGTTCGGAGCGAGTGCGTTCGGCACGCCCCTCGCCCGGGGAGAAGGATCGTGCGGGACGATCACCATCCTCGCGAGGCCGGCGTTCGCCCCTCGGCTTATCGAAGGACCGTTCGCCACGCGCCGGACGGTCTCCAAAGGGACGGTCACCACGCGGATGCTCGGAGCGCTTCTCGCCGGAGAAAGAACGGGCTGGGCGATCACCCTCTTCGCGCGGCCTGCGGTCGCCTCTCGGACGGTCACCAAAGGAACGCTCTCCCCGTTCGGCCCGATCGCCAAACGAACGCTTGCGGCCGAAATCGCCGCCCTCTTCGTCGCGCGGACGGCGGGCCGGCTCCTCGGCGCGGATCCAGTCGCTGTCGTCGTCGGCGCGGTTCACCACGACGCGGCGATCATTTTCGGGCGCAGGCTTCTTGAACAGCCGTTCGGCGTCAGCACGCGCAGAGGTTTTTTGGGCCTTGCCGTCCGTGGTCGGGCGGGCGCCCGGCGCCATCCAGACATTGGCGGTGCGGCTAGTGCCCAGCGGAGGACGCTTCTTCGGACGCTCCTCTTCATCCCGATCCCGGTTGCCGAACGATTTGCCGCCGCGGGGCTTGTCCGCGAACTTGCGGTCATCGCGCCTGGTATCGAGCCGGCCGAGCGCCTTCTCGCGCCTGTCTTCCGGCTTGCCGGCGCGCGGACGTTCCGTCTTTTCCGGCTTGGCGGCCCAATCGGACCGTTCGGCGCGCACCGGCTTGTCGTCTTCCGAGTCCCTGTCGTTGTAGAGCGGCGCGTCGAAATTCGCCTTCGCTTCCTCGATCAGGCGCGGCCCGAGCTGGTCGCGCAGCATGCGGCCACGCACTTCGATCACCTGGCCCTCGGGCAGATCACCGAGCTGGAACGGCCCATAGGAGATACGGATCAGGCGGTTGACCTCGAGCCCAAGTGCGCCGAGAACGTTCTTGATCTCGCGGTTCTTGCCTTCGCGAAGACCCATGGTGATCCAGACATTGCGACCTTGGCTACGGTCCAGCGTCGCGTCGATCGAACCGTAGAGCACGCCGTCGACAGCGATCCCTTCTTTCAGCTTGTCGAGCGCTTCCTGATCGATCTCGCCATGCGCGCGGACGCGGTAGCGGCGCAGCCAGCCCGTTGTCGGCAATTCCAGGACGCGCGACAGGCCGCCGTCATTGGTGAGCAGCAGCAGGCCTTCCGTATTGATGTCGAGTCGGCCGATCGAAAGCACCCGCGGCAGACCTTCCGGCAGGTTGTCGAAAACGGTCGGGCGGCCTTCCGGATCGGAATTGGTGGTCACGAGGCCGGCCGGCTTGTGATAGAGCCAGAGGCGGGTGCGCTCGATCCCGCGGATCGGCACGCCATCCACCTCGATCTTGTCGTTAAGCGTCGCATTGACGACGGGCGTGTCGAGAAGCTCACCGTTCAGCTTCACCCGACCTTCCATGATCATCCGCTCTATATCGCGGCGGGAGGCAACACCGGCGCGCGCCAGGAGCTTGGATATGCGCTCCGGCTTGCCCTCGGCCTCGGCGGATATCGTTGCGGCCGGCGCCGGCTTGCGCGCTGCCTTCACCGGTTTTTCGGAAAAGGCTTTCGGCGCGGCGTTTTTCCTTGCGCCCTTGGCGGCCTTGCTGCCGGCAGCCGCCTTCGGGGCCGATCTGGGTTTGGTTTCGCGAACGAAAGTTCTGCCTTCGCCGCGCTTCGGCTTGTCTTTGGAATTCATTTGTTGTTTGCCTGAAGCGTGATGTCTGACGGAGATGATCCGGACATTCTTGTTCGTGTTGACTTAAGTGGTGTTAGGCCCGCAAATCGGGCTTCCGGTTGGATGCTTCCTACCAGTTCGCGCGATCCGGGTTAAGAGGAAATCGCCTGAAATGGCCAATACCGATGGTTTCATGGACGCAGCGCTCGCCGAAGCCCGGGATGCCGCTGCCCGCGGCGAGGTTCCGGTCGGCGCCGTGCTGGTGCTCGACGGCGTCATCATCGCCCGGTCGGGAAACCGCACCCGCGCCGACAACGATGTCACGGCCCATGCAGAGATCGCCGTGATCCGCGATGCATCCGCAGCACTCGGGCAGGAGCGGCTTGCCGGTGCCGATCTCTACGTGACGCTTGAACCCTGCACCATGTGCGCGGCGGCAATCTCGTTTGCCCGCATACGCCGTCTCTATTACGGCGCGGAAGACCCGAAAGGCGGCGCGGTCGACAACGGCGTTCGCTTTTTCAGCCAACCGACCTGCCACCATGCGCCGGAGGTCTATTCCGGACTTGGCGAAACCGAAGCGGCAAGCCTGCTCACCGGTTTCTTCCGCGCGAAAAGAGAGGACTGACCGGCATGCCGGCAATCAGAAGAGCTTCCACCATTCGCGGGAGTTCTTCGCTTCCGTGGCTTCCTTCTTGCGGCGCTTTTCCTTCTGCATCTCGGGCTCGCCAAGATCGCTCAGATTGGCCGTATCCGCCGAACGGAACTCCGCAGGCGGTTCGGTAAGCGAACGGCGGCGGGCAGAGACGTCAACGGTCTCGGCGTCCTGCTTGGCCTTGCGGAAGGCCTCCCACTTTTCGGATTCGGTCAACTGACCGCCCTGGCCCTTGCCGGTGATAAGGGGAGATTGATATCTCGGATTGTTCGCGTTTGCATCCGCCTCTTCGCGGAGTCGCTTACGCGTTTCTTCCGGAGATTCGACCCAGTTCGGATTGTTCTCGCGGTTGGCAAGCGATTGCTGCGGCGGCGGCAGGTTAGCCGCATCCCCCTTGGCGACGACAAGCGAAGGACGCGGATTGTATTTCAGATTGCGCTTGGCTTCGTCTTCCTTGCCACCGATCGAAACGGCCGAACCAAGATCGTCGGTGAGCTGCTCGAGGGCAGTCTTGTCGGTGCCGTAGGTGGGGCTGCCAAGGCAGCCCGAAAGGGTCAAGGTCGAGGCGAGGATGCCGGCCACGCCCATGCCGACACGAAACGCAGATGTCGTTGTCATCAAAACCCTTCCAGCGGCGCCCGTCCTTGACGCCTGAGACTACTTGCACCCCAGATGGCGGGAAAATCCGGCCAATTTCGGGCAGAAATACCGGATGACGCGCCAAAGCGCAATCATCCGGCGGCTTTTCAGGTCAACCGAGACGACCGAGAGCGGCGAGTTCGCGAAGTGCCGCAGCGTCGCGTGCAGAGACATCCGGCCAGGCGGGGTCGGAACCGACATCCTTGGTCACACGCCAGGAGCGGGCGCATTTTACGCCTTCAGCGAGCTTCGAATCGACGGCAACGCCCGGAACTTCCGGCAGCCGGAAGGCGCTTTCCGGCCCTTCGCCCGCCACGATCTCGATGCCGGAGGTGATGCAGATCTCCTCGAAGTCCTGGCCTTCCAGCGCCTTCAGGAGCGCCGGATCGGTGATGTGGACGACGGGGGCCGCTTCCAGCGAGGAACCGATGCGCTTGTCCTTGCGCTCGATCTCCAGCGCGCCGGTGACAACGGAGCGGACCCGGCGGATGGCGCTCCATTTTTCGGCAAGCATGTCATTGCGCCATTCGGCCGGAACGTCCGGGAACTGTTCGAGATGCACGGAGACCGCGCCCGGATTGCGCGACAGCCACGCCTCCTCCGTGGTGAACGGCAGCATGGGCGCAAGCCAGGTCACCATGCAGTCGAAGATCCTGCGGATGACGGAGAGTGCTGCACGGCGGCGCAGCGACGACGGCGCATCGCAATAAAGCGCATCCTTGCGCACATCGAAATAGAAGGCCGAGAGCTCGACATTGGCGAAATCGATGAGCGCGCGTGCGATCTTCTTGAACTCGAAGGCGTCGTAAGCCTCACGGACGAGCTTATCCAGTTCCGCCAGGCGATGCAGCATCAGCTTCTCGAGTTCCGGCAGGTCGGCATAGGCGATCTCCTCGCCCTCGTCGTGGGCGAGCGTGCCGAGCATCCAGCGGATCGTATTCCTGAGCTTGCGATAGGCATCGACATTCGTCTGGATGATCGTCTTGCCGAGGCGCTGGTCTTCCCAGTAATCCGTCGTCATGACCCAGAGGCGCAGGATATCGGCGCCGGCATCCTTCATGACGTCCTGCGGCGCCACGACATTGCCGAGCGACTTCGACATCTTCTGGCCCTTCTCGTCCATGGTGAAACCATGGGTGATGACCGTGTCATAAGGCGCGCGGCCGCGGGTGGCGGCGGATTCCAGAAGCGACGAATGGAACCAGCCGCGATGCTGGTCGGAGCCTTCTAGATAGACATCGGCCGGCCATTTCAGGTCCGGGCGATCCTCCAGCGTGAAGGTGTGCGTCGAGCCCGAGTCGAACCAGACGTCGAGGATGTCCATGACCTGCGTCCACTTGGCCGGATCATGTTCGTTGCCCAGGAACCGTTCCTTGGCGCCTTCGGCAAACCATGCGTCCGCGCCTTCCACCTCGAAGGCATCGAGGATGCGCCGGTTGACGTCATCGTCCTGCAGGATTTCGCCATGCTCGTCGACGAAGACGCAGATCGGCACGCCCCAGGCACGCTGGCGTGACAGCACCCAGTCCGGGCGCTGCTCGATCATGGCGCGCAGGCGGTTCTGGCCGGCGGCCGGCACGAAACGGGTGTCGTCGATCGCCCTCAGCGCCCGCTCGCGCAACGTTAATGGCGGCTCATCACTATCCCGATCAAGGAACCAATGGCGTGATCCCTGGCCATTTTCTTCCGCCAACTCATCGGTACGCAAGATGTCCAGGTCCACGAAACTGATCGTGCTATCACCATTGGCTCTTCTTGCCCGCCCTAGTGGCTTGTCCATGTAGACGAACCATTGCGGCGTATTGCGGAAGATGATCGGCTTCTTCGACCGCCAGCTATGCGGATACTGGTGCTTCAGCCGGCCGCGAGCGAAGAGCATGTTCTTCTCGATCAGCGCCTTGATGACGCGGTCGTTGGCGTCGCCCTTCTTGCCGTTGTCGTCCATGACGCGCACGCCCTCGAAACCGGGCGCGTCGGCGGTGTAGGTGCCGGAATCATCGACCGGGAACGGGATCTTCGTCTCGATGCCGCGCGCTTCCAGCTCGCGGATATGATGCATCCATGCCTCGAAGTCCTCGCGACCGTGGCTCGGTGCCGTGTGGACGAAACCGGTACCGGCATCGTCGGTGACGTGATCGCCGGCCAGCAGCGGGACGGGGAATTCGTAGCCGCCTCCGAGGCCCTTGAGGGGATGGGCGCAGGTGATGCCGGCAAGCTGAGACGCAGAAACGCCACGCAAGCGCTTGAACTGCAATTTTGCCTTCGCAAAGCTCTCTTCCGCTAACTTGTCGGCAAAGATCAATTTTTCGCCGGGGCGCGGCCCGAAGTCGTTCTCGGCTGCCGTGACTTCGTACAGGCCGTAGCCGATTTTCGGCGAATAGGAGATTGCGCGGTTGCCGGGAATGGTCCAGGGAGTCGTCGTCCAGATAACGACGCTGGCATCCTGAAGATCTTTCTTTATGGCGATGTCGTCGTCTGCGAGCTTGCTTAAGTCATCATCGTCAACCCAACGTCCCCCCGCCCCAAGAGCAGCAAGCACAACCGGAAACTTCACCCAGATCGTATCGCTCTCGTAATCCTGATACTCCACCTCGGCTTCCGCCAGCGCGGTGCGCTCCACGACCGACCACATGATCGGCTTCGAGCCGCGATAGAGCTGGCCGCTCTTGGCGATCTTCAAGAGCTCGCCGGCGATGCGCGCTTCGGCGTGGAAATTCATCGTCAGGTACGGGTTCTCGAAATCGCCGACGATGCCGAGGCGCTGGAACTCACCCGCCTGAACCTTGATCCACTTTTCCGCATAGGCGCGGCACTCGCGGCGGAACTCGGTCATCGCCGCCGGCTCGGACAGGTCGGGCTTTGCCTTGCCCTTGGAACGATAGTTCTCTTCCTCGATCTTCCACTCGATCGGCAGGCCGTGGCAGTCCCAGCCCGGCACATAGTTCGAGTCATAGCCGCGCATCTGGAACGAGCGGGTGATGACGTCCTTGAGGATCTTGTTCAGCGCGTGGCCGATATGGATGTTACCGTTCGCATAGGGCGGGCCGTCGTGCAAAACGAATTTTTCGCGCCCTGCGGCGGAGGCGCGGAGCTTCTTGTAAAGGTCCATCTGCTGCCAGCGGGCAACCAGTTCCGGCTCCTTCTGCGGCAGTCCGGCGCGCATCGGAAAATCGGTTTCGGGCAGATAGAGGGTCTTCGAATAGTCGAGTTTTTCGGCGGTATCGGTCATGATGGCAATCGTCTCTGGCGCCGCGACGGGGCGCGTCTCGATGAAAACACGGTGGCGGAAGGCGCTTGTCGTAAGCGCCGAAAACCCGGACCCTCCGGCCGCTCTTACAGCGCGCGGAAGGCCGGGCCGATAATTCGTATGATCTGAGCCAGCCGAAATTTTTGCATAGTGGCGGTTGTTTATGTGTTCTTGCCGAAAAAAGGAAGAGGGTCGGTCAGGAATATGAAAGACCGGCTTCGGCAAAATAGCAGGCGCTTTCCCCCGCCCTGCCCTTTAAAACAGGACGGGACGGGAGACATGGCTGAAGCCGCGGCGTTCAGCCGAGCGGAATTTCGAGCAGGTCGCGTCCGACGACGATCTCCCCGTCAAAATGCCTGGCGGTTTCGGCGCGCCACATTTCGTCGGTGATCCACTCCATGTCGCCAGGCCCGAAATGGCTGAGGACGAGTTTCTTCGCGCGAGCCTGTGCGGCGATCATCCCCACCTGCTCGGCCGCCGTGTGACTTTCGACGATGTGCTTGCGGAAAGCGGGCGTGCCATTGGCGCGCTTCACCAGGGCGTCGACGCCGGGAAGGTAAAGGACTTCGTGCACCAGCACGTCCGCATCGCGCGCGAAATCGGCCAGCGCCGGATTATAGGCGGTGTCACCCGAATAAACGACGACCCCATACGGCGTTTCGAACCGGTAGGCGAGATTTTCCAGCGGCGGGTGGGGCGTCGTGAAGGCGGTCACCTTTACCCGCTCGTCCTGCATGACCAGCCCGTCCTTTTTGGTAAAATCGTGGGCGCGCAGGAGCTTGGACGGGTCGGCACGGCCCTCGTCCTCCATCCTGGTCGCGACGTCAAGACGGTTGAGCTGCCAGAAATCCCTCGCCATGTCTTCGAGCCCAGCCGGTCCATAGGCATCGACCGGCTGACGCAGCGCCCCGGATACCCAGATATTGTAGACCAGATTGCCGAATTCGAGCTGATGGTCCGAATGCATGTGGGAAATAAGGATCGTGCGGATGCTTGCAAGATCGATCCCTGCCTTCACGACCTGAGCCGTTACCCCCATGCCTGTGTCTATGATGTAGGTAACGCCGTCGACGATCAGCGCATTGGCGGGATTGGATCGGTTGCCACCGACGCGCGGCCCGCCCTTGGTGCCCAAGAGCACGAGCTTCGCCCCCTTGGGAGCTGCCGGTGCCTCGGCGTGAGCGGCAACCGGAAACATGCTTGAAGCGCCGGCTGCCAGGGCAAAGTTAAGAACACTCCGACGAGTGAATGCACGCCCGCTGTTTGAAATCTCCATCTCTCTCCTCCCTCCGATCAGAGAACCGAGATCTAACAACAGCCGAACGAGGAATCAATCAGAATAAGAATCTCATTCTGTTTTAAGCTGATGGACAACGGGAATACGATACGCAATTCATAGAGGAGAGGCGGTGCATATTGAGAACGACAGCGAATTGGCATGACGATCTGGCACGAGTTGGCGTTCTTCCCGCCCAGCAGTTGCGCAGCCGCGAATTGCGCGATCGCCTGATCGATGAAGGGCTGCGCATCGCGCGAAAGATTTCCTTCGACGAGGTCGGCGTTGCCGATATCTGCAACGCGGCCGAATGCTCGACCGGTGCCTTTTACGCGCGCTTCCCCGACAAGCTGACGCTCTTCAAGGCGGTCATGGTCGCGGCTGCGGCGGAATCGGGGCCAATGCTCGAGGCCGTCGTGCGGGAGACGACCTTCAACCGTATTCTCGCTGAACTGACACGGGCGCAAGTCGCCCGCTACATCGAGCAGAAGACCTTTTTCCGTTCCGCGTTCAAGGTCAGCCTGGAATCAGGAGAGGCATGGGAACCCTTCCGCCGGAACGTGCATGCGCTGACCGATGCCTTTCTCGATCGGGTTGCCCGCGAACCGTCGATCGATCATGCCCGCGTCGATGAGGCCCGCATCCGCTTCGCCTTCCAGGTGATGTACGGCGTTCTCAACAACACCATCATCAACCAGCCCGGCCCCTTCTTCCTGGAAACACCGGAGTTTCCGGAGATGCTCGAACAGACGATGCTGGCGACAATGGATTTGCCGCGCAAGCCGACTGCGAGCTGACTTGCGGACTTCGTCATCAAACGACGTCAGAATGCGATTTTCGCGTCCAGTTCCCCGAGCGGCCTGACACCGGAGAGCAGCGCCCGCGCCTCTTCCTCGTCGCGTTTGATCTGCACCACCAACGCGTCGAGACTGTCGAATTTCAACTCGTCGCGCAGGTGTCCGAAGAAGGAGACGGAACAGATTTCACCATAGAGGCTGCCGGAGAAATCGAAGAGATAGGTTTCAAGCAGCGGTGCGCCGTTGTCCGTCACGGTCGGACGGCGCCCGTAGCTTGCAACGCCATCGTGGAGCGTGCCGTCGGGGCGGCGGAACCGTACGGCATAGATGCCTGCCTTCAGCTCTGCTTCCGGGGACAACTGCATGTTGGCGGTCGGGAAGCCAAGCTGCCGGCCGAGCTTTTCGCCGCCGATCACCTCAGCCTCGACCGTATAACGGTAGCCGAGAAGACCTGCCGCGCCAGACACGTCGCCTTCCCCCAGCAGGGCCCGGATGCGGCTCGAAGATATCACTTCGGCATTTTCGTCCCGGAAGGCATCGACGAGCGAGACGGTAAAGCCGTGCCTTTCGCCCGACGCCATCAGGAAGGCCGGGCCGCCTTCCCTGCCCTTGCCGAAATGGAAATCGAAGCCGGTGACGACGGCGCCGGCATGCAGCCAGTCGACCAGGATCGTCCGGATGAATTCTTCCGCCGAGCGCGTCGCGAATTCCCTGGTAAAGGGATATTCGATCACCGACTGGAAGCCCATGGCCTCCAGCAATCGCGCCTTCAGCGGCGCGGGCGTCAGCCGGAAGACGGGTTCCTCCGGCCGGAACACGGTGCGTGGATGCGGCTCGAAGGTCAGCACCAGCGCGGGTGCGCCGCGCTCTTCGGCAAGCGACAACGCGCGCTCGAGAACGCTGCGATGGCCGCGATGCACGCCGTCGAAATTGCCGATGGCGATGACGCCGCCCTTCAACGCCTCGGGCAGCGGTTCTTTCTTTTCGTTGCGGTGGAATACGGTCATCGAAGCGATTTCCGGTTCAGGCAAGCCTCTGCATCCAGTATTTCGGCGCGGCGTTTTCCGACTTCAGCCAGGCATTGAGGATCGCCTCGTCTGTCCGGCCGTTGACGGTATATTCCGCCACATGGATACCCCCGCTGATATAGAGCAGGTCGAGCCCGTATGCGAGCGCGCCGCGCACGTCGGTGGGCATGCCGTCGCCGACCGCCAGCACGCGGTCCATCGGGAAATCGCCGCGCACTTCGCGAGCGGCGGCAAGCGTCGCCTCGTAGATCGGCCGGTGCGGCTTGCCGGCGATGCGCGTCTTGCCACCGAGCTGTTCGTAATAGGCGGCGACCGCACCGGCACAGGGGATGATGCGGTGGCCGCGCTCGACCACGAGGTCGGGGTTGGCGCAGATGAACGGCACGTCGCGCTTGACGAAGGCGGTCAGGAGGTCGGTGTAGTCCTCCGGCACTTCCTTCTCGTCGTCGAAAAAACCGGTGCAGACGATGCAGTCCGCGTCCTCTGCCGAAACGGCCTCGACGTCGAGCCCGTCAAACAGCGGCATGTCGCGTTCGGGGCCGAGCAGGAAGACCTTTTTCGGCCCTTCGGCAATCAGATGGCGCGTCACGTCGCCGGAGGTGACAATACGGTCATAGGTCCCGTCCGGCACGCCGAGCGCGCGCATCTGCTGGATGACGCCCGGCGCCGGACGCGGCGAATTGGTGATCAACACGACTGTCGCGCCGGCCTCCCGCGCCTCGGCAAGCGCCTTGCAGGAGTGCTGGAAGGCATCGACGCCATTGTGCACGACGCCCCAGACGTCGGAAAGAACGACGTCGTAGCCGCCGATCACTTCGCTCAAACTGCCGATGCGCTTTGCCATATGTCCGTCCTGTCACTCCAAGTCCCCGGTGACATGGCAAACCGCCGAAAAGATTACAAGCAAAAAGCTCCCGTTGCGCCGCGACGACACGCTGGTGTCATTTTTGCGCCGCACCATGGCCCGGCTTATCCATTAAGCTTGTTTTCAACCGGCAGGCGGGACCGCCTTTAAAATTTCAGCTTCGTCCTTGACTCAATCGCCGGCCCCACTTATCTCGACCCTCGTTAGCACTCCCGCAAGGTGAGTGCCAACAGCCAAGCGATACGGATCTTGCGATCCGTCAATGTCATTTGATCGAGGGATTAGACAATGGCAAGCACCAATTTCCGCCCCCTGCACGATCGCGTCGTCGTTCGCCGCGTCGAGTCTGAAGAAAAGACCAGAGGCGGCATCATCATTCCGGACACCGCCAAGGAAAAGCCCGCTGAAGGCGAAATCGTCGCCGTCGGCCCCGGCGCCCGCGACGAGTCCGGCAAGATCGCCGCGCTCGACGTCAAGGTCGGCGACCGCGTTCTCTTCGGCAAGTGGTCCGGCACGGAAGTCAAGATCAACGGCGAAGACCTTCTGATCATGAAGGAAACCGACATCATGGGCATCATCGGCTGATTTCGGCCGGTCGTGTTTTCCGAAATTCTCTGACACCCGTTTCAGGAGTTCTCAAAAATGGCAGCTAAAGAAGTCAAATTCGGCCGCACCGCGCGTGAAAAGATGCTGCGTGGCGTCGACATTCTCGCTGACGCAGTGAAGGTCACGCTCGGCCCGAAGGGTCGCAACGTCGTGATCGACAAGTCCTTCGGCGCGCCGCGCATCACCAAGGACGGCGTTTCCGTCGCCAAGGAAATCGAACTGGAAGACAAGTTCGAGAACATGGGCGCCCAGATGGTCCGCGAAGTCGCTTCGAAGACCAACGACATCGCCGGTGACGGCACCACGACCGCAACCGTTCTTGCCCAGGCCATCGTTCGCGAAGGCGCCAAGGCCGTTGCAGCCGGCATGAACCCGATGGACCTGAAGCGCGGCATCGACCTCGCCGTCAAGGCCGTCGTCGCTGATCTCCAGGCCAAGGCCAAGAAGATCAACACTTCGGAAGAAGTCGCCCAGGTCGGCACGATCTCCGCCAACGGCGAGCGCCAGATCGGCCTCGACATTGCCGAAGCCATGCAGAAGGTCGGCAACGAAGGCGTCATCACGGTTGAAGAAGCCAAGACCGCCGAGACCGAACTCGAAGTCGTCGAAGGCATGCAGTTCGACCGCGGCTATCTCTCGCCCTACTTCGTCACCAACCCGGAAAAGATGGTTGCTGACCTGGAAGATGCCTTCATCCTCCTGCACGAGAAGAAACTCTCCAACCTCCAGGCGATGCTCCCGGTTCTCGAAGCCGTCGTTCAGACCGGCAAGCCGCTCCTCATCATCGCTGAAGACGTCGAAGGCGAAGCGCTCGCAACGCTCGTCGTCAACAAGCTGCGTGGCGGCCTCAAGATCGCTGCCGTCAAGGCTCCGGGCTTCGGCGATCGCCGCAAGGCCATGCTGGAAGACATTGCCATCCTGACCGGCGGCACTGTCATCTCCGAAGACCTCGGCATCAAGCTCGAAAACGTCACCATCGACATGCTCGGCCGTGCCAAGAAGGTTTCGATCTCCAAGGAAAACACCACGATCGTCGACGGTGCGGGCCAGAAGGCCGACATCGAAGGCCGCGTCGGCCAGATCAAGGCCCAGATCGAGGAAACCACCTCCGACTACGACCGCGAGAAGCTGCAGGAACGCCTTGCCAAGCTCGCTGGCGGCGTTGCCGTCATCCGCGTCGGCGGTTCGACGGAAGTCGAAGTGAAGGAAAAGAAGGACCGCATCGACGACGCGCTCAACGCGACCCGTGCGGCCGTTCAGGAAGGCATCGTACCGGGCGGCGGCGTCGCTCTGCTGCGTGCTTCCGCTCAGCTTACGGTCAAGGGCGAAAACGCCGACCAGGAAGCCGGTGTCAACATCGTTCGCCGCGCCCTGCAGGCTCCGGCCCGCCAGATCGCCGAAAACGCTGGTGACGAAGCTTCGATCGTCGTCGGTAAGATCCTCGAAAAGAACGACGACAACTACGGCTACAACGCCCAGACCGGCGAATACGGCGACATGATCGGCATGGGCATCGTCGATCCGGTCAAGGTCGTTCGCACCGCCCTGCAGGACGCAGCCTCGGTTGCCGGCCTGCTGGTCACCACCGAAGCCATGATCGCCGAGCTGCCGAAGAAGGACGCTCCGGCCGGCATGCCTGGCGGCATGGGCGGAATGGGCGGCATGGACATGATGTGAGACTGACGTCTCGCATCTGAGCCATCCGGTTCAGTCTTGGAAGGGCGGTCTTCGGGCCGCCCTTTTTCATCTCAACGAGGCCGCCATCATTCCAGACGGCTCTGCGCGTCGAGCGCGCCGGGCTATCGACTTCCGCTTCCCTGACATTCGTCAATTGACGGGAAACCTCCAGGAGGATAATTGGAATTCATGACCAGCAGCGCCTCGATCGTCAGCATCTGCATGATGATGCCGCTTTCCAAATCGGAAGCGGCAGGTCTTGGCATGTAATCCACGCGGATAAACAAACATCCAAGTCGCTTCCACCCGGGGCGGCTTTTTTGTCTTCAGGGACCGCCTCGTTCTCAAACCCGAGAGGTCTCCCGATGCCCGCGAATGCTCATTCCATCAACCCATCTCATCGCTACGTCACGACGGCGATTCCCTATGTGAACGCCCGGCCCCATATCGGCTTCGCGCTGGAGGTCGTTCAGGCCGACGTCATCGCCCGATCCCACCGCTCCGCGGGCGCCGATACGCGCTTCCTGGCCGGTACCGACGAGAACAGCATCAAGAACGTTCAGGCTGCCGAAGCCGCCGGGCTGCCCGTCGAAACGCTCGTCGAGCGCAATTCCGATCACTTTCGCGCTCTTCAGCAAGGTTTGAACCTCTCCTATGACGACTTTATCCGGACCAGCAGCGATCCACGCCATGCACCCGGCGCCCGCAAGCTCTGGGCGGCATGTTTCAGGAGCGGCGACATCTACAAGCGTGCCTATCGCGGCCTTTACTGCAATGGCTGCGAACAATTCTACAAGGCCGAAGAACTCGCCGACGGCAAATGCCCTGAACACGGCACTGTCCCGGACTTCGTGGAAGAAGAAAACTGGTTCTTCCGCCTCTCGCGCTACGAGGAGACGCTGCGCAGATTGTATGAACGTCGCGAGATCGACGTGGTGCCGGAATCACGGCGCAATGAGGTCCTGGCCTGGATCAGGGGAGGCCTTGAAGATTTCAGCATTTCGCGCAGCGCAATCCGTGCACGCGGATGGGGCATTCCCGTGCCGAACGATCCAGGCCAGGTGATTTATGTCTGGTTCGATGCGCTTGCCAACTACATCACGGCCCTCGGCTATGGGACGGACGAAGCCCTGTTCCGCCGCTTCTGGCTTGAGAGCGATTCCCGGGAACACGTGATCGGCAAGGGGATCACCCGGTTCCATGCCATCTATTGGCCGGCCATTCTTCTTTCGGCGGGCATCATCCCGCCCACGCGCATCTTCGTCCACGGTTATGTGACAGTGGACGGCCGGAAGATCGGCAAATCGGCCGGCAACGCGATCGATCCCGTTCCATTGGCCGGTGAACTCGGCACAGATGCCTTGCGTTACTATCTTTTGCGGCATATCCGCCCTACGGGCGACGGTGATTTTTCCCATGAGCGCTTCCGGCAGGCGCATGACTCCGAACTTGCGGATCAGCTCGGCAATCTCGTGCACCGCGCTCTCAGCATGATCGACCGCTATTGCGGCGGCATCATACCGGCTCCCGAAGGCACCGACATCAGAGGGGACGACCTGCTTCATCAGGCGGCCGACCTCAGGAAAATCGTCGCCGGCTCCATCGAGGCCTACACATTCGATGAGGCTCTGGATGCCGTGTGGTCGTTCGTCGCGTCGACAAATCGCTATGTCGCGGAACAGCAACCCTGGGCTCTGGCCAAAGCCGAAGGTTCCGAACCGGCGATCAGGTTGCGCAACTGCCTGTTTAATTTGGAGGCGTCACTGCAGGCGATCGCCGATTGCCTCAGCCCCCTGCTGCCGGAGACGAGCGAAAAACTGCGCTATAAACTGGGCGGGCCATTGCGGGGCGTCGAGGCCAGGGAACTGGCCGGGCTCAAGGTTGACAGAGGTGGCGCACTGTTTCCCAAGGGGAGCATCTCACGCAATCCCGGCTAGAGCAAAGATGCAAGGCCGCTGACAACTGCCCGCGCCGCAATTACAGTCGCACCCATGAGTTTCTTTGAAAGCCTCCTCCTTCTGGTGCTGGTCGCGATCGTGCTGCTGCAGGTTTCGCGCCGCCTCTCCGTGCCCTATCCTTCCATGCTCGCCCTGGCGGGCGCGGCCGTCGCGCTGGTTCCCGGCACGCCATACATTTCCCTCGACCCGGCCACAGCACTCGCCCTGTTCATCGCACCGGCGCTGTTCGATGCCGCTTTCGATTTTCCGGTGGGCGTCGCGCGCCGCTTCTGGCCGCCGCTCGTCGTCTTCGCCGTGGGTGGCGTCGTTGTGACGGCGGCGGCAGTCGCATTCTTTGGCTGGGCTTTCGCCGGCCTGCCGCTCGCCGCAGCGCTGGTGCTGGGCGCGATCGTCGCGCCGCCCGACGCGGCGGCGGCGACCGCGGTACTGTCTGCCATGTCGATCCCCCGCAGCACGGATACGGTCCTGCGCGGCGAAAGCCTCTTCAACGACGCCGCAGCACTCCTGATCTTCGACGCCGCGCTCGCCATCCAGTCGGCGGGCGGCCTCGACATGCCCATCGCCTTGCACCTCACGATTGCCGTTCCCGGCGGCATCCTGCTCGGAATCATAGCCGCAACGCTGGTCCGGCACCTGGCGCGCTTCGTCTCCGGCACGCTTGGCGGAAACCTCCTGCAGTTCGTGCAGACCTTCCTCCTGTGGGTCATCGCCGAACGTCTCGGTCTTTCGGCCGTGCTCGCCATCGTCGCCTTCGCGATGACGCTGGCGTACAGCAACAGGACGCCGACCTCGGTGCGGATGCGGGTGCAGTCCTATGCGGTCTGGAGCGCCGTTGTCTTCGTGCTGAACGTGATGGCCTTTCTTCTGATGGGCATGCAGGTTCGCGATATCGTCGGAGGAATGTCAGCAGACCGTCTCGGAGAGGCGATCCGTTTTGCTCTGATTACCGTCGTCATCGTCATCCTGGTGCGTTTCGTGGTCTATGTGGGCTTCAACCGCCTGCAGGCCTGGCGTGCGCGCCGCCGCGGCGTACCGGAACCAGCCTCCGTCAAACAGGCGCTGCTTGCCAGCTGGTGCGGCATGCGCGGACTTGTGACACTTGCGACGGCCTTCGCCTTGCCGGCCTCATTCCCCGAACGCGATATTGTCGTCCTGACGGCCTTCGCCGTCGTACTTGCCACGCTGGTCGTCCAGGGGCTGACGCTTGCGCCGATCATCAGATGGCTCGGTCTCGACCGCCGCCAGAAAGGGCTTGGCGAACTCGCTGCCCGTCGCAGCGAAATAGCGTTTGCAGGGTTCTCGAGACTCGACGGAGCAGTGGAGGACGAAGCGGAACTGCTGCGCGCAAAATTCCGCCTGGAGCAGGAGGCCGTGTCCGCGACGTCGCTCGAAACCTATCGCCGGCTGGCGCTCGATGCCATCGTCGCCCAGCGGGAGGCGCTCGAAGGACTTCGCGCCGCCGGCCATCTCAATGTCGACGAATACAATCTTCTCCTGGAGGAAATCGACTGGCGCGAACTTTCCGTCCTGCCGGAGAACGCGCGGCGGATCGAGGAGATATGAACTCCTTCAAGGCCTCCCCGGCTTTGACATGACGAAAACGTGCGCGCCGGACTGCGTCCTCCGCGTTCACAAATCGGCAACAAACCGTCCACGATTGTTCATCTTCCGAATACGGATTAAAACGGGCAAATATGCAGGCAGAGAAATTCAACCGCCTGTCGAGACACAGGCACTGAACCGGAGCTTCCAAATGTCTTCCACCGCCACTACCAACAATTCCCTGCTTCTCGCCGCCCGCGTCCTGCTGGCGATCATGTTCATCACGTCCGGCTTCCAGAAGCTCATCGACCCCTCTGGCACCGCCGGCATGATCACCGGCGCCGGCATTCCCGCGGCCGCGTTGCTCGCCTATGTCGCCGGCCTCTTCGAGTTGGTGGCCGGTCTTGCCGTCCTCACCGGTTTCCAGACCAAGATCGCCGCTATCCTGCTTGCCCTTTTCTGCCTGTTCACCGCCTTCGTCTTCCATAACGGCGCGATCAACATTCCCGGCTTCACGCCGGAAGCGAACGGCCTGCTGACTGTCTTCAATGGCCTGATCTTCTGGAAGAACGTCTCGCTTGCAGGCGGCTTCCTGGCTCTCGCCGCCGCCGGCGCCGGCGCCTACTCGATCGACGCCCGCCGCGGTTCGGTCGCAATTAACGCTTAACTTGCCAGCATTCCCTGCCCTGGACTGATCCGCCGGACCTCGCGTCCGGCGGATTTCTTGTCTCTAATCCTTTTCACGGGCCGGCAATTCGCCGATCTGCGAAAGCCAGGCCGGCGAGGAGCGGCACCAGACCTGCCGCTGCGGTTTCAGCTCCATCCGTTGGTCGATGCTGCCCCAGCGGATGCCCCAGATCTTCGAAGCCTCCCCCTCGCCGTTGACGAAGAGCTGCGAGCCACATTCCGGGCAGAAATACTGGAGCCGGCCGCGCCCGCTTTCGGCCGTCTTTCGGTATTGCTTCGGCGGCTCGCCGGTGAGCTTCAAATCGCTTTCCGGAACGACCGCCGTCACTCGAAAAGGCGAGCCGGTAAGTTTCTGGCAATCGGTACAGTGGCAGATGGCGACCCGCTGCGGATCGAGCTCGGCCTCATAGGTCACATAGCCGCAATGGCATCCGCCGGTGATGTGCATGCATCTTCCTCCCCGTTGAAACTTTAAAGCACGCCGCGGACCGCCTCCACGATCTGCGCCACTCGCGGATCATCCTCGTGATCCGGCTTGCGGGCTCTCACCAGGCAGGCCTCGGATTTCAGGATCACCCCATCCGACAGGATCTTCAGATGGTTCGCCCGAAGCGTCGAGCCCGTCGAGGTAATATCGACGATGATATCCGCCTGGCCAGCCGCCGGCGCGCCTTCCGTGGCGCCGAGGCTTTCCACGATGCGGTAGAGCTGGATGCCATGCTGGCTTGAAAAGAACTGCTGCGTGAGCCGCCAGTATTTCGTGGCGATCTGCAACCGGCGGCCATGGCGGGCGCGGAAATCCGCGGCCACGTCGCCGAGATCGGCCATGGTCTCCACGTCGAGCCAGATTTCCGGCACGGCGACCACGACATCCGCCTGGCCGAAGCCCAGGCGAGCGCAGAACTCGACGCGTCCGTCGGCGCCTGCCATGCCCTCACGCACAAGATCTTCGCCGGTCACGCCGAAATCCACCGCGCCGCTTGCGAGTTCCCGTGCAATCTCGGAGGCCGACAGGTAGGCGATCTCGACGCCGTCCATTCCTTCAATGCGGCCGCGATAGGAGCGGTCGTTGCCGACGGCGGAAATCGCAAGCCCGGCGCGTTCGAAAATCGCGGCGGTGTCTTCCTTGATGCGGCCCTTGGACGGCAGGGCAATCGTAATGACGCTCATTGAACGCTCTTTTCTTCGCGCGGCGGGTCCGCCCGAAAACCGGCCTCCACTTTTCGGCCCGCCGCGGCACCCCTCGCCGCTTCAATTCGATCGAGCCAGAGCGAGAAACCGACGGCCGGAATATGATCCTTCGCCCCGAGCAGGGTCAGCAGCCGGTCGAAGCGGCCGCCGCCGGCCAGAACGGCAGGCGAGCCTTCTTCCGTCACCTCGAAGACGAGGCCAGTGTAATAGTCGAGCGGGCGGCCGAAGGCGGCACGATAGGTCATGGCCGAAAGGTCCGCACCGGCATTGGCAAGCGCCGCCAGACGCGCGTCGAAAAGTGCTGCCGCCGGCCCGAGTTTCAGATCGGCGGCATCGGCGAAGCCGGCAAGCGCCGCCGGCGCCTCCGCGAGCGGAAGCTGAAGCGTCAGGAATTCACGCAGCAGCAGCAGCGCTGTGCCGTCGAGCCGCGTCTCGGCGAGTTCCAGCTTTTCCTTGAGCCGCCTTGCGATCTCGGCCGGCGAGCGGCTGGCATTGGTGGAATAGCCGGTCTCCTGCATGGTGCGATCGATGCGCGACACCAGTTCCGCCTCGTTGCCGGAGGCCAGGAGCCCGGCGATCTCGGGATCGAGACCGGTGACCGGCTGCGGCCGGGCAAGCCGTTCCAACAGCGCTTCGAGATGCGCCATGTCGCCGAAGGCATGGATCAGCCGCCGCTGCCAGCCGAACGGCAGGCCGAGCGCGTTCACCACCGCCTCGAATACCGCCTGATCGCCCAGCGTCACCCCGAGTTTGCGGCCGGGCAGCAGCGCCTTCAAGATGCCGGCCGCGTCGCCCACGGCGCGGGCATCGGCGCTGGCGATGTCCTTGTCGCCGAGGTCTTCAATGCCGGCCTGGTAGAATTCATAGGCGCCTTCGCGGCGCTGACGGAACACCTCGCCGAGATAGGAATAACGCTTCGGCGTGCCGGTGGCCGTCTCGATATGGCGAAGGCAGACGGGAATGGTGAATTCCGGTCGCAGGCAGAGGTTCGCGCCCGTCTCGCTCTCGGTCAAGAAGATGCGGCGGCGCAAGTCCTCGCCGGCCATGTCGAGAAAAGGCTCGGCCGGCTGGATGACCGGCGTGTTCACCCGCTCGGTGCGGCGAGCGGCGAATTCGGCGAGGAGATCGCCAGAAAACTCCGGCATGTCGATCAGGGGCATGGGATTGCTCCCACCATGCCACGCAGCCCCCCTCTGTCCTGCCGGACATCTCCCCCTCGAGTGGGGAGATCACAAGCGGCACGACCGTCGTTTCCGAGGGGTGGCTGCAGGGAAGGAGACGTCAGATTGAAGGCGAAGAGAGGGCCACCAGCCGATCTCCCCCCTTGAGGGGGAGATGCCCGGCAGGGCAGAGGGGGGTAACACTCACGCATCCTTCGCCCTTCTGCGATCCTCGGCCTGAGCGGCGAGAATCTCCCTCACCTTGGCGACCAGTTCCGCCTCGGGAACGGTTTCCTGGGCCACGCGCGCCTCGCGCCAGGCCGCATTGTCTTCGATCTCGCCGGAGAGCCGCTTGCCCTCGATCAGGTCCTTGATCTGCACGACGCCCTCAGCGCGTTCGTCACCGCCCTGGATGATGGCAATCGGGCAGCCGCGACGGTCGGCATATTTCAACTGGTTGCCGAACTTCTTCCAGTTGCCCTGGTACATTTCGGCGCGGATGCCGGCATTGCGCAGGTCCTGCGTGAAGCGCTGGTAGCGGCCCATGCTTTCCACATCGCCGTCCATGACGGTGACCAGAACCGGGGCGACCGCCTCGTCCCGGCCGAGCTTGCCGAGGTTCTTCAGCGCCGTCATCAGGCGCGAGACACCGATCGAAAAGCCCGTCGCCGGAACCGGCTGGCCCATGAAGCGCGAGACAAGCCCGTCATACCGCCCGCCGCCGCCGACGGAGCCGAACACGACTTCTTCGCCCTTCTCGTTGGTAACGTCGAAGGTGAGCTCGGCTTCAAAAACCGGGCCGGTGTAGTATTCGAGGCCGCGGATAATAGTGGTATTTATCGCGATACGATCAGGGCCATAGCCCGATTGCTCAAACAGATTGAGCATCAATTCAAGCTCTTCAATTCCAGCAGCTCCGCTTGGCGTCGCACCTACGATCAACCGAGCAGCTTCAATCGAATTCCAAGAATTGTCGACCCACAGAATGCTGTCTTCCTTTGAGGGCCGTCCTACTAGAGGTCGAACGCGACTCCGAGATTGATCAGCGGGGACCATGGTTGATCCGGCCAGAAATGGAATGATTAGTTTGATCTGCTCGGAATTTAGCCCCGCCCCCTTGGTACGGTCGCCACTTTCATCTGTACGTCCATCCCCAAGAAGGAGGAGAACCCCCTCGGTTCCGAATTTATCGTGCTTATCGAGAGCACGAAGAACAGCGAGTTTCTGCGTGGGATCGTCAACTCCGATCGCCTCCATGACGCCATCCAGAACCTTGCGGTTGTTCACCCGGATCACGTAATCGCCACGCTTGATGCCCAGCGCTTCCATGGTGTCGGCCATCATCATGCACATTTCGGCATCCGCCTGGACGCCCGCCGCGCCGACCGTATCGGCATCGAACTGCATGAACTGGCGGAAACGGCCGGGACCCGGTTTCTCGTTGCGGAAGACGTAGCCGGCGCGATAGGTGCGGTAGGGAAGCTGGATCTCGTTGAAATTCTCCGCGACATGGCGGGCGAGCGGCGCTGTCAGGTCGTAGCGCAGGCTCATCCACTGATCGTCGTCGTCCTGCAGCGAGAACACGCCTTCGTTCGGGCGGTCGGCATCCGGCAGGAATTTTCCGAGCGCATCGGTATATTCGAACATCGGTGTCTCGACCGGATCGAAACCGTAGCGCTCGTAGACCTCGCGGATCTTCTCGATCATCTCGTTGGTGGCATGGATATCGGCACTGGTGCGATCGACGAAGCCGCGCGGCAGGCGGGCTTTGAGTTTCTGCGGTTTTTGTCTCTTGTCGCTCATGATCGAAATTCCATTGCCGTCGGCCGGAAAGGCCGGATTTGTGAGCGGTTTCTTAGAGGATAGAGGCACCAGCGGCAAGGGCGATGGGTGGCGAAGTGTTCGGGAGAATGCTATATATTCCGGCATGAAAGGGCAAAGGCCATGAACAAACGCGTCACGATCGAAATGCCGGACGAAATGCACAAGCTGATCGCCGAATACGCCGCGGAAGCCGGTGCCGAGCCGGATACCTATATGCGCGACGTGCTGGAACAGCATCTCGAAGATCTGCATGACATTGCGCTTGCGGAAGCCGCAATGGAGCGGATTCGCAACGGCGAGCGGACCTATACACTGGAAGAAGTGAAGCGCGAACTTGGCCTGGACGATTGAGTTACGGGATAGCGCGCGGAAGCAACTAAAGCATCTCGCCCACCACGATGCAGCGCGCATTATCTCATTTCTTGAAGAGCGTGTCGCGACACACGAAAATCCCAGAGAACTTGGCGCGGCGCTGAAAGGGCACGTCCTTGGCGGGTACTGGCGCTACCGCGTCGGCGACTATCGCATCATCTGCGAAATCCAGGATCAGCGGCTCGTCGTGCTGGTGATCGAGATCGGTCATCGGCGCGAAGTCTATCGCTGACTTATGCTCCTCGAAGCTGTTCAATATGCCGCGACCCATGCGGTCACGCCGAAAGCGTTTCGTCCCTTCATCCGATCCTCCGTCAGCCTGTGGTCGCGGGCCGGGCGATGCGCGAAAGCCTGGGCGCCGCATGAGGAGAACTGCAAGGCCTTCATTCGGGAAACGACAGACGGCATGAAGCAGAAGCGCACCGCTGTCGTGCTCGGCTCGGGCCTGTTGCGGGACGTGCCGATCAAAGAATTGTCGAAACAATTCGACACGATCGTGCTGGTCGACCTCGTGCATCTGGCGAGCGTCAGGATGTGGCTGAAAGCCGGGCGTTTCCGGAATGCCCGGCTGATTTCCCGCGATCTCTCGGGGTTCGAGGATGCCGTTGCAGGCAAGCCCGTCGAGCCGCTCGCGTTCCTCCGGCAAGTGCCGTATCTCGACCTTGTCGTCTCGGCAAACATCCTGTCACAGATCGGGGTCGGGGCGAAACGGCGGCTGGAGAGGGAAAAACGGCCGGGCAAAGATGAAATCGTGAGAGCATTGATCCTCGCCCATCTCGATGGCCTGACCACCCTGCCCTGCCGGACAGTGCTCCTGACCGACACCAACTATCGCGTCACCGATCGCAAAGAAATCGTGCGCGAAGAGGCCGACCTGCTCTGCGGCTTGCCGGCGCCGATCGCGAAACGGAAATGGATCTGGCCGGTCGCGCCTTACGGCGAGCTCAGCCGCGATTGCCAGGCGATCCATGAGGTCATCGCCCGGTCATCATCATAGCGTGATCTTCACATGGTTGATTTCCATGCCGGCCATCTTAGATCTAAGCCCATGTCGCGTATCGCCGCCGTTTTCATGTTCTTCGCTTGGCTTCTCTACGGGGCCATGCCCGCCATGGCGACGTCTTCGGTGCTCGTATCGGGAAAGCAACCTCCTCCGATCGTGCATGACCATTCGCAACATCGCGGCCATGGCCAGCACGAGCACGGCAGGACGATTGAAACTTCCCAAACCGCCCATATGCACGGCGACACCAAGCAACCCTGCCCGCATGGCGCAAAGGCCTGCGCGGCACCCTTCTGCGCCGTATGCGTGACGCTCCTGCCGAATGTCGCGACCGGCGATGCCGGCCGTATCATCCATGCCTATCCCGCGCCGGCCGTCGAACAGGCACTCGTCTCGCCTGTTCCCGCGCCGCTGACACCCCCTCCCCGCGCCTGATCGAATATCGGATCACTTCATCTTCAATTTCCATCGGACACGGGAAAGGAAATACCATGTCTCAGAAAACCATATTCATCGCCGCCGCTCTTGCGGTTCTGGTCTCAAGTCCGCTCGCAGCCCAGCAGATGATGGACCACTCCAACATGAAGAACATGCCCATGGCGAATTCCGGCGCGGCTGCCGAAACCCCTGCCACCAAGGGCTACACGGCCGCCAACGAGAAGATGCACCAGGACATGGCGGTCGAATATTCGGGCGATGCGGATGTCGATTTCGTGCGCAGCATGATCCCGCATCACCAGGGCGCGATCGACATGGCCAAGGTCGAGCTCGAATACGGCAAGGATCCGGAAATCCGCAAGCTCGCCGAAGCGGTCATCAAGGCGCAGGAGGCGGAAATCGCCGAAATGCAGGCCTGGCTGAAAGCACACGGCAAGTAACAACGCCTAACAACACCGCGCCGGGCACGCCGAACCGCTTGCCCGGCGTCTTCTTTTTCGCCATATCAACGCATGGAGGCAATGGACCCATGCGCCCGATTACCGCGATCGGCTTCGATGCCGACGATACGCTCTGGCAGAACGAACAATATTACCGGCTGACGGAAGAGCATTTCCAGAAGCTGCTCGGCGATTTCGCCGAGGGGCCGCATATTTCCGAGCGCCTGCTGGAGGCGGAAAAACGCAACCTCGCCCAATACGGATTCGGCATCAAGGGTTTCACCTTGTCGATGATCGAGACGGCGATCGAGATCACCGACGGCAAGGTGCCGACCCGGACGATCGGCGAAATCCTCGATATCGGCCGCGGCCTCCTCAGCCATCCCGTCGAGACCCTGCCGCATGTGGAAGAGACGCTTGAGGCGCTGAACGGCGAATACCTTCTGGTGCTGATCACCAAGGGCGACCTTTTCGACCAGGAGCGCAAGCTCGCCCAATCCGGCCTCGGCGATTTCTTCGATGCGGTGGAGATCGTCAGCGACAAGAACGCCACGACCTATCGCCGCATCTTCTCGAAGGTGGCAGACGGGCCGGAACGGGCGATGATGGTCGGCAATTCGCTGAAGTCAGACATCGTGCCGGCGATCGCCGCTGGCTCCTATGGCGTCTTCGTGCCGCATGCGCTGACATGGGCCCTGGAGCATGTGGACGCGCCGGCCGAAGCGCCGCGCTTCCGCCAGATCGAACATCTCGGCGAGCTTTCGGCGATACTCGCCAAAATCACGGGCGCTTGAACTTCAGCCGCAGGTCCTCGACCTCGCGCTGACAAAAACAGCCGTCGAGATGGTCATTCACGAGGCCCATGGCCTGCATGAAAGCGTAGACTGTCGTCGGACCGACGAAAGTCCAGCCGCGCTTCTTCAGGGCTTTCGACAGGTTTACGGAAACCGGCGTGGTGGGGTTGGCGCGCAGCGTCTCGAGATCCATCGCCTCGGGTCGCTCGTGGGAGCCTGGCTCGAAACCCCAGAAGTATTTTGCAAGCGATCCGAACTCGTGCTTGAGTTCGATGGCGCGGGCCGCGTTGTTGATGGTCGAGACGATCTTGCCGCGGTGGCGGACGATGCCGGTATCGGCAAGCAGCCGGGCAACATCTTCCTCGCCGAAGCGCGCCACTTTCTCGAAGTCAAAGCCGGCAAAGGCGGCGCGGAAATTCTCGCGCTTCCTCAGGATGGTCAGCCAGGATAAGCCGGATTGGAAACCCTCCAGGCAGATCTTCTCGAACAGTCGGAAATCGTCGGTGACCGGACGACCCCATTCCTCGTCATGATAACGGCGGTAGTCCTCCAACCCGCCATGCCAGAAACAGCGGCCCCTGCCGTCGTCGCCGATGATGATTCCCGCCTTTTCCATTCCCGATTCCCTGCCGTTAACCGCTTTTGTCATCGCTTTAGCACTGGTCAACCATGTTTCCAAACCGGTCGGTAACCCTGCCAAAAGGTTTATGGGCTGCGTGCGTTTCGGTGCGCCACCCGTTTACCATTCGCTTTCACCTCGCGCCCACCATGAGCGCCAACGCGGGCATTCTTTTTCAAGAGATTCGCCCGGTCGGTGATTTGTAACGCGTGGACCCGATCATGAAGAAAACCCTGTTCCTGGCCTTCGGCCTTGCAGCCGCCCTGTGCGGCAATGCCTTCGCAAACGACCGATATCGCGAGCGCCCACCCGTCATCGTCAGCCCCGATCTCGCGGCCCCATGGGTGATGCAGCTTGCGGGGCCGAACGCCCGACCGGTCGTCTATCCGCGCCAGGCCGCCCAGCCGCGCGTCATCTACCGGCAGCGCGAAGCGCGAACTGTGCAGCGACGCGGTATCTTCGATCAGGGTCGCGCACAACCGGTCGCCATGCGGCCGCAACCGATCCGCGGCCGGATCGAACCGCAATTCCTGCCGCAAATGGTCGCCTACGAGACCGGAGAGAAGCCCGGCACGATCGTCATCGACACCAATAACCGCTTCCTCTACCTCGTGACAGGCAACGGCCAAGCCCGCCGCTACGGCGTCGGCGTCGGCAAGCCGGGGTTCGAATGGGCCGGCGCGCACAGAATCACACGGAAGGCCGAATGGCCGAACTGGACGCCGCCGAAGGAGATGATCCAGCGCGAGGCCGCCAAGGGCCATTACCTGCCGGCGCGCATGGACGGCGGGCCGGAAAACCCGCTCGGCGCGCGCGCCATGTATCTCGGCTCGACCCTTTACCGCATCCACGGCACCAATGCCCCCTGGACGATCGGCAGCGCGGTTTCTTCCGGCTGCATCCGCATGCGCAACGAGGACGTTGTCGACCTCTACGAGCGCGTCAACGTCGGCACCAAGGTCATCGTGATGTAACCTCCTGAACGGCGGAAAGTGAGGCGGGGAGGACACAGTCCTGCCGCCTTCTGGCCATCACATCTTCTTTATCCGGCCTGCGACATCTTGCTTTGGCGATGGAGTCGGCTAGCCTCGCTGATCCTGAAATTGAAGAGGACGAGGGAATGAGGAGAGGCAGGATCCTCGCAATGGCCATGGGGATGGCCGGCGCGATTTTTTTCACCGCTCAGAATGCAAGCGCGATCGGGCCGGCCGTACGGCATGCCGAACGCCCGGCAAGCGACGTCACCCTGGTGGCGCAGCGCAAGGAACTGCCGGAGAAATACAAGCGCCGCGTGGTGCGCTTCTCGACGACGGAAAGGCCCGGCACGATCATCGTCGATACCAACAACAAGTTCCTTTATTATATCGAGGGTCCCAATCGCGCGACTCGCTACGGCATCGGCGTCGGCCGCGACGGCTTCGGCTGGTCGGGGGTCGTGAACGTCGGCCGCAAGGCGGAATGGCCCTCCTGGACGCCGCCGGCGGAAATGCGTGCCCGCGAGCGTCGTGCCGGTCGCATCCTGCCCGCCGTGCAGGAAGGCGGCATCGACAACCCGCTCGGCGCCCGCGCACTCTATCTCTACAAAGGCGGTCGCGACACCATCTTCCGCATCCACGGCACCAATCAGCCATGGACGATCGGGCTCAACATGTCGTCGGGCTGCATCCGCATGATGAACAAGGACGTGGAGCATCTCTACGCCCGCGCCGACATCGGCACCAGGGTCATCGTCATCGGCCCCGGCAACCGCCATGGCAACGTGAATTACGAAGATCGCGGCATCGACATTTTCCGCACTATTTTCGGCGGCTGACAACGTGTCGCAACCACAAAAAGGGCGGCAAACCGCCCTTTTTCATTGCTTTAGGCTTCATTAACCATAACTCATCTAGCTTCGTCGATAACTGGTGCAAAAAAGGCACAGACCCGCGAAGCGTCCGCCGCTAAGGTACATCACCAAAACCAATTTCTGCAGGCCGATTCATGCGCAAGCTTCTTTCGATTTCTCTGGTCTCCACGGCTCTGACAGCCGCTGCTTTCGCACCGGCTTATGCGGCCGATCCCGCAGTCTCCGAAGCACCCTATGTCGCTCCGGTTCAGACAAGCAGCGGCGGCTGGGAAATCTCCGCCTACGGCGGCTACCAGTTCTCGCCCCACTCGGATGTCGATGTTTCCGACCAGGCCGACTTCACGGCCGGCTGGGATACGAAGCCGTTCAACATGCCGCCCTATTGGGGTATCCGCGGCACCTACTGGTTCGAAGGCGGCGCGCTCTCGAACTGGGGCGTCTCGCTCGACTATACTCATGCCAAGGTCTATGCAGACGACGAGACATTTACCAAGTCCGGCGGCTGGACCGTTTTCGAATTCACTGACGGCCTCAACCTTCTGACGCTGAACGCGCTCTACAAGTTCCCGATCGAGGGCAGCAAGTGGACGCCCTATGTCGGCGCGGGCGTCGGTATCAACGTTCCGCATGTGGAAGTCACCCGCGCAAGCGGCCGTACATTCGACTACCAATTCGGCGGCGCGACCATCCAGGCCCAGGCCGGCGTCCGCTACCAGTTCACCGAGAATTGGTCGGCCTTTGCCGAATACAAGGGCAACTATTCCTGGATCGACGTGGATATCGACAGCGGCGCTTCGCTGCAGACCAATATCCTCACCCACGCGATCAACTTCGGCGTGTCCTACAAGTTCTGAGGCCTGAGACCTGCGAACCAGAAAGCCGGCGAAGTTGCCGGCTTTTTTTATTTGAACGGACTTTATTTCGTCGGCAGCTTTTCCGGCCTGGGGCCGCCATAGGCCCAATCGAGCAGCTCGACCGTGTGAAGGATCGGGATTTCCGTGCCGGTGGCGATCTGGATGATGCAGCCGATATTGCCGGTGGCGATAACATCGGGTTTGGTGGCCTCGATGTTTCTCACCTTGCGCGCCTTCAACTGCGCCGATATCTCCGACTGCAGGATGTTATACGTGCCGGCCGAACCGCAGCAGAGATGCCCTTCCGCCGGATCGCGAACAGTGAAGCCGGCCGCCTTCAGGAGGTTCTTCGGAAGAGCCGTGATCTTCTGGCCGTGCTGCATCGAACAGGCCGAGTGATAGGCAACGTTGAGCCGCTTCGGCTCCAGCTTCGGCAGATCGAGTGTCGCGAGATATTCGGTGATGTCCTTTGCAAGCGCCGACACCCTTGCCGCCTTTTCGGCATAGGCTGAATCGAGGCGCAGCATATGACCGTAATCCTTGATCGTCGTGCCGCAGCCCGATGCGGTGATGATGACGGCGTCGAGTCCACCCCTATCGATCTCGCGGGTCCAGACATCGACATTGCGGCGGGCGAAATCGAGCGCCTCATTTTCCCGGCCCATATGATGCACCAGTGCGCCGCAGCAGCCTTCCCCCTCCGGCACTACGACGTCGATGCCAAGCCGGGCCAGCAGCCGCAGCGTCGCATCATTGATGCCGGGATCGAGCACCGGCTGGGCGCAGCCGGACAGGATCGCGACGCGGCCGCGTTTCTCCGCCTGCGCCGGATAGGTCCCTCGCCTTGTCGCGTCGGAAGCCTTCGCTGCAGTCTTCGGTGCAAGGTCCAGCATGGCGCCGAGCGGCTTCAGGGCCGATACGCGCTTCAGCATCGGCGCAAGCGGGCGACCGAGCTTCGCGAGGATGAGGGCCGCGCGAAAACGCTGCGGATAAGGCAGAACGGCCGCAAGAAGGTTGCGGATCAGCCGATCAATCAGCGGGCGTCTGTAGGTGTTCTCGATGTGGATGCGGGCATGATCGACCAGATGCATGTAATCGACGCCGGAGGGACAGGTCGTCATGCAGGCAAGGCAGGACAGACAGCGATCGATATGGGTGACGACCTCCTGATCGGCGGGCCGGCCGTTTTCCAGCATGCCCTTGATGAGGTAGATGCGCCCGCGCGGGCTGTCGAGTTCGTTGCCAAGCGTCACATAGGTGGGACAGGTGGCGGTGCAGAAGCCGCAATGCACGCAGCGGCGCAGGATCTTTTCGGATTCGGCCACATGCGGATCGGCAAGCTGTTCGGGCGTGAAGGAGGTCTGCATTAGGAGGCTCCTCGCGAGGTCGCGGGCGCATGCCCCTCTCTGGCCTGCCGGCCATCTCCCCCACAGGTGGGGAGACTGGCAGGACGCGCCGGCATCGCTCCAACTGCGATGTTTGCTATGGACGAGACGTGACACCGAGTCGATCTCCCCCCTTGTGGGGGAGATGGCCGGCAGGCCAGAGGGGGGTGAGAGGGGATAACGATCATTAGGTCTACCACCCCATCTTGCCTGCGCTAAAAATACCGGCCGGATCGAGTTTCTGCTTTACGCGAGCCGAAAGCGCCGCCACCGCATCCGGCAGCGGCTCGAAGGCCGGTGTCTCGGCCCGCACCGCATCGGAAGCGCGCATGAGCGTCGCATGGCCGCCGCCAAGTGCGCGGATATAACGACGCAATAATTCTGCCTCCGGATCGGCCTCCATGCGCATCCAGATCAACCCTCCCTGCCAGTCGTAGAAGGCATCGACGCCCGCTTCCAGCCGGAGTGCAGCGACAAGCTGATGACCCGCTGATGGTGCGACCGAAACGTGCCAGAGCGGCTTCTGCGTACCGTCGGCATAGGGGTGGACGTCGCGGATTTCGTGCCAGAGCTTCTGACTTTCCTCCATGCCGAGCCGCGCAATCGGGCCGAAGGCCTCCATGACGGCGGCGAGCTTTTCCGCACGCACGGAAACGGAGGCAGAAAGCCCTTCGAGGCGCAGCACGGTCGCCTCCCCTTCCGGCAGCGCGCCGCCGATGAATCGATAACGGACGGTTTGCGGCAGATGCGCCGCACCCGAAACCTCGACCGGCAACGCTATGGCGGCGGCCATGGCCTTCGCAGCTGCCGCATCGTCCAGTCCGGAAATGACGATCGTCTCCACCGCCTGCGGCACCGGCAGGACCCGGAAGGTTACCTCGGTCAGAAAACCCAGCGTGCCGTGCGAGCCGGCGAGCAGCTTCACCAGGTCGAGACCGGTGACGTTCTTCATCACCCGACCGCCGGCGCGGATCGCTTCTCCCTTGCCGTTGATGAAACGGATGCCGAGCAGGCTGTCGCGTGCCGCTCCCGCTACGAAGCGACGCGGCCCGGAGACGTTGGCAGCAAAGACGCCGCCAATCGTCGGCTCGCCGGTCGTGCCCATGATGCCGCGATGATCCATCGGCTCGAATGCCATCATCTGCCTGTTTGCCGCGAGCACCGCCTCGATTTCTGCGACAGGCGTGCCGGCTTTCGCCGTCATGACCATTTCCGCAGGCTCGTAATCGACGATGCCGGACAGTCCCCGGGCGCTCAGCACCTCATCGCTCGAAACGGGATTGCCGAATCCGCTCCGGGTATTGCCTCCGCAGAGCGCGAGCCTGGTGCCCTGAGCCGCGGCATTGCGGACGACGTAGACCGCGTCCGTTTCGTTATGCGGTATCAGCATTCTAAGCACCCCCCTCTACCCTGCCGGGCATCTCCCCCTCAAGGGGGGAGATCGGATAGCAGCGATGCCTCGCTCCAAACATAGGCTTCGAGCTGCCGAAGCGATGCTGAAAACGACAGATGTTTCGGGAAGCCGGTGCGTCTTGCCGATCTCCCCCCTTGAGGGGGAGATGCCCGGCAGGGCAGAGGGGGGTAAGGTCGCCAGCCGCAAGGACGGCGGAAGAAACGGTACACATGAAATTCACGCTCTTCCCTCGAGAGGGAAGACTTTCGACGGATTGAGGATCCAGTCTTCATCGAAGGCAGAGCGCACCGCCATCTGCTGGGCAAGCTCGGCTTCCGAATACTGATGCCGCATCAGGTCGCGCTTCTCGATGCCGACGCCGTGTTCGCCGGTCAGGCAACCGCCGGCATCGACGCAGAGCTTGAGGATCTCATTGCCGGCCTCTTCAGCTTTCGCCGCATCCTCCGGATCGTTGGCGTTGAACAGGATCAGCGGATGCATGTTGCCGTCGCCGGCATGGAAGACGTTGGCGACCCTCAGCCCGTACCGTTCAATGATCTCGGACGTCTTGTTGAGCACATAGGAGAGTTTCCCAAGCGGCACGGTGCCGTCCATGCAGATATAATCGGCGATGCGGCCCGTCGCACCGAAGGCCGACTTGCGGCCCTTCCAGATGAGCGCCGCTTCCGTCGCCGACTGGCACTCGCGCACGGTTTTCACATCGTGGCGGCGGGCAATCTCGACGATGCCTGCGAGCATCGTATCCATCTCGGCTTCAGAGCCCTCGACTTCGACGATCAGCAGCGCCCCGACATCAAGCGGATAACCCGCCTGGGCGAATGCCTCGCAGATCTCGATCGCCGGCTTGTCCATGAATTCGATCGCAACCGGAATGATGCCCGCGCCGATGATGTCCGTCACGCAAGCACCAGCCGCCTCCGACGTCTCGAAACCGAAGAGCACAGGCCGCGCACCTTCCGGCTTGGCGATCAGCCTCACCGTGGCTTCCGTAACGATACCGAGCTGGCCTTCCGAACCGCAGACGAGGCCGAGCAGATCGTAGCCCGCCGCGTCCAGATGCTTGCCGCCGAGATCGATCACCGTGCCGTCCACCAGCACCATCTTGACGCCGAGCAGGTTATTGGTCGTGACACCGTATTTCAGACAGTGCGCGCCGCCGGAGTTCATGCCGATATTGCCGCCGATTGTACAGGCGAGCTGCGAGCTCGGGTCCGGCGCATAAAAGAAGCCGTCGACACCGACGGTCTCGGAAATGCTCAAATTCGTGACACCCGCCTGCACAATGGCAGTGCGGTTGGCATAGTCCACTTCCAGGACGCGCGACATCCTGGACAAGCCGAGCACGACCGCATCTTCCTGCGGAATTGCCCCGCCCGAAAGCGAGGTGCCCGCGCCGCGCGGCACGACCGGAATGCCATAACGATGGCAATATCTCATGACGGCGGCCACTTGCGCCGTTGTCCTCGGCAGGACCACCGCCAGGGGCAGACGCCGATAGGAGATGAAGGCATCGGTCTCAAACGGAACCAGCTCGCGCGGCTCATGCACGAGACAGTCTGCCGGCAGGAGATCGGTGAGATCGGCGATAATGGCCGCCCGCCGCGAAAGGACCGCCGGACGTGGCGGCAGAAAGCGAATAGCTTCGGACACGGCAACCTCCCTTTGCAATTCAAGCCGCCTGTTCTTTTCTCCCATCCTATTTCACGATCAGGCCGCTGCTTCAACTTTCTTCGTCGTATTTGTCGCAATCACGCCATGCAGATCCACGATGCCGTTATAAAGTGAACAGGTGTGCAATTTATCAGTTGACCTTAAACAAGGCGGGCCCGAAAATAATCTTCATCTTAGCGAACCTTCCGCCATGATTCTCGTTCAAAACGGTTGTGCTCAGCTCGTTAAGCTTCAGGCAATCCCTATATTAGTAAAATGTCGTTCACTCGGAGGTATCGCGGAAATTGGGTTTCATGAATCAGGTCACCGGCAATCTTCGGTTGATGCTGCAGCGGCCGCCGCGGCAGCAATATGCCGCGCTGTGCTACCGGATGAAGAAGAAGCAGGGACAGCTTGAAGTCCTCGTTGCCACAAGCCGCGATACCGGTCGCTGGGTCATTCCCAAGGGCTGGCCGATGACAGGCAAGAAGGCCTATCAGGTTGCCGAACGCGAAGCCTTCGAAGAGGTCGGCGTCAAGGGCAAGATAGGGAAGGAACCACTCGGCTACTACAACTATCGAAAGACACTCACCAACGGTCTGAAGATACCTGTCCAGGTGCAAGTTCATGCGCTGGAAGTGACCGAATGCCTCAAGAGCTTTCCCGAAAAGGGTTCGCGAACCCTGGAATGGGTTTCCTGCGAGGAAGCCGCCAATCGCGTCCACGAGCCGGAACTGAAGATTCTCCTCCTGCAGTTCGCCGAAAAAATGCAGCCGCGCATTCCGCCGCTGCCGACCAAGGCGGCGAGCTAAGCTCCGCACGTTCCAATATTGCCTTCATGAGCCATTGCCATTAGGCGGTGGGCCACGATTTCTTCGCGAGGTGGAGAATGGCCGGGCCACCGTTTTACACCTCGCGTATCACCCAGGGATGATTAAATGGGCCAAAGGCGGCCGCGTCTGGCGAAGCCGACGCTCGACAAGGATCTGGAAAAGTTATCCTCGGTGGAGGAAGCCGCGCGGCAGACGTCGCGCCGGCTTGCCGCACCGGGTACGGCACTGCTTTTCATCGTCCTCGTCGCGATCTTTGCCGCATCCTACGTGACGGGCAAGCCCGGTGCCGTGGTCGTCATCGCCGCATCCGGAATTGCCGCCTACATGGCGATGAATATCGGCGCCAACGATGTGACGAACAATATCGGCGCCGCGGTCGGCGCACGTGCCATGAGCATGGCCTTCGGCCTTGGGCTTGCCGCCGTCTTCGAGGTGGCGGGCGCGGTGATCGCGGGCCGGGGTGTCGCCAACACAGTCGCCAACAACATCATGCAAGGCAGCATGATAGCCAGCCCGGAAATCCTGATCTGGGCCATGATGGCGGCTCTGCTCTCCGCCGCCATCCTTATCAATGTCGCAACCTGGTTCGGCGCGCCGGTCTCCACCACGCATTCCATCGTCGGCGGCGTCATGGGCGCCGGAATAGCGGCCGCCGGCCTTTCGGCGATCAACTGGGGAACGATCGCCGGCATCACCGCCAGCTGGGTTTTCTTACCAATCCTCGGTGCGGTCATCGCCGCAGCACTGCTCTTCCTCATCAAGGAAACCATCATCTACCAGGAGGACAAGATCGCCTCGGCCAAGAAATGGGTGCCGGTGCTGATCGGTCTCATGACGGGGGCTTTCGCAGGGTTTCTCTCGCTGATCGGATTGGGCCAGCTCGTGCATGTGTCGGTTCCGGTCGCAACACTGATTGCGGTGGCGACCGGCCTGGCTGCATGGCGGCTCCTGATCCCGGTGATTGCCCGGCAGGCCGAGGGGCTCGAAAACCGCAATCAATCACTCAGGAAACTTTTCCGCGTCCCCCTCGTCTTTTCCGCCGCGCTCATGTCCTTTGCGCATGGAGCCAATGACGTCTCCAACGCGATCGGGCCGCTTGCGGCCATTGTCGCGGCGGCGCAACGCGGCGTCACCGGAAGCGTCCACGTCCCGCTCTGGGAGCTGGTGATCGGCGGGCTGGGCATCTCGCTCGGACTGCTGCTGTTCGGACCGAAACTGGTCAGGCTGGTGGGTACAGAGATCACCAGGCTCAATCCGATGCGCGCCTATTGCGTGTCGCTCTCGACCGCGCTGACGGTGATCATCGCCTCGTGGATTGGCCTGCCGGTGTCTTCGACGCATATTGCCGTGGGCGCTGTGTTCGGCGTCGGCTTCTTCCGCGAGTGGTATACGCGCTATTCCCGCCGTCGTCTCGACTATATACGGATGCGCTCCGGCAAGGAGCTTGACATGACCGAGCCCTTCGAACGCAACGACGAAGAGTTAAAACGGCGTTTTCTGGTGCGGCGCTCGCATCTGCTGACCATCGTCGCCGCATGGGTGATCACGCTTCCCGCCGCAGCCACCCTTGCGGCAATGCTCGCGACGGCTATGTTCGCGCTGTTTATCTGACCAGGACGAACGGAATATCCATGCGCGCCAACTTCCGGATGCAAAGGCTGTTCATCGAAGCGCCGCTCGGGGCCGGCGTCCGGCACGAAGTATCGGCCGAGCAGTTCAACTATCTCGCCAATGTGCTCAGGATGGCCGAAGGGGCGGAAATTCTCGTCTTCAACGGCCGTGACGGCGAGTGGAAGACGAAGCTCACCTTTCCGACGCGCAAGAAGATCATACTGGAAGCACTCGAACAGACCCGGCCGCAGCCGCCTGCGCCTGACCTTTATTACCTGTTCGCGCCGCTGAAGGTCGGGCGGCTGGACTATATCGTCCAGAAAGCGGTGGAGATGGGCGCCGGGCTCCTGCAGCCCGTCATGACCCAGCACGTGCAGGGCAAGATCACCAGCCTGGACCGGCTTCAGGCAAATGTGATCGAGGCCGCCGAACAGTGCGGCATATTGTCGATCCCCGGCGTGGCAGCGCCGAAGAAGCTTGGCGACCTTCTGGAAAAATGGCCGGCGGACCGGCGCATCATCTTCTGCGACGAGGGTGACGAAGGACAGAACCCGCTGCCGATCCTTTCCACCGTCAAGGAGACGAAACTGGCGTTGCTGGTCGGCCCGGAAGGCGGGTTTTCCGACGAGGAAAGGACAGCGCTGCGGTCCTTGCCCTTCGTCACGGCCATCCCACTCGGACCGCGGATTTTGCGCGCGGATACCGCAGCGGTGGCCGCGCTTGCGGTCATCCAGGCGGCGATCGGCGACTGGCGGTGACACGCTTGACACAGTGGCTTTGAAATTCTGAATCTATCTTGAAAGAAATTCACTTGCACCGCACATCAATCCGGTCCAAGCAGCCGGCATTCGTACGATTTTGGCGTCCAGATCCGGCATTCCGAACAAGGTAATTTTCATGGCGCGTGACACCACCGACCAGACACCGCTCTCCTCGGTGTCCGAGCTTTCCGCCTACCTGGCCAAGGGACCGCGGGCGAAGGAAGACTTCCGCATCGGTACGGAGCACGAGAAATTCGCCTTTTTCCAGGCGGATCACCGCCCTGTTCCCTATTTTGGCGATGCCAGCATCTCCGCACTCCTGAAGGGCATGGAGGCGAAGCTCGGCTGGGAGCCGATCATGGATGGCGAGAACATCATCGGGCTCGGCGAGCATTCAGGTATGGGTGCCATCTCGATCGAACCGGGCGGCCAGTTCGAGCTTTCGGGCGCGCCGCTCGAGACCATCCACCAGACCTGTCGCGAATCAAACCAGCATCTGGCCCTCCTCAAGGAGATCGCCGAGCCGATGGGCATCCGCTTCCTCGGCATGGGCGGCAGCCCGAAATGGTCGTTTGAGGAAACGCCGCGCATGCCGAAATCCCGCTACGGGATCATGACGCGCTACATGCCGAAGGTCGGCTCGCAAGGCCTCGACATGATGTACCGCACCTGCACGATCCAGGTGAACCTCGACTTCTCCTCCGAAGAGGATATGGCCCGGAAGATGCAGGTTTCGATGAAGCTGCAGTCGATCGCGACCGCGCTTTTCGCCTCCTCCCCCTTTACCGAGGGAAAGCCGAACGGCCTGCTTTCCTGGCGCGGCGACATCTGGCGCGACACCGACAATCGGCGTGCCGGCATATTGCCTTTCGTCTTCAAGCCGGATTTCGGTTTCGACGACTATGTCGAATGGGCGCTCGATGTGCCGATGTACTTCGTCGTCCGGGACGGCAGATATCACGACTGCACGCATGTCACCTTCCGCCAGTTCATGAACGGCGCCCTGAAGGGCGAAATCAGCGACTGGGAGCCCACGATGGGCGACTGGACCAATCATCTCTCCACTCTTTTCCCGGAGGTGCGGCTGAAGCGCTTCCTCGAAATGCGCGGCGCCGATGGCGGTCCTTGGCGGCGCATCTGCGCGCTGCCGGCCTTCTGGGTCGGCCTGCTTTACGACGACACCGCGCTTGCCGATGCCGAAGCCCTGACGCAGGACTGGACCGTCGAGGACGTCACCGCCATGCGTGATACGGTGCCGGCAAAGGCGCTCAAGGCCGAGATCAAGGGCAGACCTGTCCTGGATGTCGCGCGCGAGGTCGTCGCGATTTCCAAGGCCGGCCTGAAGGCGCGCAACCGGCTGAACGGCGAAGGCCAGGACGAAAGCATATTTCTGCAGCCGATCGAGGAAGTGCTCGCCAAGAAGGCGACGATGGCTGAAGACATGCTGGCACTCTATCACGGCCGCTGGAACGGTTCCGTCGATCCTGTTTTCGAGGAATATCAGTATTGAGCAACTGAGACCGGTTCTAAAAACCGGTTTCCGCTTACGCTTTTCCGGCTATAGTGTTCGTTACACGCAAGCGGAAAGGATTCTTCATGCTGCCACTGTTCGATGTGATGCTCAGGGCTCAGAACGGCGAAGGCATGGAGGCAATCGCCAAACAATTCAATCTGGCGCAGGAGCAGGCGACCCAGGCCATGGCCGCGCTGATGCCCGCCTTCTCTTCCGGCCTCAAGCGCAGCGCGACCAACCCCTACGATCTGACCGCGCTGATGAGCAGCATGTTCTCCGGCGCCTATACCAAATATTTCGAGGACATGACGAAGGCCTTCACGCCCCAGGGCGTCGCGGACGGCAATGCGGTTCTCGAAAAAATCTTCGGCTCGAAGGAGGTTTCCCGCGCCATCGCCGCGCAGGCGGAGCAGTTCACCGGCATTGCACAGGACACATTCAAGAGGATGATGCCGGTCATGGCCGATACGCTGATGGGCGGGCTGTTCAAGCAGATGACAGGTCAGATGCCAGCCACCAACGAAGCCTTTGCCGCCTCGCCGATCGGCCAGATGGCACAGCAATGGCTCGAAAGCATGGGGCTGCAGCCGAAGACCAAGCCTCAGGCGGCCATCAATCCTTTCGACAATCCCTTCACGCAGGCCATGCGTTCGATGTGGGGGCTGGACAAGCCGGAACAGCCGCAGCCTCCAAGCAGCAGCAATCCCTTTGCCGACAACCCGTTCGCCAAGGCGTTCCAGGATATGATGGCCGGCGCCTTCCCGTCCCAGGCTCCGCCCGCGCCCGCACCCGAAAAGCCGAAAGAAAAGCCGGCGCCCGAGGCCAACCCCTATCGCGACGTTCTGAACAGCATGTTCGACAGCGGGCTTGAAGTGCAGAAGACCTATCAGAAGAACATGGAGGCGATCTTCGCGACGCTCCGCAATGGGGCCGATGACAAGCCCACCCCTGCCGAGACCACGCCAGGAAAGTAGCGCGCCTTTTCCCGCATGCCGTTGCCCCGAAACCGGCAACCACTTTCGGGCGGCATGCGTACAAAAAAGCCCGGCACGGATCGACCGGCCGGGCAAGAGGCAGGGCTATTGGCTATCACCCTGCGGGGAAAAGCGTGAAATCAGCGGTTGGCGGACCTCGCAAAGCGGGTGCGTGCCCGTTCCCGGGCCGCGCGCGTCAGAAGGAGCGACGGATCCTCAAGAGAGCCGGACCGGTCGAGCGCCATCACCACATCATGCCGTGTGAGGCCGATATCGTTGAGCTGGCGGTCGTCGAGATCATGGAGGCAATTGGACGCCAGACGATTGCGAAAGGCACGCCATACGGATTGCACTCGCAGCATCGCAATGGCCAGGCGGCCTTCGGGGATACGCTGTTCGCAGACGAGGTCGAGTTCGGTTCCGTATTTGGTCGTGCTCATCGGACTTTCCTTTCATCAGGCACGAGTTTGGCCGCTCCTTCCGCGGAGGTCCTACGGAAAGGCAGCCTTGGGAGGCGCCCCAGGGAGAAGGCGCCGTATCGATCGTTGATTTGCGATCTTGTTATCGCTGAAAACCTATTGATCAGTCCAACGAATGTTTCTAATGATTAGCATCAAACACTCTGATGGATGCCCGCCATGTCCGCTCCGCTCGATATCGACCAGTTGCATACATTCCTTGCCATCGTGGATACCGGCAGCTTCACCAAGGCTGCGGACCGGGTGTTCAAGACCCAGTCGGCCGTTTCGATGCAGATGCGCCGGCTGGAGGAACGGATCGGAAAGCAGCTCTTCGCCAAGGATGGGCGCGGCAACCGGCTGACCGCCGAGGGCGAGAAGCTTTTGAACTATGCGCGGCGCATCATCCGGCTCAACAACGAAGCGATCGCCGCCTTCGACGACAACCGGCTGGAAGGCACGCTGCGCATCGGCACGCCGGACGATTATGCCGACCGCTATATGCCCGAAATCATCGGCCGTTTCGCCAAGACACACCCGAATGTCGAGCTCTATATCGTCTGCGAGCCCTCGGTCAGCCTGGCCGAGAAGATGGCGCGCGGCGAACTCGACATCGCGCTTGTGACGCACAACCCGCGCCAGCGGATTTCCGATGTGGTGCGGACCGAGCCGCTCTGTTGGGTGGGATCAGCCAACCATCCGCTCAAGGACGATGCGCCTGTGCCGCTCGCCGTCGGCCGTCGCGATTGCCTCTGGCGGCAGCTTGCCTGCTCGGCGCTTGATGCGGACGGCCGTGAATACCAGGTTCTATTCACAAGCTGGTCCTCGACGGTGGTCGCTGCTGCGGTACTTGCCGGCATGGCCGTTTCAGTGCTGCCGGAATCGGCACTGCGACCGGGTATGAAGGTGCTGACCGCCGCCGACGGTTTTCCGCCGCTGCCGCCGGTGCAGATCGGCCTCATGAAACGGCCGGGCCTCTCTCCCTCGCTGATGAACGCCATCACCGACCACATCACCGCCTGCCTCGACAACATCTCGCCCGCGGTCATCCCCGACGACCTCGACGGCGAGGTGAAGGCTTTCCCCCGCCTCGCCCGTGCGAGGGCAGGTCAAGCCATGACCGGGTGGTGACTGGCGACAATCCGGCCTTGCTTTCCCGACAGGCTTCAAGCTAGATCACACGTGTTCTCAGGGCGGGGCGGAATTCCCCACCGGCGGTATGCGGCGCAGGTCGCGAGCCCGCGAGCGCCTTCCAATGGAAGGGTCAGCAGATCAGGTGCGATGCCTGAGCCGACGGTCATAGTCCGGATGGAAGAGAACGGACGTACAGCACCCGCCATCGCGGGGGCTGATGACGTGCGTGATCGCCTTGGGTGACGTGTCGAGCCAAAGGAGATCACATGACACACACCCGCTTCGCTTTCGTCAAGGCAAACTGGCATCCGGAAATTGTAGAGAAGGCACTTGAGGGCTTTCTCGAACTTATCCCTGGCGAAGAGGTCGACATCTTCGATGTACCAGGTGCCTTCGAACTACCTCTCGCCGCGCGCGATCTCGCGGCTACAGGCAGATATGCCGCCGTGATCGCGGCCGCGCTGGTCGTCGACGGCGGTATCTACCGGCATGATTTCGTCGCAGCCGCGGTCGTCGATGGACTGATGCGCGCCGGCCTCGACACCGGCATTCCCGTCTTGTCGGTATCGCTGACGCCGCACCATTTTCATGAAACCGAACACCACCGGGGTGTCTTCACCACCCATTTCCTGGAAAAGGGACGCGAAGCCGCGCGTGCTGCGATGATGATCGTGAAAACGCGCCAGCGGATCGCAGGATGATGTCGGCGCAGGTTGAATCTCTCCTCCGAAATCGATAATTCATGACCGCATCTCACAAGAAGAATGATCGGAAAAAGTTATCGTGCTCACTCTCCGCCAGATGCGTTATTTCGATGCGCTCGCCTCCACCCGGCATTTCGGCAGAGCGGCGGCGCAAGTGCATGTGAGCCAGCCGGCTCTTTCAACCCAGATCATGGAAATGGAGGAGCATCTCGGCAGCAAGCTCGTCGAGCGTAGCCGCTCGGGCGTGCTCCTCACCCGCAAGGGAATGGAGGTACTCCAGCGCATTCGCACGATATTGACGGAGGTGGAGCGGCTGGAGGAAGCGGCACGCGACAGCGGCGGCATTCTCGACGGGCTGGTGCGGATCGGCATCATCCCCACGGTTGCGCCCTATCTCGTGCCTCGACTGGTGCCGTATCTCAGGGAAAGCTATCCGGGCATCGAGATCGAACTCAAGGAGGCGATCACCGACCGCCTGGTTTCCGATCTCATCGATGGACGGCTGGATGCGGTCATTGCCGCTCTGCCGATCGACGCCGAGAATGTCGAAACAAGGCCGCTGTTCTCCGACCGCTTCTTCATGGCCATGACGAACAATGACCGCGAAGTCCTGATGTCGCCGCTCACCGAAAACCAAGTGGATACGGAACGGCTTCTGCTGCTGGAAGAGGGCCATTGCCTGCGCGACCAGGCGCTCGCCGTCTGTGGTACGGCGGGAAAACGCAGCCTTGTCAATTTCGGCGCAACCTCCATGGCAACACTGCTTCAGATGGTATCGCACGACATGGGCATGACGCTGATCCCGGAAATGGCGATCCCCACGGAGACGACACGCAACGATCTCAGGATCGTGCCATTCGCCGACCCCGCGCCCTGCCGCGAGATCGGGCTCATATGGCGGAAATCGAGCGGCCGTGCCGAGGACATGGCCGCTCTGGGACAGGCGGTAACGCTCTGCGCTCCTGCAGGGGGTGTCAAGCCAGGTATTTCTTGAAGAAGTCCACCGTGCGGCTCCAGGCGAGGTCCGCGGCCGCCTTGTCATAGCGGGCCGATGACGTGTCGTTGTTGAAGGCATGGTTGGCGCCCTCATAGACGAAGATCTCGAAGGTTTTTCCGCCCTTCTCCAACGCCTCCCGGAAGGCGGGAATGCCTGCGTTGATGCGTTCGTCGAGCCCACCATAGTGCAGCATGAGCGGCGCCTTGATCGCCGGCACGTCTTCTGCTTTCGGCTGCGATCCGTAGTAGGCAACACCGGCGTTGAGGTTCGGCGACTTCACGGCAAGATTATTGACGGCTCCACCACCCCAGCAGAAGCCGACGGCACCGACCTTGCCGTTCGCGCCGCTGATGCCGGCGAGATAGACGCGGCTTGCCTCGCCATTGGCCGCAACCCCGTCGGCGTCAAGCGACGAGAACATCTGGCGCGCCTGATCCTCGTCGGCCGGCGTGCCGCCCTGCGGCGACAGGAAATCGACGGCCAGCGCGTTGAAACCCTCAAGCGCCATGCGGCGTGCGACGTCCCTGATATGGTTGTTGAGGCCGCGGTTCTCGTGAATGACAATCACCCCGCCCAATGATCCGGAAGCATTCTTCGGGCGCACGAGATAGGCCTTCATCGTCGCGCCGCCGGCGCCCGGATAGGTGACCTCCTCGGCCGTCAACCGCTCGTCATCGGCAGGAATAATATCCGCCCTGGCGCTGTTGGCGGCAAGCATCGGCGCAATCGCCGCCGCGGCCGCACCTGAACCGGCAAGCTGCGTCAGCTTCTCCATGAAGCGGCGACGGTCAAGGGTGAGATGGGTATACTCATCATAGGCGTTGATCATCGCCTGGGTGATCTTCGGAACTTCGTTGTCCATTGCGCTTTCCTCCTAGCGATCGCTCGGAGGAAAGCTAACGCCAGTCGACTGGCTTTCAGATGAAAAACCCTGTGATTTTCGCAGGATAGGCTACACTTGTTCGTGAGCACAAGTTGATCGCAACTGGCCTTCTTCCGCTCTGTCAGTTCAGAGCCAGCCAGACGGCGAGCCAAATCCACATCGCCAGCAAGGAGAAGAAACCGGCGATAAACAGCGGACGGCGATAGCGCAGCCGGTTGCTGGTGAGATGTACATAGGAATGGACATAACGGGAAAGAACGAAGATCCAGGAGAGGGCGACGGTGCCCCAATTGTCTGCGGTCGAGGCGTAGAGAGCGAGGCAGGCGCCGTGAAACAGGACCGGCAGTTCGAACTGGTTCTTGAGGTTGTTATGAATCAGCAGACTTTCAGGCGGTTCCTGGCGGTTCTCCCGAAACTGCCCCGCCTCGGCGCTGCCTGCCTTTACCGCTTCGGCGCGTTTCCTCGACAAGAGCCAATAAAGAAAGAATACCAGCGCGGCATGCGCGATCATCGGCCAAAGGGTGGCATTGGTGGAAAGCATCAGTCCTCCGGATCATCCGGTAGAAGCAATACAGTTCGTCTGCGGGAGACACAATGACACCCTCGAAAAGAGAATGGCGCCAGTTGGGCGCCATTCGTCTTCAGCCCCTTCGGCCAGAATTTACACGCCGGCGCCGGGATAATTCGGGCTCTCGCGGGTGATCGTCACGTCATGGGCATGGCTTTCGCGCAGGCCGGCCCCTGAAATACGCACGAAGGTGGCTCGCTCCTGGAATTCCTTGATCGTGGCGCCGCCGACATAACCCATAGCCGCCTTCAGGCCGCCGCCGAGCTGGTGCAGCACGCCGGAAACCGGGCCCTTGTAGGGCACCTGGCCCTCGATGCCTTCCGGCACGAGTTTCAGCGTGTCGCGGACTTCCGCCTGAAAATAACGATCGGCCGAGCCGCGCGCCATGGCGCCGACCGAACCCATGCCTCGATAGGATTTGAAGGACCGCCCCTGGTAGAGATAGACTTCGCCGGGGCTTTCGTCGGTGCCGGCCAGCAGCGAACCGACCATCACGGCCGAGGCACCGGCGGCGATCGCCTTGGCCATATCGCCGGAGAACTTGATGCCGCCATCGGCGATGACCGGGATGTTCCGCTCACGGGCCGCTTCGACGGCGGCCATGATCGCGGCAAGCTGCGGCACACCGACGCCCGCGACGATGCGGGTCGTGCAGATCGATCCCGGCCCGATGCCGACCTTCACCGCATCCGCGCCGGCATCGATCAATGCCTTGGTACCATCCGCGGTGGCGACGTTGCCGGCCATGATGCGCACCGAATTGGAGAGCGTCTTGACGCGGGTGACGGCATCAAGCACGCGCTGGGAATGACCATGGGCCGTATCGACCACGAGAAGATCGACGCCCGCCTCGATCAGCCGCTCGGCGCGCTCGTAACCGTCATCGCCAACGCTGATCGCGGCGGCCGCGCGGAGGCGTCCCTGCGCGTCCTTCGAGGCATTCGGATTGAGCTGCGACTTCTCGATATCCTTGACGGTGATGAGGCCGACGCAGCGGCCCTCGCCGTCGACGACCAGCAGTTTTTCGATGCGGTGCTTGTGCAGCAGGCGCTTGGCTTCCGTCTGATCGACGCTGCTTTCCTTGACCGTGATGAGGTTTTCGCGGGTCATCAGTTCGTAGATGCGCTGGGTGGGATCGGAGGCGAAGCGGACGTCGCGGTTGGTTAGGATGCCGACGAGCCGACCCGCCGTGTGGCCGCCGGAGCCACCGTTCTCGACCACCGGAATGCCGGAAATGCCATGCGCCTTCATGAGCGAAAGCGCCTCGGCAAGCGTCGCATCCGGGCCGATCGTCACCGGATTGACGACCATGCCGCTTTCGAACTTCTTGACCTGCCGGACTTCCTCGGCTTGTTCGATGGGGGTCAGGTTGCGGTGGATGACGCCGATGCCGCCCGCCTGCGCCATGGCGATTGCCAGCCGGCTCTCGGTTACCGTATCCATGGCCGCCGACAGGATCGGCAGGTTGAGATCGATATCCTGGGCGATGGTCGTGGAGATGTTGGTCTGCCCCGGCATCACCTCGGAATGGCCGGGCTGCAGCAGCACGTCGTCAAAGGTGAGCGCGTCAGCGCCGGTGGCTGTTTCGATGATGCGTGCCATAACCAATTTCCTTCAGTTAATAGAAGATCGTCTCGGCGGGGGAGTGGCCGGAAGCGATCCTCACGGATGGGAAGTTGGCGAGGGCTCGTACCACGTCTTGGTGGCGATGGGAACAGCCGGTGAGGGCAAAAATGCCGACACCGGCATAATTTCATCGCCGCGTCATTCATCACCAAGGGGCGGATGTCATTTGCGTGAAGCGCAACGCTCGAAAGCAGGAAGGTGGTTGTTCTGCGAAGCAGCGCTCAGACGCTCGAATACGACTGTGATATCGGCGTAGGACGAAACCGCCGGCAGAAGCTCTTTTTGATAGAGATCGCGATTGGCGATCTCCGCCTCCACGCCCATGCGACAGGCTTCCGCCAATGTGGCCGGGACCTGAACCTTCACGGCAGCGGAATTCAACTGATCGTTTCGCGGCACGTCCAGACCATAAATGCGCATCAGGTCGGAAAGCATCGCCGAATGCGTCCTTTCCGATTCGACAATGTTGGCAAACGGCCGGATGCTTCCGAATCTGGCCATGACCGCTTCATAAAATGCTTCCGCATGATATTCGTCGGAGAGCGCGCGGCTCAGAGCCTGCGAAGCGGCCTTGTCCAGCGTTGCAGCCGCTAGCGTGGGACCAGGTGAAGCGATTGCCAGGGCAAGGCTTGCGATAATGGCAGGAATGTATTGCATGACAGTATTTCTCCTGAGTTGGCGAGGAAAGACTGCCGTGAGTACAAAAACTTCCGCTTGACCTAGATCAACATTACAAAAATCTAATAATCCTACGATTTCGTAACAAAATATTCCCCCACACCGGGGATGAGGGAGAAAGATCATCCAAAGCGGATTTCCTGGTCAAATATCGAACTGATAGCTCTTCGGCACGAAACGGTAGCCGGTCTCCTGTTTCTCGACGAAGCCCACCGCGGGGAACGGCATATGATAGCCGAGGAAGGCAACCTTGTCGGTGGCCACCATATCGAACACCTTCTTTCGAGAAGCCGCCGCCTCTGCCTTGTCCATATCGAAACGCACTTCCCAATCGGGACGTTCGAGCGACAGAATGTAATGATTGGCGGTATCGGCCGTCAGAACCAGACGCCTGCCTTCCGACTCGATGTTGAAGATCAGATGACCCGGCGTGTGCCCGGGCGCCAGCAAGGCCGTAATTCCGGAGACGACTTCCCCACCGTCCTGCAGGAAGGTCATCTTGTCCGCATGAGGCTTCACATTGGAAAGGACCGCCTTGTGATTGCCCTCGGCGGGCGTGCCGGCGCGAGCCGTATCGGTCCAGAAATCGTATTCCGCCTGACCGGTAACATAGCGTGCCTTCGGAAAGGCCGGCTTGCCGTCCTCCATGATGCCGCCGATATGGTCGCCATGCATATGGGTGATGACGACGATCGAGATGTCTTCCGGCATGTATCCGGCAACCGCAAGCCCCTCCACCAGGCGCCCGCCGCCCTGGGCGCGGGCCGCCTTGCCGAGACCGGTGTCGAAAAGGATGACATCGCTGCCGGTATCGATCAGCGTCGGGGAGAAGCTGTTCACGAACTGGTCCGTCGGCAGGAAGTTCTGCGTAAGCAGTTCGCCCACAGTTTCCGGCGACTGGTCGGTGCCGAAGGTTTCGCCCGGATTGCCGGAGGGACGGGCGCCATCCTTGACCACCAGAACCTGAAAGCCGCCGACCTTGAACTGGTGAATGTCCGGAGGCGTTACGCGATCGATCTCCAGCGGTTTGTTCTCCTGCGCGAAAACATGGCTCCTGATGATCGCGGGGGAAGCGATAATTCCCAGGCCGGCGGTGCCAAGCAGCGCACGCCTGCCGATTTCAAAAGACGTCATGATCTTGTTCCCTCTTGTGCCATCGCAGAACCCGCCCCGAATCCGCGGATGGGGAAGAACATAACCGCCGTCTGCGACAGGGAAATCCGATCTCACGCAGACGTGACACAAAATGGCAAAAGGTGAGATTCTGCAATTGGCAGAGGGGATCAACAGGTTTACAGGGAGGCCGTTGCGCTGACCGCTGGCCCCCTCATGAACCGTATCATCCCGCTTATCCTTGCCGTCGCCCTCTTCATGGAGCAGATGGACTCGACCGTCATCGCGACGGCGCTTCCAGCAATCGCCGCCGACCTCAATGTCGGACCGATCACGCTCAAACTGGCCCTGACCTCCTACATGGTGGCACTCGCCATGTTCATCCCGATCAGCGGCTGGATGGCCGACCGCTTCGGTGCAAAAAAGATCTTCCGGCTGGCGATCCTGGTCTTCGTCATAGGCTCGATCTTCTGCGCGGTTTCATCCTCGCTGATCGAATTCGTGCTGTCGCGCTTCCTGCAGGGCATGGGCGGCGCGATGATGACGCCGGTGGGCCGGCTCGTGCTGCTGCGCACGACCAAGCGCAGCGAACTCGTCTCTGCCATGGCATTGCTGACCATTCCCGCGCTCATCGGACCGCTCACCGGCCCGCCGATCGGCGGCTTCATCACCACCTATTTCACCTGGCACTGGATCTTCCTGATCAACGTGCCCGTCGGCCTTCTCGGCATATACCTTTCCACCATCTTCCTGCCGGACGTGGAGGCCACCAATCCGCCATCGATCGACTGGCGGGGCTTTCTGCTCACCTCGATCACCGCGGCGGGCACCGTCTTCGGGCTCTCCGTCATCAGCCTGCCGGCACTGCCTCCCGCTGTCGGCATCTCAGCCACGGCCATCGGGCTCGCCGCCGGCATCGCCTATTTCGCTCACGCGCGAAACCATCCGGCACCGATCCTCAACTTCAGGCTCTTCCAGAATGAAGCCTTCCGTGCGGCAAGCACCAGCGGCACCCTGTTCCGCATCTCGACTGGCGCCATTCCTTTCCTGATGCCGCTGATGCTGCAGCTCGGCTTTGGCCTCAACCCCTTCCAATCCGGCCTCATCACCTTCGCCGGGGCTCTCGGAGCGCTGATGGTGAAATTCGTCGCCCGCCGCGTGTTCGCACTCACGGGCTTCAAGGTGACGTTGATTGTTTCGGGCATTCTCGGCGCCGCCACGACCGCCGCCAACGGCTTTTTCACGCCGGAGACGTCGCATGCCCTCATCGTCGCCTTCCTGCTGATGTCGGGCTTCTGCCGTTCGTTCTTCTTCACCGGTTCGAACGCGCTCAGCTATTCGGAGATCAGCGACGAGCAGGCAAGCCAGGCGACGTCGATCGCCTCGGTGCTCCAGCAGATCAGCCTCGCGCTCGGCGTCGCCTTTGCGGCCTTCATCCTCGAAGCGTCGGCGGCCGTTTCGGGAGCGCATCTCCAGCTTGCCGATTTCCACCTCGCCTTCTTCCTGGTGGCCGCCCTTTCGCTTCTCTCGATCGGCCCGCTGCTCAGGCTCGATCCGATGACGGGCGCGGCCGTTTCCGGCCATCGCGCCGGAAGGATGCAACCGGAAGCGGGCGAATAGATCAGGCTTGCTCGTCTGCGCCGGCGTCTTCCGCTTTGCGACCTTTGAAATGCTTGGCGAGCAGGAACATTTCCACCGATTCAGCGCGCGAGGCGGCGGGCTTCACATGGATGACCTGCCTGAAATTCCGCTTCAGCATGTCGAGCAGTTCGCGCTCCGTGCCGCCCTGGAAGGTTTTTGCCAGGAAATGGCCGCCCTCGCCCAACACCTCGACCGCGAAATGTGCAGCCACTTCGCAAAGATACATCGTGCGAAGGTGGTCCGTCCTCTGGTGGCCGGTCGTGGGCGCTGCCATATCGGAGATGACGAGGTCCGGCGTGCCGCCGATTGCTTCCATCAAAAGCCGCGGCGCCTCGGGATCGAGGAAGTCGAGCTGCAGGACCTTCACGCCCGGCAAAGGCGCCATTTCCAGGAAATCGATCGCCGCAACGCGGATATCCTCGTCCGTCGAATTGGTGACCTTTGCCGCGATCTGCGACCAGCTTCCGGGAGCGGCTCCAAGATCGATGATCCGGCGAGCGCCCTTCAGGATGTGATGCTTCTCGTCGATTTCCAGCAGCTTGAAAGCCGCGCGGGCGCGATAACCTTCCAGCTTGGCCCGCTGCACGTAAGGATCGTTGATGTGGCGCTCGATCCAGCGGCGGGAAGAGGCCTTGAGCTTGCCCTTTTTGACCTTCTGGCCGAGTTTACGGCCGGTGCGATTGCCGGCGCCGGGAGATTTGGAGGGTGGTTTCGTCATCGCCTCGCCCCCGCTTCCTCATGTCCGCCGGTACCCGGCCTGCGCGGCCGTACGCGACGCCAGACGCCGTCATCCGCCATCATATCCGTCAACAATCCCTCGCGCAGGCCGCGGTCGGCCACCCGCATGCGCGGGCTTGGCCAGCGGCGCCGGATCGCCTCGAGGATGGCACAACCGGCGAGCACCAGATCGGCGCGATCCGGTCCGATGCAAGGGTTGGCCGCCCGGCCGGCGAAATCCCAGGAAAGAAGCTTCGCCTGCATTGCGGTCACTTCCGCATCGGTCAGCCACAATCCGTCGACCTTGCGGCGGTCATAGCGCGGCAGATCGAGATGCACGCCTGCGAGTGTGGTCACCGTGCCTGACGTACCGATCAGGTGGAAATCTTCAGCGCCCGGACGGTAAACCGGACCGAGCGGCGGGCAATCGAAATTCGCCAGCATGCCTTCGACTTCCGCCACCATGGACGAAAAGACTTCCGGCGTCACATCCCGCCCGCCGTGACGTTCCGACAGGGTAACAACGCCTACCGGCAGGGATGTCCAATGGGTGATGTGGTTGGCGAGCCGGCTCGAACGGTTGTTGCCGATGCGGATGACGGCGATCTCCGACGAGCCGCCGCCGATATCGAAGAGCACGACCGAGCGCGCTTCGCGGCCGACCAGCGACGAGCAGCCGGAAACCGCAAGCCGAGCCTCCGTTTCCCGATCGATGATTTCCAGTTCCAGCCCTGTTTCCACCGTCACCCGTGCGAGAAATTCCTCGCCATTCACGGCAGAGCGGCAAGCCTCGGTGGCGATCAGCCGCATCCGGCGTACCGGCTTGTTGGCAAGCTTGGCAGCGCAGATGCGCAAGGCCTCGACTGCCCGATCCATAGCCTCCAGCGACAGCCTTCGGCTCGCTGCAAGCCCCTCACCCAGGCGAACGATGCGCGAAAAGGCATCCACCACCCGGAACTGGCCGGGCCGTGTCGGCTGGGCGATCAGAAGGCGGCAATTGTTGGTGCCGAGATCCAGCGCAGCATAGAGATCGTTGACATAGATGGGCCTGTCGCCCTGCGTATCCGGCGCGGACGCCTCACTCCCTGCCCTGCCTCGCATATCCCTGGCTTGTGTCGGCGCCGTTGCGGCAGGCGCCGGCATCCTTACGGCATTTGGGACCGCCTTTGCGGGGGCAAGCGGGCGCCCTTGCGGGCCACGACCACCACGATTCTTCTTGCGCCGGTTGCGGGATTTGCCGGAAGGTGGGTGGGCTTCGCTTTTGCCGTGGGCACGCTCTCCCGATACCGGAAATCCGGAGGCCTGCGACGCTTCCTGAGAACCGCCGGATTTTGCGCGCCGACGCTTGCGCTTGCGCGCTGGCGGGCCTGTTTCCTGGGTATGGGGACGTCCGGCAGACGCGGCCGAATCGACCGAGTCCAAATGACCGAGGGACGCCGCGTTACGGCGTTTGCCGCCCCGCTTCGCCTTCTTGCGCCGGGAGGATCGCCCCTCTCCATGCGCTGCCGCCGACGCCCCGCCTTCCGGCGGCTTTGCGCCGCTATCGGGGTCCATCACTGTTTAAGTCCATCTTGCCGCGCAAAGCCTCAAAAAGGTATGCCGCTGGCGTCTGATCGTTTCGTTGGCGCAAGGATAACAGCATGATGCGCTTTCGCCAACGGCTTTTTGCCGGCTATCGCATAGCCTTCGATCCTCGCCTTTTTGGTGCCCGGCGAAGCCGGGCTTCGAAAGCCTGTTCGGCGCTCAATTTTTTCGAAATCGGTATTTGCAATCCGTCCGCTTTTGTTTATAAGCGCCGCACACCAGCCGAGCCGCTTCACCGGCCGCTTCTGCTGGGGAATAGTTCAATGGTAGAACAGCGGACTCTGACTCCGTCGATCTTGGTTCGAATCCAGGTTCCCCAGCCAATTCTCCCTAAAAGCCCTTAATTTCTTGATTTTCCAGTCGTGCCGGATATCGTTTTGGCATCATTGGCGACCTGATGCCCAGAACTGTAGCCCATAGCCGAGGAGGAGTGTGGCGTCGCTGGTGTTGCCGGTTCCCAATGAGCTGATCCGTTTAGGGTTTGAAGATTATTGCATCGCCGTAGTGCTTCGCGACCATGTCGGCCGCATCCTGAGGGCGACCCGGCGGGACGCCACGGATGTGGCGCTCGACCGCGTTTGGACCTGCCATATTGAAGCGCCTCGAGATAAGCGCCGAGGAATTGCCGACTGCGGATAGGCCCAACAGCGGCAATGGCGTACATGCATTGCATTCCAATGCCACCTGTAATTGTAATTTATCTTACCCTGAAGCCAAAATTTGACACTTGATCGTCGATGCTGTAAGCAACATTCATCGATGCTTTGTTTGCCGATATTTTGTTTTTGCTGCGCCTCGCGCTTCTTGACGAACTTTCCCTCTCAAAAGTCGAAACAGCCGTCGTGCGTCGCCCGGCGGTAGGAACAATGTTGCTATGAAAGGGTTCGTCATGACCACTGGCACAGTTAAATGGTTCAACGCCACCAAAGGCTTCGGCTTCATCCAGCCTGACGACGGCAGTGCCGACGTCTTCGTTCACATCTCTGCCGTCGAGCGCGCCGGCATGCGTTCTATCGTCGAAGGCCAGAAGCTTAGTTTCGAACTGGAACGCGATCACAAGTCGGGCAAGATGTCCGCCGGCCAGCTGCAGGCCGCTTAAAGCTCTGGTTCGTCATGACCGCGGATGTACCGGCATGGCGGCAAAATTTTGCGAGGGCCAGGCTATTGTCTGGCCTTTTCTGTTAACGGCATGGCCGGCGCGGATATCCGCGTGACTCCCGGCCGGCCTGTATACCGGCCTTTAACGGCCTGTTGACGAGGAAGACAAGATTGAGACACCCCAACGACAACAGCTTTGCGGAACGCCGCAAAGCCGCGGCGGATGCCAGGCGGGAGCTTTTGGCGAAATTCGCGTCCGCTCCGAAACCGAGCGATCCCGCGATGCAGGAACGGCGCGCCGCGCGTGAAGCCATTGTCGCAGCCCGGGAGGCTCGCCGTGCCGAACGCGATGCCCTGAAGGCGGCGGAGAGCGAACGTATTCTGATGGAAGCGGCAGCCTTGACGGCAGCCGCGGAAGCCCATGAGAAGGCCGAGGCGGAAGCCCGGCAGGCGGAAATCAACGATCGCATTTCCCGCGTCGTCGCCGATGAAGCCGCCCGCAAGGCCGAACGCGATCGCCGCTACGCGGCCCGTAAGGCCCGTCAACGCTGACGGTTGAAAGATGTGCCTTGAAGCGGGCAGACGAATCCCGCGTCGATGGCGCTCACGCCGAGGCCAAGAAAAGCGAATGGAATTCCATGAACGCCAATGCCCATGCAATTGACGCGGCTTCCGGAGACGATGCCGGTATCTGGCTGAAGATCCTTTCGAAATACCGGCAGCCGCATTCCGGGCGGAGCGTTTTCGAGCTCCTCGTGACGGTTTTCCCTTTCGCAGTCTTCTGGGCCGGGGCCTATATCTCCGTCTTCCAGGGGTTCTGGCCGGGGCTGATCCTTGTCCTGCCGGCTGCAGCCTTTTTGCTGCGCCTCTTCATGATCCAGCATGATTGCGGACATGGCTCGTTTTTTGGCCGCCGGCGTCTCGACACCTGGACCGGCCGTGTCATCGGCGTGCTGACCCTGACGCCCTATGACTACTGGCGGCGGGCGCATGCCGGCCACCATGCCTCGGCGGGAAACCTCGATGAACGCGGTGTCGGCGACATCACCACGCTGACTGTCGCCGAATATTATTCCCTTTCCTGGTCGAGACGTCTGGCCTATCGGCTCTATCGGCACCCGCTCGTGATGTTCGGCGTCGGACCTGCATGGCTTTTTCTCCTCAAGCAGCGACTGCCCTTCGGCATGATGGGCTCCGGGGTCATGCCATGGATGTCCACCATGGCAACGAACCTGGCGGTCGCAATTCTGACCGTCCTTATGATATGGGCCGTCGGGCTCATCCCGTTCCTGCTGATCCATCTGCCGGTCGTGCTTATCGCGGGGGCGGCCGGCGTGTGGCTTTTCTACGTCCAGCACCAGTTCGAGGAGACGCACTGGTCGAAGACAGCTGAATGGCAGTTTCCCGAGGCTGCGCTTCATGGCGCCTCCCATTACGACCTGCCACCGGTGCTCCGCTGGATGACCGGCAATATCGGCGTTCACCACGTCCATCACCTGTCGAGCAGGATTCCCTATTACAGGCTGCCGGAGGTATTGCGCGACCATCCAGAACTGGGGGATATCGGCCGCATAACCCTGTGGCAGAGCCTGCAATGCGTCAGGCTCGTGCTCTGGGACGAAAGGAGCGGCAAGCTGGTTTCGTTCCGGGATGCCGCCAAGGTGGCCAGGCCGCCAGGTTGCGGCCTCAATCCCCGAACACAACCTTAATTAATTGCCGGCACATCTTGTTCTCACCACAGTTGAAGCCTATACGTATCTCATCGACTTTGCTTGTTGAGCTACGTTTCTGCACCGCAGGTGCCCGAGCTGATCTTCCCTCTCAAACTCGATTATGACCGCATTCGGCGATCGGCCGGTTGCGAACCTTTGTGATTGAAAGGAAGTCGGCATGAACGATGGTATCGTGAAATTCTTCAACACGGCAAAAGGCTTCGGCTTCATTCAGCCCTCCGATGGCTCCAAGGATGTGTTCGTTCACATCTCCGCCGTCGAACGCTCGGGCATGACCTACCTCAGTGAAGGCCAGAAGGTCAGCTATGACCTCGTGACGGACAAGCGCTCGGGCAAAAGCGCGGCCGAAAACCTTCAGACTGCCTAACCCACCAAGCTTCCGGTCTTTGACCGCGGATGTACCGGCACAGATCGTCGAAGCCTTGAGGAGGCCGGGTTCTCACCCGGCCTTTTGTTTTTCTTTCACGAAAGCGATTTTTATGAAAAAGACAGACGCACAACAGCAATCGAAGAGAGCTGAACGCCAAGTGGCGAATACCAGCGGAGGCGGGCATCTCGGCGGCACGAATTTCGGCCAGGGTTATGATGCCAAGACATCGTCGGCGAAAGGCAAGCAGGACAAGGGCCGCAGAAATACCGGCAAGCACTGACCGGCTTCCTCCATCACCGGTCGGAAGATGAGCCCGCCAGAAATGGCGGGTTTCTTTGTCGGCGGATCCGCCTGATCCGTCGAAGCCGTATTCCCGGGCACTATCACGACGATAATCCGGGGAAACTTCGCATTGGCGCGACATTTGCCAAACAAACGGCCGCCCCGGCCTTTGTTAAGACTTAATCACACTTCATCATTGATAGTCGGCAACAACTGATACGGGCGTTGTCGTAAGGGCGGCCAAAGTGCCCTAGCCCCAATCAAGGAGGACGACATGTCTTCCAGATCCCGACATTTTCTGCACAATTCATATGACATGGTGGCTCCCAGAGCGGTGGCAGGCCTGAGCTTTGCCCTCGTCATCTTCATGTTGTCGGAGGGATGGCTATGGTGAGAGTTCAACTCAGCCGGCCGGGAGGGAAACCATGCTGCTGACAGCACGATGGATGCCCCCGGTGAAAATCGGAAATGCTTCGATCGTCGGCCCTTTGGAGGCTCATCACTTCATGATGAAATCCTGGCCCCATGTGAAAGGGGCGCAGTTTGCGCTGGCGCATATGGCGATACTGGCAGCCCTGGACGGACGCCAGACGCCCCAGGAAGCCCGGGTCTCCTTTGATGGGGCGGTAAGGGAAGCCTGCCTGAATAAGAAGCACTCCATTTGAACATTTAAAAGACGGGCAGCTCCGCGACCCGTCATATTGGCGACGGCACCATATCAGCGATCAGTTATGGAGAACCCGTGGACTCGGACGTCATACGAATTGAATTTAGAACCCGCTGGAAAGTGCCGGTTTATGTGGCTATCGGAGATGAGCCGACCCGAAAGGTCAGTGGCCCTCAAGATGCCCTTCAATATCTGAGTGACAATAGGGCCATCCAGACAGGATTTCCTTACTGGAGAGCGCGCCATCGTTGTTACGATGCGTTGAAAGGCTTGATCACGCCTGAAGAAATGCGCGATGACTTCATCGCGGCATGCGCGCAGGCGGATTTTCGCCTGAGATAGCCGTAGCGTAGCCGGGTGCGTGCGCACTTTGCATTCCGGGTGGCCCTGGACCTTCGCAGGGCAGCTCCCGGAGACCGCAAGAGCTAGCCCAGATCCGCAGCTGTGAGCGTATAGGTCGTTCCGCGCTTGGGGTGATAAAGTCTCGTCGCGGCTTCCTGAATATCGGGGCGGGCCGCATCGAAGGCCTTGAGATAGTCCGTCTCCGACATTCCGGCCGACGTCTTTGCGAGCGCGGCCGCCTCCACAAAGAACCGAACCTCGAACATGCCGTCATAGCCGAGAAAGCGCACCACTTTGCGCGCATCGTCGAAGCTGCGGCTCGTGTTCGGAAATAGAAGGGTCATGACGGCTCCGCTTCAAAAAATCAGGAACGCCGAAAGACCGGCGCTCTCGATGGATTACTTGTTCTTCAGAAGCCACATCTTGCCAGCCATGGTAATCCCGTGGGCGGCCTCTTGCGTCTTCCCGTCGGGATCGAGACTGCGCAGAAGTCCGAACTCCCGCAATGTGGCCAATGTCGACGACGTGAGAAACTTGATCTTTTGCGGCCGCTCCCGAAACCGGTCGTTCTTTGCATAGGTGACGGCGGCATCAAGGTGCGTCCATTTATCGTCCTCCCGCGGAAACAGGTCCCCTTCCTTGGCGAGTTTCAGGCCCCTGATCTGGGCGGGTGTAAGCGTGATCGTATTCACTGTTCAGTCCTTGCGTGGATAGAAAGATCTTTGAAAATTGTCGCCTATGGTCCCTCTGCCTGCGCTCGGAGGATTATGCGGACATAGCTGTCGGGCAAATCGCATCAGCACCGCCGCTTCAGGATTTCCGTCGCGTCAGCGGATATGCTTCGGCTTCGTAGAGCTTGCGCATCTGCATGCCATCGAAACGCGATTCATCGATTTCCAGCACGGACCCTCGAAGGAGAGAGGCCGGCATATCCTCGATCGCGAAGCGAAGAGCTTCTGCAGCGGAATCGAACCTCTTGTAGCGGAGGCGGCTCCTTCTGTTGATGGTCTTGCACGGGTAAAGCCCCGCACCTGCATTATAGTCGAAAGCCGCCATAAGTCCTGTTCCTTGCGATCGGAGGGAGATTTTGTCGAGGGCGGTCGGGCTTCACCGCTCTGGTGGCGTCAACGGAAAAACGAGGTCAGCCCGACGGTGTCCGTAGCCCGCTTTTCGAGACGCTGCTGCATCTCGGCGAGTTTCGTTTCCCGCTTCCGGAGAACTTGTCTGCTGCGAAAATCCTGCAGCTTCGCGGCATCGGATCCCTCTGCGGGATCTGGACGCTTGAACAGGCCTTCGGCGGCATGGCGGGTTGTCTTGATCATGATTGGCATCCTCAGTATGGCCGCCAGACGAGGGCGTCCGGCACAAACCTCTCCTCCAGCCGAGGGGCCGGAGTTCGCAACGTTCGCAAAATCAGGGTTTGCCAAGCAACCGGCTCAGCCGGGAGGATCAGGTAGCCGAAAGGCTGAAAACGTACCTTTTATATAGTGTTGCAGTGCGTCGCTTTCAAGACGCAGCACGAAGGGTCAAAGCCTTGCTTGCCAAAGGCAGAAATGAAGCTCAAGGTATTTTGTCGGCTGCAACTGGTCAGGGCGCTGCCGCCTGAGGGACAGATGTGCCCTAGCCCCGACAAGAGGAGGACGCGATGTCGTCCCGATCCTCGCATGCCAACTTCCTGCTTTATTTTCAGAAAATGCTCCTGAACGCAGACTGCGAAAGCGGGCGAAATCCAGGAAACCGTAAAGTTGGGATAGTCTCTGCCGCGGCTCGCAGGAGGCGGCACCTTCAGGGCCTGCCGCTCGTCGGTCCGGTAATATCGCCCGCACCCGCCGCTCCCCTGGAAACTCCGGAGAAAAAGCCGAAGCTTCGGTAGCCCCGCAATGCTCTTGGCTATTTCCCGCCCATCCGCGTCGCATCTCGGACCTTCGGCCTGAGATAGGCGGATACGGCCTATTGGAGACAAACTCATGCGCCAACCATCTTACAGGGCACTGGCCCTGACGATAGCTATCCTCCTGCTTTTTGCATCGGTGCTCAGTTCCCAAGCGTTTGGCCAGTCCGCGAAGCCGGTACCTGCAAATGCTCAGGCCAGCCGCTTCGGCTCCGGCTGGGACTGCAACCGTGGCTTTCGAAAGCAGGATGATGCCTGTCATGAAGTGAAGCTTCCGGACAACGCCTTTCTGACGAACACCTCTTACGGCAAAGGCTGGGATTGCCACTATGGCTTTCTCGAAAAGGCTGATCAATGCCTCGCCGTTCAGGTTCCGGAGAATGCCTACATCGACCCGTATTCCGGCGATCGCTGGAGATGCCTGCGTGGTTACCGTCAAAGCGACATGGGCTGCGACCTTATCAAAGTTCCGGAGAACGCATTCTTGTCGGACACGACCCAAGGATCCGGTTGGGAATGCGAGAGGGGTTATCGGACAACCCAACAGGCATGCATCAGGCTCGAAGTCCCCGCCCACGCCTATCTGACAACCGGCGGTGACGAGTGGAGGTGCGATAGAGGCTTTGAGAAGAAGGAGCAGGCGTGTGTCGCCGTCCAGGTTCCGGAGAACGCTGTTTTCGTCGATACGTCCTACGGGCAGAAATGGAAATGCGACCGAGGCTTCGAAACGAGGGCCGATGAATGCTTACGGATCGAGCTTCCTGAGAACGCGCATCTCAACTCGACCGGCAATGGCTGGGACTGTAGTCGTCCCTATCGGCTACGCGGCGGTGTCTGCATCATGGATTGAAAGATAGTGGAGGCGCCATACGGTGCCTCCATCGAATTCATTTGGATTTCTTCCCCAGGCCAAGGCCGCTCTGAGCAAGCTTGACTTGTGCCCCCTGGGCCGCAGCCACTGGAGTTGCGCTCTTATCCTTCTTCGGTTTTCGAGCTTCCCGATTGCTGCGTATTTGACCCTTGGCCATTTTAGTCTCCCCTGTACCGGTGGTGTATGATTATTTCTGTTCGCGACGGATGCATCAGTCGCCTCGATATCGATCGAGGCCTCGTTATAGCAAAGGTTGTGCTGTATCCCTGCGCTCGCCCAGATAGGCAACGATACCCACGGATCGCGGCTTGCTAAAATCGGCTAAGCGGGACAGCGTGATGCCTGCTCCGGTGACGCCCGCCTGAAAGCGGCTGATGGCAACCTCCGCATGTCGAGCGCGCTCACCGGCTTCCTTGAGTTCGATATTCTCCCGGTATCCCGATCCACTAACCCGGACCAGATTACGCGCGATGTTCTTAGGATGAAGGATGGCAGACATGGCCTCCTCCTTTCATTGGGGCCAGGGTATGGATGCCCTGAAGCAGCAGCGCCCTTTAAACGGCTACTGAAGTTCGAAGCATGCGCTTATGTCCGGGCAAAAGCAACGGATAAGCGGCCTCGACACCGGAGCTGAAAGCTCAATCAGTCATGCTCTCCGCGGCGAGCGGCATCTTTTGCATTGACTATGGTGCAGTACATTTCAGCTTGCTTTTCGGACAGCTCCACAAGAAACCACGTTGAGGGTTTTGCGGGCAGGCCTGTGAAGACATCATAGACGGTCCAACTACGATCTATTTCTTCACGGACGGCATACCGCGCTGTCAGGTCTGCCATCCAATCCCCTTGAAGGATGGCAGCAGCCGGGACGGCATTTGCATCATCGATCATCCTCAAACTAGCATACAGGAAGTCGCGAGTCCTTCTCGCCACGTTTCTTTTCGCAATTGGTTGCGCTCCCCGGGAATCCGGGAAAGATTTCTCCCTGACCTGGGCATTCTGCGGGCCGAGCATGGCCACGCCAGACGTCTTGGGCTGAAAGGCATGCCTGTCGAGGGCACGAACCAGATAGTATTTCTTCTCCTGTGATTATTCGAGATCAGCGTCGATGCGCGTGATGAGCCCATCTGCATTGACCGAGATGTCGAGGAGACCGATCTCGTGACCGAAGTCTCCGGTGAAATCGACCCGCACGCGGGCTCGAGTCTCGCTGATACTCTCGATCGAGAGGAAGCGGGTGACCGTGTGATAGCCGATGAAATACCGCTCGATGTAATCGTGGATGCCTGGGTGGCCATCAAAACGGTGGCCGGTCGACGGGTCGTCGATCACCGCATCCGTGGTGAACAGGGTCAATGCCGCGTCGGCATCGAAGGCGTTGGTAGCGGCGATCAGCGCATCTGCCGTCTCGCGCAGTGTATCTGCGGTCATCGCATCAGCTCCCGTGCTGCCAGCTCTTGTAGACGAACTCGAGGCTGTAGCCATCCGGGTCGCGGACTTGCGCCGCATAGTAGCGGGGATCGTAATGAAGCTGCGGTCCGGGTACATGGATCTCGGTCGCCCCGGCCGCCAAAGCCTCGGCATGGGCGGCATTCACGATTGTCTCGGAGCCCGCGATAAAGCCGACATGCACGGCGCCAGGTGCAGCCGTGCCCTCTCTCAGCCAGAAGAACATTCTGCCTTTGGCACCGAAACCCTTGAGGTCGGGATGCCCCGCCGGGCCTTGGCTGCCGTCATAGTCGTGGCGAGCAGTGATACCGAGGATCGGAAGCACCCTCTCGTAAAAGGCGATCGAGCGCCTGATATCGCTGACGGTCAGGAAGATATGATCGAGCATGGGAGCCTCCTCAGATGATGTAGCCGCCGGCGACTTCGATGTTCTGGGCATTGATCCAGCGGTTCTCGTCCGACAGCAGGCTCGCGACCATGCAGCCGACATCGTCCGGTTCGCCGACGCGACCGAGCGCGGTCTGCCCGGCGAGCAGCGTCTCGAATTCTTGGCTGAGGCCTCCGCCGAGTTCGGTACGGATCGGTCCCGGCGCAACGGAGTTGGCGCGGATGCGGCGCTCGCCGAACTCCTTGGCCATGTAGCGGGTCAGCACTTCGAGGCCGCCCTTGAACGAGGCATAGGGCGCAACGCCGACGGTGGCCACACGGCTGGTCGCGCTCGTCACGTTCACGATGTGACCGCCATCAGTCATCAGGGGAAGCAGTGCCTGCGTGAGGAAGAACGGCCCCTTGAGATGCACGCGGAACAGCCCGTCGAACTCTTCTTCCGTCACCGTCGCAATCGGGTTGTAGAGCCCGTATCCCGCATTGTTGACGAGGAAGTCGAAGGTCCGGGCTTTCCAGGTATTTGCCAGCGCTTCGCCGACTGCGTCGCGAAACGCCGGGAAGGTCCAACTATTGCTGACGTCCAGTTCCAGAGCGACTGCCTTGCCGCCGTCAGCCTTGATCGTGCTGACGACCTTCTCGGCCGCTTGCCCGTTGCTGTTATAGGTGAGGATGACGCCCATGCCGCGCCTGGCGCACTGGGTTGCGATGCTGGCGCCGAGGCCGCGGCTTCCGCCGGTGATGATGACGATGCTCATTGGGTGCTCCTTCGATCGGATAGCTGAGTGATAGCCGGCAATTCCGCCCGGCCGCTCGCACGATCCTCTTCGAAACTTGCCTATTTCTGCTTTCCCGTTGAATGTGAGGTACCCCTATGAAACAACAAACCCATGGACACGCAGCTTCAGGAACTGAGAAAATTGGCATCCCGGGCGGAGAGCCGCCGCACGGAGACGGGTATTCCGCGCGTCGCCATGGTGCAGGGAGAGATTCCCGAACATCGGCTTGCCGCGGTCTATGATCCCATGGTCAATCTGATCCTGACGGGGTCGAAGACTATGACAGTCGGCGGCCGCACGTTTCGCTACGATCCCGCAACGTATTTCGTCATGTCGGTCGATCTGCCGGCGGTCGGCTCCGTGTACCCGTCGGATGACGGAGATCCCTATCTTGCCATCAGCCTGACGCTTGAGCCGGTGATCGTCGCGAACCTGCTGGCGGACCTGCCCAAACCTGCCGGAGGTGAGCTCTACAGCCCCGGCTTCTCCGTCGCGCCTGTAACACCGGAACTGCTTGATGCCTGGCTTCGGATGCTGCGCCTGATGGAGCGTCCGAACGAGGTCCCCGCCCTTGCTCCCGCCTATGAGCGGGAAATCCTCTTCCGGGTGCTGCAGGGGCCGCTCGGATGGATGCTGCGGGATATCGCGACACCTGACACTGCTCTTTCGCGGATCGGCATTGCCATCCAATGGATCAGGCAGAACTTCGCCAAGCCCCTGCGTGTCGAGACCCTGGCGGAGATGGCGGCGTTGAGCGTCTCAGCCTTTCACCGTCACTTCAAGGCCGTGACCGCGCTCAGTCCGCTCCAGTACCAGAAGCACGTGCGGTTGCTGCACGCGCGATCCCTCCTCATCGCGGGCGAAGGCAACGCCACATCCATCGCGTTCGGTGTGGGTTACGAAAGCCCGACGCAGTTCAGCCGCGAATACGCCCGGCAGTTCGGCCTGCCGCCGTCGAGAGACGCGGCGAGACTGCGCGAGAGAAATATTGCGGGTCCGATCATCGATTTCCATCACCTCGATTGACGACATCCTCAACGAAGTCCGCGAATGCCCGTGCCTTCGCACTCGCAAGCCTTCCGGTGGGAAAGACGGCCCATAAGCCGACATCCGGAAGCTCCCAATCCTCCAGCACACGACGAACTGCTCCCGTCTCAAGCTCGGGCCAAAACATCCAGTCGGAGGCGACCGCAAGTCCCATGTCAGCCAGAACGGCGGCCCGTATTCCTTCTGCGGCGCTGAAGCGGGCCCGGCCGCTCACCACGACGGATGCCTCAGTCCCCTGTTTCCGGAAGGTCCAGTCATTGCGGAGCTGGGTGTAGATGACCGCCTGATGCTCAGCGAGGTCCGCAGGTGTAGCGGGCACGCCATGTCGTTCGAGATAGGCTGGCGTCGCGATGACAGAACGGCGCCCGGACGTGACTCGCCGGGCGACCGCCGAGGAATCTGCAAGGTCGCCCATCCGAAGCGCGATGTCGATGCCTTCCGAGACGAGATCGATGACGCGGTCGTCGAGGATCACGTCCACTTCAAGTCCTGGATGCGCTGCCATGAACTTCGGCAGGTGCGGCAGCATCATCAGTCTGGCAAAGGTCGTTGCCGCGCAGACTCGAAGGCGTCCCGAGAGGCCGGCACCGGCGCCTCTGGCCTCCAGTTCGGCCTCGTCGGCCTCCTGGATCGCCGTCTTTGCGCGTTCGTAGAAGCGAACGCCGGCATCCGTCGGCGTCAAGCCGTGGGTGGAGCGGACGAGAAGGCGGACCTGAAGCCGATCCTCCAACTGGGCGATCGTCTTCGAGATCGCGGGCTGGCCGACGCCGATCTGCCTCGCCGCGCTCGAAAACGAGCCCGTTTCCACAACCCGCACAAACGCGGTCATCGCCTGTAGCCTGTCCATGCCTATTCCCCTTTGGAATAAGCATTATCGCCTCGACACGGCTGCCGCAATAGATCGGGAATGGCCATACCTCTCTCCAACGATAACATAGCCGATGGAGATGAACATGATCGAAGTGCATGCCTTCGCGACACCCAACAGCGTCAAGGTGCCGATTGCTCTGGAGGAGATGGGGCTTGACTACGATCTGAAGCCCGTCAACGTCCGCAAGGGCGAGCAGAGGCAAGCGGCGTTCCTCGCCCTCAATCCGAACGGCAAGGTGCCCGTCCTGGTCGATGACGCCGACGGCGAACGCCTCGTCCTGACGGAAAGTGCCGCGATCCTCGTCCATCTCGCGGAAAAGACGGGCAAGCTGCTGCCGACGGATGCAACAAGCCGTGCGCGAGTCTTCGAGCAACTCTTCTTCCACGCCTCGGGCCTGAGCCCCTCCTTCGGCAATGCCGGATTCTTCAAGCGCTCGTCGCCGGAGCCGCAGCCGATTGCGGAAGCCCGCTTCATCGGCGAGGCCGAACGTATCCTCGCGCTGCTTGAGGAAAAGCTCTCCGGCCAGGCTTTCGTCGCGACCGACAGCTTCACCATCGCCGACATCACCCATTTCGGCTGGCTCTGGCGTCGCCAGTTTCCCGGCCTGGTGCTCGACGGCCTGCCCAACCTGTCCCGCTGGTACGACACGGTCGCATCCCGTCCCGCCGTCCAGCGTGCCATCTCCTGCGTCGAGGCTCTTGTCTCCGCCGCCTGATCCAATCCCTCCCGCATCCTCATCCCACCAAATAGGAGAATGACCATGCCCAACTTCGATAACTACAGATACGCCTTCCCGAATGCTCGTTTGACCCGCTCAGCAAACGGCGTCCTAGAGGTCGCGCTGCACACCGACGGCGGCAAGCTCGTCTTCAACGGCCACACCCACGAGCAGTTCGTCGACCTCTTTCATCAGATCGGCTCCGATCCTGATAACCGCGTCGTCATCCTGACGGGTTCCGGCGACGCCTTCATGGACGCGATCAGCCCCGAGGGCTTCGATTTCTTCTCGCCGCGCGGTTACGACAAGATCTTCCGCGAGGGCAGGAAGGTCCTCATGAACATCCTCGATATCGAAGTGCCTATGATCACGGCGCTGAACGGACCGGTCCTGCTGCATTCCGAATATGCCCTGTTGACGGACATCATTCTTGCAACGCCCGAAACCGTCTTCCAGGACAAGCCGCATTTCGACTTCGGCATTGTGCCCGGCGACGGCGTCAACCTGCTCTGGCCGGAAGTGGTCGGAAGCGTTCGCGGCCGGCATTTCATTCTCACCCGGCAGATCCTCGATGCGCAGACCGCCAAGGACTGGGGCGCCGTCAACGAGATCGTGCCGGCCGACAGGCTGCTCGCCCGCGCCTATGAGATCGCCGAAGGCCTTGCCGCCCTGCCGCCGCTGACCAGCCGCTACACCCGCATCGCGCTGACCCAGAAGCTGCGCCGGATCATCGACGACGGTGCCGGTTATGGCCTCGCGCTCGAAGGCATCAGCGCCGCCGAAGTCGCCCGCTCCCTGGCGGACAACGGCTGACCATTCTCGCGTCCGTCATTCATCCAAACCAAGCTTATCAAGGAGATTCCATCATGGCCCTGCAATCCAGGCTCGACGCCTTCAAGGCCGATTTTGAAGCCGGCAAACCGCCCTATAACGTGCCCTACTCCGTTATCGAAATCATGCGTCGCGCCACCGCAGAACTGATCGCCTCGGGTGCGGCCCAGCGTGCGCTGAAGGCCGGCGACAAGCTGCCGGCCTTCACGCTCTCAGACCCGGAGGGCAACACGGTCTCGTCCGACGGTCTCCTGTCGAAGGGACCGCTGGTCATCAGCTTTTACCGCGGTGTCTGGTGCCCCTATTGCAACATGGAACTGCAAGCGCTGCAGGAGGCGCTGCCGCAGTTCCAGGAACTCGGCGCAAGCCTGGTGGCGATCTCGCCACAGAATCCGGCCAACAGCCGCAAGTCCGTCCGACAGAACAACCTCGCGTTCCCGATCCTGTCGGACCCACACAACGATGTTGCAGCCGCCTTTGGCCTGCGCTTCGAAATGCAGGACTATCTGATCGAGCTCTACAAGTCGCTGAAGAACGACCTGCCCGCCTTCAACGGCGATCCGAGCTGGACCCTGCCGATGCCGGCTCGCTACGCCGTCGGCCAGGACGGAGTAATCCTCTACGCCGAGGTCAACCCGGACTACACCCGCCGTCCGGAACCTGAAGACATGCTGCCGGCGCTGCGCCGCGCCGCCTCGCTCTCCGCCTGATCGACATCCATTCAACAAGGCCTCGCTGCAGCAAGCGGCGAGGCCGAAAGGAGATCCCATGAAAAGAACGTTTCTGATCACCGGGGCCAGCAAAGGCATCGGCCTTGCCCTATCAAAGCGCCTCGCGGATCACGGAGACGCCGTTATTGGTATCGCACGCCATGCGTCCGAGGGATTCCCAGGCGAGTTCCATCCTCTCGATCTTGCCGATGCGGCGTCCGGCGACAGGCTCGCGGCAATCGTCCGGGAAGCCAGGGTCGACGGCGTCGTTAACAATGTCGGCCTCGTTCGTGCGGCGCCCCTCGGCAACATCGCGGTCGCGACGCTTGAGGAAGTCATGCGTGTCAACCTCCACCCGGCGTTGTGCGCTACGCAGGCGGCACTTCCGGGCATGCGCTCGCGGGGATGGGGCCGGATCGTCAATATCTCCAGCCTTACGGTGCTTGGTAGCGTCGAGCGAACGAGCTATGCGGCTGCCAAGGCTGCTCTCGTTAGCTTCACCAGAAGCTGGGCGCTCGAGCTTGCCGCGACCGGCATCACAGTCAACGCCGTCTCGCCGGGGCCGACGGAAACCGAGCTGTTCCGGACAAACAACGCCCCCGGCAGCGCCGGTGAGGCGCGTTATCTTGCCGGTGTTCCGATGCGGCGGTTCGGCAAGCCCGAGGAGATCGCCGCCGCCATTGCCTTCCTCCTATCCGACGATGCCGCATTCATCACCGGGCAGACCCTTCATGTCGACGGTGGAGCATCGATCGGGAAGGCGTCAATATAACCCAGATGTCAGTTATAACTAAGCCTTTGCAATCAGGTGATAATCCAGTTTCCCAAGCCAATCCCGATCTTTGTCTGCCGATGATCGTGAGAAACGCGTGTGACATCACATTTCAGTGTGTCGCGAGGATGTGTGTAACCAATCGCATCCCGCTTCCGTAAATGTACAGGAAAGCAGAGCTTGGCATCCGAGGCCATGCGCCTGTTCGGGGATCAGCCCACGCATCCGTTTCGGTTGAGGAGACCGTCATGCAACGCAGATCAAAAATGCCGAGGCTTGCCGGTGCAGCATCCGTTCTGGTGGTTCTGGCGTTCGGCATGGGCAGCGCCTCCGGGCAGGAAGGAATTGCCATCCCTGCGCCGGCGATCGACCATGCGCCAAACACAACCGACATGGAAACGGCGATCTTTGCCGGCGGCTGCTTCTGGGGCGTTCAGGGCGTATTCCAGCATGTCGAAGGCGTCACGAATGCCGTTTCCGGCTATGCCGGAGGCACCAGGGAGACGGCCCATTACGAGATGGTCGGATATGGCAGGACGGGTCATGCGGAATCCGTCAAGGTGACCTTCGATCCGAAGAGAGTAAGCTACGGACATCTCCTGCAGATCTATTTCTCGGTGGCGCACGACCCGACCCAGATCGACCGGCAGGGACCGGATGCCGGCCCGCAATATCGCTCGGCCATCTTCCCGGTAAATGACGAACAGGCGCGCATTGCCAAGGCCTATATCGACCAGCTCGACAAGGCGAAACTCTACGATACGACAATCGCGACGACAATCGAACCGGGCAAGGCCTTCTATCCAGCCGAAGACTATCACCAGGATTTCCTGGCCAACAACCCGACCTATCCCTATATCGTCTTCAACGATCTGCCGAAGCTTTCCAATCTCCGGAAACTGTTCCCGAAGGATTATCGCGCCGATCCGGTTTTGGTCGCAGAAGCGGGTGTCGCGAATTAAGTGCCCAGAAGCGTCTGTCGCCAAGCTGGCAGGATGTGGTGCTCGGTGAGCTCCGCCAGGACAATATCGGCTGGATCGATCGGCGATATCCAGCGGATTTCCTCGATCTCGGCGGCTGGGGCAACTATCCTGTCGCCGCTTTCGAAAACAAACACATCCGCCGATACGAGATGATCCGGCTCGTTGGCGGCCGTCGCCTCAAACCGGCCGAGCGACCGGAACTGTTCCGGGGAGGCCCGCAAACCGATTTCCTCTTCAAGTTCACGGACCAGCGCGGCGGCCGGGCTTTCGCCTGGCTCGATCTTGCCGCCGGGCTGCATGAAGGCTGTCGTACCGCGCTTGCGAACGAGAAGTATCTTTCCGTCGGCACGGACGATCAGGGCGGCGGAGATCCGGATGATCCTCATGCGCTTCCCTGGGCGTCGAGGGCGGCGAAATCCTCGTCGGACAGCACGATGTTCACCGCAGCGAGGTTTTCTTCCAGATGCTTCACCTTTGACGTACCGGGTATCGGCAACATGACCGGGCTGCGCTTCAGCACCCAGGCAAGCGCGATCTGGCTTGGCGCGGCATCATGCTTCTTCGCGATCGTGTCGAGAACCGAGCCGGGCCTGGCGAGATTGCCGGCCGCCAGAGGATGCCATGGAATGAAGCCGATGCCGTGCTTTTCGCTGTATTCCAGCACGGCCTCGCTCTTGCGGTCGACGAGATTGTACTGGTTCTGGACGGTTGCGACCTTGAAATATTTCGAAGCCTCCTCGATCTGGGCGACCGAGACTTCGCTGAGCCCCGCGTGACGGATCACTTTCGCATCGATCAGCGATTTGATGGCATCGAACTGTTCAGCCGCGGGAACCTTCGGATCGATGCGGTGAAGCTGCCAGAGGTCGATCTGCTCGACACCGAGCCGGCGCAGGCTCTTGTAGGCCTGCTGGATCAGGTATTCCGAGCGGCCGAGCGGAATCCAGCGGTCGGGGCCGATGCGGGTCAGGCCGCCCTTGGTGGCGACGACGATCCTGCCATACGGATGGAGCGCCTCCCGGATCAGTTCCTCCGAGACGTCGGGGCCGTAGGAATCCGCCGTGTCGATGAAATTTATGCCGAGCTCCGGCACGCGCTTCAGCGTGCGGATCGCCTCTTTGCGATCGGCGGGTTCCCCCCAGATACCCTTGCCGGTAATGCGCATGGCGCCGAAGCCGAGGCGGTTGATCTCAAGCTCTCCGCCAATCCTGAACGTGCCGGACGTGGCCGCATTTAAATCAGACATGATTTCCATCTCCCTTTCCGGGTCAATTTGCCAATCGACTTTTCAGCGCCCGGAACTCATCGGGCAACCTTGAAAGAAACCGCTCCTTGAAACTCAACCTTCCCGCACGGCTTCAGCCCGCCGTATGACGCCCGGCACGTAAAGGCAGGCGAGGATGATCAGGGTTGCGATAAGGAACATGAAGACAAAGGTCAGGTGAAGGGCGTTCTGCAGCACCAGCCGGATCGACGATTGGGCGGCAAGCGCCGTCCCCGTGCCATCCAGAAGACCGCGCAACTGATCCGGCGTGACGGCATCGGCTCCGCCGGAATTGGCAAGACCGTAGCTCAGCACCGCGCCGAGGACCGCAGCTCCAAGCGTACTGCCGAGATTGCGTGCAAAGATGTTGGATGCCGTAGCACTGCCGCGCTCCGACCAGCCGACACTTTCCTGGATGATGACCAGCGAGCAGATGCTGATGAGGCCCATGCCGAAGCCCATGACGAGCGAGCCGGCGCCGGCTTGAATGGGCGAGCTGCCGGGCATCAACAGGACCAGCAGAAAGGCGCCTAAGGGAATACAGACGCTGCCGAAGATCATGATCCGGCGCAAGCCGAAGCGCGGGAACAAGCGGGAGGCGAGCGTTGCCGCCGCCGGCCATCCTATCAGGAGCATGGTCAGCGCGAAGCCTGCCACGACCGCCGACCGGTTCAATACCGTCTGCACATACATGGGCAGGAAGGTCGTAAGTCCCATGATCGCCATGCTGGCGAGAAAGGTCGCCACATTGGCGGCAGCTATCGGCCTCTGCCGCCAGAGGTCAAGTGACACCATGGGCGCCTCGGAACGACGCTCCTGCCTGAGGAAAAGCATAAGACTGACGGCGAAGATCGCGACAGCGAACATTGTATGGGCCGCAGTGGCTCCCTCGGCTTCCGTCAAAGCGATCATCAGGGACGCGATCGAAACGGCAAAAAGACCCGCACCAAGGATGTCCACCGAAACGCCGCGGGATTGTTTCTCCTCATGAAGGAAAACGACAAACCCGAGAGCAGCCGCAAGTCCGATCGGCACATTGATCCAGAATATCCAGGCCCAGGGCAGATTGTGGACGATGACGCTGCCCAGCAGAGGCCCAACCACCGCCGAAAGCGCCCAGACGCTGGCGAGATAACCCTGGACTTTGCCGCGTTCAGCCCCGGGAAAAAGATCTCCCACGACCGTCATGGTGACCGGTTGAATAGCGCCGGCGCCAATGCCCTGCAGCAGCCGGAAGGCGATCATCGAAGGCATGGACCAGGCGAAGCCGGCAAGGACGGAGGCGGCGAGAAAGATCGCGATGCCGAGCAGGATGATCGGCTTCCGGCCGTAGATGTCGGAGAGTTTGCCGAAGATCACCGTCGTCGCAGTCTGCGCCAGCAGGAACGATGAGAAGACCCAGCTATAGAGATTCAACTGGCCAAGCTGGGCAGCGATCTGCGGCATGGCCGTTGAAACGATCGTCGCCTCGATGGCGATCATCGCCATGCTTGCCATCACGGCCGCGATGACAAGCGCCCGATTCGAGCCTGGGTGGGTCATGATGTCTTACCTGAGAACGCCGCTCGGCGAACACGATGGGAATGGACATTCGGCGGTCGGATGGCCGTCGGTGCGGGATGGTTTTAAGTATCCCCATGGCGAGCCGCGTCAAGAGGCAAGATTTGACACTTGTCAAACCAGCGCTGTGCCGGAAACGCAGCAGCCGTGCGCTGTCACGGTCATGCCTCCGGCGGGCAGAGCCTGACATAGACTTCTTCCGGACTTGCCGCCCGGCGGATTGCCGCAACCGTCTCCTCCTCGCGGATGCGCCGGGCGATGCAGGAGAGGATGTTCAGGTGTTCCGGGCGGCTTTCGGGATTGAGAAGCAGAAAGACGAGATCGACCGGCTGATCGTCCACCGCCTCGAAGTCCACCGGCTTCACCAGCCGCGCGAAGAGGCAGAAATGCCGGTCGATGCCTTTGACAACCGCATGCGGAATGGCAACACCGGCGCCGATGCCCGTCGAACCAAGATTTTCCCGATTGATCAACACTTCGGCGATCTCGCTTGCGTCAAGCGCAAGCCTTCCGGCAGCAAGTTCGGAAAGCTGCCTGATCAGCGCCGCCTTGGACGGCGCCCCAAGGTCGAGCACGATATTCTCCGGCAGGAGATAATCACGGAGTTTCATGGCAATGTCCATCGATTGAAGGCAGACGCCTATTGACCTTCCTGCAGCCGATAACCGACCCCGGTCTCGGTGAGGATATACTGTGGCTGGTCGGGCGTCTTTTCGATCTTCTGGCGAAGCTGGCGCACATAGACACGCAGATACTGCACGTCCGTCAGCCCGTCCCAGACATGTTCCAGCAGGAAACGGTGGGTCAGCACCTTGCCGGCATGCTGCACCAGGATGCGGAGGATGTCATACTCCTTCGGCGAGAGCTTGACTTCCTTGCCGGCCACCTTGACGATGCGCTTGACGAGATCGACGGAAAGATCACCGGTCTTGAAAACAGGCTTCTCGCCCTGGCTCTGCAGGCGGTGGCGGAGCGCCACGCGGATGCGCGCGACGAGCTCGTTCATGCCGAAAGGCTTGGTGATGTAGTCGTCCGCGCCGAGTTCGAGCGCCTTGACAATGCCGGCCTCATCCGTGCGGCTCGAGAGGATGACGATCGGCAGGTCGAGCCCCTCCCCCCGCCACCTAGCGAGCAGATCATGGCCGGGTATGTCCGGCAGGCCGAGATCGAGGATGATCAGGTCGGGCTTTTCGGTCCTGACGAGCTCCATCGCAACCTTGGCATTCATCGCTTCGCTGACGGAATATCCCTGTGTGGAAAGTCCGACGCGAAGCAGCTTGCGGATCGGCGGCTCATCCTCGACGATGAGTATATGCACGGCGGTATTGGTCATTCGTCTTCTCCCAGGGCCTTTTCTCCCAGAAGGGGCATCTCGGCAGGCACCGGCATGCGGATCGTGAAGACTGCCCCTGAACGGTCGGACCGATTGGCCGCCCTGATGGTGCCGCCCATGGCCTCGATGAAGCCACGGCAGATGGAAAGACCGAGCCCGGTGCCGGCCCGGACGTGATCCCCCTTCCGGACACGATAGAAGCTGTCGAAAATACGCTCCACGTCGTTGAACGGGATGCCAGGCCCTTCGTCCATGACGGACAGCAGGACCGCATCTCCATCCCGAAAGCCGCGGATATCGATCACGGTCTCATCGGGCGCATATTTGGCAGCGTTGTCGATGAGATTGAAGAGGACCTGCTCGAACAGAACCGGATCGATCTTCAGCATCGGCAGGTCGGCAGGAATGCTCACCTTCACCCTGTGCCTGGCGGCGATCTTCGCCGCCCGGCTGAGCGCCGTGCCGACGATGTCGCCCACGAAATGGAAAGCGTAGTTCGGCTCCATGGCGCCCGAGCCGATGCGGGTCATGTCGAGCAGATTGGAGATAAAGCGGTTGAGCCGCTCCGACTCGTCCACGATGCTCGTCAACAATTCGGTCCGCGCCTCTTCCGGGATATCGGCTCCGAAATCCTTGAGCATGCCGGCGGAGCCCATGATCGCCGCAAGCGGGGTCTTCAGATCATGTGAGATCGACGTCAGAAGCGCGGTGCGCAGCCGATCGGTCTCGGCCGCGAGCTTGGCCTTGTCTACATCCGAGACAAGCTGGACGCGCTCGATCGCCAGCGCCGCCTGATCCGCCAACGCATCGAAGAGCCGCTGCTGTTCGGGGGTCAACAGAGGGCCCTGCTTGTCGTTGTCGAGGCCGATGACCCCGACCGGCTCGCGGCCGGTCCGCATCGGCAGGTAGAGACGCTTGGCGCCGGGCAGCGTATCGGCGGCGCGGCCGGCAGGACGATTGTGCTCCCAGGCCCATTTGGCGGCGGCGATATCCGCATCCACCAGCGTGTCGTCCGGGGGATAACCGGCCTTCACGGCGATGGAGCCATTTTCCGGCAGCAGGATTACCACACGAACCTTGAGCATGGAGGCAATCTGGAAGGCTGTCGCCCAGAGCGCATCGTCGAGCGTGCCCGTTCCCGCCAGTTTCTTCGAGAAGAGATAGAGGTCCTCGGTGGTGCGCGCCCGCTGGCGGGCGGCGACAGCCTGCCGTTGCACGGCCGCCGTGAGGTTCGACGCGACAAGGGCGACGCCAAGATAGAAGAACAGCGCGACCAGGCTTTCCGGGTCGCGTACGGTCAAGGTGTAGCGCGGCTCCAGGAAGAAGAAGTTGAAGGAAAGGGCGCCGAGCAGAGAGGCGTACAGCCCCGGCCCCAAGCCGCCACGCACTGCGGCGGCCAGCACGGCCATCAGGAAAACCAGAGCCAGATTGCGGACGTCGAGCGTCTGGTCGAGGGCGATGCCGGCAATGATCGCCAGCCCTATGAAAGCCGTGCTGTGAAGGTAGGGCTTGATGCGAAAGGCTTTGAGCGGCTGAGCGGCCTTCACGCCTCGCTGCGGCTCGCTCTCCCTCGCATTACCGGAAATCACATGGACGCTGATATCACCGGCGTAGCGGATCAGATCATGGGTGACGGAACCCTGCCAAAGCTGACGCCAACGCGGCTTGCTCGGCCGGCCGACGATGATATGCGTGAAATTGTTGGCATTCGCATAGGCAATGATCTCGCGCGAGCGATGGAGCGCCGGCAGTGTCACTGTCTCGGCGCCGAGCTGCTCTGCAAGCCGCATATTGGCGGCAAGCCTGTCCTTGTCCTCATCCGGGAGATTGAGCGACTGCGGCGTTTCGAGATGCAGCGTCGTCCAGGGCGCCCGCAGGCGATCGGCCTGACGGCGGGCATAGCGCACGAGGCTTGCGCCACCACGGCTGTGATCCAGGCAGACCAGCACCCGGTCACCCGCCGCCCAGGGGCCGGAAATCGCATGCGCCTGCATGTGATTGAGCAACTGCTCATCGACACGCTGGGCCGTACGACGGAGTGCAAGCTCGCGGAGCGCCGTCAGGTTGCCGGGTGAAAAATAGTTCTCGATCGCCCGCCGGGCGGTCGTCGGCACATAGACCTTGCCGTCCTTCAACCGCTTGATGAGGTCGTCGGGCGTAAGGTCGATGATCTCGACGTCATCCGCCCGGTCGATGATCGAGTCGGGCACGGTTTCACGAACCCGGATGCGGGTGATCTGCGCCACGACATCGTTCAGGCTTTCAACATGCTGGATATTGAGTGTCGAATAGACGTCGATCCCCTGGGCGAGAATCTCCTGCACATCCATATAGCGCTTCGGGTGGCGGCTGCCGGCGACATTCGTATGCGCCAGTTCGTCGACGAGGACCAGTTCCGGACGCCTCGCCAGAATGGCGTCGATGTCCATTTCCTCAAGGGGCTGGCCGCGATAATCGATCCGCTTGCGAGGTATGGCCTCGAACCCATCGACCAGCGCCTCGGTCTCCTGCCGGCCATGGGTTTCGACGACGCCGATCACCACATCGACGCCATCGGCCTTGCGGGCGCGGCCGGACATCAGCATTTCATAGGTCTTGCCGACGCCAGGCGCCGCACCGAGAAAGATCTTCAGACGCCCGCGCCCCTCGCGCTCGGCATGCTCCAAAAGTGCATCCGGCGATGGCCTGTTCTCGATCTCATGACTGACGTCGGGCATCTACTACCTGTCTCCCGTCCGGGAAAGCGGCGGCCCTCCCTCAAGTGGCCACAACCATTTCAGTTTATGGGAGAGCCTCGTCAAGCGCCAAACTGAGCGCGAACACACTTGGCTGACGCCATCCGGGATCGGAGCCGCAGGCGAGACCGGAAAACGGCACCTTGCGCTTTTCGACCCAGAGATGTTCTTGAACGACGACACGTACGGGAATATGCGCTGTGATCGCATATAGGTTCGAGAGCACCCGCAGGGGAAAGAAATAAAAATCCTATAGGAATTTTACCCCTTTCCGAGAGCCACGGTCGCGGTCGCTCTCACGCCTATAATGCCCCGGATATCAGCGTCATGGCATAGGCCAGGCCGAGTATCGCCAACATGACCAGAAGCATGCCGAGGATGATTTCGGAGGCATGCAGGCGGCCTGAATTGCCGGGATCGAAGACACGGAAACGCGGGTAAACATGACCGCGTATATGATTGAGGGGATGCAACATGTGTTCACCTCACGCCCGGCCGGCAATCTTCATCCTCGGGCTCATCGCCCGGTTCTCGAAGGCCGGACCGAGGCTCAATATCATGTGATCCGGCAGGCAATAAACGGCGCCCGGAAGATGATCGCTTTCGAACATGGCGAAATGCACTGCCGAGGCGCGATCGGTGAACAAGCCGCCGACGCGACCTTCGCGATCGGAGACGACCCAATGGCCGCCCGCATCCCGGCCGACCATGAAACGCACGCCGAACGCAGGAAGCTCGGTCTTCGCCATCGCTCTGTTATTCATCGTAATTCTCCTTCAAGCAGCCATGAGGGCGATTGCACCGGCCGCGCAGAATCCGATGCCCATGACACCGAGAAGCCTCATGAAGATGCCGAGGTTCTGATCGGAGGCGCTGCGATCCGGAATACGCTCCTCACGACGGCATGCATCCTGTTCCGCAAGATGCTGCGCCAGATAAAAACTCCCCAAACGGCCAAACATTTCAGGTCACTCCTTCTTGGGACTTGGCCCGCGCGGCGGAGATGTCGCGGGGCGGCATCGAATCCGATGCACATCCGAAAAGGTAGCGATGGCCTCATAGGCTTTCGATTGGACGCTGAAGGCGAAGAAATAGGGAACTCATAGGAGCCTTGTTGATTTTTCATTTGCGCTGCAACATCGAGGGCGGCATGTTCGAAATCTTCGAACTATAAAAGAATGGGAATGGAAATCAGATCATGACAGCGGATGCGATCGTGCTGGGAGCCGGCATCATCGGCGTTTCAACGGCATTGCAATTGGCGCGGCGCGGTAAATCGGTGGTGCTCGTCGACCGGAAGGAACCGGGCCTGGAAACCTCTTACGGCAATGCCGGTCTCATCCAGCGCGAGGGTGTCGTGCCTTACGGCTTCCCGCAGCAGTTCGGCCTGATCCTGCGCTATGCATTGAACAATCGCATCGATGCGCATTACCACTGGAGCGCGTTGCCGTCCGTCTCGTCCTTCCTGGCAAAATACTGGTGGCACTCCAACCTGACGCGGCATCAGCTCATTGCGCGGGCCTACGCGCCCCTGATCGAACATTCGATCTCGACCCATAACGAATTGATCGAGGAAGCAGGGGCGCAGGACCTGATCGCCAAGAACGGCTGGACGGAGGTTTTCCGAACCCGTGCGAAACATGATGGGGAAATCAGGGAAGCGGAACGGCTGAAGGCCGAATACGGCGTGACATTCAGCGAGCTGTCGCCTTCCGAGATCGCGGCCCAGGAACCCAACCTTTCGAACGATTTCGTCGGCGGACTGAAATGGGAAGATCCCTGGTCAGTCAAAGATCCGCTTGCGCTGACGCGCGCCTATGTGGCGCTCTTCGAAAAGCTCGGCGGACGGGTGTTGAAGGGTGACGCGAAGAGTCTCTCGAAGACAGCGACCGGCTGGCGCGTCGTTGCCGGAGACGGCACCGTCGAAGCGAAGGACGTCGTCGTGGCGCTCGGCCCCTGGTCGGACACGGTCACCAAGCCGCTCGGCTACAATTTCCTGGTCGGCGTCAAGCGCGGCTATCACATGCACTATGGCACACAGGGCAATGCCAAGCTCAACGGCTGGACCATGGATGCCGAGCGCGGCTATTTCCTGGCTCCCATGAACCAGGGCATAAGGCTGACAACGGGAGCGGAATTTGCTCGACGCGACGCGCCGAAAACGCCGGTCCAGGTGGAACGTGCCGAAGCGGTCGCCCGCACTGTCTTCCCGCTTGGCGAACGCCTCGACAAGGAACCGTGGATGGGCGCCCGCCCCTGCACGCCAGACATGATGCCGGTGATCGGCAAGGCGCCGCGACACGAGGGCCTATGGTTCGCCTTCGGACACGCACATCACGGCCTCACCCTCGGGCCGGTGACGGGGCGGGTCATCGCCGAAGCAATTACAGGCGAGAAGACGCTGATCGACATTTCTGCCTACCGCCCGGAGCGTTTCAACGCCTAGCTCTGCTCAAGAGAGTGGGCTATCTGATATCGCATGGATGATATCAGCACCGCCCAGATCTTTTTCGAGAGCAATCCGGATATCGAGGTCCTCGAGGCCTTCGTCGTCGACGTGAATGGCGTGCCGCGCGGAAAGTGGATTCCGCGTGAGCGCGCGCTGGATGTGCTGGCCAAGGGCATGGCGATGCCGCGCTCGGTCTATGCGCTCGATGTCTGGGGCCGCGACGTGAATGCCGCCGGACTAGCCGAAGGTACGGGCGATCCGGACGGCATCTGCTTTCCAACCGCCGGGACACTTTCGCGTGTCACCTGGCTCCAGCGACCGACGGCACAGGTGCTGCTCGGCATGCGGGAGCCGGATGGCAGCGGCTTTTACGGCGATCCGCGCCAGGTATTGGCCAATGTGCTCACGGGATTTTCCAGGCTTGGGCTGACGCCGGTCGTTGCAACCGAACTCGAATTCTACCTGATCGACCCGGTACGCTCGGCGCTCGATCCGGTGCGCCCGCCGAATTCGCGCGAAGGCCGCTGGCACACGGGGCAGACACAAGTTCTCTCGATCTCCGAACTGCAGGATTTCGAAGAGGTCTTCCACGGCATTGCAAGCGCCGCCCGCGCGCAGGGCATCCCCGCCGATACGACACTGCGTGAAAACGGTCCCGGCCAATACGAGATCAACCTCAACCACGTGCCGGATGCGCTGAAAGCCGCCGATTACGCCGTTCTGCTGAAGCGTATCGTCAAGGGCGTGGCGCGTGCGAACGATCTCGATGCCACCTTCATGGCCAAGCCCTACGGCACCCAGGCCGGCAGCGGCATGCATGTGCATTTCTCACTGATCGACGAGACAGGCCGCAACGTCTATGTCGACGAGGACGGGCCATCGGAGATGCTGCTCCATTCCGTCGGAGGGCTGCTGGAGAACATGGGCGAGAGCATGGCGATCTTCGCCCCGCATGCCAATTCCTATCGCAGGCTCAGGCCAAGCGAGCATGCGCCGACCTACGCGTCCTGGGGTTTCGACAACCGTTCGGCGGCGGTGCGCGTCATCACCGCCTCGAAGCCCGCAACCCGCATCGAACATCGCGTCGCGGGCGCGGATACGAACCCCTATCTGGTGCTGGCGATGATCCTCAATGCGGCGCTTTCCGGCATCAAGGAAAAGCGCAATCCAGGCGGCGCGATCACCGGCGACAAGCATGCGATCAGCCACGAGCCGCTGCCGACCAATTGGGACTATGCGCTCCAGCAATTCTCCCGCTCGACTTTCGCCTATGCCACGCTCGGACCGAAATACCGGGCGCTCTACACAGCCTGCAAGCAACAAGAAATTTCGGAATTTTCGCTGCGCGTCACCGACGTGGAATACGACGCCTATATCCGGACGGTGTGAGATGGCCTTCAAGACGAGCGACAACCCTCGGCACACGGATTCCTGGTATGCCGCATCCGCGAAAGACAGGCGCATCCGCCCTCACCTCGAAGGCGAGCTGGAGGCTGACGTCTGCGTGATTGGCGCCGGTTTCACCGGCATCTCGGCGGCACTCGAACTTGCCGAACGCGGATATTCCGTGGTTGTCCTGGAGGCCGAACGCATCGGCTTCGGCGCCTCCGGGCGCAATGGCGGTCAGATCGTCAACGGCTACAGCCGCGACCTCGAAACCATCGCCGCACGCTACGGCCGCGACAAAGCCGTGAAGCTTGGCGAAATGTCGCTTGAAGGCGGCGAGATCATACGCGGACGCGTCATCAAATACGGCATCGACTGCGATCTCGTGCACGGCGGCTTTTTTGCCGCCTTCACGGAAAAACAGATCCGGGAGATGGAAGCCCACAAGGCGCATTGGGAAGAGCACGGCCATACAGGGTTGGACATGATCTCAAAGGCCGATGTCGGCAAATACGTGAAGACCGACCGCTATGCCGGCGGCATGATCGACAGGCTCGGCGGCCATATCCATCCGCTCAACCTCGTGCTCGGCGAGGCGGTGGCGGTCGAATCCCTTAACGGGCGCATCTTCGAAGGCTCGCGGGTGACTGGCGTCGACGCGGGCGAAAAGCCGATAGTCCGAACTGACAGGGGCTCGGTCAGGGCGTCCTACGTGCTCGTCTGCGGCAATGCCTATCTGGCACCCCAGTTTCCGGAAATCAGCGGCGGGATGATGCCGGTCTCCAGCCAGGTCATGGCGACCGAGCCGCTCGAACCGACGCTGATCGAGCGCCTGCTCCCGGCCAACTACTGTGTCGAAGACGCCAATTATATTCTCGACTACTACCGCCGGACCTCGGACAACAGGCTGCTGTATGGCGGCGGTATCGGTTACGGCGGCAATGATCCGAAGGACCTGACGAGCGTCATCCGTCCCAACATGCTGAAGACCTTCCCGCAGTTGACGGACGTAAAGATCGACTATGCCTGGAGCGGCAATTTCGCCCTGACGCTAACGCGCATCCCGCATATGGGCCGGGTTTCCGACAAGATTTACTTCTCGCACGGCGATAGCGGCCATGGCGTCACAACCACGCATCTCCTGGGCAAAATCCTCGGCGAGGCGGTTGCAGGGCATGCGGAACGCTTCGATATATGGGCATCGCTGCCCAACCTGCCCTTCCCCGGCGGCCGGACGTTCCGCGTGCCGCTTACCGTGCTCGGCGCCTGGTGGTACGGGCTTCGTGACCGGTTTGGTTTTTAATCGGAGAGATCAGGCGGTGGCAGGAAAGCTCCCGATGAAATAATAGGTCGTTTGGGTGCGAATGATGGACTTGAACTGCGTCATGATCTGCCTTGCCTCGCCGTCCGGCACCGAGAGAGCCAGACGGAGCGTTGCGCCGGCCATGTGGAACATCACGAGCAGCGCGCGCGAATAGTTCTCCCGAAGAGCTTCGCTCACGAATTGCTCCGTCGCCTTGTAGAAGGCTTCCGCCTGAAGGCGTGTTTCCGTGATATCCGGATCGCCCAGAGCCTTATCCGCCTGGATGGCGTTCAGAAGGTCCTGGGTCGACGGTTCTCGACGGATCTTATGGTAATAGAGATCGAAGAGGCTCTCCGTCGCATCCAAGGCGTCCTCCGCCGTGGCGATCTTTTCGATCTGCTCAACTGCGAACGAACGCACTTCCTCGACATAACGCTCGTAGAGCATCGCAATGATGGCGGATTTGTTCGGAAAATACTGGTAGACCGATGCGATTGGCCCGCCGGAAAGAGCGGCGATTTCCTTCATGGTTACTGAATCGATGCCTTTCCGGCCGATCAGTTCCATGGATACCTTCAATATCTCATCTATACGCTCACGACTTCTTTCCTGTTTCGGTATCCGGCGAAGGGAGCCCCGCCTCGGCCCTTGCGTCGAATCTGGCATCCGCAAACCGTCTCCTCAAACACCTGCCACTCGATGCGTTCACGGAGACCCCGGCAATTTTCCGCGGTCCTCATGAAATTGCATAGACACAAAAAGTGTTTCTTCATACGGCGGCCGAAGAGCTTCGGATCATAAGCCACTAAATTTTTTTAAGAATACTTCCCTGCTGACGCCCAAGACATGGAGTCAAGAAAATGTGATTACAAATCATATTATTAATGCGCGTCATATCTTGGCGAGTTGGTCCAAAGCCTTGTCGACGATGGCGTCCAGACTTGCATCGATATCCACCGTCACCACCCCCGGCTCCCCTTCCGGGCTTTCCAAAGTCGCAAGCTGGCTCTGAAGCAGCGACGCAGGCATGAAATGGCCCGTGCGGGCGCCCATCCGCTCTTCGAGCACCTTCGGATCGCCAGTGAGGAAAACGAAACAGAGAGAGCCGCCACTCGCCTGCCTCAACCGGTCCCGATAGGCCCTCTTCAGCGATGAACACGTGGCCACGACACTTTCACTGCGGCTTCGTGCTTCGGCAAGTTCATTGCCGACCAGATCGAGCCAGGGCCACCGGTCATCGTCGGTGAGCGGAATGCCCTCAGCCATTTTCGCGACGTTTGCTGCGGGATGCAACCGATCCCCTTCCACGAAGATGCAATCGAGCCGCTTGGCGAGCAGTTCGCCGACCGAAGTCTTTCCCGATCCGCTGACGCCCATGACCACGATGGCTGTCGGTTCTTTCAAGCTCATGGATTAATGCACTCTTCTCATATTTCAGGATCAATAACGGATATCCGGCTTTGCCGATGCGTCACAAGCCCCTGGGCATGCGAATTTCGCAATCTCAGCGCTGCCGCGCCTCCTTGCCGAGTACCAGAGGCATCAGCACCGAAAGGAACATCAACCGCAGGACATGGTGAGCCCCGACATAGGTCGGGTCCGCGTGCAGCATCACCGCCATGGCAGCCATGGTTTCCAGCCCGCCAGGTGCGAACGCGATCAAGGCAGCATCGAGCGGCACGCCGGTGAGATAGGACACGCCGCCGGCGATTGCCGCCGCAAGCACGGTCACCACGACCGTCACGATGCCGCCGGCCACGAAAGCGACGCGCAGCTCGCCGATCGACACGCCACAGAAGCGCGTGCCGATGACCGAACCGAGGATGACATAGGTAGGAATCAACAGCCAGTTCGGTACGCCGCCACTGACAAACCCCGTTATATGCGTGCTGATCGAAACCGCCACGCCACCGAGAAGCAGCGCCGCCGGCAATCTCCAGCGCAGGAAAAGCATTCCGAGAAGAGCCGACACCGCAAGCGTCGCAATGAGGACGGGCACACTCATGACATGGGGCGGCAGGGCAGGTTCCGCGCCGACAAGACCGAAAATTTCCACGATCAGCGGGGTGGTGATCGTCAACGCCAACACCCGTACGCTCTGGGCAACGCTGACAGTCCGCAGGTCGCAATGGGTTTCGGCCGCAAGGCTCAGCACATAACTCAGATGACCTGGAGAGGACGCGAGAAGCGCTGTAACTCGATCGTAGCGGAAGAATCTCTGCAGCATCCAGCTACTGACGTAAAGCAGGATAACGACCGCCACCGGAACCATGACGAAACTCGCCGGCCAGGTGCGGGCCGCGACAATCACCTCGGGCGTCACGCTGGCCCCCATCGACACGCCGATAATGACAAAACAGACATTGCGGACCTCGGCCGGTACCGTCAACCGCAAACCAGCAAGTCCGGCAACGGTGATGGCGACAGCAGGCCCGATCAGATAGGGAGCCGGAAAGGCGACGGCAATCGCGATCAATGCGCCGGCGGTTCCGATCAGCGCAGTCAGCGCAGATGCGCGCAGTTCCGAAAACGACATTCCGAAGATCCTGAAGGCGCCACAGGAAAGGAGGCAAAGAGGGTCAAACGCCTCGCTTCTTCTATTGCAATTGCGAAGAAGGTCAACCTCGGGAGAGCCCAAATCAAAAGGCGCCGCTTTGGGAGACGGCGCCTCAAAAATTGATCTTGCCTGGATCAGGCGGCCGGTGCGGCCAGCTTTGGCATGTGCAGATTGTCAAGACCGAGCAGGAAATTGATCTGCGGACGCGCCTTGACGAGATCATCGATCGTGTATTCCGCAAGCACGTCGAAGAAAGCGTTGAGCGCCTTTCGGAGAGCCGAATTCAGTCCGCAGCTATCGACAAGCGGGCATTCCGCGACGCCATCCTCGAAGCATTCCGCCATCGCGAAACTATCTTCCGTGACCTTCACGACATCGAAAAGCGTGATGCGATCAGCGCTGCGGCCAAGCCTCACGCCGCCGTTGCGGCCCCGTACAGTCTCCACCAGACCGGCCTTGGTGAGTGGCTGGAGGATCTTGAAGAGGAACAGTTCCGAAACTCCATAGGCCCTGGCAATCTCGGGAATGCGGCTCAGATGGCCTTCATTGGCAGCGCAATACATCAGCATCCGCACTGCGTAATTAGTCTGTTTGGTCAAACGCATGCTGGTCTCCCGAGTGTCGTACCACCCCTATATAGAGGCTTACCTAGTTTTGAACAATTCCAAAATAGAAATTTGTGATCAAGTTTTCCGCCTTCCTGAGGGCGCCACCATTGACGCCGAATTCAAATCATGAATTTGTCCATCAACATAAAAGCAACCCAAGGAGGATTTTCGATGTCCATTTTTCCGATCATTCGGCTTTCTGCACTCTTAGGTATGTCTTCGCTGGCGGCAGCGACGACCGCATTGGCTGACGGTGAAGTCAACATCTATTCCTACCGGCAGCCGGACCTCATCAAACCTGTACTGGACGCCTTCACCGAAGAGACCGGGATCAAGACCAACGTTCTCTTCCTCGACAAGGGCCTTGTCGAACGCATTCAGGCGGAAGGCGCCAATTCTCCGGCCGACGTGATCATGACGGTCGATATCGCGCGACTGATGGAAGCGAAGGACGGCGGCGTCACCCAGCCGGTGACGGACAACGAAACCATCAACAAGGACGTGCCGGCGAACTTCCGCGATCCACAGGGCGAATGGTTCGGCCTGACGACCCGCGGCCGCGTCGTCTACGCCTCCAAGGAACGTGTTTCGGAGGATGCCATCACCTATGAAGAGCTTGCCGATCCGAAGTGGAAGGGCAAGATCTGCATCCGCGACGGCCAGCATTCCTACAATATCGGCCTCTTTGCCTCGATGATCACCGCCCATGGTGAGGACTATACCGAGAAGTGGCTGACCGATCTCAAGAACAACCTCGCTCACAAGCCAAGCGGCGGTGACCGTGACCAGGCCAAAGCCATCCTGGCAGGCGAATGCGACATCGCGCTCGGCAACACCTACTATGTCGGCCTGATGCAGACCAACGAGAAGGAACCGGAGCAGAAGGATTGGGCTGCCGCAATCAAGATCCTCTTCCCCAATGCTGCCGATCGCGGAACCCATGTAAACATTTCCGGCATGGCACTCGCCAAAAATGCGCCGAACAAGGACAATGCGCTCAAACTGATGGAATTCCTGGCTTCCGGCGACGCGCAGAAGATCTATGCCGAACAGGTCTACGAATATCCGGTCATGCCGGGCGCGGAGCCTTCCGATGTCGTCAAAGCCTGGGGGCCGATCAAGCCCGATACGCTGCCGCTCTCCGACATCGCCGGCAACCGCAAGAAGGCTTCGGAACTGGTCGACAAGGTCGGCTTCAATGAAGGCCCGGAAACCTGAGGAACGCCTCGCACCCGGAAGCCGCCGGGTGGCCGATTTACCGTGAACCTGACGGCCGGCGCTATCACAGCGCCGGCTTTTTCGTATCGTGACGCCGGTTTCGGAATAACTGCATATTTACCGGATCAGCGTGGCCGCTACCCACACCGGAATTGCGGTGACGCATGCAAAGATCAGGAAACCAAGACCTTTTCTGATCCAGTAGGCGCGCCGGGCGCGCTTCTCATCCCACTCGTAAACCATGGCACTCCCCGTCCCAGCCGAACGCTAAATTAGGACAGAGAAATTAAACGTCAACGGTGGAACGCAAGCGGGCTCCCGAAGGAGCCCGCACAGGAAGGAACTGCGATACCCGCCTCGCCTACCTCATTACCGGCATCACGAACTCCGCACCGTCCTTGATGCCGGATGGCCAGCGGGCCGTGATCGTCTTGGTCCTGGTCCAGAACTTGATTGAATCCGAGCCGTGCTGGTTCAGATCGCCGAAGCTCGAGGCCTTCCAGCCGCCGAAAGAATGGTAGGCGAGCGGTACCGGAATCGGCACATTGATGCCGATCATGCCGATATTGATACGGCTTGCGAAATCGCGGGCGGCATCGCCGTCGCGGGTGTAGATCGCAACGCCGTTGCCATACTCGTGTTTCATCGGCAGCGACAGCGCTTCCTCGTAATTGTGGGCGCGTACGACCGAGAGGACGGGACCGAAGATCTCGGTCTTGTAGATCTCCATCTCGGGAGTGACGTGGTCAAACAGCGTACCGCCGACGAAGAAGCCGTTTTCATAACCCTGCAGCTTGAAGCCGCGGCCATCGACCACCAGCTTGGCGCCTTCCTCGACGCCCTTGCCGATCAGGCCGTTGACGCGGGCATAGGCTTCCTTGGTGACCAGCGGACCCATATCGGCCTTCTCATCGGTATAGGGGCCGATGCGCAGCGACTCGATCTTCGGGGTCAGCTTCTCAACGAGGCGATTGGCCGTTTCTTCACCGACCGGAACGGCAACCGAGATCGCCATGCAGCGTTCGCCAGCCGAACCGTAACCTGCACCCATCAGAGCGTTGACGGCCTGGTCCATGTCGGCATCCGGCATGATGATCATGTGGTTCTTGGCGCCGCCGAAGCACTGGGCGCGCTTGCCGTTCATCGCCGCCGTGCCATAGACGTAACGGGCGATCGGGGTGGAGCCGACGAAGGAGACCGCACCGATATCCGGGTCGGCCAGAATCGCGTCGACGGCGGCCTTGTCGCCGTTGACGACGTTGAGGACGCCAGCCGGCAGACCTGCCTCGATCATCAGTTCGGCAAGCCTCAGCGGCACGGACGGATCGCGCTCGGAAGGCTTCAGGATGAAGGCGTTGCCGCAGGCGATCGCCGGCGCGAACATCCACATCGGGATCATGGCCGGGAAGTTGAACGGCGTGATGCCGGCGCCGACGCCGACCGGCTGGCGCATGGAATACATGTCGATCTGCGGACCTGCGCCCTCGGTGAACTCGCCCTTCTGCAAATGCGGGATGCCGCAGACAAATTCGCAGACTTCCAAACCGCGGACGATATCGCCCTTGGAATCCTCGACCGTCTTGCCGTGCTCGCTCGAAAGAAGCGTCGCGAGCTCATCCATATGCTGGTTCAGCAAATCGACGAACTTGAAGAAGACGCGGGCGCGGCGCTGCGGATTGGTGGCAGCCCATTTGACTTGCGCCGCCTTGGCGTTCTCGACCGCCGCGCGGATTTCCGAAACATCGGCCAGCGCGACCTTGGCCTGGACCTCGCCGGTCGCCGGGTTGAAGACATCGGCCGTACGGCCGCTGGTACCGGCGACACACTCGCCGCCGATGAAATGTCCGATCTCACGCATGGTGGTTCCTCCGATCTGTTCTGACCTTGGAGGATACCCCCGGAATTACACAAGGCAACGCCGTAGTTCACGCATCCGTTGTGCAAATTTCGACATCATGGCGGTCAGTTTCACTCCATGACAAGCGAACGATGCGCATTGACGCCGGCCCGGACACCCGCTGCACTGGCCAGCGTCCCATTGTGCATCGGGCTTGCGGCATCCCCCGCCGCAAACAGCCCGTCGATGCTGGCCGCACCCCATTCGTCAGTGGGGATATACGGCCCCTGCGGCCCCTCCTCCATCGCCGCCCCGAGCATCTCGGCGAGCGGCGAGGCTGGCCTGACTCGCGTCTGCACGAACAGCGCCTTGACCGGAACAGAGCGGCCGTCGGCAAGCTCGGCAGCTTTCAGCGCCCCGCCTTCGGCGACGAGCCGAACCAGTTTCGAGTGCTCCAGCTTCGCTCCTCGACCTTCGATCGCCTGGAGATCATCGGCGGAAAACTCCACGCCCGGCTCGACGAATACGGTCGTCTCACCCCAGTCGGGGAGCAGCAATGCCTGGTGATGCGCAAGCGTCGAAGAAGCGAGAAGGCCGATCGGGCCGCCACCGATCTCGTAGCCATGGCAATAGGGGCAATGCAGGACGTGCCTCCCCCAGAGTGGCGCGAGGCCATCGACTTCCGGCAGGATATCCTCAACCCCGACGGCAAGGATCAGGCGGCGGGCACCAAATATCCGGCCGTCATCAAGCGTCACCCGGAAGCCACCGGTACTCCGCTCTGCTGCCCTTGCCACGCCGGTAATCTCGCTAAAGGCCGGATACCGTCGCAATTGCATGAGCGCGGTCTGCCGGATTGCCGCCGGCGAAACCCCATCCTGTCCCAGGAAACCATGCGAGGCTTCGGCAAAACGGTTTCGCGGCTTGTCCGCATCGATCAACAGCACCCGGCGGCGAGCGCGTGCGAGCTGCATGGCGGCTGAAAGGCCGGCAAAACTGCCACCGACAACAATCACATCAAAATCCATGACGATCCCTTTCGATTTCACGTATCTTTTTATGTTACGATTCTCCTGCCGACACAAGACATGTAACAAAACTTGTTGCAAGATTGACGTTGCCCTAAGGTGGACAACCAACATTGCGGAAGGACGTTAGATATGAGAGGCGACAGCCGGCTATCACGCATGCTGCACGTGTTGATTCATCTCGAACGCGGCGGCGGCCCGATGACATCCGAGATGATCGGCCGCATGCTGAACACCAATCCGGTCGTCGTGCGCCGGACGATGGCGGGCTTGCGTGAACGGGGCTACGTGCAATCCGAAAAGGGCCATGGCGGCGGCTGGACGCTCGCCCGCTCCTTGGACAAGATTACCCTGCTTGACGTCTACGAGGCGCTCGACCGGCCGGAGTTGTTCTGCCTCGTGCCCTCCTCGGACCATGCCGAGTGCTTGGTGGAGATCGCCGTCAACGACGCCCTGGACAAGACCCGCCGCGAGGCGGAGGAACTGCTTCTCAGCCGCTTTGCAACCATCAGGCTCTCACAGATCGCCGACGACTTCGAGACAAAGATGGCGGCTCTCGCACGCTGATCCAGCTTGCCCTCCTTCCAGCTGCTGCTAAAACGGCTGTGCAAAATTCGACATCCGGAGGCCGATTTGAACTGGGATGATGTGCGTATGTTCCTGGCGGTTGCGCGTAGTGGCCAAATTCTGGCCGCCTCGCGCCGGCTCGGGATCAACCATGCGACGCTCGGACGCCGGGTGACGGCACTGGAGGAAGACCTGCGCACGCGGCTCCTCGTCCGCCGCACGAACGGCTGCGAATTGACGGCCGAGGGCGAGATCTTCTTCCGCGCCGCCGAGCGGATGGAAACCGAAATGCTGGCCGCCCAGGCCTCGACCGGTCGGATCGACACGGCGATTGCCGGGACGGTGAGAATCGGCGCCCCGGACGGTTTCGGCGTCTCCTTCCTCGCTTCACGGCTGGGGCGGCTTACGCGCCGGCATCCGGAACTGAAACTGCAACTCGTGCCGGTGCCACGGTCCTTTTCGCTTTCCCAGCGCGAGGCGGATATCGCAATCACCATCGAACGCCCGGAACAGGGACGACTCGTCTCATCCAAACTTACCGACTATACGCTCGGGCTCTACGCCTCAAAGGCCTATCTCGACCAAGCAGGCATGCCTCATAACGTCGAGGATCTCAAAGGCCATCCGCGCATCGGCTATGTCGAGGATCTGATTTTTTCGCCCTCACTTAATTTTACCGGTGAGGTGATGCGCGACTGGGATGCGAGTTTCGAGATATCAAGCGCCATCGGCCAGACGGAAGCAGTGCGTTCCGGCGCCGGTATCGGCATCCTGCACGATTACGTGGCGCGGCAATATCCGGAACTGACCCGTGTGCTGCCGGAGATCGTCATCCGGCGATCCTACTGGACCACCTACCACGAAACGACGCGCGATTTGATGCGGCTGCGCACCGTCGTAGCGTTTCTGAGGGAACTGGTGGATAGGGAAAGGTCCATTTTCGTGTGACCGGGAAGCACAGGAATGCCTATAGGTCAGGTCCGCGGTCACCAGGAACCGCTGCGGCAAAAGGGGGCCGGCCGCCGACGCGGCCGGAAAACCTGAAAATCAGACAGGCAGAAATTTAGAAACAGGAACCTGCAGGGCTGCCGCGATGCGCCTCAACTTGGCCGGATCGGCATCCATGCCGTTCTCGATGCGGACGATCTCGTCACCGACGAGACCGGTCGTAATGGCGAGTTCCTCGATACTGTAGCCCACGGCACGGCGCGCTTCGGCAACGGCGGCGGCAATATGCTGAGGAGAAAGCTGGGTTCCGTTCGCGGATGCGAAATTATTGATAGAAATCGTCATGCTGGTGACTCTCCTTCTGGAAAGGCCTGCCGGATAAACCGGGCAGGTGAAGGGGGCGGCTGCCCAAGACGCAGGTGTCCAAAAATTTAGGCACCCGCTGGCGCATAGATAGGCATGCTGGCGATCTTGACAAGATCTTATACTGCACTGCACAAAAATGTGTTCGATTTTGGCTTAAAAGATGGCGACGAGAGAAAAAGCGCCAAATTCACAAGGGGTAGACAGATAAAATGGTACGGTTGGGTGGAGTTGAACCACCGACCTCAGGTGCCACAAACCTGCGCTCTAACCAACTGAGCTACAACCGCACAAGAAGCCGCCGAAGCGGTATTGCGGGTCACATACGGCCATCGAGTTTTTTTTGCAAGCCCCCTCCCGCAAATAGAAGAGGCCGGAGCGGGCTCCGGCCTCTTCTTAAAAAACCAATTCGAGCATCAAGCAGCCTTGAAGGTTGCCATGACCTTTTCGGCAGCGTCCTTGCCCGGCTTCGCAACGTCTTCGGCGAGCTTGCGGGTGGCGTCCTGCAGGGACTTGGCCTGCTCGACGGTGACTTCAGCCTGCTTGCGGATGTAAGCTGTCTGCAGTTCGATCAATTCGGAAACGGACTTCACGCCAAGCAGCGCTTCCATATGCGAGAGCGACATATCGGCATTGGTGCGCATCACGTCGATGGCCTTGAGGCCAAGCTCGACAGAGCCTGCCTGGGCCGACTGCAATGTGGTTTCCACCGTTTTGGTGGCTTCCTCGGCAGCCGTCTTCATCTTAGCATAAGCTTCGCGAGACTGGGTGGCGCCCTTTTCAGCAAATTCACGGAAGCCTTCAGTCAGCTTGGACGGATCGAAAGCGGAGAAAGAAAAGATGTCGTCGGTCTTGTATGCCATCGTTTCAGGTCCTCGTTGGCGTTTTCTTCGGCACAACCGAAGCTCTCATGCCTCTTATATAGTCGATGTCATTGTGCATTGCAATATCATTGTGCGCTGCACAATTAACAATTTCCGAAATTAACCCTATCGCAGGTTTGGGTATCGCCGCTCTCGACCCGAATGCGGTGGGGGGTTATTAACAATCTGTTAAATTCCGCAGAAATACGGTTACAAACGCCCTATAGGTTTCACTCATGTCCGCAGTTCAATACCCGTTCATTGATATTGCCGTGCATGAACGCGTGCGCGATCGCTTTGCGGCGGGCGAAGCGATCGTGCTGTTCTCCCCCGACATGAAGAGCCCGCTCTGGGCCAATGGTCGGGGTGCCGATCTTTTCGGCTTCGACTCCATCTACGACTTCCTCGACCAAGGACCGAATCGCGTCGACATCGCCTTCCGCCAGACGGAAGTGGCGGCGCGACAGCTTAGCATGGTCGGCGATATCCGCCATTTCACCATCCGTGTCCCCTCAGGCTTCCAGCGCGTTCCAGTACAGGCCGTCTGCGAGCTTATCCAGGTCCAGGGCGAAACGGCGGTCTTGTTCAGTGCGCCGGTGGAAAAGGGGCAACTGTCGCCGCTGGCCTGCGCCACCCGCATGATCGAGGGCTTCGATGACCCCGACACCCATATGGCGGTCATCGACGAGAATGGCGACGTGCTTGCCGCATCCATCGAGTTTGCTGGTCTCGGCGTCACGGCCCAGACGGCAAGGATGCTGACCATCATGGCAGGCAGCGATCCCGCCCGTCTCGTCAAGCGGCCGATCCCCACCACGAAGGGCTATCTGCCGGCCGCCATCGGTAAACTCTCCGACAAGCCGGCTCTGCACCTCCTCTTCACCGTCGAGACCACGCATGGCCGATCCGCGACGGAAACCGGCTATGAACCGAGAGAGGCGGCACCGGCTATCCCGGCCAGTGATGCAGCTACGGAAAGCGTGACTGATCCTGCCGCCACAGAGGAACTTGCTCCTTCCGTAGCCGTCGAGCAGAACGATGATTTCACGGTTGAGGCCGTGCCAATCGATGCCTATGAGGAAGCGATTGCCGCCGTTTCCGAGATCGAAGACCCAGAGGAACCGGAAGAGGAAATCTCGCTCGAAACCGGTGGAGATCTGCCAGCCTCTCAGCCGGCACCTGCCTATCAGGAGCCCATGATACAGGCCGCACAGGAGACGACCGACCAGACCTTATCCACCGCACCCGCCGATGGAACGGCAGACATGGTGGAACCGACGGAGGAACTCGTTCCGGACACGGAGACTACAGAAGTCGTTGCGGTCGAACAGGCTGCACCCGCAGCCGCAATCGATGCCGAGTCCGCATCCAGAACACCCGTGGTCCGCACTCTTACATCCGAACCGTCGGCCTTCGCCTTCCGCCGCGACGGCCGTGCCACCCGTTTTGTCTGGAAGATCGATGCGGAGGGCCGGTTCAGCGAGGTTTCGAGCGAATTCGCCGATGCGGTCGGCCCGCATGCGGCTGATATCAACGGCATGGCCTTTACCGATCTCGCCGCGCTCTTCCATCTCGATCCGGACGGAAAGATCGCAGAACTGCTCAACAAGCGCGATACCTGGTCCGGCAAGACCATCTGGTGGCCGGTCGAGGGAACATCGCTCATGGTGCCGGTCGATCTTGCCGCCTTGCCGACTTATACGCGCACCCGCGAGTTCGACGGTTTCCGAGGGTTCGGCATCGTGCGGATCGGCGACGCGACCGAGGACCCGAACGCAATCGGCCTCACGCTGACCCGCACCGTACCGGAGGACGCCGTCGGGCCGGAGACAGATACGACCGCAGAACCGATTGAGACTTTGCAGGAAGCGCCTGAATTGCAGGCGGAAGAGATCACCCTCCAGCCTGACGAAGAAAACGCCGCCGAAGAGCGCTCTTCGGATCGGCCATCGGAGGAGGCTCAGGCGCCCGCGTTCGGCGGACGGGCCCCCTCCCTGCTCGACTGGCCGGAAGGCGAACGCCCTGCGCTTAAGATCGTGGAAAATCCTGGCCGTCGCCATTCCGACAAGGTGATCCAGCTCGAAGAGCGGCGCTCCAACCGCCGCGATGGATTGACGCCCGGCGAGCAGGCGGCATTTCGCGAGATTGCCCGCCAGCTTGACGATTTCGTCGGTCGACGCGACGAGGAAACGCCTGAAACTCCGGCTGAACCGGAAACGCCCGCCGTGGAGCGGACCGAACCGGTTGCAAAGGGGGCCGAAACGCCGCAGGGCGAAGGCTTCAACCTTACAGCACCCGAAGCGGTTGACGATGCTTCGCCGGAAAGCCTGATCGAGGCGCAGGACACATCGAAAGAGCAGGCCGCTCTCGAAGAAGAGATTTCCGACGCCGAAGCGGCGGCTTTCGCAGGGGCAGCGAACGAGGCTTTGGCCGATATGCCGAACGGGCCAGCCGAGGACAGTGAGACGGCTGCGGAAGAGCCGGCAGACCTGCAACCGGAGTTTTCCGACCGCGAGATCCTGAACCGGATGATCCCGGTGCGGGAAAGGATCGGTTTTTCCGCCGAAATCATCGACCAGATGCCGGTCGCGCTTCTGATACATAGCGGCGACCGGCTGATCCACGGCAATCCGGAATTCCTACGGCTCACCGGCTATGCGTCTATCGATGCACTGGTGGAAGTCGGCGGCCTTGACGCGCTCCTGCAGCGCCAGGATTTGGAAGGCAAGACGACGGAGGCCGGCGGCATGGTCGTCGTGCGGGCCGACGACGTCATCGTGCCGGTGACGGCCCGCCTGCAGTCCGTCCGCTTTGACGATACAACCGCGCTGATGCTGGCCCTGATGCCCGTCTCCGCCGAAAGTTCGGCAATATCCGAGAGCGGCGAAGCGAGCGAGGTCATCCCGATTCGGCCCCTGCGGCCCGCCGACCAACTGGCAAGGCTCCAGGTCGAAGTGGAGGAACTGCGCGCCATCCTGGAAACGGCGACCGATGGTGTCGTGATCATCGGCGCGGAAGGCGATATCCGTTCCCTGAACAGGGCGGCGAGCGCGCTTTTCAACTACGACAACGAAGAAATCAACGGCAAACCCTTCGTCACGCTCTTTGCGCATGAAAGCCAGCGGGCCATTCTGGATTACCTCAGCGGGCTTTCGGGCCACGGCGTCGCGAGCGTGCTGAACGACGGCCGGGAGGTGATCGGCCGCGAGGCATCGGGCGGATTCCTGCCGCTCTTCATGACGATCGGCAAGCTCACCTCCTCCAACGGCTACTGCGCCGTCATCCGCGACATCACCCAGTGGAAACGCACGGAAGACGAGTTGCGCACCGCCAAGCGGGCCGCCGAAACGGCGAATGCCCACAAGAGCGAGTTCCTCGCCCATGTGAGCCATGAGATCCGTACGCCGCTCAACGCGATCATCGGCTTCGCCGACATGATGGCGACCGAGCGCTTCGGGCCGATCGGCCACCCGCGCTACGTCGAATATGCCAACGACATCGGCCGCTCGGGCCGGCATGTGCTCGACATCGTCAACGACCTGCTCGACATTTCCAAGATCGAAGCGGGCGAGATGGAACTCGATTTCGTCTCCGTCGGCCTCAACGAGACTGTTTCGGAAGCCGTCTCGTTGGTGCAGCCGCAGGCAAACAGCCAGCGGGTGATCATCCGCACCGCGCTGTCGCATGCCGTGCCGCCTGTCGTCGCCGATCTTCGCTCGATCAAGCAGATCGTGCTCAACATCCTGTCGAACGCCATCCGCTTCACGCCTTCGGGCGGGCAGATCGTCGTCTCGACGGCCTACGAGCCGAACGGCAACGTGGTGCTGCGCATCCGCGACACGGGTATCGGCATGACCCGCTCGGAACTCGAGCTTGCCATGAAGCCGTTCCGGCAGGTAGCAGGCAGTTCCCGCAGGCGTGGCGACGGCACCGGGCTTGGCCTGCCGCTCACCAAGGCGATGGTGGATGCGAACCGGGCCGCCTTTGCGATCACCTCCGCGCCGAACGAGGGCACGCTGGTGGAAATCAGCTTCCCCTCGCCAAGGGTGCTTGCGAACTGAGCCGGCGCGCTTTAGCACTCCTCCTATAAAGAGGAGTGGAGTTTGCAGGTTTCAGTATCTCCCGTCGTGGCGCCAAAAGCGCGTCAGCCACGCCGATCGTTGTCCTTGATCGCGATGGGGATAGCGGTCATCGTCGCGATGCCGATCCTGGCCATCATCTGGATTGCCGCATCGGGCGGCGACGACACTTGGCAGCATGTGATCGCCAACGTCGTGCCGCGCGCCACTGGCAGGACTATCCGGCTGCTGTTCTTCACCGGAATGGTGACCGCCATTTTCGGCATTCTTACAGCCTGGCTGGTGACGAGCTTCGAGTTTCCCGGTCGCCGGCTGCTCTCCGCCGCCCTGGTGCTGCCGCTTGCGATCCCTTCCTATCTCGCCGCCTACGCTTTCGGAGAATTCCTGGATTTCACAGGGCCCATGCAGACCTGGTACCGGCAAATCTTTGGTTACCGGACAGCCCGCGACTATTGGTTTCCGGATATCCGCTCGCTCGGCGGAGCGGTGCTCGTGCTTTCTTCCGTGCTTTACCCCTATGTCTATCTCGCCTGCCGATCGATGTTCATGATGCAAGGACGCGCGGCCGCCGATGTCGCGCGCACGCTCGGTGCCGGACCGCTTCGCGTATTCCTCAAGGTGCAGATACCGATGGCACGGCCGGCGATCATGATCGGCCTGACGCTGGTGATGATGGAGACGCTGAACGATATCGGCGCGGTGGAATTCCTCGGCGTCAATACGCTGACCTTTGCGATCTATGATACCTGGCTCAACCGCGGCAGTCTTTCCGGCGCAGCGCAGATCGCCGCCATCCTGCTGCTCTTCGTCGCTGTGGTGATCCTCATCGAGCGCACCGCCCGCCGCCAGCAACGTTTTGCAGGCAACAGGACGACCGCGCCTGCCAGTGGTGTCACCCGGCCGCAGCTTCCCCGAACAAGGGCCTGGCTCGCGACCGCCTTCTGCGCCCTGCCTGTGGCGATCGGCTTCCTCATCCCGTTCCTGGTCATGGGCCGCTTTGCAGTGGCACGCATCGAGGACTTTGCCGATCCGCGGCTCATCAATGCATTCTGGAACAGCGTCGCCGTCTCGGCGGCGGCGGCTCTCTGTGCGGTCTGCCTTGGCTTCATCCTCTCCTATGCTGCCCGCAGCGAACGATCCGCTTTGACGGGCTTTGCCGGACGGGCTGCTTCTCTCGGCTACGGAGTTCCGGGTACGGTGCTGGCCATCGGCGTTCTCATTCCGCTTGCCGGCTTCGACAATGCCGTCGACGGCCTCCTGCGGACCAGCTTTGGAATTTCGACCGGACTTCTGCTTTCGGGCACCGGATTTGCGATCGTCTATGCCTGCACGGTACGGTTCATGACCATGGCGGAGGGCAATCTCGATGCCGGCTTTCAGAAACTTTCGCCGCATCTCGATATGGCGGCTCGTGCGCTCGGTCGGAACCGCCGCCAGACGCTTTGGTCAGTGCTTCTACCCAACATGCGCCCCGCACTGCTGACCGCTGCACTCTTCGTCTTCATTGAAACTATGAAGGAACTGTCCGCGACGATCCTGCTTCGCCCGTTCAACTTCAACACACTTGCGACCCTCGTCTACGAAGACGCTTCGCGAGCGAGGATCGAAGATTCATCCGTCGCCTCAATCATCATCGTCCTGGCCGGACTCATTCCCGTAGTGCTGGTTTCGCGATCCCTGGACAAATTGCATTAAGTCGTGACAGCAATCTAAAAGTGCAGATCATTTCAAAAGAAAGGCAGCCAAAGCTGCCTTTAAAGTTAAATGCTGTCCAACGAGGGTCGGTGGAGACATCATGTCTATGAAAGCTCGCGGCTACGCGCCTTCCATACACCGGATGAGTCCATGTTGCGCCACTTTTGATCAATGCGGCTTAACGGGAGGTTAACGGCGCCCATTTTTGGGAATTTCCCTCCGGGATGCATCATCCTGACACACCTTGATGCCCGCATTCAGTTCTTCAATTCGGCAAGGCCGGCGAACAGGTCGAGCGCTTCCGGGTTGGCGAGAGCTTCCTTGTTCTTGACCGGCCGGCCATGCACCACGTCGCGGACCGCCAGTTCGACGATCTTGCCCGACTTGGTGCGCGGAATATCGGTGACCTGGATGATCTTGGCCGGCACATGGCGGGGCGAGGCGCCGGTGCGGATGCGGTTCTTGATCGCCTTGACGAGATCATCGTCGAGCATGTGGTCACGGGCAAGGCGGACGAAGAGAATGACGCGCACATCATCATCCCAATCCTGGCCGATGCAGATCGCTTCCGCGACCTCTTCCATCTGCTCCACCTGATTGTAGATCTCGGCTGTGCCGATGCGCACGCCGCCGGGATTGAGCGTCGCGTCCGAGCGGCCATGGATGACGATGCCGCCATGCTCGGTCCACTCGGCGAAATCGCCGTGGCACCAGACGTTGTCGAAACGCTCGAAATAGGCGGCGCGGTATTTCTCTCCGTCCGGGTCGTTCCAGAACATGACCGGCATGGAAGGGAAGGCCTTGGTGCAGACGAGCTCGCCCTTCTCTCCCCGTATCGGTTTGCCATCGTCGTTCCAGACATCGACGGCCAGACCGAGACCAGGCCCCTGGATCTCGCCGCGCCAGACGGGCTTCAGCGGGTTGCCGAGCACGAAACAGGAAACGATATCGGTCCCCCCCGAGATCGAGGCGAGATGCACATCGCTCTTGATGCCTTCGTAAACAAAGGAAAAGCCTTCCGGCGAGAGCGGCGAACCCGTCGACGTCATCAGCCGAAGCGCCGAAAGGTCATGGCTCTCTTTCGGCACGATACCGCCCTTGCGAACGGCATCGATATACTTTGCCGATGTGCCGAACACCGCAAACCGCTCGTCCTGCGCATAGTCGAACAGCACATTGCCGTCCGGTGCGAAAGGCGAGCCATCAAACAGGCAGAGCGTGGCGCCGACCGCAAGGCCGGAGACCAGCCAGTTCCACATCATCCAGCCGCAGGTGGTGAAATAGAAGAGCTTTTCGCCGGGCTCTATACTGCAATGGAAGCGATGTTCCTTCAGGTGCTGCAGGAGCGTGCCGCCGGCCGAATGGACGATGCATTTCGGCACCCCCGTCGTGCCAGACGAAAAGAGGATGTAAAGTGGATGCGAGAAGGGCAGCGGCTCGAATTCGATCGCCTTCTCCTCGAAGGGCGCCGCGAAATCCGCAAGCGTCCGGCCATCGGCAAGCGAGGCGGCCAGCGCCGGCGCATCGCCGGCATAGGGCACGACGAGGACCGGTGCCTTCAGGACCACGGAAACCGCCTTCACCTTGGCGGCGACATCCTGGAGCTTGCCGTTGTACCAGTAGGCATCGCAGGTGATGAAGAGCTTCGGACCGATCTGGCCGAAACGGTCGAGCACGCCCTGCTCGCCGAAATCGGGCGAACAGGAGGACCAGATCGCGCCGATCGAGGCGGTGGCGAGCATGCATGCGATCGTCTCCGGCATGTTGGGCATCATGGCGGCGACACGATCGCCCTTTTCTATGCCGAGCGCCCTGAAAGCCTGCTGCAGGCGGGAAACTTCCTCGCGCAGCCTGTCCCAGGACCAGCGGTAGCTCACTTTGTCCTCACCGCGGAAGATCAGCGCGTCACCCGCGCCGGTTCCGGTCAGAAGGTTCTCGGCGAAGTTCAACCTCGCATCGGGGAAGAACCGGGCGGCGAGCATGTCCTCACCGTTGATCAGCGCGCGAGCCCCCCGCTCGCCTCTGACCCCGCAGAATTCCCAGACCGCCGACCAGAAATCGCCGCGCTCCATGATCGACCACGTGTAAAAAGAATCGTAATCCGGAAAGCTCTTTCCATAGCGCTCCGCACACCATTCCATGAAGTGAAAAAGCGGCGTCTTCTGCTGCGCTTCCTTCGAGGGGCTCCATAGCGGCTGTTCGTTGCCCATTCCCAATCCTCCTCCCATCCGTGTACTGCGAGCGCGAAGCCCAAGCGTCGGCCTGTATAGCATGTTGCACCGCATGATAAAGAGGACAGCAGCAGGACGTGGCGCGGATTTGCGCAGGGTCGTCATTTCCTATATTCGCCTGAACCATGCACACCAACGGGTTTGGAAATCTCTTGAAAAACTTGCGCCGCCCGCTTGGCCGGCGGTGGCGACGCTTGCTGATGACCGCCCTCTCCGTATTGAGCCTTTTTGCGCTTTTTCAGGTCGTCGCGCCATTCCTCATCTCCTCGACCGCCGTGCGGGAGGGCATGGAGCGGGCGGTTGCCCAATGGACAGGCCACAATGTAACGATCGAAGGGCAACCGGACATCCGGTTCTGGCCCGAGCCGCGCATCACGCTGCGAGACATCACAATCCGCAAGCCGACGGAGAGCGGCGAGCGGGTACTCGGGCGGGTGTCGCGGCTTTCCGCTTCATTCGATCTTTTCGAAGCCGTGATTGGCAAGCCGGAGTTCCAGGATTTTCGCCTCACCCGTCCGGAAATCTACGTTTTACGGGATGCGAGCGGGCGACTTGATTGGGCAAATGACGGACTGCTCAGTCGTGCTGTTCGGGACGCCAAGGCGGACGGCAATGGTCAGGCACTCGCTTCCGATGACGACGCCCAAATGGGCGAGGTCCGCATCACCAACGGGATTCTGGAAATTTCCGATGTTTCGAGCGGCCACGTCACGCATTTCTCGGCCATCAATGGTACGCTGCAATGGCCCTGGCTTTCCCGTCGCCTTGAGATAATAGCCGATGCGGAATTCAACGGTCGCAGGCTGAGCCTGGACATGAGTTCAACGCAACCCCTGCTGCTGCTCTCCGGCAAAAGCGGCAATGCATCCGGCACAATCCGGTCCGATCTATTCCACGGTCGCTTCGATGGCGTTGCCAACCTTGCCGTTCACGGTTTCCTTTCCGGCGAGGCCGATTTTACGGTTCCCGATCTTCCCGCGCTCATGGACTGGGCCAGCGTAAGACTCGCCGGTGCTGAACGGTTGAAAAGCCTTTCGTTCAACGCCCGGCTGGTGACCAATGACGATTTCCTGCGCTTCGAGAACCTGTCCCTCGGCCTCAATGACGCGAAGGCGACGGGCATCCTCGATCTTCTGCTTCCGTCGAACCGATTGCCGAGACTGACCGGCACACTCGCATTCGACCGGATGGATCTTTCCGGGATTCTTGATGCGATCGCCCCCTCGGGCATGAAAGATGCCAATGGCAACGTTGATCTGCACAGTGGCCTTGAACTCGACCTCAGACTTTCCGCACAGCAGGCAAGGCTCGGTCCCTTCCAGCTCTCCGAGGCTGCCATCAGCGTGATGAAGACCGCAGACCAGTCTCGTATCGACATTGCCGACAGCGATTTCGAAACCGGGCGCCTCACCGGCCGGATCGCCACGATCAAGAACGAAGGAGCCGGCGGGATCGCCTTGCGGCTTTCCGTTCAGAGTGCCGACTTCGGCAACATCGTCCGCGAACTCGGATTGGCCGGGCCACTCCCCATCGCGCGCGGATCGCTGGACCTGTCGCTTGATACCGACCAGCCGCTGACTGCCACGGCGTGGCGGGACGGAAAGGGAAGCATCCGCTTGCGCACGGAACGTGGTTTCCTGCCAGGCGTGAACCTCGCGGGCGTCCGGCGGCTTGCGACGCAGAAAACTTACTTCCCTCTCAGCGAGGCCGGCAGCGGCAACTTCGAGTTCGACAGCATCGACATATCGGCCAATCTTGAAGGCGGTTCGGCCGATATTCTGGACGGCAAAGTCATTAGCGGCGGAGAAACGCTCTCACTTTCCGGCGTTATTCCCTATGCCAGCAACAGTCTGGCGCTCTCCGCCAGCATTAAGCCAACGACCTCGACCCCGAACGTCACGCCGTTCATCGTCTTCATCGGCGGGTCCTGGCCGAACCCGGTCATCTGGGCGATTTCGCAAACTCCAGCCAAGCCCGCTCAATAACGGTCCTGCTGCACTTGCCCCATCAGGTCGCCCCGCGCAGCGCGACATGCTCGTCACGGATGCGGCGAAGCTCAGCCCGTTTTGTGCTGATCGACGCGGCGATGACGCCGAGCGTGACCAAGCCGATGAGAATGGTGCAGATGGCGTTGATTTCCGGCGTCACGCCCAACCTCACCTGGGAATAGATCTTGATCGGCAGGGTCGTCGCGCCGGGGCCGGTCGTGAAACTCGCGATCACCAGATCATCAAGCGACAGCGTGAAAGCAAGCATCCAGCCGGCGATCACCGCCGGCATGATCAACGGCAGAGTGATCCTGAAGAAGGTCTTGACCGGCGGGCAGCCGAGATCGAGGGCCGCCTCCTCCAGGCTGCGGTCGAAGGTCATGAGGCGTGACTGCACGACGATCGCCACATAACACATGGTGAACGTCGTGTGCGCGATGACGACCGTCCAGAAGCCGCGGTCGATCCCAACCGCTACGAACAACAGCAGCAAGGACAGGCCGGTGATGACCTCCGGCATGACGAGCGGCGCATAGATCATGCCCGAAAACAGCATCCGGCCCGGAAAGCGGGAAAAACGCACGAGCGAAAGAGCCGCAAGCGTGCCGAGAACGGTACCGATCGTGGCACTAAGGACACCGACCCGTGCCGTAATCCAGGCGGCGTCCATCAGGCCCTGGTTCGACCACATCGTGCGGTACCATTGAAACGAAAAGCCGCCCCAGACCGTCACCAGACGGGAAGCATTGAAGGAATAGATCACCAGGATGATGATCGGGATATAGAGGAAAGCGAAACCCAGCGTCAGGACCGTGGCGTCGAAACGAGACGATTTCATTTCAGGCCACCTTCTTCTGCTGGTTCTGGAAGATCGCGATCGGCACGACCAGCAGGATCAGGAGGATTACCGCCACGGCCGATGCGAGCGGCCAGTCGCGGTTGCCGAAAAACTCCGTCCAGAGCGTCTTGCCGATCATCAGCGTATCGGCGCCGCCCAAAAGATCCGGAATGACGAATTCGCCGGTAATCGGAATGAAGCAGATCAGCGAGCCGGCGACGACACCCGGCAGCGACAGCGGGAACGTGATCTTCCAGAATGCCTTCAGCGGCGTGCAGCCGAGATCGCTCGCGGCTTCCAGCAGCGTATTGTCCATTTTCTCCAGCGCCGAATAGAGCGGCAGGACCATGAAGGGCAGATAGGAATAGACGATACCGATGAAGACGGCGATATCGGTGCGGAATATCTGCACCTGCTCGTTCGGTCCCATGAGGCCGATCGTCTGAAAGAGCAACGTCAGAAGGCCGTCCGGCTTCAGGATGCCGATCCAGGCATAGACCCGGATCAGGAACGAGGTCCAGAAGGGCAGGATGACGAGCATCACCAGGGTCGGCCTGAGCATCGAAGGCGCGCGGGCCATGGCAAGCGCCATGGGATAACCGATCAGCAGCAGCAGGAGGGTGGAGATCAGCGCGATCCTGAGCGACGACAGGTAGGACCTGATGTAGAGCGGGTCCTCCGTCAGAAAAAGATAATTCTCGAAATCCAGCCTGGAGATAAAATCCCCGATCGCTCCCTGGAAGACCGGCACATAGGGCGGCATGGCGATCGCCGTATCCGACAGCGAGATCTTCAAGATGATCAAAAAGGGCGCCACGAAGAAGAGCAACAGCCAGAGATAGGGCACCAAGACCACAAGCCAGCGGGCGGGGCCAGGCTTGTTGGCGGCATGGGTTTCGGAAACGCTCGCCATATCCGTTCTCTCCCGCTCAGCGTGTCAGAACAAGGCCGGCATCGAGCGGCCAGGTGAGCCACACCATGTCGCCGAAGGTTATCGGCCGGTCGACAAGGCGCGAGACGTTGGCCTGGGCGGCGCGGACGATGCGATCGTCGGCAAGCTTGACCAGAAAGACGGAAAAATCCCCGAGATAGCCGATGTCCCAGACTTCGCCGTAGACGGCGTTGACGAAGGTATCGGACGGCTGGTCAGGCGAGATACGCACCTTTTCCGGCCGGATCGCGAAGGTCACCCTGTCGCCCTTCACCGCCTGGCATTCCTGTTCGACGGCCACCGTGATGCCATCGCAATCGATCCGCACGGCCCCCGGCGCGCCAAGCGCGCTTTCGGTCGATGAGACGGTGCCTTCGAAAAGGTTGATGTCGCCGATGAAATCCGCGACGTAACGGCTGTTCGGCGCCTCGTAAATTTCCGCCGGCGTCGCCACCTGCATGATGACGCCCTTGTCCATCACCGCGATGCGGTCGGACACGGTCATCGCCTCCTCCTGGTCATGGGTGACGATCAGGAAGGTGAGGCCGAGATTCGTCTGGATGTCCATCAGCTCGAACTGCGTCTCTTCGCGCAGCTTCCTGTCGAGCGCGCCGAGCGGTTCGTCGAGCAGCAGCACTTTCGGACGCTTGGCCAGCGAACGGGCGAGCGCGACGCGCTGACGCTGGCCACCCGAAAGCTGCGCCGGCTTGCGCCTGGCGAAGGGCTCCAGCTTGACGAGCTTCAGCATTTCCTCGACGCGCGTGGCGATCTCCACTTTCGAGAGACCATCCTGTTCGAGGCCGAAGGCTATGTTTTTCTCAACCGTCATGTGCGGGAAGAGCGCGTAGCTCTGGAACATCATGTTGGTGGGCCGGCGATAGGGCGGCACGCCGGAAATATCCTTGCCCTGCAGCAGGATGCGGCCCTCCGTCGGTTCCTCGAAGCCGGCCAGCATGCGCATCAGCGTCGTCTTGCCGCAACCGGAAGGGCCTAGCAGCGAGAAGAATTCCCGCTCGTAGATATCCAGGGTCAGATTGTCGACGGCAGTGAAATCACCGTAGCGCTTGGTGATATTCTCGAAACGGATGAAAGGAACGGCCGAGGGATCGGTCCAGGGAGAGAATTTGCGCTTTACCGGTCCAAGAGATTTCGCCATGCCTTGCCCCATTTCGCCCCATCACAGCCTGAAAGCATTCGGGGCAGACGTTTCCGCCTGCCCCGCCTTTGTTCAGCTACCGGTCTTGATCTGCGTCCAGACCCGGTTCAGCACGCGCTGCTCTTTAGGCCCGTAAGGCGAGATGGTGAAAAGTTTCGAAACGACGTCTTCCGGCGGATAGACGGACGGGTTTTCGAGCACTTCCTTGTCGATAAATTTCTGGGAAGCAAGATTGCCGTTGGCATACTGCACGTAGTTCGAGGCCTTGGCGATGATTTCCGGCTTCATCAGATAATTGATGAAGGCATGCGCCTCTTCGACGTTCTTCGCATCCGCGGGGATCGCGAGGTTGTCGAACCACATATAGGTGCCTTCCTTCGGAATGACATATTCGACATTGACGCCATTCTTGGCTTCCTCGGCGCGGCTCTTCGCCTGGAGGATATCGCCCGACCAGCCGATCGTGACGCAAATGTCGCCATTGGCGAGTTCATCAATATAGGCTGAAGCGTTGAACGACCTTACGTTGGGCCGAATTTTCTTATAGACCTCGCCACCCGCTTCCAGATCGGCCGTCTCCTTGCTGTCAGGGTTCTTGCCGAGATAATTGAGCGCGATCGCAAAGGTTTCGTCGGAAGCGTCGAGGATGTTGATGCCGCAGGATTTCAGCTTCTCGGCATTCTCCGGCTTGAACAGCACATCCCAGCTATCGACAGGCACGTCGCCAAGGGCGGCCTTAACCTTGTCTACATTGTAGCCGATGCCAGTGGTGCCCCACATGTAGTTGACGGCATATTCATTGCCGGGGTCGTATTTGGCGAGACGTTCCGTGACCTGCGGCCACATATTCGAAAGGTTCGGCAGCTTGGATTTGTCAAGTTTCTGGAAGACGCCGGCCTGGATCTGACGTGCGAGGAAGGGAGCTGTCGGAACGACGACGTCGTAACCCGAACCGCCGGCCAGCAGTTTGGTTTCGACAAGATCGTTGCTGTCAAAGACGTCATATACGACCTTGATGCCCGTCTCCTTGGTGAAGTCCTCCAAGATCGATTCATCGATGTAATCGGACCAGTTGTAGACATGGACTTCCCGCTCCTGCGCCATGACAGCATTCGCGGAAAATGCCGACGCGGCCAGGGCTGCGGCGAGGCTGAGCAAACGGTTTTTCATGATCTCTCCAGTTCCAGTTTTTCCGCGCGGTTATGGAGCCGTGCGCAAATTCCCTTATCGTTTTTGCGAGAGTAGAAAGGAATTTTTCTCCCCACAAGGGGGAATGTGCAGTGCCGAAAAGGTCACTGGAAATCAAAGGCACTCAAGCCGGTTACCATTTCGTCAAGTCCGAGCGGTCGAGTGACCGGCGGCTCGGCGCGCGAAAGACAGCCCTGCCGCTCGCAAAGACGGCAGGCCGTGCCGGCAAGTACAGTACCGGTCGCTCCGGAAAGCGCCTCGCCATAAACGGTGTCACCTGCGCTCGAAAGATCACAACCGAGCAGGACCGCGGTGCGGCGGATGCGCTCACCGAACCCCGCCTGCGGCCCTTCGAGCGTGCGCGAGAGTGTCAGAAACGCACTCCCGTCGGGCATTTCGACGCGATCGGCAAGAATCTGGCCCGGCTGAGCAAAAGCGGAATGAATGCCGAGCTTCGGACAGAGACCGCCGAAACGGGCCTGCGGAAATCCTTGCGCGCCGGCCCGCCGGATCACATTGCCCGCATGATCGAGTTCGAGCAGGAAGAACGGTATTCCACCGGCATCCATGCGGACCAACGTGGTCAACCGGTTGGCGGCCTGCTCAAAGGAAACCTCGAAGCGCGAACGCAGCACCTCAAGGTCATAGCGGGCACGGTGGGCTGCCGCGAGAAACGCGCCATAGGGCATCATCAGTGCATGGGCGGCATAGCGGGCAAGTTCAAAACGGCCGATGCGCCGCGCCTCGTTGGTGGAGAAGGAGAGTTCGTCGAGCTCCGCCGCGATCTCCTGCCCCAGCGCCAGAAGCGCCGCCTCCATGGCCAGTTCCCGGGTGCGATCGAAGGGCGACAGCCGCTCCGAAAGGAACAGCCGCATCGAATGGCGGTCGTAGCGGCGGCGCAGATTCGGCATGGCATGGACGGGAAGCGTGCGCACGACGATGCCATGCTCGCTCTTCAGCCAGGCCTTCAGGGCGCCGGGCAGTTCGTCACCCGTTCCAAGTCTCGCCGCGAAAGCCTCCGCAGCATCCTCGATGCGCGCGAAGAAATTCGGCCGCCGCTCCAGGGTCTCCCGCACCTCGTCGATCGGCAGGCGCGTGCCGGCAATCGAGGTTTCATGCCCTTCCCGCGCCAGAAGATCGGAAAGGTCGGAAAGCCGGGCCGCCTGTTCGCGATAGGCGCGGTAGAGCTTCATCATGCCAAGCGCCGCATTCGGCGCAGCCTCGGCGACCTCGATGATTTCCTGATCGCCGGGGATTTCGCCAGCCAGCAGCGGATCGGCGAACACTTCGCGAAGCTGGCTCGCCAGGCCGCCGCCCTCACCCTGCAGCGCATCGAGGTCGACCTTGTAGACAGAGGCGAGCTTCAAGAGGAGCTGGACGGTCAGCGGCCGCTGGTTGCGCTCGATCAGGTTCAGGTAGGAAGGCGAGATGCCGAGTGCCTCGGCCATCGCCGTCTGGGTCAGCCCGAGACCCAGTCGCACCCGCCGCACGCGCGGGCCTGCAAAAATCTTCCGCTCGGCCATTTGTCACCATTTTTACAAATTCGAGTCGTCACCCGATTTTACAATTTTGACATTTTCACCGAAGTCTTTGTGAAAGGCAAGACATCCTAACTTCTTTCCCAGTCCATATTTCGCTTATTTTCTGGCAGTGCAGCATTCTTCTCTGTAAATTCAGTCACATCAAAATCAGATTGGCTCCGTCGCCGGTTTCACATGGGAGAAAGAAATGACAGATTTTTACACGCTGGTTCCAGGGGCATCCAAAGGCCGTTTCGACGGTATTGAGCGACCCTATGGCGCCGAAGAGGTCAAGCGACTGCGCGGATCGGTCGATATCCGATATTCGCTGGCTGAAATGGGTGCGAACCGGCTCTGGAAGCTCATCAACGAGGAAAACTTCGTCAACGCGCTGGGCGCGCTCTCGGGCAACCAGGCCATGCAGATGGTGCGTGCCGGCCTGAAGGCGATCTACCTCTCGGGCTGGCAGGTCGCAGCAGACGCCAACACGGCTTCCGCCATGTATCCGGACCAGTCGCTCTATCCGGCCAATGCCGCGCCTGAGCTTGCCAAGCGCATCAACCGGACGCTGCAGCGCGCCGACCAGATCGAGACAGCGGAAGGCAAGGGCCTGTCGGTCGAAACCTGGTTCGCACCGATCGTTGCGGATGCGGAAGCAGGCTTCGGCGGGCCGCTCAACGCCTTCGAGATCATGAAAGCCTTCATCGAAGCGGGCGCCGCAGGCGTCCACTACGAAGACCAATTAGCCTCGGAGAAGAAGTGCGGCCATCTCGGCGGCAAGGTGCTGATCCCCACCGCTGCGCATATCCGCAACCTGACGGCCGCGCGGCTAGCCGCCGACGTCATGGGTGTTCCGACGCTGGTCATCGCCCGTACGGATGCGGAAGCGGCAAAGCTTCTGACCTCCGACATTGACGAGCGCGACCGCCCCTTCGTCGACTACGATGCCGGCCGCACGGTCGAAGGCTTCTACCAGGTCAAGAACGGGCTCGAACCCTGCATTGCCCGCGCCGTCGCCTACGCCCCCTATTGCGATCTCATTTGGTGCGAAACCTCGAAGCCGGACCTCGAGCAGGCGCGGAAATTCGCCGAAGGCGTGCACAAGGCTCACCCGGGCAAGAAGCTCGCCTACAACTGCTCGCCCTCGTTCAACTGGAAGAAGAACCTGGACGATGCGACGATCGCCAAGTTCCAGCGGGAACTCGGCGCGATGGGCTACAAGTTCCAGTTCATCACGCTCGCGGGCTTCCATCAGTTGAACTACGGCATGTTCGAATTGGCCCGCGGTTACAAGGACCGGCAGATGGCCGCCTATTCGGAACTGCAGGAAGCGGAATTCGCCGCCGAGGCCAACGGCTACACGGCGACCAAGCACCAGCGCGAAGTCGGCACCGGTTACTTCGATGCGGTCTCGCTCGCCATTACCGGCGGCCAGTCGTCGACGACCGCCATGAAGGAATCGACCGAGCACGACCAGTTCCGCCCGGCCGCGGAGTAATAGCGTTCCCTCCCGCTCGCCCCCCGCTTTCCTCCCGGAAGCGGGGGGCGGAGAGGACGGAAATTCCATTCAAAAACCCCGACCAAAAGAGAGGAGAAATGCCATGAACGTCCAGACCCGCGTCAAGGAACGCGCAGAAGAACAAGCCAGCAGCATGACCGCCGAACAACAGGCAGCCATCCGAACGCTCGCCAATGACCTGCATCGCCTCAACCACGCTGTCATGAAGGCAGTCGAAGCCGGCGTCTCGGTTGAGCTCGTCCGCTCCGCCCGGCATCACGGCGGCGACGGCCACTGGGGCGACCTGATGATCCCCGTCATCGTCACCAACCGCACGGTAAATTAAGGCCTGCGCCCGGCAAAGAGCTCGGCATGGCCCTTGATGAACTTCACCATGCGATCGACCACCGTGCGGATTTCCCGGCGGTGGCGATCGTCGTTGTTCATTACGGTCCACTGACTATGGCGGAGGCCGGCGATCTCCTCGCCGACGCGCTCCAGCCGCATGTCCTGATCACCTACGAAGCACGGCAATACTGCCGTGCCGGCGCCTGCGAGCGCAAGATCGCGTAGCGAACGGGGCCGGTTGACGGTGACGGCCACCTGATCCGCCCGGTTCTCATGCGGCCAGCGCAGGTAGGCGGAAATGGCATCCTCCTCCGAAACCGCGAGCCATCGGTCTGCAATGGACGGATGGGCGCTGCGGGCGCGATAAGCAGCATAGGCGACTTCACCCAGCTTGATTGCCGCCAGGTTGGGCTCCTGGGGTTCGAAGGCCCTGATACCGATATCGCTTTCCCGATGCGCGAGGCTCGCACGCCGCTCGGCGATATAGAAATCCAGGCGGAAACGATCCTGCTCCGTGCGGACAGCCGAGAAGTTCCGGGCGAACATCCAGGCGAGCCACGTGCCGCAGGCGACCCTTACGAGCGGCGAACCGGTGCCTTCGCGCTTCCAGCTTTCAATGCGGCGAGCCGCCCCCTCCATTTCCAGAATCTGGGCAAACAAGGCCGAACCCTCGGCGGTGAGCCGATAGCCCGTGCGGCTGCGAAGGAAGAGCGGGCGACCGATCGCCTCTTCAAGATCAAGCATGCGGCGGCCGATCGTGGCGGGGCTCAATCCCGTGGCGACGGCGCCACCGGAGAGCCCGCCATGGCGCGCCACCTGCATGAAGAGCTCGTAGGCATCCCAATTGATGTTTTTCATGGGTGAAAAACATAGCCGGATTTATTCCGTACAAGAAGCATATTTTTATCTATAGGAAAGGAGACGGCTTTTTTCGAACGGAGATTTCCGATGTATGAGAATGTCGTCGCTATCCATCTTGCCAGGCAATTCCGTGCAAGGGGCGAGATCTACTGCCGCCAGGCAGAAGATCGCTTTTATGAGCAGTTTAGCGAACCGTTGCCGCGCTGGCTCACCGGTCCAATCCTACTCCTCGGCGGACGAAGAACGGCAAGGAGCGGCATCGCTGCCGCTCCTTCCGATCCTGTTGACGGTCCTCAGGCCACGCGAGAGGCCTGCGGGTGCGCCGACCTTTCTTCGTCGATACGGAACTGCTGCACAAGCTGAAGCAGCGCATCCGCCTCATCCGCCAGGCATCGGCTCGCCTCACTGGTTTCGCCGACCATGGCGCCGTTCTGCTGAGTCATCTGGTCCATGCGGTTGACCGAGTTATTGATGTCCTGCAGTGCCGCCGACTGGTCCTGGCTGGCGGTGGCGATCATTTCCACATGCTGGCTGATACCGGTGATCTGCTGGCTGATCGACGCGAGTACCTCACCGGCCTGCTGGACGAGCGAAGCACCGGAACCGACCTCGGCACTCGACTGGCTGATGAGTTCCTTGATCTCCTTGGCCGCACCGGCGGAGCGCTGCGCCAGCTCCCGCACTTCCTGCGCCACGACGGCGAAGCCTTTGCCGGCCTCACCGGCGCGTGCTGCCTCGATACCGGCATTGAGAGCAAGCAGGTTGGTCTGGAAGGCGATGTCGTCGATAACCTCTATGATGCGCTCGATCTTCTGCGAGGCTTCCTCGATCCGACCCATTGCGTCTATGGCATTGCTGACGACCGTCCCGGAACTGTCGGCGCTCTTCCTCGTCAGTACGACCGCATTGTTGGCTTCGTGCGCCCGCTCGGCGGAGGACCGGACCGTTGCCGTAATCTCCTCCACAGCGGCAGCCGTCTCTTCCAACGAGGCAGCCTGGGTCTCGGTGCGGCGGGCCAGTTCCGACGACGAATGGCTGAGATCGGCGCTGCTCTTCTGTATGGCGAGCGTGCTTTCCCGAATATGGGAAAGAGTATCGCGCAGCCGGACGATGGAGCCGTTGAAATCGGTCCGCAGTTGTTCCAGCCGACCGGAGAATTCCGTCTCGATGGTGCTGGAAAGGTCACCCTGCGACAACCGCGCGAGCGCGGCACCCAACTCATTCACGGCGACGTCGATCTGCCGGTCGACACGCCGCTTTTCCATGTCGTTGCTATTGCGTTCGGCCTCCGCCTCGGCGCGCTCCTGCGCACTACGGCTTTCGATCTGCAGCTTCTCCCGCGCATTGTCCCGGAATATCTCCAGCGCGCGAGCAATATTGCCGAATTCATTTTGTCGCTCGATATACGGGATTTCGACGGTATCGTTTCCCCCGGAGAGCGTATGAACCGTACCCGTCAGCACGGCGAGCGGACGAAGCAGCACCCTGAAGGTAAAGAAGCTCACCAGACCGACCAGAATCAGAGCGGCGAGCGACGTGCCGACTACGACGTAGCCCGAAGCAGCAATATGTTCGAAATAGACTTCCATCGGTATGCCGATGAAAAGGAGCCCGGTCACCGCATTGGAGGCATCGGTGATCGGGAAATAGCCGGTCATGAAATCCCTGCCGAACAGGACTGCAGGCCCGAAATAGGCCTCCCCGCGCGCCAGGATGGGCTGCGCCGGGTGATCGGCGGCGAGCTTCGTGCCGACCGCACGTTCGCCCTTCTCGGTCTTCACATTGGTGGAGACGCGGACATAGTCGCTACCGCGCTTTTCGAAAACGGTCGCAACGCCTCCGATTGCGCTCGCGGTACGGTCGACCATCCCATGATCGTTCAGAGTACCCTCACCTTGGGTGATGCGAACCAGAGCCCCGTTCTTGATTTCACTCACCGAACCCGGCAGTTCCAGATCGTAGAACAGGCTCATGGTGCGCATGGCGTTGCGGGCGTCGGCCCTTGCCGTCTCCATGATGTCACTGCGCAGATAGGCATAGGCAAGTCCGCCCACTGCCATCACCGCGATGAAGATCATAAACAGACAGAGGAATACGATCCGCGACACGACGGACGGCGGCAGTAATCTCGGCATGACTAGTCTTCCCCAATATGACCAGCTAATCGTTTTAATATTGAGGATATACGTAAAGATTTACTGAATTTGAATGTAACTTCTACGTGCTGCCTCAAGCAGACCTGTATCAGGCGGCGATATGATATTTGCCTTGCAGGGCTGCATTCGATCGGATCGAAGCAGAAGGCGCCTTAATGGAAAAGCGCCGCAACCGACAGAAGCGCTGCGGTGGCGCCGATCGCGATTGCCAAAAGCCTGAACCGCTTCATCCTTGCGTCGTCCTGGACCAGAGCGATGGCAATTGCGCGGGCACGGCGGGTTTTCTGCATAGGTATTGAACCCCAAAACACTGTTGCTCTTGGCGTCCTGCGGCGAGCCGACAGGCAGCGCATGCCAATACTAAATCGCAGAATTTAGCTGGCATTAAGGCAGGATGGCGAAGGCACATTAAGAAGTGCTGAATCGCGCGATACTACAAAGCCTCCCCACAAACATGGCCCGAGGCCCAGGCCCATTGGAAATTGTAGCCGCCGAGCCAACCCGTCACGTCGACGCACTCGCCGATGAAATAAAGCCCCGGCACCGCCTTCGCCTGCATGGTCTTTGAATCCAGTTCGAACGTATCTATGCCGCCCAGTGTGACCTCTGCCGTGCGGTAACCCTCCGAGCCGGCAGGCCGGATCGTCCAGCTCTGGATAGAGGTGGCAAGCCCATCGATCGCCTTGTCGGAAAGATCTGCGAGATGGGTATTCTGCAGACCGCGACTTTCAGCGAAAAACTGCGCCAGGCGCTTCGGCAGCGTCTCGGCAAGCACAGTCTGCGCCGCTTGCCGTCCATTTGTCTTGCGGGCCGCCCTGAGGATCGCCGCGATGTCGAGATCCGGTTCGATAACGAGCGTAATATCGTCCCCCTCGCGCCAGTAGGAAGAAATCTGCAGGATCGAGGGACCGCTCAGCCCCCGGTGGGTAAAGAGCAACGCTTCGCGGAAAGTCGTCTTGCCGTGACGGACCTCGGCCGGCGCGGCGATGCCGGAAAGCGGCGCGAGCTTTTCCAGAAGGTTCGGGTCGAGCGTCAGCGGTACCAGCGCCGGACGCGGCTCCACGATCTTGAAGCCGAATTGCCTGGCGATCTCATAGGCAAAACCGGTGGCGCCCATTTTCGGGATGGACCTCCCACCGGTCGCGACCACCAGCGATCGGGCTTCGATCACCCCATCGGGCGTGGCGATGCGAAAGCCGTCCGGTGTTTTCTCCACCGCCGTAATCTGCTTCTGCAGTTCGAGAACGACGTTTGCCGCCTTCATCTCGGAAAGCAGCATGCGGATGATATCTTTGGCGCTCTCATCGCAGAAAAGCTGACCGAGCGTTTTCTCGTGCCAGGCGATCTTGTTCGCTTCCATCATGTCGAGAAAATCGCGCGGTGTAAAACGCGCAAGGGCAGACTTGGCGAAGTGTGGATTGGCGGAGAGAAAGTTCCGCGCGCTCGCGTGGATATTGGTGAAGTTGCAGCGGCCGCCGCCGGAAATACGAATCTTCTCGCCCGGTGCCCTGGCATGATCGAGCAGAAGTACGGAACGGCTTCGTCTGCCTGCACGGATCGCGCACATCATTCCCGCCGCGCCTGCGCCCAGGATCACCACATCGAATTTCCGCACCACCCGCCGCTCCTTGACTTCTTCCGCTCCGCTCTTTGCGATCCTTTATTCAAAGTCAATGCCGCCCCCTCGCCAATCGCCAATCCGTGGTTATGATGGGAACTCCGATCAACCCTACCGGTGTCTCATGCCGCGCAAGAAATCCAATCCCGCTCCCGAAACAGGCAAGGTGCTGAAAGCAGCCACGTCCCAACCGACACTCACTTCGCTTCGAGGCGTGTCGGGCTGGCGGGAGGCTACTGCGTGGCTGCGGGCGCGCGGGATCGAGGACGTGGAATGCATCACGCCCGATCTTGCGGGCGTTCCGCGCGGCAAGATGATGCCGTCCTCCAAGTTCACCTCCAACACGTCGCTGGCACTGCCGTCCGCCCTCTACCGGCATACGATCTCAGGTGAATATCCGGAGGAAACCGACACTTTCCGCTACGAGCCTCGCGATAGCGATCTCAAACTGATGCCGGATCTTTCCACCCTCTCGGTTGTACCCTGGGAAACCGACCCGACGGCGCAGGTGATCTGCGATATCATTGATACGAATGGCAAGGCCGTCTCCTACACGCCGCGCAACGTTTTGAAGAACGTCGTCAGGCTCTACAACGAGCGCGGCTGGAAACCCGTCGTGGCGCCGGAAATCGAATTCTACCTCGTCGCCAAGAACGACGACCCTGACTATCCGCTGCATCCGCCGAAGGGCAGGTCCGGGCGCTCCATCCTCGGCGGCCAGGGCTATTCGATCGCCGGCATCAACGAATTCGACGAACTGATCGACGACATCTATCATTTCTCCGAAAAGCAGGGGCTGGAGATCGACACTCTCATTCATGAGGAAGGCCCGGCGCAGCTCGAGATAAACCTGCGGCATGGCGATCCGGTCGAGCTTGCGGACCAGGTCTTCCTGTTCAAGCGCACCATCCGCGAGGCGGCGATGAAGCACGGCATCTATGCCACCTTCATGGCGAAGCCGATGCAGGGCCAGCCGGGTTCGGCCATGCATATCCACCAGTCCGTCGTCAACATCGAGACCAGGAAGAACATCTTCTCCAATCCGGATGGCTCGGCCTCGAAGGCCTTCTTCCACTTCATCGGCGGCATGCAGACCTATGTGCCCAAAACACTGGCGATGATGGCGCCTTACGTGAATTCCTACCGCCGCCTGACGCCGGACATGTCCGCTCCTGTCAATAATGCCTGGGGATACGACAACCGAACAACGGCCTTCCGCGTGCCGGTCTCCGACGCAGCGGCCCGCCGGGTCGAGAACCGGCTGCCGAGCTCGGACGCCAATCCCTATCTCGCGCTTGCCGCCTCGCTCGGCTGCGGGCTGCTCGGCATCCTCAACGAAGTGGAACCGGAGCCGCCGACGGAAGACACCGCGAATGAAGGATCGATAGACCTGCCCCGCGGCTTGCTCGAAGCCGTCTCCCTGCTCGAATCCGAGCCGGCGCTGGCGGAAGTCTTCAGTCCCGAGTTCATCGGCATCTATGCCGGCGTCAAACGCGGCGAATTCGAGACCTTCATGCAGGTGATCAGCCCGTGGGAGCGGGAATTCCTGCTTCTCAACGTGTGAGGACCAAGGCCTTGGATTCGTGGCAGAGCCCGATCGCACCGGGAATTTCCTGGTATCAGGCAACCGTTGGCGAGCGGGCGGCCTATCCGGCTCTCGACGGGTCGAAAACCGTCGATGTGGCCATTGTCGGCGGCGGCTATACCGGCCTCCAGGCGGCCTGCAACCTTGCCAAATCGGGTGTTTCGGTCGCCCTGATCGAGGCGCATCGTTTCGGCGACGGGGCCTCGGGCCGCAACGGCGGCCAGATGGGCACTGGACAGCGCTGGTGGCCGGAGGACCTGGAAAAGGAACTGGGCTACGAACGTTCCAAGGCGCTGTTCGATATGGCGGAAGATGCCAAGCGTTATCTTCTCGACTTTGCCAAAATCCACGGCATCGAGATGGATTATATGCCGGGGCAGATGAACGTTTCCCATAAGCCCGGGCATGACAAGGAGTATCGCGCGAACGCCGAGATCGCAGCGGAGCGCTACGACTATCCGCACATCTCCTTCATGGACCGGCAGGAGACCGCAGAGCGGCTCGGCACGAAGGACTATTATTGCGGTGTCCGCGATATGGGTACCGGCCATATCCATCCGCTGAAGCTGCTGGTCGGTCTCGCCCGTGCGGCACAGGAAGCCGGCGCGCAGCTTTATGAGATGACGAAGGCGACCGCCATTCGACGCACCCGGAATGGGCCGGACGGCAAGATCGTAATCGAGACACCTTCAGGTGTGCTGACGACTGATCGCGCGCTCGTCGCCACCAATGCCTATGTCGGCAACCTCGAACCGGCCACTGCCGCGCATATCATGCCAATCGGCTCCTTCATCGCCGCCACAGCGCCGCTCGATGATTTCCCAGACGTTATTCCGGGCGGCGAGGCCGTAGCCGATTCGCGCTTCGTGGTGCGCTATTTCCGCAAATCGCGCGACAATCGCCTGCTGTTCGGCGGGCGAGAGGTCTATTCCTCACGCGATCCAAAGGACACGGCCAATGCCATCCGCAAACAGATCGTCGCCACCTATCCGGCATTGAAAAATGTCGAAATCATCCACGCCTGGGGCGGCAATGTCGGCATCACCCTGCCGCGCCAGCCCTTCGTGAAGGAGGTCATGCCGGGCGTCACCTCGATCGGCGGCTATTCCGGCCATGGTGTGATGCTGTCAAACTATTGTGGCAAACTCTATGCTGATATGGTCGCCGGCAAGGCAACGGAACTCGATCACCTCGCGGCGCTCGACATTCCGGCCTTCCCGGGTGGTCAGCGCCTGCGGACTCCGCTGCTTTTCCTTGCCTTGACGTGGTTTGCGCTGCGCGACAGGCTTTGGTGACGCACCCGCCTTAGTAATCCGTCCGAGCCATTTCGGGCTAGCCATTTTAAATCGATTAGATTAAACATGCCCCCAACCATGCGAGATGAAAGAACAGCGATGAGCAGCCAGATCATCCCAGTCGAACCTTTTGATTGTATCGTCTTCGGCGGAACCGGCGACCTTGCCGAGCGGAAGCTTCTGCCGGCGCTCTATCACCGTCAGGTCGAGGGCCAGTTCACCGAGCCGACCCGCATCATCGGCGCCTCCCGCAGCAACCTTTCGCATGAGGATTACCGCAAGTTCGCCGAGGATGCCCTGAAGGAGCATCTGAAGAAGGGCGAGTATGATGAGGCCGAGGCCAAGAAATTCTGCGAGCGGCTCTATTACGTCTCCGTCGACGCGAAGGCGGATCAGGGCTGGGACGAACTTAAAAAGTTGCTCGACGACGGCAAGGAACGCGTTCGCGTCTTTTATCTCGCTGTAGCGCCCGGCATTTTCGGCGCGATCTCGGACAAGATCCGCGACCACAAGCTGATTACCAGGGCGACCCGCATCGTCGTCGAAAAGCCGATCGGCCGTGACCTCGCCTCGGCGCTTGAACTCAACGACACGATCGGCAAGGTCTTCCGCGAAGAGCAGATTTTCCGCATCGATCATTATCTCGGCAAGGAGACGGTGCAGAACCTGATGGCGCTGCGCTTTGCCAACGCCCTCTACGAACCGCTCTGGAATGCCGAACACATAGACCACGTGCAGATCACGGTCGCCGAAGCGGTCGGCCTCGAAGGCCGGGCCGGCTATTACGACACGGCCGGCGCATTGCGCGACATGGTGCAGAACCATATCCTCCAGCTTCTCTGCCTCGTCGCCATGGAAGTGCCCTCCTCCATGTATTCCGAGGCCGTGCGCGACGAGAAGCTCAAGGTCCTTCGCGCTCTGAAGCCTATTACCGAAGCCAATGTCGAGCAGATGACCGTGCGCGGCCAGTATCGCGCAGGCGCTTCCGCGGGCGGCCCCGTCAAGGGCTATCTGGAAGAGCTGGAAGGGGGTGTTTCCAACACCGAGACTTTCGTCGCCATCAAGGCCGAGATCGGCAACTGGCGCTGGGCGGGCGTGCCCTTCTACATCCGCACCGGCAAGCGGCTTGCCAACCGCGTTTCGGAGATCGTCATCACCTTTAAGCCGATCCCGCACAATATCTTCGATTCCTCTGCCGGCCGCATCGCTGCAAACCAGCTCATCATCCGCCTGCAGCCCGATGAAGGCGTCAAGCAGTCGCTGATGATCAAGGACCCCGGCCCAGGCGGCATGCGGCTGCGCGAAGTCTCGCTCGACATGAGCTTCGCCGAAGCCTTCAGCGTGCGCAATCCCGACGCCTATGAGCGACTGCTCACAGACACGATCCGCTCCAACCAGACGCTGTTCATGCGCCGCGACGAAGTGGAGGCCGCATGGCGCTGGGTCGATCCGATCCTGAAAGGCTGGGAGGAAACCGGCCAGCAGGTGCAGGGCTATACTGCCGGCACCTGGGGCCCGAGCCAGGCCATCGCCCTCATCGAGCGCGACGGTCGCACCTGGCACGAAGGTTGAGACGATGGCTGCGAACCTTCATGAATTTCCCGATGCCGCAACGCTCGCCGCCGCCCTGGCGGACGAGGTCGCGGCACGTCTTGCCGCGGCAATCCGCGAACGAGGTTCCGCCTCGATCGCGGTTTCCGGCGGCTCGACGCCGAAGCGTTTCTTCGAAACGCTTTCCACCTGCGATATCGATTGGGGCAAAGTCACGGTGACGCTGGTGGACGAACGTTTCGTGCCGGCCGACAACCCACGCTCCAATCACCTTCTGGTCGCAACCCATCTCCTGAAGGACAGGGCGGCAGCAGCGAAATTCATCCCGCTCTATTACGACTGTTCCTCGATCGATGAGGCGGCCGTGATCGCGACAGAGAAGGCCGCGGGCATCGGAAAGCCCTTCGATGTGGTTATCCTCGGCATGGGAACGGATGGCCATACCGCCTCGTTCTTCCCGCATGGCAACAATCTGGGGCAAGCGCTTAACCTTTCCGGTCCGCGCGGCGTGCTGACCATGGAGGCGGAGGGAGCGGGAGAAGAACGGCTAACCTTTTCCTTCGCGAGCCTTTCGGATGCGCGCTTCCTCGCGCTTCATATCGAAGGCCAGGGCAAGAAGGACGTGCTCGACAAGGCGAAAGCCGGTTCCGACGAAACCGAAATGCCGATCCGCGCCGTGCTCAACCGCGCCCAATCGCCGCTCGAGATTTACTGGGCGCCTTGAACGCCCGCATTTTTTAACAGGAGCAATCCCGGTCGGCTTTCGCCACTCCCAAGCCGGGATTGACGACAGAGGACAAGACCATGGCCGCCCATTCCAGCATCGAGGCGATCACCGCCCGCATCGTCGAACGATCGAAGCCGCTTCGTGAAGCCTATCTCGACCGCGTGCGACGGACGGGTTCCAGGGGGCCTCACCGCGCTGTCCTTTCGTGCGGCAATCTCGCGCATGGCTTCGCGGTCTGTTCCCCCGCCGAGAAGGCGGCACTCGCGGGAGACGTCGTTCCAAATCTCGGCATCATCACCGCCTATAACGACATGCTCTCGGCCCACCAGCCGTATGAAACCTTCCCGCCGATCATCCGGGAAGCGGCAAGGGAAGCAGGCGGCATCGCTCAGGTCGCCGGCGGTGTGCCGGCCATGTGCGACGGTGTCACCCAGGGCCAGCCGGGCATGGAGCTATCGCTCTTCTCGCGCGATGCGATCGCCATGGCGGCCGGCATCGGCCTCTCGCACAACATGTTCGATGCGGCCGTCTTCCTCGGCATCTGCGACAAGATCGTGCCGGGTCTGGTAATCGCAGCATTGAGTTTCGGCCACCTGCCCTCCGTCTTCATTCCGGCCGGACCGATGACTTCGGGCCTGCCCAACGACGAGAAGTCGCGCATCCGCCAGCTTTATGCGGAAGGCAAGGTCGGCCGCGCCGAGCTGCTCGAAGCCGAGTCCAAATCCTATCACGGGCCGGGCACCTGCACCTTCTACGGCACAGCCAATTCCAACCAGATGCTGATGGAGATCATGGGCTTCCATATGCCCGGCGCATCCTTCGTCAATCCCGGCACGCCGCTGCGCGATGCGCTGACGAAGGAAGCCGCCAAGCGGGCGCTCGCCATCACCGCGCTCGGCAACGAATTCACGCCGGCCGGCGAAATGATCGACGAGCGCTCGATCGTCAACGGCATCGTCGGCCTGCATGCGACGGGAGGCTCGACCAATCACACGCTCCATCTCGTCGCCATGGCGCGCGCCGCCGGCATAAAGCTTACCTGGCAGGATATTTCCGATCTTTCCGACGTCGTGCCGCTCATCGCGCGCGTCTATCCGAACGGCCTTGCCGATGTGAACCATTTCCATGCGGCCGGCGGCATGGGTTTCCTCATCAAGCAACTCCTGAAACAGGGCCTGCTGCATGACGACGTCCGCACCGTCTTCGGCCAGGGCCTGGAAGCCTATACGGTCGAGGCAAAGCTCGATGCCAATGGCCAGGTCGTGCGCGAACCGGCACCGGAAGAGAGCGGCGACAAGAAGGTACTTGCCTTGATCGAAACGCCCTTCCAATCGAACGGCGGGTTGAAGATGCTGACGGGAAATCTCGGCAAGGCGGTCATCAAGATTTCCGCTGTCAAGCCGGAACGGCACATCATCGAGGCACCGGCAATCGTCTTCCATGACCAGCAGGAGCTGCAGGATGCCTTCAAGCGCGGCGAGCTCAACAGGGATTTCGTCGCCGTCGTGCGCTTCCAGGGTCCCAAGGCGAACGGCATGCCGGAACTGCATCGGCTGACCCCGCCGCTCGGCGTGTTGCAGGACCGCGGCTTCAAGGTGGCGCTCGTCACCGACGGCCGCATGTCCGGCGCATCCGGCAAGGTGCCGGCGGCAATCCACATCACACCGGAAGCCTCTGATGGCGGTCCGATCGCCAAGATCAGGGATGGCGATATCATCCGCCTCGATGCGATCGCCGGAACCCTGGAGGTACTGGTGGGTGCGGCGGAGTTTGATGCCCGCACGCCTGTCGTCGTCGATCTTTCCGACAACGAGTTCGGCATGGGCCGCGAGCTCTTCGCCGCGTTCCGCCGCAATGTCGGCCATGCGGACCAGGGAGCGAGCGTCTTTGCTTGACATGTCATATGGTTGTCTTCACCGGTTTCTATGAAGCGCAGGAACCGCCGAGAACCGAGGAGACACCCGATGCGTGCAGCAATCACCCGCCGTAACCTCATGGCCTTGCTGGCATCGACTGCCGCCATGCCGGTCTTTCCGACGATTGCCATGGCCGCCGGCGAAGGGTTTCAGGCAATCATCCTTTCGGACCTGCATTCGGCCTACGAACGCATGGGCCAGCTTCTTTCCGTCGTCGAGAAGCAGGTTACCGGCGCAGGCATTCCCCAGGTCATCCTGATCAACGGCGACATCTTCGAACTCGGAAATGTGGTTGCCTCCCGATCCGGCGGCGAAATCGACTGGACTTTCCTCGACACTCTGGCGAAGCTTGCCCCGACCATCGTCAACATCGGCAACCATGAGCCGGACCTCGACAACGACCTCGCCCATTTCGTGGCGCGCGCTCGCGGGCTTGGCATTACCGTCCTCAGCAACATCATCGACAAACGCAGCGGCAAACCCTACACGCAGGCCGGCACGACGATCGAAGCCGGCGGGCTCACGGTGAAAATCGCCGCGCTGGGCACGGACGCCATCAACACCTATCCGAAGACGGCGCGCGACAAGCTGGACATTCCGAAGCCAGTGGAATGGGCCAGAGCAAACCTGCCGACACTGCTTGGCGGCGATGGCGTCAACATCGTGCTTAGTCATGCCGGCGTCGTGCCGGACCGCGATATCCTGCCGATCGTGCCAGACGGCACGCTGATGATCGGCGGCCACGACCACCTGACGCTGACGCACGAGCAGGGTGAAACCCGCTATGTCCATACCGGATCGTGGTCTTCCGCCATCACGATCGCCACCTTCACGACTGCGGGCAAGGCTGCCGAACTGACGAGGATCGAGATCGATCGCAGCGGCCCCACCTCCGCCGTGCTCAAGGATCTCATTCCGACCGTGCTCGCCAAGCATCTCAAGGAAGAGGAGCGCGCCGTCGTTGCGCATACCGCGAAAACCATGACGCTCGGCGAAACCGCCCGGTTCGCGGCGGAAGCCATGGCGGCCAAGGCGAACGCCGATATCGGCTTCATCGGCCATACGTCGTTCGGCACCGGTCTGCCTGCCGGCGATATCAGCCGCTTCGACTTCAATGCGGCGCTGCGCTTCGAAGGCAAGCTCATGACATCGGAAGTCGATGCTGCCGTGCTCTCCGCCATATTGGCACGCTGCAATCAGGACGGCGCAATCCCGCTTGTCGCCCGCACGGGCGACTTCCTCTATGCAGCACCGAACGCTCCAGAAGGCAGTCAGCGCTACAGAATCGTCTGCAACGACTGGTCGGCCATCAATCAGAAGAGCTATTTCGGCCGCGACGACATCGCCTTCGTCGAAGTGCCCGATATCAAGCTGAAACAGCTCGTCATCGAAGCACTAGCGGACGGCTAAATCGTCACCGCAGCCCTCTCACCAGGAGCGGATATCGAGCGTCCGGTCGCGGTGGTTCGGATGGGTCGAGAAGACGAAGATGCGATCAAGCTCCTTCTGCGACAGCAGCCGCAGGAAACGGACCTCGACCGTGTTGTTGGCGAAGGTCTTCATCAACAGGCAGCCGACCTTGGTGATGCGCGCGTCCGGAATATCGAGATAGAACTGCTGCGGCAACGTATATTGCGTGAGGATGCCGAGAATGGCCCCGCTTTGGGAGATGCGCAGCACGTCGCAGCGGCGCTGCGCCATGTTCATCACACCCTTTTCGGTATACTCGATGCGGGCGGCATTCATGGTGTCTTCCATCTTGAACCGGGCCTCCCGGTCGTACATGAAAGACTCTTCCTTGTTCAAAAAATGATTTTTGGTCGGAGCGGCACTCACGACAAACCTCCTATTCTTCAATAGGAAAAGACTAGCCGGCGAAGTTTAACAGAAGGTTTGGAAGTCCCGCCCTGGAACAATTCGGGGCAGAGACTACAACAACATGGTAAACACCCCTCACTCACGCAGTGCGATAAGTCTTACCCTGCGCGTCAAAAAGATGCAGTTTCTTCGGATCGGCCGAAAAGCGCATCGCTTCACCCTTGCGCACATTCAGGATGCCGGGAATTTTGACGATAATCGGCTCCTGATCGGCAAGGCCCTCGATATAAAGCAAGGTCACCTCGCCAAGCGCCTCGACGATCGAGACCTGCCCTTCAAAAAGATAGTCGTCACCGGTTGCGACCGAAAGATCCTCCGGGCGGACGCCAAAACTTGCCGTCTTGCCGGCTTCCGACGCGGCAGTGGCTACCGGCACATGCACCGCCTTGCCGCTCTTCAGGGCAACGGTCGTCACGTCGCCTGTCTTCTTTACGGTCGCGGGAATGATGTTCATCGCCGGCGAGCCGATGAAGCGGGCAACGAAGAGGTTCTCCGGAGATTCATAGAGTTCAAGCGGTGCGCCGACCTGCTCGATCCGGCCGGCCGAGAGCACGACAATACGATCGGCAAGCGTCATCGCCTCCACCTGGTCGTGGGTCACGTAAATCATCGTCGTGTCCGGCATCTGCTCCTTGAGCTTGGCGATCTCAATGCGGGTCGCGACGCGAAGTGCCGCATCAAGGTTCGACAGAGGTTCGTCGAACAGGAAGACCTTGGGATCACGGCAAATAGCGCGTCCGATCGCGACACGCTGGCGCTGGCCGCCGGAAAGGGCTTTCGGAAGACGATCGAGATAGGGGGTAAGCTGCAGGATTTCCGCCGCCGAACGGACACGGCGGTCGATCTCCTGCTTGCTCTCGCGGGCAATCCGCATGCCGAAGGCCATGTTGTCGTAAACCGTCATATGCGGATAGAGCGCATAGGACTGGAAGACCATGGCAATACCGCGCCGCGAAGGCGGGACTTCGTTCACGAGCTGGCCGTCGATATACATCTCCCCGGCAGTGATGCTCTCCAGGCCGGAAATCATCCGCAGCAGCGTGGACTTGCCGCAACCAGAGGGACCTACGAAGACCACGAACTCGCCCTGGCTGATGTCCAGGTCGATGCCATGCAGAACCTTCACCTGTCCATAGGCCTTGCGGATATCCTTCAGAACGACGCCAGCCATGATCACCTCCCCTTTTTGTTAGGCTTGACGGGCAAAGAACGCCCCCCAAGCCGGTAACTCCACTCGTCTGTCTTCCAGGCTGCTTTCAAATCCGTGACCGGTCAGAACTTCCCATTCGCCGACCGGAAGTTCCGTTATTGCTGCGGCCGCACTCATATTGAAAACGCAGAGCACAATTTCGTTGCCATGGCGCCGCTCGTATCCCAGGACTGTACCGTCTTCCGGCAGGAAAAGGATATCGCCCTTGGCGAAAGCCGGGTGCTGTTTGCGGAAGGTGAGGAAACGCCGGTACTGCTCCAGCACCGAAGCCGGATCGCCATATTGAGCCCCCACAGCCCGAAGCTGATGCTCGACAGGAATCGGCAGCCAGGTCTTCTCGGCCGTAGAGAACCCCGCTTGCAGCGCCTGAGAATCCCACACCATCGGCGTACGGCAGCCATCGCGGCCCTTGAATTCCGGCCAGAACTGAATGCCGTAGGGATCCTGGAGATCCGCGTAAGCGATATCCGCCTCGGTAAGCCCCAATTCCTCCCCCTGATAGATGCAGACCGAGCCGCGCTGCGTCATCAGGATTGCGGAGGTCATCTTGGCATAAGCATCCCGGTCAAGAATATCGGAGCCCCAGCGCGTGACGTGGCGCACGACATCATGGTTCGAGAAGGCCCAGCAGGCCCAGCCATCGGGTGCCGCCAGGGAAAACGCATCCTGGACCGCGACAACACGAGCCGGCGTCAAAGGATCGGGTGCCAGGAACTCGAAAGCATAGCACATATGCATCTTGTCGTTACCGGACGTATATTCCCCGACGATCTCCAATCCCCGCTGGCTGTCGCCGACTTCGCCGACCGCAGCGATCGCAGGGAACTCATCGAGCACCGCACGAAAGCGCCTCAGGAATTCCAGGTTTTCCGGCCGATTCTTGTCGTAGAGATGTTCCTGGAAGTTGTAGGGGTTCACCGCCGGCGCGGTGGAGGCGTTGCGCCGCGACGGTTCCAATGCCGGGTTGTCGCGCAGTTCCTTGTCGTGGAAGTAGAAGTTGATCGTGTCGAGGCGGAAACCGTCGACGCCGCGCTGCAGCCAGAAGCGGGTCATGTCCAGTAGAGCGTCCTGCACTTCTGGGTTGTGGAGATTCAGATCCGGTTGCGAGGTCAGGAAGTTGTGCATGTAATACTGCATGCGGGTCGGGTCCCATGCCCAGGCCGATCCGCCGAAGATCGACAGCCAGTTATTGGGCGGCGTGCCATCCGGCTTTGCATCAGCCCAGACATACCAATCCGCCTTCGGGTTGAAACGGCTGGATCGGCTTTCAATGAACCAGTGATGCTGGTCCGAGCTGTGCGACATCACCAGGTCGATCATCACCTTGATGCCGAGCCGGTGTGCCTCGGCGATCAATCCATCGAAATCCGAGAGTGCGCCGAACATCGGATCGACATCGGTATAGTTCGACACGTCGTAACCGAAATCCTTCATCGGCGACGGGAAGAAGGGTGAAATCCAGACAGCATCGGCCCCAAGCGCGGCCACGTGCGGCAGGCGTGCCGTGATCCCCTTCAAATCACCGATGCCATCGCCGTTCGAATCCTGAAAGGAACGCGGATAGATTTGGTAAATCACGGCTCCGCGCCACCAGTCCTTGTCGGGTGTTGCGGAAGTTTCTGCCGAAATTGTCATTCAATATCCTGTTGTTGTCAGATGAAATATCGGCTCAGCCGCCCTTGACCGAACCAGCAAGCAAGCCGCGCACGAGGTAACGCTGCAACGCGAAGAAGACAATTATCGGCACGAGGATGGAGATGAAAGCAGAAGCCGTCAGGATTTCCCACCTTCCACCCATCGAGCCCAAAAGCGCGTTCAGAGCACCGGTCAGGACGAGTTGCTCCCTGTTGGTTCCGAGGAAGACCATGGCGACCAGGAGATCGTTCCAGGTCCAGAGGAACTGGAAGATCGAGAAGGATGCAAGGGCCGGGAACGACAGAGGAAGCACAATCCTGATGAAAATCTCGAAATCGCTTGCGCCATCCACTCGGGCCGATTCGATGATCTCCTTCGGCAGCCCGGCGATATAGTTGCGCAGGAGATAAATGGCGAGTGGCATTCCGAAAGCGGAATGCGCCAGCCAGATGCCGGCGTAACTTCTCGACGGCACGCCGAAGAACGTACCGATCTCGTTGTACATCCGCAGCAGCGGAATGAGCGACATCTGCAACGGTACGACGATCAACCCCACGACCATTGCGATAATCAACGCACGGCCGGGAAACTCCATCCAGGAAAGCGCATAGGCCGCAAAGGCGGCGATCAGGATGGGTATGATCGTCGAGGGAACGGCAACCGTCAGCGAATTGACGAAAGACTGCCCGATCCCCTGGGATGTGAGCACGGTATTGTAATTCTGCGTGGTGAAAGTCGGCGGCGTAGCGATCGTGAGGTACACGCGTCGTCCACGCTCGCTCTCGAATGGACCGTTCTTCGTGTAGGTGTAGCTGCCATCCTCATTGACGGTCAATGTCTCCCCTTCTCCGAGATCTGCCGGCTGGCCGGCCTGGAACTCCCCTGGAGCAGCGACACGCGTGCCGAAAGCCCGCACGGTTCCGCCCTGCCCCGCCTCGAAAACCGAGCCGGAGATGACATAGTTCGTCCCTTCCTGCCGTGCGGCAGGCGGGTCTGCCAATCGCGACGCCGTGGTTTGTGAGGCGCTGCTGAAGGCGGTCCACCACCCCGACGATGTGATCTGCGCCGGATCGCGGAAGGAGGTGACGAGGATACCGAGCGTCGGGATCAGCCAGATGATGCAGATCAAGAGCACCGACAGGTGAACGATGAGACGGGGAAGTCCGATACGGCGAAGACCAGCAACAGCATTCATCTCAATGGCCTCCCGTTTCCTTGTTCGCCTGGCGGATATTCCAGATCATGATCGGTGTCACGGCGGCCATGATGACAAGCGCGATAACTGCACTTCGGCCGGAATCGCCTCCGCCCCGGAACATCCAGTCGAACATCAGGTTCGCGAGTACCATCGTGTTCCACTGGCCGTTGGTCATGGTCAGCACGATGTCGAAAACCTTCAGCACCAGAATGGTGATGGTCGTCCAGACGACGGCGATCGTGCCCCAGATCTGCGGCACCATGATCTTCCAGAAAATCTGCCAGCCGTTGGCGCCATCGATGACCGCCGCCTCGATCGTCTCCTCGGGAATGCCACGGAGCGCTGCCGACAGGATGACCATGGCAAAGCCGGTCTGTATCCAGATGAGGATGACCATGAGGAAGAAATTGTTCCAGAAGGGCATCGCTATCCAGACCTGCGGATTGCCGCCGAAGAACTGTACGACGGAGTTCAGGAGGCCGATCTGAGTCTCGTTGCCGCCGCGATACTCGTAGATGAATTTCCAGATGACCGAGGCGCCGACGAAGGAGATCGCCATCGGCATGAAGACGAGGCTCTTGGCGATATTGCCCCACCAGATGCGGTCGGTCAGAACGGCGATGACGAGGCCGAAGAAGGTGCAGGCCGCCGGAACGACGGCGAGCCAGAGGATGTTGTTGAAGATCGACTGGCGAAACTGATCATCGAAGAGCGCCCATCGGTAATTCGCAAAACCGACGAAACTGCCGCCGGACCGATCATAGAAGGACAGGATGAAGGTCGCGACGACCGGGTAGACCAGATAGACCCCGAGCAGGATCAGCGCCGGCCCCAGGAACAACCAGGGACGGACGACGGCCCGGCGATTGAGATTGACAGACGCCGTCCGGACATTCTCCTTCGGCACCGGAAAGATGATCTGGAGCAGCTTGTCGGAGAGCCAGTAATAGAGCGCACACGCAAAAACGCCGGCGATTACCACGCCGACGGCCGAGACGATCTGCGATACCATGTCCCCTCCTTGTGACCAGCATCGCAGGAGGATGCTGGTTCTTTTTGGCGGCTATCCGCCCGCTGTTATGGCCGAAGAACAGTCAATCTTTTGAAAATCAATCTGTTGGAAGCCGCGCCGGTCTCGCCGGCGCGGCAATAAGCGGATTTACTTCAGGCCGTCCCATGCCTTCTGAATGTCGGACGCGACCGTCTTGGCGTCCTTGCCGCCGACATAGTCGACCATGCCGGTCCAGAAGGCACCGGCGCCGATCTTGCCCGGCATAAGGTCGGACGCGTCGAAGCGGAAGGTCGTGGCGGTCGTCAGGGCCTCACCCTGCTTCTTCAGGACCTCATTGGCGTAGGCATCGGGATTGGCGCCCTTGAACGGCGTCAGGAACGATGACTGCGCCATCCAGACCTCATGCGCGATCGGCGTCTTCAGGAATTCGATGAAGGCCTTGGCGGCTGGCGAATCCTTGGTGATCGCGAACATCGTGCCCGCGCCGAGGACCGGCGTTCCCAGTTCCGGCTTCGAAGCATAGGTGGGCAGGTAGAAGAAGTCGGCATCGGTGCCGAGCTTCGTATCGGGCGGGAAAAAGGACGGAACGAAGGAGGCCTGGTGATGCAGGTAGCATTTCGGCGGAATGCCGAAGAGGCCCTTGGGGCTGTCGCGGAAATCGGTGGAAGCCACTGCCGCCACGCCGCCGCTGACATATTTCTCATTTTTTGCGAACTTGCCGAATTCCTCGATCGCGCCAACAACGGCCGGGTCATCGAACTTGACCTCGTTACTGACCCACTTGTCATAGACCTCCGGCTTCTGGGTCCGCAGCATCAGGTCCTCGACCCAGTCGGTCGCCGGCCAGCCGGTCGCGCCGCCCGAACCGAGGCCGATGCACCATGGAACGCCACCATCCTCAACGATCTGGTCGCTGAGCTTGAAGAGGTCCTCCATGGTCTTCGGGACCTCATAGCCCGCTTCCTCGAAGTTTTCCGGCACGTACCAGACCATGGACTTGAAGTCCGCCTTGAAGGGGAAGCCGAAATAGGCCTCCTTGCCATCCTTGCCCTTGTAGGTGCCGTAGCGGATCCAGTCGGCGCCCGAGCCGTAATTGCTCTTGACCCAGTCGGAATTCTCCTGGCCGAGCGGGGTCAGGAGGCCCTTGGCGGCGAGATCGGCCAGCAGACCCGGCTGCGGAATGATGGCGATATTCGGAGGGGAGCCGGCCTGCGTATCGATGACGATCTGCTGCTCGTAATTTTCCGAGGAGGAATAACGGCCGTCAATGCCGGTTGCGGCATTGAAATAAGCGAGAACGCTGTTGAACAGGACCTCGTCTTCGCCACGCCAAGGGCCGAACAGCGTGAGGCTCTGTCCTTTCAGATCCGAGTGAGCGGCCTTGAAATCCTCATAGCTCTTCCAGTTGAAACGCGAATCCTCACCCGGTGCGAACTTAAGTTCCTGGGCGGCTACACTGCCTGCAAGGAGTGTCGCAAGCGCCGCGCCGATCCAAAATGATGTCTTCATAAAATCATCCTCCCATTGCCCCGGCTTTTGCTACCCTGCCGGGAGTTCCCAAAAACATAGGAAGAGATTTAACGCTCTGGCGACGGAGTCAAGCCCTCCGCCGACAGCATGTCGAAGATCGCAAACGCTCAATGCTACCCTAAAACTTCGGCGCCGGCTTTCCCGCGGCGCGATAGGCCGCGATTAGCGTGTTGGCCATCAGCATGGCGATGGTCATAGGGCCGACGCCACCGGGAACCGGCGTAATCGCGCCTGCGATGTCAACGGCTTCGGCATAGGCAACGTCACCGACAAGCCGGGTCTTGCCCTCGCCCTTGTCCGGCGCCGGCACGCGGTTGATGCCGACGTCGATGACCGTTGCGCCAGGTTTCACCCAGTCTGCCTTGACCATCTGCGGACGTCCGACCGCAGCGACGAGGATATCCGCGGTGCGGCAGATCGTGGCGAGATCCCTGGTCTTCGAATGCGCCATGGTGACGGTCGCATTGGCGGCGAGCAGCAGCAGCGCCATCGGCTTGCCAAACAGGTTGGAGCGGCCGATGACGACGGCATTGAGGCCCGAAAGGTCACGGCCATGTATACGGTTGACGAGCAACATGGCACCGGCCGGCGTGCAGGAAATGAGACCGGTATCGAGATCGCCGGTGGCAATCTTGCCGGCATTGACGACATGCAGGCCGTCGACATCCTTTTCCGGCGAGATCGACAGGATCACTGGCTCGGCATTCAGATGCTTCGGCAACGGGAGCTGAACCAGGATACCGTGGATGGCCGGATCGGCGTTAAGCTCGGCAACAAGCTTTTCCAGTTCCTCCTGCTTCGCGTCTTCCGGCAAGCTGTGCTGGATCGAGTTGAAGCCGCACTGCTTGGCCATCTTGCTCTTGGAATTGACGTAGGCATGGCTCGCCGGATCGTTACCGACGATGACGACCGCCAAGCCCGGCTGGACGCCTGTTTCCCTTTCGAGCGAAGCAGCCGCTTCGGTCACGGCCGCAATGACGGACGCTGCCGCCTCTTTCCCATCGATCACCACAGTCACGCGTACCTCCCGCTTGAACCGTTGCCAATGTATACACGGGCACGTATTAAATTTGCACGCCAACGCCTATGCTGGTCGCAGACGGCAAATGCAAGAGGATTCGATGTCGCGGGGTCTTATCTTGCGGATGCGCTCCGGCGAGCCGCGTGCAACTGCACACGGTCTCGTAGCTCGGTCATGTGACGGCGCAGCTCACGAACCTCTTCAGCCCTGCGAATATCCTGCTGAGGAACAAGCGGCCTCGCATGGCTCGTTTCTTCCGCGAGGCGGGCGGACGTAATGGCCGAGACCAGCGGCGGAAGGTCTGCCTCCCGCTCCAGCCTCCGGTTAGCCATCAATACTTCGCGGATATGATCGACGAGCGGGCGATCATTGGCAGGAGCCGGATAATGCGGGCGCCGAGGGTGTTGCGACTCATGGAAAGGATCATCGTAGGGCGGGTCATGGGGTTCTTCAAGAGCATTTTCCCGCACGGGAACGTCCTCCCGCCAGTCCGGTTCAACTATCAGCTCTGGTTCAGTTGTAAATTCTGCTTCAGCACCATCTGCCGGAACCTCGACCGGTTTGCGACGCGTAAAAAAGACGAGCATCGAACCGAGGCAGAAGCCGGCCAATGCACCTGCACCCGATATCTCCGCGACCGACAGGCCGCGCGCTGTCACCCTCTCGACCGTTGCCGGAACAAGAATCTCAACCTTCGCTGCCGCAGTTTTCGGGTGCGTCTCGCCGCGCTGGAGCGCATCGAGATAGTTCCTGCGCGCCTCACCGACCGCGGCTTCGAGACCTGCGAGCCTCGCGGCGGAATCGACGATCTCCTTGTCACCCGGCTTTCTCGACTTCGCCGCCTTGAGTTCGGCCAGATGTATGGCAGCCGCCTTCTCCTGCTGGCCAAGTGAAGCCGAAAGCTGCTCCAGAGCCGTCTGAATGCCGGACCGCGCATCCTCGAGCGCCGCTCGGGCTGCGAGCAAGCGCGGGTGGCGAGGGCCGAGATCGCCTGCAAGCCGATCGACGGCGAGCTTTGCTTCGATATATCTCTGCCGCTGATAGTCGAGGCCGGTATATTCCAGGCTATCCGGCAACGGTTTGCTCAGAATGTCGTCGAATTTCATTTCAGACGCCTGCACGGCCTTCTGCTTCAGCTCTGCAAGCTGAGCTTCTGCGCCAGAGATCTCCGCAGTCAGTTGTTGTTCTTCGCTTTCCGCCCGGCGCAGTTGGGCAAGCTTTTGCTGGTCCGTTTTCGCGATGAAGCCGGAAAGCGACGCCTCGGCATGCTCAAGAGTCTGACGCAGCTTTTCCACCAACGGCTCAGACGCGCCGCCCCCCGAAATGGCGATCTCGTCACTCAGCGTGTCGCCGAGCATGTTGGCGATTTTCACCGCCTCGTCCGCTTCCGCGGCGGTGACTGAAACCGTGAGTTCGCCTGCCTGGCGGTCGTAGCTGGTCAAGATCGCCTGAGAAAGCCGGTCACGCAGCCGGTTCTCAGCCTGTGATACCGTCATCGCCTCGCCGGAGACGATATCGGAGGCCACACTTAGGAGGCTCGAACGATCAACGGCGAATTCGCTGCCGCCTCCCAGGTTGAGAGCGCGGATCAGATTGTCCAGACTCCGCTTCGAATGCAGCGCCGCAGCGGCATCGTTGATCGCGCGCTCGCTTGCTGCTTCGATCTTCAGCCGGGTTTCAGCTTCGAACTTCTGCGGAACCGAGGCAGCCATTGGAAACGCCAAGGCAGCACCAATCAGTGTAATGACGCTGACCTTGAGGAGAGTGAAGCGCATCGCGGCACGGATCGACCCGGCGTCGGCGGGTATGGCCGACGCCTCCGGATTCCGGTCTTCTATGATTTTCACCGACTGATACATGGATGACCACATAAATCCATGCCGCCGGCATCCTCGCAGGCAGCCTTTGATTAAGGCAGTCTAAATTTGTATGGCAAAGAAAGGGTTAACTTGTCAGGCGAAAGACGCTTTGGCCGGCATCGACGGAACTTTCGCTCCAACCCGAACCGGGGCGTCTTCGATGAAGCCGGATAAGCCAGATGCCGCCATGATGACCAGACCAGCGGGAACCGACGATAGACGCCGCTCCATCCGCCTTTCCGCAGCAGGGTTTGCCGCGTCGACGATGATGAGATCGCAACGCTGCACGATCTCATCATCGGGAGCGATCGTCACGATATCGTGCCAGGGGGCATGGCGGGCAAAATGGCCCCGCAAAGCGTCGATACGGGCGATGTCCTCGCCGGCGATACCAATCCGGCAGCCCTTTTCCAGGAACGTCAGCAGCGCGGGAACGAATGTACCCGCCGAGAACCGGACGGGCGTGGGCTTTGCCTGCAGCGTATTTGCCAAAAGGCTGAAGACACGGCTTCCGCCCGGCAACAGCAGTCGACGGCTCAGCTGATCCCGATAAAGAGCATCGATAACCTGACGCAGAACCGTTCGCTCATCCAGAAATGCAAGCGTCGTGCGGTTGCCGCGCAATGAAATCAGCCCCTCCGCGAGACCGAGCACCGCATTCCACCCGAGGTCGCAGGTGCGCAGGCCGAACAAAGTTCGGCATGACGCGGATACCAGGAATTCTCCCGAGGCATTCATCGGTGCGCTCCACGATGAGGGACGAACAATCCCATCGACCCCTAAGGGAGCGCGCTGAAATTCAGCTTAAATCAATTGTTAAAATTCGAGCGATCCGTGCATTTCCGGGACTGCTCATGAACGAGGAGCCGACCCATAAGGCCGACCCCCACCAGGTATCGCCTACATCATTCAATGGCCTGAGGACTGCGGCGCCTCGATTTTCACGCCTTCGACGATCTTCCGGCCCGGATTCGGATTCTTGTTACCGCGCGAAGCATTGTTGCGAATATCTTCCTTCGAAAGATAATCAAGCTGTTCGACCAGCACTTCTGCCACGAGGCCCTCGCCGAGCTTCCTGTTCATGCCATCCTTGATGCTGGAACGGAACTTTTCGAGATCGAAGGCGCCGGGCTTGCTGAGATCGACCATCTTGTTGCCGATCAGCAGGGTGAAGAGCTCATCGGTCGTCACCTCCGTTATCGGGAGCTTGACGCCCGTGATCTTCTGCTTGTCCATCATGAAGGAAACGCGACCCAGGAAGTAGCCGGTGATCGCGCCATCCGAAATCACCGGAATAGTGATCGATTCCCCAGGCACCAGTTCGAGAAGCTCCTTCTTCTTGGCCTCCTCATCGACCGGCGCCGGCGCAGCAGACATCTGCACGGAGAAATATACTGCTCCGAGCGTTACGACGCAGACCCAGAGACCTGTGAGAAGGAGCTTGATCATCAGACCTCGCTGTAGGTGAACTGTTCCTGGGTGTAGGTACCATCACCATCGGCGTCGCGAGCAGCGCTCTTCAGGAGATCAGCGACTGCGCGCACAGCATGCAGATGCGCCTCGACCCGGCGAGCGTTGAGGGCAAGCTTGTCCTTCAAGCCATGCATCTGGTCGACATAACCGAGGGCGATTTCCCTGGGATCGGTGCCGCGGAAGAGCATGGTCAATTCATAGAGGCATCGGCTCTTGTGGGCGTTCGAGACCTTCAGATCAAATTCCGGGTCGCGGCCGATCCGCTGATTTTCATTGTCGATTATCATCTCCAACCGGCCAAGCACGGTCTTGATGCGATAATCATTCGAAACGACTTCCATATTTTCTGCCCCAGTCTGAGTCATGTCAGGCCTCATTGCTCTTGCCGACGCCGAGAACCTGACGTTCAAAATCGGTAATCATGCTCATCGCGCGGCTGCGATCATTCTCGTCGGTGGTGGTGTTGACCGTCCCGTGCCGTTCAGCCCGTGCGAGTGCCTGTGAATACATCTGCTCGGCGATGCCGATTCCACCCTTCTCGGACATCTCGTCAGCAATCTTCTCGGCCATCATGCTCTTCCAGAACTCACCCGCCGAGCCCTTGCCGTAAACCTCCTCGGTTTCCTTGGGGAGCATGGAATTCACGAAAGTCTGCAACACCGAAGCTTCGAACTTGCGGTATTCGTCCGGCATTTCGGCGATCTCTTTCGGCATGACCGGGTTGCCGAGGCCTGCTTTCGTCGCAGGAGTGTCGATGATGTTCATGGCGGCGCCGAAACCCTTGCCGACTTCCGCGAGACTCGTCGCAGCAAAAGCCGCCTTGCTCGCCTTCAGCTTCGCCTGCGCCTCTTGTACGGCGGCAGGGTCGGCGGCACGGACGACATCCAAAACCAGATCGCTTGGAGGTGAAATCGCCACGTCAGTTCCTTTCAATGAATGCCGTGAACTGCATCCAGGAAAGGCGCAGGGCACAGCAGCAAGTTTGCAACGGCACATGATCCTGTCGGAATCCGATTCGCATCGGGTGATCTGCGCAATGAGGGGACTATGGCGTCCGAAGCTTGCTGGAGGCTGGCGAGTCTATTTGATCATCTGCACGCCCAAGGTGATCTCGATGAGCTCACTTATGGTGTCATCAGCCGCCTCGCGGTCTTCGTGATCGCGGGCCTCCTTCATGTTCTCCTCCAGGCGATCGGCCTTGGTCCGCTCCTTGAGAACCTTCATCTCCTGAAGTTGCTGGATGCCCGCAAGCTGACGTTCCTTCATGGTCAGGCGACCGAAGCGCTCGGCATAATGCTGTGAGAATTGCCGATGGATGGGTTCCATCGAGCCGATAGCTCCGATCACGTCCTCCATCGACTGATTGACTTCGGCCCGGTGGCGGGTCGTCGCGGCAAGCTCGTGTTCGGCCATCTTCTCCATATGCCGCTGAACCGCCACCAGGCGCTTGAGTTTGTCCGACCTCTTTGCTGGACCTGCCATTTTCGCCTCTCCTAGAAGGATGTGAAGATCGGCACGAAGCCATCCACGTAGAGGCGAATGAAGGCGGCGATCGAGAGATAAAGAAGGAAAAGCCCACCCATCAGCAGAAAGGGCGTGGAAATAAAGTAAACCGGAATCTGCGGCGCGAGCTTGTTGATGAAGCCGATCGCGACGTTGAACATCAGACCATAGATCAGGAACGGGCTTGCCAGCCGCAGCATGATCATGGTCGAGGCACGCAACGTATCCGTCAGCGTAATCAGAATCCTTTGTGAATCGATCACGGCACCCACAGGCGTTGCCGCGTAGGAATCGACGAGGGCACGGAAAACGATGTGATGAAAATCCATCATGAACAGGAGCAGCAGACCGCTCAACGTCAACAGGTTCGTCAGCTGGTTTTCCGAAGCATCTTCCAGAATGTCCTGGCCGCCTGGCGCAGTAAAACCGATCGACATGGTCAGAATCGCGCCGGCGAACTGCATGCTGAGGGTGTAGAGCCGGGCGATCAGGCCATAGCCAATGCCGATCAAGGCTTCGGTAAAGATCAGGCCGATATAGGTGGCATCCGGTGAAGACGCCTTCGGGTAGATCATATCCCAGAGAACCGGCAGTATTGCCATGGAAAGGGCGACGGCCAGGAAGAGCCTGACCTGTGCCGGCACGCGGGCGCTTCCAAAGCCCGGCAGGACCATGATGCACCCGCCTATGCGGCAAAACGCAAGGAAGAGTGCGAGAATGGTCCCCTGCGGGTCGGTAATCATAAAAAGTCCCTTAGGCCCTAGAGGCCGGCGGTCACGAGATCGCACCCAGAATCTTGATCTCGAGGCCTTTCGCCAGTTCCACATGTGACAGAACCGGCAATGTTGCAAAGAGTCGTTCGATGATCATGCGGACATAGGAGCGTGTTTCCGGGGACGTGACAAGCACGAAGGGCAGACCCCGATCCATGAATTCACGGATAACTTTGGTCGCCTGCTCACTGAATTCCTCAAGCGTGCGCGGATCGATGTCGAATTCGACCACTTCTCCCTTGGCATCTCGCTTGAGGGCCTGATGGAAAAGCATGTCCCACTTGTTACCGAGACGCAGCACGCGCAGCACGCCGTTGTCGGCAAGGTCACCGCAGAGCTGTTGCGCCATTCGCACGCGCACATGCTCGACGATCTGTTCCGTCTTGCGGACATGCGGCGCCAGTTCCGCCACCGCTTCCAGGATGAGATGCAGATTGCGGATCGAGACGCGTTCGGCCAGCAGCAGTTTCAGCACCGCCTGCAGACCGGAATAGGACATGTGCGATGAGCAGATTTCGTCAGCAAGCTTCTTGTATTCCGGATCGAGACGGTCGATCAGGATCTTGACGTCCTTATAGGAGAGAAGCTGCGGCAGGTTGTTGCGGATGACTTCCGACAGATGGGTCAGCACGACCGAAACGTTGTCGATCGGATGGAATCCTTCGCGCTTCAGGTCTTCGGCGAAAGTTTCAAGGATCGAGACCGCGGGCATTCCAAAGGCGGGCTCGCGGATTTCGTCGCCGGGAATGCTCGGCTTGCGGCCGGATCCGGTCACGACAAGCACATCGCCGACGCGCAATACGTTGGAAGCGATCGTCGTGCCATGGATGCGGATCTGGTAGGACTTTTCAGGGATGGCGATGTCGTCGCAGACCTTGATTTCCGGCACGACGAAGCCGTACTGGGTCGCGAACTTCTTGCGCATCTTGCCAACGCGAAAAGCAAGTTCCTGATGCTGGCCGAGCAGTCGTGTCGAGACCTGCTTGCCGAGCGCAAGCTCGATTTCTGCGGTCTTGAGGACCGATTTGACCGATTCCTTCTCGGCTTCCTTGCTCTGGACGACCTTCTTTTCCTCGTCTTCCCGACGGGCCTTGTTCTCTGCCTCGACACGGCGCGGCACCAGCCAGGCACCGAAACCCAGAGCGCCACCCAGGGCAACGAAAGGCAGGAGGGGCAGACCCGGCACGATGGCAAGCAGGCCCATCAACGCAGCGGACATGGAAAGGGCGCGCGGATAGCCGCTCAATTGGTCGACGACAGCCTTGTCGGTGGACCCGGCCGTGCCGCCGCGGGTCACAAGGAGGCCGGCCGCGAGTGAGACGATAAGTGCCGGAATCTGTGAGACGATGCCATCGCCGACGGAAAGCTTGACGAAAACATCCGCCGCCTCGCCGATCGGCAAGCCGTGGCGGAAGTAACCGATGATGATGCCGCCGAAAACATTGATAGCGGTGATGATGAGACCGGCAATCGCGTCGCCACGAACGAATTTCGACGCACCGTCCATCGCCCCGAAGAAGGAGCTTTCCTCTTCAAGCTCGGAGCGGCGGCGCTGGGCTTCCTTCTCGTCGATAATGCCTGCCGAGAGGTCCGCGTCGATCGACATCTGCTTGCCGGGGATGGCGTCGAGGGTGAAGCGGGCGCCGACTTCCGCGATACGCGTCGCGCCCTTGGTGATGACGATGAAATTCACGGTGACGAGGATCATGAAGACAATCACGCCGATCACGAAGTCGCCGGACATGACCAGGCCGGAAAAGCCCTGGATCACGTTGCCCGCGGCGCCATGACCTTCATGGCCCCGCGAGAGGATCACGCGCGTCGTTGCGATGTTGAGCGACAAGCGCACCATGGTCGCGATCAGCAAAACTGTCGGAAACGACGAAAAATCGAGCGGACGCTGGATCCACAGTGCCACCATCAGGATCAGCACAGAAAATGCGATCGAGAAGGCAAGACCGATATCGATGAGGAAAGGCGGTATCGGCAGGAAAAGGATGCAGAGGATGGCGACGATGCCGAGAGCAAAGCCGATGTCACGGCCGCTCGGAGCTACCTTCGGTATGGATAATGCAGGTGGTTGCGCCATGGATTTCCCGTCTCTTCATGAGATGGCGGCAGGACATTCTCCTACCAGTTCACATCCTGACTAACGGGCGAAGCTTGCGCGAAGGTGGGGTGGGAAAAGCCGGCGGGCAGCAATCGCTCAAAAGCCGGACTGCACCCGCGAAAAGACAAGATTGGCGAAAAGATTGATCTGGCCGCCGATAAATGGTGCTGTGATGCCGATCGTAATCATGATCGCGACGATCTTCGGTACGAAAGTCAGCGTCATTTCCTGGATTTGCGTCAGCGCCTGGAGAAAGGCGATGGCCACGCCCACGACCATAGCCACGACAACCGCGGGGCCGGAAGCGATCAGGACCGTCCAGATCGCCGCCTGCATGATGTCCAGGGCATCGGCCTCATTCATCGCGCTTATCCTGATTCGCAGCTATTTCGATCAGGTATCTGTAGCGCCGTCGTCGGTATCAGTCGAGCCATCGGAAGTGTCATCCTCGGCCGGGAACGGCTCATCCGAGAATACGACGCCGGCCTGCAGCAGAATCTTGTTGTCGTCTTCCGTGATGGCGACGACGCCGTCGGAATAGACCTCGACTTCCTTGACCTTGCCGGTGAGCGCATCGTCGGCGCTCTTGACATATTTGCCGATCAGATCGCTCGCACGCGTCAACGCCTCTGCCTGCAACATGCTCTTCAGATGCGTGTTCGTCTGGATCGACTGCTCGACCTGCGAGAACGTCGCGAGCTGAGAGATCTGCTCGCTCGCATCCATGGGATCGGTCGGATCCTGGTACTTCATCTGCGCTATGAGAAGCTGCAGGAAGTTATTGTAGTTGAGACTGGCGTTATTCGCCGCATCGCTCGATGCACCGGCATTCGCCCAGGGGTTGGCCGCTGCCGATGTAACCGGATCTACCGCCATGGCGCGATCTCCTTGCGGATGCGCTCGACGGTCGCGGGCGCAATTTCCTGGTTATTGAGAATGCGGTCTTCCACCGGGTAGAGCGCTCGGATCGCCTTGAGTGCATCGAAGGCCCGGCCGGAAGCAACCATCCCGTCAATCCGTTTCAATTCCGCCAGAACCTCATCGTCATTGAAGCAGGTGAGCAGCATGGCGACAGACTTGCGGAACAACGTCATCGACTGTTCCCGGCCGTCCGGATTGATAAGCATCATCTGGGCGATGAAGTAGAGCTGACGAAGCGGTGTGGTCGCATCTTCCGGCTGAAGAACATGGTTTTCCAAAAGGAATGTGACGTCGTTGAGGAATTCCAGCGCGACCTTGCGATCAACGCGCAACACGGCGCCGTTGATGAAGATCCGCTCGCCGGATTTCAAGGAGATGCGAAGCGTACTTTTCATTTAAGTCCATCCCTGATGATGGTGGTCACGTCTATAACGCCCTGGAAATTGGCCGATTCGCGTTTTCTGATCTTCTCGCATTCCTTCAAGATCCAGATGGCAATGGAGATCAGATCCGCCCGCAATTCGGTAGCCAACTCGTTATCGGGTTGCCTCAAGTCTTCGATGAACCGGATCCAGACACGCCGGGTATAAAACAGAGCCTCGATCGTCGCGCGCGAATAACCTTCTTCATCGCGAGCCGCGATCAGAAGTTCAATGGAGCGATCAAGGGCCTGCCGCTCGCGATCCTTGGCGTCTGCGACGCCGTCCTCCATGATCTCGGCGTATGAAAACTGGTACATTCATGTATCCTTCATCTTCACGACCTTCCTTTTAATCATCAAAGGAAGTTGGCGAGGCTCAGCTGCTGTATTTTAGCCGTCACTGTATATGCAGTTTCGAGAAGTGTCTTCAACGTATTGAGACGAGTAGCCGCCTCCTCCGGATCGACATTTTCCATGTCTCCCAGGCTCTTCGTCAGAATATCTTCTTGCGCCTGCAACCTTTCCTCAACCTTGGAAACCCGTTCGGTGGAGATACCAATCGTCGTCCGCTGCTGATTGATGCTGTCTACGCCGTTCATCGCCTTGTTGATAACAGCGTTGGTTCGCGAGCTTACGGCTTCACGAGCCTCCTGGCTCACGCTGGTCTGCAGAAGCTCCATCGAGACGATCGATGCGAACGCGAAATTGCGCATGCCGGCACTGTTGGCATTCGTCGAGCTGTCGATGACCTCGGTCGGGCTGATACGGCTCTTCATGTTCTCGTCGCTTGCGCTGGAGAAGAAGGTTGTCCAGAGATCCTGACCAGCCAGCGCCGCCGGATGCGGCGGATCCGTGAGGGGAGCCGTCCCGTTGAACTTCGCCTCGAGGTCATCGAGGAAATCGTTCATCTGATCTTCCGTCATCGCCGACAGACTCGGTATGGGCGGGACCTGCGACGACATGTAATAATTGAGTTCGGTGTCGAAGGCCGCCTTCGCCGGTGATCCCGGTGCAAAGTAATCCTCCATCGGCTTCACGTCGGTATTGATGCCGGCGAAGATATATTCGCCCTTGACTGAAGTATTCGCAAAATCCGTGAATGCGGCAAGCGAGGCAGACATCGTCTGGCGCGCCGTCGCCAGGCTCGTCTCGTCGGTCGAACTGCCCAGCGTCAGAATTGCGCTCTGAATATCAAGGCCGAGCTTGTTCATGTTATCGAGCGAGAGTTCCGCGCTTTCCAATCGTGTGGTCGCAAGCGAGGCGGTATTGAGCAAAGATTCGATACGGCTGATTTCGCGCGAAAGGTCGAGCGCGCGCGATGTGCTGGCGCCCAAGGTAACACCAAGGTCCGCGTGCTTCATGGTCACGGACTCTTGGTTGGCCTTCACCATTTCGCGCTGCACGCCGGCGATCGAATTTCGCATCGTGGTCTGGACGGACAATGTGGAAATGAAAGAGGTCTTCATGATCAGCTCGCAATATCCAATAGGGCCTGCATCATCTCATCGACCGTCGCCATCAGCTTGGTACCGGCCTTGTACGATTGCTCTATATCGAGAAGCAGCGACAATTCCTCGTCGAGACTGACGCCCGTGTTGCTGGAATAGGCATCAAGGGTTCGGGTCAGCATGGCTGTTTTCGACTCGTCGGCCGCAGTCGCCGTACTGCGAAGCTGTTCCAACCAACCCATGGAATCGGATGCAAAAGATAGAAGGTCCGGAGCGTCGGCGATTTCCGTCAACGGGTCGAAGGTCATCGGCGCTTCGAGATTTTCATTATACTTGTCGAGCAGATCGCCATAGCTGCTGCCGCCGGTATTGACGACGTAGGCGGCTCCGTTGATGCCGCCATCACGCAGCTTGTCGGGCGTACCCGCCGGGGGAACCACCACCGGATTGACGAAGATCCGTGAGGCAAGACCCGGCACGATCGCGCCAGAAGCCGGAATTGCCGTCTGCTGGACGCCGGAGCTATCCTTATACGAAAAAAGACCGGTCATCGGCGCTAGAGCACCGGTTGGCCCTGTTTCCGCAAAAGCCGTGATGAGACCGCGGGCAATCTCGTCGAGCTGACTCTGGAAGGTCGGCGCGACTGTGTCGCGAAGCTGCAGCAACGCCTGGATCGAACCTTTGGCGCTCGTGTTGGCGGCTTCACCGGCTTTGAGAGCCACGCCATCAATGTAGACACCACTGCCGTTGGTCGAGGCGTCGAAAGCAGCCGTCGGCTGGAACGTCACCTTGCGGGGAACGGTCTCGAACAGCGTCACCCCGTCGGAGGTATAAAGCACCAGGTCGTTGTTTTCGCGAATATAAGACGTTACGCCAACGATTTCGGAAATCTGCTTTACGAGAGCTTCGCGCTCGTCGAGCGCGTCATTGGCGTCGGTGCCGCTTGCCGTTGCATTCTTGACCTGATTGTTGACGCTCTCCAGTTTGGAAAGCAGCGAGTTCAGCTCATCGACATCTTGCTTGATCTGATCGTCAGCATCCTTGCGGATCTGCTGGAGTTTGTCGGCAGCCGTATTCAGGCCCGTCGCCAGATCTTGCGCACTGGAGATGACGGAAATGCCCAGGCCGGTATCGTTGGCGGTTGAGGCAAATGCATCCAGATTGTTGCGGAAGGCCGTAATCAGCTTGGCGGGAGACAGCTCGTTGGAGTTGCCACCCATCAGGTTCTTGATCTCTTCGAGGCCATCCAGGAGCGTCCGCTGCCCGCTTGCAACCGACGAGCTTTCAATCGTCTGACGCAGGAGCGGCGCATTTTGGGAGCGGACGATATCGCCGATCATCGCCCCGTTTCCACCGGTCACCACCACTGCGGAACGACGGATATAATCCGGGTTCTGTGCATTGGCGATGTTCTTCGAAACCACGGCCGATTGCGTGCCGGAGTTGTTGAAAATGGATTGAGCCGTGGACAATGCTGACGAAAGCGACATTCTTTACTAGCCTCTTGAGATTTATTCTCTCGACTGTCCTGTCCGCTTACCTCTTCAGGTTGATGAGGACGTCCATCAAGTCTGAGCCGGTCTGAAAGACCTTGGAATTTGCGGTATAGACGCGCTGGGATTCGATCATCTCGGTCAGCTCGTTGGCGATATCGACGTTGGAGCTTTCCAGCGCACCGGAATAGATCTCACCAAAAGAGCCGCTCTGCGGGAAACCGATGGTGACGACGCCGGAATCATTGGTCGGCAGATAGACGTTGCCGTTCCGCGGCAGTAGCTTGTCGATCGCCGGCACGGTTGCCAGTGCGAGCTGATAGATCGCGCGGCGCCCGCCATCCTGATAGACCGCAGTGACCACACCATCGCCGCCGATTTCAACATCGGTGATCGGGCTCGGCGCGTTGCCGTCGATGATGCCCTTGCCCGGCGTGAAGTCGCTTGCGAACTGCGTCATGTCGGAGAGGTCGATCGTGATCGTCTGAGCCGGCGTAGCGCCGTCGTTCGGATCGGTGATTACAATGTCCGTCGGAGAACCCGACGCCAGCTTGTTGGTGTTGGGATCGAAGGTCAACGTCACCGTTTGCTGGACGAGGGTAGCCGGTGCCGTTGCAGTGTAAGGGAACCCACCGTTTGTGGACTGATCCTGACGGTAGACACTGACTTCCCAAGTATTCGTCCCGGTCTTGGTGTAGTAGAAATCGTAAAGCACCTTCGACCCGGCATGGTCGTATCCGGTCAGCGAGCTCTTATTCGTGTATGTGCTGGTCGCAACGTTGTCGCTCGGGCGGCTACCGGCAGCAACCACGTCCGCTTCCTTGTCCAGGTTGGCAGGGAAGCTGCCCTGGCTCGAAGGTGAAGACACCAGACCGAAGTCATTGATGTTGATGGCCTCGAGGCCGTTGAAGCCGTTGACGACAGCGGCTGGCGGGTTCGAACCATAGGGATAGCCCATGAGCTGATAGCCGGCCGTATTGACGAGATAACCGTTGGGATCCTTCTGGAAGGCACCGGCGCGCGTGAGATAAGGCGAACCGTTCGCATCACTGACGATGAAGAAGCCTTCACCCTGGATCGCAAGATCGGTGTTCGATGTCGTGTACTGGATGCCGCCCTGCTCGGAGATGCTGTAGCGAACGTTGGTTTCGACACCGCCCGATGAGTAGGAACCCTGGGTGGACGGAAGCACCAGCGAAGAGAATGCAGTCGATGCCCGCTTATAACCGACCGTGCTCGAGTTGGCGATGTTGTCACCAACGGTGCCGAGACGATTGGCCTGAGCATTCATACCCGAGACGGCCGTTTTCATCGTGCCGAAAATACTCATAGGAAATCTCCGTTGTGTCTTGATGGAGAGAGTAGGTGGTGGGCCTTGCGTGAAGCTGTCTGCTTTCCCGTACCCGCCGAAAATAAGCGGCAAGACCCTGCTGAAAATCAGTCCCAGTCGATGCAATAGCCAAGGAAACGCTTGGAATCGACAGGATCGAAGCCGAGCTTCTTGCGCAGTTTCTTGCGCAGCTTGCTGATGTGGCTTTCGACAACGTTTTCTTCGACTTCCTCATCGAAGATGCCGTAGATGGCGTTGAAAATCTGAGTCTTCGAGACGCGCCGGCCGCGGTTGGCGACCAAATATTCGAGAATGCGGCGCTCGCGGCGCGGCAACGGGAAAACGTCGCCGTCGATCTCCGGATCCCGGCCATCGGAGAAGACGCGAATCGAACCGATGTCGGTGTAATTCGAGATCGCCTTCAACCGGCGACGGATCGCGGCGGCACGCGCCAGGATCTCGCGGGGGTGGACAGGTTTGCGAACGACATCATCGACGCCGCTGTCGAAAAAGGCCAGCGTAGCCTCGAGGGAGGGATGGTCGCTGACTGCGATCACCGGCGCCATGGAACGGTCCCGGATCGCCCGCGGCAGTTCGAGGGCGCATTCGCCCTGACCGATCAGGAAGGCTTCCACCGCGGCGATATCCATGTCCGCCGCCGTATTCACCCATTCGCCGAATTCTTTTGGATCAAACCCCGTGGAAGGAATTCCTTCCCGCCCGAAGAGAGAGGTGTACCCATCTTTCACGAGCTCGCGCTCATCAACCACTACGATCATTCGTCCGCCTCCGAATCAGTTGTGGTGTTTCAATAGGCCTATGGGTACGAATCAGCGGAATCGGAGGCAAGCTACGTGAAATTAACCAAACAAATTAATAGTTGATTAACACCTGCTCCCTGATTTGCACTAGATATAGTATGCCACGCCTAAACAGGCACAATTCTTCAGTGGAAAAATTAACGTATCGTAAAAGAAGACTTGCGCTGCCACATTTGCCACATATGTGGCAGCGCTGCAATTTTGCGATTCTTTGATTTCTGAGTTCAATCCAGGATTGCTTACCCGTCGCAGAATCCGGAAGCCGTCGGAGTCCATTTTCCGTAGCCCGTTGCGACAAGATTGCTGATGACACGACAGACATATCTCTTCTGAGCAGGGTCGTTATTGGGTCCCGCGTGGTATCTCGCCACCGCCATCGTCCAGGTTTCATGCCTATCATGTAGATTGCGAAGGAATTTCGCTGCATATTCCACGTTGCGACGCGGATCGAACATATCCTCCGGTGACGCGAAATTCTCCCCGTGGAAATAATGATTGATCTGCATGCAGCCCATGTCGATCAGCCTTGCTCCCTGCCGCTTCGCGTCGTGGAATTTCGTCATCGCCACCTCCGCCGACGGCAGGAAATAGGCCTTCCCTTCGATGTTCATTGCATAAGGGCTAAGGCTTCCCTTTCGGCCAGTTTCCGTCAGGCCGACAGAATAGAGGATACCTTCCGGTATGCCGTATTTGGCCGCTGCACTCTGAATCTCGCGCTCGCAGACACCCGGATTGACGGGCACAGGCGACGGCGACGTCGCTGCAGATGCAGGTCGAACCGCGGCAGGTGCGGAAGGAGGCTTCACCGCGGCGTCGTCAGGCCCGCCCCATCCACCGGAACTGAACAGCGAACCGCCGTATGCGTCAGAGGTAAAGCTGACCAGAGCGAGCGTTACCAGAACCCGAAAGCTGGGTGTTCTCCGATACCGCTTCATTCGAATTCCTCGTTTGCTCCGCAGTCGCCTGCTCTTGACCGCGGCCAGTCTCATGCCCCTGCCTTCCGCCCTCTGCCATTGCCTGTTGTCCCGCCTGACCGGCTTGCCCCTGCTGGCCACCTGCCGCATCCGAGGCCGACGTCGGCGTTGGCGCAATGCTGATCGTCACCCGATCCACGGCAAAGCCCTGGGCACGGAGCGCATCCAGAATGCCACCGCTGTCCTCGCTGAGCTGTCTGTAGGCGGCACGCGTTTCGACGGTGAGATGGACGTTCAGTTCATCGCCATGCAGACGCAATGTGGCCGTCACCATGCCGAGCTCATGCGGATTCATCTGCAGCTTGAGCATGTTCACGACGGTGCCGGTGCTGCTTTGCGCGGCCGCATTCGAAAGGGCTGAACTCGGATGCGCAGCGGCGGCCCATTCCGGATCACCCGCCAGCATCGCGGTCAGGTTGGCCCCGCTGGAATTGGGAGCAAGCCCGAGGAACCGGCGCGAGTCGAGGACTGCGACATTTTCGGCTGCACCACTCGAAGGCGATCGGAATTCCACCGTGGAATGCTCGTCTCGGCCTTTACCGACTGCCATATCGACCTTCTGACCTTCACCCCGCGCATTGCTGAAGCGAAACAGTCTGGTCTCCTCCGCACCCGCATCCGGGCCGCCATGCACCGACGGCAATTGATCTTCTCCCGCTCCGGTCAATTTGAAACGCTTTGGATCATTGACGACAAAGGCGTCCACATCGTTGGACCGGGTATCTCCATCCTTGGCGCGCTTCACCTGCGCGCCTGCGGTAATTTTCGGCACCATAGCGTTCAGTTCGCCGGACTTGGCCTCGCTGCCGATCAGGAGCGAGAACATCTCGGCGATCTTGGCATCGTCCGCGTCAAGCATGGACGTATCCAGAGTAGCGTCCTCATCCTGCGGGTCGATCTTGTCGGCAGCCACGCGCTTCTCCGTGGCGCCCTTCTCATGAAGTTCGTCGGATTCGCGCGCCAAGGCCTTTGCAGCCGCAAGAGCGTCACGAAGTTTCTTTTCAGCCGGCGTCATCTGCCGCTCTTCGGCTTTTCCCAGTCGTTCCTGCCCAGGAAATTCAACATTATTCTTCAATTCGTCCGGGGGGCGACGAAGGGATTCCGGCCTTATGTCAATGATCGGTTTTGACGTGGCGGATTTCACCTCGGCAGCCATCCGATCCCCGAGAGAGGATGACGTGCCCTCGTTCTCAAGGGCATCGTCATCCGATTGCTGCGGGGGCAGATCGCGATCAAGACCCGAAAGAGCATCGGAGAAGCTGTTCGAAGATGCGTCGGTATCCTTGCGGCCCGAAATCGCCTGTTTTGCGGACAAAGCCGCATCGGCCTTACCACCCAGAATGTCGGTAATCATTTGGACGGATTCTCCTCCTTCAGCATTTCATCGATAGCATTCAATTTCGAACGACCACTATCGACATATGTCTGGAAGGCCGGATCGAATTTGGCAGCTGCGCCAGCCGTCGGACCTTCCGTGGTGGCAGCAGGCCCAGCGATCTCATTTCTGGGCGACGCGACTGGGGATTTTGCGTCTTCTGTATTAGTCATATTGATTGGCTTTTCTTGTGCGAGGCTTTCGGCTGTCGGCCAGCCAACGACTTGCTCCGCCACAACTTTTGCCGCCTCACGCAAGGCCCGATCGCGCGGCGAAAGCGTCTCTTCGGGGATATCGGATATCGCCTGCATGGCTGCTCGAATGTCATTCGTCGGAATATCGGCAAGGCCGCCATAGAGCCGCGCGAGTGCTTCAGGCGTCGGATTCCCGGAAAGCGCTTCCACTTTTGCAGAGGCCAGACGAGCAAGGTCATTCTTGCCGGCGATGGCGGCTGCACGTGCAACACGGAGGAAGACCTCGCGGCGGCGGTCGACGTCCATGAATTCGAGTGCTCCGTCGATATCCTCTTCCGTAATCTCGCCGAAATGCCCCACGACAAGCTGTACGAAGAAATCGGCGAACTGGCTGGCATAAGGCGAATGTATGAAGCGCCGGGCATATTTGCGCGCGTAAGAAAGCGCCTGCTCGACCATGTCGGCATCCACGGTGATCGCAACCGAACGGCGCAATGCGGCTTCTTCGATGATGGTACCAGGGGCCGTCAGCCGCGCCCAATCGTAAAAGACCAGCGCATCCTTCGGATCCGTCGCCACCATCACATTGCCACTGACCAGCGAGAGATAGGGGCCGATCTTCTCGTCTCGGTATTCCTTGGCCATTTCGCCCAGACTTTTTGCAACCAGAGTGCCCTTGCCGCTCAGATATTTCCTGAGCGCATCGGCAATGCGGCTGTCGAAATTTCCGGCAATGTCGCGCGCGGCGAGGAATTCGAGCGTGGCCGGATTGCCACCGCTCATGGCATAGATCAACGCGGCGTCGACATTGCGCGGATCCTCGAAGATCGACGGATTTGCCGCCCTAAACCTTTGATCGACCCTCTCCAGCATGAAACGCTGCATCTCCGCCGCCGAGTGATCACCGAGCACGACGGAATCCTGCACGAATTGCAGCGAGCGAAGCATGACATAGGGCGCAAGCTCGCCATGATCCTGGGCGGATGCCGGATATGCAAAGGCAGCCCCGAAAACGAGCGTAGTCGCCAACAGAGACCGTATGCCCGCAAGGACCATCTTATCCCTCGTCCGCCTGGATCAGGATCTCGATACGGCGGTTCGCCGCGGCAAAGGGATCACCCGGCACCTGCAGACGCCTGTCGGCGAAGCCCGAGACCTGCTTGATGCGATCTTCCCCCAGACCGCCATGCACCAGCATGTAGTAGGCGCTGTGAGCGCGGGCCATGGAAAGCCGCCAGTTGTCGTTCTGCGTGTCTTTGAACTGGCGACCGTCCGTGTGACCTCGCAGGATGACGCTTCCCTTGCGTTCCTTGAGGATCTGGCCGATCTTCTCCATCGCCAGCACCATTTCGCGGCGCGGTACGGCCGAGCCGATATTGAACATCGGATCATCCGTCTGATCGGAAATCATTACCAGCAAACCGCCTTCGGCAGGCGTGACGACGAGGCCTTCGGCGAGTTTGCCCGCAACGCCGGAAATCTGTCGCTCGATTTCCTGGCGCAAATCGTCCGCCGCCTTCTGCTCCGCTTTGGCTTCATCCTCCGCCTTGCGCCCGTCGATATCCGCCGACTTGCCTGCCTGCGTATCCGGCTGGGTCTGTGTCTTGTCCAATTGTGTCGGATCAGGACGCGGCATAGGAGCGGCGGCCGCCATTTGCGTGACCGGTGGCTGCGGCTGGCCCTCTGTCGATTGTGGCGCCTGGGGAGATTGACCGATTTGCGCCTGCGGATCGTCACTCGGAACCGCTTTTACAGCTTGCTCAGGACCGTCAGCGCGCGTTACCTGAACCTGCCTGGTCCAGAAATCAGGATCGAAGGGATCGCGATAGGCTTGCCCGCCATCCGCTCCGGTCGCGGGACCGGATTCGCTTGCCCCCCCTTCCCCCTTTGCGCTTACATTGGCTTGCTGCCCCACCTCCTGCGCAATCTCGGCAAGAACGGAATAGGGGTTCTCAAAGAAATCCGCCTCGGAGTAGTTGGGTTCGTCGCCGGAGGTTGACGTCATATCCTCGCCGGTCGCCGCAGCAGAGCCTTGAACGTCGGCATCCGCTTTGACCCGCGAGCGCTCGCCGTCTTCCTGGCCCTCCGCTGCATCGACGGGCTTCTCAAGGCCCTTCTCGGCCGGGGTCTCATCGGAAAGTTTGATCGGGTTGAAATAGCTCGCCATCGAGGCCTTGGTTTCCTCGTTGGCTGCGTTGACCAGCCACATCACGAGGAAGAATGCCATCATCGCAGTCATGAAGTCGGCATAGGCGATCTTCCAGGCACCGCCATGATGGCCGTCATCGTGCCCGCCACCATGCCGTTTGACGATGACAACCTCATTCTTGCCGTGATGATGGTTCTCGCCCTCGCTCATCCCAGTACCTTCTTCAGACTCGCGGACCACGCGGACATGCGGGTCACAAGAGCGGTTTCACCTATATCGACTGCGATATCGAGGTCGGGCGCTTCGACATGGCGCAGGAGCGGCGTGGGGTCTCCAAGCGCCTCTTTCAATTTTTCAAACAGATGCAGCGGACCACGTACTGTCAGCGTCCCAAGATCGCCCTCGATCATGGCGCCGCGAATGATATCCGCCATATCGGACACCGCCTTCTGGGCAAGCGCGTCATCGAGCAGCGGTGCCAGAATTCCCGCCGTCTGATCGCTGACCGCCTGCGCCGTCAATCCGGCAATTTCCTGAAGCCGGGTCGCTATCATTGCTGCGGTCTCGGTTTCATATCTTTCGCGCAGTGCTGCCATTTCCTCAGCATGGGCAGAGAAAAGTGCCTGGCGCTCTTCCTCGAAACGTCGCTGCAGCTCCTCGGAGGCGGCATCATAGCCCTTCGAATAGGCTTCGGCGCGTTCCGCCTCCACATCGACCGGGCTCTCGACCACAGAAGGGAGTGCCAGATCGTCGTCGAAACCCTGAGTTAAGCTGTCCGCCATCAACGGTAACGGAATGGCTTGCGGTTCGCTGAAGTCCTTCAGATAGCGGGCGAGCGAGGCACTCATCGGATACCCCGCCCTTCCGTGCCCACTTGCCGGGTACTCGTTACGAGCTCGCCGAAGGAGCGAAGTTCCGCTGCTGCAATCATCGCATCATTCCGATAAGGTTTTCATTCGTTCGTCGGTGGCGAGATGGCAATTTTCGCCAGACCACAGCGATACGGTAGGAAGTCAAACTTGCGCGAGGATGAAGATGCGGCAACAGCGCACCAGAGCATAAGGGCAGGTTCAACGACGTGCCGTACGGCAGTCGAGAAAAGTGCGGCACGGAGAAGGCAATCAATCTATACGTGTTATTGCCGGAAGAGCTGAAGGATGTTTTCGGCGTTGGTATTGGCGATCTGAAGCGACTGAATACCAAGCTGTTGCTGCGTCTGGAGCGCTTTCAGTCGAGTTGATTCCTCGTTCATGTCTGCATCAACCAATCGACCCACACCCTTGTCGATCACGTCGGTCAGCGAAGCGACAAAACTCTCTTGAAGATCGATACGTTTCTGAATGGAGCCGAGGCTGGAAGCGGCACTCGTCATCATCTGCAGTTGCTTATCGACGAAACGCTCCATCATATCCAGCACTGCATCGTTGTCCGGCGCAGAACCCGGAACCAACGCGTTCATCTGCGCCGCCACCTCATCCAGTTTGTCTATGTCAAGCGACGAGACGGAAATATCGAGCTTACGATTGTCCAGGTTATCGCCAACGCTCGTATCGAGATAATAATTCGTCGCGCCAATCTGGTGAAGCGGGGTCGTCACGACCGGCGCAGTGGCGGGGTCAACCGTGGTCACCTGCACCCACTGACCTTCAGCGACCTTCATATAGAGAGTGCCGGCGAGATCATAGATACGCGAATCGACTGCAGTTGCACCAATCAGATCGGTTTCGGTGTAGAAAGGAACGGCATAGCTCGCGCTCGTCGGTGCCTGGGTGCCATTCGCAGTGGTAACGGTCACCGCCGCTTCGCCTTCAGCCACAAACTCGACCGGCGAATCCAGAATGCCGAGATTACCGCCGCTGAGATCGAAAAGAACGGTCTTGGAGTCCAGCGTGTAATCGACGGTCTTGACGGCGACCTCGCCCGAGGCGGTGCGCGTGAACGACGCTACAACCTGCTTGATAACCGGCTTCTCGTCCGCATTGGTGCCGCCGTTGCTGATATAATCCTGCAGCCAGTTCTCACCCGAAAACGTAGCGGATTCGGCAATGCTCTTGAGCTGCTCCTGGAGCTGCGTGATTTCTTCCTGGATCTTGTTACGGTTGGCACCGACGCCGTAAGCGGCAACGATCTTGGATTTGATCTCCATGACGGTGTCGATGGCGCTTTCCATGGCGGCATAAGCGGTATCCACCTTTGCCGCGCCGAGACCGAGAGCATCCTGGATCGTCGACAGCGCGTGATTATCGGAACGCATCGTCGTGGCGATCGACCAATAAGCCGCATTATCCGCAGCTGTCTGGACACGCATGCCGGAGGAGACCCTCGCCTGGGTTATCTCCATGTTGCGGTCGATCGAGCGCAGGGTCTGCAGAGCAGCCATAGCGGCAGCGTTGGTAAGGATACTGGTCATTGGCCGTGCCTCGGTCAGATATTCTGAACAATCCGGAGTGCATCACCGGAAACGACGAGAGGCATCATGCTTACCGCCCCCTCTGCATCGCGGATGCGGGCGGCCTGTCGTTCTTAACAAATCGTTAATACGACAGTTATCAAAGGCAATCGTGGATTGGCAAGTTGTTAATGAGGTCTGAATGCCCGAACGCGACGCCCGTGCAGGCTTCGCGCAAGCCACGCAGCCGATATGAAAAACCGCGCCTCTTGCGAGACGCGGTTTTCTCTCCTGAATATTGCTGTCGTGTCAGAGCGGGACGAACCGCTCCTAGCCAAGAGCGCCGCTTACTGACGGAAGAGCGACAGAATATTCTCGGAACTGGTGTTGGCGATCGAGAGCGACTGGATCGCAAGCTGCTGCTGGGTCTGCAGCGCCTTGAGTTTCGTCGACTCCTCGTTCATGTCCGCATCGACCAGGCGGCCGATGCCGCTATCGATCGAGTCCGTCAGCTTGGAGACGAAATCCTCCTGCATCTCGATACGCATCGAGATCGAACCAAGCTTGGCAGTCGAACTGGTGAGCGCTTCGAGCTGCGTATCCACAAAGGAGAGAAGCGCTGCCATGATGTCTTCGTCGCTGACATTGGTACCGCCCATGCCCAGATCGCTGGTGCCGCCGTTGCGGTAGTCATCGAGCTTGGTGATGTCCAGTTCGGCGACGGAAACATTCAGCGAATACGATGCACCGGCAGTGGCAGTCGCACCAGCCGAGAAGTCGTATCCCTTGGTGGTGTAGACGGCGTCGATATAAGCACCGCCGACCTTAATGAGGTAGGTGCCGCTTGCGCCGGTCGTGAAGACGCCGTTGGTGTCGCCCTTCATGAAGACGCCGCCACCGATGTCCTTCCACTGGGCGCTGGTGTCATACAGGGCAGTTGTATTGACCACGCCATAGTATTGGACATGATTGGTCGTGCCGTCGTCGTAGCTGATGGCGCGCGAACCCTTCATCATGTTCATGTCGAGAAGGCCGGCATTGCCGCCCGAAAGGTCGAAAAGGACATTCGTCTCGTCGAGCTTAACGTCGACCGTCTGGACCGCGATATTACCGTCGGCACCACGAATGAACGAAGCAACCACCTGTTTGGTGACAACATCCCCTGCCTGGATAATGCCATTTGCATTCGAAGCGCCGCCGATATCGGCCTGCAGCCAGTTTTCACCGGAGAAGGAGGCGGAGGAGGCGATGCTCTTCAGCTGATCCTGGAGCTGCGTGATTTCTTCCTGGATCTTGGCCTTGTCGACGCCGGCCTCGGTCGCGGCAACGAGCTTGCTCTTGATTTCCTTGACAACGTCAACGACGGTTTCCATCGCGGCGTAGGCGGTGTCGACCTTGGCGGCGCCAAGACCAAGGGCGTCCTGAACGGCGGAAAGGGCCGCATTGTCGGAACGCATGGTGGTTGCGATAGACCAGTAGGCAGCGTTGTCGGAAGCGGTACCGACACGTAGGCCGGTCGAGACACGGCTCTGTGTGTTTTCAAGATCGGAGCCGATCTGCCGCAGGGTCTGGAGAGCAGCCATGGCTGCGATATTGGTAAGAATGCTCGTCATTTTGAGTGCCCCTTGATTGGCTAGATGAAAGGGACATTCCGGGATTACACCGGCAATCGATGGCCTGGCTTGATGCCCGTTAACCTCTTCTTCGTCTTGGTTAACCCATCGTTTCGATGAGCCCATCTAAGGGAGAAATGGTTAACAAAGGTTAAACTGCCATTTACGAAAGTTAATAAAAAAATGACGGGCACGAAAAAGGCCGCGCCCGTCGAGCGCGGCCTCCTGATTGAGGCTCTATGACTTTCCGGATTAACGGAAGAGCGAGAGGATGTTCTGCGAGTCGGAGTTGGCGATCGAGAGCGACTGGATCGCAAGCTGCTGCTGGGTCTGCAGGGCCTTGAGCTTCGTCGACTCCTCGTTCATCTCCGCATCGACCAGGCGGCCGACACCGCTGTCGATCGAGTCGGAGAGCTTGCTGACAAAGTCCTCCTGCATCTGAACACGGCTCGAAACCGCGCCGAGTTTCGCGGCAGCGCTGGTCATCTGTTCCAGCTGACCGTCGACGAATGAGGTCAGAGCGGCCATGATGTCTTCATCGCTGACATTGGTGCCGCCCATGCCCAGATCGCTGTTGCCGCCGTTGCGGTAGTCGTCGAGCTTGGTGATGTCCAGTTCCGACACCGAGACGTTCAGCGAGTATGCCGCACCGGTCGTGGCTGTCGCACCGGCCGAGAAGTCGTAGCCTTCGGTCGTGTAGACGGCATCGATGTAAGCGCCGCCGACCTTGATGAGGTAGGTTCCGCTTGCGCCGGTCGTGAAGACGCCGTTGGTGTCGCCCTTCATGAAGACGCCGCCGCCGATGTCCTTCCACTCAGCATTGGTGTCGTAGATCGCAGTCGTGTTGATCTGGCCGTAATACTGGACGGAGTTGGTCGTGCCATCGTCATAGTCGATCGCGCGCGAACCCTTGAGCATGTTCATGTCGAGAAGACCGGCATTGCCGCCCGAAAGGTCGAACAGGACGTTCGATTCATCGAGTTCGACATTGACCGTCTTGACCGAAACATTGCCATCGGCGTCACGGATGAAGGAGCCGACGATCTGCTTGGTGATCGCGCTGCCGGCTTCGATGACACCGGTGGTCGCGTTGGCGGCGCCGCCGATTTCGGTCTGCAGCCAGTTTTCGCCGGAGAAGGAAGCGGAGGAAGCGATGCTCTTCAGCTGATCCTGGAGCTGAGTGATTTCTTCCTGGACCTTCGCCTTGTCGACGCCGGGTTCGGTTGCGGCAACGAGCTTGTTCTTGATTTCCTGGACGACGTCGATTGCCGATTCCATGGCAGCGTAGGCCGTATCGACCTTAGCGGCGCCGAGACCGAGGGCGTCCTGAACGGCAGAGAGAGCGCCATTGTCGGAACGCATGGTGGTTGCGATCGACCAGTAGGCGGCGTTGTCGGAAGCGGTGCCGACGCGCATGCCGGTCGAAACGCGGCCCTGCGTGGTTTCCATATCCTGGCCGAGCTGGCGCAGGGTCTGGAGAGCAGCCATGGCTGCGATGTTGGTAAGAATGCTTGTCATTCTGAGTGCCCCTTGAGTGGCTGATTACGAAAAGGGACATTCCGGATTCCACCGGGAACAGCGGTCAGCATCATGCTTGCTAACCAGTTAATTTTTCTGGTTAACTCGCCGTTTCGATGGCCTTAGGTAACCTCAATATAGTTAATGAAGATTGAAGCGCGGACGAAAAATTAGAAGGCCGCGCCCCGGCGAGGGCGCGGCCTTCCATACTCCTTGGCGCGGTCAGCCTCCGCGCCAATTCGCCGGCTCCGATTAACGGAAGAGCGAGAGGATGTTCTGCGAGTCGGAGTTGGCGATCGAGAGCGACTGGATCGCAAGCTGCTGCTGGGTCTGCAGGGCCTTGAGCTTCGTCGACTCCTCGTTCATGTCCGCGTCGACAAGACGACCCACACCCTTGTCGAGCGTGTCGGAGAGCTTGCTGACAAAGTCCTGCTGCATCTCGATGCGCTGCGAGACCGCACCGAGCTTGGCTGCAGCGCTGGTCATCTGTTCCAACTGGCCATCGACGAACGAGGTCAGGGCCGCGATGACATCCTCGTCGCTGACATTCGTGCCGCCCATGCCCAGATCGCTGCTGCCGCCGTTGCGGTAGTCGTCGAGCTTGGTGATGTCCAGTTCCGATACGGAGACGTTGAGCGAATAGGAAACGCCGCTGGTGGCTGTCGCGCCGGCCGAGAAGTCGTAACCTTCGGTCGTGTAGACGGCATCGATGTAAGCGCCGCCCACCTTGATGAGGTAGGTGCCGCTTGCGCCGGTCGTGAAGACGCCGTTGGTGTCGCCCTTCATGAAGACGCCGCCGCCGACATCCTTCCACTGAGCGGTGGTGTCGTAGATGGCCGTCGTGTTGACGGTACCGTAGTACTGGACGGAGTTGGTCGTGCCATCGTCATAGTCGATCGCGCGCATACCCTTCATCATGTTCGCGTCGAGAAGGCCGGCATTGCCGCCCGAAAGGTCGAACAGGACGTTCGATTCATCGAGTTCGACGTCGACAGTCTTGACCGCGACATTGCCGTCGGCATCGCGCGTGAAGGAACCAACGATCTGCTTGGTGATCGCGCTGCCGGCTTCGACGACGCCAGTGGTCGCGTTGGCGGCGCCGCCGATTTCGGCCTGCAGCCAGTTTTCGCCGGAGAAGGAGGCGGAGGAAGCAATGCTCTTCAGCTGATCCTGGAGCTGAGTGATTTCTTCCTGGATCTTGGCCTTGTCGGCGCTGCCTTCGGCAGCCGTAACGAGCTTGTTCTTGATTTCCTGAACAACGTCGATAGCAGCTTCCATGCCGGAATAGGCCGTATCGACCTTGGCTGCGCCGAGACCCATCGCATCCTGGACGGACGAAAGAGACGCGTTGTCGGAACGCATGGTGGTTGCGATCGACCAGTAGGCAGCGTTGTCGGAAGCGGTGCCGACGCGCATGCCGGTCGAAATACGGTCCTGCGTCGTCTCCATGTCGGAGCTGATGGTCCGCAGCGTCTGGAGAGCCGCCATCGCGTTGATGTTGGTAAGAATGCTAGCCATGATTTGATTGTCCCTTTGAACGAAATACTTTTGGGGGGACATACCGGACTGGATGTTTTACCGGTCACTTCGGTCCGGCATCATGCCAACTCGGTTCCTTCGCTCGGAAGGGATACCAAACCCGTCGTGTGCGGAAAATCTCGCAGCCAATCCTTGCCAAGTCCTTTAAGCGAGACCGGTACAAAGAGCGTGTTGGCGGACGTAGTTAATCATTGGTTTATGTCGACGGGAATTTGCCGAAGTCGGCTTCATGCAAGCTTGGCCTGCCACGATGGGTGGAAAGCCGGCCTGTCGCGATGCCCGGCACAGCTATGATTTGGAGTGGGACGGTTGAACAGCATTAAGTTGAAACGGCAGTATCTCAATGCCCAGAAACATTTCGACAAAGCCCAATATCATGATGTCCTCGCCATCCTGAACAGGCTGCTGGATGTTCAAAAGGACCCAAGGCACTACGCGCTATTGGGTGCAACGCTCGTAAAGCTCAAGATGAAGGCCGAAGCTGCCCAGGCGTTTCAGCTTGCCGGAGAACAGAACTCTCCCCATCGAATCAAGTACCTGCGTGAAGCCATGAGACTTCATCTGTCGAACGGCGACGACATAAGCCTGCTTCGCCTCGGCAAACGGATTCTCAACGAAGCGCTCGCCGATCCGGACATGGCGCTCATGATGTCGGCCGCGCTGATGCGACAAAACCTGGAAGGCACGGAAGCCTTCCGGAAGACTCTCGGTGAAAGCACGGAACGGCCCCACCGGCAGCTTGCGGTCCGCTCGATCAAACTCCAGGATCGCAGCGACGAGGAAAATCAGTTCATTCTGGATGTCTTCGCAAAAGACCGTGACGACAAGATCATCCGTAATTTCTATCTCTCTGTCATTCGCGACAGCCTTAACTACGAAGTGCTCGCGGAATATGAACCGATTCTCAAGCAGGAGATTGCGGCCGGCGACTTTGAAGCGATCCTGGACGAGGTGTCGCTCTACAACATCCGCTGGTGCGATGACGAAAAGGCAAACTCCATGGCGGGCGCCGGTCGCGGCGAAAGAAAGCCGTGGCATGGGTCTGCGAAAAGGCTCTCAATGCCTCACAAGTGGGGCGACAAGCTCCGCATCGGCTATCTCTCTGCCGACCTTTGGACAGAACACGCGGTTATGAAAGCCTTCCGCGGCGTTCTCGAAGCGCATGACAGGGACCGTTTCGAGATCACGATCTTCTGCAATGCCGACCCGGAGCATCTTCGCGACCATAACAAGGCCAATCGCGACGAATGGGGCAAGATCGTCAGAATTCGCGACATGACGGACGACGAGGCAGCCGACGCCGTCAAGGCCGAGAATATCGATATCCTCGTCGACCTGCACGGCCATACGGCCGAGAACCGGGTGTGGGTGATGAACCGCTTCACCGCGCCTGTGCACGCCACCTGGCTCGGCTACCCCGGCACAGTCTGCAACGTCGATATCGACTATCTGATCTGCGACCACACGGTGGTGCCTGAAACCTCCATTCCCAACTACTATGAAAAGCTCTGCTGGATGCCGGAGACCTTCTTTCCGAACGATGCGATCCATCGGCCGCTTCCGCGGTCGATCGAACGGGCAATCTGCAAGATGCCGAAGGATGCTTTCATCTACTCCTGCTTCCACAGCCATTGGAAGTTCACTCCCGCGACCGTCCAACTTTGGATACGTATCCTGACGGAGGCTCCCGAGAGCTATCTTTTCCTCATCTGCCGGGAAAGGTTCGGGGCACGCAAGAATTTGCTCAAGGCGTTCACCGATGCAGGCATTTCTGCCGATCGCATCCTCTTCGGGGATCGTGTTCACGACTACGCTGCGTATCTCGATCGCGTTTCGGTTACAGATCTCGGCCTGGATACCTATCCTTACAACGGTCACACGACGACCTCGGAAAAGCTATGGGCCGGCCTGCCGATGCTCACCCACAAGGGCGTCAACTTCGCTTCCCGCGTCAGCGAAAGCCTGTTGAATGCCCTGGGCCTGCCGGAAATGATCGCCGACGACGCCGACGACTATGTCCGCCGCGCAGTTCATTATTACAACAACAGGGAAGAACTCGCACAGATCAGAAAGCGGCTGGAAACCAACCGTTTCACCCATCCGCTTTTCGATGCCGAGCGCTTCTGCCGCCACCTCGAAACGGCATACACGATGATGGCGGATCGCGCGAAGGCAAAGTTGCCGCCCGATCACTTCGACGTACCCGTATTGCCACCGCGGAACGGCCCGTTCATCTCACGCGAAGCCTGACGCAAGCTCGAAACGGCCGGGAACCACCCGGCCGTTTCCTTTCGAACTACCTCGCGTTCAGTTGAATGAGCGAATCAGGCTGCCGACCAGCAGGTTCCAGCCGTCGATCAGCACAAAGAAAAGAATCTTGAAGGGCAGTGAGATCGATGTCGGCGGCAGCATCATCATCCCCATCGCCATGGTGATCGCCGCAACGATCATGTCGATCACCAGGAACGGCAAGATGATCAGAAAGCCGATTTCGAACCCGCGACGGATCTCCGACAGCATGAAAGCCGGGATCAATACTCGATAGTCGATCGCTTCAGGCGTTCCGACGGATTGACTACGCTCGCGGGCAATCTCGACAAAGAGTTCCAGATCCTTGTCACGGGTATTCGCAGACATGAAGGCACGGAAAGGTTCGGCAATCCGCTGCACGGCCTCAGCCTCCGTCACCTGGTTTTGCAGAAGCGGCTGAACGCCTTCATTCCAGGCGCGATCGAAGGTTGGTGACATGACATAAAAAGTCATGAACAGCGCCATCGAGACCAGCACCATGTTGGAAGGCGCCGTCGCAAGCCCCATGCCGGATCGAAGAATTGAAAAGGCGATCACGAAGCGTGGAAAGCTTGTGACCATGATCAGGATGCCCGGAGCGACCGACAGGACTGTCAGCAGGCCGAAAGTGCGAATGATCCACGCGGCAGCGGAGCCGTCGACCGGCAGATTGAGAAGGTCCGCAGGCGATTGCTGGGCAAGCGCAAGCCCGGGTGTCGCGATCAACGCGACGAATAGATAGATCAACCGAATCATGCGATCACGAAGGTCCTCGATGTCATCTTCGATAGCCACCCTCGCGGACGCAGGTCAACACTCAAAGGCCGGACGCGGAAGGTCGTGAACAGGAAGATGGTCCTGTCTGCGCTTCCCCTGCTGAGCGCACCGTCTCCATTCGCATTGGCCGAACATGCGCTTCAGTTTTGCGCAAGTCTCAACCGTTAGCGTCAGCTCAATAATCTCACAATGGCGCCGGGAGCCTGAATGCGAGCAACACGTGGTGCATCTGGACAAACGACTTTGCCGGGAGGGACGCCGGCACCGGAGGAACCTGCATCGCATCAACATGGCCGAGTTGCTCTCGACGAGTGCAAGCCGTGCCGCCTGGCAAACTCCTGTCGAAGGAAATATCAGTGAATTCGATCAAGCTCAGCATCTGCATTCCGACGTATAACCGAGCTCAGCATCTCCGCTCGTGTCTGGAACGCATCAAGGGGTTCGATTTCGAATTCCCTTACGAGATTGTTATCTCCGACAACGCGTCAACGGATAACACCGCCGAAATCGCCCGGGAATTCGCCTCGCAACTTCCGATCAACTATTATGTAAGAGCCGAAAATCATGGCGCGGTCGTCAACGTGAACGCCGTCTTTCGGCGAGCGCGCGGCGAGTATGCCGTCTACCTGGCCGACGATGATCGCCTCGTTCACGAGGGCCTCCTCAACGCCATGAAATTTCTCGATGAACACCCGAATGTGCTTGTCTGCCATGCTCCCTGGTATCTCTATGACGGCATTCTGGAGGCCGATACCGGGAAATTCTACGACATAAAGGAAGACGTCGTCTTCGAACGCCGGAGTTTTGGCCAAGTCTTCAACTTCATGGTCAAAGGGCATATTTTCCCGGAGATCGCCATCTTCCGCACCCAGGCATTAAGGACGACATGGGTGCCGCGCGATGTCTGCTTCTATGCTTTCCCCATGCTGGCGCATCTGCTCGACCAGGGGGACGTCGCGTTCCTGAAAGAGCCTTTCTACAAGCAGGTCGGCCGGTCCGAGCATGGCCGGGACAGGCGCCAGGGGGGCCACGACATTGCGATGTCCGGTTGGGACCAGTATCGCGGCGGGCTGGAATATTTCCTCTATTTCGGCATGAAACGAGGTCAGATTTCGCGCGACGCCGAGGACCGAGCGACGCAGGAACAGATGTGTCGAACGTTCACTTTGTTGCGCATGACGGTCGCGTTGCGATTGCTCATCAGCTTCAGAGAATTCGTCAAGGCCTACGAGGTATATACACGATTGTGCTTTGGCGGCTTCGATGATTTTCCGGAAGTCGTTGCGGCACGGGAAGGGTTGCTGATTGCAGCCGCTCTCGAAACGCTGGCCTGGCAGGTCAATGCCGCGGCGGAAATCGATCACCTCATCGTTCACGGCTTTCCAGACCCGCAAACCGTTAAAGAGCGTATCGCCAAGGTCAATTTCCCTGAACGAATCAAAGTCATCGACGAACCAGTCGAGCATACGCCGGATTTTGCAAACAAGACGGCAGTCCTCGTCGCACTGCCCAAACAGCGCGAGCAGTTCCTGGAGCTCGGCTATCCCCCGAATCTCGTTTTTGCCCAGGATGACCTCATACAGACCATCCTGCTGTAGGACTGCAAATCATCCCAATAGATGGGATAGGGACAATATGGGACTCCAAGACACGAGACCCGCCCCTGAGGGCTGAGAGAGAAAGAAGTGAAAGCTGTTATTCTGGCCGGCGGGCTCGGGACCCGCATCTCCGAGGAAACCCATCTGAGGCCGAAGCCGATGATCGAGATCGGCGGCCGACCGATCCTCTGGCATATCATGAAGCTCTATTCCGCCCACGGCGTGAACGAGTTCATCATCTGCTGCGGATACAAGGGCTATGTCATCAAGGAGTATTTCGCGAACTACTTCCTGCATATGTCGGATATCACCTTCGACATGGCCTATAACGAGATGCAGGTTCACCGCCGCACGGCCGAGCCGTGGAAGGTCACGCTGATCGATACCGGCGAAGCCACGATGACCGGCGGCCGCCTAAGACGCGTCGCAGATTATCTGCGCTACGAGGATTGCTTCTGCTTCACCTATGGCGACGGGTTGAGCGATGTGAACATTACCGAAGTGATCAAGTTCCATCGCGCCCATGGCAGGCTGGCAACGGTAACGGCCGTTCATCCGCCTGGCCGCTACGGTGCCCTGGAGCGTGACGGCAGCCAGGTCACCGGCTTCGTGGAAAAGCCGCGTGGTGACGGCGGCATGATCAACGGCGGCTTTTTCGTCCTGTCTCCCAAGTCCATCGATCTCATCGACGCCGACAGCACGCCGTGGGAAGCCGCGCCGATGACATCTCTCGCCGCCATGAGCGAGCTGATGGCCTACGAGCACGAGGGCTTCTGGCAGCCGATGGACACGTTGCGCGAAAAGAACCTGCTCGAGGAACTCTGGGCATCGGGACAAGCACCGTGGAAGATCTGGCCGTGACAGCTTGTGTTCGGCCAAACTCCGATTTCTGGGCGGGCAAGCGTGTTCTGCTGACCGGACATACCGGCTTCAAGGGAACCTGGCTCTCCATCTGGCTTGCGCGACTCGGCGCAAGCGTCACCGGCATTTCGCTGCCGCCGGAAACCGAGCCGAACCTGTTTACGCTCGCACGGCCGGAACTTGCGGCAAGCCATTTCCAGGATATCCGCGACGCGGCAAGGCTGGCCGAACTCGTCCGGATGGCCTCGCCCGAGATCGTGCTGCATCTTGCCGCGCAGGCCCTGGTGCGGCCGAGTTATCAGGACCCGCTCGGCACGTTCGCGACGAATGTGCTCGGCACGGCGAACCTGCTTGAAGCCGTTCGTTCGGTCCCGTCGGCGCGCGTCGTCGTGGCAATCACGACGGACAAGGTCTACCGGAACCTCGAACATGCCTTCCCTTATCGGGAAACGGACCAGATCGGCGGTCATGATCCCTACAGCGCCAGCAAGGCGGCGGCAGAGATCACCATTTCAAGCTATCGCGACTCCTTTCTGCGCGAGCAAGGCGTCGCTGTCGCCAGCGCCCGAGCCGGCAACGTGATCGGCGGCGGTGACTGGTCCATGGACCGGCTGCTGCCGGATGCGGCGCGGGCATGGCAGTCCGGCAAGGCCCTGCATGTCCGGCGGCCGGAGGCGAAACGCCCGTGGCAGCACGTGCTGGAGCCGCTTTCAGCCTATCTCGTGCTCGCGGAACGACTCTACGACGATCCGACCCTTGCTCAGGCATATAACTTCGGACCGGTGAGCCACGAGGCGGCATCCGTGCGTCAGGTGATCGAGATCGCCCGAGCCTCCTACGGCTCAGGAGACGTCCAATATGGCGATGGCACCGAGGGACCGCACGAGGCGCGCTGGCTTGCGCTGGAAACGGCCAAGGCGCGGCACATGTTGAATATCGAGCCGCGTTGGCTGCTTAAGGAAGCCGTCGACCGGACCATGACATGGTATCGCGCACAGCACGGCGGCGCCGATGCACGTGCGCTCTGCGAAGCCGAAATCACCGACTACGAGGCATGTCCTTGAGCCGCTTCGCAACTACCGATCTGCCGCTTGCCGGCCTGAAGCTCATCGAACGCCAGAACCTTGGCGATTCACGTGGCTTCCTGTCGCGCATGTTCTGTGCCGAGGAGCTCGCTGCGGCAGGCTGGGCCAAGCCGGTCGCGCAGATCAACCTGACGATGACCGCGCGCAAAGGCACGGTGCGCGGCATGCATTTTCAGCATCCGCCACATTCCGAAATGAAGCTGGTCAACTGCATCCGCGGCGCTGTCTGGGATGTCGCCGTCGATCTGAGGGCCGATTCGTCAACCTACCTCAAATGGCATGCGGAAGAGCTTTCCGCAGACAATCGCCGGTCGCTGCTGATACCCGAGGGCTTTGCGCACGGTTTTCAGACGCTTACCGGTGATTGCGAACTCCTCTATCTGCATTCGGTGCCCTACGTGCCAGGCGCAGAAGGAGCACTGAATTCGCAGGATGCGGCGCTTGGCATCAACTGGCCGCTGGAGATCACCGAAATGTCCGAGCGGGATCGTCGCCATCCATACCTGACAGAAGAATTTACGGGACTGACGCCATGAAATGCCGGCATTGCGGCAGCGCTCTCCGCTGCGACTTCCTCGACCTCGGCTTCGCGCCGCCATCCAACGCCTATCTCACCGCTGCGGACCTCTCCAAGCCGGAAGTCTATTTCCCGCTGAGGCTGAAGGTCTGCGAGGAATGCTGGCTCGTACAGACAGAGGATTACGCCTCCGCAGAATCGCTTTTCAGTGCCGAATATGCCTACTTCTCCAGCGCATCGAGGAGCTGGCTCGCCCATGCGGCCCGCTATGTCGAGACGATTACCACACGGCTTGGCCTTGGTCAGCAAAGCATGGTCATCGAAGTCGCCTCGAACGACGGTTACCTTCTGAAGAATTTCGTCGCCGCCAACATTCCCTGCCTCGGGATCGAGCCGACAGCAAGCACGGCCGAGGCTGCGGAGGCATTGGGTATCCCGGTGCTCCGGGAATTCTTCGGTGAAGCCCTCGGCAAGACGCTCGCCGATGAAGGCAGGAGCGCCGACCTCATTCTCGGCAACAATGTCTATGCCCATGTTCCCGACATCAATGATTTCACACGGGGCCTGAAGGCGGCGCTCAAGCCCGGCGGTACGATCACACTGGAATTCCCGCATCTCATGAGGCTGATCGAGCAGAATCAGTTCGACACCGTCTATCACGAGCATTTCTCCTATCTTTCCCTCTTCACCGTTGGAAAGATCTTCGAAAGTGCAGGCTTGCGGGTCTTCGATGTCGAGGAACTTCCGACCCATGGCGGAAGCCTGCGCATCTTCGGCTGCCATGCGGATGATCCGAGGCAGACGACCGACGCGATCGGTTCGCTACTCACCGAGGAGGAACGCCGCAGCCTGCGGACAGCCGCGACTTATGCTCAATTCCAGGTCAAGGCGGAGCAGGTCAAGAACGACGCGCTTGCCTTCCTGCTGCAGGCGAGACGCGAGGGAAAAACAGTGGCAGCCTATGGAGCTGCGGCCAAGGGCAACACGCTCCTGAACTTCGCGGGCGTCAAGCCCGATCTCCTGTCCTTCGTCTGCGATGCCGCTGCCGCCAAACAGGACAAGTTCATGCCCGGGAGCCATATTCCCATCCTGCACCCGGACGTCATTTTCGAGCGCCGGCCGGATTATGTAATGATCCTGCCCTGGAACATCGCAGCAGAAGTCCGTCAGCAGCTCGCCTCTTTGTCCGAGCAAGGAACGAAGTTCGTGACTGCGGTTCCGCATTTGGAAATCAGATAATGTGAGCTGCGATCGCGGTCGAAGGTCCCTCAAGAGGCCATGCGGTGCATTTTGCTATTCCATGCGGAAGAGAATTGGCTGCGGCTTAGCCGGCCGCGTAAACCCAGGGATAAAGTCGACGGAAGCGTTCTGCCGATATCTCCATCCGCAGGTAGTCGAAACCGGCCGCCGAGCCGTGGTCGGCCTGCGTGGTGTAGCGGGTCATATCCGGCTCATCGATGCGCCGGAGCGGCGTGCGCTCGACCTCTTCGAATCCCAGACGGTCATAGAGTCTGATCGCCCCCGTATTGAGCGAGAGCACGCACAGTTGCGTAACCGGCACCCGGAGCGTTTCGAATATCCAGGCGATGAGCGCCACGCTGCTATAGAACATCATGCGCCGTTCGCCGGAACGGCGCCCGCGCATGACGTTGTCGATCTCGGCCTTTTCGTCTGAGACGTTGCTGATCCCGATATGACCGATGCGTTCGCCGCCGGTGCTCCTGACGATAAACAGGATACGGTCGGGAGCAGCGAGAACGACATTCCGGAGCCATGTGGCCGTTCTATCAGGCCTTGCCTCGAACTGCGTCAGGAATGACGTTCTGGCGGCGTTGCGCCAATCCGTCAGATCCTCGACCAGGCCGGTCTCGCTTGCCAGCGCTTTGTCCAGACATTGCAACTCTCCGAGCTGCCGGTCCGTCTCGTCGTGGATAGCAATGGCAAGCCGTGTGCTCGGATCGGCGTTGTCCTTGAACAGAAGCATATCGGAAAGCACCATCCGACGATGTCCTTCTGGCCAGAGAGGCCTCTTTCGCCTTACTTCGTGCTCTTGCGGACGCAATAGCCACCCGGCGAAGAGGACAGGACAAGTTTGCCGTTCAGCACCGGATCGACTTCGAAGAGGTCGTTTTCGGCCATGTAGTCCTTGAGTGCCTGCAACGGCTCATCACCCTGCAGCCAGACCTTCGAGCGCTTCGTGAAGGCCTGTTCGGGCGTCAGATGACCAATAAGCGTATCGGCCACGACCAGATAACATCCCTCCGTCACCAGCGGGCCGTAAGCGCGGCACTCAGCGAGAACATGATTACGCGAATGGTCGCTATCCAGAACCACCATCACGCGCGCGCCGGCAGGAATTTCGGCTTTCACCGCCTCGAGGATATCCGCATCCACCGAACCGCCCTGGATCATCGTGATGTGGCGGGAAAGCGGATGGGATTCGATCGCTTCGCGATTATGCGCGCGAATGTCTATATCGACGCCGATCACCTTTCCGTCGGTTTTGCCCATCGCCGCGAAGAGCGACGCCATGAAGATCAGTGAACCGCCGCGGGCAATGCCGGTCTCGATGATCACATCCGGCTTGGTGTTCCAGATCACTTCCTGGGTCGCCATGATATCCGCCGGCGTCTGGATGATCGGCAGTCCCATCCAGGACCACAGATAGAAGTAATCGTGTTTGTCGAGCGTGATGAGAGTATCCAGCGACTGCCGGAAAGCGGCCTCGTCCTTGCCCAAAGCCAGAGACATCTGCCTCTTGTGCTCTTCAAATTCGAGGCGATCATCCTTGGTGGTCATTTGATTCCAAAGCCCTGTCTTTAGGTGGATTATTCATTTCTTTCCGGCAACTGACCGGGATTGGCGGTCGTGGACCGCGAGGAGATCAAGAAGCGTGTTCGCCACTCGGTTGAGGTCGTCTTCCGTCATGTCATGGTAGCTGGGAAGATTGATGGCACGCTGCGGAATACTCCAGGCGTTCACATTATAGACATTCCCTTCGTGCCGCTGTTCCTCGAACATCGGCAAGCTCGACAGAGGGTGAAAGAAGACGCGCGCGTCGATATCCGCGGCGTGGAAGGCCTTCTGCAGATCCTCGCTGGTTATTCCCCATGTCTCGGAGAATACGACCGTCGGCATCCAGGCGCCGTTGACGGTCCCTTCGTGTTCCGGATTGAGCGCGATGCCGGAAATGCCGGAGAGCTTCGCCTTGTATATCTTCAGGATGTCACGCTTGCGCGCGGTCAGTTCCTCTATGCGTTCGAGCTGCCCGCAGCCTATGGCGGCCTGAACATTCGACATCTTGTACTTGAAGCCGATCATATCCGGCCAGAACTGCCTGGTCTGGCCTCGTGCCCTGCCGTGATTGCTGAGGGTGAGGACACGTTCGTAAAGATCGGCATCATTGGTGACGAACATGCCGCCCTCGCCGGTCGTCACCGTTTTCGTGCCATGGAAGGAAAAGGTACCGAAGCGGCCCATCGAACCGGCCCGCCTGCCGTTTATGGCCGAGCCCAACGCCTCCGCCGCATCCTCGATGACCGCGACACCATGTCTTTCCCCGATCGCGAGCAGCGCCTCCATATCACACAGATTGCCGTAGATATGGGTTGCAACGATCGCCTTCGTCCGGGGTGTGATATGCCGTTCGACCTGAACCGGATCCAGACACCAGGTGTCGGGGAGAATATCGACAAACACAGGCGTGGCGCCGAGATGTACGATCGGCGCTGCGGTTGCGATCCAGTTCGTATCGGCCAAGATCACCTCGTCGCCCGGGCCGACATCCAGCGCCGCAAGGCCCATATGCATGGCGCCGGTGCAGCTCGATGTCGCGATCGCGTAGCGCACGCCTAGATGTTCGCAAAAAGTCCGCTCGAACCGGTTAATGTAGTCGTAGCACTTCGCACCCCAGCCGGTTGCGACCGCATCCACCGCATAGCGCATTTCCAGCTCGGTGATGGAAGGCTTTGTGTAGAAGATTCTGGCGGTCATCTTGCGGCACGGTTCCGGAGTTTCAGGGCTGAACTAAGCAGCACACACTTGCACGGGGCTTGTGGTGTTCATATGACTTTCCGTCCCAGCGACCGAATACGGCTGACATGCCCAGTTGCGCTTTCCCGGACTGACGAAACGGCAACCATCATTCGATCACGAACGTTCGGAACATCACCTTGGCAACCTTACCCTGCGAGCGCAGGTCGATGCGCTCCTGGATATCGTCCTTGAGGTACTGAAAGCCGCGCGGCCCCTCGATCTGCTGCAGCGAAACGGTACGCATATAGGCAAGGATATCCTGATGGATATTCTCCGCGAGGGGCAGTTCCGGCGGCCCCTTGAAAGCAAGCGCCACTTCAAGCCGTATCCAGTTTTCCGACGGATAGGCGAGATTGGTCGTGATCGGCTCCAGAAGAACGACGCCATTCTCCGGCGTGGAGATATGCGGAAGCCCTTCGTCCTTCTTGCCTTCGCCATGCTCGCCGCCTGCAGCAGCGGCCTCCTGCTGAGGCTCGGGGGCCGGTTCCTTCGGCGCGATCATTCCGCCGACAACCCAGCCGCCGCCGGCGCCAACCAGCGTCAGGATCGCGACACCCGCAAGCACCATCACGGTATTCTTCTTGCTGCCGGCTTCGGCTGCCTGTGTTTCTTCCGCCATGGTCTTCAAACCTTCAAATCAAGAGACCCCATCCGCACTCATCAGAAGGGCGAGAACAGATCGACGACCTGCTGCCCCACCGGAGGTTGCTGGACCTCCATCAGGCGACCGCGGCCACCGTAAGAGATGCGGGCTTCGGCGATTTTCTCATAAGAGATCATGTTGTTGGAATCGACATCCTGGGGGCGAACGATACCGGCGACGTTCAGAATGCGGATTTCGTGATTGACACGGACCTCCTGAGAGCCGCTGATCAGCAGATTGCCGTTCTCAAGGATGCCGGTGACGACCGCAGCCACGAGCAGCTTCAGCCGTTCGGAACGTTCCGTCGAGCCCTTGCCGTGTGAATCCGTATTGGAATCGGAACCGAGATCACCGGTCGCCTCCGCCTCCGGCGTCCAGCCGAAAAGGTTGCTTACGCCCAGTTGCCAGGAGAGGCCGGTGGAATTCTCACGGGTGCGCTCCGTCTCGTTGTCGAAGGAGGCACGGTCGTTGATCTGGATATCGACGGTCAGGATATCGCCGACGTTCAGCGCGCGGGCATCCTTGAAGAGCGCTGCCTGGCTGTCACTCCAAAGCGAATAACCGCTTGCAAGGTGACGCGGCTGCTTCGGATAGGAGGACATCTGCGGCGTCTGTGCATATTGCAGGCCGCTGCCGATCGGGCTCATCGCCGGCGCATTGCCGATCTCCTTGATGGTCTGGCTGTTGCAGCCTGCAAGAAGGAGACAAGCCATGATGGCGGGAATGCGTTTCGTCATGAGGGCGCTTTCGGAGTATTGGGAGGTGTTTTCGACGTATTTGGATCGGAAGCGCTGGAAATGATCGTCGAGATCATGCCGGCCTTTTGCGGGTCCATCTCGCTCAGGAACAGGGCGGACTGGCGCGCCGGAAGCTGCATGATGATCGCCGCGGCGATCTCCATCCGCATCTCCTCGAGCTGCGGCGCGGCGGCGTCCGGTTTCATCGTCTTGAAGATGTCGACCAGACCGGCCTCGGCGCGTGCCAGGAAATCGTTGCGGCGCTTCAGCCAGTCCTGATATTCAGCCGTGCGGTCTTCAAGCGTCCTGATACGCTCGTCGACATCCGACTGCAGCTTCTCAAGCTCCTGCTTCTGCAGGAGGTAGCGCTGGTCGCGCGCCGCATCTGCAATATTGGTGCAGAATTTCTGGATCTCGTCGCCGGTCGAGGTTTCGGAAATCATCGCCGGCTGTTGTGCTCCCACCTGAGAGACCAGCGTCAGGACAGCCGCGGCGGCAAGAACGCGGCGAGCCAGCGTTTTTGATATGGAAACGGTGAACAGGGTCTCGGTCATTGCAGGACGAGCTCCGCTTGAAGGGCGCCAGCGGACTTGATGCCCTGCAGGATGGCGATGATGCCGTCCGGCTTGACGCCGATGCTGTTGAGGCCCGCGACAAGCGTGCGCAGATCCGGTCCGTTCAGGATCGCGACCTGACCACCGTCCTTCATGGCCATGATATCCGTTTGAGGCTGTACCGCCGTCTGACCACGGGAAAACGGCTCCGGCTGGATCACCTGCGGCGTCTCGGTGACCTGCACAGTCAGCGTGCCGTAGCTCACTGCGACGCGCGATATCTTCACGTCCGAACCGATGACGATCGTACCGGTGCGCTCGTTGACGACGACCTTGGCCGGGGTATCGGTTTCGACCACCAGATTTTCAATCTCGGCCATCAGCCGGGTGAGGTCGGCGGTCTTCGGCTTGGCGATGATTACCTCCTGGCTATCGCGCGGGTCGGCAATCGGTCCGCCATAACGGCGGGCCGCAAAAGCATTGACGGCATCGGACACCCGCACCGCCGTCGAGAAGTCCGGATTGCGAAGCTGCAGAACCAGGTTGACGGAATCCTTGAACCTGGAAGGCAGCTCGCGTTCGATGATGGCGCCGTTCGGAACCCGGCCTGCGGTCGTGACACCTTCCGTCAGCGTCGCCGCCTGGCCCTGCGCCGAGAAACCCGACACGACCAGCGCACCCTGGGCCACCGCATAGATCTGCCCGTCCGCACCCGAAAGTGAAGTCATGACCAAGGTGCCGCCGCGCAGCGACGTCGCGTCACCGAGCGAACTGGCAGTTACGTCGATGCGGCTGCCCGGGCTCGCGAAAGGCGGCAAGTTGGCCGTGACCATGACAGCCGCGACGTTCTTGGCATTCGACTGGCTGCCCTGCATCGAAATGCCGAGGTTCTGAAGCATGGCCCGCATGGACTGGTCGGTGAAAGGCGACGAGCGCAAGCTGTCGCCGGTGCCTTGCAGGCCGACGACAAGACCATAGCCGATGAGCTGGTTGTCGCGGCCGGATTGCAGCGATGCGATGTCCTTGATGCGCGCGGCGATGGGTGCGTTCTGGCCCGCAGCCGGTACGGCGCCCAGAAGAGAGCCGACGAGGGCAAGAATGGCGAGGAAGCAGTTCTTTCTCATTTCGCCATCACCTGTATCGTACCGTCGGCCATAACGGTGCCGCTCACCGTGACGCCCGAATCGATGTTGCGAACGCGGATGACATCACCAATCGCAGCATTCTCGAGCGGCGTTCCGGAGGCGGAAATGTTCAAGTTGCCGATCGTAAACACCAGCCGGACAGATGAGCCGCGGGTCACAGCAAAGGCTTCGCGAAGCGCCGATGGCGGAATGGTGCGGCCGGGCAGCAGGGTCCGCTTCGCCACCATGCCGACGACTTCCCTGGACTCTCGCGCATATTCGCCGGAGAGATTCGGATTGGTGACATCGACCTCTTCGACGCTGCCCCTGCCGATCTCTTCGCCGGGATAAATGGTCCGGATCGGCACGACGGCCGTACCCATCTGGGCCAGGGCCGGTGTCCCCGCCCCGACAAGGAGTGCGGCCAGAATGGGCGCAGCCAACCCGGCGCCAAACGCATTTTTCCGGCGAAACCTCATGTCTGCCTGCCTCCTGTTTTATTTCAGGTTCTTGCTGACGATCTGCGCCATCTCATCTGCGGTAGTGATGACCTTGGAATTCATCTCGTAAGCACGCTGGGCGGAGATCAGATCAGTGATCTCCTTGACCGCGTCGACGTTGGAGCTTTCCAGATAACCCTGCTTCAGGTAACCGAAGCCCGGATCCTCGGGCACCGCAACGATCGGCTCGCCGGATGCGGCAGTCTGCGCGAACAGATTGTCGCCGAGCGGCTGGAGACCAGCCTCGTTGACAAAGTTGGCGACGGTGAGCTGACCGATTTCGGTAAAATCCGTGGAATTGCCGATGCGAACCATGACCTGGCCCGTGCGGGTGATCTGCGTTTCGCTCACATCCGCGGGGAAGGTAATGTTGGGAACGACCGCATAACCGTCGATCGTGACCAGTTGGCCCTCGGCATTCTTGTTGAAGGCGCCGGCGCGGCTGTAGAGCGTCGTGCCATCAGGAGCCTGGATCTGATACCAGCCGCGACCGACGATCGCGACGTCCAGATCGTTTTCGGTGTGCGCCAGTTCACCCTGTGTATGGATGTTGCGCACCGCAGACGTCTGCACACCGAGACCGATATTGGCGCCTTCCGGCACGATCGCCTGATTGGCGCGGTTCGGCACGCCCTGCGCACGCTCGCTTTGATAGAGCAGATCGGAGAACTCTGCGCGAGCACGCTTGTAGCCCGTCGTATTGATGTTGGCGATATTGTTCGCAATGACTTCGAGATTGGTCTGCTGGGCATCCATGCCCGTTGCGGCGACGGAAAGCGCTCTCATGTCTTCGTCCTCAAAGCGTTAAATCGGCATTTTCGTGATTTCGAGATAGGCGGAGACGATCTTGTCCCGCAGCGCCATGGCCGTCTGCAGCGACTGCTGGGCCTCCAGCACCGCATCCACGACCTCACGCGTATTCGCCTTGCCCTGGATCGCCTTGAAGGACATCGCTTCGGCACCCTTCAGGCTGTTCATCGTGTCGGTTGCCATATCGCCAAGGACTTGTGCGAAGTTCATGCCGGTGTTCTGACCAGGCGTGAGCGCGGTCGATCCGAGCACGGAACTCTTCTCGGAAGAGATATCCTCAATCCCGTTGGAGAGCGAAAGGGAGCTTACGTTCTGAATCTTATCGATCATTGTCCGGCCTTCAGAAGGTCAATCGTCGCGGCGATCAGCTCACGCGTCTGCTTGATGGTCTGGAGATTGGCGTCATAGGAGCGGTTCGCTTCCCGCATATCAGCCATCTCGATGAGCATGTTGACGTTTGGCAGCTTGACCATGCCCTTCTCGTCGGCGGCCGGATGGTCAGGATCATATTCCTCGACGAATTTGGACTGGTCGACGCCCAACTTCTTGACCTCGACCACGTCTACGCCGCTCGCCCGGTCCAGTTCGGCACCGAAGGTGATGAGCTTGCGACGGTAGGGGTCCGCACCCGGCGTATCGCCGGTGGAGCGGGCATTGGCGATGTTTTCGGAAACGATGCGCAGGCGCGTGGCCTGGGCCTCCATTCCCGATCCAGCGATCTTCAGGGAGGCTGAAAGCGGATCCATTTGCTTACCTCTTTACTGTCAGCAGCATCATGCTGTGAAACGACTTCACCAGACCTGTGCTCAGTTCGTATTGACGCTTGATTTCGCCCGTCTTCGACAGCTCTTCCGCAAGCGAGACGGTATTGCCGGATTCCTGCACGCCGATTTCTTCGTTCAGTTCCGATTCCTTGAGCTCGACCTCTTCGCTGAGATTGTTCGAGGCGATATGGCCGGGATGGGTGCGGGCCATGGGAATATATGCCTTGTCCAGAACGGCCTCGAACGGCGTTACGTCCTTCGCCTTGTATTTGGGCGTGTTGGCATTGGCGATGTTGCCCGCAACAACTTCCTGACGCACCGAGAGCCAATCGGCCTGACGTGCTGCCATTTCGAACAGTTGAATCGGTTGCATAGGCTTCTCTCCATCTTTTATCCGAAGCCTAGGCCGGTAACCTTGCGTCGGACTTACGGACCGGCCGCGCTTGTGTCCTGATAGACGTCTCCTGTGGACGTGATGATCACCCAGCGGCCGTCGCGCTGCTCCAGCGCGGCAAGCTTGCTATTGTCGGGTAGGCTCGAACCGACCCTAACCATGTACATACCGGAACCGTCCTCGATCAGCGCTCGACCGTTGGCTACATGCAGCAGCCGGAAACCGCCCCTTCCGGGAAGCGGCTGTTCCTCTCGAAAGGTTCCGTTTTCACGAGTCTCACCCAGCGAGGACGTGGTGGCCGTGGTCAGCGCATCAGCCGGCCCGATCGGAACAGGCCAGTCATCCTTGGAGCTGTCGGTCATGGCAAGTGGCGAGACGCTGACCACCGGCCGCCCTATGCCCGGAGGCAGGTCACGCGTGCGGCCAAGCGATTCGGTCCGGATTCCGAATTTGTCCGCGTTCAGGAAAACGTACCAGGGAAAGAAGGCGGACGCTGCAGCAAGTGCGATACCCGTCGCGGCCAACATCCTGTCGCCCGTCCGCGACGACGATCCTGCTGTTTCTCTGTTCCTGTCACCGCTCATCATATCACCTTCTTGCTATGGCGGAGGGCGGATTGCCCTGCCCTGCCGCAGCCCTGAGCGCGGTTGCGAGATCCGTATAGGCGTCGAGAGCGGGCTTCTCTCCCGGTGTCTGCTTCAGGACCTCATAGATGACCGGGACCTGCTTGATCGCCATGTCCAGGTCAGGATCGCTGCCGGCCCGATAACCGCCGATCAGACGCAGGTCGCGCGTTTCCTCGTAGCGATGCACCAGCGACTTCAGCCGCGACACCAGCTTTTCCTGGTCGTCCGTCCAGGCCTTGCGGGCAAGACGCGAGATCGAGGCGAGCGGATTGATCGGCGGATAGCGCCCTTCCTCGGCAAGCGAGCGGTCGAGGACGATATGCCCGTCCAGAATGCCGCGCGTCGAATCGGCGATCGGATCGTTGTGGTTATCGCCGTCGACGAGGATCGAGATGATTGCCGTGATCGTGCCGGTGCCTTCGACGCCCGGACCGGCCCGTTCAAGCAGGCGCGGCAATTCGGTAAACACGGAAGCGGGATAGCCGCGGGCGATCGGCGGCTCGCCGGATGCGACCGCCACCTCGCGGATCGCATGGGCAAAGCGGGTGATGCTGTCGGCGATGAAGAGGACATTGTCCCCCTGGTCGCGGAAATGTTCTGCGATGGTGATTGCCACCAGCGGCGCCATCTTGCGCAGCATCGGACTCTCATCGCTGGTCGCGACGACCGCGATCGACTTCGCCATGTTGTCGCCCAGCGTATCCTCGATGAATTCGCGAACTTCGCGACCGCGTTCGCCAACCAGCGCGATCACCACCTTGTCGAAGGCGTCGGCCCTGGCGAGCATCGACAGAAGCGTCGACTTGCCGACGCCGGAGCCGGCAAAAATGCCAAGACGCTGGCCGAGGCAGAGTGGCGAAAATATATCGACCGCCCTCACCCCGGTCTTGAAGCCCTTTTCGACGCGGCTGCGCGACATGGACGGCGGCGCGGTATTGGCGATCGAACGCGGAGCAAGACCGCGCGCAAGCGGCCCCTTTCCGTCAATCGGCTCCCCGAGCGAATTGATCGTCCGGCCGCACCAGCTATTGTCCGGTGCAACGCGAAAGGCGCCCTTGCGGATAACCGTGTCGCCGATGCCGATCGGCTCTCCCGGTTCGATCGGGCAGACGAAGACCACGTCCGGCTCGACGCGCACCACCTCGCCCAGGTGAATGCCGGTCGCGCTGCGGTGCGCGACGAATTCCCCAAGCCGCACATGTTTCGAAAGGCCCGCAACCGTGTAATGTCCCGCCGCGATGGTCCTGACATGACCACCATGGGCGACGGAGAACACAGGATCTGCATAACGCGCGGAAAGGCCCGCAAGCTGTGCCAGCTTGCCGCCGTTGACCGCATTGAGGATAGCCGCTTCCATCATGGCGGGCCCATTTTCCTGTTGTTAGCTGTTGGAGCCGCCGAGCGTCCTGATGGCATCGTTCATCGAAGACTCGCTGTCGCGCATGAGTGCCGAAATGCTCTCGAAGGCCCGGTTGACCTGGATGAGTTCCGTCATCTCGCCGATACCGTTGACGTTGGACTGTTCGACATAGCCCTGGACCACCGAGTTCTCCATGCCTTCCAGAACCGGCTGCGGGGTATCTACGAAGATGATGCCTGAATTCTCGTAACGGTTGAAACCCTTGGAAAGGTCGGCCGTGAAGAGACCAACGGTGGCAACCGGCTGGTCGTTCTGCATGATGATGCCATCCGCACCCACCGTCGGCGGGCCGGCTTCGCGGTTGAGCTGGATCGGTGCGCCCCCCGCATCGAGAACCGGAAAACCCTGGCTGGAGCGAAGCTGCCCGGTCTCGTCCATGGTGAAGCGACCGTCGCGGGTCAGCACTTGGCCGGCCGGGGTGTCGATCGCGAACCAGGCATTGCCCTTGATGGCGAAATCCAGCGGATTGCCCGTTCTCTGGAGTTCACCGGTGCGGGTCGACAGATAATCGTTGCCCTGGGTGACGAAGGCAATCTTCGCGCTGATATCGTTCTGGGTTTTGCTCAAGACCTCGTCGAACTTGACTTCCGTCGAACGGAAACCAACGGTGTTCATGTTGGCCATGTTGTCGGCGATCGTGTTCAAGCGGCGCTCGAGCGCGATTTGTGAAGAAATGCCGACATAAAGTCCGGACTGCATATCATTTGCCTCCGAGTTTCAGGTTATTGATCGAGATCAGAAGGTCCGTTGAAATCCCGTTCGAGGGAGCATTGAATGGCGCCAGGGGGTCAGAGGTGTCGGACGGATTTTCGAGTTCCCACATGGCGGTGAAGCGCTCCAGGAATTTGCCGACCTTGGCCGGATCCTGAAAATCCTCGATGCTGACGGCATCTTCGATATACTCGGCCTGACGGTCGAGATCGGCGCCGATGATCTCGTCCGGGAGTTGCAATGTGGTGCGCAGGACTTCCGAGAGCGCGTCGTCGGCGAGGATTTCCATGCCCGACTTGATCGTCGGCGCCATGCGTTCAAAATAAAGGGCAAGGCGAACGCCCATGTTGTCCTCGCCCGCCTCCTCTTCCAGCGTCTGGCGCTGGAACTTGTCGACAACGCCTTTCTGCGCTTTGTCAAAGGATGTGGCTGTCGATCCGTAGGCGGCGAAATTCAGAGATTCGACCAGCGACGCATAACGACTGTCGGAGAGCTTGTTGGCAAAGGCGTTCTCATCGGCGGTGCCTTCCGTCAAGGCCTTGCGGATGAAGGCCTTGGCGTAGGCCATGTCCTCGAGGCCATGAGCCTTCAGCGCGTAGTTGTAGACGCGCGTGTCGGCCATGAAATCGTCGACCGTCTTGATGCTGCCTATCCTGGAAAGGTAATATTCCGTCTCACGCGCAACATCCGGCTTCTCTGCAACGCGGGCCAGCGACTTCGGCAGATCGCGGCTGATCATCGTGTAGCTGGTATAGGTCGTGATCACGATGGCTCTCTACCCCGGGTCCGCGGAGCGGCGGACGGCGCTGCGGAGCGGGCAATCCGATCCGATCATGGCGAGAACTATGCGCGAAGACTTGTGCGAAGCTGTTCCTGTCCCCTTCGAATTCGCGATTCCTCAACCAGCCTCACGCAAGCCAGAAGCCGTATCCCGAGACCATACGAAAACGATCGGGCACAGGTACGCGATGAATATTATTATCGGATTTGTCATCTCCGTTGGCTGTATTCTCGGTGGCTTCATGGCCATGGGCGGCCATGTCGACGTGCTTGTTCAGCCCTTCGAGCTCATGATCATCGGCGGCGCAGGCGTAGGCGCCTTCATCATGGGCAATCCGATGAAGGTGGTGAAGGATTCCGGCAAGGCGATGGGGGAAGCCTTCAAGAACGCCGTTCCCAAAGAGCGCGATTACCTCGACGTTCTCGGCGTACTCTATTCCTTGATGCGCGACCTGAGGACCAAGTCGCGCAACGAAATCGAAGCACATATCGACAATCCGGACGAATCTTCGATCTTCCAGACCGCCCCGACCGTGCTGAAAAACAAGGAACTCACCGCATTCATCTGCGACTATGTGCGGCTGATCATCATCGGCAACGCTCGCTCCCACGAGATCGAGGCCCTGATGGACGAGGAGCTCGACACGATGCTCCAGGACAAGATGAAGCCCTATCACGCGATCATCGCAATCGGAGATTCCTTCCCGGCCATCGGTATCATCGCGGCCGTCCTCGGCGTCATCAAAGCAATGAGCAAGATCAATGAATCGCCTGAAGTCCTCGGCGGCCTCATCGGCGCGGCGCTCGTCGGCACCATGCTCGGCATCTTCCTGTCCTACTGCGTCTGCAACCCGCTTTGCTCGCAGATCAAGATCGTCCGCAACAAGCAGCAGCGGCTCTACATCATCGTCAAGCAGACCCTGCTTGCCTACATGAACGGCTCCGTACCGCAGGTCGCGCTCGAATACGGACGCAAGACGATTTCCAACAAGGAACGACCCTCGATCGACTCGGTCGAGCAGGAAATGATGAATCCTGGTGGTGAAAAGGCGGCATGATGACGACCAATCAAACGACCCAGCCAACTGCGCCGGGGATGGACCTGGCGCTTCTCGCAAAGCTGACCGGCGGCCTCGGCGACAAGAAGACGATCGAAAGCATCAGCAGCGAATTCGCACAACTGTATATGGAGTTCCTGCCGGACGTCTTTCACAGCGAAACCGGCATACGGATCGGCGTCTCCTACGTGAGCTGCACGTCGGGCCTGATGAACGACCTGATTGCCGATCTCGGCGACGGTTTCGCCCTATCCGATGGGAGCCTTCGCAACTGGTCTCCGAATTTTGTACTCGCCTGCGGCAACAGTTTCGTCATCGCGCTGATGGAATTGATGCTGGGTGCCGCCGCCGACACGGTCACGCAGCCCATAGACCGCCCGCTCTCCGATATCGAACTCGATCTTGCCGTGATGGTTTTCGAACGGATCGCCAATGTGCTTCGTTCGGGCGTCAACGCGCCGGGCGGTTTCGAAGCCAGCCTGGAGCGCCCCCACAACGCAGAAGACAGACCGAAGCCTGAAGAAATTGACCGTCCCGAGTTCGGCGTGGCGATCCGCATGGCACTCGAACTTGGAGCAATTACCTCGGAATTCGCGCTCATCATCCCGCAGAGCGCATTTCTCAAGACAAAGGTTGTGGCACCGAAAGCCAGGGCGCAGGTGTCGAAGGCCAGGCAGGAGTGGGCGGATCGCATGAACGAGCAGGTTCGCCGCTCGCATGTGACCCTCGAGGCCCGCATCCGCCTGCAGAAGCTGACGCTTGGCACGATCGCGCGGCTCGCTGCCGGCGACGTGATCGCCTTCCAGGACAAGGGGGATGTCCGTGCCCAGGTCAGCGCCAACGGCAAAGATATGTATTCGTGCGAATTTGGACGATCCGGCGAGCGTTATACAGTCCGTGTAAAGGATAATATCAGTACCGACGATGAAATTTTAAGGCACCTGATAGGCTAGACCCGGTTCCGTCCGCGCCATGACAAGGCAGGCTGACGCAAGTTTCAACAGGAATAATGATCGCATGGCTACGAAGAAGACATCTTTCACCGACGACCCGCTGATGCCTGTCGGCAATGAGGCCGAACTGGATCAAGCAATCGATGATCTGCGCGGCGTCCTGAAATCTGACGCCGACGGCGAAGTGCCGGGCTTCGATGCCGATTTCAGCGCGTCCGGCACCAGCGATTTTTCAGCCGATGCTCCATCGTTTGGTGGCGGTTTCGAAACCCAGGCTGCAAGTTTCGGCGAAGATGCGGATTTCGGCAGCGGCGATTTCGGCGGCAACGAGTTCGGCAGCTCATCAACCGGTGCCACCTATCAGGAGCCGGGCAGTGCCCTTGATGCCAACCTCGACCTGATCATGGATATCCCGATCGACGTTGAAATCGTGCTCGGAACAAGCCGCATGCAGGTCTCCGGACTGATGAGCCTTGAAGAAGGCGCCACGATCGCACTCGACAAGAAGATCGGCGAGCCTGTGGAAATCGTGGTCAATGGCCGCCGCATCGGCAAGGGCGAAATCACCATCCTGGAGAATGATGACACCCGCTTTGGCGTGAGGCTGATGGAAGTGCTGAGCACGAGAAGAACCTGATCCCTGTTCGGGACAGAGAAGGAAGACCATGATGGACTTTGAGGATTTCGGCGGTAGCGCACTTTCTACGACACCGCTGTCCCAAGCCGAAAAAGCGGCTGCAATTCTTCTCGCCATGGGCAAGGGCGTCGCCGGCAAGCTTCTCAAATATTTCACCCAGAGCGAGTTGCAGAATATCATTGCTTCGGCACAGGCGCTCCGCGCGATCCCGCCCGATGAACTTCTTCAGGTCGTGAACGAGTTCGAGGACCTTTTCACCGAGGGAACCGGCCTCATGGACAATGCGGCAGCGATCGAGGGCATTCTCGAAGCTGGCCTGACCCCGGAAGAGGTGGATGGGCTGCTCGGCCGCCGCGCCGCCTTCGAGGCCTACCAGGCCAATATCTGGGACCGGCTGCAAGATGCCGAGCCTGCGTTCGTGGGCAAGTTCCTGTCGCGCGAACATCCGCAGACCATTGCCTACATCCTTTCGCAGATGCCCTCCAGTTTCGGTGCGAAAGTCCTGCTTCAGCTCCCCGAGAGCCGTCGTGCCGACATTATGAACCGTGCCGTCAACATGAAGGACGTCAGCCCCAAGGCGGCGCAGATCATCGAAAACCGGGTGATCGAGCTGATCGCCGCAATCGACGCGGAGCGCAACGCCAACGGCTCGAACAAGGTTGCCGAGCTCATGAACGAACTCGAGAAGAACCAGGTCGATACCCTGCTCAACTCGCTCGAAACGATCAGCAAGGAATCGGTCAACAAGGTCCGCCCGAAAATCTTCCTCTTCGAAGACCTCCTGTACATGCCGCAACGCAGCCGCGTCATGCTGCTCAACGATGTGGCGGCAGACATTCTCACCATGGCACTGCGCGGCTCGAACAACGAGATCAGGGAATGTGTCCTTTCGGCGATCAGCCCGCGCCAGCGCCGCATGATCGAAAGCGATCTCGCCGTCCAGGCTCCGAACCTCAATCCGCGCGAAGTGGCGATCGCCCGCCGCGCCGTCGCACAGGAAGCAATCCGGCTCGCCAACTCCGGCCAGATTCTTCTCAAGGAAGAAAAGAAGGACGAAGAAAAGCCGGCGGAAGCCGCCTGATACGGAATGATGCACGAGGAAGGGAAACGGGGTGGGGCGATCCTCACTCCGTTTTCGTTGCGGTTGGCGCTGCCATCAATCCCGCAACCCACAGTCTTTTTGTTGACTCGATTAGCGGGTAGCCGGCGATGCGATAACATCGCTGGCGGCGGCGGCCGATTCGTTTGAGCCACGTCCCCGCAACCCAAGATCGATTGGTCCCGCGCCGTGTCGGATGAAGACAAGGACAGCAAAACAGAAAACCCCACCGCCAAACGAATGACCGAGGCGGCGGAAAAGGGTAACATACCCTTTTCGCGGGAAGTGCCGCTCTTCGCCTCCATCCTTGCCTTTTATGTCTTCCTCGTCTTCTTCCTTCCGTCAGGGATAATGCGGGTCGGCGAAACGCTGAAGGACCTTTTCGAGCAACCGGATCAATGGCGGCTGGAGAACACGCCGGACGTCGTCTCGCTTGGTGTCCACCTTGCCTGGGCGATCGCGGCCTTGCTGGTTCCGGCCATGCTGCTCTTTATTGTATTCGGGCTGGCTTCGTCGTTTGCGCAGAACATGCCGTCGTTGGTGCTCGAACGTGTGCGGCCACAAATTTCCCGGCTTTCGCCGATGAAGGGCTTTAGCCGGATCTACAGCATTCCGGGGCTGGTGGAGTTCGGCAAGTCGCTCTTCAAGATCCTGATTGTCTCGATCATCATGTATTTCGCATTGCGGGGCGAGTTTTTCGCCTCGCTGGATGCGATGTTCTCCGATCCTCAGGTCATTCTCGTCAAGCTGGACACGATTATCAGAAAGATGGTGATCGTCGTCATCCTTTCCGCCGGCTTCCTGGCGGTCGTCGACGTCCTGTGGACCCGTCATCACTGGTACAACCAACTCAAGATGACCAAACAGGAGGTCAAGGACGAATATAAGCAGGCGCAGGGCGACCCGATCGTCAAGTCACGTCAGAAATCGGTGGCTCGCGACCGAGCACGCCGCCGCATGATCAACAATGTGCCTCGCGCCACGCTCGTCATCGCCAACCCGACTCACTATGCCGTTGCCTTGCGATACGTGCGCGAGGAGAACGATGCGCCCGTGGTCGTGGCCAAGGGGCAGGACCTGATTGCCCTCAAGATCCGTGAAATAGCCGAAGCCAACGGCATCCCTGTTTTCGAGGATCCGCCCCTGGCACGCTCCATGTTTGCGCAAGTCTCAGTGGATAGTGTCATTCCACCAGCCTTCTACAAGGCTGTGGCAGAACTTGTGCACCGGGTCTACGCATCCCGGTCTCTGAAAAAACGGGCACGCTGAGCGTCATGAAAAAATGCACCTATTCCATCGAACGGGAAAAAATCGTCGCACAAGCAATCAGTCCGGTGGCTTCCGAGCTTCGCCTGCTCGATGCAGGCGACCTCATCTCGCTTTTACGCCTGGAGTGCTACGGCAGCCTTGCCGATCTCGTATCGTCTGCTGCCGAACTTTATTTTCATCCCGGTACGGTGAGCTTTGGCGCTGGTGGCGATTACAAGCTCGAATGGGACGGTGCGCCGGAGGTCGTCCTTGATCTCGAAATCAAGCCGCGCGGCGTTTCGGTTTACGCGCGCCTGACGCTAGCCTACAGCAAGGCCGGCCTGGAGATCGACCACATCTCCTTCCAGGAGCCCATGGACAATCCGGACGACAACACCGCGTTCCTGGCGAGAAGCCTGCAGGAAGCCAAGTTTGCGAGAACCGGCGCATCCTCCATGTGAGGAACGTTCATGTGAGGAACGTTACGGGGCGGCATCCGGGCCGCGCTTCTGTTTCCGGAAAATCAGTGGATATAACCGAGCCGAATAGCCTTGGCGATCGCCTGGATACGATTGACCGAATCGAGCTTTATGGTCGCCGAACCCAGATAGGCATTGACGGTATGGACGGACAGGCCGAGCTTCTCGGCGATCTCCTCGCTGATCCGGCCGTCGCCAGCGAGCTGAAGGCAGGCAATCTCGCGTTCGCTCAATGACTCGGCCGGCACGCTGCGGCGCTCATCGAGCGCCAGCAGATCCATCATGACCTGGCAGCTTCTGACATGCTGATCAATGATGGCATCACTCGAGAACTCCATGGATGTGGCGACAAATGTCACATATCCGTTGCCGAGAGCTCCAAGTCGCACCGGAAACGCAATTCCCGAAAAGGGCACGACATCGGAAGGCAGCCGACGGGTCAGTGGGGAAAATTCCCCCGCGTCGGCAAAACTGGTATTCTCCGATCCATTCCAAATCAGCGGCAGCAGGGAAATTTCGATATGGTCGAGCAGGATTTCCCCATAACCGCTGATCAACTGGTTGCCGCTTTCGACCATGCCGGCCGCCCAGTTGTCCAATTCGCAGACGAGCTTGCGCTTGTTGGGCAGACCGGCGCCGGCGATGCGGAAAACCGCAAAATTGCGCGCCTTGAGATTCTTCTGCATGGCGGTGAGCTTGGGAAAGATATCCGACCGGCTCGAAGCGCGTTGGAGGCGCAGATACTGGATGCTTCCAGGTCCGTCTGCCGTGCCGCTGCGCGAATAACCCATTGAAAATCAGCCCCTACACCAGATTGTTCCGTACCGCGTAGGCAATCGCCTCGGAACGGGTTTTTGTTGCGGTCTTGCGCATCACGCTTGTGATGTAGTTGTTGATGGTGTTGCGCGATATGCCCAGGATCACGGCAATCTCGTCACTGGTCTTTCCCTCTGCGATCCAGAAAAGACACTCCAGTTCCCGCTCCGTCAACTCGAAATCCCGCTCGGTCCTGACGTCAGCACTCTCGGCAAAACTCGCGCCATAGGCGGCCAGCAGCCCCACTTCCCTCAGACGCTCCTGCGACAGTATGGTGCCTTCCAGGAAAAGCAGCATCAGCGAGAACCGCGTTCTGCCAACGCAGAACGTCAAAGAGCAGTATTGGCGGCTGATGTCGTCGGGCGGTGTCACATCGTCCGGTAAAAGCGCGAAACTCGGAGTCAGCAGGGAAAGGCATTTCTCAAGCTCGGTGGAGCGCGCGTAACCGCTGGCGAGTTCAGAGCCCAGACGCCGAACGAGATCGAAAGGCCAATTCGACGTGACGATAAAATCGAGGCCCTGTTCCTGGATCAAATCATAGCGGGCAAGAAGGAAGTGGGAAGCGCCGACATAATCCGCCAGCAGGCGCATCACCCCTTGAACATTGTTCGAACTCGTCACCACTGCGAGGCGGCGAGCCAGTTGCTCACGCGACAGGACCCTGGAGCCGGCAGCCTCTCTCAGGGAGAGCCCTTCCGTTGTCTTGTCTACCCCCGATAACTCCATCCGTTATCTACTCCCCGCCACGCCACGCATTTCCTGATGAATACGCGCATCGCGGCATTTCTGACTGACGCACAACCGTCCCAACGCCGAAACGATCCCGAATTTCCGGACGAATCACCCAAAGGGGCCTTGTTCATAGCCGCTTCTGCTTCTCGCCCGTAGCTGGATAGCGCGGCAGGTCCACCCTCCTCGGACCCTCAGAACTCACCGTGCGAATCATGGTCATTGTAGGAGAGACGTTATCAATTACCATCATCCGAAGGCAGGATTTCCCCAGCTACCCTCCTCCTCCACTGATTCGCGGTTCAGAAGAATTGGCCAAGTGTGTGGCACCACTGAAAAGAAAGGGGCCGGAATGTATCCGGCCCACACGATCATATTTTCGTGATAGGTTGTCAGGCAGCTTTTTCGATGGCCCATTTGCGAAGAATCTTTGCGGCGCGCTCTTCGGAAATCTCGACCATCCGGGCAAGACGTTTCTCCGGGCCTTCCTTGACGCGACGGTTGAAGCCTTCGCCTTCGCCGCTGCCCAGAATATCGTCCGAACTGTCGAAGCCGAAATCTGCGCCGAACCCTTCCATAAGCGACGGACTGCCGCCGGCCGGAGAGAAATCCGGCAATTCGAGCCCGGCGCCTTCGGTCGCAACTTCGCCCGCCACGCCGGTGCCGCTGACGGTGCGGATGAGCGGGCGCAGACCGAGCCAGACCACCAGGAAGGCAACGAGGACAAAGGCGAGCGAATTGATGATGCCACCCACGTTGCGTGTCAGCGTCTCCATGAAACCCGGGCCGCTGGCAGCCTCTTCCAGAAGCTGATTCTCAAGGAAGTCCATAGCAGTCAACGTTACGACGTCGCCGCGCTCTGAACTGATGCCGGCAGCCGAAGAGACGATCTTCTGCATTTCGGCGAGATAGGCATCGATCTTGGCCTGATCGACCGGTTCGCCGACCATCCTCTCGATGCGCCCCTTGTTGACCACGACTGCCACCGAGACCTTTTCGATCTGATAGCTGTTGCGCGTCGTGGCGACGGTCCTCTGATTGATCTCGTAGTTGGTCTGCTCTTCCCGCTTGTCGGACTGATCGGAAGATTGCGGTCCTGCTGGACCTCCCTGCTCAGGAGCCGCCTGCGGTACGTTCTGCTCAACGGTTGCGGCGTTGTCATTCTGCATCTGCTGCGACTTCGCCGCTTCCTTGGTGGTGCGGACCGAACGCTCGACCCGGGAATTCGGATCATAGATCGTTTCCTGGATCTGCTGGCTGTCCGTGTTGAGCGTGGCCGTCACGCTGGAGCGGAAATTGTCCATGCCTAGGAAAGGAGCAAGCGCCTTGTCGATACTGTTTTCAATTTCCTGCTGCACATTCTGGACGATGCCCAGCGACTTGTTCAGCTCGCCGCCGGTCTCGTCACCGGAAGCAAGCAGCTGACCAGTGGAATCAAGAATGGTCACGTCATCCACATCGAGGCCGGGGACCGCAGATGCGACGAGATGACGAATCGATGAAGCGGCCTTGCGGCCGGCCGTTGCACTCGCCCGGATCATCACCGAGGCGGTCGGCTTCTGCTCACCTCTGCGGAAGTTTCCGACATCCGGCATTACGATATGAACACGGGCGGCGGTAACGCCGTTGATCTGCTGGATCGAGCGAGAGATCTCCCCTTCAAGGGCACGAACGCGAGTCACCTCCTGCATGAAGGAGGTGAGGCCCAACGAACCAACGTTGTCGAAGAGTTCATAGCCGGCATTGGTGCTGTTGGGCAGGCCACGTTCGGCGAGCAGCAACCGGGCTTTGCTTGTGCTGCCGACCGGAACCTGGATGCTCGAGCCATCCGTGCCGACTTCGAACGCCATGTTCGCTTCAGCCAACGCCATGCTGACCTGATTCAGGTCGGCGGTGTCCAGGTTGACATACAGCGTCTCGTAGGCGGGCTTGTTCACAAAGATGGCCGCAGCAAGAACGATCGCAATCGAAACGACGCCGACGGCGCCTAAAGCAATAAGTCGAGTCTGGCCGAGATTGGCCAGATTTTTAAAGACTTGTGAAAATTGAGCTAACAGATTCATTCTGTTCCCACATCGCCAAACACGGATATAGAGCTTCTGCCCAGGCGCACCCTAGAAAGCGAAGCTTGTGCGAGCGTTTCGCAGGCAAGAAGCCTTTGACGATTACGGATGGGATTTGAAGAAGGCTTCCGAGCTTCGATAGCTGGAAGAAAATGCGTCAGAAGAAATCGAAATCTCCAGCCGCCTTGCTCAGCGGCTGAGAATGACCGTGACGCAGGCCGTTTGCCAGTGCCTTCTGCATGTCGGCAAGCTTGACGAGGCTGAGCGCGGTGGAAACATCGACTGTCCAGTTGTCCGGAATCGTGCCGGTGATCGTGTCGATGAATTCGGCGATGCCGCGGGTCTTCTGGACCGCAAGGTCGATGCCCTGGAGAACCTTCATGCTGTCCGGCGACTGCAGGATGTCCTGACCGCCGATCTCTATCAGCTGAGGTTCGACCCGCTCGATCAGATAGGCGATGTCATGGAGTTCCGACACCAGCCGCATCAGGATTTCGGGAAGGGATTCCTCAAGGGAAGCAATAGACGGCGTGGCGATATCGTTCATAGCTTCCTCGTGATCAAAAGAATTCGATAGAGCTTTCGACCGGCTTTGGCGGCATGCGTATGGGACGCTCTTCCATAGCCACGGTCCGTTGGGTTTCAGCACCCGTCAGCGGATATTGACGAGCCCGGCCGCTGACTGGCCAGAACTCGAGCTTGCGCCCGTGCTCCCCGCCCGTTGAGGACCCGACCACCGGGATACCTTCATCCTTGAGAAACTGCATGGCGAATGCGGCATTCTGTTCGCCGACATTCGAGAAACTGGCAATCGTCTTGGCACCGCCGAAAATCTTCGCTTCCAAGCGGTCCCGCCGCGCCCCTTGCTTCAGAAGGCCGTTGATCAAAAGTTCCATCAGATGCACGCCGTAGCGTGTCGCATCACCGCCCGATGCCGTGGAACCTCCCGAGCCCGGAAGCAGGAAGTGGTTCATGCCGCCCACACCGGCGACAGGATCGCGAAGACAGGCAGCCACGCATGAGCCCAGGATCGTTGACAGGACGACGTTCGGATCGTTTACGACCTTGTACTCTCCCTGAATAATATGGACACGCCTGGCTGCAGCCGCGTCATTCATTTCAATGCTCCAAACACCGCTTCGATGGCGGCCTTCATCTTTTCGATGGTGAACGGCTTGGCGAGAACGTTGTTCGCGCCGAGCTGAGCCGCTTTCTGAACCAGGGCACGGTCGCCCTGGGCCGTCAGGATGATGAAAGCGGCCTTCTTGGTGTTCGGATTGCTGCGAACGGCCTGCAGGAAGCCGATGCCGTCCATCTTCGGCATGTTGAAGTCCGAAATCACCAGATGATGGGGCTGTTCGGCCATGATCTTCATGCCCTGCTCGCCGTCGCCGGCCGCAGTGATCTGTTTGAAGCCGAGCTGTGTCAGAGCATCGCTGAGCAGCAGGCGGCTGGTCACCTGATCATCGACGATCAGAACTTTGATTTTTTCAGCGAGAGACATTATTCGGTACCTTCTTTTCGGGCGGCAGTTAACTTCAACACTTCTTCTCCAATGGAGCCCAGCGGCAGTTGCTGCTCGACGGCCCCCATTTCATGGGCGACCCTCGGCATGCCGTAGACCACACAGGTCTTTTCGTTCTGTCCGATGGTGCGCGCACCTGCGCTACGCATCTTCAGCAGACCGGCGGCTCCGTCGCGTCCCATGCCGGTCAGGATAACCCCGACCGCATTGCGGCCCGCCAGATCCGCGACTGAATCGAAAAGGACATCCACTGAGGGCCTATGGCCGTTCACGGGTTCCTTTTCGATCAGTCGGCAACAAGGCGCCGACGGATTGACTACCTGCAGATGCCGGTCACCACCGGGCGCGAGATAGATCCTGCCGATCTCCAGCCGCGCGCCATCGGTTGCTTCCTGCACCACAGGAGCGCAGATACGATTAAGCCTGTCGGCAAAACTTTTCGTAAACGTCGACGGCATATGTTGAGTAATCACCGTCGGCGGGCAATTTTTCGGGAACTTTTGCAGTACCGCGATGAGAGCCTCCACGCCCCCGGTCGATGATCCGATCGCCACGACCTTGCGGCCGACGCGATATTCGGCTGCAGGAGCAGCAACCGGAGCCGGAGCCGGTCCGTTCCTGCGGTGACCGGACCGGGCAGCAGCCTTCACCTTTTCGGCGAGATCCATGAAGGGACGCACGTCCCCGGGAGCCGGCTTGCCGACACAATCGAAGGCACCGATCTCCAGCGCCGCGAGCGTCGCGTTGGCTCCCTGATGGGTCATGGCGGAGACCATGATGACCGGCATCGGACGCAGGCGCATGATCTTTTCGAGGAAGTCCAGCCCGTTCATGTTGGGCATTTCGATGTCAAGCGTGACGACATCGGGGTTGAGCTGCTTGATCGCCGCACGCGCCTCCAGTGCGTCGCCGGCCTGCCCTACTACACTAACCTCCGGATCGGAATTCAGGACGGCCGTGATCAATCCCCGCATGGTGGGCGAATCGTCGACGACCAGGACTCGTGCCGGAGCGCTCATGCTTTCCTCCCCGCGTTCTGACCGACATAGCGATAAGTTGTTATACCGATGTTATCGAACAGGTTTTTCGCGTCGCCAGAGACGCGTTCGGAATGGCCGATATAAAGATGTCCGCCTTCGGCCAGCAGCGAGGCGAACCGCGACCAGATCTTCATCTGCGTCGGCTCATCGAAATAGATGACCACGTTGCGGCAGAAGATGACATCGAAATTACCCTTGAATGGCCACTGCGCCATCAGGTTCAATTCGTTGAAAGTGATGAGTTTCTTGACGCGCTCATCGATCTGGAACTTGCGGCGGCCGTTCACCTCGACTTCGCGGAACCATTGCTTGCGCATGGCCGGCGTCATGGTTTCGAGCGCATTCTCGTCGTATATGCCGGCCTTGGCTGCTGCGAGGATTTTCGGATCTATATCCGTCGCGAGAATACGGAAGTCGTAATCCGCGGCATTGGGCAAGAGTGAGAGCACTGTGAGCGCGATCGAATAGGGCTCCTGACCGTCCGAACAGGCGGCCGACCAGATACGCACGCGGCCGCCGCTCTTGGCGCGATTGATCAGCCCCGGCAGGACCTCGTCGCGCAGATGCTCGAAATGGTGGTTTTCCCGGAAGAAGCGGGTGAAATTGGTCGTCAGGTGCGAAAGCATCTCGCGGCGGGCGACGGCACCGTCCGGCGAAGCCACCAGTGCGCAATAGTCCCTGAAGCCGCGCAACCCGAGCGCCCGGATATGCTTCGACAGACGCGAATAGACAAGCGAAGCCTTGGAATCGTTGAGATAGATTCCGGCATCCGCATAGATCATCGCCGCAATATCGGACAGGTCGCGGCGCGTCAGCGGATATTCTCCGCTCGCGAGCACGTCGTCCGGCGACTGCCGGCTTTCTACGGCGCCCAAAGGCTTCATGCAGCTTCGCTTTCCTTTTCCGGGAAGAGGGCATCAAGCTCGATCATGCAGATCATCCGCTTTTCGATCGCGAGAATTCCTCGGGCATATTGTTTCTCAAGGTCGGAAGAGACTTCCGGCACCGGCTGGATATTCTCGTCGGTAATCGTAAGAATATCGGAAACGGCTTCGACGAGCAGACCAACAACGCGAGTCTTCACCTGTGCCACGATGATCACGTGGCGTGCGGTGGGCTCCGCGTCCTTCATGCCCAGCCGGGCCGACAGGTCGACAATCGGCAGAACCGCACCGCGCAGATTGATGACGCCCATCACGTAGGGCGGCGCATGCGGCATCGGTGTTGCCGGCGTCCAGCCGCGGATTTCGCGGACGGACATGATGTTCACGCAGAATTCCTGATCACCGATACGGAAGGCGATCAATTCCCGACTTCCCTGAGTAAGGTTCTTCACGGCATACGACATAACCAACTGACCCGTCTTAACCCGTGGCTGCGAGTGACATTTCAGGCTTCAGTGCTATTTCTGGTTTAAGAGATTGGCCGCGCGAGGCCGCGACGACCGCATCGACATCGAGGATGAGCGCGACGCGACCATCACCCAGGATGGTGGCTGCGGCGATACCTGGCACATGGGTGTAGTTCGCTTCGAGCGACTTGATGACCACCTGACGCTGGCCCTGGATCGCGTCCACCATCAGAGCGCGCTGACCGCCTCCTTCCGATTCCACCAATAGCGCGACACCGTCGACCGGGTTCGCCTGGATGGCGCGGAAGTTCAGGATGCGGCCGACATCGACCAGCGGGCAGAAGGAGTTGCGGATCGAAATGAGCCGCTGGTTCGCACCGAAGGAATGGATGGCGGACGCTTCCGGCTGCAGCGTCTCTACAATTGCGGTGAGCGGCACGACCAGGGTCTGACCGGCGACCGTCACGACCATGCCATCGAGAACCGCGAGCGTCAGCGGCAGGCTCATCGTGAACGTGGACCCGTGACCGGGCCGCGATGAGATCGAGATGCGGCCACCGAGCGCCTGGATCGACCGCTTCACCACATCCATGCCGACGCCACGGCCGGAGATGTCGGAGATCTTGTCGGCAGTCGAGAAGCCCGGCATGAAGATCAGATTGTCGATCTCATCATCCGAGAGATTGGCATCGGCGGCAATGAGATCGTTGTCGATCGCCTTCTGGCGAACACGTTCGCGATTGATGCCGGCGCCGTCGTCCTGAAGCTCGATCAGGATGCGGCCCGAACGATGTTTCGCCGACAGCTTGACAGTGCCTTCCGGATTCTTGCCGGCCGCTTCGCGCTTCTCGGGTGTCTCGATGCCATGGTCGACCGCGTTGCGGATCATGTGAGTCAGCGGCTCGGCAAGCTTGTCGATGACCGTCTTGTCGACTTCGGTATTTTCACCCTCGGTGACCAGGCGGATCTGCTTGCCGACCATGTCGGCCACTTCGCGGACGATACGCGACATGCGCTGGAAAACCGGCTTCACCGGCTGCGCGCGGATCGCCATGACCGAGTCCTGGATCTCGCGGGTGAGCTGCTGCAGCTCTTCGAGGCCCATGTTGATCGAGGACGTGCCGTTCGTGTCGTTTTCGATGACGCTTTGGGACAGCATCGCCTGGTTGATGACGAGCTCGCCCACCAGGTTGATCAGGCGGTCGACGCGATCGAGATCGACACGGATCGTCTGACCGGCTGCAGCGGCAGCCGCAGCAGCGTTGTTCTGGGTTGCAGCAGCGGCGGAAGAGGCAGCATCCTTCTTTTCGGCGACGCGAGCGGCCGCGTCGGCGGCCTTCATGATGCCTGTCGCCACCTTGGCAGCCGAGACAGCCGCAGCCGCGGTTTCTTCGACAGCAGACGGCTCCACGGCCTTGTCCTCTTCCTCGGCGGCAGAGCCGTCATCGAGGATCGACAGATCGAACGGAACCGGGATCATCGGCAGTTCTTCATCCGTCGATGCTTCCTCGGCAAGCTTCACTTCGAGATCGCAATCCCACTCGGCAAACTCGAAGACCGTGCGGATGTCGTCCTCGCCCTTGTTGGTCTTCAGCGAAATCTTCCAGCTGAAATAGGAGGCTTCCGGATCCATCTTGTCGAGAGCCGGCAGGTCGTCCATATCGCAGGCGATGCTCATCTCGCCGATACGGGACAGATCGCGCAGCAGGAGCGCCGCCTCATTGCCCTTGGAATAGAGTTCGCGGCGCGGCTTGAAGGTCACTTCGTAGATCGAGCCTTCGAACGCCGGCTCCTCATCGTCGAAACCATCGAAGGAGAAGGGGATCGGCTGGAAACCGCTCTCATCCGTAGGCTTGGGAGTTTCCTCCTGCGGGGCGGCGGACGCGGCCTTCGCAGCCGGCTTCGGTGCCTCGTGACCTGATGCGGATGGCAGCTCGCCGTTGGCCAGCGCTTCAAGCTCCTTGACCAGGCCACGGGTTCTCGACTCGTCGACGCTGCCACCGTCGCGCGAAGCGCTGACGAGGTCGGCGAGCACGTCCGCCGATTTCAGCATGACCTTCAGCACATCCTGGCCGGGCTCCAGCTTGCCGGAGCGCACACAGTCGAGGGTTGTCTCGAAAACGTGGGCGAAGGAAACCAGATCGTCCAGACCGAAGGCGCCAGCGCCCCCCTTGATGGAATGAACGGCACGGAAAACGGCGTTCACCGTTTCGGGGTCGCGGTCCCCGTCGTTCAGCTTGAGAAGACCCGACTCCAGTTCAGCGAGTTGCTCTTCGCATTCCTGAAAGAAGATCTCTTTGATTTCGTTCATATCCATCGGAGAAATTCCCGGCTCAGGCAGTTACACGCTCGATCGCATCAATCAGTTTGGCAGGATCGAAGGGCTTGACGATCCAACCCGTCGCACCGGCCTGCCGGGCCCTATTCTTCTTTTCCTGATCGCTTTCCGTCGTGAGGACGAGGATCGGAACGGCGCGATATTTTTCGTTGCGGCGGACGCCTTCGATGAAGCCAAAGCCATCGAGACGCGGCATGTTGATATCGGTGACGATGACATCCGGATTGGCGTCTTCGAGAACTTCGAGCCCTTCGACGCCGTCTTCCGCCTGAATGGTCTCGAAACCCGCATTGTTCAGGGTCACCAGCAGCATGTTCCGGATCGTCCGTGAATCATCCACGGTCAGCACTTTCTTCTTCATTGCTAGATCTCCTTAACAATCAAATTATCGGTCTCGATGCCGATGAGTTGCATCGTCTTCTGAAATGCATCCGAAGCCTTTTCGACAAGGAAGGATTTTTTGTCCTCCTTCCAGGCCGTGACACCGGCGACGAGAACCTGCGCGCACTGCACGCCGACCCGCTCAACGCCCGAAGCATCGATGACGAGATCGCTGCCGCGCATGGACATCAGCTTTCCGTGCAGAACCGAAGCCTCGTTGAGGTCCAGCACTGCCGACAGCTTCAAACTTCCGGGTCCAGCCTTCTTTGCTGCCATCAGCTTATTCCTTGCCGTTTCTGAATGAGGTATTCGTTATAGGCTGCCGGTTCTGCAACTGCCGGCACCGAGACGGGCGCTGACTGGCTGCGTGGCGGTGCCGGGTGACGCTTTTCCGGATAACGGCTCTGCCGCTCGATCCGGAACTGGCGGACCGTGCGGCCGAGTTCCAGAATCACGGTATGAAGTTCATCGGCTCCCTCGCCGGCCCGGCTTGCCAGGCTCGCGTTCGAAGCCACGCGCTCGCTTACAGAGCCGATCTCGGCGGTCAGCCGATCAAGGCCATGAGCGTGGTCGCCGGTATCGCGGGCTATGCCGGCGATCGCGTCATTGATTTCAGAGACCTGCCGGACGATGCCGCCGATCGCGTCCTGTGTGCGATGGACCATCTCGACACCCGCATCCACCTGCGATTTCGTGCCGGTGACCAGCGTCTTGATCTCGCGGGCAGCTTCTGCGGAACGCTGGGCAAGTGCTCGCACTTCCTGCGCGACGACGGCGAAGCCGCGGCCTGTCTCGCCGGCGCGGGCGGCCTCGATGCCGGCATTCAGGGCCAGAAGATTGGTCTGGAAGGCAATGTCGTCGATAACGCCGATGATCTGGCCGATCTTCTCGGCCGAAGATTCGATATCGGCCATGGCGCTGATCGCGCGGCCGACAACCTCGCCGCTTGCCTCGACCGAACGGCGAGTCTCGGCAGCAGCCTTTTCGGCCTCAGTCGTTCCGGCGGCGGTTTCCTTGACCTTCGTGGCGATGTCGACAAGCGCCCGCATCGCGTCCTGAAGGCGCTCTGATTGCTCCCCGGAGGTGGTTGCAAAGGAACGCGCGTCTTCGGAAAGTGAGTGCGTCAGCGCGCCGGCCTTCTCGCGATGGGCATCGGCGGTCTCGACCGAGGAACGCATGCCTGCGATTGCCCGGTTCAGAAGATCGGCGAGGTCGCGATAAGCCTCCGGCACGTCTGCCGGGAGACAAGCCGTCAGGTCGCGATCGGCAAGCGCCGCTATGACATCCGAGAACGTCTCGACGGCCTCGGCATGATCGGCTTCACGCTGCTCGGCGAGCGCCCGCTGATGCCGCTGGCGCAATTCGTTGAAACGCAGCGAAACGGCGATCTCGGCATCAACCATCACGAGGCGCACGATCGCGCCAACCAGGTCGAGCAGTTCCTGCTCGCGCTTGCGACCGCCCGGCAGCAGCGGTTTCGGAGCAAGGTCGGCGATCGCACCCGCGATCAGGTGTTCCAGCATCACCGCATGGCCGGCAATATGCCAGCGCGGATCGAGACCCATGCGGCTCTCGGTATCGGAAAGCAGTTTCACCCGCTCGGCATAGAGCGCATCGAAACGGGCATCCGTCAGCACGCCCCAATGGGAGGCTTGCAGGTCATGCAGCCGCTCGATCTGCTGCTCGCTCTCGAAATTGCGGGCGGCTTCGGGAGAGGATTGAAAGCGATGGAAGAGGTCACGCAGGCCGGTCTTCAAATGCCGGTCGAGCTGCGGCCGGCAGCGGCGCAGAAGATCGCGCAGTTCGCCGTCAAGGCCGGCGAATGCCAGTCTCTCGCCCAGGCTGCCCGCCTGGCCCCGTCGCGCCTGATCCGATGGCGTTTCCTGCACCAAAACCGTCCCCAAAATTCATCTAACCAATCCTCAAAGATTGGCAGCATGCGGCTCCTGTCCGCCAGGCACCGGAGATGAATAGGAGATGCTCGCCAGAGCGGATCAATATCCGTCGGCACGGGCAACACGGTCACCACAGGCTATCCTGGATTTTCATGAGCGGATACCGGACTGTCACCGGTACGGCTTTGCGGCTTCATGCCTGGTGGGAGACCCCGGTCATCCCATTTCGCCGTGCATTCCAATATGTATGGTTAATTCCTTGCCCGAAGGTTAATAGAAGGTGCAGGAACACCGGTTTTAGTTTGGATAAGACACAGGTTACGCAGTTGGGTGGGAGCGAGCTTAATCCGGCCGATCCGCCCTGCGGTTTTGCCCCAGCGCCCTCAGCGGCTCGGCCCGGAAGCTGCAAATGACCTTGTGGCCTATACGGCAAGACCGCCTTTTCCGGCGAATTTCCTGCTGACATGCAGTGAACCGGAAAGCCCGAAACGCCACGGCAGATCGACCGCCTGCGAAATGCCGATCCGCCGGCCGGTGACGACCAGTGGCGGCGTTTGCGGACGTGTCAACTCGAACGGCGGATGGCGCAAGGGCAAGCCGTTGTGCTCGATGGTTACACCGAGAGCCTGACAGACGCGGCCCGGACCGGAGCATAGAAGCAGCGGATCGGAACGACCGCGACGTCTTTCCATTTCATCGATGCCTCTGACGGGCTGCAACGCCCTGATCAGCACGGCGCTGCCTGGCCGACAGACAAAATTCAGGCACCAGTGAATGCCGTAGGAGCGATAGACATAGGCATGCCCCGGCGGTCCGAACATGACCGCATTCCTGGGCGTAGGTCCCCGAAAGCTGTGGGAAGCAGGATCATCCGGCTCATAAGCCTCGGTCTCGACGATGACGCCGCCAACGTCCTCGACATCAAACTCGACGCCGATCAGATCGCGTGCGACCTCGACCGCGCTTCTGTCGAAAAACTGCTGGTCCATACGGATATCCCGAGCCGACTGACAAAATTGCCGGCAAATCCATAAAGGCCGCATTGGGATTTGTCTCCCCGCCTGCCTTGCCGGCGGCCGTGCCACATCGACCCAAAACCTGGCGCTACCGATCATTATTCAGCAATTTAAAGGGATTAATGGTGCCCGGAGGCGGATTTGAACCACCGACACGCGGATTTTCAATCCGCTGCTCTACCAACTGAGCTATCCGGGCATCGAGGCTTCATCAAAGCCTTCCGGCGGAGGCCGGCGGGGGGCATGCCCCCGGAAGCGAGCGGGGTTATAACATCTTGTTCGGCCATGTCCAGCGCTACGGTCCACTTTTTTGACAGGTTTGCGAAAATCGCAAATTCCCGAACAAAAACAGCAAGGCAAGCGGCCCGATAGCCCGGCTCCCTTATTCGCGCTCGTCCGAGCGGTCCGCCCTGGTTTCATCTTCCGCCACAGGAATGGCGTAAGAGCCGTTCAGCCAGCGCGACAGGTCAAGCGTCCGGCAACGGTCGGAGCAGAAAGGATAATGTTCGCGCGAGGACGGCTTGCCGCATTCCGGGCAGGGTCTCGCCTTCCTGAGCGGCTCAACCTTGCCGCCGGTCTTGATCGGTTCGGATGCCATTGTGTTGCAACACTCCTGTATCTTGCGCGGAACCGCCAGCGCAAAAGCCGGCCTCCGACACATCCGCCGAAGGCCTCAGCCCTCCGGCCAGGTCGCCGCTACGTCGAAACCTTCCCCCGCAAGCAGCGCCGTGACTTCGTAAAGCGGCAGTCCGACGACATTCGTATAGGAGCCGACAAGCTTCTGTACAAAGGCGCCGGCAATGCCCTGGATCGCATAGGCTCCCGCCTTGCCGCGCCACTCGCCCGAGGCGATATAGTTCTCGATTTCGCGGGTGGAAAGGCGCTTGAAGCGCACTTTGGTCTGCACGACCTTCTGGCGGAACTGGCCGCCCGGGGTCACCAGGCAGATGCCGGTATAGACCCAATGGCCGCGCCCCGAGAGCAGATGCAGGGCGGAAGACGCCTCTTCCGTGTATTCGGTCTTCTCCAGAATGCGGCGCCCGACCGCCACCACCGTATCGGCCGAGAGAATGTAGCTATGCCGCCAGGCCGGATCGCCCTTGACGGCAGCGAAGGCCGCTTCGGCCTTCTCCGTCGAGAGCCTGCGGGCAAGCGAACGCGGATGCTCGGATTTCTTCGGCGCCTCATCGATATCCATCGGCATCAGCCGCACAGGCTTGATACCGGCCTGATTGAGAAGATCGAGACGGCGCGGAGAACCGGAGGCCAGTATCAGCTTTTGTTCCAGCGCCATGAGAGACCACCGCGGAGTAAGAACAATTATTTGAAGCGGTAGGTGATGCGGCCCTTGGTGAGGTCGTAGGGCGTCATTTCGACAAGCACCTTGTCGCCGGCAAGAACACGGATACGGTTCTTGCGCATACGGCCGGCGGTGTGGGCAATGATCTCGTGTTCATTTTCAAGCTTCACGCGGAATGTCGCGTTGGGCAGAAGCTCGGTCACGACGCCCGGGAATTCGAGGACTTCTTCTTTGGCCATCTATAGGTTTTCTTCCTGCTGTTGAATTCGGGCTGCGGCAAAATGTGCGCTCACCCGGAAATGTGCGCGGAACCTACACAATCATGTCCGCTTTGTGAACCTCGCTTGAAAGCGATTCTCAATGTCTTTCAGGCCGTCTCGGCCGGATGCCGGCTCATTCCCGAAAGGCGTTCATCGATCAGCCGCCAGAGATGATCGCGAACCTCCCGATAGGCGTGAAGCTTTTGCTCGCGCGTACCCGTCGCAGCGGTCGGATCCATGGTCGGCCAATAGACGACGTCAACGGCGTTGGCGCGGGTGAGTTCCAGTGCGGCATGATGGGCTTCGGGCGTCAGGGTGACGATCAGATCGAAGAAATCATCCTCGAGTTCCTCCAGCGTCCGAGGCTGATGCCGGCCGAGCGACAGCCCGACCTCTTGCAGCACCACATCCACGAAAGGATCCCGCTCGCCGGAGCGCACCCCCGCCGATTTGACATAGATATCGGGTGGCAGCAGCCGTTTTGCAATGGCTTCGGCCATCGGCGAGCGGATGACGTTCCAGCCGCACAGGAAGAGGATGGCACCCGGTCGTTTGACACTTGTCTCGGGCAAGGTGGCGCTTTCCATGATCAGCCACGCCAATAGAGCACGCAGACCAGGGTGAAAAGCCGTCGCGCCGTATCGAAATCGACACGGATCTTGCCATTCAGCCGATCCATGAGCGTCTGGGAACCCTCGTTGTGGATGCCGCGACGGCCCATGTCGATCGCCTCGATCCTGCTCGGGGAGGAGGAACGGATCGCTTCGTAATAGCTCTCGCAGATCATGAAATAGTCCTTGATGATCCGCCGAAAGGGGGTGAGCGAGAGGATATGGGTGGCGACTTCCTCGCCCTTTTCCGTGGTGATGCCGAGCACGAGCTTGGAATCGACCAGAGAGAGCCTGAGCTTGTAGGGACCGCCGGCATGGCCTACCGGCTCGAAGGAATTTTCCTCGACGAGATCGAAGATGGCGACCGCCCGCTCATGTTCCACATCCGGCGTCGAGCGCCCGATCGAGTCGTCCAGAACGACATCCGAGAGCCGGAAGTCCGCTCGCCCCATCCGTCAGCCCCCATCATTGAGAGGCATGGCGTTCAGGCGGATCGAGACGGATCTGGCATGGGCGTCGAGCCCTTCGGAACGGGCAAGCGTGATTGCGGCTGGCGCGAGTTGACCAAGCTGATCCGGCCCTAAACGCAGGATCGAGGTTCGCTTGACGAAATCGAGCACCGAGAGGCCCGAGGAAAAGCGCGCTGAACGCGCCGTCGGCAACACGTGGTTGGATCCGCCGACATAATCGCCGATCACTTCGGGCGTATGGCGGCCGATGAAGATCGCGCCGGCATTGCGGATGCCCGGCATCAACGCGTCGGGATCGGCGACGGCGAGTTCCAGATGCTCGGCAGCAATACGATTTGCGAGCGGCAGGGCGGCTTTCAGATCCGGCACGAGGATGATCGCGCCGAAATCCCGCCAGCTTGCAGCAGCGGTTTCCGAACGCGACAGGGTTTTGAGCTGCCGCTCGACGGCCGCTTCCACCGCCTTGGCGAGGCCGGCATCGTCGGTAATGAGAATCGACTGGGCACCGGGATCGTGCTCCGCCTGGGCAAGCAGATCGGCAGCCAGCCAGGCCGGATCGTTTTCGCCGTCGGCGATGACGAGAACCTCGGAAGGACCCGCGATCATGTCGATGCCGACCGTGCCGAAGACCTGGCGCTTGGCCGCCGCGACATAGGCATTGCCGGGACCGACGATCTTGGCAACCGGCGCAATGGTCTCGGTACCATAGGCAAGTGCGGCTACCGCCTGGGCGCCGCCGATCCGGTAGATCTCCGTGACGCCGGCGATGCGGGCCGCTGCCAGTACGGCCGGATTGATCTTCCCGCCGCTCGCCGGCACGACCATCACGAGGCGCGGCACGCCTGCGACCCTGGCCGGCACGGCATTCATCAGCACAGAGCTCGGATAGCTCGCCGTGCCGCCCGGCACATAAAGGCCGACCGCCTCGATCGCCGTCCAGCGGGAGCCGAGGCCGACACCGATCGCATCCTCGTAGATATCGTCCTTCGGCATCTGTCGGGCATGGTGTCTTTCGATACGCTCGGCAGCGAACTTCAGCGCGTCGAAAACCCTGGGATCGGTCTCGGCGACGGCAGCGTCGATATCCGCATCGCTCACGCGGATGCCGGCCTTGGCGAGATCAATGCCGTCGAAACGGGCGGAATAGTCGATCAGCGCCGCATCACCGCGGGCACGCACGTCATCGATGATGGCACGCACCACCGCGTTCACATCTTCCGAAACCTCGCGTTTGGTCGAGAGAAAAGCAGAAAACCTCGCCTCAAAATCCTGCGATGCCTGCTCCAGCCAGATTGCCAAGCGGATATTCCTTCCAACTCAAGATGATGTTCTATCTCAATCAGGGCGGTCCCGATCAGGGATGGCGGGGCCTCACCGCCGTTTCCCACGCGCCGCCGATATCCGCAAGAGCAACTTCGATGCATTCGACATCAAGCGCAATCGTGGCCGTGCCGGAAAGCACCAGTTCCACCGTGCCTTCCGGCCCCTCGCCCTTGCGTGTGAAGGTGATCGCGAGCAGCGAGAGCACATCGTCCGTCCTGTTGCGGTCGATGCCGGTGGAACGCACCGCTTCAACGCGTTTGAACACCAGGGCGGCGCGGTGCCGCTCGAAACCCTTGCGCTTCTCGCCGGCCTTCTCCCAGACGAAACGGTTGGCGGCGAGGGAAAAGTTCCTTTCCGGCGGCGACCAGCGGACGTCACCTACCTTGAAGACGGCGTCCTGCATATGGGCGGAAATGATGCCTAAATCGTCCGTGTCGAGGGCAAGCAGCTTCAGCTCGGTCATCGCTTTCAAATATCCACTCAAAGGTTGCGTTTTCACGCGAAAGTTTCTTGTCTGGAGATAGGATGTGAAAGCGAAAGAAGCAACTGGCCGCTATTGCGGGAAATCCGCGCCGAGGCTGATATCCTTGAGAGCCTCGATCTGGGACCGGCGCTCGCCGAGCTTCCGCGTGATATTGTCATAGGCAAAAGCGCCCAACACGAGATGCCGCGGCGCATTCTCCGTCTGCGTGACACGGATCATCGCCTCGCCTGCTCTGACAGGATCGCCCGGCTGCCTGCCGCTATATCCGGATGTCGTGGCCATTCGCGCACCCGCGGTTTCGGCATAGTCGGCGATCCTGCTCGGCGTCTGCCTCAATGAACGGCCTGCCCAATCGGTACGGAAAGGGCCGGGTTCGACGCAGGTCACCTTGATACCGAGCGGAGCCGTTTCCAAGGCGAGCGCATCGGAGAAACCCTCGACCGCATGCTTGGTGGCCGCGTAATAACCGGAGCCCGGCAATCCCATGAAGCCGGCGAGCGAGGTGATGTTGAGGATGTGGCCCTTGCGGCGTGCACGCATGCCCGGAAGCACGGCGCGCGTCATGGCAAAGAGGCCGAAGACATTGGCATCGAACATGGCGCGGATCTCGTCTTCCTCGCCCTCCTCGATCGCCGCCTGGTAACCGTAGCCGGCATTGTTCACCAGCACGTCGATGCGGCCGAACTTTTCCTCCGCAGCCTTCACGGCGGCGATGATCTGGCCGGTATCGGTGACGTCGAGATCGAGCGCCAGCGCATTGTCCCTGCCATCGGCCAGATCGGCGACGCGGCTTTTGTCGCGAGCAGTCACGACCGTCGGCCAACCGCGATCGAGGGTGAGCTTGGCAAGCTCGTGGCCGAAGCCGGTCGAGCAGCCGGTAATGAACCATACGGGAGCGGAAACATCAGCCATGGGAAATCTCCATAAGATGCTGGATCAGAAATATGAGGCGGGGAAGAACACAGGATACCTCCGACACATAGGGATGCAAAAAAGGACGGCAAGGGCAGTACCCTTGCCGTCCTTCATCACGTTTTCGATTCCTGGAACCCGGTCAGTCGCTGACGCGTTCGACCACAGCGCCACAGCGGGTGAGTTTTTCCTCCAGCCGCTCGAAGCCCCGATCGAGATGATAGACACGATTGACCGTGGTTTCTCCTTCCGCAGCAAGGCCGGCAATCACCAGCGAAACGGAAGCGCGCAGGTCGGTCGCCATGACAGGCGCGCCCTTCAGACGGGGGACACCTTCCACCCTCGCCGTCTGGCCGGAAAGCGAGATTTTCGCGCCCAGGCGTGCAAGCTCCTGCACATGCATGAAACGGTTTTCGAAAATCGTCTCGGTGATGTTGGAAACGCCCGATGACCGCGTCATCAGCGCCATGAACTGCGCCTGCAGGTCGGTCGGGAAACCCGGGAACGGCTCGGTCGTCACGTCGACCGGCTGAATGCCGTTGCCGTTGCGCACGACCCGAAGGCCGCTCTCCGTCTCGGTGATTTGGGCACCCGCCATGCGCAGCGTGTCCAATGCGTTTTCAAGCAGGGCGGCCTGCGTGCCTTCGAGGATCACGTCGCCGCCGGTCATGGCGACCGCCATGGCGTAGGTGCCGGTCTCGATACGGTCGGGCAGGACGCGGTGGCGGGCGCCGGACAGCGAGGTGACGCCTTCGACGGTGATAGTCCTGGTGCCGGCGCCGGAGATTTTCGCACCCATGGCGTTGAGGCATTTCGCCAGGTCGGCGATTTCCGGTTCGCGGGCCGCATTCTCGATGACCGTCGTGCCCTTCGCGAGCGTCGCGGCCATCATCATGACATGCGTGGCGCCGACCGAAACCTTCGGGAAAACGTAGCGGGCGCCGACGAGGCCGCCCTTCGGCGCCGTGACGTTGACGTAGCCGCCGTCGATCTCGATCTCCGCGCCGAGCGCCTGCAGGGCTTCGAGGAAGAGGTCGACCGGCCGCGTACCGATGGCGCAGCCGCCCGGCAGCGAGACGCGGGCCCTGCCCTCGCGGGCGACGAGCGGGCCGATCACCCAGAAACTGGCGCGCATCTTGGAGACCAGCTCATAGGGGGCGGTCGTATCGACAATGGTGCGACAGGTGAAATGGATGGTGCGGGAGTAGCCGTCTTCCTGCCGTTCGCGCCGTCCGTTGACGGCGATATCGACGCCGTGATTGCCCAAAATGCGCATCAGGAGCTCGACATCGGCAAGATGCGGCACATTTTCGAGCGTCAGCGTATCGCTCGTCAAAAGGGACGCGATCATCAAAGGCAGCGCGGCGTTCTTTGCCCCGGAAATCGGAATGGTGCCCCTGAGCTCGTTGCCGCCGGAGATTCTGATGCGATCCATAAGTTGTCACTCTTCCTTCTTAGAGCGCGAAAGGACGCGTCCTTAAACGAGATCCGCCGCCGCTTCAATGTCTGCTGAAATTGCCAAAGCCCGTCCGCCCAGCATAGATCAGGATGATTCGTCCGTTTTTGCGGCAGGCAATCCATGGGTGGGATCAGCCTCGCCGGCCCGGCGTGCGCGCGCCTGTGACTTGCGGCGCATCAAATTTTCCCGAAGCTTGGCGGCTGCGCGCGCTTTCCGCTTGGCAACCCGCTCATCTGCCGCCGCACGCGCGCGGTCGCCGCGGGTTTCCTTCGTCTCTCCGGCCTGCGAATCGGGTAATTCTTCGTCATTCGCCATGGTTCTCCATAACCAAAAAGCCGGTTCAACAAAAGCGAAAGCGATGTTTTCCCTCCATGCCGACGAAAGAACTTGGAATTTGCGGCTTGCGCTCCCGGTGAAGCTATGGCAATAGGCCCCTCGCCGACGACGCGATGATTTTGCGGCGGCTGTAGCTGCTATAGCTCAGGGGTAGAGCACTCCCTTGGTAAGGGAGAGGCCGAGAGTTCAAATCTCTCTAGCAGCACCATTTTTCTTCCGGAAAACATAACCTCTGCCGATTGTCGTACCGGCATGCGGACGACTTGTTTTCGATCGGGTGTCTCGTCGCAGCCACGCCACGGAATATTCTTACCGGCTCATGCAACGAGTTGGCACCCTCATGCGTTGCCGGGCATCCGCTCGCACTGTGCGAGCTTTGGGAACAACTAATTGACGCCTGTTTGATGCCACTCCGCGGAATTCTCGATCGCTGGAACAATCAATCGCTTGCCCGGCAATTCCTGATCGCCGGCGGGCTGGTTTCGCTTGCAGCCATGATGCTCGTCGGGGCGTATGTGACGACGCTCATCGAAGCTGCGGTCACCCGCAATTCCGCGGCATCGACTGCGCTCTACGTCGACAGCATTATCGCGCCGCTGCTCCCCGACATGAAGACCAGCCAGCGGCTCGACGACGTTACGACCCGAGCGCTCGACGAGACCTTCGGCCAGGGTGCGCTCGGCGGCAAGGTCGTCTCATTCAGGCTCTGGCGGAAGGATGGAACCGTCCTCTACGCCACTCCCGACAAGAGCATTGTGGGCAAACGGCTCGATCCAGGCGAGGACCTCCTGACGGCGTTCTCCGGACAGATGGTCGCGCAGTTCGGCTTTGCGGATCCGCAAGACGCGTCCGAACGATCGAGGGACGATCCGCTCCTCGAAATCTACAACCCCATCCTGCAACCCTGGTCGGGCGAGGTTGTCGCGGTCTCGGAATTCTATGAAGTCGCAGACGAATTCCAGCAGAGCCTCCACCAGGCGCAGCTTAGAAGCTGGCTTGCGGTTTTCGGTGTCACGCTTGCTTTTTTCCTGCTTCTGTCGGCAATCGTCTTCCGCGGCAGCCGCATCATCGACCATCAGCAGCAGGCGCTGACCCAGCGTGTTACCGAACTCTCCGAACTGCTCTCGCAGAACAAGGCGCTGCATGCCAAGGCCCAGCGTGCCTCGCTGCGCGCGACGGCGCTTAACGAAAGCTATCTGCGCCGGCTCGGCGCCGACCTGCATGACGGCCCGGCCCAGCTCGTCGCCTATGCCGCCCTGCGCGTGGACAGCCGGCTCCTTACGGATCCCCGCACGCCGCACCAGGCGCGCGAGAAGGAAGTCTCCACGATCAAAGCCCGATTGGACGAGGCGATGGACGAGATCCGCAGCATATGCAGCGGGCTCGTGCTGCCGCAGATCGAAACCGCCGAACTCCCGGATGTCCTGAAGCGCGCCGTCGACGCCCATCGTCAGCGAACGGGACTCGATGTCGCGTTGTCGATGACCAACGGTTCCAAATCTCTCCCTCCTTCCGCCAAGATCTGCATCTACCGCTTCGTACAGGAAGCCCTCAACAACGGTTTCCGGCATGGTGGCGGCGTAGACCAGAGCGTCCGCCAGACTTTCGACAATGGCAATGTCGTGATTGAAGTGGCCGACCACGGACCGGGTTTCGATCCCGCTTCGGTTGGTCCGGACGGCCTGGGGCTTGCCGGGCTCAGGGAACGGATCGAGAGCCTTGGCGGCACATTCAATATTTTCACATCGAAAAGCGGAACCACGGTCAGGATGTCTCTGAACGTGCAGGAAATGGAGCAGGCCTGATGACAGCAGTCAAAATCGCGGTCGTTGATGATCACCCCTTGTTCCGGGAGGGCGTTACGCGCAGCTTCAGCGAGATCGAGGATTTCGAGATTGTCGGGGAGGGCGGATCGCGGGACGATGCGATCCGCATCGCGCGGGAATTCTGCCCGGATGTCATGCTGATCGACATCTCGATGCCTGGAAGCGGTCTCGAAACCATAACCGATGCACTCGAATACTGTCCCACTCTGAAGATCGTCATGTTGACCGTCTCGGAAGCAAGCGACGACATCACCAAGGCGCTCAAGCTCGGCGCGAAAGGCTATGTTCTCAAGGGGATCGGTTCGAGAGGACTTGCAGAAGTCGTCAGGACCATTGCCGCCGGGGGGAGTTATGTCTCGCCGGCCCTTTCGGCCCAGTTGATCGCCGGACTTTCAGCATCCGCTGAAGCCGTCGAACAGCCCGATCCGATGGCAGAACTCACCGATCGGGAACAGGAGGTGCTGAACCTCGTCGCATCGGGCCTCAGCAACAAACGTGTGGCACGGGAACTCGATCTTCACGAAAAGACGGTCAAGCACCACATGACCCGCATCTTCTCGAAGCTGAAGGTCTCCAACCGTACGGAAGCGGCGCTGGCCCTTCGCGACGCCACCGTCCAACGCTCAACGACCGAACGACCGCAATCGTGACGTGTCGGAAGGAGTGGCCTGCCGATTGACGATCGTGCGCGACCGCGAGTCGCGCATCTCGTAGCGCCCCTGGGAGATCCGTTCCGTCGCGCCGTTACCGTGGCGTACGGTAATCGAATTTCCCCGAACGTCGACTTTGACATCCGATTTGGAACGGGCCGCCGGTGTCGCCGGCTGCGTTGGCGAACGCTGCCCCGCTGTCTGGCTGTCGGCAGCAGGTTTATCGGCCTTGTCCGAAGCGCTCTTGCCTGTAGAAGGGCTCTTGCCTGTACTTGTACCGGCGCCAGTGCCAGTGCCGGAACCGCTGCCGGTGCTGCCGTCATTTTGTGACTTGCCAGAAGTGCCAGAAGCGGAGTTGCCGGCATCCGTGCTGCTGTCGTTCGCGCCGTCGCCCGCATCACCGTCGTCGGCAGCGCCTTCGCCGACGCTGCCGGCATCATTCCCTTCATTGCCTTTGCCGGAGCTGTTTCCGCTCCCGCCGCTGCCAGCGCCCCCATTATCACCATTGCCCGCGCTGTCATTATCACCGCCGTCGCCGTTGCCACTGTCGCTGTCACTGTCCTTTGCTGCGGCGGACGAGGCAGCGAGGCAAGGCACGCCATTCGCGTCAACGGCCAGCTTGAAGGGCATGGCTGCTGCAAAGATCGCAGCGAGCGCCCCACTTAAAACAAACAATCTACGCGTAGACATGTTCGACTCCCGGTTTCATCGTTCCCTGCATTCGCGGCATCGGCCCTCCTCAAGGAAACCGAACATCTCTCCCGATGGTTCCGCCTCGGTCAAAGGACCCGCCGACCGCGCACGGCGATCGGCGGGCAAGGTTCTGCGCTGAAAGGGACCGATGATCGCGCAGGAATCCGGCTTCCATAAGTCATTGGCCGCGAACGTTTCGGTGGCAGCAATGAAGTCCTCTGCCGCGGACATCAAAACCTCCGTGCCTGGCCCTGTGTCTGTGACGGAACCTCCTGAAAAAGCTTCAGGATCAACCGCATTCTACGAGCACGGTTCCGCGATTTCAGCCCCCTTGGACCTTTGCGTCAACCTATCGGACCAAAGACCTAAACCACATCGGGACTGAAGTCCGACCTTAGGGCCGACTGAAGCCCAAAAGGCGGAACGCACAGTCCCAGACCTCGTTGGAAAAAGGCATTGCGGCTCATGCAGAGCCTCGCAGGCGACATGAAAACAATAGAGGAAACACCCATGAAACCGTTGGTAAAGCATACGCTCGCAATGGCGCTCCTTGCTGGGTCCACGCTCTCTGCGGTGCCGGCAATCGCACAAACTGAATCTCCCTCCGCAGGACAGAGCGGCGGAGGTTCCGGTGCCCCCATCCTGCCCCGCCGAGGGACTTCCGGCGACAAGGGCTCGTCCGGCACGATGACGCCGGGCGCTCCAAGCCAGGCGCAACCATCGCAGGGCATGCAAGGCTCCGCGCAGCAGCAGCCTAAGCCGGGTACGGACAACGGTTCGACAAATGCCCAAAGCCAGGGTACGGATCAGCGCCCGAACACGCAGGGCAGCGATACCGCACAACAGCCGACAGACCAGCCTGGCGAGACGGATGGCTCGACAACGGCTAGGAGCGGCTCCGGTTCGGAAACCCGCACGCCTGCAACGAGCGATAGCGCTGGCCAGAACGACGGCGCGGAACAGCAGGACCCGGATCGAGCTGCCACCGATCGCCCGTCAAGCGAAACCACCGGCAGCATCGACATCTCGACCGAACAGAAAACCGAGATCCGTAATGTCCTCGTTGAGAACAGGGTCGAACCTGCTGATATCGACGTCGATGTGAGTGTCGGGGTGGCCGTGCCGCAGACCGTGGAACTCCATCCGCTGCCGCCGCGCATCGTGGAAATCGTCCCGGCTTACCGCGGCTACGAATATTTCGTTCTCGCCGATGGCCGGATCATCATCGTGGAACCCGCAACCCATGAGGTTGTCTACATCCTGACCGGCTGACGCCCGGGATTCACGGGAGAAGGACCATGAATGACGGAGAACCGGCAGCGATCCACACAAGTAGCGTGAGCCTGCCAAGAATCGAGACACCCGACCCCGTCACGAAACAACCGGTCTCGACCAAACCCGGAGACTGAGCGCGAACCGCGGTCGTCTCCCCAAACTCAAAGGAGAATACCATGAACACCAAGATCATCATTCTTTCCGCCGCGGTACTGGCTATCCTCGCCCCTGCCGCATCCGCCCAACAGGGCACCGTCAATGGTGCGGCGGGCGGCGCCGTCACCGGCGCGATCGTGGGCGGCCCGGTTGGCGCTGCTGTTGGCGGGGTCGTAGGGGCGATTGCCGGCACGGCCATCGATCCGCCGCCGCCGCGTGTCGTCACCTATGTCGAACAGGCACCGATTCCGGCAGATCCGGTCGTCATCCAGGAGAAGATCGTGGTCGGCAAGCCCATCCCGCAGACCGTTGTCCTCACTCCGGTCCCGGATGCGCCGCAGTATGCGTACGCGGTCATCAACCAGGAGCGCGTGATCGTCGATCCGCAGACGCGCACGGTCGTCCAGGTAATCCGCTGATCCGGATCACGGACAGCCGAAATCAGGGAGGGCTGGGAACAGCCCTCCCCTTTTGCTTATCCCGGATCAGTTCAGCAATCCGGCATCTGCAACACGTGACGATCCCGCCATCCTGGGCCCATCACTGCGTCGTATCGTCGTCGCTGATGTCGTCCACGTCCGAAAGGCGCACGAACTCCACACCTTTCCGCTTGAGTGCAAGAAGCGCACGGGCCACGCCCTCACCCGCCGCATGAGTCGGCTGGTTGATATGGGCGATCACGACATCGCCATCCTTTGCCGCAGCGATACGCTTTTCCGCGGAAGCGGCGCCAAGCAGCGATCCGTCATCGCCGTTCACCGAATAGCCGGCAATCCTGTATCCCATGCCGCGGATCTGACGGATCGCGGAGAGATCGTATTTCGCGGTCGAACCACGGAACCATTTGGGCGCAGGCAAGCCGGCGGCCAGCATGGCTTCGGCGCCGCCGAGCACTTCCCGCCGGACGGCCTCCGGCGAGCCGGCAGCGGCGATGCCGTAGATCAAAGCGGGCGTATCGACTGCCGGTACGTGGTTCTGGCCGTGGTTCGCCAGTTCGAAGAGATCGAGGTTCTGCAGGAAGATGCCGACCGCCTGCGGGTTTCTCTTGAGCCAGCGAGCCGTGACGAAAATCGTCGCCGGAATTCTTTCCCGAACGAGCACCGAAAGAATCCGCTCGTCCGCCTGTCCCATGCAGGCATCGAAGGTCAAGGCGACCCTCGCACGGTTCAAATTGCCCGAACGCGCCAGATGCAGATGCGGCTCCACCAGTCTGGGAGCGTGCAGGGCGTTCCTGTGCCGGGGGATGTCTTCGGCGCAGGCGGCAAAAGGAAGGAGCGCACAAAGGACGGAAAGGAGGAGGCGTCGCATGGAATACCTGTGTGGGGACGCGCTCCGCTTATCCCCAATACCTCGATAACGCCATGCGACCGATTGGCCGGTGCCGAAGCCTCAGAACCGGGCCGAGGCAAGACGATGCTGCAGCGACCGCAAATCGCCGGCCTTGCGCGCGGCCAACCCCTTTTCCCAGGCAATGGCCGTCTCAACGATGAGATCGAGATCGTCATGGCGTGGCTTCCAGTCGAGCAACCGGCGCGCCAGCGTCGAATTGGCGACAACGCTTGCAGCATCGCCCGGCCGGCGAGGCCCGTAGCGGATCTCAAACTTGCGGCCGCCTGCACGCACGACCGCTTCCAGCACTTCGAGAACGGAATAACCCCGGCCGTAGCCGCAATTGGCGATCAGCGGCTCCCCGCCGCGGCGCAGGTAGCTCAGCGCCTTCAGGTGCGCGTCCACCAGATCGGAGACGTGGATATAGTCGCGAATGCCGGTCCCGTCCGGCGTGGGATAGTCGGTTCCGTAGATATCGACGCCACGCCGCTTGCCGAGTTCCGCCTCGCAGGCGATCTTGATGAGATGTGTTGCGCCTTCCGTCGACAGGCCCGCCCGCCCCAGCGGGTCTGCCCCGGCAACGTTGAAGTAGCGCAGCGCCACGAAACGGAAGTCATGCGCGGCGGCGGCATCCCGAAGCATCATCTCCGACATCAGCTTGGACTGACCGTAGGGGTTCTTCGGATTGAGCGGCGCGCTTTCCAGCACCGGCGTGTCGTCCCTCTGGTCGCCATAGACGGCTGCGGTCGAAGAGAAGACGAAGTGGCGGATACCGGCCTCAACTGCGGCCGCCGCAAGCAGACGCGTGTTGCCGGTATTGTTTTCATAATAGTCCAGCGGATGGGCTACCGACTGCGGCACAACGATCGAACCTGCGAAATGCAGGATGGCGCCGATGTCGTTCTCGGCAAAGATCTGCCTGAGGATGGCGCGATCGCCGACATCGCCGAGATAGAACCGCGCGTCAGCCGGCACCGCCCAGCGGAATCCCGTCGAAAGCCGGTCGAGGACGACGACGTCCTCCCCGGCGTCGAGCAAAGCCCAAACCATATGGCTGCCGATATAACCTGCACCGCCCGTTACCAGAACCGCCATGCTCTTCTTCCCTGCCTTTTATCTTTGGCAGGAGCAAACCATGACCGATCTTCAACAATGCTTACCCGGCGATAGGCCTGCCGGGTTTATCTTCGATCAGGGCAAATCCACCCTTGAGCAATTCGCTCGAATTTTAACGAACTGTCTCAGAGGCGCTTGATGTAATCGGAAAGGCGCGCAGCGGCCTCCTCGATCTGCCTCGGATCGCGCAGGAAGCAGGCGCGCAGGAAAAGCTCCCCGCCCTTGCCGAAGGCCGAGCCCGGCGCCAGCGCCACGCCGATCTTGTCGACGATGTCGAGCGCCGCCTTGCGGCTGTCGGTAATGCCGTCCACCTTCACGAAGGCATAGAGCGCGCCATCGGGCTTCAGGGTCTCGACCCGGTTGGTGGCGATCAGCGCATCGCAGAGGATATCGCGCGCCTTGGTCGCCCGGTCGATATTCGCCTGGACGAACTCGTCGCCCTCATTGAGCGCCACGACCGCGCCGCGTTGCAGGAACTGCGCGACGCCGGAATTGGAATACTGCACCAGGTTCTCGATGACCTGGCCCATTTCCGGCGGGGCCACCAGCCAGCCGACGCGCCAGCCGGTCATCGACCAGTTCTTGGAAAAGGAATTGGCGAAGATGATCCGGTCACCCTCTTCCATGATGTCGAGGAAAGACGGAGCACGGGCCGCGCCGCCATAATAGTAGCGGGCATAGATCTCGTCGGCGATGATCCAGAGCCCATGCCTGCGGGCGAGCGCCAGGATGTTTTTCAGATCTTCGAGCGTCGCGGTCCAGCCGGTCGGGTTGGCGGGCGTGTTGATGAAGAGGCCCCTGGTCTTCGGCGTGATCCTCGCTTCCAGCTTGGCAAGATCGAGCGACCAGCGGCCGCCGGCGAAGTCGAGCGGCAAGCCGACCGAATGTGCGCCGGAAATATCGATCGCCGAGATGATGTTCGGCCAGGTCGGCGAGAGGTAGATCACTTCGTCGCCCGGCGACGCGATAGCCTGGACTGCAAGCATGATCGCATGCATTCCGGAACCGGTCACATAGAAATGCTCGATCGGCAGCGAGACGGAGAAATGCCGGGCATAATAGTCCGAGAGCGCCTGGCGAAGCTCGGGAATGCCCCGCTGCCAGGTATAGAAGGTCTCGCCGGCCATCAGCGCTTCGGTTGCCGCCCGGTTGATGAAGTCCGGGCTCGGCAGATCCCCTTCGCCGGCCCAGAGCGGAATCAGACCTTCGCGGCCGCGAGCGTGATTGATGATCTCGACGATCCCGCTTTCAGGCGCGGAGACGGCGCGAGGACTGAGACTGGCAATGATCGACATCGGATTTCCTTGACCTGTTTCCCCTTCTCTAACTCAGGGAGGCCAGAAAATCCCATGATAATCCGTGAGCCGGCAATCGATTCCGATGATGATTCCTGAAAATGTGATCAAAAGATCACTTTGTTTTCAGGATATCGCGAATCTCCGTCAGAAGCTGGACGTCGGCGGGCGGCGGGGCGGGCGCGGCTTCTGCCGGCTTCTTCTCTTCTATCACGCGCAGTCTGTTCACGCCCTTGACCATGAGGAAGATGATCCAGGCGAGGATCAGGAAGTTGATCAGCACCGTTATGAAGCTGCCATAGGCAAAGACGGCGCCCTGTTCGCGCGCAGCTGCGAGGTTCGGAGCCGTCACCGCGCTCGACAGCGGCAGGAAATAATTGGAGAAGTCGAAACCGCCGCCCGTGATGGCCCCCACGATCGGCATCACGACGTCGTTCACCAGCGAATTGACGATGCCGGTGAAGGCGCCACCGATGATGATGCCGATGGCGAGATCCATCACATTGCCCTTGGCGATGAAGGAACGGAATTCGCTGATCATTGACATGGTTCTATAGCCCCGCTTTCCAGGTTGCGACGATGTACAACATAGCGCAAACGCCCGACCTGAAAAGATGCGGATGTCCAAGGGCTTAATCATGGGCGTCTATTGGACTTTTTGCCGATGGCGCCGCTGATTTCCAAGCGCATGCTTTTCCCCTAATGTTCAGGCCACCGCAATTTCCGCGGGGAGGAGCCATGCTTCCAGGCTGGGTCATTTTTGTTTCGGCTTTCGCCTATGTCCTACTGCTTTTCGCAGTGGCCAGTTTTGGGGACCGGCGAAGCCGTCTCTTCGGCGTGCCGAAAAACGGCCGGCCGGTTGTCTATGCGCTCAGCCTTGCGATCTACTGCACCTCCTGGACCTATTTCGGCGGCGTGGGGCTTGCCTCGCAAAGAGGGCTGGAATTCACCGGCATCTATATCGGCCCAATCCTGGCCTTCACGCTCGGCATGCCGGTGCTGAAACGCATCATCGAGCTCGCCAAAGCCGAGAAACTCACATCGGTCGCGGATTTCATCGCCGCCCGCTACGGCAAGAATTCCACCGTTGCGATGATCGTCGCGGTGATCGCGCTCGTCGGCGCCATTCCCTATATCGCGCTTCAGCTCAAGGCGGTGTCGAGTTCGGTCGCCGTCATGGTCAACCCATCGGATTACGGGCTAGGCAGCGGCAATCTCTATTTCGTCGATCTCGCGCTGATCGTGACAATCCTCATGGCCTGTTTTGCGGTCATGTTCGGCACCCGGCACACGGATGCGACGGAGCATCAGGACGGGTTGATCCTGGCGGTCGCAATGGAATCGGTCGTCAAGCTGCTCGCCTTTGCGACGGTCGGCGTCTCCGTCCTCTTCATCCTGTTCGACGGGCCCGCCGATCTCTTCACCAAGGCGTCGGAAAACCTTCTGGTCAGTTCGTCGCTTTCCTATCAGACGCCGCTCAGCCGGTGGCTCGTCCTGATCGCGCTCTCCGCCTTCGCGATCATCCTGCTGCCGCGGCAGTTCCATGTCACGGTGGTCGAGAACCGAACAGCCCGAGAGCGACGGGTCGCCGGTACCCTGCTGCCCCTCTATCTCATCGCGATCAATCTCTTTGTACTGCCCGCGGCAATGGCGGGACTGATTACCTTCGGCGGCATCGGCGATGCTGATCTCTATCTGCTCACCCTGCCTCTGGCCGGCGAACTCAAGGTCATTTCCCTCATCGCCTTCATCGGCGGCTTTTCGGCAGCTACCGCCATGGTGATCGTCGAATCGGTGGCGCTCTCGATCATGGTGTCGAACGACATCATAATCCCGATCTTCCTCCGGCAGAAGCTGATGGCAGCGCGCTCCGGCCAGCGCTCGGATTTCACCCGCACGCTCCTCAACATCCGCCGTTTGGCGATCTTCGCGGTGTTGATCCTCGGTTATGGATATTACCGCATGGCGGACAGCCAGTCGGGCCTCTCCTCGATCGGTCTGCTGGCCTTCGCGGCGATCGCCCAGGTCGCGCCTGCGCTTTTCGGCGGGCTGATCTGGCGGCGGGCGAACGCCCGGGGAGCAATCCTCGGCATGTCATTCGGCTTCCTTGCCTGGGCTTATCTGCTCTTCCTGCCCAGCCTCGGCGGCCCGGACAATTCCCACGTGGCCTCGGCCGTCCTCAACTTCCTGTTCCCGGGCACCGGCATCTTCTCCGGACCCGAGACCGACCCGCTGGTCAATGCCACAATCTTCAGCCTGACACTCAATACGCTTGCCTTCGTGCTTGGATCGATGTCGCGCAACCCGCGGCCGGTCGAGCGCATCCAGGCCGGCATCTTCGTCAAGCGGCACGTGCGCTCGCAATTCGCCACGCGCGGCTGGAAGACCCGCGTCAGCGTCGGAGACCTCAAAGCTGCGATCGCCCGCTATCTCGGCGAGGAGCGCATGCGGCGATCCTTCACCAATTACGAGCAAACAGCCGGACGGACGTTCAGCGACGACCAGCCCGCTGATATGGCGATGATCCATTTCTCCGAGCAATTGCTTGGCAGCGCGATCGGCTCCTCCTCCGCGCGGCTCGTGCTGTCGCTCATCCTGCAAAAGGCCGAGGACACCAATGCCGACACCGCCTGGCTGCTCGACCAGGCGAGCGAAGCGCTGCAATATAACCAGGACATGCTGCAGACCGCCCTTTCGCAGATGGACCAGGGCATCGCCGTCTTCGACAGTTCCGAACGGCTCACCATATGGAACCGGCGCTTCCGCAATCTGCTCGATCTGCCCGAACAGGTAGGCCAGGTGGGGTTCCCCCTCGCCGACATCGTCGCCATCCTCTCGGACCGCGGCGACATTCCAGCCTCCGATCAGACGGAGGTGATTCGTCAGTTCCAGACGCTCGATGCACCTTTCTCCCTCGTTCTCAATGGTGGGGGCCGGATCATCGAAGTGCGCTCCAATGCCATGCCTGACAAGGGTATCGTTGCAACATTTACCGATATCTCCGAACGTGTCGCCGCCGACAGGGCGTTGAAACAGGCGAACGAGACGCTGGAACAGCGCGTCGGCGAGCGCACGGCCGAGTTGATGCGGGTAAATCATGAACTCGCCGAGGCCCGGGCTTCTGCCGACGAAGCCAATATCGGCAAAACCCGCTTCTTCGCCGCCGCCGGTCACGATATCCTTCAGCCGCTCAATGCCGCCCGGCTTTATTCCTCCGCACTGGTCGAGCGGCTCGGCGCTTCCGACTCAAATGGCGTGCTGGTCCACAACATCGATTCCGCCCTGGAATCGGTCGAGTCGATCCTCGGAGCAGTGCTCGACATTTCCCGGCTGGATACGGGGGCGATGAAGCCGCGCTTCACATCCGTGCCGCTCGAGGATCTCTTCCGTCGCATCGAGACGGACTATGCACCCATGGCGCGCGAGAAGAACCTGCAATTTGTTGTTGTTCCGACGTCGCTGCGGGTTCGGTCGGACGTCAATCTTCTGCGCCGTCTGGTGCAAAACCTCGTCTCCAACGCGATCAAATACACGATCAGCGGCAAAGTTCTCGTGGGCGCGCGCCGGCGGGGTGACCAGGTGGTCATCGAAGTTCTGGATTCGGGCATCGGCATTCCCCCCTCGAAGTTCCGCACTGTCTTCAAGGAATTCGCAAGGCTGGACGAAGGCGCAAGGACGGCGGGAGGGCTCGGGCTTGGCCTGTCGATCGTCGATCGCATCTCCCGTGTCTTGGACCATCCCGTCCGGCTTGCCTCGACGCCCGGTCGCGGCACGATATTTCGCGTTCAGGTGCCCATGGATCTCTTGGTGCAGCAGACAGCCCGCGCCGCCGATCAACCCGAACGCCGCAAGCGCTCGCAGCCGCTCAACGGGCTGCGCGTCCTCTGCATCGATAACGAACCGAGAATTCTTGAAGGCATGGCACTCCTCATCACCGGCTGGGGCTGCACGGTCGGCCAGGCGGTTTCGATTGCCGCCCTGGACGACATCGTCGACCATCGCGAACCGCCGCCTGAAGTGATCATCGCCGATTACCATCTCGACGATGGAGATGGCATCGACGCGATTCTGAAGCTGCGTGCCCTATATCAGGCCGAGATCCCTGCATTGCTCATCACCGCCGACCGGACGCCGGAAGTCCGGGCCGAAGCGGAGAGGCACGACATCAGCGTGCAGCACAAGCCGGTCAAGCCCGCTGCCTTGCGCGCCTACCTCACACAGGTTGCAGGCCTCAAACGCGTCGCGGCCGAATAGACCTGAACACCGGCCAACCTTCCGTTCATCGTAGGGTCATCACGCACAGTTTACGCTCGATCCTGCTTAAACTGTCTAGAAGAACCGTGCTTACCGATTTGCAGACGGAACCCTCAGGCTTTTTTCGACGTTTAGGCGGGTAAGTTCCCGGCCCGGAGAGGCCTTACGGACCGACCGGCGCCAGCCATCGGGACCGGCAAAGACGGAGACCGCGACCGATGAAACGCTTTGATATAATTGACGGAATGCGAGGATATTTCCTCGTTTTCATGCTGATCAATCACCTGATCTTCGCCGGCGGCTACTTCCTGGTGAAAATCAATCACAACCAGCTTGCTTTCGTGGAAGATGCGCAAGGCTTCGTCTTCTTGTCCGGCCTGCTGATCGGCATGGTCTATGCCAAGAAGATGATGAGAAACGGCTATGCTGCCGGCCGTGCCGCCATCTACACCAGGGCGTTCGAACTTTATCGTTATGCGATGGGCATCGTCCTGGTTGTACTGGCCGCACAGATGCTGCTGCCCGGCGCCTATACGATCTGGTTCAATTGGCTCGGCTACACGAACTTCGACGATCCGCTGCGTCTGGCCGCGATCGCCTCCTTCCTGTACCAGCCGACCTTCATGGACATCCTGCCGCAATACATCGTCTACATGCTCTTTGCGCCGATGCTCGTGAAGCTCGTGCTGGAAGACAAGTGGCACTATGTCATCGCCGGCTCGATCATCCTCTGGATGACCGCGCAGCTCGGTCTGCAACAGATCGTCACAACCCCGCTCAATGACGTGGTTATGGGCGTGGACGACCAGGGCGTCCGCGTGTCGTTCAACCTGCTCGGCTGGCAGATTGTCTTCTATTCGGCCCTGGTGCTCGGTGCGCTGACCTCGGCGGACAAGATAGACTGGAAGAAGATCCTTTCGCCGGACAACACCTTCATCCCCAAGGTGGCGCTGGTGCTGGTGCTGTTTTTCCTGCCGCTGCGCCTCATCACGGCACATGAACTGATGCCGCCGCACATGATCGGCAAGTTCGCCTCAATGGAAATCCGCGCCGATTTCGGCCCGGTCTATCTCCTGAACTTTGCCGCCGTGGCTATGCTCGTCACCTGGCTGATCGTCGCGGGTCCGAAGCACAAGGCTGCGTGGGTTCGCCGTATCGCAGGCGCTCTCACCTGGGTCTTCTCGCTGAAATACCTGCAGCTTCTCGGCCGCCATTCGCTCTATGTCTATGTGTGGCACGTCGCGATCGTCTATTTCGTCTATTATTTCGACGGGCGTTCGCCGGAACTCGATGAGCTAACGAAGACCGCGATCGCCTTTGTCTCGATCGCCCTCCTGTCGATCCCGGCGCTGTGGCGCGAGCGGGACAAGCTGTTCGGCACCTCGTCACAGCAGTCCACCCCGGTCAAGGTGCATCAGTCGGCCAAGTCCGGTGCACGGCAGCAGATGGTTATTCGGTAAGGCCATCTATGGCTAGGGAAAAAGGGCAGCGGCTCAGGCCGCTGCCCTTATTTTCTGGACTTAGCGATTTTCGAAGAGCGTTTCGCGTGCGCTCTGCGTCATTCTCGGGCTTGTCCCGAGAATCTGTCCACATTGAATTCGGAGAGCCGGCTTAGATCCTCGGGACAAGCCCCGAGGATGACGGAGGTGAAGTCGGCTCTTAGGTCACCGCCCCGACCTGCCACGGCACGAATTCGTTGTCGCCATAGTCGTAGATCTCGCTCAGCGTCTTCTTGCCGGAAGCCACCGCGATCACATCCTCGAAAATGCGAACTCCTGCCTCCTCGATCGTCTCCTCGCCGGTGACGATGCCGCCGCAGTTCAGGTCCATGTCTTCCTTCATGTGCTCGTACATTTCGGAGTTGGTGGCGATCTTGATGCAGGGCGCCGGCTTGAAGCCCGAGACCGAGCCGCGGCCGGTGGTGAAACAGATGACATTGCAGCCACCCGCAACCTGGCCCGTCACCGCCACCGGGTCGTAGCCCGGCGTATCCATGAAGACAAAACCCTGATCGGTGACGGTCTCCGCGAATTCGTAGACCGCCTTCAGCGGCATGGAACCACCCTTGGCGACCGCCCCGAGCGACTTTTCAAGAATGGTGGTCAGGCCACCCAGCTTGTTGCCATGAGAAGGGTTGTTGTTGAGCTCGTCTCCGTTGCGGGCGGTATAGTCCCGCCACCAGTCGATCCGCTGCAGAAGTTTCCTGGCGACATCCGGCGTCACTGCACGCCGCGTCAGGAGATGTTCGGCGCCGTAGATTTCCGGGGTTTCCGAGAGCACGGTCGTCCCGCCGTTGCGGACGATGAGATCGGAAGCATGGCCAAGCGCCGGGTTGGCGGAAATACCGGAGTAACCGTCCGAACCGCCGCATTCCAGCGCAAGCTTCAGTTTCGAAAGGGGCTGCGGCGTGCGTTTCGCCGCATTCACACCTGGCAGCATCTCCTTGATGATGGCGATCGCCGCATCGATGGTCTTCCTCGTTCCGCCATGCTGCTGGATCGTCATGGTCCTGAGCCGATCGCCCTCTTCCATGCGATAATGTTCGAGGATCGGCGCGATCTGGTTCGTCTCACAGCCCAGCCCGATCATCAGGATGCCACCGAAATTCGGGTGTTTTGCATAGCCCTGGATGGTGCGGATCAGGAGCTGGTAGCCTTCCGACTTGGTATTCAATGCACAGCCGCCGCCGTGGGTGAGCGCCACCACGCCGTCGACGTTCGGGAACCCGTCCAGTCCCCCCATTCGATTGAAGTAGTCGGCGATGTAGCGCGACACGGTGGCGGAACAGTTCACCGAGGAAATGATGCCGATAAAGTTGCGCGTGCCGGCACCGCCCAAACCCCGGTCGTAGCCTAGGAAAGTGCGCCGCTCCGCTTCCGGCAGCATGCCCCTTTCCTCGATATCGACGCTGAACTGATGCTTGTGCTCTGAGGGCAGCATGGCAAGATTGTGCAGATGCACGTGACTGCCTGGCTCGATATCCTGCGTCGCGATACCGATCACCTGGCCGTATTTCTTCACTTCTCGACCGGCCGGGATTGGCCTGATCGCCACCTTATGGCCGCGGCCGATCAGCTCGCGTGCCACAAGATCGGCGTAACCGGTCGGTCCGCCCGCCGGCAGAGACCGCCGCGCGACCCCCACATCATCGGCCGGATTCAAAATGATGATCGGCGAAACCGCCTCGTTCATGCCTGTCTCCTCCCCAGACCGGCGCAAATATCACCGGGCCTCATTGTTCATCCAGCGCTGTTTGGATTCCTCTAGATGCGCATGCATCATCGCCTGGGCCAGAAGCGGATTGCGCGCCTCCAGCGCCGCATAGATCGCCTCGTGCTCGGCAAGCGCGAAACCCCAGGTCTCGGGCGTTTCGAAACGGACACGGATCTGCGCCGAGAGCGGGCTGTGCCGTTCGTCGAAAAGGTCGCCCACGATATGCGCCAGCACGGAATTCCCCGACTGGCCGGCAATCGTCAGATGGAAAAGCCGGTCAAGATCGAGCGGCTTGCGGCCTTCGGCGATCTCCGCCCGCATCTGGTCGAGCGTCTGGCGCAGCGATTTGAGCCCATCCTGGGTGATCCTCGCCGCCGCCAGAAGGATGACCGCGCCTTCGACGGCGGCACGCGCCTGCATCAATTCCAGCGGGCTCTCACCCATGGAGCCGGTCTGCCACGGGCGCCTATCCGGCTCGGCCGTTACATAGATGCCGGAGCCCATGCGGATTTCGACGCTGCCGTCGATTTCGAGCGCGATCAGCGCCTCACGCAGGGAGGGGCGCGACACGCCGAGTTGCTGGGCCAGTTCCCGCTCCGCCGGCAGGCGCGCACCCGCCGGAAACTGTCCCGCCTGAATGAGGGACCGGATCTGGTCGGCAATCTGCTGATACAGCCGCCGCGGCTCAGCCGCCTTGATGGATTCGTTCATGGATTTCGTCATCCCGAATATTTGGCCTTACCATAAGCCCACCGACCGAACAGAGCAAGGCGCAAATCATATAACTGAAATACCGTAACTTTTCCTGTTTTCAGGTCAGAAAGCCCCCATCAGTCAGCAACCATTCCGCTGCTTGAATAAAAATTGGCTTGACCACTTTTCCCCTGAGGGTTACCCATTAAGCAACGCCAGCGGGAGGAGCCGAAGGCGGATCGGGCCATCCGGGCCCCGGGAGGAGATCATGGAAAGCAGGCCCGCCGAGCCACGCCAGAGCGCCCATAGGCCCGCCATGACGGCGGGGCCTGCGCTTTCGGCTTCCGGCGAGCCGCTGCTCCGCCTCGACAATATCAGCAAGGAATTTCCCGGCGTCCGGGCGCTCTCCAACGTGCATTTCGATCTCCGGCGCGGCGAGGTGCATGCCGTCTGCGGCGAGAACGGCGCCGGCAAATCGACACTGATGAAGATCATCAGCGGCGTCTACCAGCCGAGCAGCGGCACGATCAGCTACAAGGGCGAGGAACGGCAGTTTTCCTCGACGCGGGAATCCGAGGCGGCCGGCATCGCCATCATCCACCAGGAGCTCAATCTCGTCCCGCATCTCTCCGTCGCCGAGAACATCTATCTCGCCCGCGAACCACGCCGCGGTTTTCTGGTCGATCGCAAAAAGCTGCGTGCCGACGCCAAACGCTGCCTCGACCGGCTCGGTGTCGACATCAACCCGGACCGACCGGTGCGCGGGCTTTCCGTCGCCCAGTGCCAGATGGTCGAGATCGCCAAGGCGCTGTCGCTCGACGCCGAAGTATTGATCATGGACGAGCCGACCTCTTCGCTCACCGAGCAGGAGACGCGCCTCCTCTTCAAGGTCATCCGCGACCTGAAGGCCTCAGGCGTCGGCATCGTCTATATCTCGCACCGGCTGGACGAGATGGCTGAGATCGTCGACCGCGTCACGGTGCTGCGCGACGGGCGCTATATCTCCACCGACGATTTTGCCACCACCAGCATCGACGCGATCGTCTCGAAAATGGTCGGCCGGTCGCTGGAGGAGAAATTCCCGGACCGCACCTCGGTGCCCGGCGACGAGATCATCTTCAGCGCCGAGCGACTTACCCGCGCCGGCACCTTCCGCGACGTTTCCTTCACCCTTCGCCGCGGCGAGATCCTCGGCTTCGCCGGGCTGATGGGCGCCGGCCGCACGGAAGTCGCCCGCGCAATCTTCGGCGCCGATCCGCTCGATGCCGGCACGGTCACGCTGCACGGCGAGACGCTGTCGATCACATCGCCACGCGACGCGATCGCGGCCGGCATCGCCTATCTTTCGGAAGACCGCAAGGCGCAGGGGCTGGCGATCAAGATGCCGGTCGACGCCAACATGACGCTCGCCAACATGGAAGCCGTCTCGAACCGTTTCGGCCTGATCGACTTCGCCAAACACGCCAAGGCGGCCAGGGATTATGTCGATCTTCTCAACATCCGCACGCCTTCGATCAGGCAGCCCGTGCGGCTGCTCTCCGGCGGCAACCAGCAGAAGATCATCATCGGCAAGTGGCTGTTCCGCAAATCGAAAGTGCTGTTCTTCGACGAGCCGACGCGCGGCATCGACGTCGGCGCCAAGCTCGCCATCTACCGGCTGATGGACGAGCTGGCGGCAGACGGCATCGGCGTCGTGCTGATCAGCTCGGAACTGCCGGAAATTCTCGGCATGACCGATCGCGTCGCGGTCTTCCACCAGGGCCGCATCACCGGCGTGCTGGAGACGCAAAAGACGACCCAGGAAGAGATCATGCGATACGCTTCCGGCTATGCACGGCCGGCGGGATGAGGAAAGACATGGCCGAAATCACCGAAGTTTCGAAGCAGAAAAGCGTCTCGTTCAGTGACCGGCAGAAGGACATCATTCAGAAGTTCGCCGCACTCGGCAGCCTGTTCGTGCTGATTGCCGTCTTCTCTTTGACGAGCAGCGCTTTCTTCACCCTCAACAACGGCATGACGATCGCACTGCAGGTGACGTCGATCGCACTGCTCGGCATCGGCGCCACCTGCGTCATCATCACCGGAGGCATCGATCTTTCCGTCGGCTCGGTGCTGGCGCTGTCCGGCGTCGTCGCGGCGCTGGCGGTCAAGGATTTCGGCACGCCCATCTGGCTCGGCATGATCGCCGGCATCCTGACCGGAACGATCTGTGGCTTCATCAACGGCATGCTCGTCACGAAGATGAGGCTTCCGCCTTTCATCGCCACGCTCGGCATGATGCTGATCGCCCGCGGCGTTGCGCTGCAGATCACCGGCGCCCGCGCGGTTTCCGGCCTTGGTGAATCCTTCGGCGAACTCGGCAACGGCTCTTTCCTGCGCGTGGTCAATATCGGCGACGACGGGTTTCCGACCGTCGTCTTTCCGGGCATCCCCTATCCCGTCATCCTGATGGTGGTGATTGCGATCGCTGTTTCCCTCATGCTGAACCGCTCGGTGCTCGGTCGGCATATCTATGCCGTCGGCTCGAACCCGGATGCCGCGCGGCTTTCCGGCGTCAACGTCACCCGCATCGTCAGCTTCACCTATGTGCTGTCCGGCACGCTGGCCGGCCTCACCGGCTGCGTATTGATGTCACGCCTCGTCACAGCCCAGCCCAACGAGGGCGTCATGTACGAACTCGACGCCATTGCCAGCGCCGTCATCGGCGGCACCTCGCTTATCGGAGGGGTCGGCACGATCTCGGGCACGGCAATCGGCGCCTTCGTCATCGGCATCCTGCGCAACGGATTGAACATGAACGGCGTCTCCGCCTTCACGCAGCAGATCATCATCGGCCTCGTCATCCTGGTCACCGTGTGGATCGACCAGCTTCGAAATCGCCGTTGAGAGAGGGGTGCGGACCCGTTTCCGCAAGACTTCAGGGAGTGAGGAGCTCTCTCGAAAACCGGCCGGTCAGGCCATCAAGAGGAGGAAGACAAATGAGAAAGCTTGCTGCCGCACTGCTGACATCCGTGATCGCGCTCGCCGCCGTTCCGGCCCAGGCCGGCGAAATCGCGGTCATCGTCAAGACCGTCAATTCCACGTTCTGGCAGAACGTCCAGAAAGGCGCCGATGCCGCCATGAAGGCCGGTGGCGGCGACAACACCATGACCTTCCAGGGGCCTGCCGCGGAATCGGCCATCGCCGACCAGGTGAACATGGTCGAGAACGCCGTCAACCGGAAAGTTTCCGGCATCGTGCTGGCGCCTTCCGATCCGGATGCGCTCGTCCCCGCCGTCAAGAAGGCCTGGGAAGCCCGCATCCCGGTCGTGATCGTCGACTCGATGCTCTCCAAGGATGCCGAGCAATATTATCAGTCCTTCCTCGCCACCGACAACAAGAAGGCGGGTGAGCTTGCCGCCCAGGCGCTGATCGACAAGGTCGGCACCGAAGGCAAGATCGCGGTCATGTCCTATGTGGCGGGCGCCGGTTCCGAAATCGGCCGCGTCGGCGGTTTCACCGACTATATCAAGGCGCATTCCAAGCTTCAGATCGTCGGCCCGTTCTATTCGCAGTCCCAGATGGCCACCGCACTCAACCAGACGACCGACGTGCTGGCCGCCAATTCCGACCTCAAGGGTATTTTCGGCGCCAACGAACCGACCGCAATCGGCATGGGCCGCGCGCTGAAGCAATCCGGCAAGGCGGGAAAGGTCGTGGCGATCGGCTTCGACGGAAACCAGGATCTGCAGGAATTCGTCAAGGACGGCACGCTGTCGGCCATCGCGGTGCAGGGCTCGTTTCAGATGGGCGAACTCGGCATCCAGACCGTGCTCAAGATCATGAACAAGGAGAAGGTCGAGAAATTCGTCGATACCGGCGTCGTGGTCGTCACCAAGGACAATATCGACAAGCCGGAAGCCAAGAACGTCCTCTACTGAGCCGCCTCCTGCGGACACGCATCGTCAATGATGCGTGTCCCTTATTGCTTATCCAGGGATTACACCGATGCACGTCGCCGACCGCCGAAAGCTGCCCAACGCCACCGTCGAACTGACCGTCATGGGGCTCGGCTGCGCGCAGATGGGCAATCTTTACCGCAAGACCTCCTACGAAGAGTCCGCCGGCGCGTTCAAGGCGGCCTGGGATGCCGGCATCCGCTATTACGACACGGCGCCCTTCTACGGCTACACGCGTTCGGAACGCCGGCTCGGCACCATGCTGACCGACCTCGATCGCGGCGACTATGTGCTCAGCACCAAGGTCGGCCGCGTTATGGTGCCGGACGAAACGGTCGGCCCGGAAGAGGATGGCTACATCGCGCCGCTGTCCTTCCGCCCGGTCTATGACTACACCCATGACGGCATCATGCGCTCCTTTGAGGCGAGCCAGCAGCGGCTCGGCATCCTGAAACCCGATATCCTCTATGTGCACGACATCGGCAGCATGACACACGGGGATAGGCACCTGCACTATTGGGAGCAACTGACCGACGGTGGCGGCTTCCATGCGCTCCGCAAGTTGCGTGAGCAGAACCTCACCAAGGCCATCGGCCTTGGCGTCAACGAATGGGAGATCATTCGCGACGCCATGGGGGTTTGCGACATCGACGTCGCGATGCTCGCCGGGCGCTACACGCTTCTCGAACAGCGGAGCCTTGCCTTCATGGACGAATGCGCAAAGCGGGGCGTCGGCATCGTCGTCGCCGGTCCCTTCAATTCCGGCCTGCTCGCCGGCAACCGCAAATTCAACTACACGGACGCGCCAGCCGAAATCCTGGCGCAACTCGACACCCTCAACACGGTCTGCGAAGAAGAGGGCGTGACCCTGCAAGCGGCTGCGCTGCAATTTCCCCTCGCCCATCCCGCTGTAATGACCATCGTCTCTGGCGCCCGCACCGCCGAACAGATCAAATCCAATGTCGACTGGTTCTCCGAAAGCATTCCGGCATCGTTCTGGGTTCGGCTGAAGGAGCGCGGGTTGATTGCCGAAGGGGCTCCCATTCCACGGGAGGAGGCCTGAGATGCGGATAGACGCCCACCAGCATTTCTGGCGGATCGCCGACCGGGCCGGCCAATGGCCGCCACCGGAGCTTGCCGCCATCCATCGGGACTTCACGCCGGAAGACATGCGGCCGCTTCTTGCCGACGCCGGTGTGGACGGCACCGTTCTGGTCCAGACAATGGAGAACGAGGCCGATACCGCTTTCATGCTGGACCTTGCGGACAGGACGCCCTTCATCCTCGGCGTTGTCGGCTGGACCGACATGAAGGCTTCGGATGCACCTGCAAAAATCACCCGGCTGGCGCGGCATCCGAAGCTGAAAGGCTTTCGCCCGATGCTGCAGGATATTTCGGACGACCGCTGGATCGACGATCCGCGCCTCGATCCCGCGGTCGTCGCGATGATCGAACAGGGCCTTGTCTTCGACGCACTCGTCCTGCCGCGCCACCTTGAGCCTTTGCTTGCATTCGCCCGACGCTATCCGAACCTGCCGATTGTGATCGATCACGGCGCCAAGCCCCCCATCGTGGAGGGCCGCATTATCGGCTGGCATGTCCATATGAAGGCGCTCGCGGAACTGCCGCATGTTCATTGCAAGCTTTCCGGCCTGCTGACGGAGGCAGGCGACCAGAGACCACAGGCAGTGCGGCCTTACGCGGAAACCATCCTCGATCTATTCGGCTCGGAACGGGTCATCTGGGGCAGCGATTGGCCGGTTCTGCGGCTGGCAGGCGAATACGGCACCTGGCTCGATCAATGCCTGGACATCGTGCCTGCCGAACATCATGCGGCGGTCTTCGGGGGCAATGCCAACCGCTTCTATCGGCTTGGAGTGTAAGTATATGCTAACTATAATCTGCGACGCGCCCGGCAAGCTCAGCGCCATCGACCGCCCGAAGCCTGCCCGCGGCGAAGGCGAGGTGCTGGTGAAGCTCCGCCGCATCGGGGTTTGCGGCACGGACCTGCATATCTTCACCGGCAACCAGCCCTATCTTTCCTATCCACGGGTCATGGGACACGAGCTTGCGGCGACCGTCGAGGAAGCGCCCCCCGGCAGCCACCTTTCGCCGGGCGATACCGTTTCGATCATTCCCTATATTTCCTGCGGCCGCTGCCATGCCTGCCTGAAGGGCAAGACCAATTGCTGCCGCACCCTCGGCGTGCTCGGCGTTCATCGCGACGGCGGCATGAGCGAATATCTCAGCCTGCCGCAGGAATTCGTCTTGAAGGCCGATGGGCTTTCGCTCGACCAGGCCGCCATGGTGGAATTCCTGGCGATCGGCGCCCATGCGGCGGCCCGCGCCCGGGTCGAACCCGGTCAGAAGGTTCTGGTGACCGGCGCCGGGCCGATCGGCCTCGCCGTGGCGATCTTCGCACTGCTCGATGGCGGCGACGTAACGCTGCTTGACGGCCGGACCGATCGGCTCGATTTCGCCCGACGACATCTCGGCATCACCTCGATCGTGCAGCTCGGCGCCGAAGACGAGGCTCAGCTTTCGACTGTGACCGATGGCGATTTTTTCGATGTGGTCTTCGACGCCACCGGCAACCCAAAGGCGATCGAACGCGGTTTCGGCTTCGTCGGCCATGGCGGCACCTATGTGCTGGTCTCCATCGTCTCAAGCGACATCGCCTTCTCCGATCCGGAATTCCACAAGCGCGAGACTTCCCTGCTCGGCAGCCGCAATGCGACACGAGTGGATTTCGAGCGCGTCATGCAGGCCATGCGGGAGGGCCGAATCCCCGCGGCGCTGGTCACCCATAGAATGACGCTGGCGGATGTGCCGGAACGTTTTCCGAGGCTGACCGATCCGGCGGCCGGCGTGGTCAAGGCGCTGGTGGAGGTCTGAGGAGGAAATGATGCAACGCATGGGCATGCTGATCGGCGTCGAACCGCATATGATCGCGGAATACAAGCGGCTGCACGCCGCCGTCTGGCCGGAAATTCTCGACCTCATCAGCCGCTGCAACATCAGGAACTACACGATCTTCTTGCGCGAACCGGAGAACCTGCTGTTCGGCACCTGGGAATATCACGGCACGGATTTCGAAGCCGACACGGCGAAAATGGCGGCCGATCCAAAAAATCTGGAATGGTGGTCCTTCACCATCCCTTGCCAGAAGCCGCTTGCGAGCCGCAAAGAGGGTGAATGGTGGGCAATGATGGAAGAGGTCTTTCATCTGGATTGAGGATTCCTCAATCAGACTGACCGGCCACACCACGAACCGAGGACATGACATGACGACCAGACTGGATGGAAAGACCGTACTCGTGACCGCCGCGGGCCAGGGCATCGGCCGCGCGACCGCGCTCGCCTTCGCCGAGGCTGGAGCGACCGTCCGTGCGACCGACATCAACGAGGCCCTGCTCGCGGAACTTCCGAATATCGGCCATCTCACGACCGCCCGGCTCGACGTGCTGGACGATGCCGCCGTCAGGGCTTTCGTCGAGAAGACCGGGACGATCGACATTCTCTTCAACTGCGCCGGCATGGTGCATGCCGGCTCCATCCTCGACATGAAGGATAGCGATCTGGACCTCGCCATCAACCTCAACGTCAAATCCATGGTGCGCACCATCCGGGCCGTGCTGCCCGGCATGCTGGAGAAGAAGGACGGGGCCATCATCAACATGTCCTCTGTCGCCTCCAGCATCAAGGGCGTGCCGAACCGGTTTGCCTACGGCGTCACCAAGGCGGCCGTCATCGGGCTCACCAAATCGGTCGCCGCCGACTATGTGACGCAGGGCATCCGCTGCAATTGCATCTGCCCCGGTACGGTCGAAAGCCCCTCTCTTCAGGACCGCATGAAGGCGCAAGGCGACTACGAGGAAGCACGTGCTGCCTTTATCGCCCGCCAGCCGATGGGCCGGCTCGGGACGCCGGAAGAAATCGCCGACCTCGCCGTCTACCTTGCCTGCGCCACCTATACGTCAGGTCAGGCTTACGTAATCGACGGCGGCTGGACCATCTGAATACACGAGAGACCCCAACACGAGAGCCCCATGACCCGCATCACCGATCTCCGCGTCTTCGACCTGCGTTTCCCGACATCGCAAAGCCTCGACGGCTCCGATGCCATGAATCCGGACCCGGACTATTCGGCAGCCTATGTCATCCTCGACACCGATCGCGACGGTCTTGCCGGCCATGGCCTGACCTTCACGATCGGCCGCGGCAACGACATCTGCTGCATGGCAATCAAGGCGATGCGGCATCTGGTGGTCGGCCAGGAACTCGAGGCCTTCGCGGCAGCGCCCGGAAAGTTCTGGCGGCATCTGACAAGCGACAGCCAGCTTCGCTGGATCGGTCCCGAGAAGGGTGCGATCCATCTCGCTACCGGCGCGGTCGTCAACGCCTTCTGGGATCTTTACGCCAAGGAGCGCGGCAAGCCGGTCTGGCAGCTCGTCTCCGAGCTCTCGCCGGAACAGATCGCCGATATCGTCGACTACCGCTACCTCACCGACGTTATCACCCGCGAGGATGCGCTGGCGATCCTGAAAAGGGCCGAAGCCGGCAAGGCGGAGCGGACCGGGACGCTGAAGCGCGAGGGTTACGCCTGCTACACGACCTCCGCCGGCTGGCTGGGATATCCGGAGGAGAAGCTGCGCCGCCTCTGCCGGGAAGCCGTCGATGCCGGCTTCAACCACGTCAAGATGAAGGTCGGCCGCGATCTCGAAGACGATATCCGGCGGCTGACCATCGCCCGCGAGGTGATCGGCCCCGACCGCTACCTGATGATCGACGCCAACCAGGTCTGGGAAGTCGGGCAGGCGATCGACTGGGTGAAGAAACTCGCCTTCGCCAACCCCTTTTTCATCGAGGAGCCGACCAGTCCGGACGACATCGCCGGCCACCGCAAGATCCGCGAGGCGATCGGCCCGGTCAAGGTCGCGACCGGCGAGATGTGCCAGAACCGCATCATGTTCAAGCAGTTCATCGCGGAAGGCGCAATCGACATCGTGCAGATCGATTCATGCCGCATGGGCGGTCTGAACGAGGTGCTGGCGGTGCTGCTGATCGCCGCGAAATACGGCCTGCCCGTCTGGCCGCATGCCGGCGGCGTGGGCCTTTGCGAATACGTGCAGCATCTGTCGATGATCGACTATGTCGCCGTATCCGGCACCAAGGACGGAAGGGTGATCGAATATGTCGACCACCTGCACGAGCATTTCGTCGATCCCTGCGTCATCAAAAATGCCGCCTACATGCCGCCGGTGCGGCCCGGCTTCTCGATCGAGATGAAGCCGCAGTCGATCGCCGATTACACATTCCGGGGTTAAAGCTTTTCGAGCTCCGCGTTCACCAGCGCACGCCAGGCGCGGTTCTCGACCAGGGCCTGCGGAAACAGGCCCGGAATTGCGAAGAACGGCGCCGAAGGATCATTCGGCATCGATTTCGCGGCCGCAGCCTTGAGTTCGGCGGCGCGCGGATCGTTGATGTCGCTTATCTTCATCAGATAGGCCATCCAGACCGCCGATACGTAAGCGAATGCCGACGCATCCTTGCCTTTAGCAAGCTCTTCCACGGCCGGCACCATGATCCGCTGAGGCAGTTTCTGCGATCCGTCCATGGCGACCTGGCGCGTCAGATGGGCGATGCCGGGATTGGAGAAGCGCTCGATGAGTTCGTCCTGATAGGCGGAGAGATCGATGCCGGGGACCGGATCGAGCGTTTCCAGAACCGCCGCCATGTGCCGCCGGACTCTTTCACGGTATTCCGGCACGGCGATCACGTCGCGGATATAGGTGAGGCCGTGAAGCTGCCCGAGATAGGCCATCATGGAATGGGAGCCGTTCAGGAGCCGGAGCTTCATCTTCTCGTAGGGCTCGACATCGCCGACGAAAAGCGCGCCGCCGGCTTCCCATTTCGGCCGGCCGGAGACGAAGCGGTCTTCGATGACCCATTGCAGGAACGGTTCGGTGTCCAGCGCCAGCTTGTCTTCCGCGCCGAGCAGCTTTTCGGCGCGGGCGCGGGTTTCCTCCGTTGCGGCGGGGACGATACGATCCACCATGCTGCAAGGGAAGGCGCCCTCGCCGGCGATCCAGGTGGCGAGCGCCGGATCGCGGCTGCCGGCCATCTCGATCGTGAGCCGCCGGACGATGCGGCCGTTGGTCGGCAGGTTGTCGCAGCAGAGAACCGTGAACGGCGGCAGGCCGGCGGCATGGCGGCGCGCCAGGCCCTCGACGATATAACCGATCACCCCGACGGGGGCGGTGGGGTTGGCGAGATCGGCCACGACGGCTTGATGGTTGCGGTCGAGGCCGCCCGAAACCGGATCGTAGCCATAGGCCTTTTCGGTCACCGTCATGGTGACGATCCTGATCGCCGGATCGGCCATCAGGGACAGGATTTCCTCCTGGTCCTCCGTGCCCGACAGCCCCTGCACCACCGAACCGACGACCCGGGCGCTGTCTCCCGCGGCACTGCGGGCGATGACCGTATAAAGCCCGTCCTGCGCCCTCAGGTCATGGACGATATCGACCGAGCGTAAGCTGACGCCGACAATGCCCCAGTTCCCGAACTCCTCCGCCAGAGCCGCGTCCGTATAGACCGCCTGATGCGCCCGGTGGAACGCGCCAAGCCCTATATGGACAATACCGGGCTTTAACGAAGCACGGTCATAGGCAGGCTTTATAACATGGGCCGGAAGGGGGGTGGACGCGGTAAGACGCTGCATTTTTGATCAATGATGCCCGAGACTTCGTGGCATCCTCCCGTTTGGAACCGAAGCAGTGATAGCCTCCGCCGGACGGGAGGGTCAACGTCATACTTGCGACATTGCGGACCTTTTCTCCTTCTCCCCGCGGTGCTTGAGAATGCCGGCGGCGACCTTATTTCAAATGATGCAGCTTCTCACCCGCAGGAGACGAAAATGACCGCGCCGCACCCTTCCAAGACGCATATCGGCAACCACAAGCTCCATCCCGAAACGCAGATGCTGAACTACGGCTACGATCCGGAGCTTTCCGAAGGGGCGGTCAAGCCGCCGGTCTTCCTCACCTCCACCTTCGTGTTCAAATCGGCGGAAGAGGGCCGCGACTTCTTCGATTTCGTCTCCGGCCGCCGCGAGCCGCCGCCCGGCACCGGCGCGGGCCTCGTCTATTCCCGCTTCAACCACCCGAACAGCGAGATCGTCGAGGACCGGCTGGCGGTCTACGAACAGGCGGAAAGCTGCGCGCTCTTTTCCTCCGGCATGTCGGCGATCGCCACGACGCTGCTAGCCTTCGTCAAGCCGGGCGACAGCATCCTGCATTCGCAGCCGCTCTATGGCGGCACCGAAACGCTGCTTGCGAAAACCTTCCTCAACCTCGGCGTCGCGGCGGTCGGATTTGCCGACGGGGTCAACGGGTCGTCGGTCACCGCCGCCGCGGAAGAGGCGATGGCGAAAGGCCGCGTCTCGGTGATCCTCATCGAGACGCCGGCCAACCCGACCAACAGCCTGGTCGACATTCCGCTGATGCGGAGCGTGGCGGAGGCGATCGGCAAACGGCAGGGCCACACGCCGGTGATCGCCTGTGACAACACGCTGCTTGGCCCGGTCTTCCAGCGGCCGATCGAGCACGGGGCCGACATCTCGCTCTATTCGCTGACCAAATATGTCGGCGGCCATTCGGACCTGATCGCCGGGGCGGCACTCGGCTCCAAGGCGGTGATGAAGCAGGTGAAGGCGCTGCGCGGGGCGATCGGCACGCAGCTCGACCCGCATTCCTGCTGGATGCTCGGCCGTTCGCTCGAGACGCTGTCGATCCGCATGGAAAAGGCGAATGCCAATGCGGCCGCGGTCGCCGAATTCCTGCTCAGCCATCCGCGGGTGGAAAAGCTGCACTACCTGCCCTTCAACGATCCGCAATCGCCGGCCGGAAAGGTCTTTTCCCGGCAATGCAGCGGCGGCGGCTCGACGTTCTCCTTCGACATTCAGGGCGGGCAGCCGGCCTCTTTCCGGTTTCTCAACGCACTCTCCATCTTCAAGCTGGCGGTGAGCCTCGGCGGCACGGAATCGCTTGCCAGCCACCCGGCGACCATGACCCATTCCGGCGTGCCGGCGGAGGTGCGCGAGCGGATCGGCGTGCTCGACAGTACCATCCGGCTTTCGATCGGCATCGAGCACCCGGACGACCTGATCGCGGATCTCACGATCGCGCTCGACAAGGCGTGAGCGGGGGGCGTGAGCGGGGGGCGTGAGCGGGGGGCGTGAACGGGGGCGTGAACGGACCCGCTTCCCAAATCCTGCAAATCTGTTAGCAAGGATGGCGGGTAAAGGGGACAGGCGGCGGACCGCATGTCAGCACTCCTCCACACCGTCCGACGGCCGCCCCGCGTATTTAGGCTCGTCGTTCCTGGAGGGGAAAAGTTTCTCAAGCCCGTCATAGAGGATTTTTGCGCGGCGCGTCTCTTCCCCGCGGGCGCAGGGCGGATAGGCCGCGTTATAACCGGCCTTGTATTGTGCATCGCTGAGGAACCCGACGCAGCGTTTTGCGCGACGGCATTTGCCCAGGGCACAATCCTTCCAGAAGCCGACATGGGTGGCGCCGAACTGGGTGACCCTTTGGCGTATTTCGTGCTGCTTTCGCTCCGGCAGCCGGCGGAATTCGCCCCAGGTCATGCCAAAATACCAGGGCTCGGCATCCTCCTCTTCCTCTCTGCGCTTCCATTCCGCCTCACTCAATGCCATTGCTCGCCCTCCTTTCGCGCATGCTTTCTCGTTCACGCGACCGGTCCGGCCCGTGGTTTGCTGATTGATGGAGAGCCCACACGAATGCGGAACCTCAAATGATTTTAGTATGTGGCTCCGCATTCGCGTGGCCTTCGGCGTCTTGTCAGGGCTTCCGGCCCCTACAGGTGATCACCTCGCCTCGCTGCATGGCTTCATTCGCGGTCTCCTTTCGGGAAACCCTGCCACTTGGACGGCTCAACCGAACCCGGCCCGGCGGCCAGGGGAAGGCTTGATAGGAGCGTTTGTCTTGCGACGAACTCTCCATGGCTTTCACCTCCTTGACCTTTCCTGCACGTTACAGGTCCAGCCAAGGCGCCGGCTCCCGCCTGCCCGCGAACGTCTCGCGAAACACTCCGGCGACGGAAGCGAGGGGGATTGTAGGCATAGAACGGGAGGGCGGGGATGAAGAGCAGAGAATTTACCCCCTCACCTGAAAAATCTAGCACTTAGCTTTCAGCTAAGATGCTGATTTTTCTTCCTCTCCCGCCAAGGGAGAGGTAGGGTGCCACGATTGCCCGTCGAGCAAGCTTCCACGTTTCTCAGAGCAAAAGCAGTACGGCTGGCGCGTTATCTCTCCCCTTGCGGGAGAGAAAGCAATTTCGAAGCCTTAGCGAAGCTAAGCTTCAGAAATTGCAAGTGAGGGGAAACTCTGCCCCTCAATCGCTGCCGCCGCGCACCTCTTCCACCGCAAGCGAGCCCTCCGGCAACGGCCGCAACAGTTCGCTTTCCGGCTTCGTCAGATGCAGCCAGTGGCGCCAGTCTTCCGGCCTCAGCACCACGACCTGGCGGTTGTGGACCGGCGCGACATCCGGCCCCGGCGCGGTGGTCAGCATGGTGAAGGCGGGCGGCTGGTTTCCCTGCCCTTCCCTCCAGAGGCCGGCGATCGCCATGAACGGCGCGTCGTTCAGCGTGAAGCGGTGTTTTGCCTTCGGATATTTCGTGCCGGTGAATTCGAAGAAGGCCGAGGCCGGGACGAGGCAGCGGCGGCTTGCCGCAAAACTGCGGCCCTCCGAGCGGAAATTGAAGACCGGCCCGCCTTTTCTCCCCTCCGGTGGCGGAAAACCGAAGGTCATGGGGAAAAGCTCGACCACCTCGCCCTCCGCAAGCCGCATCACCGGACTGGTATCGCCGATGCGGATGTCATCGGCCTGAGGCAGCGCGAGCTCGGTCTCGTGCGGCGGGACGCGAAGGTCTCCATGGCCTTGCGGTATTCGGCGTAGCGGATGTGTTGTTCGTAGTCGTTGCACATGGAGAGGAAGGTAGGGCGGGAGGTGGGCGGTGGGGAGAGGGCTTCCTTGGGATAAAAGAGTGTCGCACGCTGCCTGCTTGTGTCTGGATCATCGGGTCACCCTCGGGCCTGACCCGAGGGCCGAGGTTTCCACACGGTGCGGCGAGCGGACGTGGCCAGAGCAAGGTCGGTCCATTTTGCTGCCAGTTTGGCTTGTGCTCGGATCCTCGGGTCAAGCCCGAGGATGACTAAAGAGAGGGGGGTGCCAAAGGTGCCAGACGAGAGGTGGTGCCGTAATAATTCTCCCCACAGTCGGCTGCCGAGGCGAGATCTTGTAAGCAAACCACTTACCGAGTCCCGCCCTCCATGATGCTTTGAGGCATACGCAACGGCAACTTGGGGCACCTTAGCTCCGCTCCTCTCCGTAGTCATCCTCGGGCTTGACCCGAGGATCCAGACACAAGCAAACTTTAGGATTTGAGGCACCTCGGCCCTCGGGTCGGGCCAGAGGACCAAAACCAGCAAACGAAACCCCTCAAAACCCACGGATTGACGAGGCGTATTCGACACAAGCATCCTGCTCGCATGGCGGGATATGTCTACATCGTCACCAACCACAAGCACGGGACGCTTTATATCGGCGTGACGTCCGATCTTGAACGCCGCATCTACGAACATCGCGAAGCGCTCACGCCCGGCTTCACCTCGAAATACGGTTGCAAGCAGCTCGTCTGGTACGAAGAGTTCTGGAACATCCAGGACGCCATCCAGCGTGAGAAATCATTGAAGCGCTGGTATCGGAAATGGAAGATCGACCTGATCGAGAAGATGAACCCGGACTGGCGGGATTTGTATTATGAGTTGGGGTGAGAGTGGGTTGGGCTTGTTTTTGGATCCTCGGGTCAAGCCCGAGGATGACTAAAGAGAGGTGGGAACAAGGATAGCACGGCTGCCGTTAAGTTCTGCGCTTACGCTAATCAAGTGATGGAAGTGGCGATTGACGCTATTTGGCCGCCAACAATAGGCCAGACTTTTCGACGAGCGTCTGGCCCGGAGGAAGTATCTCGGCAGTTCCCTTTTCCTCATCGAAATGTATGAGGGCCTTCTTGTGAAGGTCCTTAAGAATTTTCCGCTTGAAGTCGGTTCCATTCTTATATTCCACCCATGTCTGCAACAGTGCGGTTTTAACCGGCTTAGTCTCCGCATATAAGAGGATTAGAACTTTCTGTCCTGCGGTCTTTGCTGGTTCCAGGATGCGGCGAACATCACCACTTGACCAAACAACTTGAAAAGTACGGGCAGTAACCGCTTCGACCAAAGAATGAGAGTCGTCTAAGGGAAGCTGGGAGAAAAACCGCACGAATTCTGCCATCACCCATTTCATAGCACGCAGGAAGAATTCGGCGTCCATGTGATTAGGACTTACCTCGCCGCCTACATGACCGATCGCTCGATTGTTCCGCAACTCATAAAGTCCTAGCAGAATACGTGGAATTTGGATGCAGAGAGAGCGGCCCTTTGTCTTATTGTACTGCTCCAAGTTGAGGCAGCTTGTCTTGAAGTCCGAGGGCTTGGTTGCCGAAGCGGGAAAAGTCCCAATAGCGTGCCCAGCACAGATGCAGAAGGCTATTTCACAAAATTTACCTGCCTTAAGACCGACTTTTTCCCAATCGCTTGCTCGATATTCATCTAGAGCTTGCTCAAATTGATCAATAAGCGGTTCTCTCAATCCATCAGGAAGGACCTGAAGTGCGCTGCGGATAGAGGATACGCTCAACGCTTAGAGCCTGACCGAAAAAGATAGGATATTCGGCTTGCGCCCCACCTCGGACGGTGATGCGGGAAGGTGCTGCGCTTCGAGCTGATGATAGAACGTGGTCTGTCGCGACAGCCACAAGCATCAGGAAAGGAAGCGCAGCATGAAGCACTTTATCGGCCTCGATGTCTCGGTGAAAGAGACCGCCGTTTGCATTGTCGACGAAACGGGCAAAATCTGCCGGGAGGTGAAGGTTCACAGCCACCCCGACGATTTGCTCGCGGTCGTGAAGGATCCGAGCTGGAACATCGAACGGGTCGGGCTCGAGGCTGGGCCCTTGTCGCAGTGGCTTTTCGAGGGGCTTGCAAGCGCAGGATTGCCGGTCATCTGCATCGAGACGCGCCATGTGAAGGCGTTCCTGAAGGCCCAGCCGAACAAGACTGATCGTAACGACGCGCGTGGAATCGCGCAGATGATGCGGGTCAACCTGTATCGTCCGGTGCATGTGAAAACGCTGACGAGCCAGAAGCGGCGGGCGCTCTTGACGGCCCGCAAGCTCCTGCAAGGCAAGGCGATAGCCATCGAGAATGACATCCGCGGCCTTCTGCGCAACTTCGGCCTCAAGGTTGGTGTTGTGGGAACGGTGAAGTTCGACGAGCGCATTCGAGAGCTCGTCGAAGGCATGCCCGACCTGGAAGACCTCATCGGGCCACTGCTTTCTGCCCGGAACAAGCTGCGCGCCGAATTTGCTCGTCTGCACAAGAAGGTGCTGGCGTCCGCCGAGGAGGATGCGACCTGCAAGCGCTTGATGACGATCCCCGGTGTCGGTGCCGTCACGGCGCTGGCCTATACCGCAACCATCGACATTCCGCAGCGTTTCAGAAGCTCCAAGGCAGTGGGTCCCATCCTCGGGCTGACGCCGAAGCTCAACGAGTCCGGTGAAAGCAAGCGTGTGGGCCGCATCTCCCTGTGTGGGGACGGCATGATGAGAACGCTGCTCTATGAGGCCGCACAGACGCTGCTGACGCGCGTGACGAAATGGTCATGGTTGAGAGCCTGGGCAATGAACGTCGCGAAGCGGCGCGGGATGCGCAAAGCCATTGTCGCACTTGCGCGTCGCCTTGCAGTCATCATGCATCGCATGTGGCTGGATGGCGCTGGGTTCCGCTGGACGCGGGAAGCTACGGCCCCGACCATCTGATCCGGACGGCCAGGAAGGAGAGAGACAGAAAGTTCCGCCCCGGCGGACAAGCGTCCTTCGCAGGACGATGGATGAGGTAAGTTCGTACTCAACTCCGTGCCGACCGCACTCGATGACTCGATGTCGGTCAGGACGCTAAAAAAGATAGGACTGCCTCATTCTCCTGATCCTATGCTGGGAGGGCAAAGCGCCGATCCCGTAGAGAAGCAAGGACCTGCGAAAGACGTCGATGCCGGGCACATGGAAAGGCTCGAAGCGCTTGACCTGAACACGCCGAATAGAGAAGAGTTGAGTGAAATCAGCCAGTTGTGATTCCTTCGGATTTGCTTAGGATTCGATGGAGACCGCAATGGGCTGGACTGATTTCACCCGCCGCCAATATGGCCGACGGACGGTGCGTTATGCAAGTGATCTGACGGACAGGGAATGGCTGCTGATCGCTCCCTTTATGCCGACGCCACGCAGGCTCGGTCGACCGCGCAAGACGGAATTGCGTGAAGTTTTGAACGCACTGCTTTACATCGCATCGACCGGATGCCAATGGCGGATGCTGCCGAAGGATTTTCCACCCTATTCAACCGTGCAGGGTTACTTCTACGAGTGGCGGGCGACTGGCTTGTGGCTGCGGATCAACCATCATCTCGTTATGGAGACGCGCGAGCTGGAGGGAAAGGAAGCCTCGCCAACGGCGGGCGTGATCGACAGTCAGAGCGTCAAAACGACCGAAAGTGGCGGGATTGCGGGCTATGACGCGGGCAAGAAGACCAAAGGTCGCAAGCGTCATATTGTCGTCGACACGCTCGGCTTGATGGTGGGGCTCGTCGTTCACGGCGCAGACATTCAAGACCGCGACGGTGCGGCTGCAGTCCTTAAAACCATCCTCAGACGCTGGCCGTGGCTCAGGCACATCTTTGCTGACGGCGGTTATGCCGGTCCGAAACTGCGGGCAGCATTGCAGAAGGTCGCGAAGTTCACGCTCCAGATCGTCAAGCGAACAGACAAGGCAAAGGGCTTCGAAGTGCTGCCGCGTCGCTGGGTCGTGGAGCGCACATTCGCCTGGCTTGGTAGATGCAGGCGACTGACCAAAGACTGGGAGAAATCAATCGCCTCCGCTGAAACCTGGATGCTCATCGCCCACATCCGCATTCTCACCCGGAGGCTCGCAAGGTATTATGTCTATTGAGCTCTTTTCGAGTCAGGCTCTAAGTCCCTGTCCCAGAAATATTTGAAGGGCCCGTTGCCTTCTTTAGTTCTTTGCAACTGGCCACGGTCAAAGAGCTTTCCTGCCGCAGCGGCAACTTGGTTACTTTTGTGGGTCCAGCCCTTAGCTTTTAGGCCAGCAATGATGTCTCCTCCACCTCGATGTTCCTTAAAGAACCCATCAGCTTTTAGGGCCAGCAAACGGTCACCGCAGGATTGACCTTTTGGCGGAAGACTTCCCCTTCTGCGTTTAATTTTTTGCTTAACGGCTTCCTCTGCGTTCCCTTCATCGAGGATCACAGGAGAATCATCTTCGGTGTCCTGACTGTTTGATTGACCTTGTGGCCGACTGCCGAAGCCGACTTCTTCGATTAACGGGAAGAGTTTGGCGAGCAGGCCTTCGACGAAGTCCTTCTCGCCTTCAATGTCAATGACACCTGCGGGGGCGTCGATGTGCACTCGGTTCGTCATATGATTGAATCTCGTTAGATATTAACTCCATGGTGGAGGGAGTTCTTTATTTAATCAAGATCCGTCGAGGCGGTGCTATATTTCCTACCGGAGTTACACACAGCTTAAGACAGAAATCTGCAAAGTTTAGACTAAAACAGCGACACAGGCGGTCTAAACTTGCGAGTCTGTTCACAAATAAACAAACAGCAGGCCTCAAGAGGCCTGCTGTTTGTGTCGGTATTCGACTTGATTTACGCCGCCTCCCTCGCTTTCCCATACGGGTCAAACCGCCCGTAAAACGTCTCGCCCTTCGCCGCCATGTCCTTCAGCAGCTCCGTCGGCTTGAAATGCGGGCCGTAGCTCGCCGCCAGCTTTTCGCAGAGCGCGACAAAGGTCTTCACGCCCATGCCGTCGATGTAGGAGAGTGTGCCGCCGGTATAGGGGGCGAAGCCGAAGCCCAGGATGGAGCCGACGTCCGCCTCGCGCGGGTCGGTGACGATGCCCTCTTCCATGGTGCGGGCGGCTTCCAGCGCGATGGTCACCAGGAGGCGCTGCTTCAAGGTGTTGACGTCGACCTCTTCGGCCTTTTTCTGCGGGTAGAGCGTCTTCAGCTCCGGCCAGAGATATTTTTTGGCGGGCTTGGCCGGGTATTCGTAGAACCCCTTGCCGTTCTTGCGACCGCGGCGGTCGAAGACGTCGACCATCTGGTCGATGAGCGCCATATGCTCCGGCTTGACGGCGTTCGGCCCGAGATCAGCGATCGAGGCCTTCATGATCTTCTGGGAAAGATCGACGGCGACCTCGTCGTTGAGCGATAGCGGGCCGACCGGCATGCCGGCCATTTTCGCGGCGTTCTCGATCATCGCCGCCGGCACGCCCTCGGTCAGCATGTCATAGGCTTCGTTGATGTAACGGAAGACGCAGCGGTTGACATAAAAGCCGCGGGTGTCGTTGACGACGATCGGCGTTTTCCTGATCGCGGCGACGTAATCCAGCGCCACGGCGAGCGCCTTGTCGCCCGACTTCTCGCCGAGGATGACCTCGGTCAGCATCATCTTTTCCACCGGCGAGAAGAAATGCACGCCGATGAACTGGTCGGGGCGTTTTGAATTTTCCGCAAGGCCGGTGATCGGCAGGGTCGAGGTGTTGGAGGCGAAGACGGTGGTTTCCGGGATGACCGCCTCGACCGCCTCGATGACCGCCTTCTTGACGGCGCGATCCTCGAAGACCGCCTCGACGACGAGCGAAGCATCGGAAAGTGCGCCATAATCCGGCGTGGGCGTGATCAGCGACAGCAGCTTCTCGCCTTCTTCCTTTGTCATCCTTCCCTTACCGATGGAATCCGCTACCAGCTTTTCGGAGACGGCCTTGCCCTTGTCGGCTGCCTCCTGGTCGCGGTCGATCAGGGTGACGGGAATGCCGGCGGCGGCCGTGACATAGGCGATCGAGGCGCCCATGAAGCCCGCGCCGACGACGCCGACCTTTTTGAACTCCGTCTTCGGGAAACCGGCAGGACGGCAGGCGCCCTTGCCGAGCTCCTGCATGGAGACGAAGAGCGAGCGGATCATCGAGAAGGCTTCGGTGGTCTGCAGGATCTCGGTGAAATAACGCTGCTCGACCTTCAGGCCCAGATCGAAGGGAAGCTGCAGGCCCTCGTAGACGCATTTGAGGATCGCCAGCGCCGCCGGATAATTGCCGGCCGTCTCGCGGCGCAGGATGGCCGGGGCCGCCGGCCAGAGCTGGGCCGATGCCGGCGTCCAGATGCCGCCGCCCGGCACCTTGAAACCCTTTTCATCCCACGGGGCGACGGGCTTCAGCCCGTCCCTGATCATCTGTTTTGCCGCATTGATCAGCTCGCCCGGCTCGACCACCTGATGGACGAGGCCCATGGCCTTGGCGCGCTGGGGGGTGAGCGTCTGGCCGGTCGTCATCATCTGCAGGGCATCCTGCGTGTTGGCAAGGCGGGAGACGCGCTGGGTGCCGCCCGCACCGGGGAAGATGCCGACCTTGACTTCCGGCAGCGCGAGCTTGACGCCTTTCGAACTGGCGGCGACGCGGCCATGGCAGGAAAGCGCAAGCTCGAAGGCGCCGCCCATGCAGGTGCCGTTGACGGCGGCAACCCAGGGCTTGCCGCAGGTCTCGACCTTGCGCCACAGCCAGGACATGCGGCCGGCGGCATCGAAGAGCTTTTTCACCGCGGCTTGCGGGTCCCTCGCCTTTTCCTCGGCGAGCATCGAGAACATCGACTTGATCATGGTGAGATCGGCGCCGCCGGAGAAGGACGATTTTCCGGACGTGAAGACCACGCCCTTGACGGCGCTATCCGCGACCGTGGCGTCGACGATCTGTTCGATCTCGTCCATCACCTCCTGGGTGAAGACGTTCATCGACTTTTCCGGCATGTCCCAGGTGACGAGTGCAATGCCGTCGGCGTCGGTTTCGACGGTGAAGTTGTTGTAGGTGCTCATGGCGGGATTTCCTCTTCCCTTGAAATCTATCGGCCGTTCCGCTTCCTTCGTCATCCTCGGGCTTGTCCCGAGGATCTACCACCGTGGTTAGATGCTCGGGACAAGCCCGAGCATGACGGAGGGGCTGTTGCGGCTCAAACCCGTTCGATAATCGTCGCCGTGCCCATGCCGGCGCCGATGCAGAGTGTCACGAGCGCGGTGTTCAGGTCGCGCCGTTCCAGCTCGTCCAGCACTGTGCCGAGGATCATCGCGCCGGTGGCGCCGAGCGGATGGCCCATGGCGATCGCGCCGCCGTTGACGTTGATGCGGTCGTGGCTGATCCCGAAAGCCTGCATGTAGCGCAGCACGACGGCGGCGAAGGCCTCGTTGAGTTCGAAGAGGTCGATATCGGAAAGCTGCATGCCGGAACGCGCAAGCAGCTTTTCCGTGACATCCACCGGACCGGTCAGCATCAGCGCCGGTTCGGAGCCGATATTGGCGAAGGCGCGGATGCGGGCACGCGGTTTGATGCCCATCGATTCGCCGCCGGCCCTGGAGCCGAGGAGGACCGCACCGGCGCCATCGACGATGCCCGACGAATTGCCGGCGTGGTGGACGTAATTGATGCGCTCGACTTCCGGATGGGCCTGGATGCCGACGGCTTCGAAACCGCCCATCTCACCCGGCATCTGGAAGGACGGATTGAGGGAGGCCAGCGCCTGCATGTCGGTTTCCGGGCGCATGTGCTCGTCGCGGTCGAGGATCGTGAGCCCGTTCTGGTCCTTCACCGGGATGACCGATCTGGAGAAATAGCCGTTCTTCCAGGCATTTGCGGCGCGCTTCTGGCTTTCGACCGCATAGGCATCCACATCGTCGCGGGTAAAGCCGTATTTCGTCGCGATCAGATCGGCCGAGACGCCTTGCGGCATGAAATAGGCGGGGAAGTTGACGGAAGGGTCCATGTACCAGGAGCCGCCGGACATGCCCATGCCGACGCGCGACATGCTCTCCACCCCGCCGGCGATCACGATATCGTCGGAACCGGCGATGATCTTGCCGGCGGCGAGGTTGACCGCGTCGAGCGCAGAGGCGCAGAAGCGGGAGATCTGCATGCCGGGCGCCCTGAAGGAGTAGCCGGCCTCGAAGGCGGCGGCCTTGGGGATGACGGCGCCGGCATCCATGACCGGATCGACGCAGCCCATGATGATGTCGTCGACCTCAGTCGTGTCGAGGCCGTTCCGGTCGCGCAGCGCTTCCAGCGTCTTGGCGGCGAGGCGGACGGAAGGCACTTCGTGGAGGCTGCCATCCTTCTTGCCGCGCCCGCGCGGCGTGCGCACATGGTCGTAGATAAAGGCTTCGGTCATGGTGTCATCTCCCTATCGGCGTACGGACGCCGTTGAATTCCTGTTTCCCTTCTCCCCAGCGGGGAGAAGTGCCGAGCAAATGCGAGGCGATGAGGGGCTCCGGCGAAAGCCGTAGCTAAAAAAGACGCCTCGTCATTCGCGGCCCCCTCATCCGGCCCTTCGGGCCACCTTCTCCCCGGAGGGAGAAGGGGAAATCAAAACGCTTCCGCCGCCAGTTCCATCAGGCTGTCGGCACCCGCCTCGATCCGGGCCTTGCGCAGCGCCGTTTCCGGCATGACCTTTTCCATGAAGAATTTCGCCGTGACCAGCTTGTTCTTCAGGTAATCGGCGCGGGCATCGCCGGCGGCAAGCCTCTCCTGCGCGGTCTTCGCCATCTTCGCCCACATGTAGCCGAGTGTCACGAGGCCGAAGAGATGCATGTAATCGGTCGCGCCGGCACCGGCATTGTCGGGTTTGGCCATGGCGTTCTGCATGAACCACATCGTCGCCGCCTGCAGGTCGTTCAGGCCCTTCTTGAGAGCCTTGGTGAACAGGACCATGTTCTCGTCGGCGCGGTTCTCTTCGCAGAAATCGCCGATTTCCTTGAAAAAGGCCATGGCGGCGCGGCCGCCGTTCAGCGCCAGCTTGCGGCCGACCAGATCGAGCGCCTGGATGCCGTTCGCCCCCTCATAGATCATGGTGATGCGGGCATCGCGCACATACTGGCTCATGCCATGCTCTTCGATATAGCCGTGGCCGCCGAAGACCTGCTGGGCCATGACGGCATGCTCGAAGCCCTTGTCGGTCAGGACGCCCTTGAGGATGGGGGTCGCGAGGCCGAGCAGGTCGTCGGCGTTCTGGCGCTCCTTCTCGTCTTCCGAGCGGTGGGCGATGTCGGATTTCAGCGCGGTCCACAGGAGGAAGGCGCGGCCGGCCTCGTTGAAGGCGCGGATGGTCATCAGCGTACGGCGGATATCGGCATGCACGATGATCGGGTCGGCCTTGCCGGCAGGGTTCTTCGGGCCGGAGAGCGAGCGGCCCTGAAGACGCTCGTTGGCATAGGCGACAGCGTTCTGGTAGGCCGTCTCGGCGACCGCCAACCCCTGCAGGCCGACACCGAGGCGCGCCTCGTTCATCATCACGAACATGGCGGCGAGGCCCTTGTTTTCCGCGCCGATCAGGTAGCCCACCGCATCGTCGTAGTTCATGACGCAGGTGGCATTGCCGTGAATGCCCATCTTGTGCTCGATCGCGCCGCAGGCAACCCCGTTGCGATCACCAAGAGAACCGTCCCCCTTGACCAGGAATTTCGGCACGATGAAGAGCGAAATGCCCTTGGTGCCCTCCGGCGCACCCTCGATGCGGGCAAGCACCAGATGCACGATATTGTCGGTCATGCCGTGCTCGCCGGCGGAGATGAAGATTTTCTGACCGGAGATCTTGTAAGTGCCATCACCTTGAGGCACCGCCCTGGTGCGCAGCAGGCCAAGATCGGTGCCGCAATGGGGCTCGGTCAGGTTCATGGTGCCGGACCAGGTACCTTCCACCATCTTCGGCAGATAAGTCTGCTTCTGCTCATCGGAACCGTGCACGAGGATCGCGGCGATGGCGCCCTGGGTCAGGCCCGGATACATCATCAGCGACATGTTGGCCGACGACATGTATTCGCCGACCGCGGCATGCAGCGTGTAGGGAAGTCCCTGTCCGCCGAATTCCGGCGGTACGGCAAGGCCGATCCAGCCGGACTGGCAATACTGGTCATAGGCTTCCTTGAAGCCCCCGGGCACGGAAACGGTGCCGTCGTCGTGGCGGGTACAGCCCTCCTGATCTCCGGAGAGATTGAGCGGAAAAAGCACGTCTTCCGCGACCTTGGCGGCCTCTCCGACGATCGCTTCGAGCATGTCCGGCGAAGCATCCGCAAAGCCCGGCAGGTTGCCGTAGCGTTCCAGCCCCAGCACATCGTTCAAGATGAAAAGCGTGTCGTTTACCGGCGCCTTGTACACTGGCATGGTCGAGCTTCCTCCTATCCTCGTCTGAATCCTCGCTCCGGCGCCTTCGGCTCCGCGGCAAGATCCGTATCCTGCTCCCATGAATAATTGACGTTTGCGTAAACGTCAAATGTGCTGGAAACGAAATTTTCCGTCCACGGACCGCCTCTTCTTCTCCGTTCAAGCCGACGCATCAACACGCGGAACAGATCCAGGCTCAAGACAAGCGGGAAGACTGCGCTCGCCAATCGAACGTCATGCCACATAAGAGCCCGAACCTGCCGGAAAAGGTTAAAATTTTCACTCCGGTTAACGACTTGTTTACCACGTTTCGGGAAATAGTGGGGCCTGGAGCGACGCAGAGCATTTACTTCAGAAATGCCGCGCCCGCCGGAAATGGCAAGTCTTGTGTAGGGGTATCCCAATAAACGGCCGATTTTGCGGGAGAAGCAGGCTCTCTCAACCTGGCCTTGGACGAGAGCCTACCGGACCAACGTCGAAACGAGCGAGCAAATGAACGGATCACGATCGACCCCTTACCGTCATGGCGACCGCTCTTCCCTGGATGCGCTGAACCGCACCATCGAAGGTCTCGAGGCGCGGATCGAGGGACTGATGTCGGGCGCCAGCCGCGAAGCTCGTCCGAGCGATCAGCGTCACGAACGCCGCGCCGTGCCGGCGGCAGGCGCTCATCGCGTCACCGATTTCTCCAGCGATCCGCTTGCCGAGATTCGGGAGCGCCAGCGCGTGCTGGACTCCGATCGCGACCGCAGCACGAGAACCGAACCTTCGCGCATATCCGAGATGCGTCGCGGAGAGCCGCGTTACGGGGAAGCCCGCCGCAACGACGTGCGCCCGCCGGAAGCCTTGAGGCCGGAGCAACCCCCGGCCCCGTCTCACGTTGAAATGCCCCGTTACGCAGAAGCCCGCCGCACGGCTCCGCCGCACCGCGAAGACCTCCGCCGTCCGGTGGTGCAGCCACACTCGCAGGCACCTCAGCCTCCGCAGCCCGACGGCGGTGTGCAGGACATAGCCATGGCGCTGGTAAACCTGCGCCAGGAGCTGAAACAGGACATTTCCGAAGGTGTGGCGAGAGAGATGAACGCGCTGCGCGCGGAAATCCGTTCGATCAAGTCGATTGCCGAGGACCAGCGCTTCACCGACGACCTGCGCAGCGATCTTGCCCGCCTCGCCGAAGGCATCGACCAGCTCGGCCATCAATCGACGCCGGAAGCGGCCGGCCTGCGCGCCGACTTCGAGGAATTGCGCACCGCCATGGACGGCCTTGCGCGGGAAGATTCCGTGCAGCGCATGGAAAGCCGGTGGCAGGGCCTGGCAGAACGGATGGGTGACCTCGATTCGGCGGCGCTGCGTGAAGAACTCGTCTCGCTCGCCTACCGCATCGACGAGATCAAGAGTCAGCTCGGCGAGATGAGCGACAGCCCCGTCATCCGGGCGCTCGAACAGAAGCTGATCGCCGTAGCCAGCGCCATGGAACAGCTCGGTTCTCGCATGCAGCCGAACGACGCAGCGATCGCCGAGCAGTTTGCGACCCTCGACCACCGGCTGGATGAAATCAGCCGGGCGATCGCCGCCGGCAGCCGCGCCGCCGCCTCGGCCTCGCTCGACCAGTCGTTCCTGCAAAGGCTGGAAGGCCGAATCGGCGTGCTTGCCGACCAGATCGACGCCATGAGCCAGGCAGCCCATCGACAAATCGATCCGACAGAGGCGCTATCGGCCCGCATCGAAGCCCTGACAGGCCGCATCGAGGAGCTGACCGACGAACAGGCAGCCATGCGCCTGGAAGAGCGACTGGAACAGCTCTCGCTCATCCTCGAACAGGCTCAGAAGCCTGTTCCGCAATCCGACCTCTCCGACCATCTCGCCGACATTTCCCGCAAGATCGACGGGCTTGAACATGGTGCGGTCAATGACCTGCTCGCCGAGCGCCTCGACTATCTTGCCCGGCGGATCGACGAGATGGATTTCCAGCCGCCGATCCAGCCGGTCATCGACCAGAACGCCTTCGGCCGCATCGAGGACCGCCTGGGCGATATCGCCACCCGCCTGGACGAGGCAGCGGCAGCACCGCGCAGCGACGAAAGCGCATTGCGCAACCTGGAAGACCAGATCGCGCATCTTTCGACCCTGATCAGCCAGCCGCAGCCAGCGGCCAGCTCGCTTCCCGCCGAATTCGAAAGCCGCATGACGGCGATCGAGAACTATATGGCGACCAATGACGAATACATCATCGAGGCCGCCCGCCAGGCGGCTGAGGCAGTGGTCGAGGCCTATTCCCGCGACACAGCCGCCGGCACTCCGGTCGCCGCTGCCGACATGGCGGTACTTTCCGCGCTTGCCGACGATCTCCGTCATCTCGAAGACCTGACGCGCAGTTCCGAAGAACGGACGCACCAGACCTTCGAGGCCTTGCACGGCACGCTGGTGAAGATCGCCGATCGTCTCGACGGAATGGAGGGGCGGATCACCGCCTCCGCCCATATCGAGCGCCACTATAGCGAGCCGGAGCGGCAAGAGGTGCATCGTCCGGCCCCTGCCATGCCGGTTGCCGCGCAGCTTTCCGCCTCTTCGCTTGAAGAGGCGATGCATGAGGAGAGCGCGGCCCTGGAAGCGCCGGTCGCGACGTTCGGCACCCGCAACGGGCCAGCCGATGCCATGCAGGATACCGGTGAACTGTTTTCGGCAGCCACTGCCGACACCCAGGCCCTTTCCAGGGCGAAGGTCACCAAACCCAGCCTTCTCACCGAGCTGTCGCGCCGCTTCCTGCCGGGCGGCAAGGGAGACACGACCGCCGGCCGCACAATCGTGGAGCCGGCGCCGTCGATCGACCCGTCCGACGTCCTGCCGCCCGACCATGAGAACGACCTTCTGGAGCCCGGTTCCGGTGCGCCCGATGTGAAAAAGATCCTGGAACGCGTCCGTGCCAGCCAGGCGGCCGGCGAATTCGATAGCGACCGGACAGCGGGAGCGACGAAAGCGGACTATATCGCAGCCGCACGCCGTGCCGCCAAGGCGGCCGCCCAGGAAACCGATCCGTCGCAGACCAACTCGTCGGCGAGGGACATGCGGAAAGCCGCCGCCACCGGCAAGGGCCTCGGCGCCATGCTCTCGAGCCATCGCCGGCCGATCCTGATGGCCGTCGGCGCCGTGCTTCTGGCTCTGATGGCCATGCCGCTTGCCAAGACGCTCATCAGCGGCGACAAGGCTCCGTCTGCGCCCCCTGCCGCGATCGAAGCACCGGCCGAGCCCTCCGCCCCCCCGGCCGACGAGACCGGCGAGCGCGAAACTCCGGCAATCGACAACCAGGCCGCGACCGACGGCGTCGACAGCAATGCGGACGTGGCAGGCACGCAGGCTGCTCCGCCCGCAGAGCCGCCGAGACAGATCAGCCCCGGCGATCACCTGACCGATCCGACACCGGGCGCAGGCGAGATTTCCGCCATGGAGCCGGCCGGAAGCGCCACCCAGGCTCAGGACGATTTCGTGCCCGCGCAGCAGGTGGATGCCCCTGCCCAGATCACCGTTCCGGCCGGCATCGAGCCAAAATCGCTCGCCGATGCTGCCGCGGCCGGCGATCCGAACGCGCTGTTCGAGATCGGCGCCCGCTTCACCGAGGGACGCGGTGTGGCGCCGGACCTGTCGGAAGCCGCAAACTGGTACAAGCTTGCCGCCGATCGCGGCTTGCCCCCGGCGCAATACCGGCTCGCCAACCTCTTCGAGAAGGGTTCAGGCATCACGCGTGACCTCACAAAGGCCATGACCTACTATAAACAGGCTGCCGAAGCGGGTAATGCGAGCGCCATGCACAATCTCGCCGTACTCTACGCTTCAGGCGCCGCCGGCCAGCCGGATTACACCGCCGCCGTCGAATGGTTCGGAAAGGCCGCCGATTTCGGCGTTGCCGACAGCCAGTTCAACCTCGCGATCCTCTATGCCCGCGGCAATGGGGTGAAGCAGGATCTGGAGGAGTCCTACAAGTGGTTTGCGATCGCGGCCAAGAGCGGCGACAAGGACGCTGCGCAGAAACGGGACGAAGTGGCGAACGCCATGCGCAAGGAACAGCTCGAAAGCGCCCGCGCCAAGGTGGACCTCTGGAAAGTGAAGCCGCTCGACCCGAAGGCCAATTCCATCAACCTGCCGGACGAATGGGCTTCGGGCAAGCCGCTGACCACGGCCTCCGTCGACATGGAAAAGGCGATCCGCAACATCCAGGCGATCCTCAACAAGAACGGTTTCGACGCCGGCCAGCCGGACGGCAGGATGGGCGCCAAGACGGTCGGCGCGATCAAGGCCTTCCAGACTTCCGTCGGCCAGGAGCCGACCGGCAAGATCAACGATGCGCTGGTGAAAGAACTGCTCGCCCGCAACAAGTAAGTAAGGCGACTTACCCGACCGATATTAGGGAGAAGCGGCATATTAATCACGCCGTCACAAAAAGGGTAAAATCGTCGCTTTATCTGACACTTGCGATTTGACTCGGCAGATGCCCGGGCGCATGACGGTATAACCCTTCATGCCCTGTTCAGGCGGCATGTGAGAATCATTTCCCATCACCGCAGTGGGCGGATCAGAGACATCGCGAACCGCCCGCGACGGTGTCGCTTTTTGCCTTTTTCGGGGTTCGATCGTGACTGTCTACCTGCCGATCGCAGAGCTTTCGGTGAACATCTTCATCATTCTCGGCATGGGTGCGGCCGTCGGCTTCCTGTCCGGCATGTTCGGGGTGGGCGGCGGCTTCCTCATCACGCCTCTGCTGATATTCTACAACATCCCTCCGGTCGTGGCGGTGGCGACCGGCGCCAATCAGGTCGTCGCCTCCTCGATTTCCGGCGCGATTACCCATTTCCGGCGTGGCACGCTGGATATGAAACTCGGCACCGTGCTGCTGGTCGGCGGTCTGGCGGGCGCCTCGGTCGGCATATGGATTTTCTCCTGGCTGCGCCGTCTCGGACAACTCGACCTCCTCATCTCGATCCTCTACGTCGTGCTGCTCAGCACCATCGGCGCCCTCATGCTGCAGGAAAGCCTGCGAGCCATGCGCCGTGCGAAACAGAACCAGCCGGTGGCGCTGAAGCGCCCGGGACAACACATCTGGGTGCACCGGCTGCCCCTGAAGATGCGGTTCAAGAAATCGAAGATCTACCTCTCCGCCATTCCGGTCGTGGCGCTCGGCTTCGCCATCGGCGTGCTCACCTCGATCATGGGTGTCGGCGGCGGCTTCATCATGGTGCCGGCGATGATCTATCTCCTGCGCATCCCGACGAATGTCGTTGTCGGGACCTCGCTCTTCCAGATCATCTTCGTGACCGCCTATACGACCATGGTGCAGGCGGCGACGAACTATTCCGTCGATATCGTGCTGGCAACGATCCTGATGGTGGCCGGCGTCATCGGCGCGCAATACGGGGTACGCGTCGGGCAGAAGCTGCGCGGCGAGCAGCTCCGCGCACTCCTGGCGCTCCTCGTGCTTGCGGTCGGCATCCGCCTCGCGATCGGGCTCGTGGTGACGCCCGACGACATCTATTCCGTTGCGGTGGGAGGCCTGTCCTACTGATGCGCCTGCTCCTCCACACCGCCTTCCTCGCTTTTCTCCTCGGCCTTTGCCAGCCGGCCCTGGCGCAGGTGCCGCTCGGGCAGGCATCGACGGTGAAGGAGGGGCTGGAAATCGGCGCCTCGACCAGTGAAATCGCCATCACCTCGGATTTCCGCGGTGCCGATCTGACGATCTTCGGGGCGCTCAACAACGCCGACGAGCTGTTCTTGGCGATCGGGCAATACGACGTGGTCGTCACGCTCGAAGGCCCGAAGGATTATGCGACGGTTCGCAAGAAGGAGCGGGTCCTCGGCATCTGGATGAACACACAGTCGATGACCTTCGAACAGGTGCCGGAAAGCTATTCGCTGGCCAGCACCCGCCAGATCGACAACATCGACCAGCCCACAAGCCTCAACAATATCGGCGTCGGCATCGATCACCTGGCGCTCAATCCGGTCGGCTACATTCCGAATTCCGGCCTGATCGGCGAATTCCGCGAGGCTTACCGGCGCCTCAAGCTGTCGAACGGGCTTTATCAGCGTGACACGGATGGCGTGCGCTTCGTCTCCACCAGCCTGTTCCGTGCCTCGCTGAGATTGCCCGCCAACATTCCGGACGGCATACACATGGTGCGCGCCTATCTCTTCAAGAGCGGCCAGCTCATCGTGCAGCGGGAGCTGCCGCTTCGGGTCGTCAAGACCGGCATCGAGCAGGCGATTACCGATGCGGCACATGAACGACCGATCGCTTACGGTTTCTTCTGCGTGCTGATCGCGGTCATCACCGGCTGGGGGGCCAGCCTGATCTTCCGCAAGGATTGATCACCGGAAACCGAGTATCAGGGCTGATCATTCGGCGGCTGCCTTTCGCGCTACCACTTCAAGGTAGGCGGCGTGCAGCCGATCGAAGACCGAAGGTTTCGAGGGATCGCGCGGGACGTGCAGATGCAGGACGCGCAGTTCCTGCATGAAATCCTCCCAGAGCGGCCGCCCGCCCTCCTCCAGCAGCTCGGCGCGGATCGAAAGCTCCTCCGAAACGGGAAGGAAACGGCGTCCCCAGGCCCCCATTTCCGCGAAGATCGGCACCAGCCTGATCGACATTTCCGTCAGGCTGTAAATCGCTTTCTGCTTGTGGCTCGGGTCGTCCTCACGGGTGAGCAGGCCCCTTTCCAGAAGCCGCTTCAGGCGGTCGGCAAGGATGTTGGAAGCAATGCCCTCCTCCGAATTCTGCAGGAGTTCGCGAAAGTGGCGGCGGTTGCCGAACATGATGTCGCGGATGACGATCAGGCTCCAGCGGTCACCCAGGACTTCCAGCGTGAGATTGATCGGGCAACCCGACCGATGCGCGTCTTCCATTTTTTTCTCCAAAAACCGCTTGCATTATAAAATCAGTTTCGCTAGCTTTCAACTGCTTGTTTATTGCAACTGGTTTCGACGTGATGGAGGATGACATGAGAAAGCTGGTAGCCTGGAACCTGATGACGCTGGACGGCTATTTCGAAGGCGAGAAGCCGTGGGACCTCGCCTTCCACAACTATGCCTGGGGACCGGAGCTCAAGAAGCTCTCGGAGCAGTTCGGCGAGGAGAGTGATCTTCTCGTCTTCGGCCGCAAGACCTACGAGGGCATGGCCGCCTATTGGCCAACCGCCGAAGGAGAAGGCAAGGTCAAGGATTACATGAACAGCTTCGCCAAGATCGCCGTCTCGAAGACGATGAAGGAGGCCACATGGAACAATACGCGCGTCGTCAGCGATCCGGTCGCGGAACTCAACAAATTGAAGGCTGAGGACGGCAAGACGATCCTCGTCTTCGGTAGTGCCGAGCTGATAGCATCGCTGATGCGGGAAGGCCTGATCGACGAATACCGCATCTGCATCGTTCCGGTGCTGCTCGGTTCCGGAAATCCGCTTTTCAAGAAGGCGGCGCAAAAGACGGAACTCAAGCTGATCAGTTCCAGCACCGCTGCCAACGGTGCGGTGATCCTCACCTATGAGGTGGGCAAGGTGGCCTGAGACCGATTGCCGAAGACCAGAAAAACACCAAGGACGGTTGGACTGACAGGACATTTGCGCTAGACACGCGCTACCCCTCGTTTCCGCGAGATGTCCATGTTCCGCCGGCTCCTTCCCCCTCTGCGCTTCGCCCGCGTTCTCCTCGATCCGGGCCGGCTGCGCGTGCTCATCCGGCGCACGGAGTTCGGCCTCATCATCGCCGCTGCGATGGTCGGCATCATGGCCGGCTTCGCCGTTGCGCTCATGAGCTGGATCTCCCAGCAACTGCACCGGTCCATTTTCCGGCTCGATGCCGGCGAAAGGCTGAGTTCGGCCGCCGAAATCGACCGCATCCTGATTCTCACCGCGCCGATTGCCGGCGGCATCCTCATGGGCGCGGTCTTCCTCATCCTGCGGAAATGGCGCAAGAAGCCGATGGTCGACCCGATCGAAGCCAATGCGCTGCACGGCGGCCGGCTTTCGCTGACCGACAGCATCATCGTCGCCATCCAGAACCTCATCTCCAACGGCTTCGGCGCCTCCGTCGGGCTGGAGGCCGGCTACACCCAGCTCTCCTCCGGCCTTGCCTCGAAAATCGGCCTCCTGCTGCAGTTACGCCGTTCCGATCTCAGGATCCTCGTCGGCTGCGGCGCAGCGGCGGCGATCGCCGCCGCCTTCAATGCTCCGCTGACCGGCGCGTTCTACGCATTCGAACTGATCATCGGCACCTACACGATCCTCAGCCTGGCGCCGGTTGTGGTCTCGGCATTGATCGCCACGATCATCACCCGTCTGTTCGGCGACGCGCCCATGATCGACGTCAGCCAATTCGGCGCGGTCGTCCCGGCCGACTATGTGCCCGCGATCGTGCTCGGCATATTCTGCGCTTTCGCAGGCATACTTCTCATGCAGGGCGTAACCTTCGTGGAGGAACTGGCGCGCAGGAGTTCGATCTCGCCGGTCTTCAGGCCGGCACTCGGCGGCATCGTTGTCGGCCTGCTCGCGCTGGCGGATGCGCAGGTGCTGGGGGCCGGCCACGGCGCACTGCATCTCAATCTCGACCTGAACCTGACCATCCCGGCACTGCTGACGATCCTCGCCCTGAAATTCCTCGCCTCCGCGGTGTCGATCGGCTCCGGCTTTCGCGGCGGGCTCTTCTTCGCATCGCTGTTCATGGGCGCATTGCTCGGCAAGCTGTTTGCCTTCAGCACGCCCTATATTTTCGCCCACGCCACCGTAACACCCGTCATCTACGCCGTGGTCGGCATGAGCGCACTTGCGGTCGCCGTCATTGGTGGCCCGCTCACCATGACGTTCCTGGCGCTGGAAGTCACCGGCGACTTTCCCATCACCGTTCTTGCGCTGGCCGCCGTCATCACCTCCTCGGTAACGGTGCGCACCACCTTCGGCTACTCGTTCGCGACCTGGCGTTTTCATCTGCGCGGCGAAAGCATCCGCAGCGCCCACGATATCGGCTGGATCCGCAACCTCACCGTCGAGCGGATGATGCGCGCAGACGTGCGGACGGCATCCGCCAGCATGAGCCTCAGCGAGTTCCGTAAGGATTTCCCACTGGGCTCCACCCAGCGGGTCATCCTCACCGACGAGGCCGGAAAATATGCCGGCATCATTCTTCTTCCGGATATCTATGCGGCGCCTCTGGAGGATTCCGCCGAGCCGCGTACCCTCGCCTCCTTCGCGAAATACCACAACGATGTTTTGCTCGGCACGATGAACGCCAAGCAGGCTGCAGCGATCTTCGACAAGCTGGAGGCGGAAGCACTCGCCGTCGTCAACAACCAGATCGAACGCAAGGTCGTCGGGCTCCTAACGGAGAGCCACACGCTCAGGCGCTACAGCGAGGAACTCGACCGGCGGCGGCGCGAAATGTCCGGTGAAATCTGAGCGTTTCATCTCGCAGTCTTGACGCATGTCAATGACCGCTTGCGCTACACGGCAAAGATGGTTGTCAGATATTGGAGGTACCCATGTACAAGCATATCCTGATCCCGACGGACGGGTCGCCCATTTCCACCGAGGCGCTCAAAAAAGCCCTGGACTTCGCCCGTGAAATTGGCGCGAAAGCCACGGTATTGGTGGTCATGGAGCCCCTGCAGGTCATGACGCTCAATCCGACCGGCATGGAAGTCGCCTACGCGGAATACGATCGTTTCAACAACGAAGCGGCAGACCGGATTCTTGCCGATGCCAAGGAAGCGGCAAAGCAGCGCATGGTCGCCTGCGAGGCGGTGAAACTCGACAGCGGCGACGCAGCGAAGACGATCGTCGAGACTGCAGAGAAGAACAATTGCGACCTGATCGCCATGGCCTCGCACGGCCGCTCCGGCTTCAAGGCCTTCATGCTCGGAAGCGTGACAATGAAGGTGCTGGCGAACTCCAAGACGCCGGTGCTGGTCTATCGCTGATCAGCCGATAAGATTGTTATAGCGAACGGAATAGATGCGGTCGCGGCCAAGCAGGTGCGCGACCAGCTTTTCATGGTCGAAGAGGCCGCGCATCGCCTTGTGGCGGAGATCGAGGCCACCTGCCAGCACACCGAAAGCCGGCATGAGAAGACGCGAGCCGTCACTCGCGAAGCACGGGCGGCGGACAGATTTCTCCCGCCGGCGGACGGTGGCTGCCGGATGCAGGTGCCCGGCGATCTCGCCCTTTCCGGAAATCAGGCTCGGCTCATGGCGGAAGGCAAGGCCTCCGTAAAACAGTTCATCGGCGCAGGTGCCCGGCAGATCGACGGTGCCATCCGGATCGTGGTTGCCGTTGATCCAGATCCAGTCGCGGCCACGCGCCATGGCGGTGATCAGCGAGCGTAGTTCTTCCGGCAGATGTTCCGAGCCCTTCCGGTCATGAAAATTGTCGCCGAGCGAGACGACGATCTTCGGATCGTAGCGGTTGACCACGGCAGCCAAGATATTGAGGGTGGCGATCGTGTCATAGGGCGGCAGCAGCATGCCGCGCCGGGCGAAGGCCGCCCCTTTTTCCAGATGCAGGTCGGAAACGACGAGCATGCCGGTTTCCGGCAAATAGAGACTGCCCAGCGGATCGCAGACGGCGACGACGCCGTTCACGACGATTTCTTCCGCCCCGCTGGCGGCTCCGGTCATCGATGTCGAGCGGGCGGCAAGCCCGAGGCGGTGCATCAAGTTCGTTTCGTCTTTCCGTTCCGGGCAAAAGCCCGGCATGATGTCTGTTGTATGTGGTTAGATCCTCGGGACAAGCCCGAGGATGACGACAGATGCCGAAGAGCAGGTGCCCAAAAACGCTGCAGCAAGCCGCAACAGTTCTTTTGGCAGATCTTAAACCCCAGGTTCGTCATCCTCGGGCTTGTCCCGAGGATCTAACCACGCATCTGATAGTCCGGCCTCCGCGATCAGTTCCTCGGCGGCTTCCTTCAGCACCGCATCCTGCGCCTCGCCCGGCACCGGCTCCTTGCCGATCTCCAGCATGATCGGAATGGCGAGCGGTGAGACGCGGTCGAGATCGCGGTGGGTGATGTGCCCCCTGATTCGCTTCAGCATATCGCCTAACCGGCCGAGATCCAAAAGCCCGGATGCCGCATCCCGCCGCGTCGCCTCCAGAAGCACATGGTCCGGCTCGTGGGTTCTGAGAACATCGTAGATGAGGTCGGTCGAGACCGTCACCTGCCTTCCGGTCTTTTCCTTGCCCGGATGGCGGCGCTCGATCAAACCGGAAATCACGGCGCAATTGCGGAACGTGCGCTTCAGCATGTAACTTTCGTTCAGCCAGGCCTCCAGGTCATCGCCGAGCATGTCCTCGTCGAAAAGATCGGAAAGGCTCAGACGGCCGGAGCGGATCATCATGCCCATGTCATCGAGCCCCCAGACGGCAAGCGAATAATCCGTCGCGACGAAGCCGAGCGGATGGGCGCCGATGCGATCCAGCCTGCGGGTGAGCAGCATGCCGAGCGTCTGGTGCGCCAGCCTGCCCTCGAAGCAATAGGCGATCAGGAAAAAGCGCTTTCCCCTGGGGAATGTCTCGATCAGAAGTTCGTCCTGCTTCGGCACGATGGAGCGCTCCCGCTGGATGCTCAGCCAGTCGCGCACCTGATCCGGCAGGCCCCGCCAGCGATCCGGATCGGCAAGCATGGAGCGGACCTGCGCGGCCAGATAGGTGGTCAGCGGAAACTTGCCGCCGGCATAGGCCGGGATCTTCGGATCGAGCGAAAAGGCGTTGGAGACGAGGCATTCATTTTCCCGGATGCCCTCGAAGCACAGCACCTTGCCGGCGAACAGGAACGTATCGCCTTGCACCAGTTGTTCGAGAAAATATTCCTCGACCTTGCCGAGTGACAGCCCTCCCCGGCCGAGCGAACCGTTGTTGTTGCGTCGGACGAGCCGGACGTTGAGCTCGGTCGCTTCGACGATCGTGCCGAGGTTCAGGCGGTATTGCTGGGCGACCTGCGGATTGGAGATGCGCCAGAGGCCGTCCTTGGTTTTCCTGATTTTCGCATAGCGCTCGTAGGAGCGCAGCGCATAGCCGCCGGTTGCGACGAAATCGACGATCCGCTCGAACATTTCCCAGGAGAGACCGGCATAGGGCAAAGCGGTGCGGATTTCCTCGTAGAGTTCGACCGGATCGAAGGGTTCGGCGCAGGCCATGCCGAGCACGTGCTGGGCGAGCACGTCGAGCGCGCCTTCGCCGACCGGCGGCGTATCCTGCGCGCCGAGATAATTGGCGTCGAGGGCTGCCTGACACTCCAGGACCTCGAAACGATTGGCGGGCACGAGGATCGCCTTCGAAGGCTCGTCCATGCGGTGGTTCGACCGGCCGATGCGCTGGGCAAGCCTGGAGGCCCCTTTCGGCGCACCCACGTGAACCACCAGATCGACGTCTCCCCAGTCGATGCCCATGTCGAGCGTCGATGTGGCGACGACGGCGCGCAATTTGTTGGCGGCCATGGCGGCCTCCACCTTGCGGCGCTGGCCGGCATCGAGCGAGCCGTGATGCAGCGCGATGGCCAAGTTGTCGTCGTTGATCGTCCAGAGCGTCTGGAACAGAAGCTCCGCCTGGAAGCGTGTGTTGACGAAGATCAGCGTCATCCTGTGGCGCCTGATCTCATCGTAGACTTCCGGCATCGCATAGGTCGAAACGTGACCCGACCAGGGAATTCGGTCATCGGTCTTCATGATGGTGATGTTCGGCGCCGCACCGCCCGTGACATGCACGAGGCCGGCCGGCTGCGCCGGGTTCTCGCCCTGGGGCACCAGCCAGCGCTGCAGGTCCATCGGATCGGCGACAGTGGCCGACAGACCAATGGTCTGCACCCGTGGAGCGTGCCTTCGGATGCGGGCGAGATCGAGAGACAGAAGATGGCCGCGTTTCGAGGTCACCAGCGAATGCAATTCGTCGAAGACGACGTATTTCAGGTCCTTGAAGAAGCGCTCCGCCTCCTTGTTGGCGAGCAGCAGCGCTACCTGTTCCGGCGTCGTCAGCAGGATATCCGGCGGATTGAGCTTCTGGCGCTGGCGCTTGGCCTGCGGCGTGTCGCCGGTGCGATTCTCGACGGTGACGGACAGCCCCATTTCCGTCACCGGCTTCATCAGGTTGCGCTCGATATCGACCGTCAGCGCCTTCAACGGCGAGACGTAGAGCGTATGGATGCCCACAAAAGCCGAGCCCGGGGGGATCTTTCCGCGACGCGTGAGATCGGTGAGCGACGGCAGGAAGCCGGCAAGCGTCTTGCCGGCGCCGGTCGGCGCGATCAGGAGCATGTTCTCGCCGGCCGTGGCGCGGGAAAGCAGCTCCAGCTGATGGGCGCGCGGCTGCCAGCCCTTTTCGGCGAACCATTTCAGGAACGGCCGGGGCAGGAGCGCGGCATCTCGGCCGGAAGACTGGGTTTCGATCACATCCACGCCGCTCAAGATAAGCGGAAACAGCCGAAAAAGAAGAGCACTTGACGGCCGGATATAATCATGGATAAATATTATCCGCGATTAGGAGATGATTGATGAAACTCGGCGACGGCGTCGAACAGGCGATCCACTGTGTGACCATGCTTTCGCGCGTTTCGGAAGACGGCGTACTCTCGGCTGCGGCACTGGCGGAGTTTCACGGCGTCTCAACGAGCTATCTCCTGAAGCACCTGCAGGCGCTTTCGGGCGCCGGTCTGCTCGACACCGTGCCGGGGCCGAAGGGCGGCTATCGGCTGGCGAAGCAGCCGGAAGAGATCTCGCTGCTCGATATCGTGCTCGCCGTCGAAGGACCGGCTCCCGCCTTCCGCTGCGCGGAAATCCGCCAGCGCGGGCCGAACCCCTTGCCCGGGCGTTATTTCGCAAAACCCTGCGGCATCAATGCCGCGATGCTGAAGGCCGAAAGGGCCTATCGCGCCGAACTCGCCAAGGTGTCGATCGCCGACATCCTGGCGGACCTGGAGGCTACCGACGACGGCGGGATTGCCGCCCGCGGCTGCGCCTTCCTCGACATCCACGAACGCAAGACGGCCCGCTGAAGGTTGAAAGCTCAACCTATAGGCCACACCCCAAGGAGAAGATGGATGCAGCCACGCCTGAATTTCTACAAGGCCTCGCAGGAAGCCTACAATGCCGTCAAGAACCTCGAAAACTACGTCCAGGGGTGCGGCCTCGAACCTCGCCACATCCACCTCATCAAGCTGCGCGCCTCGATCATCAACCACTGCGCCTACTGCATCGACATGCATGTGAAGGAAAGCCGGCATGACGGTCTTTCCGAGCAGTGGATCAACCTGATGAGCGCGTGGGAAGAATCGCCGATCTATGATGACAAGGAACGCGCGCTCTTAACCTGGGTCGATGCGGTCACCCGCGTTGCCGATACCCATGTTCCCGATAGCGCATACGAGACGCTGAAAGCGCATTTCACGGAAGAGGACATGGTCAAGATTACGGTGGCGATCGGCGTGATCAACATCTGGAACCGGCTCTGCGTCGGCTTCCGCGCCATGCATCCGATCGATCAGCCGGCAAAGGCTGCGTGAAGAGGCCGACTGATCTTTTGTTTGGTGCAATTCCGGACGGAAAACCGCCACGCACTTTTCCTGGACCTGCTTACCGGACGATGTAGCGGTCCGTGCGGTGGTTGATGGCGAGCGTCAGGTTCAAGGTCACTGCCGCAAGGATCGAGCAGAGAATGACATAGGGGCTGGCGACGAAGAAGGAGAGCGCCAGCACCACGCCGTCGAGGCCGAGCTGGACGAAGCCGGCCCGCCAGCCGAACCGATCCTGCAGGTAGAGAGCCAGTATGCCGAAGCCGCCGAGGCTTGCTCGGTGGCGGAAGAGGGCCAGCATGCCGGTGCCGATCAGCAGGCCGCCGAACAGGGCCGCCACGACCGGATGAATATGATCGAAGGCGATCAGGCCGGGCAGGAATTCCGTCAGTACCGAGGTGAATGCCACGGCCGCGAAGGTCTTGATCGTGAAGGCAAGGCCAAGCCGCTTGTAGGCAATCCAATAGAACGGCAGGTTGAGCGCGAAAAAGACGAGGCCGAAGCTCAAGCCGGTCGAATAGCGGATCAGGAAGCCGAGACCTGCCGTGCCGCCGATCAGGAGATGCGCCGACGAGAGCATGGTGACGCCGAGTGCCGCGAGCATGCTGCCGGCGGCGATCCCCTGCATGTCCTCCAGCGGGGAATGGCGGTCCGAACTGGAGGACCAGAAGCCGACCGGGCTTTTCTTCGCAGCAGCATCCGCCATCAGCGCACCACGATATAGCGGTCCGAGCGATGGTTGATCGCCAGGAACAGGTTGAGGACGACAGCACCGACCACCGACCACGCCACCGTCACGGGACTGACCACCGCGAAGGCGCAGAGCATGACGCAGAGATCGAAGGCAAGCTGGATCAATCCGGCCTGGATGCCGAAACGGTCCTGGATATAGATCGCCAGGATGCCGACACCGCCGAGGCTCGCCCGGTGACGGTAGAGCGCCAGCAATCCGTAACCGAGCAAGAGGCCGCCGAGCAGGGCTGCCCAGAATGGATGAAGATAATCGATCAGGAAAAAACGGCTCTCGATTTCCGAGATCACCGAAACGAGGCCGATGGCGATGAAGGTCTTCAGCGAGAAGGCCAGGCCGAGGCGGCGGAAGGAAAGATAATAGAACGGCAGGTTGACGATGAAGAACAGCAGGCCGAAGGAAATTCCAAACGCGTAATGCAGCAGGAAGGCGACGCCCGCCGTGCCGCCGGTCAAAAGCCCGACCTTGTTCAGGAAGTAGAAGCCGAGAGCCGCAACCATCGCGCCGGTGACCAACCCCTGCGCGTCTTCAAGCAATGTGTGCTTCGACGGATCGATGCTGTAGAAGCCAAGGCTTCTTTTCTGAACCTGCTTCGGCTGTCCAGCCAACGTTTGCCCCTTTATTTTCGATAATATTGCACTGCAATAAAACCGTCATCAAGAGGGTTCAAGCCGCGATGAGCCGGCAAGGAAAAAAGCAAGAAATGGTCAATCAGGCGGGCTTGCGCGACAGAAACAGAATGCCGTGGACGGGTTTTCCAGCATCCAGACGAATGACGGTCTTCCGCATGTCCAGAAGCGCCAGGCCGTAACGGACAAGCAGCGATCGGATATAGGCCTCAGAATGAGCGTAGCGGAGAGTTTCCCGCAAAAGGTAAGCTTCACCGTCGCCCGCGTCCTCGACGGAGAAAGCGAAGAAGCCGCCGGGCGCCAGAAGCTCCAGCACAAGCGGAAAGACGGTCTCCAGTGAGCCGAGATACATCAGCACGTCGGCGGCGGAAACGAGATCGGCGCGATGTTTGGGAAGAGCATCGGAGAAGAGACCGGTTTCTTCGGAGGACCGGCTGAGATCGGATTGGCCGAGATGGTCGTAGAGGCCCTTCGCCTCGGCTCTCGCCAGCATATTGAGGGAAAGATCGAAGCCTTCGAGATGGCCTGCCTGCCCGCGGATTTCCGCGCCGAACAGGCCGGTTCCGCAGCCGAGATCGACCACGTTGCGGAACGGCGCATGAGGCGCAACCAAGGCGGCGAGCTTGCCGGGCACGGAATAATCCAGCTTTTCGACCAGCGCCGTATCGAACCGGTCGGCATAATCGTCGAACAGGCCTTCGACATAGCGGCTCGGAGGTTGATCCGGTATCTCCTCCACGCCGAGCAGCGCGAGCTTCAAACGAGCACCGAAGACGTCTTCCGGTTCGAGCGCCAGCGCCTGCCGGTAGGCTTCATCGGCGGTTTCGAGGCCTGCCTTTTCCCGGAACTCGCCGAGACGGAACCAGCCGGCCGCCCAAGCGGGCACCAGTTCGAGGGCCTGCTCCATCAGTTCGGCGGCTGCGCCGAAATCCTCCGCCTCCGACAGCATGCGGGCATAGTCGGCGCGGCGGTCGGCGATCACATCGCCGGAAGAAAACTGGCTGGGCAGCATTGGCGCATCTCAAGAGGGTGCGGGTTATTGGCCGAAGTCACAAAAAAACTCAAGTTCTATTTGAGGGAACCCAAAAGACTTGCGGCGGCTGCGGCTGCCGACTATCTCTCAGGGTGCAATTCGGAGAAGGAAAAGGATGGCGGACGGGGTCAACAGGTTCCTGGGCGACACACCAGGCCGCACGATCGTGAAGCTGATCGTCGTGTGCCTGATCGTGGGTTTTGTTCTCGCATTCTTCGGCTTCACGCCGGACAATATCGTGGACAGCATCCGCTATCACGTTCTCGACTTATGGTATAACGGCTTCAGGGCGCTCGGACGGGTGGGAAGCTACCTTCTGCTCGGCGCAATCGTCGTCATCCCGGTCTTCATCATCCTGCGCATCTTCAGTTACCGCCGCTGACATGACCACCTTCCAGACTTCTTCGCGACGGGGTTTTCTCGTGCTTTCCGGAATGGGCCTACTGCTCGCCGGCTGTTCCACCACGTCGGTTCTGACACCGACGGCAGGTGCGGAGGACGAGACGGAAGCCGCACTTCCAATGGTCAACACGCTGCGCCAAGGCCGTGGCCTGCCCACCCTGGCGCTCGATTCGCCTGCCCGCAAGGCAGCCGTCCAACAGGCGGTGCGCATGGCGAAAGCAAACGAGATGAAGCACCTGATCGGCTTCGGCGACGATTTCGGCGCGAGGATGAAGAACAACGACGTGGCACTGCCGGCCGCTGAAAACATCGCCAGCGGCCAGAACACGGTCGAGGCCGCAGTCCGGGCCTGGATCGATTCCCCCAAACATCTTGAAAACATGCTCGGCTCCTATCGGGGTCTCGGCGTCGCCATGGCCCGCACATCAACCGGCGCCCCGCCCTATTGGGCCATGGTCCTGTCGGGCTGACCATGGATAGCCGGGGGCAGGAGGTTCGGCCTTTCGACGTGACGCACCGGCTGGTGCTCGGCATCGCGATCCCCATGACACTCGGGTTCCTGACGACGCCTCTCCTCGGCCTGACCGATACCGCCGTGGTCGGCCGGCTGGGGCAAGCGGAAGCACTGGCCGGGCTGGCGATCGGCGCCATCCTGTTCGACCTGATCTATGGCAGCCTCAGTTTCCTGCGCACCTCGACCACCGGCCTGGTCGCGCAGGCCTTCGGGCGCGGCGACAATCGGGAACAGCAGGCGGTCTTTTGGAGGGCGCTCCTCAGCGCGCTCTGTCTCGGGTTCGTCATGCTGGGGCTGTCGCCGCTTGTCCTCGCCTTCGCGCCTGAATTGATGACCAACGACCCGGCCGTCGCCGAGGTGACGCGGCAATATTTCGGCATCCGGGTGCTGACGAGCCCGGCGACCTTCGCCAATTTCGCCATTCTCGGCTTCGTGCTCGGGCGAGGCCAGGGCGTGCTGGGCCTGACCCTGCAGATCATCCTCAACGGGACCAACATCTGCCTGTCGATCTTTCTCGGCCTTGGTCTCGGCTGGGGGATCGTGGGGGTCGCCTGGGGAACGGCGCTTGCGGAAGTCACTGGCGCGGTGATCGGCTTTCTCGTCGTCAGCCGGCAGTTTTCGGCCGCATACCGGCCGAGCCGTGCGGATATTTTCGATACGGCCAAGCTGAAGCAGCTCTTCCATCTCAATGCGGATATCCTGATCCGCTCGCTCATCCTCAACGGCGCCTTTGCGCTCCTGACCCGCGTCGGATCGAGCTTCGGCGCGGTGACGCTGGCGGCCAATGCCGTGCTGATGAACGTCTTCATGCTCTCGGCCTTCTTTCTGGACGGACTGGCAGGGGCCGCCGAACAGCTCGCCGGCAGGGCGGTTGGCGCGCAGTACCGGCCCTCCTTCGACCGGACGCTGAAGCTTACCGGCTTCTGGTCCTTTGCCATGGCCGCCTTGGTCGGGCTGTTCTTCATCAGCTTCGGCCAGCCGATCATCCATCTTCTCACGACCTCCGAAGAGGTTCGGCAGGAAGCCTATACCTATCTCGCCTGGGCCGCGCTGACGGGGCTTGCCGGGGCGCTCGCCTTCCAGATGGACGGCGTTTTCATCGGTGCCACCTGGTCACGCGAGATGCGCAACATGATGCTCATGTCGTTCGCGTGCTATTGCGCAAGCCTTGCCGTGTTCGTGCCGGTGATCGGCAACCACGGGCTCTGGCTGTCGCTCAACCTGTTCCTGATGATGCGCGGCTTCTTCCTGGCGGCCATGGTGCCGCGCAAGGCGCGTCAGAGCTTCGTGTCAACCCACTGATCAAGCCGTGTGTCGCGCAACTCCCGGATCGAGGAGACCTTTTCCCGGTCGAGAAGCGAGGACAAGCCCCTGACGATCGTCGCCGGCAGGCCCGGACCTTCATAGACCATGCAGGAATAGAGCTGCACGAGATCGGCGCCGGCGCGGATCTTTTCCAGCGCGTCCCCGGCGCTCGACACGCCGCCGACGCCGATGATCGGCAGGTCCGGGCCGACGCGACTGCGCATCTTCGCAAGAACCGCAGTGGAGCGCCTGAAGAGCGGCGCGCCGGACAGGCCGCCGGCCTCCTTCGCCTGAACCTGATCCTTCAGCCCGTCGCGGGAAAGCGTGGTGTTGGACACGATCAATCCGTCGAGCGGGTGGGAGGTCGCTTCCGCCGCGATATTGTCAAGCCCCTCCTCCGTCAGATCCGGTGCGATCTTCAGAAAGACCGGCACGGATTTCCCGTGGCGCATCGCCTCCTCCACGCGCGCAGCGAGCACTGCATCGAGCAGCGCCTTCAGGCTGCCGCGCGCCTGGAGGTCCCTGAGGCCCGGGGTATTCGGCGAGGAAATGTTGACGGTGAAATAGGTGGCGAGGCCGTAGAACTTGCGGATGCCGAGGACATAATCGGCGACGCGATCGGCCGTGTCCTTGTTCGCACCGATATTGACGCCCACAATCCCCCGGGCATTGCGCCGCGCGGAAAGCCTGGCAAAGGCGGCCTCGTGACCCTCGTTGTTGAAACCGAGCCGGTTGATGACGCCGCGGTCGTCCACCAGCCGGAAGATGCGGGGCTTGTCGTTGCCCGCCTGAGGCTTCGGCGTCACCGTGCCGACCTCGGTGAAACCGAAACCGAGCTTCAGGATCGCATCCGGCACCTCGGCGTTCTTGTCATAGCCGGCGGCAAGGCCGATCGGATTCGGGAAGGGGATGCCGGCAACCGTTTGCGCAAGCCGCGGGTCGGCAGGCACCCGGCAGGCAGGCACGACGCCGGTCTTCAGCGCGGCGATCGAAAGTCCGTGGGCGGTTTCCGGATCGAAAACGAAGAGGCTGCGGGAGGCAAGCCCGGCAAACGGGCCGATCATGGCATCTTCTCCGGAAAGGCGTGGAGGCCGTCGACGCCGATCAAGAGCGGCATTTCCCAAAGGACGGCGGAGAAAGGCAGCGTCCCATAGAGATGCGGGAAGAGATCGCCGCAACGCGAAGGCTCGTATTTCAGCGCTTCGCCAAGCGTCAGTGCGTTGACCGCGACGAGCAGCAGGCCTGCGACGCCTGAAAAATGCAGCCGCGCCGTTTCGCGCGCCTGTGTGCTGGTCGAGAAATGGATATAACCGTCCTTGAGGTCGATCTCGGCCCCTTCGAAAACGCCTTTTTCCTTGGCCCGACGCCAGAGCGTTTCCGGCACGATCTTGTACACTATATCCGTCATCATGGACTCTCGATGATCTGTTACTCTTCGAGCGTTTGCCGCAAAGCTCGCCACTTGTCCACCGTGGGAGGACGATAAGATGAAGGTTCTTGCATTAGCGACTTCGGCGCTTTTCCTCGCCGGCCCGGCCCTGGCGCAGCAGGCGCAACCCAATCGTTTCCAGCTCGAGCGCACCGAAAGCGGCATTGTCCGGCTCGATACCCAGACCGGCGCAATGACGCTCTGCCACGACGAGAATGGCACGCTCGCCTGCCGCATGCAGCCGGATGAAAGGGCAGCCTACGAACAGGAGCTCGACCGGCTCGAGAAACGCGTGACCGCACTGGAGGAAAGACTGAGCCATACGCCGCCGAACGCGCTGCCCAGCGACGAGGAAGTGGACCGGTCCCTCTCCATCATGGAGAGATTCATGCGGCGCTTCATGGCAATTGTCGGCGAATTCATAGACGAGCGGGAAGACAATAAGCCGCAACCCAATCGTACGTAAAATCCAGCACTTGTTTCCGCCTCTCGAGAGGTTTACAACTTTCAAAGATTTGAAAGGCACGACTATGCTCTTGGGAGGGAGCGTGGAAATGCAGACACTGACAATCATCATCGCAGACGATCATCCGCTCTTTCGCGGAGCTCTCAGCCAGGCGGTCAAAGGCATTGCGGAAGAGCTCGTCATCATCGAGGCGGGTGATTTCGAAGCCGCACGGCTTGCCGCCGAGAAGACCCCCGATGTCGACTTGATGCTGCTCGATCTTGCCATGCCGGGTGTCAGCGGCTTTTCCGGACTAATGTCGCTCCGCGCGGAGTTCCCCAGCCTGCCAATCGTCATCGTCTCAGCAAGCGACGACGGCGCCACGATCCGCCGGGCACTGGAACTCGGCGCTTCCGGTTTCATTTCAAAATCTTCTGGACTCGACGATATCCGCGCCGGCATCCAGGCGGTGCTGGATGGCGACATCTGGGTGCCTAAGGGCGACTTCACCGCGCCAGAGGAAGATCCGGGACTTGCGGAACTCATCGACCGGCTGAAGACGCTCACTCCGCAGCAGAGCCGGGTGCTGAGCATGCTCGGAGAGGGCCTGCTCAACAAACAGATCGCCTATGAGCTCGGCGTCTCCGAGGCGACCATAAAGGCACATGTCTCGGCGATCCTTTTGAAGCTCAATGTCGACAGCCGCACCCAGGCCGTGATCAAGCTCAGCAAGATCAACATGGCCCTGGTGGCCTGAACGCAGAGCCGGAACAGGATTTTATTCCTCTCCTCTCTTTACGTGAGGTCGCGATTCCGTTAAAATTAGGGGTGTCTGCGCGGGCTTGATGATGCTTGAAAGCTGCGCGAAAGGGGTTTCGATCGAAGGGTGCCGCCGAGCGCCGGGGCTGTCCGGCTTCCGTCTCGCGCGCCGGTCACGGGTACGGGCAAGATGCTGTCACATGAAACGATCTGGAACGCGATCGACACGCTCGCCGAACGCCATCAACTGACGCCCTCCGGGCTTGCGCGTCGCGCCGGTCTTGATCCCACCTCCTTCAACAAGTCGAAGCGGCTGGGGCCGGACGGGCGGCTGCGCTGGCCTTCGACGGAGTCCATCGCCAAGGTGCTGGAGGCGACAGGTGCCACGGTCGACCAGTTCATGAGCTATCTTCCCGCCTCCTCCAGTCGCTCGACGCTTCCGGAAGGCAATTTCCCGCCGCAGGGCGGAACCATCCCGCTGCTTGGTTTCGCACAGGCTGGTGCCGGAGGTTTTTTCGATGATGGAGGCTTTCCGGCCGGACAGGGCTGGGATGTGGTGGAATTTCCGGTCGACCCGTCCCGCAAAGCCGGGGTCTATGCACTGGAGGTCCAGGGCGATTCGATGCTACCGCTCTATCGCGACGGCGACGTGCTGATCGTCGAGCCCGGCGCGCAGGTGCGGCGCGGCGACCGTGTCGTGCTCAAGACCAAGGAGGGCGAGGTGATGGCCAAGGTGCTTGCCCGCCAGAGTGCCCGGACGGTGGAACTGACGTCGCTCAATCCCGACCACCCCAACCGGGCCTTCGACATCGCAGACGTCGAATGGATCGCGCGGATCATCTGGGCGAGCCAGTGAGCGGGAAATAGCGAATAGCGAATAGCGAATAGGAAAGAATTCGTAATCCACGAAGGTCAGTAAAGGCCGTTCGGGAAATAACGCAGGTAGATATCCTGCAGGCGGCCATTGCGTGACAAAGCGCTGAGCGCCTGGTCGAAAGCGGCGACGAGTATCGGATCGCCCTTGCGCAGCATGACGGACAGGCCCTCGCCCAGGAATTTTTCCGAAAGATAAGGGCCGTCGAAGAGCGCGCAGCATTTTGCGGCATCCTCGCCCGCCACCCAGAAGGGAAGCCGCAATCCATCAGAAAAGACGGCATCCACCTTGCCCGTCTTCAGCGCCTCCAGCATGGCGTCGTAGCTATCGAAGGGTGTGGCGGATACATTCGGAAAAAAGGCCTTCAGCATCAACTCATGGGCTGTGCCCCTGACGACGCCAACCGGCCTGCCGGCAAGTGCCGCGGCCGTATCGCCATCGATCTTTGCGGTGAGATTGCGGGCAAAACGGGCCGGAACACCAAGATACGGCCTTGAAAAGGCAAAACCCTGGCGCCGTTCCTGTGTCACCGCAATGCCGGCCATCGCCGCCTCGCCGGCGCCGCTTTCCAGCGCCTTTTCCAGTTCATCGAACGGAAGCGCCTGGATCTGGCATTTCGCCTCGATCTCCAATTCGGCGCAGATCTCGCGGGCGAGGTCGACATTGAAGCCTGAAAGCCGGCCGGTCTGGTCGGCAAAATTGAAGGGCGGAAAATCGACGGTCGTCAGAATCCGCACGCGTATGATCGCCGAGAGATCTGGCCGCGACAATCGCTCGCGGGCATCGAATGTCAAAGGGAACGCATTGTCGCTGCCGGCCGCCTGTCCCGGCACAGCGCCAGCAAGCAGCCCGCCTGTCACAAGGCAAAGCTGCAGAAGGTTGAAAAACCCCTTGATTCTCGGGGATGCAATCAGAAGACGCATCGCTATGATCCAAATCGGGACAGGTTGGGGACATCCGCTTGCGGGCGGTGTAGCAGAGTCATGCGTTTAGGGGAATATCCGCCGGCATCGCCGACGGCGCAAGATGATGCGTGGCAAACGCCGGCCCCACCCGGAACCGGACCGCAAGAGCATGTCCGCGATCCCGTCGATGATCCGGAACTGGCCGCCCTTGCCGCGCTTGGTTTCTCCAAGCCGCTGTTGTCCATGCTCTCCGACAGGGCGTGGCGAAACGGCACCCGTGTCGAAAGCGAGCTGCTGCATAGCGGTCAGGTCAGCGAGACCGCCTACTACGGCGCAATCGCCCGCTTCCTGCGCCTGCCTTTCGTCGAGACGATCGATCCGCCCCTTATCACCGATGCACCCTTACTCGACATGCAGTTGCAACGTCCGAACCAGATCCGCATCAACCACCGGCATCGGGCTCCGCAGGTGGCCGTGGTGCCGGAAGCCGCCAGGCTTGCCGATCTCGGGGCGGCCCTCTCCGCCATGCCGCAGCTTGGCCGGGATCTTGCGATCACGACACCTTCGGCAATCCGCCGGGCGGTCTGGCAGGCTGGAGCCGGACGGCGCGTGCGCGATACGGTCAACGAACTCTTCGACCGCTTCCCTTCCTTCTCGGCGCGCATCGTCCTTTCGGGTCACCAGGGTTTCTATGCCGGGCTCGGGCTCGCAGCGCTCCTCTCCGCACTGATCATCGTGCCTTCGACAACGCTGATTTTCCTTCATGTCCTGCTGTCGCTCATCTATCTGGCATCCCTGCTTCTCAGATTTGCAGCGTTCACCCGACAGCATTTCGGGCAGCCTATGCGGCCGGCCTTGCCGGCACCAGAGGGAACGCTTCCCTGTTATACGGTCATGGTGGCGCTTTACCGCGAGGCGGCGGTGGCCGAGCAACTGATCGCCAGCCTGAAGCGGCTCGACTGGCCGGACGCCCTGCTCGACATCAAGCTTGTCTGCGAAGCTGACGACCACGAGACCATCGCGGCGCTGAAGGCGCTCTCCCCCGGCGCCCATTTCGAAATCATCGAAGTGCCACCTTCGAGCCCGCGCACCAAGCCCAAGGCGCTCACCTATGCGCTCGGCGCTGCGCGCGGAGAATTCCTGGCGATCTACGACGCGGAGGACCGGCCGCATCCGCAACAATTGCGCGAGGCCTATGCCCGCTTCAGGGCGATGCCCGCCGAACTCGCCTGCCTGCAGGCGCCGCTGATCATCACCAATGCGAAGGAGTCCTGGATCAGTGCGCTGTTCTCGCTGGAATATTCCGGCCTTTTCCGCGGATTGCTGCCGATGCTGGCGAGAATGCGAATGCCACTGCCGCTCGGAGGCACTTCCAATCACTTCCGCACCCGATCCCTGCGAGAGGCCGGCGGCTGGGATCCCTTCAATGTCACCGAGGATGCAGACCTCGGGCTGCGCCTCTATCGCCTCGGTTACCGGTCCGATGTCATCGCAAGGCAGACACTGGAGGACGCGCCGACCACCATCCACATCTGGATGGGGCAGCGCAGCCGGTGGTTCAAGGGCTGGCTGCAGACCTGGCTGGTGTTGATGCGCGATCCGCGCCGGCTCATCCGCGAGATGGGCCTGCTGGCCTTCTGTACCTTCCAGCTCATGATCGGCGGCATGCTGATTTCCTCACTCCTGCACCCGCTGATCATCATCTTCATGGGAATCGGCGTCTATTCCATGCTGGAGGCGCCTGCCGATGACGTCCCCGCCGGCGTGCTCTCGCTATTCGTCATCGACAGCATCAACATCCTTGGCAGCTATCTGATCTTCCTGGGACTTGGGATGGGTTCGATGATCCATCACGAAAAGCGGCAGATCGGCTGGCGCTGGACCGGTGTCGCCCTCTACTGGCTGATGACCTCGGCTGCCGCATGGCGGGCGGTGCTGGAGCTGCGCTCGAAGCCCTTTTTCTGGAACAAGACGCCGCATGTCCCCGCCCGCAGAAGGACATGATCCCCTCCGCTCATGCGATTTGCCGCCGTCCGATGTTAGCCCTACGTTAAACTTTCTGCAATTTTATAGTATTGTATGACAAAGGTCGATTAAGACCGGCCACATGATGCGGGCTGTCGCACCTCTCAAGCATTTCCCCCTCTCACTTCCACAAGGCGGCGGTAGACCCGGCGCGGGCAGGACTCCATGTTGCAGAATATGAAAATCCGGACGAAGATCCTTTCGGTCGTCGTTCTTCTCGGGCTCGTTTCGGTGGCGGGCCTGATCTACATCGTGCAGGAATTCAAACACGCCGACGGGAGCTACAGCACGTTCATCGACCATGAAGCGTCGGCCGCCATGCAGGCTTCCCGCGCAAACGCATCTGTGCTGTCGTCGGTCCTTCAGGCGAGCTTCTCGCTGAACATGCCGGCCGGATCGAAGGAGGCGGAGACGGCCGCCAAGGCGGCATCGAAGTTCGGTCAGGCCCGGGAACGCCTGCAGCAGGCGGCCGAGCTCGTACCGAGCCGGAAAGCGGCGGCGGATGAGCTCATCGCGGATGTCACCGCTCTCGAGCAGGTGACCAAGAAAGCGCTCGACCTGCACAGAGTCGGCGATGAAAAAGGTGCAGCGGACGCAATGGCGCAGATCAGTGCGGGTATCGCCGCCATTACGCCGAAGATGATCGCCAACAACGACGCATTGATGAAGCTTCTGGACGACGGCGGCGATGCGCTCTCCGATACAGTCAACCAGCGCATCAATCTCTGCTTCGCCATCATCGGCATTGCTACCCTCGCGCTGATCGGATTCGGCATCTACGTCGCTCAGGTCGGCCTTGCGGCACCAATCAATAAGCTGAGCGAGCGAATGAAGCTGCTGGCGGAGGGTGATACGGTCAGCGACATCATCGGCCTCGATCGCCGGGACGAAATCGGTTTCATGGCGCAAGCAGTGCAGGTCTTCCGCAGCAACGAAATCGAACGCGTCAATCTTGAAGTGCGCGCCACCGCCGATCGCGACCTCAGCGACCGTGAACGCCAGGAGCGCGACGCACAGCGTGCGGCGGAAGCCGGCGAACTGGAACGTGCCATGCGCTCGCTCGGCGAAGGCCTGCGGCGCCTCGCCTCCGGCGACCTCATCTCGCGCCTGGAAACGCCATTCGCTCCGCATCTCGATTCGCTGCGTGTCGACTTCAACAATTCGGTCAGCACGCTCAACGAGACGATGATCGCGGTCGGCGCGAACGCCACGGCGATCAATAGCGGCGCCAGCGAGATCCGCTCCTCCGCCGATGCGCTTTCCAAACGCACCGAGCAACAGGCCGCTTCGGTCGAGGAGACTGCAGCGGCGCTCGAGGAAATCACAACAACCGTGAAGGACGCGGCAAAGCGGGCCGCGGAAGTGAGCCAGCTTGTGACCCGCACCCGCACCGGCGCCGAGAAATCCAGCGACGTGGTGCGCAAGGCGGTCAATGCGATGCAGGAGATCGAAAAATCGTCCGGTGAGATCTCCAATATCATCGGCGTGATCGACGACATCGCCTTCCAGACCAATCTTCTGGCACTCAATGCCGGTGTGGAGGCGGCCCGCGCGGGTGACGCCGGCAAGGGTTTTGCGGTCGTGGCCCAGGAAGTGCGCGAACTCGCCCAACGTTCGGCCCATGCGGCGAAGGAGATCAAGGCGCTGATCACCACGTCCGGCACGCATGTCCAGACCGGTGTCGCGCTCGTCGATGAAACGGGCAAGGCGCTCGAAACCATCCTTCACGAAGTGCAGGAGATCAACGGTCACGTCCATGCCATCGCGGACGCCTCGCGGGAGCAGTCCATCGGCCTGCAGGAGATCAACACTTCGGTGAACGCGATGGACCAGGGCACGCAGCAGAACGCAGCCATGGTCGAGGAAACGACCGCAGCGAGCCATAGTCTGGCGACCGAAGCGACGGCACTCACCAACCTGCTCGGCCAGTTCAAGCTGACCGGCACGGGCGGATATGCAACCGCAGCGGCGTCCTTGACCTCGCGGCCGGCTTCGCCGACCACCGCGGCGGCAGCCAAGCCGGCAGTCCGGGCTGCTTCCGATAGCGAGGCCCGTCCGGCTGCATCGCCGGCGCGGGCGCTTGCTCAAACGCTTGCCGGCGCCTTCGGCGGCGGTTCGACAGCAGCAAGCCAGAAAGCCGGACGGACGGAACTCTGAACCGAAGTACGGCAAAGCATCAGTCAGCACGATCAAGGGCGACCCAAGGGCCGCCCTTCCTCTAGAAATACAGGGAACATTTCACACTTCCGCAGGTCAGGTAGAGGTACTGACAATGGAGGGAAAAAATGCACACTTATTATCGTTACCGCGGCGGCGAACCGGCGCCCGGCGCCTTGATCATCAGGTTCTATCATTCCGGAGACCAGATCCGCGGCTATATCAGAAGAGTTGCCGATCCAGCCGAGAACGACACGATCTTCCCCGGCGAAGAGATGGAGCCGGATGACGCCTTTCGGATGGCGGAGAACAAGACCAGGGACCGGACAAGCAACCGATCTTCGTGGAACTTTCAGAGGGAGTAGAATGGAACCCTGCCTGGGGCAAGCTGATGTGATTGTCGGAAAACTGGAGCGGGTGAAGGGAATCGAACCCTCGTATTCAGCTTGGGAAGCTCGGCCTATTTGAGCGATTGCCGGCACTTCGCTGTAAAACTCGGCAAATTCCATCCTGAAAAACCAAATGAGTTCAAGCGGGGTGTAAAACCGAAGCGGGCTTGTCGAGAGCGGCTTTTCCGCTATCTCGGCAGAATGAGCAGCATCCCTCCGCCAACCGTTCCGCCCGGCAACGAGAACCGACACCTGTTCTGTCAGATGGCGGTCGAACTGCCATTGCAGGACATCATAGAAGGCGCGGTCAAGGCGGGCTGGGATGATAAGGAAGTGCTGGCGGCCATCATCGAGGTTGCGGACAATCTCATGCTGGCGGCCGGAGCCAATGCCGAGCTGGATGCGCTGCTGATGGCGCTGAAGCGGAAGCTCGAATAGCGGAACGACTCTTCGCGATCATGCGTTGCCTTGATCGAGAGGAGGCCTTGCGTCATGGAGCGCGGACACTGGAACAGGCCGGTGACTTATGAGGAAGACGATCAAGGCGGCTATCGCACGATCACCAGCACGGAGGAAGCCGCCCGTGCTCTGTTGCTCGCGTGGCCGGTCGACGAGGGCAAAGAATATTTCGCGGCGCAGCGCATCTGCCTTGCCGTGCTGGAAGGGAGACAGGCGCCCGAGCTTGCTCGTGAGGCCTTCCTGAAGGCGGCGGCGGAGGCTGGCGTGTTCGTGCGGGATCAATAGCCAGAACGAATATCTCAAATTCCTGATTGACTCATGCGACGATGAGAACATAATTAGAACATCGGAGCCGCAAGGCGGCTGTGCTCCAACCTGAAATCTGACGATAACAGCGCGCTTCGGCGCGAAGGAGAACCTATGCGTATCGACGACAATGACGACGGCTTGCGCCACTTCGGGGAGGCGATTTGCGCCGGTTGTGGTGGAAGCCTGATGAAGGAGTGCGATTTCCCGGGCGCCAGCGACACGATCTATTGCGCCGGGTGCGGCCGGAAAGCCACCTTCGACGAAGTCGCGAAGGATTGCGAGGCCTGGTATCAAGAGTACACCGACTTCTATTCACAGCAGATCGCCCTCGGCAGGGATCCTGAAGCGCAACTCAAGCACTGGAAGCCGCAGGGCAGCTATCGTTTTCAGGTGAAAATCGTCGGGTTTGGCCAGACCGAGGAATTTGCAGAATGTCAGCCGATCCCGCTCAACTACTGACGGAAGACGATGAGCTGCGCTGGGCTGTCGAGGCAGAGCTCGCCTGGCATGATGGAGACGCAAAGGCGGCGATCGCCACCCTGATTAGGGACCGTCAGTTTCTAAGGCAGCAACTCGAATTGTCCGATTTCGCCGGCAGCAAGGGTTTCTCGCGCGGCTGGCGGCCGAGCTACGAACGCCACGAATGACCAAACCGAAAATGAAGATGGTGGAGACGCTGGCCGATCGCAAAGGCCGGAAGGTCAATGTGATCTGCGAAGAATGCGAGATCCTGCGAAGTTTCGACGGAACAGCACTATTCGAAGAACACGGCGACGTTAGCATGCCCGGTTTGCTGGGAGATCTCGCCAAAGCTGTGAGGTGCGATCGGTCCAAGAGCGGTTTCTACAACCGGTGCACACTGCACTACTATTTCACTCATGATGAGTGGGCAGATCGAACGGGGCTGGTCAGCCGCGACGAGTTTGAAATTGCAACGGGGAAACGGCTGGCTGACCTTCAGGAATGGGAAGTTCTTACCGCCAGATGCCGCTGCGGGCGCTATGGAACTTTGAACCGCAAAGCGCTGGAACGGAGATGCGGTCGGGAGGCGCGCCTGAAGGACCTCGCCGGACGGCTGCGTTGCAAAGAGTGCAAACGTTGCGATAGCGTGATCGAGATTTCTTCTCTGCCGAGGTGAGACATGTGCAATCTCTACAACGTCACGACGAGCCGCGAGGCCGTCCTGCAGTTCACCAGGGCCTTCCGGGATAAGGCCGGCTGGAACCAGCCGTCTCTGGACGTCTATCCCGGCTACCAGGCGCCGGTCGTACGAGTGGGGGAAGATGGGCAGCGGGAGATTGCCAGCCTCACATGGGGAATGCCCTCGCCACCGGCTTTCGTGAAAAACTACGACCCCGGCGTGACGAACATCCGCAACGTGAGCTCGCCGCACTGGCGGCGCTGGCTTGGCCCGACGAGCCGCTGCGTCGTGCCTTTCACATCCTTTGCCGAGCCCGATCCGGCGCGCAAGGTGGAAGGCGGCCGCGTGCCGAATGCATGGTTTGCCGGAAACGAGGAACGCCCGCTGATGTTCTTCGCGGGCTTCTGGACGCCGTGGAAGGGCGTCCGCAAGGTCCGCGACGGCGAGAGGGAATACGAGCTGTTCGGATTCCTGACGACGACGCCGAACGAGATCGTCTCTCCGATCCATCAGAAGGCCATGCCGGCGATTCTAACCACGCCGGAAGAGATCGATCTCTGGCTGACAGCGCCCTGGGAGGAGGCAAAGCACCTGCAGCGGCCGTTGCCGGGAAACATGCTGGTAATCGTCGATCCGCCGGCAAAACCTCAAGATCAGAAGGAACCGAGCCTGCTATGAGCATCAGTCCCGATACTCGAACCGAACAGCCGGGCGCCGGCATCCACGACAATCACTGGTGCGAACATCCGGGATGCTCCGAATGGGGTTGCTACGGTTTCGCGCGATCGAAGGCGGACAAGCCGATATGGCATTGCAGCGAGCACTACCCGCACAAGCCGTTCAACCGGGATTGACCATGCATCGGCTGTCGAGCTGGACAATCTTCGTCATCATCGCCGCACTGATTGCGCTGCAGGTCGTGGCGATGGTCATGCGGTTTATCTGAGGAGCAGTTTCCCAAGCCACGGTCTGACGGTATCCCACATGGTGAAGAAGACCCCGCCGGCCGTGAAGCCAAGGCCAACGAAGATCAATGAGGCCGTTTTTCCCAGCCGCTTGATGTCCTTCACCTCCTCGATCGTCGGCGAGATATCCTCGTCGATCGTCTTTTTGAGGCCGACAATCACGTCCCTCTGTTGGGCCACGGTCTGACCGCTGAGAACGACCGTCGTCTCCAGATGGGAAATGTCGCTCTGTTGTTTGTCGAGCCGTTCATGAATGCGGGACCGGGATTCCCTCGCCCTCTTCTCCTCAACCTCCAGCTTCTTGTTGATATGGCCTATCGCAGTTTCTTGGCGCTTCATCCCCTCGCGCAGCTCCCCGAGCATGAGGATGATTTCATTCTCCAGTCCCGCCATCAGTCCCCATGCCCTTTCGAAATGCGTATGCCAGAAATAGACAGTGCCGCGCGGTTACCAGAACAGCGAAGCGACGACGATCAGGATAGCCGCCACGATGCAGAAGACCTTGAACGGCTCGGTTTGCAGGAAGCGCATGGTGACCTCACTTCCGGCACGCCGGCTGAGCGCCACAGGTCCGATTATGGCCCGCAACCTGCTCAGCAAACGGGCGATCATTGTTGATGATGAATGATCGTGTGGCTGAAGACGGGCTGAGCATTTCGAACCCGGCACCATTATTGGCAGGCGCCGTTGACGTACAAGCCGCCAAGAGCAGCGCAAAGGCCGGCATCATCAAGATTGCGGATTTCGGCATTGGTTTTGCCCCGTTCTTCAATGAGTTCCATGCTTTTCTGTAGAGCCGCCGCGCGCTCCTGCTGGCGGGCCTCGTCACGGGCGGCAGGAAGCCACACAAACGCATTGATGGTGAGGCAGGCAACGAAGCCTATTCCTGCCCCGCCGGCAATCTTGAGCCAGTCAAGGAGGCCGAACATTACCCCGCCTCCCGAACCCGCCGGATGAAATACCAGATGCCGGCAAAGACGATGGCAATGCCGCAGATCGCGATCATCCAGGCGACCGGCCCGTCTCCAGTGATCGAAGAGACGCCCGTCAGCAGAGTGCCAACCCCAGGAAGCAGAGCCTCCGGCTTCTTGATGATCTCGATCACGCCTGTATCTCGCACGTCCGCCTTGGCTTCGGCCTCAGGCGGAGCGTTGATCGGCAGCGGCAGGGAATTCCCGGGGCGGTTATCGTGCGCTGCAGCGGCAAGCCGGATGGCATTCCCGACCACGCCCGGCTGATCCTTCCATTCTCTCTTCGGGTCCTTGCCGGTGACACGGATCGTCCAGCCACGACCGTTCGCCGGGAAGCCGGTCTTCGCGTTGGTGAGGCTGCGCAGGTACCGCATGCGCTCCTCGCAATAGTCGCGAATCAACTTCTCTAGGCCACCGGGATATGTCGCCACCGCTGCGGCCGTCTGCTCGCCGACATGGCCGTCCTCACGAACGCCAAGCACCTTCTGGAGCTTCTTTACCGCCGTCGTTGGGTAGGAGTTCACACCGAAGTCGAACGCCGCATAGTCAAGGCCGGCCGGCAGAATGTCACCCCCAGACTGAGACCAGTAGGAGCGACGGTAGATCGCCTCCGCCTCTTGCAGCGTCATGCGCTTGACCTGATCGGCCGTTACAGAAGAAACGCCGCGATGCGCCGCGAGTGTTGTGTGCGTGATCCCATACTTCGTGGGGCCACCGCGATCCGATTTGACATTCACATAGCCGCCCTCGTGACCAAACATAAGGTCAAGAGCGACGGGAAGAGTTTCCCGAGCCATATATTTTCTCCGATTTAAGGCACGATGAGGCGCCACTGCGCGTGCGTCAGGGCGATCTATAAACTCGATATTGATGATTGACTTACTTAGCGATACCTAGGAGACCGAAACGGCCAAACGCTCAGGAGCTATACTTGGATCATCAATCCGCACATCTTCGAATTGTGATTGCATTCGTCATGCGTGAGGTGGCCACAAGATATGGAAGAAGCCCTGGCGGCTATCTATGGGCGCTCCTAGAACCGATAGCATATGTCGCTATGATGAGTGCCATCTTTTCGTCGTTTGCTCGTGTCCCAGCTATGGGAGAGTCTTTCCCCCACTTTTTCGCTACTGGTTTCATCGCATACGGCATGTACAATGGGATGGTGAATTATTTATCGTCATCAATCGCGGCCAACAAAAACCTAATGCAGTACCCAAGGGTCGCTCCCATCGACCCCATCGTTGGCCGAGCAATACTCCAAGCCTTAACATCAATAGTTGTCGGATTCATCATACTGGCCGGGACGCGTAAACTCGAGGCACATCCGCACGACATTATTTGGAGTGCGGTCTTGGAGGCGGTTATTTTTGCATGGACGCTCGCATCTGGCGTCGCGTTAACCAACATCGTTCTCTTTGAGCGTTTCCCGCTGTACCAGAAAATTTTTGGCATCGTCACGAGGCCTCTGTTTATGCTTTCGGGCGTCTTTTACATTCCGAGTCAAATGCCCCACCCGTACCGTGAAGTCCTTCTGGCGAACCCCATCACTCAAATCGTTATAATCTTCAGAGAGGGGTTCTATGGCGTTAGGGCTACAGACGGAGTCAACTTCTCGTATGTCTTCTGGTGGTCGATCGTTGTCGCGTTCGTCGGGCTGTTCATCTTCACAATGTGGCCCGTCGGGCGAACCCGCTAACGACCAGAGGGTTAAGTAATGGCAATACAGGATCTAATCCGTCAGCTCCAAGCGGCATCTCATCCAGATCGAACACTAGACCTGGCTCTTGCGCGTATAATTGGCTACCGGCGAGAAGCCGGAAACGGTGAGGTAAAGTGGTTCGACCCCAACGGAGAGTCCACGAAGCACATACCTTCTTTCACGTCTACGATCGAAGATGCAAGGTCCCTCGCGGAAACTCTCTTGCCACAGCACGCCGGCGCCTGCACGTTCCACGCCCCATTCAGTGCAAGGATCAACCAGGGCCCCCGATGCGTAGGGGCGACACCAGCAATCGCCATTTGCATAGCGGCTTTAACCGAGAAACTTGACGAACAGCACCATGACTGAACAAGACCCAGCAAACAAACCTTCCCTCAATATCCATCCCTCAGTGGCTCTTTCGAAGAAAGTCTTTGTTGCCCACTCGCTGGGCCGTGGGAACAAGGTCGTCATCGAAGGGGGATGCAACATCATACGCCTCAAAGTGACGTTCGCTGGGTCCAACAACACCTTGATCATCCGAAAGCACTGCAAGATAAACTGCGTCGTCGTGTTTAAGGGTGACGGCGGGTCGATCGAGGTGGGCAAAATGGTCGGTCTTGTTGATGCTGTCCTTCATGTGGAGTACGGGACATCAATTGAGATTGGAGAAGGCGGCATATTTAGCCGCGGACTAATCGTTAGAACTGGCGATTCTCATTCAGTAATCGATATTTCCTCCGGAAAGAGGCTCAATTATCCCGCTTCAATCGTAATCGAACCATGGGTTTGGGCGGGATATGATGTAAGCATTATGAAGGGCGTCCGCGTCCGAAAAAACACGATCATTGGTGCCGGAACGCTTGTCAATCGAACCATCCCGGAGAGCGAATGCATGATCGCCGGAGTTCCGGCAAAGGTCGTCCGAAGAGGCGTTGTTTGGGATCGCCGATCTCTCTCGGAAGATCCTTCCCCTAGGTTTCTGGACAGTCTCTTGCAAGCGCGCGGGGTGGACGTTGCGACTATAACGGATCAATCGGGATCGAAAATGAGGGGCCGAATATATTCCAAGGTCAGGTCGCTGTTCCGCTAAGCGCATTGTGTGGTGACAGGCGTGATGGCGGTCTGTCGCAGATAACACTTGGCTATGCAGCGCTCCTTTGTATAACCCGAACGGAACGCAATGTGCCTGGTGGATTCTCTGCATTTAACCTGTTAGGAGCTTTTACAAGGTGAGGTCATGAGCATACGGGCGCTACTACAGGAACTGGAAGAGGCTGATCAGCCGAGCAAGAAGCTAGACACAGCTCTCGGACTCATCGCCGGTTATAGGCCTACCCCCGGCTGCGCTGATCTAGCTCTTGCAACATGGAATTCACCGTCGAATACAACCGTGACAACCCTCCCCAGTTTCACCGCGACTATTGACCATGCGCTGGAATTCTTGATGCGGATCGCTCCTTACGCGAAGGGAGGATTCAGTTGGGAACCCGGAATGGGGTCGGCAATCATTTCAGGCAATCCGCCGGCGCAGGCCGCCAATCCTGCGATCGCACTATGCGTGGCGGCGCTCCGATCAAAGATCAGTGACAATCAGTTAGACAACGACATTAGGACGTAGGGTATGGCCAACTTCAACGAACGATCCGCTGATGCGATTGCTCAAAAGACCAAGGAAATCCTCAAAGACCCTGCGCTGATCGAGAAAGCAGTGAAGAAAGAGGCTGCCTCGATAATTTCTGGAAGGATCGCCAAACGGTTCTTCGACGACGCTTATGCCATATCCTATTCAAAGGCCGACTTGGCCAGGCGTCCGTTTCTCAATATTGGCCCCGGTTCATTCCGACATTCAAACTGGCGCACCGCAGACAAGAAATACGGCGACGGTAGTGCTGCATGGACCGAAATGCGGCGCGGCGTAAAACAGGCGCCCGTCGATTACTATTGGGATGTGTACACCGGTGACCAAATGAGTGAGGAAGACAGTTTCTTCAAAGTGATTTACACGAGTCACGTCATCGAACATCTCTTTCCTCAGGATGTCACCTTCCTCCTTTCCGAAGCGCAACGACTGCTTGAACCAGGCGGAGTTCTGCGAATCGTGTGCCCTGATGCAGAGCAAATTGCCAATGCCTATCGCGAACGCGATTGGGTGTTCTTCATGAACTACCTGATCGCGAAAACCGGGCGTCAGTCCACGCCGATGAGCAAAATGAGGGAACCTCTGTTGGCCGAGCTCGCAGCAGAATTTCTTATCGAATGGACGAGTCTCCTTACCCACAAGGGAAACCCTATAACCTTGAACAGAGCCCAATGTGTCAAGTTTCTTGCAGGATACTCCGATATCTTCGAAGCCTTTGACGAAGCGTCTCGATTGTCCTCTCGCGAGTTGAACCAATCAGCCGGCGGTCACGTAAACTGGTTTAGCAGAGAAAAGCTAAAACGGCTGCTTCATGAAGCGGGGTTCTCTAGGATTAATGAGAGCGCCTATCTCAAGAGCTCTATACCGGTTCTTCGAGATAGTAGGTATTTCGACCGAACCGATCCGGAAATGTCTCTCTTCATGGAAGCAATTAAATAAGCCGCTCTGCCGCCGTGATCGTACGTTTGAAAGGTGCCTCGAATGTCAATTGAGACTTTGTTGGACGCTTTGAAGCAAGAAAACGGACCAGATCGCGTTCTCGACACGGAGATTTCGGTTCTCATTGGGTATCGAAAGATTGTTGATGAAGCCGATGCAGGTGCGCCGAAGGTTTCGTGGCTGCACCACTCTGGTAAAGGAAGAGCAAACATCCCCCGCTATACAGCGTATATTCAGCATGCCAGAGGACTGGCGGAACTTGTGGCGCCGCAGCATGGCGGAGCGTGCCGTTGGGATGAGAGCGGAGGCGGCGCAAGAATCAACGATGAGCCGGTTTCTATGGCGTCGTCGCCGGCGATTGCACTCTGTCTGGCGGCGCTGAACCACCGCCAGCATTTTCCATGACCACTCACTTCAGGACAGACAAAACATGCACGTGCTGATCTGGTGCCCACCATGGGCTGGCCAAGGCGGAGATATCTTCTTCGGCTTAAATTCATTCGCGAAACACCTGCTCATCCAAGCCGAATTGCTGCAGTCACGTGGCTGGTCTGTGACGGTATCCTGCCCTTCCGCCTACCAAACTCACCTAAATCACTCCCTCGACGGTATTAACGTCATCGAAATGGACTCGCTTGCCTCGATAAAGGTGATTGGCTCCTGGGAGGACCCCGCACCGCATCTCTATCGCGATCCAGAAGCTTTTGGTCTTTCGGATCGGATCGCGAAATGGCTATCTCCTCAACTGCCACCAAAGGTAGACGTAGTGCTCGTCTGGGAAGCGCCCGTACCCTACCTGAGAACCATCTATCCCGACGCAACTATAATCAGCCAAATGCCAGGCGCATTGGCGAGAGCGCCATATCCACAAACCACGGTATTTGACCCGGTAGGACTATACCGGGATGGAGTACAATACAAAGCGGCTTCAGAAATTCTCGCCAAGCAGTCACCAAGTTCGCTAGCCCAATCCGTCTCGGCCAAATCCCGCGAAATATTTGGACGCTTGCCTTACTCTTCTCGGCGGGCGTTATTGGCAAAAGGCGGGAGAGACAAACTGACGCTTTTACCCCTCCAAATCTCCGACCATTACGCATTCAAAGTCGACACCGGCTTCTCGTCTCAAGCAGAATTCTGCCTTGAAGCAATAGACACAATAAGCCCGCAAAGTGCGATCGTCGTAACCGAATACGTGTCTCGGCTTTATCGTGATCAGATAATGTCTCCGGAGTTCACGTCGCTGCTGCAGGAGCGGCGCCCAGATCTCGTCTATGATCCAAGCACTTCAAAAGTGCCATCGGTGTCGCAACACTTATTGCAGTTCGCCGATGAAATTGCGACCGCCACCTCCGGCCTGGGTCTACAGGCTATGATGTGGGACATTCCGTTGGTGGTTTTCGGAAACACCCATTTAAGGCCTTTCGATCATGCCAGCGTGGACACAGCGGAAAAGCGCCAGAGAGTATTGAGTTTTGCGCTCAATAAACACCAGCCCCTTAATGAGGCGATCACATCTGATGGTCGCTTCCTCGTGCACCTCATCGAGGAAATTCATGGCCGCCGCGATCGCCCATTGCTTGATCGCCTACCCGATCTTGGCACGATTGATCCAGACTACGCAGACCGAGTCATGAGAGCGTTTCGAGGGCATGAAGTGACATCATCGTTTGTTAAGCTCGGCTTAGCCCAACAGGAACCGTCAAAGGCTACTCAGTTTGCGGAGCTCTTGGCAAAAAAGAAACCGAAGCTGATTTCATTCGACCTGTTCGACACTCTCGTCAAACGGGGCTTCGAGCAGCCTGCCGATCTCTATCGATATATCGAGCAGGATTTGCGGTCTGGTGGCGCAGACGTGCCATTCGATTTTGCCGACAAACGGTTAGCCGCAGAACTCATGGCTCGCGCCAATGCGAAAGGCGACGAGATTTCCATCGACGACATCTACAAGGAACTGGCTTCGGCAGAGGGGCTTACCGAGGCAGAGGTGACGCGGTTCCGCGATCGAGAATTAGAAATTGAAGCGAGCTCATGCCAAAATCGTCCTCTCGGCTCCGCTCTGTTCGATATAGCCATTCAAGCAATGGTCCCAATCTGCGTCACCAGCGACATGTACCTGCCCCGTTCTACGATCGATGCAATCATTGAACGATCAGGGCTGACACATGTCGAGTATGTCTACCTTTCCAGCGAAGTAAGTCTAACGAAAAAATCCGGCGCCCTGTTCGATCACATCGCTGCCCACCGCGGAATTTCTGCGTCAGAAATCGTACACGTCGGCGACAATGAGAAGACTGATGTAATTCCGGCTCAACTAAAGGGCGTTACACCCTTCCATGTACCTAGGGCGGTCGAGTACCTCTGGAAACACGAATCGTTCGCTCCGTGTTTTCCCAAGAAGAGACCCCCCATTACCAGCCTCGGCCGTAGCGTGACAGCGGCTGCGATTGCCGGAACCTTGTTTGACGACCCAAAGAATATCTCAATGAGTATCTCCGGTGGAGACCCATGGAAGCTGGGCTACGCCACACTCGGACCGCTCATCTATGGCTTCGTCACGTGGTTACGGACCGCTGCGCTTGAGCACGACACGCAAGTCCTGCATTTCCTCTCCCGTGAAGGTAAAATACTCAAGGATGTTTTCGATCGGATCGAGCTTGAGTCCCCATCAGGCATTCGCTCGAGTTATCTATGGGGTTCACGTCGAGCCATCAGAGTGGCGCAAATGCAGACTCTTGCCGATATAATTGAACTCGGCAAGCAGACGGTAGACCAGACAGCGACGCTTGGAAGCCTTCTGGCAAATCGTTTTGGCCTCCAATTGCAAGACATCGATGGCAAGAAGATTCGGGCAGCTGGCTACAAAAGCCTAGGCGATAAAGTGCACCAAAGTGGGCCAGAGAGAACCAAATTGGTCCATCTACTAACATCGCTTCAGGATGATATTCTGAGCGTAAGCAGGGCCGAAGGGGCAGTCTATCGCGATTATCTGAAGTCTAAAGGCCTGTTTGCCGACGCGGCTTTCGCGGTCGTCGACGTCGGCTGGAACGCAAACATGCAAGGTAGCTTGGGCCAGCTTATTGGGAAGCCGATCACCGGGTATTATTTCGCCACGCTCGCTGCCGCGGCACGCTGGAAGCCGGCCGGTCACCGCATACACGCTTACTATCTCGAAGAGTGCACAATGACGGAGAACAAGCCGGTCCTTGCAAACCGACTTATGATCGAAAATCTCCTATGTGATATTACCCCCACGGTCCAATCCATTGAAAGGACAGCCGACGGTTCTTTCAGACCGAAGTATGCCGGAAAGGTATTGCCGCATCGCGTGCAACTAATAAACGCTATACAGGATGGAGCACGAAGCTTCGCCGATGATGTTTGCCGGGTTCTTGGCCGGCAATCGGGAACGACCGAGATTCGACCTGACATCACGCTTCCATTGATGGAGCGGTTTCTATCCAACCCGAAGGCTGAAGACGCCAAACTGTTTGAAGGCCACGAACTTGAGGACGCGTTCAGCGGGCTTCAACGTCGCTTTCTCCTTGCTCCATTCGAGCGCGGTCGACCACAACACCCATCTTATTGGCGAGCGGGAGAACGAGCCCTAATGGAGGCAAACCAAAGTCTGAGTAAGCGCCCCTCGACCAAAACCCCATCAAACGCGAAACTCCCTACATCGCCGCACTGGACTCATCGACCTATAATGCCGTTCGTGAGACCCTTCGTTAGGAAATTAGGAAATTCAGATGACGTTCGCGAATTCAACGCTGACCCGTCGGCATTTTTCGCGAAATTGAGTAATCCTAGGTATCGGCGTATTGGAGCTATACTCTTCCCGATCAAACGCTAATAGACGGCATGGAACAACATCAGATGGCTGATATCCCCCTAAACGAGATGAGCTATGCAGAGCTACTCAGCCTCAGAGGTGAAATCGATAAGATCCTCCTGCAGAAAGCTGATGAACGCAGGAACGAGCTCCTCGCAGAGCTAGCTGAGGTCAACAAGATTCGAACCTCTGCGAAGGCGACTAAATATCGGCACAAGGCGAAGTATCGCTCTCCTGAGGGGCATAGTTGGTCGGGACAGGGCGTAACGCCAAAGTGGCTTCGTGAACACGAGGCTAGGGGGGGATCTCGTGACGACTTCCTTATAAAGGGACAACGATAATGAGAATGCCAATCGTGAAGCCGCGACCACTCGCTTCAATGGAAGATGTCGCGCAACAGGATTTCGAATGGCAGGCTGGAATCCAGCAACCGGAAGTGCCGCTCGAGGTCGATTACCCGAAAGCCCCCCCAACCACACTGGATGATTGGGAGCGGCTCGAAATCGAGGACTAGCTACCCTAAAGTCCACGACAGACGAGATATGAACCGCACCCGGTGTGCACAGTTCCCGGTGTGCCGCTGCATGATACTTGTCCTAGATAGCATGCCCCTCGAAATAGGTGCGGGTGACGTCGCCTGAAACGGTCTTGTCGCCCGTACCGCCAAGGTTGACCCACGCCTCAAAGTAATCGTCTCCATCGGCCTCGAATATCGCATCAATTGCCAGTGATTGAGCCGACGTGCCGCTAGGCCGCAGAACGTATTCGGCCGCTGTTGCCCCGTTCTTGGCGATCCGTATCTGGAATTGTGCGGCATCCACGACATTGACGGTCACGTAAACCTGGGCATGCAGGCGGTATCGACCGGCCGGCGGTGTCCAGCGGGCGTTGACAAGATCGAACGCATTCACTGTGTCGAACGCTTCTGCTGCCCATGTCAGCTTTGTACTGGCGCCCGTCGTGACGACTTGATCAGCTGCGTTTTTCGTCACCTTGAAAGCGACAGTTAAGCCGAGAGCAGCGGGATCAATCGGAAGCCCGGACACTCTTCGTTCCCGGACTTCTTGCGCAGAAGCGAAACGTGGGAACTTCAATGCCCCGCCAACAAAGAACGAACTCGTGCTGATAACCCCGCTTTGTTCGCCCCACTGATAGCCTGCCAATGTCTGATGCGTGCCGTCACTGGTCAGAGGTACGCCGGCGGGGGCCTTCCATTTTCCGCTGTCCCGCGCGCTCTCGAAGACATCGGCAATATCGAAGTACCCGGCAACGCCATCGACACCTGACCGAACGGTGTTGTTATAGGAAATACGAGCGGAGTTGGACGTCGCGTCTATGGTCTGGCCAGATACGGAACTCCACCCGTCGCTCGACGTCGTAACCGGCTCAACAGTACCCAACCAAACCTCTTGATTAGGTAAAAGGCCGATGACTGTGTCGAGATCGGCCAGCGCCCCTGCCGAGGTCTGCCCGGCCGTAAAATCGTTGATGCCCATATGAATGACGACATGGCTGCAATATTGAGCCAACGCGATACGGCGAGCGTGAGACGCCACGAACTCTGCCAGGCGCTCTCCGCCCCTGGATACGTCGATATATGCGCATGTTGGAGCGACGGCCCGTGCAACATGTCCGATCACCGAAAGATAGTTCGGCGTGTCAAAGCCAGCAGCGCTCTCGCGGCTGTCGCCAATGACGAAGACGGACGGCTTGCTCGTCGTTCCAATAATAGCACACGGGCCGTAGACGGCATTGGTGCCGCTGTCGGCGATCGTGCCGCCCATGGTCTTGTCTGTGATACCGGAAGATCCGAACTCTGCACCTTCGCCGCGCGCACTGTCCTCCGTCGCGGAGAATAGGATCCCGGTTGCGCTTGTCGAATACGTTCTGATGAAGAATTCCGCGCCGTCCGGTATGCTGATGGCGAGCATATCGGACGGTGCGGAAGTCGTTCGGTCGGCAATTGCAGTGCTCGTCGCGCCACCCCACGTTACCTGATGAAACTCACCAACCGGATACTCGATTGAGGCGGATACGGTGATAGAGCCGTCGATTCCAGTCTCCGTATTCCCGTTATGAAACCAGTTTGGGTAGAGAAGCTGGATCTCTGAAACCTGGTCCCGAGCAAAGTGCCGCGTGCGCGACATGATCTGCTTGTTGGTGGTATTCGAGAACCCGGGGATTACGGATCGGGTTGCGATTTGGCCATTACGGCTTTCACCTCTCGCATCAATTGCCCTGTACCACGCACGCGCGGTGGCACCGCTGGACGTAAACGATGCGGGCCTTCCGTTTGGTTGATCGACATAAAGGCCGCCGAAACCGTCGCCGGCAACCAATCCCCCATTCAGTCTTACGGCGTGAACAAGCGCTGATATTTCAGCGGCAGATGCCGCGGCTTCCGTATCGTAAATCGAAAGGAGCGCAGCAACGCTCGCGGCAGCAGCTTCCGCAGCGGCCTGCGCAGCTTCAGCCGCAGCAACTATCGCACTCGAAATCTGATCGTTCACCAGTCGGAACGTTGCTCCGGACACGATGCCAAGCACGCTCAAACCGGCAACCAGTCCACCCTCAGCAGGGTCATTGCCGCTGTTCGTCTTGATCGTGTAGACAGGGCCTGCACCATTGAATTGCACCGTCGTCGGGCCAGGGCCGTTTGCTCGGAAGATCGTGAAAAACACCATCATCCCGGCCGTGACCGCGTCCTCGGTCGTCACATGAATGGCATTGGCGGTCCCTTCGCCGGTGTCTTCGCCGGGGATGACAGTCTTCGCATTGGCTGGGATCACACCCCAGTTGCCGCCAAAGCCCGTTGCGGAGGCGTTATCGATCAGTGCAACGATCCGGTCTCCAACCGCGAAGAAGCGTCCGCCTGTGGTACCGGCGGTCGTCACAAGCCAGGTGTCGCCTTTTGTCGCCGTCCCGCCACCCGGAAAAGCGCCGGATGAGGCGCTCCATTCGCCCCGGAAATTCCCTGCTGCTGCGATCGCCGCGACCTGCTGATCAATGGCGTCAACGAACGGAAAGATATCGACCGTGTCGGGTTCGTTTGGTCCAGACGACGATACGCCGTCGAGCTTCCATTTGCGCCAGGCATAACGCCCGAGCTGGCTTATCAGTCCCATGATGGTCTCCAGAAAGGTTTAGGACACGGTCGCGCCGTCCGGGCCGGAAAGCGGCCCGGAGATGTTCGAGCGGTTGAAGGGCCGCGCGTAGATGTCGAAATTCCCTGCCGTCGAGAGGATCGGCAGGGCGTAGGAAATGCCGGGGGCGACGGCGTAACGCCCCACCTGATGCGTCCCTTCATCCGGCGCGCCGCCGGCTGGAACGCGGTAGATCGCCACCGTCGCCAGATGCTCATCGTTCGTCGTGCCGAAATTCGCGGTGAACTGCCCCGTTCCATCGGAGGCAGAGAAGGCGACGAGTGCCTGCGGCGGCGTAGGATCGACGACCACAGTCACCGGCGCGGTCGATTCCTGCCAGTCGAAGGTCTTGCCGCTGGCGATATTCCGTATCTGCCAGTCATAAGCGCCGCCGTCCGCAACAGCGGCATAAATCGCCGTGTTCTGATCCTGATTCACCGTCGCGTCGTGCCAGTCATCCAGATCCGCAGCGGAGACCTGCACTTGCTGGCTGTAGCTGTCCGGCAGGTCGGCCCCGCCGGCGGCCGTCCAGGCAAATTTCAGGACAGGCGCCGAGTTCTCCTGCAACTCGACAGTCGCCGTCACGTTCAGCGCCACGTCATCGACATTCGACGGCAGCTCCGGCGGCACGATCACTTGGTCCTGTTCGTCGATTGTCGCGTTCCAGTCGTTCGCGCCATCGCGGAAGATCACGAAAGGCGATGAAACCGCCATCGACTGCTGGTCGTATTCGATTGTGCCGGATGCGCAGGCCACCCGCTCGAAAGCGTCTTCCGGGTTAAGGTCGAGTGTAAAAACGTAGTCTTCCATCAGGTCGAGCGCCTGCGGCCCGGAGGTGAGCTGCCCCGCGAAATCCGGGTTTGCCTCATAGACGGCAAGCTTGCCGATACGCTGCGCCTGGGTCGCCGATGGGCAGAGAAGCGCGCTCACCGGCTCGGAATATTCCTTCCCGTCTTCGTCCAGAAGCTCCGGATGCCGCCAGCTAACCTCATTTGCCTTGTAGTTCAGCGCCGGCTCCACATAGGTCACCTTTGCGGTGTTGAAGAGTTTTTGAAGCGCCCGGCCGCCCTCCAGGTCGAGGCTCAGATGGTCGCCGTTTTTGGCCCTTAGCGCGATCGACGGAACAGAGCGCATCTTCGGCCGCACCGCGATACGTCCCTCGGTGTCGAAATAAACGTCCGCATTGCAGATGGTCGCGATCGAAGCGATGCGCCTTTCGTTCTCGCTGTCGAGATAGATCACGCCGGCGCAGCGATAACGCTTCTCCGTGCCGCCCGCCTTCAGCGCGACGTCCTCGTCGCAGTGATCGGCAAAGGCGGCAAAGCTGTCGAAATTGATGTCTTCGGTGCTCTCATGCGTCAGGCCGTAGACGTCCATGATTTCGGTCAGCAGGCAGTTCCCGGCATTGCCTCCATAACCATAGGTCTCGCTACGAGGATCATAGACGTCCCGCCATCCATCCAGGACGAATTGCAGCGTCGGCATGTTGTTCGGATAGACGTCCTGGAGCTGCTGTGCCGGAACCTGTTCGACGATCTGCAGCGCCATGGCGCAGCCGCGATGCCGGAACGGCGTCATCGGCGTGTCGAGTTCCGGAAACGCCGCGATCAGCTCATCGAACGGTCCATCCGTCATCGTGCCGGTCTTTGTCAGGATCCGCACGCGGGAGCGCCCACCTACCTGGTATTGCGCCTCCTGCACATAGCCGTTGGCATCAAGCGTCACCGGCTTCTTGTCTAGCCGGAAGGACGCGAAACCCTCGATCGGGCCTTCGCAGACATAGTGCAGCAGGTAGCTCTTTTCGCCGCGCCGGAATCCGAAGATGATGACCGAGCCCGTGAGCGTCCGATAATAGATGCGCCGCCGCGGCGATATTTCCTGCCGGATGTTCGACTGAACGTCGGAAGGCTGCGGCGTTGCAGGCTTCGATTGGCCAGGCGCAAAGGCCCGCGACAGGAAATAGGCGCCGGCCGCGATCGCCGCATAGCCCACTCCCAATGCCAGCGCGCCGAGCCCGGTAAACCCGATCGCGCCGACGACGCCGGTGAGAAGCCCCGTCGCGCTGAGGAGGTTGATGAACACCAGCCCGATCGCCTGCGGATGGAACACCACCTGCGAATAGATCGACGTGCTGCAGGTAAGCCCCCATCGGGCGTCCCGCATGCGAGTGTGGAAGCTCATGAAAATCTTAAATCCCAGCAGATATCCGGTGCGCTGCGGGTGAATTTCACGCCGCGCGTTCCGGCTCTCAGAACCCACATCGATCCGGTGCAGATCATTCCCAGATGCCAGCCGTTGGCGGCCATGAGGCCGATATCGCCGCGGCGGGCATCGCTCCCCAGGCGCGGCGGCCCGAGAACGTCAATGACGGCGGCTATGGCGCCGCCGAAGCGCTCAAGCATCCACCAAGCGCCCTGATGGTCGCCATATTCTCCGCGCCATGGCCGGCTCGCATGCGCGCCAGCCGCCAGTTCAGCCCAGCCGAGCAGGAAAAGCAGGCAATCGCCGTTTTCCTCGCCCCAACGGAATGTCTTTTCCTTTTCTTCCGCCAAGTAGCGGTCGAGAAGATCAGTTTCGCGCATCGAACAGGTTCAGGGTCTGGTCGACCATCTTTTGCACATACATAAAGCCGGTGGAGCCGGGGTCGCGCTGCTGCTGGTCGCTGTGAGTAACCATGGAGTTTGCCGAACGGCGGCGCCGCACGAAATAGTCCTCCAGCATCAGCACGATCTGCCGCGAGGAAGGCCCGCTCTTGCTCATCTTCAACCGGTCGCCGAGACCGGTATAGACGTGTCCGCGCGGATCGAGCGGCTGGAGGTCGGCATCATAGAACTGCCGCCAAAAGCGGAACCGCCGCCCCTTTATCTCACGCTGCTCGCGCTCGAAAAACCATTCCTTGATGTTCGCACTCTCGACATTGAGCGTGCAGGTCACCTGCCGGGCTGCGCCGATCTTCGATGCGCCGAGCCCGGAGACGGTGGCGAGGCCCTGCAAGCCTTTCCAGTCGATCGCCTCAATCTGACCATCGAACCCGCGCGATCGCAGAATGCCGCCCTCATTGTGGACATACATCGTGCCGGAATCAAACTGCAGCTCGGCCAGGATGACGCAATGCACGCGATGCCCGCGCGTCGCCCATCTGATCGTTTCGGAAAGCATCAGTCGACGCTCTCCACCAGCCGCGTCAGGTCCTCGACGAATTCAAGCGTGTGCTCGCCATACCAGCCCTGCACCAGCGCCTCGTAACCGGGGCTGTCGGTCAGGCAGAAACCGACGAAGACGGGTGCGAGCGATATCGTGCCGCCGGCCGCCGCAGGTTTGCGCAGCACCGGAGAAAGCCGGAGACGCTGTTGCCCGTGCTCGATCCACGATCCGCCAATGCCATAGCAGAATTCGTCGATCGAGATGGCGCAGCCGGCCGGTATCTCGTCGGTCGCGGTTACGTGAATTTCCCGCGCGCCGAGATCCGCATCCGTCGAAAAATAGGTCTCGACTGTCGGCACTGCATGGCCCACGCCGGTCGCGTACATAGCATCGGTGGCGAACGGAATGCCGTCCGGATACTGGTCGCGGACTGACTGGGTCGCGAGCGCAAACGGCCCGTCTATCCCGTAACGATCCGGCATCCTGATCCGCACCAGCGTCGAATCCGCTTCCATCTGGAAAAGAAAGGCCCGCATGTTGCGCACGCTTTCTTCGTCATGCACCAGCACGTCGAATTTCATTTTCCATTGCGCGCCTGACATGCCGGTCGAGCGGCGCATGCCGTTGGTTGCTTCGTGTCCCGGCCTGGTATTGTAGGCCGGCGCGACGGCAGGGTTGCGAATCTTGAGCGCCGTGAGCGGAAATTCGAGAAGCGCAGCCACGATCAGCCGCCGTTCCGTTCGGTGATGTCGGAAATCCGCCCGGGCAGAGCGCGATCATACTGGCTCAGCCCCTGCTTGACCCCAGCGGAAACCATGTCCTGAATCTCCCGGTTTCCACGGGCACCGGAAACATTAACATTGATATCCACTTTCTGCGGCCCGCGGGCACTGCCGGCCTGTTGACCTGGTTTTGTGACGGTCACCGTCTCGTTCGGGCTGGCCTTGAATGCCACAAGTTGGCTGTCAATCCCGCCGGCACCGCCGACCTGAAACGATCCGCCACTCGCAAAGCCGAACAGCCCGCCGAGCAGGCTGGTGATGATACCGCCAAAGCCACCGCCACCACTTCCGCCGCCCATGAGCTGGCCGAGGCTGGAGACTGCATTCGATCCGATTGAGCGCAGCGCATCCACCATCACGTCGCGCCAGTCTTTCGTTCCTTTGATCGCATCCGCTATGGAGGAGCCCACGTTGCCGAAGGCATTGGAGATCCCATCACCGACGCCTGCGCCGACATTCTCGATCCCGTCGAATGCACCCTTGATCCCGCCGGCCACGTTCTGTGCAGCCGCCACCGCTTCCGGCCCCTTGGTATTGATCCCGTTTGTCAGGCCTTGAACAATGTTGAGGCCGATATCGTGCATGACTTGCGACGGCGAATGAATGCCGAGGGCATCGCGGATGCTCTGGCTGATGGAATCCCCGATATCGTAGATCCCCTGCTTGACGCTCTCCCACTTCGCCTTGATGCCGTTCCACAGTCCTTCGATGATCTGTCCGCCGATCTCCACCATCTTTGCCGGAAGCGCCGCGAAAGCCGCGATCAGGTCGGCGACAAATTGTTCGATTACGGGCCCCACCGCATTGATCTTCGCCGATATCCCGTCCCATGCAGATATGAAACCAGCCCATGCACCGGAGAGAAATTGGCTGATCGCCGTGCCGAGCTGCTGGATCTGCGGCCAGAACGCCACGACGCCGGCTGCGAGGAGACCGATACCAGCCACCACGCCCGCGATCGGTAGCCCGACCGCGGCGATCCCGGCCGCGACCACGCCGAGCGGCACGGCAAGCGCCGCCATACCTGCTGTCAGCGCTGCGGCAATCGAAACGAACCCCTGCATTTCCGGAGAGAGCCCGCGAAAATACCCGACAGCCTGCACCAGCCAATCGGAGAATTGCGCCAGATAAGGCACAAGGTTGGTAGCGACCGCAGCAGAAATGTTGGCGAGCACGCCCTGAAGCCTGGAGATGTTGTCATTAAACGCCTCCGCGTTCGAACCCATCTCCTGGGTAAACACCGTACCGAAGGAACCTGCTTCCTTCATAAGATCCTGAAGCGCCTGCGATCCGCCGTTCAGCAGCGGAATCATGTTCGCGCCGGACCTGCCCATCAGTTCCATGGCAAGCGCGGTCTTTTCAGCCCCTTCCGGCATGTTTGCAAAGCGATCGGCGACCTCGGAAAGCACCTGGCTCGTCGATTTCAAGGAACCGTCCGCATTCGTAGCGACGATGCCGAGCTGCGAGAACGTGTCGAGCGCCGATTTCGAACCGTTCTTGGCCTCGTTCATCATCTTCGCCAGGCGCCCGACCGAGGTCTGAAGCCCTTCGAAGGAAACGCCGGAGAGATCGGCGGCATATTTGAGCCGTGACAGTTCCTCGATCGGTACGCCGATCTTTGCCGCAGCCTTCGACATCTCGTCGGCTTCGTTGATTGCCGAACGCACCCCGGCCGCGATCGCCGTACCGGCCGCAGCGGCAGCAGTCGCGGCAACAGCAAGCCCGGTCTTGATCGACGAACCAAGTTTCTTCATGCGGGCCTCGGCCTTCGTCGCGCCGCTTTCCAGTGCGGCAGAGTCCAGGCCCAGCACGACGCGAAGCGCCCCGATGACTGCATTCATGATTGTTTCGAACGTCCCTTGACGAAGGCGGAAACCTTGGCGAACTGTTCCTGCCAGTTTGCCTCGCGCGGCTTCTCAGCCGGTGATTTCCATGTAACGAGCTTTTCGAGCTTCCAGAATTTTCGCGGCTTGTCCGGCGCGTAGCGCGACATGAAGGCGATGTGCCATGCGAGCCAGGCAAGCGCCTTGAACCGGTTGCGCTGGCGGGCCTGCGCGCCGCGGATGATGATGTCGATTTCGCGGAAGGTAAGCCGCCAGAAGGTTTCCGGGTCTTGCCCGATCTCCACCCAGGCGGCGAGGCGGTCGGCCCAGCTTAACGCGCCGCCGCCCTTTTCGGCTTTCCCGCCGGGCTCGCCTTCACCTCCGGCATGGAGGCGACGATGACGGTCCCGATGAGTGCCGCGCTCTCGACGAGCCCGAGGCTACGCATCAGCACGCCGGCTTCCTGAAGCGTGATGTTCTGCTTCGAATAGGAGACGGCAGCGCGGAAGATGGACCGCAACAGCCGCATGTCAAGCTGCTCGTTTTCGGCCATCGTGCCGAACTCCTTCAGGATCTCGTCGGTCTTCTTGCCGAATTCATCCTCCAGTTCGCACCATTCGTTGGCGGAAAGGCAGAATTCGAGCCTTTCGCCATCGATCTCCTGGGATACGATTCCACGTACACTGTTCGTCATGGATCAACCTCAGGCCGCGATGACGTTGGCGGTAGCGGCGGTCTCGACCTCCGTGTCGAAATCGTCATTGATGGCTGTCACCACGCAGGTGACGGGAGAACCGACATCCGCCGTTTTGGGCACATAGGAAAGCCCCGTTGCGCCGACCACATCGACGTTGTTCACCTGCCACTGATATTCGAACTGCAACGAACCAGCCCAGATGCCCGGTTCCAGCTCCAGCGGCACGCCGACCTGCGCAGTGCCGATGATTGCAGGATTGGCGATTGCGCGGGGCGCGGTAGGCTCGGTAAGAATGTAATCGCCGGAAGCCTTGAAACTCACGTCGGCGGTCATCTTGTCGTCGGTCGGCGCGGTACGTTCATTGCTCTGCAGGTTGCCCTTGAACAGAAACTGGCAGCCGTTGGGAAACGTGACGCGGACGCGCTTCCGCTTGCCCTTCGCCGCGATCAGCGCACGGTCGGAAGTGGAACCGGGAACATAGTTCATCGAGAAGGAGCACTCACCGGAATCGCTCATTCCGTCGATGAATTCCCGGGTCTTGTTCGGACTCTGCATGTTGGAAGCGTCGACCTGGTCAATGGTGTCGGACGGCAGAGTAATATCGAAGATTTCTTCGATGTAGGTCATGTCCGTCGGCGTCGCCAAGTCGGCCATTTCGAAGGTGATCCCGTGACCAATGCGGGCTTTGGTATCAGGCATGATCGTGATCCTTTAGGATGAGTACCAGAGGAAGATGTCGGTGGAGCGCCGGAAGAGTTGCTTGCCGGCGGCGCCGTCCGGCTGGAAATCGCGGCGGCTTTCGATCAAGCCGCCCTGGAACGTTACGCCGGAGATCTTGCCCCGGTATTTTTCGAGAATGTCTGTCGCCGCGTCCGCACAGTCGCGGGCGGTGAGGAAGCGATCAGCGTAACCATCGACCTGCAAACGCACCCTCTCAAGACCGCTGCGGCCGGAATTCACGTGATCGATCTGGGAGCTGATCACCTGCAGGATCACGTAAGCTCCCGGTTGCGCTTTCTGCGGCAGGCGCCCCCAATGGATGCGATCTCCCATGAGGTATCGCACCCGCGCATCGGCGGTAAGCAGAGCCGTGACGGCCTCTTCCATGGATTACCTGCCCCTTGCCAGCCGCGCCGCTTCCCGTGCCGCCTTGCGGGCCTGCCGGCTGACGGCCTTTTCGATCTCAGTCGTCAGCTCTGATTTGACGATCTCCAGCGCTTCGCCCTGCTTCGCATCCCAAGCCGGCCGCAGGTGCGGCTCGGCCGCCTGATGCTCATTGCCAAACTCGGTTTGCACGGCCGCCGGATCGTTCGGGCCTGCGAATACTTCCACCGGGCTTTCCTTGCGGTGCTGCTGGCGCTGGCGTCGCGTAAGCTTCGTTCCGACACCATAGGACGCTTTCAAATGGCCTTCCTTTTCGGGCGCATTGTCCCGGCCGGCGTCGGCGATGACCTGCCCCGCCTTCATCAATGCCCGGCGCGACACGTTCTTGCCGGTCGCCCGAGGCAATCCACCGAGCGCCTTGTCAAGTTCCTTCAACCCTTCGACCCTGACCTTCAGCCGCATCACTCTGCCCTCGCCTGGCAATCGAATTCGCTCACTACGCCGCGCCCGATCTCGCGCACGGCGGTGATGTCCCATTCCTTGCCCTTGTAGCGGACCCGATCCTTGACACTCAGATCGGCGCGATAGCGGATATGAAAGGTCATGACCTCGGTACCGGCGAGCTGCTGAGCCTGAAACCGCTCTTCCCCGCGCACCGGCCGCGCCTGCACCCATACGGTTGCGACATCGGACCATCCATAAATCGGCTGGTTCGCCCCGTCGCGGCCGGTCTCCGTAAGCCGCACGATCGTCAACCGCTTGTCGAGCTTCCCCGCGCGCATCTCAGATGATATTCCGCCGATACGGGAAAGTCAGTGTCTCGACCGCCGCAGAAACAGGAAGAGAGGCAACAGGAACGCCGATCACGGTCTCCTCACGATTTTCATACCAGGCGCCCACAAGCAGAAGTATCGCCTGCTTAATATCCTTTGGCAGAGGCGTGTAACCCGCCTTGTAGGTAACGGCGATCGCGGCGATCTCATAAAGATCGGACGGAAAACTATAGCTATTCCGGAAGCGGCAGACGCTGACGCCGGCCGCATCGGTCTTGAGCGCGTATTCCGAAGACGATATCGTCGCGATTTGGCCTGCGCTATTCCGCCAAGTGACGCTTTCGATCGAGGCGACGGGCGACAGCGGTAGTCTAAGGCATTGTGAGAAAGCGTCGAACTCCTGTTTCCAGACCTGCTCGCCGATAACGACCACGCCGCCCAATGTGCCATTCCACCCTTCGAGATGACTCACCGCCGCGCCGATATAGCCCTCCAGCAGCGCCGTCACTTCGGCGAGGGCGACATCGTCGCCGTCGTCGATCGTGATGCGGCACTGCCGCATGGCCTCCTCGACGGAGACCGGCAAACCGGCGGCAGGAGTGACCAGAACGGGACGGTGCATAGGTTATGCGCTCTTGTTTTTCGGTGCGGCCTTCTCGGCCTTATTGGCAGGAGCCGTTTCGGCCTTGGTCTTGGCTTCCTTGAGCACGCCGGCGTCAACCAGATGCTTCACGTCGGAAGGGCTGGCCTCGCGTGTCTCGCCGGGCATGTACTGCCTGTCGCCATAGTGCTGGCGGATGACGTCATAGGTTTTCATCTCAGTCTCCTTCAGTTCATAGAGAGGGCGAGCGGACCCGCCCTCCTTGATGAGCCGAACTCGATCAAGCCACCCGGCCGAAGTCGCCGTAGATGAAGGCCTCGGGGCGGTAGACCGCCAAAGCGAGACGCTCCTCCGCGAGGATGGTGATCAGATTCTTGATGAAGTCATCCTCGGTGTAAGCCGCTTCGATGCGAGCGTCCCATCGGTCAAAAACCTGGGCGCCGAGACGGAAAGCCCCGGTCAGGAACTTGTCGACCGTCATGGCCTGCGTCTGCACGACAGGGAGCCCCCAGAGCGTCGGCGTGATGCTGCCCTGCGGATTGCCGATGATATAGCGGCCCTCGCCGTCTTTGAGGGTCTCGATCCACGTCCAGTCGATCGGGTTCATCACGTGACCAGTCGCCGGGTATTCCGCCAACACTGCCTGCAGCATCGCGAGACGCATCACATCGATGCTCGTCGGGCTCGTCAAAGTGATCGGCGCCGCATAGGCGGTGGCTTGCGGGATGATACCGTGCAGGTTCTGGCCGGTACCGTCGCCGTTGAGTAGTTGCTGCTCTTCGACATAGGCGAGACCGTAGAGTAGGCGCTGATCGATCATCGATCGGAGCTGGCTGATGTCATCCAGGACCTGCTTGGACGCCTTCATCCAGTGGGCAATCACCTTTGCCGACGTGGTAACCAGGTCCAGTTTGATGTCCGATGATGGCTTTGCCGCGCCTTCAGCGACAGGGGCGGCATTATTGGTGAAACCGGTCTCCTTCACATACTCCAGCGTGTTGCCATCCATACGGCCAGGCGTGAGTAGATCCCGAACAGTCATGCGGCGCTGGGGCAGCTGCATAACACCAGGCAAGCGAGTGTTCTGGATCGCATCGCCGACTGAGCCCGCGGCGTCGGTCGTCAGCGAGGTCAGTGTGGCCTTCACCTTCATGTCGGCGCCGCGAGCGCTCTTGGAGAACTTGCTGTCCTGGAAAGCCTTGAAGCTTTCCGATTCGGTGAACTGCTCGCCAAGCGATTTTTCGCCTTCCTCGCCACTCTTGTTGCCGCGAGCCATCTTCTGCTCGATCTCGGCAATCTGCTCGGTCAGGCCGTTCATCTTCACAAGAGCTTCGTCGGCCTTTTCCTTGAGCGAGGAGGCCAGTTCCTCGCCAGACTTTGCCTTGCCGAGTGCTTCTTCGGCGATCGCCTTGACGGCATCGACGGCCTGCTTGTGCTCGGTCTTGATCTGCGTCGCGAGAGCATTGATGTCGACGCCCTGGTCATTCGGCGGCTCAAAGACAATGCGAGGTGCGAAGCGGGAATAGCACATGCCAGCCACGAGCATAGCGATACCACCCGCCGCAATGAAGCGATGGTTATTCATGGGAATACCTTTCCGGAGTGTTTGAGGGTTTCAGTCTGTCTTCAGCATCTGCAGGAAGCGCAGGGCCTGATCGTTCGCCTTCTCGCCCTCGGATTCACTCCGAATGGCCTTCGCATAGCCGTGCGAGGCGATCGCAACGGCCATGCTTTTCGGAACCCCTGCCTCGCGCAGGATGTCCTCGAAATCCTTGATGGGCATGGGGTCGCCATCACGCAGCCGGCGGGCGAATTCGTCCATGCGCTCTGATTTGACGGTCTCCACATTCGCCCGACGATTGGCGGGGAATGAAACGATCGACACCTCCAGCAGGTCGACTTCAACCAACTTGCGCGGGCCGCCGTTTTCGGCTGGCTTGGTGTCGACCTCTCGATATCCGATGGAGAGCCCGCGGATCGCCTTGTTCTTTAACATGATGCGAACCTCGTCGGACTTCTGGACGCCGGACAGGAGGAGCCCTTTGACCCACAATCCCTTTCCGTCTTCGGCAAGCTCTTCCCAGACGCCGATGGGCGTCCATGGATCATGCTGCCACAGCATCAGTGGCATTGTCCCTTCACGACGATGTTTTGCAAGGCTGGCCACGAATGCCCCAGGCTCAACGCTTTCGTTGTAGCTGTCACGGACACCGAACACAGACCCGTAACCTTCGAAGATGCCCTCTTCCGACAGGTCTTTGACTTGCAGCTCGAAACCTTTGGTCTTCATCTCAGCTATCCCCGTTCTGGGCGATCATTTCCCGCAATGCGTCACGGTCGATCTCGACAATCGGCACATTCTGCATCTGCATGCGCGGCACGTCGCCACCGTCGACCCTTGGCAAGTTTTCGAGCGCGCGTACCTCGTTGATGGTCATCGCGCCGATTCCGGTCATGGCCTGGTAAAACCGCGCCCTACCTTGGCTATCTGCCCGCAACAGGCCTTCCAGGTTGAATTCGATCGTGATGCCGTTTGCGCGATCGGAGGGCGTGAGAAGCTGCTTTTCAAGCGCCTGCTCGATACGTTTGAGGCGACGCCGCAACGTGAACTTCTGAAATCCAAGCGTTTGTTGCTCAATACCGGTACCCCAGCTCGTCGACTTTTCGGTATGCCCGATCATGAAAGGAGGAACGCCGAAGAACCGGCAGATTTCCTCAACGGAAAAGCTCCGCGATTGCAGCATTTGGGCATCTTCCGGCTTCAGCGATAGCGCTTCCAACTTGGCGCCGCCTTCGGCGATATATGGACGGCCGGAATTGACCGCACCGAGATACTTTTCAGCCAACTCCGACTGGGCTAGAGCGCGTTGCTCTGCAGTTAGCCACTTCTCGAAAATGATCTGGAACGTCGGGCGTAGACCGTTCTTGAATGTGGATCCCGCCGATCTGTCGATGGCGCGCGCCAAACCAAACGTATTTCGACCGAAGTGAAGAGTGGACAGGCCGCCAAGCGGGTCGCCACCGAACCCGCGGATGTGCAGCACGCCGCTATCCGTCTCGACATATGATCTGCCATCTTGCGTCCACCTATACTCCAGCGTCCCGGTCGGCAACCGTCGTACAGACATTAGGCTTGGCGTCACCGGACGAAGAGCAATTACCCGGTCACCATTTCGCTCGATCTTCGCATAGGCACTGCCCCACAGTTCCAGCGAGGCGCTGAGGAACTCCCAGAAGTCTACGGCCGTCTGGTCATAGTTCGGGCTATCATGAAGGATGCGGTACAGCGCGTGCGCTTTGGCAACTTCCCGTTCTCCGGACGCATTGGTGCGGTAAACCATCAATGGTAGACTACCGATCGTCCCGGCCAGCAGATTGACGCACGCCCAGACCGCTGACAGGCCAAGCACCGTCTCTCCGCTGACAACCTCACCGGAATCCCCCTTCAAACCGTCTGGATACCAGACATCCGTCTGCCGAAGCGTTAGAGGACGAATGATGAGGCTCGCCATTTTGCGAAGAATGTTCACGCTGCCCCCGCCAGACTTTTGAAGTAGCCGTCCATGCCGTCTTCCTCGCCACCCATCGCCAGCCCGACTCCCATGACGGACGCTACGGCGCCGTCGATCTTGTCGAGTGAGTTCTTCTTGTCCGGCACATAGTTCAGGTTTGCGTCGAAGCGCACCGTGCAGTGGCCGAACATCCACGCGAGAACCGGGTGTCCGCCATGCTCGACCTTGCCGGCGAATACCAGGCGCTCCAGTTCCTTGGTCGGGCCCGAAAGCGTCTGATGCCCCTGTCGCATCTCCACCTGCAATTCGGCGTCCATGCCGTCATGCTGCAAGTCTCCCGCGAGTTTGCGGGCGTTCCACGGGTCGAAGCCGAAGGCCTGCACGTCGAAATGCGCGCAGGCATCCTTGATCGCTTCCTGCACGAAGGACTGGTCGACGGAATCGCCGGGCGTGGTGCGTAACGCACCGCTGGATACCCACTTTTTCCAGTCCACTCGCCGATCCTGCTCCGCCCGCTCATCAAGCGTTGCTTCCGGCACCCAAAAGAGCGGGATGATCACCCAACGTTCACAGGTATCATCCGGAGGAATGACAACGACCAACGCGGTAAGGTCTCTGGTCGAAGAAACGTCGCAGGCGAGAAACGCCTTTCGCCCCTTATGTTGGTTCCAGAGCGCCGGCCAGGACTTCGCATCGATCGTGCAGGCCGCCCATTTGGTGCGCGGTATCCAGCCGGAAAGCTGGTCCACCCAGCGATTGAGATGGTAGCACTGGAAGATTGCTTCCTGTGCCGGCCGCCCCTTGGCTTTCTTGAACTCGGTACGAAGGTAATCGAGTGTCGGTGTCAGGCCGAGGCTTGGATTTGCCTTTCTCCAGACCGTTTCGTCGGTCCAGTCGTCATCCTCGTCGATGCCGAAAAAGAGGACCAGCGTGGCGGGATCGTCGATCTCGCCACGCATGATCGCTATGGACTCTTCGAACCATTCGAAGCCGGTACGGTTCTGCTTCCGACCGGATGTCGAGGCGTAGAGCTCGATCGGTTGCAGCCTGGCGCCCGTTCCTTGCCGCAGCGTGTCGGCGAGATCGCGGGTTTTCCATTCGTGGATCTCGTCGCCGACGATGACGGTCGGCGAACGTCCGTGTTTTCCGTCCGGTGCTCCGGTGAGGAGCTGGCAGAGCGAGGTCGTTTCCCTGAGGAAAATCGACTTGTCGTGAAGGGAAATCCGCTCGTTTCCCTTCGCATCCTCCATCAGTCCATCCGCCTCGCGGATGATGTCCTGCATCTTGCCGAACGGAACACGGCCCTGATCCTCGTTGCGGCCGAAGACGTAGGCCTCGGCGCCGTGGATCTTCTCCAGCACGAAGAACAGGACGGCGAGCGCTGCCAGGAATTCCGATTTCCCGTTCTTGCGCGGGATCCAGAGATCGAGCCGACGGAAAACCCTGACATGCTCGATCGCCGGTTTGTGCGTGGCCGGATCGATGACTTCGATCGGCTTTTTCCAGCCAACCAGAAGGCGAACCGTGATTTCCTGCCACTTGACCAGCCGGAACGGGATGCCCTTGAACCGGTCATTGGTCAGCCGGAAGATGCGCGGCCATGCGGCAACGACCTTGTCGGCCTTGGCATGGTCGAACCATGCCCCCGGCACCGCCGCGGCACGGTTCCAACCTGACAGTGCCCACTCATAGGCCGGATCGTCCGCCACGTCTGCGAGCCATGCCGGCAGCGGTGCCGGCGTGGTCACCTCCTCAGTTTGGTCGGACGCCTGGCGGTGGGCTGTCTGCCCCATTCATGAGATCCATCGGGTCTTCGGTCGGCTCGCCGGGCGATGGCGATCTGTGAGATTGGTCGGGATGGGTGCCGCCGAGAGGCAATTTGCCTTGCGCTCGGTTGAAGGATTCGACGCGGACTATGTCCTGGTCGCGGAGCGGCGTGAAACCGAACTCGGCATCGAGGAGGCGCAGCGCTGTTTCGCACCGTGCCATGAAATCGATGTTCGGATGTTGCCGGATGACGGTTTCGCCGTCGCCCTTCTTCACCTTGATCGATGCCCCGCCTCTGGGAAGATCGCGCCGGAGCTGGTCGGCTGCCGAAACATAGAATTGCGTCCAGATGCAGTAGCGGGCAAGGGCGTGGCGATAGCCTGGGCGGCGCCGGCCTGCTGCTCTGAGCACTTCCGACTGTTCCTTCCAGACTTTGATCGCCAGCGCCCAATAGGTCGGCGCCTTGGTGAACAGTTCCGGAAGCGGAAACGGATCGTCCGGCGTCGCCTGCATGGCGGCGGCAGCCTCCGCAGCGTGCTCGATTTCCTTCTCGACCGCCTTTTTCCGGCGCCCGGGGAACCCTTTTGCCGCCTGCAGCAGCGGGTCATCCTTTCGCCGTCCCATCGTCAGTTCTCACCGGTCCCAGAAAAAAAGTTATCCGTCAAAAATAACGCGCCCCTTTTTTTTGTGTGAGGCCGCCGGTCAGGAAGGGGGTGGGCTGGACTTTTGACCCACCCCCGGCCTCAGGCACCGAGGCCGGGCAGCATGCCCATGGTGAGGCGCTTTGCGGTCTCGCTGTTCAACCAAAGCTCGATTACGGGTATGCGACCGGCCCGCCACATCGCCTCAAGCTGCTGCTTCACGCTGTTATGATGCCAGTCGCACGACGACTGCCACATGCCCGTGTCCCAGAACTTGACCTGGTCGCCTTCATGGGGCTCGACGTGATCGACGAGAGTGGCTGGCACGACGAGGCCGACAGCCTCGCATCCTATGCAGATCGGCGAACGAGAGAGATGCGTCTTGCTGGCCTTGGACCATCGCCACGTGTAGCCGCGATCGCTGGCGCTGCCTCTCCACCTGTCCGCCTGACGCTTCTGCTCTTGCCGTGTCGGAGCACCTGCCGGCCTGAACTGCTTCGCGCGCTTCATACCCTTGATGCGACAAAGGCGACCATTCGGCCGCCTTCTCATTCGTTCAGACATGGCTTGCGCACTGGCCTTGAATCGATGGCTCTCAGTTGAGCCCGTCAAGGCTGGGGTAGGATGCCCTGTTCCGTGACACCTGTCGGCATCGTCTGGCCCGAACCAAGCATCGGGCGATGATGACGGTGAGTCTTTCCTACGCGTCCACTGTGCAAATGACTCTCACAGCTTCTTGAGAAACACAAGGGGCATGCTTTCGATCTCGAAAACCTTGCCGCCGCAGTCGATCGCTACTCTTGCGCTCGGCTGCCTGCACCACTTGACGGCAATGACAAGGCACATGAACCCGGCGAAAGGACCGAGCACGATGTCAGCCCTGTCGCCGTCGACAAAGGTCTTGTCGGCTGCGATGCGTGGCGCTTCTCCGTCACCTATCATCCTGAAAATCTCCACATCCTCGTCACGCACCACATGGTAACCGCTGTCGCCGCCGACGATGTCGAGCACATGCTCCACCTGCTTCAGGCCAAGGAATGCGTCTGCCGTCGGCACGCAATGCACCAGGATATAGCCGGGGAAATACGGACGATCCGGAGCGTCGACACGAACGCCCTTGCGGATCCTGAACTGGCCCTTGTCCCTTGGTACAAGCGTCGTCACCTTCGCATCGGCAAGCGACTTTTCCACAGCAAACTCGCGTCCGGACCACACCTGCAGGCAGAACCAACGGGCCGATTCGGGCATCGCGTCGACGAGATCGGCCGACGCGGATTGCAGCATCGCTTCCTTCATGCCGAATTGCTGCGCAGCACGGTCCTGCCTCGAATAGACGCGCTCGCGCTCGCCTGCCGACAATTCCGCCTCGATCATCGGCCTGTAATTGATCTTCCGTCCCGTGATCCTACGCTGCATCGTCATTGCCCTTGCCCTCGTTCAGTCGCATCTGGAATTCCGCCATCGCATCCTCCGGCTCACCCGGCGGCAGGTAGAGCCAGTCGAATTTCGTCGAAGGCCAGGGCCAGCCATGCCGTTCGAACATCGCCTGCCAGCGTGCGGCGGTCCCGCTGTCCCGATGCACAGCCGAAAATCCTTCCGAGAGCGGCAGGAGGTGAACCGGCACCAGCGACGGTTTCATGTCCGCCGCCATCGCCGCAGCCTTCGGCCAGCCGTATTTCGCCCGCCGCTCGCGCTCGATTTCCCGTGCCTTGTCGGCGTCGCGCATCTGCATCTGCTGGAACGAGGTGAGCGCCGGCCATGCGGTCGCCATGGGCTTGGAGACTTCCGAGAGGAGAAGGGCCATCCACGGCCGGCTCATCGCGTTGTGCATCTGCGGAGCTGCCGCTTCCGGCTTCGGTTCCGCCACGTCGTCGAAGAGCTTTTCCCGGAAATAGGTGGACGGCGCCGGCACATGGCTCTTGCGCTGCGCCTTCAGCATCGCGAACCAGGCATCGCGGCGTCGCTCGGCCCGCTCCCGCTCATCCGCCGTCAGGTTGAACCATTCGCGCTTCGCCTGTTCCTTCGGCATGCCAGCGAAACCAGGCCAATCCTTGATCGTCCTCCAGAAGGCCCGCTCAATCGCCTTCCGATCTTCCCCGTCAGGCTCGCGCGCGCCCTCTCTCGAATTTACGGGTTCTATTACTGGTTCCCTTACAGGTTCTATTGAGGACTCAGGAGTCCGGTTCAAAGCGCCACCAGAGTCCGGTTCAATGGTGCAATCCTGTCCGGTAGACGCAGCGGTTGAACCGGACAAATTGTCCGGTTGATTTTCGGGTGTTTCCGCAGGCTCGGCGCGGCGGAACCCGGGCTCGAAAGCAAGGCTATAGCGATTGGCCTTGCGGTTCTTTCCCTCACGCGCCTCGGTCCAGTTGATCAATCCCTTGTCGCGCAGGGAGGCCAGCGAGCGGCGCACGGAACGCTCGTCGATCTCGCAGGCGTCCGCAAGGTAATCCTGCTTCGGATAGCACCCGTAGATCGGGTTGTGACAGTCGGCGAGATGCCAGAGCACGCGGGCTTCCGTGCAGGAAATCCCCCTGATCTTGACCGCCCACATGGTCGCTTCGTGAGACATCAGGCGGCCACCTCAAGCGCATGCCCGCCCCATTGCGCGGCCATCGCATCAGCAATGCCCGGATATGTCCTGGAGCGGATTTTCCAGCGGTCAGGTCCGGGCGTGGCACGATGCACGCGCGACCACCGCTTATGTTCGTCGGTACCGGATTTCGGCGGCGTGAGCCGATTCGTCGCGACGAGGGAGGGGAGATTGCGAAGATAGAACGATGTCGCCTTGAAGGCTTCGTTTCCGAACCACCACGGCTGCACGGTCTGGGCCGGCGCCTGATAATTGACGATTCGGTCCTTCGCATAGTGATGCATGACGGGGTTCTCGATCGCCACGCGCTCGATCGGGGCGTTCCAGCAAGCCGAAAACAGCGCCGCGCCTTCGTCCAGTTCTGCCCACATTTCTTCGCGCGTGCGGCCCGGCGGCGGCACCTTCAGCCACCGCACACCCGAATTGCAGAGCCGCGTGCAGGGCGGATGCATGACGGCGAGCAAATCCCATCCATCGTCCAGAATGTCGCGGATATCACACCGGATATGCCGGTTGCTGCCGTCGTCTGCCGGCAGGAGGTCGCAGGACCAGACATCGTGCCCGAGGTTCGCAAAGGCGAGCCTGACGACGCCCGAAGTCTCGCATCCGATCAGAACACGCATCACCGCCTCCAGACGCCATAATCGGCGCAGACATCGCGCACGGTGTTCTCGCTTCCGAGAAAGACCGGCGGTTGCGTCCGTCCGGAAAAGACCGAGAGGAATATCCTCCCCGTGCGGGTTACCTCCGCCAGCTCCTCCGCCGAAAGCTCCCAGCACGAGACCGAGCAGAGGCCGTTCGTGAATGTGTGAAGATCCTGCACGGTCTCCTCCTGGCCCTTCGGAGCCCTGAGCACCATGTTCGCGCCCTGAAATGCGACAGGCTGTCCCATCCGTTTCCCTCTCAGCGTGGCGGCAGGCCGTCCGCCACGCGCCAGAGGCGACCGTTGGCGGTTGCGAATGCCATGTAGTTCATGAGATTGCCGTCCTCGCGCCGGTCCTCGCGGAGAACGGAAAGCATGGTTTCGAGGTATGAAAGCCCCTCGCGAAACCCGCTCAGCCGCAGGGTGCGTCGGATGAAGGCTTCCTCGGTCACCAGCGTCGCCAGAGGGCAGGCAAGCAGCCAGGCGGCCGTCTCCTGTTGCGTCGCGCAGTCGGAAATATCGGGGCGCAACAGACGATCGCTCACCGGCCCAGCTCCCGTTCGATGCGGCGACCGAGCAGGCGCAGGGATTCGAGCGATTGATGCGCGGCATGATAGGCCGGGCGGAACTCGTCCAGCGCCTTCATGACCGCGTCATGCGCCGCCTTCACGTCGCACCAGTGCCGCTCGACCTCGTCCCGCGCCGTCAGATACTCGTCGAACAGCGGGTTCGATCCCTCCGGACCGAAGAACTGGTCGCGTACTTGCGCAACCCAGTCGCGCGGCACGCCGAGGTCTTTCGCCACCATCGCATCGCACCAGGGAGACTTGTAGCAATCCTTGCCGTAGACCTCGTCTAGCTTGTCGTTGATGATGCGGCGGTCGTCGCGGGTCATCTCGCGTGGCTTTTCCGCGCGCGGATTGTCCGCCTGCGGTTTTGCCGCAGCGGTCATGTCGGCCATAACCTTCTCCTTTTTGGGCTTCCTGCGGCGGGCGCATTCGGGGCAGAGGTCCTTACGGGCACCGCTGCCGACGCTCCATTTCATTCCGCGAAAATGTTCGGCGATCGAATGCAGCGGGCGGCGTATGCCAATCCGCTTTTGCGGATAGAATCCCACTGCCGCGCAGGATGAGCATTCGATGCGATAGGCGACAGCGGTGACGCCACCGGCCTCGATTCGCTGTTCGGGAAAGGTCCGCTCACTCATGTGCAAGCTCCATTTCCCGAAGGCTTTGCTGTCCGCCGACCCTGCTGGTAGAGGTCACGAAAAAACCCGGCAGGCCGCACGCGGCGAGCTGCATCGCATTGGCTTCGCCGAAGGCGGCAAGCACGATCGGCGCTCCGGAATTCGCGGGCTGGCGTTTTCCGTCGATCGTATGGAAATGCAGCCGGTCGGCCAGGAACAGGATCGCGTCCGCGCGCTCCCAGATCGGACGGAACCAGTCGGCCTCGGTGCGGGCGTGCACGAGGCAGATACCGTTTCCATGCTCGGCGAGCTTTCCGATCCACCGGCCGACCTGATAGCGATCGAAGGGAGGATTGAGCCAGACCCTGCCCCCCCATGGCTGCGAAAGCCCATCATCTTCGATCGTGAAATGCCGCTTTGCCGTTGCCCACGGCTGGCCGAGCGCAGCACACGGATCGAGGTCGAATGGCCCGAGACGGTGGATGATGAAGGGCGGCGTCAGATGCGTCTGACTCTTGCCGACGGTGCGCTGATGGGAACCGATGGTCACCGTCGGCCCTCCCGTTGCCAGCGGTAGAAATCGGCCCGAAGCTTCAGGAAGCGCCCGCGCGCCGCCTGGTCGGAATTGAGCTCAGCCTTGGAGGAGATGCCGAGCATGCCTTTCATGCGCGTTTCGGCGGAAAGCGGCGAATTGATCAGTCCCTCGATCCCCCGGCTTTCGAGGAAGTTCCAGAACCTGCGGTTTTCGCAGAGTTGCTTTGCCTGAAATCCGAAGTTCTCCGCCCGCTTCTTGCCGATGAGCCCGTCGAGTTGCGCCTGCAGTTCCCTGACCCGCTGGACCGCGCGCCCCACGAAGCCGAGGAAGAAAAACAGGTGATCGAGCGCACCGGCGACGAGTTCCTGTTCGTCGGGCAACGCCTCGTGATGCATGGTGAGGATCTTCACTTCCTCGCCGGTCGAGCGCAGCGCGAAGAGATGGATGCCTTCCTCGTCGGCCTCCATGTTCCACTGGTCGCCCGTCAGCCGGTCGGCAATGCCGCGCAGCTTGTCGAGCTTCAGTTTTTCCCTTTCGCGGTCGGTGAGCGGTGGCAGCGCGTTCATGCGTCACTGCCTTCGCTGCGCGCCTTGCAGGCGCCCGCAATGATCTTTCCGAGGACAACGCCCCCGACGAACAGGAGGAAGGATTCCAGATTGTGACCCTGCCGGGCGAGATCAACCGCAAAGAACCAGATCAAGAGGTCGGCAATGCCGTACCTGTCCCTAAAGACAAAGCGAAGAAGCGTCATGCCGCCTCGCTTTCCGCCGCGTCTGCCGGCAGATGGTCTTGCCAATCGACGCGGCTGATCACCGTCTGGCTACCATAGGTGCCGTCCGGCTGCTTTTCCCACACAAACCAAGCGGTGTTCATGCGGCTGGAGGCTTCGTTGCCGTCCCAGCCTTCCCGGTGCATCATCGGCAGCCGGCGCTTGAAGACGTGGATCCGCGCCGGCGGGCTTTCGTCCATGGCGAAATTGCGGTCGGGATCGTCGAACCCCGCGAGGAAGTTGAGGTTCAGCAGCAGCGCCATCTTCTGAGGCCGGTGCACCCGCAGCGCATGCGCGACAAAGGCGTTCAGCACCTCGCCATAGGGCGGATTGGTGATGATGTCCGGTTCGGCTTCGTTGCGCTCGGTCTGTAGGAAATCGCAGACATCCTGGACCACACCTTCCTGATCGGCCGTGCCGTAATCGACAAGATCCGAGAGAATGACGCCGAAACCTTCGGCCTCAAGATGGCGAGAAATCGCGCCCTTGCCGCAGGCCGGCTCCAGAATCCACAGCTTGAACCGCTCCAGCGCCAGCAGCGTATGAATCGCCTCGGGCGGCGTCTGGTAAAGGTTTTTGCCCCGCTCTTCCTTCGTTGCGGAGGCGGTCCCGATTGCGGCGCGAAGGTTCGCCTTGCTTGGCTCCAGCCCCGCCGCGATGCGGGCCGCAATCGCACGCTCGACGATACCCGGAGCACCGCGCTCGGCATCCGCCATGCGCCGCGCCTCAAGGATTTCCTTGCGCGAAAGGCCGGTGTCGTCGTGGGTTAACCCGTTCCCCTCGGAAACGGCTTTCGGTCTGCCCCCCTTGGAGACGAGCCCCGCCGCCTGCGCTGCATCCCACTCGGCGGCGATCGCCATCTTGGCGCGGGCTTCGATCAGCAGCGCGTCGCCCTGCAGGCGGCGGGCCTTGGCACAAAGCGCTTCCGTCGCGCCGAATTTTTCCGCGAAGGTCGCTTCCGTCTTCGCCTGCGCATAGGCGCCGGCCGCAACGATCCGCGCCCGGATCACGTCGCCCTCGTCGAGCAGCGCGCGCGCCCGCTCCACCGTGGCGACGAGGCCGGATGCATCAATTCGTTCCGCCACGGCATGATCAGCCGCAACCGCCGGAACAGATACGGCCGCGCCCTCGTCATCCTCGGGCTTGACCCGAGGACCATCCAGCCATTCCAGCATCTGCCGGGCCTTGTCGGTCGGATACCAGAGGGACGCCTGTTTCCGGTCCCGGTCGAGGTAGCCGTAAGCGTTGCATTTCGCAGCCGCGGTACGTTCTGGCTGCTTCTTGCCGTCGTCGAACGAGCCGGTCTCGACCGCCGAGCGGACGATCGCCAGGGCACGCGGGCCGGGAACCGTGAACGGTTTTGGCACGTGGTAACCCATCAGTGCGCCCTCGCAAGCTTTGCGAGATAGGCCCGGCCCTCGCCCGTGATGTGGAACAGCGCCGCATCCATCTGGTCGCGCTTCAGGTAACCGCGTTTCACGCAGGTGCCGGCACGCTGCTCTTCGGCCCGGCTTTCCGCATAGAGGCTGCCCTCTCCCTCGATCGAGACGCGGCGCAGGAAGGCGATTGCGGCGCCGCCGATCGGCTCCATGGTCCGCGTGGTCATGGCGCGTCGCCTCCGACGATCTTGAGGCCGGACTTTTCGCCGTGGCGGGCGCGGATGGATGCGATCTTGGCGCGCAGGGTGTCGGTAGCGCGGTCGAGCGCCGCCGCCTCGCGATCGATCTCCGCGGCCTCGGCAGGCGTCACCTGCCCGTCGGCGATCGCTTCGGCCACGGTGAGCCCGAGCGAGGCTTCGCTCACCCTGACATGCGCATGGGCGACGAGGATGTCGGCGCTGCAGTCCGGCCGGGCTTCCGGATCGGTGAGCCGGCGCCCGGTGACTGAAGCCATGACCTCGGTGACAAAAGGCTGGCCGCAATCGGCCTCCAGCTTGGCGATCGCGGTGAGCGGCATCAGGGCTGGGTCGTAGCGATCGTTCCAGCGGCCCACCGTGCTCTTGCCGTATCCGGCCTTGTCTCCGGCGCGGTCGATACCGCCGCAGGCTTCGATCAGATCGAACTGCGCGGCCTTCAGGCGGATCAGAAATGCGTCCATCGTGGTTGCCTCCCAAGAGGTCAGAATCTCAAGACAAATCCATGCCCGACGCCGGGAAATCCGGCCGGGTTTTCCCGTGGCGGGAAGAAGTTCCAAGGTGCGAATGTCGGGGCGTTACGAGATCACGGGGGACCACATGCCAGAGGCAGGAAAGGAAACGGGCGGGACGGCCCGCAAGACAAAGTCTGTCCCGCCCGAGGTTTCGCGCATGCCAGGGAGGAAAAGCGCATCGCGCGATGCACGGCGGCAGACCGGGAGGAGAGGAGGCCGCCGCCGTATGGGGTGCGAAGGCGCGTCATTCAGCGGCCTCCGCGATCTTCGTCGACGACGCGGGGCGAACAACGCCTGCCGGCCAGTCGAAACCTTCGGGCCAGTTGTCGGAAAGCCACTGCACCGCGACATCCAGTCGACGCACGCCGATATCCGACCCTTCACGAATCTGACCGATCCGCTTGCCGTCACGGAACATCCGAGACGACAGCGTCGCCTCCGCGATACCGGCGGCGCGGCAATAGGTTTCGGCAAGTAGCAAGAACGAGGAAATCAGCGTCATGCCAGTCATAATGCGGGATAAATACCGCACATGTCAACGGGACATGTCCCGCTCGCCGGAAGCCTCGATTGCGGCAATAATACCGCACATGGCAAATCTTTTGAAAAGTCAAATCCTTGAGCGCGTCGAAGAACGACTGAAAAAGGTCGGGATAAGCGAACGCAGAGCCGGCATGCTTGCAGCCAACAAGCCCGATCTCGTGCGTGGCTGGCGGGCGAAGGATGCGTTGCCGCGCATAGACAGCCTGATCCAGATTGCTCCCGTCCTGGAGACGACGCCGGAATATCTGGCCTTCGGCATTGAGACGGAAGCGAACCAGAGCGTCCCGAAAATCTCCTGGGTGAATGCCGGTGCCTTCGGCACGGCCGATCCGGTCGTCGACATCTCGGACGCCCCGCGCGTCGAGGTGGCAGGCCTCGGCGACGGCGAGTTCTATGCGCTCGATATCATCGGGGATTCGATGGACCGCATCTCGCCGGAAGGCTCGGTCATCATCGTCAACCGCAAAGACAAGCGCCTTGTCCAGAACGCCTGCTATATCGTTCTGGACGGCCATGGCGGCGCCACCTACAAGCGTTATCGCCAGAGCCCGACGCGCTTCGAACCGGTTTCGACCAATCCGGCACACGAGCCGATCTTTCCCGACAACGACAATATTCCGGAAATCTTCGGCCGGGTCATCATGACCATCGTCCGGATGTAAATCGCCCGTCACCTGCCTTTCCACCTACGCGCCTGGCCCTGATCGGAGCCGGGCGCGTCGCGTTTTGGATGGGCGCTTGCCGAATCAGAAGCCGACGCGGCGCTTATCCCGCAAAATGCCAATCGGGAACGAAGCAGGAAACATGCGGTATATATACCGTATTTCTGTTGACGCGGGATAAATACCGCATTATCGTCTCTCCTTGTCCGGCAACGACCCCCTTGCCGGCTATCCCCCGCCGAGAGAGGCCGGCGCGCCTGCTACCCCCATGGGCGCGCCGGTCGAGCGGGAAAACCCAACCAAGGAGAGAGCCGTGAGCCGTATTCTGAAGACCAACGCCCGCAACATCGAAACCGAGATGTTCGATCTTTACCGCGAACGCGGTGCCATGACCGACGCCGACCTGATCCGCGCCGGTTTCACCCAGGAAGAAATCGCAGCGCACGCCCCGAAGGTAGCGGCCCGCATCCGCGAGGCCGGACAGGCTGCGGCATGAACGCCCGCGCCGTCACGATCCAGCCTTTTGCAACGGCCGGCCGGAGTGAGCGCCACGCCGATCCCGATCTGCTCGACATCCTCGCGACCGTCCATTTCTGGCGGTTGCGCGCGGTCGAATTCACCCTTCTGAGCCTGATCGTCTTCTGGCTCTGCTTCGCCATCGCCTGCCGCCTGTGATGGGCGGCAGGCATTCGTTTGAACGGGGACCTGACCCATGAAGATCATACGCGATGCGAAAGTGCTGATCGGCCTTCTCGAAAGGGGCGATCTCAACAGGGAGTTTTCCGACACCCTGCACAATACCCAGAAGGCACTTACCGAACTGGTCGCGGCCCAGCCGAACCGCAAGTTTTCCGCCACCGTCAAGCTGGAATTGAAGCTGACGGCGGCAGGCGACACGATCGAGTTCAATGCCGAAATCCCCCCCGTCAAGCTGCCGAAACTGCCGCGCCGCTCGACGGTCTATTTCGTTCTCGACGACGGCAACATTTCCACCGAGCACCCCCAGCAGATGGACATGATCGGCGGTCCCTACGAGATCGACCACAACCGGCCGGGCATCACCCGACCGTCCTGACCCTCCCCCTCAACCCTCGTCATCCACGGGCCTGACCCGAGGAACAATCTGGAGAATTTAGACCATGGATCAACTGTCCAATTCTGCCATCGGCGCCGTCGCCGAGCTCGCCCGCGAAAAGAGCTTGGCCGTGACGACCATTTCCGCCCCGTCCGGAGCGAAGGGCATTCCGACCTCCATTCCCGTCCTGCTCGACCCGAAGAGCGGCGAGGCTACCGGCATCAAGTCGCTGTTCGATGACTGGCGAGTCACGCCGGAACACAAGAAGGGCGTTGCGCGCGTCACCACGCTCGAAAGCTTCATCGATCTCACCGAGCGCCACAAGACCGAGCATTCGGTCATCTTCGCGGACACCAACTGGAAACAGCCGCGTTTCGTGTCCATCATCGACTATCACCAGATGAACATCGAAAACGAGGTTGATGGCGGCGGCAGCTTCACCACGCTCGGAGCCCCCGACAACGGCAGGCATCGCATCGAATACGCCTTCCCGCTTTCCGAGGAATGGCAGGCGTGGGTCGGCTGCAACAAGAAGGCAATGAACCAGGTCGAGTTTGCCGAGTTCATCGAGGACCGGATTGGCGAGCTCGCCGCGCCGCACGAGGACGAGATCACCTATTGGGAGGGCAAGCTCGGCGGCAAGATGGGCTATCCGAACGAGCTGCAGCTTTTGTCGCGCGGCCTGAAGATCCATGCTCAGACGCGCGTCTCGAATATCGTCACCCTGTCGAGCGGCGAGGGCGAGATCAGTTTCGAGGAAGAACACCGCGACATGAAGGGTGACAAGCTCATCATTCCGTCGCTGTTCATCATCCAGTTGCCGCCCTTCTTCCAGGGCGAAGCCACCCGCGTACCCGTGCGGCTGCGCTATCGCGCCAAGGAAGGCATCACCTGGTTCTATCAGCTCTATCGCCCGGATCAGTACATCACCGAACAGGTGATGCGCGACCTCGCCCGCGCTGAGAGCGCCACGGGCCTGCCGGCCTACCAGGGCGCCCCGGAAATGTCCGCCTGATCGTCATCCTCGGGCCTGACCCGAGGACCGCTTCGGTGTCCGGCGCTCCTCCCGCGCGCCGGCATCCCAAACGGACCTTTGGAGGATGCCATGGGCAAACAGACCTATCGCGTGGAAAAGAAGCTGAAGGAATTCGAATTCGACGAGGAAGCCGTTCGCGAGGCCTATCTCGCAGGCGAACCGCCAAACGCGATCGCCCTGCGCTACGGCGGCAACAATGCCCATGCGGTCGCGAACTTCATTTCGTACCGCAAGCAGCAGTGGCTGAACGAGGCGCGCTACAGCCGTCTACAGGCCGATGAAATCCGCATCGTCCTGCCGCGCCGCGTCGCCGACCGTTCCGGCGGCAGCTACGTGATGCCGATCTCGCTCCCGCGCATCTCCATGCACATCGCAGCCCTGCAGGAGACCCGCCATGTCTGACCGCTTTTTCGGCTGGAACACGATCTACGGCGTCGAGGGCGAGCATTCGACGCCCTATCTCACCCGCATCTGGTTCGGGCGCTTGCGCCTGCACATCTTCCATCGCGGCGATGCAGATCCGGATTGCCACGATCACCCGTGGGATTTCTGGACCTTCCCCCTGACATCCTATGTCGAGGAGGTCGCGACCCGCGCCTTATTCGGTCACTATGAAATCAGCCGCCAGCTTGTCCGCGCCTTCCGCCTGCATTATCGGCCGGCAACGCATATCCATCGCGTCATCGGCAGGTATGCCGGTGCTGGTTTCGAGCGCGACGAGGGCGAGACAGGCGAATTGCTGACCAACGGCCGCCGGATCATCACCCTGGTCTGGACCGGCAAGAACCGACAGCCGTGGGCCTTCCTGAAGCACCGCGACGGACAATGGTGCTGGACGCCGTGGCGGGAATATATCTTCCGCGGCGGCAAGCACGCCCCTTGCGAGCCGGTCGAAGCGTCCGGCCTGACGGGCAACCGCCCGCAAACCTTCATGCTCGACGAGCTCGCCACGCACGCAATCGCCGGCCTTGAATGGATCGACCGCCCCGTGACGGTAACTGGCGGCGATTACCAATACGACGGCCATCTGCTTTTGAGCTTCCCGAAGGGCGAGGGTGGCCCGATCCGCTACGTCGTCATGGACCAGAACCGCCGGCTCTTCATCCACAACGCAACACAATGCGGCCTCGCGCCGGAAACGACGGAGGCCGCGTGATGGCTGAAAACTCCCCGATCTCATGGACGCGCCACACCTGGAACCCCTGGATGGGATGCACAAAGGTCTCGCCGGCCTGCGACGGCTGTTATGCCGAAGCGCTGATGGACAAGCGTTATGGCAAGGTGAAGTGGGGACCGCACGCCGAAAGGGTGCTGACGTCGCCGGGCTACTGGAAGCTCCCGTATCGCTGGCAGCGGCAGGCTGAGTGCGACGGCGACCGACCCTTCGTCTTCTGTGCATCGCTTGCCGACATCTTCGACAACCAGATAAATACACATTGGCGCGCCGACGCATTCGAGGTCATGCGCCGTACTCCAAACCTCGTCTATCTCCTGCTGACGAAACGTCCCCAGAACATCATCAAGCTTGTTGCAGAAGTCGGATATCTGCCGACGAACGCGGCCATCGGCGCCACGATAGAGGACCAGCAGCGGGCGGATATCAACCTGCCGGCGCTCGATCGGGCGTTTCGCGCCCTGCCCGCAGCGTTCTCGTTCGTATCCTGCGAACCTCTGCTTGGCCAAATCGTCATACCGCCGCACCTGATGCCGCATTGGGTGATCACCGGCGGTGAGACCGACCAGGGCGGCCACAAGGCCCGGCCGACGCACCCGGATTGGTTCAGATCGTTGCGGGATCAGTGCGCGGCTGCCGGCGTTCCGTTCCATCACAAGCAGAACGGCGAATGGGTTTCCGTTTCGGAAGTCGCCGGGCCGGGCGCGCATTTCACGTTTGAAGACGGCGCCACCGTGCGGCGCGTCGGCAGGAACCTCTCGGGCCGCACGATCGATGGCGTGACCCACGATGCATTCCCGGAGGTGCGCCATGGATTTTGACGAGGGCCTGCCACGCAAGCTGGCCGCGCTGCTGGAGGGCGATTTCGCCGAAGGTTATGCGCAATTCAAGGAAATCGTCGATTTTTCGGAATCGCTGGAAGGCCTGTCGGCCAGCGACAAGGCGGTGATCTACCTCTACCAACTCGTCTCCACCGCCATGATTGAAGGGCTCAACCGCGGCGAGGAACGTTTCGAGATCGATCCGACCGAAATGTTGGTCTGCCTCTGGGCAGCGACGGGCACAGCTCTGGCGCTGGTCAATATCCAAGCGTTCAAAACCGAAGGCATGGGCATGGTGAAGAAACAGACCCGCACAACGGTCATGGACAATTACCAGGCTTTTGTGAAGCACGCGATCGACGAGGAGAGGAGGGCGAAGTGATGGCACGCCGCGCCGGCATCCGCGCCACCGATATCAAGACGACGCTCGCCGCTCTCAAGGAGAGCGGTCTAACGCCGTGCGCGCTGGACACCTTGCCGGACGGCGGCATGCGGTGGCATTTTGTCCCCCTGAAGGCGTCCGAAGAGGACGATATCGATCGCGAAATCAGGGAGAATGAGGACAGGTGGTCCAAGTCGAGCTAAAAGGCATCCACACCGTCAAGATCAGGAAGAACGGCCGCATCTTCGTCTATTATTATGCTTGGCGAGGTGGGCCGCGGTTGGAAGGCGTCCCCGGCACGGCCGGTTTCATGGCGTCCTATAACGAAGCCATCGAAAGCCGGCACGCAGTCGATGACACAAAACTCCAATCCGTCATCAACCATTACAAGAAGACGGAATTCCCGAAACTTTCCGATTCCACCAGGCGCGTCTGGTCGCCTTGGCTCGACAGGATCTCCGCGCATTTCGGCCAAATGCGGACAGCGACATTCAATCACCATGAGAAGATCAGGCCATCCATCCGGCGCTGGCGAAACCAGTACGCCGAGACGCCTCGCACGGCCGACCTCGGCATGCAGGTCCTGTCCCGCATTCTTTCGCATGCGGTCGATCCCTTGGGAAAGATCGCCTCCAACCCCTGCGAGGGCATCAAGCACCTCTACACCAGCTCCCGCGCCGAGATCGTTTGGACCGATGACGATATAGCCCAGATCAAGGCGATCGCCTCCGATGAAGTCTGTTTCGCCGTCGACTTGGCCGCTCACACCGGCTTGCGTGTCGGCGATCTCGTGCGCCTTTCGTGGTCGCACGTCGGCGAAGACGCGATCATCATCACGACGGGGAAGAGCAAGCATAGGCGGGAAGCCGTCGTTCCGCTGTATGATGATCTCCGGAGTTTGCTGAGCCGGATCCCGAAGCGATCGCCGGTCATCCTGACGAACAGCCGCAAGAAGCCATGGACCAGTGACGGTCTCGCAAGTTCCTTCTGGACGGCGAAGGTCGAGGCCAACATGCAGGAACGGGATCTGCACTTCCACGACTTGCGCGGCACCGCTGCGACGAAGTTCTACATCGCCGGCCTGTCTATCCGCGTGATCGCGGAAATCATGGGCTGGGAAGAGGAATACGTCGAGAAGATCATCAAGCGCTACGTCGCCCGTGGAGCGGCGACGCGTGAGGCGATTCGGCAGATCAACGATGCCCGCCAGCGCCGTGCCGGCGAGGCGAAAAAGAACGAGGGATGAACAGGCAGGTGTAAAACTGTCTGTAAAACCACGGTCTGTTCTGAAACCAAGAATTCGCCGGAAGTGCCTGAGGATCAAGGTGGAGCGGGTGAAGGGAATCGAACCCTCGTATTCAGCTTGGGAAGCTGCTGCTCTACCATTGAGCTACACCCGCTTGCGGGTTGAGACTTTCAACAGATGGGGCTGCGTGTCAAGCGTTCCCGCTTTCGATCATGTACGAAAATGTTTGGAGAGCTTCAGGCCTTGTGCCTGATAGTTCGAACCGACACCCGTCCCGTAAAGCCCTTCCGGCTTTTCCTGCATATGCTCGTAGACGAGGCGTCCGACGATCTGGCCATCCTCCAGGATGAAGGGCACTTCATGGCTGCGCACTTCGAGCACCGCCCGGCTGCCGCGGCCGCCTGCGGCTTCATGGCCGAAGCCCGGATCGAAGAAGCCGGCATAATGGACGCGAAATTCGCCGACCAGCGGGTCGAAGGGTGTCATCTCGGCTGCATAGAGCGGCGGCACATGCACGGCCTCTCGCGAGACGAGGATGTAGAATTCATCCGGATCGAGGATCAGTTCGGTGCGACCGCGGCTATAGAGCGGCTCCCAGAAATCGAAGATGTCGTGCTGGGCTTTCTTGTCGACATCGACCACCGCCGTGTGGTGCTTGCCGCGATAACCGATCAGCCCCTCTTTGTCGCCAGTGAGATCGATCGACAGCGCGATGCCGCCGCCCGAAACGTTCGGCTTGGTGGCGGCGACGAGAATCTGGTCATTGTGGAGTTGCAGTAGCTCCGGCTCGCCGAGCAGGGCATTCCCCACCCGGAAGCGGATCTGCGACAGGCGCGAGCCGCGGCGCACGACGATCGGGAAGGTGCGCGGCGAGATTTCGAGATAGAGCGGGCCGGAATAACCGGCCGGGATCTTGTCGAATTCCTGCGCGTAGTCGGTGATGACGCGGGTAAAAATGTCCAGCCGGCCGGTCGAGCTCTTCGGGTTAGCCGAGGCCGACATGCTGGCCGGCAGGTCGAGCCTTTCCATCAGCGGCACGATATAGACGCAGCCGGTTTCAAGCACCGCGCCTTCCGAAAGATCGATCACATGCAGTTTCAGACGGTCGAGCTTGTCGGATACGAGGTGCGTGGGGCCAGGCATGAAGCTCGCGCGGACGCGGAAGGCTTTCGTGCCCAGGCGCAGGTCGAGACTTGCGGGCTGGATCTGATCGACGTCAAGCTCTCGCTCGGAGGTGAGCCGTCCACTTTTGAAAAGCGCCGCAATCGCGCGGTCCGCCAGAATGCCTGTTTCGCGAGCCATCATGTCTCTTCCGTATTTCAGGTGACAAAACCAAATCGAGACCATTGACGCAAGAAGGCAGCGGGCGTATGGCAGCTTTATCCCGTGGTGATTTGGCCGGTCGGCTTGCAGCCACGTTAAATAAGTGGCTAAAAAGACCGGGTGCCAAACCGGTCTGCTTTTGCGGCCGGTTTTTTTGTTGTTGAAGGTGGGAACTAACATGACCAAGACATGGCGCCCGGCAACCCAGCTCGTTCACGGCGGCACGTTGCGCTCGCAATATGGCGAAACCTCGGAAGCGATCTTCCTGACCCAGGGCTTCGTCTACGATACGTCGGAAGCCGCCGAGGCCCGCTTCAAGGGCGAGACGGACGGCTTCATCTATGCACGCTACGGAAGCCCCACCAACGATATGTTCGAGAAGCGCATGTGCATGCTGGAAGGTGCGGAAGACGCGCGCGCCACCGCCTCCGGCATGGCCGCCGTCACCGCTGCAATCCTCTGCCAGCTGAAGGCCGGCGACCATATCGTCGCGGCACGCGCCCTCTTCGGCTCCTGCCGCTGGGTGGTCGAGACACTCGCTCCGAAATACGGGATCGACTGCACGCTGGTCGACGGCCGCCATCTCGAAAACTGGGAAAAGGCGATCACTCCGAAGACCAAGGTCTTCTTCTTGGAAAGCCCGACCAACCCCACACTGGAAGTGGTCGATATCGCCGGCGTCGCCAGGCTTGCCAACCAGATCGGCGCGAAAGTGGTGGTCGACAACGTCTTTGCAACCCCGCTCTTCCAGAAGCCGCTGGAGCTCGGCGCGCATATCGTCGTCTATTCGGCAACCAAGCATATCGACGGCCAGGGCCGCTGCCTCGGTGGCGTTGTGCTGTCCGACAAGGCCTGGATCGACGAGAACCTGCACGACTATTTCCGCCATACCGGCCCGGCCATGTCGCCGTTCAACGCCTGGACGCTTTTGAAGGGGATCGAGACCCTGCCGTTGCGCGTCAAGCAGCAGACGGAGAGCGCCTCGAAGATCGCCGATTTCCTGGCCGAGCAGAGCCAGGTGGCGCAGGTCATCTATCCGGGCCGCAAGGACCATCCGCAGGCCGATATCATCGCCAGCCAGATGACGGGCGGCTCGACGCTCGTCGCCTTCGAACTGAAGGGCGGCAAGGAAGCCGCCTTCAAACTTCAGAACGCGTTGGAGATCGTCAGAATTTCCAACAATCTGGGCGATTCCAAGAGCCTCATTACCCATCCGGCCACGACGACGCACAAGAACCTGACGGACGAGGCCCGTGCGGAGCTCGGCATTTCGCCCGGCACCGTACGCTTTTCCGCTGGCATCGAAGACACCGAGGACCTGCTCGAGGATTTCGCGAAGGCGCTTTCCGAAGTTACGGCCTAACAATCCGGCATGGTGAATCCGGTTCTGCCGGATTCACCATATCAGTTATCCCTAATTTCAAGAAACGCTCACACTCCGTTGTTCAAACCGTGAGAATTCTTGACGTTTCAGCAGCCCTGTACAATATCGGCCAGTGTGGTGGATTGAAATTCGCAGTATTGTTCGCGGCAAGCGCTGCGGCGAACTTCCAATCCGAAACCACGCTGGAATTATAAAGCTGCTCATGTTCTTTGGATTCGGAAGTTCGCTCCAAAGTTGCTGCGAAGTATGACGAACTTCGAAATCAGAAACGCAAGTGAGCATTGTTGAGGTGCCGCATGTATCGCGCCCGGACACGAGATATCGAAGTCGCTGTCGAACCCTACTACCTGGAGGAGCAATCCAATCCGGAGGAAAGCCGCTACGTCTGGGGTTACCGCATCGTCATCGAGAATCATTCGCCGATTTCCGTGAGGCTGGTCCATCGTTACTGGCACATCACCGATCAGAACGGTGTGGTGGACGAGGTCGACGGTCCCGGCGTGGTGGGCGAACAGCCACGGCTGAAACCCGGCGATTCCTACGAATATTCCTCGGGCTGCCCGCTCGACACGCCGTCCGGCATGATGTTCGGCCACTACGACATGCAGACAGACGAGGGCGAAACCTTCGAAGTGACCATCCCCGCCTTCTCTCTGGATTCGCCCGGCCTCCTGCGCGTACTCAACTGAACCCGCAGCCGCGGCGACAACCCCGAGGTTATGGGTTGTGCCGTTTTTTCTATTTGTTGCTCCTTTCCTCCTCCGGCATTCTCAGGCCGTCAAAACGGTCTTTGGGAGGAGCCTTGATGACACGTCCTCTTCTGCTGGCGTCCTGCGCCCTTCTGACGTTGGCGGCCTTCACACCCGCGCTGGCGCAGAACAAGAGCAGCTTCATCGACATGAAGGACAGGCCGGATTTTTCGGCCGCCACCGTCTCGCCGCAGATCGCCTGCGGGATGCTGAACGGCCAATCCCTCGCCGACGTAACCATGCTGAAGGCCACGCATGTGGCAATGGCCGGCACCCTGCCGGGCCATTGCCAGGTGACCGGATATATCCGACCGCAGATCCGCTTCGAGATCACCCTGCCCGACAACTGGAACCGGCGGCTCTACATGTTCGGCAATGGCGGTTATGCGGGCGAGAATCTCGCCGCGCCATCACGCATCGCCACGCGCGATGCCGAACTTTCGCGAGGTTTCCTGACAGTCCAGCAGAATACCGGACATGACGCAGCCACCTACAAGCTCGGCGATTTCGCTCAGGATCTCGATCTCCTGATCGACTACGGTTCACGTGCCGTGCATGTGACGGTCGAGACGGCGAAGGCGATCGCCGCACGCTATTACGACCGGCACCCTTCCTTCTCCTACTGGGATGGCTGCTCGACAGGCGGGCGCCAGGGGCTGATTTCCGCGCAGCGTTATCCCGGCGATTTCGACGGCATCCTGGCCGGTGCGCCCGTCCTCGACCTCACCAACACGCAGATATGGGGTGTCTGGAACGCCCGGGCGCTCATCAAGGCGCCGATCAGCAAGGCGCAGCTTCCCGTGCTGGCCAAGGCCGTGATGGACAAATGCGATGGGATAGACGGCGCCGAGGACGGGCTGATCGCCGACCCGCGTCAATGCAATTTCGATCCTGCCAAGGACCTGAAGACCTGCGAGGCCGGTGGTTCCGACTGCTTCACCAATGCGCAGGTGGAAACGCTGAAGACATTGGCCGGCGGCGTGAGGATCAAGGGCGAGACGATATTTCCCGGCGTGCAACACGGAACCGAGGGCGTCGATGCCTCCGGCACCAGCGGCTGGGACATGTGGATGGTCTCCGAAGAGGGCCCGAGCCGGCAGCTCGCCTATGGAGAAACCTTCGTAAAAAACATGGCCATGCTGCCCGCCTCCGGCAAGGCGATCGACTGGAAGACCTTCGACTTCGACACGGAATATCCGAAGATCGGCATGATCCGGGAGATCGTCGATGCGACCAATCCCGACCTCAGCGAATTCGAAAAGCGCGGCGGGCGGATGATCACCTATTTCGGCTGGTCCGACCCGGCGCTCAACCCGATGATGGGCGTCAATTACTACGAATCCGTCCGCAAGCAGATGGGCGCCGAGCGGACTGCGGAATTCTACCGCCTCTTCATGGTACCCGGCATGTACCACTGTAGCATGGGCTACGGCACGGACGTCTTTGACGCCTTTACGCCGCTGATGGATTGGGTGGAAAACGGCAAGCCGCCGGAGGTGATACAGGCCGCTCAGGTGAAGGACGGCAAGCCTGCCATGACACGGCCGCTCTGCCCCTATCCGCAGGTCGCAAAATATTCCGGCAGCGGCGACCTCAAGGACGGCACCAACTTCCAGTGCAAGATGCCATGAGACGAAAAAGGCGGGAGGAAACTCCCGCCTTCGACTTCAAGCCTCGGCGAATTCGGCCGCTTCGTAGCGATACGTGGTCGAGCAGAACTCGCAGGTGACGGCGATATGGCCATCTTCCTGGCTCGCCTCGATCTCCTCGGCGGTAAAGCCGTTCAGCACGCTCTTGATCTTCTCGCGCGAACAACTGCAGCGGTCATAGACGGTCTGCGGTTCGTAGACCCTCACCCCGCGCTCGTGGAACAGCCGGAACAGCAGCCGCTCGATCGGGACCTGCGGGTCCGTCAGCTCGTCCGTGTCGATCGTCTCCACCAAGGTACGCGCTTCCGTCCAGGCATCGTCCTCCGTGAAATCGAGCTCGCGCTCGTCGCCGTCACCGCCATGCAGGTCCGGCTGGCGCATGCGTTCCGGCGCCTGCGGCAGGAACTGGGCGACCAATCCGCCAGCCCGCCAGTTGTGGCGCGGCCTGCCCTCGGCATCACGGTCGAAAAGCTCGGCAACACCCAGACGAACCGTGGTCGGAATCTGCTCCGACTGGCGGAAATAGACGTCGGCAATTTCCTCGAGCGAGGAACCGTCGAGCGGCACGATGCCCTGATAGGGCTGCATGCCCCTGCCCTGATCGATGGTGAAGGCAAGTACGCCGTTGCCCAGGAGATCGGGCGGAGAGGTCCGATCTTCCTCGATGGCCTCGGCAAGCGCCTCTTCGTCATAGCGGGCATAGGCGCGCAGAGCATCGGGCGTGGAAAAGTCAGCGACCAGCAAGTCGACCGGACCGTCGCCTTTGGTCTGGACGGTGAACTTGCCATCGAATTTCAACGAGGTGCCGAGCAGCGCGGTCAGCACGATCGCCTCGGCAAGCAAACGCGCAACCGGCGCCGGATATTCATGGCGGCCGAGAATGGCGTTGAGCAACGGCCCAAGCTGAACCGCCCGTCCACGTACGTCCAAGCCTTCCACCTGGAAGGGAACGACGCGGTCATCTCCGGCAAAATCGAGATCGTTCAGTACCACAGTCGCTTCCGCCATGACTTCACTCCTTCGCGCCAACAGTCTTACACAAGCGCCAGCCCGAGCGGAACCGCTGGCTGGAGGAAAAGACGTGACGATGTATGTTGAAACGCCGCTTCTTAAAAACGCGGCGCGATTGACAGCCGGTAGATGGGACCGGCTTCATTGAAAATCAAGACTGCGCGCAACGAGGCTCAGACAGCGCCAAAGCACCAGGCGAGAATGGACTTCTGGGCATGCAGGCGGTTTTCCGCCTCGTCGAAAACGACCGACTGCGGACCATCGATCACCTCGTCGGTGACTTCCTCGCCGCGATGAGCGGGCAGGCAGTGCATGAAGAGCGCGTCCTTGTCCGCCCGTTTCATCAGCGCGCCGTTGACCTGGTAGGGCTGGAAGATGTTGTGGCCCCGCGCCTTGTGCTCCTGGTTCATGGAAACCCAGGTGTCCGTGACGACGAGATCGGCGCCGGCGACCGCGCGTTCGGCATCGTGGCAGAGCATGATATCGCCGCCATTGTCGCGCGCCCAGTTCAGGAACTTGTCATGCGGTTCGGAACCCATCGGCACCGCCATATTCATGCGATAGCCGAAACGGGCCGCGCCTTCCACGAAAGAATGCAGGACGTTGTTGCCGTCGCCCGTCCAGGCGAAGGTCTTGCCCTTCACCGGACCACGATGCTCCTCGAAGGTCATCAGGTCGGCCATGATCTGGCAGGGATGGGTGTCGTCCGTCAGGCCGTTGATGACCGGCACGGTCGCATGTTCGGCCATCTCCATAAGGCGCGAATGATCGGTGGTGCGGATCATGATCGCATCGACATAGCGGGAGAGGACTTTTGCCGTGTCGCCGATCGTCTCGGCGCGACCGAGCTGCATTTCCGTGCCGGAAAGAAAGAGCGTCTCGCCGCCGAGCTGGCGCATGCCGACATCGAAGGAAACGCGGGTGCGCGTCGAAGGCTTTTCGAAGATCATCGCCAGCATCTTGCCGGCAAGCGGCTTTTCCGCCGTACCCGCCTTGGTCGCCTGCTTGCGGGTCTTGGCATCGTCGAGGATCGTCCTCAGATCCGCCGAGGACATGGCGGAAAGATCGAGAAAATGTTTCGGTGCGGCCATCTTACGGTTCCCTATAGAGAGGGAACCATCAAATGGCGCCCCCTTCTGCCCCTCAGGCTGATTTCTTCAGTTCGGCGGAGGAAAGCTTTTCCGCCGCCTTTTCAAGACGGGCAAGCCCCTCGCGGGCCTCCTCGACGGTAACGGTCAGCGGCGGCAGGAGGCGCACCACATTGTCGCCGGCCGGAACGCCCAGCATATGTTCGCCGCGCATCGCCGCAACGAGATCGCCCGCCGGCACCTTCGCCTTGATACCGAGGAGCAGACCTTCGCCGCGGATTTCCTCGATGACATCGGGGAAGCGATCCTTGAGGCCGGCAAGCCCCTGGCGGAAGATCAACGATACGTCGCGCACATTTTCCAGGAAACCGTCGGCAAGGATGACATCCAGCACGGCATTGCCGACCGCCATGGCGAGCGGGTTGCCGCCATAGGTCGTACCATGGGTACCAGCCGTCATCCCCGACGCCGCATCCGCGGTCGCGAGGCAGGCGCCGAGCGGGAAGCCGCCGCCGATGCCCTTGGCGAGTGCCATGATATCCGGCGTGACGCCCGACCACTCGTAGGCGAAGAGTTTGCCGGTGCGACCGACGCCCGTCTGCACTTCGTCGAAAACCAGGAGCAGGCCCTTGTCGTCGCAGATCTTGCGCAGCGCAGCCAAGAATTCCTTCGGAACCGGACGGATGCCGCCCTCGCCCTGGATGGGCTCGATCAGGATCGCAGCCGTCTTTTCCGTGATGACCGCGTTCAACGCGTCCAGATCGCCGAAAGGCACCTGGTCGAACCCTTCGACCTTGGGCCCGAAGCCTTCCAGATATTTCGCCTGACCACCTGCGGCGATGGTCGCAAGCGTGCGGCCGTGGAAGGCGCCTTCGAAGGTCACGATATGGAACCGCTCCGGATGACCCTTCACATACTGATAACGGCGGGCTGTCTTGATGGCGCATTCCAGCGCCTCCGCACCGGAATTCGTGAAGAACACCTTATCCGCGAAGGATTTCCCGACGAGGCGGCGCGAGAGCGTCTCCTGCCCGGGCACTTCATAGAGATTGGAGGTGTGCCAGACCTTCTCGGCCTGCGCCTTCAGCGCTTCGACGAGATGCGGATGGGCATGACCAAGCGAGTTGACCGCGACACCCGATCCGAAGTCGAGATATCGCTCCCCGCCTTCCGTCACGAGCCATACACCCTCGCCACGCTCGAAACGCAACGGGGCCCGGGCAAAGGTGTCGAAAAGCGCGGCTTCAGCCATGGCGACATCACTCCTCTAGGCAATCCAAAAAGCCGTGGAACCGGCCAAAAAATCAAAAATGCCGCCCACTGGGCGGCGGTGGCACTATCGATGTTTAGGCTATGAATGTCAACAAACCGCGGTATTTTGCGTGACCTTGGCTAAGAAACAGGCAGGCGCCTTCAGATGTGACAAAAATGACTCTCCCGAACAGCAAGTTGGGGAAAACCACGAAATCGATTCCTGCAGATTCCTCCGACTCTTGCCACGGAGTCAGCCTCACACTAGGTTAATCGTCAATTACTAGACTGCATGCGGCGGAACTAGTCACCTCAAGCATAGATGTAGTGGGTGCTGCGGAATGATGTCCTCAGCAAAGGTGGAAGGATTCTGCATGCCTGCAACGTTCAACGGCGGAGAACGGGCATGAACTGGACAGACGAGCGTGTCGAGAAACTCAAGAGATTGTGGTCGGAAGGCCTTAGCGCCAGCCAGATCGCTGCGCAATTGGGGGGCGTGAGCCGCAATGCCGTGATCGGCAAAGTGCATCGCCTCAGCCTGCCGGGCCGGGCGAAGGCCGGCGGCACCGTGGCAACCGGTCGCAGCACCACCAAGCGCACGACGTCTGCCCCAAGGGCTCCGAACTACGCCTCCCGGGTTACGACCCGGACCGTCGCCCGTGCTGTCGGCGCGACCGTCATGAAGGAGGAGATCGAGGTCGACTCCTTCCAGGAAATGGAATACGTGCCGGCCGGCAATGTCGTGGTGCCGATTTCCCGCCGCCTGGCACTGACGGAACTCACCGAGCGCACCTGCAAATGGCCCGTCGGCGATCCGCTCAAGGAAGACTTCCACTTCTGCGGCTGCGACTCCCCGGATTCCTCACCTTATTGCAATTACCATGCCCGGCTCGCCTATCAGCCGGTGCACGACCGCCGCAGAGCCGCCGCCCGAGCCTGAAGAACCGGCACGAAGATGAATTGAAAGCGGGCTTCGAGGCCCGCTTTTTTGCGCATGACAGCCATGCCCTCCAACACTTGCCGATTGCTTCGAAAGCACCTATCTCAACGGAGCGAGGACGGCCTCCCCCATATTGGGCCAAGACTTCGGGACGACCCGGAACCAACCCATTCGGGGAGTATCATGCGCTCGACCAGCGACCGTATCCGCCACGCCATCAGCTTCGAAATTATCGCGCTGCTCATCGTCACGCCGCTCGGTGCGCTTGCCTTCGGCAAGCCGGTCTCCGACATCGGCGTTATCGCGATCGGCGGTGCGACGATCGCCACCGGCTGGAACTACCTCTACAATCTCGGTTTCGACCACCTGATGCGGCGGCTGACCGGAGGCACCCACAAGACGCCGGCAATTCGCGCAGGGCATGCCATCCTTTTCGAGGTGGGCCTGCTCGTCGTGCTTCTGCCGTTCGTTGCCTGGTATCTCGATATCAGCCTGTGGGAAGCGCTGATCATGGATCTCGCCTTTGCCGCCTTCTACGTCGTCTATGCCTTCGTCTTCAACTGGGCCTATGACCGGCTTTTCCCGCTGCCGGAATGGCAGAAGGCAGAGGCGCGTTAATGCGCGCCTCTTTTTCAGCCGTCAGGATTCCATAAGACAGGCTGTGAGTGCGAAAAGGACCATCCGCTGCCTTGCAGGCATCCGGTTTAGATCAGAACCTCACGGTGAATTCGCTTCCCTTGCCGACTTCCGACTTCACAATCAGGCGCGCCCGGTGACGAGTAAGGATATGCTTGACGATCGCAAGCCCGAGACCGGTGCCCTTCTTTGAGCGGCTGTCGGCAACGCTGACCCGGTAGAAACGCTCCGTCAGCCGCGGAACGTGCTCGGCGGGTATGCCTGGCCCCTGATCCACGACGCTCACCTCAACCGGCTTCGACGGTCCCTTCTTAAGATAAACATCGACGAACTTGCCTTCCTGACCATATTTGCAAGCATTCTCGATCAGGTTCTCGAAAACCTGGACGAGCTCGTCGCGATCACCCAGAACCTCGACCTTGCCCTCCGGCAGGTGCGTGCGGATTTCCACCCCGAGGTCTTCGGCAAGCGGCAGAAGCGCATCCCGCACGTGACCGATCAGGGGCCTCAGATCGACGGTCTGGTCAGGGGCGATATGGGATTTGAGCTCCAGGCGCGAAAGCGACATCAGGTCGTCGACGAGGCGGCTCATCCGCGTCGCCTGATCGAACATGATGGCAAGGAACCGCTCCTGGGCTGCCGGGTCGGACCGCGCCGGTCCTTGCAGCGTCTCGATGAAACCCCTCAGCGACGCAAGCGGCGTGCGTAATTCATGGCTTGCATTGGCGACGAAATCCGAACGCATCCGATCGATGCGGCGCAGTTCCGAAATGTCCTTGAACGACAGAAGGTAGAATTTCTGCACCTCGTCGTCCGGGGTCTCGGGCGCCCGCTGGCCGAGATCGATCGGCGCGACGCGCAGCATATAGACGCGTTCGGAAGGCAGGCGTTCGGAATGCTCGATCTGGTTCGGCTCGTCCGTGGCGATGGTCTCGCGCACCATGTCGAGAATGCCGGGCGAGCGTAACTTCGCGGAAAGATGCGAACCGGTGGGCAACGCACCGAAAGCCTTTTCCGCCGCCTTGTTCTGAAAAAGTACGGAGGCATCCTGCCCTAACACGAAAGCCGGAATATCCAGCGCTCCGAGGGTTGCAGCCACCTGCGGCAAAGGATCGAAAACCGGTTCCTCCTCTTCGACAACCTCCGGCTCCTCGACCGGCAAGACGGCCGGCTTGCGGGCCACCACGACGAGGATCAGGAGCAGCCAGCCGGCAAGCACACCCGGCCATGCCATACCGGCCAGAAGAGCGAGGGAGGCGACGAGCGTCAGGAGCAATAGCAAAGGCCGTTCCTGGCGAGCCCGGACAACCATCTCGCCCACACTCCGCCACCATTTTTCCAATACCGACTCCACGATCCGACTCGCCGTTCTCACAAGTTGAACACGCGCACATATATGCCTTGCGTGACAGATATACATCGCCTCCAATGGACCGATAAAAAAAACCGCGCTCACATGACAGTAGCCGGATTTCGAACCTGCGTTACATTTGAAAGTCGCTCTGTCTGCAACATTGAAGGAAGGGAATCATGGTGGATGTGACAGGAAGCCGGGCAGTCGACCTCAGGATCGGTGACAAGATCAGGCGGTTCGACATCGATGATCCGAAGCTGCCGGATTGGGTCGAAGACAATGCACTGGGCTCCGGCCGCTATCCCTATGACGACAAGATGGATGAGGACAAATACGAGAAGCAGCTCGAAAAGCTGCAGATCGAGCTCGTGAAGGTGCAGTTCTGGCTGAAGTCGACCGGCAAGCGGCTGATGGCGCTCTTCGAGGGCCGTGACGCCGCCGGCAAAGGCGGCACGATCTTCTCCATCCACGCCTATCTCAATCCGCGTTCAGCCCGGGTCGTGGCGCTCAGCAAACCGACCGAGACCGAAGCGGGGCAGTGGTATTTCCAGCGCTATATCGCGCATTTCCCGACTTCCGGCGAGATCGTGCTCTTCGACCGCTCCTGGTATAACCGCGCCGGCGTCGAACCGGTCATGGGTTTTTGCACGCCGGAACAATATAAAGACTTCATGAAGGCGGTACCGCGCTTCGAAGACACCATCTTCGATGAAGGCATCATCTTCTTCAAATTCTATCTGGATATCGGCCGCGAGATGCAGCTCAAGCGTTTCCATGAGCGCAGGCATGACCCGCTGAAGATCTGGAAGCTCTCGCCGATGGATATCGCCGCGCTCAACAAGTGGGACGACTATACCGAAAAGCGCGACGCGATGCTCGAAAAGACGCACGAGAAGGAAACGCCCTGGACGATCGTGCGGGCGAACGACAAGCGCCGCGCCCGCATCAATGTCATCCGCCATATGCTGCAGTCACTCGACTACGACGGCAAGGACAAGAGCGCCATCGACGAGGTCGATGACAAGATCCTGGGCTTCGGGCCGAAATTCCTGAAATAGGACTATTGGCCCGGCAGGATGCGCACCGAATAAAGCAGCACCGGCCGGTCGGCGCCGTCGAGGCCGCTGTTGACGATCAGGCGGCCGGGGCTGTTGGGCGCCAGCGACCGTTCGAAGGTGACGCGGAAGAGCGCATCCTGCTTCTCCTGCGTTGCCGTGAACCGATGGCGGCTGCAATTGCCGAGACTGCCGAAATCACAGCGCACCGACAGTTGCACGGAATTGTCCTGGGCCGATTGCAGCGTCAGCGCCACCGTCGAGCTCTTGCCGGCCATCTCACGCAACACTTCCGGCGGTACATCGATTGCCACGTCGCCGCCTTCGCCGGGCGTGGCGGATACGATGCGGACGGCCTGTCCCTCGGCCCCCGCCACGGCCTCCACCTGCGCCCGGTCCCCAGGCTTCAGCTCCGCAACCCGGGAGGGAACGAAGATTTCCGCCCAGTCATCGGAAAACCCGCTGCGCGGATCAAAGGCTATCGGTCCCTCTCCCGATCCTGTGGCGGTGGCCCGGTCGGCCGCCTTCATCGCCTCCTCGATAAACGACTGCACCATGCCGGACTGATAAAACCACCAGCAGGCGCCACCGACGACGGCGAGCGTGATCAGCCATGTCATGAGATGCGAGAGGAAACCGCGGCGCCGGCGCGGCTTCGCAGCGCGCTCCGGCGGAACGTCCAGGGTCGTGCCGGAAGGTGGTGCCGGCGTCTTCTTTGTCTTTGCAGCCTTGGCGGGCTTCGCTTCCGGCACGGCCTCGAGGCGCTCTGCACGGGCAGCACCGAGACCGCCGAGATCGCCGGAAGACCCCATCGGCGCGGCTGCGGCCGCCTCAACCGGGGGAGCGGTGGAAGCAGCAGGCGCGGTCGCCGCCGATCGCGTTTCGCCATCGAGCATGACCTCCGGCTCCCGCCTTGCCGGCTCGGAAGCGGCGGTCGTCTGGACAGGCGGATCCACACGCTGTGGTTCCGGATCATAGGGAAGTTCGGTATCGAGTTCGAGGACAGGCATCGGCGCCGGTTGCTCCAGGCGCCGAAGTTCCTCCGCCTCGATCTCCTGAATTTTCCGCTCCAGCAGTTCCTGCTGCTGCATGATGGTCAGCCGGTCGGAGACGCCCTGCTTGCGAAGACCGGCATCCAGCGCCTGTCGTGCCGACTGATAAATACGGGCCCTGACATCCCGGTTCAACCGGTCCGAGCGTTCCAGTGCGTTCCTGATGGCCGTTTCCAAACCGCTCACTGCCGGTCCTTCTTCCTTCTTGTTCCCGACACACGGGTATTCACGTTTCGGTAACCTCTCCGCAGAAGAACTGCAAGCGCCGCCTGCCCGCTGCACCATGGCGAAAAATAAGGTGAGCTTATGTTCCGGCCTGCCCCTGGCGATTTCAGGATCGCCACGGTTGAAAAATTTTACACCGACTTTTCGCGCCCCGCAGCATCTGCTAGGGAGATTTACGTTTGCGTAAAAGTAAATCGGGAGGGACTTACCGCATGCTTCCAGCAATCCTCAAGGACAGGCTGCGCCTGCCCGTGGTCGCGTCGCCGCTTTTCATCATCTCCCATCCGGAACTGACCCTGGCGCAGTGCAAGGCCGGCGTGGTCGGCGCCTTTCCGGCCCTCAACGCCCGGCCGGAAAGCCAGCTCGACGAATGGCTGGCGATGATCACCGAGGATCTGGCCGCCTACAATGCCGCGAACCCGGAAAGGCCCGCAGCTCCCTTTGCAGTCAACCAGATCGTGCACACCTCCAACAAGCGGCTGGAGCACGATCTCATGATGTGCGTGAAATACAAGGTTCCGATCGTCATCTCCTCGCTCGGTGCAGTGCCGGAGGTCAACGCTGCAGTGCATTCCTATGGTGGCATCGTACTTCATGACGTCATCAACAACCGCCACGCCAATTCAGCAATCCGCAAGGGCGCGGACGGGCTGATCGCGGTCGCAGCCGGCGCCGGAGGCCATGCCGGCACGCTATCGCCTTTCGCCTTGGTGCAGGAAATCCGCGAATGGTTCGACGGTCCTCTGCTGCTTGCGGGCGCAATCGCCACCGGCGGGGGGGTTCTGGCCGCCGAAGCCATGGGAGCGGACATGGCCTATATCGGCTCGCCCTTCATCGCCACCCATGAAGCGCGCGCTTCCGAAAGCTACAAGCAGATGATGGTCGATTCGAACGCCGCCGACATCGTCTATTCGAATTATTTCACCGGGGTTCACGGCAATTATCTCAAAGGCTCCATACGGGCCATGGGCATGGATCCGGATGCCTTGCCCGCCGCCGACCCGTCGAAGATGGATTTCGACAAGGCGGTGAGCGGGCCGAAGGCCTGGAAGGAAATCTGGGGTGCGGGACAGGGCGTCGGCGCAGTCAAAGCGGTGGTTCCCGTGGCCGAACTCATCGATCGGCTGGAGAGCGAGTACCGCACGGCACGGAAGCGCCTCGCGCTTTGAGCCCGGCCCTCGACGAGGAAGGCGCATTTCAGGAAAATCGCAGAGCGGATCAAATCCCGGCTTGAAATCGCAAGTTTTTGCCTGTATCAGCCGCATCACTTGCAGCCGGCCAAGCCGCCCGCTGCCCGTGCCGCTTTAGCTCAGTCGGTAGAGCACATCATTCGTAATGATGGGGTCAGGTGTTCGAGTCACCTAAGCGGCACCATTTTTCTTCAAACACGTGGAAATTTCCATCGCCAGACCGGCTGGCATCGGGCTGCCGAGCATGGCGTCTCATCCCGCTGCGGCGTCCGAATCCGCCTCCGCAAAGAGCGCCTGCAATTCCATCTGAACCGCATGCATGAACAAACCTGCCTGCCGCGATATCTCTTCCTCCGCCATTCCCTGCCCCCTGAGCGCTGCGGCAAAGCCTGTGATCTCCGATCGCCAGAAATGGTTTGCGGTCTCCCCATGGAGCCGCCGGAGGGCTTCTGCGCATCGTCTTACATCGCCGGTGCGCCGATCGGCCGGGAACTGCAGAACCGTCATTTCATCTCCATCACTGTCACGCGAATCGCCTCAGAATGCAGGCACCATCGCCGCCGATCCTTCACAAAGGGTGAACCGGTCCACCGGGCGTATTTCCCGCCGCCTCTCGCCGCAGCCACCCGGCAAGGCCGTCGAAGCACGCCTCACCAGGCCGGGGAGCGATTTTTTCCGGGAAACTCGCGAAAATACGCCTTTTTGTCAGGTCGGGCGTCCGATCAGGCGAATAGCCGAGATCGAGTGAAAATGGTCACTTTCCGGCATTCACCAACCAGACGCTCGATCCATACGTCGGAACATCCAGATGAAATACAGACCAGAGATAGATGGTCTTCGCGCAATCGCCGTGGTCTCGGTCATTCTGGCGCATGCCGGTCTTCGCCTGACGACTGGCGGGTTCATTGGCGTGGACGTCTTCTTCGTCATCTCCGGATATCTGATCACAAAGATCATCCATGACGACCTGACGAACGGGAAATTTTCGCTCTGGAAATTTTACGAGCGGCGAGCGCGACGAATTCTTCCGGCCCTGCTTGTCGTTCTCGCTGCATCCTCCGTTTTTGCGTGGATGTGGATGCTTCCCGACTATCTGGAGAATTTTGGCCAAAGCGTCGTCGCTACCCTGCTGTTCTCCAATAATATCCTGCTCGCCCTGACGAGCGGTTACTGGGAACTGGAAAGTTACTTCAAGCCTCTCCTTCACACCTGGAGCCTCGGGGTCGAGGAGCAATTTTATATAGCGTTTCCGCTTCTGATGTTCCTGCTCAGGAAGCAGACGAAACAGGTAATCCTGGGTTTCTTCTGCATTCTCGCGCTCGCCAGCATCGCGTTCGCTCAGGTTGGCTCTGTCCAATTTCCGTCCGGAAACTTCTACCTTCCATTCGGAAGGGCGTGGGAACTGCTGCTGGGAAGCATCTGCGCCTTAACGCCCCTTCGACCAAGACGCCACGACGGCTTGCTGGCATTCGTGGGACTGGCGTTGGTGCTGGGGTCCGTGGTTTTTTTTGATGAGAAACTTCCAACGCCATCGGTTTTCCTCTTGCCGCCCGTCGTTGGCGCTGTGCTGATCATTCTTTTCGCCAACGGGCAAAACCGGGTAGGGCAGCTTCTCTCGACCAAGGCGTTCGTCATGATCGGGCTGATCAGCTACAGCGCCTATCTGTGGCACCAGCCGATATTCGCATTTGCCCGCATCCGAAGCCTGGATCCGCCTTCGCCCGCCCTGATGGCGGCTTTGACACTGTCCATTTTTCCGGTCGCCTGGCTTTCCTGGCGCTTCATCGAGCTGCCTTTCAGGAAACCGGCCTTGTTGAAGGTGAGGCCCTTCACAGCGATCTGTACCGCTGCTGCGGCCCTTATGGTGACTTTCGGACTCTATCTTCACGCAACCCAGGGACGGCCGGACAGACTATTCCCAAACGCCAAGCAGGGCGATCTCTACATAGCCTACAATGAGCGGATCAGGACTTATACCGCAGATACTTTCCCCGCAAATGCGCAGGAAAATGTTCTGGTGATTGGCGACAGCTTCGCGCGTGATGTGGCAAACGCGCTGTTCGAAGGCGGCTTTCTTGCCAGCCGAAATCTCGTTTACAGAGAAGACCTTCCCGCCTATTGCCGGCAGGGCGAAATGCAGTCCCAGGTCCACGACGCCCTTTTCCAACAGGCCGACTACATCGTTCTCACCGGCATTGACGATTGCGCTTCGCTGCTGGTCTCCCGCGCGAAGCAGCTCGAAAGGAGAGCCCTGGTGATTGGCCCGAAGCATTTCGGCTACAACCTCAACCCGTTCATCGGGACGCCGATCGAAAAAAGAGCCTATGCCCTGACCACTCCGATTGAAAGCGTCCGCGTACAGAACGAGACTTTGAGAAGACAGCTTCCTCCCGAAAACTATTTCGACCTCCTGGCCTCCCTCGAAGGCAATAGGGGCGGATTGCCGGTTTTCGACGATCGCGGCCAGATGATCTCGCAGGACAGAATGCACTTCACGAAGTTCGGCGCAATCTATGCGGCTCCGATGATTGTCTCCGCGGTCAGATCAATCAGCCCGTGAAGACGGGATCTGCCGGACCATCTTAAGGGGTCTGTGCCGCCTCGGCACAGGAGCTGTGGAAAATAAAAGTTCGTTTACTTCGATCCTTAACGGCACTGGAACCAAGAGCAGGACTCGAAAAACGTCAGGCGCGTCGCGCCGGGCGGAGTCCTCCCCGCCTGGGCAGCGGCCGGAGGCTCGGTGCGGCGGATCACGCATCAGGCGGGCGCCGGGCCTCCAGAAGGTTGATATCACGATCGCCGGAAAACGATCCGCTTAATCAGAACATTTGTTCGATCGGGCCGCTTCGCAAATTTGCGGCGCATGATCCTGGCTCCTTCGACATTGGCACTAAAGCGCGGCGGATGGTCGACGACCACCCTCCGGTGTCTCGACGCTCATATCTGAAAAATCAATGACTGCGGGCATCAGGGCCCTGCCGGCGACGGGATCGCTCTCATGTCAATAAAGGAAGCCATCAGTTTCCTTGACGAACGGGAGTACGCGAAGGAATATCGCGCCCGTCGCCAGCCCTGGCGGCTCAAGAAATTTCCCGAGGAGAATTCATGTCGCTGGACCAGGAGATCATCGAGACACTCAAAGGCGTTTCCACCGCCACGCTAACCACGGTGCTTTTGAAGAAGGGCCTGCGAAACGTCTGGATGCGCGGCACCAAGCCGATCAGGCCCGGCCAGGACCGTGTCGTCGGCAGGGCCTTCACTCTGCGCTTCGTGCCTGCCCGCGAGGACCTGGCGACGCCGGAAAGCTGGTCTTCGCCAATCTCGACCCGTGCTGCGATCGAGGCGATGCCGGAAGGCTGCGTGGCGGTCGCGGACGCGATGGGCGTCACCGATGCCGGCATTTTCGGTGACATTCTTTGCGCCCGCATGGCCAAGCGCAATGTGGCGGCTCTCGTTACCGACGGCGTCATGCGCGACGCGGAAGGCGTGCTCGGCAGCGGCATGAAGGTCTGGTGCAACGGGGTCGCAGCCCCGCCGTCCGTTGCCGGGCTTACTTTCGTCGGCTGGCAGGAGCCAATCGCCTGCGGCGGCGTCGCGGTCTTCCCGGATGATATCGTCGTGGTGGACGAAGACGGTGCCGTGCTGATCCCCGCGAAACTCCTCGACGCGGTGCTTGCGGAAGCTCCCGAGCAGGAACGCATGGAAGCCTGGATCATGACCGAGGTCGATCGCGGCGTGCCGCTGCCCGGCCTCTATCCAATGAACGCAGAAACGAAAGCCCGCTACCAGGCCTGGAAGGACAGCCAGAAATGACATTCGGAGCCGATTCCAAAGGCGTCTATGCCATCGCCACCACGCCCTTCCTTGAAGACGGCTCGATCGACTTTGTCTCGATCGACCGGCTGACGGATTTCTACGAGGAAAGCGGCTGCACAGGCATCACTATCCTCGGCATTATGGGCGAGGCACCGAAGATGGAGCCCGAAGAGAGCCGCGCCATCGTCAAACGCGTCCTCTCGCGTGCCAAGGTGCCGGTGATCGTCGGCGTTTCGGCGCCCGGCTTTGCCGGCATGCGGTCGCTGGCACGCGATGCGATGGAGATGGGTGCGGCCGGAGTCATGATCGCCCCGCCGCCTTCGCTGAGGACCGATGACCAGATCGTCAACTATTTCGCCGGCGCCGTCGAGGCGGTTGGCGAGGATGTGCCATGGGTGCTGCAGGACTATCCGCTGACGCTGACCGTCGTCATTTCGCCCGGCGTCATTGCGAAGATCATGACCAACCATCCGTCCTGCCTGATGCTGAAGCATGAAGACTGGCCGGGACTCGAGAAGATTTCAAAGCTGCGCGCCATGCAGAAGGCGGGCGAACTGCGTCCCTTCTCGGTCCTGTGCGGCAATGGCGGACTGTTCCTTGATTTCGAACCGGAACGCGGCGCCGACGGCGCGATGACCGGCTATGGTTTCCCGGACATGCTGACCGAACTGATCAGCCTTTTTGCAGCCGGTAAGCGGGACGAGGCGCATGATCTCTTCGATGCGCATCTGCCACTCATCCGCTACGAGCAACAGGTCGGCGTCGGCCTTGCGATCAGGAAGCACGTGCTGAAACGGCGCGGGGTTATCGCCACGGATGTGCAGCGCAAGCCGGCGCAGATGCTTTCGGCGACTGCGAAGGCGGAAGTCGACTACCTGCTTGCCCGCCTCGCCAAGCACGACAAGCGGGCGGCGCTCTGAATCCGGTAGCGCCTCCCTTCACAAAGCGAGGCGCGCCACCCTCTCGGCAATCGCCATGGAGGCCGTGAGGCCGGGGCTTTCGATACCGTAAAGCGCAGCGTAAGCGGGATGGCCGGTCGCCTCAGGTCCCTGAATGACGAAGTCGCCGCCACCACCCCCGTTAGGCCCAACCACCTTGGGACGCATGCCGGAATAGGCAGGCTGCAATGCTCCATCGGGCAGGTCCGGCCAATAACGGCGGATGGCTGCGTAAAACCTGTCCGCCCGGCGCGGATCGACATCGTAGTCGATCGTCTCGACCCATTCGACATCCGGTCCGAAACGCGCCTGACCGGCGAGATCGAGCGTCAGGTGGACGCCGAGGCCGCCCGGTTCCGGCACCGGATAGATGAGCCGCGCCGCCGGCGCACGGCCGGCGAGCGAGAAATAGCAGCCCTTGGCATAATGGCGTTCCGGCATCGTCTTTGAGTCAAGGCCGGTCAAGCCCTCCGAGACCGCCCAGGCATTCAGGCCCGCGGCGTTGACCACCAGCTTCGCCTCGATCTCCACCGGATCGCGGCCGCCGACCGAAAGCCGGACGGCATCGTTCAGCAGTTCGCCAGCAAGGACGGGCGAGTTCAGCACAATCGCGCCGCCATGCGCCTCGATATCGGCGGCATAAGCCTCCATCAGCCGGTGGCTGTCGATGATGCCGGTTGAGGACGAGACAAGTGCGGCGTACCCTCTGATCCGCGGTTCCATGCGCGCCAGTTCTGCAGCATCGCTCAGATAGCAGTCATCGACCCCGTTGGCTTCCGCCTGTTTCAGGAGCTTTTCGAGATAGCCGACTTCCGCCTCGCTGGAGGCAACCACCAGCTTGCCGCATCGCCTGTGCGGGATATCTCTTTCACGGCAATAGTCGTAGAGCCGATGTTTGCCGGCGACACAAAGCTCCGCCTTCAGGCTGCCGGTCGGATAATAGAGCCCGGCATGGATAACCTCGCTGTTACGGGCGGACGTGATGCTGCCGGTCATCGGCTCCGTCTCCAGGAGCACGACCTCGCGGCCGGCGACCGCCAGTTCACGAGCGATGGCCAACCCTACTACGCCGCCGCCGACAATGACGCAATCGAGCGTCAGGATCTCACTCATCCTCCTCCCCCTGCAATTTTACCTTCCGGTTGGCAGGTTGGATGATATACGAGAAAACCATCGCGGCCAGCGCTTCAATCGGAGGAGGGATTTAAGACATGCAGGACGTTTCTCAATGAAGGTGGTGTTTCTCGACCGCGACACGATCGGCCCCTCGGTGACGATCATAAGACCCTCTTTTGCGCACGAATGGGTGGAGTACGGCAAGACGGCGCCGGAGGACGTTGCGGCGCGCATCGCCGATGCGGATATCGTCGTCACCAACAAGGCACCGGTCCGCGAGCAGGCAATAGCCGCTGCATCGAAGCTGAAAATGATCGCTGTCGCCGCCACCGGCTATGACGTGATCGACCTCGCTTTCGCCAAGGAGCGCGGCATCATCGTGTCCAACGTGCGCGGCTATGCGGTCAACACGGTGCCGGAGCACACATTCGCGCTGATCTTCGCGCTGCGCCGCTCGATCGTCGGCTTCCGGCAGGACGTGATCGCCGGCGAATGGCAGCGTGCCAACCAGTTCTGCTTCTTCAACCACCCGATCCGCGACCTCGCCGGCTCGACGCTCGGCGTCTTCGGACGCGGCACGCTCGGCAAATCGGTGGCGCGGATTGGCGAGGCATTCGGCATGAAGGTGATCTTCGCAGCGCGAAAAGACGCGGAAAAGGTCGAACCGGGTTACACGGCTTTCGATGACGTATTGGAAACCGTCGACATCATCACCTTCCACATGCCGCTGACGCCGACGACGCGAAACCTGATCGGGATCGAGGAATTCCGCAGGATGAAGAAGCGCCCGCTGATCATCAACACGGCGCGCGGCGGGCTGGTGAACGAGGCGGACCTGGTCACCGCGCTCGACGAGGGGCTGATCGCCGGCGCCGGTTTCGACGTTCTGACGAAGGAACCGCCGGCGCCCGACAATCCGCTGCTCGCCGTCCTCGAGCGGCCGAACGTCATCGTGACACCGCATGTCGCCTGGGCGAGCGACGAGGCGATGCAGACGCTCTGGGCGCAGGTGATCAGCCATATCGAGAATTTCAAAAAGGGCACGCCCACCAACGTTCTTTAACGTCATCGCGGCCTCAAGGAGCGCAATCGATGGACCTCAGCACCCCCACCATCCGCCGCCCGCTTTCGGCCTGCCCGCTGGAGGTGGCGGCGCAGGCCTATACCGAAGGCTTTGCGGGTTATGTCGTTCCGGTCAACGTCACGCCGCAGGCCTTGGCGCTGCGCATCCAGCGGGAGGACGTCGATCCCGACATCAGCCAAGTCTTCTTCGACGGTGAAAAACCCGCGGGCATCCTGCTCGTTGCAAGACGAGGCGACCGGTCGCGCATCAGCGCACTCGGCATCGGCCCTACGATCCGCGCCAAGGGGCTTGGACGCAACATCATGCGCGAAGCCATCGAGGCGGCCAGGGCGCGCGGCGAGGCGAAACTCATCCTCGAGGTGATCAATTCCAATGTCCGGGCGCGCGACCTCTATCTCTCGCTCGGCTTCGAAATCACCCGAAAGCTGGTCGGCTTCAGCCGCAGCCACGAGCTCGCCGCCCCGGACGTGATGCCGGCAACGGAATGCGATCTCGCGACCGCCGTCGAGATGCTGTCAAAATTCTCGGATGCCGACCCGACCTGGCAGACGGACCCGATCTGCTTCCGGCAGGCCGGGCCGCCGCTCAAGGGCTTTGCGCTCGACGGAAAGGCGGCCGCATTGGTGGATGACAGCGGCCGCGACGTGCGGCTTTACGGCCTTGCCGTCGATCCGGACTATCGCCGCCGGGGATTGGGCCGGTCGCTGACGGATGCACTGGCGGCGCGCTATTCCGGGCGCAAGCTCTACGTCGTCGAAAATGTACCGGAGGGCGTGCTCGATCGTTTCATGCGGCGCGTCGCCTGGCGCAAGAGCAGGCTGACGCAGTCGGAAATGTCGCTGGAGCTCAAGTAAATTCGTCCATTACGACACATAGATACAAAAGTATTTCCGACTTTAGCGAAACATTTAGGGGTGATGCTGAAGATGGACGCTTGACTTCCGCGCCTTATCTGCGCTGGGATTTCAGGACAAAGAGGGGTTGGGCGATGGCAAATGCATTCGAAAATGCGGTGCGCGAATTTATTGCGGAAAATTTCCTTTTCCGCGCCGATGCCGACGTGACGAACAGCCAGTCGCTGCTCGATACCGGCGTGATCGACTCGACCGGTGTGCTCGAACTCATCGCCTTTCTGGAGCAGACTTACGGCATCACGATCGCCGACGAAGAGATCGTGCCGGAAAACCTCGACAGCATCGACAACATGACCCGATATCTCGCCTCCAAGCTTCCCGCGGCGGCGTGAGCGGCGGAAAGGTCATGCGATGCGCCTAGAGGCACGGCTCCGCGACAGCGCCCGACGGTTCGGCAACAAGATCGCGCTTGTTGCGGGTGACGTCCGGCTGACCTATGCGGGCCTCGATGCGCAATCCGACCGGTTGGCGGCGAGCCTCGCCCGCGCCGGCGTCAAGCCCGGAGACCGGGTACTGATGCTGCTGGATAACGGCCACGAGGCCGTCACCAGCTTCTTTGGCGCCTGGAAGGCCGGTGCGGTGCCCTGCCCGCTCCATCCTTCGATCAAAGCGGACAAGCTCGCCATCATCCTGGAAAGCACCGAGGCGGCTGCGATCCTCACGCAGGCGCGCCAGCAGATGGTTGTCAATGCCGCGGTCGCCGGCGCGAAGAGCCGGCCTATAATGATCGTCGCACAGGCGGATGCGGGAAGAGATACCGGCGAGGCCTTGCGGTTCGAGGAGGCCGTGGCGCGCGAGCCGAAGGCGCCGCCGCGGGAATTCCGAAACGAGGAAGCGCTTGCCCTGTTGATCCATACCTCGGGATCGACCGGGCGACCGAAGGGCGTCATGCTCACGCATGTCAATGTCCAGGCCGCCTGCGACGCAATCGCCTCCTATCTCGACAATACGGCGGACGACATCGTGCTGAGCGTGCTGCCTCTCTCATTCGGCTATGGCATTACGCAGATGGTCACGATGGTGACGGTCGGCGGCACGCTGGTTCTGGAAAAGAGCTTCGCGTTTCCGCGCAAGATCCTGGAGCGGCTGGCGGAGGTAAAGGCTACCGGCTTCCCACTGGTGCCGCCGATGGCGGCACTCATTGCCGGCATGAAGGATCTCGAGCCCGGCTTTCTGCCGCAGCTGCGCTATATAACCAGTGCGGCCGCCGCCATGCCGCCTGCTTTCACCGAACGACTGCAACGTCTTTTCCCGGCAACACGGCTTTTCCTGATGTACGGTCAGACCGAATGCCTGCGCGCCACCTACCTGCCGCCGGATGAAATTGCCCGCCGGCCTCTTTCGGTCGGCAAGGCCATTCCCGGCACCAGGGCCTTCGTCATCGACGAGGACGGGTTCCCGGCGCCGCCCGACGTGGTCGGAGAGCTCGTCGTCGAAGGGCCGCACGTGATGTCCGGCTATTGGGGCGACAGCCTGACGTCGCTGCGCGCGCTTTCTCCCGTGGCTGATGGCCGGCGGCTGCATACCGGCGATCTGTTCCGCACCGATGCGGACGGGTTTCTCTACTTTGTCAGCCGGCGCGACGATATCATCAAGACGCGCGGCGAAAAGGTGAGCCCGCAGGAGGTCGAGCGGGTTCTCTATGCGCTGCCGGGCATACGCGAAGCGGTCGTCGGCGGCATTGACGACCCGGTCTTCGGTCAGGCGATCCGCGCCTATGTGGTGATCGAGGATGGCGCGGTGCTGACGGAACGCGAGATCATCCGCCACTGCGCGGGCCAGCTTGAAGATTACATGGTGCCGAAAAGCGTCGAATTCCGCGATGCATTGCCGCGCACGACGACCGGCAAGATCCGGCTCGGAGCCGGTGAGACCAACGAAATCATACGGGAGAATGTGGCATGATCCAGAGTTTGAAGCGTGCCCGGGTTGCGGAGAAATTCTCGGCCGAAACACTGAGGCTCGACGCGGAAGCGGAAATCGAACGCATCTGCGGCTGGATCCGCGAAACGGTACTCAAGGACCTGCGCAAGCGCGGCGCCGTGCTGGGGCTTTCCGGCGGTATCGATTCCAGCGTGACGGCTGCACTCTGCGCCCGTGCGCTCGGGCCCGCCAAGGTTACCAGTATCTTCATGCCGGAGCACGATTCCGATCCGGAAAGCCTGCGCCTCGGCAAGGCGCTGGCCGAAGCCGTCGGCATCGAAACAGTGCTGGAGGATATCGGCCCGGCGCTCGCCGCCGCGGGCTGCTACACCCGCCGCGACGGTTTCATCCGCCAGATCGTGCCGGAATTCGGCGAAGGCTGGGGATGCAAGGTGGTGCTGGAAAATGCGCTCTCCAACCGAGGCTACAATATTTCCTGGCTGGTCGTCGCCAATCCGGCCGGCGAACAGAGCCGCCATCGCATGCCGCTCGATGTCTATCTCGGCATGATCGCCGCCGCCAACATGAAGCAGCGCACCCGCAAGCAGATCGAATATTACCACGCCGACCGGCTGAATTTCGCGGTTGCCGGCACGCCGAACCGGCTGGAATACGACCAGGGCTTTTTCGTCAAGAACGGCGATGGCGCGGCCGACTTCAAGCCTATCGCGCATCTCTACAAGAGCCAGGTCTACCAGCTCGCCGAAGCGCTCGGCGTGCCCGCCGACATTCGCCGCCGCCCGCCGACAACCGATACCTGGTCGCTGCCGCAGGGCCAGGACGAATATTACTTCTCGCTGCCCTATGACCGGATGGACCTTTGCCTCTACGGGCTCGAAAACGGCATTTCGCGGGAAGACGTGGGGGAGGCCGTGGGAATCACCCCGGATCAGGTCGAGGCCGTCTGGCGCAATATCGCCTCCAAACGCAAGGTTGCGGAATACCTGCACGCCGAGCCGTTGACGATGATCGGCTGACGAAAGTCAGTCGAAGCGGTCGCCGATCAGGCGCGTCCAGCCTTCGCCGGCCAGCCCGCTGATCAGCGCCTGGCCGGACCTGACCGGCTCCAGCAGCGCCTTGTCCCGCGCATGTGCGACATAGAAAGAGCGGCTGTAGAAGAAGGTGCGGCGGGTCATCAGCGCCGGAATCAGCCAAGGATGTGCAGCACCGCGCAGCCCGGCGCAGCCGAGCCCGTAGGCGTGGGTGAAGAGATCGTCGACGAGATCGCCCGCCATGGCCGGTGCGGCAAGCGCCTGAAGCACCCAGCCGATGCCTCCCGGCTCCGTGAAATAGGCGTAGGCGGCAATCGGCCTGTTGTCGGCAGCATAACCGACCCGCCATTCCGGATAGCCGAAATTCAGCTTCTGCTCCGCCTGACGGATGAACCAGCCGAGGCTGTCCGCGTCCCAGCGCGGCCTCAGGGGATAGAAATCCTTGAGCGTCAACAGCGCATCGCCGAACACGTCCGGCGTCACATCGCGAAAGGTGAGCTTGCCATTGTAGGCCGGATGGAAGGGCGATTTGCTGACCAGCGACACCATGCGGTCTGTAAGCCGGCCGAACGGACGCAGGAGCCGGGCCGGGCCAAAGCGGCGTTCCAGCAGTTGCACGCCGATCGCGGCCGGTCGCAACACGCGCAGCCAGTTCAGGCTGTATCCCGGGTCGAGTGGGTGACCGGCCTTCTGCCACATACCGAGCGCTGTCTGGTTGGCCGTCTCCGTCAGAGAGATATCCTGCGGGCCCGACAGAAAAGCGCGAACGAGGCGCGCGCCGGCGAGCGGATTTTCCTTCGGATTTTCCACCATCAGCGAACTTGCAAAAGCCGCACGCAGCAGACGGCCATCCAATTCCAGGCGCGAGGGAAAAACGCCGACGAAACCCGATATCCGGCCATTCCCCTCGACGAAAACCTTCGAGCGGATATCCGGCTCCGTCCAGGGATGATCGAAAAAGGCCTGTTTCAGATAGGTGACGAGCGAAGGCGATGGCGTCTTCGTGTCACGGAACGTCCTTTGAAAAAGCTGTGCGACGGCATCGACGTCGCCACGTTCAAAGTCGCGGACCGTACCCGCTTCCGTCCTGCCCGTCATGATCATCCCCTTGTTGGGGAAAGAACTTGCATGATGAGAATTAAATAAACGAAAAGAGGCTCGCTGATCGCGAGCCTCCCAAAAACGAATACTCTACCGGTTACATCCAATAGGGCGGAACGCCGTAATAGTCGTAGATCGACCGGCCGTCGTTGTACCAGGTCTCGTCGTCCAGATCGCGATACCGCGGGGCGCCGACGATCTGGTCCTTCGTCAAGTCGATACGATAGCCATCGAGCTCTTCATCGTAGCGCAGCTTTTCCCAAGGCAGCGGATAATAGTCGTCGCCGATCCCCAGGAAGCCACCGAAACTCAGCACCGCATAAGCAACTCGGCCGCCGCGCTTTTCAAGCAACACGCGCTCGATAGATCCAATACGCTTGCCATCGGCGCCGTAGACGCGCGTGCCTTCCACCTTGTCGCTGGCGATCAGCGACGGCGTATCCTTGACATAGGGGTCCTGTCCAGCTCGCGGTTCGTGATGCAACATGACGCACCTCCTTGTTTTCCTCGTATATTGTTACGTCTGGAAAACTCCGGCCCTGGCGCTTTGTTCCCCGGCTTGCGGACGTCAGAGAGAGCGCATCACGGCTCAATTGACGTTTACGTTAAAGTTATATAGCTCTTTTAAACTCCCTATGGCTCAAGGTCATGGTGGCGTGGCATAATCTGTTTTCTCGCGGCGAGGTGGAGGACCTTGCCGTTATGCGTCACAGAAAGACGTGGGGCAGCGGAAACACAACGGAGGAGGCTTTCATGAACGAACTGTCCGCACGAATAGGCGCAAACCCGGACAAAATCTGGCTGGCCTCCTATCCTCCGACCGTGCCGGAAGAGATTCCTCCCCTCGCCCATCATTCGCTCGGAGAGCTTTTCGAGGAAAGTTGCGCGCGCTACGCGGACCGGCTTGCCTTTTCGAGCATGGGCAAATCGCTGACATTCAGGCAGCTCGAAGCGGAAAGCCGCAAGATCGCCGCCTGGCTGCAGGCGCAGGGGCTTGAGAAAGGCGACCGCGTCGCCGTCATGCTGCCGAACATCCTGCAGAACCCGGTGATCGTCTACGGCATCCTCCGCGTCGGCCTGGTCGTGGTCAACGTCAACCCGCTCTATACGCCGCGCGAACTGGAGCATCAGCTCAAGGACGCCGGTGCGAAGGCCATTTTCGTACTCGAAAACTTCGCCCATACGGTCGAGCAGGCGCTGCCTCACACCGACGTCAAGCATGTGGTCGTCGCTACCATGGGCGATATGCTCGGCCTCAAGGGCCATATCGTCAACCTGGTCGTGCGGCGAGCCAAGAAGCTCGTACCGAAATGGTCGCTGCCTTCGGCCAAAAGCTTCAAGCAGGTCATCGCCGAAGGCGCACGGCTGACGATGAACCCGGTCGAAGTGCATGGCCGGGACATCGCCTTCCTGCAATATACCGGAGGCACGACGGGCGTCTCCAAGGGCGCGATCCTCACCCATTCGAACCTGCTCGCCAACAAGGAGCAGATGGGAATCTGGCTGGAAACGGCCTTCCTCACCAAACCCCGGCCGGAGAATCTGCAATTCCTCTGCGCGCTACCGCTCTACCACATCTTTGCGCTGACGGTGAATTCGCTGATGGGCATTGCGACCGGTAGCCATAACGTCCTGATCGCCAATCCCCGCGACATTCCCGCGCTGGTAAAGGAGCTGCAGAAATACAAGATCCACGTTTTCCCGGGCCTCAATACGCTGTTCAACGCGCTGATGAACAACAAGGACTTCCAGAAGCTCGACTTTTCCTCGCTGCTTCTCGTCTTCGGCGGCGGCATGGCGGTTCAGCGGTCGGTGGCGGAGCGCTGGCTGAAGATGACCGGATGCCCAATCACCGAGGGATACGGACTTTCCGAGACCTCGCCGGTCGCCACCGCCAACCGGCTCGACACGACCGAATTCACAGGCATGATCGGCCTGCCTCTCTCTTCGACGGAAATTTCCATTCGGGACGATGACGGTGACGAGGTCGAGCTCGGCGATGTGGGTGAGATCTGCATCCGCGGGCCGCAGGTCATGGCCGGTTACTGGAACCGTCCGGACGAGACCGCCAGGGCGATGACACCCGACGGCTTCTTCCGCACCGGCGACATGGGCTATATGGACCGCCAAGGATACACGAAGATCGTCGACCGCAAGAAGGACATGATCCTGGTCTCCGGCTTCAATGTCTATCCGAACGAAGTCGAAGAGGTGGTCACCATGCATCCCGGCGTGCTGGAATGCGCGGCGATCGGCGTGCCGGACGAGCATTCCGGCGAGGCGGTGAAACTCTTCGTAGTGAAGAAAGACCCGAACCTGACGGATGTGGACATCAGGGCCCATTGCGCCGCCAACCTGACCAATTACAAGCGGCCGCGCTTCATCGAATTCCGCACCGAACTGCCGAAATCGAATGTCGGCAAAATCCTGCGGCGCGAGTTGCGCGGCTGACCGATCGTTGCATTGCCGCGACAGGACCTCCCCAAGCGCCGGTCCTATTTGCGGAATCCCGGCATTCATGGTGGACGCTCGGGCATTCCTTGATTAGTGCTTTGCAATAATAGGCTGGACAAAGAGCATGTTGGAGTTCGCTTGCAGAGCCGCACCGGGTTTTCGTTTCACCTGATCATTGTCGTCACGGTCCTGGCCGTTCTTTCCGGCTGCGCCGGACGGCCCGAAGGCGTGCTCGTTCCAACTGAAGCACGGGCAGCCCAGACATCGAAGGTCGATGTGCTCGTCGCGACCACGCGGCGCCCTTCCGAAACGCCGGGCATGCTGTTTTCCGGTGAACGCGGCAAGGATCTGCAGGTCACCGAGATCGGCGTCTCGGTTCCGCCGGACAGCGCCCGCGAGATCGGTCAGGTGCAATGGCCGAAGAAACTGCCCGCCAATCCGGCCAAGGAATTTGCGACCATCTCCGTCACGCCGATGGCGCCGCAAAGCGCCCAGGGCTGGCTGAAGCAGCATCTGCCGAAAAGCCGGCGCGTGCTGGTCTTCGTGCATGGCTTCAACAACCGCTACGAGGATGCAGTCTATCGCTTCGCCCAGATCGTTCACGACTCGAAGGCGGACGTGGCGCCGGTGCTTTTCACATGGCCGTCGCGCGGCAGCATTTTCGCCTACAACTACGACAAGGAAAGCACGAACTATTCCCGCGAGGCGCTTGAGGAGATGTTGCGCCGGTTGTCCCAGGAGCCAACCGTCGGCGAAGTCACCATCATGGCCCATTCCATGGGGTCCTGGCTGACCGTCGAGGCGCTCCGGCAGATGGCAATCCGCGACGGCCGCGTGGCACCGAAGATCCAGAACGTCATCCTCGCCTCCCCGGATCTCGACGTCGATGTCTTCAGCCATCAGCTTGCCGAGATCGGCGAGAAGCGGCCGCATTTCACCCTGTTCGTTTCCCGCGATGACCGAGCACTCAGCCTGTCACGCCGTATTTCCGGCAATATCGACCGGCTCGGCCAGGTGGACCCGACCGTCGAGCCCTATCGCAGCGAGTTCGAAAAGGCCGGCATCGTCGTCCTCGATCTGACGGCGCTCAAGACTGGCGATCGCCTGAATCACGGGAAATTCGCCGAAAGCCCGGAAGTCGTAAAACTGCTCGGAAACCGGCTGATCGCCGGACAGACGGTGACCGATTCCAATGTGGGTCTCGGAGAGCGGCTCGGCGCGGTCGCGGTCGGCACGGCCCAGACGGTCGGAAGCGCCGCAAGCGTTGCGGTCAGCGCCCCGATCGCGATCTTCGATCCGGCAACACGCCGCACCTACAACGAACAGGTCGACCGCTTCGGCAATGCCGTGGGCAACACGGTTACCACGGCGGTCGGGCAATAAAACACATCGTCTCCTGAGCCGCGCTTGATTTGACATGCTTGATTTGATGGGGAAAGCGAATAGGTTCCCGTGCATCCCTTTCCGAGCGTGAGGACATATCCATGCGGGCCATCATCCAAGACCTGAAATCCGCCGTCGCGAGAGCCAATGCCACGAATATCCGTGCTGCATTCGCGGCCGATCCCGATCGTTTCGAAAGGTTCAGCGCCAGCTTCGGCGACCTGCTGATGGACTATTCGAAGACGGCGGTGAACGAGGAAATCCTGCTGCTTCTCGAAAGGCTCGCCGAAGTTGGCGGCGTCGCGAAGAAGCGCGAGGAAATGTTCTCGGGCGTTCCGATCAATTTCACCGAGGGCCGCGCGGTGCTGCATACCGCGCTTCGCAACCGGTCCAACACACCGGTCCTTGTCGAGGGCAAGGACGTCATGCCGGATGTCAACGCCGTACTTGCCGCGATGGGTGCGTTTGCCGACGGCATCCGCTCCGGCGCCCTGAAGGGCGCCACCGGCAAGCCGATCACCGATGTCGTCAATATCGGCATCGGCGGCTCCGACCTTGGCCCCGTCATGGCGACGCTGGCGCTGGCGCCCTACCATGACGGCCCGCGCGCGCATTTCGTCTCCAATGTCGACGGCGCGCATATCGCCGATACGCTGAAACTGCTCGACGCTGAAACGACGCTGTTCATCGTCGCGTCGAAGACCTTCACGACCATCGAGACGATGACGAATGCCGCCTCGGCCCGCGCCTTCATCGCCGACAAGCTCGGGGAAGCGGCCGTGAAACATCATTTCGCCGCGGTCTCCACGGCGCTCGACAAGGTCGCCGCCTTCGGCATCGAAAGCGGCCGCATCTTCGGCTTCTGGGACTGGGTCGGTGGGCGTTACTCCATCTGGTCGGCGATCGGCCTGCCGCTGATGATCGCCATCGGTCCGGACAATTTCGGAACGTTCCTCGATGGCGCCCATGCGATGGACAAGCACTTCCGCACCGCACCGGCGCGCCAGAACCTGCCGATGCTGCTCGGCCTGATCGGCTACTATCACCGCAACGTGCTGGGTTACCCGTCTCGCGCCATCCTGCCCTATGACCAGCGTCTCCTGCGCTTCCCGGCCTACCTTCAGCAGCTCGATATGGAATCGAACGGGAAAGGGGTGACGATCGACGGCTCGCCGGTCGAGGGCAATTCAGGCCCGGTCGTCTGGGGCGAGCCCGGCACCAACGGCCAGCACGCCTTCTACCAGCTCATTCACCAGGGCACGAGCATCATTCCGGCGGAGTTCATGATCGCGGCCAATGGTTTCGAGCCGCACTTGCGCCACCAGCACGAGCTCCTGATCGCCAATTGCCTGGCGCAATCGGAAGCCCTGATGAAGGGCCGTACCCTAGACGAGGCGAAGGAACAGCTCACCACCAAGAGCATGGACGAAGCGAAGGCGGATTTCATCGCGCCGCACCGCGTCTTCACCGGCAACCGGCCATCGATCACCTTCGTCTACGACAAGCTGACACCCTTCGCGCTCGGCCGGCTGATTGCGCTCTACGAGCACCGCGTCTTCGTCGAAGGCGTACTCTTCCGCATCAATTCTTTCGACCAGTGGGGCGTCGAGCTCGGCAAGGAACTGGCGACCGGCCTGCTCCCCATCGTGCAGGGCAAGGAGAGCGCCGCGGAGCACGACAGCTCGACGCAGGGACTTGTCACGGCGCTTGCGGGTCTAAAGGCATAACGCCCGCGACACGATAAGTCCTCCCCGCGAGAGCGCCGGGAGGGCTCCGTTCATTGCGTTGAAGTTACAAACCGATCTCGTGGGCGAAAGGCGGATTGGCGCCGGCGCGCGAGACGGTGACGGCGGCAGCCTTGGCGCCCAGCGCCAGCGCCTTGCGAACCTGATCCTCGGTCAGTGCCGCGACCTTTTCCTTGGTCAGAAGGCCCTGCTTCTTGAACGAAGCCAGAATGCCGGCATCGAACGTGTCGCCCGCACCGACCGTATCGACCACCGCCACGCGCTCGCTCGGCACCGAAACCTTGAAGCTCTTCGTATAACCGGTCGCGCCCTCCGCGCCGCGGGTCAGCACGACGAGCCTTGCTCCCTCGTTCAGCCAGTAGGCGGCGAGCGCATCGTGATCGCCCTCCATGCCGAACCAGTCGAGATCCTCGTCCGAAAACTTCACAATGTCCGACATGCCGGCCATGCGGCGGACACGATCCATATGCTTCTGCTTGTCCTTGATGAAACCCGGACGGATGTTCGGATCGAAGGAGATGACGCGCGTCCTGTATTCGCGGGCCATCAGCGCTTCATAGGTGCTGCCGCAAGGCTCCGGAATGAGGCTGATCGCGCCGAAATGCATCGCTTCGCAATCGTCGCCCAGCACCGGCAGGTCGGCCTCGGTGATCATCCGGCCAGCCGTGCCCTCGTCATAGAAGGCATAGCTCGCCTGGCCGTTGACGAGCTTCACGAAAGCGATCGTCGTCGGGCGGGAGGAGACGGCCGCGAGACTGTGGTCGACGCCGCTGTTTGCCAGCGTCTCGCGCAGGATGTCGCCCATCATGTCGTCGGAAATGCCGGTAAAAAAGGCCGTCGGCTGACCGAGGCGGCCAAGCGCGATCGCCGTATTGAAGACCGCGCCGCCCGCATAGGGCGCAAAACCCCTCTCTCCAAGCGTCGTCTCGCGCGGCAGCATGTCGATCAGGGCTTCGCCGCAGCACAAAATCATAAGAGTCCTCCCGCTCGCTCCAGCAACTTTCAATCGATTAAGCGAGCTTTTGTCAAAAGGCCAGAGCAAAAAATCAAGGCGCCAGTTCGCTCACGCCGCCATTGCGGCCCGACCAGGCGAGCGGCGCGTCGAGAAACGCCTCGACTTCAGATAGCGTCTTGTCGTCAAACAGCTTGCCTTCGCGCGCGACCGCCAGGACATTACGCCACGTGGCGATGTGATGGAGCTGGACCTTGCCGTCTGCAAAACGCTGTCCGGCTTCCGGAAAGATATCATAGAAGAAAAGCGCGATGCCGTGATCCACCACGCCGCCGGCGGCACGGATGGCATCAATGAACGTGAACATGCTGCCGCCTGCAGTCGTCAGGTCCTCGATGACAAGCACGCGCGCGCCTTCCGGCATGTGTCCCTCGATCTGCGCGTTACGACCGTGGCCCTTGGGTTTCTTGCGGACATAGATCATCGGCAGGCCGAGGCGTTCGGAGAGGAAAGCCGCGAAGGGAATGCCGGCCGTCTCGCCGCCCGCGACGCAATCGAACTTCTCGAAGCCGGCGTCGCGCATGACGGTCGCGGCAGCGAAATCCATGATCGACGAGCGGATGCGGGGATAGGAGATCAGCTTGCGGCAGTCGATATAGACGGGGCTCATCATGCCGGACGAAAGCTTGTAGGGCTTGTCGGCGCTGAAATGAACCGCCCCGATCTCCCAGAGCATCTTCGCCATCAGTTCGGCCATTACGCCCCGGTCTGGAAATGTGGTCTGGATCATGCGCCCGCTCCTGTTTGATCACCACGCGCCGCAATAGCAGCATGCGGCGGCAGGCGCCAGACGATGCCGGGAAATGATGTCAGAAATAACGTGCGATCAGGCGCTGCTGCGCGTGTCGCCCACGTCCACCGATCGCAGGTAGCCGGCAACCTCGACACGGTTGCGACCTGCGCGCTTGGCCTCATAGAGCGCGTTATCGGCCAGACCGAGCACGGTTTCGAAGGGCTGGCCGCCGGTCGCCCCCACGGCAACACCCGCGCTGACGGTGCAGCGGAGCACCGTTTCGCCCATCGGGATTTCGCGGGCAGCAAAGCGACGGGAAATCTCGTTGGCAATCCGCTCGGCCCGACCGGGCAGGACGTTGTGAAGGATCATCGCGAATTCCTCGCCGCCAAGACGGGCTACGGTATTCGGCGCCGGCGTACCGTTTGCCAGTTCCTCTGCAAAAATCTTCAGCATCATGTCACCCGCTGCATGGCCATGCTGGTCGTTGATCGACTTGAAGCGGTCGATGTCGAAAACGATCACGGCGGTCGACGAATTCAGGATGCGGCTGCCGTGCTGCTCGAAAAGCGCCCGGCGGTTGAGAAGCCCGGTCAATGCGTCGGTCATTGCCTCCCGACGGTGATGGGCGGCCATGCGCCACTGGTGAAGAGCAAGCGACAGCGAACCGATGCCGGTCATACCGGCAATACAGACACCGATATTGAGATTCTCCGCCCAGTTGTCGGGTGCGCGTCCGAGCACCCATTGGGCCCCGTCGATCAAGACGACGGCACATAGGGCGAAGGATAAACCGCTCAGATTATAGAGAATCGCCATTCCGCACAGCGGTCCGGGAGCTTCCTGACGCGCCAGCCAGTATTGCCAGGCGGTGCCTATCAGCAGCATCGCCGCGCCAATATTCATCGCAATCAGCCCGAGCCCGTCAACCCCGACGGCAAAGAGCGGCAGCCCCAGTATGGCGCTTACGACAGAGAGCGTTACAGCAAGCCTCCAAGGCTTGTTGCCGATCCGGAACTGCACGGATGCGGCATAGGTGGTGCTGAAGCCTGCCATGAGGAACGTGTAGGCGACCGATACCCGCAGCAGGCCTGTTTCCATAGTGTAGGAACTATAGGAAAATATCCCCGATACGATCAGGCAGAGCGCAACGACCAGCGTGAGCAGAAAGGAATCCGTACGACGGGAAAACCATGTTCCGAACAGCGTTACCATAAGGCACGCCGCCGAGACACCCAGCGCCAGCAGAAGAGAATGGTAGTCGAGCATCATGCCAAGCTTTCTCTTCGGGGCACCCCCAGCGGGAAATCTTGGCGCCTACGCTAATTCCGGATTCTATCCAAAAGGTTACCGCATTGCACCAAATGCTACCCATCCGCGTGCATTAGGCATCACTTTTCAACCACTTGCCAGTGGAGCGGGAACATCGGATCGAAAACCGTGATCGGTCCGGCACCTGTTTCCCGCTTTGGGGGGAAATTGGCCGGTTCATCCCGCTTCTCAAGCGTGATCGTCTCCTCGTTCGGCTTCAGGCCATACCAGGCAGGGCCGTTGAGTGACGTGAAGGCCTCCAGCTTGTCGAGCGCATTCTCTTCTTCGAACACATGCGCCAGACAGCTCATCGTGTTGACCGAAGTATAAATGCCGGCACAACCGCAGGCGCATTCCTTCAACGGATCGACATGCGGGGCGGAATCCGTACCCAGGAAGAAGCGCGCATCGCCGGAGGTCGCGGCAGCGCGGAGCGCCAGCCGGTGGTTCTCACGCTTGGCGACCGGCAGGCAATAATAGTGCGGGCGGATACCGCCGACGAGGATGGCATTGCGGTTGATGATCAGGTGATGGGTGGTGATCGAGCCGGCGAGATTGCCCTTCGACGACTTGATGTAGTCGATACCATCCGCCGTCGTCACATGTTCCATGGTGATCTTCAGTTCCGGCAAGCGCTTGCGCAGCGGATCGAGTACCGTCTCGATGAAAACCGCCTCGCGATCGAAGATGTCCACCTCCGGCGTCGTCACCTCCCCATGCACGCAGAGCGGCAGGCCGATCTTCGCCATGCGCTCCAGAACTGGCATCGCGTTGTCGAGATGGCGCACGCCGCCATGGGAATTGGTCGTCGCGCCCGCAGGATAAAGCTTCACCGCGGTGATGAGGCCACTCTTCTTGCCCTCCTCCACATCGTCCGGGTCCGTATGCTCAGTCAGGTAAAGGGTCATCAGCGGCTCGAAGCGATCGCCGTTCGGAAGCGCGGCGATGATACGGTCCCGATAAGCCCTGGCATCCGTGGTCGTCACAACCGGCGGCACCAGATTGGGCATGATGATGGCGCGAGCGAAATGCCGGCTCGTATCGCCGATCACCCCTTGCAGGATCGCGCCGTCGCGCAGATGCAGGTGCCAGTCATCGGGGCGGCGAAGCGTGAGCGTTTTCATGAAAAGCTTCCGAATTGATCGATCTCAACCGCATACCACCAACGGCTCATCCAAAACAATCCGATGGGATGAGTGAAACCGTCCAGGACATCTCATCTGCCAAATATCAGGCTTCACGGAAATGTGCAGGATAAGAGGACCGATCGTGGAACGAAAGCTCAGGACAAGCGGAACCTGCGCCCGCCAACAGCGTTCGTTAACCAATCTGAGGAATCTCTGAGTCGGAGTACATACGATGAAATCCCAGGCATCCAAAGTCAACAGGGGATTTGCAATTGCCACAGGTACCGCCATCGCACTTTGCGCATTGGCGGTTTCCCCGGGTGCCGAGGAACAAGCCAGCCTGCAGCTCGCGGCGGCCGTGCAGACGGAATGCGACCGGCTCGCCGGCAGCCCTTACGACCAGCAGCGCAACAGCGAATTCGCGCCGGTCGGCATCGATGATATCGACGGTTCTGCCGTCAATGCCTGTCGGATGGCCTATGACGCAACCGGCAATCCACGTTTTGCCTATCAGCTCGGCCGTGCGCTCAACAAAATCCAGCAGCCTGACCACGCGATGAGCGCGTATAATGCCGCCGTCCAAGCGGGCTATCCGGCCGCCAAGGTGAATTTCGGCATGCTGATGGGGCGGCTCGGCGACGAACAGGCAGAATTTCAGCTTTACCAGGAAGCCGCTCTCAGCGGCAACGTACTTGGTGCTTACAATCTCGGCGTCGCTTATCGCGACGGCCTCGGCACCAAGCCGGATGTGAGCAAAGCGCTGCAGTGGTTCGAGAAGGCTGCAGCCGAAGGCGATGATACCGCCGCGTTCAATGTCGGCGCGATCTACGATGAAGGCCAACTGGTTCCGCAGGACGACCAGATGGCGATCGCCTGGTATGATCTTGCCGCCCAGCGCGGCAATACCGATGCGATGGTCAATCTCGGCCTGATGTATGAGGCCGGCGAAGGCATCGCGGCCGATGCCAAGAAGGCTGCCGAAATGTATCGCCAGGCCGGCGAAGCCGGCGACCTCTTCGGCGCCTACAAGTTCCTGCAGATGCAGGAACTTGGCATCGTTCCGGCACCGAGCGATCCGTCCATGCCGGAAGGCGTGAACTCGCTTGTCCTGAAGCCGGGCGATGTGGAAACGCCCACGACCGTGGCCAAGGAAATCTAAAGTTCAGATTTCCGACCTTAGATTTCTCCGGCCGACGGTCCCCAAACGTCGGTCATGGCAAAACCATCCGCGAGTGGATCGAACGGATCAAGCGCCACCTGATGCAGGCCAAACGTAAAACCACGACCGGCGATCGTCGGAATGATCGCCGGTTTTCCCGCAACCGTCGTTTCCGCCGCCAGTCCCACCTCGAATTCCGAGCCGATGATGGAGCGCGACTTGAAGACGTCGCCGACCCTCACCTTGCCACGGGCATGCAAGGCGGCCAAGTTGGCGGAATTGCCCGTTCCGCAGGGCGAGCGATCCGCCCGGCCCGGCCACATCGTGGTGCAGGTGCGTACCGTGCCATCGGCTTCAGTATCGCGGAACATCACATAAGCAACGCCGGAGATCGCCGGGATTTCCGGGTGAACGACGGGTATCTGCCTGTTGATCAGGTCCTTGAGCACCATGCCCGCCTTGACGAGCGCCGCGGCGTTGCCCTTCTCGATCGTCAAATTGATCTGACCGACATCCACCAGCGCATAAAAAATGCCGCCATAACAGAGATCGAGCCTGATCCCGCCCCATTCCGGCGTATCGAGCCGAACCTCGAGCTCGTGCACGAAGGAGGGCACCATCGTAAGCTTGACCTTTTCGCAGCGTCCGTCCCGGCAAGAGGCTGTCGCCTTGACCAAGCCGGCCGCCGTTTCCAACGTCACGACGGTTTCCGGCTCCTTCATCTCGACAATACCGGATTCCAGAAGCGCCGTCGTGACGCAGATGGAGTTCGAGCCGGAGCTCGCATGCGCCTGGTCGGGCTGCAGGATGATAAAGGCGGCGTCCGCATCCGGATGTTTTGCCGGCAGCAGCAGGTTGACGGAGCCAATCGGCGCGCCGCGCGGTTCGAGGCAGAGGAAACGGCGAAGCTCCTGCCCCTTGGGATCGGTGTTCAGCCAGTGAAGCTGGGCGGCGATCGTCTCGCCGGGTATCTTCGGCACGCCGCCGATCGCGACCTTGCCGATCTCGCCTTCGCAATGAACGTCCAGAAGCTGGATCGTGCGCTTCCATCTCATTCCGGGATGCTCCAATCAAACGTGGCGGGTAATGCCGCCATCGACGCGAATGTTCTGGCCGGTGATGTAGCCGGCGCCGTCCGACAGGAGGAAGGCAGCCGTCTTGGCGATCTCCTCCACATGGCCGATACGCTTCATCGGGACCTTATCGGCGGTCTCGGGTTTGTGGTTCAGGCTGTCGATATAGCCGGGTAGAATGCAGTTCATGCGGATGTTGTCCGCCGCATAGCGGTCTGCATAGAGTTTGGTGAAAGCTCCGGCTGCCGCACGGTAGGTACAGGAAACCGGGAAAACCAGCGAAGGCTCATAGGCAGCAAACGTGGTGATGTTGACGAAGGCGCCCTTGCCCTGCTTCAGCATCACCGGTGTCACGAGGCGGGCCATGCGCACCAGCGACAGGATCATCATGTCGGAGCCGAGCGTCCAGGCTTCATCGGTGATGTCGAGCAGATCACCCTTCGGCGGATGGCCGGTATGGTTCACGACGGCGTCGATGCGGCCGTAGGTCTTCATCGCAAGGTCGAAAATTGCCTGAATGTCTTCGGCCTTTTCCGCCACACCGCGGGATGCCACGCCTCCGAGCTCGGCTGCCAGGATCTCGCAGCTTTCCGATGGTGACATCAGAGCCAGCCTGTAACCTTGAGCATTGAGTTCCCGCGCTATCGCTTCGCCCATGCCGCGTCCGCCGCCGGTGATCAGCGCCACCTTTTCCGTCTCAGCCATCGGAACCTCCCTGAAGATTTTGCCGGCGATCAGCCAGCCTCCGCGAACAGGTATATCAGCGCGTCGGTTTTGCCTACTGTCTTCAGCGAAGCCAGAGATAACCGAGGCTCAGCTTCGTGTTGCCGTCACTATAATAATAGGGAAGCGAAAGGGATTGGGGGGGCGACGGTGTCAGCCCCAGGACGTTCACGGATGAAAGGTCGATCGGCGGCGTGCCTGTGGTCTTCCCGCCATCAATCCATATGGCCAAGACCGGTGCCCTCATAGCATCCGGTGGCGGAAAGCCCTCGATCGGCTGCTCGGAATTGATGACGGGCACGTCGGGAAACTGCAGCCGCATATTGCCGGCAAGATGCATACCGCCAGCGACGATCAATGCGGGTCGTTGTTCAGCATTCAGCACTTCCGCGACGGATGCGAAGGGATAGTTTATCCGTGAATAAGAGCCCGTCAGCCCGCTGGTCAGTGTCTTGCCCGCCAGCGGAACCAGGGTGACGGCCATGATGACAACGAAGACAGGCACGAAGCGCCCGAGGTTCGCTCCGGTATCCACACCCGACCGCTCCAGCTTCAGAAGCAGATAAAGCGGCAGGGCAAGCAAATAAGGATCGAGCCAGCGCTCGGTGATCTTGGTCGTTCCCGTGACCAGGATCACGAAGACAACGCCCAGGAGTGCGACCAGCATCATCCGTCCGAGCAGACACGTCCACCGATCCCCAGCCTTCAAGGCACGGCGAAAATCCTTCTTGAAGGCGACCGCGAAGATGACAACCGTCAGAGCTCCGAAGGCAATACAGGCGAGGACGAGGGAACTGAACGCCCTGGCAACACGGGCGGCTCCATGGGGAGCGTTGGCTTCCACCATCTTGCCGATCGTACCGTTCGTTGCGAGATCGATATTGCCGACAAGCCAGAGCGCATGCGGGAGAATGATGGCCAGGCCAACAACGGCGGTCAGAAGCACGCGCGGATCGAACAGGCGACCGCGCCACTCGCGATCACAGAATACCGCAACGACCGTCGCCGCCGGCAGCAGAACGAAATTGTATTTCGAGATCATACCGATGCCGATTGCAATTCCGAGGATCACGTAACCCTGCCATTCCTGGTGCCTGAGCGTGCGGAAAAGGCCATAGAGGAACAGCGAGGTCGCCATCAGCACCGCGACCGTATGGGTGAGATCCTGCTGCGGCATGTAGGAGACCTGCGGCAGAGTAACCAGGCTCAGCATCGCCATCGCCACGAAAGCGGGACGCCGGTCGAGTTCGCGCGCCGCCAGGCCGAAGAACACGTAGCATAGGAACAGCATGAGGAATTTCGGGAGCATCAGGGAAAGCAGCGAAATCCCCATGACGCGAACGAAGGCATTCTGAACCCAATTGTAGAAAGGCGGCTGCGGTCCGTAACCGGCAAGCCAATATTGTGAGAACAGCGACTGTTCCGCCTCGTCGAGGGTCAGCGAATTCGGCAGAATCAACCGGACGGCAATGCTAAGGGCAAAATAGATGCCGAGAAACAGCGCACTCGCCCACAGGCCCCGCGAGAGAAATCGCGTCAGGCGGCCGGGCTCTTCCAAATCTTCGCGCGCGAATATCGCGCCGCTCTCACGATCCATTTCCGTTCCTCGTGGAAGACGACATCCTTCAGCACGTGACACGGCGCACGGCACGGATCAATAACAAACTGGCGGCGGCCGGACCTTGGATATAGATCACCAACTGTCGAGAAAAATGGCGCACCGGAACTCGCGAAGGATAATTCCTGTTTCGCGCTTCCCCACTCTGGTGTTCGGCTATGTGCAAAATCACGTGGGGCTCGATGCTGTTCGAATACCGGCTCTTCGATCGTCCTGCGTCTTCAGCGCCACCGCGATGCGGCAGAAGGCCGCGATCCCATCAGAACAGGCTTGGCATCTTGCCTCTCGACACATTGTTTGATCTATCGCAGGGAGCGGACGATGAGACGCTCCTAGAAATGGAAGCGGTTCGCGGCATGGGTATACGATGGAATCTCGCCTGACCTTCATCGAGCGATTGCTGGTGCGCATTGTCTGCGTGCTTGCACTTGTTATGGTTGGTTTCGGGCACAAGGCCCCAAGCCTGGATTCCATATGGGGCGCCGCAGAGGTTGCCCAATACACCTTGCCGGATGGCAACCTGCCTACCCTTTGCGTGACTGTCACCGATGATGAGGGCAGCAGCGGCAAACACGAATCATTCAAACCCACGGGCTGCGAAGCCTGCCGCCTCTCGGCATCGGTGCTTTTGCCGACTCCGACCGACATGGTCGGGACCATCACGCGCTTCATTCCGGCGGCACGACAGCCCCAGCGCGACGAGACGTCCCCTCCCCGCCTCTTTCCGCCCAATACAGGCCCGCAGGCCCCTCCTTCCATGATGAGCATCGCCTAACAGCTCCGAGCTTTTTGCTCAAAGCTGTCGGCGTGGTTCGCGTCCTGCGCTCCATCACAAGGGCCTTTGCCCGGGCGTGCCGGACTTCATCACCGTCATCTGGAAGAAACCAATGTTCAATCTCGTTCGCCGTGCCATGCGCATGGCCAAGCCCGCTGCCCTGTCCGGCATTCTTTGCCTCGGAGCCATCCCGGCAGCGCATGCAGACATCCAAATCACAGACGTGCTCGGACGGCGCGTCATGCTCGAAAAGCCCGCGCAGCATGTGATGCTCGGCTTCTATTTCGAGGACTATATCGCCATCACCGGTCCGACCGCGATCGGCCGGCTCAAGGCAATCTCACTCAACTACTGGAAAGGCTATCGCCCTCTGCAATACGAAGCCTATCTGAAGACTACGCCGAAAATCGCTGAGCTGATCGATGTCGGAGACGCGGACGCCGGAACCATGTCGGCAGAAAAGATCATCGCCTCGCGGCCGGACGTCGTGATCCTGTCGGCTGGACAGTACAAGTACCTCGGTGCAGCCGCTCAGACGATCGAGCAGGTGGGCATCCCGCTTGTCGTGGTCGACTACAATGCCCAGACGGTCGAGAAACATGTCGCCAGCACGCTTATCATCGGGAAGGTGATGGGGGCCGAGGAGCGCGCCGAAGAACTGGCCGAACAGTACAAGGCAAAAGTTGCCGACACCCTTGCCCGGGTAGAACGAGCATCCAAAAACGCGAAGCCGAAGGTCTATGTTGAATTGGGCCAGAAGGGCGCGGCCGAGTTCGGCAATTCCTATGGCCAAGGCATGTGGGCGGGTGTCGTGGATGCCGCCGGCGGGCGCAACATCGCTGCCGGACAGATTGCAAGCTGGGGTCCGCTGAACCCGGAATACGTTCTTTCGTCGAAGCCGGATGCAATCTTCATCACGGGTTCTGAATGGACCAGCCTTTCGAACGCGGTTTTGATGGGCTTCAACATCCCGCCGGACGTCACCCGCACGCGCGCCGAGCCATATATCGGACGCGCCGGATGGCTGGACCTTCCGGCAGTGAAGAATGGCGAGGTCTATGCCATCTATCACGGCGGCACCCGCACACTCTATGACTATGCATTTCTGCGCTACATGGCCAAAGCGCTTTATCCGGAAGCTTTTCGGGACGTCGATCCTGCGGCAGAACTCTCTGCCTATTACCGGGCTTATCTGCCGGTGAAGCCCGACGGGACCTTCATGCTGAAGCTCGGGCAAGACAAATGACCATCGTTCCTGCACTACAAGGGCAGAACCTGCACGCTCTTTACCGAAAGAGCCTGCAGAGGCGGCTCTGCCTCCTCACCGGCTGCGTCGTCACCCTGGCCTGTCTGATAGCGGTCGATCTGGTGACGGGACCGTCTCCCCTCTCTGCCAAGGAGGCATTCGCCGCGCTGTTTGCCGGCCCCGCCGGCGACGACCGCACAGCGGCGGCCATCGTCTGGTCGATCCGACTTCCCATGACCATCATGGGAGTGCTGGTTGGAATGGGCCTTGGTATCGCAGGCCTTCAGATGCAGACGATCCTCGACAACCCGCTTGCCAGTCCCTTCACTCTCGGATTTTCGGCGGCCGCGGGATTTGGGGCCGCGCTCGCCATCATGTTCGGCGCGGCAGTGCCGATCGCCTCCTGGATCATCGCGCCGCTATCCGCCTTCGCCATGACGCTCGTTGCATGTGCGCTTGTTTACTTCATCGCGCGGCTGCGCGGAGCCAATGCCGAAATACTCGTGCTGGCCGGCATTGCCGTGATGTTCATGTTCCAGGCATGCCAGTCGCTGCTGCAATATCTCGCCGAGCCGGAAGTGCTGCAGCAGATCGTATTCTGGCTGTTCGGCAGCCTGCTCAAATCTACTTGGACAAGCGTCGCCGTCATCGTCGTCATTCTTCTCGGCAGTATTCCGTTTCTGGCGCGCGACGCCTGGCGGTTGACGGCAATGAGGCTTGGCGATGCCCATGCGACCAGCCTGGGCACCGACATCCATGCGCTACGCCGCCGGACATTCCTGGTGATCGCCATGCTGACGGCGGCCTCCGTAGCCTTCGTGGGAACGATCGGCTTTATCGGCCTCGTCGCCCCGCATGCCGCACGCGCCATGGTCGGTGAAGATCAGCGCGTGCTGCTGCCGGCCTCCGGGCTGATGGGGGCAATGCTGCTGGCCGGCGCGTCGATCGTCTCCAAAATCCTCGCGCAGGGCGCAGTAATCCCCGTCGGCATCGTCACGGCCGCGGTCGGCGTTCCAGTGCTCTTCGCATTGATCATGCGGCGCAATGCAGGAGGCTTGCGATGAGCCATGCTCTGGTTCTCGAAAATGTCCGCGTATCGCGAGGCGGTGCTGAGATCATCAAGGGTGTCTCTGCAGAGTTTCCGGCAGCGGGCATTACCGCTATCTGCGGGCCTAACGGTGCCGGCAAATCCACCTTGATGGCTGCGGCCGCCAATCTGCTTCCGCATGATGGCAAGACTACGTTCAATGGCCGCCGACCGAATGCGACCGAACTTTCCTTCATGCCGCAGGCCCTTGGCCTTCGCGCCCAGCTTTCGGTTCTCGAAGTCGTGCTGCTGGGACGGCTCGACAAGCTGGGTTGGTCGCTTCGTCCCGCAGACATAGACGCCGCGGATGCGGCAATGGCTGCGGTCGGCATAACAGAGTTTGCGGCACGAAGGGTAGACACCCCGTCAGGCGGGCAGCAGCAGCTCGTCCTCCTCGCGCAGCGGCTCATTCGACGGCCGGAAATTCTTCTTCTGGATGAACCGACCAGCGCACTCGATCTGCGCCGACAACTGCTTGTTCTGGATATTTTGAAGACCTACGCGGAGGAAAATGGAGCTGTCGTGGCGGTGGTATTGCACGATCTCTCCTTGGCCGCACGCTACAGCAGCAATCTTCTGATTCTTCACGAAGGCCGGAGCGCCTGCCTTGGCCACCCGTCGCATGTGCTGGATGAACCCCTCATCCGCTCGGTCTACGGAGTCGATGCGGAAATCCTGTTCACATCCGGCGGAACGCCGGTCATCGCCCCGCTCAGCCCGTCCGAGACCCCGAGGACGAAGAGTCTCGATAAGTTCTCATATCGACAAGAGACGAACGGGTTGCGCTCAACTTAAGATTTAAAGCGGCAACCTTGGGGATGGCCCGGCCCGTGGCCCATCTCATGTGTCATCATGTTATAGGTCATCTTTTGAAGGCCGAAGCCCTAGAAAAGCGTGACGCCAGCGGTGAGCGACGCCACAATGCCGATCGGGACAAACTCCATATCCTGTCTTCCTTTCGCAATCGGCTTTCGCTATCGTGAACCGATATCATGTACCGATCGCTCCGCGAATCAGGAAGGCAGGTGACATGACAGAGAGCCAGTCGAAAGACGCCTTGCCCGAGAAACGGCATTCGCTGAAAATGGAGCACCACGATCTCCTCTCCGGCCTTGTGCGCCTGCATGTGCTCCATCATGCAGCCGAGCATGAGATTTACGGCCAGTGGATGATCGATGAACTGGCGAGCCACGGCTACCGCCTGTCTGCCGGCACGCTCTATCCGCTGCTGCACAAGATGACACGCGATGGCTACCTCACCGCACGCGAAGAGCGCGCCGGACGCACCGTGCGCAAGCTCTATTCCATTACCGACAAAGGGCGCGATGGCCTTGCTGTGGCCAAGCAGCGCATCCGTGAATTTACGGGGGAGGCGATGAAAAGATGACGGATACGACGACGAGCCAAGATGAAAACCAGAGCACCCGAGGCTCGGCCGGTGAGGTTTTCGCAGCTTTCCTCAAGCTCGGCCTCACCTCCTTTGGCGGGCCAATCGCGCATCTCGGGTACTTTCGCGACGAACTGGTTCTGCGGCGCAAGTGGATCGATGACAAGGGCTATGCCGACCTCGTGGCGCTCAGCCAGTTCCTGCCCGGTCCGGCATCGAGCCAGGTCGGTTTCGCCCTGGGGCTTCTGCGCGGCGGGCCGCTCGGCGCGCTTGCCGCCTGGACGGCCTTTACCTTGCCGTCGGCCATTCTGCTCGTCCTCTTCGCCTACGGCGCAGCGGCATTCGGCGGACCGATCGGCGGTGGCATCATCACCGGCCTCAAGATCGTCGCTGTCGCCATTGTCGCCCAGGCCGTCTGGGGCATGGCGAGGAACCTCTGCCCGGACCGCGAGCGGGCCACCATCGCCCTCGGTGCGGTGCTGATCATCGTTCTCGTGGCAGGTGCGCTCGGACAGGTGGCGGCGATCGCTGCCGGTGCCGTGGCGGGCCTTGTCTTCTGCCGCAACCATCAGGCGGAGATCACCCGGCACATCGAATTCCCAGTTTCGCGATTGTTCGGGGCGATTTCGCTCTCGCTTTTCATCGCTCTGCTCGTCGGACTGCCCATCGTCACCTCCGCTACGTCTTCGCAAGGATTCTCCGTCTTCGACTCGTTCTACCGCGCGGGCTCGCTGGTCTTCGGCGGCGGACATGTCGTATTGCCGCTTCTCGAAACGGAGGTCGTTCAACGCGGCTGGGTCAGCCACGACCAGTTTCTTGCCGGCTACGGAGCGGCGCAGGCCGTGCCTGGGCCGCTCTTTACCTTTGCTGCCTATCTGGGAACTGTTTTGGAGCAGGCCCCCAACGGTTTCGCCGGAGCGGGCATTGCGCTGATTGCCATCTTCCTGCCGGGCTTTCTGATCCTGCTTGGCGTTATTCCGTTCTGGGACAGCTTCCGCAAACGCGAAAGCGCGCAAGCCCTCATGCGCGGCGCCAATGCCGCCGTTGTAGGCATTCTCGGCGCGGCACTTTACGATCCCGTTTTCACCAGTGCGATTGTCGGTCCGCGCCAATTTGCGCTGGCGCTGACCTGCTTCGTGCTGCTGATGGCGTGGAAGGCCGCACCCTGGATCGTCGTGCTCGTCGCTGCGGCGGGTGGCGTGCTGATCGGTATGGGCTGACATCAACCCGCTGCCGGAAAGCGTTCGGAAGCCCTTCGCGCACTGCGCCGCGACGGCCTCGAACGATAGAACGCAGTACGGCCCGCAGCAGTAGGCCACGATCCCTTGGCCGGGAGGAGCCTGTCGGGTTTCGGAGGCGAAACTGTAAAAGCAGTCATACCCACATTCAGTGAACAAAACCGAATTTCAGCTTCCGAAAATACCTCTTGGAAACCTGTCGCAAAAGTCAGTCGCATAACGCTGACTTTTGCGAGAGATTCTTGCGACGGAGATTGCAGCGATTTCTCAGTCCCGCCGATTTCGTCGCCAGTGTCAGGAATTACGCAACACGACAGCTACAGGCTCGCCTTGTGGGAAGCTGACAACCCGCTTTGGTAGAGGCCAGTCCGCTACAGCTTCCAGCTCGCCGTTCCCGTCAACATCGGCGTTCTTGAGCCGTGAAGCGAGTTGGTCGAACGTTGTCCGCGCCTGCTGCGACAACTCGGTTGAAACGGGGGAAAGGTTCTTTGATAGACCCCAGTAATCCCACGGTTTCAGTTCCAGCTTACGCAGGGCTGCGATTTCTCGAAGCAGGCTTCCCGCGACGAACCACTCTCCCCCAAGGTTGAGGCTTGACACGCCAAATCGTGAGGCAATCGCAGGCTCGTCTTTGATCCTGAACCATGCCTCGCTTGCTGTTAGGAACCGCTCGCGCGGCAGGTCCAAGGTATCGAAAGAAACTCCCCCGATAGCCGCAAACTCCACATCAAGCCGTTTCCAACGCCCGCCGTCATGCCATTCGCAAAGCCAATGATCTTCCCAGTGGCCAGGCACCAGATAATCAGCAAACCCGACACGGAGGCGAGCCGGGATGCCGCGCTCACGAAATCGACTAACCGCCAGTATAGCGAAATCCCGGCATACGCCGCCGACCTTGTGCTGTGCGGAATCGCCTTCAAGCAAATTGCGTTTTACGGCGACGGACAGAATCTCTGCCACCGACCGAAGTTCCAGATCGGCGGCCTGTTCAGGTGTGAAGCCACGTTCTTCGGACTCAGCCCCGCGAGGATGCTGCATGAATGAGCTAATCCACCGGGCAATTGACTTAGGTTCGACGCCACCGCGCATCAATGTTTCGCGATACGGCCCAGGTTCCGAGTAGATGCTTTGGGAAGCATAGAAGGATTTGCGCATTGCTGTCTCTTTCCAGTTGAGATTGAGACACGACAAGGAGGGCAAATTTTCAAAAATTGTCAATCGGGCGCTTGTCACAAAAGTCCCGGGTTTTGAACCGGTCTTCCGCCTGCATTTTGCGATGTCGCAAAATAGGGAGGTTGCAACTACGGAATAGGCCATTCGAAATGGAGGCGTCCGTTCGCGCTACAAAGAACGCCGCCACTCTCCGCTATTGCAAAGAATTTGGCCATGTTGGGGCGAACGGTGGCTTACGGACGCTAGAATGGAAGTTCGAATGTCCGAAACGGGGTGCTTAGTTGCAGTTCAAAAATCTCGGCGCAACTTTTGCGCGTAAATCGCCAATCTACCGGACGCAATTCAAACTTTTTCACCGCCACGCCGCCGTTTCTACGCTTTTCTGCGCACAGGCTATGCTCCACCTGATGCAAGGCGTAAGTTCGGCAGTTATCGCGTGCTGTGGAGGGCAATCGGCGGTAGTTGGCGCACCCGAAGAGATTCGAACTCCTGACCCCCAGATTCGTAGTCTGGTGCTCTATCCAGCTGAGCTACGGGTGCGTAAGCAAGCAGTGCGTCACCGCTTGCGTGGCGATCCTCTAATGGGTGCTGCGAAGGATTGCAAGCGATTTTACCGCGGGCCACGTCATTTTACTGTCACTTCTCGCTCAAACCGTTGAGAAGCAACATTTATTTGCGTCAGGCCCGAGCCCGGTAGTCTTCCAGCGAGACCGGGCGGTCGGGAATTTCGATCCTGAACTGCGTGCCAGGACCGGGTTTTTCCACAAGCGCGATCGTGCCGCCATGCGCCAGAACCAGTTCGCGGGCGATTACCAGGCCGAGGCCGGTGCCTCCTGAACGGGCGGAGCCGCGGAAGGCCGCGAACAGATTCTCGCGCGCCTTGCGCGGCATGCCGGGGCCGGTATCGTCGATCATAATGCTGACCACGCTGCCCACCCGATGCGCCGAAACGGAGATCCGGCGGACCATGGACGCATCCTGAGGGTCAAAGGTCGTAAGCGCCTGCACGGCATTGCGGCAGAGATTGTGGATGACCCGGAAAAGCTGCTCACTGTCGCAATCCACCTCCAGGTCGGCCGCCACCTGCTCCTGGAATTCGATACCCGCATCCGGATCGATAGCCAGGATATCGCGTACTTCCTGGCAAAGATCGGCGAGCCGGATGCGCCGGCGGCGCGGCGCGGCTTCGGAAGCCTGACCGTAGGCAAGCACCTCACTCGTATAGCCCACGGCACGATCGATCGTGCGCAAAAGCTTCGGGGCGAAACTCCGCACCATCGGATCCTCGACGTCCGTCAGCCGGTCGGACATCAGTTGCGCAGACGCAAGGATGTTGCGCATGTCATGGTTGATCTTCGAAACGGCAAGGCCGAGATCGGCAAGATTCTTCTGCTGCTTCAGTGTGCGTTGCAGTTGCACCTGCATCGCGGTCAGATGCCGGCCTGCCACCGCAAGTTCGCCGCGCGAGCGGTCGGGGGCGAAGACACGGGCAGGATCCTCCGGCTGCTCGGAAAAGCGCTGCATGCTATGGGTGAGCCGCCGGATCGGCAGGATCATCATGCGGTTGATGGCGAGGAAGATCAGAACCGCTGTGAAGAGCGAGATCAGCAAGGAAATCAGAAACATCATCTTTGAATATTTCAGCATGTCCTTGCGCAGCGCGCCATCCGTCATCACCAGCTCGATGACCATGTCGCTCTCGCCGATCGGACCATAGAAACGCATTACGCGGCCGCCGCCGAACAGGAGCGTGTCGAGCGCATCGCGCATGGACGCAAGCATCGGCGTATCGGAGAGATCAAAGACCTCATCCACCTGCGGCGGCACATCGGTTGCAGCAAGCAGCCGCGAGGTGCCGTCCTTGCGAAGCGCGATCACCTTGGTGCCGGTGGCAAGCAGCGTGTCGTCCTGAACGGCGCGGGGAAGCTCGGCGGACTGCAGGCCGTCGATGACGATGCCGGCGGCCGCAGCCGTATCCAGTTTATCGCGCAGCCAGTTCATCCGCATATTGGCGACGGAGGGCACGAAGATCAGCACTTCGGCGAGCATGACGAAGATGACGGTAAGCCAGAGAAGCCGGCCGGACAGGCCGCGGAAAAGGCGCGGCATCGGCTCCAGGCCCGCGCCCTCCGGCGAGGACCCCGAGCGTCCCGAGGTGTGAACCTCGCCGTCCATGCGGGTCTCCATTTCCGAATTTCGATCCCGACCGGCACCAATATCAGCCGATTTCGGTAATTCTCTATTTTAAGCCTTCGATGCCAATTTACCAGCCCCTTCACCGCAGCGCAAAAAGAAAGCGGAGACGTTTCCGTTTCCGCTTCCTGATCTGGTTGATTTACGCAGCGTGGATCAGAATTCCTCCCAATCTCCCGCCGCCGGGGCCGCTGCGGCACTGCCGCCGAAAGCGCGTTTCAGCGCACCCGCCATTGCCTTGACAGGGGAAACGCGCGGACTGTGGGTCGAGGCAACTGCAACCGGCCGCGGCGCTCCGGCACTTGCACCGGTCCTTTCGGCACCGTCGCCGATGTTGAACTGGGACAGGAGAGCAAAGAGGCTATCGGCTTCCGAAGAGAGCTTCTGGGTCGCTGCCGAAGTCTCTTCCACCATGGCGGCGTTCTGCTGTGTTACCTGATCCATCTGGTTGACGGCGGTATTGACCTCCGCAAGGCCGGTTGCCTGCTCACCGGAAGCGACCGCGATCGAATGGATATGATCGTTGATCTGCAGCACACGCGTTTCGATTTCGGAGAGGGCGTCACCGGTCTTCTGTACCAGATCCACGCCCACCGCCACTTCGCCGCCGGATTTGCTGATCAGCGCCTTGATGTCCTTTGCCGCACTTGCCGAGCGTTGTGCAAGTTCACGAACTTCCTGGGCCACGACCGCAAAGCCCTTGCCGGCCTCGCCGGCACGGGCTGCCTCAACACCGGCATTCAGCGCCAGAAGATTGGTCTGGAACGCGATTTCATCGATGACGTTGGTGATCTGGGCGATCTCGCGGGACGCCTGCTCTATGCGGCCCATCGCCTCGACGGCGCTGCGGACAACTTCGCCGGACTGCGCCGCACTCTGTTTTGCCTCGCCCACCATGACGGTGGCCTCCTGCGCGCGTTGCGTGGACGTGCGCACCACCGCGGTAATCTGATCGAGCGCTGCGGACGTCTGTTCCAACGCAGCCGCCTGCCGCTCCGTGCGTTTGGAGAGGTCGTTGGTCGCATTGCTCAGCTCTGAAGCGCTGCCGTTCATCGAGCCGGTCGCGACGCGGACATTGCTCATGGTGACGCGCAACGTTTCCATCGTGCCGTTGACGTCGCGCTGCAGCTCTGCGAACGCACCCTTGAAGTTGCCGTTCATGCTGTCTGTGAAATCGCCGGCGGCGAGGCTCTTCACAACCCGGCACGTCTCTGAAATGCCTGTATCGACGCTCGCCAGCAAATGGTCGACAGTGCGGGCAAAATGATCGAGGCTTTCCTCGCCCCATTGCTTGTCGATGCGGTGGGTGAAGTCGCCTTCGGCGGCGGCGGCCACCACAGTCGACATGCGAGCCTGCAGATCGTCGCTCTTGGCCCGCATGGTCGCCTCCGAGGCATTCATACGCGCGACCTCGATACCGTTCTTGCGGAAGATCTCGATTGCTGCCGCCATATCGCCGATTTCGTCAGCGCGGCCCGCTCCGGAAACCTGCGCATTGAAATCGCCGGCAGCAATCTGCTTCATCGCTTTCGTCAAGTTCATGATCGGATGGCTGAGCTGACGCCGGCCAAGATAGAGTCCGAAACCCGCACCGGCCGCGACGCCGGCAACGGTAATGGCAGATACTAGGATGAAGAGCGTGCGGGTGAAATCATTGAGTTTCTGATCCACCTCGTCGAGCAGCGCCTGGTCTGTCTTGACGACTTCGTCGATCTCCACCTGATAGGCCTTGCGGTTGTTGCGATTGGCCTCGTTGTTGCCCTGCTCGTTTGCCGCCGCGGGACTGACTTCGCGCCCAAGGCGCGCGGTCTCGGTCCTGAAGGCGGTGAATTCTTTCGACCGGGCAAGCAGCTTGTCGAATACGGCCCGCTCGTCCGCGGGAACGATCTTGTCCCAATCCGTAAGGAGTTGTTCCATCTCCTTGAGATAACCGAGGATGCCGTCACCGAATTTCTTGGCTTCCTTGGTATCCTTCGACATGTAGACGCCGCGGGAATCCATGACGACAGCGGTTACGAGACGGTTCAAATGCTCGCCCTTTTGCGCGCGATCAGCCGCCAGCTCATATTCGTCCATCATGGTACGATATTCCGTCATGGCAAATAGCGACATGCCGCCGATAAAGCAGGCCACGAGGCTCATGAACCCGACGAGGAGATTGATTTTCCCGCGAATTTTCATTGCTTTCCTTCCAGACCCGGGTGGATTCCAGGGAAATGCAACTGTTCAGCAGTTCCTCCCCTATCCCGATATGCTAAAATTAGCTCTCATCAATTAAGAAATACTTGAAACTCCTCTTGAAACGAAAACAATCGCGACGGGTATAATTTTCCAAAATTACTCCTGATTGCAAAACAGCTTGCCATTCCTCGCCTTGGTCTTCTCCGCTCCTGAAATTATTGCATTTCAATTCGGAAAAGCTTGAATAACCGGAGAAATTCGGAATGGTTAACAGGATGCCTTGCAATTTTATCCTTTGAATCCGCAGCAAAAAGGGATGCCTCTCCCCAGGCTACGATCAAAAAGCCCGCCGTGATTGACTTTTCCGGCAAAGTCCTCTTATAAGCCGCGCACGTTTAGCTCCGGCGGGCTTGCACGCATGCAGCCGGCTATGCGGAACGTTTTTTCCGAAGCGCTCTTGCTCTCTTTCACGGGGGCAAAATCCAAGAAGGGCCGCACACCGCGGTATTAAAATAAATGAAGCGTACCTACCAACCGTCCAAGCTTGTTCGCAAGCGTCGTCACGGATTCCGTGCCCGCATGGCCACCAAAGGCGGCCGTAAGGTTCTTTCCGCACGCCGCGCCCGTGGCCGCAAGCGTCTCTCGGCCTAAGGCCGAGCTGCCCGAGGCAACCGGGCGATGATGACGGAGACCAAGATCAAGAAAACTGTCGGGCGACTGAAAAGTCGGCCGCAGTTTCTTGCTGTCCGGGAGGGCGAAAGTCGTCGTGGCCGAACCTTCCTTCTGGAAGTGCTCGATCGCCATGTGCCGGACGAGCAGCCGCGCGTCGGCTTCACCATCACCAAGAAACAAGGCAACGCCGTCGAACGCAACCGCATGCGCCGACGCCTCAAGGAGGCGGTGAGGCAATCTGCCGGATTTGCAATGAAGAACGGACACGACTATGTGATTGTCGCGCGGAGGGAGGTGCTGGCGGTTCCCTTCGCTGATATGACGGCTCAGCTCATCGAGCGTATTGAAGGCAGGCCGAAACCGAAGCGGTCCGAGGAGACCCGTTCCAGGAAAGCATGATGGAAAAGAACCGCAATTACTTCATCGCGATCGCGCTCTCGGTGCTGATCGTCCTTGCCTGGCAGTTCCTCTACATGAATCCGAGGATGGAAGCTCAGCAGCGCGCCGAAGAGGCCCGCCGTGCGCTGCAGGGCGAAACCGCCCAGACCACCTCCCCGGAAAGCCCCGGCGCCCAAAGCGGATCGAGTGCGCCCACGGGTACCTTGCCAGGAGCCGCCCCAGGGCAGACGACCGTCACTCGCGAACAGGCGCTTGCCAAATCGCAGCGCGTCCAGATCGAGACGCCAGCCCTCACCGGTTCCATCAACCTGACCGGCGCCCGTTTCGATGATCTGAAGCTGCGCGAATACCACGAGACCGTGGACGACAAGAGCCCGATCATCACGCTGTTCTCGCCCTCCGATACGAAGGATGGCTACTTCGCCGAAGTCGGCTACGTCCCCAATGAATCGATAGGAACAGTGCCCGGTACGAGCACCCAGTGGACGCTCGCAAGCGGCGACAAGCTGACCCAGCAGACGCCTCTGACGCTCTCCTTCACCAACGACAAGGGCATCACCTTCACCCGCACGATCTCGGTCGACGACCACTACATGCTGACGGTCGTGGATAGGGTTGACAACAAGACCAGTGCGCCGGTGACATTGACGCCCTATGGACGCGTTATCCGCAACAACAAGCCGGCAACGCCTTCCGTCTGGGTCATTCACGAGGGCTTCATCGGCGTGATGGGCGAAAGCGGCTCGCTCAGCGAGCACACTTATTCCAATATCGAAGAAGAACAGTATACCAACGAGAAAGCGACCACCGGCTGGTTCGGCATCACCGACAAGTATTGGGCCGCGACCATCGCTCCCCCTCAGACGCTGCCCTACGTTACGCGCTTCTCGCATTTCACCGGCGGACAGGCGAGCTACCAGGCGGATTACAAAGGCGACGACCTGACGGTGCAACCCGGCCAGTCGACCGAGCTCAAGAACCTCGTGTTTGCCGGCGCCAAGGAAGTGCCGCTGATCTCGCGCTACGAAACGGAATACGCCGTTCCGCAGTTCAATCGCCTGATCGACTGGGGCTGGTTCTACTTCATCACCAAGCCGATGTTCCAGCTGATGGACTTTTTCTTCCGTCACGTGGGCAATTTCGGCGTCGCGATCCTGCTCACCACCATCGTCGTCAAGGCGCTGTTCTTCCCGCTCGCCAGCAAGCAATACGCCTCCATGGCCAACATGAAACGCATGCAGCCGAAGATGGAGGAGCTCAAGGCCAAGTTCGGCGACGACCGCATGGGCCTGCAGCAGGCGATGATGGCCCTCTACAAGGAGGAGAAGATCAATCCGATTGCCGGCTGCTGGCCGGTGCTCCTGCAGATCCCGGTCTTCTTCGCGCTCTACAAGGTCATCTACGTAACGATCGAGATGCGTCACGCGCCCTTCTTCGGCTGGATCCAGGACCTTTCCGCGCCCGACCCGACCTCGCTCTTCAACCTGTTCGGCCTGTTGCCCTACGACGTGCCACACTTCCTGTTGATCGGCGTCTGGCCGCTCGTCATGGGGGTCACCATGTTCCTGCAGATGCGCATGAACCCGACGCCACCGGACCCGACCCAGGCGATGATCTTCACCTGGATGCCGGTCGTCTTCACCTTCATGCTGGCATCCTTCCCGGCCGGCCTCGTCATCTACTGGGCCTGGAACAACACGCTGTCAGTCACGCAGCAGGCGATCATTATGAAGCGCCACGGTGCCAAGGTCGAGCTCTTCGACAACCTGAAGGGTCTCTTCCGACGAAAACCGGCGGCTTCGAAGTAACATCAGAAAACCCCGGTTCGCCGGGGTTTTCTTTTTCGGCAATAGGCAAATATCCTCCATAGCTTGACATTGGCCGGCAAAACCCGGAAGCCGTGTCGCTTCGATCAAGACAGGACCGACAGAACCGATGCCCGCAGACAGGAACATGGACGACAAGCCGCTTTTCGGCCGCCCCTGGATCTTCATCCGCGGTGTGCCGTCGATGAAATTCCTTCCCCCGGAGGGCCCGCTGGAAGTGGCTTTCGCCGGACGCTCCAATGTCGGCAAGTCGTCGCTCATCAACGCGCTCGTAGGCCATAAAGGGCTTGCCCGCACCTCCAACACGCCGGGCCGCACCCAGGAACTCAACTATTTCGTTCCGGACGGCTATTCCGGCGAAGGCACGGACCTGCCGCCGATGGCGCTGGTCGACATGCCGGGCTACGGCTATGCGCAGGCGCCGAAGGAACAGGTCGACGCCTGGACCAAGCTCGTCTTCGATTACCTGCGCGGGCGCGCCACGCTGAAGCGCGTCTATGTGCTGATCGACAGCCGCCACGGCATCAAGAAGAACGACGAGGAAGTGCTTTCCCTGCTCGACAAGGCCGCCGTCTCCTACCAGGTCGTGCTGACGAAGACCGACAAGATCAAGGAACCGGCTGTCGCGAAACTGATCGCGGAAACGACGGAAAAGATCCGCAAGCGACCGGCAGCCTACCCGCTCGTTCTTTCGACGTCATCGGAAAAGGGCCGCGGCCTCGATGAACTGCGCCAAGCCATCACCGAAACGGTCAGCATGCCGGCCTGATGGCCTCGAAACTTCGGCCATGATTATTTCCTCTGTCAAAAACATGCGCTAAAAGGCCCCACTCACTTCATGGGGAATCCGATGACCGCTTCCGATAGCGAACTTCAGGCCAAGCTTCTGGCCCAGGCGCTGCCCTATATGCAGCGTTACGAGAACAAGACCATCGTCGTGAAATATGGCGGCCACGCCATGGGCGACCCGGAACTCGGCAAGGCGTTCGCGGCGGATATCGCGCTTCTCAAGCAGTCGGGCGTCAACCCGATCGTCGTCCATGGCGGCGGCCCGCAGATCGGCGCGATGCTGACCAAGATGGGCATCGAATCCAAGTTCGAAGGCGGCCTGCGCGTCACCGACGCCAAGACCGTCGAGATCGTCGAAATGGTGCTCGCCGGCTCGATCAACAAGGAGATCGTCGCGCTGATCAACCAGACCGGCGAATGGGCGATCGGGCTCTGCGGCAAGGACGGCAACATGGTCTTCGCCGAGAAGGCCAAGAAAACCGTCATCGACCCGGACAGCAATATCGAACGCGTTCTCGACCTCGGCTTCGTCGGCGAAGTGGTGGAAGTCGACCGCACGCTGCTCGACCTGCTCGCCAAGTCGGAGATGATCCCGGTCATCGCGCCCGTCGCTCCCGGCCGTGACGGCGCCACCTACAACATCAATGCCGATACGTTCGCTGGCGCCATCGCCGGCGCGCTGAACGCGACGCGCCTGCTCTTCCTGACGGACGTTCCTGGCGTGCTGGACAAAGACAAGAACCTCATCAAGGAACTGACCGTCGCGCAGGCCCAGGCGCTCATCAAGGACGGCACGATCTCCGGCGGCATGATCCCGAAGGTCGAGACCTGCATCGAAGCGATCAAGGCAGGCGTACAAGGCGTCGTCATCCTGAATGGCAAGACCGCCCATTCCGTGCTGCTCGAAATCTTCACGGAGCGTGGCGCGGGCACGCTGATCGTGCCCTGATCCCGAGGCGCTTCAAGGCTCAGCCCGCGGCGGAAAAGACCGCCGCGGCGTCCTCCTTCAGCTTCGCCATCATCGCGCGATAGGGGCCCGGACCGTAACTGACCCGCCCGACACCGAGTTCGGCAAGCTGTCTCGGTTCCGGAACGCCCGGCATCATCATGATGTTGACAGGCACTGGCGACGCTTCGCAGAGCGTGCGGATCAGCTCTTCATCCGCCAGTCCTGGTGCGAAAAAGCCGCTGGCGCCGGCCCCGGCATAAGCTTTGGCGCGTTCGATTGCCTGATCGAGAAGGCCTGCATGCTTCGTTCGGTCGCCCTCCTGCAGGAAAAGATCGGTGCGGGCATTGATGAAGAAAGGGATATCAAGCGCGTCCGCAAATGCCCTTATGGCGCGGACGCGTTCCGCCTGCACCTCGATGGCGTAGACGCCGCTGCCGCCAACGACCTGATCCTCGAAATTGATGCCGATCGCGCCGGCATCGATGACCTTGCCGACATTCCGCGCAAGCTCGGTCGGTTCTTCCGCGTAACCGCCTTCGAAATCCACCGACAAAGGCACATCGACCGCCGCAGTGATCGATTTCACGGTCGCAAGCAATGCTTCCATCGGCAGGTTCTCGCCGTCGGCATACCCTTGGGCGGCTGCGACCGACCAGCTTCCGGTGCCGAGCGCCCTGGCGCCGGCATCTGCCACAGCCTTGGCCGTGCCGGCGTCCCAGATATTGTAGATGATGACCGGATTGCCCTTTTTGTGAAGTGCGCCGAAAGCGGCCGCCTTGTCCTTCTGAGACATCAAATGATCCTCCCGTTAAGGACACTACCCTAACCGGATTCGATCACTATTGCCGCCTGAAATCGGGCGCCGATTACGAGAAAAGCAACCCGAGGATGCCGCAGACGATCAGCAAACAGCCGATCACCTCCATACGGTTCACCCGCTCGTGGAAGAGGAAATAGGAAGCCATGAAGGTGAAGACGAGTTCGATCTGGCCGAGCGCGCGCACATAGGCCACCTGCTGCAGCGTCATCGCCGTGAACCAGCCGGCCGACCCTACGACACCGGCCAGACCTACCAGCGAAGACGAGCGCCAGGAGAGAAGCACCTGGACGATCTCGCGCTTGTCCTTCCACACCATCCAGACCAGCATGAAGGCCGTCTGGAAGGTCGTGACGCAGGCGAGCGTTACCGCCGCCTCCATCACCGGCCCCGGCCCGCCGAGGGAGAGCGACGCGCTACGATAGGCCACGGCCGAAATGCCGAAGACGGCGCCCGAGGCGATGCCGATCAGCGCCGTGCGGCCGGTCAGCGCGACCAGTGTATTGCGCCAGGAAAGCGGCATGCGCGCCATGGAAATCATCATCACGCCCAGGACGCCGACGATGATCGCCATGACTGCGCCGGGTGTCAGCTTCTCGCCGAGCAGGATGAAGCCGAAGATCGCTGCCTGCACCGGCTCCGTCTTGGAATAGGCCGTGCCGACGGCGAAATTCCGAAGCGAAAAGAGATGCACCAGCATGATCGTCGCGAAGATTTGCGCCAGCCCGCCGATAACGGCCCATGCCGCAAAGGTCCAGTTCGGCGCAGGAAACGGATAGTCGGCAAGATAATGCAGCGCCAGCACATAGAGGATCGCCACCGGAAACCCGTAGCCGAAGCGCACGAAACTTGCCCCGCGCGTGCCGAGCGAAACCTGCAGATGCTTCTGCAAGGCGGAACGCAGGTTCTGCAGGAAGGCGGCGGCAATGGTGATGGGGATCCAGAGTTCCATATCGTGGCGGTATCATGCCCGCTCATCTACCGCCAAGGCCGGATTCGGCTGAAACCGGTCGTCTTTTTCGATTTTCTTTATCGGCCCGGCGGTGCATAAAACCGGCATGGACAAGAAACCCAAGACCTCTCCCGATCCCATCGATTTCGACCGCATCCGCGACTGGGTGTTCGATCTCGACAACACGCTTTATCCGCATCACGTCAATCTGTTCGCGCAGATCGACAGGAACATGACGACCTATGTGCAGGAACTGCTGCAGTTGGAACCGGAAGAGGCCAGGGTGCTGCAGAAGCGCTACTACCACGAGCACGGCACCACGCTGCAGGGCCTGATGCTGCACTACGGCATCGATCCGGACAGCTTCCTTGAACGGGCGCATGCCATCGACTATTCGGCGCTCCTGCCCAATCCGGAGCTCGGCGAGGCGATCAAGGCGCTTCCCGGCCGCAAGTTCATCTTCACCAATGGCAGCGTGCCGCATGCGGAGGCCGCCGCGCGGGCGCTCGGCATCCTCGACCATTTCGATGACATCTTCGACATCGTCGCTGCCGATTACGTGCCGAAGCCGGCAGGCGCTACCTATGACAAGTTCGCGAGCCTGCATCGCGTCGACACGAGGAACGCGGCGATGTTCGAGGACCTGCCGCGCAACCTGCAGGTGCCGAAGACCCTCGGCATGCGCACAGTCCTTCTCGTGCCGCGCAATCTCGATACGGTTCTGATGGAACGTTGGGAGAAGCTGAGCGACGAGGACGATCACATCGATTATGTGACTGACGACCTTGCCGGCTTTCTCGGCGGTCTGCGTACGAGCTAGAGTCTTATTCGCCTTACCAAAAGTTCATCCACCTTACGGATGTTTAAGTAGCTTTAACCGGGGCCGGGACCTACCTTCAAGCTATTGAAGTAACCGGAAAGGACCCCTCGATGACCGCGAAGAAAATCGTTTTGGCGACCCTTAGTGCCGTCTTGGTCGCAGGAGCCGCTATCCCGGCTCTCGCGGCACCAGGGCGCGATGGACCTGGCCGTCCCGGCGGTCCCGGCCGCGCAATGATGCAGGACGTGATGTTCGTCCGCCTGCTCAAGAACGCCGACACCGACAAGGACGGCAAGATCTCCAAGGATGAAGTGACCGCCTTTCAGGACAAGCTGTTCACCCAGATCGACGCCAACAAGGACGGCTCGCTGACACGTGGCGAGATGCTCGACGACCGCCAGGCGAGGATGGAGGAGTTCCGCAAGAACAATCCGCCGCCGGAACAGGCCGATAATGGTGACGACCAGCCGCAGGACCGGCGGGATCGCATGGCCGAGAGGCGCGACGATCGCCGTGACGGGGACCGCCAGGCATGGAACCACCACGGCTGGGGCCATCACGACCGGGATCGCCGTGAAGCCCGCTGGGACGGGCCGCGCCATGGCGGCATGATGCGCGGCGGTTTCTTCCGCATGGTCGATGAAGACAATGACGGGAAGGTCACCAAAGCTGAAGCCACTACGGCCACCGACAAGCTGCTTGTCCGCATGGACACGAACAAGGACGGAATGATCTCCATCGACGACCTGCCGGACCGCCCCCTCTAGTTCTCCGCCCCCTTTAGAACTAGTACCGGCTGTCGTCTCAAAGGACCCGCCTCTTCCGCTAGAGAGGCGGGTTCTTTCTTTCAGTGCTCGTAAAAGTCCGCGATGATTTTCCAGGCCTGATCGGCCGTTTCCACGAAGCTGATCAAGTTCACGTCATCCGGCGCGATCGTGCCGAATTCCGCAAGCGCTTCGAAATTGATGATACCGCGCCAGAAGGATTCGCTGAAAAGGATCAGCGGAACGCGCTCCATGCGCCTGGTCTGGATGAGAGTGAGCGCCTCGAACATCTCGTCGAGCGTGCCGAAGCCGCCTGGGAAAACCGCTACCGCCTTGGCGCGCATCATGAAATGCATCTTGCGGATAGCGAAATAGTGGAAGTTGAAACTGAGCTCGGGGGTCACGAACCGGTTCGGCGCCTGCTCGTGCGGCAGCATGATGTTAAGACCGATGCTGGGCGCGCCGGCTTCGGTCGCTCCGCGATTTCCGGCCTCCATCACGCCAGGGCCTCCGCCCGTCACGACCACGTATTCCTGATGGTTGTAGATGGCCGAATACTTGCCGCAGAGGGCTGCGAATTTCTGCGCCTCCTCGTAATAAACCGAAGCCGCTTCGAGGCTCTTGCGCTGGGTTTCGTTGCGAGCCGCCCAGGCGCTCTGGCCCGGAGCGGGAATGCGCGCACCACCGAAGAGCACGACGGTCGATCGGATGCCGCGTTCGGCAAGGGCCATCTCCACCTTCAGCAGTTCGAGCTGCAGGCGAACCGGGCGAAGCTCTTCCCGGCACAGAAAATCTTCATCCACATAAGCGAGCCGGTAGGACGGCGATTCCGTCTGCGGCGTCTTTGGCAGGCCCGCCGCCGCCTGCCTGTCCGCCACATTGTCCTTCAGCGGATCCCAGACACCATCCTTGCGCCTTGGTCCGTCTTTCCTTGACCTTGCCATTTGCCTGATCCTTCCGGCATCAACATCGGTTGACGCCAATTCACATTGACGCTTGAGTGGCGGTCGCTTAGAGCAAATGACACTAAAAAACCACCTCTCCCACCATCACGATATCGAGCGACGTTTAAGGATTTCCCATGAGCAGCCCCGACTTCTCTTCCCTCGAAAAGACTATCGAGACCGCTTTCGACAACCGTGACAGCGTCACGGTCTCCACGAAAGGCGAGGTGCGCGATGCCGTCGAGGAGGCGCTCTCGCTGCTGGACGGCGGCAAGGCGCGCGTGGCAAGCCGCGGTGCGGATGGAACCTGGACCGTGCATCAGTGGCTCAAGAAGGCCGTGCTGCTCTCCTTCCGGCTCAGCGACATGGAAGTGGTCAAGGGCGGGCCGGGCAATTCCACCTGGTGGGACAAGGTGCCGTCGAAATTCGAAGGCTGGGGCGAGAATGCGTTTCGCGCAGCAGGGTTCCGCGCCGTGCCTAACGCGGTGGTTCGCCGTTCCGCCTATATCGCGAAGAACGTGGTGCTGATGCCCTCCTTCGTGAACCTCGGCGCCTTCGTCGATGAAGGCACGATGGTCGACACCTGGGCGACCGTCGGTTCCTGCGCGCAGATCGGCAAGAACGTACATCTCTCCGGCGGAGTCGGTATCGGCGGCGTGCTGGAACCGATGCAGGCAGGCCCCACTATCATCGAGGACAATTGCTTCATCGGCGCCCGTTCGGAAGTCGTCGAAGGCTGCATCATCCGTCAGGGTTCGGTGCTCGGCATGGGCGTTTTCATCGGCAAATCGACCAAGATTGTCGACCGCACGACCGGCGAAGTCATGTATGGGGAAGTGCCGCCCTATTCGGTGGTCGTGGCCGGCACCATGCCGGGCAAGCCGCTGCCGAACGGCGAACCGGGCCCGAGCCTCTATTGCGCCGTGATCGTCAAGCGCGTCGATGAAAAGACCCGCTCCAAGACCGGCATCAACGAACTGCTCCGCGATTGAGCGAACAATGTCCACATCCGATCCCGTCATCAATCTCCAGACTCTCATCCGCTGCCCTTCGGTGACGCCCGCCGAAGGCGGTGCGCTTTCGGCACTGGAGGCCATGCTCCTGCCGCTCGGCTTCAAGGTGGAGCGCATGGTGGCGACGGAACCGGGCATGCCGGACATCGAGAACCTCTATGCGCGACTCGGAAACAAGGGCCCGCACCTGATGTTCGCCGGCCACACGGACGTGGTGCCGCCGGGCGACGAAGCCTCCTGGAGCCATCCACCCTTCGCCGCCGTGATTGCCGGCGGTGAGCTTTTCGGTCGTGGCGCGGTGGACATGAAAGGCGGCATCGCCTGCTTCGTCGCGGCAGTCGCACGCCATATCGAAAAGCATGGCATGCCAAAGGGCTCGATCTCTTTCCTGATCACCGGCGATGAGGAAGGCCCGGCCGTCAACGGTACGGAAAAGCTGCTGAAATGGGCAGCCGAGAGAGGGGAACGCTGGGACGCCTGCCTGGTCGGCGAACCGACCAATCCGGACGCCCTCGGCGACATGATCAAGATCGGCCGACGCGGCTCGGTCTCCGGCAAGGTGAGCGTTCTCGGCGTCCAGGGTCATGCGGCCTATCCGCATCTTGCCGACAATCCGGTGCGCGGGCTGTTGCCGCTTGCCTCGGCGCTGATGGATCCGCCCTTCGATACGGGAACGGATAATTTTCCGCCCTCCAACCTGGAGGTGACCTCGGTGGATGTCGGCAATCCGGCCACCAATGTCATTCCGGCCAGGGCAAGCTTTGCTTTCAACATCCGGTTCAACGACACCTGGACCGCTGATACGGTGAAAGCCGAGATCCTGCGGCGGCTCGATGCCGCCGCAGCCGGCAGCCCGCTTCGCCCGGGCCGCGATCCGGTCCGCTACGAGATCACCTGGGCCGAACGGCCAAGTCATGTGTTCCTCACCCGCAACAATGCGCTGATCGCCTCGCTTTCCGAAGCGGTCGAAACCGTGACAGGCAGGACGCCGCAGCTTTCCACCACCGGCGGCACATCGGATGCCCGTTTCATCAAGGATTACTGCCCGGTGGTGGAATTCGGCCTCGTCGGCCAGACCATGCACATGGTGGATGAACGGGTAGCCCTTGCCGATCTGGAAATACTCACCCAAATCTATGGGACTTTCATCTCCCGCTGGTTCGATAATGCCCTCCTACCATGAAGTCAGGCTCTATCTTAATGGCCTCTGGCTGTTGATCAGAGGCGACGCCCAAGGTTTCCGGCTCCTCGACATTTCCGATCGAGGCATGATGCGCTCGTTCTGGGCTTTCGTCTGGTGCCTGCCGGCAGCAGCGATTTCCTGGCTGTGGTGGCGGGCCTATCTGCTCGAAGGCATGCCGGCGGGTGCGCGGGTCGGCGGGCTTTTCTTCGTCCGCATGGCGATGCTGGAGGTCTTCAATTGGCTGGTGCCGCTGATTCTTGCCGGCATTCTCTGCGCGCTGCTCGGCATCGGGCGGAAATTCTCGGCCGTCGTCGTCAGCGTCAACTGGCTCTCGGTTCCGTTCGCCTATCTCTACGGCCTGCTCAGTCTGCGCTTCCTGTTGCCTTCCAGCCTCGACGCGTTGCTGGCGCTCGTCCACTTCGCCCTGCTCATCGCCATGGTCGTTTCCGTCTCACGGGTGATGCGGATGATCTGCGGGCCGCAGCCGCTGATGGTCACGGGCCTCGTCCTGGTGCTGATCGTTCCGGGCATGCTGCTGACCGAAGCATTGCAACGCTTCCTCGGCATCTATCCGTTCTGACTATCTTTGCGGGATCACGGATCGCCGGGATAATCGACCTTCATGAAATAAAGGCCTTCCGGCGGCGCGACCGGCCCGCAGGCCGAGCGATCCCGCGCATCCAACGCGGCGCGCACATCTTCCGGCGTCATCTTGCCCTCGCCCGCAAGCTTCAGCGTGCCGGCGAAGGAGCGGATCTGGTTGTGCAGGAAACTCTGGGCGCTTGCCCGGATTTCGATCAGGTCGCCGGTGCGGGTCACATCCAGCCGGTCGAGCGTGCGAACCGGGCTCGTCGCCTGGCAGTGGGCCGAACGGAACGTCGTGAAATCATGGTGCCCGACCAGCGTCTGCGCCGCTGCGTGCATGGCTTCGTGATCGAGATGGCGCGCCACCCACCATGCGCGCTTGGCCTCCAGCGCCAATGGCGACGGACGATTGAGGATGCGGTAGAGATAATGCCGGCGGAGCGCCGAAAAGCGCGCATCGAACGTCTCATCGACCGCCTGGACGTCGAGCACCGACACCTTTTCGCCCGCCATCATCAAATGGGCGTTCAATGCATTGCGCAGCTTATAAGGCTTCCACTCGCGCGATAGATCCGCGTGAATAACCTGACCCACGGCGTGAACGCCGGAATCGGTACGGCCCGCGCCGCGGATCGAGACGGTTTCGCCGGTCAGCGACAAGATGCCGCCCTGGAGCGCCGCCTGCACCGAGTGGCCGTTTTCCTGCATCTGCCAGCCGACATAATTGGTGCCGTCATATTCGACGATCATGCGGTATCGCGGCATCAGGCGAGCCTCGTCCCGGTCGGGATCGGCGTGCCGCGCAGGAAATCGGCTGCCGCAAGCGGCTTGCCGCCTGCTTTCTGAAGCTTCAGCAGCCGGACGGCACCATCACCGCAGGCGACCGTCAGCGCGTCATCCAGCACCATGCCTGGCTGACCACGCCCCTCCCCCATTTCGGATGCCAAAACCTTGATGCGCTCCGGCCTGCCGTTGATCTCGGCCTCGAACCAGGCGCCGGGAAAGGGCGAGAGGCCGCGGATGTGGTTATGAACATCCCGCCCCGGCTTCGAGAAGTCGATCCGCGTCTCGCCCTTGTCTATCTTGGCGGCATAAAGCACGCCCTCTTGCGGCTGCGGCGTCAGCGGCAGGTCGCCGGCTTCCAGTTTCCCCATCGCCTCGACCATGGCGCGGGCGCCGACCAGCATCAGTTTGTCGTGCAACTCTCCCGCCGTCATGTTTTCGCCGATCTCGACTTCCCTGGTGAGCGCCACCGGCCCGGTATCGAGGCCTTTCTCCATCTGCATCACCATCATGCCGGTCTTCTCGTCTCCGGCCATGATCGCCCGCTGTATGGGAGCTGCACCACGCCAGCGCGGCAGGAGCGACGCATGGCCGTTGTAACAGCCGAGCCGCGTGCCGGTGAGGACCGCTTCCGGCAGAAGCAGGCCATAGGCAACGACCACGGCCACGTCGGCGTTCAGAGCCCGGAATTTCTCGCGCTCTTCCGGATCCTTGAAGTTGGCGGGCGTGAAGACGGGAATGCCGAGAAGCTCGGCCGCCTGATGTACCGGCGACTTGACGAGATCAAGCCCGCGCCGGCCGCCCGGCCTCGGCGGCTGCGTATAGACCGCGACGATATCATGGCCCGCCTGCTTCAGGCCCTCAAGCGTCGGCACGGAAAATTCCGGCGTGCCCATGAAGATGATTCGAAGAGACATGGACGTTCCACGCTTGGAAAGCGCGCCTTCAAACTGAAGATCGCCGGTTGAAGCCCTAAACGGCCTTCGCCTTGGCGGCCTTGGTGAACTTCTTGATCACCATCTCCCGCTTCAGACGCGAGATGTAGTCGATGAAGAGCACGCCGTTCAGGTGATCGATCTCGTGCTGCAGGCAGGTGGCAAGCAGGCCATCGGCCTCCACCATATGTTCCTTGCCGTCCCGGCCGATATGCTTGACCGTGACAGCCGCGGGCCGCTCCACCTCGGCGTAATATTCCGGAATGGAAAGGCAGCCTTCCTCGTAGACGGACCGCTCGTCGGAGGATTTGACGATCTCCGGGTTGATGAAGACCTGCGGGTTCTTCTCTTCGCCCTCCCGGGCAACGTCGATGACGAGAAGCCGGCGCGGCACGCCGATCTGGATCGCCGCAAGGCCGATGCCAGGCGCCTCGTACATGGTCTCCAGCATATCGTCGGCAAGCCTCAGGAGTTCGTCATTTACCTGTTCGACGGGCTTGGAAACCTGGCGCAGGATCGGGTTCGGGAGAATAATCAGCGGTTTGATGGTCATGGCTTCCCATAACGTAACTTTTTTTCGGAAGAAACAGGGATCGCTTCGCTTTTTTATATAATGTTCACGTTTTGATCTTTTCAAGCCGCGGAATTCTGTTAGCTTCCCGCCATGGATGATCTTCTCGCACGTCTCCCCGCGCTTCTGGCCGACCAGCAGGCTGTAGCCGTTGCAGCCGCAGCGGCGGCGCTAGTTATTCTGCTCGCGGTGTTTTTTATCAACCGTCGCCAGCGGGAAATCGCCCGGCAGGCGGTCGAGGCGGAAGCGAGGCTTTCCGAACTCCTTCGTGCCCAGAGCGAGATGCAGGGCCGGCTGTCGGCCATGGCGGAGACGCTTTCGGCGCGGCAATCGGAACTCAACCAGGCTGTCAGCCAGCGTCTTGATGGCATGACGCACCGGATCGGCGCGACGATTACCGAACAGACCAAGTCGACGCATGAGAATCTCCGCCGGCTTCAGGAGAGACTCGCCGTCATCGACGCCGCGCAGAACAATATCCAGACGCTTGCCAAGGATGTCGTCGGCCTGCAGGCGATCCTGTCGAACAAGCAGACTCGCGGCGCTTTTGGCCAGGGGCGGATGGAGGCGATCGTCGCGGACGGCCTTCCGCTCGGCGCCTATTCGTTCCAGGCACTGCTTTCCAACGGCACCCGGCCCGACTGCCTCATCAAGATGCCGAACGGCGCACCGCCGCTGGCAGTGGATGCCAAGTTCCCGCTGGAGGCCTGGAATGCCTTTCGCGAGGCTGCCGCACCAGAAGCGAGGCGGGCGGCTGCGCAGCAGTTCCGCCGCGATCTGGACGTGCATATCAAAGACGTTTCCGAGAAATACCTCCTGCCGGGCGAAACCCAGGAGATGGCCTTCCTCTTCGTGCCGTCGGAATCGATCTTTGCCGAGATCCACGAGCATTTCGAGGGCGTGGTGCAGAAGGCGCAACGCGCCCGCGTGGTCTTCGTATCGCCTTCTCTCCTGATGCTGTCGATCCAGGTCATCCAGGCAGTCCTGAAAGATCAGCGGATGCGCGAACAGGCGCATCTCATCCAGGGCGAGGTAGCGCTTCTGGTGGAGGATCTGGCCCGGCTCGACGACAGGACCCGCAAACTTCAGGCGCATTTCCTCGCCGCCCAGAAGGATGTGGAGCAGATCATCACGTCCACTGACAAGCTCAATCGCCGTGGCGCCAGGATCGAGGCATTGGAACTGGAAGCGCCGGCAGACGCCGAAGCATCCCGCGACGCGCCGCAGGCCAAGGTCGTCGAAAGCCGCACCGGCCTGCTCAAGCTCAGGGTGGTTGACGAGGAGTAACGCTCTCGGGCAGTGTCGCGCGACTTTACACCAGCAAGCAGGCCTGCCCATGATCACTGTCCTCGGCTCCATCAACATGGATCTCACCGCAACGACCGAACGCCTTCCGCAGCCCGGTGAAACCGTTGCAGGAACGAGCTTCGCAACGGCTGCCGGCGGCAAGGGCGCCAACCAGGCGCTGGCGGCACGGCGCGCCGGAAGCACGGTGAAGATGGTCGGAGCCGTCGGCGAAGATAACTTTGCCGGACCGGCGCTCGCCCTTCTCGATGAAGCCAAGGTTGACCTGTCCGCCGTCGCGCATGTCAGCACGCCGACCGGCACGGCGCTGATCCTTGTCGGCGGCACAGGCGAGAATATGATCGCGGTCGTGCCCGGCGCCAACGGCACCGTGAGTGAGGCACAGGCCCACGCGGCGGTCGAAACCATGCAGACCGGCGACATCCTCATGTTGCAACTCGAAATTCCGGCAACAGCGGTGGAAGCGGCCCTCAAGGCGGCACGCGCAAAGGGGATTGTAACCCTGATGAATACAGCGCCGCTGACGGATGACGCTGCACGGCTTGCCCGGCTTGCCGATATCGTGGTCGCCAACGAGACGGAATTCGAGCTTCTTGCGGGGCATCAGATTCCGGATGCCGCCGTGCGCAAGGCCGCATTGGAAAAGCTGCATTCGGAAACCGGCCAGACCTTTGTGGTGACACTCGGTGGCGATGGCGTCGTAGCCATCTGTGAGGGTCGGTTCTTTTCTGCTGAAGGCCTCAAGATCGAACCGGTCGATACCGTCGGGGCGGGTGACACGTTCTGCGGCTACCTGGCCGCCAGCCTGGAACAGGGACTGGAATTTGCCGAAGCACTCCGTAGGGCGGCGGTTGCCGGCTCGCTCGCCTGCCTTATCCGCGGTGCGCAGCCGTCCATCCCGCTCGCCGATCAGGTCGATCGCCGAGTCTGAAGTAGGCGGCAACCGTGCTGTTGCGATGTAAATTCCGGCTGCGCTGATTTCAGTCAAAGTTAAGATATCGATCCTAGGGTGTCGCCAACACCTCCGCGGCAGTGGATTCGCCAGCTATCCCTTCCGCGGCAGCCCCATGACGGGGCGCCTCCAGGTGAATACTCCCCCTTTGATACCCTGCTGAAGGCGCGAGCCCATGTTTCCGCTGAAGATCAAGTCCCTGTCCACGAAACTGATCCTGGTGACGAGCCTGGCAATCGCTGCAGTTCTCGTCATCTCCAACCTCTTCCTGATCTCCCAGACACGCAGCCGCGTCTCGTCGCTCACCATGGCTCAGGCCGAGGCCGAGGCTCGCTCGATCGCCAACGAAGTCGCCGTCGACATGGGACAACTCGCGGGCGCCGCCCGATCGATCGCCGGCGTGATCGGTCGCGGTCATGCGGGCGATTACCTTGATCGCAAGGGCGTGGTCGATGCCCTGAAGGCCAATCTCGAGCAGAACGCATTCGCCTATGGCAGCTGGTTCGCAGAAGAGCCCGGCACCTTCGACGGCAAGAACGCCGACCTGGTCGGCAACAAGGAGATGGGGGCCAACAAGAAGGGCGAACTTGCACCCTACTGGACCAAGAGCCGCACCGGCGATATCGCCTACAGCGTTTTCGACATCGACACCCAGGCGGAGTGGTACGCGCTGGCCGCCAACTCCAAGAAGGGCTCACTGACCCAGCCTTACGTGGAAAGCACGACCGGCGACGCAACCGCCATGAGCTCGATTGCCTATCCGGTCTTCTCGGGCTCGAAATTTCTCGGCGTTGCCGGTCTCGACGTGTCGCTCGCCACCCTCACGAAGAAGCTGCAGGCGATGAAGCCCTTCGGTTCCGGCCGTGTCCTTCTCGTGTCCCAGGGTGGCAAGTGGATTGTCCCGGTTGATCCGGACAAGCTGATGAAGCCGGTGGAAGGCGAAAAGGCGAGCGAGCTTCTCGCCGCGCTGAAGGCAGACAAGCCCGCACAACTCGACAATCTCTCGGCCGATGCTTCGGAACCATACGACCGCGTCGTCTACCCATTCACGGTGCCGGACCTCAACGCCACCTGGGCGATCGTCGTCGACGTGCCCCACAGCGTCATCGCTGCACCTGTCCAGGATCAGACGTGGATGATGGTTCTTGGCGGCGTCGTCATCATGGGCGCCTGCATTGCGACCCTCTATTTCGGCAGTACCGTCTTCGTGCGTCGTCCTTTGGGCGCGCTGCTCGGAAGCGTCGATCTTCTCAGCCAGGGCCGTTTCGAGCAGCCGGTCGAAGGCCAGGACCGTAACGATGAGATCGGCTCGCTCTCTCAATCGCTCGAAGGCTTCCGGCATACGCTGGCCGACGGCCGCCGATTGGAAACCGAGGCGGAAGCTCAGCGCAATGCCGCCGAAAAGGAGAGGAGCCGTTCGGAAAACGAGCGGGAAGCCAACGCGCTTGAACAGCAGTGCATCGTGGCTTCCCTTGCCAAGGGATTGGCCGAACTCTCGAATGGCAACCTCGGCTACCGGGTCCAGGAAGAGTTTCCAGGCGAATACGCAAAGCTGAAGACCGATTTCAACCGGGCGCTGGAAAGCCTCGAAGACACGATCGCGACCGTTAATTCCACTGTGCATAACATTGGCAACGGTACCCGCGAAATTGCCGCCAGCGCACAGGATCTGTCGCGCAGGACCGAGCAGCAGGCATCGAGCCTGGAAGAGACCGCTGCAGCGCTCAACGAACTCACCGCCCAGGTGAATTCAAGCGCCGAAAATGCGGGTTCGGCGGCCTCCACCGTCAACCTCGCCTGTGACGATGCGGAAAAGTCCGGTGAGGTGGTGCAAAAGGCGGTCGCCTCGATGCAGGGCATTGCCCAGTCCTCGCAGGAGATTTCCCGCATTATCGGCGTCATCGACGAAATCGCTTTCCAGACCAACCTGCTTGCGCTCAACGCAGGCGTCGAAGCGGCCCGTGCCGGCGAGGCCGGAAAAGGGTTCGCCGTCGTTGCGCAGGAAGTGCGCGAGCTGGCGCAGCGCTCTGCCAATGCCGCCAAGGAGATCAAAGCCCTCATCAACACATCTACGACCCAGGTCGGCGAGGGAGTGGACCTGGTCGGAAAGGCGGGCGATGCGCTGCAGAAGATCGCCGTCCAGGTCATGCAGATCAACGGGCTGATCCGTCAGATCTCCGCCTCCGCCAGCGAACAGGCTGCCGGCCTCAAGGAGATCAATTCCGCCGTCAACCAGATGGATCAGGTGACCCAGCAGAACGCCGCCATGGTGGAAGAAACCACCGCGGCAAGTTCCGTGCTCAGCAACGAGGCGGAAACGCTGCGGTCGCTGGTAGCCCGCTTCCGCGTCTCAACGCATGCCACCGGCCAGGTTCAGAACGCACCGCAAGCATTGCGGCAGGTCGTACAGTCCATGCGGGCGCCGCAGGCAAATCGACCTGCTCCAGCATCGCCGCGTGCAAAGCCTGCACCGAAGGCGGCCATTGCTGTGGGATCCGCCGCCGTTGCGGACGAGTGGGAAGAGTTCTGATCACCGATGCAAAAAGCCTGAATGGTGGCCGCCGGTCAGTGTCCGGCGGCCTTTCCTTTATCCGCGGGTGAGGCCGGTCAAAGCCGGCCGACACGTTCCGTAAGCAGTGCGAAGAAGCCGTCGGCATCCACATCGCGCATGACCTTGGCATTGGGCTTGCGGCCGGAAACCCGCCACCAGTCGACTACGGTCATGCCGGCCGTCAGCTCCGACCGCGTTTCGATTTCGACATTGCAATCGCGCCCCGAGAAGAGTTCGGGCTTCAGCAGATAGGCAATCACGGTCGGATCATGCAGCGGCCCACCATCGGAGCCGTATTTTTCGATGTCGAATCGCTCGAAGAACGCAAGCCAGTCGACCAGCACCTGTGCCGGCCTGGTCCCAAGTGCCGCAATCTTTCCAACACGAGCCTTGGTCGTCAAAAGCTTGTGGGTGACGTCGAGCGGCATCATGACGATCGGGATACCGGAGGCAAAGACGGCCTTAGCCGCTTCCGGATCCACATAGATGTTGAACTCGGCAGCAGGCGTGATGTTGCCACCCTCGAAGAAGCCACCGCCCATCATCACCAATTCCCTCGCGCGCGGTGCTATGTCCGGCGCCTTTTGAAGCGCCAGCGCCACATTGGTGAGCGGCCCGAGGGTACAAAGCGTCACCGTTCCGACCGGCTCGGAGCGCAATGTCTCGATGATGAAATCCACGGCGTGGGTGCTGCGCACCGACATCATCGGCTCAGGCAGTTCGGCGCCGTCGAGACCTGTCCGGCCATGGACGTGCTCGGCGGTCACCTGAGGACGCAGGGTTGGTTTCCGGGCTCCCTCGTAGATCGCCGCGTCCTGCCTGCCGCAGAGTTCGCAGACGATCCTGAGGTTACGGCTGGTATAGGAAAGCGGCACGTTTCCGGCGACTGCGCAGAGGCCGAGCACGTCCAGTTCCGCGGGGCTTGCAAAAGCCAGCATGATCGCAGCGGCATCATCCTGGCCCGGATCGGTATCGATGATGATCTTTCTGCGTTCCATGGAATGCCCCTGATTTTGCCGGGGCTTGGTGGCCCTGCTCCTACAGATTGTCAAGTACGGGCGGGGTTTATATGGAAGGATTGCAAACACTGACGACCGGATTCATTCTTGCGGTCTTTGCTGCAACTCCCCATATAAGTTTCCGAATTGGCGTGCCGAATTTCGGGCGCCGATAGGGTCGCTTGTTACAAGGACTGCACGATGAGCCGAATGATGCCATTTGCGAGCCCGCTGCTTTTGGGCTTCGACTCCATGGAAAAGACCCTCGAGCGCCTCGCGAAGGCGAATGACGGCTACCCGCCCTACAATATCGAACGCATCCAGGCGGACGCGTCCGGTGCGCCGGAACGGCTTCGCATTACAGTTGCGGTCGCCGGCTTTTCCGAATCCGAGCTCGATGTGACGATCGAGGAGAACCAACTCGTCATTCGCGGGCGCCAGGTAGAACAGGGCGACCGGAATTACCTCTACCGGGGCATTGCAGCCCGTCAGTTCCAGCGTGTGTTCGTGCTCGCCGACGGCATGCAGGTCTCCGGTGCCTCGCTCAGGATTGGCCTCCTGTCGATCGACCTCGTCCGCCCCGAGCCGGAACGCATGGTGCGAAAAATTAACATTTCCGTCTCAGAGTAGGTCAACGGCATTAATGCCGTTGCATCCTCAATATTGGAGGCTGGAATGCTCCTGAAAGAAGCGAATACGCGTTTGACGCAGTCCGAACTCGCTCATCTGGGTACTGGAGAGGTCGGATATATTCGCAAGATGCGGTCGGATGAAGTGTCCCGCTGCTTCCCCGAAGCCCCGGAAATCGATCCCAATCTCGACCTTTGGGCCCTGTTCGGCGCCGATGGCACGCCGATCCTCTTGACCGACAACCGTTCCAGCACCTTCTTCAAGGCTGCTGAGGACGACCTGAAGACCGTCAGTCTGCACTGACTTTTCAGATCCTTCTGAAGGTCAGATAGGCCGAGGAACGGCCTTCGCGACGGGCCTTGTTTTCGTATCGCGTTCCTGGCCAGCCGGCGAAGGGGGTCAGCCAGTCGGAAGATTGCTCCGCCAGCCATTGAAAGCCGCCATGGTCGCGGCAATGGATCAGCGTCCAGTTGACATAGGTGTCGATGTCGGATGCGAAGCAGAATAAGCCGCCCGGCTTCAGCACGCGATGGAAGCGGTCGAGATTGACTTCGGACACGAACCGCCTTTTCCAATGCTTGCGCTTCGGCCACGGATCCGGATAGAGCAGATCCACACGATCGAGAGAAGCATCCGGCAGCCAGTCCAGCACCTGGGTCGCATCGTCGTCATAGACCCGAATATTCTTCAAACCCAACTGATCGACGCGCGACAGAAGCTTCGCCATGGAATTGACGAAGGGTTCCACGCCGATGAAGCCCGTTCTCGGGCTTTCCTGGGCGCGATGGATGAGATGTTCGCCGCCGCCGAAACCGATCTCCAGCCGCAGTTCATCCACCGGGACGAGAAACAGGTCAGACAGTCTTGCCGGCGCCGGAGCTTGAAGATCAAGCTTCAAGGCCGGCAGCAGCGTGGCCATGCCCTCCGCCTGTCGCTCGCGCAGCGGTTTGCCCTTGCGACGCCCGAAAAATGCCTCGGTGGCGCGGCTCGGGTGCGGTTGTTCGGTCATGTCTGCTCTCTCACGATAAAAGCGGGCGTCTCCTTCAGGGAGACACCCGCTTTACAGTTTTCTTCAGCGATCCGTAAAGACCGATCAGGCGGCCTTCAGCATCTCTTCCTTCAGCGCATCCTTGAGCGGCTTGACGAGATCGGTCTTCTCCCAGGAGAAGGAACCATCGCGGCCCGCTTTACGGCCGAAGTGGCCGTAGGCCGAGGTCTTGGCATAGATCGGCTTGTTGAGGTCGAGGTGGCGGCGGATGCCCGACGGCGACAGGTCCATGACCTTGCGGATTGCAGCCTCGATCTGATCTTCCGTCACACCCTTGCCGGTGCCGTGCAGGTCGACGTAGATCGACAGCGGCTGGGCAATGCCGATCGCATAGGAAAGCTGGATCGTGCAACGGTCGGCAAGGCCGGCGGCAACGACGTTCTTCGCCAGATAGCGCGCCGCATAGGCTGCCGAACGGTCGACCTTGGTCGTGTCCTTGCCGGAGAAGGCGCCGCCGCCATGCGGAGCTGCACCACCGTAGGTGTCGACGATGATCTTGCGGCCGGTGAGGCCGGCATCGCCGTCCGGGCCGCCGATGACGAACTTGCCGGTCGGGTTGATGTACCACTTGCAATCGTCGGAAATCTTCAGGTCGCCGAGCGCCTCGCGGATATAGGGTTCGACGACGGCGCGGACCTTCTTGGAATCCCAGCTCTCATCGAGGTGCTGGGTGGAAAGCACGATCGAATCGACGCAGGCCGGCTTGCCGTTTTCGTAACGGACGGTCACCTGGCTCTTGGCGTCCGGGCCGAGCTTGGCCACTTCGCCCTCGCCCTTCTTGCGGGCTTCGGCGAGAAGCCGGAGGATCTTGTGGGAATAGTAGATCGGCGCCGGCATGAGATCCGGGGTTTCCGTGCAGGCATAACCGAACATGATGCCCTGGTCGCCGGCACCTTCGTCGCCCTGCTGGTCGGCGGCGCTGTCGACACCTTGCGCGATATCGGCAGACTGCGAGTGCAGCAATACGTCGATCTTCGCCGTCTTCCAGTTGAAGCCGTCCTGTTCATATCCGATGTCGCGGATCGCCTTGCGGGCGGCCGACTTGAATTTCGAGGGGTTGATGACGTCCTTGCCCTGCTTGTCCTTCTTCATCAGGCTTGGCGGGAGGCGAACCTCACCGGCAATGACCACGCGGTTGGTGGTCGCGAGCGTCTCGCAGGCGATGCGTACCGTCCACGGATCGACGCCGGTCTTGACCGCTTCGCGGTACACAAGATCCACGATTTCATCGGAAATACGGTCACAAACCTTGTCCGGATGGCCTTCGGCGACGGACTCGCTGGTGAACAGGTAACTTGGGCGCATTACGGGATTCCCCTCAAAGAAACGAACGAGCCTGTGTTAGTGGCTTCCGCCGACAAAAACAAGCGTACAACGACATAAATATATCTTTATGTGTACAATCTCAACACTCAAGCAACACTTGGATGCCAGAAAATGAGCAAAAAAAAAGCGGCCCTTAGGCCGCTTGCGGAATCGTACTGAATCCGTCTTATTCCACTTCGGCATCCGCCGCCAGCGCCTTGACGAGATCGACCACACGTCGGCGCACCTTCGGGTCGGAGATTTTCACAAAGGCCCGGTTGAGCTGCAGGCCTTCGGAAGACGACAGGAAATCGACCACATAATTGGAGCTTGACGCTTCCGCCATGCCGGCCTGACCGCCCGACTGCTCGCCCGGAGCATCCTCGAAGAAGAAGGAAACCGGCACGTTGAGGATGCTGGAGATATTCTGCAGGCGGCTTGCGCCGACGCGATTGGTGCCCTTCTCATATTTCTGGATCTGCTGGAAAGTAATGCCAAGGCTTTCGCCCAGTTTTTCCTGGCTCATTCCAAGCATGGTCCGACGAAGGCGAATCCGGCTGCCGACGTGAATGTCTATCGGGTTCGGCTTCTTCTTATTTTCAATCATAACGATGTCCTGACGAAGTTAACGGTTCAATCTTCACAACCCGGTCTGCGTGCGGAGATACACTTCGCGCGATTGGTCACTACAGGCACAACGTGTGAAGCATATGGCGAGACGAAAGGCCAGGACCACTATGCAATTTTAGGGGTTTTCGGTCAATTCGTCCGAAAATTAAAACCAGCACGCGAGACCACTGCAATCAGTAACATAGATGCCAGAACCAACCAGAAGTAATTTTGACGAGCATCCTCGCCCCAATGCGGAACGGGAATGCTGCTCACAGTTGCATCTATCACACCTTTTTGATTGTAGTCCATACCCCTTATTAGTCTTCCGTAGGGGTCGACAACGGCCGAAATACCGGTATTCGCCGCACGAATCAGCGGCAGGCCGTTTTCGACGGCACGGATCCGAGCCTGCTGGAAATGCTGATAAGCGCCGGGTGTCGCTCCAAACCAGCCGTCATTGGTGACATTGAGAAGCGCGCTCGTCCGCTCCACGTCTTCGCCGATCTCCTGCGGGAAGATCGCCTCATAGCAGATCAGCGGATAGAAAACCCGGCCGCCGGGCAGCGTCAGCATCGCCCGCACGGGCGCGGCGCTGAAGCCGCCCGGCATGGCAACCGCCTCGGGGATGCCGAGCCTGCGCAACATGTCCTCGTAAGGGACGTATTCCCCGAACGGGACGAGATGCACCTTGTCGGCAGCGGATACGATCTGCCCCTCGCTGTCGATCACGTAGATCGAGTTGTAGTAGCGCGGCGCGAAACCCTGACCGGTCTCTTCCGACCGCACCACGCCGGTAATAAGGACCTGATCGTCCTGAAGCATCTCGGCGATACGGGCCAATGCGTCCGGGTTCTGGGTGAGGATGAACGGAATGGACGTCTCCGGCCAGACGATGATATCCGGCCGCTTGCCGCCATCTTCCGGAGGCAAGGCGGAGAGGGCCAGATGCTCCTCGAAGATTTCGGCGCGGTCGGAATCTTCGATCTTCCGGGCCTGGTCGATCACCGGCTGGACGATGCGGACCACCATCTGGCTTTCCGCAGGCGCGGCAAGAGCGGAATCCGCCAGATAAAGCCTGTAGGCGCCGAAGCCAAGATGGGCGCAAGAGAGCAAAGCCGCCAGCGACAGGCCGAGCCGCATGCCTTTCTTCGTGCCGATCAGAGCGGGTGCCGAGAACACGAAGACCGCGAACACGGTGACCCCGTAGATGCCGAGCACGGCGGATTGCATCATCAAAGGTATGGGCATGGCGCCATAACCGACCGCATTCCATGGAAAGCCGGTGGCAACGAAGCTGCGCAGCCATTCGGCAAGCCCGAAACCGAAGGCGAGCGCCGCGATCCGTCCGAAGCCGTCCGACCAGAACATCCGGGCGAGCGCCGTTGCGAGACCATAAAAGAGGGCGAGACAGGCCGGCAGGCCGATGACCGCAAGCGGCAATGCCCAGGCGAACTCGTCGGCTTCCACCAGCAGCGCATTGCCGAGCCACCAGAGGCCAGCCACAAAATAGCCGAAACCAAAGAACCAGCCGAGCCAGAAGGCCGAGCGGAGGCGGGAGAACAGACCTCCATCCGGATTGCCGGTCGAGCCGTCCATCAGCCAGACGAGCAGCGTGAAGGAGATGAAGAGTGCCGCAAGGAACCCGAAGGGCGGCAGGGCTAAAGCGCCAACGGCGCCCGCCAGAAAAGCGACAATGGCTCGCGGGAAACCCCATAGAAGTATGATCCTGCCCGCCAGCCGCTCCATGGACTTCCCCTTTTTTTGCTCGAATCAGCCGCCGCAGTCTTCCAAAAAACGGCTGACTTGTCGTGAGGTCAAAGAGGAACGCTCTGGCGGAATCGCTCAGGCCTGATGATTGGACCGGTCTGCACTCGGAGCGGATGGTGGCAGCAGCAGCATGGACGGCGTCTGATCGGTGAGCAGCGCTTCGCCGTCGCCTTTCAGGCGGCGGCGGGCACCTGCCCGCTTGCGCATGATGCGGACGCGCTTGATGCGGCGCGGATCGGCTTCGAGGATCTGGAATTCGAAGCCCGGCACCGCCTGCACGACCTCGCCGCGCACCGGAATGCGGCCAAGCGCGGAGAAGATCAGGCCGCCCAGCGTATCGACATCCTCAAGGCGATCCCTGATGTCGAAATCCGGGCCGATCGCCTGGGCGATCTCCTCGAGTTCGATGCGGGCATCGGCCACGAAGACGTCATCGCCGACGCGGGAGAACATGACTTCCTCGTCGTCGTGCTCGTCCTCGACATCGCCGATCACCATCTCGACGATGTCTTCGTGCGTGACGAGACCATCGGTGCCGCCATATTCGTCGATGACAAGGGCAAGCTGCGTGCGGGCCGCCTGCATGCTCTGAAGCAGATCGGATGCGAGCATCGACGGCGGCACGAACAGGATCTTGCGGATCAGGCCGGCTTCCGAGACGGTCTGTTCGAGATCGACCCGCCCGAGGTCGAAAGCAGGCCGTGGCGTGCGTACCTGCTTTTCCGCCTTCTCCGGCTTGTCGGCGGCAAGCGGCATCGGCTGAGTCGGTGCGGCACGCGAAGGTGCCGCGCGCGCGCTTGTCCGGCGCTTGTTGCGGGCCTGCTTGGCAAGATAGGACAGGAGGTCGCGGATATGCACCATGCCGCGGGGATCGTCGAGCGTATCACTGTAGACCGGCATGCGCGAACGACCGGTTTCCTCGAAATGGATCAGCAGCTCGCCGATGGTCATGGTCATGTCGACGGCTTCGATATCGGCGCGCGGCACCATGATGTCCTCGACCCGAACTTCCCGGAAACGCAGGATATTGTGCAGCATCGCCCGCTCTTCGGGCGAAAAGGCGTTGCTGACATTGGTATCGGTCATCAGCGCGTCGGCGAGGTCCTCGCGCAGCTTCTCGCCCTGCGAGGGTCTGAGCAACCTCAAGGCGCGCGACCAGAAAGAGCTGTGGTGTTGTTTGGGTTGGGTTTCCGTCTTGGCCGGACTACTGCCCTCTTCCGAGGAGCTGGTGTCACCGTCCTTGCCCTCTCGGGCCGGGTTTGTCGAAAAATCGCTCATTGTTCCAGACTATACTATCGGGTCCTGTCCCGCATAGGGGTCAGATAGGCCGAGCACGGCCAAAATGCGAGTCTCAAGCCGCTCCATTCTTTCCGCCTCATCCGTTTCCATATGGTCGTAGCCGAATAAATGCAGGAAACCATGGATCAGCAGATGGGTCAGATGATCCTCGAAAGTCTTCTCGAGATCAACCGCTTCGCGTTCAACGGTCTCACGGGCGATGACGATATCGCCGAGCATCGGTCCCGGCATATCACCCGGCTGGAGTGGAAAAGCAGGAAAAGACAAGACATTGGTCGGCGTGTCCTTGCCCCGCCATTCCGCATTGATTTCCCTGATCGACGCGTCATCGGTAAAGACCAGCGACAGTTCCGGAGCCCTTTCCGGGAAGGGCTGCTTTTCCTCGTCGGCGAGCAGCTCTGCCGCCGCGCCCAGTGTCCTTTCGCTCAGCAGGAGAAGGGCGGCCTCGTCGCGCCAGCCCTCGTTTTCCACGGTGATCTGTATGTCGAGCTTGGACATCGCTTCGGTCTCGACCTATCGGTCGAGGTCCTCGCTTTCCTCCTGGACGGCATATTGCGCGTCATAGGCTTGCACGATGCGGCCGACCAGCGGATGGCGGACGACGTCGGTGTCCTTGAAGCGGACGATGGAAATCCCCTCGACGCCCTTCAATATCTGCAACGCCTCGACCAGGCCGGACTTGACGCCGCGCGGCAGGTCGACCTGGCTCGGATCGCCGGTGATGATCATGCGGGCATTCTCACCGAGACGCGTCAGGAACATCTTCATCTGCATCGAGGTGGTGTTCTGCGCCTCGTCCAGGATGACCGCAGCGTTCGCCAATGTGCGGCCGCGCATGAAGGCGAGCGGTGCAATCTCGATAACGCCGGCAGTGATTGCCCGCTCCACCTTGTCGCCCGGCATCATGTCATAGAGCGCGTCATAAAGCGGCCGAAGATAGGGATCGACCTTCTCCTTCATGTCGCCTGGCAGGAAGCCGAGGCGCTCGCCGGCTTCGACAGCCGGGCGCGACAGTATGATACGATCGACCGCACCGCGTTCCAGAAGCTGGGCGGCATGCGCGACGGCGAGGTACGTCTTGCCGGTGCCGGCGGGACCGACGCCGAAGACGAGTTCCGAGCGTTCCAGCGCCCGCATATAGGCGTCCTGGGTCGGCGTACGCGCCTGGATCGTCTTCTTGCGGGTGGAAATCTGCGCCATCGACAATTTTGCTTTGCGTTCCAGGGTCGGCAGGGTCAACTGATCGTCCGTCGCCTGTGCCATGCGGATCGCGCCCTCCACATCGGAGGCTTCGACCGAACCACCTTTCTGCAGCCGTTCGTAGAGGAAATCCAGCGCACGGCGCGCCTGGTTGGTGGCCGTTAAATCTCCGGAAATCGCGACCGAGTTGCCACGCGGGCGTGCATCGATGCGAAGCCGCTCCTCGAGCAGCTTCAGGTTCTGGTCGAATTGTCCGAAAAGCTCACTGGCGAACCGATTGTTCTCGAACGTCAGGACAAAGTGATTGGCGTCGGTGGCAGCGGATCGGGGTTGTCGCGCGGATGAAGAAACCAATTCACGTCCGTTCAAGCAGGCTCGCTCCTTTAGTAATTTAGTAGTTTATTAAACTCTGTATCGGCTCGGAGAACAAGCTGTTCGGACCGCTTCCGATGATTCGCACCTGGATAATGTCACCGATTTGCGATGTTTTTGCATCAACATTCACAGACTGTAGCCAAGGCGAACGTCCGATCACTTGTCTCGGGTTGCGGCCGGGCTTTTCAAGCAGGATGTCGATGACCTTCCCAATACAGGATTTGGCGAAGGCAGCCTGCTGTTTCAAGAGGAGCGCCTGCAATCTTTCGAGTCGCTCGGCCTTCACCTCTTCCGGGACATGGTCAGGAAGGTCGGCACCAGGCGTGCCCGGGCGCGGCGAATATTTGAACGAGAAGGCCTGAGCATAATTCACCTCCTCGACGATACGGATCGTGTCTTCGAAATCCCGGTCCGTCTCGCCCGGGAAGCCGACAATGAAGTCGCCGGACATGGCGATATCCGGCCGGGCGGCCCGGATGCGATCGATAAGGCGCAGATATTCCTCAGCCGTATGGCGGCGGTTCATGGCTTTGAGGATGCGGTCGGAACCGGCCTGCACCGGCAGATGCAGGTAGGGCATCAGGGCGCGGAGATCGCGATGCGCCTCGATCAATTTGTCGTCCATGTCGCGCGGGTGGCTGGTCGTATAGCGCAGCCGGGCAAGCCCCGGAATTTCCGCAAGGCTGTAGAGAAGATCGCCGAGCCCCCATTCGCCGCCCTTCGGGCCTTCCGCCCGCCAGGCGTTGACGTTCTGGCCGAGCAGCGTGATCTCGCGTACGCCGCCATCGACCAGCCGCCGGGCTTCGTCGAGAATCTGCCGGATCGGACGGGAAACTTCCGAGCCGCGCGTATAGGGCACGACGCAGAAGGTGCAGAACTTGTCGCAGCCTTCCTGCACGGTCAGGAAGGACGTGACACCCCGAGCGCGGATCTTGGCCTGCTCCGCTACCGGCAGGTGTTCGAACTTGTCCTCGACGGCATAGTCCGTCTCGACCACCCGGTCCCCGGCACGGGCGCGCCTCAAGGCCTCCGGCAGGCGATGGTAGGTCTGCGGTCCGATGACCACGTCAACCGCGGGCGCGCGACGGATGATCTCTTCACCTTCCGCCTGGGCCACGCAGCCGGCGACGCCAATCATCAGTTCCCTGCCTTCCGCAGCGCGCGCTGTCTTCATGTCGCGCAGACGGCCGAGCGCCGAATAGACCTTGTCGGCCGCCTTCTCACGGATATGGCAGGTATTGAGCAGGATCAGGTCCGCCTCGGCCATGTCTTCCGTCGTCACATAGCCGTCGCTCGCCAGTGCATCAGCCATGCGGGTCGAATCGTAGACGTTCATCTGGCAGCCATAGGTCTTGATGAAGACCTTGCGGCTGTTCGGGCGCTCGACCGTCTGTTCGGCGGGAGTAGAAAGAGTAACGTGTTCGTTCATGGGCGCTTCCATATCGCAAGAACGCCCGGAAATGAAGCGTTTCGTTATGGAGGCCGAATAGTGAAGGTCGTGCCGTGTCCGCCCCCTCTGGCCTGCCTCAGTGACTAAAGCGTCTCATAATCCCGGCCGCGCAGATGCTTCAGCAGCATGCGCCGGATACGGCTCGTCACCGCCTGGCTCAGATGCTTGCGGTTGTCGCCGGTGCGGAAATCGATCGTTTCACCGAAAGCTACGTCCACGTCGAGCGCACCTTCCTTCAGGACGCCCAGCAGATGAGGCCCGAGTTCTATATCGCCCGGCCAGGCGGCGATCGGCCGGTGATAACGGCCCATCGCCATGCCATGTACGCGGGTATAGGCGATCGCCACCGGCTGAACATGAACCACGCCCTGCTTCGTAAAGGGAACCGCGGCGGCTGCCGCGCCGAATAGCGAGGATTTCACCTCCAGAAGCCGGTTGCCGTCAGAGGTCGTTCCCTCGGGAAAGAGCACGACGATCTCGTCCGCTGCCAGGCGCTCGGCGATTTCACTCACCTGGTCGCCCGTGCGGCGCTTCTGTTCGCGGACCACGAAAATGCTCTTCTGCAGCTTGGCGAGCGTGCCGAAGATCGGCCATTCCGACACCTCCATCTTGGCGATGAAGACGACATCGGCAATCGCGCCGAGCACCAGGATGTCCTTCCAGGAGACGTGGTTGGAGGCGAGCATCAGCGGCCGGCGCCGATCGATCGTTCCGTGGACATGGATGCGGACGCCGAGCAGAAAGCAGGCGGCCCGATGCCAGTAGCGCGGGATATAACGGCGGATTCTGAGGTCGAAGGCGAGGCCGATCAGTTGAAACGGCAACAGGATCAGCGTGACTGCGAAAAGGACGACAAAAACGATGCCAATCCGCAGCCAGGTGATCACTTATCGTCCTTGTCCAGCGGGATGCCGTAAAGCTCCAGCCGGTGGCCGACGAGACGGAAGCCGTGCTCGCGGGCAATGCGCTCCTGCAGCGCCTCGATTTCCGCCGAGCGGAATTCGATGACATTGCCGGTATTGAGATCGATCATGTGGTCGTGGTGCTCTTCCGGCACGGTCTCATAGCGCGAGCGACCGTCGCGGAAATCGTGCCGCTCGATGATTCCCTCGTCTTCGAACAGTTTCACCGTTCGATACACAGTGGAGATCGAAATGCGCGGATCAGCCTTCGAGGAGCGGCGATAGAGCTCCTCCACATCCGGATGGTCGTCGGATTCCTGCAGGATACGGGCAATCACACGGCGCTGGTCCGTCATTCGCATACCCTTTTCGGCACACAGCTCCTCCAGAGTCTTGGAAAGGTCTGTCATGTCGGTGGCCTTCGAAACGTTCCAGTACAAAACAAGGGACTAGCGAAGAACGCGGCTCATGACAAGCGCCATGGAACGCGTCCCGTCGGGGCCGGTATAGTAGGCCGGCCGCTCGCCAACCTTCTGAAAACCAAGCTTGCGGTAGAGCCCGACCGCGGCGTGATTCGCCGCCTCGACCTCCAGAAACATGCTTTCGGCACCACGCGCCGCCGCCTCCCTGAGCGCCGCCTGCATGAGCCGCCAGCCGAGCCCCTGGCGGCCGGACTTCTCGCTGACAGCAACCGTCAGGATCTCCGCCTCGCCCGCCGCTTCCCGCGACAACACGAAACCGCCGAGCGGTCTCGAAAAGAAAGCGTTGGTCTGGCGCGCGATGAAACCGAAGACATTGTGCTGCAGAAGCAAGTTCTGGAACTCCCCATCACTCCACTGCCGCGGAAAACGCTGGCCGTGAAGCTCTGAGACTTCCGTACAGTCGCCAATCTCCATCGGCACAACTTCGAAAAACGGCTTCCAGGTCAGGTAATCGTCGAGCATCGGTATTCACGAACGGCGCTGTAGTGCGAATCCCGTCTGCGGCTTGGCATCGGGTCCACGAAGATACAATGGTTTGGGCCGGCCTGCACCTTCCGGTTTTTCCGCGCCGACCCGCGCGACCGTCGCAATATCGAAACGGTCCCGTCCTTCAAATCCGCCCTCTCCCTTGACCGGGGAGTGCTCGGCCCACGAGCCAGTCGCGGCCGCAGCCAGCTTCTCCATGAGTTTCGAGACGTCCTCCGGCGAAAGCGCGGCAGGTTCGCTGAGCGGCAGACCATCGGCGGCAAAGGCCTGAGCGTAGACCTCGTTGCGCTTGGCATCCATGGCCGCCACAACCGGTTTGCCCGGATGATCGGCAAGGTAGCCGCGCGCCAGCGTTTCCAGGGTTGTCACGCCGACCGATTCGACGCCCAGCGCGAGTGCCAGACCGCGGGCAGCAGCAACGCCGACCCGAATTCCGGTAAATGAACCGGGGCCGATCACCACGGCAACGCGCTCCACGGCATCGAGGGACAGATTGGCGGCGGCAAGCGCTGCGTCGATCACGGCCATCAGCCGTTCTGCATGGCCTTTGCCGATCGTTTCGGTAACCGCCGACAGAATCTGCTCCGCTGCACTGTCATAGAGCGCAGCGGAGCAATCCACTCCGGCGGTATCGATGGCCAAAACGATCATGAAAGTGCCGGCGAAGCGCTCAGAGGGCTTCAACCGCCTGCACTTCGGGAACGAAATGGCGCAGCAGGTTCTGCACGCCGTGCTTCAGCGTCGCCGTCGAAGACGGGCAACCGGAGCATGCACCCTTCATGTTGAGGTAGACCGTTCCGTCGCGATAGCCCTTGAAGGTGATGTCGCCACCATCCTGGGCGACCGCCGGGCGGACACGGGTTTCGAGCAATTCCTTGATGGTGGCGACGACGGTTTCGTCATCCTCGTCAAAGAATTCACCTTCCTGGTCAAGCGCCTCGGCGAGCGTCGAGGTGCCGCCCATGACCGGCTGGCCGGACATGAAATGCTCCATGATCGAACCGAGGATCGCCGGCTTCAGGTGCTGCCATTCGGCATTTTCCTTGGAGACCGTGATGAAATCGTAGCCGAAATAGACACCGGACACGCCGCTGATCCCAAAGAGGCGCGAGGCGAGCGGAGAGGCTTCCGCCTCATCGGCATTACGGAAATCAGCGGTTCCGCGCTCCATGACCACCTTGCCGGGCAGGAACTTGAGCGTCGCCGGATTCGGCGTGGCTTCCGTCTGAATAAACATCTCGTTTCTCCCGGGGGCGTGGCGCCCGCCAATTTAGAATTCTTCAAAAGAAGATAAGCCGGATCAGCTTTTCGTTCAAGTGCGCATTTGCCCTTCGAAGGTCAAGCGCGGCATCAGGCAAGCGCGTCGATTTCCTCGTCGGTCAGCGTATCCGGCAGGACCGTCACGGGGATCGGGAAGGTCGCGCCGCGGCCGGCGACGGCGGAAACCAGCGGTCCCGGTCCTTCCTTGGCGGAGGCGGCGGCCAGAACCAGGATCGCAATATCCCGGTCTTCCTCGACGAGCTGGTTGATCTGTTCGGGGGCGCTTCCCTCGCGAATGACGATTTCCGGATCGATGCCGATCGTCTCGCGCACCCTCTGGGCGGCCTTGGCCATGACGGCTTCCGCCTCCTCGCGGGCTTCGGCGCGCATGATCTGTTCGACGCCAAGCCACTGCTGAAAATCCCCTTCCGGAATCACGAAGAGGAGCACGAGGCCACCATTGGAATTCTTGGCGCGGCGGCCGGCATAGTGGACGGCCTTTTCGCATTCCGGCGTCGCATCGATGACCGCCATGAATTTGCGCCTATGCCCTTCAAGTCGAGAAAGCCGTTTCGAAACCATGTCCGCCCCCTTCGCTCGCATCTACTCGACCGCCGCGGTCGTGATGCGGAACTTAAAACCTTCGACGGAAAATGAAAACCCGCCACGAAACCGTGGCGGGTATGCAATCCCGGCAGACCTCGGTTCAGCGCAGGAAACCGACGATATCGAAGACGTCAGCCATGACCTTTCCGGCACGGGCGCGGGCACGTTCGCCGCCATCCCGGAGGATCGCGTCGATATGCGACGTATCGTCCAGCAGGCGGCGCATCTCGCCCGAGATCGGCGACAGGACGTGAACGGCGAGATCAGCAAGCGCCGGCTTGAAGACCGAGAACTGCTGGCCGCCGAATTCGGCAAGCACATCCGCCTTCGTCCTGTCTGCGAGCGCGGCATAGATGCCGACGAGGTTGTCGGCTTCCGGCCGGTCCTTGAGACCTTCGATTTCGCCCGGCAGGCCTTCCGGATCGGTCTTGGCCTTGCGAATCTTCCTGGCGATGTCGTCGGCGTCGTCCATCAGGTTGATGCGCGACAGGTCTGACGGATCGGATTTCGACATCTTCTTGGTGCCGTCGCGCAGCGACATGACGCGCGGCGCCGGCCCATCGATCAGCGGCTCGACCAGCGGGAAGTAGCCGTGGATCTTCTCCTCGCCGACCACCATGTCGACGCCGGTGCCGGTCGCGCGGATCTTTTCCTGGAAGTCTATGTTGAACTTCTGGGCGATGTCGCGGGCAAGTTCCAGGTGCTGCTTCTGGTCGTCGCCGACCGGCACATGGGTGGCGCGGTAAACGAGAATGTCGGCCGCCATCAGGCTCGGATAGGCAAGCAGACCGAGCGAAGCATTCTCGCGATCCTTGCCGGCCTTGTCCTTGAACTGCGTCATGCGGTTCATCCAGCCGATGCGGGCAACGCAGTTGAAAATCCAGGCGAGCTCCGCATGCTGCGGCACGGCCGACTGGTTGAAGACGATATGCTTCTTCGGGTCGATGCCCGAAGCGATGAAGGCAGCGGCGATCGAGCGGATCTGGCCGCGCAGGTCATCGTGGACGAGCTGGGCGGTGATCGCATGCAGGTCGACGACGCAGTAGATGCAGTCGTTGTTTTCCTGCAATGCGACGAACTTGCGGATCGCGCCGAGATAGTTGCCGAGATGGAGATTGCCAGTCGGCTGAACGCCGGAAAAGACAAGCGGTTTAAAGGTATTCGTATTCATATCGTCCTCGATTAGGCTTGTGGAGGGCCCCAGACCCGAAGGGTCATGTTGCTAACGGCCGGGCTTATGCACGGGCGACGAGGCGCAATCAAGGGCTTACGCGACCCTGTGCTCAATCAAATCCCAGGTGTTGCCGCAGGGATCGGCAAAAACGGCCACGGTGCCGTAGATTTCCCGCCGCGGCTCTTCCAGAAACCGGACTCCCTTTGCAATCATGGCAGCACGGTCGTGGGCAAAATCATCCGTCTTGAGGAAGAAGCCGACCCGGCCGCCCGTCTGGTTGCCGATCGCCGATTTCTGTTTTTCCGTCGCGGCCTGAGCGAGCAGCAGGGCCGCGCCCTCCCCTCCCTTCGGCCTCACCACGACCCAGCGCTTGCCGTCCGGCTGCGGCGTGTCTTCCAGGCATTCGAAACCGAGCGAACTGCAATAGAAATCCCTGGCGCGGTCGTAATCATCGACGACGAGGGTGACGAGGAAGAGGGATTGGCTGGGCATGGCGGCTTCCTGTGAAGTGGACAAAGGCGACGATAGATACACTACGCCCTTGGCGACAGTCGGAATTTCAAGTTCGGCCGGGACACGTCGGGTGCCTCGATTTAAGTTTTTATAAGTGACACACGACGTGTCCCGTTCAGTGTTCTTGTGCTGCGCAACTCCGGTTCCTCTGCGGCGATATGGTCTTACGTCCTTGCAGATGCCATACCGGGTTGTGTGCGACACACGCACGCCCCGCCTTGAGGCGAGAGGGGGACCATTTTCTGCGCAGCCCCTGACGACCCGCCTGCATCAACGGCAGACCGAAAGGGCACCGGTCCCATCTCGCCGGCGATGCTTGAACCGGTGTAGCCGAAACGGGACGCGAAGATTGTAGGCATGGGTTGAAAGGGCGGGGATGAACGGGAGTGATTTTTCCTGTCGATTTTTGCCAAGGTCTTGACTTGCCTCGTCTCACCCCCTCTGCGCTACCGGGCATCTCCCCCACAGGTGGGGAGATCGAATGGACGCACCGGCTTCCCCAAACAATTGCGGAGCAGCTCTGCGAGCCATTGCTTTGGTAGAAAGGTCAGGCCGCTTGTGATCCCCCCTTGTGGGGGAGATGCCCGCCCTTCGACAGGCTCACGAGGCAGACGGGGCGGCCTGGTTGATGCGGGAAGCCTTTTATCTGGATCTCCGATCAAGCCTGAAAGTGGGCGAAAATACACCAATCCCTGCGGGAGCCTGCTACCGCTTTCGACATAGCTTCGACACTCAAATAGCAAAATTCTACTCCTCCCTCCTCAGAAAAGATTAATGGATGTTAGCTATTTAGGCAGGCATTTTCCCAATTTTGAGCAAAAGCCTCCTTATTCACGCCTCTTTTAGAAAAGAAATACCCGCCGAACATCACGGTTAACCGGTCACGAAGACCGGTCTTTTCGGGGGATGACCCATGCGCATGATTTTTCGCGTCGCGCTTGCCTGCCTTCTGGCATTCGGCCTCAATGCCAATGCCCAAGCAGAAGCCGGCCAAAGCCAGAAACGCCGTGGCTCATCTTTCAAACACGACTACTCGGCCTTCTACACGGTCCAGCGGGTCAGCGTCCGGACAGGCTGCTTTCCCGAAAAGCTCGGAGCCATCCTCGCCCACATCGCCAAGCAGACCGGCCGAAAGCCAATGGTAACATCCGGCCACCGGCCGCATTCCGGCAGATCACAGCACAGCCGCTGCTATGCCGCCGATATCCGCGTTCCGGGCGTTTCGGAGAAGAGGATCCTTGCCGCGGCCGCCACCGCGCCGGGCATCGGCGGCATCGGCCGCTACTGCAACGGCATCGTGCATGTGGATATCGGCCCGAAGCGGACCTGGGCACATTGCAGCAGGGGAAAGGGCCTTGCGAGCCTCAAACGCCGCAGCCGTTCCTGATATAAGCCAGACGAGCGCTACTCGCTCGGCTTCGGCCTGCGCTTCAGATTGCGCCTGATCATGCCCATGTCGGCGCCGCCGATCAGGAAAGCGCAAGCAAAATACACGACCATTGCCAGCCCCAGAAGGCAGCCGAGTGCCGCGACCTGCTGAAGAAGAGAGACCTCCGGCTGCAGCCATGGACCCGCATAGCGCAGCGCATAGACGAGCGCCGCCGACATGATGCCGGCCGAAACGAGAAGCAGGCCGACGCGTTTCGCAAGCCCCCATTCCCATACGAGATCGCCGCGCCACAAAAGCGTCGAGAAGAGCAGGACCGTGTTGGTCCAGCCGGCGGCCGCCTCGGCGGTGGCGATGCCACGTTCCGCAATCAGCGGAAAGAGCGAGATCGCCAGTCCCGAATTGATGACAACCGAAATCATGGTGAAGCGCATCGGCGTTTTCGTATCCTCGCGGGCATAGAAGCCCGGCTGCAACGCCTTGATCAGCACGAAGCCCGGCAGGCCGATGCCGTAAATGGCGAGGATCGCGGCGACGACCGAGGTGTTTTCCGCCGAGAACGCGCCGCGCTCGTAAAGCACGCGGATGATCGCATCGGACAGGATCCAGAGGCCGGCGGCGGCCGGCAGCGTCAGGAACAGCACGAATTCGATCGAACGGTTCTGGATATTGGCGGCCTCGCGCATGTGGCCGCCCTTGAGCGCCCTTGAAAGTTCCGGCAAAAGCACGACGCCGACCGCGACACCGACGACGCCGAGCGGAAGCTGGTAGATCCGATCGGCATATTGAAGGGCTGCAATCGCACCTTCCTTTCCGGACGCGATCGCCTGGCCGATGATCTGGTTGATCTGAGTGATGCCGCCGGTGACGGCGGCTGGCACCGCCAGCACCAGCAGGCGCTTGACGTTCGGCGTCATCCTCGGGCGGCGGAGACCGATATTGATGCCCGCATGCCGCACCCCGACATAAACGACGGCAAGCTGCAACAGACCGGCCGCAAGCACGCTCCAGGAAAGATACCAGGCGATCGTCAAAGGATCGGAACCGACCCACAGCCCGTAGAAAAGCGCGCCGATCATCACCACGTTCAGGAAAACCGGCGCGATGGCGGCCGCGAAGAAATGGTGCAGCGAGTTCAGCATGCCGCTCATCATCGCCGTCAGCGACATGCACATCAGATAGGGGAACATCACTGCCGCCATGCGGATGGTGATGGAGGTCTTTTCCGCATCATCGGCGAAGCCCGGTGCGATGATCCATTGCACCAGCCAGGGCATCAAAAGCTCCATGACGATGGTGATCAGCATCAGCGCGGAGAAGAGGACGCCGAAGACTTCCTCGGAAAAGCGTTTGGCGCCCTCGACGCCGTTCGCCTCGATCTCCTTGGAAAACAGCGGCACGAAGGCGGCGTTGAACGCGCCTTCGGCGAACAGCCGGCGGAAGAGGTTCGGGAAACGGAAGGCGGCATAAAACACATCCGCCATTGGCCCGGTGCCGAGGGCCGCCGCCATCAGCGTCTCGCGGGCGAAGCCGAAGATGCGGCTGCCGAGCGTCGCGCCGCCGACGGTCGCGAATTTCTTGACGAGGCTCATGGGGCTAAACCCATATTTGTACGCAAAGCAGAAAAAAATGCGGCTTTTACACCCCCCTCTGCCCTGCCGGGCATCTCCCCCACAAGGAGGGAGATCGGCTGGGTGCACCGACTTCCCCAAACAAGCGACGCTGCTATTTGCAAGATGGTCAGCGAGATAGGAAGGTCGGCCCGCTTGTGATCTCCCCCCTTGTGGGGGAGATGCCCGGCAGGGCAGAGGGGGGTACAATTGTCCGCCGAGGAGATCACGCGCTGGCCTTGGCCTTGCGGGCCTGCGGCTGTGGTGCCGGCACGGAAGCCTGTTCAGGGTTCGGCGCGGGCGCGATGATGCCGGCCGGCATGCCGCTTCGAAGCTCGTCCTCCTGTTCGGCCATGACCGCCTTCAGCCTTGCGGAAATATTGCCCTGGCGGTTCTCATTCACGACCTTCTGGCCGACCAGGTCGGTGACGTAGAAGGTATCGATGACCTTCTCGCCGAAAGTGGTGATGCGTGCCGAATGAATGTCGAGCGAGAGATCCGCCAGAACCGCCGTGATATCGGCCAGCAGGCCGGTACGGTCCAGGCATTCCACCTCTATAACCGTGAACTTGTTCGACAAGCCGTTCGAGATGATGACCGAGGGCGGAATCACGAAGGTCTTGTTGCGCTTGCGGGACTTGGCGCGCGTCGCAATGACTTCCGGCAGGCGTTTCTTTCCCGACAGTACGTCCTCGATCATCCGGCTGATCGTACCGGCGCGGCGCAACTCGTCCTCGTCGACGGCAAACTCGCGGTTGACGAGGATGGTGTCCAGGGCCCGGCCATCCGTCGTGGTGAAGATCTGCGCATCGGCGATATTGGCGCCGGCCGCAGCGCAGGCCCCGGCAATGATCGACAGGAGGCGCGGATGGTCGGGAGCAAGCACCGTGATCTCGGTGATGGCGTGGAAACTGTCCGTGCGCACCATGGTGGCGAGAGCCTGGTCGGCCTTATCCGCATCGCGGATGAATTTCGCGTGTCGGACCTGGTCTTCCAGCGAGACCGACAGCAGGTAGGGCTGGTAGTGTAGCTTCGAATAGGTGCGGCGATCCTTCTGGCTCCAGTCGGAAAGCGCCTTGAAGAGCTCTTCCTCGGCAAGCTTGGCGCGCTCCTTGCGGGAGACTTCCGAAAAGCCGCCCGAAAGCAGGAGTTCCGTCTCATAGTAAAGCGTGCGCAGCAACTGGCCCTTCCAGCCGTTCCACACACCCGGGCCGACGGCGCGGATATCGCAGATCGTCAGGATCAGGAGCAGCTTCAGCCGGTCCATCGACTGCACCTTCTCGGCGAAGTCCGTGATCGTCTTGCGGTCGTGCAGGTCGCGGGTCTGGGCGGTCATGGACATCAGGAGATGTTCCTCGATCAGCCAGACGACCAGCTCGGTCTGCTTCGGATTGAGACCGAGACGCGGGCAGAGCTTGCGCGCGATGCGGGCTCCGGCGATCGAATGATCCTCCTGGCGGCCCTTGGCGATATCGTGCAGCAGCACCGCCACATAAAGCACCGTGCGGTCCTCGATACCCGGCATCAGCTTGTTCGACAGCGGATGGATGTCCGCCGTCTTGCCCTGATCGACCTCCGAAAGCGCCTCGACGGACCGGATCAGGTGCTCATCGACCGTATAGTGATGATACATGTTGAACTGCATCATCGCGACGACCTTGCCGAATTCCGGGATGAAGCGGCCGAGTACCCCAGCCTCGTTCATGCGGCGCAGCATCAGCGCCGGATCGCGGCGCGAGGTCAGTATGGAAAGAAAGAGCCGGTTCGCCTCCTCGTTCTCGCGCACGTCGTTATCGATCAGCGAGAGCGAACGGGTCATGTGTTTGAGCGCATCGGGATGCAGCTCGAGGCCGTTGATGTCCGCCACATGGAAGAAGCGGATGATATTGACGGGGTCGCGCCTGAAAACGTCCGGGGCAGCAAGCGTGATGCGGCCGCGATCCTCGACGAAATCCAGCGTGCCGGGGATCTTGCGGAGCCGCTTGGTGAAGCGGGAAATGACGCGCTGGGTAAGCCCCGGCGCGGCCTTGGCCTGCTCATCCTCGAGTGCGGCGCAGAGGATGCGCGTCAGGTCGCCGACGTTCTTGGCGACCAGGAAGTAGTGCTTCATGAAGCGCTCGACGGCGGAAAGGCCGGGGCGCGTGTGGTACCCCAGGCTTTCTGCAATCTCCCGCTGGATATCGAAGGAAAGCCGTTCCTCCGCCTTGCCGGTCAGAAAATGCATCTGGCAGCGCACGGCCCAGAGGAAGTCATCCGCCTTTTCGAACAGCCGCCATTCCTCGCGGGACAGCACGCCGAGCTTGACGAGATCGGCCGTGTCACGCACCCGGTAGTAATATTTGGCGATCCAGAAGAGCGTATGGAGGTCGCGCAGGCCTCCCTTGCCCTCCTTGACGTTCGGCTCGACGAGATAGCGGGTGTCGCCCGCCTTCTGGTGGCGCTGGTCGCGTTCGGCAAGCTTGGCGGCGATGAATTCAGGCCCGGTGTCGGCGACGATTTCCCGGTCGAAACGGGTCTGCAGCTCCTCCACCAGCGCCTGTCTGCCGCAGATGCGGCGGGTTTCGAGGATCGCCGTGCGGATCGTCATGTCCGTCCTGGACAGGCGGATGCATTCCTCGACGGTGCGGGTCGCATGGCCGACCTTGAAGCCCATGTCCCACAGGATGTAGAGCAGGAACTCGACCGCCTTGCGCATGTTGTCGGTATTCTTTTCCGGCAGCAGGAAGAGAAGATCGATGTCCGAGCCCGGCGCCAGCGTGCCGCGGCCATAACCGCCGACGGCCGCCACGGCGATATCGTGGCTCTCCGGATAAAGGCCCTCCGCGATCGTCTCATGCAGGATGCAGATGAGTTCATCCTGGAGCCAGGAAATGCGGCGGGCGCAATTCAGGCCGCTGCCGTCGCTCGCCAGCAATTCTCGCGCCTTCTGGCGGCCCTCAACGCTCGCCCGGCGCAGGACCGCCAGGAGGGCCGTGCGCAATTCGAGCTGCGGGCGCTCCTTGTCCTTGACGATCGCACAGCATTCGGCCCGAAGACGGGCCACATCGAGAAGTTCGGAAAAATCGATATCGTGTCTGGCCATGTTATCCTGCCGGTGCCGGCCTGCGGTGGCAGGCTATAGCGATTTTAAGGCACCTTGACCAACGATTATCATCGTCAGCCGTTTCAAAGTTGTTTCTTCGGGCGACGAAGTTCAAGTCTCCGCCTTCGCTACATTGTCTCCCTGCTCCTTTGCCCGGTATTGCGCCGGGCTCATGCCGGTGACGCGGCGGAATTCGCGATTAAAGTTCGATTTCGTCGAAAAGCCGGCATCGAGCATGATCCGTGTCACGGTGCCTTCGGTTTCCCGCAAGAGGCGGCAGGCTTCGGCAATCCGCCGGTTGTTGACGAATTGCGAGACGTTGAGGCCCGTCGCGCGGTTGACGGCGGCGGAGACATCGCGGGATGGAAGGCCGGCGCGGCGGGCGAGCTTGGCAAGGCTCAGGTCCTCGTTCCTGTAAAGCCCCCGCTCGTCGAGGGCGGCCTCCACGCGGGCGAGAACGGCGCGGTCCTCCTCCGTCGACTGCGAGGCGGTGGCCGGGCGGCTCGTCGCGGAAAAATCCGGCGCGAAATAGTAGACAAGCACTGCGGCGATCGCGGCGATATTCATCAGGCCGACCACCAACGGTACGTTCCCGGGACCATAAACGTCGGTGTAAAAGGCAAGGGCTGCATCGCTGACCGCAAAGAAGAGCATGAGACCGGCCGTCAGGCGCGCCGCACGCAGCGCCGGGCGCATGCGCTGGAGCGAGGCTTCCGCCATCACCTCCTCATCGCCGTCTGACACCGTCAGACGCCACAACGCCGCGCCATAAGCCAGGAAAACCGCAAGCAGCAGCAGATCAACGAGATCGCGGAAGAACGCCACCGAGACGGCGACCGCCAGAGGCGGCAGGCTGTGAAGCCAGGCCCTCGAAAGGGGCTTCGAGGTCAGGCCGCGGAAAGCCAGAAAGGCCAGCGGCGCCATGATGGACGCCGAAACCGGCAGAAAGGGTGCCAACCATTCGACGCCGTAACCGAAGCGGAGGCCGATGCCGACGCCCTGCAAGGCATAGAGGACGAGGAAAGCGTAGAAGTAGCGCCGGGTTCCGGGGACCTCGACGCCCTTCAGGCTGCGGTAAAGCGTCAGCGCAAAGACGAGGCCGGCAAGGAAGGGCAAGGGAATGGAAGGCAAGCGGATACCCGACGAGAGCGGCCTCAATCACAATTTTCGAAGGCCCATAGCATGTTCAGGGCCGAAAGGCATGAGGATTGAGATATTGATCTGACTCTCCGAAAGGCACTGCCGCACAGACAGAGATCGCCATATGTTAAAAGGAGGTCCTGCCAAGACGCGCCTCAGCCTCCCGCCCGAGACCGGCGATAAAATCCTCCAGTCCGTCGCCCCTCACATCGACAAACCTGCCTTCATCCAGATCGGTAAAGCCTTTTCGAGCTGCCTCCCGCAATTGAATCAGGCGCAACTCTTCGCACAGAACTTCGCTGGCATTCTGATATTGGTCGGACTTCACCAGTCGGTCAGTGTCTTCTTTTTTCATGTTTGGTCGGTACGATGCTACGTATGGACATGGATTCTGTACGCTCAACAAGTACACTTGAAACATAACGCCGACGGCATGAATGGCCAACTGCTATCGACGCTCGATCACCGATATCAGATCGCCAATCCCAACCAAGTGCGCGATTTTCCCGTTCATATAGCTCAAAGAGATACGGCCGTGTTCATCGTCGTAGGTGCTTATGCACTCTTCTGCAAGAAAGACACGGAAATCCCTTTGATAAGCGTCTATCGCGGCCGTCCGGATACAAGCGTGCGTGTTGATACCGCAAAGAACGAGATCAGTAGCGCCCAGCTCTGCCAGAAGTTCGTCCAGATTGGTGCCGAAGAACGCACTGTATCGTTTCTTGATGACGGTTATGTCGGACGCACTCCATAAAAGATCCGGATGTAATTGAGCGCCTTGCGTACCCTGAATAGCAAGCCGAACATTCTTCTCGCGCATCTCCGGAAACGCATCGCTCAGGTCGGGACGGAATTCGTTTCGGACCCAAATAACCGGAAGCTGCCTTCGCTTGAAGTTTTCAACGAGTTTGTTGGTGTTCCCGACGAGCTCTTTCAAAGCCTCGGGCTCCCAAGAACCGAGATAGTCCCTGATCATATCGATCACGATGAGGCATGGCTTGTTCATGCACCAGCCGTACCGCCTTCCGACTTCACTTTTGTGACATGCCAGCGCAATCCGACATGCCTTGCCGGAGTCTAGAGTTGCTTCTTCAGCGCGTAGAGCGCGTCGAGCGCCTCGCGCGGGGTCATGTCGTCGGGACTGAGCGCCTTCAGCGCCTCCTCGACCTTGGACGGGCCGGCCCGCTTTGTTTCCTCGCGGCGCACCGCGACCTGGAAGAGCGGCAGGTCGTCGATCAGCTGGCTTGCCGGGTTCTTGCGGTCGGAATCCTCCAGCTTGGTCAGCACGTCACGGGCTCGGGCGACGACCGAATCTGGAAGGCCGGCAAGCCGTGCGACCTGGATGCCGTAGGAGCGGTCGGCAGCACCCGGCCCGACCTCGTGCAGGAAGATCACCTCGCCGTCCCATTCCTTGACCTTCATCGTGGCGTTGGAAAGCCGGTAGAGCTTTTCCGACAGCACCGTCAGTTCGTGGAAATGGGTAGCGAAAAGGCCCCGGCAGCGGTTGCCCTCATGCAGGTGTTCGACCGCCGCCCAGGCGATCGACAGGCCGTCGAAGGTCGCCGTGCCGCGGCCGATCTCGTCCAAAATGACCAGCGAACGATCCGTCGCCTGATTCAAAATCGCCGCCGTCTCAACCATTTCGACCATGAAGGTGGAGCGGCCGCGCGCCAGATCGTCGGAGGCGCCGACGCGGGAGAACAGCCGGTCGACGATGCCGATATGGGCAGACGTGGCCGGCACGAAAGATCCCATCTGCGCAAGGATCGCGATCAGCGCGTTCTGACGCAGAAAGGTCGATTTACCGCCCATGTTCGGGCCGGTCAGAAGCCAGAGCGCGCCGAATTCACCATCCCCATGCGGGGAAAGATCGCAGTCGTTGGCAATGAACGGGCCCGAAGACTGGCGGCGCAGCGCCTGCTCGACGACCGGATGGCGGCCGCCCTCGATCGCAAACATGCGGGAGCCATCCACCACCGGGCGGCGGTAATTCCATTCTTCCGCCAGCATGGCGAGGCCCGCCGCGACATCGATGACGGCGAGCGCCCGGGCGCCGGCCTTGATCGCCTCGGCCTCGGAAATCACGGCCTCGACCATCCGGTCGAAGGCTTCGAGCTCGATCGTCAACGCCCGGTCGGCGGCGTTGGCAATGCGGCTTTCGAGATCGGCAAGCTCGGTGGTGGTGAAGCGCATGGCATTCGCCATGGTCTGGCGATGAATGAAGCGCGCCTTGCCCTCGACCGTGTCGGTCATCGTGCCGGAATTGCCGGCGGTCACCTCGATGAAATAGCCGAGCACATTGTTGTGCTTGATCTTCAGCGACTTGATGCCGGTCTCTTCCGCATATTGAAGCTGCAACCCGGCAATGACCTTGCGGGACTGGTCGCGCAAGGCACGCACCTCGTCCAATTCGGAAACGGCACCTTCCGCCAGGAACCCGCCGTCACGCTTCAGGAGCGGCAATTCCCCGGCGAGCATGTTACCCAGCATGGATTCCAGATGCAGCGGCAGGGCTTTCAGGTCCGCCAGCGCCTCACCAAGCTCCTGCGGCAGCATGGCGCGATCGAGGAACGTCGTGACGCCGCGCGCCGCTTCGAGGCCCTGCAGGATCGAACCGAGGTCACGCGGACCGCCGCGATCCAGCGCCAGGCGAGAGAGTGCACGCGGCATGTCCGGCACGTGCTTCAAAGCCGACCGCAACTCGCTGCAGAGGCCCGGCTCCTCCAGCAGGAAGGAAACCGAGTCGAGACGGCGATTAATTCGGTCAGGATCGGTCAGCGGCGACATCAGCCGCTCGGCGAGCAGGCGGGCGCCGCCTCCGGTGACCGTCCGGTCGATCGCCTTCAGAAGCGTGCCGTCGCGCTCGCCGGAGAGCGTCTTCGTGAGTTCCAGATTGCCGCGCGTTGCCGGATCGATAAAGAGGGTCGAGGCGCCGCTTTCCCGCTCCGGCCGGCCGAGCGGCGGGCGTTCGGCGATCTGGGTTTTCTCGACATAGGCAACGGCAGCCGCGGCGGCAGCCAGTTCCGCACGGGAAAAGGTGCCGAACCCATCGAGCGTGCCAACGCCGAAATAACGGGCTATGCGGCCTTCGGCGCTGGCGCTGTCAAAGAGCACCGACGGCTGCGGCACGGCCACCTTGCCGAGGACGTCGAAAACGGGCTTCAGCTCCGGATCGTGGAAAGTGGTGTCGGCCAAAATCAGCTCACGCGGATCGATGCGCAGGATGTCCGCCAGCAACCGTGAGGCGTCGGTCTCCGCCAGCCGGAAGACGCCGGTGGAGATGTCGATCCAGGCGAGCGCCATCTGCGCTTCGGAAGAGCCGCGGATGCGGGCGAGCGCCATGAGATAGTTCGATTCCGAGGCGACGAGCAGCTTTTCTTCGGTGATCGTGCCCGGTGTGACGAGACGCACGACATCGCGCTTCACCACCGATTTCGAACCGCGCTTCTTGGCCTCCGCCGGGTCTTCCACCTGCTCGCAGACCGCGACGCGGAAGCCGAGCGCGATGAGCTTCTGGAGATAGTCGTCCGCCGCGTGTACCGGCACACCGCACATGGGGATGTCCTGCCCCATATGCTGGCCGCGCTTCGTGAGCGTTATGCCGAGCGCTCGGGAGGCTTCCACCGCATCCTCGAAAAAGAGCTCGTAGAAATCGCCCATGCGATAAAAGAGCAGCGAACCGGGATTGTTCGCCTTGATCTCGATATACTGCTCCATCATCGGCGTCGCCGATGCACGGCTTTCTTCCGAGGCGAGCTCGGCGGCGTTCAGGGCTTCGATGGAGAATCTTTCAAACTGGGTCACGGAACCGAATTTTTGTTGCGCAAGGGAGTTGACGACACTATCGATGTTGGCCCCTGAAAGACAACATCTGTCGCGGCCTCAAAGACGGCTGCCCACAAAAAGCTGGAGGAGACATGCCTGCCAACGACAAGGCCGCCCGGGCGCGCGCATCGGTGACCGAACAGGAAGCGCTCGATTTCCATTCGGAAGGCCGGCCCGGAAAGCTGGAAATCAACCCCACGAAGCCGATGGCGACGCAGCGGGATCTTTCGCTCGCCTATTCGCCGGGCGTTGCGGTGCCGGTAAAGGCGATCGCCGCAGACCCCGCAACGGCCTACGACTACACGACCCGCGGCAACATGGTGGCCGTCATTTCCAACGGCACCGCGATCCTCGGCCTCGGCAATCTCGGCGCTCTCGCCTCCAAGCCGGTCATGGAAGGCAAGTCGGTTCTCTTCAAGCGCTTCGCCGATGTCGATTCGATCGACCTCGAAGTCGATACCGAGAATGTCGACGAGTTCATCAACTGCGTGCGCTTTCTCGGCCCTTCCTTCGGCGGTATCAACCTGGAGGATATCAAGGCGCCGGAGTGCTTCATCATCGAAAGCCGGCTCCGGGAACTGATGGACATCCCGGTCTTCCACGACGACCAGCATGGGACCGCGATCATCGCTGCCGCGGGCCTGATCAATGCGCTGGAACTCACCGGACGGGATCTCAAAACCACAAAGCTCGTCTGCAACGGCGCGGGCGCTGCGGCAATCGCCTGCGTCGAACTCATCAAGGCGATGGGCTTCAATCAGGACAACATCATCCTCTGCGACACCAAGGGCGTGATCTACCAGGGACGTACCGAGGGGATGAACCAGTGGAAATCGGCGCACGCGGTCAAGACGACCAAGCGGACGCTGGAAGAAGCCATGAAGGGCGCCGACGTGGTGTTTGGCCTTTCCCAGAAAGGTGCGTTCACCGAAGAAATGATCCGCTCCATGGCGGACAAGCCGATCATCTTCGCCATGGCGAACCCCGACCCGGAAATCACTCCGGAAGAAGTCGCCCGTATCCGCGACGACGCGATCATGGCGACCGGGCGTTCCGATTATCCGAACCAGGTCAACAACGTGCTCGGCTTTCCCTATATCTTCCGTGGTGCGCTCGACGTGCGTGCTTCGCAGATCAATGACGCGATGAAGATCGCCGCCGTCCACGCACTCGCCAATCTCGCCCGCGAGGACGTGCCGGACGACGTCGCCGCCGCCTATCAGGGCAACCGGCCGCGCTTCGGTGCGCAGTACATCATCCCGGTTCCTTTCGATCCGCGCCTCATCTCGGCGATCCCGGTCGCCGTCGCTGAGGCGGCGATGGAAAGCGGCGTGGCGCGCAAAAACATCACTAACCTTGCCGCCTATGCCGCCGAGCTTTCCGCCCGCCGCGATCCGATCGCCGCCACGACGCAAGGCATCTACGAGCGGGTACGGCGCTTCCCGAAACGGGTCGTCTTCGCCGAGGCCGAGGAAGAGCAGGTCATGCGCGCGGCGATCTCCTTCTGCCATCAGGGGCTTGGGACCGCCATCCTGCTCGGCCGCGACGACGTGATCCGCGCAACGGCGGAGAAGGCCGGCATCGATCTCGACCGGCCGGGCATCGAGATCGTCAATGCCCGCCTCTCGAACCGCGTCGAAGCCTATATCGACCACCTCTATGCCCGCCTGCAGCGCCAGGGCTTCCTCTACCGCGACGTGCAGCGCCTCATCCATAACGACCGCAACCATTTCGCCGCGACCATGGTGGCGGTGGGCGACGCGGATGCGATGGTGACAGGCACGACCCGCAATTATGCCACAGCGCTTGCCGACGTCAGCCGCTGCATCGACGCCAAGCCGGGCCACAAGGTAATCGGGGTTTCGATCGTGATCGCCCGCGGCCGCACGATCTTCGTGGCGGACACCGCCGTGCACGACATGCCGAATGCCGAAGACCTTGCCGATATCGCGGTCGAGGCCGCACGGGTCGCAAAGCGCATGGGCTACGAGCCCCGCATCGCCATGCTTGCCTATTCGACCTTCGGCCAGCCGATCGGCGAACGTTCGGAGCGGGTGCGCGAGGCAGTGAAAATCCTCGACCACCGGCGCGTCGATTTCGAATATGACGGCGAAATGGCGGCCGACGTGGCGCTCAACCCGCACCGGATGGAGCAGTATCCGTTCTGCCGGCTTTCCGGCACGGCCAACGTGCTCGTCATGCCGGCGATCCATTCCGCCTCGATCTCGACGCGCATGCTGCAGGAACTCGGCGCCTCCACCGTGATCGGTCCGCTGCTCGTTGGCCTCGACAAATCGGTGCAGATCACCTCGATGGGCGCCAAGGACAGCGATATCGTCAACATGGCGGCGATCGCGGCCTATAACGCGGGGACGTGAGAGGCGGTATCCAGCAAAAGGCCGGGACGGTTATACCGCTCCGGCCTTTTTGAACATCGGATATGAATTCATGCGCAACTCTGTTGGCGGAAACGGTTGGATCCGTCAGCTCGCGAAGCGGCCGGCGTCGGCGCCATAATAATTGATGTAGCGGTCCGAGATCGCGGCGATCGGCAGCACGACGAGAACATCGGTCGTGTTGAAGGCCCGGTCGACAACCGCACCGTCGCCGATCATCGCGCCGAGGCGCAGATAACCCTTGATCAGCGGCGGCAGCGCCGATAGCGCCTTGCGGGTGTTGATCCCTTCCAGCGGCATCAGATTCATCTCTTGATGGAGTTCCGGCCGAGCGGAAACAGCCCATTCGCCCTTGGCCAGGACCGTATGATACAGGAAGGAAAGGGCCAGCGCATGTTCTTCCGGCACCACGCCCGGGAAGGAGGCGCAGCCGAACATGGCGTTCATGCCGTGCTTCAGCGAATAAGCCCAGTTGCCCTGCCAGAGCAGTTCCACCGTTCGCTTGGTACGGTAGTCCGGCAGCACGCAGGAGCGGCCGAGCTCCATGAACTGCTTGTCCGGGTGACGGGCAAGCAGCGGTTCGATATCGAACTCGGAGGCTGAATAGAAACCACCATTGGCGAGCGCCACTTCCTGCCTGAGCAGGCGGTAGGTGCCGACGATCTGATCTTCGATATCGCCCTCGATCGCATTGTCGATGACCAGAAGATGATCACAGATCGCGTCATAGGCATCGATATCGCGGTGGAGGCGCATGGCATCCGGATTGAGCGTCGCGTTCATCTCTTCAACAAAGACGCGATAGCGGACGGCCTGCGCGGCATCGATCTCGCGCTCGCTACGGGCGAGCCGAGTTTCGAGCGTGCCTATTCGGCCGAACACATCGCCGTTATCCGGAGTAGGGGCCGGTGCCTGGTTTGTTTCAGGGGTCACTTCACGGTTCAGGAGTTCAATTGCCATGGTGATTCGTCCCGTACCGGTTGGATCACCACCATAAATCACGTCTCCACGACAGGAACGTGACAACTTCTGTCACAATATGGTCCGCCGATGATCGCGTCAACGGACCTGTTGACGTTCGGAGCCAAGAATGCCCAGAGCCCCGATTTCCTCCACAAGCTTCACGGGGTCAATCGGCTTGCCGAGCACGCGGCTCGCGCCGCTGAGAAGCACCTCCCGATGGGCGGTCTCGCGGCTCTCGCCGGTCAGCACGATCACCGGAACGGAAGGACCTGCTTCCGGGCGATCGTCGGCGCGCAGGGCCGACAGGAGATCGAAGACACTGCCGCCCGGCATATGCATGTCGGAAATGACGAGGTCCGGCCGGGCGTCTTTCTTCAGCGCGGCCTTCACCAATGAGGGGAAATCCTCCGCGAGGCGGACGCGATGTCCCGCTTTTCCCAGAATCGCGCGGATAAGCAGCGCACTGACAGGATCGTCTTCGCCGAGAAGCACATCGAGCCCTGCCGCGTGTATCTCGACAACCGGCGCAGGCGTCGGTTGGCTGTCGCTGAGGACGTCGCGTGTGCGAAAGCCTCTCAAGCGGCCGCTCAGCACGTCGATCAGTGATTTTTCCCGCAGCGGCCGGATAAGCCAGGCATCGAAGAAATCCTGCGGCTGGGACGCCCGCTCCTCCGGATTGACGAGCAGGATGCGATGAAGGGTCGCATGCGCCTTCTCATTGGCGTAATCCGACGCAAGCCGGTGATCGACGATCAGGTCCGTATAAGGCATTGAGCCGGTGGCCTCGCGGTCAATCAGCATCGGCACATCAGCGGGACTGGACACATGCCGGCAGCGGCCGCCAAGCGTCTGAATGGTCGATACGGTCGCCGTCGCGGCCGGACCATCGGGGGCCAGAAGCAAGACGCGAGAACGGGCGAGCAATTGGCTTCTCTCGACGGGCCCGGACTGGGCCGCTTCCGCAAGATGCAAAGGAAAGCGGATCGTAAACGTCGTGCCGGTTCCCTTCCGGCTGGCGACCGAAAGCGAACCACCGAATTCGGTCAGGATGCGGGAGGCGATGGCAAGTCCGAGACCGGTGCCGCCGCTGCGCGCCTCGGCGGTGCCGACCTGTTCGAACTCCCCGAAAATCCGCGCCTGTTCCTCCTTCGTCATGCCGGGCCCGCTGTCTATGACCGCGATCGTCACATTGTTGTTCTCGGGGCCGTTCCCGACGAACGCCCGCACCAGCACGCCGCCTTCAGCGGTAAACTTCACCGCATTGCCGACGACGTTAAAGAGCACCTGACGGATGCGTGCAGGGTCGAAATCGAGAAGATCGGGAAGATCGGCCGCGACGGTCGCGGCAATCTCTATGCGCTTTTCGTGCGCGCGGGGCGCCAGCATCTCGACGACGCTCTCAATCAGATGGCGCAGGTTCTCCGCCCGGTTGTTGAGCCGGAAGCGGCCGGCTTCCAGCGTCGAATAATCCAGGAGATCCTCGACAAGCTGCGCCAGCGCGTAACCCGACTGGCGGATGCCGCTCAGATAATTCTGCTGTTCAGCCGTCAGTTTCGTCTGGCCGAGCAGATGGGTCATGCCCAGGATACCATTGAGCGGCGTGCGGATTTCGTGGACCACGGTGGCGATCTGCCGGGATTTAGCAGCGCTTGCCGCCTCCGCTTCCATCCAGGCGTGATGGAGCCGGGTGACGGTGCGCTGGCGGAACCATGCGGAGACCCGGGAAAAGGCAGCGGCGAAGGGGCTGGACGGCAGACACGTTTCTTCCGAAGCGCGCAGCCCTAATGCAGGCACGATCCGTTCGCCCGCCGATTCGGGCGAATCGGCGGATGCAGGGGACGCGAACGCTTTGGCAATACGTTCATGTATTTCGGCAATATCGCGCATGGGGGGAAAGATTACCGACGTTTCCTTTCCCAATCCCTAGAGCAATTGGGTAAAATTTTATTGATCGCTCTTTTTCGGCCCTAAAAGCTCATCAAGGATTACAAATCCGGCGCCGATGGTGATGAAACTGTCCGCCAGATTGAAGACCGCGAACGACCAGCTCGCCGTGTGGAACAGGATGTAGTCGATCACGTGGCCATAGACGAAGCCGTCGATCAGGTTGCCGGTCGCACCGGCGATGATCAGCGAAAAGCCTACATGGGCAAACGGCCGATCCTTCGGCGTGCGCCGCCAGAGCCAGAGCACGAAGGCAACGATGACGACCCGCATGCCGATGATGAATTCGCGCTCCATGCCGGACAGAAGCGAGAAGGCGACGCCGAGATTGTAAGTCCGATAGAGCGCCAGGACCGGCAGCAGAGGCACCGCCTCCTGCATGGGAAGATAGTTTTCCACCGCGATCTTCACCGCCTGGTCGAGGATGACCGCGATGATGATGACAATCAGGGCCGTCAGCGGTCTTGAGAGGAAGGCAACGCGTCCGTTCATTTTTTCTCGTCCAGGGTCAGCAGATGACGGCGCGCCTCGAAAAGCATCACGGCAGTGGCGACGGCAAGGTTGAGCGAATCGGCCCTTCCCTGCTGCGGGATACGAACCGTGCGGTCCGCGGCCCTGGCAAGATTGTCCGGCAGGCCTGACTGCTCGTTGCCCATCAACAGAACGACCGGCTTCTTTGCATAGTCGACCGTTCTGTAGTCAACCGCACCGGCCAGATGGGTCGCGACGACCTGGGTGCCGGAGCGCTTCTGCCAGGCGAGAAACTCCTCCGCCGAACATTTGACGACCGGCATCGCGAAGACCGAGCCCATGGTGGCCCGTACGGTTTCCAGCGAAAAGGGATCGGTGCATTCGCCGACCAGGATCACGGCGGAGGCCCCGGCCGCATCGGCCGTCCGGATGATCGTACCGAGATTGCCGGGGTCGCGCACCCGATCGAGCGCCACGAAAGTCTCCTCCCTGGCAGGCCTCAGATCGTCCAGCCGCTTCCAGCGCTGTTCGAAAATGCCGACCACCATCTGCGGATTGTCGCGCCGGGTGATCGACGAAAGCACCTTTTCGCTGACTTCCAGCACCAATCCACCCCGGGCAACGGTCTTCGCCGCCACCTGTTCCACCAGCGGCTTGCCCTTCGCCGCCTTGGCGTAGACGAGCGTGCGGATGGCCCAGCCGAGTTCCAGCGCGTCGATGACGAGCTTCAAGCCCTCGGCCATGAAGGTGCCGCTTTCCTCGCGATCCTTCTTGTTGCTGAGCGCCTTGATATCCTTGATGATCGGGTTGGCAAGCGAGGTGACTTCCTTCACCTGTCCTACCCGTCCTGGTCCTGATTTCTGAAATTCATCTGTCATGCCGGCACCCAGCGGCTGAAAAGCGAAGTGGAAAGCGCGCGGCCGTGGCCTTTGCCGTCGAGCCCGGCCTCGCGGATGACAAGTTCGCCCGATTCCACCAAGCCGCCCGCACCGCGCATCGTCTCGCGCATCAGTTCGTGGATGGAATAGAAGCTTGCCCGGATGGAATAGGCGGTCAGCACAAGGCCGATCGCCTTCGGTGAGAGCAGTTCGCGGCAGATATCGAGCATCAGCGGCAGGTGATCGAAGAGCTGCCAGACCTCGCCGTTAGGCCCGCGGCCGAACTTTGGCGGGTCGGTGAGGATGATGTCGTAACGGTTGCCGCGGCGTTCCTCTCGCAGGATGAACTTCATGGCATCCTCGCAAATCCAGCGGATCGGCGCCCTTTCGAGTCGCGCAAGCGCCTGGTTCTCGCGCGCCCAGCCGATCGCCTTCTTCGAGGCGTCCACATGGGTGACCTCCGCACCAGCGGCGGCCGCCACCAGCGAAGCGACGCCCGTATAGCCGAAAAGGTTCAGCACCTTGACGGGCCGTTTTGCCTCTTCGATGCGGGTTTTCATCCAGCTCCAGTGGGCGATCTGTTCGGGGAAGACCCCGACATGGCGGAAGGCGGTGAAGCGGCCGAGGAAGTCAATGCCGAGAAGGGAAAGCTGCCAGGTCTCGCCCAGCGCCTCCTTGGGAAAACGCCAACGGCCCATGCCGTCCTCATCCGTGTCACCGGTGAAAACCGCATCCGCCCTCTCCCATACATGTGCGGCAAGCGACGGCTGCCAGAGCGCCTGCGCTTCCGGGCGAACGATGCGATAGGGGCCGTATTGCTCGAGCTTGAGGCCCTTGCCGCTGTCGATCAGGTGGAAATCTCCGGCACCCGACGATTCCAGGATCACCGGAATGCGTTCGGCAGGCGGCTCGCCCGCGCGCACGATCAGCGGCCGGCTTTCTGCCGGCGCAGATGTTGCGGGTCCTGCGGATTTCTCCTGCGACCGTGGCACCGGCCTGGCCGGGGCGGCATTCCCGCGCGCAGGCCGGCGGCCTGTCTCTGACCGGGCCTTTCGTTCCGGCCGCCTTTCCTTGTTCTTCAATGCGTTCATCCGCCTGGGTTATTCTTCGCAAGGCAGCAGATAACATCCGCCGCGCATTCTTCAAAGCCATGCGCCGGCAGAGGCCAGGTTTTCTTCTCGACCGGCCTGTCCGCCCAATGTCCCCCTTGGCAAAGGTATCGGCGCTTGCAATATGACAATCAGCAAAATCCAAGGAGGAGCATCACATGGATATGGGCGGCGAAGAACGGATTGCAGCACCCCGCGAAGTGGTCTGGGAGGCACTGAACGACCCGGATATCCTCCGCCAGTGCATTCCGGGCTGCCAAAGCCTCGAGCAGAAGTCGCCAACGGAACTCGCCGCCACCGTGAAGCTGAAGGTCGGCCCGGTTTCGGCAACCTTCTCCGGCGAAGTGACCCTTTCCGACATCAACCCGCCGGAAAGCTACATGATCTCCGGCGAAGGCAAGGGCGGCATTGCCGGCTTCGCCAAGGGTTCAGCAACCGTGACCCTGCTGGAAGACGGCGCCGATACGTTGCTGCGCTATGCGACCAAGGCGCAGGTGGGCGGCAAGATCGCCCAGCTCGGCTCGCGCCTGATCGATTCGACCTCGCAGAAGCTCGCGGCGCAGTTCTTCGCGGATTTCAACAAAGCCGTCGTCGCCAGGGTCAGCCAGGCCTGATCCTTATTTTGCCGGAAGCTGCGACGATCCAGGCCGCCCTGCAAGGACTGCCTTGTGTTCCTTCTGCCATTTGACGGCTTCGCGCGCCTCGGCGCGGGCCTGCTTGCGGTACTTGCCCTGGCTCCACCAGGTCGCAGCCGAGCCGATCACCATACCAATGAGGACGGCAAGAAAAAGGAACACGAAGAAAGGAGCGCTCACCGAAAGGACACTGTCCTCCGGCCGGAATGGATTGAGCGCGAGGATGGCCATCTGGCGGTTCGCCACCGCAAGAACGATCAGCACAATGCCGAGCGGCACCAGGATCAGAAGGCTGATGATCTTTTTGAGCTTATCCATCGGACATCTCCCGGCAGCAACGATTGCCGTTTGATCGGCAGCTGTTGCAGAATAGGCGCAGTTTATGGGCTTTCAAAGGCGACGGAAGGCCGCGGCCGGAGATGTCAATCGTCTTCGTCCGCAAGGCCCGGATTCAGTCGTTCGCGCAGTTCCTTGCCGGTCTTGAAGAAGGGAACCCACTTCTCCTCGACAAAGACGCTTTCGCCGGTGCGCGGGTTGCGACCGGAGCGAGAAGGACGATTCTTGACCGAAAAGGCGCCGAAACCGCGCAGTTCAACGCGGTTTCCCGCTGCAAGGGCATCTGTGATCTCGTCGAGCACGGCATTCACGATGTTCTCGACGTCGCGATGGTAGAGATGCGGATTGCGCGCTGCGACGATCTGAACCAATTCAGACTTGATCACGGTTGCCCCCCTGAAAAGGCTAGATTTTCAACCGTGCCAACCTGCCAAACCGAGACCAGACCGTCAAGGAACAACTTGTCGGCGCCGAGCGCGCGAAGCGTCTCCGGCGTCACCACCTGAGCAAGGCCGGTCTGCTTCACAAACTCCGCCAGCGCCCCCGCCAACCAGAAGGACGAGGCGGAGCTGCGCTCCTTCCAGTCCACGACCGGCAGGTTCTTCGCGACGCCGCGCGTTTCCAGATAGGCGCGGATATCGTCCTCGCCGCCGAGCTTGTCGACCAGCTTGACATTGAGCGCCTGGCGACCGGTGAAGATCGTGCCGTCGGCGAGCTTCAGCACGTCCTCGCGCGGCAGTTTGCGGCGGTCGGCGACGAGATCGACGAACCAGCCGTAACTGTCCATCACCATGCTGCGGATCATGGCCTTGGCTTCCTCGCTCGCCGGATGGAAGGGCGAGGGCTCGGCCTTCAGCGGCGCCGACTTGATCTCCTCCAGCGAGACGCCAACCTTCTTCATGACCTCGCCAAGCTGCGGATACTGGAAGATCACCCCGATCGAGCCCGTGATCGAGCTCTCGCCCGCAACGATCTGATCGCCCGCGGTGGCGATCATGTAACCGGCGGACGCCGCGAGCGTACGGATGTCGGAGACGACGGGCTTCTTTTCCGCAATGTGGCGAATCGCCTTGAAGATGCGTTCTCCACCATAGGTCGTTCCGCCCGGTGAGGAGATCGAGACGATGAGCGCCTTGGCCTGATTGCTGTCGGCAATCCGGTCGAGCCGCTCCAGGAGTTCCTTGTTATCGGCGATCAAACCGGAAATCTCGACGCGCGCGACATGCGGCACGGCCGCACCGGCACGATCGCCGAGCGCAACCCGGTAGAGTGCAAATCCGATACCGACCAGCATGATCAGAGCAACGATGCGCCAGAAGCTCAGCTTGCGGCGCAGAGAACGCCGATCGGCAATTGCCATTTGATCCATAAAAACACCCTCAAATCTGCCCAGCAGCAGCTAAATAGGCTCTGTAGCGCGTTTTACACGAGGGCACATCACGTTTTTATGTTGTCCGTTATTGTTTGTTGATGAATAAAAACCATATTGGCGGACAGAGTAGGCCTGTGCGTGCCGGCCCCGGCCATGAGATGGCTTCGGGGCAGGCCGCAGAAGGGCAAAAAGGAAAAGATCCAGCATCGATGCTGCAGCATATTCGAAAGACGGCAGGCCTGGTGGCGGCGTTGGAGCCGCATGCGGACGCCTATCAAGAGGCGCTTGCCCATTCCGCGCTTGTGCGGAAGCTGAAAATCCTGCTGCCTGTCGCCGCCGGCTTGATCTCGATTGTCTTTATCGGTGTTTCGATCATCCGCGCCTATCTGCCGGAAGACCTCTCCATCGAAAGCGCCCGCATCGAAAACGGCAAGATCGTCATGGAACGTCCGGCGATTTCCGGCCGCAACAACGAAGGCATCAGCTATTCGATGATCGCCAACCGCGCGTTGCAGGACATCCAGAACCCGAACATGATCACGCTCGAAGACGTGAAAGCGGCCGTGCCGATCAATGACGACGTGATCGCGCGGGTAACGGCAACCGGCGCCAACTTCGACCGCGGCACCGACATGCTCGATCTCACTGCTCCGTTCGACGTGAACCTCAGCAACGGCATCACGGCCCGGTTCAAATCCGCCCATCTTGACGTCAATGCCGGTTTCATGGACACACGCGATCCCGTCGATATATCGATGAAAGAAGGGTCGATTGTTGCAGACTCCTTAAAGATAACGGATAAGGGGCGCATTATCACTTTCATAGGCCAGGTTCGCGTCCATCTCGACCCTGCCACCATCCGCAACCAAGGCAAATAGAGCCCGGCCGCCATGACCTATCGCCGCCTTTTTACACGGAATTCCGCAGTTCTGGTTGCGGCGGGGCTATTATCCTGCCTTGCCGCCACCGCTCAGGCCCAATCGACCACCAGCCAGATGGAAAGCCTCAAGCTTTCCAACGATCAGCCGATCCAGATCCAGAGCGACCAGCTCGAGATCAAGGAGCAGGAAAAGAAGGCTTTCTTCACCGGCAATGTGCAGGTCGTGCAGGGCTCGACCACGGTGAAGGCCGGCAAGATGACGGTGCTCTATACCGGCGAGGGCGCATCCGTGACCTCGGGTAATGCCAATATTGACAAGATATTCCTCGATGAAACGGTTTTCCTGAGCTCCGGTACGCAGCAGGCCACCGCCGAGAAAGGCGAGTTCGACATGGCCACGCAGACCTTCGTGCTTTCGGGCAAGCAAGTCGTGCTCTCCGAAGGCCCCAATGTCTTCAAGGGCTGCAAGCTGACCGTGCTGATGGAAACCGGCCAAGCCAAGCTCGACGCCTGCGGCGGGCGCGTCGAAATCCTGCTCGATCCGAAATCGCGGCAGCAGCAGCAACCGAAACAATAATAGACATCGCACGTGAAAATACCGCTGCTCTCCAGTCTGTCGGCAAGGAAGCCGTCCGCGCCCGAACCCTTCGTTGTACGCGACAAAGCGCGCTATGAGGGTACGCTGGTCGCGCACGGCCTTTCCAAGAGCTATGACGCGCGCCGCGTCGTCAACGGCGTGTCGCTGGTGGTGCGCCGCGGCGAGGCCGTCGGGCTGCTCGGACCGAACGGCGCCGGCAAGACGACCTGCTTCTACATGATCACCGGCCTCGTGCCAGTGGATGAGGGCATGATCGCCATTAACGGCAACGAGGTCACCCGCATGCCGATGTACCGGCGCGCCCGCCTCGGTGTTGGCTATCTGCCGCAGGAAGCCTCGATCTTCCGCGGCCTGACGGTGGAAGAGAACATCCGCGCGGTGCTCGAAGTGCATCAGCCGGACAAAGACAAGCGGGAACAAAAGCTCGATGAACTCCTGCAGGAGTTCCATATCAGCCAGCTGCGCAAATCCGCTGCCGTGGCGCTTTCCGGCGGCGAGCGGCGCCGCCTCGAAATCGCCCGCGCATTGGCGACGGATCCCGCCTTCATGCTGCTCGACGAGCCGTTCGCCGGCGTCGATCCGATTTCCGTCTCCGATATCCAGAACCTCGTTCGCCACTTGACGGCGCGCGGGATCGGCGTTCTGATAACCGACCATAACGTCCGCGAGACTTTGGGCCTCATCGACCGCGCCTACATCATCCATGCGGGTGAAGTGCTTACGCATGGCCGGGCGGGCGACATCGTCAATAACCCGGATGTCCGCCGGCTTTACCTTGGCGACAAGTTCAGCCTCTAGTGCGACAAAGAAGTTTGCTTTGCCCGCACCGCGGCGCTTGACCAAATCTCCTAAAAAAGCAATTCTCGTGCCAGATGCAAATTCGGCCATCAAGAGGCTTGGCCGAAGGCGCGTATTGCCGCCTCATGATGGGGTACCGCAAGGGGATTGCAGGGGAGTTTCGCGTCCGCCATGGGTTTATCCACCAGCCTTTTCCTACGCCAAACCCAATCGCTGGTGATGACGCCGCAGCTGATGCAATCGATTCAGCTGCTGCAGATGACGCATTTCGAACTCAACCAGTTCATTGCCCAGGAAGTCGAGAAGAACCCACTGCTCGAAATTGCATCAGAGGATGCCGAAAACGGCGCGGAAACGGGCTTTGAAAGCGGCGGCATCTTTGCCGAACCGGAGCTCGGAAGCGAAGGCGCCGGGGCCCCGGACGAGAGCGAGTGGTATGAGGGAGGCTCTTCCGCCACAGCGGAACAGCTCGGCGAAGGACTCGACACAGGCTTTGAAAACGTCTTTCCAGATGACGGACCGGAACGGCGCGCCGACGCCCCGGAACTCCTCAGCCAATGGAAATCCATGCCGGGCGGGGATTCCGGCGAAGACTACGATCTAGACGATTTCGTCGCCGGCCAGGTGACGCTACGCGACCATCTCAACCAGCAGATCCCTTTCCTTCTGGGCAGTATGACGGATCGTCTGGTGGCCCAGCATCTGGTCGATCACCTCGATGAGGCGGGTTACCTGCAGGGTGATGTTCAGGAAATCGCCGCTCGGCTGGGCAAGCGCGCCGAAGACGTGGAGGCCATCCTGCACAGGCTGCAGACGCTGGAGCCGCCGGGCGTCTTTGCCCGCTCGCTCAGCGAGTGCCTGTCGATCCAGCTCCGGCAGAAGGATCGGCTTGACCCGGCTATGGACGCGCTCGTGAAGCATCTCGACCTGCTCGCCAAGCGCGACTTCGTCTCGCTCCGGAAGATCTGCGGGGTCGATGACGAAGATCTGCTCGATATGTTGGCGGAAATCCGCGGGCTCAACCCGAAACCCGGCGCCGGTTTCGAAAGCGCCGTCTCGGAGACGATTTCGCCGGATATCGTCGTCCGCCCCGCGCCGGACGGAAGCTGGCTGGTCGAGCTCAATCCGGACACGCTGCCGCGGGTTCTGGTGAACCAGGCCTATTTCCAGAGCGTTTCAAGGAATTGCCCGAAAAATGGAGAGGATCATAATTTCCTGTCCGAATGCCTGCAGAACGCCAACTGGCTGACGCGCAGCCTCGACCAGCGAGCCAAGACAATCATGAAGGTGGCAGCCGAGATCGTCCGCCAGCAGGACGCCTTCCTGCTGCGAGGCGTCGATCACCTGAGACCGCTCAACCTGAAGACCGTCGCCGAAGCGATCAAGATGCACGAATCGACGGTGAGTCGCGTCACCTCCAACAAATACATGCTGACGCCGCGCGGCCTGTTCGAGCTCAAATATTTCTTCACCGTCTCGATCGGTTCGGCGGAAGAGGGCGGCGACAGCCACTCGGCCGAAGCCGTGCGCCACCGCATCCGCCAGATGATCGCCCAGGAAACGCCGGACGCGGTGCTTTCCGACGACGACATCGTCATCAGCCTGAAGCGCGGCGGCGTCGAACTGGCTCGCCGCACGGTGGCAAAATACCGCGAGGCGATGAACATCCCCTCCTCCGTCCAGCGCCGCCGGGAGAAGCGTGCGCTTGCCAAGGTGGCGGCATTCTGACGAACGGATTTCCACAGACCTAAGTAGTTTTCCCAAGGCCTGCGGCCGTTGACATTCCGGGCCTCGGGGGTTAGAAGCCCGCCGCAACTGCACGGGACATGGCCAAAAAGCATGCCCCGCCGTCCGATAGGCATAGATAGCAGCAATTTGGCTTTGCCGCATTCGAACGGCTTGGATGAGGGGGCGGCTTGGCGTAGACTGAAACACGCAAGTCACGACAAGAAGGAAAAATTCCATGAGTGTGCGTGTATCCGGTAAGCATATGGAAATTGGTGAATCGTTCCGTCAGCGGATCGAGGGCCAGATCGGTGAAGCGGTTGCGAAATACTTCGACGGGGGGTATTCCAGCCAGGTCATTGTGGAAAAATCCGGCTCGCGCTTTTCAGCTGATTGCAAGGTCCATCTCGATACCGGGATCGTCCTGCATGCGGCAGGAGAGGCGAATGATCCCCAGGGGTGCTTCGATGCTGCGGCAGAGCGGATCGAAAAGCGCCTTCGCCGCTACAAGCGGCGCCTGAAGGACCATCACGCGGGCAACCACATGAATGGCTATGCCGAAGTCGCTTACACGGTGATGGATGCCGTACCGGATGAATCGGACGAAGTGCCTGAGGATTTCGCGCCGACCATCGTTGCGGAAAGCTCAAAGCCATTGAAGACGATGACTGTAGCTAGCGCAGTGATGGCGCTCGACATGACTGATGAGCCGGTTCTCCTGTTCCGCAGCCCCGGCAAGGAAGAGTTGAACATTGTTTATCGCCGCAACGACGGCAATATTGGCTGGATCGATTCTACCAATATCAAAAACTGAACAACCTTGGGGAGAGCGTCGGAAACGGCGCTCCCCTTCGCATGGAGCAAAGCCTCTTGCGGCACAAAGGATGACGAGAATGGCATTGGCAGATTTGCTGCAGCAAGATGCGATTATTCCTGCCCTCAAAGTGAATTCCAAAAAGCAGCTCTTGCAGGAACTGGCGGCTAAGGCCTCCAAGCTCACCGGCGTCGCCGAACGGGAAATCTTCGATATTATCCTGCAGCGGGAAAGGCTTGGCTCCACCGGCGTCGGCCATGGCATCGCCATCCCGCATGGCAAGCTCAGCAGCATCTCCTCCATCAAGGGGATTTTCGCGCGGCTCGAAACGCCGGTCGATTTCGAAGCACTTGACGATGAGCCGGTAGACCTTGTTTTCCTGCTGCTTGCGCCGGAAGGCGCTGGAGCTGACCACCTGAAGGCGTTGTCGCGGATTGCCCGCGTGCTCCGCGATCAGGATCTGGTGGCTAAGCTGCGAAAGACCGATTCCGCATCGGCAATCTACGCCTTTCTGAACGAGGAACAGGCTAACCACGCCGCATGACGGCACAGATTTTTCGTGGGGACGAAGCGAAACCGCCCGGCTGCTGGAGAAGCGCCGGGCGGTTTTGTTCTGGGGATTTTCAGACCTACCCGTCGATCACTGATCGAGGTCCGATTTCAGCCGATCCAGCAATCGGACGGCATGCGCGGCGTATTCCCCGATCCAGCGATCGCTGATCGCCTTGATCGGCAGCGAATTCAGATAGTTCCAGCGTTCACGCCCTTCCCGCTTCACAATCACCAGATCCGCGTCCTCCAGAACTTTCAGATGCTGCATGACCGTGCAGCGATCCATGTCGAAGAAGGTTTCGCAGAGTGCGCCCGTCGTCTGCGGCTTGTCCCGCAACTGATCGAGGATTTGCCGCCGCCGGGGATGGGCGAGCGCCTTGAAAACGGCATCGATCTGCGATTCGCTTGACATGTTATATTTTTATAACATATTTTGGAGACCGGCAAGAAACCGCGAGGAAGAGCTTCGATATTTCCAAAAGGGAGGAGAATTTGTCATGACCGGACACATCTACGGCGGCATCGACATCGCCATGAAAGTCCCGCCGCATCAGTATCAGGAGACGCTCGCCTTCTACCGAGACGTCGTCAGGCTCAAGGAGATTACCGACAAGGCGCCGGCCATAGGCTTCGAACTCGGTCCGAACAGATTATGGATCGACGAGGCGCCGATGCTGAGCCAGGCAGAGATCTGGCTGGAGCTTTTCACCGACGATTTCGGTGCCGCAGCGGCTCACCTGGAGAAATCGGGTGTCGTTCGTTGCGATGCGATCGAGCCCCTGCCGGGCGGCTTCAAGGGCGGCTGGGTGACGAATCCTGCCAACATCGTGCATATGGTGCGAGAACCCGCCGCCTGGTGAGACGGCAGAAGACCGCACCATGGCAAAAGCGGGCGAGACCGCCCGCTTCCAGAATTGTCAGGCTTTGTTCTCGCCAGCAGGCTCGGCCGCGGAGGCTTCCGGTTTGGGGCCGCCTTTTGCAACGCCGACCATGGCCGGACGCAGGACGCGTTCGCCGATCGTAAAGCCTGCCTGCACCACCTGCACGACCGTGTTGTTCGGTACGGTGGTGTCCGGTATTTCGAACATGGCCTGATGGAAGTGCGGATCGAACTTCTGGCCTTCCGCCTCGATCCTCTTCACGCCATGGCGTTCCAGCGCCGACAACATGGAGCGCTCGGTCATTTCAACGCCTTCCAGAAGCGTCGTCAGCGTGGCATCGGCCCCAGCGCGCATTTCGGTCGGCACGGCATCCAGCGCACGGCGGAGGTTATCCGAAACGGCTAGCATATCGCGGGCGAAGCCCGCGACCGAATAGGACTTGGCGTCCTTCACGTCGCGCTCGGTGCGGCGGCGCAGGTTATCCATCTCGGCGGCAAGCCGCAGGAAGCGGTCACGCAGTTCGGCATTCTCCGCCTTCAGCACGCCCAGGGGATCGGTCGTCTGGCCTGCATCCGGGGCCGGCGCTTCGGCGGCGTTCTGATTGGCCGCGTCCTCAAGAGCAGACGCCACGGCTTCCGTCGTATTTTCGGCGGCAGTTGTGTCAGGTCCGTTCTTCTTGGTTTCGTCGGTCATGACGGTCTCCAGTTATTCTTTGCTTAGATTTCCGGGCTTCGATTTGTGCCCGATATCGAGGTTTAAGATGGAAAAATCAAGGCTTGGCGGAAACTCGGGCGCCGGAAGCTTCCCTCTTCAGCGCGACAGCCTTGCGAGAAGCTGGGCGGTGTAGTCCACCATCGGCACAATACGGGAGTAATTGAGCCGCGTCGGACCAATGACGCCGACAGCGCCTATGATATGATCCTCGCCGTCGCGATAGGGCGCCACAATGAGCGAGGAACCGGAAAGCGAAAAGAGCTTGTTCTCCGAGCCGATGAAGATACGCACACCCGGCCCTCTCTCGGCGAGTTCAAGAATTTCGATCAGACTGTCCTTCTTTTCGAGATCGTCGAAAAGAAGGCGCAAACGATCCAGATCGGCTGAATCGTCGAGGCCCTGAAGAAGGTTGGCGCGGCCGCGAACAATGAGCTGGCTCGGCTTGCCTTCCTCATTGTCCCCCGACCAGACGGCCAGCCCTCGCTCGACGAGCTCCTGCGAGAGAGTATAAAGCTCTCCCTGCACCTGGTCCTTAAGCCTCGTAAGCTCATTGCGCAGTTCCGGCAGCGTCTGACCGGTCAGATGCGCATTCAGGAAATTCGCCGCTTCCGTGAGCTGTGACGAAGTCACGCCGGCGGGCAGCTCGATGATGCGGTTCTCCACCTGATTGTGATCGCCGACCAGCACGGCAAGCGCCTTGGTGGGCTCCAGCCGGATGAATTCCACATGCTTGAGGACAGGGTCGCTCTTCGTGGTGATGACGAGACCGGCGCCGCGCGACATGCCGGACAGCATGAGGCTTGCTTCCGCCATCAGGCTCTCCATCGGCTGGTCGCGGTCACCCGGCCGGATCTGCCGTTCGATCGTGGCGCGTTCCTCATCAGAAAGATTGCCGACCTGCATGAAGGCATCGACGAAGAACCGAAGGCCCGATTGGGTCGGCAGCCGGCCGGCGCTGACATGCGGCGAATAGATCAGGCCGAGTTCTTCGAGGTCGCTCATCACGTTGCGCACGGATGCCGGCGACAGCGACATCGGCAGGAGCCGCGACAGATTGCGGGAACCAAGCGGCTCACCGGTTTCGAGATAGCTTTCGACAACGCGACGGAAAATTTCCCGCGAGCGATCGTCGAGCACAGAGCCGCTGTCCCTACCCGTCGGTCTCGAAAACCCCATTTATTCCTTCACCGTGCCGTTGATCTGCTATGAAAATATAGTCATTCCTCCGGCTATCGCAAAAGGGAAAATCGGATGACCCATTTCCCTCGCATGACAGACGACAAACGCCCTTTTCCTGCAGGATCGCCGCCCGAATATCAAGATTCGCAATTCCAGACGGAAAACCGCTTCGCACTTTTCCTGGAATTGGCTGGAATTTTCAGATTTCGCAATTCCGGACGGAAAACCGCTTCGCACTTTTCCTGGAATTGCTTTAGAAGGCTGAAACCGAAATCCAGGGAGTGGCGAATGCGGCCTTCAGGCAGACAGATAAACCAGATGCGCAAGGTTTCGTTCGAGCGCAATTTCTCCAAGCATGCGGAAGGCTCCTGCCTCGTCAAATTTGGCGACACACATGTGCTCTGCACCGCGAGCCTTGAAGAAAAGACACCGCCATGGCTGCGCAATTCCGGCAAGGGCTGGGTGACCGCCGAATACGGCATGCTGCCGCGCGCCACGGGCGAGCGCATGAAGCGCGAGGCCGCCGCCGGCAAACAGGGCGGGCGCACCCAGGAAATCCAGCGTCTCATCGGCCGGTCGCTCCGCGCCGTCATCAACCTCGAAGCGCTCGGCGAGAAGCAAATCACGATCGACTGCGACGTCATCCAGGCGGACGGCGGCACACGCACGGCCTCGATCACCGGCGGTTGGGTGGCGCTTTACGACTGCCTCAAATGGATGGAAACCCGTTCGATGATCAAGGTCGACAAGGTGCTGAAGGACCATGTCGCAGCGATCTCCTGCGGCATTTTTGCCAACCAGCCCGTGATCGATCTCGATTATCTCGAAGATTCCGCAGCCGAAACCGACGCCAATTTCGTCATGACCGGTGCGGGCGGCATCGTCGAAGTCCAGGGAACGGCTGAAGGCGCTCCTTTCAGCCAGGAAGAATTCCTGCAGCTTCTGGCCCTCGCCCAGGCGGGCACGCAGGAACTGGTGGCGCTGCAGAAGCAGGCCATCGCTTGACCAGAAGGAGAGCGCGGTGATCGAAGGAATTCTCGAAACTGCGCTCTATGCCGACGATCTCGATGCCGCGGAAGCCTTCTATGGCGGCGTGCTCGGCCTTGAGAAGATCTTGCGCGCAGGAAACCGGCATGTCTTCTTCCGCTGCGGACCGGGCATTCTGCTGATCTTCAATCCGAAGGAAACGGTGAAGCCACCAGCGGCGGACGCCTTGCCTGTTCCACGGCATGGCACCATCGGCCCCGGGCATGCCTGCTTCCGGGTAAGCGGCGAGGCGATAGACCGGATCAAGGAAACGCTGAACCGGGTAGGCATCGCCATCGAAAGCGATTTCCGCTGGCCGAACGGCGCCCGCTCGATCTATTTTCGCGACCCGGCCGGCAACAGCCTGGAATGCGCGGAGCTAAGGCTCTGGGATATCAAATAGGAATTTGCATGCGCAAGCTCGATACAAAAACCATCATCGTCGCCAGCCACAATGCCGGAAAAATCCGCGAGATCGCCGAACTGATCGGCCCGCTCGGCTTTTCGGCGAAATCCGCCGCCGAACTCAAATTCGAGGAGCCGGAGGAAACCGGCACGACCTTTGAGGAGAATGCCGCGATCAAGGCGCTCGCTTCGGCCCGGGCCTCCGGCCTGCCGTCCCTCTCGGACGATTCCGGCCTGGTGATCGACGCGCTGGACGGCGCGCCTGGCGTCTATACCGCCAATTGGGCGGAACGCGAGGATGGCAGCCGTGATTTCCAGATGGCGATGGAAAAGGTCGAGAAGGCGCTTGCCGACAGGGGCGCGATCAAACCGGAAGAACGCAGCTGTCGCTTCGTCAGCGTGCTCTGCCTCGCCTGGCCGGACGGCCACACGGAAATGTTCAGGGGCGAGGTGGAGGGCACCGTGGTGTGGCCGCCGCGCGGCACCCAGGGTTTTGGTTACGACCCCGTCTTCCAACCGCAGGGCTATGATATTACCTTCGGTGAAATGAGCAGTGATCAGAAACATGGCTGGAGGCCGGGCGATGCGGAAGCCCTCTCCCACCGTGCCCGCGCCTTCAAGCGCTTCGTCGAAACCTGCCTGGAGGCATGAGGGTGGAGAACTTTCCTCCCCTCGCGTCCGGTTTTCTGCCCGATGCACTTCAGCCCGATACAGGCGAGCCGGGATTCGGGGTCTATGTGCATTGGCCGTTCTGCGCGGCCAAATGTCCCTATTGTGACTTCAACAGCCATGTCCGCCACCAGCCGGTGGACCAGCCCCGCTTCACCGCCGCCTTCCTGAAGGAGATGGAGGCGATGCGACGCATGAGCGGCCCGAAGACCGTCACCAGCATCTTTCTCGGCGGCGGCACGCCCTCCCTCATGGACCCGACAACCGTTGCGGCGATCCTTGATGGTATCGCCCGGCACTGGCATGTGCCCGATGGCATCGAGATCACCATGGAGGCCAATCCCTCAAGCGTCGAGGCAACCCGTTTTCGTGGCTACAGGCAAGCCGGCGTCAACCGCGTCTCGCTCGGTGTCCAGGCCCTCAATGATGCCGATCTGCGCTTCCTCGGGCGGCTGCATGACGTCGCCGATGCGCTGAAGGCGATCCGCTTGGCGCGCGAGATCTTTCCGCGCATGAGCTTCGACCTGATCTACGCCCGGCCTAACCAGACGGTCGAAGCCTGGGAGACGGAGTTGAACGAGGCCATCTCCTATGCGGTCGACCACCTGTCGCTCTACCAACTCACCATCGAGGAGGGCACGCCCTTCTATGGACTGCAGAAGGCCGGCAAGCTGGTGGTGCCGGACGGAGAACAGTCGGCAATCCTTTATGAGGCGACGCAGGAAATTACCGCCCGGCATGGCCTGCCGGCCTACGAGGTTTCCAATCATGCCCGGCCGGGTGCCGAAAGCCGCCACAACCTCACCTATTGGCGCTATGGAGACTATGCCGGCATTGGCCCAGGCGCGCATGGCCGGCTGACGCGCGGACGCAACAAGATCGCAACGTCGACCGAACGGCGGCCGGAAACCTGGCTCGAACAGGTGGAACGAACGGGCCACGGCATGGTGGAAGAGGAGGTTCTCGGCTTCGAGGAACAGGCCGACGAACTGCTGCTGATGGGGCTTCGACTGCGGGAAGGTGTGGATCTCGCCCGCTGGCAGCAACTTTCCGGCCGCGATCCGGATCCCGTGCGCGAAGAGCGGCTGCTCGAGCACGGCTTCATCGAGCGTCTTGGCAATTCGCGCCTGCGCTGCACGTCATCGGGCATGCTGATCCTGGATGCCGTGGTGGCCGATCTTGCGTGCTGATCAGCCCTTTACCGCAGTGACATGCAGCCAGTCGGTCGGCCTGTCGTCGTAGGCGCCGCCATGCGTCTCGTCGATATCGATCGATGTCCAGTGCCGGGTTTCATAGACCGCGTTCAGCCACTCCCGCGAGGGATAATTGTAGTAGCGGCCGAGATCGTCGAAACCTTCCGCCGCGCCGGCCTTGAAGCTTGCATAGAAAATGCCGCCTGATCTGAGAGCCGAGTGAATGCCGGCCAGAATAGCGCCAAGGTCAGATCGCGGGACGTGCAGAAGGCAGGCATTGGCCCATACGCCATCAAAGGCATCGACGGCGTCGATATCCTCAAACCGCAGCACGCGCACCGGAACGCCCAGACGCTTTTCGGCTTCACCCGCCATTTCCGGCGTGCCGTCGGTCGGCGTCACGCGAAAACCACGCTCGATCATCAAGGCGCTGTCGCGGCCATTGCCGCAACCGAGCTCGAGGATTTCCGCGCCAGGTTTCAGTTTCAAGAGGAAGCGATCGAGCCGGAACCGGCTCGATGCGGAAGTCCTTGCCGCATAGATCGCTGCATTTTCGGCATAGAAGCGGAATGTCGGATCATCTTCCATGCCTTCCATCTCCTACCGCGACGAAAACGAAAGCTTAGGCCTAGGCGTAAGGCACGCCACGGCCCAGATCGCTGCAACAGACAGGGGGAACATCGCCTTAAGCGTTGTTCTCGTTGATCAGCCGCTTCAAAAGTTCGACTTCATGGCTGAGCTTGGTATCACCGGAAATCAGTTCCTCGATCTTGCGGACCGCGTGGAGCACGGTCGTATGATCGCGCCCGCCGAACCGGCGCCCGATTTCCGGGAAAGAACGCGGCGTCATGGTCTTTGAGAGGTACATGGCAACCTGCCGCGGCTTGACGATGACGCGCGTACGGCGGTTCGAGACCAGTTCCTGACGTGAAACATTATAGTGACGCGCCACAATGCGCTGGATGTCCTCGATACGGACACGCCTGGCCTCGCCGGCACCGACCAGATGGGCGAGCAGTTCGTCGACGCGCTCGATCGATAGCGACGGTTCGAAGGAGCGGCGGAACAGGAGCTGGTTGAACGCGCCCTCCAGCTCGCGGCCGCTGGCCGTCACGTTCCGCGCCACGTGGCTGAGGATTTCCGCGGGAATATCGAGCGAAGGATCGTCCTGCCGGGCGGTCGCGAGACGGCCCTTCAGCATTTCGAGGCGCATCTCGTAATCCGGAGCCTCGACCTCGATCGCCACACCGCCCTGCAGGCGCGAACGGACGCGCGGATCGAGCGATTCCAGCTCCCAGGGCGCGCGGTCTGCAGCAACCACCACCTGCTTTGCGCTGTCGAGCAACATGTTCAGCAGATGGCAGAACTCGTTCTGGATCATCTTGCCCTGCAGAAACTGCATATCGTCGATGATCAGGAGGTCGATATTGCGCAGCGAATCCTTGAGCGTCAGCGCATCGTTATCACGGATCGCGGTCGCAAAGCGCCACATGAAATATTCCGCCGTCAGATAGACGACCCGCGGCATGCGCTCACTGCCGACGGCGGCATTCGCAATCGCCTGCAAGAGATGCGTCTTGCCGAGGCCCACGCCGGAATGAATGAAGAGCGGATTGAAGCGCACGGCGCCTGCACCGGCTTCGGCGATCGTCTTGGCAGCGGCAAGCGCTACCCGGTTCGACGGGCCTTCCACAAAGGTTTCGAACGTGAAGCGGCTGTCGAGCGGCGAACCGAACAACGGGCCGGGCGTCTGAGTCGCACGGGCGGCTGCAGCAGTCGGCGCGGGAAAAGAGGCAATCTTGCCGATTTCGCGCGGCATCTGCGGGCGCTGGTGTGATTGAGCCGGCACCGGTTCAGGGGAAAGAGCACGCTCTTCGCATGCAGCCGGGAGGCGAGGATGGCGGCTTGCGCTGCGCACCAGGATTTCCACCTTCAGAATCTCCGAGTCTTCCGCCTGGAAGATCGACGTAATGAGATCAAGGTAGCGGTTATTGATCCAGGATTTGAGGAAAGTCGTCGGCACCGTGAGGCGAACCAAACTCTTTGAGACCGAATGCAGCTTCAAACGCCCGAACCAGCTTGCATAAACATCCTGACCGACTTGCGCTTTCAAACGTGTGCTGAATCGCTCAAAAAGAGCATCATGCTTCAT